>CANMPK010000014.1 GCA_947499725.1 uncultured Paracoccaceae bacterium | reverse complement strand
AGCTGAACACAAACAACGACGACACATTCGTTGAAAAGCAAGCTCAAGTGCGCTCCCTGCTGAAGCACCTTCAGTAAACCCAAGACACTCCCTCAAGACTGAACCTACTTAGAAAGGAAATACCCATGAAACGTATCGCAACATTCTCCGCAGTCGCTCTGATCGCCCTGACTGGCGCAGCATCCGCAGCAAAAGTATCTGACTTCGTACC
>CANMPK010000013.1 GCA_947499725.1 uncultured Paracoccaceae bacterium | reverse complement strand
AACGCTGAGCTGAACACAAACAACGACGACACATTCGTTGAAAAGCAAGCTCAAGTGCGCTCCCTGCTGAAGCACCTGCAGTAAACCCAAGACACTCCCTCAAGACTGAACCTACTTAGAAAGGAAATACCCATGAAACGTATCGCAACTTACTCCGCAGTCGCTCTGATCGCCCTAACTGGCGCAGCATCCGCAGCAAAAGTATCTGACTTTGTGCCAGAAGCTGATCTGTCCGGCTACTCCGCAGGCGCAATCGCAGCCATCAACGCTGAGCTGAACACAAACAACGACGACACATTCGTTGAAAAGCAAGC
>CANMPK010000012.1 GCA_947499725.1 uncultured Paracoccaceae bacterium | reverse complement strand
CCGCGCCACAGATGCCCAACAAGCCAGCATCGAAAGCAGTTTCACCTTAGAGGTCCTCAACCCTGCACCGCAGGTGGCCCCTGCGGGTCTGCCGGATGTGGAACTGGATGAGGGCGAAAGCGGCATTAGCATTGATGCCTCTGCCGTCTTTAGTGATGCCGATGGCGGCACCACTGGGGATGCGCTGACCTATATGGTCACCGGCCTGCCTGCGGGGCTGAGCTTTGATGTGGACACCGGCCTGATCACCGGCGATCTGGACACCGTGCCAAACCAGAACGGTTTGCATAGCGTGACTGTGGTGGCCACCGATGAGCAAGGCGCAAGCGCAAGCACATCCTTCACCATTGATATCGCCAATGTCGCGCCAGCGATTGCCGCAGATATTGCCGATCAAACCTATGTGGATGGCACCGCCATCACCGCACTGGACCTCACACCGGGCTTTACCGACCCAGGCGGCGGGCTCACCATTGCCATCACCGCAGGCGCCCTGCCCGATGGCTTGGTTCTTAATAGTGATGGCACCATCAGTGGCACACCGGCGCTGGATGCAAGCCAAGGTGGGCCAAACAGCGATGGCATCTATACCATCACCCTGCAGGCCACAGATGCCGATGATGATGTCTCTGGGGTTCAGATCGTCACCATCACCGTGACCAACCCTGCGCCAACCGCCGGTACGATCCCGGATCAGGCGGCTGTGGATGGGCAGAGCGTGTCATATGA
>CANMPK010000011.1 GCA_947499725.1 uncultured Paracoccaceae bacterium | reverse complement strand
CTCAAGTACGTTCCCTGCTGAAGCACCTTCAGTAAATGATGCTCCATCAACCAGCGTAGCCTCCCCTCCCTAGGCTATGCTGGTTAAGCTGAAACAGGCGGCCCTTGGGCCGCCTTTCCTGTTTTCGCCCCTCAGCACAAAACACCCCTTCCCCAAAACGCCCTGCCCTTGCGCGCACATCTTCAGAACACCGCAACGCATTTGCACCGATTACCTCTCAGAGATTGATCAAATCGCACGCGCAGCAATCAGCCCCTCTTTCTGGCTTCGACAAATCAGCAGACATGACCTGCCCCCGTCCTTTGATCTTGCATCACACCTGCTTCGACGAGGATCGCCGCCATTCGGCAGATACATCTTTTGCAAAGCGCTGCACCCCGATCACCGACTTTCCAAAACCACTTTCAGCATCACTCAAAGCCCGCCCCTCATGCCTGACAGGCTAGAGAAACAGGCGGCAAAACGATTCCTTTCGCCGAGCTGACATCCAACCGAGTCGCAAAACACGTTCCAAGCAGCCTCAATTCGGGCCCGCTTTACGTTACAGCCACTCACCAAAACCCACCCCCTGCACGCGGCGCTGTGAGGCGTTTGAAACAAAAGGGTGTTTTTTGCCCTGCACATTTTTGTGAAAGCACAAAACAATCGCAGCAAGCCGCGCTTTCGCTCTCGAAAACCTCACATGGCCACACAGGCCACGCCCCCTCAAACCCCTATTTTCATTGCCCCGCACAGCGGTCGTGCAAAAGCGCACAGCCCCTGCATCACGCCTCCTCCGTTCAAGTCAGGAAAGCGTGAAATGCTGTGTGCAAATACGTGAATTCAAACCCGCCGATGGTGAAACTAAAT
>CANMPK010000010.1 GCA_947499725.1 uncultured Paracoccaceae bacterium | reverse complement strand
GATACAACACCGGAACCAACTGTACGGCCACCTTCGCGGATCGCGAAGCGCAGACCAGCTTCCATCGCGATTGGTGCGATCAGCTCTACGTTGAATTTCAGGTTGTCGCCAGGCATGACCATTTCTGTGCCGGATGGCAGTTCAACAGTACCTGTAACGTCAGTTGTACGGAAGTAGAACTGTGGACGGTAGTTCGCGAAGAATGGTGTGTGACGACCGCCTTCTTCTTTTGTCAGAATGTATGCTTCTGCTTCGAACTTTGTGTGTGGGTTCACGGAACCTGGCTTACACAGAACCTGACCACGCTCAACAGACTCACGATCGATACCACGCAGCAGTGCGCCGATGTTGTCGCCAGCTTCGCCGGAATCCAGCAGCTTGCGGAACATTTCAACACCAGTACATGTTGTCTTTGTTGTGTCTTTGATGCCAACGATTTCGATTTCGTCACCAACGTTGATCACGCCACGCTCAACACGACCTGTTACAACTGTACCACGACCGGAGATGGAGAATACATCTTCGATTGGCATCAGGAACGGCTCGTCAACCGCACGTGGTGGCTGTGGGATGTACTCGTCAACAGCAGCCATCAGCTCAGCGATTTTCTCTTTACCGATGTTGTCGTCGCGATCTTCCAGCGCCGCCAGAGCGGAACCAGCAATCACAGGAATGTCGTCGCCTGGGAATTCGTACTCAGACAGCAGCTCACGGATTTCCATTTCAACCAGCTCGAGCAGCTCTTCGTCGTCAACCTGGTCAACTTTGTTCATGAAAACAACCATGGCTGGGATACCAACCTGGCGACCCAGCAGGATGTGCTCGCGTGTCTGTGGCATTGGGCCGTCAGCTGCGTTTACAACCAGGATCGCGCCGTCCATCTGAGCGGCACCAGTGATCATGTTTTTCACGTAGTCAGCGTGGCCTGGGCAGTCAACGTGCGCGTAGTGACGTGCATCTGTTTCGTACTCAACGTGTGCTGTGGAAATGGTGATACCACGTGCTTTTTCTTCTGGTGCGCCGTCGATTTCGTCGTACGCTTTGAAGTCACCGAACTGCTTGGTGATCGCAGCTGTCAGTGTTGTTTTACCGTGGTCAACGTGGCCGATTGTGCCGATGTTGCAGTGCGGTTTGGAACG
>CANMPK010000009.1:0-2500 GCA_947499725.1 uncultured Paracoccaceae bacterium | reverse complement strand
TGGGTCATCGACTTAGTGTATCTAGCAAGCTTAAGCCGTTAGGTGTAGGCGCAGCGAAAGCGAGTCTTAATAGGGCGACTGAGTTAGATGCATTAGACCCGAAACCGAGTGATCTAGGCATGACCAGGCTGAAGGTAAGGTAACACTTACTGGAGGGCCGAACCCACACCTGTTGAAAAAGGTCGGGATGAGTTGTGCCTAGGGGTGAAAGGCCAATCAAACTCGGAGATAGCTGGTTCTCTGCGAAATCTATTTAGGTAGAGCGTCATCCGAATACCCCGGGGGGTAGAGCACTGGATGGGTAATGGGGCCCCACAGGCTTACTGATCCTAACCAAACTCCGAATACCCGGGAGTACTAGATGGCAGACACACTGCGGATGCTAACGTCCGTAGTGGAGAGGGAAACAACCCTGACCTACGACTAAGGCCCCTAATTCATGGCTAAGTGGGAAAGCAGGTGGGACGACCAAAACAACCAGGAGGTTGGCTTAGAAGCAGCCATCCTTTAAAGATAGCGTAACAGCTCACTGGTCTAAATAAGTTGTCCTGCGGCGAAGATGTAACGGGGCTCAAGCCATGAGCCGAAGTCTAGGATGCATTTATTGCATGGTAGCAGAGCGTAGTGTGACATAGTTCCAATCCTCTTTAGCAATCTTCGGATTGTCATGGAGGATATGGAGCTTTCGATGAAGCGGGCGCGTGAGCGATCCCGTGGAGAGATCACTAGTGAGAATGATGACATGAGTAGCGACAAAGAGTGTGAGAGACACTCTCGCCGAAAGTCCAAGGGTTCCTGCTTAAAGCTAATCTGAGCAGGGTAAGCCGACCCCTAAGGCGAGGCCGAAAGGCGTAGTCGATGGGAACCAGGTTAATATTCCTGGGCCAGATGGAAGTGACGGATCTCGAGGGTAGTTCATCCTTATCGGATTGAATGGGCTGCTTAGAGGTTCCTGGAAATAGCTCCATCATGAGATCGTACCCTAAACCGACACAGGTGGACTGGTAGAGAATACCAAGGCGCTTGAGAGAACTATGTTGAAGGAACTCGGCAAAATACCTCCGTAAGTTCGCGAGAAGGAGGCCCAGTTTCTACGCAAGTATTGACTGGGGGCACAAACCAGGGGGTGGCGACTGTTTACTAAAAACACAGGGCTCTGCGAAGTCGCAAGACGACGTATAGGGTCTGACGCCTGCCCGGTGCCTGAAGGTTAAAAGGAGGAGTGAGAGCTCCGAATTGAAGCCCAGGTAAACGGCGGCCGTAACTATAACGGTCCTAAGGTAGCGAAATTCCTTGTCGGGTAAGTTCCGACCTGCACGAATGGCGTAACGACTTCCCCGCTGTCTCCAACATAGACTCAGCGAAATTGAATTGCCTGTCAAGATGCAGGCTTCCCGCGGTTAGACGGAAAGACCCCGTGCACCTTTACTACAGCTTCACACTGGCATCAGGCCATGCATGTGCAGGATAGGTGGTGGGCATTGAAACCATAACGCCAGTTATGGTGGAGCCTCCCTTGAGATACCACCCTTGCATTGCTTGATGTCTAACCGCGGCCCATTATCTGGGTCCGGGACCCTGTGTGGCGGGTAGTTTGACTGGGGCGGTCGCCTCCTAAAGCGTAACGGAGGCGCGCGAAGGTTGGCTCAGAGCGGTCGGAAATCGCTCGTTGAGTGCAATGGCAGAAGCCAGCCTGACTGCAAGACTGACAAGTCGAGCAGAGTCGAAAGACGGCCATAGTGATCCGGTGGTCCCGAGTGGAAGGGCCATCGCTCAACGGATAAAAGGTACGCCGGGGATAACAGGCTGATACTGCCCAAGAGTCCATATCGACGGCAGTGTTTGGCACCTCGATGTCGGCTCATCTCATCCTGGGGCTGGAGCAGGTCCCAAGGGTACGGCTGTTCGCCGTTTAAAGAGGTACGTGAGCTGGGTTTAGAACGTCGTGAGACAGTTCGGTCCCTATCTGCCGTGGGTGTAGGATACTTGAGAGGAGTTGCCCCTAGTACGAGAGGACCGGGGTGAACGATCCACTGGTGTACCAGTTGTTCCGCCAGGAGCAGTGCTGGGTAGCTATGATCGGACAGGATAACCGCTGAAGGCATCTAAGCGGGAAGCCCCCCTCAAAACAAGGTATCCCTGAGAGCCGAGGTAGACCACCTCGTCGATAGGCCAGAGATGTAAGTGCGGTAACGCATTCAGTTGACTGGTACTAATGGCTCGATAGGCTTGATTTGATCCAGTAATAGATACACATCTTTACGGATACAAAAGCCATACACTACCCATTACACGATACGTGTACTGACTTGGACACAAACGATCAAAACAACCAAAATTGGTTGTTTATTCGGTTTGGTGATCATAGCGCGAGTGAAACACCCGGTCCCATTCCGAACCCGGCCGTTAAGCACCGTTGCGCCGATGGTACTGCTGCTTAAGCTGTGGGAGAGTAGGGCATCGCCAAACCTAATAAACAACCAATATCTCTCGACGATGA
>CANMPK010000008.1 GCA_947499725.1 uncultured Paracoccaceae bacterium | reverse complement strand
CGCGGGATGGAGCAGCCCGGTAGCTCGTCAGGCTCATAACCTGAAGGTCGTAGGTTCAAATCCTACTCCCGCAACCAATAAAACCCGCCAAAACTGGCGGGTCTTTTTGATTCTAAGACCGAAATCTAGCGCCTCTAGTACACCATAGAGTTCAATTACATGACCGTCTTCGGCGATTTAGTTAGGATGCAGGCGCACCTCTGAAACCAAACCACGCAGCAGCTAAAAGGCCTCGGATCTGCCAGCCTCTTGATTGAGGCTGCCAGCCAATGCGGTAAGCTTCGCGCGGTAGGTCTCTGTAAGGACAGGATGTAGCACGATTGGATCCTGCTCAGGCAGGGCTGTGAGTTTGTTCTCTAATTCGGCTTTGCGCGCTTCAAGATCGTCCATCTTCGTCTTCATCGATGGGGGAAACATCTCTGCGCCTGTCTAACTCTATGGATACCGCGCATTGACCGTTGGGAGATCGCTTTGTTGGCCACCGTAGTCAGCGCCCCAGCAGACAACATCTTTCGTGCCGGATTCAATGGCGCAGCTGTGGGCGTAACCGAGCTTAGCGGGCAATGCTGAAAAGAACCCCTCAGGGGCAGCGGTAGGGTCAGCTGGAGATTTGACTGGGCCAGATGGTTCATCAAATACACGGCCCTGACAAAGGACCTGATTATCAAGCGTTAGCGCGCAGTAGTGAAAATAGCCTGCGGAGATCTGTTGAAAACGCCCCTCCAAAGCTTGCGCTTGTCCTTGATCGTTACGCGGGTCGCCCCAGCAGTGCATCGCCTGATCGGTGTCCAAGCCACAGGTAAATTCACGACCTGCGGAGATTTGGGTAAAGACCACGCCTTCGGGGACGTCGAGCTTGCTGCGGGTGTCTTCACCCCAGCAGTCCACTTCGCCCTGTGCCGTCAAAGCGCAGGCATGGAACCAGCCATTCGTCACATAAACATACTCACCTTTTGGTGGGTTAAATAACTCTGCGACCGCGTTTTCGTTTTCGGTATCGCCCCAACAGAAAAGCGCCCCTGCAGTATCAATACCGCAGGCGTGGTAGTAGCCGGCATCTACATCGGTAAAGGTCTGATCGCTTGGGCACAGTTCTCCGTAGCGCCCCCAGCAACTCGGGGTGCCAGCGGCGTTCAGGCCTATGCTTTGCCGTCCACCACCAGCGACTTTAATAAACGGGTCATCAGGCGTGCCAACACTACCACTAGAGCCCCAACAAACGGCCTGCTGATCTTCGTTCAAGACACATAAATGGGAAGCGCCTGAGGAAAAGCTGCGCGAGGTATCGATGTTCAATTCTTCGCTGCTCGCAAACGTCGGCAGGAAAGCACCTGATGCAAATAGGGCGCTGAGGGTCAGGGTTTTATACGTTACTGATTTCATAATGAACGTCCGAGTGACTGTGATTTTCTAGTACGCGTGCGCATCAGCAAGGACAGCTAATGCGAAGGCTTGATGAAAGCCCGCTCCACGGGGCGAGCTTTAAGAGGATGCATCCGTCGTTATTCGGCGCGCAGTTCCCATGTTTGGTATTGGGCAAGATCGTCGCTACACGATTGAAGCGTCAGAGATCTAATCTGATGGTCAGAGGTTCCGCCACGGCCGCGCGTTGTTTCTTCACCCGCCGTGAAACACAAATCCATGGCAGATGTCGGAGACAAATGCCCGCCTTCGGTCAGCGTGATGTTTTGCAGTTCACCGCCGTCGCATGCCGCCAATTCGATGCTTGCCTCAGCGGCAAGATCAGAAACAGTGGCGCAAACGTCCCATTCCGGCATGAAAAGTTTGGCGTCTTTGAAGCTTGCCACATCAAAGACCTGATCGATGCCAGCCTGGCCCTGATAGCCATAGCATGTATGGGTCTGAAGGCCTCGTTCTACCTTTGCATTGGCTTTGCTGCCGGAGATGTCGAGGCAATAAAAATCAAGGTCTCCATCAAGACGGTCGGACAACATGACCTCGACAGACTCTGCTGTCGCGGTGCTGGCGAGTGCAGTGAAAGCGACGGTTGCGGCGGCGGTGAGTTTCATCTTCAGTCCTTTACAAAACGTTTGTTCAAGGGTGGTACGTGCCGCCGCGAGATTTCCGACGATGTATGAGTTAAGATTTTTAAACGTGCGGCGCGTCCAGCACCGCACGTTTGATCGAGGCGCTGTTAAGCATCCACAACTTCGACAATCTGCATCATGCCGTTGTCTTCATGGGGCAGCACGTGGCAATGGATCACGAACCTGCCGGTGAATGTCTCAAAGCGCGTCTTGAACCCAACGTCGCCACCGAGAGGCACACCGATGGTGTCTTGCCAACGGGCCAAAGGACTGCCTTCGGGCAGAGCTTCGCCGTTAATATGGGTGATGAAGAACGGGTTCACATGGATATGGTAGACATGCATCACCTGCGTATTGTTGCCGACCGTCCATTCCTCGGCGGTTCCGACGGTCATGGTTTGCTTGAGCTCGCCATCAAAGGCTTCGCGGTCGATGGTTTGGCCGCGCGTGAAGTCAATTTCACGTTTGGGCAGCTCAGTATCGTCGAACGGTACAAACCCTGCCCCCGGCAGCGTGTCTTCATCGGACCAAAGCGCCTCTACCGGTTCCCCCTCGATCACAACTTGCATATCGACCACCCGCGACAGGTTTGTGCTTTTGAGGGTCTCTTGCGGCTCCGCAGCAGAAGGCGCACGCACGATAAAGTCGGCGCGGTTGCCAGACGCGAGAGCGGAAGGGTTGAACCAAGGTTCATCAAAGAAATCGTAATCTACGGGGAGACGGCGGTCCTGTGTGACCCCATCAAAGGCAATCAAATGCATATCAAGGTTTGCGATGTTTGGGCGCATAAAGGCAAAATCTGTGCCATTGCCCGTGCCGTTGATCACGCGCCAACGTTGTACTTCGCCTGAGGTACGGCGACGGTCCAGCCCATTGCTGCCATCTCCATTTCCTGAGGCGTTCTCCCTACGACCCATGATGGGAAATCTTTGTAGAGCTTCAGGTGAACGCCGTTGCCTTCGCAGACTGCCTTCATCTCAAAGTGGTCGCCTTGGTCGATGCAGAAATCATCGCCAATGCGTACATCGCATTTGTCGTAGGACAGGCTGATTTGATCCTCAGAATAGCGGGCAAGCTTGCTGATCTCGCGGCCGTCTGGCGTGAAAATATTTAAGCGAACTGTTGGCTGACGCGGTGACACGCGGGTGTCATTGGTGGACCACATCACAACAACATGATCACCAGAGTCTAATTCCGCATCGAAATACCACCATTCGAAATCTGTTTTTGGATGTTCCATCGGGAATGGCAAATGCATCGCGTCGTGTTTCAAGAAAACGGTCATATTCAGCTCCAAAGTCAATGCGCCCAAAGAGAGCTTGATCAGCTCTTTCGGCCTAGAATTTTGTTGTATTTGGAAAGGAACAAATCTTCGCCTTTCAGTTTTTTGGTGATGAAGTTGCCAGCGATAAATACTCCAAGGAAAGAGTTCCCAATCTTTGGACCCAGTGGCACAAGGAAGGGTGCCTTCGGGCCCCAAGGGGCATAAGGCTTTAGGTCCTCGACCTTTTTGCCCTCAATCACAGCTTTCAGCGCCGCCTTGAGCCAAGCCACCTGACGCCCCGCTCCCACGACCGTCATCGCATCGCCAGTTTCTGCGGCATCTCCTGCTGCGAAGACATTACGCATTTGGGAAGGACGCAGCCAAGCATCTGTCTTGACGCGGTCAGCGCGACCGACCTCTGCTCCTGGCAATGTTTGCAGGAGGGTCGATGTTGCCTTGCTGCCGATGACAGGAAAAATCAGATCAGCCTCGACCTGCGAGCCATTGGACAGGGTCAAACTGCCCGCATAGGGGTCTGTGAGACTCTGCAGATTTTCAGCTCGCACGCCAAATTTCATCGCCACGCCCAATGCTTCTAGCTTAGCAGCTAGCTCATGACCCAGCTTGTGCGGGTGATGCGGGAAGAGCGTGGTCTCGCTAGAAATCAGATGAACATTCTTGTCAGGAAAAGCATGGGCGATTTCCCCGGCCAACTCAGTCCCAACAGCGCCAGCCCCAACAATAGCAACGGTACTTGCGTCAACGAGCTGTTCATGCACATGCGCATTGGCTGCGCGAAGCCCGTCAATACCTGAACCATTAGGTTTGAAGGGCACTGCGTTACTTGAACCCGTTGCTACAACGATTTGGTCAGCGGCAATGGTTTCACCTGATGCAAGCGTCACTTCGGTTTCGGAAATAGACTTCGCAACGCCCCGAACGACACGGCCACGTTTCAACAACCCATCATAGGGGATCAAAGCACGATCCAAGATCTTTGGATCGACAACAGCCCGCACCATAGCGGGCGCATGCACGAAGTGGCTGTTTTGCTCGATCAGGGTGACCTCAGCGACCGCATCCAGAGCTTTAGCCAGCTCTGTGCCAATGTAGCCGCCGCCAATGATGGTAATTCGTTGTGTCATAGCGTTTCCAATCCGGTGCGTTTGGTTGCGTTTCGATTCGAGAGGGTACATAAGGAATTACAACACACAAAACAATAGACCATGGTCCATGGTTTGGGGGTAGTGATGAAAATAGGTGAACTTTCGGAAAAATCGGGCCTAAGCCGTGACACCATTCGGTTGTATGAGAAGAACGGGTTAATATCCTCAAGCGCTAGTCAGAGTGAAACCAACAACTACCGGCACTACAGCGAAGACGTTCTATTGCAATTGCGGTTTGTAAGCAGCGCACGAAAGGTGGGCATTTCAATCGCAGACATACGCGAGCTTACAGAGGCATTTTTCGCCAGTTGTGATCCATCTGAGGCTGAGAATGTGATCGTAGCCAAAAGTGCGGAGCTCAAGACGAGGATCGAGGAAATCGAAAACGTGGTGCGCTTTCTCGATGCCGCATTGCTAAAAGTCCGTGAAGGGCTAGGCGACGATTGAAGAGCAACGCTTGCCCTTTTCCAAATTGAGTTGAAACACGCCTTGGAGCGTTTGGTGATTTGGGCATTCCAACAGGCGCGCTGCAAGAGCGGTATCTTGGCGATGTCAAATCCGCCATCAACCTCATTCGCCCCGATCAACACGTGGCGGGCCGCTGGACTAGCTTCGACAGAACACAGGTGGCCGCCCAGGATACGCGCCCTCGGAAAGACCTAACCATGACAGCTTTGAACACCGATCCAAACTTTGAGAACACCGATGATTTCTGCGCTGCTCTCCTGGTCGTACACGATGGCCCAAGCCCAGAATGTAAGGCTGATCCTTGTCCTGGTACACGACATCGGCGAGCAAGACGTATTGGAGGAGGCACTGCGCGTCGCGTCTAAGTAACATCTGTGCTAGAAAACGGGGCTTCAGTGCTCAAGGCTGGGCAGCGTTTGCTTTGCCGCCACATTCTTCAAAACAACGCACGGTGCACCTGGCGCAGATCGCATCAGATGCCAGCGCAACGTTTGCTGCGATTGCTTCGGATTTATGGGCGTGCACGTTGGCCTCACCGAGCACATCGAGGCAGTTGAGGCGCCGCAAAACATTAAGCACACTGGAATTAGCGGCGATCAGGTGGAGATCATGGCCATGATCACGCGCCCTTTGTGCTTCCGACACGATGAAATCGGCCCCAGCGAGGTCAATTTTTCCGACCCCTTTTAGGTTCAGGATGCAGGTTTTGAATCCATCCTTCGCCTCCATCCGCCGAAACGCGCGTTCAATATGCTCGATGGATGCGAAGAACAGCGGCCCTTCGATACGGACAAATCTAATCTGTAAGCATTCAGGCAGGCCATGCAGTTCCGCGTTCATGAAAACACGTCGATTTTTGACGAGCATTGGCGCTCCAACGGCGACAACAGGGTGCGCGCTTTTGTTCAGGAACACCGATAGAGACGTTACGATCCCAACGAGAATGGCAAAATCGAGCTCTGAAAAGACGCCTGTCAAAAACGTTGCAGCGAGAATGAAGGTCTCTGATCTGCTGGTGACCAGTACGTGTTTGATTTCGGAAATGTTGATCAGCTTGATGGCCACGAAGATGATGATCGCGGCCATTGCAGGCACGGGGACGTAGCGCACGTAAGGCGCTAGAAGCACGAGCAATACAGAGAGGAACCCTGCTGCGAATATGGCGGACATCGGGGATGCAGCGCCGCTTTCGGCGTTAAGCCCTGATCGGGTGAAAGAGCCTGAACCAGCGTAGCACTGAAAGAAGCTCCCCGTTATGTTTGACAGCCCCTGACCGACCATTTCCTGATTTGAATCATAGGGGTCGCCACGGCGAATGGCGAATGACTTCCCGATGGAAATTGCTTCGAGCAGGCCGACGCATGCGACGGCTGCAGCCGCTGGCAAGAGGCTGCTCATCGTCGCGAAATCGAAGTCAGGTGCGCGCAAGGAGGGCAGGATTGCCCCCAAGGGTTCAAACATTTTCACACCAGACTCCTGCGTGCCAAGGAGATGACATGTAAGCGCGCCGAGCGCCAATCCGATAATATAATGTGGCAAGCGGCGACTGATTTTGGTGCAGGCCACAACGCTGACCAAGGTTACACCTGCGATGATCACGGCATCCATATTCAGATCGCCGATATGTGCGGCGATGTGCAATATCCGGTGGAGTACACCGCCTTCGCCGCTATCCAAGCCCAACGCAGGCCCAAGTTGTGACACGCCAATCAACACGGCCGCCGCAGCGGTGAACCCAACAATCACAGAGTGGGAAATAAAGGCGATGAGGCCGCCGAGGCCGGCCAGCCCTGCCGCCAATTGCAGCACGCCAACCATGAGCGTGAGCAGCAGCGCGAGTGCGATGTAGGTCTCGCTCCCCGGTAAGGCAAGGCTGCTTAGAGAAGCAAACAATACAGCAGAAATCGCCGTTGTTGGGCCTGACACCATCACCCGAGAGGAGCCCCAAAAGGCAGCCACGGCTGTCACAATGATCGCGGTGAAGAGTCCATATTCTGGTGGCAAACCCGCAATGATCGCAAAGGCCACCCCCTGTGGGAGGACGATCGTTGCATTCGTCAATCCGGCGATGGCATCTGCTTTGAAACCGTCTTTACCGGTGTCATGTAGCCATGGCCGATTGAACGACAGGTATTGAAGCTTTGAGCCTTTAGTTGACATAGGGTTTACGACGCCGACTGTGCTTCTGATTTTGCCAAGAACTCAATGAGTTCTTCTTCGTTGCGGTATCCGATGAGGATCCCCGATTTCGCCTCACCATAGACGCTGTCGCGCGCAGCGATCCAAGCGTCTGAGCGGGTGGTCCGTTGCGATGTGCGGCGTGCCCAATCGAACAGGTGGCGTTCCATGCGGTGGCATTCTTGCGCGTAATCAGGGTTCGCGCCAAGATCCAACAGCTCGTCCGGATCGTTGTTGAGATCAAACAACATGGGGCGATACCCTTCGGCGAAGATGTATTTCCAGCGCCCATCATAAAGCATAGTCAGTTTTGCATCTTTGACTTCTACGCCAAGGCGACGGCGCACGTCGCGCATGGAATAATCGTATTCAGAGACGGCAACCTCACGGACGGCTTCTGTTCGCCCATGCAGGATGGGCTGGAGCGCGTGGCCCTCAAGGATATGCGGTACCTCTTCGCCACCAAAGTAGCTGAGGATGGTTGGCGCGAGGTCAATCGCTTCGGTAAGGGCCTGTGATTTCGTGCCGCGCGTGGCATCAGCCTCGGCGCTTGGGTCAACAATAATCAGGGGAATGCGCGATGAGGCATCATGGAACAATTCCTTTTCACCCATCCAGTGATCACCCAGATAATCCCCGTGATCTGAGGTGAAGATGATCATCGTATCGTCTGTGAGGCCTTGCTCATCCAAGAACGCCATCAAACGTCCCATTTGATCGTCGATCTGTTTGATCAAGCCCATGTAAGCCGTCAGCACGCGGGTCCGCGTCTCGTCGTCGCAAAACGCGCGCGAGACACGTTCTTGCATGAATTCGCCATAGACAGGGTGCGGATCGCTGCGTTCGGCTTCTGAACGGATAGGCGGCATATGGGTCTCGGGGCCGTACATATTGTGATAGGGCGCGGGCACAATATAGGGCCAATGCGGTTTGATATAGCTGAGGTGCAAACACCACGGAGTGTCGCCGGCCTCGCGAATGAAATCCATGGCACGGTCTGTAATATAGGGCGTTTCGCTCTCTTCATCAGCAGCACGCGCAGGTTTGTCGGCATTGTCCATAAACCAACCGCTCAGGATATTGCCGTCTTCATCTTCGGCACTGTTCGCAACAGTGTCCCAAGGGTTTTCATCCTGCCAGCCGCGTTCTTTCATAAATCCATCATAGGCTTCATTGCGGGCATAGCGTGGCCCGTCGGGGTGCAACCCATCGTCACGTTCATAGGGTTCGAAGCCACATTCAGCGACGAGCGCTCCGATTTGACTATCAGGGGCGAGGCCAAGCCGCTTCATACCCTCAACGTCAGCGGTCATATGGGTTTTCCCACATAGCACTGTCCGCACACCTAAGGGCCTTAGGTGATCTCCGAGCGTCATTTCCCCAACTTTCAACGGAATGTTGTTCCACGTCGAACCATGTGAATTCACATATCGGCCGGTGTAGAATGACATACGCGACGGCCCGCAAATCGGCGATTGGACGTAGGTCTGATCAAACAAGACACCTCGTGCGGCCAATTTATCAATATTGGGTGTGTGGAGATGGGGATGTCCTGTGCAGGATAGGTAATCCCAGCGCAGCTGATCGCACATGATAAAGAGGACGTTCTTGGACAAAATCAAACCCCGACAGAAAATTGTAGACAGCGTAGTAGGTCAGGGCGAAACCGCCCTGACCTTTAGGTTTTAAGAGCGCGCGATATCAGGGATTGAAACACCCAGCTCTTCAAGCGCACGTAACGCGCCAGGGTGAAGCGGCATGTTGATATCTTTGACCGCAGTTTCCGGATTAACCACCGCAAGCCAAGGCGCGGAATCACGCATTTCGGCGACGCCTGCGAAGAAGGTTTTGGTCATGCTATAGATCATCTCTTCGTCTGCATCTTCATGTGTGACGATACCGACTGTCACGCCCAGCGTTGTCGTTTCGGTCTCATTGAGCTGGTTGTCGCCGTAAACGCCGACAGGAATTGTGTCCAATCCAAAACCAGGGCGGTTTGCCAAGCCTTGGACCGCCTCAGACTCTAGTTGATCCGCGGGAATGCCCAGGAAACGGATGGGGTTTGTGACGGCAATTTGCGTCAACACCGGGCTTGGGGCGTTGGTTGGGTTACAATAAACGTCAAGGTTGCCATCCTGAAACGCGGCGGCGGCGGCATCCCATCCCAGCTTGACCGCCTCAAAGTCTTTATCTGCTTCAAGGCCTGTAAGTGCTGTGAACAACCGGCTCATTGTTGCATAGGCCGCGCCACCTGGAGGCCCTAGGAAAACGCGTTTTCCCTTAATGCCATTCAGGGACTGGATGCCTGAGGATTCGTAAACAGCGATGTGGTAAACACCCATTGGGAAGTTCAACACAGCACGCAATTTTTTCGCCAACTCAGGGGCTTGGTCCATCTTTGCGTACATCGCACGCTGACCTTCCAGCAAGGTCTGGATAACAGGCGACGACATACAAAAGGCTGTTTTGCCCATTGCAACTTCAAGCACGTGACGCGTTGCAGCACCCGTTGCGTTAATCTGGATTTCATAGTCAGGGAGCGCGCCGTTGATGATGTTCGCAAATGTGGTCATCACAAGGTTCGGGCTTGTGCCTGGCCCTAGTGTGGACATGCGCAGCAACTCTTTTGCAAAAGCCGCGCGCGGAAGCAAGCTGGCCGTTGCGGCAGCTGTTGCACCTGCAAGAACTGAACGCCGGTTCATTTTTGTGGTTTTCATGGGTATCTCCTCCTAAAGATCATGAAGTGATTGAAGTGTTCTTCGGTTTCATTCCCTCAAAGAAAATGAGGGCGACAGCGGCAAATGTTGCGCACCACGACACAAGTGGATCGAAAAATATCAGTGCTATAGCGAGGCCAAGACCGATTGGCACAAAGTGCGTTTTTTTCTTACGCGGGTAGCAGGCTCGCGAAATCAAGATGACCGCCAAAAAGACGAAAATGATTGCTTGTACTGACTCCCATACAGGGTAGCCCGTTCCAAGGAGCAGCGCGGGTTTGAAGATGAATGCAAATGGGATCACAAAGCCAGGCAACGCCAAACGAGAGGCTTCAAGTGCTGTGCTCATCGGGGCCGCGCCCGCAATCGGGGCCGCAGCAAAGGCCGCCAAAGCTACAGGCGGTGTGATTGCCGACAGAACGCCGAAGTACAGGACAAACAGGTGCGTGTGAATGATTGGAACGCCCAGTTTTTGAAGCGAAGGCCCCATCACAAGAACGATGATCAAATACGCCGGAACTGTGGGCATACCCATACCAAGCAACAAGCAAGCAATCGCCATCAGGATCAAAGACAAGATCAATTGATCATCCGCGAGGCTGGACAGCAAAGACGCAAACCGAAGCCCGACACCGGTCATATTCAGCACGCCAATCACGATTCCCACAGCGCCAACAATAACAACCAATTGCGCGGAGATTTTCGCTGCGGAGCGAACGAAGCGGATCCAGCCCGCTAGGTCGATCAGTAAGTTAGGACGAAGGGCGAAGCCGAGTACCGCAGAAATCGCAACACCGACGAAGCCAGCATATGCGGGAGATGCCCCCCTAATCATGGTAAAGACGATACCGGCCAATGCGAGCGCAAAAACGATCATCTGCGCGATTTCGCGCCAGTCAAATATTGCGCGGGGCGGCGTGTCATCTGAAATGTCCATAGAACGTGATGCACAGGAGATGGCCATAAACAGGCCGCCATAATACAGCACCGCTGGAACAGCCGCAGCGAGGCAAATTGTAAGGTAAGGGACGTTGGTGACGTCCGCCATGATAAAGGCAACTGCGCCCATAATAGGCGGCGTGATTTGCCCACCACTAGAGGCTGCGGCCTCCACCGCGCCAGCGAAACGAGGGGAGAATCCGCGTTTCTTAATGAGGGGGATCGTGATGACACCGGTTCCGACAACATTGGCCACAGCGCTGCCTGAAATGGTTCCAAACAAACCGCTTGCAACGGTCGCTGCTGCGGCTGGTCCAGCGCGTAATCTGCCTGTGGTCGCAAGCGCCAGTTTCACGAGTACTTTGTCGATCGCAAGAAATTCAAGCAATGCACCGAACATAATGAAGATCAAAATGGTGGAGACAACCGTCGCCATGGGGCGGCCAAAAACACCATCAAATGAGAACCACAAGACGGTCATGATTTCTTCTGTAGACACGCCAGCGTGCCGTAAAAACGTTGGGGCCATATGGCCAAAGGCCGCATAGAACAAAACGGTTGCCGCGACGACGGCCATAACCGCTCCAACGGCGCGGCGTGTCAATTCAATGATTGCGATGAGCCCTAAAAGCCCCATCCAAATATCGGTCGAAGACAAGAAATACAGACCTGTTTCAATCGCTGCAGCGGCCTGAAAATACTGAAAAACGGCAAGCGAGAGAGCAATCAAAACGGCAATCAAAATCACTCGGTTCAAAGGCGTTTTGGATTGTCCGAAATCGAGAAGAACAATCAGCGCCCCACTGACCAACAGCATGCCGACGCGCAGGTATGAGTCCGAGAAAACCCCGAAAACTGACACGTAAAACACCACACCGACAATCACCAGTGACAGCGCCGTCGCGATCAGTGCGAAAGCAGACGTATTCTCATTTCTCATCTTGATGCCCTCCCAGACATGACCAGTCGGAAACTGCAGTGCTCCTCGTCTTGCAGCGCTAACGACCCGTATATCCAGCCTAGGAGAGGCTGGTGTGACTGTCGACTTGGCGTTACACTAGGTGAAACGATACAATGAAAAAAGAGGGGCACATTGCTGAAACTAAATCGTTCTATTGATCGTGGTCTCACTGTTCTGGAGGTGGTTCAGTCGTGTGGTTCGTGTTCCCTATCTTTATTAGCAAAAGAGACGGGTTTGCCTAAACCAACGCTTCTTCGGGTCTGTGCGACTTTGGAGAACCGCAGATGGCTGATCCGCCAAAAGAGCGACGGGTGCTATCGGCTCGGTTCAGCATTTCCGAATAGTGTGGAAATGCCTGAGCAAGCGGACCGTCTTGTGGCCGTTTCTAAACAACAAATTGTAAAGCTGTCTGAGCTGACAGGCATGGGGGTCGATATTGCTGTCGACATCGGAAATGGTCGCACTGAGATCGTCGATTCCACGCGTACGTTTAAACAACATGGCGTCTACCCCGAGGTTATTGGGTACCGTCCTTCGCCCGTTTTTTCTGCGTTAGGATTGTCCTTTCTCGCGGTTTTAACAAAAGGGGAACAAGCTAAGTGTATCGAGGCGCTTGCTGGAAAGTTGCAGCGTGACGAACGCGGGGCTCTGCCACAGCTTCCCCAACTGTTGAAAGCCATTCGTCAGCAAGGTTACGCTGTCAGAGCAGACGGACACTGGGGGCGAGCGGTGGATTATGGTGCTTTACCTTCTGCAATTGCTGCCCCAGTCCTTGCCAACAATAAGCCCATCGGTGCAATTAATCTTGTGTGGAATGCGGACCATACGAACGTGAATGCTGTTGTAGATGAGCACCTTTCAAGCCTACAAAATGCTGCCGCAACTATTGGGAAAAACTATTAGAACCCCGTGCATTTCAGTGTGTACTCTTCGTCGTTTTTTGGATGTATATCGAGGGGGACTGCGGTCTGCCATGGATCGGGCTACAGTAAGTAGCTGGTGAGGCTGCGGATCTAAACACTGCATCGCAAAACTGGTAATGTTCGGCGATTGCGCCCTCCCGCAACCAATAAAACCCGCCAAAACTGGCGGGTCTTTTTTGTTTCTAAGACCGAAATCTAGCGCCTCTAATTCTCCATACGGCGATACACCTCGGCTTTACTTGACCCCTAAATGAAATCGACTTTAGACTGCATGATGGTTTATCACATGCCGACCACACCACCCGTGCTGGAGCAAAAGATCGCTACGTGTCGCCCCACAAAGGCGGCTCTTGATGCAAAGTAGCCATGCGATCCTCCTGAACAAACAAGATAATAGCGCGCTCCTTCCGCGATAGGTTAGTTTGGAAAGCAGCAACGACGTTATTGAACACTCGCCCCCGCTCAAACGTTTCTGGCTGGGTAGCATAGGCTTGACGCTCATTCCTCAAGACGGCCCAAAGCAGCCATTCGCAAATTGAACAATTGCTGCGGTGCCGCTACTTGCCATTGGGCATTGATCAACAACACGCCACTCTTGTTCTCTAGCTATTAAGTGCAACGAAATGGCTTTGCCTACTACACTTCCGTCTTTTTTCGCATAGCGACTTTCATTGCCTGTTCGAGCACATTTTGTGTGCCGATGTGGTTTGCTAAGATCAGGATCAGTCGTGCGTTGAGCGCGTGGATTTCTGCTTCATCTAGCCCGTCGTGCTCCGCAAGTAAGGCGGCGTAGAAGTCGTCGGTGTTTTCGAAATTCGGTTCGGTGTTCAAAGCTGTCATGGTTAGGTCTTTCCGAGGGCGCGTGTCATGGCCGCAGCCACCAGTGTTTTGTCGAAGTTTTCCCAGCGGCCGGCCACGTGTTGGTCGGGGCGAATGAGGTAGATGGCGCATTTGGTACCGCCAAGATACCGCTCTTGCAGCGCACCTGTTGGGTCGTCCTCAGACATAAGCGTCAGGGACTTCACCGCCGTGCCGTCCAGTGAGAGTTCAGCTGGCAGCTCCGTGTTGATCGCCAAAACGGTAAAGCCAGCGCCGAGTTGCCCAAGTAAGAACCCGTCTGCCACAGGCGCATCGCTGCAGGCACTGCCGGGGCGGCTGCGCGCGGGGGCCTCTGGCAGGGCGTCATCTGTATTAAGACTGGAGCCATCGTAGGTGCAGGGCACAGACAAACGGCCCGAGTTGACCAAGGGGCGTGCGAATGCATGTTCTTCGACCAGATCCAGCACCGCGTCGCGGAACAGTTTGTGCGCAGGGTTGCGCGGGGTGAGGAAGTCAGCGGAGCGGCTGGAATTTTTGATATTCTCCATTGCGCCGTATTTGCGTTCCTCGTGATAGCTGTCGAGCAGGCTGTCGCCTGCATCACCGTTGACAACAGCGGCCAATTTCCAGCCAAGATTGTCGATGTCTTGCATACCGCCATTGGCCCCGCGCGCGCCGAAGGGGCTCACTTGGTGGGCTGCATCGCCGGCAAACAAAACGCGGTCGTGGCGGTAGTTCTTCATGGTGCAGCAGCGGAACGTATAGATCGATGTCCAGACCAGTTCGAACTCAATCCCCTCACCGATCATCGCTGCAACACGCTCGCTGATACGTTCAGGTTTCAGTTCGGCCTCGCGGTCGATGCCCCAGCCGAGCTGGAAATCCAGACGCCAAACATCGTCTGGTTGCTTGTGCATTAGGGCGGTTTCGCCGCGATTAAAGGGCGGGTTGAACCAGAAGCGGCGCTCCACAGGGAACTCTGCTTTCATCTTGATGTCGGCGATGAGGAAGTTGTCTTCAAACACACGGCCTTCAAAATCGAGCCCCATCATGGCACGCGTTGGCGAGCTGGCGCCGTCACAGGCCACCAGATAGTCTGCCTCGAGCTGATACGGACCATCAGGCGTGTCGACCTCTAGGGCAACATGATCGCCGTGCTGCGTCAGCGCCGTCACACAGTTCCGACCGCGGATTTCAATTGGAGCACCCGCCGCTTGCGCGCGGCGGATTTCTTCAACGATGAACTGTTCGAAATAAGGTTGCTGCAGGTTGATGAAGGCTGGGCGTTTGTGGCCGTCCTCGGGCAGAAGGTTAAAATTGTAAACCTCTTTCTCGTCCCGATAGACGCGGCCCACATTCCAGACCACGCCTTTATCAACCATTGGATCACCGCAGCCCAAACGGTCACATATCTCCAGTGTCCGCTTAGCAAAACAGATCGCACGGCTGCCGCGTCCGACGCCATCGTGATCGTCTAGCACCAAACAGGGCACCCCCTTTTTGCCAAGATCGAGTGCAAGCCCCATTCCGATGGGACCTCCGCCGACAATCACAACGGGATGGCGTGTGGGTGTGGCCGCGGATTGATCCGCGACCTTTTCATACGGGTACAGCGTGAACGCCGTTTGGTATCTGACAGCAACCATAGTGAATTATCCCTGAAGGGCCTCCCACATTTCCATGTCGCGTTTGTCGGTCCAAATGCGTGGGTGAGCGATGCCGCGCGCTTCGTCATAGGCGCGGGCGACGTTGAACGGCAGGCAGTGCTCATAGATCGCGTAATCCGCGAACTTTGGATCACATTCTGCACGCACCGCATCCCATGCATCCTTGAGGCTGCCGCCCTTAACGGCAACACGCGCTGCAGGCGCATAGGTAGAGTTCACAAAATCACGGGTGCTTTCGATCGCACGCTCAACAGCGTCTTTGCCGATCAATGCGCCACCCCGGCCAGGGGCAATCGCGTCAACGTCATAGGCTTTGATGTTATCGAGCGTGTTGCCCCAATCGGCAAAGTGGCCATCGCCACAGTAGCACGCAGAGTGATCTTCTACGATGTCACCGGTGAACATGACGTTTTGATCAGGCACGTGAATCACCGCATCGCCAGCGGTGTGCGCGCGGCCGATCTGTTTGATGTCAACGCGGCGCTTGCCAAGGTAAACCGTCATGCTATCGCTGAAGGTCGTCGTCGGGTAGGTCAGACCTGGGATGCTCTCATGGCCTTCAAACAAACGTGGGAAGCGCTGGAACTCACTGTCCCAATCTTCCTGACCACGCTCCATCACCATGGAACGCGCCGCGTCAGACATGATGATCTGCTGCGCGCCAAAGGCAGATGCCCCCAAAACACGCACGGCGTGATAGTGGGTCAACACCACATGGCTGATCGGCTTATCGGTGACTTCGCGCACTTTCTCGATGACCTTATTCGCCAAACGAGGTGTCGCCTGCGCTTCAACGATCATCACACTGTCGTCGCCAATAATCACACCAGAGTTCGGATCACCCTCGGCGGTAAAGGCGTAAAGGCCCTCACCGATTTCATCAAAGGTGATCTTCTTCTCAGACATGTCCCCTTGGGATGCGAATGCTTTTGCCATTTCTATGGTCCTTAAATTTTAGTTTCTTTTCGAAGAACCGTCTCTTAGACGATCCCTTTTGCGCGCCAGTCATCAAAGATCTCCAGAGCCTTTTCGGCAAAAGAGGCATCATTGATATGCGCGTCGATTTCGTATTGCTCTACGTTCTGAGGCAGGGTGGCCCGCAGTTCAGATTGGAACGCGTCAAGACCTGGCTTGTCGTGTAAATCGGCCCCCTCGCGATCCCATTCACCATACCCACCACGTGGCAAAATAAATGCCGTCGGCCCTTTTGCAGCCGCAAGTTGCTCGGAATGTGCACGTGCTACAGCACGGCGCTCATCGTTGTTTAGAACAACAGAGGTGATCAGCCGGTTGTGGGCATGGGTCGGGTGATCGGTCCATTTTTCTGGCAACCCCTGCCAGCCGACGATATCAACCAGATCATAGCAGCCGCCTGATACAATCTGAGGTGTCCCGTTCTGGCCAGCATTGGTCAGCCGGTCCGCGCCAGCAGAGATATTTGATCCATGGACATGATTGCCGAGCTCTTGCGTGCAAAAGTCGAACACACAGGCAAAAGCGCCCTGCGAAGCAAGACTTTCAAAAGCCCGTCCGCCCATGCCGGTGGCGTGGAACACCGCAACCTCATATCCGCGTTCTTCAAGCGCTGGCTTCAAATGCACCATGTAACGCAGCGCTGTTTTGCCCAAGGATGTCATACCAATCATCGGCTTTGACGCATCTGGTTTTTCGACGGCATTGGCCGCCCCTAGAACCGCACCAGCAGCTTGGCTAAGGGACGCTTTGCACACGCTGTTGAGCCCATAAAGGCCACCAGCCCACAAGATCATCTGCGTATCTGCCGCCAGTCTTTCCGGCGGTATGAGTGGCGAGAAGGACACCGTAGACACGATGTATTTTGGAACACCTAGGGGCAAAGCCGCCGTGACATCGAGCGCCAGATCAGTACCCATTGAGCCACCCAGCACCATCATACCGTCGAACTGACCTTCAGCATAAAGTCGCGCCGTCAAAAGCGCTGCGCCATCGGCCATGATCTGCATGGCTTTGTTTTCGTTCTTCGTCGCAATCGCAGCAGCAATAGAGCTACCGCCTTCCTCAGCCACGTCGTGTTTAGAGTAATCCGTTGGCTTGCTTGGATCCCCCAGAACAGACACATCCATCGTGACAACTTCACCGCCTTGATCGCGGATGACGCCAGCAAGGTAGTCCAATTCATCGTCTTTTGTGTCGTAGGTCCCGATGACAAGTATCGTTTTTCCTGACATTGCGTTCGTTCCCTATAGTTTGATCCAAGCGGTCTTGAGGTTGACGTATTTTTCAATCGCGTGCAGAGATTTGTCGTGGCCGTTGCCCGACTGCCCAACGCCGCCCAAAGGCACGGTGCCATCGGCTCCGCCATAGGTGTTGACGTGCATGACGCCGGTGCGAACCGATTTCACCATACGGTGCGCACGGCTGAGGTTGCTGGTCCAAACAGCGCCCGACAGCCCATAGACCGTTGCATTGGCCAAGCGTACCGCCTCCGCTTCATCGGCAAAGGAGGTCACACCCAAAACAGGCCCGAAGACCTCTTTTTGGGTCAATGTCGCCTCCTGCGTCACACCTGTTACGATTGTTGGCGCCATGTAAGAACCGCCAGTGTCCTGCAAAATGCGCTCACCGCCCGTGATCACTTCACCACCTTCAGATTTCGCGGTTTCCACAAACCCTAGGTTCGCAGCCAACTGCACTTCTGAATTCACGGCACCGATGGCCGTGGTCATATCCAGCGGGTTGCCCACCGGCATTGCCTCTGCAGCTTTCACAACTGCAGCAACGAAGTCGTCGTGGATCGCTTCCTCAACAAGCAGGCGGGATCCTGCGATACAAACTTGCCCTGAATTGCGAAAGATACCGCCTGCAGCCACTTTTGCTGCTTCGTCCAGATTAGGAGCGTCCGCGAAAATGATGTTGGGAGACTTGCCCCCAAGTTCCAGATAGACACGTTTCATATTTGACTGCGCGGAATATTCCATCAGGCGTCGGCCCGTGCCCCCTGATCCTGTGAAGACCAAGACATCGACGTCCATCGACAATCCCATCGCTTCACCAACGACAGCCCCTTCACCCGTTACCGCGTTCAAAACACCCTCTGGCAGGCCCGCTTCAAGCGCCAATTCCACCATCCGCATCAAAGACAGCGAGGCTGTTTCCGCTGGTTTTAGGACAACGGAGTTGCCCATGGCCAAGGCTGGCCCCAGCTTCCATGCCCCGATCATCATCGGGAAATTCCACGGAATAATCGCGCCGACAACGCCGACAGGTTCTTTGTGAACAAGACCCAGCACGTCTGCCGAGGTCGTTGCAATCTCACCGTAAATCTTATCGAGTGCTTCGGCGTAGTACCGGATCGTGCCGGCCGCAGATCCTGGTTCGGCCTTGATGGCCATGTTGATCTCTGTGCCGTTGTCCCGCACGCCAAGCACCGCCAGTTCAAGGGCGTTGGCTTCAATCAGATCAGCCCATTTCAACAATACCTTCTTGCGGGCAGCGGGTGGCTGCCCGGCCCAACGGCCGTCTTCGAAGGCTGCCCGTGCAGAGGCAATCGCGGCCTGCATGTCGGCAGCTGTCCCTTTGGCCACTTGTGTCAACACGCTGCCATCGATTGGCGATACAACGTCCATAGTCGCGCCGTCAGATGCAGGCACTGACTTGCCATCGATTATGTGACCGCGCGGGGCAACGTCTGCCGCGCGAAATTGGTCGATCTGGGATTGGTTCATTAAGTTTTACCGTGATTGAGTGTCATGAAGGTCGTGATCTTCGTCTGGCTGATGGGCCTTAAATTCCTTCACCAATGTGCGGATGTGCAGGCCGATCACCAGAAGGATCAAAACGAAGATGATGAATGAAATCGGGCGATCGATCATATCGAACGGCGAATTCAAACGCGGCAACGCTGAGCGCAATTTGGTTTCCATGATGCCACCAAGAACCATCCCGAGGATGATCGGAACGATGGGCAGGTTCAGACGTTTAAGCATCAAGCCCAGAACCCCAAACACCGCAGAGATGATCACATCCGTCAACGAGTTGCGCAGCGAATAGACCCCAACAAAGGACAGCATAAGGATCATGACGCCCAAGAAACGGGTCGGAATGCGAATGATCTTTGTCAGCAGGTTTGTCGAGAACAGCAGGAAGACCAATACGATCACATTCAACGCGATCAGCGCGAAATACAGGCCATAGACCAGATCGATATTGTTCTGGAACAACTGCGGACCTGGGATCACGTTATGGACGTAGAACACAGACAACATCATCGCAGTCAGCGCTTCGCCCGGAATACCCAAAGCCAAGAGAGGGATCATTGCGGCTGCAGGCACAGCATTGTTTGCAGCTTCTGACGCGATCAAACCTTCAGGTGATCCCTTGCCAAAGCTGTCAGGGTCTTTGGACGTTTTCTGCGCATAGGTGTAACTCATAAACTGAGCTGTAAATTCACCAGTGCCCGGGATCATACCAAGGACAACACCAAAGGCAGATGCAACCGTTGCTACGCGTTTGTGTTTCAAAAGTTCTTTGAAACCTGCACCCAGTTTTCCGGATACAGGCTTAGCATCAGGACTGCTGTCCGGAGCCGTGAGCAAAAAGAACGCCTGACTGATCGCGAACAACCCTAAAACGACAACGATCAAGTTGACGCCTGAAGACAGGAACGTTTGATCGAAAGTGTAACGCTGGGTGTAGGTCACCGCATCAAGACCGATCGTTTGCAGGAAAATCCCAAACATGCCCAGCATACCTGCTGCCATGATCTGTCCGCGATGCGCGAGCACGACCAAGATAATGCCCAATAGCGCGGCTAAGAAAATCTCTCGACTGCCAAACATCGGTGCAACAATCGCTAAAACCGGAGAGAGGAGGATCAAGCAGCCGATGCCAAAGATACCGCCCCAGAACGAGGCACTATAGGCCAAAGATACCGCTCGGTGCGCTTCGCCGTTTTCAGTCATCGGGTAGCCATCATACGAGGTAAGCGCGTTCACCGCTGTACCGGGTGTGTTGATCAAAACCGCGGGAATCGCGCCCCCATACATGGAAGACCCATAGATCCCCAAGAGCATGGTCAGGCCGACCATCGGCTCCAATCCAAAGGTTGCCGGCAGCATGATTGCAATCGCAACAGCCGGACCAACGCCAGGAATGGCGCCAATAATAACACCGCCAATGGACCCAACCAGCAAAGCGGCAAAGACATCCCATCGCGCCAGCATTTCTAGGCCTGCTAGAATATTTTCCATCATCAGATCCTATTAGAAGTAAGTGAGCATAATTGAACGCAAACCCTCAGGCAGTCGTTCGTACATCAGACCGGTCGGTAAATTCACTTTCAGCAAGGTCTTGAACAACAAGACCGTGAACAGTGCACTTCCGCCAGCCGCCAGCAACATTTGAGCACTGCGGTATCCAACGCGAAACGCTAGCCCAACAGCGAAGACAATCGTTGTCAAAAGATAGCCTGTGTAAGGCACGACAAAGGCGTAGGCCATGAACCACCCTGCATATTCAAGCGAGGACGCCCAAAGCAAGACCTCACGCCAGCGCCCCTCAATGCGTTCCGACAACGCGGAGCCCAAAAGGTGGAAGCCTGCGAAAGCTGTCATCAGGCTAAGAGATACGGCGGGCCAAAATCGTGGTTGAGCAAATAGCTTAGCTCCGTTTTTGTAGGCCGTCTGGTCTGCAATTTGGCTCAGTAAGAAAACAGAAATCAGAAAGCAAAACCACGCAAATACAATATCTCCAGGCCGGCGATATCGCTTGAATAGCGACTTAAGTGTTTTGGTCTTGGTCAAAGGTATGCTCCGCGTTGGTTCGATAAAACGAGACTGTGAGAAGCGACTGGGCGACAACGCCGCCCAGTGCAGTTCTTTTCAAGTTGGCGTTTAATCAGCCAAAATCGTTTCAATCGCACCGAGCGTTTTTGTGTCGTTCTCGATCTGAGTCGTCACAGCATCTGCGTCTTGCCAGTAAACAAGAGCACCGGTCTCAGCGGCCAAAGTTTGCGCGCGCTCAGACATGACAGTTTCCTTAGCGACCGCGATGATCTTTTCACGCACGTCTTGTGGAGTGTCTTTGTGAACGAAAAGCCCATTCCAAAGTGCCACATTCAAGTTCGGCGCAAGTTCAGCAACCGTTGGTGTGTCCGGTGTCAGGGGGATGCGCTCAGCGCCGATGGACGCCAGAACTTTTACATCGTCAAGGCAAGGCAGGATCAGTTGCAGAGTAGTGTTGATCACATCGACATCGCCGGACGCCAACGTGTTGCAATCCAGTGCATCAAACGCTGCGTCCGCTGCATAAGAGAAACCCATCTCAGAGGCCAAGCCGAGTGTAACCTGTGTTGGAACAAGCGGTGCACCGAAGTGACCCAATACAACATCATTGTCCTTCGCATGGGCAGCGAGACCTGCCATATCGTCATATGGCGCGTTTGCACCGGCAGCGATGACAAATGGGTACGTCAAAAAGTTGCCGAGCGGCTCAAAAGGGTTGGGGTTCAGAGCAGGAATGCCGATCTGAGGCCCTACAACTGGGATAGCGATAATAAATGAGCCAACTGTGTAGCCATCGGCAGGTGCATTCGCGACTTCGATCGCACCCGGGAACGGGCCACCGCCGCCACCTGGCTTATTCACAACGGCGGCAGGCACGCCATACGCTGTACTGAAGTCTTCTGCGATCATACGCGTCAACACGTCTTCAAGATCGCCTGGAGGCCAAGGCACAACAAATTCCACCGGCTTTTCAGGATAGTCAGCCTGTGCGCTTCCCGCGAATGCTGCGAAGCCCAAGGCCATGGCCGTCGCCATTTTGGTCAGTTTGATCATTTACGTTCTCCCAGTTGATCGGTTCATTATTTGAACCATTGGTTTGAAAAAAAGGTTGCCTTGCGAAAACGTGTCTGTCAAATGTTTTTGTGAAACCAGACAAATCGGAGGCTCCAAATTGTCCTCAGCTGTAAAAACCCTGCATTTGCTGTCTTTTTTTTCAGCAACAACGCCTGAAATAGGCCTGTCGGCACTCTGCAGACTCGCAAAACGCGATAAGGCAACGACGCACCGACACCTCCAAGCCCTTGAAGAGGCTGGCTTTGTTGAGCAAAACCCACTCACGCGCCAATACCGTTTGGGGCCTGCGCTCTTGCAACTGGCGCAGACGCGAGAACAGACGGTGCCGCGTAAAGAAAGTGCCATTCCGGTGCTTAAAGACCTGGCAGAAAAAACGGGCGAAACGACCCATGCATCGGTTTTGTCCGGTACGACAGTCTTTGCGTTGGCATCTTACGAATCGGCACAGCACAGCACGCGGGTCGTGATTGACCTCGATAAATTTCCGCTTCACGCGACGGCTTCTGGCCTGTCGATACTCGCCTTTGGACCGGGTGATCTCTTTGAGATTGCCGCGAATAACCTCGAGACGTTCACGAGCCATACCGTCAATTCTAAGGCATCGCTCGAAGAAGCCGTGCAATCGGTCCGAGACACAGGGTTTGGCCGCACCATTCAAAGTTTTGAAGATGAAGTCTCAAGCCTTGCTGCTCCCGTCTTTGATGAAACAGGCAACCTCGCGGGTGCAGTCTCTGTGGCCTGTGTTGCAACACGCTTTTCACCAGAACTAGAGCGCAAATGCCAAGAACATCTCATCACCGCCAGCCGCGACTTAACTCGCGGGTGGGGCGGTGCCGTTCCTGACCCAATTGAGGCCATTTGGGCCGCAACGCTGAACAACTCTAAAGCATTGGATTCTACATCATGAAAGATTCGAATTTCCTAAAAGAGAACAACGGACGCTACATGTGGCACCCCATGACGTCCCCTCAAGACAGCCACGACAATACGCCAAAGATCATCACGGGCTCATCGGGTGTCAGTGTTTCGGACATCGATGGGCATTCCGTCGTGGATGCCGTGGGCGGGCTTTGGAATGTCAATTTGGGATACTCCTGCCAGCCGGTAAAGGACGCAATTGCAAATCAATTGGATACGCTTCCCTACTATTCAACGTTCCGCGGCACATCCAATGACGCCGCCATCGAGTTGTCCTATGAGCTGGCTCAATTCTTTGAGCCAGACGGGCTCAGCCGGGCATTCTTTACCTCTGGCGGCTCCGATTCAGTAGAGACAGCGCTGCGTTTGGCTCGCCAGTACCACAAACTTCGCGGCGAGGCTGGGCGCACCAAGTTCCTGAGCCTGAAAAAAGGCTACCACGGCACCCATATGGGTGGGGCTTCGGTGAACGGCAACGCGAACTTCCGTACGGCCTATGAGCCTCTTTTGCCGGGCTGCTTCCACATCCCTGCGCCTTACACTTACCGCAACCCGTTCAACGAAACAGATCCCGAGCGTTTGGCGCAACTTTGTGTCCAAGCTCTAGAAGATGAGATCGAGTTCCAAGGCGCCGGAACAATCGCCGCCATGATTATGGAGCCCATTTTGGGGGCAGGCGGCGTAATTCCTCCCCACAAATCCTTCGCGCCTATGGTGCAGGAAATTTGTAATCGCAACGGGATTTTGTTGATCACCGATGAAGTCATTACGGCTTATGGCCGGACCGGCGCATGGTCTGGCGCACGTCTGTGGGGAATTAAACCGGATATGATGGCAACGGCAAAGGCCATCACTAACGGCTTCTTCCCATTTGGCGCTGTCATGATGGGGGAGCGTATGGTCGAGACTTTTGAGTCTGATCCAAACGCACGCATTGGCCACGGTTACACCTATTCTGGTCACCCTGTTGGCGCGGCAGCGGCTCTTGCTTGCCTAGCAGAGACCAAACGTCTGAACGTGGTTGAAAACGCTGCTGCGCGCGGAACGCAGTTGTTTGAGGGCTGTAAAGCCTTGATGGAAAAATACGACATTATCGGTGATGTACGCGGCGGGCATGGCTTGATGACAGCCATTGAAATGGTCAGTGACCGAGCCACCAAAAAGCCGATCGATGCTATGACAGCCTCAAAGGTTTATGAGGGAGCTTATGCAGCGGGCGCTTTGGTTCGCGTCTCCGGACCAAACCTTATCTTGTCACCACCTCTCGTTTTGACCGAAGCCGATGCCAACACCATTTTGAACGCGCTCGACGCAGGCTTCGCATCGCTCTGAAAGGAATAGACATGTCAGAGAATTACGTCGCCCTTTTGGGCACCAAGGGTGGTCCCGCAATACGTCCGGGATCATCCATGCCAACGTCCAATTTGTTTGTCATGAATGGCACGAAAATCGTCGTGGATTGCGGCCTTGGCGTCACCAAAGGCTTGGTCGATCAAGGAATGCAGCTCAAAGATATCTCTTTGATTTTCATCACGCACCTGCATTCGGACCATTTTCTCGAACTTGGCCCGCTTCTGCACACCTCTTGGACCGCAGGTTTGAAAACACCAGTCGATGTCTATGGACCGCGAGGGCTCGCAGACTATTGGTCGGGTTTTTTGCTATCAATGAAGGCAGACATTGATTTGCGAATGGAAGACGAAGGCCGCCCAAATCTAAGTGACTTAGTTACGTTCCACGAGATCGACGCGGGGACGGTTATGGAGCGCGATGGGTTGGTCGTTTCGGCTATTCGTACCGAGCATCCGCCGCTTGTCGACTGTTTTGCGCTATCATTTAAAACGGCTGACACCCATGTCGTCTTCTCTGGTGACACAGCGCCGCTTGACGCGCTTCACGACTTTGCAAAAGGCGCGGACCTTTTGGTGCATGAAGCCATGTTAGAAAGCGCTTTGCCTGCCCTAATGGCTAGAATCGGCAATGGTAGCGACAAGTTGATGGCTCATTGGCTGCGCTCTCATACCTTTGCCCACGATGCAGCAAAAACGGCAACACACGCAAGCGTCAAGCGACTCGCTTTGTCACATCTTATCCCATCAGATGATCCAAACTACGGCGACGCTGATTGGCAAAATGCCGTTGCAGGATATTGGCACGGTGAATTGGTTATCGGTCGAGACGGTCTAAAGATCCCCCTTTAAGGCATGAGACGTTTACACGACTTGTGCTCTTACCATTTAGTATCGCGCCAGTGTCGATGATCCGATAGTGGCCGTAGGTCTTCCTACAGGTCTAGACGCTGGACCGAACATTGGCTTGCCGATGTAACTACCGGGTTCAAAGCAAGAGTTTTGTTCCGATAAGATTGCAATGTTGGCTCAACGACGGGGAGGTGATCTCCGATTACACAAAAGTAATGTTTAGACTGAATTAAGCAGCAGGCAGCACTCCATCCGCAAAGACGACAAATTGGTTCCGACGTTCAAGTGGCTCAAAGTTCCTGAAAATATCTTTCTGCGCTCTCGTATTGAGATGCCGCGAATGTCCGCTTTCCGCCCATAGGAGAAAGCCTTCCGGATATAAGTTGTTAGCCCAATAAGTAACGCTGTTTCCTATATAGCTTGAGTGTAGCTAACGTCACGAAAATGGGAAACAACGCAGCCATTTTGGGCAAACATTTAACAGTGGAGAATAAAAGAAGGATAGCGATCCACTGCCCACAGACATTCTAGGCTTTCAGAGACTGTTCAAAACACAGCTGGCGTCCACTCCAACCTTTCGGACAAAAGCAATTTGCGAACTTCAATCGATAGTACCTCAAAGCTATGTTTGCTTGGGTCGATTAAGATCTCTGTATAGCTGACTTCATCGCCGATCCGAATTTCGGCAATAACAGTAAACGTTTCAGACACCCATCGCTCCATAACGATCCCGCCGAACGGAGTAATGGTCACGCCTGCTGGTGGGAAATCTGGATCAAGGCGAACTTCGGCACCATTCGCTGTTTCAATCTGATAGAAGACACGTTCATCACTGATCAGCACATTTGCAGTTAAGTCAGTTTCAACAGATCCTTCCGTTTCGAAGGCGACGCCAATTGGGAACGTATTTGTGAAATGCGGTGCGAAGACATTTGTCAAATAGCGCTGTAGCTCATTTAAGTCATCGATCGTTGCTAGCGTAGGGTTGTCGCGATCGAGTGACTGGAAATAACCCAAAGTTTGCACAGCATTCATTGCGTTCAACAGGATAGGACTATTTTGACTTTCGTTCTCAGCTTGCGGCTCTGAGCTTCCAATTGATGTCTGGAAGCCTTTAAAGACATCAGGCGCCTCGAACTGGTCCTCTGCTGGAACGATAATACGAACGAACCGGCTGACTGTACTGCCTTCGTCATCCGTGGCTGTGATGGTTGCAAAATAGGTGCCGGGTGGTACGTCATTTTGAACAGCACCGCCAAGGGTTCCGCGCGCAGGGTCCCAAACAAGACCCTCTGGCAATCCGTCGACTGTCAGCCTCAGCGCATCGCCATCTTCATCCGTAAAGACATTTAGATCGATTGGTCCAATTGGGCGCCCAATTTCTGCAACCACATCTTCAGGTGTTCCAGCTTGAATCTCAGTATTCTGGACGCGCAATTCAAAGCCGGTTTGTGTTGAATTTCCCTGCTCATCGGTCGCCGTAACCGTGATTGCATAAGGCGCGGATTGGGAGGCAGAAGAAAGCAATGTACCAGAGATGACACCAGTTAATGAATCTATGGCAAGCCCGGTTGGTAATCCTGTCGCGCTATATGAAATGCTGTCTTTGTCTGGATCTGCAAAGGCAAATGCGGTGCTCACAGCCAATGCCGTTGCATCAAAGGTGTCGATGTCTTGAATGGTGCCGACCACCTGCGGTGCAGGGTTGAGGACCTCTAAGGTGAAACTGCTTTCGATGCTGGCTTGTTGGGCATCTGTGGCGCGGATGGTGATCACATAGGGCGATCCATCCGAGGCCAGATGATCCAGCGTGCCGGTCAGCTGACCGGTAGCGCTTAGGCTCAGGCCTGCAGGCAGGGTGGATGTGGTGGAAAAGCCCAGCACATCACTGTCAGGGGCTGTATCTGCAAAGCCCGCCGCCAGATCGATATTGACCGCATCGCCATCGTTAAAGCTCTGGTCATCCAAACCCAGCGCTTCTGGAGCGGGGTTGGTGACCTCCCAGACAAAGCTGCGCACAATGGTGCCGCCTTCATT
>CANMPK010000007.1 GCA_947499725.1 uncultured Paracoccaceae bacterium | reverse complement strand
CCCCTATAGCTCAGCTGGTAGAGCAACTGATTTGTAATCAGTAGGTCCGCGGTTCGAGTCCGTGTGGGGGCACCATTCCAAACTTTCTCAGGCGAAAGTCTTACAAATCCTTGAAAGGCAAAGCCGGGTCCGCCGTTAGAGCTTTTGAAACCAAACGCGACGCAGACTGAGAAAGTGTTCGGCTCATTTGGTTGGTTTGATTATGTGGCCTGCTTGCCGTGATGCACGCGCCGAGCTTTGGGTGTGTTCTATTTAGTCCTTTCGCGTTGTTTTAGAATGGCTTTCTCTCGACCGAAGTAGGCGTCGGCAGATATCGCGAGTCTTTACCGTCGCATGGTAGACGAGAACCTGATCCGCAAGGATCTTTCCTTTGCCGAGATGGCACATGCCGCGCAGAACAATGCTGCTGACCCCGCGACAAAGGCTCAGGATTTGTCTTCCGCCGTGGCAGCCTTGTTTCAGTCAGCGCCCTATTCCAAGCGCAGCTACATTCGATCCTTTGCCATGCTGCTCGAGAGGGTAGGGGAGTCGTTAAATTACCCAACCGAAATTCCACGCGCCCTTGGCGTGACCTTGGCGCGTGAGATGAAAGAGCGCCCAGAGATCGCGGGCCGGATCAAGCAAGATTTGGAAGGGTGGGATACGCGCAGTATCAAAGACGAGTTAGATGTTTTGCGCCGCCACGCGGGGTTAGAGAGTTTTGAATCCTTATCCGCAGATAAGGTGCCAGAGCCGAAGCAGCCCGCGCGAAATAAAGGCAGTAAGGCAAAGACAACGTTCCACATTCGGAGCACCGTCGGTCAGGTGAAATGTACTGCCGGGGTAGGGCGGTTAGAGATCAAAGTGGACCGCGACTTTTCATCCATTGATCGGGCCAAGCTAGAAGCGGCGATTGCGTCTTTGGTGGATGGGCTGGGGTGATTTCATGTTTGCGGTAAAGTGAAGGAAAATATTGTTAATAAAAACAATGGCTTGGACTTTTTTTGAAAGGCAGCAGGGCAGTTGCCCGTAAACTGGCGCTTTCCCTGCAAATTCTTGCTTAAACGGTGGTTTGACGACTCCGAACTTGCTGCCTGTGTCAGAAACTGGCATGTCGGTGGAAAAATGTTGGGGGCGACATGGCTGGACTATTTGGCCGACTTTTGGGGAAACGGGAAGCACCCGTTGAGCCTGAGGCAATCGAAGTAGACATTCCACCGATTGCAGTGGATAAGCCATTCGTGGCGATCGGCGACGTGCACGGGCGCGCTGACTTGTTGGAAACCTTGCTGGCTAAAATCGCCAAAGACGCGCCCGATGCGCAGCTGCTATTCGTCGGCGACTACATCGACCGGGGTGAAGAAAGCGCGCAAGTGCTACGCCGGATCATGCAGCTCGACGATGCGATTTGCCTGATGGGCAACCACGAACGCATGTGTCTGGATTTCATCGAACACCCCGAAGAAAAGGGCCCACGTTGGTTGCGGAACGGTGGATTGCAAACCGTCGCCAGTTTTGGTGTCTCTGGTTCGCCTAATGATTTGGTCCCGCTACGCGATGCGATGGTCGCCGAAATGGGCGAAGACATGCTAGCCTGGCTTAAGGCGCTAAAGCTTTGGCACAAGAATGGGAACGTCTATGCGGTGCACGCTGCGGCTCATCCCGAAGAGCCGATTGAAGGGCAGGGGGAGAAGCCGTTGATTTGGGGGCATTCCTTGTTTAGAAAACAACCCAGAATTGATGGGCACTGGGTTGTGCACGGCCATACTATCGTAGATACGCCGACTGTATCGCAGGGTGTCGTCAGTATTGACACGGGCGCCTACGCAACGGGCCGCCTGACGGCCGCGTATTTTGATGGGCATGACGTGCAGATGCTACAGGCTTGACGTAAGACGCAGTGGTTGAACAAACGCCGCTGTGAATTGGTAGATTAAATTGATAGATAGAGATGTCTTTGACTGTTGGATTGCAGTCTGGGACGCTGGGAGTAATTAGATGCTGGACCAGAATAAGATGAGTGGCAAAACCAACGCGATCTCTCAGGCGATCATGCCCGATGACGAGATTGACCTGTTGGCCCTTTTTGGCACGCTCTGGCGCGGCAAATGGTGGATCGCGCTGTGTGCTTTTGTTGGGCTTCTGATCGGCGGCATCTATGCGACGCAGGTTGCGGTGCCGATTTATTCCTCGTCTACGGTAATTGCGATCGAAGACAGCGAACCGTCGCTGATTGATATTCAGAGCGCTGTCACCGGAGTGTCTAGTGAGAGTGAATCAATCAATACCGAGATTGAGGTTATTCGTTCACGTCAGTTGATGGAAAAAGTGGTCCAGGACTTAGACCTGCTATCGGATCCTGAATTTAATCCGACGCTGATCGATCCAGGGCTATTTTCGCTGGCGACTATTGTTGAGCTCGTAGCTGGGCCAAATGAACCGGACACCGATCAGGAGCTGCTCAACGAAGCCGTAAAACGACTGCGCGAGCGCACGTCTGTGAGCGTGAAACGTCAGACTTTTGCGATAACAATCAGCGTTAATTCTGAAGGAAAAGTCAAATCTGAACAGCTTGCCAACACCATTGCCGAAAACTACTTGCAAGATCAGGTTCGGGTAAAATTCGCTACTTTGGACGAAGGCGTGACTTGGCTTTCTGAGCGTGTCGTCGAGCTAGAGATTGAGATTGAGGAAAAGGACCGCGCCCTGAAAGATGCGGCGGCAGAGGCGGACTATATCAATATCGAGGGGCTCGAGTTGATGAACCGTCAGGTCCGCGAGCTGCGCGAGCGGCTTATTGGCGAAAAAAATGATGCCGCAAATGCAGCAGCTAATTTGGTGCAGCTGCGTACCGCAGTAAGTGCCCAAGATGTACCATTAGTCCTCGAAGCCACCAAAGACCCAACTTTGCGCCGGATCTCCGAAGGGTTGAGCGGTATTGAGCTTTGGCAAGAAGGTGGCGTTTTCAAAACCCGGGTTGAGCTGCTCTTAGCGCGGTCTGAAACAAACCTAGAGCGTGCCCGCACGCAGGTGTCTTCATTGGAGGAGACCATCGCCTCCGTGGAGATACGGGTAGATGATCAGGCCCGTAAATTGGGTGTAATTCAACAGATGAGCCGTGAATTGGATACGGTTTCGATTCTATACGAAACATTCCTGACACGTTTAAAAGAAACTACGATCCAGCAAGGCATTCAAAGCCCAGATGCCCGGGTGCTGTCCAAAGCAATTATTGGTGAGAAGGTTTCTCCGCGAACCGTACGCATTGGTTTGCTTACGCTGGTATTGGGTATTATTGCCGGAGCTGCCACCGTTCTATTGAGGGAAATGCGCGCTGATACCTTCCGCAACGCTGAAGATCTTCTAAGTGTTACAGGCGAACAGGTAATTGGGCAGATACCGCTTATTCCGATGGAGGGCCGGCAGGATCTGCTGCAATACCTTCAAGATAAACCTACCTCAGCTGCCGTTGAAGCTGTGCGCAATTTGCGAACTTCGATCCTGCTGTCTCAATTGGACACGCCTCCACAGGTTATTATGTCTACGTCGACTATCCCTGGCGAAGGTAAAACAACGCAATCTATTTCACTGGCACATAACCTTGCTGGCCTTGGCAAACGGGTGCTCTTGGTTGAGGGGGACATTCGTCGCCGAACCCTAGATGAGTATTTTCTGCAAGAGGCAGGTGACCATGGAATTCTCTCAGTCGTTAGCGGTGAGGTTTCTTTAGACGAAGCGGTAATGCACAGCGATCGGCTGAACGCGGATGTGTTGATGGGGCAGAAATCCAAAGTGAACGCAGCAGATGTGTTTTCGTCGGATAGGTTTAATAAATTTCTTGCAACGTTGCGGGAAGCTTATGACTATATCATCATCGACACGCCACCAGTATTAGTGGTGCCAGACGCGCGCATTATTGGACAGTCGTGCGACGCCATAATGTATTCTGTTAAGTGGGATTCAACGAGCAAGGCACAGGTTAAGGCTGCACTAAAAGAGCTAGCTGCTGTGAATTTGAATGTGTCTGGTTTGGTACTGTCTCAGGTCGACCCCAAGGGGATGAAACGTTACGGATATGGTGAACGTTCAGGTGCTTATGGCACATATGGCGGTGGATATTACGACGACTAGGGGCGTGCAGGAAACAGTCAATATTTGATAGTTTGAACTAGTGCCAAGAAGCCAAACGCAATGAGCAGAGTTTTATTATGGACGAACCTATTCTAGTTTTTTTTCCCCAGTTCTCAGGGGCAAACTCTAAATCGAGCATGGCGATATATGCGCGTCAAATTCAAGATGGTTTAGCAGCGCAGGGTAGGTCGACAATACTAGTTACTCCAGAATCATACTTACATATACTGGGCTACTCCGCACAAAACCGACTAAAGGTCAATCAATTCAAGATTGCGCGCAAACTTGGCGGTTGGCTTGGAGAATATATTCTTCTGCAATTATTCATGTGGTACAAACGCGACGCTCGAATGAAAGTGTTTATTTCTCAAGAATATGCGCCAAGTCTCCCACTAGTTTCTAGTGTTGTTATTGTACACGATCTTATCCAATTGGAGTATCCGAGATCGCGAGCCGCTAAATTATATTATCGATTTTTGGTGAAATGGCCCTTAAAAAGAACGTATAATATTTCAATATCAAAAACGATAAAGGGCGTTCTGCAACGGTATGATATTCAATCTGATGTGATATATAATATATTTGAGGGTGCATCTAACGATAACGCCAACGAACTCCAAGAGAAAGTGATAGATGTTTTGTGGGTTGGAACAAATGCTTCCCATAAGGTACCTGAGTTATTCCTTACAGCCGCAAGATACTTAGATAGGTTTAGCTTTACCGCAATTGTTCCGCCCGATCAGGTAGCTTTCTTTAAGCAACGAACGGGCGACAATGTAGATGTGCTTAGTGGAGTTTCCGACCTCCAAATGCTCAATCTCTTCGCTTCTACGAAGGTCTTTTTGTCGACATCATTGACCGAAGGCTATGGGCGACCCGCGATGGAAGCAAGGCTTGCCGGTGCGCGACTGCTTCTTAGCAGTATTGATGTATATCATGAGCTGCATGGTTGTGCCGCGGAGTATTTTGATCCGGATAATAGTCAGGTGATGATAGAGAAATTACTCGAAATGATTCAGTCCGGAGTTTTTGTTGCTCCAGTTGAAAATCACAAGTTTCCTATATCTTCTTCCAAGGAACTTGCAGAAAAAATAATTTTGTTCTTAGAGCATCAAGGAGAGCCAGGTAATTCTTCGATTAAAGGAGGGGGGGCGAAAGGTGCTGGGTCGTAAAAAAGTTACGTCAATCTTTTTTTTGATTATAGTCTTTTTATTCGGTGTTCCTTGGGGGGCTACCAACAGCTCAGCATCAGTTTTGCTTCTAGCTGGGACGATCATCATAACGTCCTTTTGGCTTTCAAAAACATCTCTTGGTAGACCTTGCCTATCGTTATTTGCCTATACACTTATTCAAAATTTTTCGTATTTTGCACTTAATACTGATTACTCTGTATGGCAGTTTTTCCGATCTGGTGTTCCATTTTTGTCAGCGATAATCGCGCTGCCTTGCGGCTTGGGAATTGCACGTTCGAACATAAGTGAGAAGTATTATTTTTCTATATTTGCTGCGCTTACAATCGGTTGCGTGTTGCAGGTAATTATCTTTTATATTGGAATTCCTATTGTTGAGCCAAATGCATTAATAATTACCGGTAGCAGAATTTATTCTGCTCCGTTTTTATTTATGTTTCCTCTTCTTTATTTTTTTTTAGAGCAAAAACGATATCTTTATACTGCACTGGTGATTTTTGTTCTTTTTGCTTCTGGATCAAAGGCAGTTATTCTTGGTGTGTTAATATTAATATTAGTTATGTACATTTTTTTAGCAACAAAAAAGCTGGGCTCAATCCAACTAGTTGGTGCTTCAATAATCATGTTAGTTTCTGGAGTTTTCGCTTTGCAGGAGTTTGGGGATCGTTTTGTTGAGCTTTTGGAACACGGGGATAGTGTCCGGCTTTTCCAAGCAAAGGATGCTTTCGCACAGCTTGATAATTTCTCGTCTTTTATATTTGGCAAGTCATTCGGTATACCAGTCTTGCAAGGATTTTTTGCTTTTGATGCTTCTGACCTTGGCTCTGAAAGGCTGTTTGAAAATTCTCGTTATGATCTAGACAATGGCGTTGTAACAATTCCGCTAAAACTAGGAGTAGTGGGAACTGTTCTATTGGGAGCATTTTTGATAAAATTAGTATCGACAAAGCGGGAAAGATCTTTGCTGTTGGTTATTTTGTTCTCGAATCTATTGGCTTCAGGTGGAATCCTATTTTCGGCTGATGGAGCTTTCGCTTTACTCATTCTGGGACTTGTAATAGGGCTCTCGCAAAAGTGGCATGGAGTCGCTCTATTTTCAAATACCAAGAGTAAGGGACCCATCGATGAATTTTCGTGACCCTCATGCAATTTACAAAGAGTATTTTTCTGTTTTCCAATCTAAATTTGGTGAGAATTGCGCCTTTACGAAGCGCCAGTCTTGGGCGCTTTCTACGCGCACAGGTTTGATGTCAAAACTCCTAGTGATCCTAGCGGATGGTTTGATCTTAATTGGTCTGATTTTTGTTCGTAAGAGTCACACTCGCATTGTGCGCGAGTTCTCGGCAAAATCTCTTCTAATATATTTCTTTTTGCTTCCATTCTTGCCGAAGAACATAGCGTTTAACATTAATCATAATTTAAATTCATCGTTAGAGGTCAGAATTATCGATTTGCTCTCTAAGAGGCTTTCGTTCTGTTTTATCGGTGCAGGGCCCAAGCTTCGCAAAATTTTTCCAAATTTTGTTTTTCTAGATCTACCAAAAGTTGGTTTTTTTGACTTCTCCTCCAGGCCTAAAAAGCTGGTGGTGTTCGTTGGAGCTCGGGAGGAGCAAGAATTTAAAGGCTTAACATCCTTAGCACCGCGTATTAGATCACTAGCCTCCAAGCTCGATCTTGAACTTGTGTATGTTGGCAATAACTCGGGTAAAATTCCAGGGGTTGCGCAAAAACTATCATTTGCTCCTGATTTGAACGCGTTGGTTTCCGATGCACTAGTCCTGTTTTTATACAATCCTCGATTTTACGAGCGGAGGCATTCTGGTGTTTTTTGGAAGTTATTAGAAGTAGCACCAATTTTGGTCGCACCGGAAAGCGATGCGATTATAGGCAACAGTGTGTGTAGGGAATTTCGAATCTCCTTATTTGATAGTGAAGATTACGATGATTTATTTAAAAAGCTCGAATGCCAATTTGCTAAAACTGCGTAGGCTAATGGAATAATTCAATGAAAACACTTAGAGTAATATCAAGTTTTGTACTCGATTCTGTGGTTATTCAGCAAACGACACTTTTTTTCTTGGTAGGTACATTATTGACTACCTATAATATTTTGGGGGAAGCTGGGTCGGCGGATAGTCTACTAACTGCATCCCTTGCATTGCAGCTATTTTCCAATCCTTTGATGTCAAGAGAACGTTCTCTAAACTTGGCATCTAGAGGGGAATTGGACAATCTCGAACAGCACTTAATCGCGCGCGTGCTATTAATTTTGTTTATCACAGGAGTTTTCCTCTACTTTACGCAAGTAAGTGTGGATTTGGTACTATTTTCCAGTGCTTTATGCCTCCTCACGATGAGTTCAATTGCCATATTATCTGCGTCACAGGTTGAACAGAGACTTTACAAGTTACGTGCCCACTGTTTCGCCATCGCTTGCTTTGTATCTATATCATTTTCAGTAAAAGTTATTTTTAATAGTTCACTGTTTCTAATTTTCACAGTTGCTGCTCTTTTTATTATGTTTGTCGTTGTACAATTGCGGCAAAGTTCAGACGCTGGATTTAAGTCAACAAGAATAACTTGGGTTTCAAAGGAAAAGCTCAGCCGTTTTGGATTGTGGATTTTCGGGATTCTAACTGCGGAGTACGATCGGTTTTTGATTGGTTTCAAAAATGAAGCGCTTGAAGGGGTCTATTACGGGTTTTTCAACATATTATTAATGTTGCCCCTAACCGCGCTTCTCGTTGCGGCACCGCGCTTGGCGAGACGAACGCAAGGCGCTAATCATACAATGATGATCGTTTGCTTTTCAGCCATCTATACTTTGGTAATCGCTTTCGTCGCAAGCTTTTGGCTTTCCCAAGAAGTCATTGTTTTGTTTTTTTCTACAGCTGTAAAGGTGGCGATTCTATGTGGAGTTGCAATAAGCTACTTTAAAATTGTTTTGGTTTCTCCGAACTTGGCGCAATTAATATTCATATTGTCATCGCTGGTATCGACTTTCTCTACAATAATAGTTGCGCTTGGTAGCCTTGAAGTTGCGGCAATAGTACGCGTTTTTTCTGGATTGGTACATTTAGTATTGGTTGTATTTTTTCTGAAAAAAATTTCCAGCTAGTGTCGAAAGTTGTCACCGCGTGTTTTCTTTACAACGAAAACGTGCTCAATAATAACTCAGTTGTGGGAAATAGTAGAACCGCATATGGATTATGAAGATAATAAAATTACCGTAATAATACTTACACATAACGAAAGTATGCATATACTTCGTGCGATAAAATCGGCGAAACAGATTGCAAATGAAATAGTCGTTGTTGACAGTTTCTCGACGGACGATACTGCTCAGCTTGCAGAGGGTGCAGGCGCGACTGTTATTTACCATAAATTTGAAAACCAGGCAAAGCAGTTCAACTGGGCATTAGAGCAATTACCCGAATGTACAAACTGGGTATTTAGGTTGGATGCTGATGAAATTATTTCTGACGATCTATCCAAGTCGGTCCAAATAGCTCTGGTTAATTCTAACGCTAATCTGGTGGGCTTTAATGTCAATAGGCGTATTGCCTTTCTTAGGCGGCCCATAAAATTCGGGGGAATATTCCCAATACAATCGCTAAGGTTGTTTAAATTTGGCTTCGGTAGGTGTGAAGATCGCTGGATGGACGAGCACATTGTGGTCGAAGGTGAAGTTGCTGAGCTTTCCGGTGAACTTTTGGATGACAGCCTTAAGAGCCTAAGTGAATGGGTCGACAAGCATAATCGATATGCCTCCAGAGAAGTGGTTGATATTCTAAATAAAAGATACTCAATTTTTCCTTCTGGTAATCAAAGTTTTTCAGATGTTCAAGGTCAAGCAGGAACCAAAAGGTGGATAAAGAATAATCTTTATGAAAAAGCTCCAATAGGTGTAAGAGCACTGGCTTATGTGATTTACCGATTGGTATTCCGCCTAGGTTTTTTGGATGGTATTCAAGGGTGTGCATTTCACGTTTTACAGGGGTTCTGGTATCGATTCTTGATTGATATGAAGTTGTACGAAGTAGAACAATATATTAAATCCGAAAATGTCGAACCGGAGCGAGCGATAAGGCATTTACTAGGTTTAAAATTTTAGCTATTGCCAAATTCTTGGTGGTTCTACGATATGACGAGGCACTATAAAGCAATAACTTTTGTGAATAGGCAAAAATAATCACCGTTGGTACAAATCGTAGATTTGACAAGATTTCAAAGGCTATCCTTTTGGTACCGCTGCAAACATTGGAAATCCTGAAGATGAATTTGCAAAAGCGAGCCAATAGTCTTGTTAGAGGTGTGTTCTGGCGGCGAAAGAAAGGAATCCCTGATGCATATCTTGAAAGGTATTGAGGCCTTTTACGCACTTAAACAAAGTGACTAAGCTAAAACTTTCACACTATGTATAAAAAGCCTAAATAAGTTGTCACGGTTAATTAAGAGAGAAAGATAAATTCATGAAACGCGCCCTTATTACAGGCATTACTGGCCAAGACGGCTCTTACCTCGCCGAATTCCTCTTGGAAAAAGGCTATGAAGTACATGGCATCAAGCGCCGAGCTTCGTCGTTTAACACCCAGCGCGTTGATCACATTTATCAAGATCCACATATGGATAACACGCGTCTCAAATTGCACTACGGCGATTTGTCTGACACCTCCAACTTGACGCGCATTATTTCCGAAATTCAACCTGACGAAGTCTATAACCTTGGCGCGCAAAGCCACGTAGCGGTTAGCTTTGAAAGCCCAGAATACACCGCCGATGTCGATGCCATGGGCACGCTACGTCTGCTAGAAGCAATTCGCTTCCTCGGCCTAGAAAAGAAAACCCGATTTTATCAGGCTTCTACGTCTGAACTCTATGGCCTCGTTCAAGAGACACCGCAAAAGGAAACCACACCGTTTTACCCACGCAGCCCTTACGCGGTGGCCAAGCTGTATTCTTACTGGATCACAGTAAACTATCGTGAATCTTATGGCATGTACGCTTGTAACGGCATCCTCTTTAACCACGAAAGCCCGCGCCGTGGAGAAACCTTTGTGACCCGTAAAATCACGCGTGGTCTGGCCAATATCGCGCAAGGGCTTGAGCCATGCCTTTACATGGGCAACATTGATGCACTGCGCGATTGGGGCCATGCCAAAGACTACGTGCGCATGCAGTGGATGATGCTGCAACAAGATAACGCCGAAGATTTTGTCATCGCGACTGGCAAACAATACAGCGTCCGCGAGTTCATCACATGGTCTGCTGCCGAGCTCGGCATTACACTCGAATTCACCGGAACAGGTGTGGATGAGTTTGCCACCGTTGCCGCGATCGAAGGTGACAATGCGCCGGCATTGAAAGTTGGCGATGTCATTATGCGCATTGATCCACGTTACTTCCGTCCGGCAGAGGTGGAAACACTTCTAGGCGATCCGGCCAAGGCCAAGGCCGAGCTGGGCTGGGTACCGGAAATCACTGCGCAAGAAATGTGCGCTGAAATGGTGGTCGAAGATCTGAAAACCGCCAAACGCCACGCTTTGTTAAAAGAGCACGGCATGGATATCCCAGTTTCGCTAGAGGGCTGATCTGATGCGCAAGATTTACGTTGCAGGTCATCGCGGCATGGTTGGCGGGGCGATCTGCCGCCAACTCGCTGCACGCAAGTCCGCAGGTGAGGCGCTGGAGGTGATCACACGCACCCATGCCGAGCTTGACCTGACCAATCAGGCGGCCGTTCGTGATTTTATGGCGCGGGAAAAGCCCGATGTCGTCATTCTGGCAGCGGCCAAGGTGGGTGGGATTCATGCCAATAACACCTATCCGGCTGAGTTCATCTATGAAAACTTGATGATCGAATGCAACGTGATCCATCAGGCTTTCGCTGCCGGTGTCACCAAACTATTGCAGCTCGGATCATCCTGCATCTATCCCAAAGCAGTCGCGCAACCGATTGCCGAAAATGCGCTGCTCACCGGTACTTTAGAGCCGACAAACGAGCCTTATGCCGTTGCGAAAATTGCGGGCATTAAGTTGTGTGAAAGCTACAACCGTCAACACGGAGTCGATTTCCGTTCGGTGATGCCTACCAACCTGTATGGACCTGGGGACAATTTCCACCCAGAGAACTCTCACGTCTTGCCGGCGTTGATCCGTCGCTTTCACGAAGCAAAACGCGATGGTGCCGAAGTGGTTACAATCTGGGGCAGCGGCGCACCGCGTCGTGAATTCTTGCACGTTGATGACATGGCAGCAGCTAGCTTGTTTGTCCTTGATCTGAATAAAGAGGCATACGAAGCCGACACCCAACCCATGCTGAGCCACATCAATGTGGGCACCGGCACTGATGTTTCGATCCTTGAAGTCGCGCAAATGATCGCCAAAGTGGTAGGCTTTGCGGGCCGCATCGACACTGACCCAAGCAAACCAGATGGCACAATGCGAAAACTAATGGATGTTAGCCGTTTGTCTGACATGGGCTGGGACGCCCAAGTGGCGCTAGAGCACGGATTGGAAGAAACCTACGCTTGGTATTTGACGAATTATGAGTCTGCGCGGGGGTAGTTGCATTCGATAGCTATCTCCAAAGGTCGGTTATCTCACATTTTCCTCTGATTTTACGGACTAAACCATTGAAAATTTCTGTTGTTACTGCTGTTCTGAATCGACATGAAACAATTGGACAGGCTATTCAAAGTGTCCAGAAGCAAATGTATTCCGATGTTGAACACGTGATTCAAGATGGTGTTTCAACCGATGGGACCCTTGAAATTATTAACGCGTCGCTAAAGCCTGAAACGTTGCTATTGAGCGAGCCCGACACCGGGATCTATGATGCCATTAATAAAGGAATACAAAGATCGTCAGGTGAGATTGTCGGATTACTTCATTCTGACGACTTCTTTGCATCCAGCGATGTGCTCACAAAGGTTGCTGATGCATTTTCTGACCCTGCAATCAATTGCGTGTATTCAGACTTGCATTATGTATCCGCTCAAGATCCGGAAAAAGTGGTTAGACACTGGGTTGCAGGTAGCTTTAGCGCCACGAAGCTGAAACGTGGCTGGATGCCTCCACACCCGACTGTGTTCCTTCGCCGGGAAGTCTTTGAGCGTTTAGGTTACTATGACACCAGTTATAGAATTGCAGCGGATTACGAAGCAATGCTGAGGCTTTTTGGATCCGGTAGCATGAAATCCATATATATCCCCGAGGTTCTCGTAAAAATGCGAACGGGCGGCGCTAGCAATCAATCGCTAAAGTATATCATTAAGAAAAGCCGCGAAGATTATAAGGCCTTAAAGGATAACAAAGTGGGTGGTCTAGGTGCGCTTCTCTTGAAAAATGCCTCAAAAGTGTCCCAGTTTATCGGAAACTGACGCTTCTTAAAATCTACCGATGTACAAGGTAAGTTTCGACCCACTAAAATAATATGGAAAATACTATTTGATCTTCGGAAGGTGTTTTGAACTAGGCGAAAGATTCAAGCGACCTTGCAAGTATCGATCAAATATCGGGGTTTGTATATTCTTGAACACTGTTTCCCAAGAGCTCAGCAAGGCAACGCCCATCCCAACCAAACCTGTTGCGCATCTTCACCTGTTTTCGGCGATCCGCCGTGGCTGCATTGACTTAGCCCTTCGCCTCACCCAAACACGCGGTAACAGCCAAAGGTTTTCTCACATGCATTTTTCTAACGCCGCATTCAAACTCTCCTGTGCCGGAATTCTGAGCACCGCGATGTCCCTAACAGCAGCGAACTCTGCCGCTGCCGAGACACCTGAATTCACCCTTACCTTTGGCGGCATTTCAGATGACTTCCTAGGCCGCAGCCAGCAATATGGCACGCTTGGCTTTAACGGTGTCTCTTTGGGCAGCTCGGTAGAATTTGGACGCCTGTCAGCCTCTGCCACGATTGCTCAACCAATCTACGGCGACGCAGATGTTTTGCTGAACTACGACGTCTCCCTAGCGCTTGGGAACGGCAACTGGCAAATCGGCGTCGGCAAAATCGACCGCAACTGGTCGCCGTCCCAATACAGCAGCCTGATCCTGTCGCAAAACGCGCCTGCTTTCCATTCCGCCTACATCCGCAAATCCGAAGCAACAGAGATTGACCTCCCAGTCCTACGCTGGCTCGGCGCTTGGGATGGCGAGTTCTTCGTCGGTACAACCGAGGATGCTGGCCAACCAGACAACGCTCTAATCATGGGCATGCGCGCACGTGTGCGCCCAATCGACAACCTCGAAATCGACTTTGTTCGCACAGCTCAATGGGGTGGTGCTGGCAACCCATCAGATCTTGATACATTCCTCCGTATCCTAGCTGGCCAAACCAACGAAGGCGGAGCTGCCAGCGCCAATCAAATGGCTGGTGTCGGCATTTCATACACTCTGCCAAACCTTGCTGACGGCACCCGCGTTTATTACCAAACCGTAGGCGAAGACGAAGCCAGCGGCGCTCCAAACTGCCTGATGCACATGGCTGGTATTGAGGTGAACATGCCCCTCTTTGGCGTTCCTTCACAGGTTACAATAGAACACACCGACACCCGCATCGCTCGCACGGCAAACGGGTTCTGCGGCGCTAACACAGCTTACCGCAACAACACTTATTCCTATGCCAACCAAGGCGTTGTTATGGGCAGCGCCATCGACACGCAATCCGTCAACACCGCGCTATACGTAAAGCATCAGTTGGACGATATGACTGTAGATTGGAGCATCGGCCACTATCTGATTAACGATCAAAACCTCGCAACACACCGCCTAAGCAACACAAGCGCTGAAGGATTTGTCGTAAGTGCAGGAGTCTCTCGCGAAATGCTAGGCGGCACACTCAGCGCTCTGGTTGCACACCAAGGGTTCGATCTGAACACAGCTGGTTTTGGAAATGGTACGCGTGTGGGTGTGAGCTTTCAGAAGACCTTCTGACCCCAAGGACGCAAGAAAACGGCCAATCACACCATTGTGGTCAATCGAGACTTCGCTGGTCACAAACTTTCTTGGTCCGGTTCAACGTTCTTCCAATGTTGGTTTTCAGGCTGCCGGGAAGCGCGCATAATAGCGTTGGCCAGCGTTGTGGGGGCAAGGTCCCAAAGATCAACGCCGACGTTAATCGAGTTACTCGACCCTGCCCAACGCTTATGTACATGCCCAAAGAGCTGCAGTGCCCCGTAGCGCGAATAGTTCCACGTCAACATTGTATAGTGGCAGAGCGTTACTGGATGTTTTGCCAGGCCATCTTGATGGTCTAAGAGATAACTCACGCTATCCTAAGGTAAGGCCCTAGTCGCTTCGTGGTCGTGATTGCCAACAATCAAGTGTTTACGCGCACCCGGGAGTTGGGCGAAGAGTCCAGTCAACCATTCCGGAGATTTCTTTGCTTTACGGCTCCAAGCAAAGTCGCCCAAAATCCAAAGATCATCTTGATCTTGGACGGTTTCGTTCAAATTGCGCAATAATACGCGGTCCATTTCATCAGCGGATGCAAAAGGGCGATTGCAATGTTGAATGATGGCCTCATGGCCAAAGTGAAGATCTGCGGTGTGCCAATAAGTCATTTTTCCTCGAGACTTATTCTCGCGACGATGCTTTGGAAAGGGATTTGGAAAATGCAGGCGCAACAAAGCATCGCCCGCAAAGGGGCGTTAAGTGATTAAGCTTTGTATGATTAGTTTCGCCAGCATGTGTGAACGCTATTTTGAAACTGCCCACGTGGCAACAGCACGATCTCAATAAGTTCTAAAGCTGCTCTTCAAGGTCGTGAATGAACACTTCCATGGAAATGTTAAGCCCGTCACACAATCCTTTTAGCGTTTCTAAGCTTGGTTGATGCTTTCTGCTTTCAAGTAAGGAAACATAGCGGATGCTTTTGCCCGCCCGGTGGGCCAGCTCTTCTTGAGATAGCCCAGCCTTTTGCCGGTGCGTCCGCAGCGTGTGTGCGAACGCGTCTAATAGGACATTTGAAGCTTCATCTACCATACGATTGAATGGCTGAATTTACAGGCTTGTCACCATGAAGTATTTTGTGAATAATGAAGTATATTGTGAATTTATTGAGTTTTCTTATGCCCCCACAAATTACATTCTTCGCCACCAAAGGGGGCGCTGGTCGCACGGTATCCCTTATGACCCTTGCCTCTGGGCTGATGTCACTCGGCAAACGCGTTCTGGTTATTGATGTGACTGCCGACGTCGCGCTGCGCGGTCAGTTTCCGACTACGTTGCAAACCTGGGAGGCCGCTGTAAGGCAGTCGGGCATAGCTGGCGGCACGCTTTCTGTTGTTTTGTGCGATGACATTACTGACTTCTCTCAACTGATAGAGGGCGCGCAGCATGATGGTTTTGATTTCATTCTGGTTGATACAAGCAAAACACCGACTGAGGTTTCGCTGAAAGCAGCACGCGTGTCTGATCTTGTCGTTGCACCGTTTACAGGTCGAAACGAAGCGCGCTTTGTCAGTGATGGCCTCGTGGAGCATCTAGTGGGTGAAACGAATATCGTTGGGCTCATCACGGGGTTTCGGAATCCTGCGGATGTTCAATCCGCGATAGAAATATTCGCACCCTATCCTGTGCTAAGCACCCAACTTAGTTTTATCCCGCCTTTTGATGAACAAATTACCTTTGGAAGTATGGAACGCTATTTCGAGGGCCTTCGACGTATTCCACTTGAATATGGTATCAACATAGAAACGCGTGATCATCAGCAATGGCGACATCAAGCCGGTGTTGCGATGACAGCAACCATATCTCTTGCCAATGAAATCATCGGCCGCGTTTCCCACCGCGTCTAAATTCAAATTTATTTATTGGAATTTCAATATGCGTCGCTTCCTTCGCACCTCTATTCTTATCTTACTTACAAACCCAACGCTAAGCTTTGCGGAACCAGCTCTGGTCGCAACAAATCCCCCGGCCTCACGACCATATCCATATGAACTTCTTGGTCTGCAGCCTGGCGACACGCGTCAAGAAATTGATGCGCTCTTCACTAAGCGATCAGACGAGCCTCCACTGCTTCAAACCGAGACGCTGCGAATTCAATCCCCCAATGGAGCCGTATTTGCTTTTGACTATCTGCGGGCACTTGTTATTGGCGACATTGGGTTTCACGGCCGCGTCGCAAATGATCCGCAAGATATGCTGACAGCTGAACTCGCGTCGGATGTCTGGGACGGCAGGGCCATCTCAATAACGCGTCAGCTACGACAACCCAGTACAGAGCTGCCTAAACCTCTCGAGCTGAAAGCACAATTGGAAGGGCTCTACGGTCCAGCGTCACGCGCAATCCTACGCGGCACTCGTATGGAGCTGACATATGCCTGGAGCACCGAAGGGCTCATTTCTGATTTAGATCGTGCGGCTCCGCTTGTGCACGAAGAAAAGCTGTCTGATACAAGCATTCGCCGCAGCACGTATGAGATCTGCGGTAGCGCCAGCCACTATCGCGACTCAACCCATTATCGTTTTCAGCACCCTCGCAAAGAAGACATCAAACCGGGATGCATTGCGACCTACACCATCAAATACGCTGGCGAGCCACAGATCACGAGCATCGATTTTATCCTAAAAGATTTCGAGTTGGCACGACAGCACACCAAAGAACTGGATCGTCAAATTCACAAAGCGCTCGCCACTCAGGTCAAAGCGTCAAACCTAGACCTTTAGTGAGAGCCACAAAGGACCTCTTCCGATGAAGATTTGGTATACAGCCGACACCCATTTTGGACATGAGAATATCCTGCGCTTTTGCCAGCGCCCATTTGCGTCGATTTCTCAGATGGACGGCAAACTGATAGAAAACTTGTGGCATCATGTTAGCCCCGAAGATCACCTTTGGATCCTTGGCGATTTTGCCTTTGGCAGCAAAGCCAAAGACAGCAAATATCTGCAACAGGTTTTTGATCAGCTCCCTGGCGCCGAGAAACATCTCGTCATCGGGAACCACGATCTTGCTCCGACTCTAGAGCTACCTTGGGACTCCATCTCGCACCTAAAGGAACTACGTGACGGACCGCAGAACCAATTGCACACCCTATGTCATTACCCAATGATCACATGGAACAATGCGCGCCGCGGTGCTTTGCAGCTCTTTGGCCACGTGCATAACAATTGGCGTGGGTCGCGTAATGCGATCAACGTCGGCGTCGATGTGTGGGATTTTCAACCCGTCACATTCAGTGAGGTCGCACGCCGCGCCAAAAAGCTACCAGTAAACAAACATTGGTCGGACGTGGAGCATGGGAATTAGGCAATCGGTCGAGCCGCATTAGGCATCTCTCCAGTTTCTTGGGGTTTCAAATTGCACTGGTGTTTGCAGAACGCAGAGGGGTGTCGGGGCTTGCCATGACCATCGCGCACAGGGGAATCTTGGGCGGATGATGGGGGTGTCGGGGGGAGGTTGCGAAGCTATTCCCCATGATCCCAGTTGACACTTTGCGTAGCGGAGTTTCATTATGGGCAATAAAACTCCGGCATCAGAGTTCATTAACCAGTGGCACGCAAAAAACGTAAACAAAGACAGCCTAGAGCTGCTCGTAAGATAGCAGGAACAGGGTCAATTGTCACCAATTTCGAACCTGCAACCCGCGCGGAAATCCGCGGGGCCAGTAAGCATCAGTTGACCCGTACGCCCGATGGTTGGTCAGCCGTTGATCCAGCCCGTAGTCATCTTAATCAAGTTATCATTGGCACTGGGATGGACATCGACCAAGACGTCCAAAACTATCTAGAAACAATTGCCGTCTCTAACTCCAAGAATGCCTCTCCTGATCCTTTTGTCACTATAATCCTTTCGGCTTCACCCGAGTATTTCCGGCCAGATGGGCAAGCACCTGGAGATGAGGATCCTAAGCGCCTGAAAGATTGGGAAGATAAAACCATCAAATGGGTCAAGGACACATTTGGACAAGATGTTGTTTCCCTCATCAGCAATCTGGATGAAACAACCCCGCATATGCATGTCGCCGTTGTACCAACGTATATGAAAAAGCCACGCAAGCCCGACCGAAAGCGTGCTGGTGAAAGCGACGAAGCCTTCCAGATCAGAGTGGCGAATGCCCTCGCTGATCCGGGCAAGAGGACGCTCAGCCGATCACGTAATGCAGTGTTTGGCCGCTACAACAGCTTCAAGCTTTTACGTGAATCTTATGCCAAAGCCATGGCGCCACTGGGACTGGCATATTCGCTAGACAGCTTTGATCTAAAAGCCCAGATGGATCCACGCAGCACGCGCGACTTCATACAAGACACATTAGAAAAAATCGAATTGGACGAATCCAAACTGCGCCGTCAAGAAAAAGAAATCGCAGAAGAGCTGGCCAAATGGGAACAGCGCAATCGTCGGAAAGAAGCTGATCTACAAGAGCAACGCCGTCAACTTAACGAATATGAAAATAACCTAAGACAACAACAGAAGCTGCTCGCGAACCGCGAAGCGCAAATTGCAGAGCGGGAACATAAGATCGAGACAGCGATTGGAAACGCCATTCGTACAATAGCAGACATCTTCCTTGGCATCGTCTCCGGTGATATTTTCCGGGGCCCTAACAGCACCCACTGGACAATCCCAAAAGACCTAAAAGAGCGGCATCCTCGATTTGAAAAAATTTGGTCGGCAATTGAGCCTGCCTTGGGACGCTTTGAAAAGCTCTGGTCACAGTTAACCACTCGGTTCAATGGAAAAGACAAAGAGGACCTTGAAGCCAGTACACAGAGTACCCTCGAACGCGTGGCTTCCCCAACCTTCTTCAGGTAATTCCCCTTCATATTAAACTTTGAAAGCCACAATTATGGTTGATCTCTACAAAGCCAAAAACGACGCCCTTGAAAGGCTCGAGCAAAACAGCCTGGAGCAATTTGAAGAGGACCTACAGACCCGAATGAAGGGAGCATTCGCGCGCTTCAAACAGATTGAACAGCAGCATCTGGAACAGGTGGAAAATCTGGGCGACGGGATACTCATTCAAAAGAAGGCTGAAACAGATCAAGCCTTTGCGGATGCGAACCGCCGGGTCTCGACGTTAGAAACAAAGATTGGTGATTTGGAAAAGCGACATAAAAATTCTGAGCTCATCACACGATTGAAACTTATCATATTCGCAACAGCCGTCGCAGCTGTGACGACGCTGATTATCTTATTGGTCAGCGCAATTCAGGTTGGGGTGAACCGAACGGAACTTGCGGAGTTACGCTCTGACTATCAAAGTCTCGAAGCCCATATGGCGTTGTTGAGCGATGCGACACGCATCGGTGCCCACATCAGATTTGAGAATGGGCGGTATGTGTTTCATCTACCTGACGGCGCGGTGTTCAAGCCACATACCAGCGTGCGCGGGCTAGAGAACTTTAATAGAAATGCTTGGTATATTTCTAAAGGCGGTTAGCCGCGTTTGATGCCATACCTTGCCTTTGATACCCAGTTCAGCGCATGGGTTTAGCGTCCTTACGTTCGCAAACTTAGTCCCATTCATTCCCCACAACTTAAATAAACCTTTAGGCGGATGCGCGCGGGCAGCTTCGAGGATTTCAAAAGTGCCGTTGATGTTGCTTTCCAAATAGGATCGCGGGTTCTCAATCGAATAGCGCACGCCGGCTTGGGCGGCTAAATGAATAACATAACCATCATTATGCGCCTCGAATAACTCCATCATCAGACCTGGCGTTTCCACACGGCCAATGACAGGAATAAACCGCTCATGTGTCAGCTGCGCATGCCGCGCCTCTTTCAAGGACACATCGTAATAGTTACTTAGCGCGTCCAATCCGACGACCTTGAACCCATCCGCCAGCAGCCGCTTAACGGTGTGATAGCCGATAAAGCCGGCGGAGCCAGTGACCAAAACAGTCTCTGTCATGGCTTAATCCTCTCCAAACAGATCGCGGGTGAAGACTTTGCCAGCCACGTCCCTGATGTCATCCGTCAGGCGGTTGGCCACGATCAAATCGGAATTATCTTTGAAATACTGCAAGTCCCGCACGACCCGCGAGCGGAAGAAATCCTCTTCCCGCAATACCGGTTCATAAACGATCACCTCAACGCCCTTCGCCTTCAGGCGTTTCATGATACCCTGAATCGACAACTGGCGGAAATTGTCGCTGCCGGCCTTCATGACCAATCGGTAAATCCCAACAGTCCGCGCGCCGGTCATCAAAATCTGATCCGCCAGATAATCTTTGCGCGTGCGATTGGCATCCACAATGGCGCGGATCAAGTTCTGCGGAACGTGGTTGTAGTTGGCCAGCAACTGCTTGGTGTCTTTCGGTAGGCAATAGCCGCCATAGCCAAAGGACGGGTTGTTATAATGGTCACCAATCCGCGGATCGAGGCTGATGCCTTCAATGATCTGCCGCGAGTCCATTTCGCCCGCAATCGCATAACTATCAAGTTCGTTAAAAAACGCGACACGCATCGCCAAATAGGTGTTAGAGAACAGCTTAATCGCCTCGGCCTCATCCGGATCAGTGAACTTAACAGGCACGTCTTTGGTAATAGCGCCTTCAGGCAACAAATCCGCAAAAACCCGCGCCCGATCCGATTGCTCACCCACGATGATGCGGCTCGGATGCAGGTTGTCATAAAGCGCCCTACCCTCGCGCAAAAATTCAGGCGAGAAGATCACTTGATCCGTCACTAACCGATTGCGCAGATCACTCACATATCCCACCGGGATGGTGGATTTGATCACAATGGTTGCTTTGGCGTTCACGTCGATGACCTGGCCAACAACAGCCTCAACACTCGAAGTGTCAAAATAGTTGGACTTGGGGTCGTAATTCGTCGGTGTTGCTACGATCACAAACTCCGCATCCGCATAGGCTGCGGCAGCATCTGTGGTAGAGGAGGGGTCAAGCTTTCGATGTGACAGAAATTCTTCAAGCTCAGCATCCACAATTGGGCACTAACCCGCATTCACCATGTCGACACGTTTCTCAGAAATATCAACCGCAGTAACAGAGTGGTTTTGTGCCAATAGTGCCGCGTTTGACAGTCCGACGTATCCCAGCCCTGCTACTGCAATTTTCATTCTTTAGTCCCTTGCGTACACATCCTCGTAGCGCACGATGTCGTCTTCGCCAACATAGGCACCCGTTTGAACTTCAATCAATACCATCGGTACCTTACCCGGATTTTCCATCCTATGAACAGCGCCTACAGGAATGTACACAGATTGGTTCTCTGTCACGAGTTTGACTTCGTCGTCAATCGTCACTCTGGCAGTGCCCTCAACCACAATCCAATGTTCTGACCGATGCACGTGACTTTGCAACGACAACGCCGCACCTGGATGCACCATGATCCGCTTTACTTGGAAACGGCCGCCAACAACAAGGCTTTCGAACCAACCCCAAGGCCGGTGATCCTTCGGGAATTCGGTTGCTTGCTTTGCACCTTTTTCCTTCAGCGCCGCAACGGCTTTTTTCACATTCTGCGCACAACTCATATCGGCCACTAGCACAGCGTCATTCATGGCGATTGTCATGATATTCTCAAGCCCAATACCGACGACCTCAAGATTATCGCTCTCAGAGCGCAATAGCGTGTTATGACAATCAATCGCCGTCGCTGCACCCGATGTCGCAACCCCCTGATCGTCCGGCCCACTTTCGCGCCACACGGCATCCCAACCGCCCAGATCAGACCAAGCTGCATCGAAGGGCACAACCGACAGATTGTCCGCTTTTTCCATCACCGCATAGTCAATCGAGATATCTTCTGCTTTGGCCCAAGGCTCGGGCGCCAAACGTAGAAACCCTAGATCCGCTTTTGCTTCGTCAAGCGACGCTTGAACCGGCGCCATCAAACCAGGTGTGTGCTTTTCAAACGCAGCAATCATATCGGCCGCTTTGAACAGGAAAATACCTGCATTCCACTTGAAATTGCCAGCCGCCAGCATCTCTTCCGCATGCTCGACATCCGGTTTTTCAACAAAACGTTTCAACGCCACCGCATTGCCTGACGCATCAGGCATGTCTGCTAATTCAAGATACCCATATGCAGTCTCAGCATGAGTCGGCGTAATACCAAAGGTCACTAACTGACCCTGCGCTACAGCTTCCGCGCCCTTGGCCACCGCCGCACTAAACGCCACCGTATCCGGCACAACGTGGTCAGAAGGAGCGACGAGCAATATCGCCTCAGCATCCGTCGCATGCGCCCGCAACGCCGCCGCCAAAATCGCAGGCGCCGTATTGCGCCCTTCTGGTTCAATGACAATCCCGCCAGGATCAATGCCAATAGCCTGTAACTGCTCTGCTACAATAAAGCGGAAATCTGAATTCGTCAGCACCATCGGCGCAGCGTAGGAAATACCACCGACCTGGCCCGCTAGGCGTTTTACTGCCGATTGAAATAAAGTTTCTTCGTTCACGAGTGGCACAAATTGTTTCGGGTAACTTTTCCGGGACAAAGGCCAAAGCCGCGTGCCAGAACCGCCACAAAGAAGGATAGGGGTAATTTTCATTGTTTCACCAATAGATTTTAGGATAGGATTATTGAAATCGTTATAACGTTTGATCTGCGCGCGCCAAGTTACAAATTAATCATTTCTAATGGGTCAAGGCCTGAAAATACCCCCAGGCATCCGCATCCGTTTCAAACTGATCAAAAACCGTCGTTTCTGCCCCGGTTTCATTACTTGAAATCAGGCTCCAACCGGTCTCGCCTGCACGACGGCAAATTGTAAGGTAAGTCGCGCGCGAAGCGGCAATAACCAATCCTGATAGTTCTGACACTTCGACCGCGTATCCTTCTAACTGTGCCTGCACATCTTCGGGCAAATCGCTCACAGCAAACCGGCGGCTTTTGAAGTAATCCATGGAAAACGCATAGGAGCTCACAAAGAGCAGCGCGAAAAATAACAAGCCCACGAGAGCACCGACCCCGTTACTCCAAAAGATCACACCCATTGAAATTGGCACGGCGATGAATGGCAACATCACCAAAGTCGCCGTCGGGTTCAGCATGTCCGGGTTAAACTGTTTGTTCGTTAACAATCGCAACGCGCGGACCACAAGATGGTGAAAATGCAATCGGTCGGGCTGATCTGTATCTTTGTCCAAAAGTCGACGGCGAATGATTGCAAATGCAGTATCGGCAACTGGCCAAAAAAGGATCAGAACCACTGCCAGACCTGCACCTTCTGGATTGCGAGCCAGTAAGATGATGCCAAGCCAAGACAGCACATGCCCAATCGCATAGGCCCCTGCATCACCCAAGAACACGCGACCAAAAGGCCAATTAAGAACAAAGAAGCCAAACAGAGCGACAAATAGCAAGGCCGAGACCAGCTGCACATCGGTGTCACCGGTTATACCTCCTATAAAGAAGTACCCCGCGGCGGCCATCATACTATAACCAGAGGCTAGCCCGTTTAGACCATCAATCAGATTAAGCGCATGGCAGGCGCCTGCGGACCATAGCAATGTCACCAACACGCCAATAAACGCTAAGCCAACCACACTGTCCACATAGGGCAGGCCAAAGCGCGGCACCATTGCGCCGCTCAGAACAATCGCCAGAGCCGCCGATGCGAAAGCGGCCAAAAGACGTGCCTTGGGGGACATATCACGGCTGATATCTTCGCGTAGGCCAACGCCAAAAACGACGACACCTGCGGCAAGCGCCAGCAAGAGGTCCGTTTGTATATGGCGCGCATAAAGCAAAGTTGCCACTGCCAGCCCCACAATCACTGCAGCACCGCCAATACGCGGCGTTGGCCGTTTGTGCTGTGCTTGACGCGCGCTTAGGTCGTTCTGCATGTGCTCTTGGTTCAAGAACAGCTGCGGCGCAAAAGCAAAAAGGCAGCACAATCCAAAGCTTGTTAGAAACGCCAAAAAGATTGGCCATGCGCCAAATGTACTAAAAAATTCTGACATCAAATGTCGCCTTCAACCTAAAGTGGGTGCGTGCTAGGCCCGTTACCCGCGCTCTTATCCATATTTTCAGCGTGTTGACCAGTATCATAAGTCGCCCAGGCCAGATATTTACAATTGCGTTGTGTGAAAACGTCAGTGACGAATTAATGCAAATTTGGATATAGCCCACCCGTTTTAATTGAGTTATGGCTGACCAAAATTACTGTTGATCTTGGAACTTCGAATGCTTTTACGCCGCGCCATTATTGTCTCTGCTTCTTCGCTATTTCTGGCCAGCTGCGGCGTAACTTACAACAGCCCACGCGTTTCAGAATCAGGAACGGACCTAGACGTTACCGTTGTGTCGATGACACCCGGCGCCGTGAGCCGTGCAAATAGCACAGCCTATAGCCCTCGCAAACTGCCAGCCGCCTTTTCGCAAACCTCTGGTGCTGGCGGTACGCCACGCGGGCTTGGTGCGCTACCAGAAGCGCCAGAAGTGCCAGTCCAACCCCTACCCGGCGCGCTTGATCTACGTTTGCCACCAGCTGTAGAGCCATCTACATATAAGATCGGCGTCGGTGATGTCATCTTGGTTAATACTCGTGTCCTCGCGACCCAATCACTTCAAGCAACAAGTGCTCTTAGCTCCGCGCAAAGCCAACGTCAGGGATATACCGTTCGCGATGACGGCGCGATTGCTATTCCCGAGGCCGGCGCTGTACCCGTCGAAGGATTGACGATCGAAGAAGCAGAAGAGCGTGTGTTCCAGCGTCTTGTTCAAAACCAGCTTGATCCAGAATTCAGCCTCGAGCTCGCGGAATTCAATTCAAAACGCGTGTCCATCGGCGGCGCCGTGCGTCAGTCTCAATTGGTGCCAATTACCCTAAAGGCGCTGACTCTGGATGAGGCGATCACTGCCGCAGGTGGCATTGTCTTGGCAAACCAAGACTTCGCCTCAATCCGCATTTATCGCGATGGCACGCTCTATCAAATTCCATTGGCGGCCTATTTCAAACGCGGCGATCTGCGCAAAATCACACTGGTGGATGGTGATTCCGTCTACGTTGATAACGCTTTCGATCTTGAACGCGCTCAAGCCTATTACGAGCGGCAGATTCAAACGATGGAGATCAAACGTTCAGCTCGCGCAAGCGCGCTCAGCGAATTGTCGACCGAGATCGGTTTGCGTCGTAGCGAATTAAGCGAGCGACGCGCGAATTTCCAAGCCAAGCTAGAATTGGGCGCTGTTAAGCAAGATCACGTCTATTTGGCAGGCGAAGTACAACGACAAAACCGCATCCCCCTCCCCTTCGAGACCAAAGCTTCGTTAGCTGATGTATTCTATGAAGGTGGTGGCTTCCCGACAACTACAGGAAATCCGGCGCATATCTATGTACTGCGATTGCAAAATTTGGATTCGCTGACTGCCTACCATTTGAATGCCAAGAACATTGTGAATATGGCAATGGCAACCAAGTTCGAGATGCGCCCCGATGACATTATCTTCGTCCGCGAGCAGCCAATCACAGTTTGGGGTCGTTCACTACAGCAACTCTTCCCGGCACTGATTAGCGTTGGTGCAGCTCAGGTCGAATAAGCCTATTTTTCAATCCAAAGCAGCATTTTTGGGCAGGATTTCGCCCGGCAATTCTTTCGTGGGCTGCCGGATTGTATTATGTTTTGCCCATAACAATAAATCTTATGACACGGCTTGGCTCTTTTTCCCCTTACAAACTTGGGTTACGAGGAGCCAAATATTTTTAACGAATTACCCGCGGCAACTTCTACGCGGTAGATTAAGGCTATGGTAATGTTCAATAATATTTCAAAATTGCCGCGCGCGACAAAGCGGCTGATTCTCTTTTCGGTCGACGTACTTCTTATTGCGGCCAGCCTTGTGATGGCATTCGCCCTTCGATTCGGCATGACCGTTCCAGTTGAACCGCTAAAGGCCAATTGGGCTCTGCTACCAGCAATGTTGGCCATTGGCGCCGTCATGATCACGATGATGCGGCTCAATCATATCAAGGTGCATGCGGTTGAGAACAATGCCGTACTACGCCTAGCGATATTTGCTGGCGTTCTCTCGATTAGTGCCATGGCGGTCAGCTATCTACTCAATCTTGCAGCCCCCCGCTCGGTACCGCTGATCTTTGGCGCCTTGTTCTTCATGTCATCGGTGCTTGTCCACTTTATGGCTCGCTTTCTGCTAGAAAAAGCGCAAGAGCGCACGCAAAGCCGCTTACCCGTCGCCATTTATGGCGCTGGCGCAACTGGCGAGCAACTCGCAGCCGCGCTGCGCCAAAGCACAGAATTCAAACCGGTTTGCTTCCTGGATGACAATCGCCAACTGCACGGCATTATGGTGAGCGGTCTAAAAGTCCATCCCGCCCAATCCCTGCGTCGGCTCATTAAAAGACACGGGCTGAAACGCATCCTTTTGGCCATGCCTACCGCGACAACATACCGACGCCGTGAAATTCTCGACGCACTGTCATCACAGCCTGTGGACGTGATCGAACTTCCTAATATGGCTGACGAAGTCGGTCACCGTGCCATGCAAAATGGATTGCAAGCCAAACGCTTCAAGGATGTGACCAGCAAATCGCGCATCAAAACCCGAAACCCAGACGTTCTTGCAGCTTGCAAAGGGAAAACCATCTTAATCGCCGGTGCCGGCGGTATGATGGGGTCAGAGCTCAGCCAACAAATCATTCGTTTTGAGCCAGCAAAAGTTGTGCTTTTAGAACGCAATGAGGCCGCACTGCTAGACGTGGTGCGGCAGGTCAGATCCCTTGTTCGCCGCGCGGGTTCAACTATTCAGATCGAAGCACGCACCGGATCAATCGCCGTTCCAGGACGCATGTCACATTTGATCCGCAGTGAAGGCGTTAAAGTCGTCATTAACGCCGCCCACTATGGCGATCCACAACTGGCTGAATCCAATCTGTTTGATCTCTTAGCAACCAATGTTCTCGGCCCACTCACATTGGCCGAGGTCGCGATAGCAGAAGAAATAGATCAATTGGTCCTCTTGTCGTCCGAAAAGCTGCTAAAACCTCGCCATTTGGTGGATCAGACACAACAATTAGCTGAAACACTGGTGATGGGCTTGGCGCGATCTGCCAAAAAGACCCAGATTAACTTCCTGCGGTTTGGTCAAACAGCTGGGCCTGTGGGTGATATCGTTCCCCTGCTCGAAGCTCAGGTGCGCAACAGCAATACAATCACCTTGCCTGACCCCGAAATGACCCGACTGTTCCTAAGCACTGCAAAAGCGAGTGACCTAATCTTATCCGCCCTGCCCCATGGCGCTGCGCTGCACGCGCATCCGACGCATATGTGCAAAGGCGAACCGCGTAAGGTGATGGATTTTGTGCATAAGGTTGTCGATCTTACAGGCAAAGGCCTGCGGTCGGAGAACAACCCATTTGGCGTTCAAGTGAAATTCTGCGGCTTGCGGCCTGGCGAAGAGCTGCATGAAATCTGTGAGGCAGAAAAGTTCTGCACACCTCTGACCGATAACCCAGATTTACTAATGGCACCAAAAGCTGATGTATCGACACTAGATCACAGCCTCCTGCTCAAAGCCTTCCACAAGGCCATTGATGGTTTCGACGAAGATGCTTTACGCGCCATGCTAAAACAGGGCCCCACAATCCACAAAGAACAGCTTCTGCAAAGCGCTTAACGCGGCTTCAGCGTTTCACTGATCTCAAACGCAACAAAGCCGCGGTCCTCTGCTAGGGCTGCGGCAGTGAGGCGTGAAATGTAATGCGTCCTGATGTAATCGGCGACAAAGCGGGATGGGGCAACTAGCTGCACATTTCCGCCACCCAAATCATGTGGCTCTAGCCGCGCAAAACCAGGCGTTATACAGCTTTGCGTCCTGCTCCCGAAGCCGCTCTGAAACAACCGCCCAAAATGGCAAATCACGCACTAAAGGCATGTTAGAGCATAATGCAGTAGTACAACGTTACTGGCATCCTGCTCTTCTGGCTCAGGTGCACCTGCAATCCTTGCGGCAAAGTCATGGCCGACGTCATCCCAATACGGAGCTGTTGCGCGCAACACAGTTGAGAAATCAATCTTATACTGGTCCACCCTGTCCCGTGCTGCAGGAATATCGACCCCAACTCCAACTATTCTGATTTGGCATACCTCATTCGTAGTCGGCCCCATCCCTGAGCATGCATTTTTGAGAAGACGCAGCTCAAGCTAACGTTCAGCGACCATTGCCTTGAGGTCTTTTGCGTCCCGGTTCAGCTCTTTAACCTCGCCCGTGTTCGCGACCCGAGCTGTATCGCCAGCCAAGCGCTTCTCCCGGCCTCCATGAAGTCCTTTGACCACTTGTAATGCAGGCCCTGGGGTATACCCTCGCGACGGCACAGCTCCGGGATACTGTCCTCGCAACGCAGTCCATCAAGTACGGTCCGGGCCTTCTCATCGCCCACTCCTCGGTGGCTACGATGAGAAGCAAACACTCTCTTAGCCAATTGCCCAATTTGGCCCCATAAGCGCTGAGGTCAGACAGATCAATTTGTCGAACGTCAGATCAGAGACTACTATTCTCAGACGCTTATTTTCTTTTTGAAGCCGCTTAAGTTCTTTCAATTGGTTTACTCCCATTCCACCATACTTCTTTCGCCGGCGGTAATTGGTTTGTTCAACGACACCGATCTGTCTGATTGTATCCAGAGGGGATATGCCTTGTGCCTTAAACACTTCAACTTGCCCTAACTTCGAGGCGATCTCTTCGGGTTTTGATCGCATATTCGCCATTCTTGGTCCTCCGCTTCCTAAACATAGAGGTGGACCAGTTCAGTTGGGGAGGATCAGTAAGTGTTCCAGAATTAAATGGCGCGTCATGCATCTGAAAACATTATGTTTTCTATCTAGTTTGACCAGTGTGGCCCACTTTGGACCACCTTGGCCCAATGAGGTGGCCAATCTGGCCCAAGATGGTTTAGCAGATGGGCCATGCTGGCCATTTGCCGTGTAAGTTCTTGAAATTATTGAAAGAAAAATGGCAATGGTATTTGAGTCCTGAGCCGCACTTTATTCTAAATAAAACAATCACTTACACTGAAATTACAGTTGCTGCGTTACGTGTGTGCCATTCTTTGAGCGCCCAAAGCGAACATCACTATGTTTTTCCTTCGTGGGTTCAGGTTTTTGCAAGCACTGCATATCGAAAATCGCCCTCAAAATGCTAATGCTTAGTGTCGCTAAAAAAGTAATGAAGGTTGAGTGATGCAAGCGAATGAGTTCTTTAAGTCTCAGCGTTTAGATTTGTAATTCAGATATGTCGGTTGCTTCCACTTACCTACGATTTATTGATTTGCTGATTGGTTGTGAGGCCCAATTTTGTTGCATGTGTCAGCGATGTGTCTCAATAAGTATGGAAATGCGCTCGAGTTACGCGAATAACTTGCGCACCAAAAATAAGGTTTGAGCTCCGTTGAAAGTCGAAACAAGATCACCCCTAGGTGTCCTTTGCCTTACTCCAGCTCGCTTCGGTGACCATCGCGGTTTTTTCAGCGAAAGCTATAGTCGCCAGCGTATGGCAGAGCATGGCGTCACCACTGAGTTTGTCCAAGACAACCATTCGCTATCTCGCGAGGTTGGCACGGTGCGCGGGCTTCATTTTCAGGCGCCGCCGCACGCACAAGCGAAATTGGTGCGCTGTGGGCAAGGGGCTTTGTTTGATGTTGCTGTCGATATCAGAAAAGGTAGCCCGACCTATGGCCAATGGGTTGGCGAAGAGCTGAGCTTTGAGAATGGGAAACAACTGCTGATCCCGGAAGGGTTCCTGCATGGGTTTATCACTCTGCAGCCGGACACAGAGATTGTTTATAAATGTTCTGACTACTATGCGCCGGAATGCGATGGCGCTGTGCGTTGGGACAGTTGCGGGATTGATTGGAACTTTGACGGCACGCCAATCTTGTCTGAAAAAGACGAAGCAGCGCCAGCGCTCGCGGATTTTGACAGTCCGTTTGTATACGAAGGATAAGACATGAAGATCTTAGTGACAGGCGGGGCAGGGTTCATTGGGTCGGCCGTTGTGCGGCTTGCGATTGCGCGCGGGCATGAGGTGGTGAACCTTGATGTGCTGACCTATGCGGCCTGTTTGGAGAATGTTTCTGAAGTTGCCGATAGTGAACATTATGTTTTCAAACAGGTTGATATTCGGGATCGTGTCGCGCTGGAAAACACCTTTGCTGAGACCAAACCTGATGTGGTGATGCATCTGGCCGCAGAAAGCCATGTGGACCGTTCGATCGATGGGCCGTCCGACTTTATCGAGACCAATATCACCGGCACGTTCAATATGCTGGAAGCCGCGCGTAAGTATTGGTTGGATCAAGGCAAACCTGAGGGCTTCCGGTTTCATCATATCTCTACTGATGAGGTCTATGGATCGCTGCCTGCGGATCCTTCTGTGCAATTCACCGAAGAGACCTCTTATGATCCACGCAGCCCGTATTCGGCCTCTAAAGCCGCCTCTGATCATTTGGTGCGCGCTTGGGCGGAAACCTATGGGCTGCCGGTTGTTCTGACCAATTGCTCGAACAACTATGGCCCCTATCATTTCCCAGAGAAGCTGATCCCTGTGGTGATCTTGAATGCTTTGGCGGGCAAGCCTTTGCCGATTTATGGGGATGGCTCGAACGTGCGCGATTGGCTGTATGTGGAAGATCACGCAGATGCGCTGTTGCTGGTTGTGCAAAAAGGCGAGCTTGGCCGCAGCTATAATATTGGCGGTAAAAACGAGCGGAGCAATCTGGAGTTGGTGCAGACCATTTGTGGCATCTTGGATGAGCTGCGCCCGCGCGAAGAAGGCTCTTATGCAGATTTGATTACATTTGTGACGGATCGCCCGGGGCATGATGCGCGCTATGCGATTGATCCTAGTCGTATTCGTGACGAGCTGGGCTGGCGTCCGTCTGTGACGGTGGAGGAAGGGCTGCGCAAAACGGTGGAGTGGTATCTGGCCAATGAGGATTGGTGGCGCGCTTTGCAGAGCCGTGAGGGCGTTGGGCAGCGACTGGGTGTGAAGGCATGAAGATCCTCGTCTTTGGTAAAACGGGTCAGGTGGCGACCGAACTTCGGCGTCAGGCAGATGTGATTGCTTTGGGGCGTGAGGATGCTGATTTGAGTGACCCCGCCGCCTGCGCGGCCGCGATTGCGGCGCAGGATGTGGATGTGGTGATCAACGCGGCTGCTTACACCGCGGTGGACAAGGCCGAAGAGGAAGAGGCTTTGGCGAGCGTGATCAATGGCGCGGCTCCCACAGCGATGGCGCAGGCCTGCGCGGCGAAGGGCATTCCGCTGGTGCATATTTCCACCGACTATGTGTTTGATGGTTCTGGCGATGCCCCTTGGCAAACAGAGGATGCGCCTGCGCCGATTGGCGCCTATGGGCGTAGTAAGCTGGCGGGCGAGGATGGTATTCGTGCAGCTGGTGGGTCCTATGCGATTTTGCGCACCTCTTGGGTGTTCTCGGCCCATGGCAATAACTTTGTGAAAACCATGCTACGGCTTGGTGAGAGCCGCGATGCTTTGACCGTTGTCGCCGATCAGATCGGCGGGCCCACAGGAGCGGCTGAGATCGCAGCGGTGTGTCTTTCGATGGCCAAGCAATTGGTCGATGGCCGCCCAAGTGGCACCTATCACTTTGCCGGAGCGCCAGATGTGAGCTGGGCGGATTTCGCCCGCGAGATTTTTGCGCAGGTGGGTCTGAAGGTGGACGTGACGGATATTCCCGCAAGTGACTATCCGACCCCTGCCAAACGCCCTTATAATTCGCGTATGGATTGCGCGACATTAGAGCAAGATTTTGCTATCAAGCGCCCTGATTGGCGCCGCAGCCTGGCGCAGGTGCTGGCTGAATTGAAGGAGCCTACCGTATGACGCAACGCAAAGGGATTGTTCTCGCTGGGGGCTCTGGAACGCGGCTCTATCCGATCACCATTGGTGTGTCTAAGCAGCTGTTGCCTGTCTACGATAAGCCGATGATCTACTATCCGATCTCGGTGCTGATGCTGGCCGGTATCCGCGAGATTGCGATCATCACCACCCCGCAGGATCAAGAACAATTTATCCGGACCCTTGGAGATGGCAGCCAGTGGGGGATCGAGCTGACCTATATTGTGCAGCCAAGCCCTGATGGTTTGGCGCAGGCCTTTATCTTGGCCGAGGATTTTCTGGACGGCAGCCCTTCGGTTTTGGTGTTGGGTGACAACATTTTCTACGGCGCTGATTTGCCCAAGTTGCTGGAAGGCGCCAATGAAAAAGAGGTTGGCGCTTCGGTCTTTGGGTATCGCGTGGCGGATCCGGAACGCTATGGCGTGGTGGATTTTGATAAGGGCGGTCAGGTGAAATCGATCATCGAAAAACCTGAGGTCGCGCCGAGCAATTATGCGGTGACGGGGATCTATTTCGTTGATGAAACCGCGCCTGAGCGTGCGAAAGCAGTTCAACCGTCTGCGCGTGGAGAGCTTGAGATCGTCACGCTGTTGGAAGGCTATCTGGCCGATGGGCAACTAGACGTGCAACTGATGGGGCGTGGCTATGCTTGGCTGGATACAGGCACCCACGGGTCTTTGCTGGACGCTGGGAACTTTGTGCGGACCCTGGAAAACCGGCAGGGCATGCAAACTGGCTGTTTGGAAGAGATCGCTTACGAGGCGGGCTGGATTTCTAAAGAGCAGCTGCTGGAGCGCGCCAAGATGTTTGGGAAGAATGCGTTTGGCCGGTATTTGGCGGGTTTGGTGGATTAGGGACCTGCATTGCTTGCTTTTACAATCGCGAGAACTGCTGTTCAGTTTTCAGCGGTTTGTGTCTCAATACTGAGACAAACAGTCTTTGAGTGCCCAAAAAATACTTGGTCTTCTGAAAACTCCTGCTTAAAAACAGTAACCTTTTTCAACTTGGTGTACTGTTCCGACCATGAGACATGCAGACAAGGTATTGGCGACGGTCGAATCTAAACGCTCGGCCGCGAAAAGCCGCATCGCCGCATCGTGGCGAAGATCGTTTGAGCATCACGGCCTAGACCCTGCTGCGCGGCGTGAGCAAGATGTGGCGACCCAACATGAGCTCAGCACACGAAAAGAAGCTGCGCATCAGCTGCTGCATGTGGCCGGCGCGCGGTTGGATCATTTGTTTGGGCTTGTGGGCTCTTCTGGGTGCACGGTTGTTTTGACAGATACCGAAGGCTTCGTGCTGGATCAGCGTAGCAATTTGGCGGATGTGCAGGATTTCAAAGACTGGGGCCTGTTGCCTGGGGCGAATTGGAGCGAGCGGCGCGAAGGCACAAACGGGATTGGCACCTGTTTGGCCGAAGAGCGTCGGGTGATCATTCATCGTGATCAACACTTCTTTCCGAAGAACATCGCCATGAGCTGCATCGATTCCCCGATTTATGGCGCGCAGGGAGAGTTGATTGGGGCGCTGGATGTGTCTTCGGCGCGGGCAGATCAAACAGAGACGTTTAACAACTTGATCGGCGCGATGGTGGAGCAGACGGCGAAGCAGATTGAAACGGAGACCTTTCGCATGACCTTTGCCACGGAGCGTGTTGTGCTAGCGGGGGAAGCGTTGAATGACCCAAGTGCCTTGGTGGCGATCAATTCTGATGATTGCATTATTGGTGCCACGCGGGCGGCACGAAAGCTGTTTGGATGGGCGGCCCATGGCGATATCAAACCGATCGCGGCGACAGATATGTTTGTCGAGGATCAGGATATGCGCGGGTTCAATCGCGCCGAAAAGGCCGCTGTGGTGAAAGCCATCACGCGGGCGGATGGCAATATTTCCAATGCGGCGGCGGCGCTGGGGATCGGGCGCGCGACGCTTTATCGGCGGATGAAAAAGCTGGGATTGTCACGCGACGGATCAAACTTGTCTCAGAGCTGAGACAGATTCAATTTCTGCCATTTCTGCCCCTCTGGCGTGGTGGGCAGAGTTCATGGACCCTCTTCTGACACCGTAAAGAGGAGGTTACGATGAACGAAATGACACAACCGGCGACCGGTTTCACTTCACCGTTCAAAACGAAATACGACAACTTCATTGGAGGCCAGTTTGTGGCGCCGGTGAATGGACGCTACTTTGACAATACAACGCCTGTAACAGGCGCTGTGATTAACCAAATCGCACGCTCTGATGCATCTGATATCGAAAAGGCGCTGGACGCGGCGCATGCGGCGAAAGATGGCTGGGCCAAGACATCTCCGACAGATCGTGCCAATGCTTTGCTGAAGATCGCGGATATCATGGAGGCGAACCTAGAGCTGTTGGCCACATGCGAAACATGGGACAATGGTAAAGCGATCCGCGAAACTATGGCGGCGGATTTGCCGTTGGCTGTGGATCACTTCCGCTATTTTGCCGCCTGTATCCGTGGGCAAGAAGGCACAATGAGCGAGCTGGATGATGATACGGTGGCTTATCACTTCCATGAGCCATTGGGTGTTGTTGGGCAGATCATTCCGTGGAACTTCCCACTGCTGATGGCGGCGTGGAAACTGGCGCCTGCTTTGGCGGCGGGCAATGCTGTGGTGATTAAGCCGGCAGAGCAAACGCCAGCCACGATCATGGTTTGGGCCGAGCTGATCGCAGATGTTTTGCCTGCAGGTGTTTTGAACATTGTGAACGGTTTTGGCCTTGAGGCGGGTAAGCCTTTGGCGCAATCCCCGCGCATTGCGAAGATTGCCTTTACGGGTGAGACGTCCACAGGTCGTCAGATCATGCAATATGCGACGGAAAACATCATTCCGGTGACATTGGAACTGGGCGGCAAGTCTCCGAACGTTTTCCACAAGGATATCATGCGTGAAGATGATGCTTTCCTTGATAAGGCGATCGAAGGCTTTGTTATGTTCGCGCTGAACCAAGGGGAGGTTTGCACCTGCCCGTCTCGTGCGCTTATCCATGAAGACATCTATGATGAGTTCATCGCCAAATGTATCGCCCGCACCGAGGCCATCGTGTTGGGTGATCCACGCGCGCAGGGCGTGATGATGGGTGCGCAGGCATCGTCTGAGCAGAAAGAGAAGATCCTGAGTTATTTTGACATCGGTCGCCAAGAAGGCGCTGAAGTTTTGACTGGGGGCAAGGCTGCGGATCACGGTGGTGAGCTGACAGGCGGTCATTACATTCAGCCAACCATTTTGAAGGGCCACAATAAGATGCGGGTCTTCCAAGAGGAAATCTTTGGACCGGTTGTGTCTGTGACGACCTTTAAAGACGAAGATGAAGCGCTCGATATCGCGAATGACACGCTGTATGGCTTGGGCGCTGGCGTTTGGAGCCGCGATGCGAATACATGCTATCGCTTTGGCCGCGCGATCCAAGCAGGTCGTGTTTGGACGAACTGCTACCACCTGTATCCGGCGCATGCGGCCTTTGGTGGGTATAAGCAATCTGGCGTGGGACGTGAGAACCACAAAATGATGCTGGATCATTATCAGCAAACCAAAAACATGCTGGTGAGCTACAACCCGAACAAGATGGGCTTCTTCTAAAGCCAACTTGATTTCGGCGACCATAAGGTCGCCGAAATTTTTGAAAGGAGCAAAAATGTCATCTTCTCGTATTTCCTGCGTAACAGACACTGATTTGCCCAAAGAGGCAGAGGCGCATTTGCGTGTCACAGCGACGGATGCGGCGCGCGCCTTTCTGGCTGAGATCAGAGCGGATCATGGCGAGGTGTTGTTTCACCAGTCGGGCGGTTGCTGCGATGGATCGTCGCCGATGTGCTATCCGGTGAGTGACTTTCGGATTGGCAGCAATGATGTGCGCCTTGGAGAGATCGACGGCACAGAGGTTTACATCTCGGGCCAGCAGTTTGATGTGTGGAAGCACACCCAGTTGATCCTTGATGTGGTGCCCGGTCGCGGCGGTATGTTCAGCTTGGACAATGGACGCGAGAAACGGTTTCTCACGCGCTCGCGCCTGTTTAGTGAGGCGGAATTGGCGGCCTTGCCGGAGCTGACCGCCTAAGCCGCGCCTTTAGCGTAGGCGCTGTTCTGTGCTTGCATCGAAGAAGAACGCTTTGTCTGGCGAGAAGCTGACGGAGACGTTGGTGCCTTCGGGCAATGCGTCGTCGTCGCGGGTTTCGACGACCAGTTTTTCGCCGGTTGGCGTGGTGAGGTAGTCGTAAGACACGCCGCCCAAACGTTCGCGTAGTTCCAGAGCAATAGAGCCGCTTTTGCTCTCTACAAGGATGTCTTGCGGGCGCAGGCCGACGGTGATGTCGGTGCCATCCACAGGCAGCGCCACATCGGTTTTGATGGCGAGGTTATCGAGCGCCTCAACCACCACAGCGCCGGATTTGACCGTGCCCTTGAGGAAGTTCATGGCAGGCGAGCCGATAAAGCCCGCGACGAATTTGTTGTCTGGGTCTTTGTACAGCTCCATCGGGCTGCCAACTTGTTCGATATGGCCTGCACGTAGCACAACGATTTTGTCAGCCAGTGTCATGGCTTCGACCTGATCGTGGGTGACGTAGACCATGGTTGTGCCGAGCTCTTTGTGTAGGCGTGCGATTTCAACGCGCATGTCGACGCGCAATTCTGCGTCGAGGTTTGATAGGGGTTCGTCGAACAAGAAAACTTCTGGGCCACGCACAATGGCTCGGCCGATGGCGACGCGTTGGCGTTGGCCGCCAGACAGGGCTTTGGGTTTGCGTTTTAGATACTGATCCAGCTGAAGAATGTGCGAGGCTTCGGAGACTTTGGCTTTGATTTCTTCTTTCGGGTAGCCGTTCATTCGCAGACCAAAGCCCATGTTTTCTTCGACCGTCATATGCGGGTAAAGCGCGTAGGTTTGGAAGACCATGGCCACGCCGCGTTCGGCGGGGTCCATATGGGTGACATCACGCGTGCCGATGTTGATTTGGCCGCTGGTGGTTTCTTCTAGCCCTGCAATCATACGCAGCAAAGTGGATTTGCCACAGCCCGATGGGCCGACGAACACGCAAAACTCGCCATCCTCGATGGTTAGGTCGATATCGTGGATGACTTGTACTTCGCCATACTTCTTGACTGCGTTAGACAGTTTAATCCCCGACATGAGGTTCTCCTAAGGATTAGAATGGAAATTGCCACGTCTCCGCGGCGGTTGCGATTTCAGCGGCTGCTTTGAGCAGGCTGTCTTTGTGAGGCAGAAGCCCTTCGAGGGATTTGCGTTCGGTAGACGTGGTGACCGAGACCGCCCCAATGACGCGGCCCTTTTCGGTGAGGATCGGCGCGGCGATACAGATGATGCCTGGTTCGTGCTCTTCACGGTCAAAGGCGACGCCTTCGGTGCGGATCTCGGCCAGTTCGGCCTGTAAGGCTTCGGCAGAGGCCAGTGTTGTGGGCGTATGGGCAAAGAAGGCTTGGCGGCGGATCGCGTCTTCTTGGGCGTCTTCGTCCAGAAAGGCGATCATGGCTTTGCCAACACCTGTGCAGAAACCCGGGCCGATTTTGCCGGCTTGGCTGAAGATCTCTAGCGGATTAGAGGCGGCGCGTTTGTCGACATACAGCACCTGACCGCGATCAAGCTGGGCGAGGTGAATGGTTTCTTGTGCTTCTTCGGCCAAGGCATCGATGTAGGGGCGCGCAACAGGGGCGAGAGAGCTTTGGCGCCATGCGGCGTGGGCGAGCTGCACAAGACGCAAGCCCGGGGTGTAGGTTTGGCGATCTTGGTCGTAGGCGAGCATGCCCTGATTCGTGAGCGACTGGACCAAGCGGTACAAAGTGGCTTTCGGCAGATCAGAGCTGTTGAGCAATTCTCCAAAACGCACAGGGCGACCAAAGTCTGCGACTTGATCCAATACTTTCAATGCTTTGCCGACGGTTCCGTCAGCCCCACGCTCTGGCGTTGGCATTGTATTCATCCCTGTCCTCCCTAGTGCTCCATCCCTCTGACGCGACGGTCTCGCGATGAAACTGTTGACATTCTTAATCAAAGTCCGTCATGGTTTCAATAGATGGAAAGTGGTTCCATTATTTGAGACTTATATCTCAAAAACTTGGGAGGAAACAATGAAATTTTTCAATACGACGGTAGCAGCGTTGATGCTGTCCACCGGCCTGAGCGGTGCCGCGCAGGCGGAGAGCCTGTCTGGCGATCTGAAGATCTTCTCTGACATGTCCAACCCTGCGCCGCGCGCAGTGATGGAAGGCATGGTTGAGCGCTTTGGCGCGCTGCATCCTGATCTGAACATTGAGCTGACTGTGATTGACCGCGAGGCGTATAAGACGCAAATCCGTAACTTCCTGACGGCGAACGCGCCGGATGTTGCGAACTGGTACGCGGCGAACCGCATGCGCCCCTACGTGGACGCGGGCCTGTTCGAAGATATTTCTGACGTTTGGGAGACCCCTGAGTTGGCAGACCTTGGCTCCACCAAAGGCGCGATGACGCTGGACGGGAAGCAATGGGGCGTGCCGTATACCTATTACCAATGGGGCGTGTATTACCGCAAAGACATCTATGAAGAGCTGGGCCTGAGCGAGCCGGCGAACTTTGATGAGATGAAATCCAACTGTCAGGCGATTCTGGATTCTGGTCGTAAGTGCTACACCATCGGCACCAAGTTCCTTTGGACCGCAGGTGGCTGGTTTGACTATCTGAACATGCGCACCAATGGTTATGACTATCACGCCAAGCTGACTGCGGGTGAAATCCCTTGGACAGACGCAGGTGTTGCGGCGACTTTCGCCAACTGGCGCGAGCTGATCGACATGGGCGGTTTCATCGACAACCACACAGCATATAGCTGGCAGGAAGCGATGCCATTCATGGTGAATGGTGAAGCAGCGTCTTATCTGATGGGTAACTTCGCGGTTGCTCCGCTGCGCGAAGCGGGTCTGGATGATAGCAAGCTGGACTTCTATCAGTTCCCATCCATCAATGCAGAGGTAGAGCTGGCGGAAGACGCGCCAACGGATACGTTCCACATTCCTGCGAAGGCGGAAAACAAAGAAGCGGCGAAGGCTTTCCTGAAGTTCGTTGTGTCTGCTGAAAACCAGACGTTGATCAATAACGGCGAAAATCTGGGTCAGCTGCCAGTGAACGCGCAGTCTTCTGTGGATGACGACAAGTTCCTGAAAGAAGGCTTTGCGATGCTGTCTTCCAACAGCCCAGGTGGTGTGGCGCAGTTCTTTGACCGTGATGCTCCAGCTGAAATGGCAAAGGTTGCGATGGAAGGGTTCCAAGAGTTCATGGTGAAGCCGGATAACTTGGACAAAATCCTCGCGCGTTTGGATCGTGCGGCACAGCGTATTTATAAGTAAGCTGTGATGCCTTTGGGCGTGGCGTTTTATGCGCCGCGCCTGTTCTTTTGGCTTTTGCCTGCTGCCCTTGAATGGAGATGACCATGCCGTCCTCGACCAAGGCCTCGACCCTGTCGTCCTGGTATAAGAAAAACGAGATCGCCGTGACCCCTTGGCTGTTCCTATTGCCGGGCGTTGCGTTTTTTCTGCTGTATGTGATCTTTCCGATTTTCCAATCGATCAACGTGTCCTTTTACGACTGGGACGGGTTGGGCGAGGCGGAATGGATTGGGCTGGGCAACTACGAAGAGCTGTATTGGGATGATGCCTTTTACACTTCGTTGCGCAATAACCTGATTTGGCTGGTGTTGTATCTGCTGGTCATTCCGGCGGGCTTGTTCATTGCTTTGTTCTTGAACCAAACCGTGACCGGTATTCGCCTGTATAAATCGCTGTTCTTTTTCCCGTTTGTGATTTCGCAAGTGGTGGTGGGCCTTGTGTTCACTTGGTTCTATGATCCGACCTTTGGCCTGCTGAACCAGTTTTTGGGCGTGTTCGGGATCGACCCGATCAACGTATTGGGCGATGAACGCTATGTGACCTACGGCATCATTGCCGCAGGGATTTGGCCGCAGACGGCCTATTGTATGATCCTGTATCTGACTGGCCTGAACGCCGTTGATCCTGAACAGATCGAGGCGGCGCGTTTGGATGGGGCCAAGGGCCATAAGATGCTTTGGTTTGTGATCATTCCGCAGCTTAAGCCCGCGACGTTTATCGCCTTTGTGGTGACGATCATTGGCGCGCTGCGCTCGTTTGATTTGATTTCGATCATGACCAATGGCGGGCCGTTTGGCGAAAGTCGTGTGCTGTCGTTTTATATGTTCGAGGTTGCTCTGTCGGAATATGGCTTCCGCATGGGCTATGGCGCATCGATTGCTGTGGTGCTGTTCCTGATCATGCTCTGCTTTATCGCCTACTTCCTTTATTCCATGTACAAAGAAGAAAGAGGGGGGCGCTGATGTTTCCGGCACCTATTCAAAAAGCCTCTCCTGCGGGGCAGATGACTTACAAGGCCATGCTGCCTGCGGCGTTGATCCTATGGCTGTTGCCGCTGATTGCCGTGGCGGTGTTCTCGGTTAAGCCGGCGGCGGATTTTACGGCGGGCAACTATTGGGGCATGCCGTCTTCGTTCAACTTTGTGGAAAACTACGGCAAGGTGTTCTTTGCCTCTGATATGCCGCGCTATCTGATGAACTCGGTCATGATCACGGTGCCCACTGTGATTGGCTGTGTGGTGCTCAGTTCGATGACAGGCTTTGCACTTGGGGTGTATAAATTCCGCTCTAACCTGTGGGTGTTCTTCATGTTTGTGGCGGGCAACTTTGTGCCGTTTCAAATCTTGATGGTGCCTGTGCGCGATCTGACGTTGGACATGGGGCTGTATAACACCAAGACCGGTTTGGTGCTGTTTCACATCGCCTTTCAGACGGGGTTCTGTACGCTGTTCATGCGCAACTTTATCCGCGCCCTGCCCTTTGATTTGATCGAGGTGGCACGGGTGGAAGGCGTCGCGGAATGGCGGATCTTCTGGTATGTGGTGCTGCCATTGATGAAGCCTGCCTTGGCGGCGATGGCTGTGCTGGTGTTCACCTTCATTTGGAATGATTTCTTCTGGGCCGTTGTGCTGACGCAGGGGGCGGAAAGCCAGCCTGTGACAGCGGGGATTACCAGCTTTAACGCGCAGTATCGTGCGGCGTATCATTTGATGAGCGCAGGTTCGATTGTGGCGGCTTTGCCTCCTGTGGCGATGTTCTTTTTGATGCAAAAACACTTTATCGCGGGTCTGACCTTGGGGGCCGTGAAATGATCCAATGCTGGCGTTTGGACAGCGAACGGCAGACCCTTGTGTTGGGGATGCAAGACGCGCGCTTGCCAGAGGTGATTTACTGGGGGGCGTCTTTGCCAGCAGGCGAAGACGTGCAGGCATTGTTTGCAGCCACGCGTTTGGATGTGACCGGCGGGATGCTGGATGACAATCCGCCCCTGTCGATTTGCCCCGAGGCTTCGCGCAGTTTTCCCGGTCATGCTGGGCTGAGCCTGCGGGATGCGCAGGGCGCCCTGTTGCTGCCTGACTTTCAGTTTGATGCGGCTCAGGATCGTGAAAATGGGCTGACACTTGTCTTTCAGGACAAGGCGCTTGGGCTAAGGTATACCGCCGATTTTCAAATGCATGTGCAGACGCAGATGATTGCCTGTAAAGTGCGGCTTGAGGCGGCGCAGTCTGTGTGGCTGGATTGGCTGGCGGCGCCGGTCTTCCCTGCCCCGCAATGGGCGGATGAGATGATCGATTTCACGGGGCGCTGGTGCGGTGAGTTTCAAACTGTTACGACGCCTTGGTCGGCTGGGGCGCGGGTGCGCAACAATCGTACGGGGCGCACCGGGCATGAGCATTTCCCCGGCCTGATTGTGCCTGCGCGCGGCGCGAATAACACCAGCGGCGAGGCTGTGGCCTTTCACTATGGCTGGTCCGGTGGCCATGGGATGGTGGCTGAAGAGCTGGCGGATGGTCGTCGGCACATCCAGTTTGGCCATGCGCCGCAGACAGAGCTTGAAGCAGGCACGTCTTTTGAAACGGCGACGCTGTATGCGACCTATAGCGATGCTGGCTTGAACGGATGCGCAACAGCGTTTCAGCGCCATTTGCGCGATGAGGTTGTCGATTGGCCAGATGCCACACGCGACCGCCCTGTGCATTACAATTGCTGGGAGGCGGTTTACTTCGATCATTCCTTGCCTGAACTCAAAGACATCGCAACCCGTGCCGCGGCTTTGGGCGCAGAGCGTTTTGTGCTAGATGATGGTTGGTTTGGGCGCCGCGATGATGACACGACCTCGCTTGGCGATTGGTGGATTGATGCGCGCAAATATCCTGAGGGCTTAGGCCCGTTGATCGATCACATCCATGCCGAGGGCATGCGATTTGGGATTTGGTTTGAGCCGGAGATGGTGAATGAAGACTCCGATTTGTTCCGCGACCATCCTGATTGGGTTTTGGGTGCGGCGGATCAAATTCGCGGGCGTCAGCAGTTGGTGCTGAATATGGCGCTGCCTGAGGTGCAGGACTATTTGTTCACCAAGATCGCAGATGTGCTGAGCGCCTATGACGTGGACTATGTGAAGTGGGATCATAACCGCGTGCTGCCCACGCCAAATGCGGCGCAGGCCTATGGCACCTATGCTTTGCTGGATCGCTTGCGGGCGGAGTTTCCGATGACGGAAATTGAAAGCTGCGCCTCTGGCGGCGGACGCATTGATTTTGGCATCATGCAGCGCACACAACGGGTTTGGCTTTCGGATTCAAACGATGCGCATGAGCGGTTGAAAATCCAACACAATGCGGCTCTGTTTCTGCCGAGCGCGGTGACCGGCAGTCATGTTGGGCCGCGGCATTGTCATACCTCTGGTCGGGTTTACGACATGAGTTTTCGCGCATGGGTGGCCGCGCAGCGCCATCTGGGGTTTGAGATGGACCCGCGCGAATTAACGGACGAAGAAACCATAGAGCTGACGATGGTCACGAAATGGTGGAAGGACAATCGTCGCTGGATGCAAAAGGCTGATATCCTGCGTCTTGATAGCGCGGTCCCTGCCGTGATCGCGGAACAACAGCTATGCCAGTCTGGCGAGCAGTTTGTGGTGTTCGCCGCGAAGGCTGGCGTGTCTGATCAGATCGCGCCGCGTCCTTTGCGGCTGACTGGGCTCGACCCAGAGGCGTTTTATGACATTTCACTGATCAATCGCGATGCGGCGCACCACCTGTCGCGGGGCAATCCATTACTAAAGACTCACCCACTGCGGGCCAGCGGTGCCTTTTTGATGCAGCAGGGGTTAACCTTGCCGTGGAGCTTCCCTGACCGGATGTGGGTGATCAAAGGACAAAGACGATGAGCAAAGAACGGCGCAACCGAAATTGGTACGGGATGCTCGATAAAGACGGGTTTATCCGTCGCTCTTGGATGAAGAACCAAGGCTTTCCAGATCATGCGTTTGATGGCCGTCCGGTGATTGGCATCTGCAATACATGGTCTGAACTGACCCCCTGTAATTCGGGCCTGCGCGAGTTGGCCGAAGGGGTGAAACGCGGTGTTTGGGAGGCTGGTGGCTTTCCGGTGGAGTTCCCAGCGATGAGCCTTGGGGAAACCCAGATGAAGCCAACGGCCATGCTGTTTCGTAATTTGCTGGCGATGGATGTGGAAGAATCCATTCGCGCCAACGGTATGGATGGCGTCGTTTTGTTGGGGGGCTGTGACAAGACCACGCCGGGCCAGTTGATGGGGGCGGCGTCTGTGGATTTGCCGACGATCGTTGTGTCCTCTGGGCCGATGCTGAACGGCAAATGGAAAGGGCGCGATCTGGGCTCTGGAACGGATGTGCGCAAGTTCGCCATGGATGTGAAAGCGGGCGATATGACGCTGAAGGATTTCATGGCTACGGAATCTGGCATGTCGCGTTCCAAAGGCGTTTGCATGACGATGGGCACGGCCTCGACCATGTCGTCTTTGTCTGAAGCGATGGGGCTGAGCCTGCCGATGAACGGGTCTTTGCCGGCTGTGGATGCGCGCCGGATGGCTTTGGCGCATATGACGGGCAAGCGCATTGTTGAGATGGTGGAAGAAGATCTGAAACTGTCAGATGTGCTGACCAAAGCGAGTTTTGAAAATGCGATCTTGGCGAATGCGGCGCTTGGTGGGTCGACCAATGCGGTGATGCATTTGCTGGCTTTGGCGGGCCGCGTTGGCATTGATCTCACGCTTGAGGATTTTGAGATTGGCGGCGAAATTCCTTTGCTGGTGAATTGCATGCCATCGGGCAAATATCTGATGGAAGATTTCTGTTATGCGGGCGGTGTGCCAGTTGTGCTGAAGGAAATTGCCCATAAGCTGCGCGATGCGCAGACTGTGATGGGCAAGGATATCGCGCATTATTACGAAGAGGCGGAATGCTATAATCGTGATGTGATTTTCGCCTATGACGAACCGCGCAAACCTGCGGCGGGCCTGCGTGTGCTGCGTGGTAATCTGGCCCCGCGTGGGGCGATTGTGAAGCCGTCGGCAGCCTCGGATCATTTGTTAGAACATGAGGGCGAGGCCTATGTGTTCGAGACGATTGAAGAGCTAAAGGCCAATATTGATCGCGAAGACCTGCCAGTGGATGAGAACACCATTCTGGTTTTGAAAAACTGCGGGCCAAAGGGTTATCCGGGCATGCCAGAGGTGGGCGATATGCCGGTGCCGGCGAAGCTGGTGAAGAAAGGCGTACGCGATATTGTGCGTGTGTCGGATGCGCGCATGTCTGGCACGGCTTTTGGCACGGTGATTTTGCATGTGGCGCCAGAGGCCACAGCAGGTGGGCCGATTGCTTTGGTGCAGACGGGTGATCGGATCAAGGTTTCCGCGGCCAATGGTATTCTTGAGTTGCAGGTCGATGAGGCCGAGCTTGAGAAACGCCGCGCGGCTTGGGTTGCGCCAGAGCCGCATTACACGCGGGGCTATGCCAAGCTGTATGTCGATACGGTTCTGCAAGCTGATCAAGGCGCGGATTTGGATTTTCTGGTGGGCAAAGACACCCGCCCTGTGACGCGGGAGAGCCACTGATGCAGCCCAATTTTCCTGACTTAAAAGGCAAGTCTGTTTTCATCACCGGCGGTGGCTCTGGCATTGGGGCGTTCTTGACCGAGGGGTTTTTGACGCAAGGAGCTAAGGTGGCCTTTGTGGGGCGTTCTGATGCCTCGGCGTTTTGTGATGAGATGGCGCAAAAGCACGGGCAGCGTCCGCTGTTTATTCAGTGCGACATCACGGATGTAACGGCCTTGAAGGCAGCGATGGATCAAGTGGCAGATGCGCATGGGCCGATTACTGCTTTGGTGAACAATGCGGCCAATGACAAGCGCCATGAGACCTTAGAGGTCGACGAAAAGTTCTGGGATTGGTCGCAATCGATCAACCTGAAGGCCTATTTCTTTGCCTGCCAAAAGGCGATTGAGGGCATGAAGGAAGTCGGCGGTGGCGCAATCATTAACTTTACGTCGATTTCCTACATGATGGGGAATGCAGGGTATCCGGCCTATACTACGGCCAATTCCGGTATCAACGGTATGACCCGTTCTTTGGCGCGTGAATTTGGGGCGGACAAGATCCGCGTTAATGCGATCGCGCCGGGATGGGTGCTTACAGAGAAGCAAAAAGAGCTTTGGGTGACGCCCGAAGCGCTAGAGGATCATCTGTCGCGCCAATGTTTGAAGGATACCTTAGCGCCAGACGATATCGTTGGGCCGACGCTGTTTTTGGCGTCTGACGCCAGCAAGATGATGACAGGGCAAGCCATGGTCGTTGACGGTGGCGTGGTTGTGACAGGATGAGCAGAGCAAGCGCAGATACCGGCGCTTGGATCGCCATTGATTGGGGCACCACCCAAATGCGTCTTTGGCATATGTCAGCCTGTGGCGAGGTGTTGGCGCGCCATTGCCTTGATAAAGGAATGGGGCAGATTGCGTCGCCGGACTACGAGCCTATTTTGCTGGATGTTGCACGGCCTTACTTGCCTGCGGCCAGTGCAATTGATGTGATTATATGTGGCATGGCGGGGTCGCGCCAAGGGTGGCGTGAAGCGCCTTATGCGCCGGCCCCCTGCCCGCCGCCGATGCTGGATCAGGCGGTACATGTGCCCACAGATGATACGCGGTTGAACGTGCATATTCTACCGGGGATCAAACAGATCGCCCCAGATGATGTGATGCGTGGGGAAGAGACACAAATCGCTGGGGTGTTGTCGCAGAACCCTGATTTTAGCGGAGTGATTTGCTTGCCCGGCACCCATACGAAATGGGCGTTGATCGAAAACGGAATTGTCGCGCGCTTTGTGACCTTTATGAGCGGTGAGCTTTTCTCGGTGATTGGTCAGCACAGCGTGTTGCGCCATTCCATCGCGGCGGACGGATGGTCTGCAGAGGCATTTGAGGCGGCCTGCACGCAAGGAGCAAATGATCCCGATAGGCTGATGTCGTCGCTATTTTCACTGCGGGCGCAATCTTTGCTGTCGGGCCTGACGGGCGAAACCGCACGGGCGACCCTTTCGGGGCTTTTGCTCGGTGCGGAACTGTCGGCTGCGCGTGCGTATTGGCAGGGCAAAGATGTGGTGTTGGTGGGCGAGGATGGTCTGTCACAAGCCTATGCTGCTGCTTTGCGCGCACAGAACGTTGCTCCGCAGATTTTGGATTCCGAAGAAACAACATTGAACGGTCTGCGCAAGGCGCAGGCGCAACTGCTGAAAGCCCATCATGACTCGTGAAATTATTGCCATTCTGCGTGGCATCACTCCTGACGAAGCCGCGCCAATTTGTGAGGCGTTGATCACCGCTGGGATCAGCAAAATCGAGGTGCCGCTGAATTCGCCCAAACCTTTTGAGAGCATCGCGCAGATGGTTTTAATGGCAGGTAAGGATGCGTTGATTGGTGCTGGTACGGTTTTGACCCCTGATGATGTGGCGCGCCTGTCGGATATTGGCGCGCACATGGTAGTTTCCCCAGACACCAATCCAGAGGTCATTCAAGCGACGAAGGCCCATGACATGTTGTCTTATCCGGGGGTCTATTCGCCGACCGAGGCCTTTACAGCGTTGCGCAACGGCGCAGATGGCTTGAAATTTTTTCCGGCCTTTAAGCTCGGAACAGATGGGTTCGCGGCTTTGTCTGCGGTTCTGCCGGATGGCGTGAAAACCTATGCGGTGGGGGGCGTGGGCCCTGCGAATTTCGCAGATTGGCAGGCGGTTGGGATCACCGGGTTTGGGATTGGGTCAAACCTTTACAAGCCGGGTCGTGATTTGCGTGATGTTGCGCAACGGGCGGCGGATATGGTCGCGGCTTACGACGAGAGTTTTTCTGCATGATGCAAGCAATCAGCACGACGGCCTGCGCCCTTGGGGAGGGTGCGTTTTGGCATCCGAAGCTGAACCAATTCTTCTGGTTCGATATTCTGGGTAAGCGGCTTTACACACTTGAGAACGGCCAAGAACGGTTTTGGCAATTTGACGAATATGTCTCTGCCGCTGGCTGGATTGATGAGGCGCGCCTTTTGGTGGCGTCTGCTTCGGCGCTTTGGGAATTTAATCTTCAGACTGGCGCGAAAACCCATGTGATTGCGTTAGAGGCTGACAACCTCGTCACGCGTTCCAATGATGGGCGCGCTGATCCATGGGGTGGGTTCTGGATTGGCACCATGGGTGTGAATGCCGAGGACGGTGCAGGCGCGATCTATCGTTTTTACAAAGGTGAACTGCGGGTTTTGGTGGCTGATGTGACCATCACCAACGCGATCTGTTTTGCGCCAGATCAATCTTGCGCTTATTTCACCGATACGGCTGAAGGCAAAATCATGCGTCAGCCGCTTGATGCAGATACCGGTTGGCCGATTGGTACGGCGGATGTTTTTGTCGATGTGTCTGGTGAAGAATTTGGCGCAGATGGCGCGGTTGTGGATGCGGATGGCAATCTGTGGAACGCGCAATGGGGCGCGGCGCGGGTGGCGTGTTATGGGCCAGATGGATGTTTGATGACGCAGGTTGATGTGCCGACGCCGCAGGCCTCTTGTCCGGCGTTTGGTGGGGCGGATTTGGATCAGCTTTATGTCACCACGGCTGCTGTTGGGGATTTGCCAGCACCGGCTGGTCAGACCTTTGCCATGAAAATGAAAGTAACCGGTCAAGCGGAACATCAGGTTCAGCTTTAAGACATCGAGGAAGACATGCAGCGCACACTTGGCACTTGCTATTACCCAGAACACTGGCCCGAAGAGATCTGGGCGGATGACGCGCGCCGCATGAAAGAAGCGGGGCTGACTTGGGTGCGGATCGGTGAATTTGCTTGGTCGCGCCTAGAGCCGACGCCTGATGATCTACGCTTCGACTGGTTGGATCGCGCGATTGAGGTTTTGGGGCAGGCTGGGCTTAAGGTCGTGCTTGGTATGCCGACCGCCACGCCGCCGCGTTGGATGGCGGACCGTCATCCGGATATGTTTGCGGTGGATGTAGAAGGGCGCGTGCGCGGTTTTGGATCGCGTCGGCACTATTGTTTTAGCCATAAGGGTTATCTTGAGGAAAGCAAACGCATCACGCGTATTTTTGCAGAACGCTATGGACAGAACTCCTATGTGGCTGCTTGGCAGACCGATAATGAATATGGCTGCCATGATACGGTCATCAGCTATTCCGCGGCGGCGAAGACTGCGTTTCAAATCTGGCTAAAGGCTCAGTTCGTGGGCGACATTGATGCGCTGAACGCGGCTTGGGGCAATGTGTTCTGGTCGATGGAGTATCGCGCGTTTGAGGATATTGCGTTGCCGAATTTGACCGTAACAGAGCCTAATCCAGCCCATGTGCAGGCTTTTCGGCGGTTTTCGTCTGATCAAGTCGTGGCGTTCAACCGCGCGCAGGTTGAGATTATTCGCGCCCATTCTTCTGCGCCTGTGTCGCACAATTACATGGGGCGCATTACGGACTTTGATCATTTCAAAGTGGGCGATGATCTAGAGATCGCCACATGGGATAGCTATCCGCTTGGTTTTTTGGAAGATCGCGTTGGGGCGGATGTTGAAACGCAGCGTGCTTATGCGCGCCAAGGCGATCCGGATTTTCAGGCGCTTCACCATGATCTGTATCGCGCCGTGGGTAAGGGCCGTTGGTGGGTGATGGAACAACAACCCGGCCCCGTGAATTGGGCACCGTATAACCCGAGCCCGCTAGATGGGATGGTGCGTCTTTGGTCACTGGAAGCCTTTGCGCATGGTGCGGAAGCCGTGTGTTATTTCCGCTGGCGGCAAGCGCCCTTTGCCCAAGAGCAGTTGCATGCGGGCATGTTGCGCCCAGATGGGGTTGAAGCGCGCGCTATTGTGGAAGCCCGCGAAGTGGCGGCCGAGATTGCGAAGGCGCCTGAAGTTCAGCCATATCAAGCACCGGTTGCGATTGTGTTTGATTACGATGCGGATTGGGCTTGGGCAACACAGCCACAGGGGCAAGGGCTCAGCTATTTTGGGTTGGTGTTTGATCTGTATCGTGCCCTGCGTCGTAATGGTGTGTCGATTGACTTTGTGCGGCCTGAAACCCGTGACTTTAATGGTTATCAATTGGTCTTCGCGCCGGGTTTGATGCACATGGCGGATGATCTGAAAACCGCCTTGGCAGACATTGATGCGCATGTGGTTTACGGCCCGCGCAGCGCGGCGCGTGATGCGCAGTTTAATATTCCGACCACGCCTTTGCCCCCTGCTTTGCCGCAGTTGGATGTCACGGTTAGTCGGCTCGAAACCTTGCGCCCCGATATGCCGGTGGCGCTGGATAAGGCTGGCCATGCGATTTTGTATCTGGAAGAATTGGAAGGCACTGCCGAGGTTTTGATGCAAACCCAATCAGGTGCGCCTGTGGTGATGGCAGAAGGCAAGCAGGTATACTGCGGCGCTTGGATGGATGCAGACGGGTTTGATACTTTGGTCCAGACCATGGCGGCCCGAGTTGATCTGCCTTTGCGCAGCATGCCGGAGGGTGTGCGTTTGCGCGAAACCGCAACAGAAGAGTTTTGGTTCAACTACTCAGCCCATCCGGTTGGAACTGAAGTTGGCGTGTTACCAGCTGCCGGTGCCTTGCGCCGTGAGAAATCTGCGCGATAGTCTGCGATATGGCTGTTTCTCAACTTGGTCAGGCAGAAGATGGATTGGATGTTCATGAGGTTTCGATTGGCTCTGATAGCCTAAGGGCGAGCCTTGTTTCCTATGGCGCAAGCCTGCGTGATTTGCGCATGGCGGGTATTGGACATTCATTGGTCTTGGGATTGCAAGATCCGTTGCATTACCAAAGCAACCCGCATTGTCTTGGAGCGATTGTTGGACCCGTGGCGAACCGTATTTCGGGTGGGTTTGTCTCTATTTCTGGGCAGGGTTATGCTTTGAATCAGAATGAAAACGGCAATACGTTGCATGGGGGGCGTTTGGGCTGTGGGCATCTGAACTGGCGCTTAGACGAAGCATCAAAGAATTGTGCGCTGTTCAGCCTGACCTTTGCAGATCGACACATGGGGTTCCCCGGCCCGATGCATTTGACGGCGTGTTATGAAATTGATGGGTCCACTTTGTCTCTGCGCCTCAGTGCGCGGGCAGACCAGCCGACGGTTTGCGCTTTGGCGCCGCATTCCTATTTCAATTTGGATGGTGGGCAGACCATCGACAACCATCAGCTGTCAATTTTCGCAGAACATATGCTGCCTTTGAATCAAGGGCTGCCCAAGGGCGCGCCGGTTGCAGTATCGGGGGCAAAAGATTTGCGACAGCCCTGCCCTGTGCCTGAAGGTTTGGATGATCATTTCTGCCTATCCAGCACCCGTACCGCACTGCGTGACATTGCGAGGCTTTCAGCAGGCCATGTGGAAATGACTCTGCGCAGCACGGAAGCTGGTTTGCAGGCCTATGATGCTGGATTTCTTTCAGATCCAAGGGCGGGGATAGATGGGCAAAACCTTGGGCGCCGCGCTGGCATTGCGTTGGAACCTCACGCATGGGTTGATGCCCCAAACCAACCTTGGCGGGATCAAATGCGTTTGATGCCAGATCAGGCGATCACGGCTGTGACGCAGTTTGCCTTTTCCAAAACGTAAAAAGGGCAAGGCTGTCTTCAGCCCTGCCCCTTGTGAAGACGCGGATTAGGAAGGGTGATTAATCCCCGTCAGCCACTCCTTGCGCACGCAGTTTGGCACGGCGTGCGCGGAAGCTTGGTAGCAGCACTAGAATGACCGCCAGAACCAGCAGGCCCAAGGTCATCGGGCGCTCCCAAATGAAGGCAACACCGTCATACAGCTGCATAGAGCGTGCAAAGTTGTCTTCCATCATGCCGCCCAAGATGAAGCCGATCAAAAGCGGGGCCAGCGGATAGTCTGCGAATTTCAACGCAGTTGCGCAGACGCCGAAGGCGACCAAGATCAGCAGCTCTGTTGCATTGTTCTGGCCGATATAAGCCCCCATCAGTGTGAAGAACAAAATGAACGGGATCAGGTAATTGCGCGGTACAGACAGTACTTTGGCAATGTATGGGATCAGCGGCAGGTTCAGCACCAGCAGAACCAAGTTGCCAATGAACATCGACATGATCACTGCCCAGAAGACCTGTGGTTCGTCGATCATCAGGCGTGGGCCTGGTGTGACGTTCAGGGCAATCAAAGCGCCAAGCAGAATGGCCGTGGTGCCAGAACCCGGAATACCCAGCGTTAGCAAAGGTACAAAAGATCCCGTGCAGGCCGCGTTGTTTGCGGTTTCCGGAGCCGCAAGCCCTTTGATGGCGCCTTTGCCGAACTCGTCTTGCTCTTCTTTCGTGGCGATGTTGCGTTCCACAGCATAGCCCAAGAAGCTGGCGATGGTGGCCCCTGCTCCCGGCAGAACGCCGATGAAGAAGCCCTGCAAAGACTGGCGGCCAATGACCGGCGCGATGGCTTTTGCCTCGGCGCCAGAAATGCGCAGCTCGGAAATTTCACCGCTATCGCCGCTCATTTCCTTTTTCTTCAGCACGAGGAACAGCGCCTCTGGCAGGGCGAACATTGCCATGGCCAGCGTGATAAAGCCAAAGCCCGATTGCAGATCCATAATGCCCATCGTGAAGCGCGGCAGGTTGAACAAAGCGCCTTCGCCTACGGTTGCCATAATCAAACCAAGCACAGTCATCAGCATGGCTTTGGCCACCTGACCTGTGCCAGCGAAGGCTGCAATGGCAGACAGGCCCACGACCATAAGCGCGAAATATTCCGACGAGTGGAACAGCAACGCGACAGAAGACAATGCAGGCGCAAAGATCATCAAAAGGATTGCGCCAATTGTGCCGCCCGCAAAGCTCGAGATCGCAGCAATCGTCAGCGCCTTACCGGCCTTGCCTTGTCGCGCCATGGGATAGCCGTCAAAGCTGCTGGCAACCGTTCCGGCCACCCCCGGGGCGTTGAGCAAAATGGATGAGGTCGAGCCGCCAAAAATCGCGCCGTAATACACACCTGCGAGCAAGATCAAAGCGGCGGAGGGATCCCCCATAGATATGGCAACCGGGATCATAATGGCGATGATCGACATCGGGCCAAGGCCCGGCAACATGCCGATGAATGTCCCGATCAGACAGCCTGCGATCACCATCAACAGGTTCTGAATAGACAGGGCCGTTTGCAGGCCAATCAAAAGTCCTTCAAGCATGTTACCCTCCTAGAAAGCCAGGCAGTGGGCGCAGGTAAATCCCAAGGACTTGTTGCACCAAATACCAAACGATGAAGGTCGCGATTGCTGCGACGGCGATCATGATGATCCAACGGCGTTCGCCCAAAATGGCCGATCCGATCACCAAAAAGCCCATAGTAGAGCCTAAAAAACCAAACGGACGCAGCAGCAGCGCATAGGCCACCATCAAGGCCAGCAGCAGCATGGCTTGGCCGATGTGGTAGTCGCCAAGACGGCGGTAATCGATCTCGCCGATTTTAGGTTCGCCCTTTTCAAAGCCCAAAAGAATGATCAGGCATGAAATGATGGCCAATACAGACAAGACCTTCGGGAACGAACTTGGCCAGATCGGCGCGCGGCGCATGAAGGGGGCGAGGCCCGCATCCATCATGAACCAAGCGGTGTAGCCGTAGGCCAGACATATTCCCAATAATATAAGTGCAATCCAGCGATCTAACGCCATTGTCCCCTCCCCTAGATATAGAGAGGGCGGGAATCTCCCGCCCAAACTGACTGTTGAAATGTGATTAGAGGAAGCCGAGCTTCTTCATCAGATCGCCGATGGCTTTCTCTTGCTCTTCAAGGAAGGCTTGGAAGTCATCGCCGGAGTTGTGGATGTTCACCCAACCGTTGCGCGCGCGTACTTCTTCCCATTCTGGGGTGTCGTACATTTTCGCAATCGCGTCTTGGTACATGGTCAGCTTGTCTTCTGGCAGGCCAGGTGCTGCGAAGAACCCACGCCAGTTTACAAAGCTTGTATCGATGCCTTGCTCTTTCATGGTCTGAGCATCTGGTGCTGCGCTGACGCGCTCATCCGCCGTTACACCGATGATTTTCACTTCGCCTGCTGCGGCCAGATCAACCGCTTCCGAGAAGCCAGTGGACAGTGCAGCGATTTCACCAGACAGCAGAGCCGCCATCGCTTTACCGCCCGCATCGTAAGGGATGTACTTCACACCCAGCGCGTCTTTGCCAGCCGCTTCCATCACCATAGCTGCAACCAAGTGGTCCATGCCGCCTGGAACAGAACCACCGCCGATTGCGGTTTTGGATGGGTCTGCGTCAAAGGCTGCAATCAGATCACCCATAGAGTTCAGCGGGCTGTCTTTGCCAACAACGATCGCGGCATAGTCACCGATCGTGCCGGACACCAAAGTTAGGTCGCGGAAGTTGTGCGGGAAAACGCCTGTCAAAGAACGGATCACGATGGGTGTAGAGTTTACCATCAGCGTGTCGTGGCTGCTATCGGCATTTTCAATCAGAAAGCCGATGGCTTTACCGCCGCCGCCACCAGACATGTTTTCGTAGGATGCCGTGCCCACAAGGCCCGCGCCTGTCAGCGCTTCGCCTGTTCCGCGGGCTGTGCCATCCCAGCCACCGCCGGCGCCGCCGGGGATCAGGAAGTGCACTTTATCTAGAACTTTATGGCCATCCGCAAAGGCTGGCGCCCCAAAGCTTAGCGCGGCTACAGCTGCAGTCATCAGGGCGCGACGGCCCAGTTTTAGTGTTGTCATGATTTCCTCCCATTTGACAACTGGTCGCTTGGCGACACAATTGAGGACATGATCCACATGAAGCTGACACAAACCTGTCACGCCCCGAAAAAAGAGCGCAAAGACCTATGAAATTCTTGCTTGTTGAAGACAACTACGAGCTTGCTCAGGCGGTTTCGTCACGGCTGCATATCGATGGCCATGTGGTTGATCATGCTGATAAAATTGAAGACGCCAAGACGTTTTCAGATACCTCAGAATATGATCTAATCTTGCTGGATATTATGTTGCCAGATGGCGATGGTCGCAGCTTTCTAGAGCACCACAGACAGCGCAAACGCGACACGCCTGTCATTGTTCTAACGGCCCGTTCGCAAGTGTCAGATAGAATCAGTTTGCTGGATTTGGGCGCGGATGACTACGTCACAAAGCCCTTTGATCACGCCGAACTTCAGGCCCGTTGCCGCGCCGTGTTGCGGCGCAATCAGGGATCTTCGCAGCCGAAGATTCTGTTCGGCGATGTCAGCTATGATCCGGTCGCAGCGCAGATGTGTGTGCGCGAAACGCCTGTGAAATTGCGCAATCGCGAGCTGCGTTTGTTTGAGCTTTTGATCAACGCCCCGAACCAAATTTTTTCAAAACAGAAGCTTTGTGATCGGCTGTTTTCTTATGATGAAGATGTCTCTGAAAACGCGATCGAGGTTTATATAGGGCGCATTCGAAAGCATCTTGACCCTTCGAGCGTGACGATTTCGACCCATCGTGGCCTTGGCTACCGGCTTGAGCTGAAATGAGCCAAACCCGTTCTCATAAGACGGCTGATCAGGTCGTCATCGCAGGATCGCTGCGCAACACGTTGATGATTTCTCTTGTTGGCATTGCACTGGTTCTGGCGACTTTGCTGTATATCGTTGTGCGCAGCTATGCGGCGCAAATCGCGCAATCTACGCAGGACCGAATTCTCAGCGCCTCTGTCACCAGCATTTTGGACGCCGCCGCCATTCGCAATGGTCAGGTGAATGTGGAACTGCCCTATGCGTCCTTCTCGATCCTATCCACGCAGGCAGATGATCGGTTGGTTTATGCAGTGCATCAAGATGGCGTCTTTCTAACAGGCTACGACACGCTGGCCTTTAGGCCGCAGCAGCCGGGCGACATGCAGTTCTATAACTCTGAATTTGACAGTTCTGAAATTCGCGTAGCAGTGGCCACTCGGCGTTTGGTCGGCACAAATCAAACCGCTTTGATCAGCGTCAGCATTGGCCAAACCCGCGAAAGCCTTGATGGGGTGCTGCGCGAAATTTCCCAAAACGCGGCCCTGTTGGGTTTTGGCTTCTTTGTTCTGATGACGGCCCTGTCGCTGTGGCTGACAACTCGCGCAATTGCACCAATGACTGCCTTGGCGCAATCGGTGCAAAGGCGTGGCCCTGCTGATTTGCGGCTTGTTCAAAGTCCAGTACCTGCAGAAATGGCGCCGCTGGTTGGATCGTTGAATGTTTTTATGCAGCGTCTGGAACAGTCTCTAAACAAGTCAGAAGAGTTCATTGCAGAGGCCGCACACCGCGTGCGCACCCCGCTTGCGATTGTGCGTACCCATGCGGAAACCACTTTGCAGCGGGTGGATCGCGCAGAGAACCGCCAATCGATGCGCACGATGATCCGCGCCATCGATGAAAGCTCGCGCGCGGCGGGGCAGTTGCTAGATCACGCGATGATCACCTTTCGAGCGGACCATTTGGAAAAGCAGCCGCTGGATCTGTCGGAATTGGTGCAAGAACTCGTGCGCAGCATGATCCCGGTTGCGGATATGAAGGACATCGCCCTATCCGTGACAACGCCAGACGAGCTGGTATTTGATGGGGATGCGATTTTGCTGCGCAACGCGATGCGCAATCTGATTGATAACGCGATGAAATACGCACCGATGGAAACCGAGGTTGAAATTCACCTCACGGCTGACCCGGTGGCCTTTGCCGTTTTAGATCGCGGTCCAGGGTTTCCTTCAGAAGAAATCGAGACGCTTGCAGCGCGGTTCGCGCGTGGCTCAAATTCATCTGGGATGATTGGCTCTGGCCTTGGTTTGACCATCGCCGAAGATGTGGCCATCGCCCATGGTGGTCGGCTTGACCTTCGCAATCGAAAGGAGGGCGGCGCATGCGCAACCTTGCAGTTTTAACCCTTTGGTTGCTCGCCAGCCTGTGCAGCCCTTTGCTTGCTTCAGAAGAAAAGTCTTTGCGCTGGGAAGATCGACGGGTGTTCTCAAATGGAACGCCTACCCAAAGGCTGACCATTCTGTCCAGCACAGATGCGGGCTATCTTGCGCCTTTGATTTCCGAATTTGTGGCGCAACAAGAAGACTTTGAAATCGAATACCTCGTGGCTGGCACGGCGCATATTTATGACATGGTGCGCAGCGCGCCAGAGGTGTTTGATATTGTAATTTCCAGTGCGATGGATTTGCAGATCAAGCTGGTGAACGATGGCTTTGCCGCCCCGCTTGAAGACATCAACGCGCCTGACTGGTCCGTGTGGCGAGAGCGTCTGTTTGGATTCACTGCGGAACCCGCGTCGATTGTGATCAACAAAGCCGCTTTGGCACATCTGCCCCATCTGGAAACACGACAAGATTTGATTTCTTTGCTGCGCGCCCACCCCGATTTGTTTCGCGGTAAGATTGCAACCTATGATATTCGCCGCTCGGGTTTGGGGTATTTGTTTGCATCGCAAGATGCGCGCACATCGGAAACCTATTGGCGCCTGACCGAGGTCATGGGCAGTTTGGGCACGCGGCTGTACTGTTGTTCGGGCGCGATGATCAAAGAGATTGTGGATGGTGATATTCTGGTCGCCTATAACGTGCTCGGCAGCTACGCCACTGCGCAAAGCGCGAAACATCCGCAGCTTGAAGTGATTGTGCCAAGCGACTTCGCCATAACCATGATGCGCACGGTATTTGTAAGTAAGGCCAGCGCCGAGCCTAAAGCTGCAGGACAATTCACCAGCTATATGCTGGATCATTTCGCAAGCCAGCAAGGAGAAGGCGAACTCGAATTGCCATCGCTTCTTGCTGCTGGCAACGCCGAAGATCGCAACATCGTGCCGCTAGAGCCGTCTTTGATGATCAATCTCGATCGGCTTAAGCGACGGGCTTTCACCGAAGAATGGGAAAGCGCGATTATCCAGTAACCGCGCTCTACCCGCTGTCTTAGCTACCAGCCCAAAGTTTTGTGTCTGGGTGGAACTGTGACCACGCAAACCAAAACGCTTGGTGGCTGCCGATGTCGCTGCCATCCACATGTTCGGCGCGAATACCGCCGGCATCGAGCGCAAGGCGCACGCCGTCTACTTCAATCTCAGCACCTGATCGCAGCGCGACCAGCGCTTTGCTGCGTTGGAAAGCAATAGGTGTGCCATCTGCCGTGACAATGCCGATGATGTCTTCATGCACTGGCAGGCGCGGATCGGTGTCGCCCACTGGGAAGATCGGGCCGTTTGCGTCTCTGTTGTTGCGGAAATCGAAATCCCGACCCAAGGCCAGCTCTTCCGCCAGAACAGTGGTTTCTGGGTGCGCTTTCTTCCAGTCTCTCCATTCGCTGGTGATCACTGTGGCTTGGTTGAGGTGCACATTGCGGCGTTTCAACTTGCCCGTGACCGCTTCGCCCGTGAACGTATCAAAGACAGATCCGCTGGTGATGTCGTACATCACTTTGTTAGACCGGATCAGCAGACCAGAGGTACGCAAAATAGGGCGATCAATGCCATTTGGCAGATCGTCTGTGAAATAAGCCTGCGCAGCGCCACATAGGGTGCAATATGGAATGCCAAGGTCACGGCCACCCAATGTGTCGTTCACCATTTCACGTACTTCCATGATTTGGCGTGGATAAGCGCGGTATTCACCGTTCACTTCAATGCCAAACACGATGTCATCATCATCTAGCCAAGTCGCCTCTTCAGCGCTGGTGACAGCTGGGTTGTCCGCCGCTGGAATGCAGTTGCAGGGATCATCTGTGGTGTCAAACGGGCGGTTGTCGATCAAAACGCCGCCCCAAGACACGTGCCGCCAGTCGATGTCGCCTTTTACAAACAGACCCTTCCACTCTGGCACAACAGAGGTGAAAATCGCGCGTTTGGTTTGCAGATAGTTCGGCGGCTCTGGGATATCCCAAGCGATCAAGTGATCGGTGACCGCGCCCCATTGGTTAAACGCGGGCAGTTGCTTTTCCAGCAGAAGCGACGCGGCTTGGGTCAGCGCATCGTTCAACGCGCCGTTGGTGACAAAGCGCATCATATCGCTGATGATCCAGACGAGGCGTACATCACCTGATGTCGCGATGTCATTCAGCGCTATGTTCTGATCTTGTCCCCACGTGGATTGGGTCATGCTTTCCACAAAAGCCAAACGCACGGCGGTTTTCAAATCGTCCGATAATGGGCCGGTTGGGATTGTGGGCGGCGTGCCGTATTCTTCTGTTACATAGTCTGGCAACGGTTCACGGTCTTGCGCAAGGGCAGGTAATGCTGTGATGGCGGCAATCGCCACCCCCAATGCGCCTTTTCGCAATGTGGTTAAAGTCTTATCAAACACCCGTGCCATGCCAGCCCCTTTCAAAAGAAAATCCCGTGCAGGATCGGGGCAAAGCCGCGCGAAAACCAATCACATTTGCTTCATGCCAAAGTGAACACAATGAAAAGCCGCGCAAAACATCAGGCGTTGCGCGGCTTCTAGTAGGCACCAAATCAGTGTCTAAATTGGCTTAGGTCATCACATCAGGGCCATCGCGGCCCGTGCGTTCTAGGCCGGAAATGTCGGATGCAGCAGCAATCACATCGGCCAAAGCCGCTTGCGTTTCCACATGCAGATCACCCGAGCCATCCACGTAAGACTGCAAATAGACCCGCAGAGTTGCGCCTTCGGTGCCCGTGCCAGACAAGCGGAACACAGCCCGCGCGCCGCCTTCAAAGAAAATGCGAATGCCTTGCTGGTGGCTTTCAGAGCCATCCACTGGATCTAGATAAGAAAACTCATCTGCGCCAGACACGGTGAGCGCGCCCACGCTACGGCCCGCCAGTGTATCAAGCTGGCTGCGCAGATCATACATGATGGTATTGGCAATATCGACCGGCAGCGCCTCATAGTCGTGGCGGGAATAGTAATCGCGCCCATAGGTCTGCCAGTGATCGGTCCTGATGTCCTGAACGCTTAGCCCGCGTTCAGCCAAGACATTCAGCCAAAGCAGAACGGCCCAAAGCCCGTCTTTCTCGCGTACATGGTCAGAGCCTGTGCCCGCGCTTTCTTCGCCGCACAACGTGACTTTGCCTGCATCTAGCAAATTGCCAAAGAACTTCCAGCCGGTTGGGGTTTCAAAGCTGCCAATGCCAAGCTTTTCGGCCACGCGATCGCTTGCGGCAGAGGTCGGCATAGAGCGTGCAACACCTGCAAGGCCCTTTGCATAGCCTGGTGCCAAATGCGCGTTGGCTGCCAGCACCGCAAGGCTATCGGATGGGGTGACATAAACGCCAGCACCCACAATCATGTTGCGGTCACCATCGCCATCAGAAGCAGCGCCAAAGTCTGGCGCGTTTTCGCCAAACATCTCATCCATCAGGGTTTTGGCCCAAACGGGGTTCGGATCAGGGTGGCCTTTACCGAAATCCACCGAAGGCACCCCGTTCACCACAGTGCCCTTTGGCGCGCCAAGCGTCCCTTCTAGGATCGCAGTGGCATACGGCCCAGTAACTGCGTGCATTGCGTCAAAGCGCATACGGAAGCCACCAGCGAACAACGCGCGGATTTTGTTAAAATCAAACAGGGTTTCCATCAGCGCTTGATAATCCGTCACGGGATCAACGATCACGACTTGCATCTGATCCAGCACTTGAGTGCCCACAGCGGTTAGATCCATGTCTGCCGCATCTGAAATCTTATAGCTGTCAATCTCGGTGGTACGGGCCAAGATCTTCGCGGTCACGCCTTCAGGCGCGGGGCCACCATTGCTGATGTTATACTTTATCCCAAAGTCTTCATCGATGCCACCCGGATTGTGACTGGCCGACAGGATCAGGCCACCATCTGTGCCGTTCAAGCGGATCAAGTGCGACGCTGCTGGTGTGGACAACAAGCCCCCCTGCCCTACGATGACTTCAGTAGCGCCATTGGCTGCCGCCATCTTCAAAATCGTCTGGATCGCCTCGGCGTTAAAATACCGGCCATCGCCACCAACGACAAAGCGTTTGCCTTCGGCGCCGTCGATGGCGTCAAACACAGACTGAACGAAATTCTCGAGATACCCAGGCTGCATGAACACACGGGTCTTTTTGCGCAAACCGGATGTGCCCGGCTTTTGGCCTTCAAATGGTGCAGTGGATTTTAATACTGCGGGCATCCTGCCCTCCTTAAATGAAAAAGGCGCGCTGCGGTGAGCGGCGCGCCTGAGTGTCTGGATTACTCAGAATAATACTGGTCAATCAGATCCACCTCTTCGGCGGACCCCAAAATCACCCCGCAACGTTGGTGCAGGTCTGTTGGCGCAACCTCCAAGATGCGGCTGCCACCAATCGAGGCTTTGCCGCCGGCCTGTTCGATGATCATGCCCATCGGGTTGGCTTCATACAGCAGGCGCAAACGGCCGCCCATTGAGGCGTTTTCTGAATCCATCGGATACATGAACACGCCGCCGCGCGTTAGAATGCGGTGCACTTCGGCCACCATAGAGGCCACCCAGCGCATGTTGAATTTCTTGCCGCGCGGACCGTCTTTGCCTGCAAGGCATTCGTCGACATAGCGCTTGGTCGCCGCATCCCAAAAATTCTGACGGCTTGCGTTGATCGCATATTCCTGCGTGCTGGCAGGTACGGTCATATCTGGGAAGGTCAGCAAAAATTCACCAGAGCCCATCTGATGCGTAAAGCCATTCACGCCGTGGCCGGTTGTGATGACCAAAGATGTGGATGGGCCATACAGGGAATAGCCTGCGCAAATCTGTTCGGTGCCTGCAATCAAGACAGCTTCATCTGTGAGATCAGTCAGGTCTTCTTGCAGTTCAACGATCGAGAAGATCGAACCCACAGAGATGTTCAGCTCCAAATTAGACGATCCATCCAGCGGATCGAAATAGATGAAGTAATCACCCTTTTTGGCTTCTTTCTTCAGCCAAACCACATTGTCGAGCTCTTCAGAGACCAAAGCGGCGCAACGCGGGCTGTTGGCACAATGACGCATGAATTCATCATTGGCGATGACGTCGAGCTCTTTCTGAGTTTCGCCTTGAACGTTTGTGTCGTCGGTCGCGCCAAGCGTGCCGACAAAAGCGCCTTCGCGAATTTTATGCGAGATCACACGACAGGCGGTCGCAATGTCTTCAAGCAGCAGGATCAAATCAGAGGAGGTTCCCACGCGATCTTGTTCGCGCAACATAAACTGACGAAACGTCAGGTGGTCTTCAGTGGTCATTTTAAATTCCCTAGGCGTTTGATCACGTTCTATGTCATTCGCTGCCCTGAACCAACCACCTAAGCATGTCAGAGATGTAACCAAGGTCGAAATTTGCAAAAAAACTGCAAAAGGCGCAGTTTTGCAGCGTTTTTAGTCGGAAAATATTTGTGACCGCGACGCACCATGTTGTGTTGGATCACATCCTTCGCTTGGCCCGAAGAAATTTTCTTGATGTTGCAGCATCTCGCTTGTAACAGGGTCGCCATGCTTGCGGGATTAGGGTCAGATATGCTCTGTCTCTGCCTCGTGGGCATTCTCGTGCGAAAACTTCATAGAAGGTTGCTGTGATGCTTGTAAGAAAGTGCCTCTGTTTTTCGTGCTATTGGACATTCGGTTAAAGGCGAAGTGACGAACGATATGAAGAGTTTTGAAACACTCTATGCTTTGGACCGTTGGGGCGGAGAGTTGCTTGGGGTGAATGCTGCCGGCGATGTCACGCTGAGCGCGCCTGTGGGGGGTGCTCCCACCTCTTTGCCGAAAGTCATCGACGCCTTGTCAGAGCGCGGCATTGCTGCGCCGTTATTGTTACGTGTACACCACTTTCTAGATGCTGCGCTTTTGAATCTGCATTCGGCGTTCCAATCTGCCTTTGATGAGGTAGGCTATACCGGCAACTACCGCGGCGTTTTCCCGATCAAAGTGAACCAACAGGCCGAGGTGATCAGCCACCTGATGCAAACGGGCCAACCCCTGCATTACGGGCTAGAAGCTGGATCAAAGCCGGAATTGCTGATCGCGCTGTCGCAGCCGCGTTCACCTGAGTCTTTGTTGATCTGCAACGGATCCAAAGACGAAAGCTATATTCGCTTGGCGACGCTGTCGCGCAAGCTTGGACAGAATACGGTCATTGTGATCGAAAGCCTTGCCGAGTTTGACATCATCCATAAAGTTTCAACCGAATTGGGTGTGCGGCCTTTGCTTGGTGTTCGGGTTAAGCTGACCGAACGCGTGACGGGCAAATGGCAAGAGAGTTCTGGTGATCGCTCTACCTTTGGTCTGGGCGCACACGAGATGGTGACGCTGATCAATCGCCTGAAAGACGCAGGCTATTTGGATTGTCTTGTGCTGCAACACAGCCACCTTGGCAGTCAGGTGCCAAACATTATCGACATTCGCCGTGCCGCTGCTGAGGCCTGCCGGTTCTACGTTGAACTCACCGCCCTTGGCGCGCCGTTGACACATCTGGATTTGGGCGGCGGCTTAGGCGTGGATTACACCGGCGAGCGTAGCGCCGAAGAGAACTCGGTGAACTATTCGGTCGAAGAATATTGCACCAATGTCGTCGAAGCGATCCGCTATGCGATGGACGAAGCCGAACTTAGGCATCCGACTATTGTCACGGAAAGTGGCCGCTATGTGGCGGCGCATTCTTCGATCTTTGTCTTCAACGTGCTGGGCGCAACGCTTTATGACAGCCCCAATCGTCCCGAAGAAAACCGCGAGGATTCTCATCTGGTCAGCGACCTTATGGCGGTTGAGAGCTATATCGACGGTCCTCGTTTCCAAGAAGCATTGAACGATGCGTTGTATTACCGTGATGAGTTGCGCGCGCTGTTCCGTCGTGGTCAAATTGGCCTTGATGAACTCGCGCGGGCGGAACAGGGATTCTTGTATCTAGCGTCCAAATTCAAATCCGCCGCGCGGGGGCAGCAGATTTCGGGCGATGTGCAGGCCGGGCTGAGTGCCTTTGTGGATCATTATTACGGGAACTTCTCGCTGTTCCAATCGCTGCCAGACGTCTGGGCGATTGATCAGCTGCATCCGATTGTGCCACTGCAGCGCCTGAACGAAGAGCCGCAGCGCCAAGCGATCTTTAGCGACATCACCTGCGATAGTGACGGCAAGATCGATCGATTTATTCTGGCAGATGGCGCGGCAGATGCTTTGCCGGTGCATGATCTGAAAGACGATGAGCCGTATCACGTCGGTGTCTTCTTTGTGGGCGCCTATCAGGAAACCTTGGGCGACCTGCACAACCTGTTTGGCGACGCCAATGTGGTGACGATCTCGCTGGATGGTAAAGGCGGATTTAACATTGAACATGAGACCGAGGCAGACAGTATTGCCGAGGTCATGGCCTATGTTGAATATGATCCGCGGGATTGCCTGGATGCCTTCCGCAAAACGGTAGAGCGCGCTTTGGCTGCGGGGCAAATCACCCCGTCCGAACGCCGCATTATGATTTCGGCCTATAAAGAAGCCTTGGCCGGGCACACATATTTTGACTAAGCCTTTGGCTTAGGTTCTCCCCTTTAAGAACGAGGATGGGATTGATGGAAAAGGTTCTGGTTGTTGGCGCGGGTGGCGTTGGCTCTGTGGCTGTGACGAAGATGGCGATGCACTCTGAGATCTTTAAAGAGATCACATTGGCAAGCCGCACGGTGTCTAAGTGCGAAGAGATCGCGGCGAATGTGAAAGAACGCACGGGCGTGACCATTCGAACCGCGCAGCTGGATGCCATGGTTGTGGCAGATACAGTGGCCTTGATCAAAGAAACTGGCGCAGAGCTGCTGGTGAACCTAGCTTTGCCCTATCAAGACCTCGTGCTGATGGATGCGTGTTTGGAAGCGGGCATTCACTATCTGGACACAGCCAACTACGAGCCTGAAGACGAAGCCAAGTTCGAATACAGCTGGCAGTGGGCCTACCAAGAGCGCTTTAAGGCCGCTGGCCTGACGGCGATTTTGGGCTCTGGCTTTGATCCGGGCGTGACCTCTGTGATGGCGACTTGGGTGCGCAAGCACAAGCTGACGGGCATTCGCCTGATCGACATTCTGGATTGCAACGGCGGTGACAATGGCAAGCCCTTTGCCACCAACTTCAACCCAGAGATCAACATCCGCGAAGTGACCGCCCCTGCGCGTCATTGGGAGAATGGCGATTGGGTCGAAAGCCCAGCGATGACGCATAAATACACCTTCGACTTCCCTGAAGTGGGCGAAAAGAACATGTATTTGATGTATCACGAAGAGCTGGAGTCTCTGTCCACCCACTTCCCAGAGATCGAGCGCGCGCGCTTTTGGATGACCTTTGGCGATGCCTATATCAACCACGTCACCGTGTTGCAGAACATCGGCATGACTGGGATTGAACCGGTGATGCACGACGGCGTTGAAATCATCCCGTTGCAGTTCCTGAAAACCGTTCTACCGGACCCATCTGAGTTGGGCGAGTTGACCAAAGGCAAGACCTGTATCGGTGATATCATCACAGGGCCAACCGAGTCCGGCGATGAAAAGACCTATTACATCTACAACATCTGCGATCATGAAGAATGCTATGCCGAAGTGGGCAGCCAAGCGGTGGCCTATACCACCGGCGTGCCTGCTATGATTGGCGCGGCTTTGGTGATGCAAGGCAAGTGGCTTGAACCTGGTGTTTGGAACACAGAGCAGCTGGACCCTGATCCCTTCATGGAGATGCTGAACACCGATGGTCTGCCGTGGCAGGTTGTTGAACTGGACGGCCATCCAGAGTTCTAAGCGAAAGAGGCGCGGGTATGGGCAAGACCATGGATATTAAAGCGCTGTCGACAGCCAGCTTTGCGCAGTTTGATCTCTCGCGCGTGCCCTCGCCCTGTTTTGTGGTGGATGAGGTCGCGGTGGAGCGTAACCTGACGATCCTGCGCGATGTGGCAGATCGTTCGGGCGCCACTGTCTTGTTGGCGCTCAAGGCGTTTTCCATGTTTGCGCTGGCGCCTTTGGTGTCGCGCTACTTGGCAGGCACCTGCGCGTCTGGACTTTACGAAGCCAAACTGGGCCGCGAGAAATTTGGCGGCGAGGTGACCACATACTGCGCGGGTTTTAAAGCCGCGGACCTGCCTGAGATTATCGCGCTTTCGGATCATCTGATCTTTAACTCTCCTGCCCAGCATCAACGCTTTGCGGATGTGATTGCGCAGGCGTGCGCTGAGGGGGAGCAGGTCAGCCTTGGGCTGCGTATCAATCCCGAGCATTCCGAAGGGTGGAACGAAAAATACGATCCGACTGCGCCCTGTTCGCGCCTTGGCACGCCGATCTCGCAGATCACAGCCAGCGACTGGGAGGGCATCGAGGGGTTGCATATGCATACGCTCTGCGAGCAAGGCTTTGCCCCATTGGCGCGCACTTGGGCCGCTTTAGAGCCGAAAATCGCGGACCTTTTGCCCAAGTTGAAATGGATCAATCTGGGTGGTGGCCATCATATCACCCAGCCCGACTATGACCGCGAAGGGCTGATTGCTTTTGTACAAGATTTGCACAAGCGCTTTGATGTGCAGGTATTTCTAGAACCTGGCGAGGCTGTGGCTTTGCATTCCGGTATTCTGGTGGGCGAAATCTTAGACGTGGCGCAGAATGCCATGCCTTTGGCGATCACGGATATCTCTGCCACCTGCCATATGCCGGATGTGCTGGAAGCCCCGTATCGGCCTGACATGCTGGGGGAAGATCCAGAAGGGATCATTCACCGCCTTGGTGGGCCATCCTGTTTGGCTGGGGATGTGATTGGCGACTACGGCTTTGCCAATGCACCACAAGCGGGGGATCGCTTCGCCTTTTTGGATCAGTCCCATTATTCCATGGTGAAGACCAATACGTTCAACGGCGTGCCCTTGCCCGCCATTGCGATGTGGAACTCCGTCACCGATCAGCTCAAAATGTTGCGCCTGCCCTCTTACGAAGATTTTCTGGATCGTCTGTCATGACATATTTCCTTGAAGGGGAGCTTTCCCCAGCAGAACGCGATGCTGAAACGGCAAAGTTTCATGTGATCCCCGTGCCGCTCGAGCGCACAGTGTCTTACGGCGCAGGAACTGCGAACGGGCCCAAAGCAATCTTGGAAGCGAGCGTTGAACTCGAACGCTTATGGGAGGGCAGCGAGCCTTGCGCGCAGGGGATTGCCACGCAAGCTCCAGTGGATTGCACTGGCCCCCTGCCCGATGTGATGGAAGCCATTGCAGAGCGCACTAAGGCCGTCGTTGCTAAGGGTTCTATTCCAGTGACCTTGGGCGGAGAACATGCCCTCAGCTATGGCGCGGTGCGTGGTGTGGTTGCTGGATTAGGTCGCCCTATTGGGGTCGTACAGATCGATGCTCATGCAGATCTGCGCAAAGCCTATCAGGACGAACGCCATTCCCATGCCTCGGTGATGCAATTGCTGACCGAAGAAGACGGCATTCGCATCGCCCAATTCGGCGTGCGGGCTATGTCGCAAGAAGAAGTGGACCGCCGCGAGGCCTGCAATGTCTTTGCCGTTGATGCGCGGGCCTTAGTGACGGGCAATCTCTCGGCCATTGATCTGCCGGATGACTTTCCCGAAGATGTCTACGTCAGCTTTGATGTGGATGGGCTAGACCCATCAATTTTGCCAGATACCGGCACGCCGGTGCCGGGTGGTCTGGGGTACTACCAAGCGCTTGATCTGGTGGCCCATGCTTTAAAAGGCCGCCGCTTGGTGGGCTGCGATGTGGTGGAACTGGCGCCAACATCTGAAAGCCGCGTGTCTAATTTCACAACCGCGCAGATCACCTATGCCCTGATGGGCATGGCCTAATCCCAAACAAAAACGGAGGCGCCGAAGCGCCCCCGCTGTGCCTTGGGAGTCAAAAGCAGGTTATTCCAGAACTTCAACTTTGATATTTGTGAAGTCCAAGCCGTTGTCAGCTTCGTCTGGTTTTTTGGAGGACCCAAACGTCTTGCTGTTCACGTGGAATGCGAGCATGCCGGCGGTGTCCATTGTGCCCTCGGCGTCTACTGCGCTGAATTCGCTCAGCACAGCGCCGTCTTTGGACAAAGACCCAGCCACTTCAATGCCTGCGTCCAGTTTTGTCAGCGCAATCGTACCTGTGTAGGATTGACCCGCTTCGAACTGGTATGCGTTCCCGCCCCCACCAAGGTGCGCATAACCCTTGGTGGTGCCCAGCAGACGACCTTGGGTATCGTCTTTATGGCGGCGGATATCGATGTTGGCCAAAGATGGATCATCCAGGTTCACATCAAAGTCGATCATATAGCCTGGCAGGCCGTCATAGATCGGGTTCGGAGACTTAGAGGACGCAGACAGATCGTCTTCGAGATCTGGGCGGCCAAGCTTGTCAAACAAACCAACACGCACAGAGGAGTCGCGGTTGGTGCCGATGGTCTCAGGTACTGTGAAGGTAAAGCTTGCCTTCAACGTTTGACCTGCTTCCAAAGTGCGCGGCGCGAATGTGCCACGGATACCGCGACCAGAGCCGCCAGAGACCAGACCCAAATGACCTTCGGCCACCTCGATCGCGCTGCTGGAACTTGTGGTCCACCAGTTGGTGTCCATCGCATCCGCACCATTTGCACGGTCGCCATCAGCGAAGCTGTCGTCAAAGACAACCGGACCTGTGGAGGCTTCTTCTACAGAAGACTCGCCGAGGATTTCGACCTTAACGTTGCTAAACGTCGCGCCGTTGTCCGCCTGTTCTGGTGTACCGCTAGAGCCGAAGGTGCTGCTGTTCACGTGGAAAGACAACATGCCGAAGTTGTTCACATCGCTGCCTTCATCGGTATGCGTGAACGTGGTCATCTGACCGGCTTCGTTGTTCAGCGTGCCAGAGATCGTCAGGCCTGCTGCTGTCTTCTCGATGATCACATCTCCGTTGTAGGTGGTGTTTGGCTCAAAGGTGAAGCTCTCGCCGCCTTCTGCCAACAGCTCATACCCTTGGTAGGTGCTCATCAAGCGGCCCACTTCCTTGATACGAACGTGCTTGCGCACATCAACGTTGTTCAGCGTTGGATCGGCGCGGTTCACATCGAAGGTCACCATGTAACCTGGCAGCGCGTTGTAAAGCTTGTTTGGTGCGCTCGAAGATGCGCTCAAGTCTTGCTCTAGGTCCGCACGTTCCAGACGGTCATGCAAGCCGACGCGGAAGGCATCTTGACGATCTTTGCCCACAGTTTCTGGGGTTGTGAAAGTAAAGGATGCTTTGATCGCTTGGCCATCAGACAGGGTCTGTGGTTCGAAGGTTGTGCGAATGCCGCGGCCCGCTGTGCCAGACACCAGACCCAGCTTGTTCGGCTCGATCTCGATCGCTGTCTTGGCACTTGTGGTCCACCACACGCCGCCCAGCTCGTCTGCACCACCGGCACGGTCGCCGTCAGCAAAGCTGTCATCGATCACCACGCCTGCTTGTGCAGGGATTGGTGGTGTGACTTCCGTCAACAGAGCCAGCTTTTTCGCTTTTTCTGCTGCAACCAGCTTGTCGATCCAAGCGCCGGCTGGCGGTGCATCGTGGGAATACTCCAGCTCATAGAAGGTGACTTTATCAAAGTCAGTCTCAGGTTCTGGGCTGGTGTTGTTGCCTGCATAAGCGCCCGCTTTGAAGAACATGAATTCATCATCGGTGCTAAAGCCGCTATCGCGCATATCAAACGGTTCAATGGAGACTTGAGAGCCATCGTCACGTGTGATGGTCAGATGCAGCATTGGGATCGTTTCATCGCCTTCGCGTACGCCAGTGACTTCGATCTCATAGGTAAAGATCTCGTCCAGCGCGATACCATCATCAGGGTTCGGCGCGCGGTCTGCACGGGAACCGATCACGTTGATCCAGCTTTCTTTGCCGATCTCAGGATCATGCGCAAAGTACAAAGAGCCGTATTTGTTCTGCGGCAGCTTGCGATAATACAGACGAATAGGCTCGTCGTTTTTCGCGTGAATCTGACCGATCACCACGCGGCCCACTTGGTAGGCTTTACCCTGACGGGTCACTTGGTTCACAGAAAGTGTCGCGCGCATCTTGCCGTCAACGCCTGCGGCAGAGGCTTTGGCAGCCAAAGGCGCAGAGGAGAACACCCAGTTGTTTTTGTTGGCGCCACGCGTGTTGATCTTGTCATTGCCACGACGCAACATGCCGCGCAATTCGCTGCGGGTGTAGCTGGTGTTTGCAGATGTTTTTGCACCTGCTGGCGTCACACGGAACACCATGCCACCTGTCACCGGATCGGTGTAGAAGAAACGCGGATCAGTCCAACCAGCGGCCAGTTCTTTTTCATAAACGCTGTCAGATTTACCGTCGCCGTTGTCATCCGCTGGCGTGGTCATGTACCAGCCAAGCAGGTCAAAGTTTTCACCAGGGGCTTTTGTTGGGTCTAGGCCATAAAGACCTGTGCCAACGCGCTTGGTTAGGACAGGCTGCGCTGGTTTTTCAACCGCAACGCCACAACCACCCGCTTGGATTTCTACGATTGAGTTCCACTCATTCGCTTCGTTGCCCTTACCAACCAAACGCACGAACTGCGCCTGAACTGGGTCAAAGCTCAGCGTTTCAAAATCAAGGATCTCACCGCCAGATTGGCCTTCTGGCACGATGGTCGTATAATTTGTGCCATCCACAGAAGCTTCAATTGCAAAGGTGGATTTACGGCTATCGCCTTTGTACCACGCCACGCCCAGTGACTTCAGCGTTTGCTTGGCCCCTAGATCGAGAACAAGATACTTCGGCTCGCCCTGCCCTTCGTTTGACCAACGGGAATCTGGATCCAGATTGCCGTCGATTGTGTTTTCAGGACCGTGCGTTTCCTCATAGAGGCCGTCATCGGTAGCGGAAATAATGGTGAGACTGCCGTGCGCGTCACATGCGTCATTCGCATAAGCTTGTGTGCCCATAGCAGACGCGAGACAGAATCCGACTGTCCTCCAAGTAGCGTGTTTCACAGGTACCTCCCTAGTTTCTGTGATGCCTTCTGGTATACTAGTATAAACTGAGGATTTGTGAGGATTTGTAAAGGGTGCTGCGCGAGATAATTCTGAAATTTACACCACGTAACCTCAGGCTGATACTTAGATCCCACCCGCATAAAACCAAAACGGCCCCGACGCTTACGTCGAGGCCCAACCGCTAATTCGCCCAAGTTTTAAGCAGCTTAATACCAACGACCAATCGCAACCAGCGACGCGGATTGCCCGGTAAAACTCTGGTAAGAAAACCCGCAAACCGCCCAAGAATTTTCATCTGCGGCGCTTGCATTTAACCAGCCATTTTGTGCCGAAAAGAGACTTCCAGCGCAATTGGGAGCAACTGAAAAGGGCACTGCGAAGTCGATTTGCACAGAATCAGACCGGAACATCGCACCGGCCGTTTGGGTGATATCAAGCGTCGTTTCCCCCGTGCAAATCTGCGTACCATCGGCAAAACGCACATAGCGGCCAAGCGCGTTTTCACCCGCTTCGATCACCGCGCCAGTGGGCACGCCTGCAATTTGTGAAACACTCCCTAATAGGTTGCCCGCGCCATACACGTAATCCGCCCGCGCCAACCGGCCGCTTGTGATATCCGTGGGGCTAGATTGCACCGCTGCACCGCTCGCCAAACCAGTGGCCGCTTCAATCACCAAAGCTTCGACCCATGTGCTGCCATCTGCTGATGTTTTGACGTGTAGATTATTGTCACCCGTCAGCCCAATTTCAGCATGCCCCGCCCAATTTGATTGATAGAGCAACGAAGCCGTGTCACCGGCGCTGGCCTTGTTGAGCTTGATCTGGTGCCCCTGCCCTGCGTGACTAAACAAGGAAGCCACACCAGAAACCGCAAGTTGGTTGTTCGCATCTGATTGCGTGCCAATGCCAAGGCCAGACAAGTTTTCAAACGCGCCAACCCAAGCGCCTTGGCGATAGATCAACAGGTTTTGCGCCGTGCTATCCCAAGCGCGCCACCCTTCTTGTGGGGCCACAAAAATCCATTGCAAGGACTGCCATTGCGCCAATTGACCCGCCTGCCCTGCCCAATCACCGGTTGGATTGCTGCCAAGAGCATGCACCTCTCCGAGCGTCGGACTGGCAGGCGGCGTTACGGCACCAACACTGTTGAGCACCAGTTGCGTGATGCCATCCAACATCTGCAAGGCTTCGTTGTGGGTAACGTGTTTCTGGGCCTGCGCCGCCGCCAAAATGGGCAGCGCGAGGCGGGCTGTAGTGTCGGGCATGGGCTGTTCCTTCAGTTGAAATGCGACGTTTCGGTCGTAACAACCGAAACGTCAGCAATGTCTGAAGACAGCGTGCTTTACTGCTTGTTAAGGATTAGCTGAGTTCCAGCTTGGCCTGCGTTTTTGTCATGGCGTCGATTTCAACCAACTGGCCGATAAGACCTGCCAGTTTATCAACCGCGATCATGTTCGGCCCATCACATGGCGCCATGTCTGGGTCTTCGTGGGTTTCAATAAACAGGCCTGCCACACCCACAGCACAAGCTGCACGCGCCAAGGTCGCTACGAACTTACGTTCGCCACCAGAACTATTGCCGCGCCCACCAGGTTGCTGCACCGAATGGGTGGCATCAAAAATCACCGGACAGCCGGTTTCCGCCATGGTTGGCAGGCCACGGAAATCATTTACCAGAGTGTTGTAACCAAAGGATGTGCCGCGCTCGCAGAGCATAATCTGATCATTGCCTGTCGACGCCGCTTTTTCCGCCACATTGCCCATTTCCCAAGGGGCCAGAAACTGACCTTTCTTAATGTTTAAAGGCTTCATTGTACGACCAGCCGCCAGCAGCAGATCAGTCTGGCGACACAGGAACGCAGGGATTTGAATGATGTCCACAACCTCTGCCGCCGCAGCGCAATGGCTGCTTTCGTGCACGTCTGTGATCACTGGGCAGCCAAAGGTGTCACGCACCTCTTGCAGGATCTTCAGACCTTCTTCCATGCCGATACCACGCGCAGACCCAATCGAAGAGCGGTTGGCCTTATCGTAGCTGGTTTTGAAGATGAACTTGGACTTTGACGGCGCCATCGCTTCCGCGACTTTTTCCGCCATCATCATCGCATGATCGCGGTTTTCCAACTGACATGGACCGGCAATAAATGAAATCGGGTTGGACCCGCCGAATTTGATATCACCAACTGTGACGATGTTCTGTTCCATTACAGATCCTTCAAAACGCTTTCGATCCGAGGCACGTCCTCGGGGTTATTCAATTCCCAGAAGACTCGGCCTTTGCCTTCGACAACGACGCAACGCACTTTAGTGTCGTTGACCAAAAAGCGCAGTTGCTCAAGGCCTTCTAGGGTTTCAAGCTCGCTGATGGGCCAGCTGGTGTAAGCAGCCAAAGCGCTTGGGCGATAGGCGTAGACACCGACGTGGTGATAGACCGGAATGTCACTGTCTGGCACTTTGTCAGCGTCGATATATGGCAGCACTTCCTTAGAGAAATAGAGCGCATGGCCTTTGGCGTTAAACACAGCGGTTGTGCCGCCGACGCGGCCAGCTTTGCGGTCTTCGACGAAATGGCCATAAGTCAGTGGATCACATTGCAGCACAGGGGTTGCCACATGCGCTTCTGGATCGTCTTTCATCGCTGCGATCAAATCTTCGATGAACCACGCGGGCGTCAAAGGTGCATCGCCTTGTAAGTTCACGATTAAATCCGCTTCGATGTTGGCCTTGGCCAAAGCATCCGCGCAGCGTGCTGTGCCGTTTTCGCAAGCCTCAGATGTCATGATCACTTCGGCGCCAAACGCCTCGGCAGCAGCGCGGATGCGGTCGTCATCTGTTGCGACGTAAACCGCATCAACGCCTTTGACCTCTTGCGCGGCTTCCCAGCTCATGTGGATCAGGCTTTTTTTGTTGCCATCTGGCAGGGTGAGCTCTGCCAAAGGCTTGCCCGGGTAACGCGTTGACGCATAGCGGGCGGGGATCAGAATGACTGTTTTCATGCGACACCTGCGCGAAGAAGATCGTGGATATGGATGATGCCAACAGGGGCGCCGGATTCATCGGTGACTGCAAGCGCGCCAATCTTGCGCTCGTTCAGGATCGCAAGGGCTTGTACAGCCAGAGAGTCTGGTGTGATGGTCACAGGGTCAGAACTTGCAATTTCGCCTGCGGTTTTGCCCATCAGGTCGCCCATATTACGACGTAAATCCCCGTCTGAAATCAAACCTTTAAGCGCACCATTTACGACAACCAATGCAACGCCGAAGCCTTTGGACGTCATGGTCAAAAGCACCTCTGACATGTCGTCGTTTTCGGACACAATCGGCAGGCTCTTTTTGTCGTGCATCAGCTGCGCGACTTTGCTCATTTGGCTGCCGAGCTTTCCGCCAGGGTGGAAGGTTTGGAAGTCGTCCGCGCTAAAGCCGCGTTGTTCCATGACCGCCACAGAGAGCGCATCACCCAGAGCCAAAGTAAGCGTTGTGGATGTGGTTGGGGCTTTGCCGATCGAGCAGACCTCTGGGATCTTTGGCAAGGTCAACATGCAATCTGCTGCTTCCATTAAGACACTGTTTGGATTGGAAGAAATTGCAATCAGTGGGATATTGAACCGGCGGGTGTAAAGCGTGATGTCGCGCAGCTCGGCGGTTTCGCCAGAGTTGGAAATCAGAATGCAGACATCTTCTTGCGTGACCATGCCCAAATCGCCGTGGCTGGCTTCGGCGCCATGCACGAAATAAGACGGCGTGCCTGTGCTGGCCAAGGTGGCGGCTATCTTGCGGCCGATGTGACCGGACTTGCCCACGCCCGAGATCACCACACGGCCTTTGGCCTTTAAAATAAGGTCTACGGCCATTTCAAAATCTGCAGGTAGATCATTTGCCATCGCAGTCAAAGCAGCGGCTTCTTTGTGCAGAACTTCTTGTGCGACTGAAATCGCATCGCGTTTTGCTGATGTGCTGGGTTTAGATGTCATATGCTCTTTCACCTAGGTTTGAAGCGGTCTTGAGGCCGTCTCGTCTTGCTTGGGATGCCTATAGGAAAGCGCAAAAAGTGGCAAAGACTTTCATAAAACTGACATGGGCTCGCGAAGCGCCGCGCGGTGGCTTTATTTTTAAGAAAGGTGGCAAATCGCCCCTTTCGATGGCCGAAGTGTACAATTGAGACCGGCCTAGTTCGGATCGTCTAAATTTCCTGAGCACCCGAAACAAAGTTTTTTATTTCGCCCAATTCTTAGACGAGAATTGACAATGTTGCCGATAAAAGCAACGGTGATCCCATCTTTTAAAGATACGTTTCATTCTAGCGCATCAGGGATTTGGAGGGTGACGCTGGAATAGAGTAGGCCGCGCAGATATGCGCGGCCTCTTGTTTTACAAAACCGTTACATTTCAAAGTCTTAACCCAAGACTTCCGCGAAAGCCCCAATAAATACACGTGATCCAATGGCGCAAAATGACGCGGCAGATCGCTGCGCAACGATTCGCCGACGCTTGGTTTGATTCGTGTTCTGATTCTTGGATCAGTCTTTCGCGAGGAACGCGTCGATTTTTTCGATCTCTTTTTCAGTTAAGCGCAGGCCGAGTTTTGTGCGGCGCCAGACGAAATCTTCGGCGGTTTGAACCCATTCATTTGCTTTGACCCAAGTGAGTTCTGCCGCGAAAATACCTGCGCCAAAATCGGTGCCGAGGTCTTTGGCCGATTTGGCCTCGCCCAGAATGGCAGAGACTTCGGTGCCGTAGCATTTCACCATGCGTTTGATCACGTCACGCCCCAAGAAGTCGTAACGTTGGTGCAGGTGGTTGATCAGATCATCCACGCCTTCCACTGGGAAGTCGCCGCCGGGCATGGGGACGCCGGCTGTCCAATCACCGGACATCTCTGGGAAGAAGTCGCCGATTTTCTTCAGCGCGCTTTCTGCCAAGCGGCGGTAGGTGGTGATTTTACCGCCAAAGATATTCAGCAAGGGCGCACCGCCATCAGAGTTGACGCGCATCACATATTCACGGGTCGCGGCTGTGGCGGTGGAGGCGCCGTCATCATACAGCGGGCGCACGCCGGAATAGGTCCAGACCAAATCTTCATCGGTGAGCTGCTGTTTGAAATAGCCGTTGGCGAAGTTCAGCAAGTAGGTTTGCTCTTCTTCAGAACAGGCGGGTTTCTCGGAGGCATCTGAATGTTCTGCATCGGTGGTGCCGATCAGGGTGAAATCTTCTTCGTAAGGGATAGAGAAGATGATGCGGCCGTCTTCGCCTTGAAAGAAGTAGCATTTGTCGTGATCATAAAGACGTTTGGTCACGATATGCGAGCCGCGCACAAGGCGGATGCTTTCAGGGGTGTTCAGACCCGCGACGCCATTGATGACATCCATCACCCAAGGGCCGCCTGCGTTGACGATCATCTTGGCGGTGACTTGGGTTTCAGCGCCTGTGCGCGTGTCTTGGGTGGTGATCTGCCAGAGGTCATTCACCCGTTCCGCGCGGGTGACTTTGGTGCGGGTCATGATTTGCGCACCGCGCGCCTGTGCATCGCGGGCGTTCAGCACGACCAAGCGGCTGTCTTGCACCCAGCAATCGGAATATTCGTAGGCTTTGGCAAAGCGATCCTGCAAAGGCGCGCCTTCGGCCGTGCCATCAAGGCGCAGGGTTTCTGTACCGGGCAGAATTTTACGACCGCCAAGGTTATCATACAGGAACAGACCCACGCGGATCAGCCATGACGGGCGGCGGCCCTTCATCCACGGCATAAAGGTGGTGAGCAGCTTTGACGTTGGCGTTTCTGAATCAAAGCGCATGTCTTTGTGATAGGGCAGCACAAAACGCATGGGCCAGCTGATATGCGGCATGGCGCGCAAGAGCGTTTCGCGTTCGATTAGGGCTTCTTTCACCAGACGGAATTCAAAGAACTCGAGATAGCGCAGACCGCCATGAAACAGTTTGGTCGATGCGGAAGAGGTGGCCCATGCGAGATCGTTCATCTCGGCCAAGCCAACGGAAAGCCCCCTGCCCGCTGCATCGCGTGCAATGCCGCAGCCATTGATGCCGCCGCCGATGATAAAGAGATCGAAACTGTCTTGCGTGTTGGACATGGGTCTCTCCGCCTTGTGGTCTTGCTATGTTACCGAAGGGTTTAACGAGTGATCAAATCCAATTGAAGAGCGTGAAAGAATTGTTTTTCCTCAAGAAAAATTGGTTACTTATGGGTCACTGTTTCACATAGTGAGAATGCCCATGACCCTGACGATGATTGTTACACTGCTTGCGTTGATTGCTGGATTTCTGTTGCCGCTGCGATGGGGTGTTTGGGGGTTTCTGCTTGCGACTATCCTTTTGTTTTTGTTGCAGGTTGGCGTGCATACGCTGCAAGGCTTTGAAGGCACGAGCCGGGACGAGAGCCTGCTATTGTTTAACGGCAGTGTATTGGCCTTTGTTGGGTATAATGCGCAAATCACCTATCGCGCTTTTATGGTGCCGGTGATTGCCTTAGCGGCAATGTTGATTTTCCGGATGCAAAAACGCGGGTGATAGCCCTGATTGGCGCCTGATCGGGTGTAAGAGATTCGCTTTTGCGCGGCTTTGGGCTGGCGTGTGGGTCCAGATTGCGTAAGCTCTGATTGACTGAGCTTGATTGGATGTTTGCATGCCCTCCCCTGCCCTAACGATGGCCCCGAAGCTGGGCGCGATTGCGGTTGTGTATCATGACGCGCGCTTTCTGCTGGTGCAGCGCGGGAAAGATCCCGGGCGTGGGCTATGGGGCTTTCCTGGGGGTCATGTGGAATTGGGCGAGACAGCCATAGAGGCTGCGGTGCGCGAATTGCGCGAGGAAACCGGCGTGATTGCACAGGCTGATGGCTATTTGACCAATGTGGATGTGATTGCCCGTAATCTAAGCGGCGCTGTGGACTATCAGTATTTGATCGCTGCTGTGCGCTGTTCCTATCTGGAAGGTGAGGCTGTGGCGGCGGATGATGCGGCGGATGTGGCTTGGGTTTCATTGGCGCAGATGGAGGATGGGGTGTTTGCCTTGTCTGAGGATGTGCTGCGGGTGGCGCGGCTGCGGGCTGAGATGACAGATGAGGGGCGTTGCCCCTTTCCTTGAAACTGCGTTTCAAGGTTCACCCCAAGGTACTGGGGCCAAGAAGAAGGATGGACTTATGGATCAGGCACGGGCGCAGGCTTTGCAGATGTTTCAGGCGGCAGTGAAGCGGGCGGATCCGGCGACGGCTGTTGCTGAGGCTTTGGCGCGGGGGGATGTGCCTGCACCTGTTGGGCGTTTGTTCGTTATTGCAGTTGGTAAGGCCTCGGTTCCGATGGCGCGGGCGGCTTTGGCACATTTTGAGGATGTGCATAAGGCGCTTGTGGTGACCAATCCAGAGAATATGGCCCATGTGGCTGGGGCCACGGTGATGGCGGGGGCGCATCCGGTGCCGGATGAAGGGTCTTTGGCGGCGGGTGAGGCGGTTGTGGCCTTGCTGGCTGAGGCGGGCGCGCAAGATACGGTGTTGGCGCTGATTTCGGGCGGGGGCTCTGCGCTGATGGTGCGGCCTGTTGACGGGATTGGATTGGCCGAGAAGGCTGCGGTGAACACAGCCTTGCTGGAAAGCGGGCTGGGGATTGAGCAGATGAATCTGGTGCGTCAGCAGCTTTCGGATTTGAAAGGCGGCGGTGTGTTGCGCCATGCGGCGCCTGCCTCTGTTTTTGGGCTGATGCTCAGCGATGTGATTGGCGATGATTTGCGGGCGATTGCCTCGGGGCCGACCGTGTCGCCGATAGGGACGAAGGCAGAAGCGCGGGATGTTTTGATTGGCGCGGGTGTTTGGGATGGGTTGCCAGCGGCGGTGCGTGCTGTTTTGGCGGGCGCGGATGTTGCGGTTGCGGGCCGCGCGCAGAACCAAGTGATTGGATCGAACCGGCAGAGCCTGGCGGCCATGGTGGATGCGGCGCAGGTGCCGGCACGGATTGTCTCGGATGCGTTGATTGGTGATGTGGCGGATGCAGCTAAGGTTGTCTTGCAGGCGGCGGAGGCAGCGGATGGGCCTTGCGCCTTGGTGTTTGGTGGCGAGACCACGGTTAAATTATCTGGCGACGGGCTTGGCGGGCGCAATCAGGAATTGGCCTTGCGTGTGGCGGCTGAGGCAGAGGGGCGTTTGGGCGGTGACTGGGTGTTTTTATCCGGTGGCACCGATGGGCGCGATGGGCCAACAGATTCGGCGGGTGGCTTGGTGGATTCGGACACATTGGCGCGGCTTAAGGCGGCGGGGGGCGATCTGGCGGCGTTGCTGGAAAACAACGACAGTTATCAGGCGCTTTCCCTGTCTGGGGACCACATTATGATCGGTGGGACCGGTACAAATGTGGCTGATGTGCAGGTTTTCCTACGATTGGCGTGATTTCCGGCTTTTACGTGGTTTTGCTGAATCTTCGTTGAATCAAGGGCTTGCTTTGGTTGACAGCTGTCAACCTACGGGTTGCGTTTATGGTTGCGGCAAGTGGCTATAACTATTGGATTTTCGCCTTATTAGAGCCTATTATCAGCGTTGACAGACCCGCTGATTTTGCCGCGCTTAAAGTTATCCACAGCCGGATGTAGAAAAGACTTGCGCGACTCGGTTCAATTGCCCCAATACTTACGGTAATAAGTGAATAAAACGGGTTTCTCCGTAACAAACGGTAGATGCCTAGAGGTAGAAGAGGCTGCACAAGCGGCCCAGCGGTATATTGAGGGACCTATGACCCCAACACAAACGCGCATCGACCAACTTGTCGGTGAGCATGCTTTGAAATTGTCAGAACGGCTGCAGGCGCATCGCGAGCAGTTGTTTCCTCCGAACGCCAGCAAAGAATTGCGCAAGTTCACATCCGGTGAAGCGGCGGATTTGCTGGGTGTAAAGGATGCCTATTTGCGGAAGCTGCATTTGGACGGGAAAGGCCCAGAGCCTGAGATCCGTGCCGGTGGGCGGCGCTATTATTCCCCAGAAGACGTGCAGGCCCTGCGTGTTTTGCTGGAAGCGGGCGCAAAAGTGCCTGGGACTTACCTGCCAGGGCGCCGTGACGGCGACCATTTGCAGGTGATTACGGTGATTAACTTTAAGGGTGGCTCTGGTAAGACCACCACATCGGCCCATTTGGCGCAGAAAATGGCGCTGGATGGCTATAAGGTGCTGGCGGTGGACCTTGATCCACAGGCCTCGCTAAGTGCGCTGCACGGGTTTCAGCCTGAGTTTGACCTGCTGGATGGCGGCACATTGTATGATGCGATCCGCTATGAAGACCCTGTGCCGGTGCGCGATATTATCCAAAGCACCTATTTCACGAACCTCGATATCATTCCGGGCAATCTGGACTTGATGGAGTTTGAACACGAGACGCCTCGCGCCATTGCAGACCGCACAGGCGGGTTGTTTTTCACCCGCGTTGGGGACGTTTTGGCTGAAGTAGAGTCTGATTACGACGTTGTTGTGATGGATTGTCCGCCGCAGCTGGGTTTCTTGACGATGAGTGCTTTGTCATCCGCCACTGCGGTATTGGTGACCGTGCATCCACAGATGCTGGACGTGATGTCTATGTGTCAGTTCTTGCTTATGACATCCAACCTGCTGGGCGTTGTGGCCGAAGCGGGGGGTGATATGTCGTATGATTGGATGCGCTACGTGGTGACGCGCTATGAGCCCGGTGATGGGCCGCAGAACCAGATGGTTTCGTTCATGCGATCGATGTTTGGCGAGCATGTTTTGAACCACACGGTGTTGAAATCCACCGCGATTTCCGATGCGGGGATCACCAAACAGACGCTTTATGAGGTGGAAAAGTCTCAATTCACGCGGGCGACCTATGATCGGGCGATTGAATCGCTGAACGCGGTGAATGGCGAGATTGAAGAGCTGGTACAGCAAGCATGGGGGCGGATGAATGGCGCGTAAGAACCTATTGCAAGGGCTGATGGACGAGGCCAAGGCGGGTGCTGATACGCCAGCCCCCTCCCCTGCCCCATCTGCGGCGACGAAACCTGCCACGCCGCGGTACAAGAAAGGCGCGATTGGCGCGGTGAGCCAGTCGATTGCAGATCTGAAAAGCCGGTCTGTGAGCGACATAGACGTTGATCTGATTGATATGGCCGGCAATGTGGACCGGTTGGACCATGATGAGGCCGATCATAAGGCGCTGATGCAGTCGATCCGTGACTATGGCCAACAGGTGCCGGTGCTGTTGCGCCCGAACCCTGAGAACCCAGGGCGGTTTCAAGTGGTCTATGGGCGTCGCCGTCTGCGGGCGCTGAAAGATCTGGGCATTGCAGCCAAGGCGCTAATCCGTGATCTGGATGATCGCGAGCTGTTGATTGCGCAGGGGCAAGAGAACACCGCCCGTAAAGACCTGACCTTTATCGAACGCGCGAACTTTGCGCGGCAGATGCGGGATGCGGGCTATGATCGCAAGGTGATTGGCGATGCGCTGCACGTGGATAAGACCGTGATCAGCCGGATGCTGACCGTGGCAGACCTGATCCCAGTGGAGTTGATTGAGGCCATCGGCCCTGCCCCCGCGGTGGGACGTGATCGGTGGTTGGCACTCTCTGGCCTGCTGGAGAAGACCCAGATGGGCGCGGAAGAAGCGGTTGCACTGATTTCACCCAAGGAAAGCTCTGATCAGCGGTTCAAATCGTTGCTGATGCAGATCGAGGCAAAGCTGGCGGCCCGTGCGCCAAGCAAGCCGAAGAAAACACCCACGGCCCACCCGCTGAAAGATGCAGTGGGCGCAGAGTTTGGCCGCGTGACCTGGTCTGGCGGCAAGATGGTCGTGACATTCAAAGAGGAGACAGACGGCTTTGATGACTGGCTGTTAAAAAACCTCTCAGAGATTCATCAGAACTGGAAAAACCAGTCTGGCGAATAAACCAGAGGCCCTTTGCAGAGGGTCCGCAACATTGAGCAGTCTTAAGGAGGCACAAACAGACAGAGTAAAAAATTAAAGCCCCCCAGAATGATCTTTGCAGAGATCAACCCGAGAGGCCTCAATTCGAGTTTAGCAACTCCGAATCTATGGCTAACTGTTGACAGCTGTCAACAGGCGTCGGACTCCGGCGGGCGGAATTTCTTTGTCTCGTGGCAAAATAATGGACGTATTGACGACGACGCCCTTTGGGCAGCGGCCGGTGACGGCTGGCCTGATCAAACGTGCGCAGCAGGCGCGTGCGGATTTGGCGAAAGACGATGCAGCGATTGTGTCGGTCAACAAGTGGGAGATCCTGCGCGCGTTGACTGAGGCAAAGGCTGCCTTTGGTTTGAACGCGGGCGCTTTGACGGTGATGAACGCGTTGCTGAGTTTTCATCGTGGAGAAGAGCTGACGGGCGAGGGGCTCGTAGTGTTCCCATCCAATCGCACCTTAGCGAGCCGCGCCCATGGGATGCCGGAAAGCACGTTACGTCGTCATCTGGGAACACTAGTGGGGCAGGGGCTTATTGCCCGTCATGATAGCCCGAATGGCAAACGCTATGCGGTGCGCCAGAAGGGTGGGGCGGTTGCGCGGGCCTTTGGGTTTGATTTACGTCCGCTGGTGTCGCGTACTGCGGAGATTTTCGTGGCTGCGGATGAGGCCAAAGAAGTGGCAGAACGCATCAAGCGCGCCCGTGAAGAGGCGATGCTGATGAAACGTGATTGCTGGAAGCTGCTGGAGTATGTGCGCGCCAAAGGGATGGCTGGCCCGTGGGAGACCCTGGAAGAAGCACTGACAGCCGCCCAGAAGCGCCTGCGCCGTGTTCTGAGCCTGGAGCAGGTGAGGGGCCTCTGTGACGCGCTGAGCGAAGCCTTGCTGCGATTTGAGGGGCTTTTGACGCCTGAGCCTGTGGATAAGCCGAGTGAGCCTGTCGTTGAAACAGAAGAATTGAGCGCCTGTGACAGCCAAAATGAGCGGCACATACAGAATTCAAATAAATATACTTTTGAATCTGAAAGAGCTGAGAAACAGAAAGAGGAAGCATTGGATCGTCCAACACCAAGGGCTGTGCCTGTGGAACTGGTGCTGCAAGCTTGTCCTGATGTGGCGCCATATGCGCAAGAGCCGATCCGGCATAATCATCAATTGGTGGAAACCGCGCATGTGCTGCACCGGATGATGGGGATTTCTGCGGATGTGTGGCAAGGGGCGATGAAAGCGATGGGGCCAGAAGGGGCCTCGGTGACTTTGGCCTGCATGTTGCAACGCATTGGCGATATTAAAAACCCAGGCGGCTATCTGCGCAGCTTGACACAAAAGGCAGAGGCGGGAGGTTTCACGGCATGGCCAATGGTGAAAGCGCTGCTAGGGCAGGGGAGGGCGGTGCAAAGTTGACGGCTGTCAACTCTGTCATCGATTTCGAGGTAACAGGCTCTGAAAAGAGCTTAAGTCTTTGTATTAATTTATCTTTCACTGGAAATGTGAGGAAATTCAAGAAATCTGACTTTTTCTGACAAATAATCTCTTGCACGCCCCTACGCCTTGGTCTAAATCCCCCTCCAGTGCCCCTATAGCTCAGCTGGTAGAGCAACTGATTTGTAATCAGTAGGTCCGCGGTTCGAGTCCGTGTGGGGGCACCAT
>CANMPK010000006.1 GCA_947499725.1 uncultured Paracoccaceae bacterium | reverse complement strand
GTGATCGCAGCTGTCAGTGTTGTTTTACCGTGGTCAACGTGGCCGATTGTGCCGATGTTGCAGTGCGGTTTGGAACGTTCAAACTTTTCCTTAGCCATGATGGCCTCCTTATTTGGGGTGTCGGGGAAATTCCCGACCTACGAGTTGTGGGTAGGGCGGACCGAAGCCCGCCGCCCCGATTAAGATGCGAATTTCGCTTGGATCTCGTCAGAGATGTTCTGCGGAACTGGATCGTAGTGGTCGAACTGCATTGTAAACTGCGCACGGCCAGAGGACATGGAACGCAGAGTGTTAATGTAGCCGAACATGTTCGCCAGAGGAACGAATGCGTCAATCGCAACAGCGTTGCCGCGTGGTTCCTGACCGGACACTTGACCACGACGGGATGTCAGGTCGCCGATGATGCCGCCGGTATACTCTTCAGGAGTAATAACTTCGACCTTCATCATTGGTTCCAGCAGTTTCGCGCCAGCTTGGCGCATACCTTCACGCATACACATACGGGATGCGATTTCGAAGGCCAGAACGCTGGAGTCAACGTCGTGGAACTTACCGTCGATCAGAGCAACCTTAAAGTCGATCACTGGGAAGCCAGCCAGAGGGCCGGAGTCCATGACAGACTGGATGCCTTTTTCAACACCTGGGATGTATTCCTTAGGAACAGAACCACCAACGATGCGGGATTCGAAGGAGTAACCTTCACCCGGCTCTGTTGGTGTGATGATGAGTTTAACCTCACCGAACTGACCGGAACCACCAGACTGTTTCTTGTGTGTGTATGTGTGCTCGACTTCGTGGCCGATGGTCTCACGATACGCAACCTGTGGCGCACCAATGTTCGCTTCGACTTTGAATTCACGCTTCAGACGGTCAACAAGAATGTCCAGGTGAAGTTCGCCCATGCCCTTCATGATGGTCTGACCGGATTCCAGATCAGTCTCAACACGGAAGGATGGATCTTCGGCTGCCAGACGCTGCAGACCTTGAGACATTTTCTCTTGGTCAGCTTTTGTCTTAGGCTCAACCGCAATCTCGATCACCGGATCTGGGAAAGTCATTGTTTCCAGAACAACTGGTTCGTTCACTGCGCAGAGTGTGTCACCTGTTGTTGTGTCTTTCAGACCTGCCAGAGCGATAATGTCGCCTGCGAATGCTTCTGTGATCTCTTCACGATCATTGGAGTGCATCATCATCATACGACCGATGCGCTCTTTACGACCTTTTGTAGAGTTCAGCAGTGTGTCGCCCTTGCTCAACGTACCAGAGTAGATACGTGTGAATGTCAGGGAGCCAACAAATGGGTCGTTCATGATTTTGAACGCCAGACCGGAGAACGCCATGTCATCATCCGCACGGCGGGCAATGTCACGAACTTCTTCTTCGTCGCCTGGTTTGAAGCCCATGTAATCAACAACGTCCAGTGGGGACGGCAGATAGTCGATTACGGCGTTCAGCAAAGGTTGAACACCTTTGTTTTTGAACGCGGAACCACCCAGAACAGGAACGAACGCCATTTCCAGCGTACCTTTGCGAAGCAGCTTGCGCAGCTCCTCAACGGATGGCTCTTCGCCTTCCAGGTATGCTTCCATTGCATCGTCGTCCATTTCGACGGCTGCTTCGATCATCTTGCCGCGCCATTCGTCGGCCATGTCTTGCAGCTCTGCGCGGATTGGGCGTTTTTCCCAAGATGCGCCGAGGTCTTCACCGATGTAGACCCACTCTTCCATAGTCACGAGGTCAACCAGACCTTCGAGCTCTGTTTCTGCGCCGATTGGAACACCGATAGGAACAGCACGTGCGCCTGTACGGTCTTCGATCATTTCAACACAGTTGAAGAAGTCCGCGCCGATTTTGTCCATTTTGTTGACAAAAACCATACGTGGAACTTTGTAGCGGTCAGCCTGACGCCAAACAGTTTCTGTTTGAGGCTCAACACCAGCGTTTGCGTCAAGAACACAAACCGCACCATCGAGAACCGCCAGGGAACGCTCAACTTCAATTGTGAAGTCAACGTGGCCTGGAGTGTCGATGATGTTCAGACGGTGCTTAGGAGAGTCAGCTGTTTTACCATCTTCTGTGCGTTCCCAGAATGTGGTTGTCGCAGCGGAAGTAATTGTAATACCGCGCTCTTGCTCTTGCTCCATCCAGTCCATGGTCGCCGCACCATCGTGCACTTCGCCGATGTTGTGGGATTTACCTGTGTAGTACAGGATGCGCTCGGAACAGGTTGTTTTACCCGCATCGATGTGCGCCATGATACCGAAGTTACGGTAATGTTCGAGTGTATATTCGCGTGCCATTGGTCAAAATACCTTTTGGGATTACCAGCGATAATGGCTGAATGCTTTGTTCGCATCTGCCATCTTGTGAGTATCTTCGCGCTTTTTAACAGCGTTACCGCGAGAGTTCACGGCATCCAGAAGTTCACCTGCGAGGCGCTCTTCCATTGTGTTTTCGTTGCGACCGCGGGAGGCAGTGATCAACCAGCGAATTGCCAGTGCTTCACGGCGCTCAGGGCGAACCTCAACAGGAACCTGATATGTGGCACCACCAACACGACGAGAGCGAACCTCTACGGACGGTTTGATGTTGTCCAGCGCTTCGTGGAACACTTCCACTGGAGCGCGTTTGATCTTGGATTCAACACGGTCTAGCGCGTTGTAAACGATCTTTTCTGCAACCGACTTTTTACCGTCGATCATCAGGTTGTTCATGAATTTAGAAAGTACGCGATCGCCAAATTTGGCGTCAGGCAATACTTCACGTTTTTCTGCAGCGTGACGACGAGACATCTATAAATATCCTTCTTACTTAGGACGCTTCGCGCCGTACTTGGAACGACGTTGCTTACGGTCTTTAACACCTTGGGTATCCAGAACACCGCGGAGGATGTGGTAACGGACACCCGGAAGGTCTTTTACACGGCCGCCACGGATCAGAACCACGGAGTGTTCCTGAAGGTTGTGGGATTCACCCGGGATGTAAGAGATAACTTCGTAGCCGTTTGTCAGACGAACTTTCGCAACTTTACGCATCGCGGAGTTCGGTTTCTTAGGCGTGGTTGTGTAAACGCGTGTGCAAACGCCGCGTTTCTGTGGGCACTGCTCCAGGTGCTGTGACTTGGAGCGCTTGATTTTAGGCTGACGCGGCTTGCGGATCAGCTGTTGGATCGTTGGCATAGGGTAATCCCGTTTCCTAACTCATTCTGCATGGGTTGCCCCATACGCTACTTATTTCCGACACTACGCGTTGCCACATAGCGAAAAGCCGCAAACGTTCCCATTCCGAGGCGAACGTCGCGGTTAGTTTCCAGAGGGTGCACACCAAAAAGCGGTATGGACCTTAGCCACTGAAATTTTGATTTCGGCGTTGGGCACACTTGTCCCATAGCCGGATAAGCGGGCGTATAGGGGGAGTCGGGGGGTATGTCAACAGTATCAGGCCGAGGCGCCCTGCTCTGCGGTCAGGACGTTTGGCTCTGCGCAGGTTTAGCGTGTATTGAGCGTTGCTCTTCGCCTGATGCGCTGGCATTCTTTGGCAAAACACTTGAGCAGCGCTAGGACCTTCCTATGAACAGTCAGGATATGCAAGTCATCGGGCTTTGTCGGTTTTCCTATCCGGCGTTGGGTGGCTTTCAGGTCGAACACGAAAGTATCGAGGATCGCCGCGCGTATCTCTATGCGCCTGAGCGGATGGACGAGCGGTTGGCGATGTTTGAAACCATCGCCCTGCCCGGCTTGAAGGCGCAGACGGATCAGAACTTTACCTTCTTGATCGTCATTGGCGACTGTATGCCCGCGCCTTATCTGGCGCGTTTGCAGGATATGACTGCGGATATGCCGCAAGCCAAGATCGTGGCGATGCCGCCGAAGCAGCATCGGCCCGTCATGAAGCAGATCATCAATGATCATATCGACCGCGATACGGCTTTGCCGAGCCTACAGTTTCGCCATGACGATGATGATGCGGTGTCGGTGCGGTTTGTCGAGCGGTTGCGCGGGGCTGCGGCGGATTGCGCAGGGTTGATGGCCAGCCAGCCTATGGTGGGGATTGATTTTAACCGTGGGTATTCTGCCCTGCCGACAGCCGAGGGCATGATGTCTAAGGCGCATGTGATGCCCTATTATGGCGTCGCTCTGGGCATGGCCGTGGCGCAGTATCAGCAGCAGACGATCATGAACTTTGCCCATGGCAAGCTTAACCGCGTGATGCCAACCGTGACCTATACGGATGAGGATATGTTCGTGCGGGGGCACAATGGGTTTAATGACTCGCGTCAAAAGGCCGGTGTGAAGCAGTTGGACTTTGAACTTCTGGATGCCGCCGGCGAGGCCCATTTCAAGAAGACCTTTGCCATCGACAGTGATCAGGTGCGCGCGGCGTTTGCCTGACGTTTGGCCACGGTTTCTCGGTACAGTGTAAAGATACCGGTGCTGACCACGATGGCCGCGCCGATCAGGGTGAGCCCGTCGGGGAAGTCTCCGAAAATCAGAAAGCCAAAGATCAGCGCAAAGACGAGCCCTGTGTAGCGGAAAGGCGCGACGAAGGCGATTTCGCCAAAGCGCATGGCGAGCACAAGCAGCAGGTATCCCATTGAGAGACATGCCGCCCCTAGGGCGGTGAAGCCCAGACTTGGCAAGGCGATCCCTTCCCAAGGGGTGATCACTGCGAAGTAGAAAGACAGCACTGCCACAGCAACCGCCATGATAAGCGCGCCCATCAGGGGCGGCACATCTTTGGACAGACGGCGGGCGGAGAGGTCTCGGATCGTGACACAAAAGACGGCTCCGAGCGCATAGAGGCTATCGGGTTCAAACCCATCCGTGCCTGGGCGCACAATCAACAGCATGCCGAAAAAGCCGATCAGGATCGCAGCCATGCGGCGCCAGCCGAGCGGTTCGCGGAAGAACACCGCAGCGGCGAGAGCAAGGCTGAGCGGCAAGAATTGCAAAACGGCGGTGGCGTTGGCCAGATCCATGGTGCGCAGGGCACTGAGGAATAGGAACGTCGCCCCCGCTTCGGCGACACTGCGCAGGGTGAGCAGGCGCCAGTCTCTTTTGCTTAGGTTAAATTTCAATGCGCCCATGGCCCAAGCCACAAGGCCGATGAACAACACGCAGAAACAGCCACGGATAAAGATGAAGTGTGTAAGCGGCAGGGATTTGAGGACGATCTTGGTGAAGGTGTCACCAAGGGTGAAGCAGAGCATGGTCAGCATCATGAAAAACGCCCCGCGCATATTGTCTGAGACGTTCATGCCCTGCCCTTGTCTGTGTTGGAGTTCGTTAGCGGCAACTTAGACCCTGGGCGACGTGGGGGAAAGGTGGTTTGTGTGGGGCGCGCGCGGATGTTGTGCTGGGGCTCAGGTTTCTGAATGCGGCGCGGGTCATCCCTGTGCAGCGCGCCGTCTCTTTAGGCCATGGCCGCGCGAGCGTACCGATAGCAAGGCGACCCCAAGCACGCAGACAAAGCAGATCGCAAAGCTCCCTGCCATGGCGAAACGCGCGCTTTGCGTGCCATTGCTCAAAGAGACTAAGGCCCAAAAGATTGCGCTGACGGATCCGGCTCCGAGGATAAAGCCAAAGTTGCGGCTGAGATTAAGGACTGCCGATGTGACGCCCTGCTGTTGGTCAGAGGCGCGCTGCATGACGGATGTGTTGAGCGCGGCCAGAAACACCTGATAGCTGGGCGCCAGAAGAATGAAGGCCAGAACAAACCCGACAAGTCCAAACATGTAAGGCAGCGCGGACATGGCCACACATGCCAAGGCCATCGCGCTGGCGCCGGCTGTTACTGCATGGTCTGCGCCAAGTTTTTCTGTGAGCCGCCCGGCTGGAACGCCGCTGAGTGCGGCCGAGATTGGGCCGACACTCATGGCGAGGCCCATTTGCGCGGTTGTCAGCCCCAGCCCGTTCATGAGGAAAAAGGGTCCGATCACGAGCATACCCATCATCACAAGAGACACGATGGCGTTCATAGCAAAGCTTATGCGCAGGTGGCTGGAGCGTAGGAGATCAAATGGGATGATGGGTGATGCGCTTCGGGTTTCGATCACCTTGAAGGCCATCAGCGCGCCTATTGCGAGCAAGGCAAGCAGACCATCCGTGCGATCCAGCCCGTTGCCCAAGCCAGAGATAAGGAAGGTTATCGCAGCGAGGAAAAGGGCCAAGGCCGCCGCACCGGGAAAATCGATCGACTTTTTCTCAGCCTGCGTTGCGCCAGCTCGCAGCCAGATGAAGCACAGTATGAGGGTCGCCAAAGCAATCGGGACTTGCAGCACATACACCGCGCGCCAGCCAAAGGCGGCTACTGTGGCGCCTGCGATCGCGGGGCCTGAGGCTGTTCCGATGGCTGTCATGCTTCCCAAAAGCCCCATCCAACGCCCGATTTGCCCAGACGGCACCAGATCGCGCACCAAGGCCAGTGGCATGGCCATCATGGCCGCTGCGCCTGCGCCTTGGACAAATCTGCTGGCGATCAAAACCTGTAGGGTCGCCGCGGCTGAGGCCAAGGCGGCACCGAGGGTAAAGACGCACAGGCCCGAAATCAGGACAGCCCGTTTGCCATAGACATCGCCGGCACGTCCGACCGGCACAACAAGCGATGTGACAGCGAGGATGTAGATGGAGACGATGAGTGTCGGGTTGGGGCCCTGAGCCACAAAGGCGCCTGAGACCTCTGGTAATGTGACGGCGGCGGAACTTATTCCAAACGCTGCCAGCATGATCGCCACGCTGGGCGCGCAGAGTGCTGCGAATATTCTTTTCCTGTCGGTGGGTATGGGGGAATTGGCCAAGGGGAGACTCCAGTGCAATTTAGGAGCACACACCCTGCGACTTGAAGTTAGGTTTAGGTCAAGAGGTTGTTTGGCTGACGCCATGCTGCACAGCTTGACAGGTCAGAGTGGAGCGGATTTTAAATACCTATTAGATAAGAAAAATTTCAAACCGAGGCATTTCATGGCGCAGAAGACAATAGACACACCCGATATAGAGCTTACCGCAGAAGCCGCTCTTATTTTGTGCCCTTTAGAAGAGCCCCACCCCGAGCACACCGCTGTTCGGTTTGGTGGTCTGCCGCGGCTGCCGAAGGGTACCGAATGGCCCGAACACATAACGCCAGAGACCGAGTGGACGTCGGAAAACAGATTGCGCCTGCACTTCTTTGCGGAAATTGATCTTGCGGGGATCCCGAGGCGTCTGGAATTGCCGGAAGAAAGCCTTCCTTTTGTTGCAAAGCCTTCGACAGGCACGCTGAGCATTTTTCTACCTCTTATGGGCGACTGTCTGCATGGCTGTGATCCCGTCGTTTTGTACTTTCCGCAAAGCCCGAAGGAACTGCCCGAGAGAGCAGCCCCTGAAGATCTAGATGAAATCGGGCCAGATTCGGAGTATGATGCGCTTTACGTGGATGAAGAGGCCCTCATTCATCCAAAGCTTCTGCCCCCGCAATCGGTGCAGGCCATCCCGTACCGAACTTGGCGCGCGGATCAGTCTTGGTTCAAGAAATATCGCGCCCTCTCCCTTGAAAGGCAGGCGGCTTACAAGCAACTTTCTGTCAAAGAGCAAAGGCGCCTTAGCAGAAGTTCCGAGAAACCAGATACACCGGAACAACGTGCATTCGACGCGGCGTGGCAGGACTATTATGCGGCCTTGCAAGCTGGCACTGACAGAAATCGCCGCGAGGTTCGGGGCGCCATCAAGCCCTTTTTACGCAAGCGTCCATCATCGCCCAAGCCAGTGCTTGATCGCACTTTCACCAAACACCTAAGCGGGAACTATCATTCTGACTTGCACGATGGGTATCTAACATGGGGGTTTCTGTACGCTCTGTCCCAAAGTTTCTCTTTGCGGTTACTGAACGACTTCCATGAGGCTTCGACTGAGGCTTTCAAGGTCCAGAAAGGTTGGCTCGAACGTGTACGCACGAATGGCTTACGTAAGCGTTGTGAACGTGGGTTATCCAAGGTCAAATCCCTAATTCGACAACCCAATGATGAATTACCGGTTCCCACGGAGGATTTGAGTTCAAATCTCTTGCCGGACGCCCAATTGATCCATTGGCTAGAAATGTCTCACTCGGCGTCGGATGGCGCTCTTCCAAATCAGATCAAAAGAAAGCTCATCGATTTCTTAAACAGCATCGTTGTTGAGGGAGAAGAAGCGGAAGCAACGGCAAAACTAAAGCTTCTCGAGAACCATACTCATTACCTAACAACAGGTATGTTATTCGACTCTGTCCATTCCTCCGTGAACGACGCATTTGACGAAGTGAAAAGGCTCGGCTTGGTCATTAAGCCCAAAAAAGAGCCAATAAAACCGGTAGCGTCTGCCGCGACATGTGACGTGCCGAAATCTGCGGTTGGCGTCCGTCTTGAGGATTATCCGATCCAGATGTTCGGAGTTGGTGATCAAATTCAGCAAGGCAGAGATACCAATGCTGACGCGGTTCTGCTTTTTCAGATCTCTGATCAATTTGGGACGGCTGTGAACCTGAGAGGTTGCTTACTTCAGATATGGATATCCAAGGAAGATCTTGCAGCCGGTCGTTTTGATCGCACTTGGTCAGAGCTAGAGATGTCTTAGCAATTGGTCATTCACTAAGGGGTTGGGCTTGTTGTTCAGGTCCTCTCTGGTGAAATCGCCTCTCACTTTGCTTCACTCCCCTACAAAAGCAAAACCCCCAGCCAAGGCCGGGGGTTTTTTGTCTTTTATGAGCTGACGCTTATTCTTCGCGCGCTTCTGGTGTTTCGACCAGACCGCTGTCGAAGATGTCTTCCGCTGCTGCGAAGTCATCTGCCTTTGGAGCTGCCAGTGCGGCGGCTTGTTCGGCTTCTTCGCGACGCGCTTCAAGCACCACGTTGTCACGATCTGTCGCAACCTTGCGCACAGATTGGGTTGCCCCGCCTGTACCCGCAGGGATCAGACGACCCACGATGACGTTTTCTTTCAGGCCAACCAGCTTGTCTTTCTTACCTTGGACAGAGGCCTCGGTCAGAACGCGTGTTGTTTCCTGGAAGGACGCGGCAGAGATGAAGGAACGTGTCTGCAGGGACGCTTTGGTGATACCCAAGAGGATCGGCGCGCCTTGCGCTGGACGCTTGCCGCGATCCAGAGCTTTTTTGTTGGCTGCTTCGAATTCTTGCTTATCAACGTGTTCGCCTTTGAGCAGGGTTGTCTCGCCAGAGTCGGAGATTTCCCATTTCTGCAGCATTTGACGCACGATAACTTCGATGTGTTTATCGTTAATCTTAACACCCTGCAGGCGGTAAACGTCCTGAACTTCGTCGATCATGTAGTTCGCCAGTGCTTCGACACCCATGATGGACAGGATGTCATGCGGCGCTGGGTTACCGTCCATGATGTAATCACCTTTCTGTACGAAGTCGCCTTCTTGTACAGGAATGTGCTTACCCTTCGGCACCATGTATTCGATGGTTTCCGCGGACTCGTCAGCTGGTTCGATCGCGATACGACGCTTGTTCTTGTAGTCGCGGCCAAAGCGTACGTAACCATCGGCTTCTGCGATGATCGCGTGGTCTTTTGGACGACGGGCTTCGAACAGTTCCGCAACGCGAGGCAGACCACCGGTAATGTCTTTTGTTTTCGCGCCCTCACGTGGGATACGCGCGATAACGTCACCGGCTTCAACAGTCTGACCGTCTTCAGCGGACAGGATCGCATCAACAGACATTGGGTATGTCACTGGGTTGCCGGCCGCGTTGCGGACTGGCTCGCCATCTGCGTCGACCAAAATGATTTCTGGCTTCAGCTCGTTGCCTTTTGGCGCGGAACGCCAATCGGTTACGATTTTCTGTGTCATACCTGTGGCTTCATCGGTTACGTCGCGTACTGCGAGACCGGACACGAGGTCCACGTATTTCGCTTTACCCGCTTTTTCCGCGATGATTGGCAGTGTGAACGGATCCCATTCAAACAGCTTCGCGCCACGCTCGATTGTGTCGCCATCTTTGACGAAGAGCTTGGAACCGTAGCTGATTTTGTGAGTCACGCGCACATCGCCGTTGCCGTCGATGATTTCCATCTTCATGTTGCGGCCCATGACCATGGTCTCGCCCATGGTGTTGTCCAGCAGGTTCGGGTTCTCAAGGCGGATTGTACCTTCTTGAGACGCTTCCTGGAAGGACTGTTGGCCACCCTGCGCAACACCACCAATGTGGAATGTACGCATTGTCAGCTGTGTACCTGGTTCACCGATGGACTGTGCGGCGATAATACCGACAGCTTCACCTGTGTTCACGATGGTACCGCGTGCAAGGTCACGACCGTAGCACATTGCGCAGACGCCTTCTTCGGCCTCACATGTCAGTGGGGAACGGATGCGTGCAGAGGCAACACCCGCTTCGCCGACTGAGTCAGACATCAGCTCGTCAATCAGTTGGCCTTTGGACACCAGAACTTCGTCTGTGCCTGGGCGAACGATATCTTCTGCAGCCACACGACCCAGAACACGTTCTGCCAGAGTTGCCACAACTTCACCGTCGTTAACCGCTGCTTCCGCAGTGATCGCGTTTTCGGTGCCACAATCGAGCATACGCACGATGCAGTCTTGAGCAACGTCAACCAGACGACGTGTCAGGTAACCGGAGTTCGCTGTTTTCAACGCCGTATCAGACAAACCCTTACGAGCACCGTGTGTGGAGTTGAAGTATTCGAGAACGGTCAGACCTTCTTTAAAGTTCGAGATAACCGGTGTTTCGATAATGTCGCCGTTTGGACGGGCCATCAGACCACGCATACCACCCAGCTGTTTCATCTGTGTCACCGAGCCACGCGCACCAGAGTGGGCCATCATGTAAACGGAGTTTGGCTCCATTTCAGTACCGGCTTCGTCATGCTTCGCTGCGGAGATGGTGTTCATCATCGCATCAGTGACTTTGTCGTTACACTTCGACCACGCATCAACAACTTTGTTGTACTTTTCGCCCTGAGTGATCAGGCCGTCCATGTACTGTTGTTCGAAGTCTTTTACCTGATCACGTGTATCGTCGACCAATGTCCACTTGGTGTCAGGGATAACCATGTCGTCTTTACCGAACGAGATGCCTGCCTTGAACGCTTCTTTGAAGCCCATGGACATGATCTGGTCACAGAAGATCACGGATTCTTTCTGACCACAGTAGCGGTAGACCGTATCAATCACGTTCTGAACGTCTTTCTTACGCAGAAGACGGTTCACCAGTTCAAACGGTGCTTTCGCGTTTTGCGGCAGCAGCGCGCCCAGTTTCACACGACCTGGGGTCGTTTCGAAACGTTTCATCACTTCGAGACCGTTTTCGTCGATCTGAGGGATACGGGCCTGAATTTTGGTGTGCAGGTGTACAACACCAGCGTCCAACGCGTGCTCTACCTCTTCGATGGAAGAGAAGACCATGCCTTCGCCCTTCATGCCATCGCGTGCGATGGTCACGTAGTACAGGCCCAAAATCATATCCTGAGACGGAACGATGATTGGTGCACCGTTTGCAGGCGACAGAACGTTGTTTGTGGACATCATCAGAACACGTGCTTCCAGCTGAGCTTCGAGGCTCAGAGGAACGTGAACCGCCATCTGGTCACCGTCGAAGTCAGCGTTAAACGCGGAACATACGAGCGGGTGCAGCTGGATCGCTTTACCTTCGATCAGGGTTGGTTCGAAGGCCTGAATGCCAAGACGGTGCAAAGTCGGCGCACGGTTCAGCATGACAGGGTGTTCGCGAATAACCTCGTCGAGGATATCCCACACTTCTGGACGTTCTTTTTCCACCAGCTTCTTGGCTTGCTTCACTGTGGAAGACAGACCTTTGGCTTCAAGGCGGGAATAGATGAACGGTTTGAACAGCTCGAGCGCCATCTTCTTAGGAAGACCACACTGGTGCAGTTTCAGTTCAGGACCTGTCACAATGACGGAACGGCCGGAGAAGTCTACGCGTTTACCCAAAAGGTTTTGACGGAAACGACCCTGCTTACCTTTCAGCATGTCGGACAGAGATTTCAGCGGACGCTTGTTGGCGCCAGTGATCACACGACCACGACGGCCGTTGTCGAACAGAGCGTCAACGGATTCCTGAAGCATACGCTTTTCGTTACGTACGATGATATCAGGCGCACGCAGTTCGATCAGACGCTTCAGACGGTTGTTCCGGTTGATCACGCGGCGATACAGATCGTTCAGATCGGATGTCGCAAAGCGGCCACCATCCAGAGGCACCAGTGGGCGCAGTTCTGGTGGGATCACTGGGATCACAGTCATAACCATCCACTCTGGACGGTTGCCGGATTCCAAGAAGGATTCCACAACTTTCAGACGCTTGATGATCTTCTTAGGCTTCAATTCGCCAGTTGCTTCGGCCAGCTCTGCGCGCAGGTGCTCGGCTTCGGCTTCCAGATCGATCTGGGCCAGCATGTCACGGATCGCTTCGGCGCCGATGTTCGCGGTGAACGCGTCCATACCGTAGGCGTCTTGCGCGTCCATGTACTCTTCTTCGGTCATCATCTGACCGTATTGCAGGTCGGTCAGACCCGGCTCGATGACAACGTAGTTTTCAAAGTACAGAACACGTTCCAGATCACGCAGTGTCATGTCCAGCATCAGGCCGATGCGGCTTGGCAGCGATTTCAGGAACCAGATGTGTGCGACAGGCGCAGCCAGTTCGATGTGGCCCATACGCTCACGGCGTACTTTTTGAAGCGTAACTTCAACACCACATTTTTCGCAGACAACGCCGCGATACTTCATGCGCTTATATTTGCCGCATAGGCATTCGTAATCTTTGATTGGGCCAAAGATACGTGCGCAGAACAGGCCGTCGCGTTCTGGTTTGAACGTACGGTAGTTGATTGTTTCCGGCTTTTTGATTTCGCCGTAGGACCAAGAGAGAATCCGCTCTGGGGATGCCAGGGAGACTTTGATTTCATCAAAGACTTTTGGTGGCGTCAGAGGGTTAAACGGGTTGTTGGTCAGTTCCTGGTTCATTTTGATACCTCAAATTAGTGCGGAAGGGTGGAAGGGAAGAAGGGCCGAGGCCCTTATTCCTCAACCTCCGCATCCAGGAGTTCCATGTTCAGGCCAAGGCCGCGGACTTCTTTCACCAGAACGTTGAAGGATTCTGGGATGCCAGCCTCGAAGTTGTCTTCGCCTTTGACGATGCTTTCGTAGACTTTCGTCCGGCCAGCCACGTCATCCGATTTCACAGTCAGCATTTCCTGCAGGGTGTATGCAGCGCCGTAAGCTTCCAGAGCCCAGACCTCCATCTCACCGAAGCGCTGACCACCGAACTGCGCTTTACCGCCCAATGGCTGCTGAGTAACCAGCGAGTATGGACCAGTAGAACGCGCGTGGATTTTGTCATCCACAAGGTGGTGCAGTTTCAGCAGGTATTTCACGCCAACGGTAACAGGACGCGCGAATTGCTCGCCTGTACGGCCATCAAACAAGATGGACTGACCGCTTTCGCTAAAGCCAGCGCGCAGCAGAGCGTCGTTTACGTCGCTTTCCTTCGCACCGTCAAATACTGGTGTCGCAATCGGAACACCGCGTGTGACGTTACCAGCTGCGTTAACCAGCTCGTCTTCGTCCATGCCGGCGATGCCTTCTTCGTAGACATCTGCGCCATAGGCTTCTTCCATTGCTTCACGCACTGGAGTCAGATCGCCAGAGCGGCGGTAGTCTTGCAGAGCATCGTCAATTTTGATGCCCAGACCGCGTGCGGCCCAACCCATGTGGGTTTCAAGGATCTGACCAACGTTCATACGCGATGGAACACCCAGAGGGTTCAGACAGAAGTCGACTGGTGTACCGTCTTCGAGGAACGGCATGTCTTCCATTGGTACAACCTTGGAAATAACACCTTTGTTCCCGTGACGACCCGCCATTTTATCGCCCGGCTGCAGCTTACGCTTCACCGCGATAAAGACTTTGACCATCTTCATAACGCCCGGTGGCAGATCATCGCCGCGACGGACTTTCTCGACTTTATCCTCAAAGCGTGCGTCCAGCGCACGTTTCTGGATTTCGTACTGCTCGTGCAGGGCTTCTACGATTTGGGCGTCGCCCTCATCTTCGAGTGCCAGCTGCCACCACTGACCGCGGGTCAGCATGGAGAGCATTTCTTCGTCGATCACAGCATTCGAGCGCACGCCTTTCGGACCCTTCACGGCAACTTTGCCGAGGATCAGATCGTGCAGACGGGCGTAGATGTTACGATCCAGGATCGCCAGCTCGTCGTCACGGTCACGTGCCAGTGCTTCAACTTCTTCACGCTCGATCTGCAGTGCACGTTCGTCTTTTTCAACGCCGTGGCGGTTGAAGACACGAACCTCAACAACAGTACCGAAATCGCCTGGCTTTACGCGCAGGGAAGTATCACGCACGTCGGATGCTTTTTCACCAAAGATGGCGCGCAGAAGTTTTTCTTCTGGTGTCATCGGGCTTTCGCCTTTTGGTGTGATCTTACCAACCAGAATGTCACCTGGTTCAACATCCGCGCCGATGTAAACGATGCCCGCCTCGTCGAGGTTGCGCAGCGCTTCTTCACCAACGTTTGGAATGTCGCGTGTGATTTCTTCTGGACCCAGTTTCGTATCACGTGCGGCCACTTCGAATTCCTCGATGTGGACGGATGTGAAGACGTCGTCACGTGCGATACGCTCGGAGATCAGAATGGAGTCTTCGTAGTTGTAGCCGTTCCAAGGCATAAACGCGACAACCACGTTTTTACCCAAGGACAGTTCACCCATATCTGTGGATGGACCATCTGCAACAACTTCGCCTTTGGTGACGCGATCGCCTACTTTTACCAGCGGACGCTGGTTGATGCAGGTGTTTTGGTTGGAGCGTTGGAATTTACGCAGGCGGTAGATGTCTACGCCGGCGTCGCCCAGTTCCAGATCTTCGGTCGCGCGAATAACGATACGCTGTGCGTCAACTTGGTCGATGACACCGCCGCGTTTCGCCATGATCGCCGCGCCAGAGTCGCGGGCCACAACTTCTTCGATGCCTGTACCAACAAGTGGTGCTTCGGCACGCAGCAGTGGAACCGCCTGACGCATCATGTTCGAACCCATCAGGGCCCGGTTCGCATCGTCGTTTTCAAGGAACGGGATCAAAGATGCCGCAACAGAAACCAACTGCTTTGGAGAAACGTCAATCAGGTCTACAGCGGCAACGGAGGCCATTGTGTAGTCGCCCGCTTGGCGTGTGTTCACCAGCTCGTTTACGAACTTACCGTCTTCGTCGAGGTTCGCGTTCGCCTGAGCCACAGTGTGGCGCATTTCTTCGGTCGCGGACATGTATTGGACTTCGTCCGTTACCTGACCGTCGATCACCTTGCGATATGGTGTTTCGATGAAGCCGTATTTGTTCACGCGTGCGAATGTCGCCAGCGAGTTGATCAGACCAATGTTCGGGCCTTCCGGCGTTTCAATTGGACACATACGACCGTAGTGGGTTGGGTGAACGTCGCGGACTTCGAAGCCTGCGCGTTCGCGTGTCAAACCACCTGGCCCAAGCGCGGACAAGCGGCGCTTGTGCGTGACTTCGGACAGCGGGTTGGTTTGGTCCATGAACTGAGACAGCTGGGAAGAGCCGAAGAATTCACGAACAGCCGCAGCCGCTGGTTTCGCGTTGATCAGATCTTGCGGCATCACTGTGTCGATTTCGACAGAGGACATACGCTCTTTGATCGCGCGCTCCATGCGGAGCAGACCAACACGGTATTGGTTTTCCATCAGCTCGCCAACGGAACGCACACGACGGTTGCCGAGGTGGTCGATGTCGTCCACGTCGCCTTTGCCGTCACGCAGTTCAACCAGCGCTTTGATGCAGGAGATGATGTCTTCTTTGCGCAGTGTACGCTGAGTGTCCTCAGCATCCAGTGCCAGACGCATGTTCATCTTCACGCGGCCCACCGCGGAGAGATCATAACGCTCGGAATCGAAGAACAATGTGTCGAACAGCGCGGAAGCTGCTTCAACGGTCGGTGGCTCACCTGGACGCATCACGCGATAGATGTCCATCAGCGCTGTGTCGCGACCCATGTTCTTGTCGATCGCCATTGTGTTGCGGATGTATGGACCCACGTTCACGTTGTCGATGTCCAGAACTGGAATATCGGTGATACCCGCGTTCATCAGGTCTTGCAGTGTGCCGCCAATGACGTCGCCGTCTTTGTCGTATTCCACAGTGATTTCATCACCTGCTTCAACGTAGATCGCGCCGGTTTCTTCGTTGATCAGATCTTTGGCAACGTATTTGCCGATGATCTGCTCATGTGGGATCAGCAATTCTGTAACGTTGCCTTCGTCGATCAGTTTCTTAACTGCACGAGGTGTTACTTTCTTGCCTGCTTCAGCGATCACTTCGCCTGTTGCTGCGTCGACCAGATCATAGACTGGACGGGTGCCGCGCACACGCTCTGGGAAGAACTTGGTTGCCCAACCTTTGCCCTTTTCCAGCTTGTAGTTGACCGTATCGAAATACGCGTCACAGATGCCTTCTTGGTCCAGACCCAGTGCATACAGCAGGGTGGTCACAGGCAATTTGCGGCGACGGTCGATACGTGCGTACACAACATCTTTGGCGTCGAATTCGAAATCCAACCAAGAGCCGCGATATGGGATAATGCGGCAAGCAAACAGCAGTTTACCGGAAGAGTGTGTTTTACCTTTGTCGTGATCGAAGAACACGCCAGGAGAACGGTGCATCTGGGAAACGATCACACGCTCTGTGCCGTTAACCACGAATGTACCGTTTGGAGTCATCAGAGGCATGTCGCCCATGAAGACGTCTTGTTCTTTGATGTCTTTAACAGACTTGGCGCCAGTATCTTCGTCGATATCAAATACGATCAAACGCAGAGTAACCTTCAGCGGTGCGCTGTAGGTCATGTCGCGTTGCATACATTCTTCAACGTCGTACTTTGGCTTTTCCAGTTCGTAGCCAACGAATTCCAGGATCGAAGTCTCGTTAAAGTCTTTGATCGGGAAAACCGACTGGAACACACCTTGGATACCGTCGCCATCTGTTGGCGTTTCAGCATCGCCGGAGCGAAGGAAAAGATCGTAAGAAGATTTTTGAACCTCAATCAGGTTCGGCATTTCCAGGACTTCGCGAATTTTACCGAAGTATTTGCGCAAGCGCTTCTGGCCAAGGAAAGTTTGAGCCATATTGGATGACACCTTTCAAGTTTCTCAACGGGATTGCATGCCGTCGGGCCCCGGCACCAATCCCTTTCGAGACAGACGATGGATCAATTCCCGGCCTCTTTCCCACCAGAGGCCTCCCGATCCGTAACCTCGTCTTAGAAAACGCCTTACACAAAAGGCCCTTTCTAAGACAGGTTAAGCAGGGTACGGAAATCCGTACCCTGCTCACTCATCCTTCCGGGAAAATCCCGGAAAAGATTACTTCAGCTCAACTTCTGCGCCTGCTGCTTCCAGCTTCGCTTTGATGTCTTCTGCTTCCGCTTTGTCTACGCCTTCTTTAACGGCTTTGCCGCCAGCTTCGACCAGCTCTTTAGCTTCTTTCAGACCCAGGCCTGTGATGCCGCGGACTTCTTTGATGACGTTGATTTTCTTGTCGCCTGCGGCTTTCAGAATTACGTCAAATTCAGTTTTTTCCTCAGCTGCCGCACCAGCGTCGCCGCCTGCTGCGCCTGCAACCATTACGGCGCCGCCAGCAGCTGGCTCGATGCCGTACTCGTCTTTGAGGATTGTTTTCAGTTCTTGTGCTTCCAGCAGGGTCAGACCCACGATGCTTTCTGCGAGTGCTTTCAGATCAGCCATTTTAGACTCTTTCCGTTATAAGATATGTGTTCCAACGTTCAGTTCTTAACCAAACGCGGTTCTCAAGTTGCTTACGCAGCTTCTGCCTTTTCCTCTACGGTAGACAGAATGCTCGCGATGTTCGAAGCAGGTGCGCCAATTGCGCCAGCGATGTTGGAAGCAGGTGCACCAAGCATACCAGCGATCGTAGCAATAAGCTCTTCGCGGGAAGGCATCTTGGACACTGCTGTAACGCCAGCACGGTCAAGAGCGTTCTCACCCATGGCACCACCGAGGATCTCGTAGGTGTCATTCTCTTTGGAGTAGTCTTCTGCAACTTTCGCTGCAGCAACTGGATCCTCAGAGTAGGTTAGAACAGTCATGCCTGACAGGAGATCACCCATGCTTTCGCAAGGCTTTCCTTCCAGGGCAATTTTGGCGAGCCTGTTTTTGGCAACGCGGACAGCAGCGCCTGCTTCACGTGCTTTCGCACGCAGGTTTTGCATATCAGCAACTGTAAGACCCGCGTAGTGGGCAACCACTACAACGCCAGAGCTTTCAAAGATTTGGCCGAGTTCCTCGACCACTTTCTCTTTTTGTGCTCTATCCACAGTTTTACTCCAAATTTGGGAGGCAAAGCCCCCCGGCTCATATTTGCTGGGCAAAACCCAGCGTTCAGGTCCGAATTACGGGGCTGAACCAAAATCGCCCGAGGAAATACCTCGGTAAATCTGGTCTTTCCCGTCTCAGGCAAGATATTAAGAGGGGAACCCTCACTCACCGTCTTGGACGAAATACAAAACAGCGCACGAAGAATCGCACGCTGGATCGTACAGGATCATTTAGTTTGGATTAATGCACAGCGCAAGAGGCAAGACGACGCCTTGCCTGTAAAACCGCAATATTTTCTGCGGGCGCTCAAAAGGTTAAGACAAGTATAACATAAAGCGCGCGCGGCCACAAACAATCACAGCAGCACGCGCTTTAGAAATTTCAGATCACGCCAAACTGCGCATCCGGTTGATCAGCCTTTAGATCAAGGTCTGGTTGTTCTTCTTGTGGCGCTCGATCAAGCGGTTGGCCTGCGCGCCGCTTGCAATTGGGCGCACGGGCACGTGATCTTGATCCAGCAGCTCTGGGAAGAGCTCTTTGACCTCTTCCAGCGCCTCGGCATCCAATGCCTGCAGTGCCATTTGACCAAGGTAGAAAGACTCTGCCTCTGCCCCTTCTGCGAATAGAATTTGGTGGTCTTCGCAGAGAATGTGGAAATATGTGATCTCTTCAAACTCTGAAGCCACCATGACACCCGGCAGATCCAGCAGTTTCTTGGCTGCAATCAAAACCTCACCCGAGTCTGACATGCGCTGCGCAATACGAGAGCGCACAAGCATACGGTGCTGTGGAGACACAAGCAGATCGCGCTTTGGCAGGCCCTGCCCCAATGCGCCCGCAGTGATGCGGATTGGCGCAAGCTTTGGTGTGACTTTGCGCGTGGTCGTTCCGATCCATTGGATCTTCTGAGCACCGCCATCACGGGTTTCGACAAGGTCGCCGACGTTGAGATCTTCGATCCGGCATTCGCCGTTCGGCGTTAGAATATGCGTTCCCTTGGCAAAGCAGGTCACGACATCCCAATCTTGGCGGTTCGCGGTCATGCCCAAGAAGTTTGAGCCCGCCAGACTATCCAGAGTCAAAGACTGGATTGGACCGGCCTCGAGAGCCGCCTGATCTGCGTTGGCAGAGAACTCTGGCGCGAGGAACGTGTTGCCGTTGGTGTCTTGGAAGACGACGGCGGTGATCGTGTCGGTCGTGCCATCGGTGTAGGTGATGGTGGCGTTGTAGACGACAGAGGAGTCGAAAGTGAAAGACCCACTGCCGTTGATCGAGAACTGATCGCTTGATGACCATTGGTTTTGATCGAAATAGGTCGAACCGCCCCCAGAGTGGCTGATCGAAGAGAAGGTCTGTTCGTTGTTAAACAGCGGATCAGACGCCGTACCGAAAGACTCCCCCACCAAAGAGGCGGCGTTTTCGGCATTGTTGTTGCCTTCGGTTGGGTCGATGTCTGCGAACTGACCCAAAGAGAGGACACTAAACGTTGTTGGCATAATTGCACCTCATACTCATCAAATATCGGGTGGCATGTTTTAGGCACACCAATGGCTTGCGGACATTGTGACGTCGAAATTTGTTTAAAAAAGGGGAATTCTTTGAAAAAATCTACACGAATGGGTCAACTTACCCCCTTTAGGATCGCTTTGACCCTTAAATGTAAAAAGGCGCCTGCCGCAGCAAGCGCCTTTCTAAATTCGTAAGCAGTTTGCTTATTCAGCTGCTGCGTTGTCTACGCTGATGGATACGCCTGGGCCCATTGTGGAGCTCAGAGATACCTTCTTAACGTATGCACCTTTTGCGCCGGATGGGCGTGCTTTTTGAATTGCGTCCATGAATGCACGAACGTTTTCAACCAGCTTGCCTTCGTCGAAGGATGCTTTGCCAACACCGGCGTGTACAACACCAGCTTTTTCAGCTTTGAACTGAACTTCGCCGCCTTTTGCTGCTTCAACGGCCGCTTTCACGTCCATTGTTACAGTGCCAACTTTTGGGTTTGGCATCAGGTTACGTGGGCCCAGAACTTTACCCAGACGACCAACGACTGGCATCATGTCAGGAGTCGCGATGCAGCGATCGAAGTCGATGGTGCCGCCTTGAACGGTTTCCATCAGGTCTTCTGCGCCAACGATGTCTGCGCCAGCTGCTTGAGCTTCTTCTGCTTTTGGACCGCGTGCGAAAACCGCAACGCGTACAGATTTACCAGTGCCGTTTGGCAGACCAACAACGCCGCGAACCATTTGGTCTGCGTGACGTGGGTCAACACCAAGAACAACCGCGATTTCAACAGTCTCGTCGAATTTCGCGCCTGCGTTGCCTTTAACCAGTGCAACAGCTTCTTCAACTGTCAGGTTTTCTTTGCCTGCGAATGCTTCGCGGGCCGCGAGGGTGCGTTTACCTAGTTTAGCCATGACTTAACCTTTCACCTCGATACCCATCGAACGAGCGGAGCCCATGATGATTTGCATTGCTGCTTCAACGTCGTTCGCTGTCAGGTCTTTCATTTTCGCTTCCGCGATTTCACGAACCTGTTTCGCTGTTACGGATGCAACAACTTCACGACCTGGCGCTTCGGCACCGCGAGGGCGGTTACGCTTACCAACTGGCTTCAGGCCAGCGGCTTTTTTCAGGTAGTAAGACGCTGGTGGCGTCTTGATGTCCATGGTGAAGGACTTGTCTTGGTAATACGTGATCACGGTTGGGCACGGCGCGCCGTTTTCCAGTTCCTGTGTTTTCGCGTTAAACGCTTTACAGAATTCCATGATGTTGATGCCGCGCTGACCCAGTGCTGGGCCGACTGGCGGGGATGGGTTTGCTGCGCCCGCAGGGATCTGCAGCTTCATTGTACCAGCTAGCTTCTTAGCCATTTGGTTTTCCTTTCAACATAGACGAAACGCGTTTCGTCCGGTTTGTGTTGCGTGGTCCGAAGTACAGATCGCGATCTGTGATTCTCCCACGAGAGACTCTCGCCCTAAGACGATAAGGGCGCGAAGTACATCGCGCCCATGGTCTTGGCAAGGGGGTTAGGCGGCGTTTTTGCCGAAAACCTATGGAAATACGCGGATTCTCGGATCAATCCACCGCAACGACCGCGCCGATCGCGCGCAGCATGTCTGGCAGTGGTGGCGTATTGGTACGTGCTTGGGCTTGATGCCCAGCGCCAAAGCGCATGCGCAGACCAGCGGTGAAGATCGTGTCGTTTACGACTTCTGTTGAGCCCCCAGAGGAGCCCTCGCGCACTTCGAGCCAATCCACGCCGGTATATAATGCGATGGCGTGGCTAGAGCGGGTGGCGAGCGTGTGCTGAATTTCAAAACCAGCAGACCAGATAGTGACCGGATCGGGGCCGCTGCCGGAGTCTGTGTCTTGGTCGCCATTCATCCAGCCCAGAGACGCAGAAACACGCGTGTCACCGTCGTTGAAATAGTAGGCGCCGTTCAGGCCAAGCAGTACAGCATTGTCGATGGATTCAGGATTGTCTGCGCGGCTTTGCAGAAGGCCCACTGTGCCGCCAATCACCCAGTCTTCTTGCGCCCAAGCGGCTTGCGCGCCGAGACTATAGAAACGCGTGTTTTGATCGGTGTCGTCTGGATTGAACCCGACTTCGCCAAAGCTGGCGTAGCTGCCGAAATAGCGCGTGTCGGTGGATTGGCCCAGTTGCAGATTGGCCTCTAGCCCATAGGCGTAGGTATCATCGCTTGGGATGAAGCCAAACAGTTCAGTCTCTGCGAAGCTTTGATCGTAGCGCGCGCTGGTTTGCAGCAGCAGGCCATTTTGCAAAGGGGTCGCCACGCTGAGGCCGATTTGGCCCAGCGCGAAGTCTTCGATCTCTTGAGGCGGGCCTGACCCGTTGAGGTCCGCCCCACCGCGCCAGTCGTAGCTGGTGCTGAGATCGAGTTCGTAAGTGGTGCCTTGCGCGACCACGGGCAAAGCCGCCAAGGCCAAAAGCCCCGCAACAGGTGCAGTGTATTTCATGATGTATATCCCCAGTATTGGCTTGTTTTATGGGGATCATGTGGCCTGCGCAAACAAAAACGCCCGAGCGCTCGGCTCGGGCGTTTTAGAAATCTGATGGAGCGTAGCGCTTAGGCTTGCTTGTTCACCTGACCGAATTCCAGTTCGACCGGTGTTTCGCGGCCAAAGATGGATACGGTTACTTTCAAGCGCTGGTTCTCGTCGTCGACTTCTTCGACGGAACCGTCGAAACCTTCGAACGGGCCTTCGTTGACCTGAACCTTTTCGCCGATCTCGAAGGAGATCATCAGCTTTGGTGCTTCTTCGCCTTCTGCAACACGGCCCAGGATCGCCTGAACTTCAGCATCGCGCATTGGCATTGGGCGACCTTGCGGGCCCAAGAAACCTGTGACGCGGTTGATAGAGCTGATCAGGTGATAGCCTTGGTCGCTCATTTCCATGCGCACAAGAACGTAACCCGGCATGAAGCGACGCTCTGCAGTCACTTTCTTACCGCGGCGTACTTCGATCACCTCTTCGGTTGGAACCAGTACTTCTTCGATCTGGTCATCCAAGCCGCTTTCTTCAGCGGACTGGCGGATCTGTTCAGCGATTTTCTTCTCGAAGTTTGAGAGAACGCTTACCGAGTACCAACGCTTTGCCATATGTCCGTTCTTTCCCGTGCATTCGGCGCTAGGCCGAGAAATCTTAATTTATTTGGGCGTTTTGCCCGCTCTTACAACAAAAATCGGCGCGCAAGTCGAATCGCCGCGCGCCAGATACAAGAGTACTGAGTGACCTAAAGATGAAAACGGTCGATATCAAGCGCTTTGTCAGAAGGACGCTGAGCCTTAGAAGGCGTTCAGAACGGCCTCTAGACCACTGCGAATGCCCAGATCAACAAGCGCAAAGAACGCTGCGGTGAGCGCTGCCATGATAAAGACCATGACTGTTGTCAGGATCACTTCGCGACGGGTCGGCCAAACAACTTTGGCGATCTCGGCGCGGGTCTGCTGGATAAACTGAGCTGGGTTCGTGCGGGCCATGATACATCTTCTTTGATTAATCAGTGGCCCACATACGCCTCTGCACCATGAAATTCAAGTACAGGTTTGCGGCTTCCTAACTTGCGTAAGGATTGTGACGGGCATCTTTATGGATCGCGCGCATGCGACGCGCATAGGCGCGTTCGGCTGCGGCTTCGCTTTCTTCGGCCTTCCACTGCTGCGCATGAGGCTTCGGACCCGACAGGAATGCCAGCTTATCAAGACGACGCTGAAAACGCGCACGGCGGGCATCAACCCGTTTACGAATACGTTCAGCCTTGTCTGGATTGCGATTGGCATAGAAAGACCAAAGGCGAGCGCTGACATTGCCGCAGCGTTCGCGGCCAAAAATCAGCAGTGTCACACCGACCAAAGCAGCCAGACACAATAGCACTGTTGGAATGAACCAAGGCTGCATCCAGACAGCTATAAGAATGACAGCAATCGCCAAACGGCGTGGCGTGAAGAGTTTTGACATGTCAAACGGCAAGCGAGGGGTTGTCTTTGAAGAGGTATCTTCTTCGTCTGGCAAATCCAGAGATGACAGGGCGCTGGCGCGCAAACGGCCCGCTGGTTGTGGGGGCTCTATATGGTCTTGCTGCATGACCTCGTGGATCAGTCGCATTGTTTCGCTGTCGAGACCAAGACCTTTGTGTGTGGTTTTGCTCTGACCAGAATCGCTGTCGTAACTCATAACGAATCCTCAATTGTGCCCCGAGGTTCAGTTAGGGGATTCGCATCAATTGAGGCAAATTTTGGGCACTGATTGGTTCCGAGGCACCGGAAAATCCGTGAAAATCAGGTAGATATTTGAAGAATTCGAAACAAATCGAAGAAATTTTATAACCGAATCTGTAAACACTGTGTCTGATTGTTACCCATTAAAGTTCTTATACTTTTTAGGGGTGCGACACTTGCGCGCTGTACTTTTTTTACAAATTTTTCGGGAATTCCCGCAAATTACGTCAGTTTTGTACCATTGATTGCAAATTTGGTATTGGCCTAAGGTCGAGTTGGGAGACCATCATAGGGAATGCATTTTGATTAATGCTCTAACTGGGAGGAAAATATGAAAGCACTTTGCACAACCGCAATGGGTGTGGCGCTCGGCTTGTCCGGTGCGCTGGCAGCATCCGCAGGCGAATTGACGATCGCGACTGTTAACAACGGTCACATGATCGAAATGCAGAAGCTTACACCAGCTTTTGAAGAAGCAAATCCAGGTATCACTGTAAACTGGGTTACACTGGACGAGGGTACACTGCGTTCCCGCGTCACAACTGACATCACCACTAAAGGTGGTCAGTTCGACATCATGACAATCGGTATGTACGAAGCTCCAATCTGGGGTGAGCGCGGCTGGTTGGAAGCACTGGAATTCGGTGCAGACTATGACGTTGATGACATTCTGCCAGCAATGCGCGGCGGTCTGTCCCATGACGGCAACCTCTATGCAGCTCCATTCTACGGTGAATCTTCAATGATCATGTACCGTAAGGACCTGATGGATGCGGCTGGCATGGAAATGCCTGATAACCCATCTTGGGGTTACATTGCTGACGCAGCTGCAGCGATGACCGACAAAGACGCTGGCCAATACGGCATCTGTCTGCGCGGTAAGCCAGGCTGGGGCGACAACATGGCGTTCCTGTCCACTATGGCAAACTCTTTCGGCGCGCAGTGGTTTAACGAAGACTGGACACCAGCACTGGATAGCCCAGCTTGGAACCACGCAGTTAACTTCTATGTTGACCTGCTGAACAACTACGGCCCTCCAGGTTCTTCCGCGAACTCTTTCAACGAGATCCTCGCGCTGATGAACGAAGGCAAATGTGGCATGTGGATCGACGCGACTATCGCGGCATCCTTCTTGACCAACGAGAACATGGCATACGCACAAGCACCACAAGCGATCACAACACGTGGCGCGAACTGGTTGTGGGCGTGGTCTCTGGCGATCCCAGCGGGTACAAACCAAGCTGAAGACGCTCAGAAGTTCATCGAATGGGCTACATCTAAAGAGTACATCGAGCTGGTTGCTGAAACCAATGGTTGGGGCGCTGTTCCGACAGGTACACGTCAGTCCACATACGACAATGCGAACTTCCAGGCTGCAGCAGGCTTTGCTGACGCAGAACTGGCGGCGATCATGTCCGCGGACCCATCCAACTCTACGCAGAACCCATCTCCTTACGTAGGTGTTCAGTTCGCTGCGATCCCTGAGTTCCAGGCGATCGGTACAGCTGTAGGTCAGCAAATGACTGCTGCTCTGGCTGGCGACATCTCTGTAGAAGAAGCTCTTGAGAATGCTCAAACAGCTGCTGACCGCGAGATGAAGAAAGCGGGCTACTACTAAGTCGAAAATTCTAAGATCTAACTAAGATCTAAGATTTTCTTTCATACTCTGGGGCGGCCATTGCCGCTGCCCCAGAGACCTTTACCCCACTCTAAAATCAGGAACCGGCGATGAACCCGACGCTTGCCCGATGGCTTCAGGCACCTTCAATTATTCTATTGTTTATTTGGATGATTGTTCCGCTGAGCCTGACCATTTACTTCTCCACCATCCGTTACAACCTGCTCTACCCTGAGCGCACAGGTTTTGTCGGTTGGGACAACTATAGCTTCTTTGCTACAGACCCGGCCTTTGGCCCGGCCTTGGTAAACACTCTAATTCTGGTTGGATCTGTTCTGATCATTACAGTTGTACTTGGTCTAACCGTATCGATCTTGATTGATCGTCCTTTCAGAGGCCGCGGCATTGCCCGTGTTATGCTGATCTCTCCATTCTTTATCATGCCAACCGTATCTGCGTTGGTTTGGAAGAACATGCTGATGGATCCGAACAACGGCCTTTTCGCTGCCTTTGCCAATGCAATTGGCGTGACACCAATCGAATGGCTGCAAGATATGCCGCTGTTCTCGGTGATCATCATGGTCAGCTGGCAGTGGACACCTTTTGCAATCTTGATCTTCATGACGTCTTTGCAGAGCCAAGACCAAGAACAGAAAGAAGCAGCCATGCTTGATGGCGCTGGCTTCTGGTCTCAGTTCCGCAACCTCACACTGCCACACTTGGCGCGTCCGATTTCTATTGTGATCTTGATCCAGATGATTTTCCACCTGGCGATTTTCGCAGAGATCTTTGTGACAACAAGCGGTGGTCCTGGCGTTCAATCCACAAACTTGACCTACCTGATCTACATCCAATCGCAGCAAGCGTTTGACGTAGGCGTGGCTTCTGCCGGTGGTGTCTTTGCAATCATCCTCGCGAACATCGTTGCGATCTTCTTGATCCGCGCTGTTGGCAAAACTCTGACGGTGTAAGCGCTATGACTGATAAACAACGCCAAAACCTTATCAACCGTGTTGCAGTTGCCTTTGGTTGGATTGCCGCGATCTTGTTCTTCTTCCCAATCTTCTGGATGGTTTTGACCAGCTTCAAAACAGAAAACCAGGCGATTGCGATCCCTCCGCTGTTGTTCTTTGAACCAACATTGGAGAACTACACGGAGATCCAAGAGCGTACCAACTACAGCAAGTTCGCATTGAACTCGATCATCACAGCCTTTGGCGGCACCGGACTGGCGCTGCTGATTGCGATCCCTTCTGCTTACTCTATGGCCTTTAACACAGGCCGCTGGACCAAAGACATTCTGATGTGGATGCTGTCCACGAAGATGTTGCCAGCTGTGGGCGTTCTGATGCCGATCTACTTGATCAGCCAGAAACTGGGGATGCTGGACTCGAAACTGGCTCTGGTGATCATCTATGCGATGATGAACCTGCCGATCGTGATGTTGATCCTGTTCAACTACTTCCGCGAAATTCCGAAAGAGATTTTGGAAGCTTCCCGGATGGACGGTACATCCACCTTCAACGAGATCCGTCAGGTGGTTATGCCACTGGCTTGGGGCGGGATCGCATCCACAGCATTGCTGTCGATCATCCTGTGCTGGAACGAAGCCTTCTGGTCTATCGTTCTGACAACAACAGAAGCGAGCACTTTGACCGCTTTCGTTGCTTCCTTCCAAGCACCTGAGGGCTTGTTCTGGGCGAAAGTGTCTGCGGTTTCCACGCTGGCATGTGCACCTATCGTGATCTTCGGCTGGCTGGCGCAAAAGCAGCTGGTACAAGGTCTAACCTTCGGTGCGGTGAAGTAATGTTGGACGCAGCTCCTACAAATCTGGCGGGCAAAACGTGCCTGGTGACCGGTGCCAATGGTGGCATCGGCGCCGCCGCCGCCGAGCATTTCGCCGCCCTTGGCGCGCGTGTGCTGACGACGGATTTGGGCGACAGTTTTGTAGGCAGCTGCGACAGCACTTACCGTTCTATTAATCTACTAACCGCGGACGGGCTGCAGGACATGCAGACTTGGATCGCAGAAGAGACACCAGACGTTTTGTTTAACAACGCCGCCATATTCGACATGGGCTCTGTGCTGGAGGCTGATCTAGATCAGTACGACCGCCTGTTTGGCCTGAATGTTCGATCTTTCTATGCAGTGATGCAGGGATGTGCGCAGGCGTTGGTTGCAGCGGGCAAGCCTGGATCATTGATCAACTTGGCCTCCCAAGCCGGGCATCGTGGCGAGGCGCTTGTTGCGCATTACTGCGCCACGAAGGCCGCTGTGATTAGCTATACCCAATCTGCCGCATTAGCGCTGGCACCGCATAAGGTGCGCGTAAATGCGATTTCTCCGGGCGTGATCGACACCCCGATGTGGAAAGATGTGGATGCCCTGTTTGCCAAATTCGAAGGCAAGCCGATTGGGCAGAAGAAAATCGAAGTCGGTGAAGCCGTGCCTTTGGGGTACATGGGCGCGCCGGCAGATGTGGCACGTGTGGCTGTTTTCCTAGCGTCCGATCAATCAGAGTACATCACCGCACAAACCCTGTCGGTCGATGGCGGATCGGTATTGAGGTAAAGCTATGTCAATCATCATGCCAGAATACGAGATCGTTGATCGCAGCACCTCCAGCATTCGCTATCTAGAGCACGGCTGGCCGAGTGAGCTGTGCCGTTGGCATAGCCACCCAGAGTATGAGCTGCATTTGATCCTTGAGACACGCGGCAAAGCCTTTGTGGGCGACTATTTCGGTGAATTCGATGCAGGCGCTTTGTTCCTGACCGGCCCGAACCTGCCGCACAACTGGGTGACCAATAAGTCCTACACAAAGGACGTGCCGGTGCGCGATATGCTCGTGCAATTTGATGGCAAGAGCGTGGAACACCTGCTGAATGCATTCCCTGAATTTGGTGAGATGCAAGAGCTGTTCAAACTGGCCCAGATGGGCATCGAATTTGTCGGGTTCAATCCAACCTTTGCCAAAGGGCATATGGAAGCGATCCGCGATACCAAAGGCGCTGAACGCATTGTTGCGTTCCTGCGTTTCCTTGTTCGCATCAACGAACATGCAGAAAAGAAGACGCTTTCGGTGACTGGCATTGCCAACACCGAGGGCAGCAGCAAACACGCCCGAATTGGCGATGTGGTGGACCACATCACCAAGAACTTCGCTGAGGAAATCAGCGTGGAAGCGGCAGCAGAATTGGCGGGGATGAGCCCAACAGCCTTTACCCGTAACTTCCAGAAGGCCACCGGCAATCGTTTTATTGAGTTTGTGAACCGTGTTCGCATCGGTCAGGCCTGCTCGATGCTTTACGCAAGTGACGAGCAGATCTCTTCGATTTGCTACGAGGTCGGGTTCCAGAACCTTGCCAACTTCAATCGTCAGTTCCTGAAGATGAAAGGCATGACGCCGTCCGAATATCGCGCACAGGCCCAGCGCAACCTGGTGAATAAAGAAAGCACAGAGGCATGAATAAGCCCAACCTATATCAAACAACCTATGCTCAAGCAGACTGCAACGTCGGCATCGTGCATCTTGGCTTTGGCGCGTTTCACCGTGCCCACCAAGCTGTCTATATCGATGACTACATGCAGACCTCGGGCGATCTGAACTGGGGCATCGCCGCAGTGAACCTGCGCGGTGCAGAAAGCGAGAGCTTTGCGCGCGCTGCGAAGGATGCGGGTTATGTGCTTAAGACGATGTCTCCTGAAGGAGAGGTTGGCTTCCGTTTGGTGCGTTCGCATGTGGCGTTCAGCGACTGGAGCCAAGATGCCGATGCAGCCGAGGGTTTGCTGGCGCAAGACAACGTGCATTTGGTGACAATCACCGTGACCGAAAGCGGCTATTCCCTGACGGATCGTGGCAGTTTGAACACCGATGATCCGGTGATTGCCGCAGAGATCGCAGGTGGTGATCCGGTATCTGTGTACGGCTATCTGGCGCGTGGTTTGGCCAAGCGTCTGGCAGCAGGTGGCGCGCCGATCACGATTGGCTGCTGTGACAACATTCGCGGCAACGGCCATATGCTGGAAGAAAACGTGCTGGCCTATCTTAAGGCGATGGGCCTGACCGACTTGCTGGCTTGGGCTAAGGACAACGTGTCTTTCCCGAACTCTATGGTGGATCGCATCACGCCGCGCGCCTCTGAATCCCTGTTTGCAGAGGTTTCCGCAAACTGGCCAGACAACAGTGCAGCGCCGGTACATGGCGAGAGCTTCAAACAGTGGGTGCTGCAAGACAAATTTGCTGGCCCGATGCCTGATCTGGCCCAAAGCGGTGTGCAGATCGTGGATGATGTGGACCCATATGAGGAAGCGAAAATTCGCATTCTGAACGGTGGCCACACGGCGCTTTGTTATTACGGAGCATTGGCGGGTCATAAGACCTTTGACCAAGCCATGATGGATGACAACATCCGCCCGTATTTCAATGCCTTTGAAACAGAGAACGTGCTGCCTGGTTTGCAACTAGAGCTGCCGTTTGATCGCAAAGCTTACATGGAAGAAATCGCCAATCGCTTTGCGAACCCGAGCATTGCAGATGCGCTGGAGCGTATCTGCATGGATGGTTGGTCTAAAATGCCAATCTACATTCGCCCGACGCTTGAATCCTGCCTCGAGCAGGGGATCAATCCCGAGCACACGCTGAACTGCATCGCAAGCTGGGTGATTTACGCCCGCCGTGCGCGCGACGGCCAGCTACAGCACACCTATGTCGACCCATTCTGGGACGACCTTCTGCCTTTGCTCGCGCCAGGGGCAGAAAGCAGTTTCGCGACAAACAAGCAGCTTTGGACAGACCTACCAGACCGCTTTGAACACTTTGCTCCGGCTTTGGTCGGGGCCATCAAGGAGATGGAACAACAATGGCAAATTTGAAAATTGAAAACGTCGTAAAATCCTACGGCAATGTGCAGGTTATGCATGGCATTGACCTGGACATCGAAGACGGTGAATTCGTCGTTTTTGTTGGCCCGTCAGGCTGTGGTAAATCCACCCTGCTGCGCATGATCGCAGGTCTGGAAGACATTTCCGGCGGTGACATTTCTATCGGCGGCAGCGTCATGAACGAAGTCGCGCCATCTAAGCGCGGCGTTGCGATGGTGTTCCAGACTTACGCTCTGTACCCGCACATGACTGTTTACAAGAACATGGCGTTTGGCCTGATCCAAGCGAAGACACCAGAAGACGAAATTGATCGTCGTGTTCGTCAGGCGGCTGAAGTTCTGCACCTGACAGATTACCTAGAGCGCTCCCCACGTGCGTTGTCTGGTGGTCAGCGTCAGCGTGTGGCTATTGGCCGTGCGATTGTTCGTGAACCACAGGTCTTCCTGTTCGACGAGCCGCTGTCCAACCTTGACGCCGCGCTGCGCGTTCAGACACGTCTGGAAATCGCACGTCTGCACGAGCGTCTGGGCACAACCATGATCTACGTGACACACGACCAAGTCGAGGCGATGACGCTGGCGGACAAGATTGTTGTTCTGCGCGATGGCCGTGTTGAGCAGGTTGGTAGCCCGATTGAACTGTATGAACGCCCACAAAACGCATTCGTGGCGCAGTTCATTGGTAGCCCAAAGATGAACTTCTTTGGCAATGCTGACTTCGTTGCGGGCCGCTCCCCTGGTGCGGACAAAGGCGACGCGATCGTCGGCATTCGCCCAGAGCATCTGGAAGAATGTGGCGAGGGTGATGCCCTGATGTCTGCAAAGCTGGATCTGGTTGAGAACCTTGGTGAATACGCATTGGCGCACATGGTGAATGATGCGGGCACAGAGTTCATTGCCAAGCTGGACAAAGCACCAAGCGTCGCAAAAGGCGGCACGCTGTATTTCACAGCAAAGCCAGAGCTGGTGCATTTCTTTGACAGCGCAACAAACCAGCGCATCGGTTAATTTGCCCGAGCTCCCTTCGGGTCGCGAAGTGGCGCCTCTCCCTTAAGGGGCGCCACTTCACATATACTGAGTGACATGGGTAAAGAAAAAGCCCCGCGCCTTGGCGTGGGGCTTTTGTTATGTGGACCCTTAGGTGTTGCCCGCTTCGTTGGGGCGGTAGAAGTCGCGATACCACTGCACGAACTTGGCCACCCCTTCGCGTACTTCGGTTTTCGGCTGATAGCCTGTCAGCGTTTTCAGAAGCTCAGCATCTGCCCAAGTGGCTGGCACATCGCCTGCCTGCATTGGCATCAAGTTACGCTCGACCTTTAGGCCTGTGGCGTCTTCGATGGCCTCGATGAAGTCGGTCAGTTGCACGGCATCGTTGTTACCAATGTTAACCACGCGGTGCGGCGCGACGGGCGACAGGCTGTCGCCTTCAGGGACTTCGCCGTTTTCAGGGCGCTGTGGGATCGCATCCATCAGCAGGCGAATGCCATGCACGAGGTCTTCGACATAGGTGAAGTCGCGCTTCATGTCGCCGTGGTTGTAGACGTCGATTGGATTGCCTTCCAAAATCGCCTTGGTGAATTTGAACAGCGCCATATCTGGGCGGCCCCATGGGCCATAAACCGTGAAGAAACGGAACATGGTGACCGGCAGATCAAAGAGATGCGCGTAGGAATGCGACATGTTCTCGGTCGACTTTTTGGTGGCCGCATAAAACGACATCTGGTGATCGGCGCGTTGCGTTTCTTGGTAAGGCATCTGGGTGTTGGCGCCGAAGGCCGAAGAGGTCGACGCAAGCAGCATATGTTTCGGCGGATGTGCGCGGGCTGCTTCGAGGATTTCGAAGGTGCCGATGATATTGCTTTCCAGATAAGAGCGCGGGTTCTCGATGGAATAGCGCACGCCAGCTTGCGCGGCCAAATGCACCACATAGTCAGGCTTGTGGTTTTCAAACAGGTCCATCATCAGGCCGGGTGTTTCGACCTTGCCAATGACCGGCACGAAAGCATCGTTTTGGAGCTGATCGTGGCGTGCTTCTTTCAGGGACACATCATAGTAATCGCTGAGCGCATCCAGACCGATCACGCGAAAACCATCCGCCAGCAGGAGTTTGCACAGGTGATAGCCGATAAAACCAGCAGAGCCAGTGACAAGAACGGTTTGCATAGGGTCTTCCTTAGTCTGCGCCAAAGAGATCGCGGGTGAATAATTTATCTGCCACGTCTTCTAGGTCTTCGGATTGGCGGTTGGCTACGATCAGATCGGCCTCTTCTTTAAAGGCCTCCAGATCGTTGATCACGCGCGAATGGAAGAAGTGCTCTTCTTCTAGCACCGGCTCATACACGATCACCTCAAGACCCTTGGCTTTCAAGCGTTTCATGATGCCTTGGATCGAACTTTGGCGGAAGTTGTCAGACCCCGCCTTCATCACCAACCGGTAGATCCCCACAACCTTGGCGCCCTTCATCAGGATTTGATCTGACAGAAAGTCTTTGCGGGTGCGGTTGGCATCCACAATGGCACGGATCAAGTTTTGCGGAACGTGGCTGTAGTTGGCCAAGAGCTGCTTGGTGTCTTTTGGCAGGCAGTAACCGCCATAGCCAAAGGAGGGATTGTTGTAATGGCTGCCAATGCGCGGATCGAGGCTGACCCCTTCGATGATCTGGCGACTGTCCATACCGCCGGCCATGGCGTAGCTATCAAGTTCGTTAAAGAAAGCCACGCGCATCGCCAGATAGGTGTTGGCGAAAAGCTTGATCGCCTCTGCCTCGTCTTGGTCGGTGAACTGCACCGGCACGTCTTTGGTGATCGCCCCTTCCAGCAGAAGGTTTGCGAAGGTTTCCGCGCGGTCAGACCGCTCGCCCACGATAATGCGCGATGGGTGCAGGTTGTCATACAAAGCTTGGCCTTCGCGTAGGAATTCTGGCGAGAAGATCACCTGATCGGTTTCTAACCGCGCGCGGATGTCGCTGACAAAGCCCACCGGAATGGTGGATTTCACCACAACGGTAGCCGTTTTGTTGAGCGCCACCACCTGCGCAATCACCGCTTCAACGCTGGAGGTATCAAAGTAGTTGAACTTTGGGTCGTAATTCGTTGGCGTGGCCACGATGACAAAATCCGCATCGGTATAGGCGTTTTCTGCATCGGTTGTGGCTGTCAGATCAAGCGTGCGATTGGCAAGGAAGTCTTCGATTTCCGTGTCTTCAATCGGAGACTGGCGGGCATTGACCATATCCACCCGCTCTTGCGAGAGATCGATGGCCACCACAGTGTGGTTTTGCGCCAACAGAACGGCATTTGACATGCCAACATAGCCTAAGCCAGCGACGGCGATTTTCATGGGTTACTTCCTTGCGTAAACATCTTCGTAACGCACGATGTCGTCTTCTCCGACATAGGCGCCCGTTTGTACCTCAATTAAAACCATGGGAACTTTCCCCGGATTTTCCATCCGATGTTTTGCCCCGACCGGAATGTAGACCGATTGGTTTTCTGTGACCAATTTCACTTCATCATCGATGGTGACTTTGGCAGTGCCTTCCACGACGATCCAATGTTCAGAGCGGTGCACATGGCTTTGCAGAGACAAGGACGCCCCTGGATGCACCTGAATGCGCTTCACTTGGAAACGCCCGCCAACCACAAGGCTTTCAAACCAGCCCCATGGGCGGTGGTCTTTGGGGAATTGCGTGGCTTGCGACGCGCTTTTGGCCTTCAGCGCAGCCACGGCTTTTTTCACGTTTTGCGCATCGCTCATATCGGCGACAAGCACCGCATCTGGCATGGCGATGGCCATGATATTTTCAAGCCCAATCCCCACCAATTCGAGGTTTGCGCTTTCCGAACGGAGCAATGTGTTGTGGCAATCAATCGCTGTGGCCTCACCGCTGGTCACGACACCTGCGCTGTCAGGGGTGCTTTCGCGCCAAACGGCGTCCCAACCGCCAAGATCGGACCAAGCTTCATCGAATGGCACCACTGACAGGTTGTCGGCCTTTTCCATGACGGCATAGTCAATCGAGATATCTTCGGCCTTTGCCCAAGGTGCAGGGGCCAGTCGCAGGAAGCCGAGATCGATTTCCGCGTCATCCAAAGACTGCTGCACCGGCCCAAGCAAATCTGGGCAATAGGCTTCAAAGGCTGCGATCATATCCGCCGCGCGGAACAGGAAGATGCCTGCATTCCATTTGAAATTGCCCGCCGCTAGCATTTCTGCGGCGCGCGTTTGATCTGGCTTTTCGACAAACCGCTTCAGCGCAACTGGGTTGCCTTCTGCGTCGGGTGTTTCTGAAAGCTCTAGATAGCCATAGGCCGTTTCTGCATGGGTTGGCGTGATCCCAAAGGTCACAAGCTGGCCTTGCTGAACCGCAGACATACCCTTTGCGACCGCTTGAGCAAAGGCGGCTTTATCTGGCACCACGTGATCAGAGGGCGCAACCAATAGCACCGCATCTGCATCCTCTTTGTGGGCTTGAAGCGCTGCGGCCAAAACGGCTGGCGCCGTATTGCGCCCTTCCGGTTCGATCATAATCGCGCCTGGATCAATCCCAACGGCTTGCAATTGTTCAGCAACGATAAAGCGAAAATCAGAATTGGTCAGCACCATTGGCGCTTTGAATGTCACAGTGCCCCCCGCCCCGCTGAGGCGCTTGGCCGCCGCTTGAAACAGGGTTTCCTCGCCCATCAGAGGCGCAAATTGCTTGGGATAGCTTTTGCGTGACAAGGGCCAAAGCCGCGTGCCAGACCCGCCGCAAAGCAATACTGGGGTGATCGTCATAACATTTTCCTGCTCTTTTGCATCAGAACTAGCAGATTTAGCGGAGTAATTTAAACAAAGTTTAATGACCTAAGAAATATCTGTCCGCCATAGATGTTTGATTGCACAATTCTGAAAAACGAGGCTCCAAATCGCCGCGCGATTGAGTGCAAAATTTACAAAGTTTCTTTTCGGAAAACCCGAAGCAGCACTAATTTTCAAACTGACTGTTTTTTGTACATTTTTGCATAGAAAACCATAAAAAAGCATTGGTCAGACTCATCAAATCGGTTTATCGCGCAGGTAACCCGACTTTGGCGATCCGCGCTTTTTCAACAGCTAGGCCAACATGCTTGGGCAAACCAAAAAACTTAGTCAAAAGACTTAGGAAGGGGACAAAATGGGCCTGACCTGTCGTGATGTGATGGTGCCTCCACACATCCAAAAAACAGTTGAACCCACTGAGAACGTGGCAACGGCGTTGCGTATTATCAAAGAAAGCCGCGCTCGGTTTTTGCCGGTTGTTGATACAGATGGCACGTATGTTGGGGTGTTCACCGCACCGACATTGCTTAAGCTGATCCTGCCAAAAGCCGTCACAATGACCAATAACCCTGCATTGACTCGCATGGGTTTGGACAACCTGAACTTCATGAACCTGTCTAAGGCAGATTTCGAAGAGCGCATCGATGCACTGAAGGACGAGCGTGTTGCTGACAACATGTCTCTGCCCGAAAATATCCCAGTCACCACGCCGGATACGCCGGTGATGGAAGGGATTTTCATGATCAATAAATTCAAACGTCACGTCATCCTCGTTGAGGAAGAGACGCAGAAGTTCGTGGGCACTGTAAGCGCGAACTCTCTTTTGGATTCTATCCTGAACGACACATAAAGCCTTTACGGCGGAGCACTACCTTGACTGAACATCCAGACCTACACGGGGGACATGCGTTCTCCCTGCCCGACCTGTTGGGCATCTCTCCGTTTTGGGTTGCAACTGCGATCCTTATTCTGACCTACACTTTGCTGATCAGCGAAAAACTGAACCGCGCCATTCTCGCGATGCTTGGTGCGGCGATGATGGTTATCTTTGGCATTCTGAACCAGCAGCAAGCTGTGGCTGGTGTTGATGCAAACACCCTCGCCTTGTTGATTGGGATGATGGTGATCGTGGCCATCACATCTAAATCCGGCCTTTTCCAGTTTGTGGCCATTACGGCTTCAAAATGGGTGAACGCGAACCCTGTGGGCATTCTAATCATGCTGACGTTGATCACGGCGGTGTTCTCGGCATTGCTGGACAACGTGACCACTGTTCTGCTGATTGCTCCGATCACTTTGCTGATCACCGAAGCTTTGGAGACAAAGGTTTTGCCGTTCTTTATGGCGGAAATCTTGGCGTCTAACATTGGCGGCACAGCGACATTGATTGGTGATCCCCCCAACATTCTGATCGGCTCTGCAACGGGGCTGAGCTTTAACGATTTTGTTGTGAACCTCGCGCCGATTGCAGCGATCTGTTTGGTGGTCGTGACAGCGATCATCTATTTCACCTATCGCAAAACATTGTCTGAAATCCCGCAGGAATCCCGTGACCGCATCATGAAGTTCGACGCCTCTGGCGCCATTCAGGATGTGCGTTTGATGGTGAAATCTCTGAGTGTACTTGCCCTTGTGATCTTTGGTTTCACAGTGGGTCATGGGTACGGCATTCAGCCAGGCACCTCTGCTTTGGCCGGCGCGGCACTTTTGATGCTGCTGGCCTATTGGCATGAGAGTGCGGAAGAGCAATCTGAATCCGTGCATCATATCTTTGGCGAAGTGGAATGGATCACCATCCTGTTCTTCGCGGGCCTGTTTGTGATCGTGGCTGGCGTAGAACATGTGGGCTTGTTGCAGATGTTCGCAGATTTTGCGCTGAACGTGACGAATGGCGATCTGAAATGGACGGCCTTCCTGATCTTCTGGTCCGCAGGTCTGCTGTCAGCGATCCTAGACAACATCCCGTTCGTGGCCACGATGATCCCAATGATCGAAGCGGCCGCTGGCAACTTTGGCGATCAATCCATCGAGCCACTGTGGTGGTCTTTGGCGCTTGGCGCATGCTTGGGCGGGAACGGCACATTGCTAGGCGCAAGCGCGAACCTGTCTGTCGCGGCCTTCGCTGAGAAAGCCAAACAGCCGATTGGCTTTGTGCAGTTCATGAAGATGGCTTTCCCAATCATGCTGCTGACATTGGTGATCGCCAATATCTATATCTGGCTACGTTACTTCTATTAACACGCCCTTAGGTTCAGGCGCATTGGCGTCTGAACCTCACTTGCGCACTGAGATGGGTCTTCCCTTACAAAACAGCGCCAATTTTCCATGGTACAAATTCATTATCGCCATAGCCAAAGGCTTCGGATTTGGTTGTTTCACCAGAGGCCACGTCGAGCAATGTCTCATAGATCTGCGCGCCCATCTGTTGCAGGCTGATACCCTCATCTAAGATAACACCGCAGTTCAGATCTATGTCTTCAGGCATGTTCTGAAAGAGCTGGCTGTTAGAGGACAGCTTGATTGAAGGCGTCGGCTTCGCGCCAAAGCAAGACCCGCGCCCCGTTGTAAAGGCAATCAGGTTTGCGCCGCTGGCGACCTGCCCCGTTGCGGCAACGGGATCGTATCCCGGGCTATCCATAAAGACGAGCCCTTTGGTTGCCACAGGCTCTGCATAGGCGATTGCATCGCTGACAGGTGCCATTCCGGCCTTGGCCACTGCACCGAGAGACTTTTCAAGAATGGTGGTCAGACCGCCTAATTTGTTCCCTGGCGAAGGGTTGTTATCAAGCGAGGCATCATTGCGGGCGACGTAGCTGCGCCACCAATCAATCATCCCTCGTATCTTGTCAGCCGCGGGCGTTTCAGACCGTGCTATGAGCAAATGCTCGGCGCCATAGATCTCGGGCGTCTCTGAAAGCAACGATGTACCGCCAGCGGCCACCAAGAGATCAGAGGCCACACCTAAGGCCGGATTGGCCGTTATTCCAGAAAACCCATCGGACCCACCACATTGCATGCCCAAAACGAGGTTGCTGACCGGCTGTGAGCTGCGTTGATCTTTGGATGCGGCTTCGGCGATTGGCTTCAGTATTTCAACCGCCCTCTGAACAGCAGAACGCGAGCCACCGACCTCTTGGATATTGAACGTGGCGAACCGTTCTTTCGTCCAATCGCTACGTTGATAGAGAGTTAGCTGGTTCACTTCACAACCCAGTCCAACGATCAGAACCCCACCAAAGTTCGGGTGATCTCGGTAGCCTTTTAAGGTGCGTACTAAGGTCTCAAAACCTTCCCCTTGATTGGCCATGCCACACCCTTGGTCATGCACGATTGCGGTGAACCCATCGATGTTTGGAAATAAAGGCTTCAGGACACGGTTTGCGGCCTCAGCAATCGCGCCGCAGACCGTCGCAGAACAATTCACCGACGCGAGAATGCCAATGTAGTTGCGGGTGCCGACCTTGCCAGTCGTGCGTGCGTAACCTTGAAAGAAACGGTTTTCTGGAATGGGTAAAGAAGTCGTTTTGTTAGGGGCTTGAGAGAGGTGATTGTCTTGCGGCATGGCAACGTTGTGGCTGTGCACATGGTCGCCCTTTCGGATGTCGACTGTAGCGACTCCCATGTATTGGCCATATTTCACAATCGGCGAACCGAATGAGATATCGGCAATCGCGAACTTATGACCATTTGGTATGGCCTCACGCAAAACCACACCTAAAGCCTTGATACCTTTAGAAATATTACAGCAAGCCACTGCAATATTATCTTGTTTGTTCAGGAGGATCGCACGGCTACTTTGCATCAAGAGCCGCCTTTTTGGGGGCGACACGTAGCGATCTTCTGCTCCAGCACGGGTGATGTGGTCGGCATGTGATTAACCATCATGCACTCTAAAGTCGATTTCATTTAGGGGTCAAGTAAAGCCGAGATGTATCGCCGTATGGTTTACTAGAGGCGCTAGATTTCGGTCCCTTAGAATCAAAAAGACCCGCCATTTTTGGCGGGTTTTATTGGTTGCGGGAGGGCGCAACCGCCGTAAATTTCCTCGATTGAAATGCACGCTTTAGAAGGGCGAACACATTTAATGGAGAGCGGTTGTCGTCCCGCGCCTCTAAGCGACTTAACGAGTGAGTAAAGTTTCATTTTTTGAATGTCGACCTACCGCTTTTACGGCTTCAAATTGAGAGAGAAAAACAAAACCTGTGAGGTCGCTTAAGAATTGCTCCGATCCAAGATGATCCATAACTGGCCCTTTCACTTCTGAAAGATGAAGTTTCACATCCATCTCATTTAGTACCTTGTTAATCGTCTCCAGTGCCTCAAGCGCGCTGAGATCAATGTCGTTCACCGCTGAGCATTGCAAGATCACATGACGTACCGCTGTATCCCCCATAACCCTATTGTAGATCGCCTCTTCTAGGTAGTGCGCATTGGCGAAATAAAGGCTTTCATCGACACGCAGGCTGATCACGCTCGGATCCGTCTGAACGTCATGTCGCAGCACATTACGAAAATGTTCCGTTCCTTCAATAAGACCAACTTCGGCAATATGGGGCTTTGATGTCCGGTATAGGTGGAGCAAAATTGACACCCCTACTCCGACTGAGACACCGGCCTCAACGCCGAACCCCAAGGTCAGAATGAGTGTCACGAACACGGCCGCAAAGTCCGGTTTTGAATACGACCAGCTCCGGCGTAGAACACTGAAATCAACCAAATTGGCCACCGCGACAATGATCGTGGCCGCCAGTGTTGCCTTAGGTAGGAAATAGATCAGTGGGGTCAAGAAAAGCGCGGCACAGGCCAACCCGATCGCCGTAAAGGCCCCCGCCGCAGGTGTTGCAGCCCCCGCATCAAAATTCACCACCGACCGAGAGAAACCGCCGGTCACCGGGAAGCCGCCCGTGAGAGATGCACCGATATTCGCAGCGCCCAATCCAATCAACTCCTGGTCTGGGTCAATTCGCTCGCGTTTTTTAGCCGCTAGAGTTTGAGCCACAGCAATAGATTCCACGAAACCAATGATCGAGATTAAGATCGCTGGCATCACCAATGCATCTAATAACTCTGTGGACAAAGACGGGAACGTCAATGGAGGCAAACTCTGAGGTACCTCCCCGACAATTCGGACACCTTTGTTCATCAGTCCCGCGAGCCATACAGCGAGGGTTGTGAGAACGACAACGAAAATAGGTCCAATCTTGACGACGGCCCCAGCCAAGGGTGCCCCTACCCCTAGCCTGCTCAAAAGTGGCTTCAACCCAAGCCGCATCCAGAACAAAAATGCAGTAGCACAAACGCCAATCACGGCTGTATAGATGTTTGTTTGCGAAATGTTTTTACTCAATGACTGCATCAACTGCCACAAGCTTTGGCCAGATGCGTCGATGCCGAGGATATGTTGAATTTGGCTTGCGGCGATAATAATCCCTGATGCCGAGACAAACCCAGACATCACAGGATGAGAAAGAAAATTCGCGATAAATCCAAGGCGAAGCATGCCCATCACAAGCAAGATAAGCCCAGACAATCCCGCCAGAGAAAGCGCAGCAATCGCGTATCCCATTGTACCTTGTTCAGCGATCTGGCTGAGCGTTGCGGCGGTCATCAGGGAAACAACAGCAACAGGACCAACAGCAAGTGCGCTGCTTGTCCCAAAGATCGCATAGAGGATGATCGGCGCTATGGACGCATATAGGCCTGCCTCGGGAGGCAGGCCAGCAAGCAATGCATAGGCCAAAGATTGCGGGATAAGCATGACCGTGACGATCACAGCAGCAAGCAGATCCTCCAGCATTATCTTTTTCGAATAACGCCGGCCCCACGACAATATCGGAACGTAGTTGTGTATCATCACGAGCCCTCGAGTTTGCGTGTAGCTGAAGCGCCGCTAGTTTATTAGTGAGTGAGAACTTGATCTAAGAAGTTCCGTGTCCGCTCATTGGCTGGCGAGGTGAAGAAAGTTTCCGGATCGCTTTCTTCGATGATTTCCCCGGCATCCATAAAGATAACACGGTCAGCAACCTTGCGCGCAAAACCCATTTCATGCGTCACGCAGACCATCGTCATGCCTTCTTGGGCCAATGTTTCCATGACATCCAAAACCTCACCAATCATCTCGGGATCAAGCGCCGAAGTCGGTTCATCAAAGAGCAAAATTTCCGGCTTCATGCAAAGTGCCCGCGCGATCGCAACACGCTGTTGTTGACCGCCAGACAGTTGACCTGGAAATTTGTCGGCTTGGTTGGCGATTTGAACTTTTTCCAAGAATGCCATCGCGGTCGCCTCTGCATCTGCTTGGGTTTCTTTACGCGCAAGCATCGGTGCAAGCGTGCAGTTTTCCAAAATGGACAGATGCGGGAAGAGATTAAAATGCTGGAAACACATCCCCACCTCACGACGCATTTCTTCGATATCTGGCGCATCGGCGTTGATCGGGTCACCGTTGATCAATATCTCGCCGGATTGATGCTCTTCGAGCTGGTTGATCGTGCGGATCATCGTTGACTTACCTGAACCAGACGGCCCGCAAACCACGATTTTCTCACCCTTTTTCACCGAAAGATTAATGCCCTTCAAGGCATGAAACGTTCCGTAAAACTTGTTCACATCTTTCATTTCTACTGCATAAGTCATAGGCGATCCTTTTGTTTACGATTTAACGGCGGCGGTAACGATGATTTCTACCTTCAACACATCGCGGGCAAGCTTGGCTTCGCCGCAGGCGCGGGCAGGCGCATGGCCGGCAGGCACCCAAGCATCCCACACCGCGTTCATTTCAGCGAAATGAGCCATGTCAGACACCCAAATTACAGCCTGAAGAATGTGTTCGCGGTCTGAGCCTGCCTCCGCAAGAAGCGCATCTACACGCGCCAGACAGTCAGCGGTTTGCTCGGCGACGCTGTCACCCGCGCCGACTTGACCACAAAGGTAGGCGACACCGTTGTGTTTGACGATTTTGCTCATGCGTTCAGATGTGTGAATGCGTTCAATCATTGGGTTTTCCAATCAAGTTTCGTGCGCCAAGCGCCTCGTGGATTTCGGTTAAAATCATTGTGTCATCAATCGCTGCGGGTATCTTGTAAGTCTCGCCGTTTGCGATTTTTTGCATCGTCCCACGCAACACTTTGCCTGATCGCGTTTTGGGCAAACGTTTTACCGGCACAGCCAATTTAAACGCCGCAACTGCGCCAATCTTGGCACGGACCAACTGAACCAGTTCTTTTTCCAAGTCAGCAGGGTCGCGATCCACACCATCGTTCACAACAAAAAATCCGAGCGGCATCTGTCCCTTAAGCGCATCGGCTGCACCCACCACTGCGCATTCGGCGATGTCTTCATGCCCCGAGATAACTTCCTCCATCGCGCCGGTGGACAACCGGTGCCCTGCGACATTGATGATGTCATCTGTGCGCGCCATGATAAAAACATATCCGTCTTCGTCGATCATACCAGCGTCAGATGTCGCATAATACCCAGGGAACTCCTCCATATAGGAGGATCGGAAACGCTCTTCAGCATTCCACAATGTAGGAAATCCCGAAGGGGGCAACGGTAGCTTGCAGACGATATTCCCCAACGTACCAGCTTCTACAGGGTTACCCTCGTCATCCAGCACACGGATATCGTAACCAGGCATTGGTTTCCCAGGTGAACCAAGCTTGATCGGAAATGCCCCCAGCCCCACAGGGTTGCCAGACATGGCCCATCCGGTTTCGGTTTGCCACCAATGGTCGATAACAAGACGGTCGAGTTTCTCCTGCGCCCATTCAATCGTCGCCGGATCAGATCGTTCACCCGCCAAGAACAAGGTCCTGAAGTTGCTTAGATCGTAATCCTGAATAAGCAGCCCCGAGGGATCAACCTTTTTGATCGCGCGAAGCGCGGTCGGTGCGGTGAACATCGCCGCGACTTTGTGGTCTTGGATCACGCGCCAGAACGCCCCAGCATCCGGTGTGCCAACGGGTTTGCCCTCAAAGACAACCGTTGCACTGCCATTCAGCAATGGTCCGTAGCAGATATAGGAATGGCCAACGACCCAACCCACATCAGAGGCGGCCCAGAAGGTTTCTCCCGGTTTGATATCATAGTGATACTCCATCGACCAACGCAGCGCGACCATATGCCCGCCATTGTCGCGAACAACGCCTTTGGGCTGGCCCGTCGTGCCCGATGTATAAAGGATATAAAGCGGATCAGTCGTCTCGACCGGCACACATTCTGTACCCTCGCCAGCCGCAATGGCAGATTGAACCGATTGCGCGTAATCAACATCGCGCCCTTCGATCAGCTCACATGTCTGGGTATCGCGTTGCAAGATCACACAGTGATCAGGCTTGGCCGATGCGATTTCAATCGCTTCATCCAATAACGGCTTATAGGCGATCACCCGATTTGGCTCGATCCCACAGGACGCCGAAATGATCGCTTTTGGAGCAGCATCGTCAATTCGGGTTGCCAATTCGCGCGCAGCAAAACCACCGAATACAACCGAATGGATCGCACCAAGGCGCGCACAGGCCAGCATCGCAAAGATCGCCTCAGGCACCATTGGCATGTATATAATAACACGATCACCTTTGGTGACGCCTAGCCCACGCAGAACAGACGCCAACGCGCTGACCTCGTCCTTGGTTTGGGCATAGGAATAGGTTTTCGCGGTTCCCGTAACAGGGCTATCATAAATAACAGCCGCGCGGTCGCCGTGGCCGGCTTCGACATGGCGATCAACGCAGTTGTAACAGGTATTGCATGTCGCCCCATCAAACCAACGCCCATAGGCGCCTTTGTCGGAATTGAACGTGGACGTCGGCGGGGTGAACCAATCAATTGCTTTAGCGGCATTGGCCCAAAAGGCCGCGGGATCCGCCTGCCAATCGGCATAGGTTTGTGGGTATTTCGACATCATTTACCTCAGCACGTGTAGTTCATACCAATGCGCCCACCATCCACATAGATGGTTTCGCCAGTGATATATTTGGCTTTTTTGCTCGCGAGAAATGCGACGGCATCGCCAATATCACGTGGCTCGCCGACACGTTTCAGAGGCGTACGCGACATAACCATTTTCATGGCTTCTGGGTTTGCATTCACGCCGGCCATCATTTCGGTATCGATCGAACCAGGTCCAACAGCATTCACCCGAATATTGTGCGGAGCCAATGCCAGCGCCGTCGCCTTGGTCAACTGCATCACACCGCCCTTTGAGGCACAATACGCAGGGATTGACGGGATTGCGACGACCGCATTGATGGACGACATATTCACAATCGCGCCCTCAATGTTATTGGCGGCCATGGTTTTTGCAGCACGTTGAAGTGCAAGGAACGTCCCAGTGAGATTAACGTCGATCACCTTTTGAAAGCTCTCGAGCGACGTTTCAAGAAAATCTCCCGGCATCGCGATGCCCGCGTTGTTCACAAGAATTTCAACAGGGCCATGCTCTGCTTCGATTGCGTCGAACATGGCTTCGATCTGCGCAGGATCCCCCATGTCACAGGCCATGCCAACGGCACCACCACCAAGTTTTTCGGCCGCTGCCGCGACACCTTCGGCGTTGATATCTGCCAAAATCACCTTTGCACCATCTTCTGCGATGGCTTCTGCACAGGCATAGCCGATCCCTTGGGCGGCGCCCGTGACCAATGCGATTGGTTGTTTGCTCATGTCATGTCCTACTTTTTCAGACCGTAAACGCCGGTCGCTTGCTCTTCTGTGATGAATCCAGCGGCCAGATCTTGGGCCACTTCCGTTTTGTCGCGCGCGCTTGGCGCGCCATATCCGCCCCCTCCTGGGAGGCTGAGTTTGAGACGTTGGCCATTTTTGACCAACTGGCGCCCCTTGCTTCTCATCTTGGTGCCATCTGAAAGTTCGACCTGTCCCTTGGCACCCGCATGGCCACCTTCGCGACCGCGCGCGGGATTTTCCACCCGATCGAACATGGCGTTAAAGTAAAAGTCATAGCCTTCGCGGGGTTCGATTTCGATGTTCTGACCAAGGCCGCCCCGAAAGGCCCCCGCCCCGCCTGATCCCTCACGAAGATCTTTTCGCCACACTGTGATCGGGCCAACGTGCTCGGTCGCTTCGACGCTCATCGTCGACACACCAGATGGGAAGGCCGTCGCAGACAATCCGTCCAATGTTGGGCGGGCCCCTGTCCCGCCAGAGTTGAACATCAGGACCTCGGCATTCGGCAAACCGCTTGCGGGGTCACTGGCGCGTGCCGAAATTTGGATATTCCAAAGTGCGCTTGCCCCCTCGGCGGGAACTGTGTCGGGCATCGCTTGGTGCAAAGCGCCCAGCACCACATCAGGCACCAAATGTCCCAAGACATGGCGCACCGAAACCGGAGCAGGTCGACGCGCGGCCAAGATGCATCCCTCAGGAGCGGTAATTTCAAAGGGTTCAAGTGAACCCGTGTTATTCGGCACCTCTGCCGCAATCGCGCATTTCAAGCCATAGCACGCATAGGCACGTGTGTAGACCTCGGGAACGTTTACGCCAAAGCGGCTCATGCCTGAGGTACCATCAAAATCGGCTTTGATTTTATCCCCAGCGACATCCAAACGCACAACCATATTGACCGGTGCATCATACCCATCCACCTGCATAGAATGACGAAACGTGCCATCGGGAACTTTGGCGATGGCCTCACGGGTGGCTTTGCGCGATGTCTCAATCACGAAATCCGACAGACCCTCCAGATCAGAGATGCCAAATTCGCCCATCATGGTCTGTAAGCGGCGATCCCCTGCCTCGTTACAGGCCGCTAGAGAATAAAGATCGCCGACCACTTGATCCGGTTCACGCACGTTAGAGCGCACCATACGGATAAGATCCTTGGACACGTTTCCCCGTTCGGCGAACTTCATGATCGGGATCAAGAGACCCTCTTCATACACTTCGTTCGCGTCAGGCCCAAAACCCCGACCACCAATATCCACAACATGCGCAGTACAGGCAAAGAAACCGATGTGTTGGCCGTTGCGAAACGTTGGCGACACAACCGTAATGTCGTGAAGGTGCCCCGTGCCAAGCCATGGGTCGTTGGTGATGAAAACGTCGTTTTCAAATACGTTATCCAGTCCCAGCTCACGTACAAAATGCGTCACGCTCTCGGCCATTGCGTTCACGTGACCTGGCGTGCCGGTGACCGCCTGCGCCATCATTCGGCCTTGGCGATCAAAAAGCCCTGCCGACAAATCGCCCGCTTCGCGCACTGAGGTTGAAAAAGCGGTTCGGATCAATGTCGTGGCTTGTTCTTCGACAACCGCAATCAAGCGGTTCCACATGATTTGATAATCGATTGCTGTCGGGCTCATAGTGCGTCTCCCTTGCGGCGCAGCAGCAAGCTGCCGTCGCCTTGGCCAATCGCCGTATAGGCGGATGTGACAATTGTGGTGGTCTCATTTTCGATAATCACGGCGGGGCCTTCGACAGATTTCCCAGCGCTCATTTCGCTACGCTCTACTTCGCGCGCATCCACGGTGCTTCGCAGTGCAGCGTCATAGAATTGACGTGTCCGTCGCTCTGTTGCTGCATCTCCCGATGCGAAATGCGCGGCCTTTGCAACATCAGGCAGCACGGATGCAACCACAAGCGACCAGTTGGTGATTTCAATCGCAAGCCCATCGATGGTCCGGCCAAACAACATTTCATATGCGGCTTCAAACGCATCTTGGATCTCTGATTTATCCGAGTCCGCAAACGGTTTGTACGGTAGGGACACTGGGATTTCCCAACCCTGCCCCGCATATCGCATAAACGCAGTCAGTTTAGATGAGGTATCCGCGTCCTTGGCCCCTGCTTCAACAAAAGCGCGGGCCTCTTGCTCCAGCTCAGCCAAAGCTGAGTTCACTGCAGCGCCATTGAAATCAGCGAGTTGCTGAAACAATCCGCGCGTAGCTTCATAACTGAAGGGGGCCTTCAGGAAGCCAATCGCAGAACCAACACCCGCACCTGGCGGAATGATCAAATCACGTATGCCGAGTTTTTCACAGAGACGACAGGCATGAAGCGGTGCCCCACCTCCGAAACCGATCATGGTAAAATGTTCAATATCACGGCCATTTTCAACCGTGTGAACACGCGCCGCGTTGGCCATGTTTTCGTCAACCATTTCAGTAACACCAAAGGCGGCGTCGCTGCTTGTAATACTCAAAGTTTCGCCAAGTTTCGCAGCCACGGCAGTGTCCGATGCGTCAGGGTGCAGTTGGATCGCACCTCCCGCGAAATTGTTTGGATCAAGGCGACCCAAAAGCAGGTTCGCATCCGTCACAGTTGGCTCTTCTCCGCCTCGGCCATAGCACGCCGGGCCTGGCTCTGAGGCCGCGGATCGAGGTCCAACTTGGATTCGGTTCATGCTGTCGATGGACGCAATTGAACCGCCTCCCGCGCCGATCTCGACCATTTCAACAACGGGTGTGGACACGGTCATGCCCGAGCCTTTTTTGAAACGATATGTACGCGCGACTTCGAAGGTATTCGCCGTCTTGGGCGCACCATCTTCGATCAAGCAAATCTTGGCAGTGGTGCCCCCCATATCAAAGCTCAAGACTTTGTCGAGATCATGCGCCCGCGCAAAATCGGCGGCAAAAATTGCGCCCCCTGCGGGACCAGATTCAAGCAGACGGACAGGCTGTTCTGCGGCTGTTTCTACCGAAATCAAACCACCCCCAGAATGTAACATAAAGACTGGGGCCGCGACGCCGGCGCCACGAAGGCGGGCGACCAAACGTCCAAGATAATCCGCGACCTGTGGTTGTACATATGCGTTTGCGATCACTGTATTAAACCGTGGCAGTTCGCGCATTTGTGGCGAAATCACAGATGAGATCGAAATCGACAAATCAGGGGCCGCAGTACGCAATGCATCCGCCATCTGACGTTCGTGCGCATCATTGGCATAGGAGTGCATCAACCCAATCGCGACGGCTTCAAAGTCGCCGGCCAGAATGGTTTGTACCATTGCGTCCACGTCGTCTTGCTCAAGCGGCAACAGGACCTCGCCACTTGCGCCGATCCGTTCATTCAATGTGAAACGATCCTGACGAGGCACCATCGGCTTTGGCAGGTTAAGGTTCAGGTCATACTGCTCAAACCGATTTTCAGAACGCATTTCGATGACGTCGCGAAAACCTTCGGTCGTGATAAACGCCAGCTTTGCTCCGCGACGCTCAATCAAAGAGTTCGTCACCAAAGTGGTGCCGTGGATCACTTGATCAATATCAGACAATTCGATCCCAGCCTGTTTGGAAGCCAAGGCAATTCCATCCAAAATCGCCTGTTCAGGTTGAGTGTAGTTGGTCAGAACTTTGCACGTCGAAAGCCCGCCCGCATGTTGCAATGCAACATCCGTAAAGGTGCCGCCGATATCCACGCCGACGCGTGTAGAAGCCAGTGTCATAGTCAAATTGCTTTCAAGATTTGTTTTGCTGTGAACGCCGTTTGGTACAAGCGCGAAAAGACAGGAGCAGATTTCACTGTCGATGGGTCCGTCATAGGTAGCGGCAGATCTGCACGATCCATGCCGGTCAATAATTGCGACATCGTGCGCCCAAACATCGTACCGGTTGTGATACCACGACCATTGTAACCAATTGGCGTGAATAGATTTTTATCAAGCTCATGAATGCGGGGCAGATGATCTGGTGTCATTGCAATTTGCCCTGTCCACGCCTCTTCGAACTCGACGGGGCCAAGTGTTGGGAACAAACGCGCGATTTGTTTGCGCGCCCAACGCTGTGAAACGCCGCCATTAATATCACCCATGACCTTACCCATAGATCCAATCAGCAGGCGATCGTATGCATCGCGGCGCACATTAAACATGATCTGACCGGTATCCCACAAACCCTGTTTTTCGGGCATAATATGCGCGGCCTCTGGCCCCAGCGGCTTGGTGGCGAGTTGAAAGTAATTGATCAACGTAAAGTTCTGCTTCAAGCCTGGCCATAGGTCATCCGTGTAAGCGTTGGTTCCCAGAACAACCGCCTTAGCTTTCACTGTGCCCTTATCCGTTTCAACGATCCACAGATCACCTTCTTTGGATAATTTGGTCGCGCGGACCTTGGTGCTTATTTTCGCACCGGCTCCGAGCGCCGCACGTGCAAGTCCTCGCACATAGCCCATTGGGTTTATCGTGCCGGCGCGGTGATCCAAAAGGCCACCATGGAACACAGTCGTGCCCAATTTCTCGGATACCTCCTCACGCGATAGCAGATCCACTGGCTGACCCAGGCGCTGCCACTCTTTGTGGCGGTCCTGTAGGTCGCGAAAACCTGAAGGGGCATGCGCACCATGAATTGTCCCAGTTTTGGTCACTTCACAGCGGATTTGGTGCTTTTCAATTAGAGAAAACACATACCCTGGGCCTTGACCGAACATATCGATGAAACGCGGACCATATACCGGTCCCAATTTCTCACGCACTTTTTGGGGTGGCAACCAAAGCGCGGCATTTACCAGCCCACAGTTGCGTCCTGACCCACCGAAACCGATTTGATTCGCCTCAAGCACATGCGCCGACAGTCCCTGCTCGGCGCAATGAAGCGCTGATGATAACCCGGTGAACCCACCGCCGATAATCACGACATCCAAGATACCTTGCGTATCGAGCGGCGCATGAAAATCTTCTTCAATCGCCGTGGCGTTCCAAAGCGAAATTGCATTTTGTGCACTCATATAGATTCCCTACCTCAAACGGAATGGCTGCGATTGAAGAAAGGTTGCAACAGCTTCTCCTCTGTGTCAATATATGATATACAAGTTCTATATATCAGCACGGAGGTCTTTATGAAAAAGCTCAAATTGTCATCATCTGACATGGTGAAAGCCGCAAGAGCGCGCATTGAGGAAGTCGAAACCGCCGACCTCATCGCGATGCTCGAAAATCCAAATGTTGTCGTGGTTGACATTCGCGACCCACGTGAACGCCAGCGCACAGGTTTTATTCCTGGCAGCTTTCACGCGCCGCGTGGCATGATCGAATTCTGGGTCGATCCAGACAGCCCATATTTCAAGGACATCTTTGGAGAAGATAAGAAGTTTGTCTTCCATTGCGCCTCAGGTTGGCGCTCGTCGCTAACAGTTGCCACGCTCCAAGACATGGGGTTTGAAGCGGCTCACCTCAAAGAAGGTTTCTCCACTTGGGAAAAACAAGGCGGTTCAGTCGAATTTCCTGAAAAGAAGGGCTAAAAAACTCTGTTTCGCGCACTCTACAAAGAAGGCGCGAAACAGTTAGATCAAGTGAAATTTAGCGGCGCGCCAGTTTCGCAGATACGCTTTCGGCGCAATTGGCAACCAAAGATCCATATCTATCTAACCCGTTTTCGGGCATACTCACATCTGGCAACGAAATCCCCAACGACGCTATGCTTTCTCCACTGGGAAGCGTAATCGCTGCCCCAAGACTCCAAATGCGCTCGCGAAATTCGCCTTGGTCTACGGCATATCCTCGGGCAAGCGTCGCATTCATATCATCATCAAGGGCCGCAATAGAGGATATTGTCTTTTCCGTATGTCGGGTCAGTTGCCCCTTAATGCGTTCGCGCATGCTACCATAATTCGCCGCCAAGATGGCCTTCCCGGTACCCACGCAATGAATCGGCGCTTCGCCGCCAATCGGGCTCCAAGACCGGATGGGTTTTTGGCTCTCAATCTTATCTATATAGACGATCCCAAGATGTTCAGGAACGGCCAGATAAATCGTCTCGCCGGTTTCCTTGGACAGGAATGACATCTCAGGCGCGGCCAGTTCGCGCAGGTTCAAATTATCAACCGAAGCTCGTCCAATTTGCCACGTCTTCAACGTCGCGGCATAAGCTTTGCTTTCCAAGTGTTTGACATATCCAAGTGTTGTGAGACTCTGCAAAAGGCGAAATGTGTTAGATTTCGTAAGACCCAACTCCACCGATAACTCGGTAACGCCCTTGCCTGATGGGGCATGTGCCAAGTTTTCAAGAATGCTCAATCCCTTGGAGAGGGTAGAGTCAACTTTGGGCGTCTTAGGCGGCGTATCTGTCATTGGTTCATCCTCCGATACGTATCAAGTATCAGGTTCATTCCGAAACAGGAAGTCAGGAGCTGAATGAGCCGTGATTTTTGGCAATACACCTTCAAACTTACGTACATTCAACAAGGTTGAATGTGCCGCCGTGCTTTGACTAAGGGACGATGTGCGAAGATCATGGGTTAAAACATTCGGATTTCCATGTCGATCACGGTTTTGCGGCGCATTGAAATCGGGATCATACCAAGCTCCCGTCCACAAAAAGACACAGCCCTCGCGGACTTCATCGGTTATTTTTGCACCAGCAAGACAACGCCCGCGATCATTGTAGAGCTCAACGATATCTCCATGCTCAATCCCACGCTCAGCCGCATCTCTTGGATGAAGCAGCACCGGCTCGCGATCCTTGATCTTATGGCTTTTACTATAGTCGCCATTATCAAGCTGGCTGTGCAACCGCGTTTTTGGTTGCCCCGACAACATATACAGTGGGTATTTTTGTTCCGCTCCGGCTGCCACATCCCGTGGCGCGAACCACGCCGCATGGCCTGGGCAGTCAGGGCGACCAAACGACGCAATGGTTTGCGAGAATAGCTCGATGCGACCGCTTGGGGTCGACAAGGGATTTGCCACCGGATCGGCACGAAATTTGTCCAGAAATACTTGCTCAGGCGCTGGATCTGGCACATGCACAACGTCCCCAGAGATAAATTCATCCCAGTTCGGCAGATCAATACCGGCCTTCGAAGCCGTAGATTGCGTTTGTTGCCAAATGCACCGCAACCAGTCTTCACTGCTGCGCCCCTCCGTAAACGCCTCGGCATTTCCAAGACGCCCTGCGAGGTCTGCATAGATGTCATATTCCATCCGCGCCTCGCCCACCGGCTTGATTAGTGCTGGCATCGGAACAAGGGCATTGTCTGATTTCCCTGCGCCAAAGTCTGTACGTTCTTGCGCAGACGCAATCGGCAAAACGATATCCGCATGACGCGCGGTTGCGGTCCAATTCAGCTCATTCACAATCACGGTGTCGGGGGCCTGGAACGCCTCGTGTAACCTATTCAGGTCTTGGTGATGATGAAAAGGGTTTCCTCCGGCCCACCAGACCATACGCGCATGGGGGAATTTCCGTTTACGCCCGTTGTAATCATAGCTTTTCCCGGGACTTAGTAACATCTCGGAAATCATCGCGACTGGGATAAAGTCATCGTGCGGGTTCTTGAGTTGTGAAAAGGCGCCCCACCGAAATGGGCGCTCTACATTCCCGATGTTCGCGTTCACGCCGTACCCAATCACATATCCGCCACCAGGTAAGCCGATTTGCCCCAGCATCGCTGCCAAAGTCACTCCCATCCAAAGGGGTTGTTCGCCATAATCTGCCCTCTGTACCCCCGCGGCAATACTGATCATCGTACGGGACGACGCCATTTTTCGAGCGAGGGCCGCAATGTCTTCGGCGTCGATTCCCGATTGTGCCGCAGCCCAAGCGGCGTCTTTTGGCTGGCCATCGGTTTTGCCCAGAATGTACGCTGCGACGCGGTCAAAGCCGACGGTGTATTTATCCAAAAACGAAACATCATGCAGACCTTCGGTTAGCAAGGTATGCGCGAGCCCCAACATCAATGCAGTGTCAGAACCCGGCAATGGTGGCATCCAGACAGCATCAAGTGTCTCTAAGATATCGCTGCGCAATGGGCTGATGTTGACAAACTCAACGCCCGCGTCCTTGCATAGGGTCAAGTTATCTTTCATCCGATGACGCGCAACGCCACCATCGCTGACTTGAGTATTGCGCTGTGCGATGCCACCAAAACACACAACAAGATCGCTGTGTTTGGCAATGACCGGCCAGCGGGTCGCGTCCACAACATGTTGTCGGTACGGCCCAACGATATGCGGCATCAGGACAAGGGCCGCATTATAGCTATAGTTACCCTCTGAACGCACGAACCCGCCCTGCGTGTTCAAAAAACGCTTCAGTTGACTCTGGGCGTGATGAAAGCGTCCGGCGCTTGACCAACCATATGAACCGGCAAAAATTGCTCCATTCCCATACGCCTTACGAATACGTCTAAGTTCTTTGGCAATCAAATCGAGAGCCGTATCCCAACTGACTTCGACAAAGCCATCGCGACCGCGTGCTGTTTCGCCGCTTGTACCGCGCCCTTCGGGACCGTTCTCAAGCCATGATTTGCGCACGGCTGGACGCGTGATACGCGCATCGCCATGCAAGCTGCTTGCGATATTATCGTTGATCCGCGACGGATTTGGATCCTCGCAATGCCCAGCGACCGATTGAATTTTTTCATCTTCAACCACAGCGACACCAACGCCCCAGTGGCTTGCAGTAATCTTTGTTTCAATCTTAGGCATTCAACTCTCACGTGCTGCTATAGTGAACATATTTTCTGCATATTGACACAGTAGATCTAGGATGTCATCCTCAGAACGTCTATATTAAGCGAGATTATTCCATGCCTTCAGATACAAGAAATAACGCCGATGCTCTCGTGCAAAACGGTAGGCCTCCCCGTGTCGATGGTCGTCATGTTAACATGCCTATTGAGCTTGGCTCGACGATTGTCTTTGACAGTATGGCAAGTTTTGAGAGCGCACGCGATGCGCGCTACGCATCCGGTACCCTTTACTATGGGCGGTATGGAAATGACGCCTCATTTCAACTGGAAGCGCTACTTGCCAATCTCGAAAACGCACGCGGTGTCACCTTAACATCATCCGGCGTGGCGGCCATCTCTACGGCGTTGATGACATTCGTTGCCCCGGGAAAACACCTATTGGTCGCCGATCACGTCTACGGCAACACGCGCGCCTTTTGTGATGGCGTTTTGAGCCGCATGGGCGTTGAGATTGAATACTACGATCCCATGATCGGCACAGATATCTACGATTTAATTCGTGAAACAACCTGCGCCATTATGCTCGAAGCCCCAGGGTCGGGCACCTTTGAAATACCTGACATTCCGGCCATTGCAAAAGCCGCACGCGATGCCTCTATCCCCTCGATTATCGATAGCACTTGGGCCACGCCGTTGTTTTGCAAACCCCTTGATCTGGGCTGCGATGTCGTGGTCGCCTCTTGCTCAAAATACATCAGCGGGCATTCAGATTGCATGATGGGCATGATCGCGAGCAATACCATGTACCATGATCAGATACGTAAGACCGTTTTTGCAATCGGCGACAAGCCAGGATCACACGAAGTTTTCCTCGCCTTGCGCGGGCTTAGAACGCTTAAGGTCCGCATGGAGTATTTTGACAAGGCCGGCCGTGAAATCGCGACATGGCTGGGACAACAAAAACAAGTAAAGACTGTTCTGCACCCAGCCTTTGAGAGTTGCCCCGGCCACGATTTCTGGAAGCGTGACTTCACCGGCGCCGCAGGTCTGTTCTCCGTGATTTTTCACCCCTGCAGCGCGGCACAAATCCGCGATTTTGTCGACGCCCTGCATCATTTTGGTATCGGCGTGAGCTGGGGTGGATACGAGAGCCTTGTATTGCCCGTTGACCCCATGCGCAGCGCGAAAGCTTGGACTGAGACCGGTGCCTTGGTGCGGTTTAACATCGGCCTTGAAGACACAGATAGCCTGAAAGCAGACCTGCAGGCCGCGTTACCTCTTTTGAATTCATAGTTTACCATCAAAACGGAGTGCCCAAATGCACAACAAAATTGACCACTTTGCGATTGGCGCCGACAGCTTGGAGCAAGGTATCGAAAGCCTGAAGGACGTCCTTGGCGTCGAAGTTCCACGCGGCGGCAAACACGACGCGATGAGCACGCATAATTGTGTGATGCAATCAGGCAACGAGAGCTTCTTTGAACTTATCGCGATCGATCCCGACGCACCAGCCGATCCAGGACGGGTACGTTGGTTCACGCTGGATGACCGTGCCACCCAAGCCCGCCTAAAAACCCGTCCTCGTGCATTGTGCTGGGTCGTTGGGACCGACGATCTGGATGCGGTCATCGCCGCGAGCCCCGTGGATCTGGGCGAAGTGGTACTGTTCACGCGCGGTGATCGCTCATGGCGTTTGACTGTACCAAAAGACGGAAGCTTGCCGATGGGAGGTTTGTTGCCTGCGTTCATCGAATGGTCGCCAGGGCCCCATCCAAGCACAGGCCAACAAGATTTGGGCGTGACCTTGGACAAGGTTCAATTGGCCCACCCAAACCCGTCTGAACTGTTGGAAGTTTTGAAAGCACTCAAGGTCGATCACTTGGCCAATGTCAGCGAGGGCCCCGCCGCGTTGTCCTTTGATCTAAGTACACCAAAAGGCGCTGTAACTCTCGATTAGAAAAGGAAGACGGGCATGGAACATCCAATTGCATCTCTGGATCAAAAGCCAGACGTAACGGCATTCTTCGATGCGCAGTCCAACACAATAAGCTATGTCATCAAAGACCCCGCAAGCACGTCTTGCGCGGTCATTGATGCTGTCATGCAATTTGATTACGCGGCTGCACGCCTCAGCTTTGATACCGCGGATCAGATCATCGCATTCATAACCGAACGCGGGCTTAGACTTGAATGGATTATTGAAACACATGTTCACGCAGATCACCTATCTGGCGCGCCCTATATACAGAAAAAACTGGGCGGTAAAATCGGGATCGGTGAACATATCCTGACTGTGCAAGAAACCTTTGGAAAGATCTTTAATGCTGGCACCGAATTCCAACGGGACGGCACACAGTTCGACTGTCTGTTCACGGACAATCAGGTTTATAATGTCGGAAAAATGACTTGTTTTGCCATGCATACGCCCGGACATACGCCGGCCTGTATGGTGCATGTCATAGGGGATGCGGTCTTTACGGGTGATACATTATTCATGCCAGATGGCGGGTCCGCGCGGGCGGATTTTCCTGGAGGCGATGCCGGTGAGTTGTTCGATTCAATCGAACGCGTTCTTGCTCTCCCTGAAGAAATGCGACTGTTTGTATGTCACGACTACGGCCCCAATGGGCGCGCAATCCGTTGGGAGACGACCATCGGCGCACAAAAGAAAGCGAATATCCATGTTGGTGAAGGGGCGTCTCGTGAAGAGTTCGTCTCCATGCGCGAAGCCCGCGACGCGACCCTTGGCATGCCAAAACTGATTATTCCGTCGCTCCAAGTCAATATGCGCGCCGGCGAAGTTCCCAAAGATAAAGACGGTAACATGACGCTTACTGTGCCAATTGATGCGTTGTGATCCCTAACGAAATAACGAAAGAGTAAAGATATGGAACGCGTAGATGTGATCAAATGGATTGCGACGGTCGTGCAACTTATTGGATATGCCTTGACGGGGATGAATATCGTGCCGTGGAATATTGCGGCCTTTGTCATCGGTATCGTGCTGTGGTTTGTCGTTGGATTTATGTGGAGGGACCGAGCGCTGATGGTCGTGCACATCGGGGCCTTTGTTGCACTCATTGCTGGATATTTGAATTCGTAATACCCAACACTTGATCCAATAGAAAAGGGGCGAAGCGGGTTTTACCTCTTCGCCCCTTTTCTTTGCACCTCCTAGGTCGCTAGTGCGTCGATAAGGCCATTCTTCCTTTCAAATACTCGCCATACTGGCCGAGCGAAAAGATGAATGTCCAATATATCGCACCGACAAAGACATAGACCTCCATGTAATGCGGCGCCCACTCGCCTGTCCCGAAAGCAGCCTTGGCCGATGCCAGTACATCAAAGAAGCCGATGATGATCACGATGGCTGTCTCTTTAAACGTCACAACAACCATATTGATGGTACTTGGCAAAGCATGGCGGAACACTTGCGGCAAAATGATGCGCGCCATGATCTTCCAATACCCTATACCAAGGGCCTTGCCGGCTTCGAATTGCCCTTTCGGAATGGCCTGAAAACCGCCTCTGAAAACTTCGGCCTGATAACAGCCAAAGAACAAAGAAAACGCGATGATAACGCGCCAAATCTTGTCACCTTCAAGCCAGCTTGGCAAAAGGATTGGAACGACGACAGCCGCGGTAAACAGTGTAGTCAAAAGAGGCAATGAACGAATTGTATCGATCACGATCACCGCAAAGCTACGCACAACAGGCATCTCAGAGCGGCGCATCAACGCCAAGCCAAGCCCCATAGGCATGCCCAATAGAACAACAGACGCAAACAGAAATAACGTGAGGGAAAGCCCGCCCCACCCATCCGTTGTAACCTGCGCAAGGCCCAGCAAGCTCCCTTCCATCAGGAGATAATATGCAGCAAATCCTGCCACCCAAAGGCTTGTGAGTCGCTTCGCCGTCCAGGTGGCCGGAAAACAAGAAATGATCACTGTCGCAATAATGGACAGGCAAGCAAATGTAGATCGCCAATGTTCCTCATAGGGATAAAGACCGAAGAGGATCAGGCGATGGCGCGCATCAATCACAGACCAACAGGCACCCGCCTCTTCGGTACAGTGGGCAACATTTTCGGCGGACCACACCGCTCGAAAAATGGCCCAATCAACCGCAAGCCAAGTCCAATACCCGAGAGCGCCAAAAATGACGATGGACAAAACTGCTGCAGATGGGGTCCCGAAAGCGCGTTTTGAGAAAGACGCCATATAGGCGTGAAAGCGGTTGGGAGATAATTTTTGAGTATGTGCCATCTTAGTGTGCCTTTAGCTTTAGTCGATTGTTCAACCAATTCGTAAAAATTGAGATTGAAAAATTCACGGTAAGAAACGCCGCCATCAACAAGAAGATAAGTTCAAGCGTCTGCCCAGATTGCGTAATGGAATTCGATACAATGTAGAACATATCACTAAAGCCAATAGCGATACCGATGGTGGTGGCTTTCATGATGAAAATCCACTGATTGCCCAATGGCGGAATGATGCTGCGTAGCGACATGGGCATCTTGATGCGGTGCCAAATTTGACCTTGTGTTAGTCCCACAGCCTGCCCCGCTTCAATCAAACCACTGGGCACTTGTTTGAGGCCACCGCGCACAACTTCTGCGATATACGCACTTCCGTACAATGTGATCGCTGTGATCATCGCTACGAGTTCAATAGAAACGGTTATGCCCCCATTAAATCGAAGCCCTTTCAATGATGGGATTGACAACAACGGCTCACCCTCGGGACGCATCACAAACGCAACAATCACAGACATCGAGATGGCCGCAGCAATCCAAATTATCAAACCACGCAGCAAAGGCACCTTTCTCCACACCAAAAGCACAGCCACGCTAGCTATGGCCAAAATCAAAGCGACCGCGACGCTAGGCGATACATTTAAGCCTGGCAACATAAGCCCACGATTTGACAAAAATACACTGTCAGCGAATGACATGGATTGGCGCGGTCCTGGGAAATGTATGAGAACTGAGTAAAGGAAAACGCCTTGCAAAATCAAAGGAATATTACGGAACGTTTGAACAAAAACTGTTGCGGCGGCCTTCACGCCAGGATGGGATGAATCGCGTCCAGTTCCGATGATGAAGCCAAAAATCGTTGCAAAAAAGATGGAAATAAAACCGACGAAAATCGTATTTTGAAATCCTATTACCAAAGTCTTTGAATAGGGATCATTGATGGATCGCTCGACCAGAGAAAAGCTGTAGTCCCAGCCTGTACTGCGATCTAAAAACCCAAAACCGTTCGTAATTCCTAGCGCAGCAAGGTTGACTTGGGCACTGCTCACTGCCCCCCAAATCGCTATGATTGAGATGATAACAAGCAATACTTGTATCGTAATTTTTCGCTGTCTACTCTTCTTTCGAAGCACTTCTGTTGTCGTCATATTAGCCCCCAAATATAAGTGAACCGCCCAATATCGATTGGGCGGTCCATATACTGTTTAGTCAAGGATCGGAGCGTAAAGAACGCCGCCGTGGCTCCAGAGATTGTTCAAGCCACGCTCAAGATTGTACGGGCTTTCAGAACCGAGGTTTCGATCGTAGATTTCACCGAAGTTACCAACTGCTGCGATCATTTCACGCGCCCAAGTATCACGGATGCCAAGACGCTCGCCCATTCCCGGTTCAACACCAAGAAGGCGTGCCACCTTAGGGTTCGGAGGTGTTGCGGCCATTTCTTCGACATTCGCAGAGGTGACGCCTTCTTCTTCGGCAATCAAAAGCGCCGCGATTGTCCAGTTCGCCATATCAACGAAACCTTCATCGCCTTGACGCATTGCTGCTGCGATTGGCTCGCTCGAGAGTTGGTCATTCAGAATGACGTGTGCGTCTGGGTTATCGAGTTCGGTCGCGCGTAGAACCGCCAGACTTGGGCCCCAACCCGCAAAGGCATCACAGCGATTTGCAAGATATGCCGCACGAAGTTCAGCCGCGCTTTCGTAGGACACCATGGTGTGCTCAACGCCAGCGGTCTGAAGGTAGTTTGCGGAAATACGTTCAATCGTTGTACCCGCTTCAACACAAACGGTACCGCCTTCGAGGCCGGACGAGTCCGAGATACCCAGATCACCGTGGACCATGAACTGTGTCCCACCAAAGAAGTAAGGCAAGCTGAACTGAAGACCAAGCTCTGTATCGCGGCCCATTGTCCAACCTGTCGCCTTAATAATGATATCGACATCGCCGGACTGAAGTGCAGGGAAACGTTGGGCCCAGCTAAGCGGCACAATTTGCGCCTTGTCTGGATCACCAAGAATCGCGGTGGTCATTGCACGGCAAAGGTCGATATCAAGACCCTTCCATTCGTTCTTGTCGTTCACTTCGACAAAACCGAAGTAGCTACCGTTGTGGCCAGAGCACAACATAGTCCCGCGATCCATAATCTGCTGAACCGTCGCGCTCTGCGCGAATGATGCAGTTGGAGCCAAGGCTGCGCCCGCAAGACCCACTGCAATTGCAAGTGTCGTATTCTTTTTCATGATTTCACTCCTTGTTGTTTGTGCTGTATGTCAGCACATATGTATTGACATACAGCATGACGAGGCCAATTCATCGAGTCAACAATTTTAAATGAGTATCAGCTTTCGAATTATCAATTTGCCCAAAACAACCGCATATCGCCTAAAATGAAAGGCACATCATTGTGTGGAAGTTCCTAAATAAGGTGGTGGCCGGAATTTCGGATACAAACTTGACCACCAGCCCCTCAAGATCAGAGAGCCGATCATCTGTCCGGAGGAAGACGCCGTGGTGAAGATATTTTCAACGCATACAATCTCGGACAGTCCGCACTCATCATCGCAACTATCTTCACCGCTGAAGGAACCCCTGCGCCACCATCTTGCAAGTGCACAGGAACCTTTTCTCAGGCTTTCGCAAGCGGCAAACTCTCTCTTAGAGCGGATCGCTCCTGCCATCAGCCACGGAGACAAGCAAGCCCGAATTTGATCAAAATCAGTCACAACACCTTCTAGATGCTATAGTGATGTTTTGAGCTAAATTGATTGAGCCGTCGCCAAGACACCCTCCAAGCCGCATCACTGGCTGAGCTGCCAAATTTGATTATTGAGATGGGACAGAAGCTTTGGCAGAGTTTCGCGTTGAATACGCCCGCCAAGACAAATGCGCACGTTTTGGTCATGTATCCCCGCGGTGCGAAACGCGTTTTCAGGGGCAATGCCGATCTCGTGGTTGGACATATGGGACATCAACGTCGCACAGCTCACGTTCTCGGGGAGCCGCAGCCAGATATTAAATGCATGCGGGTGTGACCAAAACTCGGCCTCGGTGATTTCCTGCGCGGCGATTTCCTGACGGATGGCGCTTTCTTTGCGAATATAGCGTCGAATTTGATCCGCCGTGCCATCTAGAACCCAGCGGGTCGCAAGCGCCATACACACCGGCGAAGACATGCCTGATACGGCACGAATACCATTTTCAAGGGCGAAATTGGCCCTCGCATTGGGAGTGACGGTATAGGCAAGACGCAACCCCGCGCCAATGCACTTCGCAAGCCCCCCGATGTACCACGTCAACTCAGGCGCGCTGGTTGCCATCGGAGGCGGCGCATCAGGTAGAACAAACCCATAGGCATCGTCCTCAATCAGCGGAAGACTGTGGCGGTTGATCACCTTGGCAATCTCAAGGCGGCGATGTTGAGGCACAATCATAGTGGTCGGATTGTGCAAGGTCGGATTAAGATAAAGCGCTTTTGGACCATGGCGGTGAATGGCCTCTTCGAGGGCGTCTGGCAAAATGCCATCCTTGTCCATCGGCAAACCAATCAGTTCAAGACCCAGCTGCGCCGCGATCTTTTTGAAGCCCGCATAGGTAATATCTTCGCACAAAATGCAATCACCAGGGCGCGCCAAAACAGTGAGGATCGCGAGCATCGTGGCATGTGCCCCAGGGGTGACCGACACGCGATCCAGATTGGGCACCAACCCACGCATAGACAGCCAGATCGACGCCGCTTCTTTGTCGACATCGCCGCCCATCGGTGCTTGATAGCGCAGCAGATGCAAGAGATCTTCGGACACGGCAGAAAGCCCTAAGCGCATGCGTTCGATAAGATCAGGATCCGTGGGTTCGGGCGGCGCATTCATGGTGAGATCATTCGCCATCGCGCGGCGTTCATCGCTGGCACCGTTGATATTGTGCTGGGGCAACACAAAGGTGCCACGCCCAACATGTGATTCAACAAGTCCGCGACTGATCGCTTCGGTATAGCCACGTGAAACGGTTGTGAAATCAACGCCAATCATGTCGGCAAGCCGCCGCTGCGGCGGCAACCGATCACCGGGTAACAACACACGATCCTTCATGTCCTGCGCAATACAATCGGCAATCGCCAAATACCGCGGTTTGCTCGCTTGTTCGATTCTTTTCGACCAATTCTCCATTGCTCTCCGTTCATCCTTGCGCTTAGTGCCAACATTGTATGCATAATATGCAATCAATATTAGGGCGAGAAGCAAGCCTGTAAAGCGCCAAAAAAACAAATACAGCCCAAATATTCGCATATTTTATCCGGTATCGCACAGCAGTTAAGCAAAAGCGTACAATCAATACAATTGCATTGTATGTATAATTGTACGCACCAATAGAAGCCTACCGCATGACCTGACACACCTAAGGCAAGACAACCGCAAACTACAGGAGAGCGAAATGCCAAAGGTAACAACACCAGCCCATAAAGACGGTGATTTCTTTGTGGACTACGAAGAGAAAGTATTCGAAGACGTACAGGCCGAAGAAGGCCAGAAAGCACTTGTGACCTTCCACTCTGTTGCCTTTGAGGGCTCTATTGGATTGGTGAATATCCTTCAGGCCATCCGCCTACAGCGCAAAGGTTTTGAGACGTCTGTGCTGCTTTATGGCCCAGGTGTGTCTTTGGGTGTTCAACGTGGTTTCCCGACATTGGGCGACGAAGCCTTTCCGGGCGCGCAGAACTATTCGGCCAACTTGAAAAAGTTCATGAAAGAGGGCGGCAAAGTCTATGCCTGCCGTTTTGCCCTGCAAATGCTTATGGGCCACGGCGAGCCATCCTTGCTTCCTGGCATCGTGCCAATCGCACCGCAAGATGTGCTTGATCTCAAGTTGCTACACATCCGCGACGATGCGGTGATCGTGGACACCTGGACTGTCTAACACCGGAAGCTTTGGGGCGGCAACGGCGTCGCCCCAAGGCTCCGACCTTCAAATTTGAATTCATCTGATCATGGCGCGGTTTTCCCCGCCGATCACCCACAAAGGATGGCCTATGTTAGACCACACCGTCAGAGTTGCCGCCGTTCAGATTGCCCCCGATCTGGCAAGCCGTGAAGGCACCATTGAGCGCGTCTTGAACGCGATCGCAGAGGCCGCTGATAAAGGGGCCGAATTGATCGTGTTCCCTGAAACCTTTGTGCCCTACTACCCCTATTTTTCGTTTGTATTGCCCCCTGTCCAACAGGGCCCCGAACACCTGCGCCTCTATGAAGAGGCCGTGGTTGTCCCCTCGCCCGCGACACAGGCCGTGGCGGCTGCCGCGCGCAAACGCGGTGTCGTCGTTGTCTTGGGCGTCAACGAACGCGACAACGGTTCATTGTTCAACACCCAGCTGATTTTTGACGCAGACGGGACACTCGCCTTAAAGCGCCGCAAAATCACCCCCACCTATCATGAACGGATGATCTGGGGCCAAGGCGACGGTGCCGGCCTTAAGGTCGTGGACACCAAGGTTGGCCGCATTGGGGCCTTGGCCTGTTGGGAACACTACAACCCGCTCGCGCGCTACGCCTTGATGGCACAGCACGAAGAGATCCACGTCGGTCATTTCCCAGGAAGCCTGGTGGGGCCAATTTTCGCCGAACAGATCGAAGTGACAATGCGCCACCATGCCTTGGAGTCGGGCGCCTTTGTCGTGAACGCAACAGGGTGGCTGACACAAGAACAGATCGACAGCATATCGGATGATCCCAAACTTCAAAAGGGGCTTCAGGGCGGATGCATGACCTGCATCATTTCCCCAGAAGGGCGCCACGTTGTTCCCCCGCTGACCGAAGGCGAAGGCATTTTGATCGCCGATCTCGACATGCGGTTAGTCACCAAACGCAAACGCATGATGGACAGCGTGGGCCACTATGCCCGCCCCGAGCTGTTGCACCTTGTGCACGATGCACGAAGCGCCCAGCCCGCGCATCGCATTGAAAATCCCCAAGACCTAATGACCACCCCAGACGTGGAGGCAGAAGATGTCAGAAGCTGAATTGATCAATGAATTGCAGACCCATGGAATGCGGCTGGTTGACCCGACCGCGGGCATGGAAAGCCGTCGTGGCGGGGCGGGTCCAACGGATCACAAGGCCGTCACGATTGGCGACACCACGGTCATGGTCCCTGTCCACACCGCTCCGGCCTTTGACAGCCCCTACTGGGTGCAAGCGCCCGACGAAGACGGGTTCGCGCAAGTCAGCAAACAAGGCCAGCCGTTGGCCAAAATTCGGTTCCCGAACCGCCCCAAATTCTATGACCTGAAAACCGCAGATGGGGTGGAATACAGCAAAATCGCGACGCTGCACTCAAAGGACGTTCTGGCCACGACGGTTTTGCAAACCTGCATTCGGTATGAAAGCCGCAAGAAAACCTGCCAGTTCTGCTCTATCGGCCAGTCCCTCGCCGCGGGTCGCACGATTGCCCATAAAACGCCCCAACAGCTCGCCGAAGTTGCCAAGGCCGCTGTGGAATTGGATGGCGTGAAACACATGGTTATGACCACAGGCACCCCCGCCGGAAAAGATCGCGGCGCATCGGTGATGGTCGACAGCGCCCTTGCGATCAAGGCCGCGGTTGATTTGCCAATCCAAGGCCAATGCGAACCACCCGAAGACAACATCTGGCACGAGCGCATGTTTGAAGCGGGCATCGATGCGCTTGGCATGCACCTTGAAGCCGTGACCCCAGAAGTGCGCGCACGCGTGATGCCCGGCAAGGCGCAAGTCAGCTTAGAGAAGTACTTTGACAGCTTCAAATCCGCGGTCCAAGTGTTCGGTCGCGGCCAAGTCTCGACCTATATTTTGGCCGGCCTCGGGGATACGCCCGAAGCGATCCTTGAGACCTCGCAAGAGCTTTGCAATATCGGGGTTTACCCCTTTGTGGTGCCATTCGTTCCTGTTTCGGGCACCCCAATGGAAAGCCACCCCGCGCCCGATGCAGATTTCATGGCACGTATCCTTAAGCCTTTGTCGGGCATGATTTTACGGGCAGGCATGAGCGCGGAAAGCGTAAAAGCAGGCTGTGCCAAATGTGGCGCGTGCTCGGCCCTTTCTGTCTACGAAAAATTGAGGGCGTCATGAGTTTTCAGAACCCCCGCATTTTTCTCTCACCCGATTTTATTATCCGCGCGGCGGCCAAACCTTGGGAACTTAACGGCGTTGAGGCCCTGCGCCGTCAAGTCTTTGTCGATGAACAAGGCATTTTCAAAGACCATGACCGCGACGCGATTGACGCGATTGCCATGCCGCTCGCGGCCATAAGCACGCTTGCGTCTGAGGCGGATCAAGTGGTCGGCACCGTGCGCATTCACGAAGAGGCACCGCGGTTGTGGCGCGGTTCGCGTTTGGCGGTGACTGAGAGCCATCGACGCATGGGGCGCCTTGGCGCCGAACTCATTCGGTTGGCGGTTTGCACCGCACATGGGCGTGGCTGCGACAGGTTTCTTGCGCAGGTTCAGATGCAAAACGTGCGCCTCTTTAAACGCCTCCACTGGACCCCCTTGCAAGAGGTGAACGTCCACGGCGTCCCCCACATGGAGATGGAGGCCGACCTTAACGCCTACCCTGCGATCACGGACCCATTCGTCGGCTGGAAATCCCTTTCCCCGCACCGAAAGCGCAGCGCATGAGAACTCAGCAGTCCCTTCGCCAGATCGCGCGTACGCTGCGTGACCATCCGTCCATCCGCAGCAAGCTCGACATCGCCCAAAGCACCGCAACACTTGGTTTGACCTCTGACAGCGCGGGCCAACCAGGCGATGATTGCGCCGTTTTGCCGACCCAAGACGGTTACGATTTATTCGCCTGCGAAGGGTTCATCAACGCTTTCGTACAGGCCGATCCGTGGTTTGCAGGGTGGTGCGGCGTGATGGTGAACATTTCGGATATTCTATCTATGGGCGGTCACCCAAAGGCGGTCACCAACGCGATTTGGGCCCCAAGCGCCGATAAAGCGCAGCCTGTCCTTGCGGGAATGAAAGCCGCATCTCTGGCATATGGCGTGCCAATTGTGGGCGGACACACCAATCTCCATACGGATGAATTACAGCTTTCGGTGTCCATTCTTGGGCATGCGACAAATGTCATTTCAAGCTTTACGGCCCAGCCCGGTGACGTTCTGATCTGCGCGGTAGATTTACGAGGCAGCTACCGAGAGCCCTTCGACAACTGGAACGCAGCCCTGACCGCAGCTCCTCAAACGCTTCGGACTACTATGGATATTTTGCCTAAACTGGCAAACAGTAACCTTGTACATTCAGGCAAAGACATAAGCCAAGGCGGCATCGTTGGCACTGCACTGATGCTGGCTGAAGCCTCCGGTGTTGGCATCGACATTCAAGTCGATGCAGTGCCGCGCCCAGCGGAGGTTGCACTAGATCGCTGGCTTCGCAGCTTCCCAAGTTTCGGCTTTTTGCTCAGCGCAAGACCAGAGAATGTCGAGGCTATTTGCCAAGCATTTGTCGCCCGAGGGGTTTCCGCCGCAGCCTGCGGAGACATCAACGATGGCAGCGCTGTGCAGCTCTCAGGACGCGAAGAAACCGCCGTATTCTGGGATCATGAACGCACCCCTTATTTGAATTTAACAGCAAGAGAACCCCACCATGCCTGAAGCACGTTTTACCATTCAATGGCCTGATGGTCAGACCGAAGACTGCTACTCACCATCGACCGTTATTCGAGATTTCCTAGCTGCGGGGACCACATATACACTGAGTGACTTTCTATCTCAGAGCCGCTTGGCATTAGAAGAAGCCAGCACACGCGTAGAGGCCAAGTTTGGGTATCGCTGCACGAGTGCGGACGCACAATTGGAAAAAATCGAAAACGCCGCGCGCGCTTTTTCTGCAGCCGACAACGTTACATGCCTGTCGATCACCTAAGGAATACATCCATGAACCATCGCGAATATAAATCTATCGTCGTTGTCGGCGGTGGTCAGGCCGGCCTGTCGGTAAGTTACTATCTAACACAGGAAAACATCGACCATGTTATCTTGGAACGTCGGAAGAAATTCCATTCGTGGCGGGTCAATCGGTGGGATACTTTTTGTCTGGTCACGCCCAATTGGCAATGCCGTTTACCTGATTTCCCTTATGCAGGAAATGACCCTGATGGGTTTATGGTAAAGGACGAGATTGCGAATTATCTGGATGCCTTTGCACAGACGTTCAATCCACCAATTGTTGAAGATTGCGAAGTGACACGGATCACAAAACGGCCCGAAGGCGGATACCTTGTTGACACGTCCATGGGTAACTATTCGACCGACCAAGTCGTGATTGCCACCGGTGGTTATGACAACCCGATTGTCCCGCCCTATGCGGCCGACCTCGATCCCTCGATCATGCAAATGCATTCGGTAGACTACCGCCGCCCAAGCCAAATGCCCGAGGGCGCAACCCTTGTGGTTGGCACGGGGCAATCGGGGGTTCAGCTGATGGAGGATTTGCACCTCGCTGGCCGCGACGTTCATCTCGCTGTGGGCCCTGCACCACGCTCGCCTCGGATGTACCGAGGACGAGACGCGACCGATTGGATGTATGATTTGGGCCACTACGACATCACAATCGATAAACACCCAAACCCTGAACACGCGGTATCGAAGACCAATCACTATATGACTGGACGTGACGGCGGACACGAAATTGATCTGCGCAAATTTGCCCGCGATGGAGTGTCTTTATATGGCTCGGTCAGCGGCATGGACGACAAAAGTATTCAATTTCTGCCAGACTTGGAAAAGAACCTGGATGACGCGGATGAAAGCTATCTTGGCATTTGTACGGCCATTGACGGCTACATTGAGAGGAACAATATCGATGCCCCTGTAGAGCCGGAATTTGAAAAGGTTTGGCGTCCAGAACAAGAGATCACTCACATTGATTGCGAGGCCCTCGGCATCACTTCAATCCTTTGGGCGATCGGGTTTCGCCCGAACTATGGGTGGATCGACGTCGATGTCTTCGACGATCTGGGGCGTCCTGTTTACAGGCGCGGCGTGTGTGAAGAAGACGGGTTCTATTTCATCGGTCTGGGATGGTTGAACACATGGGGATCCGGCCGATTTTTGGGGATTAATGAAGACTCCAGATACTTGGTTGACGTGATTTCAGCACGACAAAAAAGCAAGATGTGCGAAGCATCATGATTGCACAGCCCACAAGCGCGCAAAAACACATCAGCCACCGTGCAACCCATACTCTAGGCATGGCGCAGCTAGGGTTGCGTGGACTGGCGGAAGAATGGTGGCTGCGCCATCTTGGCGATGTGCATTGGCAATTGATTGCCGCTTCCCTCGGTCAAACCACAACTGTGTTCAAAGATGCCTCTGGGCGGCAAGTCTATGCGGCCTTTTGTGCGACCGAGTTTGCCCAACTCAATCCTGATCACATCGGTTTGGGAGATGTCTTAGAAGTGAATTCCATACTGTGGGCGGCCGGCAGAAGCCGCCTTCAATCCAACCATGTCCTTATGGTCGGCAATGTCATTGTTGCGCGCTTTCGGTTGATTTCCACATTTGTGTGCCACGAGAAAGATGGCCTTAATTCGAGCATCTGTCGCACAATGCCCTACTTGGTTCCGGTGCTTGATCCTGCGCCGGATGCATTTGCCGCGCAAACAAGCCAAACGGCCCGTGCCTGCCGCGCCCAAGACAAAACATGGGAGAAGAACGTCCTGATACACCCCTGTGTGGGGACTGATTTCAACGCTGTGGGGCTGCTCTATTTCCCAAGCTTTACGCGTTTTTTCGATCAAGTTGAACGCTGCCTCGAAAACTCCAAAGAATGGGCCCCCGTGCGGTGCCGGCGTGTGCACTATTTTGGCAACATTGAACGTGGTGAAGATGTGATCGGGGCGCGGACATCGTCTGGCAAACCCGTTGGTTTGGAACTGTGGCACTCAGCAGGCCACGCAAAACCCACGAAAAAACTGGCCCATAGTGCGCTTCAGCGGTTTCCAATCCGATCAAAGCCAGCCTAGGCCCCCAGTCCCCTATACGAAATGTGTATACCTAGAGATTTAGCGACACCTTCCAACAAACACGGGTTTTCTTCGCCGCGTGCGGCGATCCGCCCCCCCCCTTCTAGCATCGAAAGTGTCGCTGCCGCCTCTAGGGAGGCTCGATAACCTCTAAGATTGTCCCGTAATTGCCAATATCGTTCAGCCACGTCATGATCATCGCGCGGAATTGGCTGCTAAGTCAGCACCTCGGCAGGAAGGCTATGATGACTGGCAGAAAACGATGTACGAAGGCAAGCTGTTTGCTGTCTCGATACCGACCAATCAGTCCCAACAATTTTTGGCTACCTGTCGCAGTGTTCTGACCTATATTAACGCGCAAATGGCATCAAAGCCACCGGTTACCTGGCATTGGACGGGAAACGGTGGCGAATACTTGCTTTGCGGATGCCGACATCCGCAGCAAAATCGGCATAGCCAAAATCATCGAAACCCATTGTTCGTGCGGCATGCTCGGCGGAATTTGTCAAAGCGATTTTGTGTCAACAGTCGGAATTTTGACCACCCATCTTAATGTCCAACGTTCGCAATGCGTTTTCGGCCGATTCCAAAGCCCCTTCGATATATCCGCCAAATAGGGGAGCCATTTCGGTGCCACAAAACAGCAGCTGTTCATCCCAAAGCCCGACAAGCGAGCGCGGCATTCCATAAGACGGATGGGCATGTAAAGGGGCCAAATCCGCCTCGGTTGCCGTAAACGGGTCAAAGGCCCAGTCTTTTACAAACAGATGTCTCGGCTTTGCCCCCAATGACCCAAACAGTCGCCCGAGTTGTACCTGAATGTTCTGGCGCAACATCTGTACGTCTGTGCGTACTTTTGGCGGCACTCCAATAAACCCGAACAATGCGTATGGCCCGCCATGTTCGGGTGAGGCATCATGTATTTCAACCATGGGGCCAAACCGGCTTTGTGCATCTCCAGATAAGCCGGCGTTACGCCAAAATGGTGTATCATAAATGGCAACCGCCTTCGCTTGACCGGCCATCCATGTGGGGGTTTTTTCCAATGCCCTCGTGGCGACACTGGGCAAGCCGGGCAAGAATTTAATATTGGTCGCCACACGTGGCGGCAAACACAAAACCACACGGTCGAACACCGCAAATTCACCCGTGCGAAAGGTGGCCACGATGCCGGCTTCTGTCTTTTTTAGTTCGGTCACTTCGGTGCCCATGCGGATACGATCCTGTGGTAGGCCATCCGCCAGAGCGTCGATCAACGCACCCAGACCGCCTGCAAGCCTCCAAGAGCCTTGCATAGAGGAAAACCCACGGCCGCGCTGTACGTGCCCCCGTTCATTTTCATACATCAAATCGCCGTCTGCGAATTGGTCGAATTTCGCAAGTTTCAAGCGTTCAATCAGGCACGCGATACGTGGCTGCCCGGGCCAAAACCAAGCCGGTCCAAGGTCAAACGCTCCACCCGCATAGGTATCGGTTTTTATACGACCGCCAAGGCGCGCGCGCGCTTCGACCAAAACGAAATCTCTACCCTTTGCGTGCAGGGCATCCGCGAGGGCAAGGCCGGACAGGCCACCACCGACAATCAGCGTCGTCATAGGTAATACCCCTTCGGGTATCGCGCGCGCGACGAGGCGGGTTTTGCACTCATTCCTGGCATCGGGTTCACACGGCCGGTGGTTTTGCGTGGATCAAATGCCCAGTTTTAATCCAGAGTTTCGCACCATCTTGGCCTGCGACCACGGTCAGGTTTTCGCCATCAGGCAAACGCAACCAAGCGCCTTTGCCAAGTTCGGCACCGTTTTCCGTGACTGAACCGCTGATCACCAACATCTCGATCCCACCAGCATCGCCATTGGTCATGGATGCCCCAGCATCGAGATGATGATAGGTGACCACTTCGCGATCATCGCGATGAAGCTGCGCCGTTGCCACACCATCTATTGGCGCACCAAGTTCTTCTGCCATGTTCTTGCGAAACTGGCTGCGGTCGTCCATGTCAAACTGCCACAGCTTCACAAAGACCGTGCATCCAAGGTCTGAACTTGGGGCGTGAGATGTGGTTGGCGGATTGCGCACATAAGTGCCTGCGGGAAAATCACCATATTGATCTTGGAAGACGCCATCCAGCACTATGTATTCTTCGCCACCGGTATGGGTATGTTCCGAAAACTTGCTGTCGGCGGCAAAGCGCACGATGGTTGTCGCGCGCGCAACCTCGCCCCCGATACGGTCAAGCATGCGGCGCTCCACTCCTGGCACAGGAGACGAAACCCAATCGATTTGCTCCGACTGGACAAGTGTTCGTACTGCAAAGTCAGCGTTCAGTTCCATTATCTCAAGTCCTTTTTATCTTGTCCGGCTAGATCAACCGCTCAGCCTTACCTACCAATAGGTAGGATGCGCAGTCAATAGGGAAAATACGGTGCCAACCGCAACGGGTGACACCGTGTTATCGTGTCGCCTGTTGCGGACTTAAGATACACCTAGGGGACGTGGGGCTTCCTTACGGACCGACGCAAGGCAAACGAATGCCCACAATCAAAAAACAAAGGATTCGCGGTGTATTCGCGTCTGTGCAATCCCAAGGTCCGTAAGGCTTGTTTCACTCCAGTTCATCAAAGCATCGGGTCCGCACAAGAAGATCTCGCGGGCCATGAGGTCTGACACCGATTGGATGTCACCGAACTCCATACGACGCTGCTTGACGGGCACGGCTGGTGTGTTCTTCTGGGTCAATTGTGGGACTGACGACGCGTTCTGACTGCTTTGAAATGCATGGATACGAAGTGTCACATTCGGGGCAAGTTCGCTTTGTTGTGCGGCAAATTCCGCCAAGACATTTACGTCATCATCACGTCCCGCAAACATAAGAACGATATCGGTTTTCACCTTGCTTGGGTGCGCCTTTGCCATCTTAAGGATACCGTCCCACATCGCCATGAAGGGCGTGATACCAGCACCGCCAGCGATCCAAAGCATCTGCGCAGGAAGATGTGGTTGCGCGGACTCATCAGAGTGCGAAAAACATGAGAACCCCGCCCCCGTGCCTTTGAACGTAACCGGCAGGTTTTGCGCGATCAATGTATCGGCATTGTCATGCAACAGATTGGAGATCAAGCCACTCTTTTTGCGTTTGACCGTCACGCTCACTTGATCCGAGGCGCGGAACAGACTGTACTGTGCATCAAAATCACTCGCACTCGAAAGCGTCCAAGTGCGTACATAGTCTTCGTTCACCAGTTGCGGATTGGCCTCGTACATATGGTTGTACCCAAGATCCAGAATGCGTGAGAAATCGAAAATCCCAAACCCTCCGGGCAATGGCAGATCCGTCGGCGACGAGAGTTGAAAGTTGAAGGTCGTGATACTGTCAGATAGCGTTTTGGTTGAGATAAGCGTGGCCGTTGTGCCAACGTCAACCGCGGTCTGCCCCATCTGATCCAATTCATGCCGCAGGTATTTTACCGGCGGATTATACGGCGAGAGCTGTTCCTCGGAGGTTAGCCTCAGATTGAGACCATGTTTTACAAAGACCGCACCAGTCACCTTGATACGCGTCAATAGCTCAACCCGCGGCATGAGCGCCTCGGCGTCTTGGCCGGTTAAGTTCTTGGCCTCACCCGTGATATACAGAACATCGCCCGTTGTGAAATCTGGGAACATAAGACCAACTTGGGGGTCGGTCTCAATATTGCCCAGGGACTGGTAAAATCGATTTCCGGAATGGTCAGGCAACACCAGATAGGTCGTGATTTGATCGCCATCATTTTCTTCGTAGACGCGCGTGAAACCGGGAGCACCGCCGCGATGGTTCACCCCCATGTCAGTCTGCGCGCCCAAAGTCGTGTCTCCAGCCACGTGTTTCGTCGCCAGAAACACCGTACTTGCGCGGCCGACAACGGCTTTGGCGTCGGCGGGCAGGATGGACGTGGCAGTGTCAAAACTATCGTGAACCAATTCACCCGCGCGTTTCATATACTCTAGCGCGCGCACGGTTATGTATTTCGGGCAATTTCCAAGGTGCTGGTCGGACCGGAGCCGGAGCTCCACCTTCCCTTTTTCATCAACGTTGGCCGCTTCGATCGTACCGGCTATTTTATTGCGCCGCCGGTTGTTGAAATCGACCCCGACACCTGCAAAAAACCGTTTTTCACCCGCCGACGCGGGCCTGTGTCCAAGCGCGCGCGCGAAGGGATCATTTGGCGTTGTCTCGGCAATGATGTCTGTAACATTCCCACCGCGTACGTTGATGCCGACGTTTGGGTCAGTGCTTGACGCGGTCACCAAAAGGCTGACCCAAGGGCGCCCGTCCCGATCAAGCGTGGCCAGAGGCAGGTAAGGTAAATCCGCAAAGAAATCCGCGTGCTGCACTGGCATATCACGGCGGATATAGCCCGGAATGGCGTCAATAAGCTCTTTTGGTGTATTGCGTCGTTCTTGCAATACCAGCTCACCTCGGTGTGATTTATGTGACTGCGACATTGCTTGATCCTTCTACTCTTGTGACAAGGTTGCCTCGCAAGAGCTGCTCCGACATTGCGCCTGATTGAACTAGAGACCGAGATCGCTCAGACTTGGGTGATCATCAGGCCGGCGTCCGAGCGCCCAACGGAACTTTCTGTCGGTCTCTTGGATCGGGTGTTCGTTGATGCTCGCAAAGCGGCGCTCCATGTACCCGTTTTCGTCAAACTCCCAGTTTTCGTTGCCATAGGCGCGAAACCAATTGCCGCTGTCATCGTGGTATTCATAGGCATATCGCACCGCGATACGATTGCTGTCATAGGCCCAAAGTTCCTTGATCAGCCGATAGTCGAGTTCTTTTGCCCATTTTCTGGTCAGGAACTCTTCGATCTGGACACGACCTTGCGGAAACTCGGCGCGATTGCGCCATTTGCTATCGGGGGTATAGGCACCTGCAACCTTGGCTGGATTGCGACCATTCCAGCCATCTTCGGCAAGGCGAACTTTTTCAATGGCGGTTTCCCGTGTGAACGGGGGCACGGGATGACGTGGATTTTCAAATTTCATTTCAATACCCTATCTTTCTGCTACGAGGCCGACGGCGGTTGCTGGCATTGGCTCAAATCCTGGCAAAGCCTCAAAACGCGCAAGCCAAGCTTGTACATTCGGATAAGGCGCAAGCGATACGTTCCCCTCGGGCGCATGGGCTGTATAGGAGTAGGTCGCAACATCCGCGATGCTGGGTTTGTCACCGACAAGCCAGTCGCGTCCTTCCAAACCTTGTTCCAATTTCTGCAGCGCCTTGTTTGCAGTGGCTTTTGCAAAATCCGCATCCAGCGGCGCTCCAAACACCGTAATCAGCCGCGCAGCGCAGGTTCCAAAGGCAACCTCACCCGCTGCGAGCGTCAACCACCGCTGAATGTTTGCCATGCTCGCTGCATCGTCTGGCATCCATCCAGGGGCGTATTTTCGCGCCAGATACACCAAAATGGCGTTTGAATCTGAAACAACTGTGTCCCCATCTTCCAACACAGGCACCTGTCCGTTTGGGTTCATCGCCAGAAAATCGGCAGACTTATGAGCGCCAGCGGCAAGGTCAACAAATACCGCCTCATGGGCGATCCCCGCCAGCTTGGCAAAGACCAAAGCGCGATGCGCATGACCGGATTTTGGAAAATGATGAATACGAACGGCGCTAGACATGTGACGGCTCCTGCTTGGGTAAAATATCTTGGGATACGGATACCACTTGCAGTCATTCGTTATAATTGACAGAATTAGGCGAACTTTAAGCCCAGAGAGGGCGCAATCATCATGGACAAAATTGATCGCATGCGGGCCTTTGCTTTGGTTGCAAAGAACGCATCATTCACAGTAGCCGCCCACCGCATGGGCAGATCAGCCCGGCTGGTCAGTAAATATGTTGCCGATCTGGAAGAGTCCCTTGACGTTCAACTGTTGAACCGCACGACGCGCAATGTGTCCATGACCGACGCAGGCGTCACCTATCTTGCAATGTGCGAGCCGCTTTTGGATGGGTTTGACGAGCTGGAAGAAGCCGTAACAAACCAACAAACTGCGTTGCGCGGGGCCATTCATATCACGGCCCCAACAGGGTTCGGTTCAATGCGACTTGCGCCTTCATTGGCCAAGTTCGCGGCCCAGCATCCAGAGATCGAGGTTGACCTAAGGCTTTCTGATAGTCGGGTGTCTTTGGTCGAAGAAGGTCTCGATCTTGCAATTCGGGTAGGAGCACTGCGCGACAGCGCTCTCAAAGTTCGTCGCCTTGGCCCTATGCCTCTGGTTGTCTGCGCATCTCCCGCCTACCTCATGCGGGTGGGACACCCCGCCCACCCTGACGCGCTCACTGAGCATGAGTGCATTTTGGACGGTAACATGACAGAGCCGACGGTTTGGCGTTTTCACATCAATGGTAAAGACAAGGCAGTCCATGTGAGAGGACGGCTTCGTGCAAATGCACCTGCTGCCACTGCGCGGTTGGCCGCAGCGGGGGTTGGGATCGCGCGCTGCCCTGCCTATACGGTTTCTGATGCCTTGAAGTCAGGAGAGTTGGTCGAAGTTTTCGCCGAGCACCGCATAGCACCCTATGCTGTCGCAGCTTTGTTCCCCCAAAACCGTCGGCTCGCAACACGCGTTCGGGCGCTTATTGATCATCTCGCAAGCGACGTGTCGCTTTGTGGTGACGAAACACTATAATCATCGTCCCCCGCCTTGGGGATCAATGTTTGCGCAAAGTCGTTCACATCGAAAAGGGGCCGTTTCCAGCCCCTTCCCCGTTCTTGCACGGTAAGTGCCTATTAATCAGTTGCGGCCAGCCATTACACCGCCATCCACATCGTTGACCACACCAGTCGTCCAACCCGCAGCGTCAGACAGCAAGAAGCAGATGTTTTGCGCGATGTCTTCTGGGCGGCCAACGCGACCAATCGGGTGGAATGCGCCAAAACCGTCAACCAGAGTTTTCTCGACGTCATCCGCAGGGATGAATGAGGCAAAGATCGGTGTAACGACAACAGCAGGCGACACTGCGTTCACGCGAATATTGTGATCCGCCAATTCCATTGCGAGATGCTGGGTCATCGCGTGGAGACCGGCCTTGGCCATGGAGTACGCAGAGGATGGCGTGGCTTTGATCGCTTGCTTGGCCCACATGGAACCGACGTTTACGATGGATCCACCGCCATGCGCCTTCATGTTGCGCGCCACGGCCTGTGTAACAAAGAACAAGCCGCGGTTTACGTTGTGGTAGGTGTCAAAATCAGCGACTTCATGATCGAGGAACGCTTTTGGAAGGAATGAACCAGCTGCGTTCACCAGTTCTGCGATGTGGCGATCTTCGGCGTCGATCTTCGCGATCAGTGCTTCTACGCCAGCTGTATCCGCAACGTCGCCTTGAAGTGTTTCAACCTGACCTGAGATCTGGGCGCGCGCCGCATCCAGTTTGGCAGTGTCACGCCCTACCAGTACAACGGTTTTCCCTTGGGACGCGAGCTGCTGCGCCGTCGCAAGGCCCATACCAGAAGAGCCACCAATGATGATGCTGATTGAATTTGTCATGTTCGTCTCCGTTTGTTTATCTACTACTAGGTAGCTTCTAGGTTTGCCGCTCGAGGATTGCAAATACTATCTACTACTAGATAGATCACAGGTTCGTGATCAAATGCTCTCGACGTACTTACCTCGAAAGATCCGCAGAATCAGAATTGAGAAGAAAGAGCTACGCTTTTGACAGTTGGATCAACGCGTCCAGCGACGCTTCGAGGTCTTGTGGTTTCTCTATACCTCGGGCGACCAACATTGCCCCCTCAAGGCTTGAGACAAACAATTTGGCAAACATGCCAGCGTCCAAATCGTTGCGGATTTCACCTGTTGCTTGGCCATTGCGCAGAACATTCGTGACCCAGTCGTACTGATCTGCGAAGAACAACGCGACTTCTGAGCGCACGCGTTCAGGAAGAGATGACACATCCGCCGCCAACACGCCACACAGGCATAAACCACGCTGATTTTGCAGGGTGCTCACGAAGAGCCCGCCATATTCACGCATGAGGTCGGATGCAGATGTGGCTTCTATCTGGGCTGTCAGTTCGCGAAAATTCTGACGATACTCTTTTGCCACTGCCTCGGCCAAGTCGGGCTTTGTTGCAAAGTGGTAGTGAATGCTCGCGCTTTTGATCCCTACAATTTCCGCGATGTCACGAAAACTGAAGCCATTGTACCCGCTTTCCATCATAAGATCGCGCGCAGTATTTAAGATGGCGGTTGCCTTACTATTGGGTTGTCGCTCGGTCATAAGTCTTACCTACTATCAACTGGTAGATAGTATTTGGCAGCAGAACGACATTTTGTCAAACCGCACGGAACGTTCCAACGACAGAGAAACCCGATATGCCTCTTGATTTCGTGCGCTGTCATCCAAGCAAAAGGTTCGGTAGCCATGTGACAAGACTTGGCACGAGTGCAAGAAGAATAACAAAGCTTAGCATAATCAAGAAGAACGGCAGAGCAGCACGCACGATTTGATTTAGCGGCTTGCGCGCCAGGCCTTGCAAGACAAACAAGTTCATCCCAACCGGTGGTGAAATCTGCGCCAGCTCAACCATCAAGATCAAGAAAACGCCGAACCAAACTTGGTCGTAACCCGCATTGAGCACCAAGGGCAGTGCGATTGGAATGGTGATGACAATGATCGACATGCCTTCAAGAAAACTCCCGAGAACGACATAGATCACAATCAGCAACAGAATGAGCATCAACGGTGCGAGATCCAGACTTTCGATATAGCGTTCAATCGCTTGCGGCATTCCAAGGAAGCCCATTGCTACCGAAAGGAAGGACGCAGCAGCGATAATTAAGCCCAACATAGATACGGTCCGCGAGGTTCCTATCGCCGCGGCGGAAAGCGCCGTAATGGAGAGCGACCCTTCAATTGCCATGATCCCAACGGTTGCGACGACGGCAACGGCAGCCGCCTCTGTTGGGCTCGCGATGCCTGAATACATGGATCCGAGAATAGCCGTCATTAACGCCATGAACGGCAAGAGTTTCGGAAGGCGCGTAAAACGGGTACGCCAAATATTTTCATCAGTCGCTTCGGCCGTCCCAAACTTTTCAGGCTTCAAGACTGCCATGATCATGACAAAGCCCATGAAACACAGAGCAAGCAACAAGCCCGGCACTAAGCCTGCCGCGAACAGTTTAAGGACCGATGTTTGGGACAGAACACCGTAGATAATCATTACGATGCTCGGAGGAATGAGGAAGCCAAGCGTCCCTGCGCCCGCAAGGGTACCATAGGTCAACTGTTCATCGTATCCACGATCGCGAAGCTCATTGATCGTGATTCGCCCAACCGAGCTCGTGGTCGCAGCAGACGAACCAGAAATCAGCGCGAACAATGTACACCCGACAATATTGATATGTAGCAGGCCGCCAGGCAGATAACGCAACCATGGTTCGAGCGCCTCAAAGAGCCCGTCAATGAAGCGAGACCGATAGAGTAGCTCTGCCATCATGATAAACAATGGCAGAGCCAACAATTCCGGCGAACTGAGGCCGTTCCACATCGCCTGAGCCAACAGTTTCTCAACCGGCATCGAGCGGAAAATCTCAAGACTAACGACGCCAATGCCGACCAACCCCAAGCCCACCCAAGCGCCAGACCCCAGAATGAGTACAAGTAAGATAAGAGGTAGAATTACAGATGCTGGCATAGCGAAAAGAGTCCAATAGGGGGGTGGATAAATTTAAGTGGAGGGATCAAGTTCTTCGGGCTGATTGCGTAACAAACACACAGCGCGCATCAGAATTTGCAGCGACAACAAACACGCGCCGAATGCGATTATGGCCGACGGGTAGACCAGCGGGGTATCCGTGATCGACCCGCTGGTGCGTCCAGACTTGAAGTAGGACCAGCAGAGCTGAACCAGCGCGGAACTCACGTAGAGTGACATCACAAATCCTAAACCTAGCCCCAGCCATTCTGCACCACGTGGCAACACCGATTTGAGCAAAGTCACGCGAATATGCCCGCCAGTACGCAACGTCCACGCAAGCCCTAAGAATACCGCAGACATGTGAACAAAAACGCCAAGTTCCCACAGGAAATGCAGGCTGATACCAAAGAGATTGCGTAGAACAATTTCAAGGACAATGAAGACAGCAACCGCGCCAAGCGCGACCCCCGAAAGCAAAGATAAGCACCGAGTGAACCGATCCATTGCGTTAATCATTATCTATCACCTTTGTTGAATGACGATCCCAACCTATATGGTCAGGATCGCAAATACGTTTTATTGAGCTGCGGCGTAGCCATCTAGGATTGCTTTGGCTTTATCACCAAGGCTTTCCAGTGCCGCTTCACGCATTGGTGTTGCGCGCTCGACGAGAGCATTGTGAAGATCGTCTGAGACCTCACCCAACGTCATGCCGTTTTCCGCCAGAATGGCTTTCTTCGCAGCATCTTCTGCCCGAGCGGTTTCCCAAAATGTAGGCTGAAGATCCGTTGCGACTTTCTCGATCGCAGCTTGATCTTCTTCACTTAGGCCTGCCCAAGCATCTGCATTCACAGTCATCGCATTCAGGTTCCAAGAATGCGATGTTGGGTAGCCGTGTGACAAGAATTCCCAGAAAGAGCCATCAACCGCAGAAGATGAAGACGTTACAACCCCCTCGATTGCTCCGGATGCAAGAGATGGGATGACCTCGCCCCAAGGCAATTGCACTGATGTCATGCCCGCGGCGCTATATACTTCTGTCGAAGTTTTATCATAGGTACGAACACGAATGTTCGCGAGCGAGTCGATGTCCGTCAGCTCTTGCTTTACCCACACCTGCGGCGCTGGCCAAGGAATTGTGTAGAGAACCTTTTGATTGTGGCTGTCCATGATATCTTCAAGATCATCGCGGAAATAGTCATCGAAGCTTTCAAATGCATCAAAGGACGCGAACATAAACGGCAGACCAGGAAGGCCAAGAAGAGGTTCATCGCCAATTTGCTGTGGCAAAAGAAGGTCACCAATCGGGACCAAACCATCACGCACCGCGCCCAACATCTCTGGGCCTTTGAAGCCCAATGAACCACCGGGGTGAATTGTGATGTCAACGCGGCCGTCTGTGGCAGCTTTGACCTCTTCGGCAAAAACACCTGCGCTTTGCGTGATGAAATTGCCTTCTGGCCATGCCATCGGCAAATCCCAATTATCGGCAAGGGCCGGTGTTGTGGCGAGTGTGAGCGCTGCAATAGTGCGAATGAACATTTCGGAATCCCCAAATTGGCTGAAAAGGTTGTTTGATTGTTCCAACGTTATTCATCGTCAACAAGATAAACAGAGATATAATTTCACCCAATTTCATTCCTTAAGGGAATGATTTAGATTTTCTAGTCACCCAAGATGTCGGCCCCCTTGGGTCACAAGTGAACTTTCTATACGCCTTTTAACACCACGTCTGCAGGAGCATTCTTGCGCCACGTGTTGGCGTCAGGGGCAGGATGCTTACATTATTATATAAATAACAAAACCTTAACGAGACAATAGTACTCCTCCAAAAGCCAATTAACAATGTCGACGTATACATTTCAATACATCACAGGGCACTTGATAAGATCTTTCTACTGGCTTGAGACGGAGGATGCTTGCCTTCAAAACCCCGTGGCTGGCGTCGAAGATCTGGTCAACTCTTGGTGGAAAACTGAGTTACCGCGAAGCACCCAAACCTGTAAGAAACGGTCGTAATTTTTTCGACAAAGCAACCGCAGGTGATGAAAATATGTGCACAGAAACCGCTATTCTTCGCCGCCGCAACAGGCGCCCCACATTTAAGTCGACCCCCAATGCGCCTAAGTGCGGTTCGTAGGTTCACCACATTAAGTCACACTTTGTAGCCAGCAATCGACAATCCAGCCCTTTCAATGCCGGAACGAATTGCCATTGCAAGTTCCACGCTACCAGGGGTGTCGCTGTGAACGAGCACAGAGTCGAATTCACACGGTACTTCGCGCCCATCCAGCAAAGTCAGTTTTCCACTGGCGAGCGTATTTGCAACACGGTCTTCAACGCTTTTTAGGTCTTTGATCAATGCGCCCTTTGTGCCGCGCGGAGCAAGCCTTCCAGCCTCCACATAGCCGCGGTCCGCCAAAAAAGACCTGATTACCGGAATGTTGGCATCCTCTGCCGCGATTGCCGCTTCTGTGTTTGGAAGGCCCACGAACTGCAATGTGGGATCAAAAGACTTCATCGCTGCGATAAGAGTACGCGCGACGTCGGCATCACCAAATGACAGGTTGCCCAAAGCGCCATGAAAGTTCGCATGAGTGAGTTTTTGTCCCTTGTGCTCTGCAATCGCGCTGAGTGCGCCCAGCTGTGCGATCGTCTCAAGTTCTAGTTCTTTCAATGACATACTTAACGCGCGCCGGCCAAATCCACTTCGATCTGGATACCCCACATGCCCCCCAATCCGAACGTTGTGAGTGGCCGCAAATCCTATCGTACGCTCCATCACCACGGGATCCCCCGCGTGTGCACCGCACGCGATGTTTGCCGATGTGATCAAGGGCATAAGGGTTTCGTCCGGCGCGATTTCGTAGGGGCCAAAACCTTCGCCCAAATCGGAATTTACATCAATCGTTCTCATTATTGTCTCCCTAGGCGATATTGCGTAAGCCATTCATGATCTTTCGTACGCGGTCCGAGTGGGCATTTTGAGTACGCAGCGCGATCTTTGCCTCGTCGATACTACAAGGTGCAAACCGGATTGACTTGCCTATCGGGACTTGTGCGAGCACCGACATGTCAGCCTCAATGACTTTACCAAGTTTCGGATATCCGCCGGCCGTATTTGCGTCTTTCATCTGAACGACGGGCTGCCCTGACGGAGGCAACTGAATTGTACCGGGCAAAATTCCATGCGATAGCATTTCTTTGTGGACTTTTGGGGAAATTTGAACGCCATTTAGACGGTAGCCGACCCGGTTGCTATCGGGACTGATGACCCATTCCTCGTCCAAGAATTTTCTTTGATTGGCCGCGTCAAGGTCTTCCCACTCGCGCGCTGGGATAAACAGCAGCGTAGGGCACGCGGTAAAGTCCCTGAATAGGTCAGGGAACTCACGCGGGCTAAGGCCTTTTGGGCGCATTTCACGGCCTTTGCGCGCTGGTCCAACATCCAAGACATCGCCCGCTTTTAACAAACGCCCAGACAAACCACCAAAGCCCCCCTTAAGGTCGGTAGACTTTGATCCAAGAACAGTCGGCACATCGATACCACCGGCAACACACAGATAACTGCGCATGCCTGACGCGCATGGTCCTACGCTCAACCGCTGTCCTTTATGAAAGGTCTGCGCCCACCATCGATGTATCGGTTTCCCGTCAATCTTTGCTTGGATTGGAGCCCCGCCAATACAGATTTCGATGTCGCGAGTGGCCTCGACTTCAAACCCGCCAAACGTAAACTCAAGGGCGGCTGCGGTATCTGGGTTGCCAACGGCCGCATTGCCGACCTTCAACGCCAAGGCATCCATCGCGCCACAGCGCCCGACCCCATCCGATAGGTAACCAACCCGCCCAGCGTCTTGAACACTTGCGTAAAAGCCGGGCTTCAATATCCTGATCATGCCGCACCCTCTCGTGCAACGAACCGGACCCGATCCCGTGCGGACAACAGCGAGGGCTGCTTCCGGTTCTCATCAAAAAGCTCAATCTCGGTGTGACCTAATATATGCCATCCAGATGGTGACGTCCGAGAAATAATGCCAGTTTGTCCACCTCCGATCGCAACACTCCCCGCTTCGACGCGAACTCTGGGAGATGCGCGGCGGGGGCAGTGAAGTCGTTCATCCAATCCACCCAAATAGGGAAACCCTGGCTGGCTTCCGAGTGCGAAGACAATGTATTCTGTGGCAGTGTGTATGCGCACGACTTCTGCAGGGGTGAGCCCTTCAGCATGGGCCAAATCAGCGAGATCCTCGCCATTGTAACGAACCGGTATTTCCACGACTGTGTCTGACGGTTCTAACGGTGTAAGAGTTTCCCACAGCCGAGAAACGTGATCACACACAGCATCATCCGTCGCATCGGGCCCAAGACAGAGCAGCAGACTGTGTACGCCAAGGACACAGGCCTGGACCATTTCGAGATCATGGCAGTGTTGCTCCAAGGCCCAAAATCTTGCCTGCGTCTCTCGCATGAGCGGGCCATCACACTGGAACAACACCGCCTCTTCACCTAGATGAGACACATGGAGCGCAGGTGTTGTCATTTGGTTCTCTCTTGATTGGCATAGCGTGGGCCGGTTCGGCCGATCATCATCTTATTTCGGATTACCGGACCACATAAACAGAACAGTGTGCATGGCGCACAATACGAGCCGCGTTCGGTCCAAGCATGTAGTGAGACCTATCTGCTTTGTGGCTTCCAACCACGATCATAGATGGCCGTGTTTGATCCGCCAGACTAAGCACCTCTTCATAGGCGCGACCTGTGGCAACGACGTGGCGCAGTTTTGCATTTGCCTCGGCGCCCAAGGCCTCGCACGCCAGTGTATTCAGCAGGTTCTTTGCCTCTTCCAACATATGATCGTGGTGATCCTTGCTGAAGAAACTGCCGACACTGCTCATACCAAAATCAGGGATCACCGCGATGACATCAAGTTGCTTGTTCCGCAAAGTCGCCATCTCTTGGGCTGCTTTGATGGTTTGGATGTCATCATTTCCGTTGCTGACGTCGACTGCGCAAAGAATGGGACCGGTCATGAGGGAACTCCTTCTCGCGACATGCGCGCGCGTTGCAAGAATGCGATTAAAGCCAAGAACGCCAATGCCGGCAGGAAGACGATTTCTTTTGCCATTTGATCAGCGGGCGCTTGGACGGATGCGATTTTGACGGGCGCATCGCCGTAGAAATCAAAGCCATTAAGGGTGCTGCTGAACGCAGAGCCAAAGGATGGCTCGTCCATATTCACAGCATCACCGTCTTTGAGAAGCAAGAGACCAAACTCTGCGAGACGATTATCGCTAGACCCTTCGGTGTCAATCGGCAGAACCAATGTTGTCTGTTTGGTCTCACCCGTATCGTAGTCCGGACCAGATACGACGAGACGCAGCTCTTCGCCAACAGCAGCATCGCCAAGCGCTTGGGTGAAAGCGGCCGGTTCGATTGCTTCGAAAGGTGGCTGAATACGGTTCATCACAAAGTCAGGGCGGAACAAGACGAATGCGACCAGCACGAGTGCGACGCTTTCATAAATGCGGCTCTTGGTGAGGAACCATCCCATTGTACCGGCAGTAAACACAAGGATGGCAATGGACGCCGTGACGAAGACCACAATGCCCTGCCACCACGTGACATCAATAAGCAGCAAGTCAGTGTTAAAGATAAAGACCAACGGCAATGCCACGGTGCGCAAGCTGTAGAAAAAGGCGACAAAACCGGTTTTGATCGCGTCACCGCCAGAAACAGCAGCAGCGGCGAAACTGGCAAGGCCCACAGGCGGCGTCACGTCGGCCATGATACCGAAGTAGAACACAAACAAGTGGACCGCGATGAGAGGCACAATGAGACCAGACTGGGCCCCAAGCTCTACCACGACGCCAGCCATCAAAGATGACACCACGATGTAGTTCGCCGTCGTAGGAAGACCCATGCCCAGGATGAGGGACAGAAGTCCAACCATCACCAGCATCAAAATCAAGTTGCCTCCAGACAGAAACTCAACCAAATCGGCCATCACTTGACCAACACCCGTAAGAGTGACCGTGCCCACAATCACGCCAGCCGTCGCAGTGGCAAGGCCGATGCCGATCATATTGCGCGCCCCATCAATGAGACCTTGCGTCAGATCCACTACGCCTTCTTTAAAGGCATTGGCCGTGTCATTTTCACCGCGGAAAATTGCCTTGAGGGGACGCTGAGTGAGCAAGATTACAAACAAAAGCATGGTCGCCCAGAACGCAGACAAGCCCGGGGATTTTTGCTCAATCATCAAAAAATAGACCAGTACGATGATTGGCAAAAGGTAGTAAAGACCGGCTTTATAGATCTCGGCCACAACCGGTAGTTCAACGGTCTTCGCATGGGGATCATCCGCCTCCAAGTCAGAGACACCGGACGCAAGATACAAAAGCCCAACATAGGCTGCGAAAATCAACAGGGACATGACAGGTGCAGACATTGATGGCACCAAAGATGTCACCAATTTCACGGGATATTGCACACCATAGCAAAGCGCCGCAAAGCCAGCGAAGAATGCGGCCATACCGCCAATGGTTTTGCCCATGGACACCAGGCGATTGCCAAGGGTTGGCATGTTGTTTTTCACCGCTTCGAGGTGAACGATGTATACGAGTGCGATGTAAGAAATCGCCGCTGGCAAGAACGCATGAGTGATCACTTCAACATAGGAAATGCCCACGTATTCCACCATCAAGAACGCCGCGGCGCCCATCACCGGCGGCATGATTTGACCGTTTACAGAAGACGCCACCTCAACTGCGCCTGCTTTTTCGGATGAGAAGCCAACACGTTTCATAAGTGGGATCGTGAACGTGCCAGTGGTCACGACATTCGCAATGGAAGAGCCAGAAATGAGACCCGTTGCAGCAGAACCAACAACAGCCGCCTTTGCTGGGCCGCCGCGCAAATGACCAAGCGCGCCGAATGCCATCTTGATGAAATAATTGCCGGCCCCCGCTTTGTCGAGAAGCGCACCGAACAACACAAACAGGAACACGAATTTCGTAGAAACCCCGAGCGCGATGCCAAAGACACCTTCGGAGGTGATCCACATGTGGCTCATAGCTTTCTTAAGAGAGGCCCCTTTCCAACGGATCACATCGGGGATGATTTCTGACGATCCGAAGAACACATAGGCAAGGAAAACAGTCGCGATGATGGCCATAGCAGGGCCGAGCGCGCGCCGCGCCCCTTCGAACAAGATAAGCAAACCCGCCAGCGCGAACCATTTATCGACGTCATCCGCAAGGCCGCCTGCCGCTACAACTTTTTGGTAGAAAAAGAAACCATACAGGGCGATGAACGCGCCGAAAAGGCCCAAGAACCAGTCGGCTATTGGAATGTAATTGCGAGGGCTGGCTTTGAAGGCGGGATAGGCCATAAAGGCAAGAAACACCGCAAAGGCCAAGTGAACTTGGCGTGAGTTGTTGATGATATCACCAGGCAGAATGTAATTTGCGAGCGGCGAAGCAAGCAAAACCTGAAAGAGTGACCACACAACCGCGACGATCGAGATAAAGATGCCCACAGACCCCGCTGGGTTGCGCGCCCCCGCATCAGACGATGCGACAAGCTCTTGCAGCTCCTCTTCGGTTAATGGTCGGTTTTCCGTCGATTTATCTATCATGGCTGTCTCTCTTACCTCGCGAATTTTTCCGCGCTATCAAAACAAAAACGAAGGGGCACCGAAGTGCCCCTCCTAGAAACGTAAGGTTTGAGTTAGTCAATCAGACCGGCTTCTTTGTAGTACTTCTCGGCGCCAGCGTGCAGCGGCGCAGATAGGCCAGCGGTTGCCATTGCCTTTGGATCAAGATTGGCAAAAGCAGGGTGCAACTTGCGGAAGTCTTCGATGTTTTCAAAGACGGCTTTCACAATCGTATAAACCGCCTCTTCTGATACGTCCGTGGAAGAAACGAATGTCGCACCAACGCCGAATGTCGACACGTCTGCGTCACTGCCGCGATACATGCCACCCGGAATTGTAGCCGTACGGTAGAACGGATTGTCCGCAATCAGGCCGTCAACCTCAGCACCATCAACGGTTACAAGAACGGAATCACATGCGGTTGTTGCTTCTTGGATCGTGCCAGAAGGGTGGCCAACGGTTACAACCATCGCATCGATTTGGTTGTCACAAAGGGCTGCGGATTGCTCGGCGACTTTCATTTCAGTTGCCAAAGCGAACGCGTCTTGACCCCAACCTTTGGCTGCCATCAAGGTTTCCATCGTGCCGCGCTGGCCAGAGCCTGGGTTGCCGATGTTTACACGCTTGCCTTTTAGGTCATCAAAGTTGGTGATACCTGCATCTGCACGGGCAACAACGGTGAATGGCTCTGGATGCACAGAAAAGACTGCGCGAAGGCCTTCGAACGCACCGGCCTCTTCAAAGCGCGACGTGCCGTGAAACGCGTGGTGTTGCCAATCGGATTGCGCCACACCGAACTCCAATTCGCCTTCGCGGATCGTGTTGATGTTGTAGACGGAACCACCCGTGGACTCGACTGAGCAACGAATGCCGTGCTCTTTGCGATCTTTGTTTACAAGACGACAGATCGCGCCACCAGTAGGATAGTAAACGCCTGTGACACCACCAGTACCGATTGTGATGAATTCCTCTGCGAACGCAGCTGGCGCTAGAAATGTTGTAAGCGCCACCGCTGTAATTGAAGATTTTAGTTTGGATTGCATCCCTGAACTCCCGGTTCTGTTAAATTATAATTATCTGGTCTGTGCCAGATATCTGGGCGAACCTCGTTGCGTCATATTTTTCTGAGGCAACAAAACCAACCATCGTCAATTTACCACTAGGCTGCCCCAATTGATTAACGAGATTTTGGACTTTCGATACATTCCATAAGGGACTTGATCGGACGTAAATTCATTCCGAACTGGGCGCAGCGAGGAATGATACACGGGAAGACGCGCGATCGAAACGGGCCAACCGCACCTCTGGCGCTATGCTCACCCCGCCGCTTCGCAAATATGTTGTATAACGGCCAGTGCCTGGGCGACTTCTTGGATCGTATTGTAGTGGCACATTGATAGACGAACACAATCCGGCAGATCCAAGGGATAAAGAATATTGCCGCTATAGTGATCCGCCTTTCGCATATGGGTGCGAACCCGCTCTTTGTTCAATGTCGCAACAACATCCGCCGACGCAACACCATCAATGACAAAGGACACAGTTCCCTCTCGATGCTGATTGTCCGCACCCCCAAGGATCGTTATCCGGTCCATATCTCGAAGCCCCATGAGGTTCCCAGTCCCGTTGATCAGGGAATCTGTCAAAGTCATCTCATAACTTTTGATCGCGGCCCCAGCCGCCTCTAGGCGTTTCCGTGGCGCAACCTCGTCCGACACGTTGCCGCCGAGCCAATCAAAATATGCAATAACGTCAGAAATCGCAGCAAAAGCACCCGTATCGCGCGTGCCCAATTCCCAGTTGCGGATCGGCCCGCCGATCAATGCCTCATGGGAAAATGACGTCAGTTTGTCTGAAATCCACGCAACCCCATATCCATGGCGCGAGAACATTTTGTACGGAGAAATAGCATAACCATCAATGTCATATGCCGCCAAATCGACTTGTCCATGCGCCGCATGCTGGATACCATCCACAATGATAACACAGTCGGGCGACACGGCACGGATGGCCGCCGCAATCGCGGCAACATCGACACCGATCCCTGTAACGGGGGAGGCATGTAAAATCGTTGCGACCGCAACGTCTGGGGTCATCTGCGCGGCGTAATGTGAAGCGGTTACCGTGCCTTCGACATCGTCGTGCGCGACGCTCACATATTCCATACCCGTGACGCCGGCCCAATGCTGTGCAGCGCTCCGGCTAGATGGATGCTCAAGCGAACTTCCAATAACCTTTGCACCCTTTGGCGCATTCAGACATGCCACCTTGATCATCCGAAACAAGAGCTCGGTCCCGGTCTCGCCAAGAATAAACTGACCAGAGTGGGAATTCATGAACACAGCCAAGTCGGTACGTGCCTTTTCAATCGTAGCCTCCAGCGCTTTGGCAGCTGGGTTGTCGCGACCTTGATTATCGGGGATACCCGCGTATTTCGCCGACGTCTCGATCACAGACTTCAAGGTCAGGGCCCCACCACCGTTCTCAAAATACACCCGCGGCCCTTCGATCGGGCACGCCTCGACATTTGCGAAGCGATCACGAATTTCATGGATAAGAGATTGGTTATCTTGGATCATGGTGTATTCCGTATAGAGATATAGGGCCAGACGATCGGCCGCCGCAGACACAGGTCAGCAGCCAGATTTAACGAACACGTCTCTTGTGAGAGCCGGCACGTTTTCCCGTACGAATATCTCTGATCCAGAGAGATACTTAAAACGACTAATAATCAGGAAGGCATATCGAAAAAAGGAATGCATCATCAGGGTACCCCCACACAGCGTTACCTAGGGGACCTCAAATCTGATGACTGCGCCCAAAATCGCAATGCAGTTTGGCCAGTTCTGCTACTTCTTGAATAAATGCGTTGGGACGGTCGCTTCTGTACATCGCCACATAGGGAATTGGGGGAAGAGGATCCTCGGTGGCGATGACTTCCAATTTGCCCGACGTCTCCAGATCTTGGCAATATTCGTAAGGCAAATATGCCACGCCAAGGCCTGCAACGGTCAAGCCAAGCAACGCTGTCATTGAATCACATACAAGCGTTTCATCAAACACGACGCCTCGATCCTTTAGCCACTTGTTCAAAAACAACCCAGAGCCCGATGCGTGACCTTGGACAAACACCGGAAAACGCGCCAAGTCTCTGTGCCTGATGGGTTTGTCGACATCAATCAGCCCCGTTTTGGCCATCCAATGGTTCTGAACTGTTGCAAGCGGCTTAGACGTGAATTCCGGAAGCACGAAGGTTTCCGGTATAAGAATCAGATCAAGCTGGCTTTGCTCTAGATCATGAAACAACGCTTTGGCCATATCGACTTTTGGCGAGATATGTACGTTCTCAAATTTGTCTTTTATTGCAGAAATCAACTGGGGAAACCACGTGATGGCCGTCAACTCTGTCACACCAATTCGAAGGGTTCTTGGCCGGTTTACGACATCCTGTTGAATGTCCGAAATTTGATCGTGCAATCGAAGAATTTGCCGTGCCACATCAAAAAGCTCTTCGCCGCGCGCCGTCAATTGCGCCCCGCGCAGCCGCCGGTCAAAGACTTCTATCTGTGACCCACGCTCAAGTTCCTGAACGCGCTTCGAGATCGCGGATTGGGTTGTATAGAGCTTTGCCGCGGCGCGTTCAAACGTACCCAATTCTGCGATCCAGTACAAAGCTTCGAGCTGTTTCAAAGTGATGTTTACATTCATTGATCTTCTTTCCAGCCAAGCAAGCCCATTCCAAAAAACTATCAATAAAACTGAACACCACCTCCAAAAGGAATGCAATCCCTCCCTGCATCCAACTATCTAACCGTCGCCCTCGCTCATCACAGCGTCAAACAAGCTCCTGTCCCGATCAACGCATTGCTCAGACATCAGGCCTCATCTCGCCCTAGGAATGCGCCCTTAAGTGCCAGAAGCCTTATTCGAAAAATCAAAAACGAGCAGTACTGAAATTGGGGGCTAGACACCGAAATTCAGGTTCTTTCATATTTTCCAAACCAGATATGGGTGGGAATCTAGGGGGTATTACTCCTAGATTCACACCATTAAACGAACGCAATATTCGGCAGACTGGTGCGTAGCCAAAGTTCGCTGCAGAGGGTCGGAATGTCCAAGTTTGGCCTATTTGCGATGATCTTACTTGGAGCGTTGCGCCGCTCCACCACGCAAAGGTTGTGACATAGGTTAGGGACACCCCACACCCCGATCAATGACAAATGAGCCATGGAAAACGGGCAAATAAAGAGCAGCTGCAACAAAAGAAGAGCTCTGAGGTTTCCACCAGATTTATTGGAAGGCAGACTCAAAAAGTTGTACAGATTGGCGTCACCCGAAATTTAGTTAAACGATCATCAGGAATTGTTTAACGATCAAGCAAGGGGCCTTGGCCCCGCGCAGTTGTTTTGCTCGCAAAACGACGGAGCGCCCCCACGGCGTAAGTGGCAGACAGGTAGCTCTCAAAGCTACCTACAGTCTGTCTCTATGGGTAGGAAACCGCGCCCAATTAATAGGTTATCCACATAATTCAGATCCCCACTCACCCAGAGCACGAAATCCGGTTTTAAACTTTCATGAACCTCACCGAGCCTTTCTGAAACGCAACAGAAAGGAACTGTGATGGCCTATCAATTCATTCACATCGAAACATACTCAAGAGCCCAGACCAAGGTTAAAGGGACAGACAATCATTTCAATTCCGCAGCTCAGGTTTTCGGGGAGGCAAGACGCGTGCCCAAATATTCTGGTCATGTAGAACAGGTTGGAAAGGTTTATCGGCTTGGAGGAACACTCTCGGTCGCCCAACTAGAAGCAAGACACACAGCCCTTCTGAAAGACCTCAAGGAAAGGGTCACCCGCAAAGATGGCAGCACTTATGAGCGTAAGCTTCGAAAGGATGCGGCGACGCTCTATACGGAAATCCATTCGCATCCCCTGCCCACCTCCACGTTCTTGGCAGACAAGAAAACCTATGGACCCGAAATTCAGAAATGGATCAAGCTGGCGCTTGAGGATTTTCAGGCTCGGATGCCAGACGACATCGAATGGACCGCGGTCATGCATGTCGATGAAAGCCATGTGCATTTTCATATCCTTGCGATCAATCCAAAGGACCCGAAGCTGGACGCCAACAAGCTCCACACGGGAAAAGCAGCGGCAGCAAAGCTCCGCAAGGCTTTGGATGCCCCGACTGCGGTCACAGCATTGCCAAAGCCTGAACTACAGAAGCGACCGAGGAAGCCCAAGCAACCCCGCCCCTCAAAGAACCGCGAAACTCAGCGCAAGAATAAGATCAAACGAGAGGCGCAGCTGTCAAATTGGGAAAAGGAATGCCGAGATGTTGAAGCCCACAATGCTGCGTTGCTGGCGGCCTGGAATACGGAAAACGCTGCGCACCTCAAATCCGCACGCAAGCAACGCGGAACAATCCCGGAAAAGGATGCTTACACAGCTGCAATGAAAGCGCTGCAAGATCGGTATTATGAACAGGTGGGAAAACCCTGCGGCCTCTTGCGGGACGGCCCCAGAGCCGAGCGCCTGAGCGCGGTTGAATATGGGGCACGACAGAAAAACGCGCAACGGCTGGCTTCCGATATTGAGACTGTTGAAAGGGATCGCGAACGTGTCGATCAGGAAATCGATATGGTCGAAGATATCAAAGCACGTCACGCTGATAACCTTGCGGACTTTTCCAAAAAGCAGGCAGAATTCGACGACGGGCTGGACGCCTTGGAAACGCTCATCACTCAATTAGAAACCGGTGAGGCGACCGTTTCGGATGGCGCAATCCAAATGCAGAAACCACCCCGCTTTCTCAAGCATCTATTTCAGAAGAAACCTCGCGAAAGCAGAACGGTTGGTCTATTCAGACGACTTTTTAAACTAATTGTCTGGGGAGTTGATAGCGGGCGCAACGTGGTCGAAACCACGCTGGAGTCCAATGAGCCTGAACTTTAGGAGATACACAAACGGCCCAAAGCAGACCTTGCCCGAACCTCATAGATGCTGCGGTGCAGCCCGCCAAAAGAGACGTTCACAATATGAGGCCTATAGCGGCGAACTGAAAGTGGAGGAGCTCTCTCGCCAACTATTTCTGGTTGTATAATCGGAGCAAGAATGTTTCCTTGAGAACGCGGAACAAGCGCAGAATTTTGCCCGTGTAGCATTTGTCATACTCATTTTGATCTTGGTGGTGTTGTCGCCGTTCTTTTACCTTCGATTGCGCCGCGCCAAGAAGAAAAAACTAGCGACCGCCGAAAAGCTGAGCAGGGACAGTGTTTAAGGCTCGTATTATTGGCAAAAAAATTTCATCAAACGGATTACTTAGGATCTGCAAATGCCAATTACTCTCACACCATTTACCGAAGAAGGCTGTTACTTTGGGAACGCATGGCAGGTTGTTGATGAGGATGAGCTGGCTCGCCAAATCGCGGTTATAGCGTTGGGGTACTCCCATCATGTTCGGAAAATTCTCGAAGGAACTGGCATCTATGATGCTGATTACCCCGCAGACGGGGTGGCCTCCGCCATTCAACTTCTGACCGTCGATGGAGATGACCCGGCGCATCGCGATGGATGGCTGTTTCAAGCGATTTCTTGGATTGCTGCCATCCGAGCAGATCCTTCTGCACGGCTTGCTGCGCCGCACATGCAACACGCTGACAAAGGCTTTGATGGGCTCCAAATTGAGATTGATGATGCTACTGGTCGGGTGAAATGCGCCGTTGTTTTTGAAGATAAGGCAACAACAAATCCTCGAAACATGATCACGCGGGAAGACAAGGGCGTCTGGAAAGAGTTCCGTGAACTGGAAGAGGGTCTTAGGTTCAGTTTTTTCACTGCCCAAGTTCTTGCTGTAATCAGGACAGAAACAAGTTTGAATTCTGATGAGGCCATCAAAGAGGTTTTGTGGAAGGAAGCAAGACGTTATCGGCTGTCCATAACTGTCAGTGCAACCCATTCAAACGACAAAGGACGTAAAAGACTGTTTAAGGGATATGACAGCGTTGTTCCTGGCGATTTGAACAGACGAAGGGCGGAGACCTTCCACCAAGATGATATCAGAACTTGGTTAGCGTCGCTCGCGGAGAAAGCAAAATCGCAAATATCTAGTGGAGCGGTGGCTAATGTTTGATCCGGATTCCGTAAATTTAATGAACCAAGCCCCCGAACTGGAAGGGCTTGAGAGTGAACGCATATCTCAAACTATCACAGAAGCCTACGCAGAGATCGTTTCCAGTAGAATTCGTATGCGGGAACTCCAAGAAGATGAAGCAGCCGAGATTGAACTGCCTGAAGTAATTCAGAGAATGCGCCGTCTCGCGTTTACCCAAGAAGCGTTTGTTGCATCGTCCATTGAAAGAGAGAACCGGGCTGCTGCAGCGTTTGTGGCGGCTTCAGCCCATCATGCATGCTTGTTGGCTGAGAAATTACTTACACCGCGCGAACGCCAGAGCAACCTTAGCTTTGAAGGTATTTCGTCGGACGTTTCGGCCACCATTCTTTTTCTTTGTGCTGAGGCAAGCGCAGATGCTGCAGAGATATCCAAACTGATCCAATTGGACGGTAAGGAGCCGCTAGAGAGCAAGCTACTTCATGCAATCAAGTCGTTTGCGAGCGGTGATTTGTCAGCGTTGCTGCGAATTGAGCTTCTAACGCCGAGTCAAATTATAGGAAAAGCAGGACAAGACGCCGCCGTGCGTGCACTGTATCAAAAAATTCTGGAAGCGATGATCAGTATGGCTGCTAGGATGTTAGATCTGGAATTGGAAACACCTCCGTCCGGGCTTGATCCGATAGCAACTCTACAACGGGTCCAAGAGCTTTGCACTGAACCAGCGGTCCAAAATTTTTCATCGGATGGCTCAATCCACCACAGTGTCTACCCTGGACCTTTGCACCTCGCGACCCTGCTGCAAGCAGCTTTTAGGGATTTTTTGGATATTGGGATTGTGAACGTTCCTCCACCAACAGGCATCGATGGAACGGTTTGGTCAAGCCAAATGCGATCTTTCGCAAAGCGGAGACCGTTTTTATGGCGCAATCATCGGCAAGCTCTGGCCAAAGGATATCTCGACCTAGGGAAGTCTTCATCAGTCAGTTTTCCCACCGGCGCAGGAAAATCAACGTTAGCGGAGCTCAAAATCGCTACAGCAGTTCTCCGAGGCAAGAAAGTTGTATTTTTGGCCCCGACGCTAGCTCTTGTCGATCAAACGACTCGAGCACTTGGAGAAGCATTCCCCGATGTCGAAGTCTTTCGAGAAAAAACCGCAGATTTGGCCGTAGAGGTTGATGGCCAAGAGCTTCCCGCCATTTCAGTTGTTACGCCAGAACGCTGCTTGGCGTTTCTGAACTTTGCGCCGGAACTATTCGCGGAAGTAGAACTTGTCGTTTTCGACGAATGTCATCTCTTGCATCCCCGTAGCGAAGACAAAAGCCGCCGCGCGGTCGATGCAATGATGTGTATTCTCAACTTGTCGATTTCTGCTCCTAGCGCAGATCTCCTATTTCTCTCTGCCATGATGAAGAATAGCGAAGAAGTCTCATCTTGGATTCAAGATTTGACTAACCGGCCATGTATTCCGCTAGATTTGCTTTGGAAACCTACAAGACAGGTGAGGGGATGTGTTGTGTACTCTGGTGCCGAAATCCAAGGACTCAATGAAAGGCTTCGAGCCGATAGGCAAACCCATGATACGAAAGGTGCTCCTCAGTCTACGAGACGCAAAATGATCACGGAGCCATACGCGTTTTTTTGTTTAAACCAAACTTGGAATACGACGGATAGGAAAGACTACAGCCTTCAGAAGCTTTTGGATGAGGAGGTTAACTTATCCGTCGGGTCATTTCTACCAAAGGGAGCGCCGCATAAAACTGCGCGTTGGTATCTGACACCAAACGGTGTGCAGGTATCCCAGAAACTGGCAGAAGAAATTTCTAAGAAGGATCTGAAAACAATAGTCTTTTTGCAGACGATCCCATGGGCGATTAGTGCAAACAAAAAAATATGTGCCAATCTTACTGGAACAAGCTGCGTTCTCACCGAGATAGAACGCGCAAACTACGACGCGTCCAAAGACGAACTCGGCGACGCCAAACATCTCTATATTTCCATCGATGAGGATACAAATACACTCAAGTCTTCCAGTGCTTGCCATCACGGACACCTTCTAAACTTTGAGCGCTCATTACACGAAAGTCTGTTCAAACGAAAAGACGGATTAAACGTTTTAATCGCGACCTCAACGTTGTCTCAAGGGATGAATCTGCCTGGTGACGTTGTGATCATCGGAGGAGATAGCCGGTTCGATCTCGATGCGGAACAGATGTCGCGACTGGAAGCACACGAGTTGCTAAATGCTGCTGGTAGGGCGGGCCGCGCGGGAGAGCGATCACATGGCCTTGTTATTGTCGTCCCGAGTAAAGTTGTGGACTTTGACAATAGAAATAGCAGGATTAATAGTTACTGGACCGAACTTCGGGGGATCTTTTCGCAAAGCGACCAATGCTTGACTATCGAAGACCCACTCGAGCCGCTGCTGGACCGGATTCACGAAACGTCTTCGGCCGAAGACCCCATGACGGAGTACCTTGTAGGCCGCTTGCCTCTGAGTACCACCGATGAAGATACGGCCGCCGATAAAACCTCCCAAATTGTCGCCCGATCATTTGCTGCATATAAGCGGCGTCAAAGCGGTGACTCTGACTGGATTCGGAGCAGAATAGATGCAGTCCACCGCGTCCGGTCTGATATGGACTCACTTGATCAATCAAGTGCATGGCAAGACAGGCTGTCAGCATCTATCGGGTTTATGCCTAGCTTTATCCGTGAATTGGCGGAAGCGTTCGCTGGCGGTTGGTCAAGCGATGCAAGCGTCGTTGATTGGAGGAATTGGTATGTTGAGTGGCTGACCGCTAAAAATGACAAGTTACCCAAGCTGATAAGAAGTGAAACGCTCGATAGTTTTCTTGGCTCTCCCTACAAAGAACTTGAAGACGAACATGCCAAAGGGCAGTTCATCTGCGCGAAGTTGTTTCCGCTACTCGATTTATGGATGTCTGGTGAGGCATTGCGGGAAATTGAACTCGCAGCAGGGACCCAACCAACACAGCTAAAAACGTGCGAACGTGCGCGCGATTTTGTCTCAGACGTTGTTCCAGAACTGTCCTACTTGTTTGGGGTGCCATCGCTGGTTGCGCAAGCAATGATCAATGAAGGATATTTTGAAGGCGAAGTCCCACTCTCTCTGTCTCTACTATCTGTTAGCGTCAAAGAGGGCTTTGATACCGCCGAGAAGGCGGTGCTACGAGCGAGTATGGAGGGTATAGTGAACCGTCGATCAGTCCACGCTGAATTTGAGGGGCTGTCCAAATATTTGCCCCCCGCTGACGGTCCCGAAGACTTTAGGAGTATTCAGTCTCGGCTCGACGTGGCCAAAGCGATAAGGCTGTTCGTTTAAGCGAATGGGTCGTTGGAGGATATAAAGTGAGCTGCAAGAATGTCGGCGCTGGTATTCCTCCGAAATCCGGTGCTAGTAGTTTTCGCGACGACTGAATGTCTGCTTTCGAAGTCACCACGAGCGCCCTTTGAACCTGCAGCGAATGTCCGGTTTCCGCCCAAACCGCCTCCGGCAAGGCGATTTTCTCAGCAGTACTATTCGCGGCTGTCCGCTCTTTCCGCGCCGAGCCTATCTGTCATCCTCACCGATCATTCCCATGAACTCTAGAAGGCTGAGATCAAGTGCTTTGGCCAGAGCTCCTAAAACGGACAGCGTTGGTTGCCGCTTTCTAGTTTCTAGCAAAGACATATAGCTGGTTGAGAGGCCCGCCAAATGTGCCACTTCTTCCTGTGAAAGGCTGCATTCCCTTCGGCGTAGCTGCAGAGCTCGCGCAAAGCGTTCAATTAAGATGTCATTTTTTTGATCCATCCCAAGGGTATTAAATCCCTTGAAAACTCACTCCACTGACTATAGTCACAATTCACTATAGTCACATTCTATTTGAAGAGGGTACAATTTCTTATGAAGGCAATAACCGGAGTCATCATTGATGTTGAGGGTGGGAACCGCCCGATAAAACGAGATACGTCCAGAGATCCAGGCTACTTAGAAGAAAATATCGTTGGCGGAGGCGTGCTGACGGAACTTTCTGGAAATGAACACACTCTCAAAGCCACTGTGCTTGACACAAACGACAAGACACAGAAAATTTCTATCCCTTCAGAAAACTTCATGGGCATTGGCGATGTCGTCAGTACAGTGCTTGATGACGATGGCTGCGAAATTCTGTTGGTAAACCACTCTTCGGACAGGAAGTGGCAGTTCGCGAGATGCCCCTATCATACAAGGAAATGGACACGAGCTGCTCGAATTTGCATCAATCAGGGTCTACTGTGGACTTGCTTGATTGGAGTTGTAGCTGGGCTCGCACAAGGGCGTTCTATGAATTTGAATATAGCAGCAGGGTTGGCGTTCTGTTCATTCCTCTACGCTGCAATTTGGACACTCACGACCCGAAAACACTCAGCTATAGCTCACGCTAAAGTCGCACGAAGAGTAGCTGACACGGCAAAGGAAACGCATCAGGAATTCATTGACGCCAAAATTCGTGCCAAAGTCGAAACCCAGAAACTTGCCGTGTCTTGATGCCATCTTTGAGCCTGCCAACTTTCCAGATCGGTTCGTAGCTTAGGTAGCTTTTAGGCTACGGACTATCTCTGCCGCCCCTAAATAAAGGCAAGTCCCTTAGACTATCGACGTTCCGTTTTTCGCAAATCTCACTTCTGCCTTGTCGCAAACCATTCTTCGACAATACGTCGTATAAGTTCAGGTCGACTTGGCAGATCGGCTTCCGCGCGCCGTACATCATCAAGCTGTTTTATCAACTCTGTAGGCATACGAACCATCACTGGCTGAGTGTCTACTTTGGGGCGACCGCGTGATTTCATGATATTACTTATTGACTTTCGATTTCTTGATATCATATATATGACACATGAACGAGAGAGCGGCAACTCCCTCGCCATGCTAATCACAACGATCCCGGAGATCCTTATGACTACTTCACCCGATACCACACCCTCAAAGTCTGGGAAACTTTATTTCTTAAATCCGCAAAGCGTTGCTTTTCAGGCGGTGCTTGATCTGTTCGATCGCGCTATGCGCGCAGACAGCATGAGGCGCCTGTCGGGGGCATCTATGCACACAAAGATCGGCCTGGCGTTTTGTCACGATGCAGCCGACGCATGGGCTGACTGTGACACAGCGATTAAAACGCTATTGCTGATGCCTGACCTCGACAAACGAACTCGCATTACAGCAGAGTTTCTTATGCTTTTGCTTCCTGAACACATTGAAGGTGACTTGGATTTCCAAGAGTATTTTTCAAAGCTCTCCAAGGCGTCAAAAGCGTTGCGCAAACGCGACCACTTGCTGGCCGACCAACTTATGGACGCGGCGCTGATATTTCATGTCTTTGAAGCGAACTTAAAGCTGGCAAAGCTCCAGCCGGTAAAAGTTACCGCGTAACCGCTCATTCCTCAGAATCGCATTCGTCACTTTGCCGCACCTAATGCGGCAGGGTTGCGCCTGCACGTCCCCCAAATTATTTCATGTCACCCGCACCCCCTATCGTGCGGCTGGCTCCCTTATGCGAGGACAACACATGCCCTACACAAGCGCCTATTATCCTTTCAAAATCCGTGGTGAGTATCCGCAGGTATACATCGGCCCGACCAAGCCTGAAGTTACTGCAGCTGCAGAGCGCAAAGGCTTCACCGTACTAGGTCGCGGCGGACCAAACCGGCAAATGGTGATACTGGGATGTCGCACTTGTGGCACTCCGATCCATCGACGCAGCAGAGTCATCTTGTTTAACAACATCGACTGCGAAGGCTGTAGTAACAAAAAGGATGAAGTTGCCGCAGCGGCTATCGACGGCGAACTAGTTAGCACAAGGCCGATTGGGCATCGCCACCGGCGAGAATGGCGGCTCAAATGCGGTCACGTTGTCATTCGCCAAAGAGGCAACATGCGCAAAGCTGCGCGCGGCGATAACGAAGCTGGCTGCGAGATGTGCCGAGAGGAACGATATGCTGCAGAAGCCCGAGAATTCGGATGGACGCTGCACGGACCTGTTCCAAATAAACCTGGCTATCGCAGATACAAACACACGTGCGGTGCTGTCCAAGACGTCTCAGTAGGCAATATGATGTGGGGAGATGTAGCCTGCCATAAATGCAGCAAAGGTGCTTCTGCCAGACCATCCTTCATTTACATCTTCCAAATCGACTTGCCACAGCAAACAGTCATAAAGTTGGGATACAGTCGAAAGCCGCATAAGCGCCTTCGTCATCAACTCGGTATCGATTTGAATGTGCGTACCAAGGTTCTGAGAACAATTCCGATGCCGTCCGGCTTTGTCGCACGTGTACAGGAGACCGAAGCCCACAATACGCTTTCTAAGGATAATCCAGAATGGGTTGTTCCCAAAGCGGCCTATGGCGATCAGATCAACACAGAAGGCGAGATATACCTCCCGGCCGCACTAGCCAAAATTCACGAGCTGGTTGACGAGATCGCTGAGCGTTTTCCTCCGCGTGGTCCAGCCTAAAGGCATGACCGCCTAAGTCGTAGCCCGAGGGCCGCCGACTATTGTATGGCTCTCGTTCCCTACCCTTGTCACCTTCCATAGGTTCATTTCTCATGCCCTCTTTTTCACAGAACCCGCGCGCCAGCGCGCTCTCGAGGCCTGCGCTCTCACCGCATTCCCTCGAGCTGTTACGCCCCCTCCTTCGGAGCATCGCGATGTGGCATCGCGAACGAACCCGTCTCGTACCACTCGATCCAAAACTCGAATTCGATGACATTGATGTCGAAGACACTCCTGACCCACTCGATGAACTCGAACGCGCTTTAAATGCGCCCTACAATGCCAAGCCTGCCGCTTCGTCTATGCCACAAGATGCGATCGATGCAGCAGTCGCAGCAGATCGTGATCCGTGGGCAGAGGCGATAAATTCTGACGGTATTTCGTTCCTTCACCACCCGCCTATCGCTAAAATGCTCACCGCTGCGCGCTTCGCTGCACTGCTCTCAGACGCTGGCCTCCTGTCTGATGTCACTACGCCCCGCGCTTTCACTATGATCACAATCGCGGACAGGTTTGAGCGCAAGGCGGTGTGGAAAAACCTCGGCAACGTGCTGCAGCGGCTTGCCGATATAAGCGCGGACAGCGACGACACGTGGCGCGATTTCAAAACGCCAGTTCTTGCAGTAGAGCCACATCACAACAAAGGGCGAAGCGCGTCACAGCGCGAGGACTTTGAAGATGCCGTCGAAGCAGCTGTTAAAAACGGCCACAAGGTCCTCGCACTGACGCCTGACACTTCATCCATGTCGCCGCTTATGCGTGCGATGTGTGGGCAAGTACTCAGTTGGCCAGCATTGTCCGGTCAAATGCTTATTGCGGTCCTACGTGCAACGCATTCGGCGACAGGGGAATTGTCCGAAGATACTATCGCCAATCTTCTACCACCGGACAACGATATCGCAGCGCTTCCCCTTACGGCGATCGAAGGCGCGTTCTTAGAAGAGACAGCTCTCAAGGTGGCTCAAGCCCTCGCAACAGCCGCGAAGCGTTTCCAGACAGTGCCACCTGCCACGACAACACTGGAGGATATCGTCCTCAACGCAAATACACGAGCGCCAATTGACCGCCTGGTAGCAGACATGGCCGCGTGGAAGGCTGGACAACTAGTTTGGGTCGAGGTCTCACCATCCATTCTTTTCTTCGGGCCACCAGGCAATGGCAAAACGCTGTTGGCCTCGGCACTGGCCGGAAGCCTCAACATCCCCCTCATCGCGACGAGTTACTCAGACTGCCAAAAACACGGCCATCAAGGCGACATGCTCAACGCCTTGTCCGAGAAAGTGAACGCAGCCATCAGCGCGGCCCCCGCGGTGTTTTTCCTCGATGAACTGGATTCATTCACCCATCGCGACCGCCCCAACCGCCGCTCCGACTATATCGTTGGAGTGGTCAACGGCTTGCTCGAGCACCTCACTCGCTTGAACGAGACCCCAGGCGTCATCGTTCTCGGCGCAACGAATTACCCGGACATGATCGATCCGGCGGTCACGCGGCCGGGGCGCTTTGATCTCAATATCGAGATTTCAACTCCGCACAGGCATTCGATCCAGAAGATCTTAGAACTGGCTTTGGGCGAAGATGCGCAAGGGATGGACCTTGCTCGCATCACAGACCAACTGCTCGGCTCATCCGGCGCACAGATTGCGGCGCTAGTTCGTGAAGCCCGCGGCCTCGCCCGCGCCGAACAATCCACGCTCTCACAACAGCACTTAGAAGCCGCCGCGTCACGCGTGTGTCCGGTTGTGGAAAAAGATCTCATCTGGCGCATCGCCATCCACGAAGCTGGGCATCTCGTCATAGCAAACGCCCTAGGCTTGCCGCCTGCCGAACGCGCAGCGATCACAAACACAGGCGGTTTCGTCGACATCCCAACACCAATGCTAGAAAGCGCTCAAAGCGCCAAAAACCGCATCGCCGCGCTCCTCGGCGGTCGTGCCGCGGAGCATGTCATCTTTGGCGAAGCGCTCAATGGTTCTGGCCTCGGGACAAACTCCGACCTCGAGCTCGCAACCAAACTTGCCGGACAAATGATCTTGGAATGGGGACTGGGCGAGCAACTCGTATTCACGCCCGCTCGCATCAAAGACCGGACAAACCACTTAGACAAAATTCTCAAACACGCAGAGCGCAGCGCCATCCAAATCCTTACGGCTAGAAAGGAGCTAATCTCTAATATAGCGGTAGCGCTTTGCGAAGAACGGGAGCTGTCAGCGCAGCAAATTCGAAGGTTGTTACCGCCGACGCAGCGTCTAGGCGCAGCCCGATCACGTTCACAACTCTAAATGTCCAGGCTCAGGGAAAGCGGTTTTAAAGAACCCCTTATTGGTGGCCTGACGGGTATCCACAGATTGGATCGCTTCCCGTGCCCGTTATCCACATGTTCCACCGAGCAGCTTCTATGCTCAAACTTAGCCGCCTCTTACATTTCTATCATCGCAAGCACGCAAAGGCCCGCTTTGGCCCGCGTTCCAGAATAGGAATGAGCCCTACTCCGTAGGACATAAGAGAGACAACGAGCATGATCAGTTTAGAGAAGAGACCAAAAGCCACATCCACACCGCCAAACCACCGAGCCCGCCCAAAACTTTCTTTGGTGAAGAGGCCACGTGCGCCACATCCTAGCTTGTTGGCCTTCGTGCATATTCTCGCACGGCAAGCCGCACACGAAGCCTTTGCCGCCGCAGCCCACCCCACACTAGCCCACTAAAAGAAGAAGAGTTTAATGCCTGCACAGCATACCATAAAGCGAGCTGCGATTTATGCTCGCTACTCAACGGACCTACAATCCGTCACGTCCATCACGGATCAAATCCGCCTCTGCCGTAAAATCGTAGAAGATAACGGCTGGCATGTTGCCCAGATCTTCACTGACGACGCGATCAGCGGCGGAACTCACTTGCGGCCCGGTTTTCAGAAGCTGCAACAGGCCGCTCAAAATGGTGACTTCGATATCATTGTTTCAGAAGCACTGGACCGCCTGTCGCGGGATCAAGAACACAGCGCAGGCCTCTATAAACAGATGTGCTTCTTGGACATTGATATTTTCACGAAGCTCGAAGGCAAGATCAACGAGATGCACATCGGCCTTGGCGGTACGATGAATGCCCTCTTTCTCAAAAATCTCGGACAGAAGACACACCGTGGCCTCGAGGGGCGTGTCGAGGCAGGCAAATCGGGTGGCGGGCGGAGCTTTGGGTACAAAGTAGACCGCCAGCCGCTCGCGGATGGTACCTTGACCACAGGCGAACTGGTCATCTGCCCAGAAGAAGCGGCCGTAGTGCGGCGTATATTCGCAGACTACGACAAAGGGCTATCTGCTCGCTCGATTGCTATGGCTTTAAACGCGGAAGGCATCCCGGCCCCCCGTTCTGGAAAGGGCAGCGGAACATGGTCGTTCTCCACAATCTCTGGGAACTGGAAGCGCGGCACAGGTATTCTCAATAATGAACTCTACAATGGCGAACGTGTTTGGAACCGCCAGCGCTACATCAAAGATCCGAACACAGGCAAACGTCAGGCTCGGCTGAACCCTGAGACTGAATGGGTGCGCAATGAAGTGCCAGACCTTCGCCTGATCGAAGCCGACATGTGGCAGCGGGTCAAGCAGCGTCAGGGCGTCATCAGAGCTACGTTAAGTGATGCGCAGCAGACCAACGCCAGCAATCCACTCGCACGAGCAAAACGCACCAAGCACCTGTTTTCAGGTCTTCTTAAGTGCGGCTGCTGCGATGGCTCCTATACCCTGATGAACAAGACCAAGTACGGCTGCGCTTCAGCCCGTAACAAGGGCACCTGCGACAACCGCAAGCTCATCAAACGCGAGAGTGTAGAAGAGCGTATTCTGTATGGGCTTAAGTCCAAGCTGATGCATCCAGAGATGCTCAAGGAATTCGTCGTGGAATACCATCGAGAATGGAACCGCCTTAACAGCGAGAGCTCATCCGCACGAACCTCCATTGAACGTGAACTCAAACAGCTCGGCGGGCAGATCGATAAGATCGTCGAAGCCATCACGGCAGGGATGTTTCACCCATCGATGAAGACGAAGATGGACGACCTTGAAGCCCGCAAAGCCGAGTTAACAGCAAAGCTCGCAGCCCTGCCCGAACAAAATCCAATTGTGCTACACCCTGCCCTCGCAGAGACCTACCGCGCGAAGATTGCCGCCTTGTCGGACAGCCTCAATGACGAGGCTAGCAGATCCGAAGCCTCAGAATTGCTGCGTGGCCTTGTTTCAGAGGTGCGCCTGCATCCGGATGAGAGCGCCGATGATGGCCATGTGATTGAACTCTATGGGGAATTGGCTGCAATCTTAGAACTGACAGGCCCTAGAACCGACAACACCCGCCGTTTTAGTGGCGGGTTGTCGTTTCAAGTGGTTGCGGGAGTAGGATTTGAACCTACGACCTTCAGGTTATGAGCCTGACGAGCTACCGGGCTGCTCCATCCCGCGCTAGGGGTATTTTTTATCATCGTCGAGAGATATTGGTTGTTTATTAGGTTTGGCGATGCCCTACTCTCCCACAGCTTAAGCAGCAGTACCATC
>CANMPK010000005.1 GCA_947499725.1 uncultured Paracoccaceae bacterium | reverse complement strand
ATAAAGCGCTGACGTTTTTGTAAACGCCAGCTGGGCCCTGTTGGGCGCGCTTAAGCGCGCGCCTCAACTGGAATCGCTTGGGGGAGAACGTCCAGCGGAACGCTGAATTCTTCTGGGGTGCTCAGCTTGTAGCCGCGCCCGTGGATTGTCTCGATATATTGCGAACCGCTTTCTGCGGCTGCCGCAATCTTTTTGCGCAGCTTGCAGATATAGACGTCGATCACCTTATCAAACGGCTGATCTGCGCACATGCCGTAAACCGCATCATAGATCGCGTTCTTGGAAATCACCTTGTTCGAGTTCAGCGCAAGGTGCTGGAAGATCGAGTGTTCGCGTTTGGACAGCTTGATGCGTGCGCCGGAAACCAGCGGGTCGCGGCCATCAAAATACGCTGTGATCTCGCCCACAACCACGCTTTCAGAGGCATGACCATGGAAGCGTCGCACGATGGAATTGATGCGCGCAATCACTTCGGACCCTTTGATTGGGCTGACGATCACATCGTCTGCGCCACGATCCAAAGCAGCTGCTGTATCTGCAGAGTTTCGGAAATCTCGCAATACAATCAGTGGGTTCTCGCAACCAGAGGCGCGCACTGTCCGAATTTGCTTATGGGTGTTGGGGGATTCACCGATCAAGATCGCACGATGTTCGCTGCCAGGTTGCGTCAAGGGCGCAAGACCGGTTTCAAAGAACTCTTCGCCGACGAATAACGGTTGCAGGCCGACATTTTCCAGCTCTGCTGCGAGAGATGCCCGTCTCTTCTCGCGTGGTTCGAAAACGTAGGTACGCATAGCGTCCACTGCTCCACTTATTATTCATGTTATTCTTTATCGCTAGCAAGGATAGGTTGCGTATTCAATAGTAAATGCAAAAATAATCATGATTAATCAAAGGTTAAAGCAAGGTTAAAAAGAGTAAAACGCAAGATTAATTTGCAGTTAAACTAGACGCAGCAAGAATAAACGGCTATCCTTGTGGTGGGCATAGAGGAAAGATCCTATGGAGCAGTACCAAAAATTTCCCATTCGCCCTTTGTTGTGGATCGCGTTTACGTGGGTTTTGGCAACCGCGTTACTGGTGGCCACAGCATCAAGGGCCGATGTGCGGATCAAAGATATCGCGAGCTTTGAAGGCGTGCGCGAGAACCATTTGATTGGCTACGGCCTTGTGGTTGGGCTGTTGGGTACTGGTGATCAGTTGACCAACAGCCCCTTCACACGTGAATCCATGCGCGGCATGTTGGAACGCTTGGGCGTTGCCAACATTGACGCGGACCTGCTGAAAACCAAGAACACAGCCGCTGTCATGGTGACGGCGAAACTGCCGCCCTTTGCCCGTCGCGGCGCCCCGATTGATGTAACCGTTTCTTCCCTAGGTGACGCATCAAGTTTGCGGGGCGGGACATTGCTTGTCACGCCATTGTCTGGCGCAGATGGCGATGTCTATGCCGTGGCGCAAGGGGCGGTAGCTGTGTCCGGGTTTCGTGCAGAAGGCAATGCGGCCAGCATCACCGAAGGCGTGCCCACCATCGCACGTATTGATAATGGCGCTATTGTTGAACGCGAGGTTGGCTTTAGCCTAAGCGAGATGACGAGCATTCGTGTGGCGTTGCGCACGCCAGATTTCACCACAGCGACCCGCGTGCGGGATGTGGTGAATACAGAGTTGAGCGCCAGCTACGCCAGTGTTTTGGACCCAGGCACAGTTGAGATCGCAATTGAGAATAAGTCGAATGTGGCTGAATTTGTGTCTGTCATTGAAAATCTGACAGTGACGCCGGATTCCATCGCGCGGGTTGTGGTGGATGAAAAGTCCGGCACGATCGTGATTGGGTCGAATGTGCGCATCGGACAGGTGGCCATCAGCCAAGGTGGTCTGACCGTGAAAGTGCGCGAACGCTTTAACGTCAGCCAGCCAGAGCAAATTTCGATTGGCGGTACAACTGTTGTGATCCCCGATACCGAATTGGATGTGGACGAGGTCGATAGCAAGTTCACCATCCTTGAAGGCGATGTCAGTCTGCAAGATCTGGTGGACGGGTTAAATGCCATCGGAGTGGGCGCACGTCAGACGATTTCGATCCTACAGGCGATCAAGTCTTCCGGTGCTTTGCATGCGGATTTGGAGATTATCTGATGGTGGATGTGCCAGCCATTCCCAGCCTCGCGCAGTCGCGTCTTGAGCTTCAGAGCAAAGTGTCTGATCCGCAAGAGGCGCAGAAAGCGAAAGAGTTTGAAGCTGTTTTCCTGTCGCAATTTGTCGATCAGATGATGAAAACCGTTGATACCTCGACCATGACAGGTGGGCGCGACGGGGATATGTGGCGGTCATTTATGTCTGATGCGATTTCGCAATCACTGGTGGATCGCGGTGGACTGGGGCTGGCGCAAAACATTGAATCTATGCTGTCCGCCTATCGGCGTGGCGCGTCTTAACGGAGGTTGCAATGATCGCAGCGCGTAAATTCAAAATGTCAGATCGCCGTAAGGCCGCTGCGAGCGGGGTGCCGTCTGCACAGGACATCGAAAACATCGATGCGTTCACCGTTAAGATTGGGGATGCGGTGTCGTTGCTGCGCAAAGAGATTACTGCAATCAACGAAGGCAACCTGAATGTTGTGACCGATCTCTATGATGAAAAGTCGAACATCCTGAAGTGGCTTGAGCTGCGTATGCCGCTGGTGGAACCCTTTATGAAAGGGGACATCGCTTTGACACGGAAACTGCCAGACCGCTTAGCGGAATTTAAGCAGGTGGTTCAGGAAAACAGCACTCTGTTGTCTCGGATGGCGACCGCGGCCGGTACCGTGGCGCGCGAAATCGAAAAAGCCACCCAAAGGCATAGCCTTAATGGGCTTTATGGCCAGACAGGTCAGAAGATTTCCGATCAAAATAGAGAAAAGCTGACGGTTGACCGAGAGTTCTGAAAGAAACCGTGAAATTCCCCAGAAATGCGGTAAAACGTAAACCGTGTTTTAATTAAGGCAATAATATGGTCAATATTGGTACAACAAACCAAGTCAGTCAGAAGACTGTAAGAAAACAAGAGAAATAAGGAGAACATTAAATGTCGTCCATTCTCACAAATACTTCCGCGATGAACGCCCTTTCCACCTTGAATATGGTGAACAAGGGTTTGAACATGACTCAAGACCGCGTGTCTACTGGCCTGCAGATCAGCTCCGGTAAAGACAACGCTGCATACTTCGCTATTTCTGAAACGATGAAAGGCGATAGCGGCATGTTTGACGCTATCAACGAAGGTCTTACATCGACTACGAACTCTGTTGCGACAGCGCGTCTGGGTGCAGAAACTGTTCAAGACCTCGCATCTGACTTCACAGAGCGAGTCGCTTTTGCGCAAGGTTCCGGTATTGATCTGGCTGAAGTTCAGGCTGAATTGGATTCTATCGTTTCCCAAATCGGTTCTGCGATTTCGCAAGCAACCTTTAACGGTGACGATCTGGTATCCGGCGCAGCGGCCACACAAACAGTTGTAACGGGTGTGTCTCGTTCCGGTGGTTCCTTCGCGACAACGACAATCACGTTCAGCTCTGTTGATCTGGGTGCAATCCAGACAGCACTTGGCGCGGTTGATCTGACAACGTCCACCGATCTGGAAGCTGACTTGGTAACAGCCGAAGCGCAGCTGGGTGCTGCGATTTCTGCGGCGACTTCCTTGGGTGTTACAGAAGCGACACTGGAAGGTCAGACGGACTTCTTGGATGCGCTGACAGATACGCTGGATCAAGGTGTGTCCGCGATGGTCGATGCTGACATGGAAGCAGAAGCTGCACGTCTGCAAGCGTACCAGGTACAACAACAGCTGGCGACACAGTCCCTGTCGATTGCGAACCAGTCTCCACAGAACATTATGTCTCTGTTCCGATAATATCGATTCGGGAACGGTTAAGACCCTTCGAAGGCTTTCCGTAACGATTGATATTGGTAAAAACTCCTTTGAAGGAGGAAAGCGGTCCCCAAATCGGGGGCCGTTTTTTCATTTTCGGGCCAATTGGGGCGGAACACGCTGGCCTGCGCAGCCTGTCGTATCAGGCTTAAATCATTGAATTTAAATAATTAAATTTCAAGCTGCCACAATTGGGGCGGGCTTGCCTCATTTCTGCCATTTTTCGCCCAGAAATGAACACCTTCGGTAAACCAAGCTTTAACCCGCCGTAAAGTAGCTTAACTCGAGGTTAACAACCCAATTCAGTCAGAAGATTGATCACAACTCGAGAAAAGAGGAGAGCATTAAATGTCGTCCATTCTCACCAATACATCTGCGATGAACGCCCTTCAGACCCTTAACATGGTTAACAAGGGTCTTAACGAAACTCAAAACCGTGTGGCCACTGGTCTTCAGATTAGCTCTGGTAAAGACAACGCTGCATACTTCGCTATCTCCGAGACTATGAAGGGTGATAGCGGCATGTTCGATGCCGTAAATGAAGGCCTGACATCCACAACAAACTCTGTTGCGACAGCACGTCTGGGCGCAGAAACTGTTCAAGAACTTGCATCTGATTTCACAGAACGTGTCGCGTTTGCGCAGGGTTCTGGTATCGATCTGGCTGAAGTTCAGTCCGAGCTGGACTCTTTGGTTGATCAAATCGGTTCTGCGATTTCTCAGTCTACTTTTAATGGTGACGATCTGGTGTCCGGCGCAGCTGCGACACAAACAGTTGTAACTGGTATCACACGTTCCGGCGGTTCTTTCGCCACAACAACAACGACGTTCCAGTCTGTTGATCTAAGCGCAATCGAAACCGCTCTGGGTGCGATTGACCTGACAACGTCAACTGATTTGGAAGCGGATCTGGTAACTGCAGAAGCTCAGCTGAGCAACGCAATTACTGCAGCGACATCTTTGGGTGTTACTGAATCCAAGCTGGAAGGTCAGTCCGAGTTCTTGTCTTCTTTGACAGACACTCTGGACCAAGGTGTTTCCGCAATGGTTGACGCTGATATGGAATCCGAAGCAGCACGTCTGCAGGCGTACCAAGTTCAGCAGCAGCTGGCGACACAATCGCTATCCATCGCGAACTCTTCTCCACAGAGTCTGTTGTCTCTGTTCCGCTAATTTCAATCCACTCGCGGATAGGTGCCTCCGGGGGCATTCCGTAACGATTGATTTAGTATCGATTTCCGTTGGAGGGATCTGGTCGGTCGCCTGTTTGGGCGGCCGACACTTTGGTTTTAGGCGGTGGCGTTTACGTCGATGGGCACGTCGATGCCGGCCTCAAGCAACATGCGGAAAAGTTCCGCAAAGCTTTGATCTGATGGCAGTTTTTCTGATTTTCGCTGCGCCAAGAAGGCGTCTGCAACCTTGTGAAATTGTGCGGCGGCGTCAATTTCTGGATCGGTTCCAGGCTTGTAAGCGCCGACGCGAATAAGGTCTTCCATATCCGCATAACGCGCCATCGCGCGGCGGGCTTCATTCATGATTTTGTACTCTTCATCGGAGTGACAGGCCGGCAGCATCCGCGAAATCGAGCGCTGAATATTGATCGCGGGATAGCGGTTTTTCTCGGCGATATTCCGATCCAGCACCAAATGCCCGTCGACGATCCCTCGGATTGCATCGGCAATCGGTTCGTTCATATCGTCGCCATCCACAAGAACCGTATAGATCGCAGTGATGTCGCCTTCGCCCTCAAGGCCGGGCCCTGCGCGTTCCAAAAGGTGCGGCAATTCTGAGAAAACCGTCGGCGGATAGCCCTTTGTCGTTGGCGGCTCGCCACTGGATAGGCCGATTTCACGCTGTGCCATGGCAAAGCGCGTGACGCTATCCAGCAGCATCAAAACTTGCTTGCCCGCCGCGCGGAAATGTTCGGCGACGGCGGTGGCCGTAAGGGCGGCTTGGCGGCGCATTAGGGGTGCTTCATCGCCTGTGGCAACCACAACAACCGAACGCGCCATGCCTTCGGGGCCGAGGTCTTCTTGAATGAATTCCTGTACTTCGCGGCCACGTTCGCCCACCAACCCGATGACAATCACGTCGGCATTGGTGTTTCGGGCCAGCATCGCCATGAGGGTGGATTTGCCCACGCCAGAGCCTGCGAACACGCCCATCCGTTGGCCTTGGCAGAGGGGCGTGAAGACATCGATGCATTTGATTTGGGTTTGTAATTTATGCCCCACACGGCGACGCCCAAAGGCGGGAGGCGGCTCGTTTCGGCCAGAGCTGCGGCTGCGGCCGCGTTTGAAATTTGGGGCGTCTGATAAGGGGCGCCCGAGGCCATCGACCACTGTGCCGATCCAGCTGTCATCCGGCGCAATGCCTTGATCATTCTGCACAATTTCGACAGGGTCCCCAACGGCGACACCATCCCATGTGCCAAAGGGCAGCAGCATCAAGCCATCATGGCTGGCGCCCACAACTTCGGCCATTACAGGGCCCTTTGCGCCGGTCACCATGCAGCGTTGGCCAATGCCAACAGCGCGCTGCAAACCGGCCACTTTCAAGGACATTCCAACAATAGATTGGACTCGCCCAGAGATTAAAGCAGGCTCTAATGATGCTATCTTATTCTTCAATTCCAAAAAAATCTTGGACACAAGAATAAACCCTCTGTTAATCTTTGTTATACTTGCTATAATCCTTTTAACCAGCAGGAGTCCATGATGAATTTGGATGCACCCAACCTATTTGAACTTGCCTCGCACCGTTTGAAGTGGCTTTCGGACCGTCAAAAAGTGACATCCGAGAACATCGCGAACGCGGATACTGCGGGATATCGGGCGAAAGAGGTTGAAGGGTTTGAGGATTATATGAAAACCGCTTCGACCCAAACCGTTGCGCCCGATGTCATGGTCACGGATGTCGAAGCCACTTGGGGCGAAGACCTGAGCGGCAACAACATCGTTCTGGAAGAGCAAATCCTGACGGCCCAAGAAACGGCGGGCCAGTATCGGGTTGCGGCGAACCTGTATCGCAAAGCGCATGAGCTGATGCGTGCGGTCGCAGGAGGTTAACGGAGGCGCTTATGGATTCCTTATCTGCCATCACAAAAATTGCCACAAGCGGCCTGCGGGCGCAGGGCGAACGGATGCGCGTTGTGTCTGAAAACGTGGCCAACGCCAGCTCCACTGCGGACGAGCCAGGAGGCGATCCGTACCGCCGTAAGCAGGTGTCGTTCAGCGAGTTGATCGACGACGGCAGCGGAAATTCTATGGTCGAAGTGGCGGATGTGTCGCTGGATATGAGCGAGTTTACCGTGCGCTATGAGCCGGCCCATCCAGCGGCGGATGAGTCTGGTTATGTGAAAATGCCAAACGTGAATCCGTTGATCGAGATGAGCAACATGCGCGAAGCCTCGCGGACTTATGAGGCGAATATGTCAATGATCGAAAACGCGCGCGCCATGCGTAACCGTTTGATTGATATGATAGAATAGGAATGACCAATGGTTGACGTTTCCAAAATTCAGTCAAATGCAGCCATTCAAGGTGCCTATGGTCAGTCGCAAAATCTGAAGGGTGCAGGGGATGCGGCCAGCAGTGAGGCGACGCAAAGCTTTGGCGATATGCTGCGCGATGCGGCGGAGCAGTCGGTGCAGAATGTGCGCCAAGGCGATACGGTTGCGACCGCTGGGTTGACCGGTGATGCCAGCATTCAGCAGGTGGTCGAGGCGACCATGACAATGGAAAGTACCGTGCGTGTGTCGGTCGCCGTGCGGGATAAAATCGTAGAAGCCTATCAGGAAATTATGCGGATGCCGATCTAAGGATCGCACGCGAGAATTGAGGAAAACAGGGTGGACGGATCAAGCGCATATGACGTTTTGCGGTTAACGATTGATACGATCCTGTTGGCCTGCGCGCCGGTTTTGGTGGTGGCGCTTGTGGTGGGTTTGGTGATCTCTTTCATCCAAGCCCTGACGCAAATTCAGGAAATGACACTGACCTTCGTGCCGAAAATCATCGCGATTTTTGCCATCTTGGCGCTGACAATGCCGTTTATGTTTAACACGCTGACACGGCTTTCGGACCGCGTGTTTGACCTGATCATTGCGGGTGGGCTGTGAGAGTGGCGCGGCGCTCAAGTGTACAATTCGCCCCTTTCGGCCTTCGAAATGTACAATTGGGTCTGACCCTTGTTTTGGGCCTTTGCGCGGCACCAGCCGCGCAAGCGGATCTATTTTCGGGGCTGTTTTCCAGCGCGCCGCGTGCCGAGGCGCCGGAACTATCCTTGCAAGAACAACCAAGAACAGTTGCGACCGCTGAAAACGGCGCGGCTTGCCTGTCGGCGATCTTTGAAGCGCAAGAGCGCTATGGCATTCCCAACAACCTGCTGTTGGCGATTGGCATTCAAGAGGCAGGGCGCACTGGACCGGATGGGTTGACCGTGTGGCCCTGGACCGTGAACGCCAATGGCGAGGGCGCGTTTTTCAAAAACCGCCAAGATGCCCAAGACTGGGTGCGTGAAAAGCAGGCTCAAGGCATTCGCAGCATCGATGTGGGCTGTATGCAGGTGAACCTGCGCTGGCATGGCGAGCAGTTCCCACATCAGGATGCGGCCTTTGATCCGCATATGAGCGCGGATTACGCGGCGCGGTTTTTGCTGAGCCTGTATCAAGAAACAGGAAGTTGGAACAAAGCCGCAGGGCGGTATCATTCGGCAACGCCGAAATATCAATCGATCTATCTGGGCAAGCTGACCCGCAACCAACAGGTGGTTGCACGGGATTTTGCGCGTTTGGCGGCGATGGCTGAACGGTTTAGCGCCGTGAAAGTGGCGCAAGCCACTGCGCCCGATGCGGCTCCGCAATTGCCGACGCCCACCGTGTTTTGGGGTGGCGGCGAGGGCGGGAGCTTCTCGATCTATTCCAACAGCCCCATTCAACCGGTTTTGCCAACCTATCGTGAGGCGCAATAATTATGGCCGTGACGGACACAGACACCCAAAATGGCAGCGGCGGACTTGGCGGGCTGACCGCGAACCGCGATGTGGTTTTTGCGATTGGCGTGGTTTTGATCCTTGGCATGTTGTTTGTGCCATTGCCGCCAATTCTGCTGGATTTGGGTCTGGCGGCGAGCCTGTCGCTGTCTGTTTTGATCCTGATGGTGGCGCTTTGGATTCCGACGCCTTTGGAGTTTAACAGCTTTCCGACCTTGCTGTTGGTTGTGACCATGTTGCGGCTGGCACTGAACGTGTCTTCGACCCGTTTGATCCTGAGCGAAGGGCACACGGGCACCGGTGCGGCGGGCAGTGTGATTGAAGGGTTCTCGCAATTCATGGTGGGCGGGGATTTTGTGATCGGGATCGTGATTTTCGCGATCTTGGTGATCATCAACTTCATCGTCATCACCAAGGGCTCGACCCGTATCGCCGAAGTGGCTGCGCGGTTTAGCTTGGATGCGATGCCGGGCAAACAGATGGCGATTGATGCCGATCTGGGCGCGGGCATGATTGACGAAAACGAAGCGCGTCGTCGTCGTAAAGAGCTGGAAGAGGAAAGCAGTTTCTTCGGGGCGATGGATGGTGCGTCGAAGTTTGTGCGCGGGGATGCGGTGGCCGGTTTGATCATTACGCTGATCAACGTGGTGGGCGGCATTATGATTGGCGTCACAAGCCGTGGTCTGTCGATCGGGGATGCGGCGAATAACTATACGGTTCTGACGATTGGTGATGGTCTGGTGACGCAGATTCCGGCCTTGGTTGTGTCTTTGGCGGCGGGTTTGCTGGTGACGAAGAGCGGCACGAAAGGCGCGGCGAACGAGGCGGTTTTGAGCCAGTTGGGGAACTTTCCTCGGGCGCTGTATATGGCCTCGGCTTTGTGTTTCATCGTTGGGTTTTTGCCGGGCTTTCCGTGGTTGGTGTTTGCCAGCTTGGCGGGCGCGATGGGGGCGATGGGGTACTTTATGCAGGGCCAGTTGGCCGAGCGTGAGACCGCGCGTTTGGCGGCGGAAGCGGCGGCGGCGGATCAGCCGGATACGCCTGTGGACCCGATCAAGGACATGCTGAAGCTGGATGATCTGCGCTTGGATCTGGGCAGTGCTTTGGTGCCGTTGATCAACTCTCCCGATGCTGCGTTGCCTGGGAAGGTGAAGAGCCTGCGGAGCCTGTTCATTAAGGACTTTGGCTATGTGATCCCACCGGTGCGCATTAAGGATGATGCGACGCTGCCGGCGATGAGCTATGCGATTTCCATTCATGGTGTGGAAACAGCGCGGGGTGAGGTGCGTCCGGGGGCGATGATGGTGATTGAACCGGGTGGCGCGGATATCAATATTCCGGGCGAGCGCACGAAAGAGCCGACCTTTGGTTTGAACGCGATTTGGGTGGATCAGAGCCGTGCTTCGGAAGCTGAGGCGCGCGGTTTGACGGTGGTTGATCCGGAAAGCGTGGTGACCACACATCTGACCGAAGTGATCAAAGAACATATGCCGGAGCTGCTGACCTATGCCTCGACCCAAGAGTTGGTGGAAGGGCAGAGCAAAGAGTATCGCAAGCTGCTGACCGACATTAACAACAATGCGCCGATCGTGTTGTTGCAGCATGTGTTGCAGGCCTTGCTGTCCGAGCGTGTCTCGATCCGGAATCTGCCGAAGATCATTGAATCCGTGGCCGAGGCGGCGGGCACCACGAAGAACGTGAAGATCGTGGTGGAGCATGTGCGCAGCCATCTGAGCAAGCAGATTTGCCAGAGCATGGTGGATGCGGGCGGGTACGTGCCTGTGGTGACCCTTGGCCCCGTGTGGGAGACCGAGCTGCAAAACGCGATTTCGCGCAATGGGGATGAGGTGAATTTCATCATGTCGCCGCAGCGTGTGCAGGATTTTGTGCTGGCCGCCCGTAAAGAGCTGCAGCAGTTCGCGGCCAGCGATCAGTGGCCGTCGCTTTTGGTGGCGCCGGACAGCCGGCCTTATGTGCGGTCGATCCTTGAACGGGTCAGCCCGATGACATCTGTGATTTCCCATAATGAAGTGCATCGCAAAGCCTCGCTGAAGACCGTTGCGACCATCGGCAGCTGATGGATATCGATAGCTATATCGTCACGGTGTTTTTTGGCTATCTGCTGGTCGTGGCGCGGATTGGCAGTGCAATGATGTTTTTGCCCGGTTTTGGTGAGGTGCAAATTCCCGTTCGGGCGCGTCTGTCTTTCGCTTTGGTGCTGTGTTTGGCTCTGTATCCGGTGGTGCCGGTGATCGCAGACCCGCCGGATACGCCCTCGGCGATGTTTGTGCTTTTGGCCGCTGAAGTCACCATTGGGTTGTGGATTGGACTGGCGGCGCGCACGCTGCTGTCGGCGATGCAATTTGCGGGCTATCAGGTGGGGCAGGTGACGGGTTTGGCCAACGCCTTTGGCCCTTCATTGGGCACCTTTGAGGGCGCGACCCTGATGGCGACCTTTTTGCTGATTGGCACGGTGGGTTTGCTGTTTATCACCGACACGCATCACATCATTCTGCGCGCCATGCTGGATAGCTATTCGGTGTTTCCGCCGGGGCTGATTATGGCGGGCGATCTCGCCCAGCAGTTTGTGAAAGTGAGCGGGCATAGCCTTTACATTGGCACCAGTATTGCGGCACCCTTTTTTGTGATGGGGGTGATCCTGAACCTGGGCATGGGTCTGGCGAACCGGATGATGCCTCAGTTGCCGGTGTTCTTTGTGGCGGGCGCGATTTTGATTGGCGTGGGGCTGATCATTCTGGCGGTGGCCACACCGGCGATGATTGAATATTTCCTTGTCGATTTTGTCGACTGGCTGGGAACCTTTAGGCGGTAGCGCATGGCGGAAGAAGACCAGAGTAGCAAGACCGAGGCCCCCACCGAGAAAAAGATCCAAGAGGCGCGCAAAAAAGGCGATGTGCCCTCGTCTCGGGAAACGGGGAACATGATGGTCGTGGTGGCGATGATTGGCATCGTCGCTTTTGGGCTGCAATGGCAGACGCCTGCTTTGGTGGGGACGTTGACCTCGTTGATCGACAATGCCGGGCGCATCCATGTGGGGATTGAGCAGCCCGGGGTGATCACGCTGGGACAGGTCATGTATGACTTCGTGATCGATGTCGCGGTTGCTTTGATGCCGGTCTTTGGTTTGCTGATTGCAGGCGCCTTGTTTGGGGTTTTGATCAAGGGCGAGACGGTGGCCTCGCTGGATCGGATCACGCCGAAATGGTCTAAGATTTCGCTAAAAGAGGGTCTGAAACGTCAGTTTTCTGCCAATGCGGTGGTGGAGCTGGTGAAGAACCTTGTGAAAGTGTTTGTGGTGGGCGGACTTGCGATTTGGGTGACCAATACGGCCGTGCGCGGCATTTGGGAGGCGCCGGGCTTTGTGCCGGAAACCTTGCCGGGGTATATGACCGAGGCGACGCGTAAGCTGTTGATTTGGTCCGCCGCGTTTTTGGTGCCTGTCGCGATCATTGATATTCTGTGGCAGCGGTTTGATTGGAATCGCAAGCACATGATGTCGCTGAAAGAGATCAAGGATGAGATGAAGGAATCCGAAGGGGATCCGATCATCCGCGGGAAACGTGCGCAACTGCGTCGGCAACGGTCGCAAGAGCGGATTGCCCAAGCGGTGCCGCAGGCCAGCGTTATTCTGACCAACCCGACCCATTATGCTGTGGCGTTGAAATACGAGCAGGGCTTGGATGTGGCCCCGATTTGTGTGGCCAAAGGTGTGGATTTGATGGCCCGCCAAATTCGTGTTTTGGCGCGTGAACATGAGATTCCAATCGTGGAAAACAAACCCTTGGCCCGCAGCTTGTATGAGTTGGTCGAGGTGGATGACGCGATTCCGACAGAACACTGGGAAGTGATGGCGGAGATCATCAGCTTTGTGATGCATCATAAGACCGATCCGAAACGGCGTTTGCCGGATGGGTCAACGTTGCGCGAAGATCTGGATTAAGCGCTGGATTAAACGCGGCGTAGCAAGGTTGCGAGCCACAGCATGGCGTGATTGCCTGTGGTTTGGCGGTAGACCGGCAATTGCTGCATTTGGCGTAGGCGTTTGAGAAACGGGCTTTTGCGCATTTTGCTGAACCGATCGAGCAAGTGTTGGTTGGCGGGGGTCAGCCTGTGGCGTGAGGCATTCATGGCGCGGATGTTTTGCGCGTTCCATTGGCCGAAATCCCCCTGCAGCATGCGCAGAACACGATAGGCTTTGGCGAAAAGCGTGTCATTCGCCCCCACCAAATTGGCCCCGTGTTGGCGATAGAGAAGCGTTGGCGCATCGTCGCTGATGATCGTGGCGCCAGCCCCTGACATCAGCAGATAGAGCCACCAATCATGGGCCGAGATTTGGCGCGGGGCCTCTTGCGCGGCGGCATGGGCGAGGCGCGCGGCGGCGGCGTTCAGCACGATGGTGTTGCCGTGGGCAATGTTCTGCACCAGCGCATTGTTAAAGCTGGGGCCGCGTGGGCGCAGGTGCGAGGGACGATCTGCGATTGCAAGGGCATCGGCGATCCACGTGCGGCTGCAGTACATGGCGGGTTGGCCATTTGGCACCTGCTGCAGGGCCTTGGCGGCGCGATCCAGTTTGTCGGGCAGCCAGACGTCATCTTGATCGGCGAAGGCCATCCAGCTTTCGGGCTGGGCGAAGCAGGGCCAGCGGCGGATCAAGGACATGAAGTTTTCTGTGGCGGAGTCATACCCTGCAGCGCTGTTATGGGGCGCGGGCAGGCAGGTGACCCTGTGCCCGAAGGCGGCGAAATCTTGCAGGATCGACCACGTGTTATCGGTAGACCCGTCATCGCTGGCCACCAGATGCCAGTTGTCATGGCTTTGCAACGCGATGCTTTGCAATTGCTGGGGCAGAAAGGGCTGACCATTCCAAACCGCCATGAGAATACAGATTTCAGGTGCCTGACGCATGGTTCCATTTTGGGCTGCAGTTTCGGTCTGGGCTTAGCCTGCCAGCAAACCCTTACGGCATTCTTTCTGGGCCGCAGGAAGTTCCGACGATTTTCGTAAAACACGAGTGAAGCGCCATGCTGTTTCCATAATCTCGCTATGGGGTGGCGGTTTTGGTGGGGAAGTCTGGTGGGCATCAACTGGTGGAGTGGGTGAGATGCCAACCGAATTCGATTTTGTCAGAACGGTCTATACCAACAGCCTCGACGTGCCTGGGGCGTTTAGCGTGTTTCAAACGGGACATGCGGGCCGCGTGATTGATTATGGCGCAGGGCGATTTGTCGATCCGGGAGGAGGATCGGGAGATCTGAATGACTGGGAGGATGTGTCTGTCACTGGCAGCAGCGGGCAGATCTATGCGCCCGCCATTGAAGGGGTGATTGATGCCTCTGGAGACAGCGCGCGGATTTATCTGAGCGAGGATGCCTTTAGCGGCGTTGCGGCTGTGGCGGTGAGTGACGGGGATTTTGTGTTCATCGCCCCAAGTGCGGGGCAGGGGATCTCGGGTTTTCGGTTCTCTGGCGATGGGCTGGGCAGCAGCATTGGCACCACGCAAGACAGTGCTGACAGCTATGCGGCGCAGATTGCGGATTTGGCGATCTATGAGGGGATGTTGATCACGGCCTCGGCCAGTGAACATGGGATCAGCGCCTATCGTATCGGTGGCGATGGCGGGCTGGATCTTGTGGCCAATCTAGGCATGGAGCAAAGCGTTCCGATGCAGAGCGCCTCGGCTGTGGCCACCACAAGCAACGGGTTTCTGGTGGCTGCGGCAGAGGGCACTGGCAGCCTGACCGTTTTTGACATGGGCGACGCCGGTTTGCGGGTGGTGGATCATGTGCTGGATGACCAAGACACGCGGTTTGGCGGGGCGGCGCATTTGGAAACTTTTGAGCATGCAGGGCGTAGTTTCGTTTTGGCTGCAGGGGATGATGGTGGCCTGAGCCTGTTCGCCCTAACCGACTTTGGCCGGCTGGTGCATTTGGACAGTTTGGAAGGGCGCGATGGCATGGCGCTGGGGGATTTGGCGGATATATCAGCGCAGATCGATGGGGATACGGTGCAGGTGTATACGCGGTCTGGCAATCAGGCAGGGGTGAGCCTGTTCACCATCGATTTAGGAGATACCGGCACGCAGGTCGTGGCCAGTGGTGGAACCGTTTCAGGCAGCAATAGAGACGATATACTGTCGGATCAGGCGGGTGAAACTACGCTGAGCGGCGGAAATGGGGCGGATGTGTTTCATTTGGTCGCCGATGGGGATCATGATGTGATCACTGACTTCACCTTAGGCGAAGATCAACTGGATTTGGGCGATTGGGCGATGCTGCGCAATCTGGATCAGATCAGCCTGACCACGCAGTCTGGCGGAGCGTTGCTGCGCTATGGAGATGAAACATTGACCCTGCAGTCGCACAATGGGGCGGGGTATGATTTTGAGGATCTCTCGGTGATCTTGCCGCAAATGATCACCCATCTGGATGTGGTGGTCGAAGATCTGGTGGTGTCGCCGCCCGCCCCTGATCCTGATCCGACGCTACCCCCGCCGACACCTGTGCCGGACACGGGTGGTGGCAGCACCGGAGACCTGCTGATTGGGACAGATGGGGATGACACGCTGACCGGCGGCTCTGCTGGAGACCGTTTGGACGGCGGCGGGGGTCATGACCGGTTGGATGGCGGCGGCGGGCCGGATGAGGTTCTGGGGCGCGACGGCAATGACTGGCTGATCGGCGGTGATGGTGACGACACGATTTCGGCATCGGATGGCAATGACACGGTGTATGGCGGCAACGGCAATGACTCTCTCGGGGGTGGTTTTGGCGAAGACCGGATGTTTGGGGGGAATGGCAATGATGTGATCGGCTCTGGTTCGGGGCGTGACCGGATCGAATGCGGCGATGGCGATGATATTGCCAGTGGTGGCTGGAGCTATGACACGGTGTTTGGCGGTGATGGAAACGACACGCTGGCGGGCAGCTATGACGCTGATGAGGTCTATGGCGGCAACGGTGCGGATTCCATCGGTGGCGGTACGGGCAATGACACGATGCATGCAGGGGCCGGCGATGATTTGATGGGCGCGGGCGATCAGAATGATCTGATGTTCGGCGAAGATGGGAACGACTTTTTGGGCGGCGGCTCTGGCAGCGATACGCTGGATGGCGGGCAGGGGGCCGATACGCTGAACGGTGGGTTGGGCGATGATCTGTTGATTGGCGGCGGTGGTGCGGATCAGTTTGTGTTTACCAGCTTTCAAAGTAACGAACGGGATGTGATCGAAGACTTTGCCGATGGCACAGATATGATCCGGCTGCATGGGGTTGGGTCTGGCTCGAAAGCCAACCGGCTGGCTGAGATCGAGATGCAGGGGCAATCCGGCGGCGTGGTTCTGACCTATGAAGACCATGAGATTTTTCTCGATGGTATCGGGGTGTCTTCGCTTGGCATAGAAGATTTCATTTTCATCTAATTCTGCTGAAATAGGCTCTGTTTCTGCGGAAACGCGTGATGGTTTCAAGGGTAAGAAAACTTGTTGAAATTGCGAGGGGCTTTCCCTCTGGGCGGCGTTGATCGGCCTTTGCATAGTGGTGGCGGTGAGAGAGGTTTGTCATGTGTTTGCTATGTGAAGGTCGTGATTTTGAAACCGATGGTGTGGGCCTGTCTGCTTTGATGCGGGGGGGTATCACGGAGGCAACGGCGGCCACTGTGTTCCGCGCGGGGGTTTCTGAAGGCGCGGATGTTGCGGCCAATACAAGCACGCGCGCAGAAATGGCGGTTGGTGACTTGTTTGATGGCGCTTTGAGCAGCGCGGCGGATCGGGATTGGGTTGGTGTCGATCTGGTGGCGGGGGATACTTATGTGTTTTCGCTGTGGGGGGCTGGCGGCGGGATCAGCGGGCTGACGGATCCGGTTTTGACCCTGCGCGATGGAACGGGCACCCAGATCACGCGCAATGATGATTTAAGCGAAGACAATCGTTTTTCTGTCCTTGAATATACGGCGACGCAAAGTGGCACCTACTTTCTAGAGGCCTCTGCGGCGGTGGCCTCTTTTGTGAACAGCGGCGCCTATCGGCTGCACGTGGCGACGGATGTGTTTGACGTTGACGATGTGGCTTTGCAACTGACCGAAGTGGGATGGGGGGTGGCGACCTCGATCCATTTTGATGTTCAGGTTGGGGATCGCTTGTCGGTGAACCTTTCAGGCCTGACGCAGGACGGTCAGCAATTGGCGCGATGGGCGCTAGAGGTGTGGGAGCAAACGAGCGGTTTGCGCTTTGCGGAAACCAGCGGCGCGGCGGATATCACCTTTGACGACAATCAATCGGGGGCCTTTGCCGGACCGAGCAGTTTTTACACGGAATCAGGCGAGATTATCAGCTCGATTGTGAATGTCAGCACCAGTTGGATTGCGCGGTATGGCACCGAAATCGATAGCTATTCTTTCCTGACCTACCTGCACGAGGTCGGTCATGCTTTGGGGCTGGCCCATGCGGGCCATTACAATGGATCGGCGGATTATGGGGTGGATAACCACTACCTGAATGACAGCTATCAAATGTCGATCATGTCCTATTTTGACATCGGAGAGAACACGGCGGTGCAGGGCACGGATTATCGGCCTGTCACGCCAATGATCGCCGATTTTGCCGCGATAGAGATGCTTTATGGCGCAAGTGATGTCTTTGCGGAGGATACGGTTTGGGGCGTTGGTTCAACTGTCGGAGGCGTTTTGGGCCAGATCATGGAGGCGATGTTTGAGGGTTCCAGCGCCTCTGGCTTTTACGATGGCGGTGCGATTGGTCTGACGATTGTGGATCGTGGCGGCCGTGACGTGATTGATGTGAGCGGTTTGAATATGGATCAGGTGATTGACCTGCGCGAAGGCGGCGTGTCGAGCGTGGCTGGTTGGGAGGGCAATTTGCTGATCGCCCAAGGCTCGGTGATTGAAGGCGCGATTGGCGGCGCGGGCGATGATCTGTTGATCGGGAACGGCGCTGGAAATGCGATGTTTGGAGGCGATGGCCAAAACCGGTTGGATGGGCAAGGCGGGAACGACACATTGCATGGCGGCACGGGCGCGGATCAATTGTTGGGGCGTGATGGGCATGATGTGATTTGGGGCTTTGATGGCAACGATACGATCGCTGCCAGCGACGGGAATGACACGGTTGAGGGCGAGGCAGGCCATGATTCCATCGGTGGCGGATATGGGGACGATCACCTGCGCGGCAATAGCGGGAATGACGTGATCGGTGGAGGCTCTGGCCGCGATCTGGTTGAGGCCGGCACCGGCCATGATGTGGCGAGTGGCGGCTGGGGTTACGACACGGTTTTGGGCGGCGCGGGGCATGACACGCTGGCGGGCAGCTATGATGCGGATGAGGTGCAAGGTGGTTTGGGGGACGATTCCATCGGTGGCGGGACGGGTGATGATACCATTCACGGCGGCGACGGAGATGATGTGATTGGTGCGGGCCTGCAGGATGATTTGGTGTTTGGCGAAGCGGGCGCGGATTTTCTGGCAGGTGGCGAAGGGGCAGACAGCCTTTATGGGGGCGCGGGCGCAGATGTTTTAAACGGCGGCTATGGCAATGATTGGCTTTACGGCGGCGATGGCGCTGATGTGTTTGTCTTTACCGCTTTGGGCGATGGGCGGGATCACATTGCAGACTTTGAAGATGGGGCAGATATCCTGCGTTTGCCAGGCGCGGATTTTGGAGCGCTCCACCTTATCGAAACAGATGAAGGGACAGAGGTGTCCTCGGCTGATTACACATTGGTTTTGTTGGAAATGGATGTGGTGGATTTGGATGTGGGCGACTTTCTGTTTGTTTAATTTTAGGCGGTTTGATGCAGTAAATCGGAGGCATAGGCGCGCAGCATGACAAGGCCGAAAAGGGCACCTGCGATGCTGATCAAACCCACGTAGAGCGGGGAGGCGAAGTCAGCAGGATAGGTTGCATAGAAACCAGCCCGAGCCTGACCAATCACGTGCAAAACCGGGTTCCACCATAGCCAGCGGTCGTAGGGTTGCGGAACTGTTTCAAAGAGAAAAAACAATCCGGATAAAACAAAGAGGGGGCGGTTGAAAATGCCCCATATTCTTTCCCAAACAGGGAAAGCCAAGAACAAATAGCAGTTCAAAATACCGACACCTGCCGCAAGGCTGACAAGCATGGCAAAGGCCAAAAACAGTGCCGCGGGATCGTACGTGATTTGGATGCCTTGCAGGGCAATCAAGCTGCCGATCACGCAGCAGAAAATCAGCAACTGGGTGGCGGTATTTAAGAGAAGTCGAGCCAGCAATGCATCGAAAAAGCTAACGCTTGGATAAAGGAGCAATTGTTTAGAGAACCGCAAGCTTTGTGAAAGCTTTTGGCTGATGTCTTGGAAGGCGAGAAAGGGCAAAAGCCCTGTTGCGTAAAACAACGCGAAACTGCGGCCGAGCGGGGGGGATTGTAGGACAAACGAAAACAGAAATGTAAGGAGAATTATACCAAAAACAGGCTCTAACAATGCCCAAAAGTACCCGATGGAGGCGCGCCCATGGGTTGCGGCCACCTCTCGTAAAATCAAGGCAGAGAGGGCGCGAAACAGGCTGGTGGGTTTAGGGCGTAAAGGGTCAAGCATTTTAGCGGTTTGATAACAGGTTGGCGTCACACTGTGGGGGCGTGGTGTTCAATAAAAGGTTAAACCGCATGGAAATTGTCTCTGGCTCGTTTCAGTTTTTGGGCAAAAACGAGGTGCGCATTGGGCCAGCTTGCGCAACATAAACCGCGGGTGAATAAGGCACGTGCCTTTGCGCCTTTGGCCCCAGCGCAAGGCCCTGATCTGGGGTATGATGAAGACTTTGATGACCGTTTAGATCAGATGTTGTCCGCAGCGCACCGGCGGGGTGCGCGGCATTGGGGTTTGATGCTGTCTTTTGCGGCTTGGGTGGTGGCGCCTTTGGTCATTGCGACATGGTATTTTCTGACACAGGCCGCCCCACAATATGCGAGTCATGTTGGGTTTGTGGTGCGCTCTGAAGACATGCAATCGCCGCTGTCGATGCTGGGCGGATTGGCTGATCTTCCCGGCAGCGAGGCGGCGGATGCTGCTATTCTCAACAATTTTGTTCAAAGTCAGGACATTTTGCTTCGCGTCGCGCAGGTGCAGGATCTTTCTGTTGCATTCAACAGTGAACAGGATCCGGTGTTTTCGCTTGGGCATGATCAACGTATCGAGGCTTTGTTGAGCCATTGGAAACGGCGTGTCACTGTATATCTGGATACGCAAAGCGGGATGATTGAGGTGCGTGTGATCGCGTTTGATGCAGCGGCTGCGCGGGCGATTGCGACGCAGATTTTTGACGAAAGCGCGCGATTGGTTAACCAGCTTTCGCAACAGGCGCGGGAAGACGCGACGCGGTTTAGCAAGGCTGAAGCGGAACGTGCTTTTGATCGTTTACGCAAAGCCCGACAGGCTCTTTTAGCGTTTCAGGCGCGGGTACAAATCATCGATCCACGGGCCGATATTCGCGGGCAAATGGCGGTTTTGCAGTCGTTGCAAAGTAAATTGGTTAATGCCCGCGTTGATCTGGCGCTATTGCAAGAAAACCAACGACCAAATGCTTCGAAGCTTGCGCAGGCAATGGCTGAAACTGCGGTGTTGAACCAGATGATTCAGCAAGAGCGTGATCGCCTCGGGCAGGTGGGCGCTGAAGAGGGGTATGCCGATGTGTTGGCGGAATTTGAGGCGCTTTCGATTGAGCGAGAGTTTGCAGAAACAACTTACCTAGCGGCGCAGGCGGCACATGATGCCGCTTTGGCTGAGGCGCAGCGCAAAACACGGTATTTGGCGCGATACTTAGGGCCCACAATTGCAGAAACGGCAGAATATCCCAAATCGGGCCTATGGCTACTGGGCTTGGCGGCAGTGTTGTTGGGCAGTTGGGGCATTTGCGCCGTTGGGTTTTATGCCATGCGCGATCGGAGGCGCTTTTGATTGCGCTGCGGGGGGTGTGCAAAGCGTTTCGGACTGGCGCTGAGCCGCGCGTGGTTGTCGATGGGCTGTCTGCCCGATTTAAGGCTGGCGTTTCGGTTGCGATTTTGGGGCGCAATGGCGCGGGGAAGTCCACTTTGTTGAAGCTGATAAGTGGCACGTTGAAGCCCGACCGAGGGGAGGTGCTGCGCCGTGGGAGCGTGTCTTGGCCGGTTGGCTTTGCGGGTAGTTTTCACCCTGAGCTGAGCGGCGCACAGAATGTTCGTTTTATTGCCCGCGTGCATGGGGTGCGCAGTGATGCCTTGGTGGATTTCGTGGCGGCGCATGCGGGATTGGGCCCTCAGCTTTTTGAGCCGGTGCGGTCCTATTCCTCTGGGATGCGATCTCGGTTGGCCTTTGCGGCCTCGATGGGATTCAAATTTGATATGTATTTGGTAGATGAAATCACGGCCGTTGGAGACGCGGCGTTTAAGGCGCAAAGTGAAGACATGCTGAAGGACCGTTTGCGCACCAGTGGGGCTTTGATTGTGACCCATGGCTTGGTGCAAGCGCAGCGGCTGTGCGATCACGTCGCTATACTGGAGAGAGGGCGGCTGCGGTATTTTGACGATATGGACGCTGGGATCGCTGCTTATCAAGCCATGATGCGCGCGTCTTAACGTGGCATTTCAAAGCCGAAGTCGCGTTTTAGGGCCTGCGCCTCTGCATCAAAGGCGCGGTTGATCAGGTTGATGCGGTGTTTCGTGCGCCCAAGATCGGGCTGATCCGTGGCTTTGAAGGCGGCTTTGAAGGTGCGGCGGACGCTCTCAGCGGAGGATCTTTTGCGCATTAGGTCAGCCAGTTCATCGCAGGCCTGCATAGGCAAAGAAGGGTTGGTGAGATCGCGCGGCAGAGTCCAATTTGTGATCGCTGCTGGACCAAGCACTTGGGACAGCGTTCTTCGTAAGTCACCTACTGCGGCGAGGGTGAACGCCTGTGGGAAAAGTTTCTGCCATTGGCGCAGAAACAAGGCCGGGCGCAGGGTTTGGGTGCGGCGTTGGACGAATTGCGGGAAGGTTTGCCCATCATAGGGCTGGCGGCTGGTGAGATAGGATTCGAAGTTTTGCTTCATGAATTGCGAGAGATCCCCAAAGATGAATTCTGGGAAAGGGCGCAGGAAGCACAGGATTTCGACCTAAATGCCCTGTTCGCGCGCGAGCTGCGGCAGGTGTTTGGCTTGGACCGCCGAGGAAAAGAGATCTTCGTGCGAGAGAAACACTGTGGCGGCTTGGCCAAACCATTCTTGCAGGTTTGTTTCCGTCAGCGTTTGGACGGCGCGCCCATTCCCAGGATGGGAACCCGCGGGCGTGGGATAGAGAATGCCGCAGGTTTGCAGGCTGTCTGTGTTGCGTAACATCAGGTTTTGCACATAGGTCGAACCGCATTTCGGGGCGCCAATATGCAGGATCAGGCGGCTGCTCATTCGGCGGCCAATGCATCGCTTTTGGTGAATTGAATGCTGAGCAGGTCGAGCATTTTGCCAAAGGGATCACCCAATTGCGTTAGGTCCAACGCGCGGTCTGCATCAGGGATGGGCGTTTCGCGGTTTTTCCAAGCGGTGCCAAGCGCTTTAGAGAGCGCCTCTGGCGTTGAAAGGGTGGATGCGATCGAGGGAGAGAGGCGGCTTAGATCCTTGGGGCCGAAGCCGTTTGTCACAACGCGCATTCCTGCTGCGGCCATTTCAAGCGGCACATGGCTGGGATGGGGGGAATACATCAACGACAGCCCAATGTGGCTGCGGTGCAGAAGATCGGGGTAATCTTGCAGGGGCAGTTTGCCGAGGCTTTTTAGGGTGTACCCCCCTTCAAAGGTAATTTCGGCATGGGCTTGTCCGGCAGAAACAAGGCGTAGGCTTTGGGGTGGCGGTTGATGGGTTGTCAGAAATTGCGCCAAAGCCTCTACCGCTGGGCCAAACATATTGCGCGCGACATCGGGGCGTCCATAGAGCAAAATTTGGGTGACATCGCTGTGCGGGCGTGGGCCGGAATAATGATCGAGCGGGATGCTTGGGTGAAATGTCAGCGCGTCTTTATGGGCAAAGTCATGACCTTGATCTGCGAAATAGCGCTGCAATAGATTGGTGTTGAAGATGGGCGTAAAGGGCAGGTGATAGCTTGCTTGCGCATCGGCGAAGGCGCGGCCCCATGGGTAAAAATGCGGTTCATGATCTTGGATAAGATAGTGGAATTTTGGCGTGGCATACCCGTGCTGTTTGATCAATTTTGTGGCGATATGCGCGGTCCACCAAGCGGTGGCGATAAAGCGATCTTGGCGGTGGCTGGTGATCTGATCGCTTTGCACGCCGCAGGCCAGCGTGAGGTTCTTGCGCCCTTGGGGTGTGCAGCGCGCGCGGATGAATTCGAGCGAAACCGCAGGGGCCGCAATGGGTTGATCTGTTGCAATAAAGCGCACGAGGTGACCGCGATCCGCCAGCCCTGCGCCGAGCTTCAGAGCGGTGGTAAGGCCGGCGAACATGTCTGGCGGGTTGAGGCTGGGGAGCAGGATGTTGATCATGGGCCGGATGGCGTTGAAATCGGGCTGCCATGCAGCATGCATGCGAGTGTCTTGAAGGCGGGTGTGTGGTTTGGGCGGTGGGCTTTCGGTGATGGCATCGGGACTGACGCCTGGCGACAGACGGTAGAGTTTTTGGTCAATCCGCGCGCGGGCTTGGGGCAGGCCCAATTGCAGCGTATTGCGTATGATCCAAGCGGTACGGCCTGCAGACACAAGGGCAAAGGCCATTGCGATGCGTGCCAGTTTGAATTGGCCAGAGGCGACGTATCGCAGTGCATCCAGCCAAAACCAGAGCCGCGCGTGTTTAGGGCCAAGGAAGGGGCGCAGGGCTTGGGCTGGTACGGATTGGCGGGCTGCAACGGCATGGGCAAGGTATTTGGCCAATGCGTAGCTGCCAGCCTTTTGGTGTTTCCATGAGAGACTGTTCAGCGCCGGTTTTGGCCTTGCGGTGAGACCCAAAGCGCCGACGAGGTTGTTGTCGTGCTGGCGGTATTGCACCAAAGGTTCGTTTATCAGATGCATGCCGCGCCCTGTTTGCGCCAGAAGGGCCAGCCATAGGTCGTGGTAGAAATGTGTGCCGCTTTGGCGCGGGAAGGGCAAAGCGCGTTGGGCCAGATCGCGGGTTAACAGCATGGTCATGCCGGTGACTGCATTGCGGTATAGAAGATCGCGCAACTGGGGCTTTTTCAGGCGGTTTTCGCTGGCCACACAAGACGGGTGGATCATATCGCCTGCGGCATCGATCAGACAGCAATCGCTGTGGACCAAATCGACATCTTGTTGTTTCAGCGCGCGCACGCCTTTGGACAGCCGATCTTTGCGCCAGATATCATCTTGGTCGCAGAAGGCGAAATAGGCGGTGCTTTCTGTGGCGGTATCAAGGCCGCGTTTTAATCCTGCCTCGAAGGCCTGAACCGCGCTGAGGGGCGTGGGGGGCAATACATAGTCTGACGTTAAGCCGAATTGATCGATCAAAGGCTGCACCATGGGCAAGGCGCGCGTGTCGGCGATGACGGTGATCAGGGATAAGTTGCGAAAGCTTTGATGTGCTAAGGATCGGAGCTGCTCTTTTAAGAAGACCAGATTGGGCTGGTAGATCGACAGCACGATATAGACCTTGGGCAGGGCTGTGTTCACAGAGGGGGCAGGGTCAGACACGGCGCATCCTTTATGGCGAGGGTGCAGGTAGTCTTGGGGCAAGTCTTTAAGAAACCCTTTCTCTCAGCGGGGTTTCGCGCAAAGTTTTTCAGTCTTGGTTTGGGTCGTTGCGGGCGTGAATGATATATTATAACACTTCGTTTCATAACTTATTAACCCGCCAAGGGGCGCTATGCTGTGCTGGCAGTTGCCTTGAGGCGGAAGATTGGACTAGGAAAAACTATGTTGCGTTCTCTTTCTCTTCTCGCGCTGATCGCGGCCTCGCCTGTTGTGGCGGAAGGCGCGCGCGAGCTGTCGGCCCATGAACATGGTGTGGGTGAGCTGAACATCGCAGTGGCGGGCTCTGATCTGGTGATCGAGTTGCATGCACCGGGCGCAGATATCGTGGGTTTCGAACACGCGGCAGAGTCTGATGCGGATAAAGCGGCGGTTGAGGCAGCTTTGGCGGTACTAGGTGATCTGTCGAGCGTGATTGCGTTGCCAGCGGCGGCGGAATGTTCTGTGAGCGCGGCTGAGGCTGAGCTGCATATCGAAGGTGCGCATGAGGATCATGACGATCACGACGAGCATGAAGCGCATGGGCACGATGATCACCACGATGACCATAAAGAGCACGACGATCATAAAGATCACGATGACCACGCGCATGAGGACCACAAGGATCATGACGCGCATGATCATGACGAACATGACCACGCTGAAGAAGCCGGTGGCCATAGCGAGTTTGAAGCCAGCTATACGCTGACATGCGCGGCACCTGATCAGATCGAAACGTTGGATTTCGCGTATTTCGGCCAGTTCGAAAACGCACGCGAGCTGCATGTGCAGATTGCCTCTGACGCGGGTGCGCAGGCGTTTGACGTGGAACGCGATGCTGCTGCGCTTGACGTAAAGGGTTTGTTCTAAGGTGACGGATACGCCCCCTCTTATTTCTGTATCAGGCGCATCTTATGCGTGGTCAGGGCAGGGGGCGTTTTCGCTGAAGGTGGATCAGTTCCAGATGGCGGCGGGCGAGCGGGTTTTGCTGCTGGGTCAAAGCGGGTCTGGGAAGTCCACCTTATTGGCGATGCTTTGTGGCACCGTGCCCGTGCAAAGCGGGCAGGTGCATGTGGCCGGTCAGGATTTGGCGCAGATGAGCGGCGCGGCGCGCGACCGTTTGCGGGCAGAGCAGATCGGCGTGATTTTCCAACAGTTCAATCTGCTGCCCTTTGGCTCGGTGCTGGATAATATCCTGCTGCCTTTGTCTTTTGCACCTGCGCGGCGGGCTAAGGTGAAGGATCCACGCGGCACGGCGGCGGCTTTGTGCGAAGCCTTGGGGTTGCCTGTTGCGATCCTTAGCAAGCAAGCCGCTAAATTGAGTGTGGGCCAGCAACAGCGCGTCGCCGTGGCGCGGGCTTTGATTGGTGCGCCACAGGTGATTGTGGCGGATGAGCCGACCTCGGCTCTTGATGCCGATACACAAGCGGCCTTTTTGGACCTGCTGTTTGATCAGGTCGCGCAGACCAAGGCGGGGCTGTTGATGGTCAGCCATGATGCGCGCTTGGCGGATCGGTTTGATCGCGTGGTGCATTTGTCTGACATCGCGGTTTCCACGCAGGAGGCGCTATGATCTTCCGGTTGGCCCTCGCCTCGCTTTTAGCGCGGTTTGTGACGGTGTTGATGACCGTGATCGCCATTGCTTTTTCGGTGGCTTTGTTTCTGGGCGTGGAAAAAGTGCGCACAGGGGCGAAGGCGAGTTTTGCTGATACGATTTCGGGCACCGATTTGATTGTGGGGGCGCGGTCGGGCTCTGTGCAATTGCTGCTGTATTCCGTGTTCCGCATCGGGAATGCGACGAACAACATCACGTGGGAAAGCTATCAAGACATCATCGCGCGGCCCGAGGTGGACTGGGCTGTGCCGATCTCCTTAGGCGACAGTCACCGGCAGTTTCGGGTGATGGGCACGACCTCTGATTTCTTTACGCATTATAAGTATCGCCAAGGGCAGGGGCTTGCGTTGCAAGGCGGAGCCTTGATGGACGACCTATATGATGCGGTGATTGGCGCAGATGTGGCGGCGGCCTTGGGGTATAAGGTCGATAGCCCGATTGTGGTGGCCCATGGGATTGCGTCTTTCACGGAACATGATGATCAGCCGTTCCGCGTGTCGGGTATTTTGGAAAAAACCGGCACGCCCGTGGATCGTACCGTGATCGTCAGCCTTGCGGCGATTGAGGCGATCCATGTGGATTGGAAGAGCGGCGCGAAGTCTGGTGTGGTGACGCCGGTTGAGGTGATCCGCGAGATGGACCTAACGCCGAATGCGATTACGGCTGCTATGGTGGGCGTGAAAAGCCCGCTGCAGACGTTCAAATTGCAACGCGCCATCAACGAATACCGGGAAGAGCCATTGTTGGCGATCCTGCCCGGTGTGGCCTTGCAAGAGCTGTGGAGCATTGTGGGCATTGCGGAAACAGCTTTGCTGGCGGTGTCTGTGATGGTGGTGGTGACCGCGCTGATTGGCCTGATGGCGGCGCAGTTTGCCAGCCTGAATGAACGGCGGCGGGAAATGGCGATTTTGCGGGCTATGGGCGCGCGGCCTTGGGTGGTGTTTGCGCTGCTGCTTTTGGAATCGGTGGTGATTGCTTTTGTCGGCGCGGTGCTGGGAATTGCTTTGCTGTATGCAGGGCTGATCATCGCCCAGCCGTGGATTGACGCGGCCTATGGGCTGTGGTTGCCGATCCATGCGCCGGGCCTGCAAGAGGGTTTGGTGATCGGCGGAGTTATGCTGGCTAGCGCGATTGTGAGCGCGGTGCCAGCGGTGCGGGCCTATCGCCTGTCGTTGGCGGATGGTATGAACGTGCGCATATGATGCGTAAACCAAATGATATCCTTTTGCCCGAACGGGCCAAACCTGCCGCTTCCAAATCGGGGCTGACGCGCCGTGCGGCCTGTGGCTTGGGGCTGGCTGGGTTGGCCGCGCCTCAGGTGGCGCTAGGCGCGACCCATAAGGAAATCACTTGGGATGATTTGGTGCCCCCCGGTGTGCCTTTTGCCGAGATCATTGGCGAGGGTGACATGGATGAATTGGCGGACACATGGCGGCCGATCTTTGATGAGAACGCTTACAAAATGAATACCGCGCTGGATGGCGCGGATATCAAGATGCCCGGTTATATCATCCCGCTGGAAACCACTGGCGATGGCGTGACCCATTTCATTTTGGTGCCCTATATCGGCGCTTGTATTCACGTGCCGCCGCCACCTGCGAACCAATTGGTACTGGTGTCGTCGACCAAGCCGTGGCCGGTGGATGATCTGTGGGATGCGGTTTGGGTTTACGGCAAGATGTCCATCGAGTTGCAATCGCTGGAACTGGGTGACACAGGATATGCCTTGCAGGCGGATAACGTCGATCTCTACGTCTGGTGATTGCCTGCCATTTGGCGGCGTAATTCACGTGCAAATCATTCGAAACTAGGCCAGTGTCTGCGTGGTCTCAATCAGAGATTCTGAACAATATGCTGCGATGCGCGAATGCCGTCGCAATGCGTTTTTGCATTTTTGAAACGTTTATTTTTGATTAATTACAGTTAGTTATAAAGTTTTGAAAATAATTAATGCAACCGGTTGCAAAATAAATGAACCCGCCTAAACTGTTTCCTCAAGGAGAGATTCTATTTGGTTGTCCTGTGTCGCGCTTTTTGTGCGGCGGGTTGGCCAAGAGGAATGAGGAAGAAATTTAGGTTTGCTGAAGCATCGGTTCTCAGCCCGAAATTCAGCCCCGGCGTTAAACACAAAGCGTGAACCGGGCACGCTCTAGGGAGGAACTCATGAAGAAAATTTTGATGACAGCAGGTGTGTCTGCGCTGCTCGCAACATCCGCCATGGCCGATACAATCGGCGTGTCTGTTGCGCGTTTTGACGACAACGGCCTGACCATCATGCGCAACGGCATGACAGACTATGCTGCAGCCAATGATGGCGTAGAGCTGCAAGTGGAAGATGCGCAAGACGATGTGGCGCGTCAGTTGGACCAGATCAACAACTTCATCGCCTCTGGCGTGGATGCGATCATCGTGAACGCAGTTGACACAAACGCAACCGAAGCGATGTCTAACGCGGCATCCGCAGCGGGTGTGCCACTGGTCTATGTGAACCGTCAGCCGGTGAACATGGCGACGCTGCCAGAAGGTCAGGCGTTTGTGGCGTCCAACGAAGTTGAATCCGGCACATTGGCCGCATTCCACATGTGCCAAGAGCTGCGCGCAGCGGGCAAATCCGGTGGCGCGAAGGCGTATATGCTGATGGGTCAGCTGTCTAACCAAGCGGCGGTTCAGCGTTCCAAAGACTTCCATGACGTGATCGGCATGGACATGTGTAACTTCATCGAGCTGATCGATGAGCAAACAGCAGAATGGTCCCGCGATAAAGCGCAGGATTTGATGACCAACTGGATCTCTTCCGGCGAGCCGTTTGACGCGGTCTTTGGCAACAACGACGAGATGGCGATCGGTGCGATCCAAGCGATGAAAGCGGCGGGCATCTCTATGGATGACGTTGTGGTTGGCGGCGTTGACGCCACTCCAGACGCGCTGGTTTCCATGCAAGCCGGTGAGATGGACGTGACTGTATTCCAAGACCTCGCAGGTCAAGGCGCGGGCTCCATCGTAACAGCGATGAAACTGGCTGCGGGCGAAGACGTCGACAAGACAGTGTTCATCCCATTCAAGCTGGTGACACCTGAGAACGTTGCAGACTTCCTGAACTAAGGATCCCTGCTTTTAAACGACTGCTTGGAGGCGGCGTGGTTAAGGCCGCCTCCGTTCAAAAAATGGCATAGCGCCCCAGAAAGATTTTAAAATGTCTGATACCTCGCACGGAACCGGCGGGCTGAAGTTTGACGCGAAGAAACGCGCCTGGCCCAACGAACTGAACATCTTCTTTGCTTTGATCTTGATCGTCGTGATCTTTGAAATTCTTGGGCAAACATTGCCTTATATGAATGATCAAAGCTTCTTGTTTGATACGCGGGATCGTTTCGATTCCATCTTTAACGAGGCGCGGCTTCGGATCATTATTTTGCAGGTCTCGATCATCGGGATCATCGCTTTGGGTGTGACCCAAGTTATTATCTCTGGCGGGATCGATCTGTCCTCGGGCCCTTTGGTGGGCGCGACGGCGATGATCGTGATGTCCTTTGCCCAGACTGAGCTGGTGAACGGCAACCCAAACCCAAAAGCGGTTTTCGGTGACTGGGCTTTTGATCTGCCTGTTCTGCTGCCCATCATCGTGGGTTTGGCCTTTGGCGCCTTTATTGGCGGTATCAACGGTGCGTTGATCGCGTTCACTCGCATCCCGCCGTTTATTGCGACCTTGGGCATGTTCCTGATCTGCCGCGGTATCGCGCAGGCTTGGACACGTGGTAAGCCGGTATCCTTCCCAACAGAAAGCTATGCGGCACTAGGGAAAGGCATGATGCCAGTCTTCTGGTTCTTGCTTCTGGCGGTGGTCTGCCATGTGGTGCTGAAATACACCCTTTACGGCAAGCACACCTATGCGATCGGCAGTAACGAAGATGCGGCGCGCATGTCTGGCATCAACGTGAAACGCCATAAGATCCGCGTTTATATGATTGCCTCGATGCTGGCGGCTTTCGCGGCGATTATCCTCAGCTCGAAGAACCTGACAGCGCAATCCGGCATGGGTATTTTCTATGAACTCTATGCGATTGCCATGGCTGTGATCGGCGGCGTGAGCCTGACGGGTGGGCGCGGGTCTATCATTGGCACAGTCTTAGGCGCGATGGTGTTTGGTGTGATCCAATCCGGCTTTACCTACATCAAACTCGACGCCTTCTATCAGCTGATGGCCATGGGCGCGATCATCATCGCTGCGGTTGTGCTGGACAAGGTCCGCCAAGACCGTGGTTCTTCAAGAAGTTAAGGATACGACCGATGAGTGAAGTTATTCTCGAAACCAAAAATCTCACCAAACACTACGGTGGTGTCCACGCTCTGAACGATGCGAACTTCATCCTGCACAAGGGCGAGCATGTCGCGATCATGGGGGACAACGGCGCGGGGAAATCTACCTTCGTGCGTCAGATCACCGGGGTGGAACAGCGCACCAGTGGCGACATCATCTTTGATGGCAACCCAGTGCATTTCGCCGGCCCATTGGATGCGCGTGAAGCGGGGATTGAAACCGTGTTCCAGACTTTGGCTTTGGCCGATGATCTGGACGTGCCGGATAACCTGTTCTTGGGTCGTGAAAAGACCTTTATGAACTGGCTCGGTCCGTTCCGTTTTCTAGATTACAAAGCCATGCGCCAAGAAACGATGGCTGGTCTGGAAAAGACAGCGGTGAAGATCCCGAACATTCGCAACAGCATCCGCAATATGTCCGGTGGTCAGCGTCAATGTGTGGCGATTGCCCGCACAGCGACATTCCACTCTAAATTGACCATCATGGACGAACCCACAGCGGCGCTGGGGGTTCAAGAGACCGCGCAGGTGGAAAACATCGTGCGCACGTTGAAAGAAGCGGGCGAGCCGTTGATCCTGATCAGCCACAACATGCGGCAGGTGATGGATTTGGTGGATCGCATCGTGGTCTTCCGTCGGGGGCGCATCGTGGCGAACCTGAAGAAGGAAGAGACCGACGGTCAGGATATTGTGGCATATATCACAGGGGCGAAGACCCAACCTGAATACGACGTTGAAACCGTCTAGGGTTTTATGTACACAACCGTCGCCTAAATCGAAGTCTACGGGCCTGCCAGTGTTTGCGTGGGCCCCTAGCGAAAGGAGTAGGGTTGTACCAGTTTATTTACCGGTCTGTGATCTAACATGCCGGTCACACTGAAAGAAGTTGCTGCGCTGGCAGGGGTCTCACGATCCGCCGTATCGCGCTGTTTTACAGAGGGGGCCTCTGTAAGCCCAAAGACACGGGCCAAGATCGAGCGTGCCGCTGATCAACTGGGCTATCGCCCGAATGCTTTGGCCTCGTCCCTCACCACCGGCCGCACCAAGTTGATTGGCCTGGTCAGTAACAACTTCCACAACCCGATTTTCCTAGAAGTGTTTGATCTGTTCACCCGTGGCTTGCAAGAGCGCGGGTTGCGTCCTTTGCTGGTGAACCTGTCGGATGCAACCGATCCCGCAGAATCCGTGCGCATGTTGCAGCAGTATTCTGTGGACGCGGTGATCGTGGCCTCGTCGACCTTGCCGGTGAGCTTTGCCGAGATGTTCCAGACCATGAATGTGCCAGTGGTGCATGCCTTTGGTCGCCATGGCCCAGATGCGAAGGTGCATGTGGTGGGCATCGACAACCGCGAGGCAGGCCGCATGGCGGTGAACGAGATGTATGCCCGTGGCTATCGCCGCATTTCGATGCTGGCGGGCCCTGAACAAGCCACCTCGACCCAAGATCGTTTGATGGGCTTTCTGGATGCCGCCGCGCGTTATCCTGACCTGAAGGTCGAGACCTCGTTCGCGAAAGACTATTCCTATGACGCCGGCTGGGATGAGATGCGCCGTTTGATCGACACTGGCCCCTTGGCCGAGGCGTATTTCTGCGGTGATGATGTTCTGTCGATTGGCGTTTTGGCCGCGTTGCAAGATGCAGGGCTGAAGGTGCCGGATGATGTGGGGCTGATGGGTCTGAACGACATGGAAATGGCCCGTTGGAACAACATCGATCTGACCACCATCCGCCAACCGATCCCAGAGGTCGTGCGCCTGTCTGTCGAAATGATGTGTGACATGCTGGATGAAAAACCGAGCCCGCCCAAGGCGCATTTGCTGCCGTGCGAGCTGGTCAATCGTGGGACATTGCGCGAGGCCAAGTGATCTTGACCCCGCAGTGCTGTTTTAGCGCAGCGACAGCGGACGCGCATCCACCCAAGCGCCGCCGTCTTTCGCAGACTCCACCGCCTGATGCACCGCCATCATAGACCTCAGACCATCGGTTGCTGTTGGATAGGCGCCATGCGCTTCGCCTTTGATTGCGGCTGCTAGATCTACGTAGATATTGGCCACAGCCATCGGGAACCCCTCTGGATGGGCAATCGCCACGCGGGATAGGCGAGTGGCTTCGTCAGACAGCCCGCTTTCCCCCTTTTCGATGATCTGCGTGCGGCCGCCAAGCGGCGTGTACATCACTTGGTTTGGCTGCTCTGCCCACCATTTCATGCCGCCGTTTTCGCCAAACACTTGAATGTCGAACCCATGCTGACGGCCAACCGCCACAGAAGAGGTCCACAAACGGCCAATCGTGCCGCCTTCCATCCGGAAGTTCACCATCGCATCATCTTCCAACACGCGGCTGTCGATGGCAGAGGCAAAGTCAGCCGACAATGTGCGCACTTCGTCACCCGTGATAAAGCTGGCCATATGCATGGCGTGAATGCCGCAATCCGCGAACTGGCCAGAGACACCCGCCATTTCAGGATCATAGCGCCAGCGCACGCGCGGATTATCCGCGTCGCCCGCATCGCCGTGGTGACCATGGCTGAAGTTCACAACAACCACGCGGATCTTGCCCAGATCACCGCGCGCCACCATATCGCGCATCTCGCGCACCATCGGATAGGCAGAGTAGCAGTAGTTCACCGCGCAGATTTTACCGGTGGATTTGGCGATCTTCACGATCTCTTCGCCTTCTTCCACGGTCATGGTCATCGGCTTTTCACAAAGCACGTTGAACCCTGCCTCGAGAAAGGCCTTCGAGATTTCAAAGTGCGTCGAATTTGGCGTTGCCACGGTGACCAGATCCACGCGATCCGCGCGGTTCTTTTCGCCTTCCAGCATCTCTTGCCAATTGCCATAGGCGCGGTCTTCGGCCACGCCCAGCTTTTGCGCATAGGCTTTGCCGCGCGCCGCGTCGTGATCCAATGCACCTGCGGCCAGAACAAAGTTCCCGTCCGCCTGCGCGCCCATACGGTGTGCCGGCCCAATTTGGCTGCCTTCGCCGCCGCCGATCATGCCCCAGTTTAGTCGTGTCATACTGGAATTCCTTTAGAAGCCGATTGATTTCAAATAGGTGCGGTTGCTGTTGGCATCCTCCGTCGGGGTGCCTGGCAGCGTTGGGTCACAGTCTTGTTCCACAGTGCACCAGCCTTCAAAGCCCGCGTCCAGCAGAACCTGACGGACCGCTGCGAAATCCACATCGCCTTGGCCGAGATTACAGAAAATCCCTTGGCCACAGGCCTTGTAGAAATCCGTGCGATTGGCGACCACATCCGCCTTCACTTTTGGATCGATGTCTTTGAAATGCATATAGCTGATGCGATCCACATTGCGTTTCATAAAGGCCACCGGATCAAAGCCCGCATAGGAATGGTGGCCTGTGTCAAAGCAGATCTTCAGCAGGTCTTCGTCCACTTCATTCAGCAGACGATCCAGCTCTGGCTCGAAATCCATAAAGCCACCGGCATGGGCATGAATGCCCACAGTTAGGCCGGAATCGACACCGATTTTGGCCGCTGTTGCAATGCGATCGCGGAAGGCTGTCCATTCCGCTTTGTCCATTTGCTCGGCCTCATTCGCACGGCCTGCCGTTGGGGCGCGGCGTTCTGCGATAGAATCGATCAGCACCAGATGTTCCGCGCCATGGGCCTTCAAAGCCGCGCAGGTGCGTTTCGTGGCATCTTCCACTTCGTCCCACTTGCTGGCGTCATGAAACGGGCGGAACACCACGCCACCGATCAGCGTCAGGTCATACTTGGCCAAAGCCTCTGCCAATTGTGCAGGGTCTTCCGGCATATAGCCCACGGGCCCCAGCTCAATCCCTTTGTATCCGGCCTCTGCGCATTGTTGCAGAACCGTTTCCCACGCGGGGTTACGGGCGTCATCTGCAAATTCTACACCCCAAGAGCACGGAGCGTTGCCAATCTGAATAGTCATGTTACAGGATCCTTTTCCTAAAACGGTCCGATTAGAGTTTTTGCCATGTCTGGCTACTCGCCGAGCGCAGTGCGGCGTGGACAACTTCGACCACGTCCAGACCGTCTTGGAAGGTCGGCCAGACTGGGGTGCCTGTTGCGATCGCGGTCAAAAAGTCTTTGGCCTCGATGATAATCTGATCTTGGTAGCCGGTGCCGTGGCCCGGCCCCAAGCAGAAGGGTTCAAAATCTGGATGGGCAGGGCCTGCGAGGATTTTGGTAAAGCCGCGCATCGCCTCTGGGCCTTCGGCCTTGTACAGCCACAGGGCGTTCTGATCTTCTTGATCAAAACGGATCGAGCCTTTTGTGCCCATAATTTCATAGGCATAGCCCATCTTGCGCCCCGTCGCGACGCGGGACGAGAAGATATGCCCCATCACGCCATTCTTAAACCGCAGCATCATTTGCATCTGATCGTCATTGGACACAGTGCCGCCCGGACGCTCGCTGTGAACGGTTTCAACCTCGGCAAACACCTTGTCGATTGGCCCCATCAGCGCTAGCGCCGCGTTGAAAATATGCGGCGCCAGATCGCCGATGCAACCGTTCGCCATGCCCTCGGTGCGCCAATTGGTGGGCGCATTGGGATCAGACAAAAAGTCCTCGGCATTTTCGGCGCGGAACCATGTGACATCGCCAATCACGCCGTCTTGAATCAGCTGACGCGCAAACTGCGTGGCAGGGGTGCGCACATAGTTATAGGCCACCATATTGATGTGCCCTTCGGCAGCTTTCACCATAGCCTGCGCATCCTCCAAAGACGCGCCCATCGGCTTTTCACACATCACCGGTTTGCCTGCGGCAAAAGCGGCTTCAGCGATCTCGCGGTGCATGGATTGTGGGGTTGCAATGACAATCGCCTCGACCTTCGGATCGTTCACAAAAGCGCGCCAATCTGATGTGCCGCGCGCAAAGCCAAAGGCGGCGCGATAGCGCTCGGCCGACGAATCAGAGGAGGCGCAGATCATTTCCAAACGCGGGCGTAGCTCGGTTTGGAACACGCCCCCCACAGCGGCCATCGCCACTGAATGGGCCTTGCCCATATATCCGCCACCTACGATTCCAATGCCAATCTCAGTCATCAGATCTCCTCCTCCACAAAGTGCTTGCAACCGGTTGCAAAATCCTTACCCTCGGAATCAACCACTGACAAGCTTGAATCTGCAAGCGGGTCAATTTCAAGGCTTTTGGGGAGGAAATATGCAAAACCCAACAGTGCGCCTAACCACGGCGCAAGCGATCGTTCGTTACCTTGCGAACCAATTCATTCTGATTGACGGCCAAGAATGGCGCGTCTGCGGCGGCGGCTTTGGCATTTTTGGCCATGGCAATGTGACCTGTCTGGGCGAGGCCCTGTATAACATGCAGGACGTACTGCCCCTATATCGTGGCCAGAACGAGCAAAGCATGGGCTTTGCCGCAGCCGGTTATGCAAAACAGTGGCTGCGCCAGCGTTTCATGCTGTGCACGGCCTCTGCAGGCCCGGGCACTGCGAACCTGCTGACCTCTGCCGCCTTGGCCCATGCGAACCGCCTGCCAATGTTGATGCTATGTGGCGACGCCTTCCAAACGCGCCTGCCGGACCCTGTTTTGCAACAGCTTGAACATTTCAACGACCCAACGCTGGGTGTGAACGATTCTTTTAAAGCGGTTTCCCGCTATTGGGATCGCATCACCCATCCGGCGCAGATCATTCAGTCTTTGCCAAACGCCTTGGCCACCATGCTGGACCCTGCCGATTGCGGGCCTGCCTTCATTGGCCTGCCGCAGGATGTGCAGGGCTGGACCTATGATTATCCGGTCGAGATGTTCGAAAAGAAAGTACACCGCATTCGCCGCGTGACACCGGATGCAGCGGAAGTCTCTGAAGCCGCAGCCGCGCTGAAAAACGCCAAGCGCCCGATGATCATCGCGGGCGGCGGCGTGCAATATTCCCGCGCTGTGGCAGAGCTGACTTCCTTCGCCGAAGCCCACCAAATTCCGGTGGTCGAATCCATCGCAGGCCGCGCCAATATGGTGGCGACCCATGATCTCAACATCGGTCCTTTGGGTGTAACAGGCTCTGATTCTGCCAATACCATCGCAGAAGAGGCCGATGTGATCCTATCCGTAGGCTGTCGTTTGCAAGACTTCACCACAGGCTCGTGGACAGCCTTCGCCAAAGACGCGCAGATCATTGGGTTGAACGCAGGCCGCCATGATGCGGGCAAGCACCGCTCGCTGCCTGTCGTGGGCGATGCGAAACTGGGCCTGACCGCTTTGGCGGCAGAAATGGGGGGCTATCAAACACCAACAGATTGGACCGCCAAAGCCCGCGAAGAACGTGCGAAGTGGGATGCCTATGTGGCAGACAACGTCGCGCACGGGAATCGCCCGAACTCCTACGCACAAGCGATTGGCATGGTGAATGATCTCTGCGATCCGCGCGACCGCGTGGTCGCTGCGGCGGGTGGTCTGCCTGCCGAGGTTACCGCCAACTGGCGCACCTTGGATGTGGGCACGGTGGACGTGGAATTTGGCTTCTCCTGCATGGGCTACGAGATCGCCGGCGCCTGGGGCGCCCGCATCGCGCAGGCCGAGCGTGAGCCGGATCAAGACACCATCACCTTCTGTGGCGATGGCTCTTACCTGCTGATGAACTCGGATATTTATTCTTCGGTTCTGACCCAGAAAAAGCTGATCGTCATGCTGCTGGATAACGGCGGATTTGCGGTGATCAACAAACTGCAAAACAACTCTGGCAATGAAAGCTTCAACAACCTGATCGCAGACACCCCAACGGCGACGCATCAGGTGGGCGTTGATTTCCATGCACATGCGGCCTCGATGGGGGCGATTGCCGAAACAGTCTCTAACCCTGCTGAACTTGGTGAGGCGTTCAAGCGCGCCAAGGCCGCAGATCGCACCACGGTGATTGTAATGACCGTTGATGCCTACGAAGGTTGGACAACCGAAGGCCACACTTGGTGGGAAGTCGGCACGCCGCATATCACCCAAAGCGACCGCGTGCGCGCTGCCCATGAAGATTGGGAAGCGGGCCGCAAGCGTCAGCGCAACGGGGTATAACCATGCCGGATTTGATGAAGGGCATCGCCCAGAACAATTTCGTGGTCGTGGGCCGCGCGGGCATCGACTTTTTCACCGACGCAGGCGTCGCGGCGGAAGACGCGGAAACCGTGTCTGTTGGTCTTGGCGGTTCGTCTGCCAATATCGCGGCGGGCATCTGCAAGCTGGGCGGCAAATCTGCGTTGGTCACCAGCGTGTCTGATGACAGCGTTGGCAGCTACTGCATTGGCCAGCTCAAACGCTATGGCGTCAGCGCGGAATACGTCAGCAAAGTGGGCGGCGAATACCGCAACTCTTTGGCCTTTTACGAAAGCCGCATCGAGAACCATCGCAATGTGATCTACCGCAACGGCGCGGCAGATTTTCAGATGAGCATCGAAGATGTCGAAGCAGTGGATTTCAGCAAATTTGGCGCAATGATCACGGCAGGAACGGTCTTTGCGGCAGAACCATCGCGCGGCGCTTCCTTCCGCGCGATGGAACTGGCTCATGCGGCGGGTATCCCCGTGATCTTTGACGTGGATTACCGCCCCTATTCTTGGCCCTCCGCCGAAGTCGCCGCAGAGGTGCTGACCAAAGCCGCGGAAATGTCGGATATGATTGTCGGCAACGACGAAGAATTCGGCTTTATGGCGGGCGGCATCGATCAAAGCCTGCAAAAGGCGCGGTCCCTTGCCGGATCAACCGATCTGATCGTCTACAAGATGGGCGAAAAGGGCGCGATCACCTTCTTTGACTGCGATGAAATCCCAACTGGCATCTATCCGGTAGAGGCGCTGAAACCCACCGGCGCAGGCGACAGCTTTATGGCGGGGCTCGTGACCTCGCTCGCGGGCGGGCACGATCTGAAAACATCCCTGCTGCGCGGCTCTGCTTGCGCTTCTGTCACCGTATCTCGCCCGGGCTGCGCGCCTGCGATGGCGGATACGGCCACTCTTGAAACATTTTTGGCCGAACACCCCGGCCCAACAACACCCTAAAGGACCCGAGTGCTATGCATATTGCTCCGTTTGACAACCAAAACAAACCTATCGTCGATGTCGAAGACGCAACGGTCCCGCTGAACTATTTTAACATCGTGAAGCTGGAGGCAGGGCAGGCCTTTGATTATCAAGTCCCCGGCTATGAAACCTGCATCGTGCCAGCGACAGGCACTGTGGATGTGGATGTCGAAGGCTTCAAAGCCGACAACCTCGGCCACCGCGGCGTTGATGTGTGGGATGGCGAACCAGAAGGCGTGTACGTGCCATCCGGCGCAAAAACCACGATTGTGGCAAAGAACACCACCGAGGTGTTTATCGCAGGCGCGAAATACGACAAGGTGCTGGACCCATTTGATGTGCGTGAAGCAGAATTAGACACTGTGCAATACGGGTCTGACGACACCAAGACCCACCGCAAGATCAAGCACATCTTGGGTACGAAATACCACGATAAGGTCGGTCGTTTGCTGGTGTCTGAACTATACACCGTAGGGCAGGGCGGTTGGTCTGGTTTCCCAAGCCACAAACACGACACCGATCGTTTGCCGCTGGAAACGCGCCACGACGAAACCTACAACTTCCGCTTCCGCCCGAACCACGGCTCTGGCGTGCAAATGCTTCAGCGCGAAGACGGCGAGCCGGGGGATGCTTATCATATCGTAGATGGCTCCACGATCTGTCTGGATCGCGGCTATCACCCATGCGCCGTTCTGCCGGGCTTTGAGATGTATTACTTTACCATCTTGGGCGGGTTGTCTCAGCGCTCGCTTGTGCAGTTCTTCCAGCCAAGCTTTGCCGATCAGCTGGAAACCATCCCGGGCATCAAAGACATGATTGCGAAGTTCAAATGACACTGGCGACACTCAAAGACGTACTGCAACCGGCCCTGTCTGGGGGCTATGCAGTGGCAGGCGTCGTGACCCTTGGCTGGGAAGATATGCGCGCCTTTGTGGCCGCTGCTGAAGACGCCAAATGCCCTGTGATCCTGCAAGCCGGACCGGGCTGCCGCGCCCATACACCTTTGCCGATCTTGGGCAAAATGTTCCGCCATCTGGCCGAGGAAGCCTCGGTGCCGGTCGTGGCACATCTGGATCACGGTTATACTTTTGAGGAATGCCAAGAGGCGCTGGACAGCGGGTTTACCTCGCTGATGTATGATGGTTCGCGCAAGCCTTTCGCACAGAACGTCGAAGAAACCGCGCGCATTGCCGAGATGGCCCATAACGCGGGCATTTCTTGCGAGGGCGAGATTGGTTTCGTTGGTTATTCCGGCGGTGAAGATTCCAAAGGCACTGACCCAGACGAGGCCGCAGATTTTGCCGCCCAAACAGGGATCGACGCTATGGCGATTTCCGTGGGCAACACCCATTTGCAGCAAGATCAATCCGGCGCAGGGCTAGACGAGGCCCGCATCCGCGCCATCATGGAGAAAACCGATGTGCCGCTTGTGATCCACGGCGGATCGGGTGTGCCCGCGGCGCAGCGCCAGCATTTGGCCAAGACAACCAACATCTGCAAATTCAACATCGGCACCGAGCTGCGCATGGCCTTTGGCAGCGCGCTACGCGAGGCCGTGAACAGTGATCCAGACCGGTTTGATCGTGTCTCGATCCTCAAAGAAACCCATGATCCGGTGATGCAAGTCGCCCGCCGCGTCGTCACAAATTTGCGGGGGCTTTGATATGCTACGCATTGGTATTCTTGGCTGCGGCCGTATCGGGCAAGTCCATGCCCGCGCGGTGCGCAACATCGACAGCGCGGTGGTCACTGCCGTGGCAGACGCCTTCCCACAAGCGGCCGAAGCTTTGGCCAGCTATTGTGGCGCAGAGGTGCGCAGCATCGACGCGATCATGGCCAGCGATGATGTGGACGCCGTGGTGATCGGCACCCCAACCACCACCCATTACGATTTGATCCACCAAGCCGCGCAGGCGGGCAAAGCCATCTTTTGCGAAAAGCCGGTTGATCTGAATTCAGACCGCATCCGCGATTGCATCAAAGTGGTGAACGACACAGGGGTGCCCTTCCTCACGGCCTTCAACCGCCGCTTTGATCCGAACTTTGCCGCGTTGCAAACCCAGATCCAGCAGGGCGCGATTGGCGATGTTGAAATCGTCACCATCCTCTCACGCGACCCCTCCCCACCGCCGATTGACTATATCAAAACCTCCGGCGGCCTCTTCCGCGATATGATGATCCATGACTTTGACATGGCGCGATTCCTGCTGGGCGAAGAACCGGTGCAAGTGTTTGCAGTGGGCACATCATTGGTGGACCCAGAAATCGGCAAAGCTGGCGATGTCGACACAGCCGCCGTCACGCTGACCACAGCCCGCGGCGCGATCTGCCAGATCTCGAACTCACGTCGTGCCACCTATGGCTATGATCAACGCATCGAGGTGCATGGTTCCAAGGGGATGCTGCGGGCGGAAAACATCCGCGAAACCTCGGTCGAGCTGGCCACCGCCCAGGGCTTTGCCACAGCCCCAACGCTGAATTTCTTCCTAGAACGCTACGAGCGTGCCTATGCGGCGGAAATGGAAAGCTTTGTGGCGGCGCTGAATGCAAAAGCCCCAGTTGGCCCCTCTATCGAAGACGGGTTAAAGGCGCAGCTGATCGCGGATGCAGCGGCGGAGAGCCTGAAAACAGGCGCCCCAATCGCCTTGTCCTAACCAAAGCGAAGAATTGGAAACACGCCCCAATGCGCTCAGCCCACCAAAGGGCTGGGCGCTTTTCTGTTCCCAAAATCCCATGCATTTTAGCGAAACCCACGTCCAAATACGCATGTTCAAATTTGCGCCAGATAATGTGAATAGCCTGTAACGCATTTGGCGGGTATCCATTTGTCATTGACCCTCCGATTTATGGACAAAGGACATCCCCGATGAAACGCATTCTGCTTGCAACCGCATTCTCTCTGACAGCCGCAGCCGCATGGGCCGGCCCTCAGTTCGTTGACCAAACTGGTTTCGCCGTCTCCGGCTATGACGTTGTGGCCTATTTCGATCTGGAACAATCCGCAGTGGGCACAGCCCAGCCAGCGGGCGTGCCAGGCAACAAAAACTATGTTGCGGAATACAACGGTTCCAAATTCGCCTTCTCTTCCAAAGAGAACCTGGCAAAGTTCGAAGCCGACCCAGCAGCCTACGCGCCACAGTATGATGGCCACTGCGCATATGGTGTGTCCAAAGGCGGTAAGGTTCCAGGCAACCCGAACCTGTGGCGCATCGTTGACGGCAAACTGTTCCTGAACATCACGAAAAACGTTGTGACCTTCTGGGAAGAAGACATCCCAGGCAACATCACTTTGGCAGAAGGCAACTGGCCTGGTCTGGAGCCAGCAGCAGCCTCTTCCAACCCTATCCCTCAGTTCAAATCTGACGCGCCAGCAGGCAGCTGATAGATGCAACGCCGGGTCTTTCTCTTCGGCATAGGCGGGGCGGCTGCATTGGCCGCCTCGGGCTACGTTTTCACGCGGCCCGCCGAAGCAGAAACCCAGATGACGCCACCGCAGGTGCATCAAGCGTTACTGGAAAATAAGGTCATTTTGATCGACGTGCGCCGCCCAGATGAATGGGCGGGCACAGGCATCGCGCAGGGCGCTGTGCCGCTTGATATGCGCGAGGATACGTTTGTTGAAAACGTGCGCGCCACCATGACTACCAATCCTGATCGCCCCGTCGCCCTGATTTGCGCACGTGGCGTGCGGTCGCGCCGTGTTGCGGCCCGTTTGGCCTTGGCAGGGATCACACAAGTTATCGACGTGCCCGAGGGCATGTTAGGCAGCGCCGCAGGGCAGGGATGGATCGCCCGAGGCCTGCCGCTCGACCATCGTTTTTCTGAAAGCTAGCCACATCTATTAGGGGCCAAAAGCATGCATTCTAAACTACCGAAACTTCTGGCCTTCTGTTGCACCCTCGCGGGGCTGACGCATCTACCCCAACCGGCAGAGGCGTGCAGCGACACCACAGCCTGTCTGGTGGACGGCGGCGAATATTACATCAAACACCCCGAGACCGAGATCAAAGCGTCAGACGCCAAGCAGCCCGCCGTGATCTACATTCACGGCTTTGGGGGCTCGGGCGAGGGGGTGTTTCGCAACACCGGCATGACGCAGGCCTTTCTGGATCGCGGCTATACGCTGATCGCGCCAAGCGGCATGGAAATGCCAACACGCAACGGGCGCACGTGGTCTTTCCACCCAGACCGCACCCAATTGCGCGACGAGGTGACCTTTTTGCAAACCGTCCGTGACGATGTGATCGCGCAGCACAACATCGACCCTGATCGCATTATCCTCAGCGGCTTTTCCATTGGCGGCTCTATGGTTAGTTATCTGGCTTGCGCTGCGCCCACCAGTTTCCCCGCTTATGCACCCATCGGCGGCAGCTTTTGGCGGCCTCATCCAAACGGGTGCGAAGGCCATGTGCGCCTGTTGCACACCCATGGCTGGACAGATGGCACAGTGCCCCTAGAAGGCCGCGTTTTGCGCGGGGGTGACATCACCCATGTGGGCGCATTGGCCCAAGGCGATGTGTTCCACGCGATGGACATCTGGCGTCAGACGAATGACTGCATTTTCCTGAAAGCGGATTCCTATGAAACCGAAGGCCTTTTCTGGCGCCGCAAGTGGGATCGCTGCTTGCCCGGATCAGCGCTTGAATTCGCGCTTTACCCGGGGGGGCACAGCATCCCCAAAGGCTGGGCTGATATGGTGGTAGATTGGTTCGAGGCGCTCTAAGCGCCTCTTCCTTTTTCACGGCAATTGAGCCGCTTATTCCGCCGCCTGAGCGATCGGCGCATCATCCAACTTGGCTTGCAAACGCGCCCGCTCGATCTTGGCTGCTGCCATAATCCGCGGCTCTTTCAAACTATGCGGCGTATCCAAACGCAGCGCCGAAATGCGACCCTGACTCACGCGAATAGCGCTAAACTTCGATAATGGCACTGCGATCACAAGGCTCACCGCAATGGGCACCAACCAAAACGACAATGCGCCCGAATAGATGCCAAAGCTCAGCACCAAGCCCAGCACCGTTTCCAGCGCATGAAAGCGCAGGGTCATGCCCCAGCCATAGCCCTCACCGCCCCGCGACTGCGGCGCCCAAGCGCCCCCGATCCCAAAGACAGCCCGCACCACGGCAATGGTCTGCTGCACCATCAACACCGGCGCATAAAGGATAGAACAGATGATCTCGAACAACACGCTACCCGCATAACGCCCAAACCCACCATAGGCCGCGCGCACTTGGCGATTGGTGGCCAAGGCCAACATGCCGGTCACTTTGGGCACCAGAAGCATGCCATAGATAAAGGCCAGATAGGCCCAACCATTGGTCTGCCCTGCCTCTGGCCAGATCGGATACAGCGGGTTCACCACGCTGAAATAATGCGGGCTTTCCGGCCCCGCCATGCCAATCACCGACCAAATCACGATCAACGCCAACCACGCCGGAGACAGCAAAAACGCCACTGCACCCTGCAACAAATGGAACCGCGTGATCGGGTGGAAGCCCCGCGCACCCAGCAAGCGCAGGTGCTGCAAATTCCCCTGACACCAGCGACGATCACGCAGCGCATAATCAATCAACGTCTGCGGCGCTTCTTCATAGCTCCCGCCGGTGTTTGGCAAGAACCGCACAGCCCAACCGGCACGGCGCAGCATGCCGGCTTCCACGAAATCATGGCTCAGGATCAGCGTGCTTTGCCCGCCACGCCCACGCAAATGCGGCAGTCGCGCGCTTTCGGCAAAGGCACGCGTGCGAATGATCGCGTTGTGGCCCCAATAGTTGCCCTCGCGTTGTGACCAAACAGACAGGCCCTCGGCCAACAGCCAGCCATAGATCGTATTAGAAAACTGCTGAATGCGCCCAAACAGGGTCTCGGCCCCAATCACCATCGGGAAGCTTTGGATCAACCCCGCATCAGGATCATTCGCCAAAGCACGCGTCAGATGGCGAATGGCCGCGCCGCTCATCAAGCTGTCAGCATCCAGAACCACCATGGCATCAAAGGCACCACCCCAGTTCTCTAGCCAATCCGAGATATTGCCCACCTTCTTATCGGTGTTCTTCAAACGGCGGCGATAATACAGACGCACATTCTGCGGCGCTTGCGCGCGCAATGCCATAAAGGCCGCTTCTTCCTGCGCGCAGGTCAGCGGATCAAAACTGTCACTCAGGATAAAGGCGCTATAGCTGTCACGCCCCCCAAGCTGCGCCAGCTCTTTCAGGGTGGCCTGAATGTTGCCAAACACACTGGCAGGAGATTCATTATACACCGGCACCAAAATCGCCACATCCTGCGCCTCGCGCCCTGCGCGGTTTTCCAGCAAACGCACCGGCGCCAAGGTCAGGCGCAACAGGCCCACCAGAACCGAACTGACAGACAACGACACCCAGATAAAGGTCGCGCCAATCAGGCACAGCGCCACGGTTTCCAAAGCGCTGACGCCACCGGCGCGGAACCAATCCACAAAGCCCAGCAGCAACAAAACCGTCACTGCCACACCGGGCGCAAAAGCCGCCAACCGCCACAGGCGATCGCGCATTGAAGCCTGAAACCTCCGCCGCGGCGTCGGCCGTTGCGAAAAGGTCTGCGCGGCCATGCTCAGTGGCGCGCGATCTGGCATCATGCAGGCGGCGTAATCTGTCATGCAGTCCACCGATACAGCCAAGTTTCACCCAGAGGTGCCCCGTTCAAACGCAGCTCCGCGCGGAACTCGATCAAGCCCGCATCGCCCGGTTCAAACTTAAACGCCAAGCGCGGCCCACCCGTTTCAGGGTTACGCTGGATAATGCCCTTAGACACCTCACCCGCGCTGCCGCGCACCATGTGATCGATCTCTGAAAGGTCTTCCGGCACATCAGGGCCGTTTTCAAAATCGATCGTAACGATAATGCCGCTTTCAAAGGCCTTGCCGATGCGCGTGTTCAGCACCTTCTGCCCATTGCCATAAGCGCTGTTTTCGCCCCATGTCAGATCATAGGAAATCGTATGTTCGCTGCCCTTTTGCCAAGGCTCAGCAGGACGCCAATAGCTGACGATATTGTCGTAAATCTCGCGATCCGTTGGAATTTCCACCAAGGTCACAGCGCCCTTGCCCCAGCCTTCGCCAGGTTCCACCCACAGGCTAGGGCGGCGATGGTAATGCGCCTCAAGGTCCGCGAAATCGCTGAACTTGCGCGCGCGCTGCATCAGGCCAAAGCCCTTCGGGTTCTCATCCGCAAAGGCGCTGATCTGCAAGTTCTGCGGGTTGGCGAGCGGCCGCCAAATGGTCTCGCCCGCACCATTGCGCATCAGCAACCCGTCAGAGTCATGCACCGCAGGGCGGAAATCCGAAAACTTATGACGGTTCGTCTGATCAAACTGGAACATGGATGTCAGCGGGGCGACACCCACATGAGTCATCTCTTCGCGCGGGAAGATCGTCGCTTGCACTTCCATCTGCAAAGGCTGACCCGGGCGGATCACAAAACGATAGGCCCCGGTGCAGCTCGGGCTGTCCAGCAGCGCGTGCAGCACATGGCGCTCGTCACCCATCACGGGTTTTTCCAGCCAGAAGCCCACGAAATCAGGGAACTCTTCCCCCGTTGGTTCGGCCACATCAATCGCCAAACCACGGGCGGACAATCCGTAAATATCCTGCGTGCCAATCGCGCGGAAATAGCTCGCCCCTTGGAACACGGCAAATTCAGTGAACACACCAGCCTTTTCCAATTCCGCGCGCAGGCGCAAACCGGAATACCCAAGGCTATCGTCAATCGTGACCTGCGGGAATTTGTCGGTCTTGTCAAAAACCTCCAGATCAAAATTCAATGGACGCGCTTCGCCGTTTTCCACGATGTGGATCGACACAGGCTTAGGGAAATACAGACCCGGCGCAAACACATCCAAACGCAACGGCGTGGTGCCTTCATCTTCCCAAAGCGCATTGCGCGTATCAAACCAGATCGAGCGATAATCATCATAGCTGATGTTCAGCCAATCCTGCGGGATCGAGCGGCGCTCTTCATAGGGCAGCACAGCCCGCGCCCGCGCCAGATTGATCACATCCGCCGGATCAAAGGCCGCGCTTTGACCCAAAGACAGGCCAACTTCTTGCTGAACATCCGCCGTCGCCGCCTCGCTGCTTGCCACAGCAGGGCTGGCCGCCAAGGCCATCAAGCTTGTTACAAATTCACGTCGCAGCATGGTTACACCTTCTTCTTTCGCCAAGGCTGGGATTTGAACCAGCTCGCCCCATAGGCCACCCCAATGATCAGGGCAAAGCCCAGCAGGTTGACCCAAAGCATTGTGAAATGGCTGCGTCCGAACAGATCAAACAAGACCCCCAGCAAACGCGCCAAGAACATCGAAGCGATAAACACGGCCAGCGATTGCTGACCCACTTTCATGATGGCCGCCAAAACAGGCTGCCAAATCCGGCCGAGCAGGCCGTTGCCGCCCAGCGTGCGAATATGATCGCCGCGCGGGCCAACCAGCATCCAAGCCACATAGGCCGTTGCCAAGAAATGCACATAGCGCAGGATGCCAAAGTTGGTTTTACCAATCATGTCGCCCAAGGCGCGGCGGCCTTCCATGAACACCTCAAACGCGCCCAGCAATCGGAAATAAGCAAACGGCACTGACAGCAGAATGATCGCCACAGCAATCCAAAACAGCGTGCGGCTTTTCGGTGGGGCAGGGATCCAGCCGATCATAAAGGCAAAGCCCGTGAAAAAGACCAACTGCCAGCCAAAGGGGTTAAAGAACCAACCACGCTCTGACCAAGATTCAGCCGGCAGATTCACACCGCCAAAGTTCGCCATCGCCCAAAGCGCCAAACAGGCCGCAGCCACTAAACCCTTATGCACACGCGCCAAAGCAATCATCACCGGCATCATCGCCAGAATGACCATATACATCGGCAGAATGTCGAAATAATTCGGGATGTAGGTCAGGGTGAACAGATGCACCAATTGCGTCTGTGCATTCTTAAAGAACGGATAGAGGTTCAACTGACCAATATAATCGCGTCCCTCAGGCAGCAGCATATTCAGCGTCGCCATAGCCATCGCAATGGCAAAGAACAGACCCAAATGCGCCCAGTACACTTGCCAAATGCGGTAGCTCACCCGCGCGGTGCCCATCAGCAAACCGCGCACACGGAACACCCGCCCAAAGGCAATCGCCGAGGCCATGCCCGAACAGAACACAAAGGTCTCTGTCGCGTCAGAAAAGCCAAACCGCGCTGGAATCCAAAGCGCCAGCCAATCGCCGGGCACATGGGCAATCAGGATGATAAACATCGCAATCCCGCGGAAGAAATCCAAACGCGGGTCACGTGTTGTCGCCGGCGCAGCTGCAGCAGAGGCAGCGCGTGGCATCGTTGAAGGGGTGGTCACAGCGGCAGTCATCTATTCTAATTCTATTGAGCAGCAGTTGATGCGTTCAGCATCTGATAAGTATTGATCGTCTCCAAACGCGACTCTGCGAAATGATCCGCCGCGCCTTTGCGCAGGGCAGTCCGTTCCACCAGCAAACGTTCAGCATCGGCCAAATAGCCCGCACGCAGCGCGGCATCAATCGTCACCCGTTCAAAAACGTCACGTTGCGCGTGGCTTCCGCCCATTTTCTGGAACTGAGGCTGCGCCGCCGCCAACTGTTTAAACGCCTCGTCGTAACGCGCCTCGCCAAAGGCCGCCAAGCCTTCAGCCGCCGCCAGACCAGGGTTATGCATCACGCCAGCAAACTCGCCAGCCTGCGCGCCTGTCTTGGCCACACGCGCCACCAAACGCGCTGCCGCGTCATGGCGTTTGTCACCAGACAGCGCCAACATGTAGTGCAAATCAGCGAAAGCCAAACAGCCATCGTCGCTACGGGTTTCCGCAAGGTCCGCCAGTTCCGACCAGCGATCCCCCACCTGAACGCCTTCCAGCTCCAGCCGCACCAGCAGCGAGCTTGCGTTCGAGAAATCGCGGTAATCGTCGGTCTTCTCTTCGCGGATCTTTGTATCGTACAGCGACAGCACATAGTCATGCTCGCCACGATCCAAGTGCAGCAACGCCTTATGCCACCACACGTGATAGCGGAAGTTGTTGCAATGATCCCAAGCGCCGCGATTGCCATCAATCAGGGCAATGCCTTTGCTTGGATCATGTGTCATGTCGTAAACATGGGCCACAGCGTGCATGCCCCAGGCATCATCGCTGGCCAACGTCAAACCTTCCAGACCTGTCGCCTCAGCCTGCTGATAGCTGCCGGTCTCTTCCTGCGCGAAGGCCAAACACCCCAGCGCATAGCCGCGCAGCGCGTGATCGCTGCCATGCGCGCCCATCACCCGCTCCAAAGAGCGACGCATCCCTGCACCATCGCCCAACATGAACCGAATACCGTGGCTGATCTTCATCGACAGCGTATCCGCCGGATTCAGCGCCATCGCCTTTTCCATACATTCAATCGCACCCGTCGGCTGGTCCTTCAGCCAAAACGCCAGCGCCTGCACCCAAAGCCGCTCGCGCTCTGTGGCGCCACCTTTTGCCAAAGCCGTCACCGCCGCCTGATGCGCCTCTTGCGCCACCGCGTGCAATTCACGGCGCCCCATCATCAACGAGAACAAACCCTTCGCCGCATATGCCATCGCAAAGTCAGGCTCGTCTTCAAGCAACGCACCCAAATGCACGGGGGCCTCTGTGCCATGTGCCATCATAGAACGGATCAAATTATTCCAATGTTGAATAGAAGACGCCTGTGTTAAGCTCACAGGGCAGGTGCAAATATCGTGGTACATTTCGGGTCCTAACGTTTCGGCGCCTTTAAACGCGCTTAAAACATAAATAAATCAGCCAGCTTTCCCCTTCACTTCACGAGGCCGCTAGCCATCGGGAATGTGATCGAGGATCACTGTTTCGTGAGCGCCTCGCGCTATTCTGCCTTTGAAATAGGCAGGTTGAGTCCGGGTAGAAGCGTTTCGAGCGCTCCCATATCCTGTCCAAACCGCGGCGGAGGTCGACGATACGACACAGGTGTTTTCGAAAATTTCAGTGGATTTCCAAGCAGTTGCACACCACCACGGGTGGTTTCAGGGTTTGGCATGTCAACCGTCGCCCCACGCGCCTGCGCCTGATCCGACTGCAAAGCATCTTCCAACGTGTTAATCGGCCCACACGGCACTTTGACATCTTCCAACGCGGCCAAAAGCCAATCCCGCTTGAATTGTTTCAGAGTCTTGGCCACCTCGGCCACCAGTTCCGCGCGATGTGTCACACGATCGGCGTTTTTCAGGTAACGCGATTCTGTCGCAAGGTCGTCTCGGCCAATCACTTGGCAAAACCGTTGATATTGCGTGTCATTTCCCACAGCGATGATCACGTGACCATCCACCACTTCGAACACCTCATACGGCACAATATTCGGATGCGCATTGCCCCGACGCGCTGGCAATTTGCCAGAGGTCAGGTAATTCGTGCCCTCATTGATCAACCAAGACATGGTGCTATCCACCAGAGACAGATCAATATGCTGCCCGTCTCCGGTTGCATCGCGATGGCGCAACGCCGCCAAAATCCCAATCGTCGCATACATGCCGCACATCACATCCGCGATGCCCACGGCCACTTTCATCGGCGCGCCCTCGGGTTCGCCAATCAAAGACATGATGCCACCATAACCCTGCGCCATCAGATCATAACCCGGCTTATCGCGGTTCGGCCCCGTCTGACCAAAGCCCGAAATCGAGCAATAGACCAACCTCGGATGCGCCGCGCACAACGTCTTGTGATCCAGCCCGTATTTCACCAAACCATCCGGTTTGTAGTTCTCGATCACCACATCCGCCTGCGCCGCAATCGCCTTAACCAGCGCGCGGCCCTCTTCGGTGCTCAGATCAGCGGGGATAGAATATTTATTGCGGTTCGCCGCCATGAAATAGGCGCTCAGATCGCTGTTGCCATCCAAGGTTTCCGCATAGGGCGGGCCCCATGACCGCGTGTCATCACCGCCGGTCTTTGGGTTCTCGATCTTAATCACCGTCGCGCCCAAATCACCCATCAACTGAGTGGCCGTTGGCCCCGCCAAAATGCGCGACAGGTCTAGAACAACCAAACCATCCAAGGCACCCGCTTCAAAAGGCATGTCCATTAGAAACGCCCATCGTAAGATTTGCGATCAATCTCAGCCGCGATCAGGGTAAACCCATCCGCCTCTTGCGCCGCCGCCAAAGCTGCGCGCAATTCATCCTCGGATCGCACAGAATGCCCTGTGCCGCCAAAGCCCCGCGCAATCGCCGCGAAATCCGCATGGCCAAAATCAACACCGCGATTGTCCATCTGACGTTGGCGCTGCTTCAATTCGATCAAGGCAAGGCTCGCATCCACAAAGACCACGAAAATCGTCTTCAACCCACGCTCGGCCGCCGTGGCCAATTCACCAGCCACCATCAGAAAACCTGCATCGCCCGAGAAAGAGACAACCGTGCGATCCGGCTCCACAATGCTCTGGCCCATCGCCAAAGGCACGGCCACACCCATGGTGCAAAGCCCGCTGGATTGCGTCAGCGCCCGCGGGAACTCACAGCCCCACATTTGCGACAGCAAAATCCGGTGTGCGCCACTATCCGCCGTGGCCAAAGTATCCGCCGGCAAAGCATCGCGACAGATCGAGATCACCGCATCCGGCCCCCAATCATCCTTGCGCGCAAACGCTTCGTGCAAAGCCGCACGCGTGCGGGCAGGGGCCTCATCCGGCCAGACATCCTGCAACGGCGCCTCTGGCAAAACCGCCAAGGTCGATGCCGCGCTGTCGCCGATAATATTATAGGTTGCTTGGTGCATATAATGGTGGTTCGGCTCGGCGGTGATATCAATCACCACTTGGCTTTCAGGATCCCATGGGTTCTGCCACCCAGGGCGCATTTCAATCGGATCATAGCCAATCGCCAAAATCACATCCGCGTCGCGCACCAATGGCAAAAGCATCTTATCCGCCAGCGGAGACAATCCCGCCCCGCCAAGCGCCAACGGATGGGATTCCGCCAACAATCCCTTGGCCTTATAGGTGGTGATCACCGGCGCATTCAGGCGCTCTGCCGCCGTTTTCAAAGCATCCTCTGCGCCTTCGCTCATGGCGTCCACACCGCACACAATCAACGGACGTTTCGCGCCCGCCAAAGCCGCCTGCGCCGCTGCAAACCCAGCGCTTGGGGCAGGCTGCACGGGCAGGGCTGGTGTACGCAACACCTCGCCGCCAACAGCAGGCGCATCCGCCACAGAAATTGGCACATCAATATGCACAGGGCCGGGGCGGCCTTCCACCGCCTGCGTCACGGCTTTGTCGGCAATCACACCCGCCGCCTTGGCGTTCAACGTAAACGTCGCCTTGGTGATCGGACGGAACACCTGCGGCTGGTCCAGCACTTGGTGCGTATAGGTCTCAGCCACATCCGCATCCACACAGCCCGTCAGTACAATCAACGGCACGCGATCCTGACGCGCATTTTCAACCGAGTTGATCCCGTTCAAAGCACCCGGCCCAACCGTCGCCACCAAAATCCCCGGCGCACCGGTGCGGTGATACGTGCCCTCGGCCATAAAGCCCGCCGCGTTTTCATGCTTTGCCAAAACAAAGGTGATGCCTGCTTTCTCAAGTGCATCAATCAGGGTCAGCACCTCGCCACCCGGCATCCCAAAAGCCCAACGGCACCCCGCCGCATAAAGCCGACGAGCCAGAACATTTGCAGCGCGCAAAGAAGAAGCGGACATAACACCCTCACGTTAATTTCGAAGTCTTCTCTGACGCTTAACCGCGAAAGCTGCAACTAAACTTCACGTGTGGAATTGTTGCAAAAGCGCAAAACCGCCGACCATACGGCAAATCTTCGCACCTCACACGGCCCAATAATTAACATAACCATCATTATGGGCGCTTCATAGCACCCATATCATTCACCCAGCGGTCACCGTCGAAACGCTGCGCGGCCAAGGATCATCAAACACCGAACCAGCTTGCCACGCGGCGATCTCTTCGTCGGTACAGAAACATCCCTGCAAGGCCTCCACAAAGGTATCCAGCTCGGCCTCTTGGCCAATCACCGTCAGCTTACAATGGCGATCCCCAAACACCGGATGCATCCCTTCAAGCTTGGCCCGCATCGCATCCTTTTCCCAATCCGACAGGTTCAGGCTCTCATCTTCCAGGGTGCAAATCTTCCAGTAATTCACCATCTCCAGCCCAACAGAGCCCGCCGTCTGGTTCCACAGCAACACCAAATTGTCCCGCGTCGGCAGCCAAAAAAACCCTTTGCTGCGATAAATCCCAATGCCAAGAAAACGGTTATACACATCCCACAACCGCTGCGGATGAAACGGACGCGGATCATTCAGCACACGGCTGCCAATCGCATAATCCTGCGGCCCTTCCATCGATTGCGTGCCATGCTCAGTATCCCAATCGGTCAGCTCTTGGCCCAGCGTCTCGACCCGCTCGTACGGATAGGCCGGCATCGACAGCAACCCATCCAAGCGCACATTGCCCCACTGCATCCCCAGAATATCGGCATAAGGATTTAACGGATGCACCGCCTGCGCCACGGTCTGCAACACCTGCGGATCCGCCTTATCAGCCTTGCTCAGCAGAATACGGTTGGCAAACATGATCTGCTCGGCCAACAGGTTCTCCACCCCGCGCTTGCCCTGCTGCAAATGCGCACTCGCCTGCGCCTGAATCGCCCGCCCCTGATCGTGATCCTGCCAAAGCGTCACCGTATCCACCACGGCCACCACCCCATGCAAGTCCACCTCTGGCATCTCACGCAAGGCGGTCAACAAAGGCCAAGGATGCGTGCTGCCGGAGGTTTCGATCAACAGATGCGTCACCTCCCCATCTGCCAAAACCTGCGCCACACAATCACGCAACTTTTGCAGGCCCTCGGCACTGCTAATGCTCCCCCCGGGAACCGAGGCAAAATGCGGGCTGCGGCGCGAAATCACCTCGCTTGTGTCCAGCACAGAGCCATCCACATCCAGCACGCTCATCTCATTGACGAGCACCCCCAAAGTCACATCTGGCAACGCCCGCGCCTGCACCAAAAGGTTCTGCAAAAGCGTCGTCTTCCCCGCGCCAAGAAAGCCGTTCAAAATGGTGACTGGGATGGGCATGGGGGGCAATCCTTTGAGGGCAGAGACAGGGTTACTTAATAACAAACCACCCTGCGCACCAGCGCGAAGCGCAGGACGAGCCAAGGAAGTGCAGCCATGCGGCGAATGTCGGGTTTGAGCCCAATGTCACAGATGCTACAAAACGCTTAAAGGCCTGCTATGAGAAAACCATAACAACGAGGTAATGCGGACGATGCCGATCAAAATTCTTCCTGCCAATCCGAACTGGCCGACCCAATTCTCAATTATCAAAGCATCGCTTGAAATTGCCATCCCCGAAGGCGGCTTAATCCATCATATTGGATCGACAGCAGTACCCAACCTTGTCGCCAAAAATATCATTGATATCCAGATCAGCTTGGATTCGCTCGAAGACCTCGATACAGAGGCAATGTCTGCCGCAGGATGCAACCCTGGTCGGTCCTTCTTTGACCATTGCCCACCTGGCATGTCTTTGCAGCAGGATGAGTTAGCCAAACTGGTCTTTCGCTGCAACGAACCATTTACAGCAAACATTCATGTCCGTGAGAAAGGTCGATTCAACCAACGCTATGCACTTCTGTGCCGAGATTACCTTCGCACACATCCACTAGCGGCAGCGGCTTACGGCACGATAAAACAACAACTAGCAAGCCATTTCCCTACAGACCAAGACGCCTATTACGACATCAAAGATCCGGTCTTTGATCTTTTGATGGCCGGAGCAGAGGATTGGGCGGTTTCAACTTCTTGGGTCCAGCCAGAGCCAGACTGAAGCAAGGTGGCGCGTGATTTTCGGAATGTGGACATTCACTGACCAAAATTGAACGGCGATTTCGTCCGCAAAGCGACCCAAACCCCTTAATTCAACCGGATCCCATTCAGGTTCTGATCGCCCGGCAACTGCCCGCGCTCTAGGATAATCTTCGACACAGCCCGCGCCCGCACAGGGCTCATCTTCGCCATGATCGGCGCGGCGGTGCGAGGGTTCATGGTGCCCAGCACCATAATCGTCACCTCAATATCCAGCTCATCCATGATCCCCGCCGCCTCGGCCGGTTTCATGTTCTTATAAAAGGCAATCAACCGCTCCAAATCCGCGGTCTGCTGGGATTCCACACGGCTCAACAGCGCCTCGATCGAGCCCTTCAGCTCCGTCAAAGCCTCTTTCTCGATGCCCAGCTTTTCCTTGGCCAAAGCCAGCTCCGATTCCCGCACATCCAGCGATTGGCGCTGATCTTTCAGCAAAGACCGTTCCTTAGACAGCGCCTGCAACACCTCTTCTGGCGTCTCGCAATAGCCGATCTCTTCACCCAAACCGGCCACAACGGGCGGGGGCACATCATCTGGGTCTTCGGCTGTCTCGTCTTCCTCGACCTCATCCGCTGCTAAAATGATCGCCGTCTCCGGCTGCGGCGCGTCAAAGGGCGTCGCCAAATCAGGGAAAGACACCGCCGCCTTCGCAAAGGCCGTCGCCGCCAATCCGCCAATCAAAATCTTTCCAAGCAGCATCTTTGCCATGACTTAGGCCCTTGTTTCCTGACGAGAGGTTTCAAAGAAGCGGCGCACCAAATCTTGCTTGTTGCGCACCACCTGCACACCGGGCAAACGCTCTGCCGGTTGGCGACGGGTCGCAAACATCGGCTCATCGTCCTCCACCTCTTCAAAATACCGCGCCCCGCCTTCAGGCTGTGGCGGCTCTTGCAGGTTCAGCTTCAGCTGATGCACAGATTCCTCGGACTTATCGACCGCCGAGGAGAACTCTTGCACCAAAGGCTCTAGATCCTTCAGCGCGCCCATCAGCACCTGCACCTTGCGTGAAACATACCAGCCGTAGCCGATACAACCGGCCAAAAGCAGGATGATGATCATATCAGTAAGCGTCGCGGCCATGTTCGGTCTCCTCTTCAGAGTCAATCTGATTGGTAATTCGGATGGCAGTGTTGCCATTGTTGCGTTTGCCCATAAGCGCGCGGAACATCTCTGTTTCAGCGCACACCACAGTGGCTTCGTGTTCGTCATCAATCCAAAGATTGATCGTATCGCCCGGCTTCCAGTTCAGCACGGTTTGGATCGGCAGCGCGGTTTCAGTCAGCACCGCTTCCAGCTCGACAGTGGAGCGTTCAATCTGCCCCGTCAGCTGATCCTTCCACGGGTTGCCGTCTTCGGATGGCTCGCCAAAGTGGATCTTGCCAAGCTTGGGCCGGATCGGCTCCAGCGCATCATAAGGGATCACAACATCAACCCCGCCTGTGCGCCCCGCCAATGCCACCGCAATGCGCATGCGCACACACAGGTTCGCAGGCTGGGTCACATTGGCTGAATCCGTGTCTGTTTCGACCCGATCCAGCTCTAGATCGATATCACCCACCATCATCAGGCTACGTTGCAATTCCGTTGCAATCACCGCGCCCAAGCGATGGCCAAAGCCCTTTTCAATGCCGGTGAATTCTTCGGACTGACGCTCCATGTCGCCCTTCGCATCCCCGCCCAGCATCAGCTCCATCGCGGTCAGCGCAAAGGTCGCGTCCATCGCCACCAAAATCTCGCCATCTAGGTTCTGCGCCACCACAATGCCCAGCATCGACGGCATGTTCAGCCCATCCGCTGCCTGCGCCATCGGCAGATAATCCAGCTGCTTCAAAGACGCTTCGCACAGCACCCCTGTCAGCTCCGGCAAAACCACACTGATCGCATCCGCCAGACGTTCGCCAATGATATCCAACATCGGCAAACGCTCGAACGAGAAATCCGACATGCGGATGATCTCATCCACAAGATTGCCGCTTTGGGCATCGATTTCTTCTTGGCTCATCACCTGGCTCATAGTCCGGTCCTACTGCACGATCAGATCGCTGATCAAAATTTCCTGCGGCAAATCATTGCCCGCCGCCGCCCGAGCGCGTTTCAGCAGCTCTGCCTTCACATTCAAAATCCCTGCTTGGCCACGCACATCCGCCTCGGTCAGGCTGCGCGCATAGCCGTTAAACAGATCCCGCATAAACGGCTGACGCGACTCCATCTTGGCCAAGGCCCCATCATCAGGGCGATAAACCAAAACAACGTTCAGCTTCAGAAAGGCATTCGACGGCACGCCCTGCGCGTTGTAGCTGACGATGTTCGTCAGGATCTCGTCAAACTCCAGCATCCCTTCATCTTCAGGGGCGACTTCGGCGGTCTCTTCATCCTCGCCTTTTTCATCCCCTTCGGCGTAAGGATCTTCCTCGCCCTCAGCCATGTCCTTGCCCTCTTCTCCTTCTTCAGGGGCAGGCTCGGATTCTTCGACGTAGTCAGGCTCATATTGCTTGGCGTCATTCTTGAACGCCATCTGCGCAAGGAAAAAACCGCCACCCAAGGATAAAAGCGATAGAACAATGGCTGCCAGCAAGAGCTTCTTGCCAGATTTCGGCTGCTCTTCCTCTTCACCTTCCGCTTCCGGATTAGGCTCTTGATCCTTGGTTTCGGCTTTGTCCGCCATAGATAATGTCACCTCTATTCACGAAGCATACTCGTATTTATTCTTGGTAAATGCAAGTATAGTCCGAGTATTTACTTGCTAATCAAATACAATTTATCTAATTTTAACCTTAGAAAAACAACGCATCACAAGCATTGCGGGGACACCGTGCAGAATCTGATCAAAAACCTCATGGACCTTGGTCAAAAAAAGCTGATGATTCTCGGCGCCGTGATGGGCAGCCTGATGTTGGCGCTTGTCTTCGGCCTCTCCGCCGTCACCACCCCAGACTTCGCAACATTATACAGAGACCTCTCCCCAGCCACCGCCACCTCGGTCGAGGCAACCCTAGCCAATTCCGGCTTTGACGCCCGCGTTGGCGAAGATGGCACATCGGTCATGGTCCCAGGCGACGATCTGGCCCGCGCCCGCATGGTTCTGGCGGAATCGGGTCTACCAATTGAAGGCGATCCGGGTTGGGAACTCTTCGACGAAGCATCCGGCCTCGCGATGAACACCTTCATGCAACGGGTCAACCGCCTGCGCGCTATGGAAGGCGAACTCTCCCGCTCCATCCAAACCCTTGAAGGCGTGCAAAGCGCCCGCGTGCATCTGGTTCTGCCAGAGCGCGAGGCCTTTTCCCGCGAACGTCCAAACCCACGCGCCTCCGTCATCGTCCGCGCTGTTCCGGGCCGTACGGTCTCTCGTAAACAAGCCTCCGCGATCCGTAATCTGGTCGCCTCCTCGGTTGCAGAACTCGAACTTGGCCGCGTCACTGTTCTTTCTGCCAGCGGCGAAGTTATCCTTGCTGAAGCCGCCGAGGGCGATGGACAAGTCACCCTACAATCCACCCGCGCCAGCATCGAAGAACGTCTCGCCCAAGAAGTGCGCAACATGCTCACCGCCCGCGTCGGCGCAGGCAACGCACGCGTAAAGGTCAACGTCGAACTAACCTCCGCCCGCGAAGTGGTCATCGAACAAAGCTTCAACCCAGATCAACAGGTGGTCCGCTCCACCGAAAGCCGCGCGGAAGAGCAAACCGGCACAGATGCAGCCGGCGGCGTTGGCGTGGAAAACAACATCCCAGCCGCGCTGCAAGATGGCGCTGGCGGCGCAACTTCTGCCCAATCTCGCACCGGCGAAACCGTGCAATATGAAATCGGCAACACCCGCCGCGAAGTGGTCCGCGAAGCCGGTGAAATCCGTAAAATCTCGGTCGCAGTCTTGGTCAACGGCATCTACAACGTCGAAGAAGGCGAGGTCATCTACTCCGAACGCGAAGCCGCCGAGATCGAACGCCTGAGCGAGTTGGTGAAAACCTCTGTCGGTTTCGACGCCGCCCGCGGCGATACCATCTCTGTCGATAGCCTGCGCTTCATGGATTATTCCATGGAAGTCGGCGACCCGATCACCATGTCCATCGGCGACCGTATCGGCAACAACATCGTCTCTATCCTACGCGGTGTGCTGGGCCTGATCGTCGTCGCACTGATCATGATCCTCGGCGTGCGCCCAGCCCTGCGCACCCTGACAGAAAAACCAGCCCCTGCCCTGCCAGCCGCAGAAGAAACAGTCTCTATTACGGCCCCAGATGGCACACCGATGATCGAAAACCCAGACACGGGCGAAATCATCCCAGCCACTGTGGACACCCCGCAAGACAGCGCAGCAGAGCCCGCGATGGCCACCCAAGCCATGCCAAATGGCACCCCAGCGCCAACAGCCGAAGACCCACTGCCACTGGATCCAAACGCCCCTGGCGTCACCAGCCTGTTTGATCTGAACGAAGAAGACGGCCCACATGAATATATCGAAACGCTCGGCGTACGCGGCAACCTGATCAAAGCCCGCGTCGAGGCGATCCAAAACATGGCCGAAGAGAAACCCGAAGACGTGCTGCGCGTGTTGCGCACATGGCTGCGCACGGAGGCTGAAGCATGATTGCCCTCGCCCTGCGTGATTTCGATGCGGAAAACGCCCTAAAGGCCGGTCAAACAGACGAGGCCGAGGCCGCACCAGACGTGCCCGTCTTCACCTTCACCGAAGAAGAGCTCGGCAAAATGCTCGCCGAAGCCCGCGCCCAAGGGGTCGAGCAAGGCCATGCCGATGGTCTCGCCCAAGGCTTGCGCGATGCACAGGCCGATCATCAGGTCCAAGCCACCGCGGCGCTAAACACAATGCGCGAACAGCTCTCGATCTTCGTCGCCCAAGACGCCCAACGCCGCGCCGAATTGGAAAGCGATCTGGTCGATATGGTGCTGGACATCTGCGAACGCATCATGCCGGAATTTCTGGCCGCCTATTCCATCGATCAAGTGCAGGCCCGCCTGCGCGAAACCCTGCACATCGGCGCCGGTCAATCGACCCTAAACCTGCAGCTTTCGCCCAAAACCGAAGAGGCCCTGCGCGCGGAAATCACCGCTCAGGCCGAGGCCGAAGGCAACACAGATTTGCACCTGACAGCCGACCCCGCCCTGAAAGACGGCGAGGCCCGCATGACATGGGACAACGGATTCATGAACTACAGCCTTGATCGGGTCTGCGAAGAAATCCTTACCACGCTTCGCACCGCATCCGAGCAGCTCAAACACCACACGCAAAAGGTCTAAGATATGTCAGAAGACACACAAGGCACAGAAAACACCGAAGCCGAAACCGCCGCGCCAGAGGCCGAAGCCACAGGCAGCATCGATCCGGCCACGCTTGAAGCCATGGCCAGCGAAGGCGACGGGCGCAACATCGATGCGCTCTATAACGTCAAACTGGACGTGCGCGTCGTTCTGGGCCGCAGCCGCATGTCAATTGCCGACCTTCTGGAACTCACCCGCGGCTCTGTGATCGAACTGGATCGCAAAGTGGGCGAACCCATCGACATCATGATCAACGACCGCATGGTTGCGCGCGGTGATCTGGTGAAGGTGAACGGCGATTATATTGGTGTGGCTTTGCGGGAAATCGTTAAGGATTTCATCCCAGGCAACTGATCGTCACGCCTGTGAAACACCTCAAACACATAGCCCTTTTGCCTCTGCTGCTTGGCGCGCTGGCCCTTCTGGCCGCGCCCGCCATGGCGCAAGACGCTGACTTTGGCAGCCTGATCCGCGACCTTTCCTCCGCAATCGGCGGCGAAGATGGCGGCACCGACGGGGCGGCCAGCCTCTCGGGCCGTATCATCCAAATGTTCGCGCTGATCACGGTCATCTCCATCGCGCCGGGCCTGCTGATCGTCATGACCAGTTTCACCCGCTTCGTGATCGTCTTTTCCATGCTGCGCTCGGCGCTGGGTTTGAACCAAACACCGCCCAACATGGTGCTCAACGCCATGGCGCTGTTCATGACCTATTTCGTCATGGAACCCGTGTTTGACGACGCCTACGAAACCGGCCTGCGCCCGCTGATCCAAAACTCGATCACCGAAGAACAGGCCATGATCGCGATCTCTGATCCCTTCCGCGCCTTCATGTTCGCCAACACCCGCGAAAAAGACATGTCCCTCTTCCGCGACATCGCAGGCCAAGCGGACCCAGACGTGGCCCCAACCAACCCTGAAGAAGTCGAATGGCGCATCCTCGTGCCCAGCTTCATGATCTCTGAACTGCGCCGCGCCTTCACCATCGGCTTCCTGCTGTACCTGCCCTTCATCGCCATCGACCTGATCGTCGCCTCGGTCCTGATGAGCGCCGGTATGATGATGCTGCCACCGGTCATCGTCTCACTCCCGTTCAAGGTGATTTTCTTTGTCCTGATCGACGGCTGGTACATGCTCGCGGGCTCGTTGATGGAAAGCTACCTGCCCTATGCCGGCGGCGGATAGAGAACACGTATAAAGCGATTGTCTTTACCCAGCTTTAATGCTTAATATGGATAGCAAGAATAGTTTGGGTAAATTCACTGATTTATCCTTGCTCACCTAAAAAGGGACAGGCAGATGAACCAGTTCGCCAGCTTCAGACGCGCCAAGCGCCTCACCGGTTCGGAAAAATCCGCGATCCTGTTCCTCTGCCTTGGCGAAGAACGCGGCAGCGCGTTGATGCAGCAACTGGACACCAAAGAAATCTCGCAAATCACCCGCGCCATTTCCGCGATGGGCGAAGTGCAGGCGGAAATCGTCGAAGAGGTCATGCGCGAATTTGGCCAAAAGGTCTCCAGCTACGGCGGCATCACCGGTTCCGTCGAAGCGGCCCGCGGCTTGCTGAACGGCTTCCTACCAGAAGACCGCGTTGCCGAAATCCTTGATGAAATCCAAGGCAGCGGCACAGGCGACATCTGGAAAGACGTCTCACAGCTCGATGAAAAGATGCTGGCCGACCACCTACGCAAAGAACACAACCAAACCGTCGCCGTGATCCTGTCTAAGATCACCCCAGACGCCGTGGCCAAAGTGCTGCCTCTGCTGGGCAATGATCGATCCGTCGATCTGGTCGAACGTATGGTCACCATGGAAGAGCTGCCAAGCCAAGCCATTCAAGCCATCGAAGACAGCCTGCGCCGCGATGTTCTCGCCAAAGCCGGCCACAACGCCGAGGCGGAAGCTGAAAAGAAACTGGTCAAGGTCTTCAACAAACTGGATACCAAACTCTTCGAAGGCCTCTCTCGCGACCTGGAAGAGAAGATCCCAGAGAAGATACGCGCCATCAAACAAAAGATGTTTGTCTTCGACGATCTGGGAAAACTCAAAGCCAACGCACTGGCCCGCGTCATGCGCGAAGTCACTGGCAACAACCTGCCTCTCGCTCTGCGTGGCGCCGAAAAAGAGGTGCGCGAGCATTTCTTAGGCTCTATGCCAGCCCGATCCCGCGATATGTTGATCGACGAAATGAAGGCCATGGGCCCCGTCAAAGCCCGCGAAGTCAAAGCTGCGCAATCTGAAATGGTGGAAATCGCCCTGCAACTGGCCGAAGCGGGCGAAGTCGAACTGCCTGACAGTGATGAAGATGATATGATCGATTAAGGGCCAACCCGCCCTTAAAGATCTAGAACCGATACAGCGACGCGCTGGAAAAGTTCAAAGACGGAATATCAATGGTGATCGGCACAAACTGTCCCGTCGCCCCACTGACCAGCTGCACAATCGAATTGCTTGCCGCGCTTGGCGGGTTCAACACATCCGAAATCGCCACATACCGCGTTTCCAACGATTGCACCTCGTCCGGATCGTTCAACAAGGTCAGATCGTATTTGTTTTCGAAAATGCTAACCTGCTGATCCACATCCAGCAGACCCATGCTTTCCGGCAGACCCAAAGCCGTGCGGAAAAACTCACCCAACTCAGCATCCGCCAAGACGTTATACCAGGTATCAATCTCACCCAGCTTTTCGCGGAACTCCAGCGTGGTGCCCACGGTCTCGTTCATTTCGTTGTATTCCAAACGAAAGGTCGTTTCGAAATACTTATCGACGATCTCATCCTGCCACAGGGTGCTGTTGAAATCCTGCGTCGACGGAACGCCTTCGGTATTAAACCCAAGCGCCTCGTGCAGGTCATCAAAATTGGCGTTGGATAGGTTGTTCAGCAGGGAATCGTCATCATCCGCATCGCTGGTCAAAATCCGTTCCATCATGGCACGGCCAAAGATCTGATCCTCCAGATCATAGGCCTTCATAACAAAAGAATAGACTTCAAAGTCGTCGGTCAGCTGCTCAACAGAGGTAATGCTCCCAATCCGTTCCCGGAACGCATCCGCTAGACGTGCATGTTCGGCCTCACTCTTCATCGTCTCAATCTGACGATCTTTCGTGCTATCGATCAAATTCAGCGATAGCTGACTGCCCAATCCGGAAATACTAAGAACCATGTCACTCTGCTGCCGTGGCAGTCTCCCGCTCTTTGATCATATCCAGCAGACGCGATTCATACTTAATCAACGGGCGCAACGCGCGCATCGCTTTATAATAGTCCGCACAGGACACGTGATTGGCCGCCTCAAAGATATGAATGCCAATCTCTTCGTGGAAAATCGGCACCAGGGCCGCCAGATCTTTTTGAATAACAGGACGCAGCTCTTTGCGCACCGAAGGATTCAACAATGCGGTTTGGATAAAGAAATACACATTCTTCACCGGCGAACCCGCTTCATCCTCATCGAGCAAATCCACCCCGCGCACAATGTCCGCATGGTTTTCAATCGTCAGCAACTGGCGTCGATCCGCATTGCGGATCACGCATCCATTGATCACGATCTTCTCGTTCGGTTTTAAGGTCAGACGAAGTGCCAAATTTTACTCCATCACGCGCATCGGGTTGCCCTCAAGTCCGCGGATGACGCTGCGATTCACATCCACGAGAGGTTTTAAACTTTGCTGCCCCTTCATGACACCACGGGTATGAGTTTCAACCCACAGCGACAAAGAAATCAAGCCAGCCTTCAGCTGAGGCGCCAGAGCATTCGCGTTATTGGACAAATCATTACGCAATGTCATCCAGATCTTTTCGTTGTGCCAAAGCGTATCACGCAGGCCCTCCGAAAGGATCTCAAGTTTCTCCGCCGGTTTTTGCGCGATGTCATAGCGCCGGGCGTAGTCTTCAAGTTCAGCTGTCACGCTGGATAGCACGCGGCGTTCGATCTGCCGCGGCGATTCAGTGTCAGTGATCGTCCGCTTATACGCAGTTATGCTCATACTAGTTTCTTTCGAACTATTATTATTCTGCCTCTACAAGGATAAACTACGCGAGCGTGGTTAAAATCGGATTAATCCTTTGTGTTATTTCCAAGGAATTTTACCGTTTCTTAGGGTTTCCCCCGCGTTTGTTTCCAAATCGCACCCAAACTGTTGCTCAACCTGTACGAGATTCGCCCAACTTTCACCACAAACCCAAGCCATCTGTGCAAGGTGCTTAACTTGCAGCGTTTTTCCAAACCCCTGCAACGCGGCACACCGGCTGGGTGCAGAAGCAGCCCGGCAGGCTTCGCCCCTTAGTTGAAGGCCCGCCCCTAGAAACCGCGGCCCACTTAACGCGAGGCACAGACATTGGAAGACCGACATGCGCATTCTTGCTGTTGATGATGACGAGAACATCCGCGAGCTTCTCTCCGCCTCTATTTCGGCAGAGACAAGCCATAACATCGTAACAGTCCCCAGTGCCCAAAAGGCGCTGGCCGCGACGCGATGGGAAGAACAGAAATTCGATTGTTTCCTACTCGACATTCAAATGCCGGGCATGGACGGCATCGAACTCGCGCAGCACCTGCGTGCGCAAGACAGCTATAAAGCCGCGCCCATCCTCATGCTCACCGCGATGGCGCAAAAGAAATTCATCGACCGCGCCTTCCAAGCCGGCGCCACCGATTACATCACCAAACCCTTCGAATTCCTCGAGCTCTTCAGCCGCCTCACCAACGCCGAGCGCCTGATCGCCGAACAAGACCGCCTAAACCGCCGCCGCGCCGAAATCAGCGCGCTGAAACACGATCTGGCCCGCAGCTACGATCACTCGCTATCCGAGCCGGTCGAACTTTTGGGCATCGAGCGTATGGTTGGCTATGTCTCTTTCGAAAACTACCTGCTGCAACTGTCCCGCATGAAACTGATGATGAGCAGCGTGGTCGCTGTGAAAATCCTGAACGTGCAAAAAGTCTTCCGCAACATGGACCGCGGCCTCTTCCGCTCTGTCCTGCAAGAGGTCGGTGGCCTATTGGCAGCGGCCTTCGATTCAAACGAAGACATCATCACCTACCGCGGCAACGGCGTCTTCGCAGTTGCCACCAGCAGCCGCACCGCCTTTTCGCAGTTTGCTTTGGAAAAAGATCTGAACCGCAAAATCCGCGAATTGCCCGCTGTGCGCTTGGCCCGCAGCAACGTGCAAGTCTGCGCAGGCGAGCCAGTGTCACTTCTGTCGCTCACACGTGCGGGCAGTTTGAACAGCCTACAAAACGCCGTCGCCCGCGCCGAAGCCCGCGCGGATAGTTACCACGACATCCTGCAAATGTCCGCCCGCGTCGCCCGTCGCGGCAGCACCGAAGGCGAAGCCCCCCAAAACCGCCGCGCCTACGAAGCCCTGCTGCAACAAGAGCTACAAGAAAAGCAGGTGGCGAAAGGGTAAGCGCCTGCACTGAACTCTAACGCAACGCAGCACTTAAAAACGCCCGCAACCTCTCTGCGGTGCGGTCCTGACCCTCGACCGCAAAAAACGCAGCTTCCAATCGCGCTTCAACCTCTGGCCCCGCCAGCCAGCCCCCCAAGGCCGCACTGCGTTCCGGATGCTCTTCTAACCAAACGGAATCCAACCGGCTGGTTTGGGCGGGCCAATCAACCGCCAAGGTCCCGCGCGCCTGCGCGAGATGCACCGCGCCCGCAGGATCAGGCACGCGCGCCCACATCTCTGCAATCTGATCCACATCCAGCCCCATCACAGCCAAGGCCACAATAACCCGATCCCCCGTAATGCCGCGCGCCAACTTCGGCCCCGCTTTGAAGGGCACAAATTCAAACTGCACCAATTTGGGCATAAAAAACGCTTCGACAAACTGTATCAAAACCGCCTGCTCGCAGTCCGGCCAATCGCGCCACCGCGCCAAATCAACGACACGCAAAGCATTTTCAAAGCCAAGCCCAGACACCTCCTCGCCCGCGACCAACAGCTCCATCATCCGTGGTAAAAGCGCCCGAACTTCCCGCGCCCACCCATCATCAATCGACGCGCCCTTCTGAAGCGCGACGTGGATATGCGCCGCCGCCGCCCCTTCCCAATCCGAAACAAGCGTCGGTTTGATCGCACGCGGCTGATCAGCAATCATCTGTTTCTGCATCTCAGGCGTGACGCAAAATTCACAGTCACAACAATGCAGCGGAAATGTCAGCTGATACCGCGCAAAAACGCGATAGGCCGTTTCTACAATGTCCGTCAGGTGATTTGGTGTCGACATACTGAACGCCTAAAAGAACAACTACACACAACGATAACGCGCTAAGCGCGCACCCTCTCGGCTTTGGTATCCAAACCGCAAAATCCGAGAATTGCCTGCTGTGGGCTTGGCCAGCAGCAAAAGGGAAGTTTGGTTGTGACCAAACCGTTAAGCTGCCAACAAGTAGAGCAGTGGCTCATCTTCCTGCCCAATGACTTCCTTTAGAAAATCAGGACCAGAGGCACCCCGGGAATGAAGTGCACCTGATAGGGTCGACAATGAAGAAAGTCCGGAAATACTTTGATGAAGCCCATCACGTAACCCTTGCGCTAAGGGTAAAATTTCCTGCCGAACCTGTTCCGCTTCATGCCTATCTTTAACGTCAAACGCCGCCAAACGGGCCATCGCATCAGGCGTCAAAAAACTTTCAAGCAAGTGAATAGAGTGCTTTGCTTGGCGTTCACTCAACGCGGCCGCTCCCCCAAGATCATCCATTGTGTAAAGCGCACGCACTCCCATTTCGTGGCAAAGCCGCATGGCCGCCATGAGAGACCACAAAAGCTCCAAGTCTTCCCGCACAAGACCCTTTTTGCTTAAACCCTCTAGGTGGGTCTTCATCTGGACTTCCAAGTGCCCCGCCAAAAGCGCCAAACGTTGTTGCGCTGCATGGCCAGGCATAGCTTTGTCGCGACGGCTTTCTAACGTTTCAACTGCGTCAATTTCTGTACGTATATCAACAAATGTGCGCTTGATTTCATCAAGCCGACGATCTTGCGTAATAAGGTCAACCTTTGCAGATAAATCTACCAGTTGGCACTCAATGCCATTCAATCTCTTTGCAACCATTGCAAACCCAGCAATCGATACGCCCAATCCCAATCCAGATACGGCCAAAGATCCAATCTGCAATGACTGCAATAAATCTAGCTGAACCCCCATTGCCCTCAATTGCTGGCCGATAACCTGATTTTGAACCACACCAATTGCACCCAGCGGAGAAAACCCTTGCGAGACAGTACTAACCACTCCGTTTGTTGCTGTGTTCAGAAAAGTGTCCAAAACACTGGTCGGCTGAACATGCGCTACAATCTGCCCGGTGCTCGTGTTTTTGAGAACGGCTCCAAACAGTTCTACACTACCAGCTTCATACGCAGCCTGAACGGCTTCGGGTATTTTATATGTCAGAAGGTTCATGTGAGCGCCCTTAGTTTCACTTTGGCCGCTTCCATAACGGCCCCCTGTATATCATTCAAAACAGACCGTTGATCCAAATGATCTCCATAGCCAAACACCTCACGCTCCAAAGAGTTGATGAGCCTGCTCTGAAGTCCATCCTTCACCTTGCCGTAAGCTTTCTCCACTACGTTTGAACCAGTAAAAGTGGCGAGCCCAAGTCCAACCGCTCCCAGTCCCAAAATTGGCAAACTAATAGATGACGTCGCAAACACGCCAAGAACGCCACCAGTCGTGACCGTTGCCATTGCAACAATACTAGGAACGGCGACAATCGAACCGATCACAGAAGTCATTCCCAATGCAGCGCTCGCTCCTGCAGCGACATCGTTTCGCGTGTCGCGCTCAATCGCCAGGCCAGGACCCATCTTTGAAAGTATGTCATCAAGACTCGCCCCTGACCGCTTCACAGCAATCTCTTTTTGTTCTTGTATCCAGTTGTTTCGCAAGTCAGCTAATTGATGTTCCATCTTTGAAGAAATTTTTAAACATTTCATGTGCCCTGCCGAAGCGACGTAATCGGTGACTACACTCTGAAGTTCCGGAAAATTGTTCGTAAGCTGTAGCGTTACAAGCTCAAGCTGTTCATCGCGCCACCTCAGAATACGAAGTCGCTCTTCCATATGAGAAAGTTCCATGAAATCGAATGTTCCAAATAAACACTGATTTCGACTTTGAATTAATCCATTTCAACTTGCAATACATCTAAGTGCTTCGAGAGAGGCACCTTTCCAAAACGTACGTTTCAGACCCTGAAAGGGGCGAATTGCCACCTTTAACCAATCGTTTGGGATGCGTTCACGGGATGGCACATCCCGCAACGGTTTCGCCGCGAAACGTCCAAGGGGGCCTATTGCGTGGCCACCAGATCAAAGGTGATATCAACGCCAAAGCCAACGCTGGCCTCGTCATCATAGGCGGCACCCATATTGTAATCCCGCCGATCCAAAACAGCAGCCCCGCTGGCCGTGGCCACCCCGTCTTCAATCGCAAGATCAAACAGCACATCCACCGGCGCGCTGATCTCTCGCAATTGCAACGTCCCCGCCACACGAAACCCGTCTTCTGCCGCAACAATCGGCCCTGAGAACTGGGCCGTCTGGTGGTTGGCCACATCTAAAAAGTCAGGCGACAAGGCATCCTGCGTGGCGCTGCCAAGGGTCAGAGATGGGATCGAAATCGTCACGCTCACCTCGCCATAAACCCCGTCTTGCGGCGTGTCAGAATAGGAAATCGCGGCAGTCCAATCTGCGAAATGCCCCTCGAGCGCTTGCCCAAATTGCGAAACGGTGATGCCCAACTGCCCGTCTTGCACCACCCAGTCCGAAGGCACCGCCGTCAAAGCCGGCGCTGCGCTCGCGCTTGTGGCTTGGTCCTTGCCCGCCATGGCCAAGCTCACAGCCAAACCTGCCGCCCCGCACCACACAACAGCCGCTGCAAAAACAGACGCGCGATGCGACGCCGCCGCACGCAAGCCGGATAGGATCTCAACCCGGCTGGACAACATCCGCCGCAGAGTTTCATCTTTGTCGATCACATGGTGCTTTAACGCGCCAACGACATGCAGCGCGATCGAGCTCGCCAGCACGATGTTGAACACATAATGCAGCTTTCCAAACACCGCCGCCCATTCCAAAGACTTCGGCACGAAAGGCAAACCCTGCCCCAAAGGCCAAAGGATCGGTGCGAAACCAGTGCTGGCCGCGTGATGCACCCAACCGGTCAGCGGCACAGCCACCAAAGCCACATACAAAGACCAATGCACGGTTTCCGCCGCAAAATGCTGAAGCCGCCCTCCCTGCGCCAAAGCTGCCGGGCGTGGCTGCGTCAACCGCCACAGGATCCGCAGCGCAGCCACGAAAAATGTTAAAACACCCAGCGTCTTGTGAAAGGAAAACAGCCGCGCCTTGGTCGCCAATGTTTCGGCGGTATCAAAGGGCCAATAGCTCGCCGCCAAGCCCAAAGCGAACATCGAGAAAATCAAACAAGCCGTCAGCCAATGCAAAGCGATAGACACGCGTCCAAACCGCGACGTGCTGTCTGAAAGGCGCGATGATGTCTCTGCTTTGTTTTGCATCTCAATGTCCCTTTGATCTCAAACATATTGCCAAGAGACCCGTGTCTCGTTTGACGTTTATAAAAACAAAATCCTCCCCCAGCATGACAGCCGGAGGAGGAAAAATAAATCTTCGCGGGACAGGCTTAGCCTTCTGCGCCTGCTTCGATAGAGATGGAAACCTCAAGCTCGTCGCTGACCGCTGGTGCCGCGAGGCCCAGATTGTAATCAGAGCGCAGCAATGTGGTTGTCGCATCAAAACCAAGCCATGGTTTTTGGCTGCGCGGGTGGTTGCCTGACGCGTTCAGCTTGGCATCCAGATCAACGGATTTGGTCACACCGTTGATGGTCAGATCACCTGTGATGATCGCTGTCTCTTCGCCAGTCACTTCGATCGCTGTGGACACAAAGGTCATCAGGTCTTCGTCCGTTGCACCAAAGAACTGCTCGGACATAAAGTGTTCGAAACGCGCTTCCCAACCTGTGAACAGGCTCTTCACTGGGATCGCAACGGATACAGAAGACTCCGCTGGGTTTTCCGCATCAAACATGATGTCGCCTTCGAAGCCAGAGAACATGTTGTAGGTCGTCGAAAAACCAAGGTGATCGTAGCTGAACATGATCTGGCTGTGAGACGCATCAAGCTTGTAAGGCACAGCCTCGGCAGCAGCTTGCAACGGAGTGAGGGCCATAGCGGCCAAAAACAAAAATGTGGATCGCATTAGAATTTCCTAATCTTTAAACACACAGCGCCAAGATGAACGCTGGTTATGATCGTACACAAACTGAATTCGCCGCTTGGGGGCAAGGCGTGGGCCATCACATGTCGGTGAGGCTTTGAGCATGAGCAAGAACTCGCATATCTCCCCAGTCCAAAACGCAAAAAGCGCCCGCGTTGCCACGGGCGCTTTTCTAATTTTTTGAACCTTCGGCTTAGCCGATGATCGCGTTGAATGTCGCGGATGGGCGCATCACGGCTGCGGCCAGATCAGCGTCGGTTTTGAAGTAACCGCCCAGATCAACTGGCTTGCCTTGTACCTCTGCCAACTCTGCCAAAATCGCCGCTTCGCCTTTGATCAACTGATCTGCGATCTCGCCGAAGTGGTTTGCCAGCTCAACGTCATCTGTCTGTGCTGCAAGTGCTTCTGCCCAGTAACGCGCGAACCAGTAGTGGCTGTCGCGGTTGTCAGGCTCGCCCACTTTACGGGATGGGGATTTGTTGTTGTCCAGAATGCCCTGTGTCGCGATCTCTGCCGCTGCACCCAGAACGCCCGCTTTCGCGTTGCCCTTGCTGTCTGCCAGGAAGTTGAAGCTTTCACCCAGCGCACAGAACTCACCCATAGAGTCCCAACGCAGGTGGTTTTCTTCAACCAGCTGCTGCACGTGCTTCGGCGCAGAACCGCCCGCACCTGTTTCAAACAAGCCGCCGCCCTTCATCAGTTTCACGATAGACAGCATCTTCGCAGACGTGCCCAGCTCGAGAATTGGGTAAAGGTCAGTCAGGTAGTCACGCAGAACGTTACCGGAAATCGCGATGCTGTCGTCACCCGCTGTGATGGTTTTCAGCGTTTGTGCTGTCGCTTCACGTGGTGCCAAGATTTGGAACTTGTCCGCAACACCGGCCGCTGCCAGTGCTGGCTCGACCAAGGAAATCAACTGCGCATCGTGTGCGCGGTTTGCGTCCAGCCAGAAGATCGCTTCGGAGCCAGTCAAACGCTGACGATCCATCGCCAGTTCGATCCAGTTCTCGATTGGTGCTTTCTTCGCTGTGCAAGAACGCCAGATGTCGCCTGCTTCAACGTCATGAGAATGCAGCGTCTCGCCATTCGCCAGAACAACGCGGATTGTACCGTTTGCTGGAGCTTCGAATGTTGTTGGGTGAGAGCCATACTCTTCCGCTTTTTGCGCCATCAGGCCAACGTTCGCAACCGCACCCGCAGTGGATGGGTTCAGCGCGCCGTTTGCTTTGAAGAAGTTGATCGCTTCGTCATAGATGGTGGAATAGCAACGATCAGGGATCACACAGTTTGTGTCGCCTTTTTTGCCTGCTTCATCCCAACCTTTACCGCCTGCGCGGATCACGGCTGGCATGGACGCATCGATGATCACATCAGATGGCACGTGCAGGTTGGTGATGCCTTTGTCGGAATCAACCATGTACATCGTTGGGCGATCCAGCGCTGCGATTTCCGCTTTGATCTCTGCCGCATTCGCCATTGTGTCGATCGCTGCCAGAACGTCACCCAGACCAGAGTTCGGGGACCCGCCTGCTGCGGCAATCGCTTCACCGTGCTTGTCCCAAACTGGGCCCAGCCATGCTTTGACGGCGTGACCGAAGATGATCGGGTCAGACACTTTCATCATGGTCGCTTTCATGTGCAGCGAGAACATGGTGCCATCAGCTTTGGTGTCTTCGATCGCGCCTGCCAAGAAAGTCGCCAGTGCGGAAGCAGACATGAATGTTGCGTCTGCAACAGTGCCTTCTTCCAGCGGCCAACCGTCTTTCAGAACAGTCACAGAACCGTCTGCACCTACGAATTCGATCTTCGCATCACCCGCTTGCGCGCCTGTGATGATCGCAGATTTTTCATTCGCGTAGAAATCGTTGCCCGGCATGGAAGACACTTTGGTCTTGCTGTCAGACGCCCATGTGCCCATGGAATGCGGGTTGTTCTGCGCGTAGTTTTTCACAGCTTTCGCCGCACGACGGTCAGAGTTACCTTCACGCAGAACAGGGTTCACAGCGGAACCTTTGATGCTGTCGTAACGCGCGCGGATCGCTTTTTCTTCGTCTGTCTGCGGATCTTCAGGGTAATCCGGCAGCGCATAGCCTTTGCCCTGCAGTTCAGTCACAGCGGCCACCAGCTGCGGCACAGAAGCAGAGATGTTAGGCAGTTTGATCACGTTCGCGTCTGGTGTTTTCACCAACACACCCAGCTCTGCCAGAGCATCAGACTGACGCTGCGCGTCTGTCAGAGTTTCTGGGAAGGTCGAAATGATACGGCCCGCCAAGGAAATGTCTTTTGTGCCAACGTTCAGATCAGCCGCTGCAGCAAACGCGCGGACGATTGGCAGCAGAGAGGCAGAAGCCAGCTCCGGCGCTTCGTCTACAATTGTATACAATACGTCTGGTTGCGATGTTTCGGTCATTGGATTTGTGCCTTTCACCGTTCAAGAAGAGAGTGTGCGTACCCTGGCAAAACGGCCAGAAACGCGGGTTCGGAAATGTCTGATAAGTCCTAAAGCTTGCAAGAAGCTGACAAAGGGGGACTCATTTGCCGCTCTTTTAGAACAGGAATGCGCAACGATCAACAATCTACCGCGACTTTGGTCAATAAGACGCAATCCTTCATAGAACTGTCACGGCCGCTGCCGCGACAATCATCAAAGCCAAGACGATATTCAGCCGCTTTTCCCACTTTGCCGGCAAGCTGGCCCGCCCCAAGGCAACACCCACACACAGCCAGACAATATCCACCGCCATCACCACCAGAACCGCGACGGCCCATTTCACAAAGGTATCCGTATAAGGCGCGCCAATCACCAAGGTGCTGGGCACCATCAAAGAGGCAAATGCGAAATAGGCCTTGGGGTTCACCACCCCCACCACGATCCCCGCAAGGAAAAAGCCGCGTTTGGGCGGGGCGTCTTCGGGTTGCACCTCTCCAACCGGAGCCGTGGCGATTTTGAAGGCTATATATAAGAGATACGCAATGGCGATCACGGTCATGACCAAACGCGCCTCTGGCACGGCGACCAATAGCGACGCCAAACCAAGCGCCGACAAAGCCGCCGCAATCGCAACGCCGATCTGCAAACCCAGATAAAAGCGCACGCCCAACCGAAACCCCTGCGCACGGGCCACGGCCACAAGCGCGGCAATGGCCGGACCGGGCGAGCCAAGCAATCCCAACGTGGCAAAAGCAAAGGTGCCCACGGCAAGCGTATCTACGAAAAACGTCATGCGCCCACCTTAGGGACGCCAAGCAAAATGAAAACCGCTAAAGCAGCGCCGCCCAAAACCGATAGCGTTTTTGCCCCGTCACTTCTTTAAGCAAGCCTCGCTCTTGCAAAAGGTTCAGATTGCGCCGCGATGACATGGCCGAGCAGTCCGCAAACCGCGCTGCCAGTTCTGCCGAGAACACCGGAAACCGCAAAGCCGTATCCACAATGCTGCGCGGGGTACGGCCTGATAGATCGGCAATCGCCTCGACCGCCTTACTGCGCCAACGCACCAAACGATCCATTTCCAGCATCGACATCAAAGCGCCCTGCTCTGTGGTTTGGTAAAACCGTAACAAAGCCTCAGACGGATCCGCCGCATGGGCATGCAGTTGCGGCATCCCTTCGGGCATCGGTAAAAACGGCGCCGCGCCCCCTGCCCCAATCAAGCTCGAGACCACCAAAGGCTCTAAAGCGTAATCAATCGGCGAAATCTCAAACCGCCGCCAGAGGAACAAGCCACAGGCCGCGCGCGTCAACGGATGAATATCTCCCGCCTGCTGGATTTGCTTTTGCCAATCTTCACCGGTGGCTTTCAGGTCCGCGCCATGCAGGCGATCCTCTACGCCTTCCGCGCCATCATAAGCCCCGCTTTGATGTTGCGCACGGCGATCCAGAAACACATGCAGCCCATCATCCAACGGACCACCATGACGCATCGCAATCAATCGTCGCACCGCCCAAGAGGCGCGTTCCAAATCGCGGGTTTCATCGTGTGAGCTGATCCGCAAGGCACGGAACAAGGCAATATGTTCCGGCTTGGCCCAAATCCCCTCGGTGCGCAGCACGGCAGATGTGGTTTGCAGGGCAATCCGCTCCATCACATCCGGCGGCATGGCCTCCAGACGCGCCCCAAACCGCGCCACCGCTTCAGCGGCGGCCAGCAAGGCTTTGTAATGGGTCTGTTCCGCCTTGGCCCAAGCGGTGGGCTTCACCAGATGGGTGCGATTGGCGAAAGGAAAGGGGCTGTCCCCCGGCGCGAAATCTTCGGGCGGGCCGGGCAAGAACCACAGGTCTTCTTCAGGCGTTTCCGGCGCATCATACACCGACGGCGGCAAAACGCCTTCGTCATAGGTATCTGATGGTTTTTTCGGATCATCGCTCATGTCAGAACCAGCCTAAGCCGATTCCCGAAAATCACGAAATCAAAGCGATTCACCCAGCGTGATCTTGGGCGAGAGTTTTTCAAACACCCAATTTTTGGTCTCACCCAGCAGAATAATCTCTGCGGCACGCATCCCAATATCGCGGCGACAGGCGTCTGTTGTGGCCAGCTCAATCGGCAAACCGTTCAGGGTTTCCAGATTGTTGAACCCCGCCAAAGCAATGTCATTCGGAATAGAAAGCCCCTCGGCCAAGCAATGCATATAGCCACCCACCGACATCACATCGCTGGAATAATACAGGCAATCCAAATCAGGCGAGCGCTCCAACACCTCTGCCGTTAACTTACGACCACGGCTGATCGACGATCCCCCCGGAAACAGTTCCTGATCCAACAGAGTTAGCCCAACCTCGGCCAAGCCTTCTTTGAAGCCCTTAAAGCGTTTGATGGCACGGTAGTCCTGCGGCATCTTCGTGCCGATAAAGCCGATCTTACGATAGCCCTGCGCCACGATCTTACGCGCCATGTCGCGGCCCGCATCCATATGGGAAATCCCCACGCAATGGCGCACAGGGTCGCCATCGGTGTCCATGATCTCGACCACCGGACATGACGCATTGCGCAGCATGTTGCGCGTGGTTTCAGTATGTTCGAGCCCCGCGATCACCAAACCAGAGGGCCGCCAAGACAGCATCTCGCGGATCACGCTTTCTTCTTCGACCAAATCATAGCCCGAAACCCCAACAACAGGTTTTAAAGGGCTGTCACGCAGAACCGAGTTCAAACCAGACAGAACCTCGGGGAACACATAGCTGCTGAGCGAAGGCACCACGATGGCCACCAAATTCACCGATTGCGAGGACAGGCTGCCCGCGATGCGGTTGGGCACATAGCCCAGATTGCGCGCGGCATCCTCCACCTTTTTACGGGTGGTCGCCGACACATCCGGCGCCCCACGCAAGGCGCGGCTGGCGGTCATTTCGCTTACGCCAACAAGTTTGGCAACGTCTTTTAAATTCAACCCTTTGGTCATGGGCGCATGCTGGTGAATGCTTCACCAAATATCAACTCGTTTCGTATCTAAGGCGTAAAAAAGCCGCAGATCGGGATTCGTCTTGATTTATATAAGCGTTAACGATAACGGTACTGCAAAAGTTATCGCTAACAATCGCACGGCGTGCGTTGGGGATTCGGTTTTATTCTATTGGGAGGCTAAGCATGACTCTGAACATCGCTATCAACGGTTTCGGCCGCATCGGACGCAACGTATTGCGCGCAATCCTGGAAAACGACGTTCAAGACGTGAACGTTGTTGCCATCAACGATCTGGCACCTGCTGAAACTCTGGCGCACCTGCTGCGTTACGATTCTGTACACGGCCGCGTGAAAGACGAAGTGATCGTCGAAGGTGACCGCATCAAAGTGGGCAACCAAGACATCAAACTGACAGCGATCCGCAACCCGGAAGAGCTGCCATGGGAAGGCGTGGACATCGCATACGAATGTACCGGCATCTTCACATCCCGTGAAACAGCGTCCAAGCACTTCAAAAACGGCTCCAAGCGCGTTCTGATCTCTGCCCCTGGCAAAGACGTTGACCGCACAGTTGTTTACGGTGTGAACCACCAAGACCTGACAGCCGAAGACACCATCGTGTCCAACGCGTCTTGCACAACAAACTGCTTGGCCCCTGTTGCGAAGGTTCTGGACACAGAGTTCGGCATCAAGACAGGCTACATGACAACCATCCACGCCTACACAGGCGATCAGCCAACACACGATGCAGCGCACAAAGATCTGTACCGCGCACGCGCCGCGGCTGTGTCCATGATCCCAACATCCACTGGCGCAGCCCGTGCGATCTCTGAGGTTCTGCCACACCTGAAAGGCCGTCTGGAAGGTTCCGCGATCCGCGTTCCAACCGTGAACGTATCCTTGGTTGACCTGACATTCGTTCCTGAAAAAGCAGCGACTGTTGAATCCGTAAACGCCGCAATCAAAGCAGCAGCCGAAGGCGAGCTGAAAGGCGTGCTGGGTTACGAAGATGGCCCGCTGGTGTCCATCGACTTCAACCACGACCCACACTCTTCCACTTTTGCATCCCCGCAAACAGCCGTGACTTCCGAAGGTCTGATCCGCGTTGTAAGCTGGTATGACAATGAGTGGGGCTTCTCGAACCGTATGATCGATACGGGCCGCGCGATGGCGAAGTTCCTGTAAGGCACCTCACCATAAAGCTTTCAAAGGCCCGCGGTTTTCCAGCGGGCCTTTTTTATTTCTATAAAGGATTTTACCCATGTACCCCTGTAGACTTGGCATCGATATGGACGACGTGATTTGTGACCTTCACGGTTACATCTACGATTGGTGCGTCGACAATTTCGGGTTTGATCCAGCCTTCAAATACAAACGCCATATCGCTGGGATGCTCACCCCAGACCAAGCCGCACAACGCTTGGCCCTTTTGGATGAAGGGCAAGTGTTTCGCGATTTCAAACCAAACATCGGCGCGGTCGAGGTTCTGGAACAGCTGGTGCAAAAACACGATGTGTTCATCGTGACAGCCGCTATGGATCACCCGCGTTGCCTGATGCCAAAGTTTGAGTGGGTACAAGAACACCTACCCTTCTTTAACCCTAAGAAGCTGGTGTTTTGCGGCGATAAATATGTGGCGAATGTGGACTATCTGATCGACGACTCTCTGCGCCACTTTGAACGCTTGGAGGGCGAAGCGGTTGTGTATTCTGCCCCCAAAAACCTGCATGAGACGCGGTATAAACGCGTCAACACCTGGGCCGAGATTGCAGATATGTTTCTGTGACCAGAATGGGGGCGCTGCCCCCAAACCCCCGAGGTATTTTTGCCAAGAAGAAGAGCCCTGACGTGGCGCGGTCATAGGCAGAAAACAAATGCCCAACGCATTGGCGTTCACCCTGCGTGAGTCCAATAAAAAACCCGCCAATCCGGAGGCGGGTTTAGTCTTTATCCAGCGGCGCGTCGCGCGCTTCTTTTTCTTCTTTGGACAGCTTCACACCCCAAGTGTTTTTGCTGATCCCCAAGTCCGCAGGCATCGGTTTGGTCTTACCCTTTTTCACCGAACCGCCCTTGTTCAGGAATTCCTGAATCAGCGCATCATCTGTATTTTCTTTGGGAACATGCTTCATCGTCTGGCCCTTCCGTCTGTCGGCGTCTCTGAAAGCGATGGCACCATTAGATCCAGTTCTGTAACAACAGCAAGACCTTTCCAAATTTCGATTGACCTCAAGCCCTTTTTTCTGACAAACATACGCAAGCGTATGGAGCTTCCTATGACACCAGTCACCCCCTGCCCCTTCCCAGAGTCATCCGCGTTGGCCCATCAGGCTGCAGATCCCGATCACTACGCGGATTGCTACACGGTCGATCTGCCCTGTGAGGCGGACCTATCCGCTTACCTCACCGCGTTCTTTTCCCTGCCCATCATGCGGCTAGAGCGGTGGATCATCTCCGTCATGGGCACTCCCAGCACTGTGCAAGATGTGGCGGCTTTGGCCAGCGGCGCGGCAGACAGCCTGTCCCTTTGGCAGGTCGAACAGCGCACCGATGATCAGATCGCGATGCGCGTATCTGGAGGGTTGATCCGAACGTGGCTGATGCGCGAAGACATCGCCAACGGCACGCGGCTGTATTTCGGATCATCTGTAGAGCCGATTGAAAAGCCCGACGGCAGCAAAAGCCACAGCTGGGGCGTCAAAGCCTTTGGAGGGTTTCACCAACTGTATTCCCGCATCCTGCTGGCCGGCGCGGCGCGCAGGTTAAAGCGGATCAAATCCTAAACAGCGGCTGGAACAGGCGCGGCATCCAAGAGGCAAAGCGCAAAGGCGCCCCCGTGGCGGCCAGACAAATGCAGGCATCCCCCACTTCGGCCATAGGTGTGTGCTGCACATCGTCATCGGCGATCTCTAGATCCCCAACGCCAAAGCGCCCATCTTCGTCGGCAAAGGCGCCCTGCAACACCAGAGTCAGCTCGAGCCCATTGTGGCTATGTTCCGGCACGGCCTGACCGCCCGGAATATACAGCAGCCGCACAGAGCCCGCCGCCGAGCGCGAGATCACCGATTGGCGCACGCCAAAGCCCAACGATTTCCACTTAGGCGGCTTGCCTTTCAAGGCCTCCATCACCGGCGCGGGGAAGACGCCGGATTTCTGGTACACAGGACCAGCGACAGGCGCGATGTCCAACCCGTCAAACACACGCGCTTTCAGGTCGTCAGACACAGCCTGCGCCGCGCTGCTTTCCATCACGGCGCCACCAGCAGCTTCATGCGCGCCCAAGGCGGCGCGGCAGTCGTCACACATGGAAATGTGGCTGGCCACAACAAGCGCATAAGGCTCCGGCAAAGTACCTGCCGCATATGCCGCCAACAGGGGCGGGGATATATGGTGGGTGATCGATGTCATGACTGTCTAATGTCCTTTAACTCGTGGCGTAGCTTTTCCAATCCAAGGCGGATACGAGACTTGATCGTACCAAGCGGCAGACCGGTTTGCTCTTGTATCTCGCTATGGGACAGCTCGCCCAAATAGGCTTTCTCGACCATGTCGCGCTGCCCTGGCTTCAGGGTGTTCAGCGCTTGGCGCAGGGTGTCTGCCTCTTGCTCCAGAGCGATGATCTGACTGGCGTCTTCGGTTTGCACCTCGTCCTGCATCAGCTCTTCGGGCATCGGGCGGTTTTCTTTGCGCAACACATCAATCTGACGGTTGCGCGCAATCTGATAGATCCAACTGCTGACCTGCGCGCGGTGCGGATCAAACTGTGCCGCCTTATGCCACACAGAAATCATCACCTCTTGCACGATATCCTCGGCCTGCGCTGCAGGCACGCCGGTGCGCATCACAAACCCCTTCAGGCGCGGCGCATAATAATCGAACAAACGCCCAAACGCCTGACGATCGCGCGCATCACGCACGGCCAGCATCCAGCTGGTTTGATCGCTGATCTGTTGGGACTCTTGCTTTGGCAAACGGACCTTCTTTCTCGCCATAGAACGCGGATGACGCGCATGGCTATTGGGGGTGTCGCAGGAAGAAGGCTCTAGGGTCAACATACCTACATTACGAGACCCAAACGATTTTGGATCATTTTTTTGATCCATTCCAGATTTTTCGCCGTAAAATCAATATACACGAGCAGGAGAACCTATGTCGCTAGATACCGCCCTACCCCGCCCACAACGCATCGCGATCGTTGGCGGAGGCATTTCCGGCATGGCTGCCGCATACCTTTTAGCCCCTGACAACCACGTCACCCTGTTTGAAGCTGGCCCTAAACTGGGCGGCCATGCGCGCACCGTACTCGCTGGGTGCAATGGGGATCAGCCGGTGGATACGGGCTTTATCGTGTTCAACTATGTGAACTACCCCCACCTGACCCGCATGTTTCAAGCGCTGGATGTGCCCGTGATCAAAAGCGACATGAGCTTTGGCGCGACCATCAACAATGGCGCGGTGGAATATGGGCTGAAGGATCTGACAGCGCTGATCGGCCAGAAAAGCAATCTGGCCCGCCCTGCCTTTTGGGGCATGGTGCGCGACATCATGAAATTTAACGCGGGCGCCGAAGCTATCGCCCAAAGCGATGATGTGACCATCGGCGATCTGATCCGCGAGATGGGTCTGGGCGATTGGTTCTGCCGCTATTACCTGCTGCCCATCTGCGGCGCGATTTGGTCGACGCCGCCTGAAGAGATCCAAGAATTCCCTGCCAAATCACTGGTGCAGTTCTTCCGCAACCACGCGCTGCTCAGCGCCACAGGCCAGCACCAATGGTGGACGGTCGATGGCGGCAGCATCGAATATGTGAAACGCCTGCAAGCGCATTTGATCGCAAATCAAGTGGACTTGCGTGTCAGCGCAGATGTGCAATCGGTCTTCCGCGACAGCCAAGGCGCCACCATCCGCTGCGCCGGTGCCGCGCCAGAGCAGTTTGATCAGGTGATCATGGCCTGCCATTCCGATGATGCGCTGCGCCTGCTGGCCAACCCCACCCCTGCCGAAACCGCTGCGCTGTCTGATCTGCGTTATCAAGACAATCACATGATCTTGCACAGCGACGCCGATCAAATGCCCAAGCGCCACGCCTGTTGGTCCAGCTGGGTCTACAAGGCGCAGGCCGTGGATCAACGCCCAGAAATTGGCGTGACCTATTGGATGAACAAGCTGCAAAACATCCCGGAAGATGATCCGCTGTTTGTCTCGCTGAATCCGGTTTCTGAGGTGAAACAGAGCCTAATCTACGACGAAACGACCTTCCGCCATCCAGTGTTTGACCGCGCCGCCCTTAAGGCGCAAAAACAAATTGGCGCGATGCAGGGCAACCTGAACACATGGTACGCTGGCGCCTATCTGCGCCATGGCTTCCACGAAGATGGCTTTGCCAGCGCCGTACGCGTGGCCAAGCAGCTCAAAACCACCCCACTGCGGATGGCCGCCGAATGAGCACCCCGCAGCATATCCCGGCCAAGACCACACACGCCCGCAAAGGCGCGCTCAGCCGCAGTTTCACCTATTCGGTGGACTATGTGCTGATCGACCCCTTAGCGCCCTCTGGGCCGCTGCTCTTCTCGCGCAACCGCCTGAATCTGGCCTCGGTCCACGACAAACACCACGGTGGCACACGCGGCCAAGGGCGCGGCGTGGCATGGGCGCAGGAACAATTCGCTAAGGCAGGCCTAACGGATGTCAAAATCCTGCTGCTCACCCAGCCACGCTTCCTAGGGTATATCTTCAACCCGATCAGCCTGTGGCTGGCGTTTGAGGGCGATGATCTGAAAGCCGTGATTGCCGAGGTGAACAACACCTTTGGCGACCGCCATTCCTACATGTGCCATTTGCCAGATTTCGACCCTATTACGCCTGAAACCACACTTTCAGCGCGCAAAATGATGCACGTGTCGCCCTTTCAAGAGGTAGAAGGTGAATATTCTTTTAATTTCAATGTCTTAGATGAAAAACTTGCCATTCGCATCGCCATGCATCGCGGAGACGAGGTTCTCTACGCTAATCTCGTCGGCCCGCGCCAACCGCTAACCAATACCGCCATTCTTGGCGCAGCCTTACGCCGCCCATTTGGGCCTTTGCGCACGATCGCGCTAATCTACTGGCAAGCCCTTCGCCTCAAGCTCGCAGGCGCGCCCTACCGCACGCGCCCTGCCCCGCCAGAAAAGGAAATTTCGTAATGACCCTGCTGACAGATGTTGTGAAGCAAAGCTTTCTGGACTGCTGCGCACAAATCACCCAAGGCCGTTTGCACTTGAAAACCCCAGATGGGCAAACCTATGACTTCGGCACAACCGGCCCGCAGGCGGATATGGACATCCGCGATTGGTCCGTCATCCCCGCCATGGCCGCGCGCGGCGATGTGGGTTTAGGCGAAACCTACGTGGCCGGTCTGTGGGAGACATCGTCCATTGAAGCGCTGGTCTCCGTCGCGCTACGAAACCTCGATACCTTCGAAGGCTTCGCCAATCCCAGCAAGCTTAACCGTTTGAAGTTCCTCGTGGTCGATCGCCTGCTGCGCGCCAACTCCGTGCGCGGCGCCTCACGCAACATCAAGGCGCATTACGATGTGGGCAATGAATTCTACGAACTCTGGCTCGATCCCAGCATGACCTATTCCTCTGCGCTTTTCGGTGAATCAGAGACTGATTTAGAACGCGCGCAAGAAAACAAATACGACCGCGTCCTTAGCCGCCTGACCAGCGGAGAACGTGTTCTAGAAGTCGGCTGCGGTTGGGGCGGCTTCGCCGAACGTGCGGCGGATCAAGGCCGCCATGTGACAGGCCTCACGATCTCTCCCAGCCAAAAGGGCTTCGCCGAGGCCCGCCTTGATGGCCGCGCTGATATCCAATTGCTGGACTACCGCAAAAGCACCGGCACCTTCGACAACATCGTTTCAATTGAAATGATCGAGGCTGTCGGCGAACGCTACTGGCCCAGCTACTTTGGCACCCTAAAAGATCGCCTCGCCGAAGGAGGCCGCGCGCTGGTGCAAGCCATCACCGTGCAGGATTCCTATTTCGATCTGTACCGCAAAGGCTCGGACTACATCCGCCAATACACCTTCCCAGGCGGCATGCTGCTGTCGGATGCGGTAATCGCCGACCAAGCCCGCCAAGCTGGTCTAACCGTCAAAAACAACTTCGCCTTTGGCCAAGACTACGCCCGCACCTGCCGGATTTGGGCGGATCGCTTGCGCGCCCAAACCCGCAAAGTGGAAGGCTTGGGATACGATCAAGCCTTCCTGCGGAACTGGCTATTTTACCTAGAAATCTGCGCGGCTTCATTTGCGGTTGGGCAAACAGACGTGGTTCAAGTGGAGCTCGCTCATGCTTAAAAACAGGCTCTCTTTCGGCTTCAAAGCTCAAAACCCGCTCGAGTACTCGGCCACCCTGCCCCAGATGTCTCTGCGCCAACATTTGGCGGGTCCGCTGGTGTCCGAAGGCATGATCTACGGCCCCACAGGTCGCGTCGTGTCGCGCTTTACCGCCGACATGCACGGCAATTGGGATGAAAGCCAAGGCCGTTTGGTCGAGCATTTCACCTTCGCCAGTGGGGATCGCCAAGATCGCGAATGGGATCTGACCATCAACAACGATGGCACGTTCAGCGGCACAGCCCATGACATCATCGGAAAGATGCGCGGCGAAACCATCGGGGCGACCACACGCATGAGCTACCGCTTGCGCCTCGCGCCGGATGCGGGCGGTCATGTGCTGAACGTGGTGGATTGGATGTATCTCGCCGAAAACGGCACCATCCTAAACCGCGCGCAAATGCGAAAGTTTGGGATCAAAGTGGCAGAGCTGTTCGCAACCATTCGCCCGAAATAACCCGAAAACGGGTTTTCGCAGGGGTTTGATCTTTGCAAAGCAATTCAAACCGTTGATTTTTTAACAAACGAAATTGGCTCAAATTGTTTTTCACTCAGGCAATTTGATCAGACAAAAAGAGAGGGAGGTTTCGCCGCGAAACCTCCCTTTTCTGTTTTCAGTGCTGATTTAGCCGAGCTTAGCCAAGCGAACGTTGGATATAAGTCAGGATTTCCTGCACCGTGGCGGCATCCACTTCGCGGCCTTTCAGATCAATCTTCATGCCCTGCCCCGAAATCTGCGCGCTCAGATCACCGCCGCTTTTTAAACGGATGGGTTTGATCTTGATCACCTCAGTCGGGCGCCCACCACGCGCTGGGTCTTTCTTGCCGCTCTCCAGCCCTGCCAGCAGCCCCTCGAGCAGCTTCGCCTCCGCTGGGGCCTCGCGATAGCCAGGGCCGCTCAGCCCCTCGCGTAGCTTGCCCTGTGCGCCGTTGCGCAGAGCCGTGGCAACCTTCAGGCCCAAACGCTCTGACAAGTCCATCGGGTGCTTCAGCAAATCCCCTAGCGCTTCGTGGACCGCTGCGAAACTGCGCACCTTGGATCGTTTGGATTTAGACGCGCTTTCAAACAGCTTGCCCACCGCATCATCAACAGAGCCAAACACGCCGTTTTGTGTCGCTAAAACGGCGATACGGCCACGTTCGTAGTGGGTCAGATTGGCGCGAACTTCGTTCTCTTCCACCATGTTCTGGTAAGCATCCGCGCTGTCTTTTGGCGTACGGATAAAAGCCGGAATTTCACTGAAACGCGGGAACTGTTCAGACATCAGCCTAAAGATGCGCAGACGACGGTGACCCGCGATCAAGCCATAGCCCTCTTCAGTTTTCGCAACTTCGATTGGTGTGCGCAGGCCATGGTCGATAATGGATTTCGTCAGCTCTAAACGTGCGTCGGGATCGTCGACCATACGGTCGCGGCGCAGATAGTCGGTTTGAATTTGATCCACCGGAATATGCACCACGGCACGGCCTGCCCGTTCCGCCTCGCGCCATTTCTCGGCATCTGCCGTATCTTTGGCTGCGGCAACGCGATCTTGAACGCCTGCCATGCCAGCCAAAGCCGCCGCTTCACCAGCGACTTGCGCGATGGGCGGGGTCATGGATTGACCGAGGGGAGGTTTCGCAGCGAAACCTTCGTCGAGTTTCTCAAGCTCTGATTGGTCTGGGGCGACCAGCCTTTTCCGTCGTGCCATCACTCATCCTCCATATTTGCATCGCGCCACCAACTGCCGATCAACAGTTCTTTGAATTCGGCATAGGTGCGGTCAAATGTTTCGCGGCCGCGCACATAGGTGTCGCGGTTGAAGTCGCGATAATCTGCTTCGTAGATCCCGTTCACTTGTTCGCCGGCCTGACCAACGAGCGCCGTGTAATCCTGCCGGTAGGCGTTCATGAAATCGCCAAAATAGGCTTGGATCACATTGGCCATATCGGTCTGTTGGCTGGCGTCAAAACGGGTGACGATCGCTCGGACTACATCCCATTCAAACTTAAGCTCTGGTAAACCGGCCGCACGGGCGGCAGCGTTTTCGCCGTCTTCGATGCTGGCGAAGGTGGAATAGAGCATGTCGAAGAAACGGCCCGTTGAATCAAATTCAAGGAAGGACGCGCCGAGCGGGACCAGCAGGATATCCGCCGCCGCCAAACCGTTGATGGTGAGGTAACCGAGGGCAGGGGGGGTGTCGAGGAAAACGATGTCGTATTCGTCGAGCACGCCTTCGTCTTCAAGGAAGTTTGTCAGGCCATCCCAAAGCGGCCAATTGCGCAGACCCATGCGCCAGACGGGGATTTGGAATTCCGCCCAGTATAGGTTCAGCTGCGCGCCGATCAGATCGATGTTCGGCCAGTGGGTGTTCTGGATGACGTCGCGCGACGAAACCTTCAGGGCTTCTTGCAGGGTTTCATCGAGCGGAATGTCCGGCTGGCCAGCGGCGGCGCGGACTTTGTTTTCTTCGACCACGGCCTTGGCATAATCTTTAGCGATCAGCGGGAAAACGGTGGACCATTCATCCGGCACCTTGCCGCCCAGGATCGAGGTCATGGAGCCTTGGGAATCCAGATCGATCACCAGAACTTTGTAGCCGTCCAAAGCGGCGGACATCGCAAGATGCGCCGCGGTGGAGGTTTTGCCGACGCCGCCTTTGAAGTTCGCAACGGCGACCACTTTCGCGGGCTGACCTTCTGGGCGGTAGGGGACGTATTCTTTGGTGCTGACCCCTTCGTTGGCGAAATGCTTGCGCAGGGTCAGGACCTCTTCGAGGGTGAACCACTTTGAGCCACCCGAGCCTTCGCCTTGCGGCAGGTCTGGGTGTGCTTTCAGAACGCGGCGCAGATGGGCGGGGGCGACGGGGATCAGGTACTTGGTGATTTCCCAAGTCGAGAATTTCCGAAGCCGCTTTTCGCCATCCGGTGCATAGCCACGACGGGCCATGTCTTCGCGGCCCTTGCCGCAGAATGCAGCGGCTTTCGCGAATCTTGTTGTGTCGATAGGATCAGGTAACTTCTTCGCTGCCGCCTCTGGATCCAGATTAAGGTAAGGGGGCAGGGGAGGTGTGGGAGCTTTGCTCACTTTCGGTGCCTCTTGTTATGTACGCCTGTTTTGAGGATATGCCAAAGAATAGCGCACATTTTGTTAACGAGCCAGCATATCCACAGGCTGACTTGGTTAATTTTTCGAAAGCGGGGGAGGTTTCGCGGCGAAACCCTGTTTCTTATATAAGAAGACACCCAACAAAGAGTTTTATTCCTTTTAGGAATTTAAGATATTTGGCTTAGAAAAAATGTCGAAAATCAATAGGTTAGATGTTTTTGGGTCCCCAATATCAGGACGAAGGGTATCCGATTCCGGTATGAAAGGTACCCCGTTACGGGATCATTGGTACCTGTCTACGGGATAAAGGGTCCCGATTCACGGGGGCGCTAAATCTAGGGGGTTTGACCCTCAAAACAGCCATATTTACCCCATTTTCGGCCTCTCAGGTGTTGCGTGCGACTCGGTGGGTGGAGGAATTGTTAACTGATTCGAGTCATTCCTCGGAACAGGAGTCAATGGGTACCCGTTTGCGGGATGGCTTAAAGAACCTAGGAAGTTCTTGAGCGTGGGTACCTTTTGTGTAAAGGATATTGGTTAAGAACGAGCGGCACAGAATCATGGCACAGACCAGTATTGATATGGACAATCTGACGGGGGCGCTGCGGCGTGAGACCGTCAAAAAGAACGTGGCGGCGATCCATATCAGCGGCAAGCTTTCTTTGCTGCAACGCAAGTTGTCGAACGTGCTTTTGCTGAATGCCTATGATGCGCTGACCTCGGCCCAAAGCCATTCGATTGATGCGCGCACCCTTGCGATGATGGTGGGCTATAACTCTAACGATTTTGATACGCTGCGCGCCAGCCTGCGCACTTTGGCCGAAACCGTGGCCGAATGGGACATGCTGGATGAGGACGGCAAACAAGAATGGGGCGTGAGCTCTTTGCTGTCTTTTGCCAAGCTGAAGAACGGCGTGTGTGAATATGCCTATTCGCCTGCCTTGGCACAGAAGCTGCATGACCCGAAGATCTATGCGCTGATCAATGTGCATATTCAGCGCAATTTCAGTTCGGGCCATGGGTTGGCTTTATATGAGAACTGCTATCGCTTTGTGCGCACGGGCAGCACCGGCTGGTGGAGCCTTGAGACCTTTCGCAAGCTGATGGGCGTGGATGGCTCGAGTTATTATGAGAGCTTCAAACATCTGAACGCCAAGATCATCAAGCCGGCTGTGGCGGAGGTGAACAAAAGCAGTGACATCGAAATCACGCCGGAGTTTCAGAAGAAGGGCAGGGCGGTCACCGATATTCGGTTCTTGATCAAAGAGAACCCGCAGTTGGCGATGTTCCAGATTGATGACAGTGACGGTACGCGGAACTTGCCCGTGTATAAAGCACTGCGCGATCAGGGGGTGTCTGATCGATTGGCGCGGCAATGGATTGCGGAACACGGGCCGGAGTATGTGAGCGAGAAGCTGTCGTATATGTCTGAGCAAGGCAGCGTGAAATCTAAGGTCGGTTATCTGACGGCGGCCATTCGGGATGATTATAAGCCGGCGGCGGCGGAGGTGGTGCAGCCACCATCAGAAGAAGCGAAGCGCAAGGCGCAGGATCGCGCGGCGGTGAAACAGGCTGAGGCGATGGATGAACACAACCGGCGTGCGGCCAAGGCAGAGCGCGGGCGCAAGTTTGCGATTGTTGCCGATATGGTGGCCAGCCGAAATCCGACGCAGCGCGATGCGGATAAGCGGCTGTTTATGGCTGGGCTGGAGGATGATTTGGCCCGTGAAGAATTCCGCGCGCATGGGTGGAATTCTGCCCTGAATGCCAGTGCGATTTTTGCCTTCTGGGAAGAATTGGCACCGGGCTTATTTGAGCAAGACGCGCTTTGAATTGGGGCAAACGGGTGGCCAAGTGATTTGCTTTCAATTGGGGCATACCGCCTGAATTTGGCGATCACTCTACTTAAAGTGTCAAAATTTCTGCTTTGCGTTAAAACAAGGCGATTTCGCCAACCCCCTGTTTTTCAACATTTTTTCTAAGCCTGTGGAAAAAAGTGGTTAACGCACGGTTAACGTGTGAGGGTTTTGCTTCACTCAATCCTAAAGATCGCCCAAATTGCGCCATAATTGTCCTAATAGACTGAACAATAATAACTGAGCATAGCCTGGACATCGAATTTACAAAATTGAGTACTGGGCGAACAGGATAGACGCAGAAGCGTCTTGGCGCCGCCATTGGGTGGCATACGACTGGAGAAGCAGATGAAAATCCTTGCCGTCGATGATGACGAACTAATTCGCGAAATTCTTTCTGCGACCCTTGAGGCGCATGGGTACAAAGATGTCACCCTGGCTGAAAGCGGCGAAGACGCATTACAGAAGATCCAAGCGAGCCCAACCCCATTTGATGGGTTTATGTTCGACATTCAGATGCCGGGCATGGATGGCACCGAGCTTTGCCAACACGTGCGCCAGATGGAGCATTATAAGAACTCGCCTGTGATTATGATTACAGCGATGAACAACAAAGAATACGTGGACCGTGCCTTTATGGCCGGTGCGACGGATTATGTGACCAAGCCTTTTGACACGACTGAATTGATGACGCGGATCCGTCTTGCAGATCGTCTTCAGTCTGAAGCGCAGAAAGCTGCGGCAGCTCAGGCTGCGGCTCCTGCGGCAGCGGCGCAAGTGCCAAAGCCTGCTTTCAAAGAACCGGTGACGGTGAAGGAAGTGCGCGGCGTGGTGAAGAGCGCGGCCTTGGATAACTATGTGATGCTGATGCTTGAGCAGAAGCAATTTGCGATGGGCGCCTTTGCGATCCGTGTGCCTGAATTGGCGACGGTGCATGCGGGCTCTAGCACGGAAGAATTTACTTATGTTGTGACCGATGTGGCCGAGGTGATTTCGGATACTTTGGTTGGGGCACAGGCCTTCCTATCTTATTTGGGCGGTGGTGTGTTTGTGTGCGTTGGCGCGAAGAACAAACTGCCGAGCGCGGATAGCATGCATGATGAATTCGTTATGATGCTGAACGATCCAGACCTTGTGTATTGCGAAGATGTGGCCACGGGCTTCTCGGCGCAGATCGGGGAAGTTGCGGCGCCGAAGCTGTTTGAGAAACGTGGAGATCTGCGCTTCTTGGATCGTGCGGTTGAAAAGCTGAATGAAGCCGCGAATTCTGGTGGCCGCGCAAGCGGTGGTCGGTCGGCCTTTGCCGCCTAAGGCTTGGAGCTGAGGCGCGGCGGGCCAGTTGCCAATTGGCACCAGTGGCTGAATATCAGGGCTAAACCTCGGATTTTGTTAACCAATCCTTAATCTCTTCGGTCGATTTCGCCACCGCAGTTTAGTGAATTATGCTAATCTAAAGGTGGCAAGAAACAATCAGCGCCTGAAGAGCGTTGAGGTATAAGACGTTTGGGTGAGTACTATGATGCAGGGAATGGATGCAGATAAAGCAGCCGTGCTACAGGCCGGTCTTGCACGCATTCGCGAACGGTTCATCTCTTCTTTGGATGAACGCATCGAAGAATTTTGCGCTTTGTCGGAACGTCTTGAAGATCCAGCAACGGAAGAATCCGCCTGCCTGGAGATTCGCGCACAAGCACATAAGTTGCACGGGATATGTGGCAGCGTGGGGCAACCCCGCATGGGCGCTTTGGCGGCCCAGCTTGAACAGCATATCGATACCGTGGTCGCTGGTCCGCGTCCCCTCAACACCGACTTTGTCGATGAACTCCTCAATGCGCTTCTCGATGAGATGGAGCAGAATGTGGATGGCGTTTAACGGGTCCTTTTGGCGTGGGCTTAAAGCCCTAAGTCGATGGTTCGGTTTCTGGGTGATGCTGGCGGCATTGACCGTCACGCTGTTGGCGCGTGCCACAGCCGCAACCGCACAAAGCAATGATTTTGGTCCGGGCACGCAGGTGTTCACGATTGGTGTTCTTAGCACCGAAGGCGCAACCCGTGCGCTAGAGGCATGGCGCCCGACGATTGATTTTCTGAACTCTGAATCTGAATTCCTAGATACGCCGTATCGATTTGTGGTGCGGCCCCATTCGGTTGAAACCCTGTCGGCGGGCGTGCTGGATCGCTCGCTTGATTTCGTGCTGACCAACCCTGCGCATTTTGTGGCCACTGAAGTGGAAAGCGGCGCGCGGGCTGTATTGAGCCAAGCGCAGATGTGGGAAGGGCGCACCTATTCCGAGATTGGCGCTTTGGTGTTTGCGCGGGCTGACAGCGGCTTGGTGCGGCTGAACCAACTGGAAGGGCGCAGCGTGATGGCTGTGTCTGAAAAAGATTTTGCGGGCTGGTGGTTGGCGGAACAGGAATTCCGCCGCTATCGTTTGGACCCGTCGCAGATGCTGGGGGAGCTGGTGTTCTCTGGCGGGAACCAGCGCGAGGTGGTCTATGCGGTGCAATCCGGCCTCGTGGATGCGGGTGTTATTCGCGCGGGCGTTCTTGAGCAACTGGCCCTAGAAGGTGCCGTGGATCTGGCGGATTTTGCGCCGCTCGCGCCGCAGTCTTTTCCTGAATATCCTTTCATGTCTTCGACGCCCCTGTATCCAGAATGGGTGATGGCAGCGATGCCGAGCGTGCCGGAGAATGCTTTGGCTTTGGTGATCAACTCTATGTTGAACATCAGCTCTGAGAGTTCAGAGTCTATCAGCGCAGGCAATGTGGTGTGGCAAGCGCCGCAGAACTATCAGGCGGTGCATGATCTGCTGATTTCCTTGCGCGTGCGTCCTTACGAGAATTATTTGGTGCAGGCCGCCGGTCGGATTTATCGCGCCTATCGCTGGACGATCATGGGCGTGGTCAGCGCGATCATCTTGTCGTTGGTGTTCCTTGTTTTGCAATTGCGCCGCAACATGATGCTGGCGGAACAGCAGAAGGCGGTTCTGGAATCCGAGATCCGGTCCAAGTCGTTCTATCGCTCTGCGGTCGAAGAACACACGGTCTTTTGTATGCTGCGCCCTGATGGCCGCATCACCCATGTGAACGACAGTTTCTGCGAAACCTCGGCGCGGGCGCGCGACAGTTTGCTGGGCCAACCTTTGGCGCAGTTCTTGGGCGAGACCGAACAAGACTTGCTGCATGATGACATCATGAAAGCGATGGAGCTGGGCACGCCGTGGGATGGTCCGCTGAAGATCATGCGCGAAGATGGCACTGCCGCTTGGGCGCAATGTACGGTTATTCCGGTGTCTGGCGCTGAAAACGAATTGTCTGAAATTGCGCTGGTTGCGACGGATATGACGCAAACCCGCAAAGGCATTTCGGATGAAAGCTTCCATGACAGCTTGGAACTGGTGGACGATCAGGTGGTTGTTCTGCGTCCGGGATCATTGGATTTGCTATATTGCAACCGCACGGCCACACAGCGTTTGATCACTGATCGTGTGGGTGGCGGTTGGAAGGATCGCCGTGCGAAGGATATCTTTACCGAGAGCGACACCCAAGCGTTGGAACTGCGGTGTCAGGCTTTGGAAGAAGGTCCGCAGCGCCGCATGACGTGGGAAGTGACGGCGGGCAATGGCACGCCTTATGAGATCAGTCTTGAATATGTGCAGCCGGAAAATGACGAGCCGCGCTTTATTGCCATCTACCGCGATATCACGGCACGCAAAGTGGCCGAGAAAGCCAAGAACGAATTTGTCGCCACGGTGAGCCACGAATTGCGTACGCCGCTGACCTCGATGAAAGGGGCCTTGGGCCTTGCGATGTCTGGTGCGATTGGTGAGATGCCAGAGCAGATGAACAAGATGGTCAGCATGGCCAGCAACAACTGCGATCGCTTGGTGAACTTGATCAACGACATTCTGGATATGGAGAAGATCGAAGCCGGCAAGATGGACTTTAAGATGGCGCCGATCGATATGGCTGAGGTCGTCGATAAGGCAATGGAAGCCAACAAGTTCTATGCCGAGAAGTTCAAGAACTCGATGCGTCTGAATTTTGAAGCGGACGACGACGGCTTTATGACGATGGGTGACAAGGATCGCCTGACGCAGGTGATGGATAACCTGATGTCCAACGCGGCCAAGTTTGGTGGCGAAGAAAAGCAGATCATTGTGACGTTGAAAATTCATCGCGGTCGTATTCGCTTCTCTATTCGCGATTTTGGCTGCGGTATTCCGAAATCCGCCCATGCCACGATCTTTGACAAGTTCACGCAGGCCGATATGGGCGATACGCGGACACAACAGGGCACCGGCCTTGGTCTGTCGATCGTGAAGCTGATCGTGGAAAGCCATAAGGGCGCGATCTTCTTTGCCAGTGAGGAGCAGATCGGGACGGAATTCTATGTCGATCTGCCACGCATGATCGGTGAGAAGGTTATCCCGATGGAGCCGCTGGATGATGAGATGGAAGGCGATGTGGCCTTTAGCAACAGTGGTGTGACCGCTGGTCCGGCACTGGATGAAAACGGCGAAGCGGTTGAAGCTGGCGACGGCACCGAATTGCAGGTTCTGCTGGCGCAGTTGCAGTCTGGTGGCTTTGAGGTTGAGGTGGAAACCGGTAGCGTTTCTGTCAGCCAAGTTGTCAGCGGTAAGGGCGTTGTGGGTCAGTCCAGCGTGTTCAACTGGTTGACCGAGGAAGGCCGTAATCTGGTTACAGAACTGTTTGAACGCGACAAGCTGGCGAACCGTAAAGTGACCGTGTTGCAGGCGAAATCGGCTGATGGCGCGATGACGGATGCCTTGGTGCAGAACGGTTTGAAGGCCAATATGTATTCCAACTGGCTGGCGAATATTCCGAACATCGATGCTTCTACCAACTTTAAGCTGATGGGTGTGGGCACGGATGAGGTGCCAACGCTGGACGCAGAAGATGCGGACATGTTGAACGCCCAAGATGTGGCGCAGGCCTTGGTGCTGTCGGATGAAGATCAGTTCGATGCGATCCTGCATTTTGACAAAGTGGGCAATGCGCATTGCATGACCATCGTTCCGGTGTCTGGCGGTCGTCTGCCGCGTGAGGTGCCAGTGATTATGATTGTGACACAGGTGGAAGCCGCCGAAGGTGAACGCGGTGTCGTTTCGAAATTCTCACGTCCGTCCAGCGCGGGCCGTGGTAAGGCGCGCCGTCGGGCGCGGGGTTGATATGGATAAGAAAGGAAAAGGACATGGGTGAACTGACAAAGATTCTTCATGTAGAAGACGAAGCAGATATTCGTGAGATCGCAAATATGGCGCTGGAGCTGATTGGCGGTTTTCAGGTGGCACAGGCGGAACTGGGCACTGTTGCGCTGGATATCGTCGGTGATTTTGCGCCGGATTTGCTGCTGTGTGATGTACAGATGCCGGGCCTGACTGGACCGGAAACCATCGAGGCCATTCGCAAGATGCCGGGTTATGAAACCATTCCAGCGATTTATATGACAGCGAAAGTTGGCGAGTCAGACAAAGACAGCCTGCTTGGCCCATACGAGCTGGGCTTTATTGCCAAACCCTTTGATCCAACCACATTGGCGACGCAAATTCGTGAGATGTGGGCGCAAGGGCTGCCAAACGCAGCCTAAGCTTTCGCCTTTTGGCGCAGGTACCGGTTGCGGGCGATCTCTTCTAAAGCGGACGCCTCGGCCATGTCCTCCTCCTTGCGCTTGTCTAGGAGGGTCTTATCCAGAACGGCCTTGTTCGACCGGACCTCGGTATATGTATCAAAAAGCTGCCCTTCGATGAGGGCAGCTTTTTTGTCGAGTGTGGTGATTTCACTTTGCAGAAAGGCTTTGCGGGTTTCGACCGCTTGCAGAAAGCCCGCTAAGAAGGGCGCGGATTCTGGTGAGGTGATCTGCGCCTCGGTTTCCACCTGTTCGTTAAGGCGCGTCACCTCGTCTTGTAGCTTGGCTTGATGCAGGCGGATTTGCCCCATCTGGGCCGCATGGGCATCCAGCTCGTGTTCTTTGATGCGTTGCAGAACACCTAATGCTTGGATGCGTCGGCTGCGGTCCATTAGGCCTCGGCCAGTTCTTCGCGGGCTTCTTCCATTTCATAGAAAGATGGTTGCAGCACAGTTGGGATGTTGCCGCGGCCAATTTCCACGCAGATGGTCGGGGAGTGTTCTTGCAAGATCGCGATGATGATGTCGCGGATCACGTTGTAGAACGCACCGTCTTGTTCTTCGATTGCGGTCAAACGAGAGGACAGCGGGGCCACAAAACAATAGGCCAAGAAAACCCCAAGGAATGTCCCAACAAGCGCACCACCAATCATTTCACCCAGAACGGTAGGCGGTTTGTCGATGGCGCCCATGGTTTTAATAACACCCAAAACCGCCGCAACAATCCCAATCGCGGGCAGACCGTCGGCCACGGTTTGCAAACCATGCGGTGGCACCAGCGCCTCGTGGTGGTGTTTCTTCAGCTTTTTGTTGATCACATCTTCGGTTTGATATGGGTCGTCAAATTGCAGCGCGAGCATACGGAAGCTGTCGGTGATCAGATCGAGCGCGAAGTGATCGTGTTGGATTTTCGGGAACTGCGAAAAGATCGAACTGTCGTGCGGGTTTTCGATATGTTCATCCAGCGCCAAGATGCCGTCGCGTTGGTAAATTTTCGTAAGACCGTACATCAGGTTCAGCAAATCGATGTAATCGCTTTGCTTCCACTTAGGGCCTTTCAAACATTTGATGACGCCTTTGACCGTAGCGGCAAGATCCCCGAAGGAGTTCGCGGCCATGAAAGCGCCGAGGGAGGCGCCGCCGATCATCATGCCTTCGAAGGGAAGAGCGTAAAGGATTGGGGCCATTTCGCCGCCTGACAGCAAGAAGCCGCCAAACACCATACCCATAACAACTAGAAAGCCGACGATAATGTTCATTTGAATATCCTTCGCGCCTTCTGGCGCGTGTTTGCTCGAGTTAGTTCAATTTTGACATAACCGACAGGGCTGTAGCAAGAATTAATAAGGTTAATTAAATGGGCTTTAATGAATAAATTTAAGGAAGGTTAAGAATAACTATGGATAATTCCAAAATGCTGGCGTATTTATACAAAACATAAAGAATAGTTAAAATCTGCTAAACGCAGTTGAGGAACAGTATGTCGGGCACCGAGCAAGTCATGGCCATTCTGTTAGAGGCCGAAGATATCCAAGTGGTTCACAAGGATTGGCCAGAAGAAATGCGCCTGTCTATGTGTCTGATGCCAAGCGGCGATTGCCAGATATTGTTGTTCCGTCAGGAAGAAGTTGCCCGTTTCCCCGATCGTCTGCGCAAACATCTTGGGTTACGTGCCGAAGAGCTAAGCTTTCATCCGAAGGTCGAAGGCTATCCGGTGTGCAATGTGTCTTATTCAGACGAGCGCAATCTTGGCGCGCTTTTGGCGGATGCGCCAAATTTGTTGGAAGACGCGAATGATTATTCGGTGAACTATTCCTACGCTTTGGAAGAGGGTCTGGACCCTGTTGCATTCTTGGGTTCGGCCCCTGCCGAACCAACTGTTGCGGCGGATCGATCGCCCTTCGTTCAAACTTCTGTCGAGGAAGACGCACCTGCATCGCATGGTGCGATTTCCTTTCAGTCTCGTCGTGTCAAACCCGAGCCTGAGCCAGCGCAAAAGCCTCTGCGCAATTTGACCTTCGATCTGCAGGCGGAAGCGGCGCGCCTTGAGGAGCCCGTTGACGTCGAAGAGCCGAACCCTGCGATCATGCCGGGGCAGGGGTTCTTACGTGCTGATCATTTGACCCACATTGAAACCCCGCCAGGTGCCTATCAGCTCAGCTATAAAAATGGCTGGTTCGAGCTGTCGCGTGGTGAAGGGAAAGCCTTGGTCATTTCCGATCCAACGCGTCTGTTTATGCGGGATGATCACCGGCTTTTGGCCATTCATCGCAAGAGTGATGCCATGCCAAACCGCATTCGCCTGCAAGCTGAAGTGATGCCGCAGGTGATGCAGGATGGTTTGCGCGGTGCGGTGGGCACGGTTCATCTTGCGTCGGAAGATGGGTTCTTCTTTGTGTCCTTGCCAAAGCCAACTCAGGCCATCGCGTCCTCTGTTGAAACTTTGGAGCAGGCCCAAAAGAAACGTCCGTGGTCTGGCGTGGCGCGTAGCAAAGGGTTGCGCCTGCTGGGTCTGACATCTGCTGCGACTGTTGGAATTTTGCTTATTCTGACAACCAAGCCCAACGATGAACTGATTGGCGAGCAGGACCGCGCGATTGACTGGAGCCAATTCCGCTTGTCGCAAGTTCAGCCTTAAACGGCAAACGGCCCGCCACAAGGGCAGGCCGCTTTCAGGGTCTTGGAGGTATTAGCGTAGCGCGCTGCGCAGATTTTCAAAGACGTTTTCGTCTAGCACTGTCGTGGGTTTTGCGGTTCCCAATTCTTGTGCGATTTCAGTTTGAACCGATGTGTCTGCCATTTTCTCCATCGGTTTTTCCATCGCACCCGTGTCTGCCATCATTGGCTTTTCCATCATCTCTGAGGTTTCAGCCATTTTGTCCGCCATGGCCGGTTTCGCCATCGCGGCAGGGGCGGCGGGTTGTTCATAGGCCAACAAGACTTCGATCCGACGGTTGGATGGATCTTTTGGCGCGTCTGTTTTCAAAAGCTGCGTATCGGCCATGCCGGACACGCGAGTGATCCGTTCATGAGACACGCCGCTTTGCGTAAGGATACGGCGCATGGCATTGGCGCGATCTGAGGACAGATCCCAGTTGTCATAGCCGGCTGAATTCGAGAACGGCACTGCATCAGTATGACCCGAGATCACCATCTCATTGGGCAGTTGCGTTAGGCTTTCGCCGAGCAGCTTCATCAGTTTCACGGTGGCCGCATTCATTTTGGCGCTGCCGCTTGAGAACATGGCTTTGCCGCGTTGATCGACGATCTGCACCATCATGCCGTCTGGTGTTTTTTCAAACATCAGGTTTTCCTGCAAAGGCGCAAGATCTGGGCTGGCCTGCATGGCTTGCAGGATTTTGTTCTTCATCTCTTCAAAGCGTTGCTCATCCGCAGAATGATCTGGGTTTACGTTTTCCATGTCACCGGCTGCGTTCATCTCGGCCATGTCTTTTGAATTTGTGGAGTCCGCAATATTCTTTGCGGCAGCCGCTGCATTCATAGGGTCGGTGCTGTCGGTGTTCAGTTGCGCTTGGCCGGCGGATTTCTCGCTGGTAATCGCATCGTCGCGTTTTTGCGTATCGTAAACCGGGCTGGCTGCGCCGCCGGCTGGATTTTCATGGTGGCCACTTTGCGAGCCACGGGCGGTTTGTTCTGGATCGGCGGTTGGCGTGGTGTCCATCACTTCCCATTTCGCAGGGGAGGGGTCATCTTCTTCGCCGAATTCTGCACCGCGTGCCACGGTAGACCCGTTTGATGCGGTCAATGTGCCAGGAGGGCCAAGCGTCGCGCCATCCAAAACACCACTGCCGCCGGGCAGGGTTGCGTTTGTGAAATACTCGGCGATGCCGCGTAGTTTTTGTTCGTCACTGGAAGACAGGATCCACATCAACAAAAAGAACGCCATCATCGCGGTCATGAAGTCAGCATAAGCAACTTTCCATGCGCCGCCGTGGTGTCCGTGGCCTTCGACCACTTCAATCTTTTTGATGATATTTACAGTTGCATCACTCGCCATTGTATTTTGCCCCACGAGATCCGGTTATCGTCCGGATTTTTTCGAAGAGGCGCTTCTGCGCACAATTCGTCCCGAGAAGATATGAATGGCAACCGTGCCCCCAAGGGGGCGCAATTGTGTCAGGAATGAGGCAATTGGGGCATCAGCGCCTTAACTGGCGCTGATTGTTTGCTCTTGAGCTGTGTCGCGGTTGTATTTTCCAAGACCAACATCTTTGGCATAAGCGGCTTTGCGCTTGGAATAGTTTGGCGCAACCAGTGGGAAATCATCTGCCAGACCGAATTTTTGACGATACTCGTCTTCGGTGAGGCCATGTTCCGCCTTGAGGTGGCGTTTCAACATCGTGAAACCTTTGCCGCAGCACAGGCAATACACTTTGTCATCGGTCACAGCTTTATCCAGCGCAACCGCTGGTGTGGCAAAAGTTGCCGGGCCGCGCGCCGGAGCGGGTGCCGCCACAGCCACGTCTGCTGAAGCGACCTCGACGGTTTCACTGTTGAAGACCGGCATCAGGCGGTTTGCCAGAGCCACAATATCATCTGCTGTTACATCGCTACGCTGTGCATATGCCGCCACAACTTTAGCAACTGCCTCGTTCGGGTATTTCTTGTAAGTATCCATGTTATTTTTCATCGCCATGGTTAGTCCCTTTAGTGGGGCGTCTATACATATCTCAACAAGAATGTGTCAAGAATAGTTACAGATTTATTAAAGAATTCGGCGTTTTTCCCCGCATTTAATACTTGGGGTTGAGCCGCTTCTTTATCACTCTCTATTTGGGGTCGCTTTGTACTATTGTATTTCCGTGAGTGGGTTCAATTAATGCGTGTATCGCTGCGCAATTTGGCCAAATCGTTCTGGGTTGAACGGGGGAGGGGCCCCAAATCAGCGCGTTGAAAAACGCCTATCGCGGACAAAGCAACCTTTTCTAAGAAAGGATCTGTATCGCCCTTTGCCAAGAGCAGCTGCATACGCGCCAAGGTTTCGGCAACAACATGCGAACCAGCATCATCGGCAAGGAACAGTGCCATAACTCATACTCCATTCTGAGTGTTTCGCGGCGCATTCTGCAACCTGCACTCTGAATATTATTACTTGGGTTAAATTTTTGCCAAAGTTCGGCGGCAAAAGAAAACAAATGGTTAACGAAATTTAATACATGTAAGTTTTTAAATATACTTGCAGTGAGACATGTATAGATTTTTGATTTTCTTAGAAAGTAATGATTTCTATAGTTGTGGTTCACTTTTTCGCGTGTTTACGCACTTTTTGATTCGAATTGACACTACGGGGATGAACCTTATGGCGGCGAAGCCACCTTATGCGCTGATCGTTGATACCGATGCTGGTTCTGCTTTGGCGCTGATGCATCTGTTTCAGGTGATTTGCCAAAAGTCATCTGAGGTTTGCACGGATGCTGTTTTGGCGCGGGAGGTTTTGCAGAAACATTCTGCTCCGACGGTGGTTGTGGTTGGGCGTATGCATCAAAGGGACGCGTTTCTTCGAGATATCTCGGCAGAAAGTAATGCGTTTATTCTTGTGATTGACCGTGGTTCCTCGGCGGAAGAAGCCGAAGATGCGTTTTTAGCGGGGGCCGACGATGTTGTGCCTTACGGCCATTCCTTGCGCGCCATTGCATTGCGCTTGCGTGCGCGCCTTGGTCTTTTGAATTCTGTCGAAGGGAAGATCTTGCTGGAGGGTGGCGCGAATTGGGATGCGAGCGCCTATATTTTGGATCACGCCGATTTCACTGCGGCAGAAGCGCAGATCGCACATATCCTGATTTCACATAACGGAGAGATCGTTTCCAGGGATAAACTGAGTTTTGCCATCGATCAGCGCCCCTGGGACTACGGTGACCGAAAGTTCGACGTGCATGTTGCTAAAATTCGTAAAAAGCTAACGCATGTGTTTGGTGAAGATGCCTCGTTATCGACAGTGCGGTCCGAGGGGTACCAGCTTCAAATCGATCAGGCGACGATTGATCGTCTCGTTAGGTAACTCGCCCTAAGGTGTCACAAAGCCGTCAAAAATGCGCGTCAAGTTCTTTTTTGTAAATATCCACAAGGTATTCGGCTGTGGATAAAGCCCCTAGAAAGCGCCACTACTGATTGTGGATAACTATTTTTACTAATCTAAATCTTGTTATGCCTTTTGTTTTAAGGGCTTTCGGAGAGTTTTTCGCAGGCGATACAACCTAGGATCGCACAAAGTCTCAAAGTGAACTAAAACCTATCCGTTTGGATAGGGTTACTCTTCTTTACAAAGAGACAATTCTCCTTTTGCGGGAAACGCTTTAGTCTTTATTTAGACACATAATATAGCCTGGGGGGGCAATATGGTGGTGCGGAAAGAAATTTTAGAGCAAATCTGGGGCGGGGACCTAGTGGAAGCGGCGAAAGCGGAGGTTACACCTCTGACTGGTATTTTGGCGTCGCTGACAAAACTTCCTGTTGTCACCCTGACATCTAGCCATGAGGCAGCGCGGCCTTTCGCGATGCTGGATGGCGCAGAGGTGCTCGAAGGTGTTTCCTTAGGGGATGCATTGGCGGAAGAGCTTGAGCTTGAGGTGCCGATTGGGGCGCTTGTTCTTGTTCAGCCAAAAGGATTTGATCTTGGTTTTGATGTTTCGGCGCAAAAACTGGGTGAAGTTCTTGGTGCAATCCTGTTGGAAATGTCGCAAGGACAGACGGACATTGATCTTAAGATCGATCCGACCTTGGCGGAACAGTCAGGAATGGCACTTTCAAGAACAGCAGGTTTTTCTGCGATGAGCGCCTCTCGACTGCAGTAATAATCTTTGCAGAATTACACTATTAGGGCAATTTAATCTTCTGTTAAGCAGATTTATCTTTGCCGTACTTCATGGTTGTGCCTATTTAGTCCTTAACGAAACAAAGATTTCGCGAGGCAGGACATGACTATTTCTTATTCAGCGGCGCTTAAGGCGCCGATGCTGGAGATCGAACACGAACGCATTTTGATCGAAAATTGGCAGACGCGAGGACATAAGCCTTCCTTGCAGGCGCTGATTACATCTCATGCTCGACAGGTTCACGCATGCGTTAGACGCATTAACTCCAAGACAGAACATCACGAAGACCTGGTTGCGGAAGGCTTGATCGGATTGATCAAAGCGGCTGACCGGTTTGAAGTTGAAAAAGATGTGCGATTTTCGACCTATGCGTATTGGTGGATCATGAATGGCGTTCGTGCTGCCAACATGCGTGTGCGCGGCGTGGTGGATGTGCCACTTGGGGCGGCGAAAGAGGATCGCCTGATTTCTGTGACAACTTATTTGAATGATGACGGGGAAGAGGTGGATTTGGATGACATCCTGCCCTCTGAAGATCCGACGCCCGAAGAGCAGGTGATCGCGCAGTCGCATTCCGATGAAATACGCAAAACAATGGCCGCTGCGATGCTTGATCTGAGCGAGGTGGAGCGGGACATTTTGATTTCGCGTAACCTTAGCGCCGAACCTGAGGCGACGGATGACTTGGCAACTCGGTTGGGTCTTGGGCGCGATCGGCTGCGCCAAGTGGAACGTCGGGCGATGTCGCGTCTTAAATTTGCGTTGATGGCCCGCGGCGTGAATACCGCTTTGGCAGCTTACGCATGAATATCGCCGTCAATCCATTGATGGCGCTGCTTTCTGGTGGCGGCGCCGCGCCTTCGACCAATGGTGCGACGCAAACCAGCCCAGCGAATGGATTTAGTGCCTTGCTTGGGTCCTTGGGCCTTGGTGCCGAAGGGGGCGGTGATGCAATCCAAGCGGCCAATGGGGCTGCGGTTGCTTTGCCGCAGATTCAGGAAAACCTTCAGGCTTTGGTGCAAAAGGCGACGTCTTTGCTGCAATCCTTGGATGGACTAAACCAAGAGGGCGGGGCGCCGAGCCTGTCTGCGGCTGCAACGGCCTCTGTGTTGAATGATTTGACTGGCATTGTAGAACAGATTTCACAGTTCAGCGGCGATGCTATTCTTGCGAACACCAAGGCGATCCTTACAGATCAGGTGCCCGACGTGGTTGCGGCGGTAGAGGGTTTTGAGGCCGGTGAGCTAAGCGGTGCGTTGTTAGAGTTGGGTGAAGAGATAAGCCCAGAACAATTGATTGCCGCGGTGGTGCAGGTCGCGCAGGTTTTGCAGACGCAAACCCGTCTTGCGCAAACGTCTGATATATCTACCACTTTGCAGGCAACCCCTGATGTTCGAAAGCCGATCGAAGCTGCGCAGATCCCTGCTGTGGCGCCAAAAGCCGCGACTGAAACGGCGCGGAGTATCGGGGATCGCAGCGCGCCTACGGTGCATGTCGTTTCCAGCAATGTTGTTGAAACTGATCAAGCCACCTTACCTGTGACAGGGCCGAATGTTGTTGTGTCTGACACGTCGGTAGATATCGCGGCGCAATCCAGTTTTGAGGCAGCAGTAACCTTCCAACCTGCGCCTATTGTGCAACCCGTTTTGGCACGCACTGGCACATCTTTTGCAGCGCAGGCAGAACCCGTCACATCTGTGGCGGATGAGCTGGGTGTCGAGGTTTCGCCTGAGGCTACGCTGAAAGTGTTTGATGCGGTGGCGGAGGTGGCCAAAAAGCCCGTAAATTCGGTGGCTTTGGTGGATCGCGCGACGGGCCAAACCTTTGAGTTGCCCAAAGAGCTATTGCCCGTCGTGCCATATGAATTCACTGCGGCGAACCGCGAAGCTGCGCAGCAGATTGAAGCAGTTCAGAACAGCCAACCTGCCCGCGCTGCTGAAAGTCAGACGGCGCGGTTTGCGAGTGCGATTGTCAGTCAGGTGAACACCGTGACCCTAGAAGAAGGTGTGACAAAGGTTGAACTGACGCCGCGAGGGTTGGGTGCGTTAGAAATTGAACTGGCAACAAATTCAGATGGGTCTTTGTCTGTTGTTGTTCGGGCTGAAAACGCGAATGTTTTGAACAGTTTGCGTGAAGAACGCGCGATGCTGGCTGAGATTTTACCTGATGCGTCGCAAGGGTCTTTAGATTTCCAAGAATTTGAAAATTCTGGGCAAGAAAGGTCCCATGATCAGGCAAATTCTGGTATAGTAACTGGGAGTGCAAATGGCGTTGATGACGCGGACGCTGACGTTGCACAAATAACCGTCTCGATTGGCAATGGCCAATTGGATTTGATGACTTAAGGAGGCCGCAATGGGCTTGGCACCGGTACTTTCGACATCTACAGCAACGGGCACGTCTGAAAGCGCAACATCTTTGTCTCAACTGGGTGAAGATTACACGCGTTTCTTGACCCTTTTGACCGCGCAGATCGAGAACCAAGATCCGCTGCAGCCGGTGGATTCCACGCAGTTCATTTCTCAGCTTGCCCAGTTGAGCCAGGTTGAACAGGCGGTTAGCACGAATACCAATCTTGAAAACCTAACGGCGCAAATGGGGTCTATCTTGTCTGCATCCGGCGCAAGCCTGCTGGGCGAAGATGTGACGGTTGAAACCGATGAGATGCAGCTGACCAATGCGACGTCTGACGGCTATTACGCGGTCGAGGCAGGCGCGGCCTCTGTGTCTGCCATGATCTTTGATCTAGATGGCAATCTGGTGCGCACGATATCGGGTTTGTCCACGGATTCCTCTGGCTTGCAACCAGTGGATTGGGATGGGCTGAATGACTCGGGTAATTTGCTGTTGGATGGCGATTACACCTTTACCGTGACGGCCCGAGATGGCGACGGGAATCTGGTGGACACATCGACCTATCGCAAAGCAAAGGTGGAGCAGGTTTTGTTCACAGAAGGGCAGAACTATTTCACCCTCACGGGTGATCATACGGTTGCGGCAGAACAGGTTTTGTCTGCCGGTTAAGGCCTTATTGGCGCAGGCTTCTGGCGAAGTTAAATTCGTTGATCCGCGCGGTGCGTACAGCGCCAAAATTGCGATGCAATTTGCGGACGATTTCTTCGGCAAGTTCTTCTTGGTGGATCTCTTCTTCTTCGCCCTTTTCAAGCCAAAGCGTGGTTTCTGCCATGTCTGAAATGATCGAAATGGTGGAGTCGCGCAGGCGCATCCGGCCTTCGAGACCGTTCAGGCGTTCGAACTCGGACGCGCCGGCGAGATAGACGTCGACATCCATCAGAATGTGCAAAATGCTACGGGGTTGCAGCACCTGAACGGTGAACTTCCCGATGGGCATTTTGTACAGGATTTCCTGTTCGACCACATGCACCTTTAAAGGTTCGGCTTCTTCTTCGGCGGGCACAGGCTCTGGCGCCATCATGCCTCCAAGAAAATAGCCGACCGGCCCCAGAATTAAGGGGCCGAGCGCTATGATGATGATGTTTTTCATATCAGCCGATCAGTAGGGGAGGACCACTTCGAGGAAGTCTTCGCCGTAGCGCGGCTGCTGCACGACAGAGATCTGACCGCGGCCACCATAGGTGATGCGCGCTTCGGCGATCTTATCGTAAGACACGGTATTGGCCGTGCTGATATCCTCGGGTCGAATGATGCCCGCGACACGCAATTCGCGCAGTTCGGCGTTCACCTTAACCTCTTGGCGACCCGCGATGACAAAGTTGCCATTTGGCAGGGCTTTCACGATCAAAGCTGCAACCCGCAGGTTGATGGCTTCATTACGGCTGATGCTGCCTGCACCAGCAGAAGCAGAGGTGTTGCCAAGGTCAATGATACTGCCGCCGGCTGGAAGATCTTCTGAACCGACGCCCGGCAGAATTTTGTGAATTTGACCGCCATATCCAAGCGCCACTGGGGAATCTACGTTTTGCGAACCGGACCGAGAGCGGTTGGAGTTGTTCGATAGCGAGGCATCATCGTCGATGTTGATGACAACCGTCAGAATGTCGCCGACGTTTTCCGCGCGTTGGTCGTCAAAGAAGCTGCTTGTTCCACTGCTCCACAGGCTAGAGGCTTCGGCGCGCTGTGGGCGGCGAATAGGCTCGGATTGCGGAAGAGGCACGCTGACGCGGTTGACCTCTGGGACCAATTGCGGATCCATTTCGGAAAACTGCGGATTCCGGTGTGTTTTATATTCTTGCGTGCAGCCTGACACAGCCAGTGCCGCGAGCAAGGATAGTGTGCCGATGATCCGCTTATGTGTGCGGGTGTTTGGTGTCATCTGACAGGTCAAAAGAGAGCCTCCACGATGCCGTCAGCCCGTGCGACGGCGGTAATTGTTTTATTGCTGGCCAGGTTCACAACCCGAAGTTCTTGGCCCAAATGCGCGTCGGAAATGGCTTTGCCTTTCGCGGTCAGTTGCAGCGGGCCGTATTGCAGCTCGATGGTCACGCGTTCACCGCGCGAGACGATGATGGGCGGGATCACAGATTGATTGTGCACAGGGCGGCCGGGCACAAGCATGCGGCGCACCTGCATGCCGTTCAGCTTGTCGTAATCGGTGATGGCAAAGGCATGTACCCGAGCCCAAGGCATGTCGACCATTCTGATATCGCTTGAAGCCACGATTTCATCTGGTTGAACGCGTCGTGTCACAACAGGTACGGGGACGTTCAAAATCGCCAAGCCCTGAATACGCTTTATGTTGCCGGATGGCGTTACAAGGTTTGCAATGAACTGGCCGGTGTCTGGGTCCATCCAAAATTCACGGATAAACTCGCCTTCCTCTGGCGCGCCTTCGGCAATGCGGATGTCGAAGGTGCCGTTGTGCGGCAAGACCTCACCATATTCTAACTCGCTGCGCTCAGCGACGAGCTGATCCACCGGCGCTGCCTGCGCAGGTAGGGTGAACGTTGCGGCGCTAAGGGCGAAGAGAATGGATAACAGGTTACGCATCACGGGTTACTTGATCTGGTTGGCGGTTTGCAGCATCTCATCTGCGGTTTCGATGGATTTCGAGTTCATCTCGTAGGCGCGTTGGGCCTGAATCAAATCGGTGATCTGCGCGATGATATCGACGTTGGAATTTTCCAACATACCTTGGCTGATCAACCCCACCCCCGCATCCCCTGCGTTTACCGTGATCGGCTCGCCAGAGGCGGTGGTTTCTTCCAAGAGGTTGTTCCCGATGGGCTTCATACCAGCTTGGTTGATAAAGGTCGCCAGTGTCAGTTGCCCCAGCTCTGTTGGGGTGTTTTCATTTTCTAAATAGGCGGAAACGATGCCTGTCGCGCTGATTTCAAGCTGTCGCGTTCGTTCCGGAACGGTGATGCCAGGGTCAACTTCGTAGCCATCGATGGTGACAATTGTACCTTCGGCTGAGAGGCTAAAGTTACCGTCGCGCGTATAGGCCAAGCTGCCGTCTGGACGGTTCACCACAAAGAAGCCGTCGCCTTCAATGGCGAGGTCTGTTTCATTGTCGGTGCGCACCAAGCCGCCTTGTGTGTTCAGGCGCATCACGCCAGAGCCTTCGACCCCCAGACCAACGTTCAAGCCCACTGGACGGGTTGTGCCGCTGGCAGAGGTTGGCGCGCCTTCTTGGACCATGGATTGGTAGACCAAATCCTGAAAGGCTGCGCGGCCGGATTTAAAGCCGGTTGTGTTCGCGTTGGCGATGTTGTTGGCGATGACATCAACCGTGGTTTGCTGCGCCATCATGCCTGTTGCTGCGATACCTAGTGCTTTCATTGCCTCGTCCTTTTATTGCCTGCCTTGTGGGGCAGATCAGACCACACGACCCAGTCGTTCGATCGCCTGTTTCGTCAGTTCGTTTTCGTTGTTCATCAGCTTCACGGCGCGCTCGTAAGAGCGTTGGATATCCATCAGGTGGATCATCTCGACCACGGGCTGTACGTTGCTTTGTTCGATGTAGCCCTGCGCGATTGTCGAGGTCGTTGTTGGGCCGGGGTTCACGCCATTGGGTGCGCCAAACAGGCCATTGCCGATGGGCTCCAGCAGGCTTGGATTGCCAACGTCGAACATGCCGATTTGCCCGATCAGGCCGCCGTTTTGGTCGGACACAGTGCCGTCGATGGCGATGCTGACCGAGGTGCCGGCTTCCTGCGGAATGGTGAGGGGCGTGCCGCTGACATCCACGATAGGTGAGCCGCCTGTGGTGACAAGCTGACCTTCGTTGTTCAGGGTCAGCCGCCCGTCGCGGCCATAGGCCACGCCGCCATCGGGCGATTCATAGCCAAGCCAAGCGTCGCCCGACACGGCGATATCAAATGTGTTGCCGGTGGCCACCATCGACCCTTGGCTCGGGTCGATATAGATGCCCTTGTCTTGCACATAGTTGATGGCTTCGGTTGGGCTGCCGGAATTGGTGGGATCAACAGCTTCTAGGACAGGGTGGCTCGTTTTGAAGCCAGCCGTGGAGGCGTTGGCCATGTTGTGGGCCGCCATATCTAGACTGCGCTGCAACGCAGTCGCCAATGAAAGGGAGACGTAATTTGTTGTTCCCATGCCGATCGCCTTGTTTTTGTTCAATCTTCAAGAATAGTTTGAACAACTGCTTCATTTAATCTTGGTTATTGCTTGTTTAACTATCCATCAATATAAAGATTAAGACAAGGTTTAATTATGGATAGGCAAGGATAGTTTGGCGGAATGACGCGGTTCACCCAGGCATTTGTTCTTTCACTGGCGGGCATGGCTTTTGCCTCGTCTTTGAATGGGGCGTCTTCTCCGGACGAAGAGGCGCCTGAGCCTTCTGTGGTGCAGCCTGCTCCGGCGCCCGCGCCAGAGCGTATCGAGGCGCCACGCACGGGTGTGCAGCAATTGTTTGATCTGGATTTGCGGGCTTGGCCGGAAGAGCGGTTTTATGAAAACCTAACGGCACAAGTGGATGCCCTGTCCAAGGCACATGGGATCGAAACGACCTCTGTCTTGTTGGATACCGCTGAGATCTACCTTGGCCAGATGATGACCTATGAGGCCGGATCTGTTCTTGAAGCGATCGAACCTGCCAATCCTTTGCAGGAGCGCCGGTACAACGCGCTATTACATGCTCAGATGTTGCTGGAAGGGCAGGCGGTAGAGGATTTTGAGAACTCACCGCTCAGCCAATCAACGCGACCAGACCGCGCCTTTTGGGCCGCCTTGCAAGGGGTCGCGACGGGTGATCCGCAAATGCTGACGGCGAATTTAGAGCCCGGCTTGCTGGGCTTGATGTATCAGACCCGCCCTGTGGCGCGCACGATCTTGCCCTTGATGACAGAAGCCATGATCGAAAGCGGCGCAGATGCAATGGCGCGGCAATCCTTGCGGTTGCTGGATGATTTTCCAGAGCTGACGGACACCTCGGTGGGTATGTTCCTCAGGGGGCGTGCGGCTGAAAAGTTGGGCAATGAAAGCACGGCTTTGACATCGTATTTCAAGGCGGCCAAAGGGTGGGACCGTTATGCAGCGCGGGCACGGCTGGCTTTGTCTGATATGGCGCTGGAAGATGGCGGGCGCGGTGCCATTTTGGCTGCAAAAGATGTTTTGGAGTTTGGTGCTGATGCTTGGAAGGGCGATTACCTAGAGGTTCAGACCCTCGAAGCGCTGGCGGAGGTGTATCAAGCCAATCGCGATAGTGTAGAGGCCTTGAAGGTTCATGGCCGCATCATGCTGCGTTTCCCTGGATCAGATGCGGCCAAGGAATCCGAGGCGCTCGCCTCTGTTGCATTGGATGAAGTGTATAACCGCGGCGTCGCGGGGGAATTATCCTTGGCGGATTGGCTGACAACTCATTATCGTTTGGTGCCGGCCTTCCGGTATTACGAGGCCTTTCCTGATTACGTTGAACGTATGGGGGACCACTTGCTGGGGATCGGCGGGACCGCTCTGGCTGCGCAAGAGTACCAGCGTGCGCTTGATCTGCGCCGCGATCTGGCGATTTATTATCCGGGCAAGAAGGATGAAGCGCGCGAGTTTGACCTGCGGTATAAGATGGCCACGGCGTACGAAACCGGTGGTCAGTTGCAGATGGCCAAAAGCCTGCTGATGTCCTTGCAGATTCCAGAAGATCAGATGAAGCGAGACGCCGTGAATCTATTGCGCGCCGACGTGTTTGCGCAGCTTGGTGAAAAAGATGCGCTGTTAAAGACCCATGTCAAAATGCCCACCGAAGGCAATCTGCGGGATGTGGCGCGTGCCCTTTGGGAAAACGAAGAATGGCCAGAGGCGATTACATTCTTTAAGCGATTGAAGGCCGAGCACCCCGGTTTGTTCACCGTAGAGGATGCGACCTATCTGTTGATTGCGGCACACCGCTCTGGCGATCAAGATACGGCAGAGGATGTTGTGAAATCTTTCCCTGGTTTGACGGATTCCGTTGGCTGGCAGCAGCTTGCGGAAAGCATCATTCAGCAACCAGCGGATGTTTTTCCACTGACCCTAAACGGCGCTGAAGAGCGCATGAATAGTTTGCAAATGTCCTTGGAGAGCCTAACAAAGTCTGGTCTCTAAACGAGAGTTCATGGATAAACGGGCTGTTTAAAAGGATAATTTTTGTCCTTGTGGATATTTTTGCCTATTCTTTAACTCTCCTTAAATGACCTTGATGTATCTTTAAGGAAAGACAACAACAAAAAATCTCTGAGGCGGCAAAATGTCAATTTCAAGCGCACTTCAAACGGGTGTCAGCGGTCTGCAGGCCAATTCTACTGCAGTTGGCGGCATTTCGGAAAACATCGCAAACGCCAATACCGTCGGTTATCGCCGCGGCTTTGCGCATATGGTGACCACCACGGCTTCTGGTGGCAATGGGTCTGGCGTATTGGCTGTTAAAGCCGAAGAACAGCTGGATATCGAAAGCTCTGGTGGCTTGATTTCCACGACCTCTGAAACCGATATGGCGATCAGCGGCAATGGTTTCTTTGTTGTTTCTGTAAACCCAGATGAGACCACGCAAACCAATTATCACCTCACACGGGCCGGTGCCTTTGTTGCCGATGAAGACGGTAACCTGCAGAACGCTGCTGGTTTCTATCTGGCGGGCTTCCCTTATGACGCTGATGGCGAGCTGGGCGAGATCGATCGCAGCTCGTTTAGCTCTATGGAAACGGTGAACGTCGGTAATATTTCCCTTTCCGCAGAAGCGACAACAGAAACATCTGTTGTGGGCAACCTGCCGTCTGAAGAAACCGGTATGGCGACACCGGGCTCTCCTTTCGTGACATCTTCCGAAATTTTCACAGGTCTGGGCGAAACCCAGCGGATTTCCTTTAGCTGGCAGCCGTCTAGCACGTCAGACCAATGGACGCTGACAATTGCTGACCAAAACGGCGCCGATATGGGGTCTGTGGACGTGACGTTTAACGACTCTGGCTCATTGGCCGGGTCTCCGGCGAGCTATGCCAATGCCTCTTCTGTGGCGACAGCACCGGCGGCCTTTGCTTTTGATACAGCAACCGGCGAAGCAACGATCACTTTGGACAACGGTACAACACCACAAGCCATCGTGATTGGATTGGGCGAGCCGGGCAGCTTTGAGGGCATTACCCAGTTTGCAGGCGACTTCAGCCAATCCTTTGAGCGGGATGGCTCCAGTGTTGGTGAATTGATCCGCACAGAGATTGACGAAGAGGGGACGTTGTATGGCGTCTTTGACAACGGCATCAGCCGTCCGCTTTATCAAATTCCAGTGGCAACCGTAGATAACCCTTCGGGTCTGAGTGAGGAAAAGGGCAACGCCTATAGCCTCACCCAGCAATCCGGTGCCTTCTTCGCGCTTGAGGCGAACTCTGGCTCTACGGGTGGCATCAATGCTTACGCTTTGGAAGGCTCTAACGTGGATATCGCGGAAGAGATGACTGATCTGATCACAGTGCAACGTGCCTTTTCGACCAATGCGACCGTGATCACCACAGTTGATGAAATGATGGAAGAGACGACCCGACTGAAACGATAATCGGGTTTAGCTTAGGACCCCTTAAATGAGTCTATCTGGCGCTCTATATTCTGCGGCTTCTGGCCTATCAGCAACACAGGCGATGTCTCGCGTGACAGCGGACAACGTGGCCAACTCTATGACAGAGGGCTACGTGCGCCGTGAAGCGCATCTGGTGAGTTCAAACACAGGTGAAGGCGGTGTGTACATCGCCGAAATCTCGCGCGAGGTGGACACTGCGCTGACGCGTATGTCGCGTAATGAAAATTCCAAGATGGCCGAACAGCAAGCCATTCATGAAGGGCTGAGCGACTATACCCTATTCTTAGGGGAGGTCGGAGACGGTACATCGCCTGCTGAAAAATTTGCGGCATTTAACTCTTCGCTGACAACCCTTGTGAACCTGCCGTCTTCGAGTGCGGCACAACAGGGTGTGGTTTTTGCCGCAGAAGACTTGGCGGGCACCATTCGGGATGCCAGCGATCGGTTGGCAAGCGTGCGCTCTGATGTGGATATGGAGATCCGCTACGAAGTCGCCGAGCTGAATGAGAAACTGTACGAGCTGCAAAACCTAAATCACAGGCTGCGTGATTTTGATGCGGGGACGCTAGAATCTGCGGCTTATTTCGATCAGGTCGATGGTGTTCTGGATGACATCTCGGGGATCACGGATATTCGCGTGACCTATACAAGCGACGGCTGGGTGAATGTCTTCACCACAGGCGGGGCGGCATTGATCGAAGGCGATCAGGTGCAGGACGTGACCTATAACGCCGGTGATGGCACGCTTTATGCGGGCACGCAGGAAATCACAGCAAACAAGACCGGTGTTCGGGGGATCGAAAGCGGCAGTTTGGCGGGTTTCACGGCTCTGAAGAATGAAACCATCCCGCAGTTCCAATTGCAATTGGATGAATATGCCCGTGGTCTGATCGAAGCCTTTGAGAGTGCGGATGCCTCTTTGACGGCTGGGCAGGCGGGTTTGTTTACCGACAATGGCAATGCGTTTAATGCGGCCAACACTGAAGGGCTTGCCTCGCGTTTGCATGTGAATGACTTGCTCAGCTCTAATACCAGCGGCACGGCCTATTTGGTGCGTGATGGCTTGGGGGCGACCAGTCCAGGGGAAGCCAGCAGTGTGACGCAGATTCAAGCGTGGATTGATGTGCTGAATGGCGACATGGGCGCGGATGTCGGAACGGGCATCAATGCTGATGTGTCGCTCTCGGACTACGGTGCAGAGATGGTGACGGCTCAGAACCTGGCAACAACGCGCGCCGAGCAAAACTATAACGCGGCAAGATCTGCCGCCGAGGTGATCGATGCATCTCGCGCCAATGTGGAAGGCGTGAATATCGACGAAGAGATGCAGAACCTCTTGCTGATCGAACAAAGCTTTGCCGCCAATTCCAAAATGCTGACAGCGGTATCCGAGATGCTCGATACCTTGTTGTCTGCGATATAAGGAGGGTTTGATATGGCTTGGATGTCGACACGTATTTCCAGCTATCAGGCGAACTATTTCTTAAAGAACAATGTCAGCCAAGCGACGCTTGAGCTGCAAAAAGCAGGGCAAGAGCTGTCGACCGGTCGGCGTGCGGATATGTTTGATGATCTGGGCGCGCGGGCGGGTGTGGCGATCACCATGCGCGCGCGTGAAGAGAACACGCAGGCCTATATCACATCAAACGAAGTCCTTGAGAATAAGCTGTCCGCAATGCTGACATCTGTGGATGCGATCCGCGATGCTGTGGATGACGTGCTGCAGACTGCGATTTTGAACAAGGAATCCAAAACGACAGGGTCGGAATCTCTGCAAGCGCAAGCGCGCGCGGCGATTGAGATTGTGGTTGGTACTCTCAACACAAGTTTTAACGGCGAGCATCTTTTTGGCGGCATCACGAGCGATGTGCAGCCGATGACGCGCTGGACGGCAACCAACAGCGATACAGGGTTTTCGCCGGCTGAGGTGTTCGACAACATCGTTGGCACAGGCCCTAATACAGCGGCGGATGCGGCCACGATGATTGCGGATCTCGATCAGATTTTCCAATCCACCTACACGACGAATACGAGCTTCAACTTTGAAGCAACCTTCTTCTCTGGCACGCCTTTGGAAGATGGCACCGGTGCGACCAATGAACGTATCTCGGCGCGTATCGATTTGGGCCAATCGTTGGAATATGGCGTGCAGGCGAATGATCCGGGGCTACGGGATATCATCAAGGGCCTTGGCATGTTGGCCGCGATTGATCTGGATACTATGACCGACCCAGATGCCTATTCCGATTGGATGGATGGCGTGGTGACAGCGCTCGCGGATGGTATGGAAAACACCTTGGAAATTTCTGCCAATATTGGTTTTAACCAGCAGATCGTAGACACAGCGATCACCCGTCTGGAAGATATTTCAGAGGTGCAATTGGCGCAGATCAACACCTATGAGTCCGTTGATCCTTATGAGGCCGCGACACGTATGACCGCGTTTGAAACACAGCTGCAAGCCAGCTACAGCGTTTCAAGCCGTCTGTCGGGACTGACAATTCTGAATTGGTTGGGATAAAGCGCTGACGTTTTTGTAAACGCCAGCTGGGCCCTGTTGGGCGCGCTTAAGCGCGCGCCTCAACTGGAATCGC
>CANMPK010000004.1 GCA_947499725.1 uncultured Paracoccaceae bacterium | reverse complement strand
GTTAGCGCCTCAGCGCCGCCGGTGAAGGGGGTTCTAAGCCTAACACCAAACACCCGCAACCCCTTTCTGCAAGAAAAGTTACTTTTTCTTCAAAAAAGTAACTTTTCATTTGTTTTCAACAACTTAACGACGCCACCCATTTTACAAACATCACTGCACCCCTCTGGTGCTTTCAGCAGATCCACGAAAAGCAACGCTATCCACCTAGTTATCCACAGCTCCCCCCAGACTCGCCGGTAGAATCCCAGAGGAATCCCCTTCGACTCGCCTCTCGCACCGCCGAGTCACCCCAATTACGGGTTCCCGATGTTCGCAGCTGCGCGAAGCAATGTTATGGGATCAAAATCGCAGCGCGTAGATATTCTTCCTGATCAGTCGTCATATCATCGTAGAGCAAATCAACTGAAATGGTCTCAACCGAGGTTAACGGAAGGCTGACATATATATGTGCGTCACTGGGAATAGACGCAGGTGTATAAGATTGAGTGTCACACGCCGGCAGAGGCCAGATCTTTGGCTCCTGCCCATTCACGCTATAGCGCACCTGATGTAAGCCACATCGCCAACTGAGCAATTGAGTGAAATACAAAAGGTCCTGCCCTTCCCATTCCCGCACCGCAATCCAATTGGCCTTGGTTGCCGTTAGAATAGGTCGCACCTCAGTGGCAGTCAGAAACTTACCAGTTGGCGCTTGGTCTTCTGCTGTAAACTCTTGTGCAAAGGCGGGCATCCCTACACCACCTACAAGAGCTACAACACTAAGCCAGTGTCGTACCTTCATTTTGTCATCCCCTAATGTTTGAGCAAAAATGCTCGTTACTCGTAAAACTCCCTTTGCTCGGCGCCTCAATTAAAGTTAAGATTCGATTAACCTATCGCGCAAGACATATATATAATGACACAAGCACCAGTTCCCCAAACGTTCAACATTCTGCTTATTGGGCAGGCAGGTCGCCTGACATTCGAAGCGATTTTGCTACTTGCCTCGCTGAAAACACACAGTCCGGACTTCAAAGGACGTGTGTTTGTTGCTGAACCGCAAGAAGGCCCGCTGTGGAGCAAGCCCCCTTCGATCCGCAATCAACAGGCGCGTCAGTATATAGAAGAGCTTGGCGCAGAGATCCTGCCGTTTGAAAGCAAACACTTCGGGGAAGCCTACCCGAATGGCAACAAGATCGAAGCTTTGCTGGCCATGCCAGAAGGTGAGCCCTTCTTGTTCTTAGACACAGATACGCTGATCACTGGCGATCTGAGTTCTGTGCCTTTTGACTTCGAACGCCCAGGTGCATCGCAAAAGGTAGAAGGCACTTGGCCAGAGCCACCACTCTATGGCCCAGGCTATACCGGCATCTGGAAAGCGCTCTACGATAAGTTCGATCTGGAATTTGAAAGCAGCATGGACCTAAGCCAGCCTGATGAGTACTGGCGCCGCTATCTGTATTTCAATGCGGGGTTCTTCTTTTACAAATGCCCGCGCGCCTTTGGTGAGAAGTATCTGGAATACGCACTGGCCATTCGTGATGACACGCCAGACGAACTGGCCAGCCAAAAGCTGGACCCTTGGCTGGATCAAATCGCCCTGCCCCTCGTTATTCATGCATTGGGTGGCGGACGCGATGTTTTGCCGGCCGGTCTGATGGATGGAGCGATCACCTGCCACTATCGTTTGCTGCCGCTGATGTACGCACGCGAAGCAGATCATGTGATCGAAGCCCTCGAGCGCGTGACCACGCCGCATGAGATCAAGAAGGTGCTCAAGCTTTATGATCCCTTCAAGTTCATGATCTACCACGGCCGCGGCCATAAGGTACGCGCACTGTTTGATCGCGAGAAACTGCCGCGCAAAGAACAAGCCATTCGCAATAAGATCCGTCGCGAAGGGTTCTGGATGCGCTGAGCGCCCCTTTGCTCTTTTATTGCCAGAACTGACATGACGCCCTAGGTTTGTAAAATCGACTAGGGGAGATCGACATGACAGATACATCCAAACTGGGTTTTGACACGCTGCAAATCCACGCAGGGGCCAATCCGGATCCGGCGACCGGCGCGCGCCAAACACCGATTTATCAATCAACTGCCTTTGTGTTTCGCGATGCAGAACACGCGGCTAATCTGTTCAACCTAGCAGAGGTTGGCTACATCTATTCCCGCCTGACCAACCCGACGGTCGCGGCTTTGGCAGAACGCATCACCCATCTGGAAGGTGGCGCTGGCGGCATTTGCTGTTCTTCTGGTCATGCGGCGCAGATCATGGCGCTGTTCCCACTGATGGGTCCGGGGCGCAATGTTGTCGCGTCGACCAAACTGTATGGCGGCACAGTCACGCAGCTGAGCCAAACCATCAAACGCTTTGGCTGGTCTGCGAAATTCGTGGACTTTGACGATGAAGCAGCGGTTGCTGCGGCAATTGATGATGATACGCGGGCAGTCTTCTGTGAATCCATTGCCAACCCAGGCGGTTACATCACCGACATCCCAGCGATTGCGGCGATTGCCGATAAGGCGGGCCTCCCGCTGATCGTGGATAACACCGCAGCGACGCCTTACCTGTGTAACCCAATCGAATTGGGCGCAACTTTGGTTGTGCATTCCACCACGAAATACCTCACAGGCAACGGCACTGTGACAGGCGGCGCTGTGATCGACAGCGGCAAGTTCAACTGGATGCAGAACGACAAGTTCCCATCCCTGAGCCAACCCGAGCCAGCCTACCACGGTCTATGCTTTGGCGAGGCGCTCGGCCCGATGGCCTTCACCTTCCATTCCATCGCGATTGGTCTGCGTGATCTGGGCATGACAATGAACCCACAAGGCGCGCATTACACGCTGATGGGCATCGAAACGCTGTCTCTGCGTATGGAAAAACACGTTCAGAACGCCAAGAAGATCGCAGAGTGGCTCGAGAAGGACGACCGTATTGACTACGTGACCTATGCGGGTCTGGAAAGCTCTGACTACTTCAGCCGTATCGAGAAGATCTGCCCACGGGGTGCGGGTGCGTTGTTCACCTTCGCCGTCAAAGGCGGCTACGATGCCTGTGTGAAACTGGTCGATAGCTTGGACCTTTTCAGCCATGTGGCCAACTTGGGCGATACACGGTCTTTGATCATCCACTCTGCATCCACAACCCACCGCCAGCTGACGCCAGAGCAGCAAGAAGCGGCAGGCGCGAGCCCGAATGTGGTGCGCGTTTCTATTGGTATCGAAGATGCAAACGATCTGATCGCCGATCTGGATCAAGCTTTGGAAAAAGCCACAGCTTAAGCCACCACAACTGAGCTAAATGAAAGAGCCGCCTGCGTTGTACAGGCGGCTCTTTTTCATTTCACGTCAGACCCTTAGAAGTCTACTCGGCGATTTCGTAAACAATCGTCACAGTCGCGGCCGTTGTCAGCTCTCCTGCAGCGACGGGCACGCCGGAATCCATCGCCATTTCCGCGCGCGCCATCAACATCGGCTGCGGACGTGGAGCGCTGCCTTCGTTGATCGACACGATTGGGCCCAGTGTCACCCCAGCGGCCTCGGCATAAAGCTCTGCCTTGGCACGGGCATCTGCAATCGCCTTGCGCCGTGCTTCGGCGACAGATTCAGTTGGATCTTGCAAAGCAAAGCTAAGGCCGTTGAATACATTCACACCATCGGACACCATTTCATCAATTGCCTTACCCAAAACAGAGAGGTCGCGAATGCGCACTGTCACGCGGTTTCCAGCCTCATACCCACGAATACGCGCGATCTCATTGCGGCTGCTGCCGTGATCCCAAATCGGGTTCAGGTAAAGCTGACCTGTTTGCATATCGCGCGGCTCTACGCCCAATTCCTTAACCACATCAAAGGCCGCCTGCGTACGTTTGTTCACTTCTGTCAAAGCTTCACGCGCAGTATGCGCTTGAAAACGCGCCCCTAAAGAGATGATGGCCATATCCGGCGCTTGCTCAACCGATCCGCGTCCTTGCACCACGATCTCTCCGGCCTGCGCCAAACTTGGCACGATCAGCGCTGCGGCGAATAGAAATTGACGAAAAACACCCATGATCTGCTCCTTGCAGGTTATCAATATACCCAAACTATGCATGAAAGCGCCATTTTGCGCGGGGAGCATGGGCTTTTCCTTCCCCTCGGCAAAAACCTGCTATAAATGTTAACGCCACTAAGCGGGACTTTTTCCGCTGACACCCGAATGTTAGAGCCAAACTATGAAACCGGATTTCGCCCTATCGCTCTCCTTTGATGGTATCACTTTTATGTGCCGCCTCGAAGAAGGATGGCACCAGCTTGGCAAAGTTCCATTGGAACACGCTGACTTGGATGGCGCACTCGCTGACCTTCGCCGCTTAGGAGAAGATCACGCAGGGGGGGATGCACTGTGCAAAGTGATCCTGCCAAATGACCAGATACGTTATCTCACAATTGAGAAAACGGAAATCGACACAAGCATCGCGGCGCGCTCTGCGCTGGAAGGTGCAACGCCTTATGCGATCGACGAGCTTGCATATGATGTCGTTGAAAATGGCGACCTGATCCAAATCGCAGCAGTCGCCAAGGAAACCCTTGCTGAAGCAGAAGAATTTGCCACAGAACACGGCTTCCATCCTGTGTCTTTCGTGGGCGTTCCAGACAAAACGACCTTCTCTGGCGAACCTTTCTTTGGCCCGACCGCTTTAGCCGCAAGCTTGGTCGAAGATCTGGACACGCTGGAGCCAGAAGAGGCCGCAATTGTTGTGATCTCTGAAGGGCCCCTGCCTGAAAAAGCGCAAGAGGCTCCGAAACCTCTGCCGTCTTTTGCGACGTCGCGCGCGATTGAAGACGAAGCGGCCCCTGCCCCGTCTTTGCCTGGGGCTGAGAAAACCACAGACCAAAACACACCACCGAAACTAGTCGGTGTGACCAACGGCGCCATTCAAGATCCGCCCGCGCCAAGTGGCGCGCAGGTGGGCCAGCAGGAAGCGCGTATTAACCCTGCGACACTGATCGCGGGTTTGAAACCGCGCCCGAAACCGTCGAACCCGTCTCGTGCACGCGGCGCATCCCGCAACAAGACATCTGACAAAGCGGCCGCGACAGCAGCGAGCCAACCAGTTGAAAATAAACCAAAAGGATTTGGCGTCACCCCTGCGAAGCAAGAGATTGGTGGCAAACCCAAACACCTTGGTCTGATCCTGATCGTCGCGCTTTTGGCCTTTATGGCACTTGTCGCGGTTTGGGCTTCGCTCTTTGGCAGTGAGACCACTGCAAAACTCTTCGGCAAGTCTGATGAGGTTGAGCAGATCGCCTTGCTGACGGACCCAAATTCAAGCATCGGGCCGAATGGCGACCTAATTGATAGTGCCGAGATCGAAGCCTTAGACGACAATGAAGGCATTCTGATTGATCCGGTTTTGGAAGCTGCAGAGCCAGCCCTGAGCAGCCAAGCTTTTTATGCCGCAACTGGCATCTGGGACCGCGCGCCTGGCCAACCGGGCGCACCAAATCAGGAAACGACAGATGGCATCTATCTAAGTTCCTTCGAAACCTCGCAAGAGACACATGACGCGATTGCCCTGCCGAGCCCGCAAAGCTTTGCGCAAGACTTTGTTATTTCCGATCAAAACAACCCTGTAGCAGCAGGGATCACGATTGATCTGGATGAACGCGGCTTGGTGATTGCGACAGCCGAAGGATCTATTTCACCAGAAGGCGTGGTTGTCTTTTTGGGGAAACCGCCCGCTGTTCCAGCCGATTTCCCAACCAGAAGCTTTGCGCAGACTGACGAAGTTGCGCCAGAAGAGACAGCCAACGCTCTTCTTGCCCAGTTTCGTCCAACCGCCCGACCGTCAAATTTAACTGAGCAAAATCAACGTGCTAACCTAGGCGGCAGCACATTGTCAGAACTGGCGCAGTATCGCCCGCGTTTGCGTCCTGAAGATTTGGTTCAAGTGGCCTCGATCGATCCAGCGGCGATTGCGCAAGCGACGAATGATGCGGTGCAAGCCTTGGCCCAAGCCGATGCGCTTGAAGCGGCGCGCGCTGCAGAAGATGCAGCAAATGCTGAGGCGAGCGTCGAGTCTGGGACAGCTCAGGCGGTGGTTGCGAGCTTGAAGCCTCAGGCGCGCCCACGCAACTTTGCGCGCACCATTGCGCGTCAGCAAGAACAGCAGGCTTCGGTCGCTGTACCGCAAGCCGCGCGGGTGACGCCCTCTATTCCAACGACAGCTTCTGTCGCGCGAAATGCGACGCAGCAGAACGCGATTTCATTGCGTCAAGTCAACCTGATCGGCGTTTATGGCGCCTCGAGTGACCGACGCGCTTTGGTGCGTCTGTCCAGTGGCCGTTATCGCAAAGTCAAAGTGGGCGACCGCATCGACGGTGGCCGTGTGGCGGCGATTTCCACGTCGGAATTGCGCTATGTGAAGAACAACCGCAGCGTCGTTTTGAAGATGCCAAATGGTTAACGCGCCCAGCGGCGCACCCTAGCTTAACAGTTTAGAAATGTGGCCATTCGCGCTTTTCAGCGTCTGAAATGTACATTTCACGCCGGCGTCGTTTTATCCCACTGAGATGGGGAGCTGCGCCTTCAAGAAATCGATCATCACACGCACCTTTTGCGGCAGGTAGCTGCGGCTTGGGTAGAGCAGCCAAGCCGCCGTATCAAATTCTGTCACTGTCCAATCGTGATCGGTGCAGACCGGCACCAAATGTCCGGCGGCGATGTCTTGGGCCACGAGCCAATCTGCCAGAAGCACTGGACCGAGACCTTGCACGGCGGCTTGTCGCAATGAGAGGGGGCTGCCGATGATCAGATTGCCAAAGATTGGCACCTCTTGAACGGTCCCCTGTTGGTCGCGGGCTTTCCAGCGGCGGCGAAACTCGGGCATCGCGAAGCGCAGGCAATTGTGATCGCTCAGATCGCTGGGTCGCGTGATTGGGGGATGGGTTTTCAGATAGTCGGGGCTGGCGCAGACCAGATAGCGGGTGTTGATCAGTTTCGTGCTGATCAAATCGCCTTTGGGGGCTGGGGCCAGACGGATGGCGAGATCAATGGCATCTGCGGCCAGATCAAGATTGGCATCAGTGGGCAGCAGCTCGACCGTGATATCTGGATGCATCTGTTGGAACTGGGCCAGCAGCGGCACGATGCAGGTATCGGTAAAGGCCACAGAGGCTGTGAGCTTGAGCGTACCAGAGGGCGCGGATTGCGATTGGCGCGCGGCTTCTTTGGCGTGGTCAAATTCATCGAGCAAAGGCGTGATGCGGCTGAGGTAGGCTTGGCCTTCTTCTGTCATCGACAATTTGCGGGTGCTGCGTTGGAAAAGGCGAAAGCCGAGGGCGTCTTCGGTGGTGGCGACGCTGCGCGACACAGACGAAGGGTCCATATCCAAGATACGGGCGGCGGCGGCGAAGCTGCCTTGTTGCGCCACGAGGGCCACGGTTTTCAGGGCGTCAATTTCCATTCATGCAGAATGCGCACGACTGCAATTCAAGGCAAGTCATTTTTCCGCATCGTGCGCATGAATAGGTTTGGGTCAGTTCAAAGCAATGGAGAGACCAATGGATATTCAATACGCAACAGCTTTTGTGACGGGTGCCAATCGTGGCATGGGGCAGGCCTATGTGGCGGGGCTTTTGGCGCAGGGTGTGGGCAAAGTGTATGCCGCCGCGCGCAATTCAGACAGTTTGGCCGAGACACTGGCGCTGGACCCAAGCCGCGTGCAGGCGGTGCAGCTTGATGTGACCGATGCGGCGCAGATCGCGGATGCGGCGGCTTTGGCGTCAGACACCACGCTTTTGATCAACAACGCAGGCTCGCTGAGTTTTGGCGGGGCTTTGGAGATTGATGCGGCAGGTTTGCAGCAAGACATGGCTGTGAACAACGACGGGCTGCGCAATGTGACCCGCGCCTTTACGCCGGTGCTTGAAAGCAATGGTGGCGGCGCTGTGGTGAATATGCTGAGCCTGTTGTCTTTCGTGAGTGCGCCGGGGTTCTCGGGGTATAACGCGTCGAAGGCGGCGGCATGGTCGATGACTATGTCTTTGCGTGCCTATCTGCGCCCGAAAGGGATTGCGGTGCATAACGCCTTTCCGGCGGGGATCGATACGGACATGCTGGCCGGTGTGGATGCGCCAAAGGATTCCCCTGCGGATGTGGTGCGTGATGTTCTGAGCGGTGTGCAGGCGGGTGAGGACGATATCTACCCAGCCTCTGCGGCGGATGTGTATCAGGCCTGGCGTGCAGATCAGAAGGCGGTGGAAGAGATGTTCGCCGCGATGATGTAGCCATGGCTGAGGTTTCAGAAACAGATCCGGTGGTCTTGTATTGGATCTCTGGCAGCCCGCCTGCCTGGCGGGTGATGCTGGCGCTGACCTTGAAGGGTATCACCTTTGAAGGAAAGCGCTTGGATGTTGGGGCGGGCGATAATCGAACGCCCCTGTATCTGGCCCTGAACCCGCTTGGTCAGGTGCCGACTTTGCAGCATGGCCGCTTAGTGATCCGCGAAAGCTTAGCCATTTTGGCTTATCTGGATCGCGCCTTTCCTGAACGGATGCTGTTTGGCGACACGCCCACGCAGGCGGCCGCGATCTGGCAGCGGGTCATGCTGTTTGAAACGCAACTGGCTGGTCCTGCGGGGCGTGTTGCGCGGGGCCTGATGCGGGGGGTGTTTTCGACGCAGACACCAGAGCATGAGGATGCGTTGGAGGCATTGGCCACGCAGCTTTCGGGTTTGGACGAGGTTTTGGGGGCTGATGGCTTTCTGACATCTGACAGCGTCAGTGCGGCAGATGTTTGGCTTTACCCTTTGTTGGGTTGGCTGGAGCGCGCTTTGGCGATCACCCCCTGCCCGCCCGTTGCTTTGTTGGAAGACTGGCGTTTGGCATGGCCGCGTTTGGCGCGTTGGCAGGATCGCATGGCGCAGCTTGACGGGATCGCTGGCACCTATCCGCCGCATTGGGCGGCCGATGAAGCTGCACACACTTAGAATTGGAAGAGGACAGAAGAATGGATTTCACACATACAACCGCAGTGATCACCGGCGCGAGCCGTGGGATTGGCGAAGCTACGGCGCGGTATTTGGCTGAGAAAGGCGCAACGGTTGTTTTGGCGGCGCGATCTGAAGCGCGGATCAAAGAGATCGCGGCTGAGATACAGGCCGAAGGGTTTAAAGCCTTTGCTGTTGCCTGTGATGTCAGCCGCGCCGCGGATGTGGCGGCTTTGGCGCAACGCGCCGTGCGCGAAACGGGGCGTTTGGATCTGTGGGTCAACAATGCAGGGATCATTGATCCGATTGCGCGTTTGGCTGACACAGACCCTGCGACTTGGGGCGCGGTGGCGGATATCAACCTGAAGGGCGTGTATCACGGCTTGCGCTTTGCCATCCCAGAGATGCTGCGACTTGGGGGCGGCACTGTGATCAACATTTCTTCGGGCGCGGCGACCAGCGCTTTGGAGGGGTGGAGCCACTATTGCGCCACGAAAGCAGGTGTTTTGGCCCTAACGCGGGTGGCTGACAAAGAATACCGAGATCAGGGTATTCGCGTGATGGGCCTGAGCCCCGGCACGGTGGCGACCGAGATGCAGGTGCAGATCAAGGACAGCGGGATCAATCCGGTGAGTAAGCTCTCGGTGAGCGATCATATCTCTACCGATTGGGTAGCGCGGGCGATTGCGCATTTGGCGGGCGTTGGCGGGGATGCGCATTTGGGGACGGATTTCTCGATCAAGACCCCTGAGGGGCGGGCCGAGGTGGGGTTGGTTTAACCCCTGCGCTGTTTGGCGAGGATCAGGTGCAGCGCAATGGCTGACAGGTAGAGGCAGATCACCGCGAACAATACCGCCTGTTGGCCGAGGCTGGTCATGATGGCCAGCAGGATCGGCGTGCCGAACAGATTGCCCGTGTTGCCCAGTTGGGCCATGGCGCCGTTGGCCAAGGCTTGGTCGGCGGCGCTTTCATTGAGTTGGGGGACAATCGCAAAGCTCGCCCCTTGCACAAGGCCCAGAACCGCGAAGGAGGCGATGGCGACTGTGGCAAGCGATGCACCCGTAAAGAACATCGCAAGGGTGAGCGCGCCGAGGGCGAAGCCGATGACGGTGACTGTCACCGCTGAGCACCAGATCAGCATCAAAGGCACGCCAAACAGAGATACAGCGATGCTGAGCAGCGGCATGATGGTGACGATGAGCGCGCGGTTTTCGTCGGGCAAGAGCGGTGGCAGCACCGCAAAGAGCGACATGAAGGTCATTGTATAAAAGAGCCAACCCCAAGCGGCGGCGGCCAGATAGGGAGAGCGATAGGTGCGCAGGTGATCGCCAAGGATCGTCGCAAGGCGCAGAGGCGCCTTTGCTGCGACAGGCGGGGCGTGTCCTTTCAGGAGCGGCGCAAGGATCAGCGCCATGGCAAACATAAAGGCCGCATGGCTTTGCAACAGCACTGCAAATCCGTGGCTTTCGATCAAAGGCAGGCCGAACCACGCCATTGCGGCGAATGTGACCCCGAAAAAGCTGCTCCAGAGCGCCATGCCTGCGCCGCGATAGCGATCATTGCAGAATTGCGCAACCAAGGTTGGGGCGGCGACAACGATCATGATGTGGGAGATGCCCTCGATAAACCTGAGCAGCAGCATGAGCGGCAGGTTTGGCAAGGCGGATTGCAACAGCGAGACCAGCCCGCCCAATGCAAGGCCAACAATCATCGTGCGGCCCATGCCGAAACGCGTGACCAACACGCCGGAGGTCATGCCCATCAGCGCGCCGATGCCGCTGATCACGGTGACGAGCCAGCCAATGGCGTTGCCGGCTTGTGGGTAGGCGTCGCCCAGTTGCGAGAATGGCACCACGAATTTGGCAAATTGCGCAGCCGCCCCCAGCCCTGCCATCCAAAGAAGCAGGACGAGTAGAACCCATCGCAAAGAGGCCGCGTGCAGCATGATGATCGCCCGATTGTTTTCTTTCGTCTTAGCCTGTTGTGTCAGCGGGTGAAAGGATTCGATCTTTTGGTCAAATTTAGAATGGGACGTGGCGCAACGCGATTGCCATTGGGACATGCGCTTGCTAGGCTATCAAAGCGCATGGAGGCGCATCCGACCTGCGGGCAGGACAGAGTCCACTCCCCTTTGATTGACGCAGTCAGTTGAACTGACCTTTTGGCGCAGGATGCAGGTGTGTCGCCGAAGAAAAGGAAAGTTCCATGCCGACAAAACGGCTCCCCGATTCCGCCCATTTGGATCATTTGAAACGTCAGGCCAAAGACCTGCTGCGCGATTTTCGCGATGAGGCGATGTCGGCCTATCAGCGGGTGCGCGAGTTTCATCCGAAATTTGATGGCATTGCCGATGCAGAGATGCAGGCGCGGTCTTTTGCGCTGAGCGATGCGCAGCTTTCGATTGCACGCGAATATGGTTATGCGAGTTGGCCGCGCCTGAAGGCAGTGGTGGCGCAGCGCGAACAGGTTGAGCTTGAGCTAAACCACAATGAGCGCTTGCCGGATGGTCCGTTTAAGCAGGCGCTGGATTTTATGGATGCGGGGGACTTGGCCCGTTTGACGGCGCATTTGCAGCGCTATCCCGATGTGATCCGAGAGCGGGCGCAGTTTGAAGGGGGCAATTACTTTCAAACCCCTTCGTTGCTGGAGTTTCTGCCCGAGAACCCGAACCGGTTGGGCCGGCTTGCGCCCAATGCCATTGAGGTGGCGGAGGTCTTGCTTAAGGCGGGCGCAGCGCAGGATCAAACGGCTTTGGATGAAACGCTGATGCTGGCGGCTTCTGGGCGGCTGTGCCGTGAAAGCGGCGTGCAAGACCCGTTGTTGCGGCTGCTCTGCGCCCATGGCGCGCAGGTAGACGAGGCCATGCATAGCGCCTTGGCCCATGAGGAATTTGACGCGGCCCGCGTGTTGATCGACTGCGGTGCGCCGATGGGTTTGGCGACGGCGGCGGCGTTGGATGAGCGCGGCGCGGTTGATCGGCTTGTGGCGCATGCGGCGCAGGATGAGCTGCAACTGGCGCTGGCTTTGGCGGCCAGTGCGGGGCGTGCTAAGGTGGTTCAGGTCTTGCTGTCGCATGGCGCGGATCCGAACCGGTATAACCCACCCGGCGGGCACAGCCATTGCACCGCGCTTCATTCTGCGGTGGCCAATGATCGGCGGGACACGGTGCGGGTTTTGCTGGATGGTGGGGCGGATGCCATGATTGGCGACATTCACCATAAGGCCACGGCCTTGGATTGGGCCGTCTACCTGAAACGGGAGTCTTTGGCTGAGGTGCTTAAGGCCCATTTGGGGCTTTCGTAGGTCGGTTGGCGGCAATGTTTGCCTTGTGAGCAAATGCACAGGCTCTGCGCTGCTGTTATTGCGGCGCAGACCTTGATTGACGGACGGTAAACCCCCATCCTGAGATTGCGCCTTGTTTTGGAGCGCCAACAATCAAAGCCTAAAGCCAAGGGACCTGTCATGGACGGATTTTTCTACCAAGCCTCTATTTACCTGCTCGCCGCTGTTGTGGCGGTGCCGATTGCCTCGCGATTGGGGCTGGGATCGGTGCTTGGGTATTTGATGGCTGGCGTCGTGATTGGCCCGATTTTGGGGCTTGTCGGCGGGTCTGAAACGGCAGATTTGCAGCATTTCGCAGAATTTGGCGTGGTGATGATGCTGTTCTTGATTGGTCTTGAGATGGACCCGCGTGCCCTGTGGGATATGCGGCATCGCTTGATTGGGCTCGGCGGGATGCAATTGGTGCTGACCACCGCCGCTGTGATGGCGGGGATGATGTGGCTGGGCTATGGCTGGAGCGTGGCTTTGGCTGTGGGTTTGATCTTTGCGTTAAGTTCCACGGCGATTGTGTTGCAGACCCTGTCGGAAAAGGGGCTGATGCAAACCGCTGGGGGACGATCCACGTTTTCTGTGCTGTTGACGCAGGATATTGCGGTGATCCCGATGTTGGCCTTGCTGCCTTTGTTGGCGTTGCCCTTTGTGCCGGAGCTGGCGGCGGATGGGTCGATCCAGATTGGCACAGAAGGGCATGACGACCATCATGAGAGCCTTTCCTTGGTGGAAGGTCTGCCAAGCTGGGGTGTGACTTTGGTGACGTTGGGCGCTGTCGGTGCGGTGGTATTGGCTGGCGTTTACCTGATTGCGCCGCTGTTTCGGTTTATTCACACCGCGCGCTTGCGGGAGATGTACACAGCGACGGCTTTGCTGATTGTGATTGGCATCGCGTTTTTGATGTCTTTGGTGGGCCTGTCCCCCGCTTTGGGCACTTTCTTGGCCGGTGTGGTTCTGGCCAACAGTGAATTCCGCCACGAGCTGGAGAGCGATATTGAACCCTTTAAGGGGCTTCTGCTGGGGCTGTTCTTTATCACCGTGGGGGCGCAGATTGATTTCCCCACGTTGTTTGGTGATCCCGCGCGGATTTTGGGGCTGACCTTTGCGGTCATCCTGATCAAAGCGGTGATCCTGTTTGGTTTGGGTTTGCTGTTTAAGCTGAAGGGGCGCGATCAGTGGCTGTTTGCTTTGGGATTGGCGCAGGCCGGTGAGTTTGGCTTTGTTCTGATCAGCTTTGCGCAGCAGCAGCATGTGCTGCCAGATGATCTGGGCGATCAGCTGTTGTTGATTGTGGCCCTGTCGATGTTGATCACGCCACTGTTGTTCATTCTGTACGAGGTGATTTCACGCCGGATGGCAGACAGCAGTGATGCGCAGGACCCAGATGAGATTGACGATCAGGCGGCGGTGATTATCGCAGGCATTGGCCGGTTTGGTCAGATTGTGAACCGTTTGGTGCGCGCAAGCGGGTTTCATACGGTTGTTTTGGATCATGACCTGAATGCGATTGAGGCCATGCGCCGCTTTGGGGTGAAGGGCTTCTTTGGAGACCCGACACGGCCTGATTTGCTGGAAGCCGCTGGTTTGAAAGAGGCCAAGGTGCTGGTTGTGGCGGTGGATGATCCTGAATCAGCGCTGAAGCTGGTGGCCCATGCGCGGCGTGTGCATCCGGACCTGCATATTATCGCGCGTGCGCGGGATCGTGGTCAGGTGTTCCGCCTGTATCAAGCGGGTGCCAATGACATTGTGCGCGAGATGTTTGACAGCTCGTTGCGCGCGGGTCGCTATGTTTTGGAGAACATGGGGCTGAGCGACTATGAGGCGTCGGTGTCTGCGCAGACCTTCTTTCAGCATGACCGCGAGGCGGTGCGGGAATTGGCGCAGTTGTGGGACCCTGATGTGCCCGCGAGTGAAAACGCGCCTTATGTGGAACGCGCGAAAGAGCTGGAAGCAGAGCTTGAAACAAGCTTGCTGGCCGCTTTGGAGAAGGGGAATGTGGCGGAGTGATATTCGCCTTTTAGAATGATTGGGGCTCTGCCCCAAACCATTGAGAAACTTGGGGGCTTTGCCCCCAAACCCCCAAGGTATTTAGACCAAGAAAAAGTTTAAAGCATTTTGGCTTTACCAGAGCGCGGCGTGTTAGTCGCTGCCGGAGACACCTGCTTCGGCGAAGGTGGCCATGCCGGAATGGCAAGCGACGGCGCTTTTGAGGATGTTGATCGCCAGCGCGCCGCCGGAGCCCTCGCCCAGGCGCATGTTCATAGCCAGTAGCGGCTCTTTACCAAGTTTTTTGAGCGCATTCACATGCGCGCCTTCTGCCGAGACATGGCCGGCAATGGCATGATCCAGCGCGGTTGGCGTGATGGCTGCGAGGGTGGCTGCGGCGGCTGTGCAAATGAAGCCATCCAGAATGACCGGTATGCTTTTGGTGCGCGCATGGGCGATGGCGCCTGCCATGGCGGCGATTTCGCGGCCGCCGAGGTTTTGCAGCACCTCTAGCCCATCGGTGCTTGGGTGTAGCGCAAGGCCTTCGGTGACGACGCGGGCCTTGATGGCAAGGCCCTCTGCATCAACGCCAGTACCTCGGCCAACCCAATCTTGCGCCTCGCCCCCAAACAGAGCGTTCAAAATGGCCGCAGCGGAAGTGGTGTTGCCGATGCCCATTTCGCCGACCACCAAGAGATCGGTGTTTGCGTTCACAGCGTCCCAACCGGTTTGCAGGGCTTTAAGAAGCTCGGCTTCGCTCATCGCGGGAGCTTGGGTGAAATCGGCAGTTGGTGTGTCCAGATCAAGCGCATGCACATCCAGCGTGGCGCCTGCGGCTTTGGCCAGTTGGTTGATCGCGGCCCCACCATGTTCAAAGTTCAGCACCATTTGCGCGGTCACTTCGGCAGGAAAGGCCGAGACGCCCTGCGCAGTAACGCCATGGTTGCCTGCAAAGATGATCACCTGCGGCGCTGTGATCTGCGGCTTGTCCGTACCGCGCCAGCCTGCGTACCAGATGGCAAGGTCCTCGAGGCGCCCCAAAGCACCAGGCGGTTTGGTGAGCTGGCCATTGCGCGCCTCTGCGGCTTGGACGGCCTGAGCATTCGTATCAGGGGCTTGCAGCAAAGCCGCGCGGAACGCGTCGATGGAAGGAAAGTTCTGGGCCATGCTGCGCTCCTGTTGTGTCCGGCGGGCTGGTGTTGTTTACCTTATGGCCAATCACAGACAAGTCTGGAAAGGGAAGAATGATGCGAAATGACGGGATGTCACTTGTGCATTGGGGCGATTTTCAAACAGCGATTGCGCTGCTGACCCGCTTGCCCGTTCCGGCTGAGTTCACCCGCAGCGCGGGGGCGAGCTGGGCTTATCCTTTTGCGGGATGGCTTGTGGCGGCTTTGGCAGGCGTGGTTGTGACGTTTGCCTTGTGGCTGGGGATTGCAGCGCCTTTGGTCGCTGGGCTTTGGCTGGTGGCCACTGTGGTGATGACCGGCGCGATGCATGAAGACGGCTTGGCCGATTGCGCGGATGGGTTCTGGGGCGGCTGGGATCCGGCGCGTCGGCTTGAGATCATGAAAGACAGCCAGATCGGCACCTATGGGGTGCTGGGGCTTGTGCTGATGATGGGGCTGCGTTGGGGCGCGGTTTGGCTGCTGATCGAGGATGGGCGTTGGTTCTGGGCGATGTTGGCCGTCGAAGGGCTGTCGCGTGCGGTGATGCCTTTGGTGATGCACGCCCTGCCCCATGCGCGCGACACTGGGCTGAGCCATGCGCAAGGGCAGCCAAGCCTGCCGACAGCGCTGCTCGCGCTGGTAGTTGGCGGGTTTGGAGCGCTGCTGCTGGTGGGCTGGATCGCGCTTTTGCTTTGGGCAGTGGCTGGGTTGGCCTGTGCGGGGATGATCGTGCTGGCCAAGCAAAAGATCGCTGGGCAAACGGGAGATGTTTTAGGGGCCACGCAGCAGGTGGCTGCTGTGGCAATGCTGCTGGTGCTGGCTTAAAGCCCTAGAACGCTGCGCATTGTCACCAAGCTGAGCACGCCCAGCAAGACCGATGGCAACAACGGCAAGCGAAGCGACATCAGGCACACAAGGCCAATCGCAGCGGCATCTGTCCAATGCCCTGTTACGATCTGCGGCGCCACCAATGCAGACAACACCGCAATCGGCACCGCATTCAGCCCTGCCATCACACGGTGATGCACTTGTCCAAAGTAGCTCATGACAAGATAGCCCCCTGCGCGGCTGCCATAGGTGACCAAGGCGCATAATAGGATGATGTGTACGGTGCTCATGCGGCGTCCTCTTGATCTGGCTGGCTAAGGAAGGCGGCGGTGAGGATGCCTGCTAGCCCCCCAAAGTGATGTGCCATGGGCTGCCGATCAGGTAAAAGGCGGCCAAAGCGGCGGCCACACTGGCGCCTAAGATCACTGCGAAGCGCGGTTTGTGGCGAAAGCCAAAGACCAAGCACATGAAGAACATGGGCAGCAGCAGATCGAGGCCAAAGCGGCTGGGCTCTCCGATCAAGCCGCCAAACAGGATACCCAAGATATTCGCCCCCACCCAAGACAGGTAAAGCGTTAGTCCGTAAGCGAAATAGTAGGCGGGGCGCAGGCCGGTGCTATGGGCCCGTTGGTGGCTGCTGGCATATTGAGGGTCCACCAACAGAAAGAAGGCCGCCAGCTTCTGAGACCATGAAAACTGCCCCAGAACCGGCTGCAAAGAAGCCGAATAAAGCACATGGCGCGCATTCACCGCAAAGACCGACAACAGGATCGACCAGACCGGCACATCGTGGCCCATCAGATCGACCATCGCATATTGGCTGGCCGCGCCATAGATGCTGATCGAGGCGAGCAGTGTTTCAAAGGGGGTTAGCCCGCGATCCAAGGCAAAAGCCCCAAAGACCACCGCATAGGGCGTTACGGCCAGCATGATGGGCACCACATCACGCACCCCGTCGCGGATGTCTTTGCCAAGGCTAGGCGTAGGCGTGGGGGCGGAATCAACAGAAGACATAGTGGCCTCTAAATCATTAAATCGAACGTTGTTCATCAAAATGAACGGAGTTGATGATTCTGTCAAATCAAACTATGTTCGCCATATCGAACAAAGCCAACCAGCATCACAGGCCCTTATGACCCCTGCTCAATTGATTGCCCGATCTATCCTGCGCGAGCGCAATCGTCTGGGGATCAGCCTGACGGCTTTGGCGCAAAAGGCGGATATTGCGAAGTCGACCCTGTCGCAGCTTGAGGCAGGCAAAGGCAATCCAAGCATCGAAACGCTTTGGAATATCGCCAATGCGCTGGGGGTGCAGTTTAGCACCCTGTTTGAAATGCCGGATGACACGTCGAAATTGGTGCGCGTCGAAGATGGCAAGGGCATTCAGTCTGATATGTCCGACTATACCACGCTGCTGCTGGACAAATGCCCCAGCGGGCGGATGCGCGATATTTACCGCGTGACCCTGTCCAAAGGCGCGCCGCGTATGGCAGAGCCCCACCCCAATGGCACATCCGAACATGCGATGGTGATTTCAGGCCGCGTTCGCGTGGGCACGCAGGATGCGCCAGAGGTTCTGAACCAAGGCGATTACTACCGCTTCCCTGCGGATGTGCCGCATATGTATGAAGCGCTCAGCGACACGGCGCTGATGGTCTTTGTGATGGAAAGCCCCGCCTAAGGCGCCTGTACTTTTTCTTTCCATCTTCTTCTTGGCAAAAATACCTTGGGGGAATTGAGCCTTGCAAAGGCGCAAGGGGGCAAAGCCCCTAGCCCGCTCTCTGCCCCAGACACATAAGAAAAACCGCGCTGGCAGGACCAACGCGGTTTCAATCTTTTCGGTCAAGCCAGCGCTTAAGCTGCGCGGGACACCAGAACGTCGTCCACTTGCTTGGCCGCGGCCACTTCGTCGCCGCCGGCTGCCGCAGCAACTTCACGGGTCAGACGCTCCAGCGCGGCTTCGTACAGCTGACGCTCAGAGTAGCTTTGCTCGCGCTGATCATCCGTGCGGTGCAGATCGCGCACCACTTCAGCGATGGCAATCAGATCACCAGAGTTGATCTTTTGCTCATATTCCTGCGCGCGGCGGGACCACATGGCGCGTTTGACCTTGGCTTTGCCCTTCAGCGTTTTCATCGCTTGATTGATCACGTCAGGCGAGCTGAGGCCACGCATGCCGATGTCAGTGGCTTTGTGCGTTGGCACGCGCAGAGTCATTTTGTCTTTTTCAAAAGAGATCACAAACAGCTCAAGTTCGATCCCTGCGATTTCCTGTTGTTCGATATTCACGATCTGACCCACGCCATGGGCCGGATACACAACGTAATCGTTCGGACGGAATTCGTTCTTCTTTGATTTGCTCATGTAGTCCTTCCTTACAGAGCCTGGCACAGTCAAAGACACTCCAAGCGGAAAACAGTGTTCCGCCGGACCGTATCTCACTGGTGCAAAAAACCATCCGAGGCAGGGGCAGCGCCCACGGCCGAGGGGATGGCTTCAGGTGGTCATATCCAAATGTCTAACGACAATAACATAAATTCCGCCTTAACAAAAGCACAACGAGGGGAAACCAATAGTTTCCCCTTCAAAATCAGATGATTACAGCGCTTCAAGTTTGACGGAAGCTTTCTTCCAAAACCGCGAATCGGTTGAATTAGCCGCCTTCGCCAGGCTTTTCAGAGAAATACTTCTCTAGCTTGCCTTCTTCGCCATCTTTTTCCTCGTGACCCGGCAATGGGTCTTTCTTGGAAATGATGACAGGCCAAACTTCCGCGTACTTGCGGTTGAATTCAACCCATTCTTCCATGTCAGGCTCGGTGTCTGGACGAATAGCATCCGCTGGGCATTCTGGTTCGCAGACGCCGCAGTCGATACATTCATCTGGATGGATCACCAGTGTGTTCTCGCCTTCGTAGAAACAGTCTACGGGACAGACTTCTACGCAGTCTGTGTATTTGCAGGCGATGCAGTTGTCGGTGACGACATATGTCATAAGATGTCTCGATATACTGAATGATTAGCGGACTAGCTAAATCACACGCGCCTAATCTTCAAGGTGGGTCTTTTTCATAAAGTCGAGATTACGACGATCTTTTTTGCTTGGGCGACCTTTTCCTTCGAATTTTGGCGCCCTTGGAACCTTTTCCCGCCATTCTGTCATGTCAAAATACAGCTGTTGGGCCTCTGGAGCCGGTCCTCGGCGATTCCCTAGGGCTTGGATGCGCACCACGCGGATTTGATCGGCCTGCGGAAAGGTCAGCACATCTTCGGGTGAGACAGCCGCGCTGGGTTTGGCGATTTTGCTGCCGTTGATGCGCACATGACCGCTGGACACGACTTTGGCGGCCAATGTGCGGGTTTTGAAGAACCGCGCCTGCCAGAGCCATTTGTCGATGCGAAGTTTGCTGGGCTGTTCCGTCACGGTTGGGCCTTAGCTGTCGATGTTCAGAAGGGTGGACAAAGCGAAGCGGCGCGCCCCGATCAGGAGCGCGCCGCAATGCATTAGTTGGATTTCAGACCCATCAGGGCTGCGGCAAACGGATTGTCCGGATCGATTGCCTTTTCCTTTTTCGGTGGGCGTGCGCTGAATTTCTTCGCGCCCTCTTGGCGAGGTTTGCCTTTGCCACGTGGTTTGCCACCAGGCTTACCGCCCGGCTTGCCACCTGGTTTGCCTTGGCCGCGACGGTTGTTCTGACGCGCGCCGCCTCGGTTGCCACCCCATGTGAAGGTGAAGAAGACTTCTTTTTCAGCTTCTGCATCTGCTTCTGGTGCAGCGGCTTCGGCAGGTGCTTCAGTAGGTACTTCCGCTGCGGCCTCTTCAGCTGGTGCCTCTGTGGCTTCAGCGGCAGGCGCTTCAGCAGTTGGCGCGGCTTTGACTTTGTCACGCTCGCCTTTTTCAGCGTTGTAGCCCAGACCGTTCATCAAGGCTGCAAACTGTTCCAGCGTCATACCGGTGATGGACAGCATATCTGGGTTGGCTTCAAAGCCCCCACGGCTGTCTTCGGTGCGCAGCATATCTGCCAGACGTTCCAGCATATCGATACGGATCGCACGTTCACCTGCAGCGCGGTAGCCCGCCATGCTGTGATAGCCCTCTGGCATATCATCGCCAGATGGCACGGTGACCAGACCGGCTGGTGGAGATTCTGGGAAGATGTCCAAACCTTTGGACAGGGACCACAGAACCAGACGCAGACGCGTTGGTGCTGGTTTCAGCAAAAGAGGCATGAAGATTGTGAACTGACCAAAGCGGATGCCGTGTTTGCGCAGGGCGCCACGGGCGTCTTGATCCAGTTCTTTTACTTCGGTGGCCACGTCAGCGCGTGGGATCACGCCCAGCGCTTCGACCATGCGGAAAGCAAAGCCACGGGCCAAGCCGGACAGTTCTTCGTCGCGCGACAGGTTGAGCAGTGGCTCAAACAGGGCGGCGATCTTACGGTCGATGAAATGCTGCAAACGGCGCTCTACTTTTTGCGCAACGTCTGGACCTGCTTCATCATCCACAAAAACAGCGACAGTTGGCTTCAGAGGGTCCGCGCCGGCAACCAATTTGCCAACCGCGTGTTCGCCCCACATCAGGCCACCTTGTTCGGTGTAATCAATTTCAGTATCGGGTGCGTTATAAAAACGATCTGCCCGCAGATGGAATTGCGGCGCGAGTGCCGCCAAGCTGGCTTGACGTAAAGTTTTCGCCTCAGCGCCTTCGGCACTTTTATCGGCTTGAAAACGGAACCCCTCTAAACGACCAACGAACTCCCCTTCGATGGTCACTTCACCCATATCATTTACTTCGGCCAAAAGGGCCTCCTTCTGTTTGAGCCGCCGCAACAAAACAGATGTACGGCGGTCCACAAATTTTTCTGTCAGCTTAGAATGCAAAGCATCTGACAGCCGATCTTCTACAGCGCGAGTCTCTTCACGCCAATGGTTTTCGTCCTGAATCCAGCCTTTTCGTTGCGCAACGTAGGTCCAAGTTCGAATAAACGCCAATCTTTTGGACAGGCTATCGATGTTTCCATCCGGATTATCGATTCGTTTGACCTGACGTGCGAACCAATCGGTTGGCAGGTACCCACGTTCATGTAGGTGATTAAAAATCACTTCCAAGAGGGCCGTGTGCTCATTATGGCTGATACTGCGAAAATCAGGAATGCGGCAGACATCCCACAGCAGACGCACCGAGTTGGCATCGCTGGCGCGGGCCATGATCACAGCGTCATCCGATAGGGTCTTTAGCGCCATCAAATCGTCCGCCTCGCGGGACTTGATCAGATGCTCATCCTCGGGGGCTTTTTCCAATGACCGGATCAGCGCAGGCACCGTGCCAAAGGTCAGCGCGGCGTTGCGCCAGTTGAGTTTCTTGAGCGGCATGAACCGGTGATCCATGATCGCTTGGGCGACGCCGTCGTCTAGCTCGCGCGCTTCGCCGGTGACACCAAAGGTGCCGTGGCTCATGCCGCGTCCGGCACGGCCTGCGATTTGGGCGAGCTCGTTGGGCATGAGCATACGCATCCGGCGGCCATCGAATTTCGAGGTACCAGAAAAGGCCACGTGGTCGATATCAAGGTTCAGGCCCATGCCAATCGCATCGGTGGCCACGAGGTAATCCACATCGCCGTTCTGATAGAGCTCGACCTGTTTGTTGCGGGTGCGCGGGCTGAGCGCGCCCATGACAACAGCCGCCCCGCCCTTTTGACGGCGCAAAAGCTCGGCGATGGCATAGACGTTATCGACCGAGAACCCCACGATGGCAGAACGCGGCTGCATCTTGGCCAGCTTGCGGCTACCCGCGTAGCTGAGGGTCGAGAGACGTTCACGGCGCTCAAAAAACACGCCCGGGATCAGGTCTGCGATGGTGCCGCGCATGGTGTCGGCGCCAAGGAACATGGTTTCATGTAGGCCGCGTGAGCGCAGCAGGCGATCTGTAAAGACATGGCCGCGTTCGGGATCTGCGCAAAGCTGGATTTCATCCACGGCGAGAAAGTTGCAGCCCATGTTTTCGGGCATGGCTTCAACCGTGCAGATCCAATATTGGGCGCGCGGCGGCACAATACGTTCTTCGCCGGTGACCAAAGCCACCACAGAGGGCCCTCGGGCCGCAACAATCTTGTCGTAAACCTCGCGCGCCAAAAGACGCAAAGGAAAGCCCATAACACCGGTGCGGTGCCCCAACATACGTTCGATGGCGAGATGGGTTTTGCCGGTGTTTGTCGGCCCTAAGACGGCGGTCACCCGCCCCTGCATTGACATAACGTGCCCCTGATTACAGCGTCTGGCCTTTGACGGCCCGCTCTAAACGATCCAGTGCCTCTGTTACGGCGGGATGGTTCGGATGTATAGAGCGCACGAGCGTGTAAGCTTCATACGCGTCTTGTTGCCGGTTCATGGTTTCAAAGATCAGACCCAAACCGCTTATGGCGTCGAAGTGCTGAGGGTTGAGCGCGATGGCGCGTTCGAGATCCGCCAGCGCCATGCCGTATTCGTCCATGTCATAAAAGATACGCGCGCGACCAACCCAGCCTTCGGCAAAGTCTGGCGCGTGGTCTGTTAGCGCGGTGTAATGATCCACCGCCCCTTGCAGGTTCCCCGCCCCATAGGCTTTGCGCCCGCGATCCAGCAACAAATTGGCGCTGGGGGATCCAGAGCGATCCCATTCGAGGCGAATCTCATCCTCGAGGCGCTGTGCCTCTTGCGGGGTGGCTTGCGAGAGCTGTTGCATCAAGCGATCAAGGCGATTGTCGCCTTCATCCTGTGCAAAAACAGGCGTGGCCGCGAGGCTGACCACAAGCGTGGCTGCCGCGACGATAGGTTTGAGAATATTTCGGAACATGCTCATAACACTCTTGAATGTAACCTGCGTATCTGGATTTACTAGCCCAGCACGCCGCAAATCAGAGGAAGTTTGCAACATGAGCGATATTGTGACCGCGGCCGTCGCCGCATTGGGTGAGAAATTGGGCGATGCGTCCTTTGACGGTACAGCGAAATTTGTGATCGAGGGCGAAGGCGCGTTGATCATCGATTCTGACGGCGTCCGCGCTGGCGACGATGAGGCAGACGTGACGCTGACCGCAGATGCGGGCACGTTCCAATCCATTCTGGAAGGCGACACCAACGCAACTGCGGCCTTTATGGGTGGCAAACTTTCCGTGGACGGTGACATGGGTATGGCCATGAAGCTGGGGCAAGCTCTGGCCTAATGACTTTAGACAGCGCCCCGTTTTACGCAGAGATTGATGGCGAGCCTGTTGGGCAAGCCTATTGGATCACCGCAGCAGATGGGGTGCGTTTGCGTATCGCCCATTGGCCCTTAGAGGGGGCCAAGGGCACTGTTTTACTGTTTCCCGGGCGTACAGAATACGTTGAGAAATACGCGATCAACGCGGCAGATCTCGCCAAGGCGGGCTATGCAACGGTGTCGATCGATTGGCGCGGCCAAGGCGAGGCGGATCGCTTGGTGGCGGATAAAGACGCCGGACATGTCGCGGATTTCGCCGATTATCAATTAGATGTGGATGCCTTTATGGCGGCCCTGCCCGCTTTAGCCGTTTCTGGCCCATTGCATTTGTTGGCCCATTCTATGGGCGGCTGCATTGGATTGCGCGCCTTGATGAATGGGCTGGATGTGCAATCTGCCGCCTTTACCGGACCGATGTGGAATATTGGCCTGCCTTGGTATCTTCGTATCGTGGCCCATGTGGTGTGCAATGCGGCGATCTGGCTGGGCCAAGGGCATCGCTATGCGCCCGGCACTGGCGCAGAAACCTATGTGTTAAAGACCGCATTTGAAGATAATGCGCTGACCAAGACCCGCGCCATGTATGAGCGCCTGCAAGTTCAGGCGCGCAAACAGCCGCAGCTTTGCATTGGTGGGCCGACCCTGCGTTGGTTGCTAAAAGCGTTGCATGAATGTGCGGATATGGCCAAGCAGCCTGCACCCGATGTGCCGTGCCTTGTGGCGCTGGGAACCGATGAGGCCATTGTCAGCCCCTCTGCCATCACGCGCACCATGGCCCGTTGGCCAAAGGGTGAGCTGATGATGGTCGACAAAGGCGAGCACGAGGTGCTGATGGAAGGCAACCCAATGCGCGCCGATGTCACCAAAGCCATCCTCGCACTTTACGACGCCAACTGACTTAACCCATTAAAACCAAGCGCTTTTCGCAGCATTTAGCTGGTTTTTTGTCCGCGTTTGCGCATCCAAAGGGGCACGCAAATTGGCCGGCAGATCGCGATGGATCAGGCCGATATCGTCCAGCACATAGTCTGGCAAATCTTGCAAGTCTTCTGACTGAGGGCGTGAAGAAACCCCGAAGAAACGTCCCGCAGAACGGGCGAGCTGTGTGGTGGAATACGCCATGGCATCCCCTCCTGAAAACAAGATGTAAGAAGGTGCGACCACGCTTTTTAGGGAATCGCGCAGCCGCTGTAAGATCAATCTACGCTTGTTTTATCTGTTAGAAAATCGAATAATACTCACATCTATTGTCAGATAAATTGAAAGATAGACATGCAATCGCTTGACCTTGATCTTCTGCGCACCTTTGTGGCCATCGCTGAAACCGGTAACTTTTCGTCCGCCGCCAAGGCGGTGCTGCGCACGCCCTCGGCTGTGTCGATGCAGGTGAAAAAGATGGAGGATGCGGTGGGCCACCCCCTGTTTCTGCGCGACAGCCGCACAGTGGCTCTGACAGATGAGGGCGCCATTGTGCTGGCCCATGCGCGACGGATGCTGGCGATGGATCTGGATTTCATGGCCGAGTTTCACCCCAATGATGTGCAGGGCGAGGTGCGGCTTGGCATTCATGATGATGTGGCCGAGCGCTTTCTGCCCGACATTCTGCGCCGTCTGGATCGCACCCATCCGGGGGTGGTGCTGAATGCGGTGGTGACGGAATCGGAAAACATGTTGGAGCATTTGGCCAAGGGTAAGCTCGATTTGGCCCTTGTGGCGCGACTGGATGCCCAAAAGAAAGAACGCCCAGGCGAAGTGATGCTGCGCGAGCGTTTGGTCTGGGCGGGCTCGATCGGCGGGATTGCTCACGAGCTCGACCCGATCCCCGTGACCGTTTGGGACAAAAGCTGCCCATGGCGGATTGCTGGCTTGGAAGGGTTAAAGGCGCAGGGGCGGCCCTTTCGGATCGCCTTGGAATCCGGGCACCTGAGCGGGCAAACCGCGGCTGTGAAAGCCGATTTGGCCGTGGCCCCGATCCCGCGGTCTGCCCTGAGTGAAGATATGATTGATGTGACAGAGCTCGCCGGCCTGCCCCCGCTTTGCGCTTATGAGTTGGTCTTGGTCACGCAGGACAATCTGCAAGACGCGGCTTTGGCGACGGCAGAACACCTGCGCGCCTGTTTCGCGACGGAGTCGATGGCGGCTTAGGTGCCATCGATGTAGGGCTGCTGTGCGGACAAAGCAGCCGTTGACCTAAATGAGCGGTGCACCTACTCCTTGGATGAAATTTGACGAGGCCGGTGTATGTTTTCTTGCAAGACTATTTCTCTTTCCACTTGCTTTATAGTCGGTGTGCTTTCTCCAGCTTTTTCGGGAGCCCTTGATCTGCCCGGCGGTCTTTCATTTGGAACAACACTCGCCGAAGTAAGGATGGCCGCCCAATCAAACGGTTGGGATTTGGAGCAAACGTCCTTTAGTACAGATGCTTGGTCGATTGACGCTTTGGGCCTCACATTATACTTTTGCGATCAATCGCTTACCAGTGTTGATCAAAATCGAGATGGTGATCTGCACGCCTTTGTGGAAACTGTCTCGGAGCTCGGATTGAAGTATGGTGAGCCAAGCACAGAAGTATTCATTCTGTCTCCGCACAGCAAATTTGAAAGACATGGTGTGCAATCTGTTTTTGAGGCAGATCAGGGAGTGAGAATAAGCGTTCAGATTTATACAAAAGACAATGCCAGCACTCTATGGACAAGGACGTCGGATAGTGCTGTTTGCGAAAATTAGTAACCGCGCAGCATCAGTTATTTTAGGCTCAAAGCCCTCATTCGCTGCGCGCTGTACCAACGAACCATTTCATAAAGTGGCAGACGTTTCAAAAGCAAAAACTAAGGCTTCCGCCACCTCACCCAACAAACAAAAAAGACCCGACGCGAGGGGGATGCGTCGGGTCTTGGGGGTAAGCCTCTTGGGGAGAAGGCTTGGGACAGCTTATGCTGAGGTCAGCATGCCTTTTTCTTCGGCCAGCGTGCGCATGCGCAGTTGCAACTTTTCAAAGGCACGCACCTCGATCTGGCGAATACGTTCACGGCTGACGTCATATTGGCCGCTCAACTCTTCCAGCGTGACCACCTTGTCTTGCAGACGACGCTGCACAAGGATGTCTTTCTCGCGATCGTTCAGAACATCCATGGCGTCGGCCAGCAATTCACGGCGCGCTTCCAGCTCGTCTTTGGCTTCGTAGTCACCGGCTTGGTCAGCGTCTTCGTCTTCCAGCCAGTCCTGCCATTGCATCGTGCCTTCGCCTTCAGAGCCAACCGTCGCGTTCAGCGAGGCATCGCCACCGGACATACGGCGGTTCATGCTGATCACTTCTGCTTCGGTCACACCAAGGTCATGCGCAATCTGGGCCACGTTTTCAGGACGCAGATCACCCTCTTCCAGCGCGCCAATACGCGCCTTTGCCTTGCGCAGGTTGAAGAACAGTTTCTTCTGCGCCGAGGTTGTGCCCAGTTTCACCAGCGACCAGCTGCGCAGGATGTATTCCTGAATGCTCGCGCGGATCCACCACATGGCGTAGGTCGCCAGACGGAAGCCCTTTTCAGGGTCAAAACGTTTCACAGCCTGCATCAAGCCCACATTGGCCTCAGAGATCACCTCGGCCTGTGGCAGGCCATAGCCGCGATAGCCCATCGCGATTTTCGCCGCCAGGCGCAGGTGAGAGGTTACCATGCGGTGCGCTGACGCTGTGTCTTCTTTTTCGACCCAGGCTTTGGCCAGCATGTATTCTTCTTCAGGCTCCAGCAAAGGGAACTTGCGGATTTCCTGCATATAACGGTTCAGCCCGCCCTCAGGTGTTGGGGCTGGAAGGTTTTTATAGTTACTCATGTCGTGTCCCCCTTCGTTTGTTCGGGCAATGTTTATTCGCTTAACATTGATATGGGCGCGGCACTCTGCCCTTTCAAGGCGCATGCCACAAAATTCTTAATTCAGTGTGAAACCTAGATGGGTCACACGCCAGTCACAGGCCAGTGTTCTCACAGGTTCTTGTATACTGTGACACCAATATGGGAGGCTGAAAACCAAATTCACTATGCATAAACGCATAAGACTTACGCGAAAAAACACAGACGGAAAAACCTTGACAAAAACGGAACTAAATGTGAACAAAAAGAGGGTATTTGAGCAATATTGAGGGCATTATGGCGATCCGTCACGTTATTTTCGATTGGGATGGCACTTTGGTGCAGACGCTGGATCTGTGGTTGATCGCCTATCAAGACGCTTTTGAGGCCCGTGGGCATTATTACACTGCCAAGGAAATTGTTTCAGAATTCTTTACCAACCACGATACGATCCCAGCGCGCCATCCGCATTTGAACTTCCCCCCCATTGCCGAGCAAGCCTTTGGCTATGTGCAAAACAACGCTCATAAATCCACGCTGTATGCAGGCGCAGGCGCCATCGCCACGCAGGTGGCCGAGGCGGGCTGCACCGTGTCTTTGGTCAGTTCCAGCAGCCGGTATGTGTTGGAAAAGGGCTTGAACGCCCACCGATTGGGCGCGGCCTTTGGGTCGATCATCGCGGGGGATGACGGGTTTGGGCACAAGCCTTCCACGACACCTTTCGAAGAAACCCTGCGCCGACAAGAGCACGCGGCTGAGGAAACGCTGATCATTGGCGATTCTTTGGTAGATATTCAGGCGGGTCAGGCCTTGGGCTGCCAGACGTGCTTTTTTGCGCCGGCCAGCAATGAACGTTTCCACAACTTCGCGCAACTGGCGGCCTTGGGGCCGGATCATCAGATTGATCATTTGAATGGATTGCTGGATTTGGTGAAAACACCCGCTTTGGCGCGGTGAGGGTGAGGATCTGGCCTGCGCCTCAGCGAAGGGTTGGATTGAGCCCAAAGTGCGCGATGCCTATGATGCACGAAGGATCGCGTTTACTTTGAAAGGCCGCTGGATTGTTAACTTTAGAGGATGAGAACTTACATCGCGCCGTTGAACAATATGCCAGAGGTGCAGCGCTGGACTCTATCGAGCGGATGGAAGGTGGCGTTTCAGCTGAAGTCTATCACCTTGTGCTTTTACAGCCCAATGGCAGTAAGGAACACGTGGTGCTGCGCATTCACGGCGCCTCCCATTACGGTCACGCTGCAGAGCTTGAGTTCCGCATCCTTAAAGCCCTTTCTCGGGCAGGGATTTGTGTACCCGAGCCGCTCAGCTTAGATGCAAGTTGTTCGCTGCTAGAGAACCCCTATCTAATCATCGCGTTTGTCGAGGGGGACTCTGGCTTGTCTCTCCCCATATGCAATGCAAGCATCGAGACCATGGCTGAGGCACTTAACTCAGTGCACGAAGTGCCAGTAGATATCATGCCTACTTTGCCACGACGGACCGATCCTATCCCCGAGCTTCTTGAGTTTTTGCCGACAGACCCAGAATGGAATGACTTCCGAGGCTATCTTGAAAGGACGAAGAGTTTACAATTTTCTGGCAAAGATGTGGTCCTGCATGGAGACTTTTGGCCCTCAAATCTAATCTGGTCAGAGGAGCGGATTGTTGCAATCCTCGATTGGGAAGATGCCGCTATCGGCGATCCCCTTTCTGACGTTGCCTGTGCGGCTCTTGAGTTGAGATACATCCACGGTAAGGAGGCAAAGGATCTCTTTGAGAAAGCATATGCCAAACATCGCAAGGTTGACCCGGACAGATTCGCGCTTTGGCTTGCTTACGTTTCTTCTGCAGCATTGAAGTATATGGGAGATTGGGGCCTAGAAGTCTCCAAGGAGAAACACATGCGCCAAACCGCGCGCGCTACCCTGCGGGAAGCTGCGGCGGTTCTCCTTTGAAGACCGTGGTTATAGGCTGCTCTTGAAAGCGCCCAATCGATAAAATTACACGTACTGCTGCTTTGTTTCGCGCATCAGCGATCTACCCCGTAATACGCAGCGCGTTGATCAGCTTTTGCATATCTTCAGGGATGGGGGCTTCAAAGCGCATCATCTCTTTGCTCACCGGATGTTCGAACCCCAGAACCGCCGCGTGCAGTGCTTGGCGTTTGAAATCGCGGGCGGCTTGTACGCCGCGTACGCTCAGGGCTTTTTCGGATAGTTTGCGGCGGCCACCGTAGGTCGGATCGCCAATCAGGCTGTGGCCCGCATGGGTCAGATGCACGCGGATTTGGTGCGTGCGGCCGGTTTCCAGCCAGCATTCCACTAATGAGGCCGCTTCTGGATTGCCGAAGCTTTCCACAATGCGAGAGCGCGTGACCGCGTGGCGGCCACCTTCAAACAGCACCGCTTGGCGCTGACGGTCGGTTTTATGGCGGGCCAGCTGCGTGGTGATCCGCATGATATTGCCACTTTCAAAGCTAACTCCGCGCACGCCGCGCAGGCGCGGATCATGCGCATCCGGCGCGCCGTAGACCACGGCGTTGTAGTACCGCTCGACCGTGTGTTTTTCGAACTGCGCAGCCAGTCCATGATGCGCACGATCCGATTTGGCCACCACCAAAAGGCCCGATGTTTCTTTATCGATACGGTGCACAATGCCCGGGCGTTTTGCGCCGCCCACCCCAGACAGGGTATCGCCGCAATGATGCAGCAGCGCATTCACCAAAGTGCCATTGGGCGTGCCAGGGGCTGGGTGGACCACCATGCCCGTTGGTTTGTTGATCACAATCAGATCGTCATCTTCAAAGACAACATTCAGCGGAATGTCTTCTGGGCCAATGTGGCTTTCATCGGCCACGGGCACCGTGATCTCAACCTCCGCGCCTTCAGCCACTTTCGCCTTAGGGTCGCGCACCTCGGCCCCGTTGATCAGAACGCAGCCGCTGTCGAGCAGTTTGGCCAGACGTGTGCGCGACAGAGACGCTTCTGCTGGCACATCGCGCGCCAAGGCCTTATCAAGACGTGCAGGCGGATTTTCCGCAATCTGAAAGGTGATGCGCGCAGTGGACATGGATAACGCTCCTGAACCGGTTGAACCGGGCAATCTAAAGTTTCTACGCCGCCTGATTACGGTGCTGACAGTTGTCATGATTGGCGGGCTTTTAGTGGTCGTTGGCCTGCTTGTCACCCGTTTGATTGATGATGGCCCCGATGTGCCCCGCGTGATCGAGCTGCCGGATGGCACAAAAGCCACGGCTTATACGCAGGGCGATGGCTGGTATGCGGTGGTCACCGAGGACAATCAGATCCTGATCTTTGATGCCATCACGGGGGCTTTGCAGCAAACTGTTGTCATCGAATAGAGATCAAGCCAGCGCTTTGAGCGCGTCCTGAATGATCTCTTCGATTGTGCCGGTCACATCGACTTTTACAAAGTTTTCTGGGGCTTGTGGCACTTCCAGCGTGTCTAGCTGACTGTCCAGCAGCGACAGCGGCATATAATGATTCTCGCGTGCGGCCATGCGTTTGGCGATCAGATCACGTTCCCCATGCAGATAAACGAATACCGCTTCTGGCAAATGGGTGCGTAGAATTTCGCGATACGCGGCTTTCAGCGCAGAACATGTGGCGATCAGCGGCTGATCTGGCTGGGCTGCACCCATATCGGACATCTCTTTGCCCAGCGTCAAAAGCCACGGGCGGCGCATGTCGTCGTTCAAAGGGATGCCATTGCGCATCGCCTCGACGTTTTCAGGGGGGTGATAATCATCCGCTTCAACATACTGGCCACCCAGATGATCCGCCAAGCCCTGCGCGATCGAGGTTTTGCCCACACCAGACACGCCCATAACAATGATAATCCGCGCTGACATGGTGTGCTCCTGCTGATGATGAATGGCTGTGAGCCTGTCCTATCCCATCAGAGATGATAGCGCAAACATTGCTGACATCGCAAAGAGATACAGGCCAAGCAAAAGCCAAGCCGATTGCGGCACTCTGCGATTTTTTACTGAAAAGAGAGAAGTGGTACCACCTCCCCGGCTCGAACGGGGGACCTCCTGATCCACAATCAGGCGCTCTAACCTACTGAGCTAAGGCGGCACGTTGGGGCGATATAGATTTCAACGTGAGCAAATGCAAGCGAGAAAATCCGGAAATCTTGTGATTTTATCCGCACATATCTCTGGCCTTACAAACACGCGGCCTATCTTGCCAAATTCACTATATCCCGTTAGGCCCATGGCAAGCAAGGAGAGACAAAATGGGCATTAATACAGAGCGCGACGTCGAAGCGAACCTGCAAATCGGGCCGACCGATCAGGGCTTTGTGCGCATTTTCATCGAAGCGGGTGGCATGGAAATCCCGATGGATTTCTCTCCGGAAGAAGCGGAAGAGATCGCCGAAGAGATCATGGCCGCCGCGCAAACGGCGCAGCAGATGGCCAAGTAAACGCCCTTAGCTGTCGTCTGGCAAAGGCGCCAGCTTGGGATCGCGATAGCGCTGCAACCGCCGCGCCGCATCCATTGCAAACTTCTGAATGATCTTCTTACGCCGCGCGGGGGCCAGCTTGTCTTCTGGTCCCATGCGGATGATCTCTGCATCATAAGAATCGGCAATGATCAGGCCGGTGCCATCGGGCAAAAGCTCGGTCGGGAATTGGGTATCCACCGCCCAAAAGTAGCGATCACACCATTCCAAATAGCCTTCCCACTTGTGATCGGATTGAAAATCCGCACGGCTGGATTTACATTCAATCACCCAGATCTCACCCTTCGGGCCCAGCGCCATTACATCGACGCGCTTGCCACGTTCTGGTACGAATTCCTCAATGGAAACAAATCCATGGCTGCGCATGTGGCGCGCCACGCCACGTGCCAAAAGCTGTCCGGGTTGTAGATCTGCATCGCTTGCTTGGGTCATATCAAAAGCATGAACAATACGTGAACAAATTGCAAGGCCGGATTTGCATCACTTGACATGATACCATTTGGTGTCGTTTATATAACACCAATTGGTATCACATAAGGATCTCAGCAGATGAGCTTCGATCTCCAACCCACCTTCCGTGCCTTGGCGGACCCCACGCGGCGCGACATCCTGATGATGCTCGCCGATCAAGAGCTGACCATCGCCGAGGTCGCAGAGAATTTCGACATGACCCGCGGCGCGGTGAAAAAACACCTCACGATCCTGCAAGAGGGTCAGTTGATCAGCGTCACCAAACAGGGGCGCGAGGCGATCAATGCGCTGAACCCCAATGCCATCCGCCCCGCTGTGGATTGGCTGCGTTACTTCGAAACCTTCTGGGACGACAAGCTCGCGGGCCTGAAAGCCGCCGTGGAAAGCGATCTCCCTCATACTGACGAAAGCCAAAGCCATGACTGAAGCCATTATCCAAAAAACCATGTATTTCGCCGCGCCCAAAGACCGCGTCTGGGCCTTTCTCACCAAAGCCGAGCTTGTGGCCACATGGTTCAACCGCCCAAACAAAGACCTGACCCAAGGCGCTGCGTTTGATCTGGCCGAATGCGACACGGGCGAGGTGCTCTGCGGCGGAAAAGTCACCGAAATGCGCCCGACCGATTTCATGGCGTGGGACTTCACAGTGACAGCCATGGGCGGTCATACGTCACATGTGGAATGGCATCTGGCCGACCATGATGGCGGCACGCAACTGACGCTGAAACATTCGGGCCTGCCGCAATCTGGCGAAGCGCTTGGATTGCTGCGCGCGCTGGATCATGGCTGGCATGGCTATCTGAACGCGCTCTATGGCGCGGCGGCCTTGAACGATTACAAAGCCACGATCCACACAAACGCCACACCCGATCAGATCAAAACCGCTTTGCGTGACGAGCTGCACATGTGGTGGTCTGATCGCGTTAAAACCACCGACACTGGCTTTACCATCCGCTTTAACAACAGCCATGTGACCTGTGCCTATGATGCAGAAAACCCTCTGCATTGGCATGTGACCGATGCCAAAATGATTATCGAAGATGTGGCTGACGATACGGAATGGACAGGCACCAGCCTGATCTGGACCCTTCAGGACACAGACACAGGCACGGATATCACTCTGCACCACAAGGGGCTGAACGAAAATCTAGAGTGCCTCGATGTCTGCACGCGCGGCTGGGAGCTGTATTTTGAAAGCAGCCTAAAGGCTCATTTGGCAGGCGAAACCCCAACACCGCAAACCCACTGATCGCGCACAATCAACGGCGCAGCCCTTGCCCTGCCCCGCCATTGCCCTTACCTAAGGCCTTGGCGGGTGCTGCCCTTCTCGTGATACGGTTGCATTCCGGTGGCCTTAAGCAATTCCGAGGGAGCTGGCTCTGTTTGGATCCTGGTCCTCTTACCTGGCGCCCACCTGTACATACAGGTCCTCGGGAATGAGATAACCCCACGGCTGCGTTTGCGGGCCCGCCACTTTTCTCCCTCTTTGCGTAAGCACACAAACACGCTAGCCTTTTGCCAAACCGCAAACACGAGGCGCCTATGTTCAGCAAAGACAACCTGAGTTTTGAGCCTATTCCCCTGCCGGATCGGATCGCGAAAGACGACATAGCGATGCAGGCGGCGGCAGATGCCTTTCACTCAGCGATGAAAACCCGCCACAGCGTGCGCGATTTCGCCACCGATCCGGTGCCGCGCGAGGTCATTGAACGCTGCATCGCAACCGCAGGTCTCGCCCCAAGCGGCGCCAATCATCAACCTTGGCAGTTTGTGGCGATCTCTAACCCCGACATAAAATCGCAAATCCGCGACGCCGCTGAAGAGGAAGAGCGCAAATTCTACAACGGGGCGGCCAGCGATGAATGGATCAAAGCGCTCGAGCCCATTGGCACCAATGACCAAAAACCGCATCTCACCGACGCCCCTTGGCTGATCGTGATCTTCGCCCAGCGTTATGGCGAATTTGACGACGGTACCCGCTACAAGAATTACTACGTGGCGGAAAGCGTTGGCATTGCCACAGGCATGCTGATCTCAGCGCTGCATCATGCAGGTCTATCCATGCTGACCCACACACCAAACCCCATGAAATTCCTGAACGATCTGCTGGATCGCCCGGCCTCTGAAAAGCCGATCATGATCCTCACGGTGGGCAAAGCCGCTGAAACAGCCACCATCCCAGCGGTTGCGAAAATCAAAAAACCGCTTAAAGACATATGCACCGTCTTTGCGTAAACCGCTGAGACAAAGCTGATTTAAACCATTGCCAAAAAGCGAAAATTTATGAAACGCACCTTTGCCCTGATCGCCATCCTAACAACTCTGACCGCCTGCGGCGTGCCACTGATACCGATCATCTAACCTCATGCCCCTGACCCATCGCTTCGCCACCGCAGAGGACACGCCCGCCATCGTTGCGCTTTATGCGCATCTGGCGAAAGGCAACCCGCCCTATGACGATGCGCTGGCCAAAGACAACCTCGCCAAACTAGCCGCCTACACCGGCAGCGGCATACTGATCAGCACGCTTCAAAACACGCTCGTGTCCAGTTGCACGCTGATCATCATCCCCAATCTCTCGCGCCAAGGCACGCCCTATGCGCTGATTGAAAACGTGGTCACCCACACCGATCATCGTGGCCAAGGCTATGGCACCGCCACCCTGCACAAAGCCTGCGATCTGGCGTGGGACTCCGGCTGCTATAAGGTCATGCTCAGCACGGGCTCTCAAAACCCAAAGCTGCACGATTTCTACAAAGCCGCCGGCTTTGAACAATCCCGCATCGGCTTTCAAATCCGCCGCAGCTAACCCGCCATCCACGCGGCTTCTTCTTGGCCCAAATACCTCCGCCGGAGGCATCCTGCCCCCTCCGCCCACGCAAACCGCGCGGCCTGATCCCCAAAACCCAACAAATCAAGCGCAACAACCGCTTCCCCTTCCTGCTCCCTTTCGCTAAACCTCGCTGCAACGCATCATAACGACCGCACGCAGGAACACGCACATGGCGATGGAAAAGACATTTAACGCAGCCGAGGCCGAAAGCCGTCTCTTTGACGCTTGGGAAAAAGCCGGCTGCTTTACCGCAGGCGCAAACGCAAAACCGGGCGCCTCTAGCTATTGCATCATGATCCCGCCGCCAAACGTCACCGGCGTTTTGCACATTGGCCATGCGTTCAACAACACGCTGCAAGATATCCTGATGCGCTGGAAGCGGATGCAGGGCTTTGACACGCTCTGGCAGCCAGGCACCGACCACGCGGGCATCGCGACCCAAATGGTTGTCGAGCGTAAACTGGCCGAAAACGGTGAACCGGGTCGTCGCGATCTGGGCCGTGAGAAATTCCTTGAAAAGGTTTGGGATTGGAAAGCCCAATCCGGCGGCACCATCATCAACCAGCTCAAGCGCCTTGGCGCATCCTGTGACTTTGACCGCACCGCCTTCACCATGTCCGGCGCGCCGGGCGCCCCAGCGGATGAAGCAGGCGGCAACTTCCATGATGCGGTCATCAAAGTCTTTGTGGAAATGTACAACAAAGGCCTCATCTATCGCGGCAAACGCCTCGTGAACTGGGACCCACATTTTGAAACCGCGATCTCCGATCTTGAAGTTGAGAACATCGAGAACCCGGGCCACATGTGGCACTTCAAATACCCGCTCGCGGGCGGTGCCACCTATACCTATGTGGAAAAAGACGAAGACGGGAACATCACGCTGGAAGAAGAGCGTGATTACATCTCCATCGCCACAACCCGCCCAGAAACCATGCTGGGCGATGGTGCGGTTGCGGTTCACCCATCTGATGAACGCTATGCGCCGATCGTCGGCAAGCTGGTGGAAATTCCGGTTGGCCCGAAAGAGCACCGCCGCCTGATCCCGATCATCACCGATGAATACCCAGACAAAGACTTCGGCTCTGGTGCGGTGAAAATCACCGGCGCGCATGACTTTAACGACTATCAAGTCGCCAAGCGCGGTGGCATCCCGATGTACCGCCTGATGGACACCAAAGGCGCAATGCGGGCCGATGGCGCGCCATACAGCGAAGAAGCGGCCAAAGCGCAAGCCCATGCCAATGGCGCAAGCTTCACCGAAAACGAAGTCGACGCGATCAACCTGATCCCAGATGATCTGCGCGGTCTGGATCGTTTTGAGGCGCGTAAACTGGTGGTTCAGCAAATCACCGACGAAGGCCTTGCGGTCATGGTGTCTGAAACCAAAACGGTGAAAGACGAAGAGGGCAACGAGTCTGAAGTGACCCAGATCGTGCCTTACGTTGAAAACAAGCCGATCATGCAGCCGTTTGGTGACCGCTCTAAGGTGGTGATCGAGCCGATGCTGACGGACCAATGGTTCGTGGAAACTGACAAGATCGTTGGGCCTGCGCTCGATGCGGTTCGCAGCGGCAAAGTGAAAATCCTGCCGGAAAGCGGCGAAAAGGTTTACTACAACTGGCTGGAAAACATCGAGCCATGGTGCATCTCGCGCCAGCTCTGGTGGGGGCACCAGATTCCAGTTTGGTTTGATGCTGATGGCAACCAGTATTGCGCGCCAACAGAAGCCGAAGCACAGGCACAAGCCGGCGAAGGCGTTGAGCTAACACGCGACCCAGACGTTCTAGACACATGGTTCTCTTCCGGCCTCTGGCCAATCGGCACCCTCGGCTGGCCTGAAGACACTGCGGAAATGCAGAAGTATTTCCCAACCTCTACGCTGATCACCGGCCAAGATATCATCTTCTTCTGGGTGGCTCGCATGATGATGATGCAGCTGGCTGTTGTAGACGATATCCCGTTCGACACGATCTACCTGCACGGCCTCGTCCGCGACGCCAAGGGCAAGAAGATGTCCAAATCCACCGGCAACGTCATGGACCCGCTGGACATCATCGACGAATACGGCGCCGACGCGCTGCGCTTCAGCTCTGCCGCGATGGCAGCGCTGGGTGGCGTGTTGAAACTGGATATGAAACGCATCGAAGGCTACCGCAACTTCGGCACCAAAATCTGGAACGCCGTCCGCTTTGCCGAGATGAACGAAGTCTACGCAAACGGCGCGCCTTCGCGTGAGGTGCCGCAAGCCACTGCCACCGTGAACCAATGGATCATCGGCGAAACCGCCAAGGCCCGCGCCTCCGTTGACGAAGCGCTCGACAGCTTCCGCTTTAACGATGCGGCCAACGGTCTCTATGCCTTCACATGGGGCAAGGTCTGCGATTGGTACGTGGAATTTGCGAAACCTCTGCTGTCTTCTGAAGACGAAGCGGTCAAAGCCGAAACCCGCGCGACCATGGGCTGGGTGCTGGATCAATGCATGATCATGCTGCACCCAATCATGCCATTCATCACCGAAGAACTGTGGGGCCAAACCGCCACCCGCGACGGGTTCTTGGCGCATGAAGCATGGCCAACCTACGGTGCAGAATTGGTGAACGCAGACGCAGACCGCGAGATGAACTGGGTGATCCAGACCATCGAAGCTGTCCGCTCCACCCGTGCGCAGATGAACGTGCCTGCGGGGGCCAAAATCCCAATGGTTGTGACGCAAATCACCGATGTGAACGATGCGGCCTTCAAAGCCAACGAAAGCCTGATCTTCAAACTGGCCCGCGTAGAAAGCCTTGAAAAGGTAGAGGAATTCCCGAAAGGCTGCGCAACTGTGGCTGTGGATGGCGCAACCTTCGGCTTGCCTCTGGCAGGCGTGATTGATGCGGATGCCGAAAAGGCACGCCTTGAAAAATCACTGGGCAAGCTGGCCAAAGAGCTGGGCGGCCTGCGCGGTCGTTTGAACAACCCGAAATTCGTCGCCTCCGCGCCGGAAGAGGTGGTTGTGGAAGCCAAAGCAAACCTCGCCGCCCGCGAAGAGGAAGAAGGCAAACTCAAAGCCGCCCTCGCGCGCGTGTCTGAAATCTCTTAAGGTTTCAGCACAGCACAAACAAAAAGGCCCGCCACTCTGGCGGGCCTTTCGCGTTTCTAGCAAACGGTTAGTGGTTTAACCCACGCGGGCACTGCGCCACATCGGCGGGGGTTTTCACCACGCAAGCCTCTGGCCATGCGCTGGCATCCGGGCCGATGGCCACAACCACCATATTGTCTGGCGATGGGAAAGCCTCTGACATGCGCGCGAGCATGCTGCCTTTGGTGATCGCTGCAAACTTATCCGCCAGTGATTGCACCCCCGCAGGCTCATGCCCGTCCAACATCAGCTGCGCCATGGATTGCGCCGCCACGTCTACATAGTCCGTACGTTCTCTGACGCGAGCCACCAGACTGTCCTGCACCGGCTCATAGCCACTCAGCCCCTCGCCCCCAATGAAGCCAGCATAAGTGTCTTGCGCCACTGTAATGGCGTCCGCCAGTTTCTCGTTATCCACCTCGGCCGAGATAAACAGGAGGTGGTTGGCGCGATCATAGTTGTACAGGCCAACCCTCACCCCATAGCTGGCGCGCAATTCATCACGCACCGCGTTAAACATCGGCCCTTCCGCGCGGCCCAGCGCTTGCAATGCCATCAGATCAATGTGATCCGCCCCATCGCGCGTGGATGGCAGCACGCCAATCATGCCAAACATGGTCTTTTGCGCGCTTGGATCTTCCACAAAAATCTGCGCAGCCGCGTAGTTCCCCACAGGGCGCGTGACCTCTTGCAATTGCCCCTCTGGCAAACCGCCCAGCAGCTGATCAATCACAGCCCCCGCGTCTTCTGCCGTGATACGTCCCACCACGGAAATCGCCTCTGGCGCCTTCGTAAACACCGCCTTGTGCCAGGCCAGAACCTCTTCGCGGGTGACATCATTAGCCGCCGCTGCATCCGGCAAGGTCAGCGAGTTGTACAAAGGCGTATCGCCTAAAATGGCCATACGCGCGGCGTCCCACATCTTGTGGTCTTCGGTGCTCAAAGCCGCCGCTTTATTGTCAGCCAAGTTACCAGACACGCGATCCAGCCAGTTCTGCGAATAGGTCGGCGTGGTCAACACGTCCGACGCCACATCCACAACGAACTCTGTATGCTCATACGGAAAGATCAGCTCGCCAACCACATGATCCGCCTGCGCGTACACACGGCCACGGGCATTCTTGTCGTTAAAGGATTCCATCACCTCTTGCGGCGTTAAGGTGCTGGTGCCTTCGCTTAGGATTGCCTCGGTCGCCACATAGGGCACAAAGGGGTTCACCCCGTCCTGAAAGGCATAATCGCTCTGCCAGACGATATTCACGGTGATATCCGTGACGTCTTTTTCAAACACCGGCAAATGGGCAAATTCATAGCCGCCCGCGCTGATTTCCATGCTGACCACCTTTTCAGGATCAGGCTTACACGCGGCCAAGGCCAAAAGGGCAAAGCCAAAAAGATAAGGTTTCATCACAATAGGAACTCTCTCAAATACATATACAAATCCTCATCAGTGAACCTTCCGGATCACAACGCGCCCGTCGCCGGCCAATTGCCGGGCCAAGGCTTCTATCTCGGGCAAATCAACCGCCTCATCGGCCGCATACCGCGCTTTTTCACGCACCGGAGCCAAGCCCGTTTGCAGCCGCCCAATGGCATGGCGGTATTCTTTCAGGGCATCATAGTCTGAGACATCCCAACCGTCCAAACGCCGCGCCTTGATGCGATCAAAGCTCTGATCCGGAATTGGGCTTGTCAGGGCAGTCTGCAACGCCGCTTCAAAAGCGCTCAGCAACGCGCTTTGCGACACGTCCTTGTCGGCTGCGGCATCAAATCGAATTTCAACGATACCTTCACCATCCACAATGCCTTGCAAAACCAAATCAAAATCAAAGCTGCGCGCAATGAAGGCGTCATAGCGCAAAGGTCCGGCCAAACCGCCTTTGGTGGCAGAATCCAACAGGTTTTCCAGCAGATTCAGCCGCGCCTCACAAGCCAAAGTATCTGCGCAATCGCTGATCCGCACCAGCTTGCGGTAAATTACGTCGGGATGATCATCGCCATTCAGCCAAACGCCTCGTTCAAGCCGGTCTGGCGTGAAATCCGATAGGAAATTCATGCCCTCCCATGCGCCCGCTGGCCCTTCTGGCAAGTCAACCGCGTCCAACGCCTGCGCCATCTGGCGCGCAGACAAAGGCCCATAGATCAACAGGCTCGCATCCGCCAAATGATGGCTCTGCCCATGCCATGTTTTGGCAATATCCAATGTATAGGCTTCGATTTCTTCCGGAGTGCCAATCACCGACCGCGCCGCGGGGCCGGCCTCGTATAACTGATCAGTCACGCCCTGCCACATCTGAGCAATTTCCGTGTGCGCACCACGCGTGCGATATTCACTCAGAACAATCCCAATCTCTTCCTGCGCAAACTGCGCATCCACTTCAAGCGGCGCGGCGGTATTGGCCAAGGTCTGAAGGCCCGATTGCAAATCCTTTGGCGCAACCTCGCCCCAATAGCCCGTGGCAAAACTATTCGTCCAAGCATTAGAGTGGCGCAAATCCGTGCTGTTTTTCTCAGGCCACATCTGATCCGCCACCAGATGCTCCACATAATGCGGAATGCCCTGCGCGTAAGGGTTCGCCATTTCCCCCTTAGGATAGATCAACTGAAGGCTCATCTGGCGCGCATCAGGATCGGGAAAGAAAAACACCTGCCCAAAGCCATCAACGGTCTGCGCGCGCGTGTATTGGCCCAATTCCGAGTAAGTATAGACCCCAGCATATCCCACAGCCGCGAGGGCAACGGCCCCAGAGAGAAGCCATGGGGTCAGGTGTTTCTTCAACATATCAATTCAACTTTTATTCAATGCCTTACACCTAGCACCGCTTTGGCGAAAAACCACTACGGGAAACCCTCAGTTTGATACGTTTTTCCGACGCGGCGACATATCTTGCACAAGCCCCGCCCCTACGCCTAAAGTCCGCGCATGAGTACACCGCGCTATACCGACCACATCCAATCCCTCTCCTCTGAATCCCCCTTCATCGGGCCAGAGCGTCACGAGCGCGCCACCGGCACGCCTTTCACCGCACGATTGGGCGCGAATGAGAACATCTTTGGCCCCAGCCCAAAGGCCATCGAAGCCATGGCGCAGGCGGCGCAAGATGTCTGGATGTATGCGGACCCCGAAGCCTACGAGCTGCGCAGCGCCTTAGCGGCCTTTCACAATGTGGCCCGCGAGAACATCCTCGTCGGCGAAGGTATCGACGGTTTGCTTGGCGATCTCATCCGTTTGTTGATTAGCGCAGGGGATGCTGTTGTCACCTCGGCGGGGGCCTATCCCACATTCAACTACCACGTCACCGGCTATGGCGGCACGATCCACACCGTGCCTTACGTGGAGGATCACGAAGACCTGCCCAGCCTGATCGCCAAAGCGCGCGAGGTCGACGCCAAGCTGATCTACATCGCCAATCCAGACAACCCGATGGGCACGCATCACGCGGGCAGCACGATCACCCAGCATCTGGCCGACATCCCAGACGATTGCCTGCTGATCCTTGATGAAGCCTATATCGAACTCGCCCCCGCAGGCACCGAAGCGCAATATGATATCGAGCATCCCAAAGTGATCCGCATGCGCACCTTTTCCAAAGGCTACGGCCTTGCGGGCGCGCGCGCCGGATACGCCATGGGCGCACGCGATTTGATCAAGAACTTCGACAAAATCCGCCTGCATTTCGGAGGCAACCGCGCCAGCCACGCTGCCGCGCTTGCGGCATTGCACGATCAAGACTGGCTCGCGCAAACGCGCGCGCAGATCGAGGCCGCCAAACAAACCATCGCCCAAATCGCGCAAGACAACAGTTTGACCGCCCTGCCCTCGGCCACCAATTTCGTCGCCATCGACACCCACAAAGACGGCACATTCGCCAAGGCTTTGGTCGGCGCCTTGGCCGATCAGGGGATTTTCGTGCGCATGCCCTTCGTGGCCCCCCAAAACCGCTGCATCCGTATCAGCTGCGGCCGTCCGCAGGATTTAGAGGCCTTTGCCAAAGCGCTGCCCATAGCGCTTCAGAATATTTAAAAGTGACCATGAAATGTCTGAGGAAGTTTCTAAGTGACAGAGCCAGCCCGTATTAGGCCCTCAGGCAACGACCTTTATTATTGTGATCGTTTGATCGAAGGCATTTCCGCCAAAGACTTTGCATGCCTCTCTGATGACAAGCATGGCATATATTTCAAAAACCTGGACGGCATCTGGTTTTACCACCAATACGGCTCCAAAATCACCTCGCGTTTTGTCACCAAACACGCGGTCAGCTTTGAGTATATCGCTGAAGGCTACGCAAAAGACGCCAAAACAGTTTTCATCCAAGGCACAAAAATCAAATCCTCACACCCGCAAAGTTTTCGCGTGCAAAGCAACATCTTTGCGGCTGATCAAAACGCGGTCTATGTCAACAGCCGCTCCAGCGAAGGGTTTCAAATCTGGACAGACTTTGAGGCAGACAGCCTTCACTTCTTTGACCCAGACACCAAAGGCAGCACGTTCTTCGCAGATCGCTTTCACCTTTACCAATTCAACGGTCACTTCGTTCAATACGACAATCCGCACCACCCCACCCATCAGCATCTCAAAGCGCAGCTTCTAGAAGAACAGCCAGACGTCAAAGCTTGGTGGACCCTGCCCGAAGGCTTTGAAACACAGCTCAGCCCTGTGGCCGAACATTTTTTCACAAACGAAGATTTCGTCTTTTACCGTTTCAAACAAAACGCCAATGACTGCCCCCAGTTCTGGCGCCCTAACCGCGACGAAGCTTTCATCATCTTACCAGACGCAAACCCAGCGACCTTCAAAGAACTCAACAAAACCTATGGCGCTGACAGCGCATCCGTCTATTGCCTCGGCAAAAAGATCGCCGCAGACCCAGCCACATTTGAAGCCTTAGAAGGCGCATTCGGGCGCGACGCAAAGGGCATTTGGTACAATGGTTTCTTCCTGTCCGATCTAGATGCCTCTGACCCGCAAATCTTAACCACCAAAGACAGCGCCTTCGTGCACGACCGTGTCACCCTATATGCTTTGAAATCAAACGCGCGCATTGGTCCAAACAAAGGCTATGCGCATCAGGTCAAACCTGAAAAGAAAGGCGATGCCACCAGCATAGCCCTGTTAAGCAACGCCTTCGCGAAAGACAAAAACCGAGTCTATCTAAGGGGCGAGGCTTGGAAAGTCGCGGACCCTGCAAGTTTCGAATGCCTGCTCCAAAACGATCATACCGAATTCGCAAAAGATAAGACCTACTTGTATGGCTCTTCAGGCAAGACCGTTTTCAAAAAAGTAAACGGAAGCGAGCTAGAGGTGCTGAACCCCTTTTGGGGCAAAACCAAAGATGTCGTGGTCTATTTTGGCTTCACCGGCGAAGTCATGCGCAATGTTGACCCAAACACATTCGAAGTGCTGGACGATCAAGGCACCGCACAGGATGACACCAAATACTTCTGGCTCGAAAACGGTGTCTTGCAATCCCGCCGAAGATAAACCGCCCCCGACAATTCACGCCATATCTTTCTTGCTATCCAACACGCGCCGCATAACACTCCCCCTCAACGCAGAACACGCAGGGAGGGCGTCACATGCCGCAAAAGATCGCAATCATCACAGGTGCCGCACGCGGGATCGGTCTGGCCACCGCCCGTTTGATGGCCAGCAAAGACATCGGCGTTGTGCTGGTGGACCGAGACACCGAGGAACTCAGCCAAGCCGCCGAAGGCCTTGGCCTTGCGCTGCCCTATGATGTGTCAGACCCCGATCAAGTGGATCAAATGATCGCCGACACCCTGAAACACCACGGCCGCATCGACGCGCTGATCAACAACGCAGGCGTGGCAGATTTCGGCCCCATCGAAGACACCAGCTTCGCCCGCTGGCGACGCGTGATGGAAACCAATCTGGACGGTGTGTTCCTCTGCTCTCAGGCGGCCACCCCCGCATTGAAAGAAACCAAAGGCGCGATTGTGAACATCGCTTCTATCTCGGGCCTGCGCGCTTCAACCCTGCGCGTGGCCTATGGCACCTCAAAAGCAGCGGTGATGCATCTCACTCAACAACAGGCGGCAGAGCTTGGCGAATACGGCATCCGCGCCAACTGCGTCTGCCCTGGCCCTGTGCGCACCAAACTGGCCATGGCCGTGCATTCCCAAGACATCATCGACGCCTACCACGATGCGATCCCGCTCAATCGCTACGGCTCTGAAGAGGAAATCGCTCAGATGATCACCTTCCTCGCCTCGGGCGAGGCAAGCTACGTGTCAGGCCAAGTCATTTCCGTGGATGGCGGCTTCCAAAGCACAGGCATCGGCCTGCCAGCGTTGCGAGAGTAGGGCTCAAAAACACCTAAGGGCACCCCTCACCAAAAGCTGATTTTGGCGAAAACACGCACTTGCGCTATGCTCTGCGCAAGGAGCCACCATGCAACGCAACCGCCAACCCGCGCCGGATTTCACGAACACATGCCTGATCATGGGCCTGTGCAATCTCCTGTGGATCTTCTGCGCGATCTGGATGGCATGGGGGCTGATCCCTGTGTTCTTCATTGCCTATGGCATCAACCGCTGGATCAAACGCATCCCCAGCTAACTGCCCCTCTCTTGATAAACGCCCGCAGCTGACGTATCTGCCACCCCTCAGAAAAGCCGTTTGAAGAATGCGCCATCTGCGCATACCATCGCCCAGCGCCGCTGGCGTGTAACAAAGGACGCCAGACCGCTCGTGACCGATCCAGAAACCACGCCAAACCCAGCAGCCCCCACAACAGAGCCAACACCAGAGGCAGAGAACCCTCAGCCACATCTGATCAAATGGCTGTGGCGAAAGTTTCTGTCCAAACACATTGGTCTGCTGCTCGTGGCCCTGGTCTTTATGTCCATCGAAGGCTCCATGCTCGGCGCACTAAGCTGGATGATGCAGCCGATGTTCGACAATGTCTTCCTCGAAGGCGACGCAGATGCGCTCTTGTGGGTCGGGCTTGTGATCATGGGCGTATTCGTCGCCCGCGCCTTGGCTTCGATTGGCCAAAAGGTCATCCTCACACTGATCTCCCAACGCACCGCCGCCGAGCTGCGCACCAGCCTGCTCGCGCGCCTGATGCGATTGGACAATAGCTTTCACCAAGCCCACCCGCCGGGGTACTTAATCCAGCGTTTGCAGGCGGATGTGATCCAAATCAATAGCGTCTGGAACACTGTCATCACCGGCGCAGGCCGCGACGTGATCGCCCTTGTGGTGCTGATGTCCGTCGCGGTGAGCGTCGATTGGCGCTGGACGCTGGTAGCCTGCATTGGCACGCCCGTCATGGTGCTGCCGTCTGCCCTGCTGCAACAGTTCGTACGCCGCCGCGCCCGCGAAGCCCGTGATCTCGGCGCACGTCTGGCCACCCGTCTAGATGAAATCTTCCACGGCATTGTGGCCATCAAACTGAACCGCCTTGAGGATTACCAATCCAAACAGTTCGGCGCCCTGACCGAAGACCTCGTGAAAACCGAAGTCCGCTCTGCCGCTGGGGCCGCAACCATTCCAGGCCTGATCGATATCATGGCCGGTCTCGGCTTCTTGGGCGTTCTGATCTACGGCGGCGGCGAGATCATCGCCGGCGAGAAAACCATCGGCGAGTTCATGACATTCTTCACCGCGCTTGGCTTTGCCTTCGAACCTCTGCGCCGCATCGGGGCTGTTAGCGGCCAATGGCAGATCGCAGCCGCCAGCATCGAGCGCCTGAAGGAAATCCTAGAAACCGAGCCAACGCTTGTCAGCCCAGACAAACCTCAGCCCATGCCAGAGGCGGGCAGCGATATCGCCCTCAGCGATGTGCACCTGTCTTATGGAGACGCAAAGGTTCTCAACGGCACCAGTTTCACCGCCAAAGCAGGCGAAACCACTGCCATTGTCGGTGCGTCCGGTGCAGGCAAATCCACCATTTTCAACGTGCTAACCCGTCTGGTCGATCCGCAATCCGGCGATGTCACCGTGGGCGGCACACAGATCCAACAGCTCTCACTGGAAAAACTGCGCGATCTGTTTTCTGTGGTGTCCCAAGACGCCATGCTGTTTGACGAGACCCTGCGCGAAAACATCCTGCTGGGCCGCGACACGGTCACCGAGAAACAGTTGATGGCCGCGCTGGATGCAGCCCATGTCAGCGACTTCGTCAAGAAGATGCCCGATGGCTTGGACACCCGTGTCGGCCCTCGTGGCAGCGGCCTATCCGGTGGCCAACGCCAACGCGTGGTCATCGCCCGCGCCCTGCTGCGCGACACGCCGGTTCTTTTGCTTGACGAAGCCACCAGCGCGCTGGATGCGCAATCCGAAGTGCTGGTGCAAGAAGCGCTGGATAAGCTCTCTAAGAACCACACCACCCTTGTGATCGCCCACCGCCTGTCCACAGTGCGCGAGGCGGATAAGATCGTGGTGATGGACAAAGGCCAAGTGGTCGAACAAGGCCGCCACGAAGAGCTTCTGGCCCAAAAAGGCAAATACGCAGAACTCTACAACCTGCAATTTGCCACCAGCGGCCCAAGCGCCGAAGAAGCCGCGCGCACGGGCAAGCTGCCCGCCATCCCAAGCGCCACACCAGAAAAAGGCTTCTGGGGCCGCCTGTTCAGCCGCCTACCACGGGTCTAAGGCTTAACGCCGGTACGCCGCCGCCAACCGCTCGGGCGAGGCGCCAAGGAAATACCGCAGCAGCGTCAGCAGATTACGCGCGCCGCGGCGCAGCCATCCGGCTTTTTGGTACCGCTCAGCGCTGGTCAAAGCGATGAAATCCAGCGCCACCAACCGCCCCTTAAGGGCACGCGCCAAAGCCACATCTTCCATCAGCGGAATATCAGGATAGCCGCCCACCTGTTGATACAGGCTTTTGGGCAGCAACAGGCTTTGATCCCCATAGGGCAAGCCAAACACCAAAGACCGCAGGTTCGCCCAACCCGCAACCAAACGCGCAGGCAAACCGCCGCCCGCAAACCGCAGCTTGCCATAGGCGGGCTGCATCAGCGGCAAATGGGTTTCCACAATCCCGCTCCAACCGGGCGACAAAACCGTATCGGCATGCACGAACATCAGCCAATCCCCCTTGGCGATCTCGGCGCCGCGGCGCAATTGCCCCCCGCGCGAGGCAGGCCCGCTGATAAACACCGCACCGGATTGTTCTGCCAATCGCTGGGTCGCATCATCCGAGCCCCCATCACTGATAATCACCTCACGGATCATGCCCTTGGGCAGCCCTTCCATCAAAGCAGGCAACGAGGCCATCAGCCCCTGCTGCGCATTCAAGGTCGGAATAATGATGGAAATTGGCGCGCTCATACGTTCCCCCTGTTGCACGGCTCACAACTCTCTATATGAACAGAAAGGAAAAATACAGGACCGCGCAGAGGATCCCCTATGTCCCAGTCTCGCATGTTGCTCGCAATCACCGGCCCAGACGCCCGCAGCTTTCTGCAGGGGCTGATCACCAATGACATCAAGAAGCTGGATCAAGGTCTGGTCTATGCGGCGATCCTGACGCCACAAGGCAAGTATCTGGCTGATTTCTTTCTGGCCCCACAGGGCGATGGCGTTCTGCTGGATGTAGATGCCGACCTTGGCGAAATGCTGAAAAAGCGCCTGACCATGTATAAACTGCGCGCCGATGTCACGATTGCAGATACCGAATTGCACATGCATCGCGGCACAGATGATGTACCTGCCGATGGCTTTGCCGACCCACGCGATCCATCCCTCGGCTGGCGCGCCTATCGGGACACGCCGCAAAGCGAAGACACAACCGATTGGACAGCGCTGCATATCGCAGCCCTCGCCCCCCAAACCGGCGAAGAGCTTACCGCAGATAGCTATATCCTTGAAATGGGGTTTGAACGTCTGAATGGCGTGGATTTCCGCAAGGGCTGTTATGTGGGCCAAGAGGTCACCGCCCGCATGAAACACAAAACAGAGCTGCGCAAAGGCTTGGCCAAGGTCACCCTCACCGGCACCGCTGCCCCCGGCACCCCAATCACCGCAAATGGCAAAGCCGTCGGCACCTTGCACAGCGTTTCTGGCGATCAAGCATTGGCTTACCTGCGCTATGACCGCGCCCAGCCCGACATGCAGGCCGGCGAAGCAACAGTCCACTACAGCGCCTAATCAGATCCCCGCACCTGCTGGCGCGCCAAACTCTGCGCGCGCCGGAACCGCTCCATCTGCATCTGATGGCGCAAGTCGCGCAGCTCATCGCTGTCGCGTTCCAGCTCTTCCAACAACGCGAGCTGCCGCATCGACATCAGCGCCGCAATGGGCGTCCCCCGCCAAGTAATCACAAAGCGTATCCCGCCATGCTGCACCTGCGCGAGGGCGCGCGACACCTGCCGACGCAAAACGCTTGCTGCTATTTCCACTTGCTCGATCATGGGCCTCAACCGCTTCACCACAACGATCAAACTGCCCCCCAAAGTGTTAACAAACCCACGCCCCAACGTGCGCTCCCCCAGCCCCACATGCGGCAAACCTAGGTTTATTCCCCTTTGGCAATGCAAACTTCTGGCTAATCTCGCGTCTCATAAATGCAGATAACGCAGAGGAGACAGCAATGAACAAAGCACTTGCAGAGTTTATCGGCACTTTCACATTGGTTCTATTTGGGTGCGGCGCCGCAGTCATCGCAGGAGCCGACATCGGCCTCACAGGCATCAGCTTCGCCTTCGGTCTGGCGCTGATCGGCATGGCCTACGGCATCGGCCCCGTGTCTGGCTGCCACATCAACCCCGCCGTATCACTCGGCATGGTCGCCGCAGGCCGCATGAGCTTTGCTGAAGCCGTGCCTTACATGGTCGCCCAAGTCGCAGGCGCGGTCGCCGCCGCTGCGGTGCTGGCCGCGATTGCAACCGGCAAAGCAGACTACTCCATCGCCGAAAATGGCCTTGGCCAAAACGGCTGGGGCGCAGGCTATCTAGGCGAATACTCCATGGCAGCCGCTTTCATCTTTGAAGTCGTCGCCACATTCCTGTTCATGGTTGTGATCCTTGGCGCAACAGGCAGCACCGCCCCAGCGGCCATCGCGGGCCTTGCGATTGGTCTGACGCTGGTGGTGATCCACCTTGTGGGCATCAACGTCACAGGCGTTTCTGTGAACCCTGCCCGTTCCATCGGCCCAGCGATCTTTGCAGGTGCAGGCGCGGTGTCGCAACTGTGGCTCTTCCTTGTGGCCCCAACCCTCGGCGCCATCGCCGCAGGTCTGGTGTTCAAAGCCGGCCTTCTGTCACCAGAAGCCGATTAAGCCACGCCGAAACCCCACACAAAGAGCGCTCCACTCGGAGCGCTCTTTCTCGTTTTACCCTAAGCGTCTACCTTGTCAGCCAAGCTGTCTTGCAACGTCGCCATCCGCGCCAACACCGCCGCGCGACGCTCATCCAGCTCGCTCTGTAAACGCTCGATATGCGCCAGCTTTTCCTGCATCAACGCAATTCCGCCTTCGCAAGGCCCTGCGCCTTCATCGCTTAAACACGCCGCCATCCCGCGAATTTCCCGCGTGGAAAACCCAATCGCGATGAAATCCCGTATCCGTCCAGCCCGCCGCAGATCTGCCACGCGATAGCTGCGATACCCATTCACCGAGCGCGCCACCTCCAGCAATCCTTCGCTTTCATAGTGGCGCAACATACGCTGCGTGATCCCCAACTGATCCGCTGCTTCTTTCGCTTGCATCGCTGTCCCCTCATTTTATCCGGCACACATCCCAAGATGTTCACCCACCCCACCAATTCAAGCCTCAGGACGCCTCTCAGCGCCCCAAGGCCATCACATTAGCTGCGCAACGCCCAGCCGCCATCCACGGCCAGCACCTGCCCTGTCAGCCATGCGTTGTCAGAACTGCCAAGCCGCAGCACCCAAGGCACAATGTCATCCGCCACGCCGCGACGCCCCAAAGGCACCTGTGCGGCCTCCTGCGCCTCGATCTGCTGCGCCATCTCATCAGGCAAGCCCATCATGCCGGTCAACGCCCCGCTTTTCACTGGGCCCGGCGCAATGGCATTCACGCGAATACCATCCGGCGCCATTTCAATCGCCCAAGCGCGCGTCAGCTGCTCCAGCGCCGCCTTGGTGGCCGTGTAATGCGCAATCATCGGCACAGCATTCTTCGCCGCTGCCGTGCTGATGTTCACAACCGCGCCCTTGGTCTCGCGCAACGCCTCATGCGCCGCCTTCACCAAAACAGATGGCGAGGTGATATTCACAGCCGCCATCGCAGAGATCGCCTCAGCACTATAGCCCGCCATCGGCATCGGATGGCCTGCGCCTGCATTGTTCACAACCAAATCCAAGCGCCCCCAGATCTCGAGCGCCTTGGCAACGATCAAAGCGCCACTCTCAGGATCAGCGCTGTCGATCTGCAACGCTTCAATCGACGCGCTCTGCCCAGCCACCGCTTCCAGCCGCGCGGCGGTGCGTCCGGTGATCAACACATTGGCCCCCTGCGCCGCCAACGCCAAAGCCGTCGCCTCGCCAATGCCAGAGCTGCCCCCCGTCACAATGGCCACCTTCCCGCGCCATGGGTTTTCCGTTGTCATGTCTTTCGTCTCCTGTCTTCAATTTGAAATCGACATGAGACGGGCTTAGCGGCCTGACACTAACGTCAAGGTCAAGGCTTTCATGCACGGAAATCCGAAATTCTTAGATGAGTCGCCAATTGTACATTTCAGCCCCCGAAAGGGTCGAATTGCCACCTTTCTAGAAAGTAAGCACGGCGCGCGGCAGCTTGCTTAAAAGAAATGCAAAAAATGTTGCGCATATTTTTTCGACCGAACGCAACGTTAATAAGCAAAGCCGCCCGCAGCGGAATGCTACGGGCGGCTTTCTTTCGATTTTCCAAAAGGCGCTTAGGCGCGTTCGGAATATTCCATGCTGATGGTGTCCACGATGATCATCTCATCTTGGCCGACAAACGGCGGCACCATGACTTTCACGCCATTGTCCAAAGTCGCTGGCTTGAAAGAGTTCGCAGCCGTCTGGCCTTTCACAACAGGCTCTGTCTCAACGATCTTGCAAGTTACCTTTTGCGGGACCGCTGCATTCAGCGCTTCATCGTCGTAGAACTCCACTTGGATGGTCATGCCATCCTGAAGGAAGGGCCGACGATCGCCCAGCAATTCTGCTGGCAATTCAATCTGTTCGTAGGTTTCAGTGTCCATAAACACCAGCATCCCATCGGTCTCGTACAGGAACTGCTGATCCTTCTGCTCCAGACGCACGCGCTCGACTTTGTCGGCAGAGCGAAAACGCTCGTTCAGCTTAGAGCCGTTGCGCAGGTTGCGCAGCTCGACCTGAGCAAAGGCGCCGCCCTTCCCAGGCTTCACGTGATCGACTTTAACCGCAGCCCAAAGACCGCCGTTATGCTCTAGCGTATTGCCAGGGCGAATTTCATTTCCGTTGATTTTAGGCATGTGACAAAACCGTGACAAAAAGGTTGATAAAGGTTCAAGCGCACCTATATCTCGACGGTCAGTGCCTGACAAGACGGCCTATATCGTTCTGAGGTATGCACCTGCTGCATGGTAGATATGCAGAAATGGGGTACACGAATCGAATTGAATCGGTCATAAGGCGCTTCACGCCAAAAACACAAGACCATAAAGGACGACGAGATGAGAGATTTCGTTGACGGTACAGCTTTTAATAATGAACAAGGTAACCGTGCGCGAAAGCTGTTTGCCGCGGTTGTTCTAGCTGCACTTGATGATGCGATTGCCGACGATAAAAAGTACGGCAACGGTCCAGAGCAAATTGCTCGTTGGGCGCGCTCCCGCGATGGTCGCGAAGTGCTGTCTTGCGCGGGGATTGACCCGAACGAGCGTGTGGTCTCTGGCCTAATGGAATTTGTTGGCAAGGGTGTTCGGACATCCGTTGCGCTGTCTCGCGAAGAAAGCGAACGTCGCAACGCTGCTTTGGAAAGCCAAGCCGCTTAAACAAATATCTTACTGCTGCTTAAAAAACACGTGCCCTTCGGGGCGCGTGTTTTTTTATGTGCCCCCTAAAGTCAGCCAAAACCCTGGCAACACCACGTAAATCTCCATCACCATTAAACCCAAAGCGCCTATGGTGCTGAGCCTGCGCCAATTGGGCAAACAGATCATAAGCGCGCAGAGCGCCGCCAACCCCGCCTCTGTCGGCCCGACGATCCCCGCGTGATGGTGTACATCCCAATAGCTCACGGGGCTTTCAAAGATCCAATTGCTCAGCGGCCAAAAATGTGCGCGCCCGTCATCGTGATGCAGCGGAAAATCCAGCGCCACATGCAGTAACGCCGCGCCGCACAACGCCACAAGCCATCGTTTGCGCAGCCAAAGCCCTGCGGCCAGCCCTGCGCTCCAAACAAAGAAAGAGTTATCGACAGAAAACACAGCCTGCCAAGCAGGGCTGAAATAGAGTTCGTTAAAGACTTCACGTGGCGAAATGCCCATCAGAAAGATCGACGTGCCTGCCAAGAGGTATAAAGACAGGTCCGGCAGCAAAGCGCCAAACACCGCAGCCGCCGCGATCTTACGATCATTACCACGCCCAAACGCCGCCCAGCCAATCAACAGATGTGCAGGCGTGTTCACGGCGTGTCCTTTCGGCTAACTTAATCTAAGCTGAAACTCCGCGAGGTCATCGCACGGTTAATTTCTCGGCGCACAAGCTTGCGTACGTTGCGTGTGATGCGCTCGCCCAGAGGACCTTGCAGTTCTTGGCGCACAATCTCGCCCACCAAGTCACGCAACATTTCCTCATCCAGCACAGCTTCATACGCTGTTTCGTCCTCAGTTTCCTGAATAGACGCAACACCTTCGATCACTGTGTCCGCAATGGCCTCTTCCGCGAGGCCAGCCGCCGCATCTGGAGTTGGCTCAGGGGCCGTGTGAGTAAAGGACAAAGGCTCTTCAACCACAGCTTCAGGCTCTTCCAGGCGTTCAGCACCTTCAAAGGATACCTGTTGCGCTTCTTCGACGTGATCTTCCCAAGCCAAAGAGGCGACTGGCGTTCCCGCATTGTCACCATCTTCAGGGGAATCTGGCTCAAATTCTTGGACAGAAGACACGCGCTTAGAATGCCAGTCCGCCATAACAGCGCCCTCTTCGCGCCAAGGCTGCTCGCAGTCTAGCGTGTCATCTCGCTCGACGGCCGTGTCGACTGCCTCTGGTACGAATTCAGGGACGGCTTCACCGATATTGGTTTCAAGCTCATCGAGCTCAGGTGCTTCACTTGAAAGAGAACTTGGCGCTTCGATTTCGATCTTACGCTTTAGGAAAGACGGCACGTTATCGCGCAATTCCTTCATATCTTCCTGCATGTCGCGCGCCATATCGCTTTGCGGCAGGTGTTGCGGCAAAGGTTCTACCGCTTGTTTCTCTTGGATCCGCAACGCATCTGTCAGCACCAACTTATCCGCGTCCTGAACATGGGATTGCCCATTGGTTTTGCCAGCTGGCCCGCCGCTTTCGCCGCCGCCATCTGTCACCAATTTGCGAATAGAGGACAGAACATCCTCGATCTCAGCGTTTTTTACTGGTTCTGACATGTCGTTTTCACCCTACCTCAGCCGCAAGTGTAGCGGCTGAGCTGCTTCGTTACAACATATTGAAACAGAGTTATTCTTTTCCGAGTGAGCGAAGGATCTTATCAAGCTGCTGACCTTGCTTGCTTTTCAGCGCAGGCGCTTTTTCTACCTGCTTATAGTAAGCCTCTGGATCGTATTTCTCGACCGCGAGATTAAGGTAATCAACATTCAACAAACCCATGGCCGCGAGCAGGCTGTAAGCCGCGGTATACTCTGTGGTGAGTGCTGTAATTTGTGCAGAACGGGCATTCAACAGCTCTTGCTCGGCGTTCAGCACATCAAGCGTCGTGCGTGATCCAAGGCTTGCCTCTTCCCGTGCGCCATCAAACGCGATCTGCGCCGCGCGAATCTGACGCGCGCTGGCTTCACGTTGTGCTTGCGCCGCGAGCAAGGTCGCCCAAGCGCTGCCTACACCTTGGCGAATGTTATGGCGCGTGGCATGCAATGCCCCGCGTGCCGCATCACGGCGCGCAATCGCTTGACGCACGACAGAACTGAGACGACCACCTTGATAGATCGGCCCACTGGCCGTCACACCAAAGCTGCCGGCCGTCGTATTGGTATTAGCAGACAAATTGCCCGCTTGCGCCAATCCAGCCGAAAAGCTCACGGAAGGTTTCATTGCAGATTCTGCGGCCCGTACGGCGAAATCAAGCGCTGAGACCTGATACTGAATGGTCTGCATATCAGGGTGGCCCTGAACAGCCACTGAACGCGCAGCTTCCAAAGACTTCGCTGTGTTTGGCAAACGAGACGGCGCCACAAGCGCCTTTGGCTGATGGCCAACTGCTGCCGCATAGAATTCGCGAGACGCCATCAAGTTCCCTTGGGCCACGGCCAAATCTGCGCGGGCCCCTGCCAATCGGGACTCTGCTTGCGCAACATCCGTGCGGGTCACTTCACCAACGTCAAAGCGATCTTCCGCAGCACGCAACTCGCGCGTCAAAACGCGTAGGTTATTCTGGCGCAACGCAGCGATATCTGAATCGCGGCGCACATTCATAAAGGCGACTACGGCGTTGAGCAGAACGTTTTGCTCAACAGAGACAAGCGTTTGGCGTGTGGCAAGTACGGTCTGTTTCTGGCTTTCGACAAGCGCCGCAGAGCGACCAGAATCATACAAAAGCCAGCTCGCACTCAACGCTGCTGTGATGGAATTGCTGGCGGAGACGGATGCACCTGACGAGAAAGACCGCTCTGCCTCAACAGACCAATTCAAAATAGGCCTAAGAGCCGCATTTGCCTGCGCAACATCTTCATCAGCGACGCGCAACAAAGCGCGGTTCTGTTCTAGCAGACCGCTATGGCTGTAAGCGCTCGCCATTGCATCCGCGACGGTTTCTGCCTTTGCAGCAGTCGTACCGACAGAAAATGTGAAAACGGCGGTCAAAAGAACTTTTTTCAAACTCATATTTCATGCCCTCGTGCATGCGCGACCTGTAAGCCGACGAATTATAATTGGAACTCTCGCTCAGTGGCGAAGCCTTCTAGGACAGGGGCGCCTGCATTAAATGCTTGGCGCCAAACCAAGGCACCATCGATTTTCTGCCCCAAGCGCACTTCACCAAGCGCGCCCGTCATAAACAAACATGCGATCCGTCCGCCATCTTTCAACTGGGCCGCCAAATTTTCTGGAAAAGTTTCGACACCGCCCTGAACAAGAATCACATCATAAGGACCATGGTCCGCCGCGCCTTCGTTCAAAGGGCCTTCGTGGATGACAACATTATCGACGTTATGTTCCGCCAACGTTGATTGCGCCTCTGAAGCCAAGGATTCATCTGCTTCTACGGCAACGACCGCCTCGGCCATTCGCGCAATTACGGCAGACGAGTAACCAAGCCCAGCACCGATATCCAAGACCAGTTCATTTGCCCGAATGTCCAAAACATCCAACATTTTCGCCAATGTACGCGGCTCTAAAACAACGCGACTGCCATCCAGCGCAAGGTTTTCACCCATATAAGCGGCTTCGCGTTTTTCCAAAGGCACAAAGGCCTCTCGCGGCACGGTCAACATAGCTTCGATAATAGGGAATTTGGTCACATCAGAAGGACGGATCTGAGTATCAACCATTGCAGTGCGGCGGGACGTGAAGTCGGACATAACTAAACTCATTCGTTCAGATTTCGATATAACCGTCTTGCCACAAGTTTTTGAATTGAGCAACGCATACAAAGATGAAATGCAATCGTTCTCTCTTGCAGCCCCCAAAAAGATACGATATTGCCCGCCGTACCACAACGGCGGCGAGTTGGTAGAGTGGTTATGCAGCGGATTGCAAATCCGTGTACACCGGTTCGATTCCGGTACTCGCCTCCATTTAAAAACAATCACTTACATCACTCCTTGCCGTGTTTGAGGCCCCGCGTTTACAGGGGCGTTTACATTTTCTTGTCTTGAGACAGTGATTTTGCTCGATTGAGCTTGCGCAGAACCGCATCGCTTTCGTCCGGGCTAACTTGCGCATAGTGCTCGATTACCTGCGCCGCGTAGCGAACCGACCAACCCATCAGAACTGCGATTTGGCGCAAAGACAGATCGGCATTCAGCAATCTTGTCGCCGCCGTCCCGCGCGTGTCAGACAGAGTCTTCTCTCTGCCGTCGATCCAAGGGGGGATCTGAGCTTCGCGCCGCCACTTCGTGATCTGGTTCGATGCCCAACGGGCCGTCAAAGGCCTGCCAAGCTCTGATACCAGAAGCACCTCTTGACCTTCCGGCGTCTCGGCGATCAGTTTCTCAAGTGCTGAGGTGGCTGGGACATATGCAATCTGCCCACGCTTACTGGTCCGAAAACGAAGACGTTTACCTTGCGGCGTGTCTTCGAATTGTTCCATTTTGACCTGAACCAAATCAGCCGCTCGCAAACCGGTTTCGCATCCGGCGGTCAAGATCCGTTGGACCCACGTGGGTGCATGTTTGTTGAACTGGGCGATATCGCCACTCGTCCAAATGATCTCAGTTCGGTTCGATTGGTAGAGCTTCTTGAGCTTGTGACAGTGATGCTCTTTCAACTTCCCCTCTTCCACCGCCCAATTCAGAACTCGAGTCGCATGAGTGCCTGCCATGTCATGTTGCTTGGGCGAATGAAGCCATTTCTTGCGCCAATTGTTGACCTCACCCCGCGAAGCACGCTCTTCGAACATTGCGACGGGATCCGCCCCGAACTCCTCACGAAACAACTTCAACCATTTGCGGATATCGGCCTTCGAACGTTCAGCCTTTGGCAAGGACGCGCTGGAAAGAAAGTCATCGACTAACTGTGTCGTCAAATATTCAGAAGGACTCGCCGGTTTGCCACATTCCGAAAATGCATGGAAAAATTCCGGCTCCTTCGGGTCGGGGTCGGTTCCTTCCCAAAATTTTGGGCCACCCCGCCATGCATAGAAATGATAGCGGACACCGGCCATAACCTTACGCCGGACACGATGTACTCCCTTGGGAAGGCTACTTCTGGGCACGACGCGCTCTTCGCTGAGCAACAAGACTCAGTACCGATTTGTCTTCGGATCCGGAAATTTCGATCCCCTGAACTGCATCTAACCGCGCGCGCACAAGTTTTGGATCATACCATCCCCGACGACCTGGAACCGGCGATATACCGTTGCGGCGACAAAAGTCATAAAATGAATTCGTTGGCTCGCTATAGCCAAACATCAAGGCCAATTTAGGCGTCGGAATGAGCTGCAACTGATTCTGCATCACTCTTCCACCCCATCATGTGCTGTCGCCTGTCGCGACATCGCGGCCCGCAAACAAGACACAACTTGCGAGCCCTGTGAACGAAGGTTGCGAACCGCTTCTTCTTCGAGCCAAAGCTTAACGTCGTCTGGCAAATTCAATTTGAACTGGGTTGTTTTCATTTCAGCACCTCAAAATGCGGACATAAAATGTCCATATCATCAAGGACAAATATTGTCCATAGTGCCAGTATGAAGAATGAGAACCTGATTCAGTTTAAGCTTTTGCTCCCCGCCGCACTTAAAAAGCGGTTAGAGACCCATGCATCCCTCAACAGGCGCAGCTTATCGCAGGAGATTGTGGTCGTACTTGAGGAAAAGTACCCAACTGATGCCGCCGACACGACACAAGACCCTGCAGCGCGCTTGCTGTTATGGCTTGCAAAGAGAATTCGCCGAAGAAAACCCAAGCCAGGATCTGCACGAGAAAAACAAGCCGCACTTTATGAGCGGATAGCAGGTGATATTTCTGATCGCATGAAAGATATCGGGACCGACGATCAGTAGGCCACCCACTCATACCCATGGTTACCCTCGTGATCTTCCCACTCAACACCAACACCGCGCCGCGTGTTAGAAGATGAGCATCTGCGCGAGGGGATGACCCATGTGGGAGCTAAGTCAGGTGTTGTTCTTTGCCAGCTGAAATCGCCTTGCACGCCGTAGGTGCCTAAGTTCATGCTGTAGCGTTCTAAGCAATCATCGTCGCGGCCACGTTCGCGGTGGCTGTAATGCCGGATATCCCAGACTCGGATCGAGCGCACGAAATCGAATTCAAACCCACTGATGTCGATGTCCGCCCCACCACCTTCGGCTAGTTGCGCCAAAATAATCTGCGCTGGATTTGCGCGATCTTGCAGCGGCGCATTCATGGACAGCCCCATCGGGCAACGCCAAATCTGCAAAGGTGGCTCGATCGGCCAAGGCGTAATCCGCCTGATAAACACAGCCCGTGCATGAGCACATTCTGCTGAAGCTGGCCACCCACCAGCAAGGCAAAGCAGAATGGCACAATCGACCTGATAGGCTTTGGCTGGCTGCGGCGACGCAATCGAGAGGAGAGACGCAACCAACACCCCGAGGCCATATTTCAAAACCAATCTGCGCATCCAACAACCTCCACGAACTTACCTGAGCCAACAAATTTGGCTCGCTTTTGCCCAACATTTTTCGAGGTCGCGCACCCGATCAAGCGCATTCTTCGAAAGCTATCGCTTTGTGGAATATATCCCGTAGAGTTGGCCACGCTTATTGGCCGAAATCAGGTCATGATTTTCAAAGTACGCATAGGGCTAAATATTCAAAACTTAAGGCATTCCAGAGGGATGAGCCAAGAGAAACTAGCGCTAATCTCCCAGGTCGACCGCAGCTACATCAGTGAAATCGAACACGCAAAATCATCTGTTACAGCCGATAAAATGGAGCAGATTGCCCGTGCTTTAGGCGTTGATCCAAGCGAACTATCCCTGCCAAGAAATGGCTCCATAGCATTAATCGAGAAAACCCGCTTGAGCGCCAAGCCACTGGCAAAAATAAATTGCATCGAAACCGGCACAGAGCTTGGCCTGTTATACCAATGGGAGAACGGCGAAACGCAGGTCGCATTGTATGAGTTAACCTGAACAGAAAAAGAATCTATGAAAGAATGGGATACAGGCCATCAATATTCGAAGGCATCAAACAAAACTGAAACGTCAAACGATGAGTCATATCCTGGGGCTTGAACACCTTCCAAACCAAAAGTGAAAAAGTGCTTTCTCGCAGCTCGCCAACCGCGCACCAAGCTTGGGAAAGCGACTTCAACACTATCGGCCCCGTCACCATCGGAACGCCAAGCCGTAGGCGATATCCAATTGCCTAGAATTAGTTCTTGGTTCGAAGGTGTCGGGCAGTTTCGTCCGTATTGCCTTCTCAAGATGCGCCGCCGCTCAACGCTCGCACGGCGAACCATGTTCACCGTCCAGCCATCGAGCGCCTTGAGAATAGTTGGGTCTTCCAACAGACAGTAAAAACCCATCAAGCCCCTCATTTTCGTAAGGCGTCCACCATTGTAAAGGAATTCCTGAATTTCCTGCTCAGTCAGTCCGCCATAAAAACCTCTGCGAAGTTCATAAATCAGGCCCAACAGGTCCCAGTCATAGCCGTGTCTTCGATTGGCCCTGCTGCGATTGAACCCATATTGCAGGGAGTTGATCAAATAAATGTTGATCAACCGGGATACCTTTTGCTGGAGTTTCTTTTCAGTTTTTCGAGGAAGCGTTAGCCCTTTATCGCTGAACCCATATCCCAAGTAGGTAAAGTCGTTTATTGTGCGAATTTCATGCTGATGGTCCGAAATCACAGCAATTCCTGGTGACTTCATGCGATTAACAATAAGGCCGCTTTCAGAGCAATGTCTGTCGAAACAGCGTTCAAGGCGTTGGGCTTCCTCATAACTCCCACAGATTGCGACCACATCATCCGCAAATCTCACGAACTTTCCCGACTCTGCGGAAAGCTTCCGGTCCAAATCATGGTTCGCAAGATTTGCTAAAAAGAGCGAAGATGATGAACCTTGAGGGGTTCCTTTCATCTTTCGGCGAAAGGTTAGAGATCTATGGGCTTCTGCGTCGCCTAAGCGGTGATGAAGAAACGCTTCGAAAATATGACGCTCATGAGGTGTTAAACCAACGGCAGAGCGGTCAGAAATCTTCTTTTTCAAATAGTTGGCTGGGATATTGTCAAAGTACTTTTCAAAATCAATCTGAACAGCAAAAAGCTTTCCATCTTTGTCGAAATCCCGCAAAGCCAAGATCGCATCGAATACGTTCTTGTCTGGATGATATGCATAGGAATGCGGGGAAAGTCGCTTTTTGTTTCTATCCAAAGTTCGTCGCAACAGCACATTAGCCAATGCTGCGTCCGGTATCCCAAATGCAGTAACGTCGCGGCTGGTTCCGTCCGGTTTGGGAATTTGGAAGTTTACTGCAGGTTCAGGATCGTATTCAAACCTGAGAACTTTGTGCCAAATGGCAGTCGCAATAACGTTTGCATTACGCTTACAATGTCGGGGGTCAAAGTGCCGATGCAAAGGTTGCCTTGATCTAACGGATGGCATCGTTGCGTCGAGATCAGTGCGTCGTGTAAACTTCTCGCGATATTTGGCCTCTTTTTCACTTTGGGACAGCTTTTTATCAAAAGCTTTCTTACTTAACCTTTTGATCTCTAACCTAAGTTCGTTACGCATAATTACCTACATAAAATATTCGGTGGAGCGCATAGAGTAAGGGGAAACGACAACTCAAAGCCGCCGCACCATCCGGTAGAACTTTCGAACCACCGTCGCCAATTCAGTTTCCCAAAAAGGTCGTCTTCGACACCATAAGAGCCGGGTAAGTCACGCCCCACCTAGGCTTCGCGCCATATATGAGTTAGATCCCAGCCTCTGATTATAGTCAACTCTCGATTGAAATCTTAGAGTTATGGTCTCGACCGTGACCGCCACCCTTTTAAATATCGCCCCAACTGCCTTGGTTTGTGGAATATGTTCCGCTAAATAACTTTTGAAGCATTCATAGCGCATCAAATCACAGTTCACCTATTGAATGCACTATTATAGCATTGCAAGAGTTTGGCAGTCCATGAGGGACTGCCGAGCTCTGCATAATTCGCGAGGCTCGAATCTTTTGAACTTAATGCAAGATGCTCCGAATGTTGTTAGTGAAGACGGGCTGCGTGTGCTGCTCACTGAGGGTCATTCAGCGGATGTCGTATGCCGCAAAACGCCGAACAGAATCTCTGCTCAGTGGTCCGGAGTTTGGACCGTGCATTGCGTCTCGCCAGATGGCGAGACGCGTCGTCTGCTTGTCACCGCGCGCAACAACATGGCCGCGCGAGAGTTCAAGACAATCAACGGCTTATCCAGCTTCCTTGCCGGGCTTGGCGTTTCGATCATTTCTATCCCGATGTTCGAAGGCAAGGTCGCCTCGCACAAGTTGGACGACGCGGGCTAAGCCACTTGCCGTCCTCGCAGCATTCCTTGCTGCCCCTGCCTCGTCAGAAGGCTTCGTTCTTTCCATGCTGGCTGATGGTCAGCTGGAGTCCAAAGAACCGCAATTGAGTTTCGCACAGAGTTATGTCGACGGTATTGGCGCGAACCCACCAGAACTGATTGTTTTTTCAGCCCCTGAGCCGCAAGCGCCCCGCCCTTCGCCTGCGCCAGCAATCCCCCGCCCTGAAATCCTCGCTGCACTTGAAAGCACCGCGCATCGCTATGGCGGGCACCCCGCGCTGCGCCACGCCGGGCTGTCGGTGACGGAATGGCAGGCGCTCTTCCAAGCCAATATCGAGATCGAAAGCGCTTATCGCCCGAACGCACGTAGCTCGGCAGGCGCGATTGGCCTCGGGCAGTTGATGCCTGCAACAGCTGCGCAGCTCGGCGTTGATCCGCATGACTGGCAGGCCAACCTCGATGGCTCTGCTCGTTACCTTCTGATGATGTTGGCGCAGTTTGGCACGCCCGAACTCGCGCTCGCCGCCTATAACGCCGGACCAGACGCGGTCGCGCGTTATGGCGACATTCCTCCCTACCAAGAAACCCAAAATCACGTGCGCCGCGTCATGTCCGTACGTGACCGACTGACTGGAGCCTCCTGATGCACACACAATTCCGCACCATCCTATCGCTGGCGCTGGCCAACTTGATGATTGCCAATCCCGCCCTTGCGCAAAGCATCGACCTCTCGCCAGTGCAGAATCTGTTGCAGGGCATCGTCGACACGATCACCGGCCCTTTGGGCATTGTCATCGGCACCTTGGCCTTGATCGGTGTATTCCTGTCCTGGCTCTTTGGCATTCTGGATTTCCGCCAAGCCCTTTGGGTGCTGGTCGCCATTGCAGGCATAGCAGCTGCGCCGACCATCGTGACCGCCATCTGGGGCGCGTAAATTCGACATGGCAACGCAAACCCGCCTCTTCCTGGGCCTGATCCGACCGCCAAAGCTCATCGGCTTGCCGATCATGTATGCCATGGTGTGGCTCTTCGGGTTTGTGTTGCTGTTTCTCTGGGTCCAGAGCTGGCCAGTGATCATCATCGCCGCACTGGCCTATCCCGCACTGTGGGCAGCGGCGGATTGGGACGCTGCCTTTCTTGAGGTGATGGTCACCGCCTTGCAGGAGACATCGCCCACCCCGAATCGCAAGATCCATTCGGGGGACAGCTATGCTCCGTGATCCTTCGGATGACCTTGCGCTGCTGCCGGACTGGGCGCGCAAAGAGCGCCCACTGGCCAGCATGCTGCCCTATGTCAGCCTCGTGAATGACGTGACGATCCGCACGCGCGGCAATACTCTGTTCCAGTGCATCCGCCTCGACGGCGTCAACAGCATGACAAGCGATGACGCGCATCTGGAGAAGATCCGTGCGCTCTTCGCGGCGATCATCGCGCAGATTGGACCGGACTACAGTTTCTACGTTCACAAGGTTTCAAAAGCGATTGAGACCGCGCTGCAGCCGGTGCCCAACGAGGGGTTTGCGCAAGAGCTGGACACCCGCTGGCAAACGGCCACGGCGCGGGCAGGCCTTCGAGACAAAACCCTCACGCTCACGGTGCTGAAACGTCCTCCCCTCGGCGCACGGCTGCGCCTGAAGCGCTCAGATTCAATCGCACAGCTGAAAGACCAGACAGCCAAACAGCTGCGCAAGCTCGAGGAAGTCGTCGGTTTTCTGCTATCGTCCTTTGCAGAGATGAAACCGCGCCTCCTTGGGGCTGAAAACGGCGAGCTTCTGGGGTTCCTCGGGTCGCTCAACATCGGCCAGGAACGACCGCTCTTCGCAAAATCCCGCCTTGGCATCATTGCCGAGGATGTGGCCAACACGCGCGTCACGTTTCGGGGGCGAGGTTTTACGCTCGACGATGGGACGGCGGGCAAGCGGTTTGGTACGAGCTTTGCAATCAAGACCTACCCGGCCAAAACCAACTGCACCATGTTCGATGAGCTGAACCTACCTGTCGACATGGTGGTCACGCATTCCTTCACGCCGATCAACAGCAACATCATGGCCAGCCGGATCAAGCGCCAACAGCGCCTGATGAAGGCAAGCGATGATGGCGCGATTTCCCTTGCCGAAGAACTGGTCGACGCGCTGGATGATCTGGAATCCAAACGCCTCAGCTTTGGCGATCATCACATGACCGTCACGGTTTTCGCCGAGAGCGAGGAAAAGCTGGAAGCCATCGCCGCCGAGGTGCGCAACATCGCGGCCAGTGAAGGCGTCAATCTGGTGAACGAGAACTTTGCGGCTCGGACCCATTATTTCGCGCAACATCCAGGCAACGGACAGATGCGCAGCCGTAAGGCCGCTATCACGAATACGAACTTTGCCGACCTCGCCGCTCTCCATCGCGGCCAACTGGGCAAACCTGGCCATCAGGTGCCATGGGGCAAACCTATCACTCTATTCCCGACGCCTGAGCGTTCAGGGTTTCTGTTCAACTACCATGAGACGGGTCAGCCGGACAAAGAGCCGACGGGCGGGCACACCTTGATCCTTGGCCGTCCCGGCTCCGGCAAATCAGTTCTGTCCGCGTTCCTCATGACCCAAGCCCGGCGCTGCGACGCGCGCGTGTTTGTCTTTGACTATCGCGCGGGCATGGAAATGGCGGTGCGGGCTAATGGCGGGCGTTACAGCGCCATCAAGGCGGGTGAAGCGACAGGCCTCAACCCTCTCCGCACAGAAATCGATGGGCGCGGGCAAGCCTGGCTGTCGGATTGGTTGGCCACGCTTTTGCATCGCACCGACAAGCCCCTGAGCCCAGTTCAGATAAACCGCATCCAAGAGGTGGTGCGCCAGAACGCTAGTGCCAGCGATGCCGCCCTTCGCAATTGGCAGGATCTGGCCTCCCTCTTTGTGGCGGGTGCAGATGAAGGGGATCTGTTCGAACGAATTCAGGAATGGACCTCAGATGGCCGCTATGGCTGGATATTCGGGCAAAGCTCTGAGGATACCTTCTCGCTCGATGGTGATGTTGTTGGGTTCGACCTGACCGGCATTCTCGACAGTGAAAGCGAGAAGGAACGCATGGCCGTCCTGTCCTACCTGTTTCGGCGGGTGGAGCGCGTGATCGAGGACCGCCAGCCGACGTTGATCATCATCGATGAAGCCTGGAAGGCGCTCGACAACCCGTATTTCGCGGACCGGCTCAGCAACTGGCTTGTCACGGCGCGCAAACAAAACGCCGTTGTCGTGATGATGACCCAATACGCAAGCCAGCTTGAGAAAACCCGCACGGGAAAGACGATTATCGAGGCCGTGCCGACGCAGCTCCTGCTTCCCAACATCCGCGCCTCGGCCAGCGACTACACCATGCTGGGCCTCACTGAAAAAGAGCTGAGCGTATTGCTCGGCACAGGCAGCAATTCCCGACTGGCGCTGTTGCGCGATGATCAAGGCTCCGTCGTGATCGATGCCGATCTCAGCGCCCTTGGCCCCTACCTCACGATTCTTGGCGGCATGGAAAAAGGCGAAGCGCTGGTGGGCGCGGATTACCGCCAGAACCCCGAATTTTGGAGACAGATTGATGCGTAGACTTGGCGTGCTGACCCTCACCCTTTTGATCCTGACAGCCTGCGCAGAATACCGGCCGTCAGAAGCCGAATGCTTCAACTCTTTTGCCGAGGTCAGCCGCAGCAACTGCAATTTCGAGCTACTCGGGCCGATTGGCGCTCTGAATGAATAGCCTCCGCCTGCATATCCTTGCGGGTTTGGTGTCGCTCGCAACGCCAATGGCCTTTGCCCAAGGCGTGCCCACATTTGACGCGGGCATGTTCTTGCAGCGCGAGCGCGTATTGCAGCAGGGCGAACAAGATCTGGCGCTGCAGCGGGATCGGCTAACAAAAGAAGAAGAACTTGAGGAGCTCGAGCAAGAGCAACTCGACGCACTGGAAGACATCCTCGATGCCGCGACATTGGCCAGCGGGAACTCAGGCGCGCTGATCGCAAGCTTGGAGGCTGGTTCATCGCCTGAGAGCGCAGCTGAAACGCTTTATGGCCCGGTAGACCCGAACCCCGGCGCAGCTCAGACGTTCGGCGATGCCTCAAGCTCGATCGAAGAGCTGATCATTCGCGCCGCCCAAGAAACACATCATATGTCTGGGGTGCGCGCTACCGGTCTGTCGCCTAAACAGTGGCGCTGCCTATTGCAGGCGCTGATCTGGCAGGAAAGCCGCTTCACCATCGGCGCGCGCTCCCCGGTCGGCGCGTTCGGCCTGACTCAGATCATGCCCGGCACGGCGCAGGACCTCGGGATTTATCCGGCCTACTATGAAAACCCCTACATCCAGGTCACGGGCGGCGCGCGCTATCTGGCGCAGATGCTGGCCATGTTTGACGGCAACATCATTCACGGGCTGGCCGCCTACAATGCCGGTCCCGGCAATGTGCAGCGCTACGGTGGCGTGCCGCCCTTTGTCGAGACCCAGCATTACGTTCAGGTCATCCCCGAACGCTACAATCTCTACCTTGCCCGTGTCGGCGGCGTCGATGCGCTTGGCACCATCGATCCCGTTCTGCTTGCCAACTCCACCATGAGCCTCACCTCTTTTGGCGCGGGTATCTACGGCGATTACTCCTTGGTCTCTGTGCAAGCGGCCGCGCTGCGCGTGCAGGACATCATCACCCGCATTGGCGAGACAGATGACATTCACGCGGCCATGTCGCTCAACACCTATGCGCGCGCCGAACTCGCCCGTCTTATCGCAATCCGCACGCGCCTCAAGGCCGTTCATACCCGTCCGCTTGGCGCGGCCGAGCTGGCCATGGCAGCCGCGCAGGCGCGCGAACAAGACTTCATGCAATTCGATCTGGAGGCACTTCGATGATCCGCTTTCTCTCTACAATTTCCACTTGCGCGCTGTTGGTTGCCTCACCCGTATCTGCCCAAGGCGTTCCGACGGTCGACACGCGCAACATCGCGCAGGAAATTCGCCAGTTGCAGCAGATGCTGGAGGATTTCGGCATTCAGACAGATCAGCTCGACACGCTTCTCGAACAGCTCGATCTCGTGCAGCAGCAACTCGACACGTTGAACGAAACCTACGCAGCCCTGACCGGCGCGACGGACATCATTGAAATGGCCATGGGCGGCGATCTCGACGGGCTTCTCGATCAAGAGTTCGGCGATCTTCTTGGCACCATTCGGCAGATCCAAAGTGGCGATTTCAGTGGCCTCATCGGCAATGCCGCCCCTCAAATGGAAGGCCGCATGACGCAGGCGCTAGAAGATGCGGGCTTTGACCAGGACAGCCTGTCGGACATGGCCAGCAGCGGTAATCCGGGGGCTGAGCGGATTGCCAGCCAAGCAGGCACCGGGGCGATGATGTCAGCTGCGGCCGAGAACAGCTATGACGAGGCCGCGCAATCTCTGGAACGGGTCGAACAGCTTGTATCGCTGATCCCGGACATGGAAACGCTTAAAGAAGCCGTAGATCACAACACCCGCGTCACCGCCGAGCTGGCCATCGCAATGACGCGCATGTGGGAGTTAGAAGCCATCCAGACCGTTGGCGCGGGCCAATCCGGCGTTGTCGATGCCGCCACGCTGGCTGAAGAGCGCCGCTATATGGATTTCACCCTACCAGACCTGCGTGCGGACTGACCCTATGAGCAGCGAAGCAGAAATCATCGAAGAAGAACTTGTCTATGGGGCGCGACGCCGCGAGCTCCTTTGGCAAAAACTAGGTCTGACAGGCATGGGCTTTGGCATGGCAGGTTGCCTGGCCGCTGCCCTTGTTGCTCTGTTCGACGTAGACCCGCCGCCCATGATCGTGCCCTTTGATAGCGAAACCGGCATGGCCCTTCCCAATGCCATGGTTGAAGCGGTCTCACTCACGGAACGTCCCGCTATCATCGAGGCACAGGTCTACCGCTATGTCATCGGTCGAGAGACCTATAATCAGCTCGACAATGACGTACGCGTGCGGCGGGTCCTGGATCAGTCAGATGGGGCTGCCGCAACAGGTCTGCGTGCGCTCTGGACCAGTGGTCACGAGGCATACCCACCCGACAGTTACGGCACCGATGCGCGGCTTGAGGTCGAAGTGCTCTCGATCACCCATATCAGCGCAAACCGCGCGCAGGTGCGCCTGCGTAAACGCCTCAGCACGCCGCGCGGCAATCAAAACGGGCTCTTTACCGCAACGCTGATGTTCGAGTTTCGGCCCGAGAACAGCCGGTCGATCGACGATGTCTGGCAAAACCCTTTCGGCTTCACAGTCACTGAATACGCGATCCGCTCGGATCGTTTGGAGTAACATATGGCCCGCCTGTTCTTGATCTTCACTGTCCTCTTTCAGCTCGCTGGCACCGCCCATGCAGAAACCCAACCGCGACAGGGCCCCTATGATGCCCGCGTCCGGCTGGCCACCTATCAGGATGGGCAAGTCTATCGCATCAGCACCAGCCTTACCCATGTCACCAGTATCGAATTTGGCCAAGGCGAGACCATCCGCTCGATCATCGCGGGCGACACCGAAGGCTTCCTTTTGGATGGCGTGCCCGGTGGTCAGGCTTTTGCAATCAAGCCGGTCTCGCGCGGGGCGCATACCAACATCACCGTCTACACCAACCGGCGTAGCTATTATTTCAACGTCACTGAGGCGAGTTCGCCGACGTTCTACGTCATCCGCTTCACCTATCCCGATTCTGCTCCCCAGCAGTCTCGAGTTGCCGCAAGCGAGCCCGCGAACCATGCTTACGGAGTTAGCGCGCGATCAGAGATCACGCCGCGTGAAATCTGGGACGACGGCATATTCACGTATTTCCGCTTTACCGCAAACGCGCCACTTCCCGCGATCTTTCGTTGGTCTGGGGGCAATGAGCGCAGCGTGAATGCGCTTGCCCAGACAGACGGCGTCATCCGCGTTTCAGGTGTCAGTGACCGATGGGTTTTGCGGCTCGGCGAGGATGAGATCTGCGTGCAGGAGATGAGCGAGGCAAATCACAATGAGTGAAGCGGCTGAGTTGAAGAAACGCCTAGAAGCAATTGAAGGGACTACACAAAAGGCCCCCAAGAGACTGTCATTTCTGACTGTTGCCCTCGCCATCGGGGGCATCGTTGCCCTCGGCGGCCTGTTGCTGCTGTTCTCCGGTGGCTCAGAACAGGAAGCCCTTGAAACCGCCTCGCCTGATGAGTTCCAAGCGGCGGGACCTGGCTTTGGCGTTTTAGAACCCAGTCCTGCCCCGATCGACACAACGCCGCCTCCAGCGGAGCCGGATCCAAACCTAGAGTCCGAAGAGCTGCGCGCGCAAATGGATGCGATGCGCACCGAACTCGAGGCATTGCGCAATGCGCCAGCACCCGAGGCCCCACCAATCGATACCGAAGCGCTCGATACCCTGAGCGCAGAGGTCGATGCCCTGCGCAGCGAAGCAGCAATCACTCAAGCCGCCTTGCGCGAAGAACTGGAAGAACGCGCGCGCCAAATCCAGCGTTTGCAGAACGATCTGGAACTCGCGCGTCTGGAAGCCCCGCGCGTGCCCTCACCAATTGGCCCCACGGCAGAAGAGCTGCGCCTTCAGGAGCTCGAGCGGCGGCGGCAAGCGGAGCTTGAAGAATTGCAGGCCCGCATCGCCAGCCCGATTATCGCTTTTGGTGGCACCGGCGGCAGAAACAGTGAAACAGCGGCCGAGCAGCGACGGCTTGATGGCGATACAGAGTTTGTCCGCAACGGAGCCGAACCTACCGAAGTGACGCAGGCACAGCTGATCGTGAACCCATCCAACACAGTTGTTCAGGGCATGATGATCCAAGCGGTGTTGGAGACCGCAATCGACAGCTCGCTGGCCGGTCAGGTGCGGGCCATGGTGTCGGAGGACGTCCATGCCTATGACGGCTCGAGGATCCTGATCCCGCGCGGTGCGCGCCTGATCGGACGCTATCAGTCTGGCCTCGACATCGCGCAGCAACGGGTAACAATCGCCTGGGACCGGATCATTCTCCCCAGCAACCAGACAGTTGAAATAAGCGCTTTCGGTGGCGATGAGCTGGGCCGCTCCGGCACGACCGGTTTTGTCGACAGCCGCTTTGGCACAAGGTTCGGCTCGGCTGCGTTGATATCGCTGATCGGAGCCTTGCCTGCGGTCGCCGCGCAGAACACCGAAGACGCGATCACCTCGGACGTGCTCGAAGGCATTGGCGAAGACTTCCAAGACAGCGCGCAAAGCGTCATCGGCGAATATCTCTCAGTCTCGCCGGTGATCTATGTCGATCAAGGTGCCCGCGTCACTGTGATGGTCGACCGTGATCTGGAGATCTTCTGACCATGACCGCCAGCTACCTTCAAAGCTCATTGGACAAGATCCCCGAGGCGCGTGATCCAAAGCTGATCGAGCTTTGCATCAATCCTGACGGTTCACTTTGGGCGGAGTTTCAGGGGGATCATTTCATGCGGCCCGTCAATCGACAGCTCTCCCGAAATGAGATCAAAGACCTTGGCAACCAGATTGCCTCGGCTGCAAACACTACGCTCAGCCGGACCAAGCCTATTGTGTCGGTCAGCATCGCCTACCGCGACCGCCCCATTCGCGCGCAGGTCATCCAGCCTCCGGCCGTTGACGGCGGCTACGCGATTTCTTTGCGGTTCTTCGCGGATTTACCCTTGGAGCAGATCAAGCTGTCCTACCTTTTCGGCAAAGAGCGCAGCAATGAAGGTGCTCGGCGCAAGCGCAACGCCGAACTGCGCGATGTCGTGGCCACGGGTGATATAGATGACGCAATCAAGTTTTGCGTCGTGCACAAGCTCAACATGATCGTTTCCGGCGGCACCTCGACTGGCAAGACCGTCACGGCGCGCAAAATCCTCTCCTTTGTGCCAACCGACGAGCGTATCGTTACCATCGAAGAGGCAGCCGAACTGCGCCCGACACAACCCAATGTCGTCACGTTGATGTCTGACCGCGATGAAGCCACACGCAGCGCGGATGTGCTGCTGACCTCTACTCTGAGGATGCGGCCGGACCGCATTGTCCTGGGTGAAGTGCGCGGCAAAGAGGCCATGACTTTCCTCGAGGCCATCAACACCGGCCATGGCGGATCGCTGACCACACTTCATGCCGAAACACCGCAACTGGCGGTACAGCGTCTGGCCATCGCCGCCCTGAAGACCGATGTGCCCATGACCTACCAGGACATGAACGACTACATCACCCGTTCGATCGATGTGATCATTCAGGCCGGTCGCCATGAAGGCGCGCGCGGCATTACCGAATTTTACCTGCCGATTGATCCAGCCCAAGCAAAGGAAACAGCCCATGTTTGAATACAAGATTGAACTGATCAACACCGCCAAGACAAAGCCTCCAAAGATCGAGGCGCAGCTGACCGCTCTCGGTCAGGACGGCTGGGAATTGGTGTCTGTGGTGCCGGATTTCGACGGCGAGCACATCCTAAAGGCCTTCCTGAAACGTGACATCTGGCGTGTCAAACCGACCGAGAAAGCATAGGAGCACCCAATGGGCGTCGTCACCTGGATGGTTGAGACAACCGACAACTTTCTGGACGACGCGGCCCAAACCACTTTTGGCAACGTCGCCGGTCAGCTAGGCGGCGTCATCGCGGTCGCCTCGACGCTCGCCGTGATCGGCGTCTTCATCAACATGGTGTTTCAGTACAAATCCATGGACGGACGAACCGCATTTTGGTTTGCTCTCAAGCTCATGCTGATTTCGCTGTTTGCGATGAACTGGGTCCAGTTCAACGCAGTCGCTAGCGCCCTCATCAATGGGCTCGACCAACTCGCGGGCGGTATGGTTGCGGCACTTGGCGGCGGCGGTGCTGGGGCTGGATATTTTGCCAGTGCTTTTGACGATCTGATCGAAGAGTTTGGTAATTACCTAAACGCCGCCGGTGACAACATGCATTGGATGGCCGGCGCTCTCATCGGCGCGATCGGTGCGTTCCTGCTTGGCGTGATCGGCGCGCTCTGCGGCCTTGTCCTGATCTTTGCGAAGATCATGCTGGCCTTCATGATCGGCATCGCCCCAATCATGATCGCGCTTTCGCTGTTTGATGTCGGCAAGGACTACTTCCACCGCTGGCTGTCCAGCACCGTGTCATACGCGCTCTACCCTCTCGTGATCGCAGGGGTGTTTTCCACCGTCGTCGGCATGTCACGCTCGCTCATGACCGAACTCGGCGATCCCTCCGGCGCAAGTAACATTGGCGCGCTGGTGCCGTTTTTCATGATGATGTTCCTCGCAGGCGGCATGATCATAGCCACGCCGCTGATTGTGCGTTCCATCTCAGGCAACTTCATGATGGCAGGGCCGCCGAGCATTCCTGGCCCTGGCAGCTTTGCAAAGGGGTTGATTGGCACAAAGGGTTCTCGCGCGAGGGCGCGGTTTGGGACTAGATCAAATGCTGAGATTGCGGGAGCCGGGATACGGCAGGCGGGCGATGCGACTGTTTCGATTGTTCAGAAGATTGCTGAACGGACCAAGAGGTTGGAATAATGGTCATGGTTCAAGTTGGCCTTAGAACGCTACAGCAAGCTTCCAGGGTTTTGCGCGGCAGTCTCGTCATTATTGCAGACTAAAGCTCTTTCAGTCTGGCATGTTTACGATCGCCACCCCATCGATACAGTCTCTTGCCAACTCGACCAGATGCGCGTGATGCGTGAAGAGAATTGCTTGCCCATTCGCGCCAATCTCGGCGCAGAGTTGCAAAGCCGCTCGTGCCCGAGCATCGTCAAAAGTTTCCATGATGTCATCCAGGACCATCGGCAGTGGCCCCGGCTCACGCGCAAAGCTGCTATATCCAGCAAGACGCAACGCAAAATACAACTGCCCCATGGTGCCCGTCGACATCTGCTCCACGGGAACCGTGTTTCCATCTGGCTGAATACCGACGAGCTTTTCACCTTCCGACTGTGTCCAGACATCAACGCCTGTCCAGGCCGGGGTGGTCATGGTGACAAAAGCCTCTTCGACGTCGCGCAGCATACTGCCGCGCCGCTCTGCCGCAAGGCGACGCAGCGCTCCTCGTGCCGCCAGCACTCCGAGTCGAGCCACGACAGCCTGACGCGCGCCGCTCCGAAGCTCTTCCAGCAGTGTCGCTTGTTCAGTCGCGAGATCGCTGCGGTCGGCGGCCTGAAAAGCTTCGCGATATAAACGGTCAGCTTCTCGCTGAGCATCGCGGGCGCTGTCGCGGGTGAGCTGTGCGTCTTTCTGAGCCTGTTCCAGCTCTGTCGAGCGCGTTGCGTCAGGCATCCGGTCTAGTTCCTCAGTGAAAAGATCGGCATCGACTCCTTCACGGGCTTTTTGGCGATCATGTGCCGCAGTTGCCTTTTCCGCTCGCAGACGATCACGTTCAACCAACTTTGCAACACGATCGCGAGGCATCAAGTCCTGACCACCTTGCCCTTCGAAACAAGATTCTAGGTCGGCGTTCGCATCCTGTCGCTCCGTCTCGGCGCGACGTTTGAAACGGTCAAGTTCATCCCGTCGCAATGCGGCCCCTTCCCGTTTTTCATCTGCCCGCACGGCCAAAGCTTGACGCGAGCGAGCGCGGTCGATGATCTGGACAGGATCTGCATTTGCATCGTTTTCAGGATCCCCCAAAATTCGGATCAAGCGCTCCGCGCTATCTGCCAGCGCTGCGATCGCTTGCTCCAAGGCCCCAATCCGCACCGAGAGCTTTCTATGCTCTCCATAAAGCTGCTGCAGGCTCCGCAGGTTCGGTAAAGCGGCTCGCATACCGTCAAACGAACAATCCGGCAACGGCAACGCAGCAGTTAACTGTTCAAGCTTATTCAAAGCGACGTCGTGATCGTCGCGCGTTTGCTCTGCCTTTTTTTCCAGCTCAGCAATGGTCTTCTCGCCATCCTGCCATTTGGCCCAAGCCTCGCGATCGCTCTCTTCCAAAGTGAGCGCTCTCTGAATTTGCGTGGGCAGATCACCTTGCGCGGGATCATACCCGAGGGGACGCGCCGTTACAGTCAACGCATCGCAAGCCTCCGCTTGTTGCACAAGACGGTCTTTCAACGCTTTTTCAGCATTGGAAACATCGGCCGCGGCTTCGGCCGCCGTCGTCAAAGCTTGTTGGCGAGCGTTGAAGGCCGAAGGGGGCGTGCCTGCTTCAAACCCCAGTGCCAGCGCCAATCTGGAACAGCTTTCTGACAAGCAGTCATGTCTCGCAATCAAGTCGTCGTGACGCTTCTTTGCAGTTTCATGCCGGGCTTCAGCGCTCCGCACCTGCCCCTGTGCCGCCTGCAGCCGCTGCCGAGCCTCAGCTCCCGTAAGGTAATGTGCTCGGGCGCTGTCATCAGCGTACATCGCCGCCTCGAACTGGTCAGCCGTCTCACCCTTCAGATCGCCCCGATGCTGCTGCCATTCGATATCACGCTGCCGCCGCGTCTCTTCTGTCTTGACGATGTCAACGGCGTCAGGTGCAGCCCCCTGCGTAGATAGATCTGCCCGGGCCTCCACCAACTCGGCTACGCGGGCCTCGAGGTCTTTCCGGGCCGACGCAAGATCGGCAGTTAAGGTCGCCCAATCCTGACTGACTTCGTCGAGCGTTTCTCGCGCAGGTAGGCCTGATGCAACAAGGTCCATCCATGACTGCGGCAGACCAGCTGCGACCTTAGTCAGGCGCGCCAAAGCTTGGCCATGGGCAACTTCGAAAGCGGACATATCCGCCACGGCTTTCCATTTTTCAAAGGCGAGTCTCAGAGCCGTCAAATCTTGCGGCTCACGGGGCGCCTTGCCATGTTGGGCGAGAGCGACTTCAGCGGCCTCCTTTGCAGCACCGGCTGAAAGATTGGCCGTCAAGCACTCCTGTACTGCGGTGGCGAGGTCCTCCAAATTATTTGCCTCTAAGGCGATTGTGGATGGCGGCGCATCCGGCACCTCGAGGAGAACCAAAATTTTGTCTATTTGCTGTCCGAGGTTGTCCAAGTCTTCGCGGCGACGGTCGAGGTCAGCCCTCGCGGTGCTTGCGCGCCCCAAAAGCGGTGCACCATCAAAAGATAGTTGATCAAGCCGTTCCAACTCTGCCTTCAAAGGCTGGGCCAAGTTGTCGATTGGGTGGTCTTCGATGATCTGATCTAGTTTGACGATTTCTTCTTCCGCTTCAGTGATTCGGATCGACTGAGCCGCGATTTTCTCGACCAGGCCAGCGACACGTTCTGCCGCATCGGGGGCAAGGTCGGGACCGCCGGGAAAATCGGCCAAGGCTTCAGTCAGTTGCCCCATCTTCTCGGTCCGATCATACCATAACTCCGCAGCCTTCGACGCTGCTTGTCGTTGATAAACTTGTCGAAGCTCAGCATCGGCAGTTTCGAAATCGGCTACTGTCCGGTCACGATCTTGGCGAAGTTTGCGCTCTCGCTCAGTCGTCAAGTGATCAGCACGCAATTCGCGACCAATCTCTTTGAGGCGATCATTGCCGGTCCTCAATACCGTACCCCGACCACGTTTCTTGTAGAATTTGTCTGCTCGCTCGGCCAAGGAATCCAGAGTTTGAGCCATCCCTGTCAGGCCGGAGAGACCTGCATGCAGGAGTTGGCCAAGGTCACCCTGCGCTCCGGCTATCCGCTCGCCGCCCTCTCGCAGACCTTTCTCATTGAGTGAAAACCGTTCCTCATAGGTGTCTCGAGTCAGGCCGTGCAGAGCTCCAGACAAAATCGCCTCGTTAATAGGGCGTTCGTTCGAGTCCAGCAGTGATTGGGTTCTCTTGCTGTTGCGACGCAATACGGTGGTTCCACGTTCAGACAGATCAAGTTCAGCACCCACCACAAGATCACTTCGATCGAACCGGAAAGCGTAGGGATGTGCCCCGCCTTTGAAACCGAAAAGCAATTCCAGAAAACCATTGAAAGCGGTAGACTTGCCTGCCTCGTTCTGTCCGAAAACCACCGTTACATCAGGCTTCCCATCGGCCGGTTTTGGAAAACAAATATCGGCATCTTTAAAGCGCCCATAACGGATAAGATCCAACCGGTTCAATCTCATTGGGAGATACCCGCATGCAGAGTTAGAGAGACTTCCGTAATCGCTTCTTCGAGAAGCGCGTCCAATCTGTCCTCAGCAAACTCGTCTGCGATTTCTGACGGTATAGCTAGACGCAGTTCCTCGAGCTGTTGGAGAGCAGCTAGTCGAAAACCATCTTCGGTCAATTCCTCCTGCATCAAGCGAACCAAATCATCAGTCTCGGCACTGGATTGGCTGACCGGCAGTGCCGATTTTACTTTGTCGAGGAATACGCCATTAATACTGTCCAGGACTTCTGACGCCAGTTCTGTAACAAGCTCCGTACCGTATCGATCCGAAGTAGTGCTAAGACGCACAGCTATATCGCGCCCTGGCGCTTGCGCGGTCATCAAGCCGTCGCGCAATTTTCTAAGTACCTCTTGTTGGTCAGAACAGGCGCTTAGGTCTAGAGAGCATTCGGAAAAGCCAAGTCGCCCAACCGTTCGGCGTTCAAATTCTGCTCCCCCATCCCCCAGCGAAACCAAGGTCACAGTGCCCCCGTGACGCTCGCCAAAATGACGCGGTTGCGGGATACCTGGCATAACCGCCAGAACCGATCCATCCACTCGCTCAAACGGTGCGTGAATGTGCCCCAGACACCAAAGATCGAAACCGTGCCCCATCAGATCCTGTTCAGCGCAAGGCGCATAGGGATCATGACCTGGGGCACCATCTAGCGAGGTGTGCATAAGCCCAATATTTCGTTTTCCTGGAACTGGAACCGGATAGTCAGGTAGGAAGCTCTTCGACACATGCGCCGTATCGAAGGACAAACCATGGAACGCAGCATCACCGATTTCGACCGTGGGCGCGCCTTTGTGCAAAAGGTGGATGTTCGGTCCCAATTCTCCATGTGCATTGTGATCCAACAGTGCATCGTGGTTGCCCCTGATCAGCACCGTGGGCACACCAGCTTCTGAGGCACGCGCCAGCTGAGTTATAAGGAAAGCGCGGGACTTAAGATCCGGGTAACCATTGTCAAAAATGTCACCCGCGAGCACAAACGCATAGACCTGTTCCGATATCGCCAGATCAACGATCTCGACAAAGGTATCACGGCTGGCCTGCTTCAAACGATCTCCGAGGTCGGGATTGCGTAGTGCTATAGATCTTATGGGGGATCCGAGGTGAGTGTCAGCTGAAACTAGTAGGCGCATAATCGTTCCGTCCGTATTCCGCGAATGGTGCAGCTCTTACCCCGATACAACAGTTTCGCAGTTGGCCTGAAATCGTAGTGCCTCCCTCGCAAATAGGGGTAAGACCATCCAACTGTTCGAGATCGATCCAAATCAACTTTCCGCACCCGTAAGAGCCTTGTAGTGCACTGGTGCAACGGTTTGGATCATCTCTAAGAGGTGCTTAATATTTGTCTGAGTTTCTCCAACCAATGCTGGGTCAAGGCCCGACATAGTCGGGTGTGATAAGTCATTGGTATACTTATACAAAGATGACTTGATCTGCTCATCATAGTCAAGGTTCTCCAGCTTCTTGAAAAAAGACTTTCCGGTAGAATGCTGGTCTAGAAAGGTCTCGAGCACTTTTCTTGCTATGTTTGGGATTGGATATGACTGAGCAATCGTTCCATCTGAAACAAATTCCGCAAGAGTTCTAAACAGATATATATATTCGTTTCGGTTTTCTATGAGAACTTTATCCAACGGCTTAAGGTCGGTCTCTCTGGCACCAGGACTGGTATTGGTGCAGTGCAGCATCCAATACGACTTATCTTTCTGATTTCCATAGGCAAACCATCCTAGAAGAAGCTTTAGGAACTCAAAATTGTGTGTCAAAAGAAAGACTTGCCGCGCATCTTTCACTGCACTCTTCAAATAGGAAAAGGCCTGATAAACTGAACTGGAGTCCAGACTGGAGATTGGATCGTCGATCACAACAATCCCATCTTCAAGGTCAAAATCTTGGTCATTCAAACCGACAACGAAATACAAGAAGGTGATGGCTGTTTTCTCGCCTTCACTTAGCCTCTTTGCCGCTCGGCCAAAACGCATTACTCGATAACCCTCTCCTTCAGGTTCAAACCTAAGATCATCACGGCCCAAAAAAGAGGCCAGTTTCTGAGATAAGTCAGCGGCCGCTTGATGGGAGTTAGATATTCTAGCTCGGTTGTCTTTGATTCGTGTCTCTAGATCCTTAGTACCCAGAGAGCTTTTCTTCGCATCACCGTCGGTGCACGCCTTAATCTCGCCATCCAAGACACTGATTTCATCTGAAACATCTTGAACATCTTGTTGGATCGCTGACAAGAAATGTGTTTCGATCTTCGAAAAATTGCTGTCGAGCCGCTTCTGGTAATCATCAGTTTCTGCATTGTGGCGTCTGATAAGTGAGTTGAGTGCTTCTACTGCCGCATCCCAGGTTGAACTGCTGAGTGCGGGAATCATCACCTCATAGCTCTCTGTACGCCTAGTGAGCTTGTCCTTAAGCGCTTCATCCATTTCTTTCAGGTTTGACAGTATCTGGGCTTGTTCTTCGGAAAGGACCTTTGAATTCTTTGAGAATTCTTCCTGAAGTTCAGGGTAAAGATTTTTTTCACTCAAGCCTTTAATACGTTCAATTTCGTCTCTGGCTGCACGAACTGAGGAAATCGCACTCTCGATCTCTAACTTTAGTTTACTATCAGATTCGTTGAAGTGTGCAGCTAATTCCGCTTCGCGGTCCTCGGGGATTTTTTGCAGGCAGTACTCGCAAATCTGGTCATCTTTCCTATCGTGAAGATCTCTCCCACGTTCGACCCAATCCGCCAATTCTGGATTGGTTTTTATGCGCTCTATTGCAGCAGATGTTGCACTTTTTCGCCCGAGGTTTAGGATAACGTCTCTCAGCAGTTTTAGCGTCTCAAAGAGAGTTTGCTCACCTTTATGAGTTTCCATTTTAACAGTTGGAAATTCATGCAAACGGTCTAGAGCAGTCTGTTTCATTTCCGCAGACGTGACGGCCAACTCATGGATGGAAAGCTGCTTGGCACTGGACAATTCACCATAGGCTTTTTCGGCGTTCCGTTTGTTATAAGTCCTAGTGACGGCCCCTTTGGAGGCTTCGGTAATTTTTGGGGCCACATCGGTGAAGACCTTCCCCTTCTTTTTTACCAACTTATCTCTTTCAGACGACTTTTCCTCAAGCTGCTGTTTCAGCAAGGCAAGCTGAGCTTCGTCCGACTTCACAGTCTCAGCAAGTGCCTTATTTTCTTCACCTATGACATATATTGGATTCAGCGTGCCTTCGAGTTTGCCAATGTTGGCATCCACATACTCCGCATTGAATACTCTTATCTTGCGCGAATAGGGGGCTCCCTGTTGAAAATCTCCATCTTCGGTCTTGATCTTGTACTTGAGGTTGGGGAAACCTTCCGCTTGTCCCGTGTTCAAGTCTGCAAAAAAACGGGACAGTGTCGTCTTTCCCGAGCCGTTGAGCCCGTAGATCAAGTTAAATCGCTTAAAGGGTTCCATCCCCACAGGCTTTTTGTAGTTTGAAAAAACGCCAAGATTTTCAATTTTCAAGAAGTGTTGGATCATCTAAATTTCCAAATACTCAAATTTTACAATGAAGTTCATTGTCACCTCTCACTATGTGTCAGCGGCCAGTGAACTGGCAACCGAAAACTCGCGCCAAAATTGTACCCCCGTCCATCAACAGCAACCCCGAGAGAGTGTCTTCGAAGACTTAAGACGCCATAGCTCACCAAACTGACTGTACATCGGGCCTGAGAGTTTCTGTGCAAAAAACCTCCCGGTCAAACTTCCGGAACGCATCTTCCAAAAAACGATCCACCCTTTCTGTTCCAGACCGATAATCATCCAGACTAGCTTCATCACTGGACTGCACGCCCTGCCCGTGAGACGCCAGTTCTTCGATCTCTTCGCGCCGTTCCCCACCAACTTTTGATCCCTCAGCAGCAACCACCTTAGGCACCTCAAGCGCTCCAATCTTTGCCTCCAGCGCCTTGATCTGCCCTTGTAGGCCGCGCATTTGATCCCCGGCCGAAGGATATGGCAGATCGCCTTTCTGCTTGTCGAAGATCTGCTTAAAGAACCGGTCTTCATAGTATTTGATCCGCTTGGCGCGCACGGGCATTTGCGCGTCGACCACCAGAACGATGTCATCAAGATCCATGCGCCGTGCCTCATCCTCGGGTAGCAGCGCTGTTTCTTCGGTCCGTTCAGACATGCTGCGCCCGGCGAACGGGTTGCGGCCGACCGACCGTGAGCGGGTCACAACGCGCTTGGTGGTTTTGCCGACGGCTTTGCTGAGCTCTTCGATGGTCTTTTCATCTGAGGGGGTCAGGTAGAGCTTGATACCTGCGTTGCCCTGCAGGGCGCGGCGGGCGTTTTCACCGTAGATTTCGTCCAGCGCCGGGATCGTCTGTGTGACGATCGCAAGATTGGCTCGGTACGATCGCAGGGTTTCAATGCTGTCGAGCACGATCGGCATTTTGCCCAGGCGATTGAATTCATCAAGCATGATCATCACCGGCCAGGGCTCGTCCTCGTCTGGTTCATGGTCCTGCAGCGAGGCCAGCAAATCCGAGAAGAACAGACGGATCAGCGGCGCGAGGGGTTTCACCATCAGCGGCTCGACCACGAGGTAAACCGAAAACGGCGTTTTTCGGATGTCGCGAAAATCGAAGTCAGACGTTGCGGTTGCCTTATCGATCGCAGGGTTCGACCACTGCTTAAGACCAGATGTCATCAAGAGCGACAGATAAGACGTCAGCGTATCGTTGTTGGTCGAGGCCATGCGCATGAAGATTAGCTTGGCGGCTGGGTTGACCGCTTCATCGGCGCGGCGACGGTATTCTTTTTGCTTGTCGCCGCCTGACGCCGTGATGCGGTAGATCTCGCCCAAGGTCGACCGCTTTCGTTCAAACGCCAAAAGCCCTGCCGCCACAAATAGGTCAATGCCGCCATCAAGGAGCCCTTGGACCCGGTCGTTATCCGCTTGCAGGAACAATGAGGCCAGCAGCTGCAGCTCCATCTGCTGGCGGTCGACATTTTCCAGCGCCGATATGCGCAGCAAGGGATTGTAGCGGTGTGATCGGCCATCCTTCCAGTCAGTGGGCGCGAACCGAAAAACCTTGTCGCCCTGCAATGCTCTGTGACGCGCCGTCGCCTCGAAGTTTTCGCCCTTCACGTCGAGAACCACAGCACTGCCCTGATAGGTCAGTAGGTTCGGGATAACGAAGCCCGTTGTCTTGCCGCGTCCGGTCGGGGCCACGATCAGGGCATGTGGAAAGACCTTGGACATGACAAAGGGTTTGCGGCTCTTGGGCTTACCCATTTTGCCGAGGACAAAGCCATTGCCAGGCTTGCCGAAAAAGCCGTTCCGCTTCATCTCGGATATGTGCTGCCAGTGGGTTTCACCGAACTTGGTCAGCGCGTCATTCATCAACACAGCGCTGAGCAAAACACCCGCACCGGTGCTGATCCCCACGATCGAGTGAACGATCTGCATATCGCTGGGATGGGTCGATCTAAGAACCCCATAGCTGCGCGCCAGCATCAGAAAATCGATATCTGTCCCTACTCCGAACCAGCTGACGGTCAGAAAGGCCGACGCCAGAACATAGCCCAAGACCGCTCCCAGAAGAGCAAAGCTCATGACGCCGAGTGCGATCCGCGCCTTACCCATGCGTCACGCCCTTTTCGCCGTCGGCATCGACATGCCGCTCGCGTTGAACATCAATTTCTTCATTGGCGATCTCATCAAGGACATGCTCCATCGCCATACTGTTCGCCAAAGCGGCATCGCTCTGCAGATAGGCCTTGGCCGCATAGAGCCGGTCCAGGCGGTCTTCGATATGTTCCTCCAGCGTGGTCTCGTCGCCGATTGCTAAGTCCGGGGTGCTAACTTCACCGACCAGTTCCTCCAGCTCAGCACGCAAGGTTTCGCGCTCCAGATCGCTGCGGAAAGGATCTGCGGTCGGGTCGTCCCTCAAACGGCTCAGGATATCAGCGATGGTCGGCGGCAACCTGTCGACTATGGCTTCCTGCCGGTCGGCTTCCACCGCCCCACTGTCCTTAAGAACCTCAGCATCGGCCAAGGCACGGCCCAGATCACTATGGACTTGGTCGAGGCGATCGATTGCTTTCTCGAGCTCATCGGCGCGAGACAGGTCAAAGCCTTCCTTGTCGGCAATCGCATTCAAGTCCTGTCCGAGCCATTGCCGCTCCAGCGCGGCATTGCCAGCGCCGATTTCGACACGACGTGTCACCTCCTGCTCGTCAATGCCGGTGCCTCTCAAAGCCTGATGAAGACGTTCGGCAAGGGCTGGATCCTGCAAAGCGCTTTGGGCGTCGGCCTGAATGTTCGCGGCGGAATAGATCCCACTTTTGGACGCGTCTTCGAGCAAGGTGTGAGACTGCGTCCCCATTGGGCTCAGATGCGACAGTGAACGATAAATGTCGTTCATCTCATGCTCCAGCGCCGCGCGCCGCTCCACTGGGGCGTCCGCTACGATGCGTTCAGCTTGGTTGATCTTGTCGTGGAAGGCATCCACGACCTCATCAAACGAATGCTGTTCTTCGGCCATGCCATATACCTTTCCATCTGCTTCAATCGGTTTTCCGTGTGCCAAAAGCGTCGCGGCCTTGTCCAAGGCTGCTGCAATGTCGTGCTGGTTCTCGCGCGTGGCTTCGGCCGCTAGACCCCGATAGAGCTGCGCGTTCTGCGCCACTTCTGCCAGGGCACGGTCAAGCTCTGGCCCCACGCGCTCACGCTCGGTCAGCTTCTGGCCGGTGGATTCCGCGCGACGCTGCTCTAAATCGCCTGGCCTCTGGGTCGTGACCCCGCGCTCAAGCTTTCGGGTCGCTTCAAGGCGCAGCCCATAGCGGTCCGACACCTCGACCATCGCCTCGCGAAAACCGTCGTAGTTGAAGTGGTGGCCTTCCTTCAGAAAGAAGAACTCCCCATCCTTGCTGCGCCGGTTCAAAACGATATGCGTGTGCGGGTGATCCCGATCCTCGTGCACGGCCGCGATGTAGTCGAAGTGGCTGCCTTCGCCTTGAAAGAACCGCTCGCAGATCTCGCGCGTGATATCGGCGACATCCTCGCCGTGCGTGCCAATTGGGAAAGCCATCAAGAGATGTGAGGTATGTCCCAGCTTCGGGTGGAACCCCTCATTCCACTGCGCTGAAAACCGGCGCGTGACCTGCTCGATCTCTTTGGCTGACAGAACGCTTTGGCCGTCATAGGTGCCGCGGCTGTCAATGATGAAGCTCGACTTAGTGGTCAGGTATTCCAACTGGTTGCGCAGCTGCGCTTTGTTGTGTGTGCCGCCATCGCGAATGGCTTTGAAGATCGCGGGTGAATGCCCCATGGCCGCGCGCGCCATCTGCTTTGCGCGGGCGCGCGGGACGCTGCCGCGAATGCGGCTCCAGTCCCGATCGAAGAAGGCCTCCTGCGCGGCGACTACAGCGCTATTCCGGGCCATCGGAAAAGCCCCCCAGAACGCGGGCAACTTCGCCGGACAAAGCGCTGCGTCGCCGCTGCGCCATGTCCTGAACCTGGTCCGCTATGTCGAAGATCAGCCCTGCCAATGCGCGGACCTGACCATGGGCAGAATTGCCATAGGGCGGCGTCTTGCCCTGGCGCTTTGCCTCGTTCAAGCGCTGTGCAATCTGGTTGATGTTGTTGCCAGTGCGATTGAGCGAGGCCGACAACCCTTGCATCTGATTGGCCAGTTCATCGTCGGGAACGAAGAGATCGTTTGAGGCATGGATCAAACGCCGAAGCCCTTCGGCGCGGCTGGTGATATCATGCCGCGTCAGCACCGCATCAAAGCCTGCCAGCTCCTTTGGCGTGAGCCGGACATTCACCAGTTCGGAGCGCACGCGCGCATCAAGCTTGCGGCTTTGATCGGCCTTCAAGGTGTAGAAGATGCTGCGGGTCGTCACGCCGAATTCACGGGCCAGATCCTCGATTGGCACCCCTTCGGCGCGCTTGCGCACGATGGCAAAACGCTGGTTCTGCGTCAGTCGCTTGTGCCGTGGTGCGCGCGGTCGGCCCATGTGAAGTAATCACCCCTATTTCTTGCCAGCATCATACAGGCAGCCCTGTTATGGCACCTCGCCACAATTGATTCAATATTATAATATTGCATCAACTGCTTGTATTCCGTTTGGAGCAGCCATGGGCTGCGACCGCCGGGCAAAGCCCGGCGACATGCGCAAGGCAGGGCACCACTAATCGTGGTTCCACGCCTCAGCATCACCAAGCATTTGCAGCGCTAGTGCGCGGGCTGCGCCTTCGGCGCTGGCATAGGTTTGATGGTCGGGCAGCTCGTGTAGATCAAAGGGCAGTTGCGGGTCGTCCGGGGTCTCCACTCGGACGTAGATCGCCCAGCCATTGATCAGCGTCAGATCGTCACAATACTCCTGCCCGCCATCGGGCAGATTGCAGAACCCATGAAGATGCACGCTAGCGCGGCCCTCTCGGGCCGCCTGCCTGATGTCAGAATACTTCATGGCAAACCTCGTCGCGTTCTCCGATGAAGAATTCGTCAGGCTTGCCGTTCAGACGGGTGCCATCCCGACTGGTCAAGCCGATAGCCGACCCGTTCCGCGTGAATGTGATGAGGTATTGCCCGAGGTCATCGCACGTCACCACATACCCGATGTTGCCCCAGTGAACGCGGTTGCCCGCGTCCACTGCTGCTTTGATCTTTTCCAAAGTCATCGCAACGCCTCCTCAAGGATTGCGAGAGCCCCAAGACAATCGTCGATATAGGGCTGCTCCTCGCCGTCCAGATCGTTCAGCTCCAGCCGGTTCAACACCGCGTAGAGCGTGGCGCGTGCCTCGCGGGCGGTGCCTCGCGGGCGGCGCTTCGCAAGCTGACGGTATCTTCCAGACGAGCGGTTGAAAAATCATCGCTGTGATAGTCCGGTGTCATGCTGCAACCTCCTTGCTTTGGTCTGCTGAGTGCAAAACAAAGTCGGCAGCTTTCTGCGCCTCAGACGCCGCGCAAAAAATCGCCCGCTTGTCCTCTTTGAGAGCTTTCAACCACCCTTCAACATAGGCGGCGCTTTGGTCAAATTCCGGAGCGACGCCAATCTGAGCACCAAGGAAACAAGCACCGATTTCCGCCACCAGCTCTTCAAAGGCATAGGCTTCGCGGTTCGCAAATTTCTTGATCCGCTCCAGCCGCTTTTCGCTGCCGGTCCAATGGATCACCTCATGGGCCAAAGTCCCATAATAGCCTGCCGCATCGTGAAACGTGGCAATCGGCGGCATGTGAATGTGATCTTTGGCGAGGCTGTAATAGGCGCGCGGATCATCACTGGTGAGGATCTCCGCCCCCGTCCGGCTGAAAAACGCCGCAAGCTCTGGATCTTCCGCCGTGCCAAGATCGCGCGGGGCCTCGGGCCGGATATAGTAATCCTCCGGCAAACCTTCGATCTGATCGGCATTGAACACGCGATAGGCGCGCGCATAGGGCAGTTCTTCCTCAATGCCCAGTTCGTTCTCTCGGGTGAACGTCCCGTATTTGACAACGGTCGACGACGTTTCACCTTTGCGGACCTGCCCCCCCAGCTCCTGCGCCTGTTTGTAGGTCATCCAGCGGCTGGACACGTAGCCATGCTTGGCCGCCATGACCCAGAGCATCAGGATATTGATCCCGCGATACTCCTCGCCGTTGTGTCGGGTCGGCAGGGCAATGCCGGACGCGCTTCCGGTCCACGGCTTGCGCCATGGCGGTGTGCCTGCCTCTATCTCTGCAATAATGGTGTCGGTGACATGGGCATAAACATCAAACTTCGGTGCCATTTGTGGCCTCCTCGATCAAAGTGACGCGGGTGAGGCTTCGCGCCCCTTCCGCCGATGGGCTGCGCCTCGGCCACCTGATCTGACCGAATACGCATGTATTCGGCGGAACGGAGTGGGAGAGGGCAAAGCCCGACCCACGGCCCTGAACGGGGCTGTCAATCGGTCACATTTGCGAAGAAAATGTCTGCGCCAAAATCAGACGCCAATTTGCCGCGCGAGGAATGGCTCGCCCGCGAGACAGGGGAAATTGGTGGCTGATTTTGGGGATGGACTAAGGTTGACCGCCACGGTCAGGGATGTTGGGCGGACAAAAAAAGTGTGGATTTGGGCTAGCTTGCCAAAGGCTAGTTGACCCCAGATCCGGGCAAACGAAATTTTAACAACACATCAAGGCTCAGTATACAGTTCTAGCGCCTCCCAGAATGCACTTTCATCTAAAAAACTTGAGAGCCATTTGACAAGCAAAACCCAAATCAAGGATTTCGCTCGCAGAATATCTTTTGGGGACCGCAAAAGAGCGAGCCCCAATGAGCTTGTTTTAAACTACAATCGCTTGATTAACTCGGGGACCACTTCGAAAAGATCCGCGACCAAACCGAAGTCAGCAACTTGAAAAATCGGCGCATCCTCGTCTTTGTTGATTGCAACAATCACTTTGGAATCTTTCATACCAGCCAGATGCTGGATTGCCCCGGAGATACCCGCAGCGATGTATAGATCAGGCGCAACAACTTTACCGGTTTGGCCAACTTGAAGGTCGTTCGGTGCAAATCCGCTATCCACAGCAGCTCGAGATGCGCCAACCGCTCCACCAAGCTTATCAGCCAACGCTGAGATGATCGTGAAATCTTCTTCGGACCCCACCCCGCGCCCACCGGCCACCACGACCTTTGCAGATGTCAGCTCAGGACGATCAGAAACCGCAACCTTGTCTTCGATGTGAGCGGACAGCCCCACCTCACTTTCGGTTTCCACCGCGGAAACAGCGGCAGATCCACCAAGAGTTGCCGCATCAAATGAGGAAGTCCTCACGGAAATGACTTTGATAGCATCATTGGATTTCACAGTTTGAATAGCGTTGCCAGCATAGACTGGGCGCTTGAATGTATCGGGGCTAACAACTTCAATCACATCGGAAATTACCATCACGTCCAACAATGCCGCGACGCGGGGCAAAATGTTTTTACCTGTGGATGTCGCCGGAGCAACAATGTGGGAAAATTGGTTAGAAATAGATTGGATTAGCGCTGCTACATTTTCAGCCAAAACATTTGAATACGCACTGCCCTCTGCCAACAAAACCGCAGAAACATCGTCGATGTTCGCCGCGTCATCGGCTGCCGCTTGTGTTCCGCAAACCAATACGGTCACTGGGCCCAGTTTGGCTGCTGCGGTCGCCGCGCTCGCGGTTGCATCGAGAGATAGATCACCACCAGAAACATCTGCTAAAAGTAAAACGGTCATTAGACGAATCCTCCATCCTGCAACTTTTCTATCAGTTCACTAACGGAACCAACCTTCATCCCTGCTACTCGCTCCGCTGGTTCCTCGATTGAGATAACGCTAAGGCGCGGGTCGATATCAACGCCGAGATCCACGCTCGTTGTTTCCACCAAAGGCTTCTTTTTTGCCTTCATAATGTTCGGAAGAGATGCATAGCGAGGTTCGTTGAGGCGCAAATCGGTAGTCACGATGGCTGGCAATTTTACAGAAATAGTTTGCAGCCCACCGTCGACCTCACGCGTCACGACTGCTTCGCCGTTCTCAATTTTCACTTCGGATGCAAACGTAGCCTGCCCCCAGCCCAAAAGTGCAGCCAACATTTGACCGGTCGCGTTCATATCATTGTCAATTGCTTGCTTCCCAAGGATCACAAGATCGGGCTGTTCATCGGCAACAATGCTTGCAAGAATTTTTGCGACGGCGAGCGGTTCAATATCTACCCCTTGGTCATCAACGACAAGGATGCCGCGATCAGCTCCCATAGCAAGTGCGTTGCGGATCGTTTCGGTAGATTTTTTGTCGCCGATGGAGATGACTACGACTTCAGTTGCAATCCCTGCCTCTTTCAGGCGGATCGCTTCCTCCACGGATATTTCGTCGAACGGATTCATCGACATCTTTACATTTTCGAGATCAACACCCTTGCGATTGGTCTTAACTTTGACCTTCACATTGTAGTCGATCACGCGTTTAACAGGAGCGAGGATCTTCATGTTTATGGTTCTTCCTTTTTCTTTTTCTTCTAGCTTTCAATAAGATTTGGTCTTGAAGAAGCTTCAGCATTCCACCTGACAGAAAGATCTCAACTTCCCGCTCGGTGTCCAAACGAATGATTGCAGGCACTTGAATGCCCTGAGTGATATTGGTTGAAACTTCTAAGTCCAATTTTTGAAGCGGCTTGAGAACGCCATTAAATTCTCGGATTGAAACCGCCAATTTGGAAGGGTCGGAGAGCATCGCGTCGGGTATTTGGGCTTCAATCGGCAACACACCACAGCGCACCAGGTTGCTTCGATGGATACGCTCAAACGACTGTGCGATTACTGCTTTGATACCTAGCAGGCGAGTTCCCTTGGCCGCCCAATCGCGCGCTGAGCCTGCACCGTAATTTTTCCCCGCGAGAACAACCATCTGCGTGCTTTGTCTCTGAAATTCTTGTGACAATTCGAAAGGGGTTCGCGCCAAACATGGCGGTGACGTCGAAGCGGTGTTGTTGTGGCAACGGACTTTGTTCAATAGGTGCGGGTTCGCAAAAGTCCCACGCACCATGACGTCATGATTTCCCCGTCGTGCACCATAGGAATTGAAACTCGTTTGCGTGACACCTTTAGAGACAAGGAAGGATGCTGCATCGCTACCCGCCGCGATGGCTCCGACGGGCGAAATATGGTCCGTCGTGACGTTATCTCCCAGAACAAGAAGTGCCGTCGCATTTTGCAAGACCGGCAATTTTGGACTGGGGGCTGAAAGCGTGAGAAAGGGCGGCTCGATCAAGTAATCGCTGTCGTCATCCCAAGCATAAACTGGACCCGATGTCGCCTGGAGGTTTGTCCACTGCTCGGAGGATGGAGCCGTAGGTTTTGTTTCGGACTGATGCGTCTCGATGTCCTTTAGGGCGGAACGCACTGTCGCCTCATCGGGCCAAATATCCTTAAGAAAAACGGGGCGTTTTTTATCATCGTATCCCAGAGCTACATCATTGATGTTTTCGCGAACATGCCCCAGCAAAGCATAGGCAACGACCATCGGTGGCGACATCAGATAGTTAGCTTTGATATCTGGATGAATTCGCCCCGGAAAATTTCGGTTGCCCGACAGGACGGATGCTACTGATGCAGTTTTTTGGGCTAATGCATCGGCCGTTTTTGGCAATAGATCACCCGCATTTCCAACGCATGCGCCACAGCCCAACCCATCTACAAAGAAGCCTAAGGTCGCAAGATCGCGATCCAAACCTGTGAAAGACAACATTTCAGCCGAACTTCGGGACCCAAGAGCCATCGTGGTTTTTATTGATGAATTGACGCGCATGCCACGGCGCGCAGCCTCCCGGGCAACGAGCCCAGCTGTAATCATTGCCTTCGGGTTTGCGGTATTCGTACAGCTGGTGATCGCCGCCAAAACAATGTCGCCATCTGACAGATCACAGGACTTTGTGCGGATTTGTGCTTCTGAGAAACGCGCCTCAAAATCATCTGAGACGTCGCAGAGATCGAGGCGCTGTTCGGGGCCGAACGGCCCAGCGATAGCGATCCTGTTTTGCCCCAAATCAAATTCGATGCGGTCATCGAACTCTGCTTGTTCAGATTGAGCGCTATCGAGGCCATTATCGCGCAATTGTTTACCAGCCCAATCCACTTGCGCTGAGCTTTGTCCGTGCCGCGCGAAATAGGAAGCGGTTTGGCTGTCAAATGGAAAAAGAGCCGATGTCGCCCCGAATTCGGGGCACATATTGGAAATTGTCGCTCGGTCTTCGCCAGACAAGGATCGTGCGCCTTCACCATAGAATTCGAGTTGGGCGCCAACGACACCAATTCCTCTCAATGTTTCGGTCAAACGCAGCGCGATGTCCGTGGCCAATACGCCGCTTTGAATCGCGCCTCCTAAATGAATGCCAATCACCCGTGGGAGCAACATGTTGACCACGTCACCCAACAATACGCCTGTTGCCTCGATGCCGCCGACACCCCAGCCCAATGTTCCCAGCCCGTTGATCATCGTTGTGTGACTATCGGTGCCCAGCACTGTGTCTGGGAACGTCCATTTTACACCCTCAATGACCTGCTCTTGCATAGGCTTGCTGAACCGTTCCATGTTCAGCTGATGAATAATGCCCTCGCCAGGCGGAACCACATTCAATTGAGCAAAGGCATGTTCTGCCCATTTCAAGAACGCGTAACGTTCTCGATTGTTTTCGTATTCAAGGTCTAGGTTGCGCGCAGCACTACCTGCGCGCCCTGAAACGTGTGTAATCATGGAATGATCCACGACCAAGTCGATGGGAAGGCTGGCGTCGACATCTTCAGGGGTCAAGCCACGTCGCTTAGCGTCGCTTCTAAGCGAGGCGACATCAATCAAGGCTGCCATACCCGCATAGTCTTGCATGACGAGGCGCGCTGGTCGAAACATGGTTTCAACGGGCCGAGATTTTTTGCCAAAGGACAGCAGGTCTTTGACGTGTTCGGAAGTTACCCCGAACGTCCCCTCTGAGCGGAGCAGAAACTCCAACATAATCAAGCGTGTTACAGGAAATGTCTCAATTTGCGGCTGTGCAGCGGCAACACTATTTAGGTCGACAAAACGGGTTCTTCCGCTTTGTCTCCACGATTTAAAGCTATCCATGTGTACGTCGCTATCCGTTGATTAAGTTCGGCAAAAACAGAGCGATCTGGGGGAAGGCGATCATCAATCCAACCATAACAAGCATTGCGACCAAGAACGGCAGAGTGCCCATAATGACATCTCGGATGTCACCATTTTTTCGGATTGATTGAATGACATATAGATTGATCCCAATCGGCGGTGTCAATAGCGCCATCTCAAGCAAAATCATCAATAGTGCGCCAAACCATACAGGGTCATACCCCAAAGAAATCACGATGGGAGCGATCAGCCCGGCTGTTGTGATCAGCATCGACAATGTTTCCAAGAAACACCCAAGGATGAGATAAAAAATTACGATGGCAATCATCATTTGAACCGGTGACCAGCCTAGAGAACTTACAAATTCTGCCAATGCTTGCGTCAAACCGATGATGCCCAATACGAAATTAAGATACAGAGCAGCGAACACGATAAGCATCACCATAGCCGTGGTGCGCATCGTAGCTTGAGCGGCATGCAGTAGCATAATCATGTTGAGCTGCCCCACCTTCAAGGTCAGAAGCATCGCGACCACAACGCCAACTGCGGCGGCTTCGGTAGGGGTCGCAAGTCCTGCGTAAATGGAGCCCACAACCACCGCAAAAATGATAATTGGTGGTAGCAAATCGGGCAGTGACTGAAATCGTTCCGTCCAACTAGACTTGACTAACTCCCCACCCCAGTTTGGTTTGACAATACAGGACAAAAAGATTGTCCCGGAAAAAAACGTCGCGAGCATCAATCCTGGAATGAGACCGGCCATATATAGATCAGATACAGAGGTGTTGGTGAGTAGGCCATAAATGATCAGATTGATCGAAGGCGGTATCAGAATTCCGAGCGTTCCACCCGCGGCTAATGTTCCCAAAAACAACTTCGGATTATAACGACGCTTTTCGATCTCGGGCAACGCCACGGTGCCGATTGTGGCCGCGGTCGCGACGCTTGAACCTGAGGTGGCTGCGAAGAGTGCGCTTGCACCAATGTTTGTGTGCATCAATCCGCCAGGAAGCCAAGCTAACCAAACGGAGAGGGCTTCGTACATACGTGCGGCAATACCCGAGCGCAACAAAAGTTCCCCCATAAAAACAAACAATGGGATAGCGATCAAAAGGAACTCGATTGAATTCGACCAGGTGATATCGGCCAAGCCACGATAAAGTGGCGCAGTCGAATAATAGTCGCCCATTCCGAGACCGATAAGGCCAAGTACACCCGCAACGGGAATACTCAAAGCGATGAGAGCGCCGAGAAGAAAGAGTGCAACAAGTAACATTATTTTTCCTCAGCTTTTAGTGCTTCGATTGCGGCATCTGTATATTCATCGGTGTGATCTTCTTCATGGGTTGGTCCGAGTAGCCGCAGAACTTCCTTTGGCTTTCTTCGCAACAGGGCGACAATCGCGCGTCCCAACATTGCTGCGAGAACCGTCGAGAACGCGATCAACCCAAGCGTCCAGATGGCTTGAGGGATATAGAGGGGTGTCGACAACGGCGTTATGGCTTTACTGCCTTTTTCGAAGGAGCTGGCAACTAATAGGATTGCACGCCATGTAAGCAACCCGACAAAACCGAGAAGCGAGATTGATGCGATCAGGTCCATGACGATTTTGCCAGTGTCAGGCAGTGCGTTGCGCAGCAGATCGATCCGAATATTGGACTTTTCCAGTGCCGCAAGTACAAAGGCAAAGCTTGTAAAAATCGCGAATGCATAGCCTGACAGTTCGTCCACCCCACCGAGACTCATTGTCAAAAACTTTCGTGCGAGCACCTCGATGGTCACGCCGACCGATACCGCCAAAAGCAACATCAGGCCAAACGCCGAAAGTCCTGTTTCGATGGTTGTATTTTTGAGTTTCATCTTATCCCCCCGGTTTGGTTTTTGGTCAGCAAAGTTCCCCATGCTGACCAAGTTTTTTATTGAGCAATTGCGAGATCGGTGACCTGCCCGATGGTATCATTCCAGCGCAAGATACAGCCGTCGTCACAGCGGTCCGCGAAGCTCCCAAGAACACTTCCTGCCAACACATTCGCCAAGGTTTCTTTGTCAGAATCTGAAAGCTCAACATTCACCAAGCCCGCCGGTTCCCCATGCGAACATGGCCCGTCTGTAAGGCAGGCGATACCTGCGGCATCGTCACGTTTGGCGACATCCCAAGCCCGATCTGACAAAGATTCAACATTGTCCATGATCAACGAACGTGTGCCTTCATCGATACGATCCCATGCTGAGTTACTCATGGCTGCATAGCTAAGTGCGTAACCTGTCGAGATGCGCACCAGGTGTGTCGTCACATCCCCCCAGCCGGACGTGTAAGCGGGCAAAGTGCCCGTAATACCACAGTCGACCGTACCAAGTTGCAATGCTGGGACGACTTCGCCAAATGGGATGGTCACCGGTGTCGCGCCCAATCCGCTGATCAAATCGCTCATCGATTTGGAATAGGATCGAATTTTCAATCCCTCGAGATCTGACAAGGTCGACACTGGCGTATTACAATACATCAAGTTGCTCGGAAACGGGTAGACTGCGAGCAATCGAGCGTCATAGCTCTGCGCAAAACTTTCAGCCAAAACGGGCGAATATGCGTCTGCGGCGGCTTCAGCTTGCTCAAAGTTCTGCACGATACCCGCTAGGTCAGCCCCTTCTGCAACGGCATCGTCTCCAAGGTACGAGATAATACCGTGCCCAACGTCGAAAATCCCGAGTTGCATCATCCGCATGATTTCAAAACCCTTTAGTCCCAACTCCGTCATTGGGCTTGCCTCAACGGTAAGATTCCCGCCCGAAGCTTCGTTCAGAGTTTCTTCCCAAAACGGGCGTTCGACTTCTGGCCATGTATTCAGATAGCCCCAAGTACCAACAACCTTTAGGTGCTGTGGCTCTGTCTCTGCAAAGGTAGCAGTTGCGCCGAGAACTGAGCACAGCGCTGCAGTCATCAATTCAGTAAATTTCATTGGTGTTCCTCCCTTTATGGTCCTGTTGACCTATTATGTTGTCGCGGTCTCGCCCGCGATCCTCCCAAAAACGGCTCCTCTCAGAACCGATGTAGATCCAGTGTAAACTTGGTGATAAATTCCGACCGTTTCGCCCGCGGCGAGAAGCCCTCGAATGATCTTCCCATCCCCATCAAGCACTTGTGATTTGGGGTTCACTTTCAAGCCTCCGAATGTAAAACATGAACTCGAAATCATGGGGAAAGCGCGATACGGCCCGGCATCCAATGGACGAGACCAATTAGATTTATTAGGCGACAGCCCCTGCGTAGATGCATTGTCAATTTCAAATGGTTTGAACTCGTCAACATCTGGACAGGCGGCATTGAACTGTTCAATGGTCTGAGCCAATCCGGTGACGTCGATGCCTAGTTTTTCCGCCAAAGCAGGAATTGTATCCGCCTCGATTGGTGGGACATCAGAGCGGATTGATGTTTTCCAGCGCGGGATATCTTCGACCTTATTGTCAAAAATGACATAGGCGATGCCATCTGGCTGATCCGCAAAGCTACGAGAGATATCGTCGTAGTGGGCGTCAACAGTACCAGGAGCTTCATCGATGAAACGCTGGCCAAATTTGTCCACCAAAATTCCATATGGGTAGATGAAGACCACGGCTTCTGCTTCAGTTGATCGTGGATCCACTGGTTCCGCATGGTATGAGCCAAATTCACCAGCAGGTGCCGCGCCGAGCTCGAGCGCCATTTTGATCCCTTCACCACGGTTGTAATACCCGCCGCGCGCCACTGGTCGAATATTTGCCGCCTTCGGGCCGATATAATGCGTCATCATTTCCGGATTCCCCTGGAAGCCGCCAGACGCTAAAATCGTGGATTTTGCATTGATCAACAGCTTTTCACCCTTTGCATCAGAACACACTGCACCCGTGACGCGGCCGGTGTCGTCGGTGATCAAATCCTTCGCCGTCGTTTCATAAAGAATTTCGCCACCCAGAGCGCTAACTTCATTATTCAAACGCTCGATCAGGGCTAGTCCACCGCCCTGAGCGGCTATCCGGTGTGTGTTTTGTGTCAATAAATAGATCGGCTGAGGGCCGAATTTCAGACCGAATTCTTTGAGCCACGCAATCGTCGGTGGAACCAAGTCAGCAAATGTCGAAATGAGCTCTGGATCAGGTAAGTTGTGCGCACGCACGTAGGCGGGCCAGCTTTCGGCTTCGCCTGAGACATCACGCAATACATTTGGGTCAATGTTTGAGCCTGCGTTCAACATGAAATGCTCTTCGAAATCGTCCGCGATTTCTTCGTCATTTTTCATACGCATGTAGGCTTCGGTCCAGCGCGTATTGCCTCCGAAGTCCTCCTTGGGAGACCGTTCTAACACCGTCACCTTTGCGCCGTTTTGTAAGCTTGTCACAGCAGCGGACAGGCCCGCGATACCACAGCCAACAACAAGCACGTCAGTTTCTTTCGTCATGGTGGACATGATAAATCTCCTTATTCTAAGCGAGGCCACCGGCCTGAATTATGTTTTGTTGAAGCGCCGCATCAATTTGCTCGGAGCTCAGACCTATGCTTTTCAGAACAGCGTGAGTGTCCGCACCAACCGGCGGAGCATCCGTGACGCTATCCGATATGGCTCCCCCGATTTGCAGCGGGAGACGTGGCAGATCCGTTGGTGTGCCATCGGGCAATTGCGTGCGGAGCAGACCTTTCGTTGCAGCCAAATGTGGATCATCAAACAGGTCCTCAGGCCGTTGCACTGGCGCAAATGGAACCCGTGCCTTTTCCAGAACCATCATGGCCTCGGCTTGATTCAAACTGGCGAAGAATGTTGCAAAGCGCTCGAGGACAATGGTTTTGTTGTCGATGCGCTGGCCGTTACTTTTTAATGCATCATTCTCAAGAAAATCAGTCCAGCCGATTGTTTGACAAAATCGAACCCAGTGATTGTCGGTGGTAATGCCCACAAACAGGGGTCGACCATCGGAACATTCAAAGATTTGATAGACCGCCCAGGCCGAGACGCGCTCTGGCATGGGGGGGATCAACGTGTCTGACTGGGCCGCATAGCACAGATGCTGGCCCATTAAGAACACTAGGGATTCGTAAAGGGCGGTCTCAACTACCGTGCCTTTTCCCGTCTCATCGCGGTCTCGCAAAGCGGCAAGGATACCGATCACTCCAAACATACCACCCGCGATATCAACGGCAGACGTTCCAGCGCGTAGTGGCTGCCCCGTTGGTCCCGTCATGTAGGCAAGACCGCCCATCATCTGGACGACTTCATCCAAAGCAAGACGCTCCTGGTACGGGCCTGGCATAAATCCCTTGAGGGACGTGTAAATCAATTTCGGATTTACACCGAGAGCTTGGTCTTTGCTAAGTCCCAAACGATCCATCGTGCCCGGGGCAAAATTCTCGATGAGCACGTCGGCACTCTGAACCAACTTACGGGCTATTTCTTGACCGCCTTGACTCTTGAGATCAATCGATACGCTCTTTTTATTGCGCGAGAAGTAGCCAAAGTATCCACTCCCGAACCCTTTGAGATATCTCGTCGGATCCCCCTTTCCGGTGGGCTCGACCTTGATGACTTCCGCTCCAAGGTCTGCAAGGATCATGCCACAGCACGGGCCCATAACGGTATGCCCAAAATCAAGAACGCGAATGCCGCTAAGCGGTTGAAGTGTCTGTTTCATATCGACACTCAACCCAACACAAACGGGTTATCACGCCCAGGACGCGGCGTGATCCAAACGCTTTTCTCATGCTGGAATTCACGCATGGCGTCGGGACCACCTTCACGCCCAATTCCACTGTCTTTATAACCGCCAAACGTCGTCGTGAAGCTGGTTGAACGATAATTATTTACCCAAACAGTTCCTGCCTCAAGTCGATCAGCAAAATACATCGAACGTTCAAGATTTTGCGTCCAAACAGCGGCGGCAAGCCCAAAGCGCGTGTCATTTGCAATTCTTAGAGCCTCTTCATCATCCTCAAATGACATCACCGAGAGAACCGGCCCAAACACCTCCTCTTGTGCAATCCGCATATCGTTGCGCACATCGGTAAATATCGTAGGTGCCACGAATTGGCCCGCACCGTATTCAGGCCCCTCCAACCGATACCCGCCATAGGCACAGGTCGCGCCCTCTGATTTAGCGATATCAATATAGGATAGGATTTTTTCGAGCTGGGATGGCGTCGCAATCGGGCCAATTTGTGTATCCATCAAAGCCGGATCACCGATTTTTGCGCCCTTTAGAATTTCTATCAACCGCGCAATGACGTCGTCGTGAATGGAGCGATGCAACAAGAGCCGCGAGCCCGCCATACATGTCTGACCTGATGCTCCGAAAATACCCGAAACGACACCCTTAACCGCTTGATCAATATCAGCATCCGCGAGAATGACATTTGGGGATTTTCCTCCAAGCTCCAGCGTTACTGGTTTCAGCTCTTCCGCCGCAGCGACATTCACTGCACGTCCGCCAACTTCACCACCAGTGAAGGCTATCTTGCGCGCCAGTGGGTGACGCACCAACGCATCGCCGATCTCGTGACCAAACCCCGTCACGACATTAAAGACGCCTTTTGGCAGACCCGCCTCAATGGCGATCCGCGCAAGTTCAAAGAGGGACGCTGAGGTAAATTCCGAAGGCTTGACAACCACCGTGTTTCCAGCGGCCAATGCCGGTGCCAGCTTCCAAGCCGTGAGTGCGAGTGGGGAGTTCCACGGCGTAATAGCAACGATCACGCCAAGTGGTTCATATTTGATGTAGTTAAAGGTGCCTGGTTTGTTGATCGGGATGACCTGACCAGACGTCTTATCGGCAAGGCCAGCATAGTAGTAAAACCATTGTGCAACGTTTCGAACTTGACCAGACACCTCGGCAATAAGTTTACCATTGTCGCGCTGTTCAATTTTTCCAAGCGCATCTGCATTCTCAACGATGAGATCAGCAAAACGCCGTAGAATTTCACCGCGTTTGGTCGCGGTGATGTCGCGCCACTCCCGCGCACGAAATGCTGTTTCAGCTGAAGCCATCGCAAGGTCAACATCCTCGGGAGTCCCGCGCGCGATTTCGGCCCAAGCCTCTCCAGAGTAAGGCTCATTCGTTGGAAAGTAGCTGCCAGATTGAGGCGCAACCGCTTTGCCGTCTATAAAATGCTCGTAACGCTTCATGAGCTGCTCTTTCCTTTAGTATCTGATGTTCGTCGTGGGGCCTTGCCGTCATATTTCCAGCGATACGCTGGCGGAGTTGGGCCTTTATTGCGGCCGCCCTGTTGCTGCTGTTCCCACGCATGGGACAAAATACCGACGGATCGAGACAGGCAAAATAAGCCACGCGCAAGGGCGGGGGCAAAGCCCAACTCTGCGTAAATGACAGCCGTTGCCCCATCGATATTGAGAGGGAGAAACGTCCCTTTTTGTTCTTCGATGTAGCCTTGTAGGGCGATCGCAATCTTCGCGAAACGGCCTTCGACACTCCCTTGCTCTACAGCTTTTTCCACACACCCAAGCAAGATTGGTGCGCGAGGATCACCGTCTTTATGGAACCGATGCCCAAAGCCGGGAATGATTTTGCCGTTTTTCTCGGTCCAATCTGGAACGATTGCGGCAACAGCCTGCTCAACTGAAACGTGATTTTCCTGCCGGTAGTCGTCAATGGAATGGAACAACTCAACGGCTTGTTCACCCGCCCCGCCGTGCACATCATCCAACATATTCACAGCGGACGCCAACGCTCCATTCAACCCCAGCCCACAGGTCACGGCCATCCGCGACGCTGCGATTGATGGTGCTTGAGGGCCGTGATCAACCGATGAAACGAGTGCACATTCGAGCAGTTCTCGTTCTCCACAGCTAGGCAAGTCACCTCGCGTCATTAGCCAAATCATGTCAACGAAACTCACATTCTCAATCAAGTCTTCGATTGAATATCCGCGCATCGCGATGTGACCAGGATGCATTTCGATGATCTCTGTACGCCACCAGTTTTTTACATCGTCTTGCATCGGCATTCGCAGCCCTCCCCCAAGAATTTCACTTAGGTTGTCGCAACGAACGGCCCAAATCAACAAAAATGCAACGGCATTCTGTCAGGCAGAACTCAACTTGCGAAGTCTGAAAGCTCATTTATGATAGAAGCCCAAACAAGAGTTGGAGCAAAATATGTCTGAGCAACGCGTTGAAGCCGTTGAGCGCGCTTTATCCTTGATCGAAGCGTTTTCGGCTCAAGAAACGGAACTTTCGCTTGCCCAACTTCATGAAGCGACAGGATTGTATAAAAGCACCATTTTGCGCTTGGCTGGTTCTTTGGAACGCTACGGGTATTTGGTCCGGAAGCCCTCGGGAAACTACCGAATTGGTCCCAGCCTTTGGCGGCTTGGATCCCTATACAGCCGTAGTTTTGAGCTCGGAGATCTAATTCGACCAGAACTAAAGGTGCTTGTCGGGGCGACCAGAGAAACCGCTTCCTTTTACGTGCAGGAAGGTCACGATCGAGTGTGCCTTTACCGCGAGAATTCACCTGAAGCGCTCCGGTTCCACCTAGATGAGGGCGCGCGTTTGCCAATGGAACGTGGCGCATCGGCTCACATTCTACGAGCCTTCGGTCCGGATCAGCCTGCAGATTTACAGCACCTGAGAGAGACCGGCTTTTGTGAGACTGATTCCGAGCGCAGCCCGCAAATCGCGGCCATTGCAGTGCCTGTATTTGGTGAACACAGAACTCTACGAGGTGCGCTGGCCCTTTCCGGACCTTCATTTCGGTTTGAAGAGAGCGAGCGCCTCGCAGCACTAAAACTGCTCCAATCCGCCGCCGAAAGACTTCGCGGCCAATAATCCCACCTCAACTTCACAGGATTTCTCATGCCAAATACTCGTTCTGTCTTCATCGTAGATTTGCACTATATTGTTCCCCTCTCAAACGTGGACGCCCATGTGCCGGGCCATGTGGAGTTTTTGAACCGAAGCTACGATGCAGGTCTGTTTTTGATGTCGGGCGCGAAAGTACCGCGCACGGGCGGAATGATTGTCGCAATCTCTGAAAGCCGCGCCGCACTTGACGAACATTTGGCCAAGGATCCGTTCCACGCCCAGAATATCGCAGAATATACAATCACCGAATTTCAAGCCAAAATGCACAAAACCGGAATCTTTGATTGATACGTTTTTGCAAAAGATTGCCCGCAAGTATAACTGCGGGCATTCCTTCGCTTTAGACCAGAGAGATGTCCACAGAGACATTGCCACGGAGGCCGTTTGAGTAGGGGCAAATAGCGTCCGCCTTTTGGATCAATGCTTCGGCCTGGTCGCTTGCAAGGCCCGTAAGATCGACTGTCAACTCAACGACAAGTCCAAATCCACCGGCACTGCGTGGTCCGATCCCGACCCGCCCTGATACGGAACTGCCTTGCGGGATTTTAATTTTTTCGGATGACGCAGCAAATTTAAGCGCACCCAAAAAGCACGCCGAGTACCCTGCAACAAACAATTGCTCAGGATTTGTTCCTGCTCCACCTTCCCCACCAAGTTCTGCGGGAGTCGCAAGGGTCAGCTCAAAAGCGCCCTCAGAGGAGGCAACGCCGTCGCGTCCCCCAGTCGCGCGCCCTTGGGCCCAGTATTTTACATCAACCGACATTTAGCATCTCCTTTGTATGTCGCCCCATTAAATAGCGTGCTATTTATTTGGACGCAAGTTTCTTTCTATGTTAGGGATCATCTACGCGAACGCAGGAGACCCCGTATGCCCAATTCTTCCCCACAAATGGTTTGTTTTGCCGCCTATTCTTTGTCTTTAGAATTTATGCGGTTTTATAAGCCCTACTTGCAGGACCTAGGCCTAACCTACCCCCAATATTTGGTCATGCTTCAGTTGTGGCAGAAAGATAATCAGTTCGTCAGCGAGATTGGCGCGCCGCTGGGCCTAGATTCTAGTACCCTATCTCCGCTTTTGAAAAAGCTCGAGGCTGCGAAGCTAGTAGCGCGCAGCCGTGATGTTGAAGATGAGCGGAAAACCCGCATAATCATGACGGCTCAAGGAAAAGCGTTGGAATCCAAAGCAGCGCACATTCCCAGTTGTGTAGTGAAGGGCACCGGCCGATCGGTTGAAGATCTGCTAAGCCTTATTGGAGAGCTGAACGATCTAAAACAATCGCTCTCAGAGTAAGGGAACAAAGGCATAGCATAAGCCCTGGAGGCACCGTCATTCCGCAGGGCAGAATCTCGGTAAATTGGTATTGACCCACCAACGGATCTCTCAAATTAATAAATAGCATGCAACTAAATTGTACGCAATTTAAAAACTAGGGGAGACATCCACATGGACCAAAAAAATCTCAAACGCTCGATAAGAGCACTCTTTATCGCTATTGCCTTTTCTTCATCGCACTCCGCCTTTGCTGATGAAGCTCCCGCCCCGATCACAGCGGTGTTGGTACATGGTGCCTTTGCTGACGGATCATCTTGGCATAAAGTCATTCCCGAATTGCACGATGCTGGGTTGAACGTCATATCCGTTCAAAATCCACTTAGTTCGCTTGAAGATGATGTAGCGACTACCCTGCGCGCAATAGATTCCGCTGAAGGCTCTGTTGTCTTGGTGGGCCATTCTTGGGGCGGCATCGTCATTACCGAGGCAGGTATGCACGACAAAGTACAATCTCTTGTGTATATCTCATCGTACGCACCCTCCGTCGGAGAGTCTCTTCTCGATATTGCTGGGCTCTACGAAACCCCTGAAAGCTTTGGCAGTCTGCTTGCAGATCAAGACGGTTATTTGCGACTTCCGCAGGAGGCAATGCAGAAATATTTCGCTCACGACGTCGCGCAAGATGAGGTCGCTATCATGGCCAGCGTACAAGGACGTATTAATAGCGCTGCCTTGGTCGAACCTGTATCCCTAGCTGCGTGGCAGTATAAACCAACATGGTTTGTCGTTTCTGAAGAAGATCAAATCGCGCCCGTCGACATGCAAGAAGCACTGGTTGAAAAAATCGAAGCCACACCCATTAGGATTCCATCCAGTCACGTCCCGATGGTCTCATTCCCTCAGGACGTTGCTGCAGCGATACTCTCCGCAGCCCAGCTCCAGTAGTTGATTGCAAACATCGACTAAACCAATCCAAGCATAATTGGGAGTTAGTGAAATTTCGTTCGCTAATCCTCAATTTTGTAGCTCAACCACCTAATTTACAACTTTGAAAAGGGCACCAGAATGGGCATTTACACCTCATCACTACTGCAGACCGCCCCCGCGAAGTATTCCGTTAGTCAATTTTCAAGGAGGGAAAATTCGTTAACATCCAGTTTGGATCGCAAAGATCTCGGTGGGAAGAAAAGCACAATGTTGCTGTGAAATTCCATTTTTTAGGGTAAATTTTTGCCCTAAAACAAGAAACAGCTCCTCGCTCTTTCTACCCTTTCCAACAATTGATCCAATTCCTTTGGTCGAAACCCGACCATGAATTTACGTGAACGAATTGGATTGAACATTCAGAACTTGAGGCGTTCAAAACAGCTAAGTCAGGAGCACCTAGCATACATCTCAAATATCGATCGCAGCTACATCAGCGCAATTGAATTGGCTAAATCTTCTGTATCGGTTGATAAACTAGAACAGTTGGCAGCAGCGCTAGAAGTGGACGCGAGCGTTCTTGTACGCGGCAGATCTTCTTCAAATAAATGTGATCATGAAGAATAAATTGAGCCCCGATACAACCTTCTTCCCTCGAAAATTCGTACCACATCGCTCTGTTAGAAAGGAACACCTGTTCTGCTCCGGAGAACGACCATTGCGAATGGACTATCTCGACTTGATGCCTTTCTCAATTGATCACGTACAAGTCAAGAAAGAAGCATTTTGCTTCTCGAAACGGCCTATTTCAAAGGTTACTATAGCAACTCCATAAACTGATGCAGCGTCTCGGCAGTTTGAAATAATTTTCGAGCCTTGATCCGCTGCAACAATGCTTCGGCATCCATGTCGGGATTTTTGAACCGCTCACGCATTTTACGCAGGGCCGCGACAGCTGCGAGTGGGTCAAGTTCAATCGCATCAGAAATGAACTCATCGGCGGAGATTGCATCGACGTCAAAAGGGGCGAGCGCTTCGCTTGGGAAATCCTTAAGGTTTTCCGTCACAATCACCTGCGCGGATGTTGTAATCGCCGCAGCAAGAACATGGCGGTCATCCGGGTCAGGCAACTCCAGCCCTGCTTCAAGTCCAGCATACCCAGTGACGCATGCCTCGGGAAAGGCGCGTTCCATAGCAGAACGCTGCTTGATGGTGTCAGCGCCGCCCTTCGTAATCTTGGCGATCGCACCGGCAGTCTCGTCCATAATCCTGTCGCTCCACCGAGGCCGAAAAAGTCCAGCCTCGGCCAGTGACAAGATTATGTTTCTGCGCATCGCACACGCCAGAACATTTGCGTCGATCAGCGCCGTGAAACGGTCGGCATAGTCACTCATAAAAGATCGCTCTCCATGTCCATTGCCGCGAGATCAGACAGTGCGTCAGAGCGATCGGTGTCGCGTTTCTTTTTGTATTCAAACAGATCCGCTGCTTTCACACGGCGGTGTCGCCCCGTTTTATAGAACGCAATATCCCCATCTTCTAAAAGCTTCACGAGATGTGGGCGCGAAACATTCAACAAATCAGCGGCTTGTTGGGTCGTCAGTTCTGCATCCACAGGGATCATCCGAAACCCTCGGCCGCTTGAAACCAGCCGCAACAACTCCATCAAGGATGCAGCCAGAGCTGGAGCCAAAGTCACGGGTTCGATCTGCTTCTCGCCAAGTGCTAGACTCAGCTCAACCGCCTCATCACCGTTCACTTGCGAGGCAAGGATCCGGCGAAGGCTGTCAGCATTTTCAATTTCGACCTGATCGGGCAGACGTTCTGCGAACGCTTCTTTTGCTTGCATCATCATTGATTCTCTCCTTTTCACACGACGGGATCTTGCGCCCCATTCGCAATAATCAAAATAAACGAAATAAACGTAAATGCAACGAGAATATCCCAACCCTAGCGGACAGCACACATTACACGGCCCTTTCGAGACAGTTTCTGCAGCGACAACCAGCCACCACCGCGCGTGTCGTGTGCAATCGGCACCGGCATGAAAGCAGGCAATTTACGTCGTAGCGTAAATTGTCCACTTTTACGCTACGGCGTAAATTTCTTGCTGAAAACAAGATCACACCTCCAACCCCGCTGAACGCACTTGCTCTGGCGTTACGGCCTTGTTCGCCAGCAAATCAGCTACCTGACGACGGGTGATGTGCTTGCACAGGGGATGGCGTCCAAGAATCCATTCGACCAAGCTAGCGCGCCCCTTGGCTTCGGCCTCAAGGGCTTTCGCACGATCAACCTGGATCTGGGCAAGCCCCTTCTCCCATCGACGCATCTTGAACCAATTATCGGCGAAACAGACCTTGCTGCGCGTGTAGCTTTCGGTTTCGACGGCATAAGCTTTAACGGCCAGCAACAGATCCTCAGCTTTGACACCTGCCTTCACCGCCGCCGAAATTTGCTTCAGGCAGGTTCTCCGATCTCGGATCCGATCCTCGGGATATGCCGACAGGATCTTTCCAAACTCTAAATCTTCAACCTCCGCCGCCGCCTCGCGCGCGTCTACGCGCGTAGGTGGTTTATGGATGGTTTTAGGATGGTTTGGGGTCCACCGTGGACCCCGTACCCCGTCCACCATGGACCCCCTACCGGGTTCACTCTGGACGGGGTCCACTGTGGACCCCGTCTCGACATCAGGTTCAGCAGTGGAATCCAGCTGAGATATCTTGGCCAAAACAATGCGGTAAATGACAGTGTAGCCGTTCTGACAGCGCCGTTGACCGGTCTCGATCAGAATACCCTCGTGAAGGAAATCGTTGATGGTGCGTTTGACCGTGCTTTCGCCCAATTCGGTATGACGCTGGATCGTTCCCTTCGAACACCAGATGCCCGAGCCGTCATCGCTCGCCTTGTCGGCTAGGAACATGATGATTTGCTTACGCGCAGGGCTGCCAAAGCGGCGCTCAGCGCATTCATTTGCGATGCGCCAGCTCATGAAATCACCCCCAATTGGGTTGAGATTTTGACCGAGATAGCGTATGTATGTTCTTGGAAATATTTCTTAATGCCGTTGAGGTGGATGACCGTCCCCTCAGCGGTTTTTCTTTGCCAATCAGGCGGGGGAATAGCGTTTACACAACGCTCGTAACCCATTGATAACTGCCCCTGAACAAAACGGATCCGTTTACAATTTTTTCCTTTAAAATCAACGCAATTTTCCGGATTGCAAATCCGTGTACACCGGTTCGATTCCGGTACTCGCCTCCATTTAAATCAATGACTTAGACACATTCTCGAAACTAAACGTGAATTTCAAACACGGATATTTGAAATAAGAGCGCTGAGCCACCCCCGTGGCTAACATTCTCAATGCGAGCGCATTGACGAAAGATCGAGGTGACTACCTTCTCTTGAGAGGGCAATCAAGAAACCAAGACACAGACTTCTTAAGCAATTTCTCAGCATCGCTGCCGTTGAGCGAGAGTCAGTCTAGTGTCAGGTATGCGGACGCAGCGAGCTTTCGCCGCGTTGTCGCCAATGGCAGCTACCGGCGCATTGCTCCGTCAGTGAATAACACGGACGGTGGACGCTTTAGAAAAATCTGGGCTCCCACCATGCAGCCGCCCACCCCAACAGCCCGTCCCAATCACGTTCCTCAATCTTTACGCCTGGCGCTCGCGAATTTCGGCGACGGTACGTGTTCTAAACAAAACCAATGGTGCGAGAAGAGCACCGAATTCGGAATGCTGCAGCCCCTGGACCAGACCTGTTGACGGAACGGCTGCGACCGGCGCCATTGGCAATCAGTTCTGAAAATCATCAAGCGGATAGATCGGACGGCGCACATTGCGATAATCTAGGCCTGCGAAGTTGACGGTGCACAACGCACGGCTATCGCAAACGATAATGCGACCGGCAATCGGGTCGAAGACCGCGCGGAAGTGCTGCATCGACTTGAGCGCAACGACGCGTTTCTGCCCCGGATCGATCCCGAATGTTTCGAATTGGCGCAGGTCGAGCAGCTGGTGCGCGATGCTTACGATAAGTATATCGATCCCTTCGACGCATAGAACGGCAGTGGCTCCAAAGCTGCGTTGCTGCCCGCCGATGATGGGGCCACTGCCAACGTAATGACCTTCGCCGCGCCACTGGACAATACCGGTAAGATTCAATGGCCCGCCGCCGAACGCGGGGGCCGTCTTGCCGCCTAGGAGCACGGTGACCGAAGCGCCGATGTCCTGGGATTGCAGGGCGGCTGCTACCTCTTCGTCCACCATCGGTCCGAAACAGGCATCGGTGATGCCCGCTGCCAAGAGCGAGGACAGGAGCGCCGTGGAATCCGCATAGGCGCCTGAACCGGGATTGTCGGCATAATCCGCAATGACCAGCGGGCCGCCATCGCCTTTCCAGGATGCTGCAATCCGGGCTGCGTCTTCGACCGTCAAGTACGTGTTGAGTAAGTCCGCGCGACGGTCCCAGATGTCGTCGGCAATCTCTTCGGCTATGTCCTGCGCGCCGGTCAATTCGGTTTCTGCGGTGATCAGGACCGTCGGCCCAACCTCGGCGATGTCGGCATAAGGGAAGGCGCCGTTGATGCTGACGGCATACACCCCTTTTCTCTTTTCTGCCGCCCGCGCCATTGCCTGGCGCTCGATCATCGGGCCAAGATCCGTGCGCCCGCCGTTGGCTTCTTCCAGCATTGGACGCTGTGCGCGCAACGTCTTAGGGCGAATGTCACCAATCACCGCCCTATGTAACAACTCGGCGGCGCGGCGGCCTGTCGACCGTATGTCTACATGCGGATAGGTTGTGAAAGAGATGAGGATTTGAGCTAGGTCGCACATCGCTTCGGTGACATTCGCATGCGGATCCAGGGTGACCGCAATCGGCAGATCGGGTTCGGTCAACGCGCGCAGACGTCGCAGAATTTCTCCCTCGCCGTCGTCATGCGAGGCGGTGACCATGGCGCCGTGCAGGATCAGCAGGACCCCGTCCCAGCTTCCGTATTTGGCCGCGTCCAGAAGCGGGCGGCAGAGCGTGTCAAAGGCCTGATCGGTAACGCGCCCGCCCGGGCCAGCCGCTGCGCTGATGACGTGGGTCAGCGACCAGCCGTGAAGGCGGGCGATATCCAGAGCGCCGGCGATTTCGGTATTGGCATCGCCGCGTGCCGAAATCGCCGCGTCGCCGTCAAGCAGATAGCGGTTTTGAAAGTCTACGATTTCGGTGGGGCGAATGTTGAATGTGTTGGTCTCGTGTTCGATGTCGGCGGTGAGAATTCGCAGTGCCATGTTTTTTGACCTTCAGAGGGGGTTGTGGCAGGCGACGGCGTGCCCGAAAGCCGTCGACAAGACCGGTGTTTCGCTTCGACAGATCGCCGTCGCACGCGGGCAACGGTCGGCAAAGGCGCAGCCCGGCGGCTGATCGAATGGACTTGGCACCTCGCCCTCCAGCGGCGCGATGATGCGGCGTTGTCTCGGATCGGGCGCAAAGGTGCTATCCATCAACGTGGCGGTATAGGGATGGCGCACAGTCGCATCAGTTTCGGGCAGCGCCTCGACCACCCGGCCCAGATACATCACCAGAATTTCGTCGCAGAAATATCGCACCAAACTCAGATCGTGGCTGATGAACAGATAGGTCAGCCCCAGGTCGTCACGCAGCTTTTCAAGCAGGCTGATGATCTGCGCCTGGACAGACACGTCGAGCGATGCCGTGGGCTCGTCCAGCACCAAAAGCCGAGGCCGCAACGCCAGCGCGCGTGCGATGCCCACACGCTGTTTCTGTCCACCCGAGATCTGGTGCGGAAAGCTGCTTGCAAGACCGGGGGACAACCCGACCAATGTCAAAAGCTCTGAAACCTCCTGGTCCGCTGTGCCATTGGTGTACCGGCCTTGAACCACGAACGGCTCGATCAGAGCCCGCGTGATGGTATAGCGCGGATCGATTGCCGAATAAGGATCCTGAAACACCATCTGCATGTCGGCGCGCAAGCGGCGCATCGCGGCGGGCGATTTGGCGCGCAGGTCATCGCCGTCAAAGCGCAGCGAGCCCGTGCTGGGCTCGATCAACCGCAGGATCAGCCGCGCCAATGTGGACTTGCCGCAGCCGCTTTCGCCGACAACGCCGATAACGCGACCCTTGGCCAAGTCAAAGGACACGTCGTTGACTGCATACATCGCTCGAGGCTTGCGAAACGGACCGCCGGAGCTTTTGAATTGTTTGGACAGGTTGCGTACCTCAAGCAGGTCGGTCACGGCGCCGCCCCGGGAAAATGACAGGAAACGGCGCCGTCGCCTCTTGGCAATAACGATGGGCTGGTCTTCGTGCAGATATCTTCGGCCCGGATACATCGGGGATGAAACGGGCACCCTTTGGGATAGTTCATCACGGTCGGCACGGTGCCGGGAATTCCGACCAAGTGTTCATCCTCGCTCAGCCCCTTGGGAATGCAGCCGATCAATGCTTGGGTGTAGGGGTGCTGAGGTTCGGCAAAGATCGCCTCGACCGGCCCTTGCTCGATGGCGCGCCCGGCATACATGACAACGACTTTGTCGCAGGTCTGAGCAACGACGCTCATATCATGGGTGATCAGCACCAGCGACAGGGCGCGCTCTTTCACCAGATCATCGAGGAGGCGGATGATCTGGGCTTGAACAGTCACGTCCAGCGCCGTGGTTGGTTCATCGGCCACCAAAAGGTCGGGATTGGCTGCAAGCGCCCCGGCGATGACAATGCGCTGTTTCATGCCGCCGGACATCTGGTGCGGATAGCGGTCGCAGATCAGTGCGGGCTCGGGAATGCGCAGCGTTCCGAGAATTTCGATGGTGCGTGCGCGCGCTTGCTGTCCTGTAATGCCGAGATGTAGTCGCGCAACGGCATCGACCTGCGGTCCGATCTTTTGCAACGGGTCGAGCGAGGTCATCGGGTTCTGCGTGATCAACCCCAACCGACCGCCGCGAAGTTTGCGATAGGCGGCCTCGGGTAGTTTGGTCAACTCCTGCCCGTCAAAGATGATCGAGCCGGCAGTGATCCGGCCACCAGAGAGCGGCAGCAGACCCATGACGCTCATGGCCGTCAGGGATTTGCCAGACCCGCTTTCGCCGACGATGCCTAGCGTTTCGCCCTTCTCCAGCGCAAAGCTGACCCCGCAGAGCGGAGCAATTTGGCCGAAGGCAACCTCGAGATCGCGGACCTCCAGCATGGTCATGAGTCCCGGATTCGGTCGCGGATATCCAACGCCCGGATCAATTCGTCTCCGAACAGGTTCACGGCGATGACCGTCACGGCGACAACGACTCCGGGGGAAATTATGACCCACGGGGAAAGAAACAATTTCGCCGTCCCGGATGCCATCATCGCGCCCCAGCTAGGCGTGGGCGGTTGCGCGCCGAGGCCGAAAAAGCCCAACGTCGCCTCCAGCACGATGCCGTCGCCGATGGCCAACATGCCCACGACGATCACCGGCGCAATGGCGTTGGGCAGCAGGTGTTTCAGCAAGATATGGTGCGGTTTGGCGCCGAGATTTATCGTCACCTCGATGAAGGTTTCCTGTTTCAGTCGCACGATTTGGGCCCGGGTCAGCCGTGTGAACTGGGCCAAATAGGCAATTGCGATGGCGAAGGTGGTCGAGGTCAGACCCGGGCCGATGATTGCGACAAAGATCAGCGCGATAAGGATATCGGGGAAAGACCAGGTGAGATCGACGACCGTCATCACAGCGCGTTCAAAGAAACCGCCGAAATAGCCCGCGGCGGCGCCCAGGGTCATGCCGACGGTGATCGAGATGGCAATCGCCGTGGCGCTGACCGACAACGAGGTCCGCGCGCCATAGATTACCCGGCTGAGCACGTCGCGGCCGAATTGATCCGTTCCCAAGAGATGCGGCCATCCCGGCGGAGCATTGCCGTTGGTGAGGTCCTGCGCGGTATAATCGAACGGCGTGATCCAGGGCGCAAAGATCGCGGTTAACACAAGCAGCGCCAGAAATCCGCCAGCGATCTTGCCCAGCCATGACCCAAAGGCTCGCGACATTGGCGTGCTGCGGAAACCCGAAAGCGCGCGGGCGATGGTGTCTGTGATACTCGTCATTTCTTAGTCTCACGAATGCGTGGATCCATTGCGGCTTGCGTCACGTCGCCGATCAAGGTGCCCAGCATGACCGCCAGTGCCAGCATTAAAAGGCAACCCTGTACGAGCGGGTAATCCCGCTGGCCGATCGCCCGGATCAGCAGTGACCCCAGTCCGGGACGACCGAAAACAAACTCGACGGTGACCGCGCCGCCCAGTATCCACCCGATCCTGAGCGCCAAAATGGTTACGACCGGCAACATCGCGTGCGGCATCAGGTGGCGGAAAAGTATGGTTCTCGAGGGCAGGCCTTTGGCGTGCAGCAGCGTCACGAAATCCTCGCGCCGCACATCAAGCAAAGCCACGCGGGTCACACGCGCGACCAGGGCCACACCGCCGAAACCGATGGTCAGAACTGGCAGCACCAGCGAGCTCCAGCCCTTGGCGCCCGAAACCGGAAACCATTGCAGCTGCACCGCAAAAAACAGGATCATCAAAAGCGCCAGCCAAAACCCCGGCACAGTTGAGCCCAGCAGAATGAAGCCGCGCATGATGTTCTCGACGATGGCTGAGCGCGTCGTGGCCGATATCGTGCCAAGTGTGATACCAGCGATGCTGGAAAACGCGAACGCTGCTCCACCCAGCCTAAGGCTGTAGGGCAGATTCTGCGCGATCAGGTCGGCGACAGGCCGCCGCAGCACGATGGCCTCGCCGAAATCGCCCTGAAATATTGCTCCGATCCAACGAAAATATTGGACGGCCAGGGGCTGATCCAGCCCGTATTTGAGCACCAGCGTTTTTCGATCCTCCGTCGACGATCCTACACGGATCAGGTTGTCGATCGGATCGCCCGGCAGAAGTTGAACAATCAGGAATATCACGACCGAAATCGAGATCGACACAGGGATCAGCATGAGCGTCCGAAAAAAGATGTATCGTAAAAGCATATCAAACCAACCGCGCCGCGCGTGGATCCCGCCCCTCACCTTTCAAGGGACGGGCCCACGCGGCTGTCGGCGATTACTCGACGACAGCCATGTCGAGCACGGTCTGCGAGCGGAAACGCGTGCCGCGTACCGGATCCGGCACGCTTAGACGGTCGGAATTGTAGGCGATGTTCTTCGTCGGCTGATAAATCGGCACGAATAGGTGCTGCGACAGAACATACTCGTGATACGCTTTGAAGTTGGCGATACGTTCATCCGAATTTGTGCTGTCTTCCATCGCTACGTCGTTCAGGCGCTGACCTTCGGCATCTTCCCACATCGACACATTCGGATAGCCCAGACGCTTGCCGGAAAAGAACCAGTCAAGGATGTCCGAGTTGTTCCAGTCATATCCGCGTACCGCCAGTTGGTGCCGGTTGTTTTTATACTCGTCGCGAATGGTTGAGCTGTCGAAGACGGTGATAACCGCCTCCATCCCGACATCGGCCAGCTGAGCCTGAACCACCTGAGTAAGCGAGGTGAATTCTTCGCCATTTTGCGTGAACAACTTTACCGAAAGCGGCACGCCGTCTTTCGAGCGCACCGCGCCGTCGCCCATCATCCATCCGGCCTCGTCCAGCAGCATCTTTGCACGATCAAGATCAAAGGAGACATTCAGCGCCGGATCGACATCGGCCTCGGGCAGAGATGATATCAGGAAGTTGTGAGCAGGCGCTCCGACGCCGTTGTAGATGGACGCGACAATTGCCTCTTGATTGATGGCAAGCCCGGTGGCTTCGCGCACTTTGATGTTATCAAAGGGTGCCGAGGTTACGTTGATTGGCATATAGTTGATGCCCGTTCCCGGCATCTGAATGACCGCGACATTGCTTTCCGCCTTCAGGATTTCAAGGAATGGCGTCGGGACACCCAACAGCAAGTCGATGCCGCCTGTTTTCAATTCAAGAAATGCAGTGGACTGGTCCGGAACCTCACGGAATGTGATCTTCCCGATATGCGCGCGCCCCTGATTCTCGGACAGATCTGAGGCCCAAGCATAGTCGTCATTGCGCACCAGAACCGTCTCTAACCCGATGGCGAAACTGTCCAGTTTAAATGGTCCAGTCCCGACCGCACCCGACACGCCAAAGTCGTCGCCCATCGAGTCAAATGCGGCGGCGCCAGGAACACCCATAAAAGTCGAGGCCAGGTTGTACAGCAGGCTCGGTTCGGGGCGTGACATCACGAACTTGACGGTCAGGTTGTCGATCACTTCAACAGAGGCGACCGCGGCCACCAAATAGGCGTTCTCTGTATCCGCAAAGTCCGGTATCCAATCGGCAACCGATTGTGCGTTGAACGGTGATCCGTCGTGAAAGGTCACGCCGTCCTTGAGGTGGAACGTCCAAGACATACCGTCCGTGCTTTCTTCCCAAGATGTGGCCAGATGGGGATGATAGGACTGGTCCGCGTCCTGCTCGATCAACCGGTCATAGATCAAGGACGCGGCGGAGTTTAAGTTGTTCGACGTCACCGGATTATAGGATGTGGCCCCCAGCTCATCGGCGGGAAACGCAATCGTCACCTCTTGTGCGACGACCGCATTGGACAGGAAGCCGGCTGCGATTAATGTTGTTCCTGCAAGAAGTCTCGACTTGATCGTATAGCGCATGGGGTTCGTCCTTTTTCTAAGAAAATTCGGTCATTAGAAATACTCGTTAATCGTCTAACGGACCGTCGACGCCTTGCAGCCAAGGCCTGGTTTGAACCTTGATGATCGACATATGCCCTGTTTGGCCCTGGGCATTCCTGGTGCAGTGGCAAAGCGTAACGTCTTGCGAGACCATAAGGCGCGGATGCCAGGCTGGCGCTGATCGAAGTTAGCGTTCGTCCAAATTTCTTTTTCGGGGTCTGGCGGAGTCTAGTGGCCGAGGTTGTGTAAAAACTCACTCTTTTGCCATCGGCTTGTTTGATTTTACCGAGGGCATTTTTGTATTAGCCCCAATGCCGCAGTGCGGCCCGCCAGAAGAGACCTTTGCTGCAACTGCAAATTCTGAGATTTAGCAAATTCACAGTCTGCGGACAAAGGGTGAGTTCGTTGCGCTTGCGGAAGAGGCTGCTTTCGTGCGCCTTCCGGACCTTCAAATTGGATTGCACACAAGTTGCACAGTTGAAGTGGCTACGACCTTGATTCAGACGGACGGTCTGTCCACTCCCCCAAAGTCGCGAAGCGTTCGAGTCGCGGTCAATACCTAATAGCCATATTCGGAAGAGATGCAGGGTGAGTAGTATTGGCAAGGACAACGACTAGAAGTGTGGGGCGTTTTCCGCCCCACACAGTGTCTTCACTATGCGTGATGTTTCGGCATTTTCTGAAACACCACATAAAGGCCCGCCAGAACCAAAGCCGTTCCGACGAAGCCGGCATTCCAGGCGGTCACAGGTTCGGTGAATCCGAACAGCCAAGGAGCCGCTACCAAAATCAAACCGTAGGAAACTCCTAGATAGGTCTGGACCAGGTAATGCTTGTTGTGGCCGTAATCCGCTACGGTCAAAGCCAAAAACCCGAGAGAATGAGCAGTCCTGCATCGCCAACGAGGGCATTGCCAAGAGCCGATTGGCCGCCAAAAAGCATGAACGGCGACAAGATGAGCCAAAGCCCTGAAGCTGTGAAGCTGTGAAGCTGTGAAGCTGTGAAGCTCCATCTGAAAACTTCACGATTTTGCATAGCGCATACTCCAACCTTTGGTTTCAGGAGTCGGTTTCAGGATCCGCGAGGTTGCCAAGCTCAACGGCGATAGCCATTTCCTCGTCGTCGACAAGTCCATCACTATTTGTGTCGATGTCGCCGAACACTTCCTCGGTAAGTTCAGGATATGAGACCTGAAGTTCAGCGAGGGATGCCATGCCGTCGCCGTCAGTATCAATTTCGGCAGACATTGCGTTGGCAGAGAATGCGACGGATGTCACAAGGGCAGCTACGAGAGTTACATTTTTCACGGTTTTTCCAATCAAGGTAGGGCAATCCATCATGGATTGCGGTTCAAGTCACGGCGTATTGCATTCTGCATTTGCTCAAACTGGCCCGGGTCTTCACGCGGGCGTTATTAATTACGCAAGGGCTTTCCTGGCAGCGTCGAGTTCGTATTTCGTCTTGATGTCGTCATTCGCTTTGTGCGCGGCCTCAGCAGCGTTGTAATGTCTCCAAGCCTGCGTTCTTTTTTCACCGAAGGGTGCGCCTCCACAGCTGGCTTTAACGGACTTCATCTTTTCCGAGATGGTATTGGTGTTGAGTTTCATTGTGGTGTCCTTTCCTGGGCACTTCGAGAAAGAGCGGAGCGCGAAAGAAGAAATTCCTTTTAGGGAACCGCCACTTGCGCGCCGCTTAAAAACTCGAAAACACATGCCCTGCTGAATTTTCAGCGGGCATTTTCTAGCTAGCTTACATTCCAGTTTTCGACGCTTACACAGATCAGCATGGAGCGATTTAATGACAGAAAGCGGAGCCTTCCGACATGGTCTACTCAGGGGGCAGAGCGACTGGAAAAAGTCGGGACGTTGGTGCGAGCCGTCTTAAGGAAAATACTGCTCGTGGCTCATAAAGATTGGTTCCAATGCCGCGCGCAAAAGTTCGCTTCTACATCATGCCTTCCATACCCTCCATGTCGGGTACTCCGTGGCGGTTCGGCTTGGCAGGTTTAACCGCCACCATCGCTTCAGTGGTGACCAGCAGGCCGGCAACCGATGCGGCATATTCCAGCGCCATCCGAACGACCTTGGTCGGATCAATGACACCGGCCTTCAACATGTCGCCGTACTGGTCCAGCTGCGCATCATAACCGAACGTCTTGCTGGTGTGCTCAATTACTTTTCCAGCAACGACTGAACCATCAACTCCGGCGTTTTCAGCGATCTGGCGCAGTGGGGTCTGAAGAGCTTTGCGGATGATCTTGATACCCGCATCCTGATCCGCGTTTTCTCCTTTTAGACCTTCCAGAACCTTGCCCGCATGGACAAGCGCAACGCCACCGCCTGGAACGACGCCTTCTTGGACCGCCGCACGAGTTGCGTTCAAGGCGTCATCAACCCGATCCTTGCGCTCTTTCACTTCGATCTCGGTCGCACCACCAACTTTGATCACCGCAACGCCGCCTGCCAGTTTGGCCAGCCGCTCCTGCAGTTTTTCCTTGTCGTAGTCTGAGGTGGTCCCTTCGATCCGTGCACGGATTTGGGTGACCCGTGAAGCGATGGATTCTTTGTCGCCTGCGCCGTCGATCACGGTTGTTGTGTCTTTGGTAATCGTGATTTTTTTGGCATCGCCCAGCATGTCCATCGTGACATTTTCAAGCTTGATGCCCAGCTCTTCGGAAATCACCTGTCCACCGGTAAGGATGGCCAGATCTTCCAACATCGCTTTGCAGCGATCCCCAAAACCAGGTGCTTTGACGCCGACCACTTTTAGGCCACCGCGCAGCTTATTCACCACAAGGGTCGCGAGCGCTTCGCCTTCAATGTCCTCGGCCATCACCAAAAGCTGCTTATTCGCCTGCATGACAGCTTCAAGCAAGGGCACCATAGGGGCCAGAGACGTCAGTTTCTTCTCGTGCAGGAGGATGACGCAATCTTCCAGGGTCGCCGTCATCTTGGCGATATCTGTGATGAAATACGGGCTGAGATAGCCACGATCAAATTGCATGCCTTCGACCACTTCGGTCTCGATCTCGAGGCCCCTGTTCTCTTCGACGGTGATGACACCTTCGTTGCCGACATTGGCCATCGCGTCCGCGATCTGTTGGCCGATAGCAGCCTCACCGTTTGCGGAGATGGTGCCGATCTTGACGATCTCGGCCGTATCGCCCACTGGCCGCGACATTGCCTTGACCTCGGCAACAACGGCGGTGACCGCTTTGTCGATACCGCGTTTAAGGTCCATCGGGTTCATGCCAGCGGCGACCGATTTCATACCTTCCTTGACGATGGCCTGGGCGAGAACCGTGGCGGTGGTCGTGCCGTCGCCAGCCTCGTCATTGGTGCGCGATGCAACATCTTTGACGAGCTGTGCACCCATGTTCTCGAATGCATCCGAGAGTTCGAATTCCTTGGCGACCGTGACACCGTCCTTGGTGATGCGTGGCGCTCCGTAGGATTTGTCGAAGACCACGTTGCGGCCCTTGGGGCCAAGCGTGACCTTGACGGCGTTGGCGAGCGTATTGATGCCCTTGAGCATGCGGTCACGGGAGTCCGTGCCGAATTTTACGTCTTTTGCAGACATGTCGGTATTCCTAAATGAAAAATGGGTGAGGGTTCAGCGTCGGTCAGGCCCTAATGCCAAAGATGTCACTCTCCTTCATTATCTCCAGCTCTTCACTGCAGATCTTGATTTCCGTGCCCGACCAATTGCCGAACAGAATTTTGTCGCCAGCTTTGGCGACCATTGCGATACGCACGCCGGCATTGTCTTTTGCGTCGGCACCGACGGATACGACTTCGCCTTCCTGCAAAGGAGTTGGCTGTGGCAGAGGCCTTCAGCTATTCTTGATTGGGTTTCTTGGACGCAGGCGAATCACGGAGCTGCCCTTGTGATAGAGCCGACTGCGTTTCCTGTGACGGTAGCGAAGTTCCAAGCCCTCTTCGCTCCATAAGACACCGGTCGGCGTGATGCGAGCGAAGTCAAGACAGGCCGAATGACGGGTCCAATACGGTACTGGGACAACGCCGCGCCCTGTGGGGATCAGCGGCGACGAAATGCACCACCAGGGCTGACGGGAACGGCGTTCCGCCAGGCGCTCAAACCCTTACAGCGACGACAGATCCGTTCTCCAAAGCCTTCACTCCAGAAAACAGCATCGCATCTCAGACAAGGACGCTCTCGTGGTACGTCGCCAAAGACCCCTCCGCAGGCGATGTCCGAAAATGTTACGTCGACCGAAGTTTTGTTCCTGATCATGTCAAATCCGTGTTGACTTCCGTGGGCATATCCGATGTCCCTGTCGGTCGTGGAGGCACGCCCTCGTTTTCAGCAGCATGGATTGACGCCATGTCATGTGAGCCTTGCCGCGCCGGGTTCTGGTCCAGGACATCCCTGTCAGACTGGAGTGTTCGGTGCTCCGAATAAAGATGCCGCATATGTGCTGCAGAGACCCCGTCGGCCTCCATCACGAGGCGCACCATCGGATCAGCCAGCATTTCCTCAAGGAAGAAGTCGGACAACGCTCTGCCTGTCAGCTTGTCCCTGGCGCGGGCATAGTCTAGATCGGCAAGGGAAACGGTCAGAGACCGTGTAAGCCCCGGATGCGATGTCCGGGGATGAAGTTTAACCAGGACTGAGGCTTTCCAGGCTGCGGGATCCTGTTGATCCGGGGTAGAAACCAATTCCGTTTCGATCTCGTACTCTCCCGCCGGAAGCATCTCGTTGAAGCCCGGATCGGTGAACGGGCGGGAAAAAACCGCAATGGTCTTGCTCGTCAATTCTTCCATTAGAATGGACCTTTCCCTTGTTGCTGTGGGTGGTCCGCGCGCCCGTTGAGAATGGGGCGCGTGGCCGGTGCAAGTCTCAAGATGTCTTGGATTTCGCTGGTGCTTCCTTGCCAACGGCCTTGGACTCGTTCTCTTTGGCAGGGGTTTTCGCAGGCTTCAGCTTCATTGCGGCCGCAGCCCTGGCGGTCAGGTCCTTGAAGGACATATCATCGATCCTTTGATTGGCCGGTGCCAACTCCTCGTCCATGTCGGACCGGGATGCCTAGCATCGGTACCACCTATATGGGGGCTGGCGACCCGATTTACGATGGCGCGCCGCCAAGAAGACAAAGATCACACCAGATTATCAGTCCAAACCTTGAACTCCGTCAGCGTGTTCTGACCAAATGTCTGGGTCAGCGGGACGTCAGCGGCATCGCGGCCCCGCGCGATCAGAATTCTCGCAAACTTAGGCTTGTTGTTCCGCGGGTCGAACATGTGCCATTCACCAGCGAGAAAGACCTCCATCCACGCCGCAAAGTCCTCGGGCGGATGAGGCAGAGATTCACCGATGTCGCTCAGATATCCGGTGCAGTAGCGTGCCGGAATATTCATGCAGCGGCACAAGGCGATGGCGAGGTGAGCAAAATCACGGCAGACGCCCTGTCGCTCGGCCATTGACTGCGATGCGGTGCGCGTCGCTTTCGCCTGCATGTAGTCGAAGCAGACATGCCCATGCACGAAATCGCAGATCGCCTGAACGCGTGACCATCCCGGGTCCGTGGTCTCGAAAAGACGCCACGCCTCCTCCGAAAGAAGATCGGTATCGCAATACCGGCTGCCCCGAAGAAACACGAGGGTCTCGAAAGGCAGATCCTGGACCGCGTGCTGCTGCGCGCCAGGGGACGCGGGATCGGGTCGACCATAGTCGCGGAAGATGCCATCCGTTGACAGCGCGAAGTCACCCGCCGGAGCCAGGAGGCGCGTACACCAGTTGCCGAAGCCGTCGCGGTAGCTTTCGAGCGGCACGCTTGGCGACGTCACGAGGTAATCGGCACGCTCCAGATCGCCAAAGCGCGAGTAGTGGACGTTCAGCATCGCAATCAGCGGCGTCGGCTGCGGGAAGCTGTATCGCAGACGGCACCCGATGCGGACGCGCATGCCGGACCTGCCACGACGAGAAACATCCGCATCACCGTCCAAGGATGCACATCCCGTCCGAGAGCCGGAAGCCTCGATTGCAGCTCCACCGGTTGCCGGATCGGTCGAGATAGGCGTTCTCTGGCAGATCGATGGCGACGCAGGCGCCATTCAGCGGCTCGTATCCGCGCTCGCAGCTCCAGCCCGGTCCAAAGGATGCCTCGTCCAGATAGGCATGCGATGGCACGACAACGGCGTCGCATCGGTCGTCGATCTTGACGAAGCCTCGCTCGCAATCCCAGGCGTCTCCATAGTTTGCGTTGGTCAGATACGCGTTCGCTGGCATAGCAAACGGCAAACATGTCCCTGCAACAGCTTCATAGCCACGATCACAGGTCCATCCCGTCCCCGAGTTATCTTCTGTCAGGTAGGCACGCTCGGGAAGAACGATGGGCACGCATGCCTCGTCCTCCTGCCGGAACCCGCGTTCGCATTGCCAATCGTAGCCGGAAGACCGGAGGAAGGCATTGGCGGGGACCGGGATGGGATTGCACGACGTCCCGTCCACCTCCTCGTACCCTCGGTCGCACTCCCACCCCGTCCCGTAGGAGCGCCCGGTTGGATAGGCATGCTCAGGGATATCGAGAGGCAGGCATTCGGCGCCCTCCACACGGAAACCTAGATCGCAGACCCATCCGCCGCCATAGCTGCGCGGCTGGGCGTTCTCCGGCATTGGGCCGGTTCCATCCTGCGCAAGCACGGGAAAGGCGAAAGAGGCGGTCACACCGGCTATGGCTGCCGTCCTCGCGATCAGCCTCGTCAAGGGATGTTTCATCGCAACTTGTTCCTTGGCGGACCAGAGTCCGCGGGTTGCCGCGCGGGTCTTCGATAGCCCTAGCGTCAGCGTTCCGGTCAACCGTCGAGCGGGCATTGGCGGGGAGCCCCTGGAGTTCGATATCGATGGCATGCCTTCGTTCTCGGCCACCTGGATCGAGAAGTCCTGTGGGACTGTCGGATGAGTACTAACGGTCATCGGGGCGACAATTTGTGCAAGGCCGCAGCCGCAAGGGCATGCTCCTTCTCGTGGTAGTCGCCGCGGAACTTACCATCTACCTTAACCTCCCAGATGCCGTTTCTTTCGTTTACCTGAACCCAATCGCGCTGCGTTGGCCGGTCCATGAAAGACCCCTTTTCTCCTCTGCTTTTCGGTTGCTCAGGTTGTTTTTCGGTCATCTCCGGCTCCTTCGCGTTGGGCGCGCGCACTTCTCCGAGGAGCATCACGGCGCGAATGAACTCTTCCGCGTAGTCGTCGGTTTCGCGGTGGTCATGTTCGTGCCGGGTCAATCTCATCGGTTCCACGAACCGTTCTCTCAAATGATCGATGAACCGCGGCTCCGTACGGGCCATGTAGGCGATCAGAGCTTGCAGGATCCGTTCATGGGCCAGTACACGACGTTCAAGATCGGTTGTCTCTGCGGCCGTCTTGGTAAGATTTTTCACTGATGTCATGGCGTATCATCCTTCACGCTGCATGCTGTGACGCTGGATCTCGTGTGCTCGAGCGTGTGCAGGCAGGCCCTCGCCTCATCGCGATCCAGCTCTTGCCATCTACCTAACAGCCAAGCGTAAATCGTGCGCTGACCCAGGTTAGGGGCACGGAATTTAAGTGGGTGTGTCTTGCTCAGAAGCGGACAGAAACCGACCTCGGTGGTCCAGATGTCATTGACGTGCTTCCCAATTGATACCCTCAATTCATGCTTGAAACCTTCCAACATGAACCTACCGGCCTGCTTCGACCTCCGTCTGTGTCAAGATTGGCGTAGCGGGGTCTTGCGCTGGTCGGGCCCTGCCGGTTGACGCCACGCCACCGTCGCCCGGGTCACTGCCGGGATCGAGGAAGGGATTTGCCTCGCCCTGCATGCCGCGCAGGAACTGGAACAGATCGCTGTCCGTCGTCAGGACAAGCGTTGTGTCGTCCGAGATCATGTCGCCGTAGGCCTGCATGGTTCGGGTGAAATCGTAGAATTCGACCGAAACGGCATCGACATTGTAAGCGCCCGCATAGATTGCCGCTGCTGCGGCATCGGCGGCACCGCGGATTTCCTCGACGGCGCGATAGGCTTCGGACTGGATCTTGTACAGATCCCGCACCCTGTTGCCTTGAATACGGGCCGCTTCACCGTTGCCTTCGGACAGGAATCTTTCGGCGATCTGCCGGCGCTCCGAGATCATGCGGTCATAGATCTTGGGTCGCACGCTCTCATTGTAGTTTATGCGTTTGAAACGAATGTCGAGAAGCTCAATCCCGAAGACGCGCACCTTCTCCGCCGCCGCCTCGAAGATCTGCTGCTCGACCAGCGCCCGCCCCTTCGTGATGGGAACCAGTGCGCCAATGTCCTGCGCAAGCTCCTGATCAGTCAGAAGCGTGTCCCGAAGCGGTGTCCGGCCCCTGGTCGTGCGCACAATCTCGATGAGTTCGTGCTTGGCGACGGCGTTCCGCGTCTCGCTGCCGAGGATATCATCGAGGCGCGACTGGGCGCTGCGCTCGTCGCGCAGGCGCAGAAAGTACTGCAGAGGATCGGTGATCTTCCAGCGCGCGAAGAGATCGACCGAGATATAGAGCTTGTCTTTGGTGGGCATGTCCGATGGCGAGCCGTCCCACTCCAGAACCCGGCTGTCGATCCGGTTAACCTCCTGAACGAAGGGGAGTTTTATCTTGAGACCAGCCTCGGTGATCGGCGCGCCGACCGGCTTGCCGAACTGGGTGATGATGGCCTGTTCGACCTCGCCGACCGTGTAGACGGCGGATGACACAGCGACGACCCCGGCAACCGCGATTCCCGAGGCAATAAGCGAAAGGGTCTTCATGGTTGATCTCCTGTCTGTCGATCCAGGTTTAAAAGCGGCAGGATGCTTGCCGTGGACCCGTCGACAATGATCTTGGAGCCAATTCCCGGCAGAACATCCTGCAGGGTTTCGATGTAGATCCGGCGCCGGGTAACTTCGGGCGCCAGACGGTATTCCGTCAGGAGCGCCGTGAAGCGTGCCGCATCGCCCTCGGCTTCATTGATCCTCCTCAAGCGATAACCGTCGGCTTCGCGGATGCGCTGGTCCTTTTCGCCTTCGGCCAGAGGTATGACGCGGTTGTATTCGCGGCGGGCCTCGTTGATGATCCGCTCCTTCTCTTGTTGTGCCTGGTTGACCTCGTTGAACGAGGCCTGAACCGGCTGGGGCGGATTGATGTTCTTCAGCTGTACCTGATCGATGCTGATGCCCATCGCGTATTTGGTCGCGAGCGCCTGCATCTTCATCAGGGCTTCGCTTTCGATTTCCTGGCGTCCGACGGTGATCACCTCGTCTACTGTGCGGTCTCCCACAACTTCGCGCATGACGGACTCCGAGACGTATCGCAGGGTCGCGCTCGGCTCACGCACCTCGAACAGAAATTTCCGAGGTTCGGAAATCCGGTACTGCACCACCCACTCCACGAGCGCGGCGTTAAGATCGCCAGTCACCATCTCGGTCTCGCGGCGACCGTCCGTCGGGCTCTGATAGGGATCGGAGGCACCCGGAGTCGTGAACCCGAACTCTTGTTTCAGCTGGCGCTTGACCGGGACCAACGTGGTCACGTCGATCCCGAACGGGATCTTGAAGTGCAGCCCCGGAGGGACCTCGGCCGCGTACTTCCCGAACCGTTGGACAATCGCAACGGAGTCGCTCGGCACCGTATAATATGAGGACCACGCCCCAAATGCCGCAAGCGCAATGGCGGCCCCGATTGCAAGACGCTTCACCGGTGGCAGACCGTCCGGCAGGATGCCGTGCAGCCGATCCCGACCCCGCCTGAGAACTGCGTCAACCTCAGGGGGACCGCGGGTCTGCTTGTTTTTCCAAGGTCCGCGATCTTCCGGTCCATTGTCATCAGAAGGCATTGCAAGCTCCTATCTCGGTTTCGGCACTCGGTGCGATGCCTAGCTCACGCGTTTGACGGTGCGACCCGTTTTGCGCCATCACATCATCGGCTCTGAACTGCACGACCTCAGAGTTCCAGTTCCTTGAGGCAGGCTTGAGCAATGTCTCGGTCTGGGGCGTCAGTTCCTGGCATCGTCGCCCAGCCGGCTGTCATGAGAGCGTCGCGCCTCTGGTAGGTCGAGGCTGCCCGGATCGTTGCAAGCTTGTCCGCCCTAGCCGGGTCTGAACGCGCCATGTCGAGGCAGACTGGTACCATTGAGGCGACGACATCGTTACGAGACATCGCCAGCGCGCGGTCATTCGAAGTGCCGCCGGTCACCCAGCCACCCCATGAAAATCCGACGACGCCGACAAAGACAGCACCGATCACGGCACCATAGATGCCGGGTTTGAGCCATTCGGGAGTATTCATTGCAAGTCCTCCTGCGGAGAAAGCGCCGCTTCGCTATGGTTGTTCATCTCAGTCGGACCCTGATCCCGGCTCAGCGCCTCATTCAGGTCGCGCTCTGATATCCTGTGCAGTTCCATCCAACCCGCCCGATCCCCTCTGCCAGGAACGGTCATATGGGCTGCCGTCCTCTGATACGTTTCGAAACCTTGCCCGCGGAGAAGTTGTTCCTGAATCAGGACTTCGTAGTCCCCAGCCGGAAGTTCGTCCGGAAAATCGGCTAGGCTGAACGGGTGCAGGAAAGTCACCCTCAAACTGGATGAACGCAAGCTCATCTCTGGCCTCCACGATTTTGGCAGATCCGTCGCTCGCCACTGTTGACGGCCCCTTGGATTCCGGACCTGACCAGTCGAACGATTTCTCCTTTTGTACTTCGGAAACGTTCGACTGGTGCTTACACATGTTAGTCCCGGGCGCCGCGCGGGTAGCGAACTCCCTGGAGAGGTTTGCGGGCACTGACCTGTGTAAGGGCGCGGGAACCGACCTGCGCGTACACTTTGGAAAACAGGGATGATCTACATTCCTGCAACCCTTGAAAGGATTGGCAATGGCCGACCTCAATGTTCTCAACCCGCACCCGCCGGAGTTTGATCGGTTTCTCTATGCGTTCGTCGGCGAGGACCGGAAAGGCTATGCCGTGACCGTGCTCTCCACGCTCGCGCAGCTCGGCCTAGATCCATGGAAGGAAACCGCTGAACTGGTCATGCTGGGGCACGACGCCGCGCAGGCACGCTTGGGAACGCTGCTTGCCCGATTTGAAGACGTACCTGCGCTCGCCAGCGATCACGGCAGGATCGCACGAGACCTGAGCCAGCTGCTTCCCGAAGGCCGGACGTCAGGTAGCCTGAAGCGAGCTGCTTCGACCGTCCCAGACGGCCACCCGGGCAAAAGCAGAGCGATCTGGACAGTGCTCACGATTATCATTCTGCTGTTTCAGATGTTCATGGTTGGCGGGTCGGGGTCAGGCGAATGACCGTATCAACCGCGACCGCGAGGAGACCGGACCATGCAGCGCACAAGTCCGGTACGCTTTCTCCACACGAACAGGGCAAACTCTGGGGCATAGAGGAACAGTTCTGGACCAGCGGCGCCGACAGTGCGCAGGCGACCACGGCAACCAACGCCGTTATGGTCTTCCCCTATCCGCCCGGCATCCTCCAGGGCGACCAGATCTGGCCCCATCTTCGCGAAAATACAGGCTGGCGCACCGTTGTCATGGCCGAACGGCGCGTGACGCGGTGTCATGATATTGCCATTCTCACCTATCGCGTCTCGGCTGAAAAAACCGACGTGCCGATCTACAAGGCGCTCTGCGCGTCAACGTACCTTGTCGATGACGACAAATGGCTGAGGATTTCCCACCAGCAAACTGTGGTGAAATGAGAAGCGCATGGGCAACCGTCCTGCCGCAAGCGTCGGGGCTAACCTGCGTCAGTGCGGCGGGGCGCCGACTCCGTTTAGGTGAGACGTTCCGCCGAACATTCGGTGGTGCATTTTTCCGAGTACCCGAGAAGCGGGTGGCGTGTCGATCTCCAAAGGACGGCATGTCGACACGCTTCTTATTCTCGAAGTGCCTAGGAAAGGACTACCCAATGAATTCTAATCCGAAAATTTTCTCGACTGCCCGGATTGCCCGACTGAAGCTACGCTTCGGGTCGGCTGTGATCTTCGCCTCCTTGGCTGCTGCCGGACAGGCGGAAAGCCTTTACCCCCAACCACTTCCACTACCACAAACGGAGGACATAGTGCGCCCCTGCACAAAACTTGAGAAATCAGCTGAGCTGTCGCCAACCGAATGCGGCACGCTCACGCTCGCAAACGTCTTTCAGCGCCTAGATTCGCTCAATTCGGACAACGAAGACGACTGAGCCCATCCACATTCCGAGTACCTCTGCCGGATAAAGGCGAGCGCAAAGGCACGGCAAAAATGAGAACGTCGCCTCGTCGATCAACGGGGCGGCGCAGGTCATTTCAACAGTGGACCATTTTGGTCAAGGTATTCCGGATCGAACTCTGCAAGGTCGACCAGCACGCGATGGTCTTCAAAGGAAACGCGACCGCCGCGAAACGTGACCAGCCCGCGTTCACGGAGCTGCCGCAGGACGCGGTTCACGTGAATCGCACTAAGTCCCAAGGCATCTGCCAGGTGATACTGGGTCAGCGGGCAATCATACCCATCCTCAGTCCCCATGCCCACCAGCGCAAGCCGCGATCCCAGCTCCAGCAGGAAATGCGCCATGCGGGCGTCCGCATCACGCCGACCGATTCCGACGAGATGTTCCACGACCATCGCCTCGTCCCGCGACGCCGCCCAGAGTATGGCGGTTGCGAGGCGAGGGGTCTGCGCGAATGCATTCAGAAGGTCGCTCTTAAGCACTTCCGCAGCCTCGATGTCGACGATTGGTTCGAAGCTGTGGTCCGACGTGCGCAAAAGGACGCTCCGCAACCCCAGAAAATCCCCTGGCACCTGGAAATCGACGATCTGCCGGGTCCCGTCAGGCTGGAACTTGTAGGAACAAACCCATCCTTCGGACAGGATATAGGCAGCCTGATCCGACTGCCCCTGATGCACCATATCTCGCCCAGCGACAAAGGAGCGACGGCGCTGGTGTAGGCGCTCGAGCACATCCAATTCCGCCTTTGACAAAGCGACAAAGGCCGAAAGCTTGCGGGTGAGCGGGCTGGTCACGAATGGTGTCATAGCTTCTCCTTCACAGGTCCGTCAGACGCGTGGAAATGGTTTCTTCGACTGCTCTCGATCAGTCCAGCATAGCTCATTTCGTGCGAAAAGTACGGATAGGTCCGGCGCGAATTCAACCTAGATCGCGAAACAAGAAGGGAACCTCCAAGATGTCAACGGCGAACGAGCATTCAGGACAGGCCGCCCTTTCAATCTGCGAAGCACTTCTGCTTGCCATGAACGATAGCGGACTGCTGCCGGAGCATGAGATCGTATGTGTTCTTCGCGACGCCGCAGCAACCCATGAGAACGCAAATGGATCGGAGGGCGAAATGGAAACGCATCGATCTGTTGCGGCACTCATTAACCAGATTATTGCTGGTGGCAACTCCGTTCGGAGGCCGCAAGTGTAAACGCTCAATCACACAGGATTTCTATTGCCGATAAAGCTTTCGTCCTATTCAACCAACAGTCGTCGCCAAGGGCGAGATCGAGAAGAGATACCGGATCAGACCACCAACCGAGTCCGCAAAGCTCAGCCTCTGAGCACGCCGCAGCCTCAAGTACAAGCGCGGGCCTCGTCCATTACGGGTAAGGAGCCGGGCACGCGAAATGCTGCCGGTCAGACTGATCTGATGCGGGAAGAGCCCAATTTGGCTCCGTCAGACTGGTCGCGGGCGATGGCGAAATACCGACAGCCAATCCATTCGCGCAGTATCTTCGAGCTGACCGTGACAGTGGCACCGTTCGTGGCAATATGGGCGGTCGCCTGGTGGATGCTCTCGATCAGTACTGCGCTGGCAATGGCCCTGGCACTGGTGAATGCGGCGTTCCTCGTCCGACTGTTCATGATCCAGCACGATTGCGGTCACGGGTCCCTGTTTCGCAGTCGGCGCCTGTGCGACTGGATCGGTCGCGTTATCGGCGTGATCACGCTGACGCCCTATGACGTCTGGCGCAAAACGCACGCAATCCATCATGCCACGACCGGAAACCTCGACCGGCGGGGTGTCGGAGATATGCCGACACTCACAGTCACGGAGTACCGAGAAAAGGGGTGGCTCGGCCGGGCGCTCTATCGGCTTATCCGCAATCCAGTTTTCCTGTTCGGGGTGGTGCCGTTCTATACGTTCTTTTTGCAGAACCGACTGCCCGTTCACTTAATGCGGTCGGGCTGGCGATACTGGCTGAGCGCGATGGGAACAAATGCCGCCATTGGTTCGGCGCTGACCTTGATCGTATGGCTGGGCGGCTGGGACGTTGTTCTGTTCGTCTTCCTGCCAACCATGCTGTTGGGTGCAGTCGCCGGCATGTGGTTCTTCTATGTCCAGCATCAGTTCGAAGAAACCAGTTGGCAGCACGAAGAAAATTGGAACATCCACGAAGCAGCACTTTACGGAAGCTCACATTACGAGCTTCCGAGCGTTATACGCTGGATCACTGGCAATATCGGTATTCACCATGTTCATCATTTGGCCAGTCGAATTCCGTTTTATCGCCTGCCCGAGGTGATCGAGGATCACGAGATGCTGGCACAGACCAAACGCATAACGCTCCGGCAAAGCCTCCGCTGTGCGCACCTCCACCTCTGGGATGAGCATCGCTGAGCTCTGTGTGGCGCTGGATCGTCCCCTTGGAACACCAGATGCCCGAACCGTCATCGCTCGCCTTGTCGGCCAGAAACATGATGATCTGCTTGCGCGCGGCGCTGCCAAAGCGGCGCTCGGCGCATTCGTTTGCAACCACCCAGCTCATTGAAACGCCCCATGTGGCTGAGCGGCTCCTTCTACAAAAAGGTCGTTCAATGACGTTGAAACCTTCGCTTTTTGTTCAATTTTTGTCAGCGTGTGTTTTGTACCCTTAAGTCGTTGTTTTCGCTGCCCCTCTTTCTGGATTGCAAATCCGTGTACACCGGTTCGATTCCGGTACTCGCCTCCATTTAAATCAATGAGTTAAAAATCGACCAGCCCATCTGGTGTAACTCTGATTTCTTCTCACACTTCCGCGTGCATCCTATCGACGATCACCGGCGCTGAGATGTTTGTTGTTGTTCTGTAATTTTGCCTAAGCAGTGGCACCCACGAATACGGAAACAGCAATTGGTACAGGATTGTGAAGCGGCAAGCTTCTCTTCCTAGGCTGCCCTCTGCTTTCTCCAGCCGAGCGATCGATTGTAACGCGCAAAATGGTTATCATTTACATACGTCACCTTGACGATATGGATCACCTGATCCATATCATGAGATCAAACGATTGCCGTCGGGGGCCAAAGTGACTGATCTGCGTATTGAGAAAACACACTCTGCCCTCCTTGAGGCCTTGGATCACTTATTGAGAGAAAAGAGCTTCTCAGAGATCACGGTAAGCGACCTGTCTCGACGGGCCAGTATTGGTCGCCAGACATTTTACCGACACTTCGACAGTATTGGTGATCTACTGAACAAACGTTTCCAGCAAAATCTGGCAGAACAATTTGCTTTGGCCAAACAAAGCTCGGAGTTTAATCAAGACTGGGAGCTTGCAATCCACCGCTTTGCGTTCGAACGTATTGCGGCGGAACCACATATCGCCCGCACGATTCTAAGTGGCGAAGCTGGATCTAATGCTTTGGAAGAATGTCGCGCTCAATTCTTGAACCTACATAAGCTCGCGCGCAGTAAACGATTTGACGCAACGCAAACAGAGCTTCAACGCTATATTGCACCCTTCCATTCCGGCGCCGTCATCGCGGTACTCTTAGAATGGATCGATGCAGGGTGTACCCCTGATGCACAAACAATGAGTCAGTTTATGGTCGATGCCTATATGATGTCCTAAGGGGCTTTGAGCATTCGACTCTCAACGAACGAAAACGCTAATTCGACGACCTCGCTAAACCTGCAAAACGCACACAACAAAACAGGAACTTTGGAATGCCACTACGGATTTTAGGCCAGCTCACATTTGCTCTATCCCTGTTGGTAATATCAACAGCATCCGATGCGCAAGACACCGCACCGAGACTCGTTAAAACGATGACAGTCTCATCAAGCGGTACGGAAGCCCAACGTCAGTTTTTCGGGCATGTCGTTGCGAAAGAAACCGTCGACCTCGCATTTCAGGTTGGTGGCCAGATTGTTTCACTGCCAATAAATGAAGGTGAAACGATCGCCGCAGGTGATGTGATTGCCGTCCTTGACCTTGAGCCCTTTGAGCTGGCTTTGGATCAAGCGAAAGTGCAAAGAACGCAGGCCACACGCACCTTCGAGCGGCTTCAGCAGCTACAAGGCGGGACAGTGAGCCAAGTCAGCGTCGACGACGCTGAAACTCAATTGGAACTGTCCGAAATTGCCGTAAGAGACGCCGAGCGCGCCTTGCGCAATGCGCAGCTTAAGGCTCCCTTCGATGCTTTGATTGCGTCTCGCAACGTCGCGAACTTCACCACGATTGGCGCAGGAACGCCCATCGTGCGACTGCACGACATGTCAGATTTGCGGATCGAAATCGACGTGCCAGAAGTGCTGTTTCAACAAGCTGGCGAAAATCCGCAAATCGCGCTTTTTGCGCAATTCCCTTCGAGCGATCAAATGTTCCCTCTGCAAGTCCGAGAGTTCAACGCAGAGACCTCTGAAGTGGGTCAAACGTTTCAATTTACACTGGGGATGACGCGTCCAGACGGTCTGGTCGTCCTTCCTGGCTCCTCAGTCACGGTCTTTGCGAGCAAAATTGATCAGGAAAAGCTGACAATCATTCCACATTCCGCAGTCATTAATACGGCAGACGGCGCAACCGAAGTCATGGTCTTTACACCAACAGACGCCGACACCGGTACGGTGCGCGCGGTCCCCGTAGAAATTACGCCAAGCAGCAAAGGCGAAGTGATTGTCGTGTCGGGCCTAGAGAACGACCAAGAGATTGTCGCGAGCGGTGCAAACCTTTTGACCGACGGCGAAGCAGTGCGCCGGTTTACCGGCTTCGCGAACTAAGGAACGCATCATGAATATTGCACGCGGTTCTATCGAACGTCCTATTCTAACGTGGTTGATCATGCTGGGCTGCTTGCTAGGCGGGATCTGGGCGTTCTCATCTTTGGGTCGATTGGAAGACCCGGCTTTCACCATCAAGACAGCCGTAATTGTCACTCAATACCCTGGCGCAGAAGCAGAGCAGGTCGCACGCGAAGTGTCCGAACCGCTTGAATCTGAAATCCAAAAGATGGGGGAAGTTAAAGAAGTTCGCTCCATGAACCAACCGGGGCTGTCATGGATCACGGTTGACATGAAAGACCAGTATGACGGCACAGAGCTCCCTGAAATCTGGACCAAACTACGAAACAGGGTGGGAAATGCGAACCTGCCGAGCGGCACCACCACACCTTTCGTGAATGATGGGTTTGGGGATGTGTACGGTATCTACTATGCGGTCACAGCCCCTGGGTTTACTGACGCGGAAATCTATGAGCTATCAACCTTCCTGCGCCGCGAACTGTTGTCCGTGGAAGGCGTCGCGGATGTCAGCGTGTCTGGCGTTCCAAACGAAGTCGTCTCTGTCGAACTCGATCTGTCCCTCAGTATCAATCAAAACGTCCCGCCCCTTGCCCTGCAGGCCGCCATTGCAGGCGCCAATCCAGTCACCAACGCGGGTTCTTTCCAATCGACCGAAGGGCGCATCCTCCTTCAGGGCCCTGAAGGGGATGATACCGTTCAAGACATCGCAGACCTGACCGTTGGAGTTGGTGGCGAACTCTTGAACCTATACGATTTTTCAACCGTCACCCGCGAACGCGAAGAGAACCCACATTTGATCATCCGCCATGACGGGAGTGAGGCCTTCACCATTGGCGTGGCAGGGCTCGCGAGCGAAAACATCGTCACAGTTGGGCAACGTACAGACGCGAAACTCGCAGAACTTGCCCCGCAAATCCCCGTAGGGATCGAACTCACACCAATCTACCAACAGCACGTAATCGTCGATGAGGCCTCCAGCTCTTTCTTGGTGAATTTGGCGATGTCTGTTGGCATCGTGGTCGCCGTCCTTGCGCTATTCATGGGGCCACGAGCCGCTGTCGTTGTTGGCTCTACTTTGTTGCTCACGGTTGTCGGCACCTTGTTGTTCATGGGGATTTTCTCGATCGAGATGGAGCGTATCTCGCTTGGTGCGCTGATTATCGCGATGGGGATGCTTGTGGATAACGCCATCGTTGTGGCGGAAGGCATGCAGATTTCGATGGCCCGCGGGAAAACATCACGTGAAGCCGCAGAAGACGCCGCCAGCAAAACGCAAATCCCTCTTCTGGGCGCGACGGTGATCGGTATTATGGCCTTTGCAGGCATCGGGCTAAGCCCTGACGCCACAGGCGAATTCCTGTTCTCCCTCTTTGCGGTGATCGCGATCTCGCTTGGCTTGTCATGGGTGCTTGCGCTGACAGTGACGCCTCTGCTGGGGCATTACTTCTTCAAACAAGGTACCGTGGGCGGTACGGATGCCTATGACGGTTTACTGTTTCGCACCTACAAAAGCGTTCTGCGATTGTGCCTGACATTGTGGTGGCTGATCATCCCAACCCTGCTGGTCGTGACGGTCGCTTGCTTTGCCTTATTCGGACAGGTGAAACAACAATTCTTCCCTGACAGTAATACCCCGCTCTTCTTCGTGCATTACAAGCTCGCTCAAGGCGCCTCGATCCATGAAGTGTCGCAAGACCTCGGCACTTTGGAAGACTGGCTTTCCGAGCAGGAAGACGTCATCGCCTATACATCCTTCTCAGGACAAGGCGCAGCGCGGTTTATGCTGACCTATCAAGCCGAAGACCCAAACCCAAGCTACGGCCATATGATTATTCGAACAGAGACGATTGATGAAATCGCCACTCTGATCGCGAAGATGACCCAGTTTGCCCTCGAGGCATTGCCGCAAGGCGAATTCAGAGCAAAGCGTTTGGCCTTTGGGCCCGGCGGTGGGGATCCAATTCAGGTCCGTTTTTCTGGTCCTGATCCCGTTGTGTTGCGAGAGCTCTCTGAGACTGCAATCAGCCGATTGACCGAGGCGTCAGCCGACATCATTGCGCCCCGCACCGATTGGCGCGAAATGGAGCAAGTCTTCCGCCCTGTTTATGCGACGGAACGTGCGCAACAGGCTGGGATTTCCCGATCTGACATTACCTCTACCATGCTGTTCGCAACGGATGGCATCACGGCTGGCATCTATCGTGAAGGGGATCGCCAGATCCCAATTATCATCCGCGCCGACCAAGACTCGGGCTTGGCTTTGACAGATCAAGTGATCTACGCCGAGAATGGCCAAACCTTTGTTCCCTTCGAACAAGTCATTGATGGCTTTGTCTTTGATGCGCAGAACACGCTCGTCATGCGCCGTGACCGGAAGCTAACCATCACAGTCGGTGCTGATGTTGCGCTTGGCCGTACAGCCGCCGAAGTGCAGGCCGCCGTGCAGCAAACGATTGATACGATGCCTTTGCCTGAAGGGTATCAAATGGAATGGGGTGGCGAATACGAAAGCTCACGAGATGCCCAAGCCAGCCTTGCCGGACAACTTCCGCTGAGTTTGATCATCATGGTGCTGATCTCGATCCTCTTGTTCAACGCTTTGCGCCAACCTTTGATCATTTGGTTGCTTGTGCCAATGTCAGTGAACGGTGTCAGCCTAGCACTGGTGGGAACCGGCTTACCGTTCACCTTCACCGCCTTGCTTGGCTTGCTGTCACTTTCAGGCATGTTGATCAAAAACGGGATCGTTTTGGTCGAAGAGATCGACATTGTTCGCCGTGAAAACCCACAAGAGAGCCTAAAAGAAGCAATCGTGATTGCCTCAACCTCTAGGTTGCGCCCCGTTATTCTGGCAGCGGCCACCACGATTTTGGGGATGATACCGTTGATTTGGGATGCATTTTTCCAATCCATGGCGGTCACGATCATGGGCGGTCTTGCTTTTGCATCAATCTTAACGCTGATCGCAGCCCCCGTGTTCTACTTCGCATTTTTCCCGAAGGAACGACGGCAGACCGCATAAACCCGAAGCATAAATGGGCCTGAAGTTTGCAAGACTTCAGGCCCTTTTTGTGTCTATTTTGCTCAAAGCCTCATTGCTGAACCGCCCCACACTCAGGCGGCAAATGACCAAAGCCCCAGAAAATTGTGCCGCAGCGCGCTCTGCTTGGGCCAGTTCCGCTAACGACCTGTGGCTTTTCAAGTGATGCTGACTGACGCTGTTTCAGATACAACCTGAGACACTTAGCTCGCACAAAACAACGTTAACTTCCTGCGTTTTTCTGTTGGAATGCATGGCGTCAGAAAAAGATGCTTTCGGAGATCGGCAGCGCAGTGTTTCATTGCGTTTCCATGGGCGGCTCAAAAGCCGTAAGCTCCATCGCGCCCACTTCTGCGAAACATAACAACCAGCCCAGCGACAGCGCGCGGGGCTCTTAATCGACGAACAGCTAGACGAGACCAAATGACCCTCAAACCTAGACCAGAGCGCAAGCGCATCGGTATCATTGCTGGCTCCGGCCCTGAAGCTGGCGCAGACCTATGGGTTAAGATCATCGAAGAAGCAAAAGCTCTGCTTGGCACGGAATATGAAGGCGACTTGGATGGCCCAAATGTGCGCATCGTATCCTCGCCTATTTTGGGTCTTTCGATGGAGCTAAAGGCAAACGACGCGACAGTGCGACCTGAGATACTGAGTATCTACAAAGAGCTGGCGCAAAACTGCGACTACATCGCCATCGCCTGCAATACGTTGAATTACTATCAACATGCCTTGAAGGCCCTGCCCTGCGAGGCCGAATTGGTCTCCGTTCTAGATGTCATTCGGCATGAATTTAACGCAGCAGAGACAACAGGCATGGCACTGCTCGGCGCGGCTCCGGTTATGCAACTTGATGCTTGGTCGGTCTATCAAAGCCTCACCGAAGACTTCAACATTGAGGTCCCTGAAAATATAGCTGACTTGCATCACATCATCTATGATGTGAAACGGATTGGCGGCCATGATACCGGGGTGATTGAACGGTTTACAACGCTGGTGAACGCGCTGGAAAATGAAACGGTCTTACTCGCCTGTACAGAACTTCCTCTGATCCCCCTCCCCGACACTGACAAAAATCTGGTAGACGTCACCCAACTACTGGCCAAACGACTGGTCCAAAAAGCCTACTGTGAGAATAGCGAACGATGAAAACACTCTTTATTTACACAGGTGGCACCATGGGTATGCAGCACACGCCCGAAGGGCTTGTGCCGTCCATTGGCGTGGTCGAAGACGCCTTGCAGCAGCTGTATCAGTCAGGCGAAGCGCTTGGCACCTATGAGATCGTAACAGCCACCCCCTTGATTGACAGCAGCGCAATCGAGCCATCCGACTGGAATTGGATCGGCACACAAATCACAGACCGCTATGAACAGTTTGACGGATTTGTCGTCGTCCATGGCACTGACACTTTGGCCTATACCGCTTGCGCATTGACCTTTGGGTTAGAAGGTCTCGACAAGCCCGTGATTGTGACCGGTTCAATGGTGCCTTTGGTCGATGACAACAGCGACGGTCAGCGCAATCTGCAAGATGCCATCATTGCTTCTAATCAAGCCCCCGCAGGTGTTTGGGTGCAGTTCGCAGGCAAACGTATGCATGGCGCCCGCGTTCGCAAAAATCACTCCTCCGCTTTGGATGCGTTTTTTGATGCAGAGGCCTCCGCCCCGCCGCGACATGAGGCGGCAGACCTAAAGTGGCGCGACTACCGGGCCTTCAATCTGCCGGTCATCACGTTCGTACCGGGCATGTCTGGTCAGCTTATCAACGACTGCCTTTCGCACGCGGACGGTCTTATCCTACGTTGCTATGGCGCGGGGACCCTGCCCGACAAACCTGAAATCAATCAGGCCATCGAAACCGCTAAACAAGATCGCAAACCGGTCATTGCTGTCAGCACCTGCGCGGAAGGCGGCATCGCGCTGGACAAATACGCCCCCAGCGCGCGCCTCATGGCAGGTGGTGTGATTGATGGCAAAGGGGCCACGGCGGCGGCGGCTTATGTCAAACTGCTCTACGCACTCAGCCAAAATATCACTGACCTGACGGCGTTCTTAGCAGAGCCAATCTGCGGCGAGTTAGGCTAAAGGCCTAACGCGTCGACGCTTCCATCAAATGCGTGCCCTCTTTGAACTCACCGGAAATATTGCGCTGAATTTGCAGGGGAATTTCAGACCCCTCGTAGTCAAACAAACCGCAGGTCTTCACACATTTTCTGAGATCGACGCTTGTTCCAATATATTCCATCACAATACGCGTCGCAGTCGGTTGCCGGCCCGCCTGCGCTGCCACGCCAGACATGATGCCCGTCAGGTGACGTATTCGGCTGGTGTAACTTGGGTAAAGGATAATCTGGATCGCTTCGTTCTGAGTCAACGTTTCCAACGCTGTAATGAACAAACGGTCACCCAGCATGTAGCAAGCACCCTCGTATTTGCAGATAAACGTGTCTTCTCCCGTCTCCCCAATAATCTCAAGCGTCTTGATGTTGGTGCTAAAAGACGTGCGATAAATTTGAGAAATGCCTTTAAGGATTTTCCCAGGGAAGGACATCGAATTATAATAGGTGAAATAGTACCCCACATAGGGATCCAAATCAGCACGCGACGACTGCAAGATCTTTTCCGCTGACCTGATGGCCAAGTTTTTTTCCAACTCGATCGCATTGCCAACAGGTTTTAACCGCACCAACTCTCTGAACTGGCCGTGCGGCATCAAGATCTCAGCCTCTTCGACACCAAAGAAATCGCACATCTTTCGCATCAGGCGCAGAGACGGCAAAGTTTGCCCATTCAGATACCGGTTGAACTGAGAACGATTGATGTTCAGCCGACGACAAACATCTGCAATTGAATTATGATAGCTGCACAAGAGCCGCAGGTTTTCTGGTAGATCTCTGGACACGTGAAGCCTTCGCTATTTGACGCTAATTTAAGTCCGATTAGTATACAGATTTCTCTCTAAGGCAAATCGTTTATCGGTCATTATCCGCCTATCGTCCGCCGATCTAAATCAGATGAAATACACGAACACCAGCGGAGGGACGTATGGGTTTTCTAGAAAGTTTTTTTGGGATCATCGGTGATCTCACATGGGGATGGGCGCTGATCCCAATCCTCGTCGTATTTGGCGTATTTATCACAATCGCGACTGGCTTTGTTCAGTTCCAGTTCTTTGGCCGCATGTTCCGCGTGCTGACCAAGCGCGAAGCGGATCCAAACAAGATCTCTGCACGCGAAGCTCTTATGATCTCTGTCGGCGGTCGTGTCGGCGGTGGTAACATCGCAGGCGTTGCGGTTGCGATCACCTTGGGTGGCCCAGGTGCTGTCTTCTGGATGTGGGCGATTGCGATTGTCGGCATGGCAACAAGCCTTGTTGAATGTTCTGTGGCTCAGCTGTTCAAACGCGCTGAACCAAATGGCGCCTTCCGCGGCGGCCCAGCGCGCGCGATCATTCACGGTCTCGGCTCTGACTACCGCTGGTTGGCTGTGACATACGCCATCTGTCTGATCGCCGCCTTCGGCATCGGTTTTAACGCCTTCCAAGGCAACACAGTTGCTGGCGCAGCCTACGACAGCCTTGGCATCGACCGCCTGTGGACAGGTCTGTTCCTGACAGCGATCACCGGCTTTATCGTATTTGGCGGGATTCACCGCATCGCAAAAGCGGCTGATGTTGTCGTACCAGTGATGGCTCTGGGGTATCTGGCGCTGGCGATCATCGTGATCATCATGAACATTGGCCAAGTTCCGGCTGTTTTCTCTTCCATCGTTAACAACGCCTTCGGCTTGGAAGAAGCTGTTGGCGGCGGCATGGGCGCCGCAATCGCGCAGGGTCTGCGCCGCGGCCTGTTCTCCAACGAAGCGGGCTTGGGCTCTGCACCGAACGTTGCTGCGACAGCAACCGTGCGTCACCCAATCAGCCAAGGCATCACGCAGGCATTCTCTGTCTTTATCGACACGATCCTGATCTGCTCTTGTACTGCCTTTGTTATCCTGTTGGGCGACGTCTATGTACCGGGCGCAGAAAATGTTGACGGTGTCGCGCTGACACAGCAATCCATGGTCGCGCACCTAGGTGAATGGACACAGTACTTCCTGACCTTCGCGATCCTGCTGTTTGCGTTCAGCTCCATCATCTACAACTACTATCTGGGTGAAAACGCGATCACATTCCTCTCCAAAAGCCCGCTCGCCATTACTGGCCTGCGTGTGCTGGTGATGGGTGTGATCTTGCTCGGCGCGATTGCTCCGAATGCAACAGCGGTCTTCTTCTTCTCAGATCCAATGATGGGCGTTCTAGCCGTGGTCAACTTGATCGCAATCATGATGCTCTTCCCGATTGCACGACGCATCCTGCAAGACTTCCGCGCACAGCTGAAAGAAGGCGTTGATCGCCCAGTCCTGAGCGTTGAGAAGTTCAAGGATTTGGATCTTGACCCAAAAGCTTGGCCAACCCCAGAGAAGTAACCTCTACTTCTAAAGCTACAAACTCGTTTCGGGAGCCCAAGCGGGCTCCCGAATGCGTTTAAGCTCGATCACACACGCATCAGCGCATAGCTCGGATCGTAAGGTGAAGGTGCGATAACCTCGACACCAACCAATTCCCCACAGAGATCCACCTGCATTTCAACGCCGACCACGGCAAGCTCTGGATCAACAAAGGCATAGGCTAGGTTCATCCCAACCCGATACCCCCATTCACCAGACGTCACGGTGCCGACAACCTTGTCATTCAACATAACCGAAGCCCCGCCATGCGCAGGCGCAATCGTTGTATCGACCCTCAAAGTCACAAGCTTTTTGGTCAAACCGGCTTGCTGTCGTTTCAACAGCGCCTCTTTCCCAACAAAGCTTTCCTTCTCAAGCTTCACAAAGCGATCCAATGACGTCTCAAAAGGATCAAACTCGGTCAGCAAATCTGCTTTCCAATGCATAAACCCTTTTTCCACACGCATTGAATCCACCGCACGCGCGCCAAACAGCTTCAAACCATGGGCCTCTCCAGCCTCACGCAGAGCCAGATAAACCGCATAAAGCGAGGCATTGGGCACATGGATTTCATAAGCCAATTCACCCGAGAAACTCACACCCAAAACGGTTGCCGGAGAGAACCCGATAAAGCACTCCCGAACACTCAACCAAGGGAACGCCTCTTTAGACCAATCCTCACGCGAACAAGCCGACAGAACATCCCGCGCTTTCGCCCCAGCCAGCACAAGGATCGTTTGATCGTTGGTCAAACTCTTGATCTGAACATCCTCATCCTCGGTCAGATGCGAGGAAAGCCAATCCATGTCATGGAATTCCGCAGCCGCCGCAGAGCCATACCAAGTTCGATCTGGCCCCCGATCGCTGGCAGGCAGGTTGGCAACCGTCGCCTCCCCCTTCACCATACCGTGCTCGTTCAGCAAATAGCCGAGCCCAACGCGCCCAGCGCGTTTGGTCACGTTTCCGCAGAACATGCGGTCTAGGAAGCTAATGCGATCCTTGCCTGTGATCTCAAACCGGTTGAAACCGTTCACTTCGCAAAGCCCAACATTCTCTTGCACGTTTTTCACTTCCGCACCGATGATGTCGAAAGCCTCGTCAAAATTGAACGTCAGCGTCGGATGAAACTCCGCAGAAGGCTTAATGTAGTCCACACGCTCCCATCCATTCACCACGGTAAACTCTGCGCCCTCTGCCGCCAAAACAGGCGTCAAAGGCGTGGTCTTGGCTGGCCGCCCCGCCGGACGGTGCTCATGCGGGAAATGGAAACGGAATTCGTTTTGATAGTCCTCAATCGCTTTCAGCGCCGTCAGCTCGACGTTGGTATGGCCCGTGAAACGACGCGGATCGATCACCCAAGGGTCATAGCAGGCTTCTCCATGCACAATCTGTTGCGCCAGCAGCCAACCCAAGCCGCCACCTTCCCCAAGGCCGGCACGCAATCCGATAATGCAGAACGCATTGCGCTTGCCTGGGATCGGCCCAACCAAAGGCGCGCCATCGATGGTGTAGGTAATCGGCCCATTCACAACCCGCTTAATGCCAACATCTGCCAAAACAGGCATCCGCTCGAACGCCCCCTCCAGCACATCCATCACACGGTCCAGATCATCTGGGCACAGATCGTTTGAAAAATCTGGGCTGATCCCATCCATCCCCCAAGTCTTACAATCCTGCTCATAAAAGCCGACAAGCAACCCGCCTTTTTCTTGGCGCGAGTAATAGTCGCTGATCGGGCAACGCAGCAGCGGCATTCTGTGGCCCGCCTCTGCAATGGCTGGGATGTCTTCGGTGACGAAATATTGGTGCTCCATCGACGCAACAGGGTGGTGTACCCCCATCATCGCGCCAACCTCATTCACGCGGTACCCGCAGGCATTCACCACGATATCAGCATCGATATCACCCTGATCGGTGTGCACTGTCCAAGTCTCATCGCGATGTTGCGTCAGGCGCGTCACGGATGTGTTGCGATACACCTCGGCCCCTGCCTTACGCGCATGAAAGGCCAGCGCCTGACACAGCTGCGCCGGATCAATATCCCCATCGGCGCCATCCCAAAGCCCGCCAAGCAAGTTATCAGTCGAAATCAAAGGATGGCGGCGCGCGCATTCCTCAGCATCCAAAACCTCAAACTCAACACCCATGCCACGCCCCATAGAGGCAAAGTGACGATAGGCTCTCATCTGCTCTTCGGTGTTGGCCAAACGAATGCCCCCATCCCCATGGTGGTAGCCAACAGGGTATTCAGGATCATCACGCAGCTTCTTGTACAACGCAATCGAATGCGATTTCAGCCCCACCATCGTCTGGTTCATTCCGAAATTCGTCACCTGCGCCGCCGAGTGCCAAGTGGTGCCGCTTGTCAGCTCATCGCGCTCAATCAAAACCACATCGGACCAACCCTCTTCGGTCAGATGATACAGGGTTGAACAACCGGCAATGCCACCACCAATCACGGCAACTTTGGTGCGGGTTTTCATAGCAAGCTCTCCTTTGGGAATATGTCGAGAGCAGCATGACAAATTTGATTTGCTTTGAAAAACTGATTTAATAGAGAAATAAAATCTAAAAATCAGAGCTTACACCATGCCCCTCACCCTACGCGCCATGCGCTACGTCCAAACGGCCATTCGCCTAGGCAATATTTCTGCCGCTGGCGAAGCCATGAACGTCGCCCCTTCTGCGATTGCCACAGCACTTGGCCAAGCCGAGGAAACCTTTGGCATTGCGCTGGTCACACGCGCACGCTCCAAGGGCATCTACCCGACATCAGCGGGTCGAGATGTCTTGCGCCGCATCGACGATCTGCTGGAACGCTACGATTCCATGATGACCGATGTCTCCGACCTTCAGTCAGGCCTCTCAGGCACGCTCACCATCGGATATAATGCACCAATTGCGCCAGCCTTCTTGCCTGCCATCACCGCAAAGCTCCGCGAAACAAGCCCTGATTTCACTTTGGCCTTTGTCGATGGCGACAACAGCGCCGTGCAAGAAGGGCTTTTGAACGGCAACAGCGATGTGATCTTGTTTGTCGAAGAACTACCAAACCCGCAAATCGAGACCCTGCCCCTGATCTTCGCGCCGACTTATTGCCTCTGCCCCAAAGATCACCCCATTGCACAGGGCAAATCGGTTTCCATGGATCGCGTTCTGCAAGAACCGCTGGTCCTGCTCGATCGCCCCGCCGCACGCACCTACTACATGGAACTTCTCGAAAAGACCGGAGAGGATTTCAACATTGTCGCCACGACCAATTCAACAGAAATGGCGCGTTCGCTCGTGGCGGCTGGGACAGGCGTATCCCTATTGAACATGCGCCCCGGCAACACCCCAGCCTATGCCGAAGGCGCTACAGCCTGCGTGCCACTGGCAGAGGCCGCCCACGGTTTAACGATCTCAATCGGAACAGCCCCAGGGCCAAAACGCAGATTGCTACAGGCCTTCATCGAGGCCTGCGTATCCTATTTTGACAGCCCAGCAGGCGCGAAACTGATCGTTCCTCAACAGGACTGATCAGCAGCGCCGCTAAGGCAGGTGCAAAGCTTAGGCCGGCTCAACTGCCTTTGCGCCCTTTGGGATGTAGTTCAGAACAGGCGCCAACCAACGTTCAGCTTCTTCGACGCTCATGCCCTTACGATCTGCATAGTCTTCGACCTGATCGCGCTCGACCTTACCCACGCCAAAGTAATAGCTCTCTGGGTGACCAAAATAGAGACCAGACACAGAAGAGCCCGGCCACATCGCCATGCTTTCCGTCAGCGTCACACCGGTTGCTTCTTCCGCATTCAGCAGTTCGAACAACGTCCGTTTTTCCGTGTGATCCGGCTGCGCAGGATAACCCGGCGCGGGGCGAATGCCCTTATAAGGCTCCGCAATCAAATCCTGTGGATCATAGGCTTCATCCGCCGCATAGCCCCAATGCTCACGGCGCACATGCTCGTGCACCATCTCGGCCAAGGCTTCCGCAAAACGATCCGCCAAGGCCTTCACCATGATCGAGCCATAGTTGTCATTGGCTGCATCCAAACGATCCGCAATCTCGATCTCTTCAGGGCCTGCTGTTACAACAAAACCGCCCAGATAATCTGCGCCTTTGCCTTCCGGCACCACGAAATCTGACAAGGCCAAGTTCGGACGATCGCCACGTTTCGCGGTTTGCTGACGCAAGGTGTGCATCATGGCCAGCGTTTCGTTGCGATCTTCACCCGTGAACAGGCGGATATCGTCGCCCACCGCATTCGCAGGCCAGAAGCCCACAACAGCGCGCGGCGTGAACCACTTCTCATCAATGATCTTCTTCAACATGTCCTGCGCATCGGCAAACAAAGACCGCGCAGCCTCGCCTTGCTTTTCGTCATCCAAAATCTTCGGATAGACGCCGCGCAATTCCCATGTCTGGAAGAAAGGCGTCCAGTCGATGTATTTCGCAATCTCTGCCAAATCCCAATCCGGCAAAACCCGCGTGCCCATAAAGGACGGAGCCGCTGGCGTGTAATCGTCCCAATCCAGCTTCAACGCATTCGCACGCGCCTTGGCCACGGGCAGTCGGTTCTTCGCCCGCTCACTGCGCTCGTGCTTTTCAGCGACGTCATCATATTCCGCTTTGATCTTCGCGACATACTCTGGCTTCTGCTCTTCGCTCAGCAAAGCGCCAACAACACCCACCGCACGGCTGGCATCAGTCACATAAATCGCCTGACCGCGGTTATAACGCGGCGCGATCTTAACGGCTGTGTGGACTTTCGACGTGGTCGCACCACCAATCAGCAGCGGAATATCAAAGCCTTCCCGCTCCATCTCAGACGCCAGATGCACCATCTCATCCAAAGACGGGGTGATCAGGCCAGACAGACCGATAATATCCACGTTCTCTTCACGCGCGACCTTCAAGATCTCTTGCGGCTGCACCATCACGCCAAGATCAACGATCTCGTAGTTGTTACAGGCCAGAACCACACCAACGATGTTCTTGCCGATGTCATGCACATCGCCTTTCACCGTCGCCATCAGGATCTTACCGGCAGATTGGCGGCCATCGCCACCAGACAGGCGCTTTTCTTCTTCCATGTAAGGCAAAAGAACCGCTACAGCCTGTTTCATAACGCGGGCAGATTTCACCACCTGCGGCAGGAACATCTTACCGGCGCCGAACAGATCACCGACAACGTTCATACCCGCCATCAGAGGGCCTTCGATCACATGCAACGGACGCTCCGCCGCTTGACGCGCCTCTTCAGTATCCGCTTCGATGAATTCAGTGATGCCGTTGACCAAAGCATGCTCAAGACGCTTTTCAACGGTCCATTCACGCCACGCCAAATCACGCACTTTTTCTTCGCGCTTATCGCCGCGGAATTTTTCGGCAATCTCCAGCAGGTTCTCCGTCGCATTGCCGCCATTCTGCGGCTTACGGTTCAACACCACATCTTCGCAAGCCTCGCGCAGCTCTGCATCGATCTGGTCATACACCGCCAACTGGCCCGCATTCACGATGCCCATATCCATGCCAACCTTAATGGCGTGATACAGGAACACCGCGTGCATCGCTTCGCGCACAGGCTCGTTGCCACGGAAACTAAACGACAGGTTCGACACACCGCCCGACACGTGCGCATAAGGCAAGTTTTCACGAATCCAGCGCGTGGCTTCAATGAAATCAACACCGTAGTTGTCGTGTTCTTCAATACCAGTCGCAACCGCAAAGACGTTTGGATCAAAGATGATATCTTCCGGCGGGAAGCCCATCTCATCCACCAAAATCCGATACGCGCGCGCACAGATCTCAGTCTTACGCTCAAACGTATCCGCTTGGCCCTTTTCGTCAAAAGCCATCACAACAACCGCCGCACCATAGGCCATGCACAGGCCAGCGTGGTGACGGAACTGCTCTTCGCCCTCTTTCAAGCTGATCGAGTTCACAACAGACTTACCCTGCACACATTGCAGACCAGCCTCGATCACCTCCCATTTGGAAGAGTCGATCATGATCGGCACACGAGCAATATCAGGCTCTGACGCAATCAGGTTCAGGTATTCCACCATCGCCTGTTTACTGTCGATCAGACCCTCATCCATGTTCACGTCAATGATCTGCGCGCCGTTTTCCACCTGATCGCGCGCCACATCCAGCGCGGTCGCATAGTCACGGTTTACAACCAACTTACGGAACCGCGCAGAGCCGGTCACATTGGTACGTTCCCCAACGTTCACAAACGGAATGTCAGGGGTCAGAACAAACGGCTCAAGGCCAGACAGGCGAAGATAACGGGTCATGATGGCACCTTACGTGGCTCAAACGGCGCAACAGCTTCAGCAATTGCGCGGATATGTTCAGGCGTCGTGCCACAGCACCCGCCAACAATGTTCAACAAACCGTCCTTCACGAACTCTTCAAGCTGAGAAGCTGTTTGATCAGGTGTCTCATCATATTCGCCAAATTCATTTGGCAGGCCTGCGTTCGGGTAAGCACTGGTCAACGTGTTCGCAACATTGGAAATCTCGGACATATGCGGACGCATCGGCGCAGCACCCAAAGCGCAATTCAAACCCACAGAGAAGGGGTTCGCATGAGCAACCGAATGCCAAAATGCAGTTGGTGTTTGGCCAGACAACGTGCGCCCAGAGGCATCCGTAATCGTGCCAGAAATCATCAACGGCAAACGCTGCCCCACCTTCGCAAAGCTTTCAAACGCTGCAAAAATCGCGGCCTTTGCGTTCAAAGTATCAAAGATGGTCTCAACCAAAATCAAATCCGCACCACCCGCGATCAAACCGTCGATCTGCTGCCCATAAGCAATCCGCAAATCATCAAAGCTCACCGCGCGGTATCCTGGGTCGTTCACATCAGGGCTGATCGATGCGGTTCGGTTCGTCGGGCCAACAGCCCCCGCCACGAACCGAGGCTTACCATCTTCCGCTGTCGCACGATCCGCCGCACGCCGCGCAACCTGCGCACCAGCCACGTTCAGATCATGCACAGCCTCTTCCAGACCATAATCCGCCTGTGCGATTGTGGTGGACGAAAACGTATTGGTTTCCAGAATATCCGCACCGGCCATGGCAAACTCGAACTGAATGTCCTCAACCGCTTTTGGCTGCGTCAGAACCAACAGGTCATTGTTACCCTGCTGCGGGTGATCTGGGTGATAATGATGTCGGCAGCCCGGCCCATGAATATGGCCCTTTGCTGTAAAATCCTCTTCAGACATATTCAGCGTCTGAATCATCGTGCCCATAGCACCATCCATGATCAGGATACGCTCTGCCGCAATCTGCTGCAGAGTCTCCCAAGTGGAGGATTTCGGCAATGTCAGGTCAAGCATAGGTCTTCTTCCGGCCAGAAATTCAATGGGGCCGTATAGCGCAATCAAAACATGAGGTAAAATGATTGTTCTTGCAGGTCATTATTACTTTGATTCATGTTAGGCGGCAACCAACCGCGCCTTCACACAATCGTTTCGCCGCCATCCCGCCGCACCACCTGCTTGCGCAGCCAAGCCGTAAAAGAATGCGTCAGCTCAGTCGATTGCCCCATGGGCGTCGCCACGAAATAGCTATTGGCGCTGTTGCTGGTCACATCGGCAAGCTTCGTCAACTTCCCTGCGGCCAGCTCTTGTTCAATCAAATAGGTCGGCAAAATCGCCGCCCCCATGCCGACAGCCGCCGCTTCAATCACCAGACTGATCTGATCAAAGGTACAGCCTTGCCGCCCCGCAAACGCCTGCCCCTGCGTCTTGGCAAACTGCTCCCATAAATACGCCCGAGAGGTCAGATGCAGCAAAGGCATCCCTAGAATATCCTCTGGCCCCTCAATCGGATGTTGCGTCACCAATTGCGGCGCGGCCACGGCCACCAAATCTTCAGGACACAACGGCGTTAACTGCGCACCGGGCCAATCCCAGCCCCCGAAATGCACCGCCACATCCACTTTTTCTGAAATCAAATCAAACGGTTCCGACCGACTATACAGCACCAACTGCACCTCATCATGCAACGCACGGAACGACGGCAGCTTCGGCACGAGCCACCGCGCCGCAAAGGTCGGCGGCGCACCAATCGTCAAAGCCTTCGGACCAGAGCCCGCCGCCACCGCATGGTTCAACGTGCGCCGCAACCGATCCAAATCGCCGGAGAGCTCATCCGCCAAAGCCTTCCCTGCCTCGGTCAACCGCACCCCGCGCCCTTCACGACGAAACAACGGCGCACCAACATAGTCTTCCAACTCTTTCACCTGCCGGCTCACCGCGCTTTGCGTCAGGTTCAGCACCTCGGCAGCGCCCGTATAGCTTTGATACTGCGCCGCCGCCTCAAAACAGCGCATCACAGCCAAAGACGGCAATCGATCTTGCAAGCTCATACACTCAATCCATTCATGATATGAATGATTAAATGACAAATACATGAGTTTTTTGTCAATCAAAAATACGGTCTTCTGCCATCAAGACGGAGAACACCATGCTAGATTCAGCCCCAAAGTTTCAACGCGCCCAGCGCATCGACGGAATCGAAATTTCCCAGATCGTGCAAATCGCCGAAGCCGCCGCGCAAATGCGCAGCGAAGGCCATGACATTGTATCGCTCTCCACTGGGGCACCAGATTTCCCAACGCCAGACTTTGTGATCCAAGCCGCCCACCAAGCCGCCCTAGATGGCCAAACCGGCTATACCGCCACCGCAGGCACCAACGCGTTGCGCGATGCGGTTGCGCAAGAATACGGCGCCCAGCGCGCCAATGTGCTGATCTCTACCGGCGCCAAACAAGTGCTGTCCGGCGCTATGATGGCCACGCTGAACAAAGGTGATGAGGTCATCATCCCAACCCCCTACTGGACAACCTATTCCGACATCGTGACCATGGCCGAGGGCACGCCCGTCACCATTACCTGCCCGATGGAGCAAGGCTTTAAGCTGACACCAGACGCGCTGGACCAAGCCATCACCCCCAAAACACGCTGGGTGATGCTGAACACCCCGTCCAATCCATCCGGTGCAATCTACACCAAAGACGAAATCCAAGCGCTGGCCAAAGTACTGGCCAAACACCCGCACGTCTGGGTGCTGACAGATGAAATCTACGAACACCTCAGCTACGTGCCATTCACCAGCTTCACCGCCGCCGCCCCTGAACTGGCAGACCGCACCCTGATCGTCTCCGGCGTGTCCAAAGCATGGGCGATGACCGGCTGGCGCATCGGCTGGGGCGTCGGCCCAGAGCCGCTGATCCGCGCCATGGCCGCTGTGCAAGGGCAAATCACCTCTGGCACCTGCTCCATCGCGCAAGCCGCAGCCTTGGCCGCCCTCACAGGGGATCGCGCTGTCTTGGCCGAACGGCTCGAGCTGTTTGACAGCCGCCGCAAACTCGTCGTCGGTGGCCTGAACGCCATGCAAGGCATCACTTGCCCCGAACCAGACGGCGCATTCTACGTTTTCCCGAATATCGAAGGGCTCATGCAAAAAGGCGGCTTTGCCACCTGCGGCGAGGCTTGCGATTGGCTGCTCGCCAAAGCGCAGGTCGCCATCGTCCCGGGCGCAGCCTTCGGACTGCCCGGCCACGCCCGCCTGTCCTTCGCTTATAGCCCCGAAGATCTCACCAAAGGCCTGTCCCGCATGGCCGAAGCAATCAGTAAACTGCGCTAAGCGCCCCGACACTGGAGACCCAAATGGATCACGCAACCGTCCTTAAAAACCTAGACTTCACACAAGACGAACTGACCGGCGGCACGCTGACAGTCACATCACCTGTAGATGGCGCAGAAGTCGCGCAAGTGGCTGAACTGCCCGTCGCCGATATGGCCGGCGTTATCGCCAAATCTCAAGAGGCGTTCAAAGCATGGCGCACCGTCCCTGCCCCTCGCCGCGGCGAACTTGTCCGCCTGCTGGGCGAAGAGCTGCGCGCCAGCAAAGACGCCCTTGGCGCTTTGGTGACGCTGGAAGCTGGTAAAATCACGTCCGAAGGCCTCGGCGAAGTGCAAGAGATGATCGACATCTGCGATTTCGCAGTGGGTCAATCCCGCCAGCTCTACGGTCTGACAATCGCCTCCGAACGCCCAGGCCACAAGATGACCGAAACTTGGCACCCAATGGGTCCAGTTGGCGTGATCTCTGCGTTTAACTTCCCAGTGGCTGTTTGGTCTTGGAACGCGGCTCTGGCGCTGATCTGCGGCGATCCGGTGATCTGGAAACCATCCGAAAAGACCCCGCTGACAGCCATGGCTTGCCAGAAAATCTTTGACCGCGCAGTTGCGCGCTTTGGCGATGACGCGCCAGAAGGCCTCAGCCAACTGGTGATCGGCGGCGCAGACCTTGGCGCAGCGCTGGTGGATTCCAAAGACGTTCCAATCATCTCCGCCACAGGCTCCACCCGCATGGGCAGCATCGTTGGCCCAAAAGTGGCCGCACGCTGGGGCCGCTCTATCCTGGAACTGGGCGGCAACAACGCTATGATCGTGGCGCCATCCGCTGACCTAGATATGGCCGTGCGCGGTATCGTCTTCTCTGCTGTCGGTACAGCAGGCCAACGCTGCACAACCCTGCGCCGCCTGATCGTGCATAAATCCATCAAGACAGAGCTTGTCGAGAAACTCAAAGCCGCTTACGCCAGCCTGCCGATTGGCGATCCACGCGAAGACAGCACATTGATTGGCCCACTGGTCGACCAAGGCGCTCTGGACGCGATGCAATCCGCGCTGGCCTCTGCCAAAGCCGAAGGCGGCGTTGTCTTCGGCGGCGCGGCCGTCACCGAAGGCGTTCCGGGCGGTGCATATGTCGCCCCAGCGCTGGTCGAAATGCCGGGCCAAACAGAGACCGTGAAAACCGAAACCTTCGTGCCGATCATGTATGTCATGGAATACGACACGCTGGACGAAGCGATCGAGCTGCAAAACGACGTTCCGCAAGGCCTGTCCTCCTGCATCTTCACACTGAACGTGCGCGAAGCAGAAACCTTCATCTCTGCATCCGGCTCCGACTGCGGCATCGCCAACGTCAACATCGGCCCATCAGGCGCTGAAATCGGCGGCGCATTCGGCGGCGAAAAAGAAACCGGCGGCGGGCGCGAAAGCGGCTCTGATGCGTGGAAAGGCTACATGCGTCGCCAAACCTCCACCGTGAACTACTCCGCTGCGCTGCCTCTGGCGCAGGGCGTCTCCTTCGACATCTAAGCACAGGCCAACCCCATGACGTCTTTCTTTCACCCAGATGACATCCGCAGCCTGTTCTCGCAGGCCATGTCCGACATGTACCGCACCGAAGTGCCCCAATACGGCACGCTGATCGATCTGGTGCATGATGTGAACGCCGCCACCCTAAAGGCGGACCCAGACTTGCACGCGCGCCTTAAGGCCGCGGACGAACTGGATCGACTGGATGTCGAACGTCATGGGGCCATTCGCTTAGGCACCCCCGAGGAACTTTCCCTGATCCGCCGCATGTTCGCGGTGATGGGCATGTACCCCGTGGGCTACTACGATCTGTCTGTGGCAGGCATTCCCGTGCACTCCACAGCCTTTCGTCCCGTTGAAGACGCGGCGCTAAAACGCAACCCGTTCCGCGTCTTCACATCCCTTTTGCGGCTCGATCTCGTCGAAGATCGCGCCTTGGCTGCAAAGGCCGAAACCATCCTCTCCAAACGCCAAATCGTCACCGATGGCGCACTGGAAATGATCCAAACCGCCGAGTCCCAAGGCGGCCTGACCAAAAGCCAAGCCGTCACCTTCGTGAACCAAGCGCTAGAAACCTTCCGCTGGCACGCAGAGGCCACGGTGGATGCGCAAACCTACAACGATCTCGTAGAAGCCCACCGCCTGATCGCCGATGTGGTCAGCTTCAAAGGCCCGCACATCAACCACCTGACCCCGCGCACTTTGGACATCGACGCCGTACAAGCCGAAATGCCAAAACGCGGCATCGACCCCAAAGCCGTAATCGAAGGCCCACCGCGCCGCACGGCCGACATCCTGCTGCGCCAAACATCCTTCAAAGCCCTCGAAGAACAGGTGATCTTCCAAGGCGAAGCCGGTCACCACACCGCCCGCTTTGGCGAAATCGAACAGCGTGGCGTCGCGCTCACCCCAAAGGGCCGCGCGCTCTATGATACCACCCTGAAAGCTGCCCGCGCCGAAGCCAGCAAAGGCGAGGCCCCTTACGACACCTGCCTCAACACAGCCTTCGCAGACTTCACCGATGGCCATGACGCCATGCGCCGCGAAGGCCTCGCCTTCTTCCAATACCGCGCAGAAGGCACCGCTCCGCAGGCCGACAGCATCGACGATCTGATCGCGTCAGGCGCGCTCATCGCAGATCCACAGGTCTACGAAGATTTCCTGCCGGTCTCTGCCGCAGGCATCTTCCAATCCAATCTTGGCGCGGACGATCACTCCAACTACAGCGCCAATGCCAACCAAGACGCCTTTGAAACCGCTCTAGGCGCAAAGGTGACCGACGAAATGGCACTCTATGCGCGCATTCAAAACGACAGCCTGACCGAGGCGCTCACCGCCCTTGGCCAAACCCATCTGATCGCCAAAACCAAGGCCGCCTAATGCCGGATGGCACAGACAAAGCAGACGCCAGCGACAAGCTCGCGCGGTTCACCGCGCAGCTCAAAGCCAGCGGGTTCACCGGTGACATCGCAGATGACATCGGCACCCGCGCTGTCTTCGCCACAGATAACTCCGTGTACGAACTGCACCCTTTGGCAGTCGTATTCCCGCGCGAACCGGACGACCTAAGCCGGATCGCGCGGGCCTCCAGTGCCGCCGCCCTTGCCATTACCCCCCGCGGCGGCGGCACTGGCACAAACGGCCAATCCCTAACCGATCGCATTTGCGTGGATTGCAGCCGCTACCTCACCCAAATCGAAGAGATCAACGCCACAGAACGCTATGCCATCGTGCAACCCGGCGTGATCCTCGATCAACTCAACCAAGTCGCAGGCAAGCACGGGCTGTTCTTTGCCCCCACGGTTTCTACCGCCTCCCGCGCGACCTTGGGCGGCATGGCCGCCACAGATGCGTCCGGCAAAGGCTCCCGCATCTACGGACGCACCTCTGATCATGTGCTTTCCATCGAAGCCGTGCTGCCAAGTGGCGCCCCCCTGCACACAGACGACGCGACAGATCAAACAGATCAAATCACCAAGCGCCTCGCGCCAGAAATCCCCGAGATCACCCGCACATTCCCTGTGATGAACCGCGGCCTGACCGGCTATAACCTGCAAGACGCCGCCCAAGGCAGCTTGATCAAACTGCTCTGCGGCTCCGAAGGCACGCTGGCCCTCACCAAACGCCTCAAACTGCGCCTTCTGCCCAAACCCAAACACAAGGCGCTCGTGGTCTTCGCCTACAGCGACATGATGCAGGCCCTGCGCGACGTGCCCCGTCTCGTCACCGCCGATCCCGCCGCCATCGAATTTATCGACGACAAAATCCTCACTCTCGCCCAGCAAGACCCAGTCTGGGAAAGCATCGCGGGCGTTCTGGACACCAAAGGCACCCCCGTCAAAGGCCTGAACTTCGCCGAGGTCATCGCAGACACGCCCGAGGCCCTTCAAACCAACCTGAACCAACTGACAACACTCAAAAACGCCCCCACCAGCCTGATCCAAACGCAGGCCGTCAGCGACGCGCAAACCATCGCTGAACTCTGGCAATTGCGGTCGAAATGCGTGGGATTACTGGGCCGCATGGACCCAACCCGCCAAGGCACCCCCTTCGTCGAAGATGCCGCTGTACCCGCAGAACGTCTCGCCGATTTCGTCGAAGGCTTCCGCGACATTCTCGATGCTGAAGGCCTGCAATACGGCATGTTCGGCCATGCGGATGTCGGCTGCGTCCACGTACGCCCCGCGCTGGACATGCGCAAACCCGAAGACGCCGCCATGATCCGCAAGGTCTCTGACCAGGTGAACGCGCTGGCGCTGCAACACAAAGGCTTGATCTGGGGCGAACACGGCAAGGGCTTTCGCGGCGAATACGGCCCATCGGTCTATGGCGCACGCCTCTACCAAGCCATGTGCGACATCAAAGCCATGTTTGACCCGCTGGGCCTCCTGAACCCCGGTAAAATCGCCATGCCCTCGGCCAAACAGCCCCTCACCGCTCTGGATGCCGTTCCCTTCCGCGGCCCACTTGATGCGCAAATCTCGCCAGTCCTCAGCGAACCTCTCGCCCTCGCCATCAAATGCAACGGCAACGGCCAATGCATGGGCCGCGCCTTTGAGGACGCCATGTGCCCGTCCTATAAAGCCACAGGCGATCGCACCAAAACCCCAAAAGCGCGCGCGGTCCTGCTGCGCAACTGGGCGCGCATGCAGTCGCAACCCACACCACACCCCGATCTCCCAGCGCTCGAAGCCAAACTGCACGAAAGCCTGTCCGACTGCCTCGGCTGCAAAGCCTGCGCCTCCAGTTGCCCTGTCAAAGTCGACATCCCCAAAATGCGCAGCCACTTCTACGCGCGCTACTACGAGACCCATAAACGCCCCCGCGCCCATCATCTGCTAAGCCTGCTAGAACCGCTCGCCCCCCTCATGCGCCTCTCCCCAGCGGTTACAAACGCGGGAATGAGATCCCTCGCGCCAATGCTCAAGTCATTCGGCCTTGTCGACCTACCCAAGGTCCAGCGCCTGCGCCGCAAACCAAACAAAAACGCCAAGGTCATCCTGATCGCCGACAGCTTCCTCGCCACCTTCGACACCGCCGTGCTGCACGCCGCCCAGCAGGTGTTTGACCACCTCGGCTACAAGGCAACCATTTCCAAACCCCTAAACACAGGCAAACCCGCCCATGTGCTTGGCCGCACAAAGGCCTTCGACAAGACCGCGCGCAAAACCATCACCCACTTGAAATCGCTGCAAGAACAGGGCGCGCAACTCATCGCGCTAGAACCCGCCTTCGCCGCGATGTTTGCAAGTGAATACGCCGACCTAGGGATCGAACTGCCCCAAATCACCCCCATCGACCAAGCGCTCCTCGCCCTGCCGGCCCCCATCAATCCCGTGCAAAGCCTCAAGGGCGTCAGCCTCTTCACCCATTGCACCGAGACCAGCGCCGATCCGCAAATTCGCCAACGCTGGTCCAGCATCCTACAACGCTACGGCATCCCCTCAGAAACGCCTCAAACAGGATGCTGCGGCATGGCGGGCACCTTCGGCCACGAGGCGGAAAAACAGGCCATTTCCAAACGCCTTTTCGACCTCTCTTGGCGCGAAAAAATCGACGCCGCAGACACCCCAATCCTCGCCACCGGATTTTCCTGCCGCTGCCAAGTGCAACGCTTCTCAGATCAACGCGCCCAACACCCGATCGAAGCCCTGCGCGACCACCTGCTGGGCCCCGTCTAAATCCCACCAGAAAAAACGCGAGCCCGCGCCGCGCCGTACAACCCTGCGCTTAAAGCTGGCCCACACATTCGCAAAAACTCAATTTTCCGTTCAAAATCAGCGCCCTACAGCTATCGCAAAATTGTACAACAGATGAATTGTTTTTTGATCGCAAATTGGGCACGATGCCCGAATGTCAATCACAGAGTTAAGCCAGCTCCAGTTTCTGGACTTCAGCCATAACCCTTTTCTGGTCGCCTTCGGGTGTCTTGTGGCACTTATTGCGGGCTTCACCGGCCTGTCTTTGACCCGCAATTTGTCCCAGAAAAGCGACGGTCAGCGCAAGCTGTCGATCGCCCTTGCCTCGGTCTCTTTAGGCGGCGGCATTTGGTCGATGCACTTCGTCGCCATGCTGGGCCTACAATTCCCGATCCTGTTCTACTACGACGCCGCCATCACGCTGGCCTCAGCGCTTCTGGCGATCCTGATCGTGGCCATCGCGCTGATCGTGCTGCACTTCGCGCCGCGCACCAACACCGCCATTCTGCTGTCTGGCGGCTGGCTGGGCATCGGCGTTCTGGTCATGCACTACGTGGGCATGGCGGGTCTGCAACTCTGCAAAGCGGTCTACACCGTGCCGGGCGTGGCGCTCTCGTCCATCGTGGCGGTTCTGGCCTGTATGCTCGCCACATGGGTCGCCTACCGACATCGCAACAACCGCAATATCTTTCTCGCCACGCTCTGCTTTGGCATTGCCGTGGCCTCGGTGCACTTCCTTGCAATGGCCGGCACCAATTTCGTTGCCGTGCCAAGCGATGGCGACTTCGGCCCCGCCATGAGCAACGAAATCCTCGCCATCGGCGTCATCATGACCAGCTTCGTGATCTTCGGCGCCTGCATGTGGGTCTCCACCACCTACCTTGGCCAAACCCAAACCGCAGCCACACGCGCAAGCCAAGCCCCCACAGCCGCCAATGCACCGCAAGCGCCCACACCAGAACCAGCACCGGCCCCAATGGCCCTGCAAATCCCGTGCGAGCGTGAGGGCCGCAAAGTCTTCATCGCCCCAAGTGAAATCGCCTTTGTGCGCGCCGATGGCCACTACACGCAGATCTACACTGACCAAGATCGCCTGTTCTGCGTCTGGCCCATCAACGAGGCCACCAAACGCCTACAAGCCGTCGGTTTTGTGCAAACCCACCGCTCCTATCTGGTGAACCCAGACAAGATCGCCCGCTTCGAACGCGAAAAAGACAAAGGCCGCTGCACCTTCAGCACAGACAGCTTGCCACCGGTTCCGGTGAGTCGCTCTAAGCTCAAGGAAATCCAAGACCTCGTGGGCGCAAACCAAGGCGCACTTGGTGCAGGCTAACGCGCATTTCGTGCAAAACCCGCGAAAATAAGGTGTTTTAGCGGGCCTCCGTATACCGACGCATGCAAGCTCTCCCTCAGCCAGAACTGAAGCTTCAAGGGAGGAGAGCCGATGATTCCAGCGGCATTCGAATACTATCGACCCAAAGATATGGAGGGCGTTCTCGCCATCCTAGAGGAACACGGGGACGATGCGCGCGTCATGGCAGGGGGTCACAGCCTGATCCCTATGATGAAGCTGCGCATGGCCGAAGTGCCTCACCTGATCGACCTGCAAGATGTAGAAGGTCTATCCGGTATCACCGTAGCAGATACGATCCGTATCGGCGCAATGACCACACAAAACGCTTTGATCAACGACGCCGCACTTGAAGCCGCCGCGCCGATCCTGAAAGAAGCCGCGCTGCAAATCGCAGACCCGCAAGTGCGTTACATGGGAACATTGGGCGGCAACGTCGCCAATGGCGACCCAGGCAACGACATGCCGGGCCTGATGCAATGCCTTGATGCGACCTTCCACTTGGTTGGCCCAGAAGGCGAACGCGATGTCTCTGCCCGCGACTTCTACGAAGCGGCCTATATGACCGACCGTGAAGACGAAGAAGTGCTGACAGCCGTGTCCTTCCCTGCCCCGCAGGGTGGCTTCGCTTACGAAAAGCAAAAGCGCAAAATCGGTGACTACGCCACAGCGGCGGCGGCGGTTCAAATCGTGAAAGACGGCGGCACATGCACCGGCGCTCAAATCGCGATGACCAACCTGTCCGACACGCCGATCTATTCCGAAGAAGCCAGCGAGGCGCTTGTGGGCACATCCGTGGATGACGCCGCCATCAAAGCCGCCATCGACGCCATGCTCGGTGACATCGATCCAACCGAGGACAACCGCGGCCCGATCGCTTTCAAGAAACACGTTGCAGGCGTGATCCTGCGCCGCGCCATCGAGCGCGCATGGTCACGGGCATAGGAGACTGCACATGTCAGATAAAATGCACATCAAACTCAATGTGAACGGCAAGGACGAAGAGTTTCTGGCCGAGCCACGTGAACTTCTCATCCACACCCTGCGCGAGCGTCTGGACATCACCGGCCCGCACATCGGCTGTGAAACCACACACTGCGGGGCTTGTACTGTCACCATCGACGGCAAATCCGTGAAATCCTGCACCATGTTCTTGGCGCAAGCCAATGGCGCAGAAATCACAACCATCGAAGGCATGGGTGAACCGGACAATCTGCACGTTCTGCAATCGTCCTTCAAAGAGCACCACGGCCTGCAATGTGGCTTCTGCACACCGGGCATGATCACCCGCGCAGCCAAGCTGCTCGAAGAAAACCCGAACCCAACCGAAGAAGACGTTCGCTTCGGCATGGCAGGCAACATCTGCCGCTGCACAGGGTACCAAAACATTGTGAAATCCATTCTCGCCGCCGCGGCAGAGATGAACTCAGCGAAGGAGGCGGCAGAATGAAAGACGACGTCACACGCGAAGACCGCATTGGCGCCCTCGGTGGCATGGGCTGTGAACGCAAACGCGTTGAAGATGCCCGCTTCACCCAAGGCCAAGGCAACTACCTCGATGATGTAAAACTGCCAGGCATGCTGTTTGGCGACTTCGTGCGCTCGCCTTATGCCCACGCACGCATCAAATCCATCAACACCGATGCAGCTATGGCCATCGATGGGGTGATAGCGGTTCTCACCGCCGAAGACCTCGCGCCGCTGAACCTGCACTGGATGCCAACACTGGCAGGCGACAAACAAATGGTTCTGGCAGACGGCAAAGTGCTGTTCCAAGGCCAAGAGGTTGCCTTTGTTGTCGCTGAAGACCGTTACATCGCAGCGGATGCTGTGGAACTGGTCGAAGTTGACTACGAAGAAATGCCTGTCATCACCGATCCATACGAAGCACTGACATCCGACGTGGTGCTGCGCGAAGATCTGGATCCAAAAGCCGACGGCGCCCACGGCCCGCGCGATCACCACAACCATATCTTCAAATGGGAAGTGGGCGACGAAACCGCGACCAACCAAGTGATGGACGATGCGGAAGTCGTGGCCGAAGAAACCATGTACTACCACCGCACACACCCGTGTCCGCTGGAAACATGTGGCTCTGTGGCCTCAATGGATAAGGTCAACGGCAAGCTAACACTGTGGGGCACATTCCAAGCGCCACACGTTGTGCGCACCGTGGCGTCCTTGCTGTCCGGCATCGAAGAGCACAACATCCGCGTCATCGCGCCAGACATTGGCGGCGGCTTTGGCAACAAAGTGGGCGTATATCCGGGTTATGTGTGTTCCATCGTGGCCTCCATCGTGACAGGCAAACCTGTCAAATGGGTCGAAGACCGCATGGAAAACCTGATGTCCACCGCCTTTGCGCGTGACTACTGGATGAAGGGTAAGATCTCCGCCACCAAAGACGGCAAGATCACCGGCCTGCACTGCCACGTCACCGCGGACCACGGCGCATTTGACGCCTGCGCGGACCCGTCCAAATATCCAGCGGGTTTCATGAACATCTGTACCGGCTCTTACGACATCCCAACCGCATATTTGGGCGTTGATGGTGTCTACACCAACAAAGCACCGGGCGGCGTGTCTTACCGCTGTTCCTTCCGCGTGACAGAAGCGGTCTATTTCATCGAACGCATGATCGAAGTGCTGGCGATTGAACTGGATATGGACCCAGCGGAATTGCGGATGAAGAACTTCATCAGCAAAGAGCAATTCCCCTACCAAGCCCCTCTGGGTTGGGAATACGACAGCGGCGACTATCACACCGCTTGGGAAAAAGCGCTGGAAACCGTCGATTACAAAGGCCTGCGCGCAGAGCAAGCCCAGCGTATCGAAGACTTCAAAGCCGGCAAAACCCGCAAGCTCATGGGCATCGGCCTGACTTTCTTCACCGAAATCGTCGGCGCAGGTCCTGTGAAAAACTGCGACATCCTCGGGATGGGCATGTTCGACAGCTGTGAAATCCGCATCCACCCAACAGGGTCTGCGATTGCACGTCTGGGCACGATCTCTCAGGGCCAAGGCCACGCGACAACCTTCGCGCAAATCCTTGCCACAGAAATCGGTCTACCTTCGGACAGCATCACCATCGAAGAAGGTGACACAGACACCGCCCCTTACGGCCTCGGCACATACGGCTCTCGCTCCACACCTGTGGCAGGCGCAGCAACCGCGCTGGCCGGTCGTAAAATCCGCGCCAAGGCGCAGATGATCGCGGCCTACCTGCTGGAAGTGCATGACGACGACGTTGAATTCGACGTGGATCGTTTTGTGGTGAAAGGCGCGCCTGAGAAGTTCAAAACGATGAAGGAAATCGCCTATGCGGCCTACAATCAGGCCATCCCGGGCGTTGAACCGGGTCTAGAAGCGGTCAGCTACTACGATCCGCCAAACATGACCTATCCATTTGGCGCTTATGTCTGCGTCATGGACATCGACGTGGACACAGGTGTTCCAGAAATCCGCCGCTTCTATGCGCTGGATGACTGCGGCACACGCATCAACCCGATGATCATCGAAGGTCAAGTGCATGGGGGTCTGACAGAGGCACTCGCCGTGGCTCTGGGTCAAGAGATCGCCTATGACAAACTGGGCAACGTGAAAACCGGTACGCTGATGGACTTCTTCCTGCCAACCGCATGGGAAGTGCCAAACTACGAGACCGACTACACCGTCACCCCGTCTCCACACCACCCAATTGGCGCCAAAGGCGTGGGCGAAAGCCCGCATGTTGGCGGCGTCCCTTGTTTCTCCAACGCTGTGCACGATGCATTCAAGGCCTTCGGCCTGCGTCAAAGCCATATGCCACACGACCACTGGCGTATCTGGAAAACAGCGAATGACCTTGGTCTTCACGACTAAGTAGGAGGAAAGGCGGAGCAGGATCCACCCCCCTGCTCCGCCACTTACAAAATGACTTGGACAACACTTCAAAACAGCCTTCGGGATCACGGTTACGTGGCCTCGGACGATCTCGCTGTCGCTTTGCACTTGGCGCTGACCCTCGGGCGGCCCTTACTGCTGGAAGGCGCAGCAGGCGTCGGCAAAACCGAAATCGCCCGCACCCTTGCGGCCGAAAAGAACACCAAGCTGATCCGCTTGCAGTGCTACGAAGGGCTTGATGCCGCGCAATCCATCTACGAATGGAACTACCAGCGCCAGCTCCTGACCATCCGCACCGCCGCCGAAGACGGGGAAACCGGCAAGGCCGTGGAAGAGCGTATCTTCTCACGTGACTTCCTGCTGGAACGCCCCCTGCTCGCCGCCATCACCCAAGACACACCGCCCGTTCTGCTGATCGACGAGATCGACCGCGCAGACGAGGAATTCGAAGCTTACCTGCTCGAAATCCTCTCTGATTTTCAGGTCTCCGTCCCAGAACTCGGCACGATCACCGCGCAAACTCGCCCAATCGTGATCCTCACCTCCAACGGCACCCGCGATCTGTCAGACGCGCTGCGCCGCCGTTGTCTGTTCTCTTATGTGGATTATCCAGACCGCGAAACCGAACTCGCCATCCTGCAAGCCCGCTGCCCGCAGGCAGAACTCAGCCTGATGCAGCAAGTGGTGAACTTCGTGCAAAACCTACGCCGCGAAGACCTCGAGAAAACCCCCGGCATCGCCGAAAGCCTCGACTTCGCCGCCGCCCTCATGGGCCTTGGCGTGGCAGATCTCACCCGCGATCCGCAGGCATTGCACGCCACCCTGTCCACCTTGCTAAAAACCCAAACCGACCGCGCCGCGATCACGCCAGAAGTGGCCGTACGCCTCGCAGGAAAAGCCGCATGAGCCGCGTGAGCAAATTCGCCGCCCGTGACCCCGGGCCCTCCGCCCGCATCGTGGGGTTCGCGGCGCATTTGCGTGACAATGGCCTGCGCCTTGGCGTGGCCGAAGCGGATCAGATGATGACAGCCCTCAACGCAGTCAATGCCAGCAACGCCGATGACGCCGCCCTCGCGCTCAAAACCATCTGCACCGGCTGCAAAGAAGACTTCGACCGCTTCGACGCCCTGTTTGACTCCTACTGGCGCGACGCAGGCCGCGTGAAACACAAATCCATCCCCAAACCGCAAACCAAATCCAACGACGAAAGCATCCATTCCTCCCGCGATGGCCAAGGCGAAGACATGGGCAGCTCCGGTTCAGCCTCAGCCCCAGAAGGCGGCGATGGCGAATGCGAAAGCGACGGCGAAGGCCGCCTGATGGCCACGCAGGTGAAAAACCTGATGCAGACCGATCTGCGCGAACTCGTCCGCCCCGAAGACATCGCCGAGGCCGAGAAAGTCGCCCGCCGTTTGGGCGCGGCCATGCGCAACCGCCGCTCCCGCCGCCGCATCGCGGCCCGTCGCGGCCAAGGGCTGCACTTCCGCAAAACCATCCGCCGCAGCCTCGGCACTGGCGGCGAACCTCTGGCGCTGATCCGCAAAAAACGCCCGGACCGCCCGCAAAAAATCGTCTCGCTCTGCGATGTCTCCGGCTCCATGACCCTATACGCACAGGTCTATTTGGCCTTCGTCGCGGGCCTCATCCGCGCCGATGACACCTCAGACGCTTACCTCTTTCACACCCGCCTCGTGCGCATCACCGAAGCCCTACGCGAAAAAGACGCCCTGCGCGCCATTGGCCGTTTGTCTTTGTTGGCAGATGGCTTCGGCGGCGGATCAGACATCGGCCCAAGCCTGCAAAAATTCGCAGACTCCTACGCGCGCCGTTTTGTTGATGGGCGCACCACGGTGCTGATCCTGTCCGATGGCTACGACACCGCCCCCGCCGAGGTGCTCTCAAATGCCCTCGCCAAACTGCGCAAACGCGGCTGCAAAATCATCTGGCTCAACCCAATGAAAAGCTGGCGCGACTACGCCCCAATCGCCGCAGGCATGGCCGCCGCCATGCCGCATCTGGATCGCTTCGTCGCCGCCGCCACCCTGCAAGACATCGCCGCTCTGGAACAGGAGCTAAAAACCCTATGATCGCCACCGAATTCACCCCCGCCGACCTAACGCAAACCGCTGCAGACCTTACGGCCAAAGGCCAAGCCTTCGCCGTCGCCACCATCGTGCGCACGGTTGGCTCGACCGCCGCCAAAGCCGGCGCCAAGGCCCTGATCGACGATCAAGGCGCCATGATCGCAGGCTGGCTCGGCGGCGGCTGCACCCGCGCCGCTGTCAAAAAAGCCACCATCGAAGCCCTTACTGCCAATGCCCCCAAACTCATCACCGTCGCCCCCGAAGAGGTGCTCTCTGATCTGGGCGTAACCGCAGGCACGGCGGTGGACGGCGTGAAATTCGCCCGCAACGGCTGCCCCTCTAAAGGCACTGTCGATATCTTCATCGAGCCGTGCCTGCCGACGCCAACCCTCGCCATCATCGGCGGCTCACCTGTCGCCGTGGCCCTGCGCAGCCTCGCGCCAAACCTCGGCTGGACCGTGGGCGAACAAGCGCAAGACATGGTGGTTATCGCCACCCAAGGCCAAGGCGATCTGGACGCGCTGAAATCCGCGCTCTCCGCTCAAATCCCATACGTGGCCTTCGTGGGCAGCGCCAAGAAATACGCCAGCCTCTCGGCCAAACTCGCAGATGCAGGCTTCGCCGCCGAAGCCATCGCCGCCGTCCACGCCCCCGCTGGCCTTCCCATCAACGCGCAAACCCCGCAGGAAATCGCCCTGTCGATCCTCGCGGGTCTCGTGCACCACCGCCGCACCCAGCCGGAGGATGCCGATGCCTAAGTACAACGCCATCCTTCTAGCCGCAGGCCTCTCCACCCGCATGGGCAAAGAAAACAAACTGCTGCTGCCTTGGGCCACGAAAACGGTGATCCAAGCCGTCGCAAGCACCTATCTTGCCGCCATCGACGGCACGCTCACCGTGGTCACCGGTCACGAAGCAGAACACGTGCAAGCCGCCCTCGCAGGCCTAGATGTGCAATTCGCGCACAACCCAGATTACGCCCAAGGCCAGCCCACATCTGTGGCCACCGGCCTCATGGCCGCGCCGCAATCAGATAACCTTCTAATAGGCCTCGGCGATCAGCCCCTACTGACCCCAACAGACATCGCCACGCTGATGACGGCCCATAACAAAATCAACACCCGCATCACCATTCCGGTGCATGGCCAAGACCGCGGCAATCCCATCGTGGTGCCCGCCAGCCTGCGTCCTCGTCTCACCGAAAACCCCGACCGCCCGGGCTGCATGCGCTTCACACGCGATCACCCCGAATGCGTCACCCGCCTGCCGATGAAGCCCCCCGGTTTTTTCACAGACATCGACACCCCCGAGGCCTACGCCGCGCTCGCCAACGCCAGAAAGGACATTCCCGCATGAGAAAACTTTTCAGCCGTCTCATTGGATTGCGCAAACGCGCCTCACTCACCCCAGAGCAAGCCGAAGTGCTGTCTCGCCTCAAGTTTCCCTGTTGCTAAGAAGGACTAAACCATGGAACTCAAAGACGAAATTCTGATCAAAGCCCCAACAGACGTTGTTTATGCCGCGCTGAACGATCCTGAAATCCTCAAACAATGCATCCCAGGCTGCGAAGAGCTGATCAAACACTCTGACTCAGAACTGGAAGCCAAAGTTGTGCTGAAGGTCGGCCCGGTGAAAGCCCGCTTTGGCGGCAACGTCACCTTGGACACAGCCGGCGCACCTGATGCGTTCTCCCTGTCCGGCCAAGGCAACGGCGGCGCAGCCGGCCACGCCAAAGGCGGCGCAGACGTCACGCTGACCGCGCAAGGCGATGAAACCCTGCTGTCCTATGATGCCAAAGCCGAAATCGGCGGCAAGCTGGCACAGCTGGGCAGCCGCCTGATCCAAAGCACCGCCAAAAAGCTGGCTGCGAAATTCTTCAAATCCTTCGCGAAGGTCATCGAAGAGGAAAAAATTGCCTGATCAGATCACATATACCGAACACGCCCCTGACGTTCTGGCCCAAGCCGAAGGCTTCATCCGCAACGATCAGCCTTTTGCCCTGATCACCTCCCTGATGATCAAAGGCGGCTCTGCACGCGATTGCGGCTCTCTTGCCGTAGTCACGCCAGACGGGGACATGTTCGGCTATTTGTCCAACGGTTGTATCGACCGTGATCTGTTGCTGCGTGCGCAAGAAACCTTGCGCACCGGCACTAAGGAATTTGTGCAATACGGCGAAGGCTCGAAAAACTTCGACCTTCGCCTGCCCTGCGGCGGCTCGCTTGGGGTTCTGATCGACCCAAGCCCAAGCCGCAGCCAAATCATGCAGGCCTGCGCCCAACTGCGCGGTCGTCAACTGGCCGAAATCGCCTTTACGCCTCCGGCGGATGCAGGCATCGGCACCAAGACCTTTATCTATGAGCCGAAATTCCGCCTCTACCTCGCCGGTCGCGGCGCGGTCTTTCGCAGCGTGGTCGAAGCTTCCGCCGCCACAGGGTTTCACGTCGAAGCCTTCTCGCCGGATGCTGACGATCTAGAGACCATCGCGCCCTTCACGGCGTCCGAGCCCCATATGCTCACATGGTCCAGCGGCAGCGATCTGCTGTCAGAGATGGACACCTATTCCGGCTTCCTCACCCTGTTCCACGATCATGAATGGGAAATCGATCTGCTGAAACAAGCGCTCAGCACCCCAGCGCGGTTCATCGGCTGCATGGGCAGCAGCCGCACCCATGCCACGCGCCTCGATACTTTGCGCGCCATGGACATCCCCGAAGAACAACTGGCCCGCACCCGTGGCCCCATCGGTCTTGTGGCCTCCCTGCGCGACGCCAAGCTGATCGCGCTTTCTGCATTGGCAGAAATCGCCGCCACCAAACCGAATGCGACATACGAAACCACGGCACGCCCCCTCAGCACCAGCCGTAAAGCCAGCTAACCCCGAACAGTTCCACAAAAAACAAGCGCCCCGAAATCTCGGAGCGCTTGCCTCAGGAGTGCCAAAAGGAAGGTGTGGCACTCGGGGAACTGCGTGAACCCGCTACTTGGTGATCAACTCCGGCCCCATGAAGGTGTTCGGCAGATATGTCGAAATCCATGGCACGTAGGTCACGATCACAAGGAAGACCATCAGAACCGCAAGGAACGGCAGCGCCGCGCGCACAACAGCCATCATCGGCATAGAGGCCACCCCAGAGGTCACGAACAGGTTCAAACCAACCGGCGGCGTGATCATCCCGATCTCCATGTTCACCACCATGATGATGCCCAAATGGATCGGATCAATGCCCAGCTCGATCGCAATCGGGAACACCAGAGGCGCCACGATCACCAGCAAGCCAGAAGGCTCCATGAACTGGCCACCGATCAACAGGATCACGTTCACCATGATCAAGAAGACCACCGGACCAAACCCAGCCGACAGCATCGCATTCGCGATCTGCTGCGGGATTTGCTCGTCAGTCAGCACGTGCTTCAGGATCAGCGCGTTCGCAATCACGAACAACAGCGTCACGGTCAGCTTGCCCGCTTCAAACAGGGTCTTCTGCGTGTCTTTGTGGACAAAGGCCGTCAGAATAGCCCAAGGTTTGGTCAGCACGCTGCCACGCCCATCAGGCCCTTCATAGGCAGACACATCCGCCATGCCTGTCTGACGGTTCGGATCGGCCAAAGGCCCCATATCTCGGTAGACAAAGCAGGCGATAAAGAAGGCGTAACACGCCGCCACAGCCGCCGCTTCGGTTGGCGTAAAGATACCACCGTAGATGCCGCCCAGAATGATCACGATCAGGAACAAGCCCCACGCCGCATCACGGCCAGAGGCAAAGACTTCGCCCCAACCGGCCCATTCCCCTTTTGGCAGGTTCTTCACCTTCGCCATCACGTAAATCGCCACCATCAGCATAAAGCCAGCCAGCAAGCCCGGAATAACACCAGCCAAGAACATCCGGCCCACAGAAACCTCAACAGAGGCCGCATAGACAACCATCACGATGGACGGCGGGATCAAAATCCCCAATGTACCTGCGTTACAAATCACACCAGCCGCGAATTCCTTGGTGTACCCCACCTGACGCATGCCCGCGATCACGATAGACCCAATCGCCACAACCGTCGCCGGTGAAGACCCAGACAGAGCCGCGAACAGCATACAGGCAAAGACACCTGCAATCGCCAAACCACCGGGGAAATGCCCCACACAGGCAATCGCAAACCGAATAATCCGCCGCGCCACACCGCCCGTCGACATAAAGCTCGACGCCAGAATAAAGAACGGGATCGCCAGCAGGGTAAAGTGACCCTCAAAGGCGGAAAACAACGTCTGCGCAATCGACGCCATAGAGGTGTCAGAAAAGTTCAGCAGGAAAATGATCGAACTCAGGCCAAGCGACACGGCGATTGGCACACCAATCAACAGCAGGCCAATGACCATTGTGAAAAGGATGACAACTTCCATTAAGCTTGTTCCTCAGAATTGGATTTGATGGCTTCAAGCTCATCTTCAACTTCATGGCTTGCCACCACACGATCCGCCTCACCTTTCCAGATCGCCACAGCCATCTGAATGAAACGGAACAGCAGCAAAGCCATCGACAAAGGCAGCACCGCATAAGGAATGAACCGCGGCAGCTTCTCGTATTCTTCGCCCTCGTTAAACACGCCTTCCATCCAGCCTAGAAAGCCGGGGTGTGGAATGTCGTAAACCTCATACCAACCCTTCGCCAAAAAGCTCTCTTCAAAGCCCAGCGGGAACCAGCGCCCCTCGGTGCCAGGCAGGTTGGCGAAATTCGCCCAATAGTCCCAAGCGCCTTTCAGCATCAGGAAAGAAAACACGATGCAGATGCCAACAGCCACTAGGCCCAGCAAACGGCGCAGCGGCTTTGGCGCCATCTCCACCAGAAAATCCACCCCAAGGTGCGCATTCTTCTTCACCGCATAAGGCGCGCCCAAAAGCACAAGCCATGCGAATAAGAACACGGTCATTTCCAGACCCCAGAGAATGTTTGAATTGAAAAGATAACGGGCAATCACATTGGCAAAGGTGATCAGTGTCATCGCGCCCAGAAGAAACGCAATCAACGTCTCCTCAATGGTATCGGTCCACGAGCGTTTCATCTCGAATCCTTCTTTAACGGAGACCCGACCCAAGGCCGGATCTCCCTCTTCAATTGTCGGGTGATTACTTCAAGGAAGCGTTGATCGCCTGCGCGGCATCAATGTTCTCTTGGCCCACGTCATCCGCGAACTGCGCCCAAACAGGTTTCATCGCTGCAACCCATTCTGCACGCTGCTCATCCGTCAGGGCGCGCACTTCACCGCCTGCCGCAATGATCGCGTCTTTCGCTTCGCCATTCACCTTGGTGGACTCAGAGTTACGTGTCTCAGTCACTTCGTTCAGAATGGTCAGGAACTGATCGCGTGTATCCGCATCCAGCGCATTCAGCCACTCAACAGAGGTCACAACCAGATAATCAATGATACCGTGGTTGGTTTCTGTCACACCGTCCTGAACTTCAAAGAACTTACGGCCAAAGATGTTGGACCATGTGTTCTCTTGGCCATCCACAACACCCTGTTGCAGCGCGCCATAAACTTCAGAGAAAGCCATCTTCTGCGGAGAACCGCCAATCGCTTCCATCTGCGCAACCAGCACGTCAGACGGCTGAACGCGGAACTTCAGGCCATTCGCATCTGTCGGAGACACCAGCGGCACGTTTGCAGACATCTGCTTCATACCATTGTGCCAGAATTCCAGACCCTGCAAACCACGACGCTGCATCGCGTTCTTCAAAGCAGTACCAGACTCAGACGCTTGGAACGCATCAACCGCATCGATGTTTGCAAACATGAACGGCAGATCGAAAATGCGGAACTGTTTGGTGAACTTCTCAAACAAAGACAGCGAAGGCGCGGCCAGTTGGATGTCACCCTGCAACAGCGCTTCCAGCGCTTTCTCGTCAGTGTACAGCGTAGAATTCGGGAAGACTTCCATGCAAGCCTTGCCGTTCATCTCTTCGTTCACACGCTCTTGCAGCAAGGACGCCGCAATGCCTTTAGGGTGTTTGTCTGTGTTGGTCACATGGCTGAACTTGATAACCATCTCACCCGCGTCACAAGCCGCAAACGCGCCAGTGGCTGTCATCGATACCGCAAGCGCGGCCGCAGCTGTTGTTAAATATTTCATGGGGGTTCCTCCTCTGAACACTCCGATTAAATCGGTTATTTTCTCCCATTCCCTTGATCGCGTGTCTTCCTGAACGGAACAATAACAACAGCTCCGCTCCGAGGATTTTAAATTTTCGCTAATATTTTCAAGGCCCTAAAAAGACGCAAACCCACAGGAGCAAAGCCCAGCGCGTGGCCTGTGCGGAAAAGGTGACAACCGGATTTTAGGTTTGTGCGGATTCCCACACAGTTAACCAGCCGCGCCCGACTCGCCGCCAAACATCATCTTCAGGGCGGCCTCTGTTTCCGCATCGGACGGAAAGAACAGCTCGATCTTCAACTCTTCCAAAGCCGTATCTTCCGGCGAGCCAAACTGCGCAATCGTGCCAAACATCGCAAAACGCTGATCGCCCAGTCGAAAGATCGTTGGCACGGTCGGCCCGACAGCCGCCCCCACCTGCGCATGTTCAGCCAAAGCTAAAGCGGCCGCATCCAATTCGGGCACGCCCCCCTGCGCCGCGCTTTCCGTGCGCAGCCGCAACATGCTGCTATAGGCCACCTCCGGCCAATTCTCGACCATCTGCGGCAGCATCGGATTGGCCAGCAGATCGAGCATACTGCCCCCTTCAGCAAGGCCCAACACGCCAAACATCTTCTGCGCAGGTACATTCATGCGCGTCACCCGCCACAAACGATCAATCGCAATCCCCGGATAAGGCGCATGACGCTGCAACATATGATCAATCGCCCGCCGCACAGGGGCCATCTCGGCCTCGTCCCAATCGCGGCTGTCATAGCGCGGGGTAAACCCCATCGCCGCCAACATCTGATTGCGCGCAGACAGTGGGATCATCAAAGCATCCCCCAATTGCACAATCATCTCGCGGCTCGGCTTTGCCCGACCGGTCTCTAAAAACGAAATATGCCGCGCGCTGACATTGGCCTCCAGCGCAAGGTCAAGCTGACTAAAACGACGGGTCTGCCGCCAATGGCGCAGATGATCTGAAAACTGGCTCATAGCCACAGCCTAGCCAAAGACATGACACAGGTCACTTACCTACGAGGTAATTGTTTTGCCGCATCCCGCCATGAGACATCAGGCTTAACCTCATCACAGGAGCCTTGATATGACCAACGAACAAAAGAAAATGCGCACCAATGGAATCATTATTGCCGTACTCGGCATCGCGCTGTCCGCCGCCGTTCTCAGCCCGCTGTACCCACTGGCAAAGCTCTTCCTAAACCTCGCCCACTGGCCACTGTCCACAGCCCCCGACACAGCAGACGCCAGCCTACGCCTGACCATGGCCATCAGCGGAGGCCTCACCGCAGGCATCGGCGCCATGCTGGTCAGTATCGCCGCCCATGTCATGCCCCTCGCCCCCCAAGCAGGCCGCAAAGTTATTCTTCAAACAGCAATCGTGTGGTTCGCGGTGGATTCCACCTTCTCCATCGTCGCAGGCTCCCCCATGAACGCGGTGCTCAACCTGATCTTCCTCGCGCTCATGCTCGGATCACTGAACTTCAAAGAACGCGCAGCAACCGCGTAAAGCCCCTACCGAAACGCCCTTACCGAAATGCCCCCGGCTTAAGCCCGTGTTTCGCCAACTTGTCGTAAAACGTCTTGCGCGGCAGCTTCAACTGACTGGCTGTCGCGCTGGCATTCCCGTGGTTCTGCCGCAAAGCATCCACCAACAAACTGCGCTCCACCTGCTGCATCTGCGCTGCAAGCCCCGTGTCCTGCGCGGTTTGATCGGTGCTTAACCCCAACACAAAGCGCATCGCCGCATTCATCAAGGCGCGCGCATTGCCCGGCCAATCCTGCGCCAACAAATCCGCCAACACCTCCTGCGTCACCGGCGGGGCCGCAACACCCGATTGCTCACTGGCCTCAAGCACGTAATGACGAAACAGCACCGGAATATCCTCAGGCCGCTCTTTCAGGCTCGGAATATACACATTCAGCGCCTCAAGCCGGTAAAACAGATCCATATTAAACGCAGGCAGCGCTTTGATATCCTGCACCGTCCCCGCCAAAATCCGGGGCCCAACCCCACCTTCCAAAGCCGCCAACAAAGCCGACTGCACTTCAGGCGTCAGCTGCGCGATCTCATCGATATAGATCGAACCGCCCGCGTTCTCGTCAAACACCGCGTTCAAACCCGCAGGCGTCAAACCCGCCGCCACGACACGCCCAAACGGCCCCGCCGCCATGTCAGACAAGCGATGCACCACCTCCGCGCATTTGCTCACCCCAGCACCCGGCGCCCCTTGGATCAGCACCGGCCCATCCAGCACAGCCATCCGCCGCACCGCCGCCCGCACCGCAACAATCGTATCGGATTGCCCAAAGATCATCCGCTCCGCCACATCCCCTTGCGAGGCCTTAGCCTTGATCAAGCGGTTCTCAAGCTCCGTCGCCCGCAGCTCCTGCGCGCCTTCGATCATCTCCATCAAAACCGCATTGCTGCAAGGCTTCTCAAGAAACGCAAAGGCCCCCTTCTGCGTGGCCTCCACCGCCATCGGAATATCGCCCTCACCGGTCAACAAAATCACCGGCAAATCAGGATCAACCGTCTGTGCGTAACTCAGCAGATACATGCCATCCCGCCCGGGCATCCGCATGTCAGACACAATCACCCCGTCAAAATCACGGCTGATATGATCCTTGGCCACCACAAAGGCGCTGGTCAAAATCGGCTCATAGCCCGCCAATTCCAAAGACTGCCCAATCGCATCACGCACATCCGCATCGTCTTCGACCACCAAAACCGATTTACTCACGCGGCATCCTCCTTCGGCCAAGGCAGCAGCTCAACCGTGAACACCGCCCCGCCCTCTTGCGCATTGGCACCGCGAATGGTGCCGCCAAAACTCTGCACAATCCCGTAAGAGATCGACAATCCCAAACCCAGCCCATCGGCCTTGCCCACATTCTTGGTGGAATAAAACGGCTCAAATATCCGGTCCACATCCGCAATCCCCGCGCCGCTGTCCTGCACCATCAAGGCAATCGGCCCATCCGCCGACAAACCAATCGAAATCTCTTTGCGCGGCGCGTCCTGCAAAGCATCAAGCGCGTTCACCACAAGGTTCACAATCACCTGCTGCAATCGCACAGAGCCCCCCTGCACCCAAACCGCCGCCTCTGGCAAATCCAACTGCAAAGCCACCCCCTGCTGGGTCAAGCGCGCCTCAACCGTATCAACCGCCTCCAGCACCACCTGCACCAGATCAACCTTCTGCATCGGCTGTTTTTCCTGCCGCGCAAAGGCACGGAAATTCCGAATGATCCGCGCCATACGCTCGGAAATCTCAGAAATCTTGCTGATATTTTGCTTGGCTGTGTCTGCCCGACTGCGATCAATAAAGGCCGAGGCATTGTCTGCATAAGACTGGATCGCCATCAACGGCTGATTCAGCTCATGGCTGATGCCCGCCGACATCTTCCCCAAAGCGGTCAGCTTTTCCGCCTGCACCAAATCCCGCTGCGCGCGCCTTAACGCCGCCTCGGTTTCTTTGCGCTCGGCTACCTCGCTCAACAGCGATGCGTTCATCTCGCTAATTTCTGCCGTCCGCGCCGCAACGCGTTCTTCCAAAACCGAGTTGATCCGCGCCAAAGCTCGTCGCTTGTAGCCAAAGAAAAAGATCACACTGCCAAGGATCAAACAAATGAACCCCACCATACTGGCCTGCAAACTCGCAATGCGCACCGCCGGCATGATGTCTTTGATCGCCTCCGCCCGCATTCCAATCTGATGCAGCTCCTCGCTCAGATGCAGCGCAATACGCGGAATGTAGCGCGTGGCTGAAATCCACCAGATCGTATGATTGAACACGCGCATTTCGGTGTAATCCACAAACTGCGGACCGGGCGGCGCAATCCTGCGATTGCGCAGAACCAGCTCTGACCGGTTCGAGAAAAAGATCACCCCGCTGTCATCGCTGACAATCACCGCAGGCCGACTACCGCGAAAATCCGCTTCGATGGCTTCAATGTCGATGGTCGTCACAAGCGCGCCATCCACCGGCCCATCTTCCGAGAAAATCGGAATGGCATAATAAAACACCCTCCGCGAAAACCACGGGCTCACCCCTGCCGCACGCCCAAGCGCCCCATGAAACGCCCGCTGCACAAACGGCGCATCCAGCCAAACCGCATCGCCGCGCCCAGCCGAGCTGGCAATGATCTTGCGATCCCGATCCAGCACGGTCATTTCCAAAGCGCCCGACATGCCCGAGGCCCTTAGCAAAACATCCGACATTTCCTCGCGCGACATCGCCCCGCTTTGAAACCGCGGGTCCGCCGCCAAAGACACGGCCAATTGCCGGTGGCTAAACACCCCGCTGATCAACCGATCCGAGGCCAGCGCCAAATCCGTGCGCCCTCGGTCCGACAGATCGTTCAAAGACTGCGCCATCGAGATCACAAAAACCGCGCTGACCAAAATCAGCGCGCCCAGAATCGAGATGAAGATCGCGAGGGTATTTCTCATGCCTAAATCTTGCAGTGGCTTTTGCAGAAACACAACCGAGCGCGCTGCGGCCTTATGGCAAAGGCCCAAATGTACATTTCAGACCCTGAAAGGGGCGAATTGCCACCTTTCTCAAAAATAAATGGCCCGCACGGTGGCGGGCCAAAACGCTTAAGCGTAGTTCTTTTTGCGGGACATTTTGCCAATCCCGGGGTTCATACTGTTGGTCGGGTCCATCTCTTTGTAAAAGGCCGCCAAATCTTCCTTAGCTGGGTACAAATGCCCCATATTGTGTTCCGACGGGTATTCCGCGCGTCGTTTGTCCAATATTTCCAGCATCTTAGCTTTAAGAGCCTTCGGGTCAGCGCCCTTTTTCACCACATAATCCTGATGGAACACGTGGCACATGAAATGCCCATAGTAGAGCTGGCTAACCAATTGATCTGTAATCTCTTTTGGCAGTTCTTCGAACCATTCGGTGTCATTGCGGCGCAAAGCAATATCCAGCGCAATAATGTCTTCCACTTCAGACTTATGCACCGCCATATACCGCACAGCTGCTCCCGCCGCCGCAAAGCGGTGAAGCCCCGCCATTTTCGCCTCATGCGCGTCGCATTCGAAAAAGGTGATTTCGCCTTTTTCTTCCATATCTTTCAGAAGGTTACGCGCTTCCTCAATGCCACCATCATGCATTTTCAGGATCAAATGATGCGGAAATTTCGCGCGGTATTCCCGCATGCGTTTGGGCAGAATATCCGGCCAGAACTTCATAACGAATTGCATAAAGCGATCCGTGAAATTCCCCATGCCCGGCACATTCGCCAAAATCCCATCCACTTTGCCCTTCAGCGCAAAGAACATCGGCAAACGATCCGTGCCCAGCTTGTCGATCATAACGGCTGTGTCTTTGCCGTAAGTGTCTGACACATCGAACAAATCTTCATGCATATACTCTGCGGTCACAGGCAAAGTTTTGAACTCTGACAAGATACGACGACGCAATTCCGTCAAAGGCGCGGTCTCATTGGTGCCAATGTAGAAGGTGCGTTCTTCTTCATACTGCGGATGTGTATCCAAACGCACCGCAAACACCGCCAATTTCCCTGCGCTGCCCGACGCATCATGCAAACACCGCTTATCCGCATTAAACCGCGACGGCGTATCCGCCGTCACATCGCGCACAATCGTCTGGTAATCCGTATCAGACGCTTTGCGATTGTCGTTCAAAACGTCCTCAGCGCTGTAATTTCCATGCTCCAAATTCATCAGGATTTCTTCTGGGCTCTCGCCTAGGTTCATCCCTAAGTTATTGATAAGATACAGCTTTCCATCTTCATTGATCCGCGCGAACAGGGACAGCTCTGTATAGGCAGGACCGCGTTCAACCAAGGCTCCGCCTGAATTGTTGCACACGCCGCCGACAACGGTCGCCCCAATGCTAGAGCTGCCGATCACCGAATGCGGCTGCCGGTTGATTGTCCCCAGCAATTTGGACAAGGCAAACAACGTTGCCCCCGGAAGGCTAACAACCTGCTTGCCGTCATTGATCAACTGAAGCCCATCCAAACGCAGCGTATTGATCACAACCACATCGCGCTCATAGGTTTCTTTAGGGGTAGACCCCTCTGTCAAACCCGTATTAGCTGCTTGAAAAATAACAATTTTATCTGCTTCCACACAGGCCTGAAGCACCTTCCATTGCTCTAGCAAACTGCCAGGGCGCACAACAGCCAAAGCCGCCCCTTGCCCCGAACGGAAGCCCTTACGAAAGCGCGCTGTCGCACTTGGTTTGGTGATCACGAAACGCGAACCACAAATCTCGCGCAGGGTGTTCAAAAGCTCTTGGTCGTTCATCTTTTCGTCCTAGCGAAATCGCAAATTTTCAGGGGAAAGCTGATCTAATGAAGTCACCCCCATCAGTTTCATACTGCGTTCAATCTCAGCATGCATCAGGCCCAACGCGCGCTCCACGCCTTTTTGTCCAGCCGCAGCCAAAGGATACAGATAGAACCGCCCGCCCCCGACAGCCTTCGCCCCAAGCGAAAGCGCCTTTAAAACATGGGTTCCACGCTGAATTCCGCTGTCCATGATCACATCAATATCGTCGCCCACGGCGTCCACGATTTCTTTCAGTTGATCAAACGGTGTGCGCGAACCATCCAATTGCCGCCCCCCGTGGTTAGACAGCACAATGCCCGTGCAGCCAATATCCACAGCGCGACGTGCATCTTCAGCGGTCATGATGCCTTTCAGGCAAAACTGACCATCCCAATCCGCAACCATTTCAGCCACATCATCCCAGTTCATCGACGGATCAAGCATTTCCGAGAAATACCCACCAATCGAACTGGCGCCACCGCCCATATCCACATGTTCCTCCAACTGAGGCAGACGGAATTTTTCATGGGTCACATAGTTGATGCCCCACATGGGTTTCATCGCAAACTGGATCATGCCGCCCAGTGTCAGGCGGAACGGAATGGAAAATCCGGTACGTTTGTCACGCTCTCGGTTGCCACCGGTGATGCTATCAACCGTCAGCATCATCACATCTACCCCAGCCTCTTTCGCCCGCTGCATCATTGCTTTGTTCAAGCCACGATCACGATGGAAATAGAACTGATAGACCTGAGGCGTTTTGTGTTTTTTCCTCATTTCTTCGAGACTTACGGTGCCCAAAGACGAAACACCAAACATGGTGCCGTATTTTTCAGCCGCCGCTGCCACAGCGCGTTCCCCTTGATGGTGGAACAGACGTTGCAACGCTGTTGGTGAACAATAGATCGGCATATCCAGCTTCTGCCCCATCACCGTCACCGACATGTCGACCTCTTCCACCCCTGTTAGAACCGAGGGAAGCAGATCACATCGATCAAACGCAGATGTATTGGCGCGATAGGTCACCTCGTCATCTGCGGCCCCATCAATATAGTTAAAGATGGGACCTGGCAGACGTTTGCGCGCAAGCGTGCGGAAGTCTTGGAAGTTATGACATTGTGTCAAACGCATTGGTGCTTCCTTTAATAGGCGACCGAGGGGAGCCACGTGGCCAAGGCGGGCCAGAAGAAGACGAGCGCCAAACCGGTCAACTGTAGGATAACAAAAGGAATAATCCCTTTATAGATATCCATCAGCTTGATCTCTGGCGGGCAAACCCCTTTCAGATAGAACAGGGCAAATCCTACGGGTGGCGTTAAGAAACTGGTCTGCAAGGTCACAGCTACCAAGATCACGAACCACACCAACGCAGGTTCATCAATCGCGCCAAAGCCCGGAATATCGATGCCCAGCGCATTGATGATCGGGCGCATCAGCGGCAGAACGATCAGCGTGATCTCGATCCAGTCCAGAACAAAGCCCAGCAGGAATACGAGGCCCAAGATAATCAGAACCGTGCCGTTCGGGCCCAGACCTGTGGACAGGATCATATGTTCGATCAACTCATCCCCGCCCAGTTCGCGTAGAACGTAGGAAAAGACTGTCGCGCCAAGAAAGATCGCAAAGATGTAAGCGGTTGTATTGAAAGTAGATTTCAAAACGTTGATCAGCTTGCGCAGTGTCAGCTTACGATAGCCCAGCGCCAGCAATGTCGCGCCCAATGCGCCAACACCAGAGGCTTCGGTTGGAGTGGTCAGACCTGCGAAGATCGAGCCCAGAACCGCAAGGATCAGTGCCAATGTTGGCAAAACGGCCACCAGAACGTCTTTCACAGCATTCCAATCAGGCGCTTTCGCCCCTTCCGGAACAGGTGCGACGTCTTTCTTAATCTGAGAGATCACGAAGATATAGGTCAGATACAGCGCGCCAATGATCACACCGGGGAAGACCGCGGCCATGAACAAATCGCCTACAGACAATGCCATTTGGTCTGCCATGATCACAAGCATGATGGACGGTGGGATCAAGATGCCCAATGTCCCAGAGGCCGACACAACACCTGCCGCCAAAGCTGGGTTGTATTTCTGCTCCATCATAGATGGCAGCGACAGCACGCCCAGCAGAACAACAGAGGCCCCAATGATACCGGTAGAAGCCGCAAGGATGATACCGATCAGCGTCACAGTGATCGCCAAACCACCGCGCACGGTCCCGAACAGGCGCTGCATGGATGTCATCAAACGCTCTGCCACACCGGATTCATCCAGCATCAGGCCCATGAAGATAAACATCGGCAAGGCTACCAGAACCGCATTGGACATGGTTGCATAAACGCGGTTCACCACGGCGCCGAGTGTTAGGTAATCAAGACCTGTGAAGGTGGATTCCAAACCCGTCCACGCCATGTAGTCCCAGTCAAACAGGTAGGCGATCCCGCAGTAGGCCACGCCCACACCGGCCAATGTCCATGCCACAGGGAAGCCCGTGAACAGCAGCGCGATGAAGGTTAGGAACATCGCAATCACCAGCTTTTCTTCGGTGGTTTCCACCAAGAAGGTCAGCGCAGTTGCGACCACTGCAAAGGCGATCAAAGCCCAGATGACAATGCGAATGCCTTTGCCTTGGCGCTCTTCTTCGTAGTTGGCGAACAGCGCGTGTACGTCATGGATCAAACGCGCAAGCGCAGCCAAAGCCAGCAAAACAAAGCTGATTGGGATCACAGATTTCAAAGCCCAACGCGCCGCCAAACCTGTCGGGCTGTCTGAACGTTCGTTTACACGCCAGCTTTCGTAGAAATAGTCATACCCCTGATCCACCATCAGATAGATGAAGGGCACCAGAAGCGTCAGAATGCCGATCACTTCGATCACACGCTGCGCGCGGCGGGTCAGTTGCATGTGCAAAAGGTCTACACGCACATGGCTGTCTGTGACCAAAGCGTAGGAAATCCCAACCATGGTCACCAGACCGTAGAAATGCCACTGGATCTCATCCAGTTTCGGGTAGTTCTCGTTGAACAGGTAGCGCATCGCAACCTGCGTCACGATCGCGAGAACCAACAGCAAGTTGGCCCACATGACCACTTTACCCACTGTTTTCACAGTTGCATCAAGCGCGAGGGCGACGGGCTGACGATCACGATCTTCGTGTTCTGTGATCTGCTGATAGACGTCCACTGGATCGTCGCTTGGTGACATATGGCTAGCCATGGGTTCCTCCTAAGTCTTCACGCTTGAACGCGCTTAAAGATGCGGGTGAAATCCCGCTGGGTCAGGGTCTGTAAATTGAGAAAATCAGAATGAAAAAGGGGGAGCGAAATCTGCTCCCCCAAGTGGTGTCAGGGAGGTAAACCTGACCAATCGTCTTATTTGCGCGGAAGGAACGCGTTTTCTTTCCAGATGGAGTAACCGTCACGGAATTCGTTCAGGTCAGTCAGAACTTTCGCGAAGAACTCATCGTTCGCTGCTTCTTCTTCTGCCACTTCATTCCAAGTTGTGCGGAAGGTTTCCAGCATTGCGTCGTTCCACTGCTTGATCTCAACACCGTTGTTTTCAACGTTGTCGATCAGAGCGGCGTGTTGGATCGCTTCACCTTCTGCAAAGCTGTCTGTCATAGACGCTTTACACGCGTTTTCGATGATCGCTTTGTGCTGTGCGGAAGCTTCGTTCCAAACGTCTTTGTTGATCATCAGCTCAAACACTGTCGCTTGCTGGTGCCAGCCTGGGAAGTAGTTGTATTTCACCAGTTTGTGGAAGCCCAAACGCGCGTCGATCGCAGGCATGGAGAATTCAGTTGCGTCAATCGCGCCTTTTTCCAGTGCAGGGAAGATTTCGCCGCCTGGCAGCAGGGATGTCGCAACACCCAGTTTCTGCATCACTTTGCCGCCCAGACCGAAGAAACGCATCTTCAGACCGTCCAGATCTTCTGGGGAGTTGATTTCATTTGCAAACCAACCGGATGTTTCAGGTGCGATCACAGCACATGGCAGAACTTTTACGTTGTAGCCGGCTTGGTCGTACATCTCTTGGTACAGGGACATGCCGTTGCCGTAGTACAGCCATGCCATGTATTCACCCGCTTCTGGGCCGAAAGGCACAGCAGAGAACAGTGGCGCGGCTGGGATTTTACCTGCCCAGTAGCCCGCAGTTGTGTAGCCGGAGTTGATTTTACCGGAGGACACAGCGTCCAGAATTTCGAACGGTGGAACCAGCTTACCTGGCTCATACACTTTCATTTTCAATGTGCCGCCGGACATCAGGTCCAGCTGTTCTGCAACGCGCGGGATCGGAGAACCGAGGCCAGGCAGTGCTGTAGAGAATGCAATTGGGGTCTTCAGCAGGATCTTATCTGCCGCCATCGCCGCTGGGGCTGCTGCGAGAGATGCCGCTACTGCGAGCGAAGTCAAAGTCTTTTTCATGATGTCTCCTCCAAGTTTCGTGACGCCTTTTCGGGCGGTCAGTCTGGTAAATATTATTTACCTTAGACTCAGGTCAACAATTAAATTTACCACTGAACGTTCCCTCAAGGAGACTTATCAAATCGCCAAAACACCCTTACTCGCGCCGAGAAAAGGGCAGCATTTTCATTTTTTCGATATTATTCAGCGCATTAATCAATTTCGAACCCTACGTAGTTTTTGGTAGAGAGCGCTTGCTGGATTTACTCAAAGTGGTAAACTATGCAGACAACTTAATTTCCCAAACTCAGGCAACGGTTCGAAGATTGATGACAAAATCCAGCGCATTTGAGCCAATTGGCCAAGAATCAGTGGCCGAAGCTGTGGTCGAACAGATCGAATCCATGATTGTGGATGGCATCTTGAAAGAAGGCCGCAAATTGCCTTCTGAACGAGAGCTTGCCGAGGCGATGGGGGTGTCGCGCCCCAAGCTACGTGAAGCTTTGCAGCAATTGGAAAGCGATGGCCTTGTTGTTGTGCGCCATGGTGAAGGCACGTTTGTCTCGACCCTCACAGGACGCGCCATGTCCCCTGCCCTTCTGTCGCTTTATGCGCGGCACGGCGAAGCGTTCTATGACTATTTAGAATATCGTCGCGAACAAGAAGGCTTTGCCGCCCGCTTGGCCGCGGAACGTGCGACCCAATCAGATAAGTCACGCCTGCAAGAGATCATCGAGCAGATGCAGAAGGCTTGGGAAGATGACGATCTAGAAACCTCGCAAGAGGCAGACATCCGCCTTCACACGGCCATCGTTGATGCCAGCCAGAATACTACGCTGATGCATATGATGGCTTCGGTTTACGACCTGACGCGCCAAGGCGTTTTCTATAACCGCCAATACCTGCGCACGATGGATGGCACAGGCCGTGCCTTACTTGAGCAGCACAAAGAGATGGTACAAGCGATCTTGGCAGGTGATGCGGCCGCCGCCGAAGCAGCAGCACGCGCACATATGGATTTTGTAGAAGACAGTTTCCGCAAAGGCCAAGAGCAAGCGCGCCGCGAAGCCCGCGCTGCAAAACGGCGTCAGCTGTCAGTTTAGATCCCCCTATCAGGTGATCTCATCAACAACGGATTCCATGGAAACATGGGTCGAGGTACTGGCGACATTCGGCAGCCCTGAGATCAGCTCGCCCAACACGCGGCGATAAGATTGAATGTCCGACGTGCGCACCTTCAGGAGATAATCAAAAGCACCCGCGATCATATGGCACTGCTCGATCTCCGTGATTCTGGACACTTCCTGATTAAAGGCCTGCAAAGCGTCTTCGTTTGTGTTGGACAGTCGAACCTCAACAAAGGTCACATGCTCCAGGCACATCTTTGCGGGATTTAGCTTTGCCTTAAACCCCTGAATAAAATCATCTTCGATCAAACGCTTAAGGCGAATTTGGCACGGCGTTTTTGACAGGCCAACGAGTTTTGCCAGCTCGGTTACAGTAATGCGGCCATCTTCGCTCAACACCTTCAGGATGGATTGGTCGATTTGGTCCAAATCTCTAGCAGTCTCAGCCATTGATCACCTTTGAACTACGAATTCTTTCAATTTCGTATCCTTTCACCTCATTGAAGTCAACTATAGTGAAATCGACTAAAGCAGATGTGCTATTGTGGTTGAGACCAAAATTCAGAAAGGCACACCCATGACACTGCAGGAAATCCGCGAACTGATCCGCGATTATCACCTACGTGATGAAAAACTGATCGTGGATGAATTGATGAGAAACGCCGCGCTTTCACAAGAAACGCGCGCCGGCATCAACAAGGATGCAGTTCGCTTGATCAAGGCCATTCGCAATGACGCCAAGCCAAGCTTGATGGATGTGTTCCTTGCGGAATACGGCCTGTCGACCGATGAAGGCGTTGCCTTAATGTGCCTTGCAGAGGCCCTGCTGCGGGTGCCTGATGCTGTCACCATCGATGCGTTGATCGAAGACAAGATCGCTCCGTCGGAATGGGGCAAGCACCTTGGGCAATCGAGTTCTTCTTTAGTGAATGCCTCAACGTGGGCCCTACTTCTGACAGGCAAAGTGCTGGATGATGACAAACCGGGGGTCGTTGGGGCACTGAAAGGTGCGGTCAAACGCCTGGGCGAACCTGTGATCCGCGCCGCGGTTGGGAGAGCCATGAAAGAAATGGGCGCACAATTCGTTTTGGGCCAGACCATTGAAGAAGCCGTCAAACGCGGTTCAAAGAACGTTGCGAACGGTTACACCTACTCTTACGACATGCTGGGCGAAGCCGCCTTGACGCAAGGCGACGCGGATATCTTCTTTAACGCCTATGCAGAAGCGATCCAGAACCTCGCAACGCAATGCACCTCTGAAGACATCCGCGAGAACCCTGGCATTTCCATCAAATTGTCTGCGCTGCACCCACGTTACGAGGTTGGGCAAAAGACGCGCGTAATGAACGAACTGGTTCCGCGCACGCTGGAATTGGCACAGGCTGCGAAAGCCGCTGGCATGGGCTTAAACATTGATGCCGAAGAAGCCGATCGCCTAGATATCTCGCTGGACGTGATCGAAGCCGTTCTACGTGACCCGTCTTTGGCTGGCTGGGATGGGTTTGGCGTTGTCGTGCAGGCCTATGGGCGCCGCGCAGGTCCGGTGCTAGATTGGCTATATCACCTCGCCACCGAACTGGATCGCAAGATCATGGTGCGCTTGGTGAAAGGCGCCTATTGGGACACCGAAATCAAACGTGCCCAAGTCGAAGGCCTGAAAGACTTCCCCTTGTTCACGCAGAAAGTCGCGACTGACATTTCTTATATCGCCAATGCCAAGAAACTGCTGGGATATACAGACCGGATCTATCCACAATTTGCGACCCACAACGCACAGACCGTTGCCGCGATTATGGGGCTGGCGGATGACACATCTGCTTTCGAGTTCCAGCGCCTGCATGGCATGGGCGAAGCGCTGCACGAGATCACGCGCAGGAACAACAACACGCGCTGCCGCATCTATGCACCTGTGGGCGCGCATCGTGATTTGCTCGCCTATCTGGTGCGTCGCTTGCTGGAAAACGGCGCGAACTCTTCCTTTGTGAACCAGATCGTCGATGAAGAGGTGCCGGCTGAAGTCGTCGCGGCGGATCCATTTGATGCCTATGATGCCGATGTAAGCAACACAGCGGTTCTGGCACCAATCGACTTGTATGGCGAAGAGCGCCCTAATTCGAAGGGGTGGGATTTGCACGATGATGTCGATTTGGCAGAGATCGAAGAGGCTCGTGCGCCTTTCAAAGATCACAACTGGACCATCATGCCGATGACGGCCAAACCTGCAAAAGGCGATGAAACACGATCTGTTTCAAACCCTGCAGATCCGTCTGATTCAGTTGGACAGGTCACTTTGGCATCCACCGAAGATGTTGCAGCAGCCCTTGAGGCCGCCACACCGTGGAACGCATCGCCACAAGAGCGTCGCAACATTCTGTTTCGTGCCGCTGATCTGTATGAAGAGAACTTTGGCGAGATTTTCTCGATCCTAACGCGCGAAGCTGGCAAAACACCAATGGATGCGATTGCTGAACTGCGCGAAGCAGTGGATTTCCTACGGTATTACGGTGCGCGCGCATTGGAGCTCGACCACCCTGCGCGCGGTGTCTTTACCTGCATCAGCCCTTGGAATTTTCCGCTAGCGATCTTCACCGGCCAAGTCGCAGCTGCTTTGGCTGCTGGTAATGCCGTTCTTGCGAAACCTGCTGAATCAACCGCCATCAACGCCGCCGTTGGCGTGCGTTTGATGCTTGCGGCTGGTGTCCCAGCCACGGCGCTGCAGCTTCTTCCTGGGCGCGGCGCTGTGGTTGGCGCAGCCATAACATCGGATGCACGCATTTCTGGTGTGTGCTTTACCGGATCGACAGCAACAGCACAGCGCATCAACCGCACCATGGCGGAAAACGCTGTACCGTCTGCGCCATTGATTGCGGAAACAGGTGGTTTGAACGCGATGATCGTAGATTCCACGGCTCTGCCAGAACAGGCCGTGAAAGATGTGGTTGCCTCTGCATTCCAGTCTGCAGGGCAACGTTGTTCCGCCTTGCGCTGCCTGTATGTGCAAGAAGATGTCGCGGACACCTATCTTGAGATGCTCTATGGCGCGATGGATGAACTATCCTTGGGCAACCCATGGGAGCACACAACGGATGTTGGCCCAGTGATCGACGAAAACTCTCGTGCGTCCATTCAGGCTTACATCGAAGAGGCGCGCGGCCAAGGTCGTGTGATGAAAGAACTGAAAGTGCCGAACCAAGGAACGTTTGTGGCCCCAACGGTGCTGCAGGTGAACGGCCTTGAGGACATGAAGCAGGAAATCTTTGGCCCGGTTCTGCATGTCGCAACTTTCAAAGCGCGTGATTTGGATAAGATCGTCGATACGATTAATGCCTCTGGCTTTGGTCTGACCTTTGGCATGCATTCCCGTATTGATGACCGTATCCAGCAAGTTACAGAGCGCCTGAACGTCGGCAATATGTACATCAACCGCAACCAGATCGGTGCGATTGTTGGCTCGCAACCCTTTGGGGGCGAAGGCCTGTCTGGCACTGGCCCTAAGGCGGGCGGCCCTGCTTATGTGAGGCGTTTCACAAAGCCGACAACCGAAATGGCGGAAGCGCCAGAGGCTGAAACACTTTCAGCAAAGGCGGCACAAGCGTTGCTGGATAAAGCGCCGAAACCTACTCGGATTGAACTTCACACCAATGTTTTGCCAGGACCGACAGGTGAATCCAACATCCTGACGACCTTTGGGCGTGGTGTGATCCTGTGCCTTGGCCCAACGGCGGAATTCGCCAAACGCCAAGCAGAGATCGCGATCGCAAATGGCTGTACCGCCGTTCAAATCGCGCCAAATGCAAGCGGTGCATTCGCTTTAGACGGGCCGCTTAACTTGCAAGATCTCTCAATCCTCGATGGCTTTGATTGCGTTGCCTTTTGGGGCACGGAAGCCAGTTTACGTCAGGCTCGTGTGGCATTGGCAAGCCGCGAAGGGCGCTTGGTGCCACTTTTGTCAGAAGGCGACTTAGCCGACCGCTGCAAGCTCGAGCGCCACATCTGTATCGACACGGCAGCCGCAGGGGGCAATGCGTCGCTTTTGGCAGAGGCAAGCTAGATTGTAACGTTCAAAACCTAACTCAGAAGCGAGGCGCCAATGGCATCTCGTTTTTGCGTTTCAGTGGTATATGGACAGCCCTGTCTCAAAAAAATCTTGGCAGATTTAATCGCCAAAAGAGAGGGACATGTCTCAACACACAAATTGTAGATCTCATCGCGCCATCATATTTGTTGACAACTTTAGTAAAGTAATGTTTCTGCAGTCCAGAGCATGACAATTACATGCCTTACACTACAATTTGGAGAGACCCATGAATGTCAAATCATTGACGCGGGGTCTTTGCTCCGCTACCGCAGCAGCCGCAATGATGTTTGCCGCCGCCACGCCCGCAATCGCAGAGACTATTACTGTAACAGATATCGCTGGTCGGACGGTCGAGGTTGAGAAAAACCCGTCTAAAGTCGTACTTGGCGAGGGCCGTATGATTTATTCCATTGCCCTTTTGAACAAAGAAGATCCGTTTGGCCGAATTGCTGGCTGGAAAGACGATCTGATCAATTTTGACCCTGATGCCTATCGCAAATACGCCGCCGTATTCCCAGAAGTTGAGGATCTGCCGAACTTTGGCAGCCCATATTCCGACGAATGGAACCTTGAAGCTGTGATCTCGCTTGGCACCGAAGTGGTGCTGATGAACCTTGGCAACCTTTTGAAGGCCCAAGAGAGCGGTATCATTGAGAAGCTTGATGAAGCCGGTGTTGCGACCGTGTTTGTCGACTTCCGCCAAAACCCAACACAAAACACCATCCCAAGCATCCAACTTTTGGGGCGTATTTTTGATGAACGCGACGCAGCGGATGAATTCTCTGATTTCTATCAAGCGCAAATGAAAACCATCTTTTCGCGCGTCGCACAGATCGCAGACGAAGACCGTCCGATTGTGTTTATCGAGCGCGCAGCCGGTTACAACCCAGCCAAATGCTGCAACACGTTCGGTGCAGCAAACCTAGGTCGCCTTGTTGATCTTGCGGGCGGCAGAAACTGGGGGTCCTTGAAGACGCCTGGCTATTCCACCGCTGTCAGCCTTGAGGCGGTCTTCTCGGATGATCCTGAGGTGATTGTTGGTACGGGCGCAAACTGGACGGAATTCAAACCGGATTCCACGGCTGTTTTGTTCGGCTATGAAGCCACAGAAGAAGTGGTCCAAGAACGTCTTTCTGCCCTTGCCCACCGCGAAGGCTGGCCTGAACTTTCAGCGGTCAAGAATGAGCGTTTCCATTCGGTTTACCACCAGTTCTACAACAGTCCTTACCACTTTGCGGCCATGCAGGCATTTGCGAAATGGTTCCACCCAGAGCTGTTCGAAGACCTAGATCCAGAGGCAACGATGAAGGAACTGCATGATCGCTTCCTTCCGATCGACTACTCTGGCGTGTTCTGGGGAAGCCTCGCCTCCCACGGCCACTAACCATAACTCATGTGCGCCCGCCCATTCTGGGCGCACATGTTCTTTTGTGAAAGCTCCCCATGGAAATTGATATTTCAAACGCGCCCGCATTGCAGGCCGATATGCGGCAGGCATATTCCAAACAAGTTCTTAAGCGCTACACGATGATTGGCGTTGTCCTCGTGTTGCTGTTGCTCAGCTTCTTCCTTGATGTGGCCACAGGCCCTGGGAAATATCCGTTGTCCACAGTTTTTGATGTGTTCACAGATCCTTTGTCCCATGGTGTACGCCTTAAAGTGATCGTCTGGGATTATCGTCTTCCCGTTGCGGTGACCGCTGTTCTGGTGGGCGCGCTTCTTGCGGTTGCAGGGGCGCAAATGCAAACCATTTTGAACAACCCATTGGCAGAACCCTTTACGCTGGGCGTGTCAGCCGCAGCCAGTTTCGGCGCCTCTCTTGCGATTGTACTTGGCGTGAGCGTGGTGCCTGCGGTCGGTCCCCTTTTGGTAACAGTGAACGCCTTTGCATTCGCGCTTCTCACCTGTGGTTTCATTCTGTTTGCGACCCGCCTTAAAGGGGTTGGATCCGAAACCATGATCCTTTTTGGGATCGCCATTTTCTTCACTTTCTCAGCGCTGTTGTCGCTGATGCAATACATGGCCTCTGAAGATCAAATCGCGCGTATCGTCTTTTGGATGATGGGATCACTGAGCCGTGCAAGCTGGGAGAAAATATCCCTTGGCACGATCCTGTTGGCCTTTGCGATCCCCTTCAGTCTCTATCGCACGTGGCCGATGACGGCCTTGCGCATGGGCGAGGCAACGGCGGAAAGCATGGGTGTCGACGTTGGCCGGCTGCGCGTGGAAATGCTGATTTGCGTGTCCCTTTTGGCCGCGACGGCTGTTTCATTTGTGGGAACCGTTGGATTTGTCGGCCTCGTTGGCCCGCATATTGCACGACTGTTGGTCGGAGAAGACCAACGCTTCTTTGTCCCGCTGTCGGCACTTGTGGGCGCACTTGTTCTCTCGCTCACGTCCCTCATTTCGAAATCCATCACGCCCGGGATCATCTATCCTATCGGTATCATCACAGCGCTGATCGGCGTACCGGTGTTCATTTCGATCATCCTAAGCACCCGCCGGGAGAAACTTTCATGAGCCTTACGATTGACCACATAACTGCTGGGTATGGCCGCAAAACTGTTTTGCGAGACGTCTCGATCAAGAACATCCAAGGCGGCACTTTTGTGGGCCTGATCGGACCAAACGCATCTGGCAAATCCACACTGTTCAAAACCCTTGCAGGTCTGATCAAGCCTTCGACCGGACGTATCTGTATTGACGATCAAGACATTACAACGCTTGGCAGAAAGGAACGGGCACGACGTGTCGCTTACATGCCTCAAGCTTTTGGCTGCAATGCGTTGCTCACCGTTTTTGAAAGCGTATTGCTGGCACTTAAACAAACGAATGGTTGGCGCGTTTACGATGACAACCTAGACCGCGTTGCACAGGCGCTCCACGCTCTTGGCTTGTCGCATCTTTCCGATCGTGGAATTTCTGATCTAAGCGGGGGGCAAGCGCAAATGGTTGCCGTTGCCCAAACTTTGGTGCGCGAACCTGAAGTCATTTTGCTGGACGAACCCACAAGTGCCCTCGATTTGCACCACCAGCTTTCGGTTATGACCTCTGTACGCGCGGAAGCCCAAAGGCGACAGCCTGTGGTTATGGCTGCGCTGCATGATCTGAACTTGGCCGCTAAGTTTTGCGATCGCTTGGTCTTGCTTCGAAATGGGGAAATCCTCGCGGACGGTGCCCCTGAAAAAATCTTGGCACTTTCAGAGATCGGAGAAACCTATCGCGTTCAAACCAGCCTTGAATTTACACAAAGTGGCGACCTCTATGTGGACGCGCGTTTGGCCTCGTGAAGCGCATATTTGGGAATGATTTGTGAAAATAGCCTAAGGCCAACTGGCCGTGACTTTCAAAGGATTACGCTATTGTTCTTGAAATTTTGAAAGTCATGATGATTTTACAGGATCACAATACACTCCTAAATTACCCCACTTCGACATAAGACAGTTCCAAGCAATTTTGACTGATTAGATGCGCCTCGCGCCAATCATGAAAGGGAAGTGTCTTGTCTCAACAATATGTTCAACGCGGATCCAATCAAGTTAGCAGTGTCTTCGCAGACTTGATGGAACATCAAGTCCTGCCTGATATCGGCATTTCAGCAACCGTGTTTTGGTCGGGCTTAGACACGCTTTCAGAAAAGTTCAGTGGTGAGAACCGTCGCCTGCTGGAAAAGCGTGAAAGCCTGCAAAAGCAGATTGATGAATGGCATCGCGCAAATGGGAAAGGGTCTTCAGCGTCTTACAAAGCGTTCCTGCAAGACATCGGGTATTTGCTTCCCGAAGGGGACAGTTTCGAGATCGAGACGCCAAGCACAGACCCAGAGATCGCGACAATCGCCGGTCCCCAGCTTGTTGTTCCAAGCACGAATGCACGTTTTGTTTTGAATGCAGCGAATGCGCGTTGGGGAAGCGCATATGATGCGTTTTACGGAACTGACGCGTTGGGCGACTTGCCTCCCAAAGGCAGTTTTAATGAAAAGCGCGCAGAGCGCGTTGTTGCACGCGTAGCTTCCGTTCTGGATGAGACCTTCCCGCTGGAGCGTGGCACACACAAAGGTGCCACTGCGTATCGTATTGAAGATCAGCAATTGCTGGTCGATGGAGCTGCGCTTTCCACGCCTGCTCAATGCGTTGGATATGTGGGCGAGGCAACTTCTCCGTCACAAGTCATTCTTAAAAACAACGGGCTGCACGTGATCCTGGCGTTTGATCCAACGTCCCAAACGGGATCAAATTCACCTTCTGGCTTGTCTGATGTGATTTTGGAGTCAGCCCTGTCAGCAATTGTCGATTGTGAAGACTCTGTTGCATGTGTGGACGCCGAAGACAAAGTCGTGGCCTATCGAAATTGGTTGGGCTTGATGAAAGGCGACCTAGAAGAGAGCTTTGAGAAAGCTGGACGCTCCATGACCCGGCGTTTGAACGCGGATCGCGTGTTTCTTGCCCCTGATGGAGCAGAACAACGCTTAAAGGGGCGGTCCCTTTTGCTGGTGCGTAACGTTGGACATCTGATGACCACGCCGACGGTTCTGAATGCAGATGGCACAGAATTTTTTGAAGGTTTGCTGGATGCTTTGGTCACAACGGCAATCGCAATGCATGATCTGCAAAAGACCGAGGGCGCACGTAACAGTGAAACCGGATCGGTTTATGTGGTGAAACCTAAGATGCACGGGCCAGAAGAAGTGGCCTTTGCAGACGCCGTTTTTGCAGAAGTTGAACGCATCCTCGGGCTTTCTGCGAACACTGTTAAGCTTGGCATTATGGATGAAGAACGCCGCACCTCGGTCAATCTGAAAGAATGTATCCGAGCCGCCAAACAGCGCGTTTGCTTCATTAACACTGGATTCTTGGACCGCACAGGCGATGAAATTCACACCTCGATGGAAGCTGGCGCGTTTAGTCGTAAAGACGACATCAAAAAGAAAGGCTGGATCGAAGCCTATGAAAACCAGAATGTCGATATAGGCCTTGAATGTGGTTTGTCTGGAAAAGCGCAAATCGGCAAAGGCATGTGGGCGGTTCCTGACAATATGGCGGCCATGTTGGATGCCAAAGGCGCACAGCCTACTGCAGGAGCAAATTGCGCATGGGTGCCAAGCCCTACGGCAGCCACATTGCACGCTTTGCACTATCATGATGTTGATGTGTTTGAAGTTCAGGATGAATTGAAAGCAGAAGGTCGTCGTGGCTCTGTTGATGGTCTGCTGAACATCCCTACCGCTGATGGTGAAAACTGGTCACCCAAAGAGATCCAGCGCGAGGTCGAAAACAACGCACAGGGTATCTTGGGATATGTCGTACGTTGGATTGATCAAGGTGTTGGATGCTCGAAAGTGCCCGATATCAACGACATCGGTTTGATGGAGGATCGTGCGACTTGCCGTATTTCAGCTCAGCACATCGCAAACTGGTTGCACCACAATGTGGTCAACGAAGCGCAGGTTCTTGAGATTTTCAAAGCGATGGCCACTGTCGTTGATCGGCAAAACGCAAATGACCCGATGTATCAGCCTATGGCTCCTAACTTCGATGCCATCGCCTTTAAAGCGGCCTGTGATCTCGTATTTGAAGGCGTTTCTCAACCTTCGGGCTACACCGAGCCGGTGCTACATGCACGCCGTCGAGAGTTCAAAGAGCAGGCTTCCGCCCAATGATCGCGAAGGCAAAGGTGCGGGACGCAGATAAAGATTTGCAAATGTTTGAAAAAGGACCTTTATCATTCACCGAAGTAGACGAAATACAAAGTCGTCTAAATAGTGGTACCGTTGAAGCTTCTAAGGAAACCTGTATGTCCGGAAAATACTTTGCACCGGCGGGTGGTCACCCGCCGCAACAGCAACTTTTGACGGATCGAGCCATTTTCAAAGAGGCCTATGCGGTCATGCCCAAGGGCACGATGCAGGACATCGTGACGAGTTTTCTACCGTTCTGGAATGACACTCGACTTTGGGTATTGGCCCGCCCCTTGTCTGGCTTTGCTGAGACCTTTTCACAATATTTGATGGACGTTGCTCCAGGTGGCGGTTCCGACCGCCCCGAGCTTGATGAAAAAGTGGAAGGCGCGATTTTTGTCGTAAGCGGTGGCGGAACACTGCGCGTTGATGAAATCGACTATGTTTTGCGCCCTGGCAGTTTTGCGTTTTTGCCCGCAGGCGCCGCTTGGTCGCTTAAGAATTCAGGTCAAGAGAACTTCAAGTTTCACTGGTTTCGCAAACAATACGAAGCTGTGGACGGCATCGACCATCCAGATGTGATTGTCACACATGAAGATGATGTTGCGCCATTCTCTATGCCTGATACCGCAGATAACTGGAGCGTAAAGCGATTTGTCGACCTAGACGATATGCGTCACGACATGCATATCAACGTGGTCACCTTTGAGCCTGGTGCTGTCATCCCGTTTCTGGAAACGCATGTCATGGAACACGGCCTGTATGTTCTAGAAGGCAAGGCCGTTTATCGGCTGAACGGAGATTGGGTAGAGGTCGAAGCTGGCGATTATATGTGGTTGCGCGCGTTTTGCCCGCAAGCCTGTTATGCTGGTGGCCCCGGTAAGTTCCGTTACCTTTTGTACAAGAACGTAAACCGACATATGCCGCTCTAATTCATTTACAGTGTTAACAAATAAGGCTCAGCAATCGCTGAGCCTTTTCTAGTTTCATGGTTTGGTTCTTAGCTTTCAGCAGAACCTTTGTTTTCGCCAGACAAACCACCAGAGATTTCAATGGTTGATTCTTCTGTCAGCTCTTCTGGCAACACCAGGTTCAAGACAATCGAAATAACCGCGGCCGGCAACAGGCCAGACGTCATCAAAATACGCATAGTGTCTGGCAGGTACTGCGCCGCCTTTGGCTCAAGCTGAAGGCCCAGACCAATTGACAGGGAGATCGCGAAGATCACCATATTACGACGGTTCCAGTTCACGTCTGACAACATAGACACACCGGCTGCGACAACCATACCAAACATAACAATCACGCCGCCGCCCAGAACTTCGATTGGGATCGTACGGATCAATGCGCCGACCTTTGGAACAAGGCCGCAGACGATCAAGAAGATCGCACCAATTGTCACGACATGGCGGCTCATCAAGCCTGTCATGGCGATCAAGCCAGAGTTCTGGCTAAAGGATGTGTTCGGCAGACCACCAAAAACACCAGCAACCGCCGTACCAAGACCATCAGCAAAAGTTGCCCCTTGGATTTCTTTTTCGGTTGCTTCACGGCCTGCACCACCTTTGGTGACACCAGACACGTCACCAACGGTCTCAACCGCAGAGACAAACGCCATTAAGCAGAAACCGACAACAGCTGCGACTGTAATATCAAAACCGTAGGCAAATGGTGTTGGTACTTGGAAGAGCGCGGCGCGGCTCATGCTTGTCACGATGCCTTCGACGCTGACCATATCTGTGAACAGCAGTGCAACGACGTAGCCCGCGATGATCCCAAGGAACACAGCAGAGAAAGAGAGCATCCCCTTGGTAAAGAACTTCAAACCAAGCGTGACCAAGATTACGACCATCGCAATGGACCAGTTTTGCACCGAGCCATACTCAGGGCTATTGATCGCAGGCACACCACCCGCCGCATATTGAATGCCCACTTTGACCAGTGCGAGACCAATCATGGTGATCACCAAGCCAGTGACGAGCGGTGGGAGGGCAAACCGGATTTTCGGCATAATTGTACCAAGCAAAGCGTGGAACAAGCCACCGATCACAACCCCGCCAAACAGAACAGGCAGAGCTTCGACGCCTTTGCCAGCGACAAGAGGGATCATGACTGGAATGAACGCAAAGCTGGTGCCTTGAACCACTGGAAGGCGCGCACCAACTGGGCCCATACCGATTGTTTGGAACAAGGTCGCAATGCCTGCAAACAGCATGGCCATCTGAATAAGATAAGTCATATCAGGGAAGCCTTGCGCACCGGCGTCAGAGCCGAAGCCAAAGCCCGCCGCACCCGAGATGATGATCGCAGGTGTTACGTTGGACACGAACATTGCAAGCACGTGCTGGATACCCAACGGAATTGCGCGATGCAGTGGTGGTGTAAAATTCGGATCTCGGAGCTGCTCCGGGGTCCCTATTGATTGATCAGCCATTTTCATTTCCCTCACTTGGTGGTGTTGCTGTCCCCGCGCCAGCATGTTGGTGATCCGGCTCAACAAGATACGGGGTATCGAACCAGTATTCTTCTAGATTTTCACCAGCCCCAATCCTGTCGATGACAGCGAAAAGGCCTGGCGCAAATAAGGGTGTCAGCACGCCGTGCCAGGTGCCGCGATAAAAATTCACGGCCTGACCGGGCTGAGTTTCAAAGGCCAAAGGGGTTCCTGGTGTGCCCGCGTGATCGGGGGCGACAATTGCCAGAAATCCATGTTCAGACATTGGAATAAAAAGCTGCGATCCTTGCGGGTGGCGTTCGACCATGTCCAGCGTCATAGGAAGGCTGCGTGGTTGCGCTTTAAACAAGCTCATACCTGCGCGGCCCTCTGCAAAATCCAAAGTCGCGCGGTCGTGGTATCGACCGCACAGCCCTTGATTGATGATCTTATCCGGCGTGCCGGAGACATCGATGACTTCGCCAAAAGGCGCGAAGGCGGTGCTTGAAATGCTTTGGATTTTGATCGACTGCGTCATGACGAGAATTTCTCCTCCAGCCGAAGTTCCGCGATGCGTTCAACTTGCTTGCACGCTTCTTCGAATTCAGTTGCACTGTCATGGGCGATGCGTTGTTGGAACGCGCGTAAAATCGACGCTTTGTCGTGATCCCGAACCGCAATGATGAACGGAAAGCCATGTTTTTCGACATACTGCGTGTTGAGATTCTGAAAAGTCGCGCGTTCATCATCGGTCAACAAATCGAGGCCTGCGCCGGCCTGTTCCGCGGTGCTTTCCGCTGTCAAAGCGCCAGCCGCGGCAAGCTTTCCAGCGAGATCCGGATGCGCGTTGAGAACAGCAAGGCGCTGTTCATAAGACGCCGAGCGGAAGATCCGAGAAAGGGCATTGTGAATCCCTGCACTGCAATCATGTGTCGATCCCAGCTCTAGATCAAACGCTTGATCCGCGATCCAAGGGCTGTGTTCGAAAATGCTGCCAAACGCGTCGACAAATGCCTCGCGGCTCATTTCTGACGGCGTAAGGCTGTTGGCAGGCGGATGTGTGGCTGCCCAATGCTGTGCAACCTCGAGCCGCGTGGCAAACCACACGTCTCTATGGGATTTCATATACTCTAGTGCGCGTTTCAACGCGGCCATTCGCCCAGGGCGCCCGATGATGCGGCAGTGCAGACCGATAGACAGCATCTTAGGAGCGCCAGCATCTCCTTCAGCGTAGAGCTCGTCAAAGCTGTCTTTTAGGTAGCTTTCAAACTGATCTCCGGTCGTGAACCCTGCCTGAATAGCGAACCGCATGTCATTGCAGTCCATTGTATAGGGGACCACAAGCTGAGCGCGGTCGCCGAACGTCTGCCAATAAGGAAGGTCATCCGCATAACTATCGGCCACATAGTCAAACTGTCCTGTCTCCGCCGCAAGGCGAACGGTGTTCATGGAACACCGGCCTGTATACCATCCTCTCGGAGGCGAACCGACGACCTCAGCGTGCAGGCGCATTGCCTCTTGCATTTGCGCGCGTTCTTCCGCCTCGGACATGTCTTTGTATTCGACCCACTTCAACCCGTGACTGGCGATTTCCCAATTCGCAGCTTTCATTGCGGCCACCTGTTCCGGCGCACGCGCGAGCGCTGTTGCGACGCCATAAACTGTGACTGGCATGTCTTTCAGCGCACGATGCACACGCCAAAAACCCGCGCGTGCGCCGTATTCATAGAGGGACTCCATGTTCCAGTGGCGCTGGCCGTGCCACGGCTGCGCGCCCGTGATTTCAGACAGGAAAGCTTCCGAAGAAGGGTCCCCATGCAAAATGTTATTCTCGCCGCCTTCCTCGTAATTCAGAACAATCTGAACCGCGATTTTGGCACCGTTAGGCCATTTTGCATGGGGCGGGGTTTGACCGTATCCCGTCATGTTACGTGGGTAGTGTGGCACGTAGGTCGTCCTTTCGTTTGGATATTGGAATAATTCAAAACAATTTTTTCCTTTTTCAAAAAAAATGATAAAGACCCTTCCAAAGCCTTGTTTTGCAGGGTCTGCTGACTTCACTGTAGGACAAGAGGGCAAGAAATGTGCATTTGGCACGCGAATTAAGCAGATAAATGACACCCTTTAATCGTAGCGAGGACACAGTGGCTGGTTCTTTAAGTACTCATGTCTTGGACACCGCACGCGGCTGTCCGGCCCAAAATCTTAAGATTGAACTTTTTCAATTGAAGGGTGAGGAACGGCGCCTTTTGAAAACCGTTGAGACCAATGCCGATGGGCGCACTGATGCGCCGATCCTTTCTAAGGATGAATTCGAATTTGGCACCTACGAGCTGGTTTTCCACGCCGGATCCTATCTGGAAGCCAGTGGCGCAGAAGGTGGTAACCCTCGGTTCTTAGACGTTATTCCGCTGCGCTTTGGCATGTCGGAAGCAACCCATTACCATGTACCGCTGTTGCTGTCCGCATATGGATATTCAACCTACCGCGGCAGCTAATTACACGCTGTTTGCAGCAAATGCTTTTGAGATGCGCTCGATCACAAAGTCCATAAACAAACGCGACTTTGGATCCTGAAGTTTACGATGGATATATAGGCACGCCATCTGGATCGGTTCTGGTGGTGTGTCTGTTGCAACTGGGATCAATTGACCGCTGTCGATTAATTCACGCACCTCAAACAGGGGCTTCATAACGACACCTTGTCCTGACAAGGCCCAGTCTGTCAGCACATCGCCATCATCAGATTCGAAACGCCCGGAGACTTTAAACCGCTCCGTGCCGGATTCTGTTGTTAGGGGCCACTGAGATTCGGATGCGCCCGGAAAGCGAAGGCTGAGGCATTCATGATTGTCAGCAACCAGGTCATAGCCAGATGCTGGATTGCCTCGGGCCTGAATGTAATCAGGTGACGCGCAAAGCACCCGATCAACATCAGCGATTTTGCGAATCCGCAGGTTGCTATCTTCGGGCTGCCCTAAGAAAAATGCCAAATCGAGACCTTCGACCGTTAGATCCACCTTTCGATCTGTCAGCCGAAGACGCAGATTAACCTCTGGGTATTGCTCTAAAAATTCCGGCACCAACGGCGCAATGAGGCGCCGACCAACCCCCAATGGGGCAGCCACATAAAGCGACCCCTTGGGATTATCAGTGATTTGAACAACATCAGCTTCCGCCTTTTGTACGGACGCCAGAACCTCACAAGCCCCAGAGTAAAACGCTTTCCCTTGTTCTGTCGGCGTTAGGCTCCGAGTCGTTCTTCGAAACAAGCGAACGCTCAGATGTTCCTCGAGCTGCGATATCCGCGCTGAGGTTACCGCCGGTGAAATGCGTAAATCGCGACCAGCAGCGGACATGCTGCCTAATTCGTAGACACGGACAAAGGTTCGAATGTTGTCTAGGTATGACATTGTTTTGTTTTTTTTGATGCTGCTTGGTATTTTGAGGCAATACCAGAAAAAAACCGCGTCGCCTAGGTTGTCGCAAATTCTACCTCAGGAGTGATGAAATGTATGATTTAGCCGTCATGTGGGATTGGATTGCTTTTTCTGTGCGCTGGCTTCACGTCATTGCCGCAATGGCTTGGATCGGAGCGTCCTTTTATTTCATCGCTTTGGATTTGATGCTGAAGCCAAGCCCAAACATGCCAGAAGGCGCGCTTGGTGAAGAGTGGGAGGTTCACGGAGGTGGCTTCTACCAGACAACAAAGTTTCTTGTCGCCCCCTCAGAGATGCCCGAACACCTGACGTGGCATAAGTGGCAAAGCTACATGACTTGGGTCTCTGGCGCGGCGCTACTGATGATCATCTATTGGGTCGGGGGAGAGCTGTTCCTACTTGATCCGACCAAAGCAAATCTGACCCTGTTTCAGGGGGTGCTGATCTCTGGAGGATCGCTAACGATTGGCTGGTTGCTATACGATCAACTTTGCAAATCCCGCCTGAGTGAGCAGCCTCAACTGCTTATGGTTATTCTATTCGTGATCTTGGTTGTGATGTCTTGGGGGTATAACCAAATTTTCACAGGCCGTGCCGCCTTGCTACATCTTGGCGCCTTCACGGCGACCATCATGACCGCGAATGTTTTCTTTCAGATCATGCCGAACCAAAGAATTGTGGTCGAGGATCTGAAAGCGGGGCGTACCCCAGATGCGAAGTACGGGAAGATTGCCAAAGTGCGATCAACCCATAACAACTATCTGACCCTTCCAGTTGTTTTTCTGATGCTTTCAAACCACTATCCCTTGGCCTTCGCCACGGAATACGCGTGGATTATTGCCAGCCTTATTTTCCTCACTGGCGTTACCATCCGGCATTACTTCAATACGATGCACAAAACGGGAAAAGGCCCACATTGGACTTGGGCGGTGACTGTGCTGTTAATGTTGGTGATTGCATGGCTGTCCTCCGTTCGGATTACCGAAACCTGGGAAGAGGCGGAAGCGCGCGAATTGACCTCGCATGAGCAAAGCATCGTGCAGGCAGCGGGGTTTGACGAAGCTTACGACGCAGTGATCGGAAACTGCTCCATGTGCCACGCGCGTGAACCCGTTTGGGACAATTTGCGATGGGCGCCCAAAGGCGTGTACTTGGAAACGCCTGGCGACGTTGCCCGCCATGCACATCAGATCTACCTTCACGCTGGAATTTCTCATTCAATGCCACCCCCAAATGCGATCAAAATGAAGGTGGCATCACGACAAGCAATTGTAGATTGGCACTCAAACCTGAACTAACGGATCAACATTTCGGTTGAGCGACACGCCTCATGAGAGGCCTGTTTTTCGAATTCACTTCAAATCCAGTGAAAAAGGCGCTCACCAAAAGTGGCAAAAGCTCTCTAGCTGTTCTGCTAGATCCAGAAGCGCTTCGTCGCGACCATGGCCAGCAGTTAACATAAGCCCTGCGGGTGTTGTGCTTGCGCCAATCGGCAATGAAATGCTGCAAGCATCCATCACATTCGCAACACTTGGATTACGCAGAGCGAGCAAGTTCAGCCGCCCAAACGCATCATCACTCTCAACCTCTGAAAAGCGCGGCGGCAAGATCGGCGTTGTCGGCATAAGAAGAACTCGTGCGTCCAGCTCATTTTCAAATTCATCTGACAAGCTGGAACGCATATTAAGCGTTTGGCGATAGGTTTCTGCATCGACTTCGTTAGCACGCGACATTCGAACATGTACGCGTGGATCCAAATCGGTGGCCTTATCTAGAAAAACACTCTCGTATTCTGCACGGCTTTCAACTGCGGAGAATTGCCAGACAGGTAGAGTTTTGTATCGGTCCAAGCATTTCATATGTTGGCTTTGCACAACGAAGCCCGCTGCTTTGATTTCTTTCACAGCCCTGTCAAAATGAGATTGAATGATGGGATCCATATCTTCAAATCCAAAATTATTTGGGACAATGAAGATCGGACCTATTGGTTTCTGGGCCAAGGTTTCATCACGCATAACTTTATAGGCCTGCCGACAATCCGCGACATGACGCGCCATCGGGCCGACGCTGTCCAAAGATCGCGACAGAGGTTTGCAGCCTTTACGGGAAACTGTGGATTGAGACGGTTTGAATCCCACGATACCATTGAAGGCCGCGGGAATACGTAGAGACCCGCCCGTGTCGGTGCCAATCGCGATATCAACCAACCCTCGCGCGACACTAATCGCTCCGCCCGAGGTCGACCCTCCGGGGATACAATCAGGCAAAAGCGCATTTCTGGGTGTGCCATGATGTGGGTTCAGCCCCAGGCCTGAGTAAGCCAATTCCGTCATGTTCGTATGGCCGACAATTATGCCACCAGCGTCTCGGATTTTGCGAACGGCTTCGGCGTCGCTGGGCGCTGGTGGGTTAGAGGCAAAAACTTTGGTACCAGCGCGGGTCACAAACCCTTCGACATCAAAAAGGTCTTTAACCGAAACAAGTGCGCCACCCAGTGGCAATTCGCTATTCTGATAAGACTGAATGGCATCACCAACGAAAAACGTTTGCGTAAACACGTTTGCGACATCAGGAGCGTTCCCTTTGAGCTGGGATTGCAGTGCGATTAACCGCCCAGTGGCATCGGTATTTCGCCAAGAAAATTCGGCCATATAAGACTCCTATGAAGCGTGAAGTTCGATTTCAAAAGGGGATAGCGGAAAGTGCAGCAGCCTTTGTGTTTTGGTTGGCGAGACCCAGAACATGTCGCCAAGCGCCGCGCCGCCCAATTCGGGAACGAAAAGGTTGGGATGCAGTTCAAAAACGGAACTCTCGGCAACGTATTGTTCCGGAGCCGTTTTTTCAGCAAAGCCTCCTCCGCCCCAAAGCTGAAGAAAATTATCGGTTGCCAAAGGCTCTTCGTACGACAGCCCCAGCCCGTGACCATTGCGAAACCGATGAACGGTTTCATGCGCTTCCCCCAAAGTAGGATCTACCAAACATTGCGACATCGCCGCATCGACCAACGACAAACTGATTTGAGGTCTCAATCTGTCTTGCCCAACCTCAAGGGCTTGGTGCACTTGGTGCCAAAGCCGTTTATGTTTGGGCTTTAGCGGTCCAACACTGCCCATGCGAATGCCATGGGCCCAATAGCCTTCAACGGTCAGGGCAATCCCGAAAAGAATTTGATCGCCCTCTGCAGGGCACGCCACACATTCCTTGCGCCAATACCGCGGGTAGTCAGCTTGTTGAGCGACTGTCAGCCATGTCTTGCAATAATCTGCGCCAGCCATCCGCGCTTCGTGTTCAAGACGAAGCTGCGTTTTCCAAACCGGTTGATCCTTCCAAAGATAGCGACCGAGGTTTTCAAACAAAGCATCGCATATCTGCGCGCCAGCTTTCATGGTGGCAAGCTCACCCGCAGATTTGGATGCCCGTTGCCTTTCAATATGTGCATCGGCAGATCGAAACTGAATTGAACTACAAACTGCCTCAAACTGTTCTGACAGCCAGACGGGCATAGCATCAAAACCAACCGTACACAGGGTGGCGTTCGCGCTAAGGTGTTCTTTGATCCGCTGCGGCCATTGCGATGGTGGCAAAGCTTTGATGTCGCAGTCTGGGCAAGTTTCCCGCGCCATAGGCAACAAGAATGGGCTGCCGAGTAGCAGTAAGGCACCCCCTTTCCCTAGCAAGAACAGCGATTGGGTTTCTTGCCCATCCCAGCCCATCAGATAGCGCAGCGCAGCGTGAGACTTCGCTCCCATTCCCCTAGCGCTGCCTTCTGCGAAAACAGCCACTAAGCCTTCGTCGCTCAAGCCCAATTCTTGCAACAACGCCGCTTGCCGCGTTTTGAACTCAGCAGCGGAGATCGACAAATCGCGCACCAGCGGCGGCATTACGCGACCACGGGCAAACTACGCGCCGTATATTCAAAAGCAATTTCACGGTTCGCATGTGGGTCCAGCAAAGACATCCGGTAGTTTGCTGCTGGCCGAACGCCGCCGATGGCGCCAAGAGTCCCGCAGAGCATCGCAGCGTTTTCTGGCAATTCCGCCAATTCCAGAAGGTCTTGAAGCGGACGAATATGAGCTAGTGCCCCTGTCTGATAATCCACCCATTGCCCGTTTTCGAAGATTTGGCAGCACAAGATCAGGTCATCCAATACGTCTTTTACAGCGTCAAAAGACCAAAGCTGTGAACACACTGGCTTTAAGCAAACTTGTTTCGACGCAGCAACGGAATGGGCCTCCAGCTCTCGATCCGTATGATCCGAAGCAAGCCCAAGATAGACCTTTCCCTGATGCCGAAGGATCAAAGGCTCTACTTCTCCAGAAGTCGCCTCGCCCAAAGTTTCAATTTCCGTAGCTTGCACCAGCAAGGCGTTTGAAACGCGATAGAACAAAGGCACTTCGGAAGGGGGCGCCACTCCAAGATCAGCGAGTTCATCAATATGATGTTGAACGGCAGCAGCATCGCGACCGGTCCAACCAGCCACAAAGAGGTGGTCGATCGTGATTTCTACATCACGACCGTCACAAGTGAACTTCATTTTAGTCTCCTAGAGGTTTGTCGGTAGGAAAAGGGCAATTGCAGGAAAGGCGATTAACAGCCCAACCATCGCCAGCATTGCCAAAGCGTAGGGAATGACGCCGATGATCACGTCCGAAAAGGCACCCTTCTTGCGGACGGCTTGGACCACATAGAGGTTCAAGCCAACCGGTGGTGTGATCAGTGCCATTTCCACGAGGATAATCATCAAGATGCCGAACCAAAGCTTGTCATAGCCAATCTGCTCGACGATTGGCACGATTATAGGAATGGTAGCGACCATCAACGAAAGCGTTTCAATAAAGAAGCCCAGAACGATGTAGATCAGAATGATGACCATCAGCGTCGCCAGCGGACCGAGGCCCAAGTCTTGCAGAAACTCCTGCAATGCGCGACTGACACCTGCTGCTGTCAGAACAAAGTTCAAAACATACGCGCCGATCACAACCAACATGATCATCGATGTCGTGCGCACAGTGCCTTTCAAGCTCTCAATCACCATCTCTTTGCTAACGGCCCTGTGCATGAAGGCAATTAAGAAAGCCATTGCCACACCAATCGCCGCTGCTTCTGTTGGCGTGGCCCAGCCCGCATAAATCGCACCAACAATTGTGCCAAACAGTGTCAGCAGCGGAAGTAGGTCGATAAGGCTCGTAAAACGGCGACGCCAACTTGCCGAAACACCAGGGCCGCCCAAAGAAGGTTTGACCACGCAAAAGATGACGGTCACCACCATAAACAGGAAGGCCAGCATAAGACCAGGCACCAAACCAGCAACAAAGAGCTTTGGAATAGAGGTCTCGGTTAGAAAGCCATAGACGATCAAGTTGATCGACGGCGGGATCATAATGCCCAACGTACCACCAGCGGCGATTGCCCCAGAAAACAGTTTCGCATCATAGCCGAGCTTTTCAGCTTGAGGCGTAGCCACCGAAGCAACTGTTGCAGCCGTAGCGACAGATGATCCAGAGGTTGCGGAAAACAGCGTCGCGGTCGCGATGTTGGCGTGTATCAGACCACCGGGCAACCAAGACACCCATGCCTCCAACGCTGCATAGGTCCGACGCGCGATGCCACTGCGCACAAGTATCTCTCCGAGCAGAACAAAGAACGGAATAGCGATCAATGTTGCGCTGTTTGAGGAGGACCAGACAACCTGCCCCAATCCTCGCATGAGCGGAAAGGAACTGAAAAAACTATCAATGCCGAAAGCCAACAGAAAGAGGACGATACCAACTGGGATCGAAAGAGATAGGAGCGCAAGTAAGCCCCCAGACGTGAAAAGGATCATCCTTCACCTTTCAGACCAAGAAACTCTTCAACGTTTTCGTGGTCGCGTTTTGTTAGATAGAAACAGGCTGCAAGCGAGAGAGAGACCGCAGAAACAGCAAACCAGAACCAGCCGGCCAGCCATAAGGATTGCGGTATCCATAAAGGGGTTTCGAGTGTGGTATTCGCCGTTGCACCTGTTTTGATTGTTTTGCTGAGCACTGGCCAAGCTCTGTAAGCTACGGCCAGTGCCACCACCGCCACCGAAAAAATGGCGATGGCATCGAACCAAGCTTGCCCAGCAGCACTTACCCTAGAGCGCAAAAGGTCAATGCGCACATGGGCTTGCTCTGTTAAGGCGTAGCAGACCCCCCACCCTGTCGCGATTGCCATCGCATAGCCTGACAATTCATCTGTCCCGCCCAAGGAAAAACCAAGCGGGCGTGCGATGATATCGAAAAGAGTGACGAAAACACTGATCAGGAAGAGAACGCCAGCGGCAACCGCCAGTCTTTCATTCAGGCTTCTTAGCAACGCAAGAAGAGGGGTCATAAGTTTGGTCCTTACTTCAGCGGAATTTGAACGCCCGTGGCTTCGCCCACGGTTTCGTTCCAACGTTGGCCCCAATCGCCGCCAGCGCGTTCGGCCCAATCCGGCAGGACAGATGACACAAGAATGTCGCGTGCCGTGTCAACATCTGCACTTGATGCTTCAACCAAAGTCATCCCGCGTTTCTCGCCTGGGCAGTCGCCCTCGCCAGTCAAACAGGCAACATCTGTGGCCAAAGCGTTTTGCGCTGTCGCCCATGCTGGGGCCTCAAGTTCTGCCTTCACGGCTGCTTCGATGGTTGCCTGCGTGTCAGCGTCCAGCGCATTCCATTTGTCTAGGTTGATCGCGGTGACAACCGGATCCCAACCACCCAAAGGAATAGGCATCAGGTGCGTGGACACTTCCCACCAACCTGCGCTGTAACCAGAGCCAGCCCCCGTTACCGCACAATCGACAACGCCTTTTTGAAGCGCGCCTGGCACCTCACCAAAGCTGACGCTGACCGCTTCTGCGCCCAGAGCTTCCAGCAATTTACCGGTCATACGACCCGAGGCTCGGATCTTTTTGCCTTTCAGGTCATCCAAAGTTGCAATTTCCGCATTACAGAAAACGACCTGTGGCGGGTAAGGGGCAACACCCAGAACCTTTGCGTTGAAAACATCCGCATAGATATCGTCGATCAAAGGCCGCGCAGCCTCGACCATAGCTTTCGCTGAATCCGCATCCGTCGCGATCAATGGAACATCAAGCCCTTCCAACGCGGCGCTATCTGCAACCGCGTAGTCCGCAACTGTCATGCCAACATCAAAAACACCCTGCCCCAGCATACGGAACACATCACCGCCGCTAATGCCCATTTGGTCATGCGTCGTTAGGATTGCCGTAATGGAACCGTCGCTCGCCGCTGGCATCTTTTCATCCCAGAAAGGCTTTTCGTATTGCTTGTGCAATGGAAGACCGCTCCAACTGCCAACGACAGACAGTTCTTCGGCATGGGCAGCCACGCTGGTGAGCGCGAGTGCAGCGGTCAAAAGACCCGTTGAATATTTCATGTTTTTCTCCTTGTGGACCGTTTAGTTTGTTTTGTTATTTTCTCGCGCATCGTCGTGCGCGTTTAAGATCAGCATGGCGCCCGGCGCATGCGTGATAGCTAGGTTCGGTTTGGCATTGGCCAAAGCAAGCTGTGTGGTAACACCACAGCCCCAAAAAACCGGAACCTCGTTTTCTAGAATGTCGACCGCATCCCCCCAATCAGGTTGTGCAAGATCTTTGATGCCAATTTCGGCAGGATCCCCAACATGCAGCGGCGCGCCATGGGCATGTGGAAAGGCGCCACTAATCGACACAACACGTTCGACCTGATCCTTTGCGATGGGCCGCATGCTCACAACAACCGGACCATAGAACTGCCCAACCCGCGTTGTTTGCAAGCTCGTGCGAAACATCGGGACGGTCTTATCTTGTTCAATATGGCGCAGCGTGATCCCCGCTTCGATCAAGGCACGCTCAAAGCTAAAGGAACAACCGATGGCGAATGCCACAAAATCCTCTCGCCAAAAGTCACGAATGTCAGAGGTAATGCCCGTGTGTTTGCCGTTTTCATGAACATGATACAGCGGCACATCGTATCGCAGGTCCAATTCATCATCAGCGTCGCTGAACTTAACCTCGCCGGAAGCGCTTTGCGCAATCAGCGGGCAAGGTTTTGGGTTCTTTAGACAAAACGCTTCAAAATCTGCGCTGTATTCTTTTGGCAATATGACGAGGTTGGTTTGCAGCAACCCTGCACAAATTCCCGCAGTGTGACCAGTATAGCGATTTCCTCTCAACAAGTCGCGAAACGCAGAAAGTGAAATCTGACGTAGTTCAGAGTGAGCAACTTCGGCGGCTTGTTGGATCATCTTGTCTCTTTCAAAAAGTTAAAGACTAGGATGCACGGAACCGTTTATCGCTCAAACGGGAATACATAATCACCACTGATCAGGTTTTTCATTCCAACGAGCGTATGTATTTTCAAGGGCCGCTTTTATCTTAAAAATCATTATCTTAGAAATCTTTGCATCATCCAGTTCTCTGCCCAATTTTGAGGCAACAGTATTGCCTTCTTTCAATTTTCAAGCCCGCGAATTGCGCCGTGAATTGAAAGGCAATAGGCTTGCTTAAGGATGAATATACGTTTTCTAGAATCTTTTGTTTGGGTCTCACGTCTCAAAAGCTTTCGTGCCGCTGCCGAGAAACTCAATGTTTCGCAAGCGACCATTTCTAGTCGCATCTCAACGCTAGAAGCAGAAATGCAATGTCGCCTTTTTGATCGCGAACGCAGCGAAGTGACGTTGAGCCCGCAAGGGAGCCTACTCCTCCCGAAAGCTCTAAAGGTGCTCGAAGCAGAAGCTGAGCTGAAAGAGGCTTTGTACCTAAGCGAGGAACCGGCTGGACGCATTCGAATTGGAGTGATCGAATCCATTGTGCACACTTGGCTAAGCTCTTTTCTGACCAAGGTTGCCGAAACCTACCCTAAACTCGAGATCGAGCTGACTGCAGAACCAAGCGTGAGCCTGCACAGCATGTTTGTGAAGGGCAGCCTTGATGTGATCATTCAAACCGATCCAGTTATGGAAGAGAGTGTTGTCACCACACCTATCGATCCTTTGAAACTTGGCTGGGCGTGTCGTGAAGGCCACCCTCTCTTGAAAGAAGACGTCACCATAGAAAACTTGGCAGAGCAGCAAATTGTGACCTTTGCCCGAGGTTCTCGCCCGCATGTGGCTGTGCTGAATATGTTCCAAGAGGCGGACTTGATTCACAAACAAATCCACTGTGTTACATCACTCGCCGCGATCAGTGTTTTTATTAGAAATAGTGATGGCGTCGCGACGATGCCCGTTTCAGGCTTTTCGCAAAACCCGCTGAATCAAGGTCTACGCTTAATCAATACCGACGCGACGCCCCCATCTTTGGATCTGGTTGTAAGCTGGCATCGAGAAAGCTCAAATCCAGCGTCGCAGGGCCTTGTCGATATCGCTCGAGAGGTTTCTCAAAGGTATCGAAACTCTCCCTAAACTCGCTTTTGCGAATTGGATGGCTTACCAAGACAGCTCGATACCTTACTCTCCGCGCATCAAACTAAATCCCCTGAACAAAGGCACTTTGGTCATCAGGTTGGGCTTTTGTAACGCCCACGCGAACAAGCATGACATAACAGTCGTAGCAGCTACCTTGGGGCCGCTGGAAACGTAAACATCAATGTGAGTAAAATGGCTGGGATGGTAGGATTCGAACCTACGGTACACTGTACCAAAAACAGTTGCCTTACCACTTGGCTACATCCCAACTGTGAGGCGCTAATTACGACTTGTGGTCGGGCTACGCAAGACCCGAAAGGCACTTTTTCACGCTTTTATGACATTTTTTTTGGCAGACCCAAAATTCACAATACAAAGCCGATCAAAAACGAAAGGGGCCAAACGGCCCCTTAAATTTATTTAGCAATTTAAGGGCTTTACCCTTTACCCAAGACGCTCTTTCACCAAGGCGCCGACTTGGCCAAAATCCATCTGGCCTGTATATTTCGCTTTCAACGCGCCCATGATCTTCCCCATATCGCGCACAGTGCTGGCACCGACTTCGGAGATCGCTGAATCAATCGCAGTGACCACTTCATCGTCGTCCAGCTTCGTTGGCAAAAACTCTTCAATCACAGTGATCTCGGACAGTTCACGCTCTGCCAAATCTAGGCGACCGCCTTCTTCGTAAGTGCGCGCGCTTTCTTGGCGCTGTTTCACCATCTTAGACAGGATCTTCAGAACATCCGCATCCTGCGCGCCTTCATCATTGCCTTCACCGCGCATCGCGATGTCCAAGTCTTTGATTGCAGCACTGACAAGACGCAGTGTCGACAGACGATCTGCCGCGCGATCTTTCATTGCTTGCTTTAGCGCATCGTTGATGGTCCCACGCATGCTCATATCAAGAAATCCCCATTCTTTGATCAGAGCCTTGGACAATACTGAATTCACCGTTCTGGCGCAAGCGATCATCAAAAAACATAAGTCATTGTTTTCAAACAGATTTGACTTTCACATCAGACCTTGACCTCAGAGCCCCCGCGACTTAGTTTCCCGACAATTTATCTACACACACCCCGGAGAGTCGCTGCCATGGCCCAGGTGCCCTCAAACACGCCAACCGCTTGCCTTGCTCTAGCCGATGGAACCGTATTCTACGGCCGCGGTTTCGGAGCCACTGGTGAGACCACCGCCGAGCTTTGCTTCAACACAGCGATGACAGGCTACCAAGAGATCATGACTGACCCATCTTATGCGGGCCAGATCGTGACATTCACCTTCCCTCATATCGGCAACACCGGTGTAAACGCGGAAGACGATGAAACAGGTGATCCTGTTGCAGCCGGCATGGTTGTGAAGTGGGATCCAACAGAGCCATCCAGCTGGCGCTCTACATCCAACCTGTCTGATTGGCTCGCCTCTCGTAACCGTATCGCTATCGGCGGTGTAGACACACGTCGCCTGACCCGCGCGATCCGCGCACAGGGTGCGCCGCACGCGGCATTGGCACACGATCCAGAAGGCAAATTTGATGTTGCGGCTCTGGTCGAAAAGGCCCGTGCCTTTGCAGGTTTGGAAGGTCTGGACCTCGCCAAAGATGTGACATGCGCACAAAGCTACCAATGGAACGAAATGCGTTGGGCTTGGCCAGATGGCTACCCAAAGCAAGAAAACCCGCGTCACAAAGTGGTCGCTGTGGACTTTGGCGCAAAACGCAACATCCTGCGCTGCTTGGCCTCTGCTGGCTGTGACGTAACAGTTTTGCCAGCAACAGCGACAGCCGAAGAGGTGCTGGCGCATAATCCAGACGGTGTGTTCCTGTCCAACGGACCGGGCGACCCTGCCGCGACTGGCGAATACGCCGTGCCGATGATCCAGAAGGTTCTGGAAAACAAAGACCTGCCGGTCTTTGGCATCTGCTTGGGCCACCAAATGCTGGCACTGGCGCTTGGCGCAACAACCATCAAGATGAACCACGGCCACCACGGTGCGAACCACCCGGTGAAAGACCACGAAACAGGTAAAGTTGAAATCACTTCGATGAACCACGGTTTCGCTGTGGACGGTCAGAGCCTGCCAAAAGGCGTGAAAGAAACCCATACATCTTTGTTTGACGGCTCTAACTGTGGCATTCGCATCGAGGATCGCCCAGTCTATTCCGTTCAGCATCACCCAGAAGCAAGCCCTGGCCCACAGGACAGCTTCTACCTGTTTGAACGGTTTTCAGCCTTCATGGACGAAGCAAAATCCGCTTAAAGAGCGCATCTTAAGTTTGATTTAAGATTAACTCCTCATCCTCTTCGCAGGTTGAGGAGTTTTTTAATGGAACATACCCCTCTTGGAAAATTCACACCGGTTTTCGGCCTTCAGCCTGACCGCCATTTGGGCATTGGCCGTTACCTCTTAGAAGATGGCGCCATCACTTCTGAACAGCTGTTTGACGCTGCGCAGCAACAAAACCAATTGAACTCTCCGATCGCGAACATATTGTTCGCCGAGGGCACAATCACTGCAAACCAAAGGCTAAGGGCCCAATCTACATATTTTGGCGCACCCATCGTGGATCTTTCGCAAGCCCCGCCAGATGATCGACTGCAATCCATTCTTCCCCCAGAGGTTTGCCTTCGCCACGCCGTAATTCCATGGGTAAACATACATGGAACCCTGATGCTCGCGACCAGCCGGCCCGAAACCATCGAAAAACTTCGCAGCCAATACCAGAGTGAACTTCAATCGGCCCAGATCGTGCTCGCTCCGGAAGACACTATTCTAGCCTATCTGGCTCAAACCCACCGATTGCACCTACTAACCCATGCTGAAACCTGCGTGGCGGATTCGGAAAGCTGTCGCTCTTGGGGCAACGCACCTGTTCTGCGCTACATAGGGTTTTCCGCCTTACTGGCGATGTGCATCCTGTCGTTCACGGCCGAGACCAGCCTTGCCGTGATCTCCCTGACATTCCTCGCCGTTGCCATGCAAAGCATGACGGCTTTTATGAAAGTTTTCGCATTCGCCGCCAGTCAATCTCCACGAAAGCCCCCTGACAGACTTCCGATGGGCGAAAACCTACCGCATATTTCCGTTCTCGTGCCGCTTTACAAAGAAACCGAAATCGCAGGCGCGCTTATCAGGCGCCTTTCGCGCCTTACCTATCCAAAGGCTTTGCTAGATGTCGTGATGGTGCTGGAAGAAAAAGACCATCTCACCCAAGACACTCTGGCGGCAACAGATCTGCCCAATTGGATTCGGACAGTGCGTGTTCCTGAAGGCGACGACTTGACCACAAAACCGCGCGCAATGAATTATGCACTCGATTTTTGTAAGGGCGACATTATCGGCATCTGGGACGCCGAAGACGCCCCTGCCCCAGATCAGCTTGAAACCATCGCACTTCAATTTGCCCATGCCGACAAAGATGTGGCGTGCTTGCAAGGCATCCTAGACTACTACAACCCTTACACAAACTGGCTATCGCGTTGTTTTACTTTGGAATACTCGATGTGGTTCCGCATTGTCCTACGTGGCATGTCGCGGCTTGGCGCGGCAATACCACTCGGCGGCACAACACTCTATTTCCGCCGGGACATCCTCGAAAAAATCGGGCGATGGGATGCCCACAACGTCACGGAAGATGCCGATTTAGGAATTCGCTTGTGCAGCTATGGCTATCGCACCGAACTCGCAGCGACAGTTACGCAAGAAGAAGCAAACTGCCAGATGTACCGCTGGATCAAACAGCGATCACGTTGGCTAAAAGGCTACATGATCACCTATTTAGTCCATATGCGGCGCCCGTTGCGACTAGGGCGCCGACTAGGTCTGCGTAAGTTCTTGGGTTTCAATGCGATCTTCCTCAGCACCCTATCCCAGTTCTTGCTGGCCCCATTTATCTGGAGCTTTTGGGGCCTCGCTTTCGGCTTTTCCCTGCCTTGGTTTCAAGGTTTACCAAAGCCAGTCCTATACAGCGCAATCGGCCTCTTTCTCTTCGTGTCACTTCTCGATATTCTGATCGCGGCAGTCTCGATGATTGGGCAAAATCGAAATGGATTGATTGGGTGGGCGCTCACGCTTCCCATTTACTTTCCATTGGCTACGCTCGGCGCTTACAAAGCCCTGCTAGAGCTGATTGTCGTCCCATTCTACTGGGATAAAACCACGCACGGCCAAACCCCCGAAGGACAAAACGCAGAATTTTCAGCTGTCAGCAGTTAGGGTCAAGCGTGTCTCAAAGGCACTCGAGATATGCACCTTCAGCGCGTCATACGCACCATCTTCATCACGCTTCTCGATCGCGTTCACAATGGCTTCGTGCTCATCCATCGCCACCGAACTGCGCCCTTCCGCAGCCAATGTCGTGCTCGACATCAAAGCCATGGAACGATGCACCAAATCAAGCTGTTGCACCAAATAACGGTTATGAGACGCCAAATGGATCATCTTGTGGAAACGGCGGTTCGCCCGCGCCAAAGCCATGGGGTCATCGGTAATGCGGCGATCTTCATTCACCATATTACGCAACACACGCACCTCTTCTGGCGTAGCATGACGCGCGGCCAAACGCGCCGCCAAACCTTCCAGTTCACTGCGCACCGCGTATAGTTCAGACAGTTGATTGTGATCCAAAGAGGCCACAATCAAGCTACGCCCATCACGCGCGAGCAAAGACTGCGTTTCCAAACGCTGCAACGCCTCGCGAATTGGCGTGCGCGACACGCCAAACTTCTCTGCCAGATCGCTTTCCACCAACCGATCACCCGGCTTAAAGGTTCCGGTATCAATCGCCTCTAGGATCAGCGAATAGGCATCTTTCAACTGCGGGCGCGGCTGTGTCATGCGCAGGTCTCCAATAAAGGTGTCGCCGAGACTAAACATCCTCACCTAAAACATGCAAGCAAAGCATTGACTTGGCGACAATTCGTCATAGCCTGCCGCCATGGTAAAAGACGCTTTCTCACATGTGACCACTTGGGTGTTTGATCTGGACAATACGCTGTATCACCCCAGTGTCCGCCTCTTTGACCAGATCGAAGAGAAGATGACAGCCTACATGATGCGCACCCTTGGTGTTGATGAAGCGCGCGCCCAACATCTACGGGCCACGTATTGGGAGCGCTTCGGCACCACCCTGTCTGGCCTGATGCACGAACACGACGTCGACCCAGATCCGTTTTTGGAAGAAGTGCATGATATCTCTTTTGATGCTCTGCAATCGGATCCGATGCTGCGGGATAAAATCAGCGCCCTCCCTGGGCGGCGCATTGTCTATACAAACGGCACGGCCCCCTACGCAGAGCAGGTTTTGAAAGGTCGAAATTTAGAGGGTCTGTTTGATGCGATCTATGGCATCGAGCATGCAAACTATCAGCCCAAACCAGCGCAAGCGGCCTTTGATACGATCTTCTCCAAAGACGGACTTGATCCGAAAACCGCGGCTATGTTCGAAGACGACCCACGTAACCTCAAGGTGCCGCACGACTTAGGCTTGCGAACAATTCATGTCGCGCCAGATGCACATCAGGCAGAGCACATCCACCACCACACAGACGACCTTGCGCGGTTCTTACACAGCCTAGTCTAAGTGCTTTCCCTTGGCAGCCCGCACCATTCGGCCTATCTATCCCACAAGATCAGGAGCACGCATGGCCAGCATCAGCCCAAACACCTATGACATTGTGATTTCCGGCGGCGGAATCGCCGGTTTGGCCGCAGCCGCGGCCTTTGCGCAATCTGGCTTTCGCGTACAGGTGGTCGATCCAAGCACGCCCATTACAGACCGCGATACCAAGGGATCCGACCTACGCAGCACGGCCTTTTTACAACCTGCCCGTACCCTGCTGGAAGACGCTGGTCTGTGGGATCGCCTATCCGCTCATGCCGCCCCTTTGCAGATCATGCGTATTGTGGACGCCGGCGGCGCAGAGCCAAAGCCGCGCACAATCAAAGACTTTAACGCCCAAGACATCTCGGATGCGCCCTTTGGTTGGAACCTGCCCAACTGGCTTCTACGCCGCGAGTTTCTTGCCGCCTTAGAAGACATGCCCAATGTCGACCTGCGTTTGGGTGTTGCCACGACCACGCTGTTCACCCGCGCAGCCGAAGCGCGCGTTGGGCTTAGCGATGGCTCGCAAAGCCGCTGCAAACTGGTGATCGCCGCCGACGGGCGTAATTCTAAAATGCGCGAGGCTGCGGGCATCGGTGTGAAAACAACGCGCTACGGCCAAAAAGCCCTAGCACTGGCGGTCAGCCATCCGATCCCACATGAAAATGTGTCTACCGAAATCCACCGCACAGGCGGGCCATTCACCTTGGTGCCGCTGCCAGACTACAACGGCATGCCGTCTTCTGCGCTTGTATGGATGGAACGCGGCCCAAAGGCGCAAGAGCTACTGAACCTGCCCGTTGAAGCCTTCGAAGCCGCCATGACAGAGCGCAGCTGTGGTTTGTTTGGCCCGCTGACGCTGGCGTCCAACCGCACGATCTGGCCGATCATCAGCCAAGTGGCAGATCGTTTCCAAAGCGAACGCCTCGCGCTTGTGGCCGAGGCCGCCCATGTCGTGCCTCCCATTGGCGCGCAGGGGTTAAACACGTCGCTCGGCGATATGCGGCTATTACTGGATTTGGCAAAGGCCAACCCAGAAGGGCTTGGGGATCGTCAGATGCTTAACGCATATGATCGCAAACGCCGCTCGGAAGTGGCCTTGCGCGTGAAGGGCATTGATATGCTGAACCGCGTGTCCATGGCGGAAACACCGCTTTTGCGCGATGCGCGCTCTATGGGGCTGTCCGCACTTTACGGCATGGCGCCTGTGCGCAAGATGCTGATGCAGATGGGCCTTGGCGCGCGTTAATTTGCGCCGCTATCGCCGGGGCGCTGCCCCGGACCCCGAGGTATTTTCGCCAAGAAAAAGTATGAAGCCTAAATCGGGCCCGACCGCGTTTCTTCGGACAGCAAGACGTTTGCTTCCACATCCCCTACCCCCGGCAGAGTCATGATGCGGCGACGCAGGACGCGCTCAAAGTCTGAAATATCGCGCGCCGTGACCCGAAGGCGATAATCATACATGCCCAAGACATGTTCCACCGTTTGGATTTCAGGAATCGCCGTAATGGCCCGTTCAAAATCTTCTAGGCTGACCCGTCCTTTGGTGGCGAGTTTTACCCCCAGAAAGACCGTCACCCCAAAGCCAAGCTTCTCTTTGTCCAAATCCAGCTTACGTGCGCCAAGTATTCCTGCGCTTTGCAATCGTTTAATACGCCGCCATGTGGCGGGTTGGCTCAGGCCAAGTTCACGCCCCAAGGCCCCTGCATTACGCGTGGCGTCTTTGGCCAATGCCAATACGATCTGACGGTCTAGATCATCCAAAGCGCTCATAGCGGCAGGCTTTCATCAGACTTGATCCGCGCCACATGCATCAAAGCTTCGATATCTGCGATATGCGGCAAAGACAGAATGTGATCGCGGTAGATCTGTTGATAGTGCACCATTTCCAAAGCCACGACCGAAAGGCGCACATCCACGCGCCCCAGAAACGTTTGGATCTCAATCACCTCAGCAATGCTGCGGGCAGCCTCGATAAAGTCGTCAAAGGCCCGTGGCTGGGTTTTATCCAGCGTCACGCGCAGGCTCACTTCGACCTCATACCCCAAGGCCCGCCAATCCACTTTGGTACGCACCCCTCGCAATACACCTGTTTTGCGCAAGCGATCCAAACGGCGCGACAGGCGCGCAGATGTCATCCCCAACTGATCCGCTAGGTCAGGCGTAGAAAGTGAAGGCGCGCTTTGCATATGGCGCAGGATTCGGCGATCTGTGTCATCAAGCATGAATCTTACAATAATTGAACAAAATGCGAATGAACATACCCATTGATTTGCAAAATTACGCTTCATTCACACTCGAACTCACCTCAGAACTGCGTATAGTCGCCTCAAAGTTAACAAAAGGATGCGAACATGCGCGTTTACTACGATCGCGATTGCGACATTAACCTGATCAAAGACAAAAAAGTGGCCATTCTGGGCTACGGCTCCCAAGGCCACGCACATGCGCTGAACCTGCGCGACTCCGGCGCGAAAAACCTTGTTGTTGCTCTGCGCGAAGGCTCTGCGTCTGCGAAGAAAGCAGAAGGCGAAGGCCTGAAAGTTATGGGCATCGCAGAAGCGGCTGCATGGTGTGACGTGATCATGTTCACAATGCCGGACGAGCTGCAGGCAGAAACATACAAGAAATACGTACACGACAACATCAAGCCAGGCGCAGCAATCGCATTCGCCCACGGCCTGAACGTACACTTCGGCCTGATCGAGCCTAAAGAAGGCGTTGACGTGATCATGATGGCGCCAAAAGGCCCAGGTCACACAGTACGCGGCGAATACACCAAAGGTGGCGGTGTGCCGTGCTTGGTTGCGGTTGATACTGACGCAACTGGCAAAGCGCTGGAAATCGGCCTGTCCTACTGCTCCGCAATCGGTGGCGGTCGTTCCGGCATCATCGAAACAAACTTCCGCGAAGAGTGCGAAACTGACCTGTTCGGTGAGCAAGCTGTTCTGTGTGGCGGTATCGTTGAACTGATCCGTTGTGGCTTCGAAACTCTGGTTGAAGCGGGCTACGCACCTGAGATGGCATACTTTGAGTGTCTGCACGAAACCAAGCTGATCGTAGACCTGATCTACGAAGGCGGCATCGCGAACATGGACTACTCCATCTCCAACACTGCTGAGTACGGTCAATACGTGACTGGCCCACGCATCTTGCCTTACGAAGCAACGAAAAAAGCCATGAAAGAGTCCCTGCAGGACATCCAATCTGGCAAATTCGTGCGTGACTTCATGCTGGAAAACGCTGTTGGCCAGCCAACAATCAAAGCGTCTCGCCGTGCAAACGACGAGCACCTTCTGGAAGAAACAGGCGCCAAGCTTCGTGCGATGATGCCTTGGATCTCCGAAGGCAAAATGGTCGACAAAGAAAAGAACTAAGAACACCGTTCTTTAGTTTGCATTCTGCGGGGGCCCTGATCGGGGCCCCCGTTTTCGTTTCACGCAACATGTCAGGAGATCAAGATGGTCAACCTACCTAGACCCATGGATTGGGTATCGATCCTCACGCTTGGCGTTGTTTGGGGCGGCACATTTATGGTCACCGCGCTGGCGTTGGAAGGCTACCCACCGCTGACAGTGGCCTGCGCACGCACCGTGCTTGGTGCCTTGGCCTTTCTGCTAGTGATGCTTGTCATGCGCACGCCGTTTCCAAAGCTGAATGGCCCTCTATTGCGCAGCATTATCCTGATCGGCGCGTTTTCCACCGCCATTCCGTTTATGTTGCTCAGCTGGGGAATTTCCTTGGTGCCATCTGCCTTTGCAGGCGTCTCGATGGCCGCAGTCCCGCTATTCATCCTGCCACTCGCTCACTTCTTTAGTGACGAAAAACTGGCCCTTAGGCAGCTATCTGGGGTGTTGATCGGATTTTCTGGCGCTTTGATCTTGATCGGCCCGGGCCTTACGCAACTTGGCCAAGGCGCCGAGCCATTGGCGCAATTGGCCTGCGTTGGCGCTGCGCTCTGCTATGCGATTTCATCGATCCAGACACGGCGCTGCCCACCAATTGATCCGGTGCCGCTGTCTGCGCTCACGTTATTGGTGGGCGCGGTCATTCTTCTGCCAATGATGTTAATCGTTGATGGCATGCCAGAGTGGACAGGCGCACGCGCCTCCTATGCCATTGTGTTTCTTGGCCTTGCGCCAACAGCCGCAGCCACCCTGCTGCGTATCTCTGTGATCCGCAGCGCAGGCTCGGTGTTTATGACATTGGTTAACTACCAAGTCCCGATGTGGTCTATGGTCTTCGGTGCAGTGATCCTATCCGAAGACCTACCGTTTCGGTTTTTCATCGCGTTGGCCTTGGTTCTAACGGGGCTAGCCGCTAGCCAATGGCCAAGCCTTAAGGCATTGATGCGGCGCCCTTAAGAGGTCGCCGCTTCAACCTCGGCCACGATCCCGTCGACCACATTGGTCAGCAGCCCAGAGTCCTCGCATTCCGCCATGACGCGGATCAATGGCTCTGTGCCGGATTTGCGGATCAGCAAACGGCCGCTGCCATTCAACCGCGCCTCTGCATCGGCAATCGCTTCTTTCACCGAAGCAACCTCAAGCGGCGTTTGGCCGGCACCATAACGCACGTTCTTCAAAAGCTGCGGCACGGTTTCAAAGCTCTTAGACAAAGCGCTTGCAGGCTTGCCGGTTTCCACCATAGCGGCAAGGAACTGAAGACCCGCCAACAAGCCATCACCTGTCGTGGCGTAATCCGTCATGACAATATGACCGGACTGCTCACCCCCAAGGTTAAACCCACCTTGGCGCATCCGCTCCACGACATAACGATCACCCACAGCCGTCCGCTCCAAACGCAGACCTTTGCTTTGCATGAAACGTTCCAGACCAAGGTTCGACATAACCGTCGCCACCAAAGCCCCACCTTTCAGGCGGCCCGTTTCAGCCCAACGCGACGCCAGCAAAGCCATCACTTGGTCGCCATCAGCCACCATCCCGTTTTCATCAATGATCATCACGCGATCCGCATCGCCATCCAGCGAAATACCCACATCAGCGCCATGGGCAACAACCGCCTCAGCGCAGGTTTGCGTATAGGTCGAACCGCATTTGTCATTGATGTTCAGACCATTTGGCGTTGTGCCGATTTCAATCACCTCAGCGCCCATTTCCCACAAGGCCTCTGGCGCCGCGCGATAGGCCGCGCCATTGGCGCAATCAATGACAACTTTCACACCCTTGAACGGCAAAGCCGTCGGCAAAGCACTTTTCACACGTTCAATGTAGCGGAAACGACCATCATCAATCCGGCGCGCACGACCAATATTCTGCGGCTGAGCTGGCTCAACGCCCTCAAGCACCAGTCTTTCGATCTCAAGCTCGGCTTCATCAGACAGCTTAAACCCATCAGGACCAAAAAACTTGATGCCATTGTCGACGGCAGGGTTATGGCTGGCGGAAATCATCACGCCCAAATCCGCGCGCATCGACGTTGTCAGCAAACCAACCGCAGGTGTTGGCACAGGACCAAGCAACAACACATTCATGCCGGTCGAGGTCAAACCCGCCGTCAAAGCATTCTCGAACATATAGCCAGACAGGCGTGTGTCTTTGCCAATCACCACGCGGTGCTGATTATCCCCGTCATTGCGAAAATACCGCCCAACTGCGGCCCCCAGTTTCAACGCCATTTCGGCAGTCATCGGGTATTGGTTCGCCGTGCCACGCACGCCATCTGTTCCAAAAAATTTGCGAGACATCAAAATACTCCCTTTGTCGCCGCGGCCCACAGGCTCAAAGCCTGCCGGGTTTCAGCAACATCATGTACGCGTAAAAATTGTACACCTTGGCTGACGCTCTGCAGCGCCACCGCGATGGACCCCGGCGCACGCTCTTGCGCCTCGGTGACATCAGCAATCGTACCGATAAACCGCTTGCGCGACGCGCCCAGCAGGATCGGACATCCAAGGCTGTGAAATAAACTGATCCGCGCCAAAAGCGCTAAATTGTGATCCAAGGTTTTGCCAAACCCAATGCCCGGATCCACAACAATCTGATCGCGCGCAAGCCCTAGCCTTTCCAGCATCTGCACCTGCGCTTCTAAGAAATCGAAAACATCCAGCAGAACGTCATCGTAACTCGGATCATCCTGCATCGTCGCCGGATCGCCCTGCGCATGCATCACGCACACTGGCACGCCATGTTTGGCAGCCAAGGGCGCGTGGTCCGCATCAAAGGTGAAGCCCGACACATCATTCAACAAAGACGCCCCAGCCTCCAAAGCCGCAGCCGCCACCGGCGCCTTGCGGGTATCAATGCTGATCGGAGCGCTGATCTTGGGCGCAACTGCCTCAATCACCGGCGCAGTCCGCGCGGTCTCCTCGGCGATCTCAACGTAGTTAGAACCGGGCCGCGTGGACTCGCCGCCGATATCAATCATCGTCGCGCCCTGCGCCTGCATCTCTTGCACCCGCGCAATCGCGGCCTCTGGCGCGTTAAACTGCCCACCATCAGAGAAACTATCCGGGGTCACGTTCAAAATACCCATGATTTGGGGGGCATGCATCGCCAGCCCAGCCACATCACCGCGCGGCGCCGTCATGCGATCCAAAACCTCAGCAGGCACATCCGCAACCGGAACAATGTCAGGCTGCTCCGAACGGCTCAAACGCTCAACATGCGTGAACCAACACCAGCCCCCAGCCAGTGCCAAAGCCTCAGCTGGACGGGCCGCATCGTTGTGCGGGATCGGACGATAATAGGTCTTCATGGAATTGAAATGCGGGAACATCGCTTATTTTGCAAGCGTTCAGAGGGCAGTATGACCAACTGTTACGCTCTGTCCTTAAATTGTGTGCTCGGCTGGCAAATCTTTGCCGAGTTTCACCGAAGCAGAGGCGTTCCATTGCGTCGAAAACCAAACCGCAATCCCCTGTGCGCTTGCTTCGGGGCTTTCAGTGGCATCCAAAACCAGCTTTGAAGGCGCCCAAACGCAAGGCATCCCATTCTTCAACGCCCAATCTAGTTCTGTTCGGCTTGCAGCGACGGTCAAACCATCCACCTCTGCCGCCAACTGCCATGCGGCCTGCTCAATCGCCAACAAATCGATTGTCCACTGTGCCTGTGCGTCAGCCGCGTGCAATCGCGCCTCAGGCACATCCAAACACAAAACCAATTGCGCTTGCTGCGCCATCTCATCCCGCAGCCACGCTGCAAAGCCGTCAGCCTTCTGTACGGCCCATTCCACGAAAACCACTTTAGGCGAGACCTCTGCCTCCAGCTCAACAGCGCCCTGCCCAAGTTCACGCACGATTTCGACGCCCAACTTGCCATTGCCCTTATCCAGCTTCTGAATGCGCAAGAACACCCGCAAGGCCTGCGGCTCCGCCAAAATACGATCCGCGATCCGTTCGGCCAAAGTCTCCAAAAGGTTCAGGCGCTCAGCCTTCAGCTCATGATCAATCGCCCATGCCAACCGATCATAAGACAGGATCTGATCCACATCATCCTCGGCATCCGCCTCTGGCGCGCGCACCTCAACCACGATGTCAAAAGACAAACGCTGGGTCATGTCACGCTCTGCTTGAAATGCCCCAATCTCGACAGTGACCACATGATCACGCAACGACAATCGATCCGCCACGCCTTCAATCGGCATCGCTTGCGACCGCATCAGCGGATGATCAAATGCTTGGGAAATCTCACGCACCATAGAAGCCTCCTGTTCACAGGCCTATAGCAACCAGATCAACGCATTACCAATTAGTTTTGGGAAACCCGTGTGCTCGGGCGATAGAAGTGGTGCACCCCAATGGTCGCCGTCCGAGAGAACTGACGCGCCCAACGTGGGTTCACAGCTTTCGTATGATAGTAAGTCGCGCCGGATGTCAGATTGCGCGGCGCGCCATCGATCATCAACTGGGCGATCTTACCAACGCGGCGATAGGCCGCCGGCTCGTGAATGTTCTCTGGGTGGCCATCACAGGTAAAAGTGAACTGACACGCATATTTGCGGCCCGTCCCCTGGTGAATAACGCCACAGATTGAGTTTGGGAAACGACTGCTGTCCACACGGTTCAAGATAACCTCAGCCACAGCAAACTGGCCTTTCACGCTTTCGCCGCGCGCTTCGAAATACAGCGCCTCAGCCAAACAAGCCCATTGATCACCACCAGACACAGCAGGCTGCGCATCAATCCAAGAACGGGTCAGCTGGATAGAGTCAAACTTCTCTTTCTTCTTCTTAGAAAAAAGATCCACCAACTTTTCACCGCTCAGCAAAGCAATTTGCTGCCGCTCAAACTCAATGGCCTGCGCGACAGGGTTCACTGGCGAGTCCGCAAAAGCAGACGTGGCCATCATCGCGACGGCACAGAAAGTGTGTTTCAGAAAGCGCATAGCAGCCCCTAAAGTTTCCAGGCCGATCCCCCCAGATCGGCAAAACATTCGGGGGTATTTAGTAAAAAACGCCCAAAAGGTCTACCCAAGCGCCCTGCGCAGGCCACAAACCCGTCATGCAAAAGCGCATTCCCCCTTAAAAACTTAGGGTTTACTGTAACTTATCCTGAATCGCGAGTTGAGCGGCAGCCAGCCGAGCCACAGGTACACGGAACGGAGAGCATGACACATAGTTCATGTCAGTCTTGCGACAAAAGGCAATCGATTCGGGGCTGCCCCCATGCTCACCACAGACAGAAAGCTTCAAATTCGGATTTACCGACCGTCCACGTTCCGCCCCCAATTTCAGCAACTCGCCTACGCCATCAACATCCAAGGTGTGAAACGGATCTTCGACATAGACGCCCTGCTGCACATAGTTTGACATAAAGCGCCCCGCGTCATCGCGCGATAAGCCGTATGTCATCTGCGTTAGATCGTTTGTGCCGAAGCTAAAGAAATCACAATGCGGCGCAATATCTCCGGCCCGCAACGCCGCGCGCGGTGTTTCCACCATCACGCCCAAACGGAAATCAAAGTTCTGCCCTTGCTCTGTACGCACAGCAGCCGCAACCGCATCAATCCGGGTCTTCACCAATTCCACTTCGCGCTTGGCGCTAACCAGCGGGATCATGATCTCGGGCACCACAGGATCGCCGTCTTTCGAAGCCTCGATTGTAGCCTCAAAAATAGCGCGCGCCTGCATGTCGTAAATCTCAGGCACGGTGATCCCAAGACGCACGCCGCGCATGCCCAGCATCGGGTTATATTCCCCAAGCGCCTGAACACGACGTTCCACCACCGACAAAGGCAAGTTCAACGCCTCAGCCAAATCCCGCATCCCCGCGCGATCATGCGGCAGGAACTCGTGCAATGGCGGATCAAACAAGCGAATACACACGGGCTGCCCCTGCATAATCCGGAACAGATCTACAAAGTCATTGCGCTGCATCGGCAACAACCGCTCCAACGCTGCTTGGCGGTCTTGCGGCGCATCTGCAAAAATCATCTCGCGCATCACCGTCAGGCGGTCTGCATCAAAAAACATATGTTCGGTGCGGCAAAGCCCAATGCCCTGCGCGCGAAAGTTCCGCGCCGTTTTGGCATCCGCTGGCGTATCCGCATTTGCGCGTACATCGATATCACGCGCGTCATCCGCCCAATCCATCAAGCTGCGGAAAGAGTCATCCCAGTTCGCCTCCAGCATCTTCGGCTCACCCGCCAGAACCTGACCATTGGTGCCATCAATCGTGAGCACATCACCTTCTTTGAACACGCGGCCACCTGCCGCAATCAATTGGCGCGAACGCGGCTTAAAGCGCAGACCATGCGCGCCAACTACACACGGCAAACCAAGACCACGCGCGATCACCGCCGCATGGCTGGTGATCCCGCCGCGTTCGGTTAGAACAGCAACAGAACCGTGCATGCCGCGAATGTCTTCTGGATTGGTTTCACGTCGCACCAAAATACAGGGTTCGCCCCGCGCATCAGCGGCCTGCGCCTCTTGAGCGGAAAACACGATTTTACCTGTCGCCGCACCAGGGCTCGCAGCCACACCATCGGCGAGAACATCGCGCTCTGCTTCAGGATCCACTTGCCGGTGCAAAAGCTCGTTCAAGGCACGCGGATCAATACGCATCACCGCCTCTTCGCGTGGGATGATCTTATCTTCAGCCAGAGCCACGGCAATCTTCACAGCCGCCCGCGCGGAACGCTGCAAGCGCACACCATCCAGAACATGCACTTCGCCGTTTTCGATGGTGAACTCCATCTGCATTTCTTCACGCAGCTTCACGCGCATCTTACGCGCAAAACCAAGCAGCATGTCATAGGCATCCGGCAGGCTTTCCTGCAAACTCGTGCCACGGCTGTCTTTTTGCAGGAACATCGAGCGATCCCCGGCTTCCAAAGCGTCGCGCCACTGCGATTGCGACAGATAGCGCCCTTTGATCATGGGGTCACCGGTTTCGCTATCCACGAGCTGCATCACGCCAGAGCCGCTTTCGCCAGTGCCAACACCCAGCACCATGGCCTGCACGACCAAACCCAGCCCCGCATCCGCAGGCGCGCCTTTGGCCATGCGCAACAATCGGGCCGAGGTCCCTTCCCAAGCGCGCGCCATTGACCGTAGAACACCAGCGAGTTGGTCTTTCGGCTCTTGCGGAAAACTCTCTTCCGCTTCGTCTTCGTAGGCCAACAAAGTGTCGCGCAAGGCCGTTTCGGCCTTGGGATCAATGTCATCAAACATATCCGGATCAAGCCGCGCCACATGAATGGAATAGGCTTGAATGAACCGCAGGTACAATTCATCTGCGGCAGCTTTGCCAATCTCATCCGCCAGTTCTTTGTGGCGGGCATCATTGATACCGATATTCAGCACAGCCCCCGGCCCACCCCAATCTGGGTCTTGCGAACTTGGGCGCACACACAGCAAATGCCCCGCCGCGAAAGGCGCGATCAACGCGTCCATATCGGGCATTTCCCCGCCAGCAATCCGGCGCACCGCATCAAACGACAGAGCCACTGTGGTTGGGACAGGCAGCTTAAGGCGCACCAAACGCTGCAAGCATTTGGCCCGACCGCCATGTCGATCCGGTGACATGGACGCGGTTTCGGTGATTAACGTGATAAAACCATTCTCTTGCTGCACTGCGGCAATCCTCCTTGGGGAAGCATAGGCATCAAGGCGCATCGCGCAAGGGAAACGTAACGATCCAATAAAAAGCGCCGGATTTCTAAAGGAAATCCGACGCTGCCTCCGGCGGAGGTATTTTCATCAAGAAGAAGCCTGTTTGGCCTTAGCCTTCAACCTTGGTCAGATCCGCAACAGAGGCGCAAAGCTTGCGGATACGGCTGAGCAGATTCAAACGGTTGCGGCGCACCACATCATTTTCCGCATTCACCTGAACAGCTTCAAAGAAAGCATCGATCGGCGCGCGCAGGCCCGCGAGGCCCGCCATGGCCGCCGCAAAGTCTTCGCTGCGGATCGCTTCGTTGATCGGCTCTTCGAACTTATCGAGTGCTTCAAACAGCGCTTTTTCGGCATCTTCTTCGACGAACTTCAAATCGGCGCCGTAGGAATATTCCACACCGTCTTTTTCTTCCGCTTGCGTCAAGATGTTGTTGGCACGTTTGAAACCCTGCAACAGGTTTTCACCGTCATCCGTCGACAAGAAGGCCTGCAGCGCTTTCGCGCGGTTCACCAAGAGGGCGATGTCATCATTCCCGTCCATCGCAATGCAAGCATCGATCACGTCATGACGGATACCTTGATCGCGCAGGAAGACCTTTAGGCGATCATGGAAGAAGGAGAGGAGGTCGACTTTTTTTGTCTCCATTCCCCTAATATGTTTTGCGGTTACCAGCATAGTAAAACCAGCGTGCACGGCGCTTCCCGGAGCGATCAATCTCATTTGCACTTTGTTTTCCAAGATCAACCGAATAACACCCAAAGCCGCACGGCGCAGGGCAAACGGGTCTTTGGAGCCTGTAGGCTTTTCGTCAATCGCCCAGAAGCCTGTCAGTACGTCCAGCTTATCCGCGAGCGCAACGGCCACAGAAACCGGCGCCGTTGGCACATCATCCGATGGGCCCAGCGGCGAGTAATGTTCTGTTGCCGCCGCCGCGACCTCTGCTACGTGACCTGCGAATTCCGCATAGTAGCGACCCATCAGGCCCTGCAGCTCTGGGAATTCATAAACCATTTCAGATGACAGATCCGCCTTCGCCCAACGCGCCGCTTTTTCAGCCACATCCGCGTCTGCGCCCACAAACGGCGCGATCTCGCGCGCCAAGGCTGCGATGCGGTCAATCCGCGCTGCTTGAGAGCCCAGCTTATTGTGGAAGGTCACATTGCCCAGCTTATCCAGCCATTCCTGCGCGCCAGCTTTCGCGGTGCGCACATCGTTTTCCCAGAAGAATTTCGCATCAGACAGACGGGCGAACAGAACCTTTTGGTTCCCCGCCAGAATGGTCGCGCCATTGTCTTTGGTCTCGCGGTTGGCGACAGTGATGAATTTCTCAATCCGGCCGGTCTTTGAGTTCTTTACCGAGAAGAACTTTTGGTGCTCTTTCATCGAGGTTTGCAGAACCTCAGGCGGCAGGTTCAGGAAATCATCCGCAATGTCGCCGATCAGCGTCACCGGCCATTCCACCAAGCCTGCGACCTCTGCCAACAGACCCTTGTCGTCCACAACTTCCAAGCCTTGCGCAAAGGCCAGGTTCTGCGCATCCGCCCAGATGGTCTCGGCACGTTCTTCAGCCGACAGGATCACGTGGCTTTTCTTCAGCTTGGCTTCGTAGTCTTCAAAGCCCGTCACCGCAAAACGCCCCTCGCCCATAAAGCGGTGGCCTTCGGTGGTATCACCAGAGGCAATCCCATCCACATCAAGCGGTACGATCTCTGCGCCATTTTCATCAGACGTAATGCACAGGATCGAATGCAAAGGACGCACCCAACGCAAAGAGCCAGCGCCCCAGCGCATGGACTTTGGCCATGGGAAGTTACGAATGGTGTCTGCCAGAACCTCTGCCACGATCTCGGCAGCCGGGCGGCCCGGCTTTTCGATGGTTGCGAAGTATACGTTGCCCTTTGGGGTCTCACGCTCTTCAAGCTGGTCCATCGTCAGGCCAGCACCGCGCAAAAAGCCCTCGATGGCTTTCTCAGGCGCACCAACCTTTGGGCCCTTACGCTCTTCGCGCACGGTTGGGCTTTCCGCCAACATGCCTTCCAGCGCCAAGGTCAAACGGCGCGGCGTGGAAAACGCTTTGGCATGGGCATAGGTCAAACCGGCCTCAACCAAACCATCGGTCACACGTTTTTTCAGATCATCCGCAGCACGCTTTTGCATACGCGCAGGGATTTCTTCGGAAAAGAGTTCAATCAGCAGATCAGGCATGGTTATTGGCCTTCCGGTTTAGGCGGGCAAGTGTCCGGCGCATCTTCGCCGTCAAAGACTTGCGCGCCACATTCGTTGATTTGATGCCAGGCAAAGCCCCGGCCATCTGGCAGAACCGCGATCACGCGATCGATGCCATATTCAATATTTTCAGTGCCCATAAAGGCAATGGCCTCGCCGCTTTCCAGCGCGTTGCCAATTTCGGATGCGTCAAAGCAATCAAACCAATCCGGCGCGACCAAAGGTTCCGCACCTTCATAAGCCTCATAAGTCTCGCTCATCATGGCTTGGCTTTGAATGGTCTTGAAACACGCGCGATAGCGGATCGGAGAGCTATCGGCGTCAATCGCCTCGAAATCCTCAAACAAGATCGGCTCTGGCTGACCAGAAGCCAGCAGAGTCACCTGAACGTCCCGCTCGCCTGTTGCAGCGACAGGTTCGTAAAAGGCCTGTGTTTGGAAATAATAGAGCGCAATGCCCATGGCCAATGCCGACACGACGATGAACCCTCCGAGTATCTTACCAATCACGCGGCTGCCCCGCCTGCGGCCTCGGTCTGCACAAAGGCATCCGCACATTGCTTGGCCAAGGCACGCACGCGGCCAATATAGGCTTGGCGTTCAGTCACCGAGATCACGCCGCGCGCATCCAGAAGGTTAAAGATGTGGCTGGCTTTGATGCACTGATCATAGGCCGGATGCGCCATGATGATGCGCTTGCCGGTTTTTGGGTCGATGTGCTCTTGCGCCAGAATGTTCTCACATTCCGCTTCGGCTTCTTCAAAGTGGCGCAGCAACACTTCAGTGTTGGCCACGTCAAAGTTCCAGCGCGCGTATTCTTCTTCGGTCTGCTTGAACACATCACCGTATGTCAGCGCAATTGGCGTGTCAGGATCATTATAAGGCATGTCCATCACGTGATCGACGCCAAGGATGTACATCGCCAGACGTTCCAAACCATAGGTCAGCTCGCCAGACACCGGCGCGCAGTCATGGCCGCCAACCTGTTGGAAATAGGTGAACTGAGACACTTCCATCCCGTCACACCAAACTTCCCAACCCAGACCCCAAGCGCCAAGCGTTGGGCTTTCCCAATCGTCTTCCACAAAGCGGATATCGTGCAAGTCCATGTCGATGCCGATGGCCTTCAAAGAGCCAAGATACAGCTCTTGCAGGTTCGGTGGGCTTGGTTTGATCAGCACCTGATACTGGTAATAGTGCTGCAAGCGGTTCGGGTTCTCACCATAACGGCCATCCGTCGGGCGACGAGACGGCTGAACATAGGCCGCAGCCCAAGATTTTCCGCCCAAAGAACGCAAAGTCGTTGCTGGGTGAAACGTACCCGCGCCAACTTCCATGTCATAAGGTTGCATGATCGCGCAGCCCTGCTTTGCCCAATAAGCTTGAAGCCGCAGGATAATCTCTTGAAAGGATCGCGGAGTGCTGTCCGTATGTGTCATGGCCTTGCCCTTATTCAAACGCCGGTTGTTCCTATGCCCATCAGCCCAGCGGGTCAATTGCGCCAAAGGTTAATTTAAGCGTGCAAGAGGCAGGGAAATTGATAAAAGAACCAATAATTAGAAAATTTCGCCAATAAAAGGCTTCGATTACCATGCAGCGCTTCTTAACGACCCTCCTATTTATCCTGACTTTCTCCGTTCAATCTGCCTTTGCGCAGCAGGAAGATGCAGCATGGGTCCAAATCGAAGCGCACTCTAGCTTGGCCGCGACAAATCAAGAAATCATCAAGTATGCCAACGTATTAGAAGACGTGAACGGCTTCGCACTTGGCGGCGGATGGTATGGTATTGCGCTTGGCCCTTACACACGTGCCGATGCAGAAACAGTCCTGCGCGGATATCGCAGCCAAGGCTTGATCCCACGCGACTCTTACATCGCGTTCACATCCTCTTTCCGCAGCCAATTTTGGCCGATTGGTGCGAATCTTTTGGACGTTCGCGTGAACCCAGTGGATTCAGTGGGTGAACAGACGTCTGAAATCACTCAAAATTCTGTGAACGAACCAGTGGCTGAAATCACCCAAGTGACGCCAGCAGACGAAACCCCACGCGAAGCCCGCGCCAGTGAAGCGCGCCTGACACGGGATGAAAAGAGAGACTTGCAAACCTGGTTGCAATGGGCCGGCTTTTACAATGCAGCCATCGATGGCTCTTTTGGTCGCGGCACCCGCGCCTCCATGTCTGCTTGGCAGGCCGCAAACAACTACGAAACGACTGGCGTTCTGACGACAGCCCAACGCATCGAGCTGAAAGCGCAATACGATGCCGTCCTAGAAGGCTTGGGCCTTCAAACTGTCACGAACACCACTGTTGGTATTGAGATGCTCATCCCAACCGATGTCGTCGCGCTCGGCACCACCGAGTACCCATTTGCAACCTACAACCCAACTGCAGACGTAGACGCTCAGGTTATTCTGATCAGCCAAGCGGGCGATCAAACCACGCTCTTTGGCCTGTACGACATCATGCAAACCCTTGAGATGGTGCCGCTCGATGGCCCGCGTGAGCGCAGAAACCGCAGCTTCACCCTTGTAGGCGAAGACGCAACGCGCATCAGCCACACCGAAGTGTCCCTGCAAGATGGCGAAATCAAAGGCTTCACACTGGTTTGGCCAGCGGGCGACGAAGAACGCCGCCGCCGCCTTCTCTCTGAAATGCGCAGTTCTTTCACACGTATTGATGGCGTGATGGATCCATCCATTGGCGAAGACGCCGCGCAAGATCTCGCCCTGCTCTCCGGCTTGGAAATTCGCAAACCACAACGCACTCGGTCCGGTTTCTTTATCAACGCCTCTGGCGCGGTTGTGACAACTGCCGATGCAGTCGGCAACTGCCGTAGCATCACTTTGGAAGAGCAATACGAAGCTGAACTCATCGGCGTAAACGAACAGCTTGGCGTGGCTCTGCTCAAGCCACAGACGGCACTCGCGCCAATCGCAGTTGCGAGCTTCCGTTCCGGCGAAGCCCGACTGAACTCTGAAGTTGCCGTTGCGGGCTACTCCTTTGGTGGCTTGCTCGGCGCGCCAACAGTCACCTTCGGAACACTCGCGGATGTCCGTGGCCTTCAGGGCGAAGAAGAACTGACACGTCTCGCTCTGGCCCCGCTGCCGGGCGACGCAGGTGGCCCCGTGTTTGATACAGGCGGCTCTGTTCTTGGCATGCTCTTGCCGCAAGCAGGCGGCACAGACCGTCAATTGCCAGCAGACGTCAGCTTCGCCGCTGACGGCGCAGCCATTCTGGAACTGCTTGGCGCAGAAGGTATCTCTGCTTCTTCTGCTGAAACCAACGGCGTGATGGCACCAGAAGATCTAACAGCCCACGCAGGCGACATGACGGTCCTCGTAAGCTGCTGGTAAGCCACACAAACCTTTAAAATCAAAACACCCGCGCGCCTAATCAGCCGCGGGTGTTTTTTTGCACGCTCTCCAGCAATGCAAGTCATTCAACCGTTACACAGCCCCGATAATCAGCCCGTAACTGCAGCATTCAATATGGGCCTCTGATGACTGATCTGAAACGCTTTCGCACTTTTGCACTAAGCCTCGCAGACCTTGGCAATCAAATCGCTGAAGACGCATGGCGCGGCCAGCTCGATGTCACCTACAAAGAAGACGGCTCCTCTCTGACCCAAGCCGATCTCTCCATCGAAAGCCTCTGGCGCGAACGCATCACCAGCACCTTCCCCGATCACAGCATCCTCGGCGAAGAGTTCGGCGCAGAAACCAGAGACAGCGCTTACACGTGGGTGCTTGATCCCATCGACGGCACCCGCCAATTCGCCACAGGCCTGCTGAATTTCTCAACCCTGATCAGCCTCTGCCAAGACGGCGCGCCTGTGCTGGGCGTGATCGACCTGCCCCTCGCGGGCCTGCGCTTCGTCGCGGTGAAAGATCACGGCGTCACCTTCGCAGACCGCCCCATCCACACCAGCGCTCAAACCAGCCTTGGCGAAGCGGTGATCAGCCTCGCCAATCCGAAAAGCTTCGTGCAGTCCAAACAAGGTTTCAAAAGCCTGGCCAAACGCGGCAAAACCATCGTTTATGATGGCGGCTCGCCTGCTTACGGCTCGCTGGCGCGCGGTTTGATTGATGTCTGTTTGAACGGCGATGATCTTGATGCCTATGACATCTGCGCCCTCGTGCCTGTCGTCACAGAAGCAGGCGGTCAGATCACAGATTGGCAAGGCGAACCGCTTGATCTGAACGCAAGCGGCGCCATCGTGGCCACGGCCAATCAGACCCTGCACCAAAAGGTACTCAATACTTTGAATGGGTAAGCAAATGGGAGGTAGAGCCGCGGCCCTACATCCCCATCTTTTCAATCAGCGCATTCAGAACCTGACGTTCTGCATCATCCATCGGTGCTTTGCGCGCACGGAACAACGTCGCCTGCGATTTCAGCATCATCCCATCTGACAGAATCTTCAGGTGGTTCGCCCGCAGCGTTTCACCGGTCGAAGTGATATCCGCCACAGCCTCAGCCGTCATGTTCTTGATCGTGCCTTCTGTGGCGCCTTGGCTGTCCACCAGCTGATAATCCGCCACGCCGTTTTCACGCAGGAATTCCCGCACCAAACGGTGGTACTTCGTGGCAATCCGCAAACGGAACCCATGGGTCTTGCGGAAAGCCGCCGCCGCCGCATCCAGATCGTCGATGGTATCCACGTCCACCCAGCACTGCGGCACAGCAATGATCAGGTCCGCACGGCCAAAGCCAAGCTCTGCCATCACCTCAACCTGTTGCTCCCACAGCCCCAGCTTTTCACGCACCAAATCCGTACCCGTCACACCCAAATGAATGCGACCTGCCGCCAATTCGCGCGGAATTTCACTGGCGCTCAACAGCACCAAATCAACGCCATCGATCCCTTCAACCTTGCCCGCATATTCGCGATCAGAGCCCGTGCGCGCCAAGGACACACCCCGCGCACCGAACCAGTCAAAGGTCTTCTCCATCAAGCGCCCTTTGGACGGCACACCCAATTTGATCGTCATGCGCTTGCCTCCAACTGCAGAACCACTTCAGGACGGATCACCGCGCCAACAGCCGGAATTTCACGCCCCTGCCCCAGCACCTTGGTCAGCGCATCATAGCGCCCACCAGAGGCCACAGCCGGCAGATCAGCCCGCCCTTCGGCATAGAAGCCAAAGACGAACCCATCGTAATATTCCATATTGGTGCGCCCAAAGCTGCCTTCGAACTCAACCTCATCCACCTTCACACCGCGCTTATCCAGCGCTTCGATCCGGTCTTGCAGGCAATACACAGCCTCGGTGATGGCAGGCATATCCACCGCCAAATCACGCAGCTGTTCTAAGGCAAACGGCAGAGTTTCCCGCACATTCAACAGCGCATCCAACAGATCAATCTGCCCCTGCGAAATCGGCATCGCACCTGCATCTTCGCGCAGCGCGTCAATCCGCGCCTCTACTTCTTCCGGCCCGCGCAAACCAATAAACGGCAAGCCAGACTGCATCGGCGCATCCTGCGCCAGCAAAGCCAAACGGCTCGCAGGCGGCTCAACACGGCCCGCAAAACGGTCCATCAAGGCGCGGAAGCGACGAGGGCGCCAGATATGACGCTCAAGCGCAGCCTTACGCGCATCGGTCGTATCCAAGCCACGCACAGCCGCCAGCAACAGGCCAATATCACCCGTCGCCGCACGCACATTCAAAGGCTGCAAGGCCTGACCGATCAGATCAAACACCTCGGCATCCGCCGCCGCAGGCGCTTCGCGATCAAAGATCTCATAGCCCACTTGCGTATATTCATTAGCGCGGCGCGTGTCCTCTTCTTGGCGACGGAACACCTCACCAGAATAAGTATAGCGCGCAGGCTCGGCCCCATGCTCCATATGCATCTGCACAACAGGCACAGTGAAATCAGGACGCAGCATCTGCTCGCCCAGCAGGCTATCGCTGGTCACATAGGCGCGGGCACGGATGTCTTCGCCGTAGAGATCAAGCAAGACCTCTGCTGGCTGCAAAACAGGCGTCTCAGCCACAACAGCCCCAGCCGCTTCAAACCGCGCGCGCAACTGCTGCGCACGTGCCCGAATGATTGCTTTCTCAGACATTATGCCTCGCCCTTCTGGCTCGCCAAAATCTCACGCACCTTGGCGATCAGCTCACCACGTGGCACTTCAAACTGGCTCGGACGTTCTTTCCACTCTTCCAAAGTCGCGCTCTCGGCAATCTTCGCGCCAAGGATCAAATCCTTGATCTGAACAACGCCGCGCTCTTGCTCATCACCACCTTCAATGACAGCAATCGGAGAGTTCCGCTTATCCGCATATTTCAACTGGTTGCCGAAGTTCTTCGGATTGCCCAGATAGACCTCTGCACGAATGCCCGCATTGCGCAGCTCAGCCACCATGGCCTGATAATCCGCCATACGCGCCTTATCCATCACGGTCACCACAACTGGCCCCGTCACAGCAGAGCCGATCCGGCCCTTTTCGCGCAATGCTGCCAGCAAGCGATCCACACCAATGGAAACCCCCGTCGCAGGCACAGACTGACCGGTGAAACGCTTCACCAGATCATCATAACGCCCACCACCGGAAACCGATCCAAACTGACGCTTGCGTCCTTTCTCATCAAAGATCTCAAAGCTCAGCTCAGCTTCAAACACCGGTCCGGTGTAATAGCCAAGACCACGCACAACGGATGGGTCAATCTCGATACGATCCGCGCCATAACCGCCCGCAGCCAGCAAATCACCGATCTGCTCCAGCTCAGCAATCCCTTCCGCCCCCACAGCAGAGCCACCCACGGCCCCCCGCAGATTCGCAAAGGTCTTCGCCACATCATCCGCCTTGGATGTCAGGAAGGCCAAAACCGGCTCGGCTTGGTCCGCAGACAGGCCAACACCATCGATAAAGGCACCAGAGGCATCCAAACGCCCCTTGGTCAGCAGCTCACGCACGCCAGCCTCACCAACCTTGTCGAACTTATCGATCGTGCGCAGCACATTGTCGCGCGCACCATCGCCTTCCGGCAGGCCCATGGCCTCCAGAACACCGTTCAAAACCTTGCGGTTGTTCACACGCACAAGGTAATCCCCGCGCGGAATGCCAACAGTCTCCAATGTGTCAGACAACATCGCGCAAATCTCAGCATCCGCCGCCACAGAGGCCGCGCCCACAGTATCCGCATCACATTGATAAAACTGACGATATCGGCCCGGACCCGGTTTTTCATTGCGCCAAACCGGCCCCATCGCATAGCGACGATACGGCGTTGGCAAATCATTGCGGTGCTGCGCATAAACCCGCGCCAAAGGCGCCGTCAGATCATAGCGCAAGGCCATCCAATCGCCATTGCCATCTTCGTCAGCCTCTTGCCAAGCAAACACGCCTTCATTCGGGCGATCCACATCCGGCAAAAACTTCCCAAGCGCCTCGACGGTTTCCACCGCCGCGCTTTCCAAAGCTTCAAACCCGTAACGATGATAAACCCCTGCAATTTGATGCAGCATTTCGGCGCGCTCTGTCACTTCAGGGCCGAAATAATCGCGGAACCCTTTGGGCGTCACCGCCTTAGGGCGCGGGGCTTTTTTCACTTTTGCCATCGCTCAGGTTTCCTTAGAAAAATAACGTGGCCCGCACTTACCCCAGCCCCATGCTGCAAGCAACCCAAGCCTGCACCAAAGCCGCATTCCTTGACCTAATCAGCACAAACCCGTACCTGATCCCCATGCAAAAACTCGAAGAACAACTCGCCCACCTCACACACACCGTCGAAGAGCTCTCCGACGTGGTTGCCCGTCAGGATACCGAGATCCAAATCCTCAAGCGCCGCGTGCAAATGCTGCTCGAGCGCGAAGCAGACCGCGAATCCGCAGGCTCTGGCGGAGTCGTCATGGGCGACGAGCGCCCGCCCCATTACTAACGCAACAAAGATTGAACCTTCAGACCAATTTTGCGTTTATCCAGCGCTTCCGGAAGTTCAATCAAACTGGGCGCTTTACCTGAGCCTTCATAGGCAAATTTACCATGCACTGGCTTCATGCGCTCAATCTCAAGCTGTCCCTCCTGTCGCGTAAAGGCAATCAACTCAGTCTCCCGCGCAAAGCGCGCTGTGCTACAGCCAATTGATTTTCGAAACCGTTCCATGTTTTCGTGAAATGCCTCTGAGGAGCTTACAAAGTCCTGATTATGCGTCTTTCCTCGCATTAAATCTTCGGAACAGTCTAAGGCTTCGACGATACCCTTCCCAAGGCCGACAGCATCTGAGAGTTCAATAATTGTGGATTTAGACGGCACCTCTGCGAAGACTGTCGATGCAAAGCAGACCGGCACTGCCAGGCAATATCCGTCGATTACATAAAGTGAACAACGATGCCGCCGCCTTTGTTGGCGAAGGTACCGTTGCCTCTGAACGAATTTAAGGAACATGGTTTGCTTTCACACTGAAACCCGAAAAAGAAGCCTCTAGTAATCCTCAACCATCATGATCCCCGGCAGCGACTTAATCGCCCCTTTGATCTGCGGATTAATCGGGAACTCCATACCGGTGTCGATCTCCACATCCCCGGGCAAATCGTCTTGCATCAGATTGAAAACCACCGGCCCACGCGGGCCTTTCTTCACAGCATTCTGCGCCCCATCCAAGACACTGGCGATATTCTCCAAAGCCTCTGGTGTGTCGATATAAATCCGCAAACCCGAGGCCCCCGCATCCGCCACAACACTATCAATCGGCCCGATTGATTTCGCCAATAGCTTCAGTTGATCCGCCTCCATCGTGGCCTCAACCGTCACAACAACCTTTGATCCGGTCTCCAAATGCTCGCGGCACTTTTCCAAAGTCTCGCTAAAGATCGTAACCTCATAAGCCCCCGTCGGATCAGACAGCTGCGCAAAGGCAAATCGGTTGCCGCGTGCGGATTTGCGTTCCTGTCGACCCGACACGCGCCCCGCGATCTTGGCCACACAGGGCCCACCACGGGCCTTTTCGATCAGCTCATCCAGAGTCATGATCTTCTTACGCTTCAGCGCAGGCATGTAATCTTCCAGCGGATGGCCTGACAGGAAGAAGCCAATCGCCCGCGCCTCTTCATCCAACTTCTCAGCAGGCAACCAATCCGCCGCCTTACTCAGACGAGGCTCCGGCAAATCATCCCCCGCTTCCCCAAACAAAGACACCTGATTGGATGTCTTCTGCTCATGGATAGCCGCCGAGTAATTCACCAAGCCCTCAAGGCTTTCAAACACCTTCCGGCGGTTCTTATCCAGCTCATCAAAAGCACCTGAGCGCGCCAGCATTTCCAAAGGCCGCTTCCCGACCTTCTTCAAATCCACCCGCCGCGCGAAATCAAACAGCGTGGCAAAAGGCTTATCCACCCCATCCACCTTGCGCCCATCGGTCACCAAGGTCATCGCCTCAGCACCCACGTTTTTCAACGCGCCCAGCGCATAGATCAACTTGCCTTCGCGCACGGTAAACGTCGCTTCTGATCGGTTCACGCAAGGCGGCACATAGGGCAGCCCAAGGTGTTTCTTCACCTCTTCAAAGTAAATCGCCAGCTTATCCGTCAGGTGGATATCGCAGTTCATGACGCCGCCCATGAACTCCACCGGATGGTTCGCTTTCAGCCAACCGGTTTGATAGGACACCACCGCATAAGCCGCCGCGTGGGATTTGTTAAAGCCGTAGTTCGCAAATTTCTCCAGAAGGTCGAACACCTCACTGGCCTTTTTGGCAGGCACGCCATTTTCTGCCGCGCCTTTTTCGAACTTCGGACGCTCCGCATCCATCGCTTCTTTGATCTTCTTACCCATCGCACGACGCAGCAAATCCGCGCCGCCCAGACTATAGCCCGCCATCACCTGAGCGATCTGCATAACCTGTTCTTGGTAAACAATAATCCCCTGCGTTTCCGCTAGAATATGGTCAATCAACGGATGCACCGATTCAATCTCGCGCTGCCCGTTCTTCACCTCACAATAGGTCGGAATATTCTCCATCGGGCCCGGACGATACAGGGCCACCAGCGCAACAATATCTTCGATACAGGTCGGCTTCATGCGCTTCAGCGCATCCATCATACCGGTGGATTCCACCTGGAACACCGCCACGGTTTTCGCCGCCGCGTAAAGATCATAGGTCGCTTTATCATCCAGCGGGATCGCATTGATCTCATTCACCGCGCCTTCAGGCGGCTCATACAATTGCGAGCCATCCTGCGCCGTATGAATATCGCGCCCTTCGCCCTTGATCAGATCAACCGCGTTCTGAATCACCGTCAGCGTTTTCAGGCCCAAGAAGTCAAACTTCACCAAGCCCGCCTGTTCGACCCATTTCATGTTGAATTGGGTCGCTGGCATGTCAGACCGCGGATCCTGATACAAAGGCACCAAAGCATCCAAAGGCCGATCGCCAATCACAACACCCGCCGCGTGGGTCGAGGCGTTCCGCAGCAAGCCTTCAACCTGCATGCCATAGTTCAGCAGCCGGTCCACAACCTCTTCATTGCGGGCCTCATCGCGCAAACGCGGCTCGTCTTTCAGGGCCTTCTCGATGGAAACAGGCTTCACCCCTTCCACAGGGATCATCTTGGACAAGCGATCCACCTGCCCGTAAGGCATCTGCAAAACCCGCCCAATATCGCGCACCGCCGCCTTAGACAGCAGCGCACCAAAGGTGATGATCTGCCCCACCTTGTCGCGACCATACTTCTCTTGCACATACCGGATCACTTCCTCTCGGCGATCCATGCAAAAGTCGATGTCAAAGTCAGGCATCGAAACACGTTCAGGGTTCAAGAAGCGCTCAAACAGCAGGGAATACCGAAGCGGATCAAGGTCAGTGATCGTCAGCGCATAGGCCACCAGCGAGCCCGCACCAGAGCCACGACCCGGACCCACCGGAATCCCTTGATCTTTGCCCCATTGGATAAAGTCCGCAACGATCAAGAAGTAGCCGGGGAACCCCATGCCCTCGATGATATCCAGCTCAAAATCCAAACGTTCTTGGTATTCCTCCAAGGTCACCGCATGGGGGATCACCGCCAGTCGCTTTTGCAAACCTTCGTTCGCAATGCGGCGCAGTTCGGCAACCTCGTCGTCCGCAAACTTCGGCAAGATCGGATCACGCCGATAGGTCGCAAAGGCGCATCGCTTTGCGATTTCTACGGTGTTCTCAATCGCTTCCGGCAAATCCGCGAAAAGCGTGATCATCTCTTGCGGCGTCTTAAAATAGTGCTGCGCCGTCAAACGACGCCGCCCATCCGCCTGATCCACATAGGCGCCTTCGGCAATACAGATCAACGCATCATGCGCCTCATACATATCGCTCTTGGGGAAATAGACATCATTGGTGGCCACCAGCGGGATATCCATCGCATAGGCCATTTCCACAAAGCCGCGCTCGCTTAAACGCTCTGCCTCTGGCTGCCCATCTTCCCCCGGATGGCGCTGCAATTCCACATACAGCCGATCCGCGAAAATCTCTTTGAACCGAGTCATCATGGCCTCAGCCGCAGGACGCTGCCCATCCCGCAACAACCGCCCCATCGGACCATCCGGCCCACCGGTCAAACAAATCAAACCGCCTGAATATTTTTCAAGCTCATCCAAAGTCACCTGCGGCAGCTGCCCGCCCTTGTCGATGTACAGACAAGAGTTCAGCTTCATCAGGTTCTCATACCCCTCTTCGCGCTGGCTCAGCAGCACTATCGGCGCAGGCGCAGGCGCGCTTGTGCGGCCCGTCGGGTCGTCATGCGGCATCTGCACATCCACCTGACAGCCCACAATCGGCTGAATTCCCGCCCCCGCCGCCGTGACAGAAAACTCCAGCGCCGCAAACATATTGTTTGTGTCGGTGATCGCCACCGCTGGCATATCCATATCGGCACACATGCCGGGCAGTTTCTTGGTGCGGATCGCGCCCTCTAGCAAAGAGTATTCCGTGTGGACGCGCAGGTGAATGAATCGGGGATCAGTGCTCATACCGCGCAGGCTAAACCACCACCGCGGCATTTAGAATGACCTGTTTCAGAATTTTCAGTCCGCCCTCTATTCCGTACCAATTTTAGGCGAAATCTTACCTTTTGATCAGGAAACCTGTGGATAACCATCGCATCCCACGCAATTAACCTTGCCCCAAGCCCTTCGAGGTCTCAAAAAGATGCGACCATGCAAAAGGGACCACGCCGCATGAGCGCACCGCTGCTATCGATCCAAGCTCTCACCAAGGCCTACCCAGGGGTCGTCGCCAACGATTCCGTCAGTTTTGATATCGAACAGGGGCAGGTCCACGCCCTGCTTGGCGAAAACGGCGCTGGCAAATCCACCGTCGTGAAAATGATCTACGGTCTGGTGAAACCCGACAGCGGCAGCATGACATGGCAAGGCGCGCCCTTCGCCCCAACCGACCCAAACGCCGCCCGCAGCGCGGGCGTTGGCATGGTCTTCCAGCACTTCTCATTGTTTGATGCACTCAACGTGGCCGAAAACGTCGCCCTCGGCATGGAAAACCCGCCGCCCATGCGCGACCTCGCCGCCCGCATCAAAGAGGTGTCAGAAAACTACGGCCTGCCGCTCGACCCTGCCCGCACCGTAGGGGATCTGTCCGCAGGCGAGCGCCAACGCGTCGAAATCATCCGCTGCCTGCTGCAAGACCCAAAGCTCTTGATCATGGACGAACCGACCAGCGTCCTCACCCCGCAAGAGGTGCAAATCCTCTTCAAAACCCTGCGCCAACTCAAGGCCGAGGGCACCTCGATCCTCTATATCTCCCACAAGCTCGAAGAAATCCGCAGCCTCTGCGATCACGCCAGCATTCTGCGCCTTGGCAAAAACGTGGGTGAATGCATCCCCGCACAAACATCCGCCCGCAACATGGCAGAATTGATGGTAGGCGACACCCTGCAAACCCCAACGCGCACCGCAAACCTTGATGGCGAGGTTCTGCTAAACGTGCGAAACCTCTCCGCCAAATCCGCAAGCGCCTTTGGCACCAGCCTGAAAGACATCAGCTTTTCGGTGAAATCCGGCGAAATCCTTGGCCTTGGCGGCGTCGCGGGCAATGGCCAAGACGAGTTGCTCGCCGCCCTCTCGGGCGAGCTGCGCACCAGCCCTGACACCGTGCAAATCAAAGGCAACCCAGTCGGTCACCTCGGCCCAAAAAACCGCCGCGGCATCGGCACCTTAGCCGCCCCCGAAGAACGCCTCGGACATGCCGCCGCCCCCAATATGAGCCTCATTGAAAACGCACTGCTCACCGGCGAAGTACGCCAGAACCTCAGCAAAAAGGGCTTTGTGAACTGGAAAGGCGCGCAGGACTTCGCGCAAGACATCATCAAAGCCTTCGACGTGCGCACCCCCGGCCCCGACCGCGCCGCCCGCGCGCTCTCTGGCGGTAACCTGCAAAAATTCGTCATCGGCCGCGAAGTGCTGCAAGAACCAGATGTGCTGGTCGTAAACCAACCCACATGGGGCGTCGATGCGGCCGCCGCAGCAGCCATCCGCCAATCCCTGCTCGATCTCGCCGCCAAGGGCACCGCCCTCGTGGTGATCAGCCAAGACCTTGATGAACTTATGGAAATCTCCGACCGCTTCGGCGCACTGAACGAAGGCCGTCTCTCCGAAATCCGCCCCGCCGCAGGCCTGACGATTGAAGAGATCGGCCTCATGATGGGCGGTGTCTCCGCGCAGGAGGCCGCCGAATGATCCGCCTCGAAAAGCGCGCAGAGCCAAGCCAGCTTTGGTCGCTCCTCACTCCTGTTGTTGCCGTCATCACCACCATGATTGCAGGCGGACTGCTGTTTGCAGCCCTCGGCAAAAACCCGTTCGTGGCGATCCGCACCATCTTTTACGATCCGCTCTTTGGCGAGTTCGCCTTCTACTATCGCCCGCAACTTCTGGTGAAAGGCGGCCCGCTGATCCTGATCGCCATCGGCCTATCGCTCGGCTTTCGCGCAGGCATCTGGAACATCGGCGCAGAAGGGCAATACATCATCGGGGCCCTGTGTGGCGCAGGCGCGGGCCTAGCGCTTTATCCAATGGAAAGCGTGCTGATCTTCCCGCTGATGATCCTTTGCGGCCTATTGGGCGGCATGCTCTGGGCCATGATCCCAGCGATCCTGAAACTCAAATTCGGCACCAATGAAATCCTCGTCTCGCTCATGCTGGTCTATGTGGCCGAACAGCTCTTGGCCTCGATGTCTCTGGGCCTTTTGAAAAACCCCGAAGGCTTCGGCTTCCCGGGCTCACGCAACCTGCAAGACTACCCCAGCGCCCATAACGCTGAACTGATCGCAGGCACCGGTATGCATTGGGGCGTGCTGACCGCCTTCATCGCGGTGATCTTCGCCTATGTTCTGCTGAAAAAGCACATGCTGGGTTTTAACATCCGCCTCACCGGCGAAGCCCCCCGCGCCGCGCGCTTTGGCGGGGTGAACCCAAATCGGTTGATCCTGTTTTGCATGGGCGCATCCGGCGCACTCGCTGGCCTCGCAGGCCTTTTCGAAGTCGCAGGTCCAGCGGGCCAAGTCAGCATTGATTTCAACGTCGGCTACGGCTTCACCGCCATCATCGTCGCCTTTCTAGGTCGCTTGCACCCCGTCGGCATCCTACTCGCAGGCCTCTTGATGGCTCTTACTTATATTGGCGGCGACATCGCCCAAAGCAGCCTCTCGCTGCCATCTGCTGCCATCCAAGTCTTCCAAGGCATGCTGCTATTTTTCCTGCTGGCCTTTGACGTGCTCACAAACTTCCGCATCCGCCTCGCCGTGAAAGGAGCCGCATAATGGATCTCTCCGCCATCAATCCGGTCCTACTTGTCGCCTCTCTCATGGTCGCCGCCACGCCTTTGCTGCTGGCCGCCATCGGAGAACTCGTCGTGGAAAAAGCCGGCGTTCTAAACCTTGGCGTTGAAGGCATGATGATCATCGGCGCGATCTGCGGCTTTGCCATCGCGGTGGAAACCACCAGCCCAGCGCTCGGCATCCTTGCTGCTATGCTTGGCGGAGCCGTCCTATCCCTGCTCTTTGCCTTTCTCACCCAAGTGGCCCTCGCCAACCAAGTGGCTTCGGGCCTCGCCCTCACACTCTTTGGCCTCGGCCTTTCGGCGCTCTTGGGTCAAAGCTACGTCGGCATCAAACCACCCGCCATGGCCAAGCTGAACATCCCAGTTCTATCTGATCTGCCCATTGTGGGCCCCATCCTCTTTTCCCACGACCCCGTGCTGTATATCGGCCTCGCCATCATCGCAGCCACTTGGGCCGTGCTGAAATTCACCCGCGCCGGCCTGATCCTGCGCGCGGTCGGCGAAAACCATGAAGCCGCCCACGCACTGGGTTACAACGTCGTGCGCGTGCGCATACTGGCAATCCTGTTCGGCGGTGCCTGCGCAGGGCTTGGCGGCGCCTACATTAGCCTGATCCGCGTACCCCAATGGACCGAGGGAATGACAGCCGGCGTCGGCTGGATCGCCCTCGCGCTGGTGGTCTTTGCCAGCTGGAAACCATGGCGCGTCCTTCTAGGTGCCTATCTTTTTGGCGGTCTCACCGTTCTGCAACTGAACCTGCAGGCCGCAGGCATCCCAATTCCTGTCGAATACTTGGCAATGTCACCATATCTGATAACCATTTTGGTGCTTGTCATTATGTCCGCTGACAAAAGCGGCGCACCGGCCTCACTCGGCCGCATCTTCCACGCCTCGCAATAGCTTGCACGCGAGGTCTAATGATAACTCTAACGGGAGGTATGACCCAATGAACTTCACGAAACTTCTTGCCAGCGCAGCGCTGGTTGCCGGTCTGGCAACATCCGCTGTCGCCGAGAAAACCAAAGTCGGTTTTGTCTATGTTGGCCCAGTGGGCGACGGTGGCTGGACCTATGAACACGATCAAGGCCGTAAAGCCGTGGTCGACGCTTTTGGCGACGACGTTGAAACGGTTTACGTTGAAAACGTCCCAGAAGGCCCAGACGCCGAGCGCGTGATGACACAGATGGCGCTAGAAGGCGCAGACCTGATCTTCACAACCTCCTTCGGTTACATGGATCAAACGATCAACGTTGCGAAGAAATTCCCGAACGTGAAATTCGAACACGCAACCGGCTATAAAACAGCAGACAACGTCTCTGTCTATTCCGCACGCTTCTACGAAGGTCGCGCCGTTCAGGGCCACATCGCTGGCAAAATGACCGAGACAAACACAATCGGTTACATCGCCTCCTTCCCAATCCCTGAAGTTATCCGCGGCATCAACTCCGCGTACCTGCACGCCAAAAAAGTAAACCCTGACGTCGATTTCAAAATCATCTGGGTCTACACATGGTTTGATCCAGCCAAAGAAGCAGATGCCGCCAATGCTCTGATCGAGCAAGGCGCAGACGTGATCCTGCAACACACAGACTCCACCGCGCCACAAGCCGCCGCACAAGCAGCCGGCAACGTGATCTCCTTTGGTCAGGCGTCTGACATGGCAGAATACGGCCCGTTCCCACGTGTCTCTTCCATCATCGACAACTGGGCGCCATATTACATCGACCGCACCAAAGCGGTTATGGATGGCACTTGGACAACAACCAACACATGGGACGGCATCGGTCCAGGCATGGTTGGCATCGGCGAAATCTCTGACCACGTACCAGCAGACGTCAAAGCCGAAGCATTGGAAATGGTCGAGAAACTCGGCTCCGGCGAATACCACGCCTTCACTGGCCCAATTAACAAGCAAGACGGTTCCGTCTGGCTGGCCGAAGGCGAAACAGCCGATGACGGCACATTGGCTGGCATGAACTTCTACATCGAAGGTCTGGAAGGCGACGTGCCAAACTAAGCCGCAAATTTAGCACCCTTACAAAGGCCCGCCCTCGTGGTGGGCCTTTTCTTTTGCAACGCAGCCATTGCCCCTTTCCCCACACACCCCAAGCCGGTAGCGTGCCGTCAAACCCAGACCATTTCAGGCCCTGCTTATGCTTACCTCGCTCAACGGAACCCCGATCAGCCGCTTCGCCTTTGGCACCATGCAATTTGGTGCAGCAGCCAGCCCGACCGACAGCCAAGCCATGTTCGACGCCAGCCTTGCAGCAGGCATCACCCATTTCGACACGGCCTATGTGTATACCGATGGCCAAGCCGAAACCCTGCTTGGCCAATACGCCGCCCCCATGCGCGACGATCTGATCATCGCCACGAAAGTCGTCTACCAAAACGGCGCGGGCCGCGAGAATATCCTGCAAAGCTTCGACACCTCTCGTCAGCGTCTGCAAATGGATATGGTCGACATCCTGTATCTGCACCGCTTTGACCCGAACACGCCGCTACAAGAAACCTACGAAACGCTGGCAGAGCTGAAATCCAAGGGTCAAATCCGCTACATTGGCGTCAGCAACCATGCAGCTTGGCAGGTGATGAAATCCATCGCCGTCGCGAAAGACGTCGGCCTGACCATCGACATCTTGCAACCCATGTACAACCTCGTGAAACGCCAATCCGAGGTCGAGCTCTTCCCCATGGCCCAAGACCAAGGCATCACGCTCGTCCCCTACTCTCCACTCGGGGGCGGGTTGCTCACCGGAAAATACGCTCACCGCCAAGACAAATCCGTTACTGGCCGACTGGCAGACGACGCCCGCTATAACGCCCGCTACGGCCAAGATTGGATGTGGGACACAGCCATCGCCTTGGCTGACCTCGCAGCCCAACACGACACCGACCCATCCACCCTCGCCGTAGCATGGGCCGCGGCTCATCCAGCAGCCCCAAGCCCAATTTTATCCGCCCGCAACGCCGCGCAATTGGCACCGTCCCTTGCAGCCATCGACTTTGAATTGTCCTCAGCATTATACGACCAAATCACTGCCCTAAGCCGCGCCCCCGCGCCTGCCACAGACCGACTAGAAGAAGACTAACCATGCATGCTCTCTTGCTCATCGACATCCAAAAAGGCTTCGACACGCCCTTTTGGGGCACACGCAACAACCCGAATGCCGAAGACAATGCGGCCAAACTGCTGGCCCATTGGCGCAACAACAACGCGCCGGTTCTGCACGCAAGGCACATCAGCATCGAAGAAGGTTCTCCGCTTGTCGACATGGGCGCGCAGTTCAAAGACCAAGTCGCCCCGCAAGCCAATGAACCGATCTTCGAAAAATCCGTGAACTCTGCCTTCATCGGCACCGATCTCTTGCAGCATCTGCAACAAGAGAAGATCCAAAAGCTTACCATCTGCGGGCTCACCACACCCCACTGCGTGTCGACGACAACCCGCATGGCGGCCAATCTCGGATTTCAGGTGGATCTGATCGCAGACGCCTGCGCGGCGTTTACCTCCAATGCAAACACCAGCTTTGACACTGGCCCAGCGCTGGACGCGGAAACCATCCACCGCACGGCGCTTGCCCATCTGCATCAGGAATTTGCAACGGTGCGCAACACATCAGACGTGCTGGCACCGTAAAAACAACGAAGCCCAGCCAAAGCTGGGCCGCGTGTCTCAGTGATCTTTCTCTGCCGCCTCGGCTTTGGCTGTGGCCTCATAGGTCGGCTTGGCCGCCTTTGGCTTCTTTGGCGCATCAAAGGCCGTGATCGGCAGGTCCGCGGCGCGATCGCCTTTGAACTCTAACCAGCCTTCAGGCGTTTCCAGAATGAAATCCGCCAGACCATCCGCAATCAACGGGCTTGGCAAAGTCTGCATCTGGTTCAGGCTCTGAAAATCAATCTCGGCCAAAATCTCTTTGATCGCACTCTCTGGCGCATGGGCCCGCACCTTAATGGTGATCCCACTGCCCAAGGAGGCGAACATATACCGCATCTTCTCATCACGGCGCGCGGTCTTGTTCTTGGCGGTCAGGAAGTACACACCGTCAAAATCAGCAAAATGCTTAACATCCTTAGCGTTCTTTACGCTCGCACCCTTGGTGCTTTGCTGCACATTGGTCCAGAAGTAACTCGCACGCGGCTTGGCTTCCAACAGCTTGCCCAAGTCACGACCCGTTTCCACAACCCAATAGGCTTGCTTCAAACGTTCCGCCAAAACCTTGGTGGGCTCGGCATATTGCACACGCACATAAACCGAATGTTTGCCCTTCAGATAAATCGCAGCCTCTTCATCCAGCGCAGGGTCTTTCGCCGTGTAATGCGGATCGTTCACCCCATCTGGCCAACCAAAGCCGGTATGATAATCATCACTCCAAGCAATGCGCTCCCACTCCGGCAACACATCCTCATCCGGCTGCGGCAGGTAATGGTTCATCGGCTCAGAATGCAGCAACATGCGGGTCGCCAAAGCGGTTTCCTCGCTGCGCTCTGGCAATGTTTCACCCATGCCGACCTTAGACAGCAAATGCGACACATAAGACGGAGCCTCCTCCGGCAAGGCATCATAGCCAACACCCGCCACGTCAAAGCGCGCAAGTTCTTTGGCCCGATCTTTGAACCCCATAAAGTCCAAAATCAGAAAAGCCGCCAAAGCGAAGACAGCCAAAATCGCAGGAATGATCTTCAACATTTCATTGCTCCAACCCATTTCGTTCAGCACAAGGCTCGCCTATAGGTTGGGCTGAATTAGGAAAGAAAACGGGCAAGAATGGGGTTTTTTACCGCATCTCCCGCTCAGGCGTCCTATTGCGCCATCACCTCAACAGACACATCAACAGCCGCCGCCAGCATCTCTGGCGCAGGCTCAAGGCCACTATAGTGGGCATGGGCCACAGCCCCGCCAACCAGCAACAAACATCCGAAAATCATTGGCAAGACACGTACCAAAACGATGACTCCTTAAAAGGTTTCATGAGCAGATGTTTAAACTCTCGCAAATCATCATGCCGAGAAAGCGCAGGAACTATGCCGAAACTGTGGCAACCCTCTCAAACACCGTAGAAACACACGTAACGTCACGCCCTACCAGTTGCCCCTTGCTGGCCCGCGCACCCATTTGCTACACCAAACTCAACCTAACCCGAGGGGCATATGCAGGTCTGCCGTACCATTTCTGACGGGCGTAAAGCCGTCGCCACCTTCCGCGCCAATGCTGAAACCGTCGGCCTCGTGCCTACCATGGGGTTTCTGCATGCAGGCCATATGGAACTGGTGAAAACCGCCAAGGCCAAGGCCGACCGCGTTGTGGTTACGATCTTCGTCAACCCCACCCAATTCGGCGAGGCCGCTGATCTAGACAGCTACCCCCGCGACGAAGCCCGTGATCTGGCCATGCTGCAAGACGCAGGCGTCGATATGGTGCTGATCCCCGAGGTGTCAGACGTCTACCCAGAGGGCGATGAAACCATCGTAGAAACCACCCGCATGGCCAATATGCTGCACGGCGAAGTGCGCCCGGGCCACTTTCGCGGCGTGACAACCGTTGTCGCGCGGCTGTTTAACTTTGTGCAGCCTGATGTCGCCTGCTTTGGCGAGAAAGACTACCAACAGCTCCAAGTCATCAAACGCATGACCCGCGATCTGGCCTTCCCGATTGATATCATCGGCGTGCCCATCGTGCGCGAGGCAGACGGGCTGGCCATGTCCTCACGCAACGTGCGCCTCACAGCCGAAGACCGCGCCGCCGCGCTGGTCATCTCACAAAGCTTGGATGCCGCTCAGGCCGTCACAGATAAATCCGTCGACAGCCTGCGCGACACCATCCGCAAAACCATCAACGCCGAGCCCCGCGCCACTATCCGCGGCCTCGACATTGTAGAGGCAGAGACCCTGAGCGACATCAGCGGCCCTCTGACCACCCCCACCGCCATCATGCTTTCAGTCGAATTCGGCGGTATCCTTCTTCTTGATCAAAGGGTCATACAGCCATGAGCACACAAACCCCAATCCGCCGCACCACGGTTCCGCAAATCGCGTCCCGCAAAGGCGGCGAGCCGATTGTCTCGCTCACAAGTTACCACGCCCATACAGCGGCCATCGTCGATAAATACGCAGATTTCATTCTGGTCGGCGACAGCCTCGGCATGGTGATGCACGGTATGGAAAGCACCGTTGGCGTGCCCCTCGATCTGATGATCATGCACGGCAAAGCGGTTGTACGCGGCACCCAAAAGGCCCTGATCGTGGTCGACATGCCCTTCGGCACCTACGAAGAAAGCCCAGCCGTGGCCTTCCGCAATGCCGCCAAGATCATGAAAGAAACCGGCTGTGGCGCGGTCAAACTGGAAGGCGGCGCGCGCATGGCCGAAACCATCCACTTCTTGGTGGAACGCGGCATTCCGGTCATGGCCCACATCGGCCTCACCCCACAATCCAGCCACGTCATGGGCGGCTTTAAAACCCAAGGCCGCGACGAAGCCGGCTGGGACGCCATCATCAACGACGCCAAAGCCGTCGCCGAAGCAGGCGCATTCTCGGTTGTTGTCGAAGGCGTGGTGGAACCTCTTGCGGTGAAGATCACTCAAGAATGCCCAATCCCAACCATCGGCATCGGCGCCTCTAAAGAATGCGACGGGCAAATCCTTGTTCTGGAAGACATGCTTGGCCTGAACGAATGGACCCCGAAATTCGTGAAAGTCTATGGCGACCTCGGCCCAGCCATCGAACGCGCTGTCAGCGAATACGCTGACGATGTGAAATCGCGGGCCTTCCCGACAGACAAAGAAGTCTATAAATAAGCATCCAAGGCGTCGCCCCCCGCGGCGCCTTTTATTTTAGAGGCGCATTATGTTTTCGATGTTCACTGGCAAAGCCCCCGTCAGCCGCATTTTCTGGCTCGCTTTGGCGCTTCTGGTTTTTCCGATCTTCTTTGGCTTGGGCTACGTGTTTTACCTCAGCCACAATAGTCCGGATCAAAACATCGAAACCATGGCCAAACTCGGCCATGTCATCTTATCCGCCTTCGCGGCACTCTATTTCTTCTTCGTCGCAAAATCGCTTTATGGCGCGATGTACCATAACCGCAAACCCGGCATCAGCAGCTGGCTCGCAGTTTGCATCACCGCCCTGCTTGTCCCCCTTGCCGCGCATTTCGCTTTTGACCCGTGGTTCTACAAACGCAACCTGCTGAACATGCTGTCCAAAGTACCGGTCAACGAACAGCTCTTGGCCGAGGTCGACACGATCCAAACCACGCTCCCGACAAAACTGACGCGCAACATCACCATCGACAGCGCAACACTCACCCAGCGCCAACTTGTCTTCTCTGCCACCGGCAAAGGCGCATTGGCCGAAGATGCAACGAAAGCCACCGAAGCCAGCATCGTAAAAGCGCTCAACGAAAACCCAAGCTATTGCGAGGCCCTGTCCAAAGCCTTTGACCTCGGCCTCTGGAACGCGCGCTACGAAGTCCGTTACACCAACGCAGTGCTCACAACCCGCCTCGGCCCCACACAATGCGCCGACGACTGGGAAGCCACCGGCCTGACCGTTCGCAACGATTAACGCACCAACAGGCCTCTCAGATCAGACGTTCGCACGGCTTTCAGCACCGCTGATCCGCGTACCCATAGCAAACCGCCACACCGCTCTCCCTGCCCAGCAAAACCAACGGGTTGAAACGTCGGCCATTCTGCGTCACCCATAGCGCATTGAAACCGCACATAGGATCACGCCGTTGGATATTCAAAACATCCTCGACACCATCACCGCCGACATGCAAGCCATGCCGGACAAAGGCCAAGTGGCGGATTACATCCCGCAACTGGCCTGTGTAGATCCCAATCAATTCGGCATGGCCGTCGCCCTACCCGATGGCACAGTGTTTACCGCTGGCGATGCAAACACGCCTTTCTCGATCCAATCTGTGTCCAAAGTCTTCACCCTCACGCTGGCCCTTGGCCGCTTTGGCGACCAACTCTGGACCCGCGTGGGCCGCGAGCCTTCCGGCCAGCCGTTCAACTCGATCCTACAGCTCGAACATGAACGCGGCATCCCGCGCAATCCGTTCATCAACGCAGGCGCATTGGCCGTCACAGACGCGATCCTGACAGGCTACCAACCCAAAGAACTGCTCGGCGAGTTGCTGCGCTTTGTGCAAGACTGCGCGGATGACGACAGCATCGTCATCAACAACGCTGTTGCGCATTCCGAAACCCTACACGGCGACCGCAACATGGCGCTGGCTCATTTCATGGCCGCCCACGGCAATCTGGAAAACCGCCCAGAGCTCACCTGCGGCACCTATTTCCACCAATGCGCCCTACAAATGAGCTGCGCCCAACTCGCCCGCGCAGGCCGCTATCTCACAGCCCACCCAGACGCGCCCCACATGGTATCGCTGCAACGCGTGCGCCGCATCAACGCACTGATGCTTACCTGCGGGCACTACGATGCCTCAGGCGATTTCGCCTATCGCGTTGGCCTCCCAGGCAAAAGCGGCGTCGGCGGCGCCATCTTAGCCATCGCCCCCGGCAAAGCCGCCATCTGCGCATGGTCCCCGGGCCTCAATGACTACGGCAACTCCAAACTCGGCACCCGCGCCATGGAGCGTTTCGCCCATATGACCGGCTGGTCGGTGTTTGGGTAAAGCTTTGCCCTAAAGCTCGCGCTTCTTAGACGGCACGCAGAACATTTCCCGTTCTTGATCAGACGTATATCGGTTCACTTCGATCTGGTTCGTGATTTCGACTGCGGGCGGGAATACTGTGTCCTGCTTTATAATGTCGTAGCAAACCAAATGGCGCTCTCGATTTTCAATGTCGAAATCCTGCCCATTGTGGTGCTTCGTCGACGGGTTGCAGTGCAATACCGGCTGCCCAATAACAATCGCGCTTTCCCCGAATTGATCACGAATGAACAGCTCAACCTCGGAAGGTGCGTTTTCAACCTTAATGGGCTTATAGCAGCTGAAATGATCCTCATCGAACGGGCCAGGTGGAGGCGCAGGAAAGTCTGTCACAACAGCGGAACACGGAAAAGAAAAAGATAGGTAGTCACTATGCCCAGACCAGGTCGAGGCACTGTCCCACACCCATTGCATGCCAGTTGGGGTCTGTGAAAAACCGATTGAACCGAGCCCGTTTGGAGCCCACCAAAAATTCTGTAAAAAAGTAGAAACATGTGTCGGCGTCTGGCTTGGGGCAGCCATCCAGTTCTCAAAATTCGAAGCATTCAACGCTGCGCCGCCCCCAACAGAGCTTATGTTTGTTTGGTATAATCCTATCGCACTAGAACCAGTCACCATGGTCCCGTTATTCCCAGAAAGATGGCCAATCAAACCTGCAACGTTGGTGAACAAAAAACTATTGTCATTCCAAGCAACGATCTGAATCGTGCAATTATGAAGGCGGGTCTCGTCAATATGAAAGCTAACGCTTTCCGCGCTGTTCCACGACCCGGTTGCCGGAACAACTGTCGACGTCTGCCCAGCGCCATAGCTCACGTTAATCATAAACGTATTGTCTGCTGTGACCTCTCCTTGCACCGTCGCGCCGAAGGCAGGAGATACCGCCACACTCAAACCAAGGATAAACGCTGCGACTTTTCGCGACAAACTTGAATGAAACATACCAAATCTTTCAATTAAAACGTTGCAACGATAGACAGAGCAACCTTCGCAATCAAGCGTGCAAAACGCAGCCCTCGCTTATATGTCGGATAGTTGAGACCAAGTATGAGAGCGCGCGCAGCCTAAGCAGTCGTCATCAAACCCGCATCAAATGTGGCCAGCGAACAATGGTCAGAACCAAGTTGTTGCAAATAGAAAGAACCGCTACGGCCAATAAACGGTCAGCCTGATGGTCACATAGCCCAACCGAGCCTTTACTCGCGCACCTCATCTGCGGCAACGCCCCAGATGTCATCTTTGCGGGCCCAGCCCTTATAGCCGCCCGCAGAGATCCTGCACCATTCCGTGGAACACTTGCCCAGCTCGGCCACAACGCCCAGCTCGAGCTGCGCGGCAATGGCCGTGTTCGGCTCTGGCCGCACATTCAGCGGCAACATATCTGCTTTCACGATCACAGTGCGATTGCCCGACAGCAGCGAGTAATGCACCCAGCCGCCTGCGCCATCGCGATCTTGTACACGGCGCCAATGGCCATGCTCGGCGGTGACCACCAAAGGCATGTCGCGGCGCTTGAAAATCCAATCAATCCGATGGGTCAAAGACGGGCCTCGGCGCACATTGGCTTTGCTGGCTTTCAGCGACACATATCGCGGCATCGGCAGGTTCGTCACCGGCCCACGTTTCACCTCAGCCGCAGCCACAGAGGCTGTGAAAACAGCCGCAACCACAACGCCAACCAGTCGTCCTGCCCCTTTGAACATCCCGATTTTCTTTCGCCTGCTAATAAAATTGCGCGGAGGTTCTTGTACCCCGTCGTTCTGTCAGGCACTCTGCCAGCAACGCAGTGATTTGGGAAGACACACGGGAGGCCAAATGACAAAGCAACGTCTAAGTGTTGTTGTTACGCGACGGTTGCCCGACCCCGTGGAATCGCGCCTCAAACAGCTATTTGATGTCACTTTGAGGCCAGATGACGCCCCAATCCCCCAAGCAGAGCTGATCCAAGCTGTCGCCACAGCCGATGTTTTGGTCACCACTTTGAACGATCAAATCGACACTTCGATTCTCGACCATGCGGGCCCAAAGCTGAAGCTGATCGCCAACTATGGCGCAGGCGTGGACCATATCGAGGTCGAAAACGCTCGAAAACGCGGCATCGCCGTCACCAACACCCCTGGCGTCATGACCGAAGACACAGCCGACATGACAATGGCCCTGATCCTCTCGGTCACCCGCCGCATTCCAGAGGGCCTCGCCCAAATGGAAATCGGCAAATGGGAGGGCTGGTCCCCCAACGCCATGCTCGGTGGACGCATCAGTGGCCGCAAACTCGGCATCCTCGGCATGGGCCGCATCGGCCAAGCCGTCGCCCGCCGCGCGCAGGCCTTCGGGATGGAGATCCACTACCACAACCGCCGCCGCCTGCACCTCGGCATCGAAGAACGCTACGGGGCCACCTATTGGGAAAGCCTCGATCAAATGCTGGCCCGTATGGATGTACTCTCCATCAACTGCCCGCACACCCCATCCACCTTCCATCTGGTGAACAACCGCCGCTTGGCGCTGATGAAACCTGACGCGGTGATCGTGAACACATCCCGCGGCGAAGTCATCGACGAAACCGCCCTCGTGCGTGCGCTGAAATCCGAAAAGATCGCGGGCGCGGGCCTAGACGTCTACGAAGGCGGCGAAGAAATGGGCGCCGAGCTGCGCAACCTGTCCAACGTTGTAATGCTGCCCCACATGGGCTCCGCCACCCACGAATGCCGCATCGAAATGGGCGAGAAAGTCATGCTCAACATCATGACCTTCCACGACGGCCTGCCGCCGCCTGATCTCGTCCTGCCAGAAATGCTCTGATCAGCCCTTCTGCGCTGCAAAGCGGAACACCCCAACCAATCCCATCAAAAACGCCACGCCCGACAAAACCGTCCGCGTGATGTTCCAAACCTGCCAAGGCGCGGAATACCCCTGCCAAATCGCCTGCGCAGCCGCCTCATCTGCGGGCACCGCAACCAAAGCCAAGGCTTCGTTCATTGGCACATTCACCAACATCGTCAGCACTAAGCCCCCGGCAAAATACACCACGCCGCCCAAAGCAAACCAAACCGCCGCCGCGCGCGCGCCCAAAGACCGCAAAGCCAAAGCCGCCGCCCACATCGCCAAGGGCGTGCCAAAAAAGGCCGGCGCAAAGACCCCATTGCGCACCGAGGCATTCATGCCCTGCATCGCCTCAATCGCCACACGCGGGTCAATCGCATCCAACCCCCACATGGTCGAACAAATCCAAGCGTAGAAAAACCCAAAGATCAGCGCGCTCAACAACATCGCCAAACTCATTAAGCCAATCGTAACCTGTTTCATCTCACTATTCCCTTACGCAAACCGTACACATCTATACGCATTGCACTTATCCGTACACATCTGTACGATTGAAGGCAAGAGACTTCGGAAAGACCGCCCATGCCCCCCATGTCAGACAGCCAGAAACATGCCCGCCACCAAGCGATCACACAGGCGGCCTACGCCCTGCTTGCAGAAAAAGGATATGGCGGCACATCCATGCTGGCCGTCGCCAAAGCCGCCAAGGCCTCGAACGAAACCATGTACAAATGGTACGGCGACAAACAGGGCCTGTTTGAAACCATGGTGCGCGACAACGCCGCTCAAACCGGAGACCTGCTGCGCCAAGCCCTCGCCGATCAAACAGACCCGCTGGACGCCCTCGCCCGTATCTCGCCGATCTTCCTCACCATGCTCTTGGGAGAACGCGCCGTCCTGCTGAACCGCGCGGCAGCCGCCGACCCAACCGGCGCCCTTGGCCAAGCCTTAGCAGACGGAGGCCGCAACGAAATCCAGCCGCTCTTTGCGCAGCTCATGGCAAGCCTTGCCACGCGCAGCGCACACGATGCCCAAACCCTCGCGCAAACCTACCTCGGCCTGCTGATCGCAGACACGCAAATCAAACGCGCCACCGGCGTCATGGCCGAGCCGAGCAAAACCGAAATCATCCAACGCTGTTCCTTCGCGTTGAAGACATTCGAGACCCTGATTTAAGGAAAGCACAGGCGAAATCGCCAAGTGTACATTTCAGCCCCTGAAAAGCGCGAAATGCCACATTTCTCAAAAGTTAAGGGCGCGGGCGTTGCGCCTTGGATCTCTCCAAAAGCGTTACGCCCGCGCCCTTATTCTTTAGCAGATCTTAAGCAATCGAATTGCGGATCGCGCGGATATTCTCGCCATATGGCGCTGGGTTCTCAACGCTGCCGCCTTTGAACACAGCAGAGCCAGCCACCAAAACATCAGCACCCGCCGCAGCCATCAAAGGTGCAGTTTCTGGAGTGATGCCGCCATCAATCTCGATATGGATCGGACGATCCCCAATCATCGCACGCAGCTTTTTCACCTTTTCGATCTGGCTGTGAATGAACTTCTGGCCACCAAAGCCAGGGTTCACCGTCATCACACAGATCAGGTCCACCATATCCAGCAGATATTCCACATCTTCGATGCCCGTTGCAGGGTTCAACGCCAAACCAGCCTTACAGCCCGCGCCGCGAATAGCCTGCAAAGTACGGTGAATATGCGGCCCAGCCTCAAGGTGCGCCGTCAAAACATCTGCGCCCGCATCTGCGAAAGCGTCGATATAGGCATCCACCGGAGAGATCATCAAATGCACATCCATCACAGTATTGATGTGCTTACGGATCGCCGCACACAAAGGCGGACCGAATGTCAGATTCGGCACGAAATGCCCGTCCATCACATCCACATGGATCCAATCCGCGCCCTGCGCCTCAACCGCTTCGATTTCTTTGCCAAAGTTGGCGAAATCCGCAGACAGGATAGACGGAGCGATTTTAATGGATCGATCAAAACTCATGGCGATCTCCTTGGGCCAATGATTCGTTGGCCGCAAAATGCGACGAACCCGCCTTCAGCGCAATGACCGCAATCATCCTGTCTATAAAATCATCGCTGGCGGGTTCTATAGGGCAAAGCGGTTTTTTCGGGCGGTAAAAAGTTAACACTCCAAAGATTCCACCCAAAAGCGATTAAATCCGCGCTCTACTCAACCTGAAAATCAGAGTTTCTGATCGGTTTTGGGCATCGGTACGGTGCTAACGCTTCAAAAACCATTGGATGTTACGATCTTCAAGAAGTCTGCGTAAAAATTAATCAAGGGGTTATAAATGTTACCTACTTTCAATGGCTTAGAGCTTTACATCCACGGCTGCCAACTGATGGGACAATCCGTAGAAAAGCAAATGCGCGTGAACACAGCTTTGCTAAAATCTTTCGATTTCTTAACCCCCAAAGCCCTCATTGCGCCCCCTGTCACAAAACCCGCAGCGAAGCCAAAAACAAAGCCAAAACAGGTGGCCAAAAAGGCTGCTAAACCGGCGAAGGCTCCTGCCCCAGAACCCGAAAAAATCGTATTTAAAACAGCAGCTTCCACAAAATCAAAGGCCAAACTTGAAACCGTAAAGGCCTCTCCATCCAAACCCAAAACCGTGGCAGCAAAACCTGCCGAACCGAAGCCCGCGCGCAAGCCCCGCACGCCCTCTAAACCGCCTCAAATGCCGCCCCGCAAAAGCTAGGGTTGCAAATGCTGCAAGGCAGCAATGCGAAACCGGCTGTAGTCGTCGCTGAGGCGTTTGCCTAAATTGTTAGCAGGGAGACACGAACCGAAACGGAGCCTTACACCATGGCAAACACAGCACTGAACATCACTGCACCTGTCTCAATCCTTAGCATTCTTTCTGCGCCTTTCGTTGCACTGGGTAACGCATTGATCGCAATGGGAGAAGCGTCCAGCCGCACAGAAGAAGTTCAACTTCTTCAGAGCCTGACAGACGAAGAACTGGCAGCACGCGGCCTGAAACGCGACGAGATCGTACGTCACGTTTTCGCTGACAAAATGGGCATGTAATTCCCATACATCCGAATACAGAAAGGGCGCCAATTCGGCGCCCTTTTTTGTGTCTTATCAGATGATTAGAAGGCGAGAGACCTCACCTTCCACAATCAAAAACAATTACTCGTCTTCCTCGTCCAGCATACGAACCGCACCCAAAGACGCGTTCGCCACATGTGCCGCATAGGCTTTCAACGCCTTAGACACCGCCCGAGGACGCCCTTCCGCTTTCCATGCTTTCTTATCAGCCTGCGGGTGCGCCGCGCGACGACGTTCGATTTCTTCGTCGCTCACTTCCAGTTGGATTTTACGGTTCGGGATAGAGATCGTGATCTTGTCACCATCTTCCACCAAACCGATCAGACCTTTCTCAGCCGCTTCTGGTGAAACGTGGCCAATAGACAGACCTGCAGAGCCACCAGAGAAACGACCATCCGTCACCAGCGCACAAGTCTTATCCAGACCTTTGGATTTCAGATAAGCCGTTGGGTACAGCATCTCTTGCATACCTGGGCCGCCCTTCGGACCTTCGTAACGCACGATGACAACAGAGTTTTCTTTCACGTCACCACGCAGGATTCCGTTCATGGAGTCTTCCATTGATTCAAAGACCTTAGCAGTGCCTTCGAACTCGTACATGTCTTTGATAACGCCCGCAGTTTTCACGATACAGCCTTGCTCTGCAAGGTTACCGAACAACACGCACAAGCCGCCTTCTTCGGAATAGGCATTCTCAAAGTCACGTACGCAGCCGTCTTCGATGTCGACGTCTAGTTCAGTGTACATACGCGATTGGCTAAACGCTTGCGTCGTGCGAACGCCACCAGGCGCGGCGATGAACAGATCATGCGCTTCGTTGCCAGCGGTGTCGCGGCGCACGTCCCATTTGTCGATAAAGGCACCCACGTCTTTTTCATGCACGGTCGCACAATGACGGTGGATTTTACCTTCGCGATCCAGCTCACCCAGAATACGCGCGATACCGCCAGCGCGGTGCACGTCTTCCATGTGATATTTCGGCGTTGATGGTGCCACTTTACAAAGGTGCGGGATGTCACGGCTCAGACGGTCCATATCCGCCATGGTGAAATCAACCTCGCCTTCATGGGCAATCGCCAGAAGGTGCAGAACTGTGTTGGTGGAACCGCCCATCGCGATATCCAGCGCCATCGCGTTTTCAAAGGCGTCAAATGTCGCAATACCACGCGGCAACGCGCTTGCGTCTTCGTTTTTGTACCAACGCTCACACAGCTCAACGATCTTATGGCCGGCTTCTTTGAACAGACCTTCACGTTTAGAGTGCGTTGCCAGCAAAGAGCCGTTGCCCGGCAGCGCCAGACCCAGCGCTTCGGCCAGACAGTTCATAGAGTTCGCCGTGAACATACCAGAGCAAGAGCCACATGTTGGGCAGGCAGAGCGTTCCAGCTTTGCAACGTCTTCCTCGGTGCGGCGATCATCGGTCGCGCCAACGATGGCTGTCACGAGGTCCGCTTTGGTTTCACCGTCAGACAGGATCACCTTACCGGCTTCCATCGGGCCACCAGAGACAAAGATCGCTGGAATGTTCAGGCGCATCGCCGCCATCAACATGCCCGGCGTGATCTTGTCACAGTTGGAAATACACACCAGCGCGTCTACGCAGTGCGCGTTCGCCATGTATTCAACGCTATCGGCGATCACTTCGCGGGACGGCAGGGAATACAGCATCCCGTCATGGCCCATCGCGATACCGTCATCGACAGCGATTGTGTTCATTTCTTTGGCAACACCACCGGCTTTTTCGATCTCACGCGCCACCAGTTGACCCATGTCTTTCAGGTGCACGTGGCCCGGAACGAATTCCGTGAAGGAGTTGACGACCGCAATAATCGGCTTTCCAAAGTCGTCATCGCCCATGCCGGTCGCACGCCATAGCGCACGTGCAGCGGCCATACGGCGGCCAAAGGTGGATGTCTTGGAACGAAGATCAGGCATATCGTTTCCCCTTAATACGTTGGCAAATTTGCTGGTTTTATCGGGTGCCATCCCAAACAGGGATTTGCAAGAGAAATAGGGGCGTTTTCTTGCGAAAACACCCCTAGTTTAAGAACTATTGTTCTTCAATCGCGCTTAGCGCGGCAATTGGCTCGCTTCGCGGGCCAGTGCTTCGATGCCAGCCCAGTCGCCCGCTTCGATCAGATCGTTTGGTGCAACCCAGCTACCGCCACAGCACGCAACGTTGCTGAGCTTCAGGTAATCACCCGCGTTCTTTGGGTTGATACCACCAGTTGGGCAGAAGGAAATCTGCGGCAGCGGTGCGCCAATGGATTTCACTGCGTTTGCGCCACCCGCGGCTTCCGCAGGGAAGAACTTTTGCATTGTGTAGCCACGTTCCAGAAGGCGCATCGCTTCGCTGGATGTTGCCGCGCCTGGCAGAGTTGGCAGGCCTTCAGCCTCAACCGCGTCCAGCAGAGCATCTGTTGCGCCCGGAGACACGCCAAATGTCGCGCCTGCGTCGATCGCTGCTTTCACAGTGTCGAGGTTACGCAGAGAGCCCGCGCCCACAACGCCGCCTTCAACTTTTGCCATCTCGCGGATCACGTCCAGCGCGGCGTCTGTGCGCAGGGTCACTTCCAATGCAGGCAGGCCACCGGCCACCAGCGCTTCTGCCAATGGGCGCGCGTGTTTGACGTCGTGTACGAAGATAACCGGCACGATTGGCGCCAGATCACAGATCTTGCGGGCCTGAATGCTGGCTTCTGCTGGGGTGATGCTCATGTGTTTAGTCTCCGAATACAGATGCGCCAGAGGCCGCTGGGCCCACAGAAGCGCGGAATGCTTTGAACAGTTCGCGACCAACGCCGGCCTCATTGCCGGACAGGTCTGCCACTACTGGTTCGCGGTCTAGCACACCCTCGGTCAGGATTTCTAGTATACCAGTTGTAGCATCGACACGAACAACGTCCCCATCTTGCAAATATGCAATTGGACCACCGTCCAAAGCTTCTGGGCTAACGTGGATCGCGGCAGGCACTTTGCCGGAGGCACCAGACATACGGCCATCTGTCACCAGAGCCGTTTTCTGACCGCGCCCTTGCATGATCGCCAGCATCGGCGTCAGGCTGTGCAGTTCTGGCATGCCGTTGGATTTCGGACCTTGGAAGCGCACAACAACAATCACGTCCTCGGTCAGCTCGCCCGCTTTGAAGGCAACCTTCACTTCTTCCTGATCGTGGAACACGCGCACTGGCGCTTCAACGATACGATGTTCTTCCGCAACCGCAGAGATCTTCATAACGCCGGTTCCAAGGTTGCCAGTCATGTGTGACAGGCCGCCATTGGCTTGGAACGGTTCTGTGATCGGGCGCACAATGGCTTCGTTCAGGCTAACATCCGTGCCCTTGCGCCATTCCAGCTCGCCGTCGTTCAGGAAAGGTTCTGATGTGTAGTTCTCCAGACCTTCGCCCGCGATGGTTTTTGTATCTGGGTGCAGCAGGCCGCCCTTGAGCAGCTCGCCAATCAGATAGCCCAAGCCGCCTGCCGCGTGGAAGTGGTTCACATCTGCAAGGCCGTTTGGATAGACGCGCGCCAGAAGAGGCACAACGCCGGACAGGTCTGCGAAATCTTCCCAATCCAGAATGATGCCGCCCATACGCGCCATGGCCAGCAAGTGGATCAGCAGGTTTGTAGAGCCGCCCGTCGCCATCAGGCCAACGATACCGTTTACAAAGGCCTTCTCGTCCAGAATGTCGCAAACAGGCGTGTAGTTGTTGCCCAGCGCAGACAAAGACAGCGCGCGTTTCGCCGCTTCTTCGGTGAGCTTATCGCGCAAACCGGTGTTCGGGGTTACGAAGCTAGAACCTGGCAGGTGAAGGCCCATGAATTCCATCAACATCTGGTTGGTGTTCGCAGTGCCGTAGAAGGTACATGTACCTGGGCCGTGATAGGCTGCCATTTCAGATTTCATCAGCGCATCGCGGCCAACTTCACCGGCTGCAAATTGCTGGCGCACCTTGGCTTTGTCATCATTCGAGATGCCAGAGGTCATTGGACCTGCTGGGATAAACACTGCTGGCAGGTGACCAAAGGCCTGCGCGCCGATCACAAGACCCGGAACGATTTTATCGCAAACGCCAAGGAACACTGCAGCATCATAGGTGTTGTGGCTCAGGGAAACGCCCGTCGCCATCGCGATGACATCGCGGGAAAACAGGCTGAGTTCCATGCCTGCTTCGCCTTGGGTCACGCCGTCACACATCGCAGGCACGCCGCCCGCAACCTGTGCAACGCCGCCCATCGAACGGGCCGCATCGCGGATCAGTTGTGGGTAACGTTCAAACGGCTGGTGCGCAGACAACATGTCGTTGTAGGCGGTGACGATGCCGAGGCTTCCCGCATCTGTGGTAGCCAATGTGCCTTGGTCTTCGCCTGCCCCCGCGTAAGCGTGGGCTTGGCCAGAGCAGGATAGGTGTCCACGGTTTGGCCCCTTGGATTTTGCGGCTGCCATACGTTCTAGATACGGGCCACGCGCGTTTTCACTGCGCGCAATAATCCGGTCTGTGACGGTCTTAATGGTGGCGTTCAAAGTCATGTCGATCGCTTCCGTTCTAAATCAAATTAAGATCCGATCGGGCGCCAGCGGCGGCCGTCACGGTGCATAAGCAGCAAGGCATCTTCAGGTCCTGAGCTACCAAGGTCATAAGGTCCAGGTTTACGACCAGAAGCGGCCCAACCTGCAATAATTGGGTCGGCCCAAGCCCAAGCGGCTTCGACCTCATCACCACGCATAAACAGGGTTTGATCCCCGCGAATGACATCCATGATCAAACGTTCATAGGCGTCTTGTGGCTGTTCTTCGTCGCTGAGACTATCAGCGAATGTCATATCCAGAGACGCTTCTTTCAGGCGCATACCGCCCGGCCCCGGATCTTTGATTGTGGTATGCAGCGTGATGCCTTCATCTGGCTGAAGACGGATCACAAGCACATTGCCATCGGGCGCATCGATGCCCGGGAAAATCATGTGAGGTGGGGACCGGAAATGAACCGCGATCTCAGAGGCGCGTTCACGCAAGCACTTGCCTGTACGCAAATAAAATGGTGTGCCCGCCCAGCGCCAGCTCGCCACATTCACCTTCATGGCAACAAAGCTTTCAGTGCGGCTTTCTGGGTCACCGCAATGCTCTAGATAGCTGCCCTGATTGGCATTGCCGCGATATTGACCGCGCGCGATATCTTGATCAAGCACCGGCTCCAGCGCTTCGATCACCTTTAGCTTTTCATTGCGCACCGCATTTGACGTAAACTTGGATGGCGGCTCCATCGCAGTGAGGCAAAGCAGTTGCATCAGGTGGTTTTGCACCATATCGCGCATCGCACCGGACTGATCGTAATATTCGCCACGCCCTTCCACAGACAGGCTTTCCGCCACAGTGATTTGCACATGATCGATGTGTGAGCTATTCCAAAGCGGTTCAAACAAAGAGTTCGCAAAACGCAAAGCCATGAGGTTTTGCACAGTCTCTTTACCAAGGTAATGGTCGATGCGGTAAATTTGGTGTTCTTGGAAACAGGCACGCAGTTCTGCATTCAATTCCTGCGCGGACGCCAAATCATTGCCGAATGGTTTTTCCACGACAATCCGGCTATCAGGCGTAGCGATGCCATGTTCTTCTAAACGGCGTGCAATCGGGCCAAAGAAACGCGGCGCAACAGACAGGTAAAAGGCACGTACAACACCTTCGCGTACAACGCCTTGCAACTTGTCCCAGCCGCGCTCGCCTGTTGCATCCAAAGAGACGTAATCGACCAACTCAAGAAACTTGGCGATCTCGGCATCATCTTCGTCAGGACCAGAAATCGACGCCCGCACCTTATCCTGGAAGGCTTCGCGCGGCAGATCAGAACGAGAGACACCAATCAAACGGCAATTTTCATCAAACTGGCCGGCAATGTAGCGATGGAACAAACCCGGCCAAATCTTACGCTGCGCCAGATCGCCCGTTGCGCCAAACAACAGCAAATCAAACGATGCAACCGGAATTACACGTGAAACCATAGTGTATACGTATGGAACCCCATACGCCTCTCTCTTTCTTTGGCGCGCCTATTGCGAAAATCGCAGAGCGACTCGCGCACTTGGTAGCGCTAACATAGATAGACGCCGCGAACACCGCAACGTTTGTTTCGCCTGCGGATACTTAAAATTAAGGCTGCTGGGCAAGCCGAATTTCCCTGATGAAACAAAATTCCACCAATAAATACAAATATTTACAAATAGACGTCGTTTTCAATTGGGCCTTAGTGGGTCCAAGGCGCCTTACGATTTGTCGCAAAGTTCTCGCCATAGCCGCCAGCGCGGATATTTGGCTTACGCTTATTAGGCTCTGTCACGATGGCTTCGATGCCGTTTTCTGCAGCGTAATCTTTCGCTGCTTTCTTACTGGCAAACCGCAATTTCACTTGTGATTGCGTATCGGCTGAACCTGTCCAGCCCATCAACGGATCAATGTCACGCGATTCAGATTGCGCAAATTCCAAAATCCAAGTTTTGGTTTTGGCTTGCCCAGATGTCATTGCATTTCGGGCGGGCTGGTAAATGCGTGCGATCATAGCGAACTCCGTTGGTCTGAGCGATTTATCTGAAATTTAGAGCAAACGGGCAAGCTTTTATCGCTCAAAGATTAATTCAAATCACGCAAACCAGCCAAACGCCTTGGTTGCCAAGTAAGACACGGGGAGCGAGGGGTAGTTGTGCCCGTCTCAGCAACCAAGCGCTGCTTGCCCTCTCAGTTTACGAGTTTACCCATGGTAAGCGCAACCAAATCGCGCAACAAAACTTCGCCAAACCAGCACTTCAGTTTCGCGATCTTTCAAGGAAGTGAAAAAGTTTCTCAAGACTTAGAGACCCTTAGGCATTGCAAATCAATTGCATGAAAACCTATGGGCATGGCGCCCTGCGTCAATTTACAACTCCTAAAAGTTTAAGGCGGGCTGCAAACAACAAGGAAAAGGATAGGTTTTCTGACCAAAACCAGTGGCAACACTGCCAAAATCTGACAGCAAGTCCTGTCAGATTCGGTCACAATCGCATAGAGCCCTTGCATGCACTGACAAACACATCATGTTAGTCGCAAGAAGGAAGACACGATGCCTGACATGCCAGTTCTGATGACAATTCCGGAAAAACCGGTGCCCGCTCGCGAAAAGCTAGAAGGGGGCAAGCGCTTTGTCATGAACACTGAATTTGAGCCTGCAGGTGACCAGCCCACCGCGATTGCGGAACTGAGTGGCGGTGTCATCGACGGTGAGCGCGACCAAGTTCTTTTGGGCGCAACCGGTACTGGTAAAACCTTTACCATGGCGAAGATCATCGAAGAAACGCAGCGCCCAGCAATTATCTTGGCGCCAAACAAAACTTTGGCCGCGCAGCTCTATGGTGAATTTAAGGGCTTCTTCCCCGAAAATTCCGTCGAATATTTCGTATCTTTCTACGATTACTACCAGCCCGAAGCCTACGTGCCGCGCTCGGATACGTTCATTGAAAAAGAAAGCCAGATTAACGAACAAATCGACCGGATGCGACACGCGGCCACGCGCTCCCTTTTGGAACGGGATGACGTGATTATTGTTGCCTCGGTATCTTGTATCTACGGCATTGGTTCGGTTGAGACATACTCTGCCATGACTTTGGATTTGGTCGTGGGCGAAGACTATGATCAACGCCAAGTCATGTCCGATCTGGTGGCGCAGCAATATCGCCGCAATGACCAAGCCTTCCAACGTGGCTCATTCCGCGTACGCGGTGATAGCTTGGAAATCTTTCCCGCTCACCTAGAAGATCGCGCCTGGCGCTTGTCCTTCTTTGGAGAAGAGCTGGAAAGCATCACCGAATTTGACCCGCTGACCGGCGAGCGTACGGGGAGCTTTGAAAAGATCCGCGTCTATGCGAACTCGCACTACGTGACGCCAAAGCCAACCTTGCAGCAAGCTGTCATTCAGATCAAAAAAGAGCTGCGCGAGCGGCTGGATTATCTGGTGGCTGAGGGCAAGTTGCTTGAAGCGCAACGCCTTGAGCAACGCACGAATTTCGACATCGAGATGATCGAGGCGCAGGGTTTTTGTAATGGCATCGAAAACTATTCGCGTTACCTGACAGGCCGCGCACCGGGCGAGCCGCCCCCCACCCTGTTTGAATTCATCCCTGACAACTCGATTGTTTTTGCAGATGAAAGCCACGTGTCTGTTCCGCAGATCGGCGCGATGTACAAAGGCGACCACCGCCGCAAATTCACTTTGGCTGAACATGGCTTCCGCCTACCGTCTTGCATGGACAACCGCCCGCTTAAATTCGAAGAATGGGACGCGATGCGTCCGCAATCGGTTTTTGTGTCTGCCACCCCAGCCGCTTGGGAACTGGACCAAACCGGTGGTGTCTTCACAGAACAGGTCATTCGCCCCACCGGCTTGCTTGATCCAGAAGTCGAAATCCGCCCTGTCGAGATGCAAGTCGATGATTTGCTGGATGAAATCCGCAAGGTCGCCGCAGATGGGTTTCGTACCTTGGTCACGACCCTGACCAAACGTATGGCCGAAGACCTAACGGAATACCTGCACGAACAAGGCATCAAAGTGCGCTACATGCACTCTGACATCGACACGCTGGAACGTATCGAAATCCTGCGCGACTTGCGCCTTGGGGCCTTTGACGTGCTGATCGGGATCAACCTGCTGCGCGAAGGTTTGGACATTCCGGAATGTGGATTGGTTGCCATTCTGGATGCAGATAAAGAAGGCTTTTTGCGCTCGGAAACCTCATTGGTGCAAACAATTGGCCGCGCCGCGCGTAACGCGGAAGGCCGCGTGATTATGTATGCCGACAAGATGACCGGCAGCATGGAGCGTGCGCTGAAGGAAACCAATCGCCGACGCGTCAAACAGATTGCCTATAACGAAGAACATGGCATCACTCCTGCGACGGTTAAGAAGAACGTCGAAGATGTGCTTTCTGGCCTGTACCAAGGCGACACAGATATGTCGCGCGTGACAGCGACCATCGACAAACCGATGCATGGCGGCAATCTTGAGGCGCACCTGAACGGCCTGCGCGACGATATGCGCAAAGCAGCCGAAAACCTTGAGTTTGAAGAAGCCGCGCGTCTACGCGATGAGGTCAAACGTCTTGAAGCTGTCGATTTGGCCGTCGCAGACGACCCGCTTGCGCGCCAATCTGCCGTGGATGCCGCTGCAGACGCTGCGGTGAAACCTAAAGGGCGCTCGACAGCAGGGCGTCCAGGACAACGCGGAGGTGTCGCAGGGCGCCGCGGGAAGTAGGCATCGAAGAGTTTTGCGTAAGTCACTTACGGGATTGACCGATATGGTTACATATGCCCCTAATACGCTTTCTTCAGCTTGAGCCACGAATTCACCCATGACCGCACTGCGTCTTGTCATACATCTTCTTATCGCGTTGCAGATTTTGGCGTGGTCCGTGGCAATGGTGTTTCTCTATTTACGGTCCAAAACGCCAGCACCCTCTCAATCTTTGGAAGGGTACATCTTTCTAGGCATCATTGCCTTTCTGCTTTGCTTCGTTCCAGCTTTGAGGATGTCAAAGCGCGTCCGGCATGAACCATTCGCACTGTTGATGTGTTGCCTACCCGCAATGACCTTTGCGATTGTATTCTTGGCGGATACTTACCTGAACCCAGCCCCCTAACCACGGGCCAGATGCACGGCACAACTGGCCTGTCGCACAACATGAGCCGCCGTTCGCCCAAGCACAACATCAGCAACCCCAGAACGATGCGCGGCGATGACAATACAGTCCGCTCCTATTTCCTTGGCCACCGCAAGAATGCGGCGCCCCGGATTTCCTTCAACAACCTTCCCACGCGCGGCGGGAAGACCCGACGCGATATCGCAGAGCATTTGCTCAATCTCACGCTTGGCTTTGTCTTGATACCCTTCGGGAAAATAGTCTGAAGCATATTTCGGGATGGGCGCCATCACATGCAGCAAGCACACTTCGCCCTCTGGCCCGGTGAGCGCGGACGCGGCGGCCAGCAAGGTCTCAGCGCTGTCATCTTCGTCAAAAGACACAGGGATTAAGATATGATTATACATTGCGGGTTTCCGACAGCCCTTTGAAACGTCGCTTAGAAAGTATCAACCACATCATACATGACGGGTTCGAAGGTTTTGCAAAGCGCATTAAAGGCCCGTGTTCTCTCGCGCATTTCAGATGTGCGCAGCATGGCTTGAAAGTCTTCGCGGCGCGTCCACTGAGAATAATTGGCCACACGCGTTTGCGCATCGTTCACATGGATGCCCGCCGCAATAAATCCGGTTTGAAGCGATATGACTTCCTCATAGGCTTTCCCCAAGGCATCGACCAAGTCCTGACAGGTCCCCGGCGTAACTTCGAATGTTGTGATAACGGTTTGGCGCGCACCGCCTTGTGTAATTGTTGGCATGCTGGTTCCTCCTCACCCCAGCCTAATCGCCAGACCGAAAAAACCTAAAGGAAATTTGATTTTTCTTCCGGCTTGCAGCAAGCCTCGAAAAGCAAATTTTCGCCACTCACGAAGTTTCCCTTTCTTTTCAGCCCAATACGGCTCTTTGAAGTTTTAGAGTTTTGCGTCATACTAAGCCTTAACAAAACGCCCATTCGAAGCAGTCAGAGGGACACAATGGTAAAACACGCAGCCGCACTGGCACTCGCGCTCTCTTTAATGCCCCTTACCAACACAATTGCGGTTGCAGGCCCCATTTCGAATGCATGCATTCAAGCGGACCGAAAGTCAGCATCGCGCAGCCTGTGTAACTGCATTCAATCCGTAGCAAACCGCGCGCTGTCTCGCAGTGAGCAACGGACAGCAGCGAGATTTTTCAAAGATCCTGAAAAAGCGCAAAAGATGCGCCGATCCGACAGCAGCGCACATGAAAAGTTTTGGGACCGTTATGCCGCCTTTAGCAAAAGCGCGACATCTCAGTGCAGCTAAACCAAGCACGTCTAAGTCCAGTTTGATCCAAACGACAGTCCCACCTGACCTTTCGGCGAAGTTCTGATTGACCGCTCCCCTGTCTACATTCACAAAAGACAAATCTAGCGGGAGAATGCGGAATGCTGACCAAAGGCGTAACTTTACGTGGACTTGAGGTTTTTGAGGCACTTGCGGCCACAGGATCCATTGCTTTGGCCGCAGAGTCCACTGGACTAAGCCAGCCCGCCGTTAGCCAACAAATTAAAAATTTGGAAACTGCGTTAGGCGTTCATTTGATGGACCACAGCAAACGCCCCATGCAATTGACGCAAGCAGGCCGCAGCTTCTTGACCCGCACGCGCTCTGTTTTATCAGAGCTTCGCGTGGCCCAATCCGAACTTACGGTGATGGATCTATCCCATCTCAGCACTTTGTCGATCGGGGTGATCGATGACTTTGACAATGACCTGACACCACGCCTCGTGACCATCTTGGCAGAAAGCCTAACCAAGTGTCGCTTCAAGCTGATCACCGCCGGCAGTCAGGACATCACAAAAGCGATCAAAGAAAAACGCCTGCACATCGGTATTGCCGCGAGCACAGGTGAGGTGATGGACGGCGTCATCGAATTCCCTTTGATCCGCGATCCTTTTGTTTTGGTTACCCCCGCCTCACATGCCCCGACGCAAGCAGGCGTAGAGCGCGTGATGCAGGACCTGCCGTTCCTACGATACGACCGACAACAATTGATCGCGCGCCAAATCGATGCGCAGCTTTCTCGGCTGAAATTACAGTTTTCAGATCGCTTCGAGATCGGCAGCCACTTGGCGCTGATGTCGAGCGTCGCGCGCGGTATTGGTTGGGCGATCACAACCCCGCTTGGCTATATGCGCGCCACGCGTTTTCACGACCAGATCACGGCCCACCCGCTCCCCTTCGCGCCGTTCTCACGTCAAATTTCGCTTTATGCCAGCCACGATTGGACGGACAGCGTCCCGCGTGAGGTTGCGCAGACAGTGAAGCGTTTGGCTAAGGATAAGATGGTGATCCCAGCTGTGAAGCAACTGCCTTTCCTCGATGGCGCTTTCACGATCTTGGACACGACTAAATAGTTAGCCGATATCGGCTTGCAGCCCTTTCGCGCAGGCCTCGATAAGATCCAGCGCCCCATCAAAGTCACGTGTGTAGTAAGGGTCAGGCACCTCGCTCATGCCGCTGCTTGGTGCGTAATCTGTGAAGCATACCACTGGTGTTTCATTGCCAACTGGGCGCAGCGCTTCGATGTTCTGCAAGTTGCTATCATCCATCCCAATGATCAGATCAAAGCGGTCAAAATCTTGCGCCACAAAGGCACGCGCACGCAGATCGGATAGATCATATCCACGATTTTTGGCTGCCTTTTGCATAGGGCCGTAGGGTGCATCCCCGACATGCCAGCCAGAGGTGCCAGCACTGTCCGTCTCGGCATCTGACATAGTGCGAAACACGCCTTCTGCGGACGGGCTGCGGCAAATATTGCCAAGGCAGACAAACAAGACTTTCATGATAGGACCCTTTCTTGCACAGTCTGTTTCTAGAGCCACCCTGCGCCGAAGGCTAGCCGCGAAAGGACCCACCATGAGCAACATCGTCATCCTAACAGGCGCAGGCATATCTGCAGAAAGTGGGCTTGGCACCTTTCGCGATGAAGGTGGGTTATGGGCGCAGCACCGTATCGAAGATGTCGCCACGCCAGAGGCCTTTGCCCGCAACCCGAAGCTGGTGCATCAGTTCTACAATGCCCGTCGCGCACAGGCACGCGAAGCCACGCCAAACGCCGCCCATCACGCTTTGGCAAAGCTTGAGGCCGAACACAAAGGATCGGTCCTTATCGTGACGCAGAACGTGGACGGGCTGCACGAAAAGGCCGGAAGCAAGAATGTTTTGCATATGCATGGTTTCTTAGAGGGGGCGCTGTGTCACCAGTGTGATCATCGCTGGGCAGCACCTTTGGAAATGTCACCCGAAGGGGTGTGCCCGAGCTGTGGTGCGCAGCAAACACGGCCTGACATCGTATGGTTTGGCGAAATGCCCTATGGAATGGAACGCATCGGCGCGGCCTTGGCAGAGGCAGATGTATTCATCTCGATTGGAACCTCTGGCGAAGTCTACCCCGCAGCGAACTTCGTGGCAGAGGCAGATCATTTTGGCGCCCATACAATTGAATTGAATCTAGAACCCTCAGCAGGGGCGTCACGCTTTTCTGAGACGCACTTTGGGCCAGCCACCAAGATCGTACCAGAATGGGTTACGGCTGAACTGGCGCGGTAAAAGACAACACCGTGCCCTTTACCGCGGCATCCTTAGTGGTGCGCGTGCGCGTCTTCTTTTTCAGCAGCTTTACCGTGTGCGTCATGACCATGATGATGATCACCATGCTCGTCTTTGCGCTCTAGATCGACAGGGATTTCCAGCAGGATCTCACCCGCTTTTTCAAAGGTCAGCGTGACATTCACAACATCACCGTGACCCAAAGGTTGCTTTAGCCCCATGAACATCACATGGTCCCCACCACGCGCCAAAGCATGGGTTTCACCCGCTTTGATCTCAAAGCCGTCTTCGACATGCAGCATTTTCATAACGCCATCGCCTTGATCTTCATGCGTGTGTAGCTCTGTACGCACTGAGACTTCTGACGCCACCGAAACAAGGCGATCGTCTTCATCACCCATATTGTGAATTTCAAGGAAAGCGGCCCCTGCTTTCGCAGCTTTAGAGGCCACACGCGCGTAAGCGTCGTGGATCATAATTTTGCTGTCCGCAAATGCCGGCGCAACAATGGTAAGGGAAGCGGCGATCGCCAGCGAAAGGGATTTGATAGACATAACTGTCTCCTGATTTCAAAATGTTAGATAGGTCGAAAATCAAGAGAAAGAAGGCGGCGCCCTTGCATAGCCCGATTGCTGACGATGCTGAGTGTCTTCAACATTGGCCTCTAGAACCTCTGCGACTGGCGCAAAGCTTTGCGGGCGACTTGGGCCAGATTGCGCGGGAACAGGGTCTGTGATGTTTAGCGTAAACTCAGGGCAGATATGCGCGCCACCGGTTGGCTCGCCATTTTCGTCGACCATGATCATGATCGCACGACCGCCTGAACATATCTCGATCAATCCAGCCGCCAATGGCATGCCGCGCGCCATTGCAACGCTTTGCCCCGTAAGAACAAGGATCAGCGCAAGCAAGCCGCAAAGATATGAACGCAGAGTCGTCATTCAACCTTTCTTGCCCACTTCCAGACCGAATGGAAAGCGACAAAACGAAACAGCCCCGCCTGAATGTCAGGCGGGGCTAAGTTCACTGTCCAGTGAATAGAAAAGAAATTAGGCTTGTGCTGCCTGTGCTTTCGCGATTTCTTTTTTAACTTTCAGTGCTGTATCAGACAGCTCAACGTCTTTTGCTTTTGCAAGAAACGCGTCCAGACCACCGCGGTGATCAACAGTGCGCAGAGCTGCCGCAGAGATGCGCAGCTTTACACCGCGACCCAGGGTCTCGGACTGAAGTGTAACGTCGTTCAAGTTCGGCAGAAAGCGACGACGAGTTCTGTTTTTCGCGTGGCTGACATTATTGCCAGTCATCGGGCCTTTTCCGGTCAGTTCGCAACGGCGCGACATAGCATCATCCTCGTTTTACGGTCTACGGGGATAGCTGCCCCGATAAAGCAAATGGGTGCCGCCATGGGCCGCACCCGTAAATTCGTTGGGCGTCTTTAGGCCCGAATCTGGGGGACGTCAAGTGATTCACGACAAGGAAATGACAATCCCCGTGCGGAAATTACAGTTTCCGCGATTTATTTGCGAGTCTTGAGATTTGTTTGAATATTCAAAGCCGATAACACCTCTGCGGCAGCTCGCTCCGGTGCCATCTGCAGGGTTGCGACTTTCGCAAGATTTTCTTGAATTTCCGCTTGAGCCTGAGCGGTTTCCAATTGCACCAAAACCCCTTGGCGCAGTTCTTCATGAAACCAAAACTGCGCTTGGCTTGCACGGCGCGTATCCCAATGACCTTCTGCCTTACGCCAATCAGACAAGGTACACATCTCGGACCACGCCTTTTCTAACCCGTGTTCTTCCAGTGCCGACACAGTCATCGCCTTTGGGAACTCTCGCGGATCCTGCGGACGTTTGCGCAGCAGCCGCAAGGCCCCTGCATAATCGGCACATGTGCGTGTGGCTGTCGCTTTCAGGTCTCCATCGGCTTTGTTCACAAGGATCAGATCGGCGATCTCCATGATGCCGCGTTTCACACCTTGCAACTCATCCCCGCCCGCGGGGGCCAGCAATAGCAAGAAAAGATCAGACATCTCTGAAACAACTGTTTCAGATTGGCCGACGCCTACGGTTTCAATCAGGATGATATCAAACCCCGCAGCTTCGCACAAAGCCACGGCTTCACGTGTCCGCCGCGCAACGCCACCCAAGTGGGTTTGGCTTGGTGAGGGGCGGATAAAGGCATTTTTGTCTCGTGAAAGGCGTTCCATCCGCGTTTTATCGCCAAGGATCGACCCACCCGTCCGCGCAGAAGACGGATCCACCGCCAAGACAGCGACTCGCTTGCCCTGCCCCGTCAGGTACATGCCAAAGCTTTCAATAAAGGTAGATTTGCCAACGCCCGGCGTGCCTGACAGGCCAATGCGCATCGCTTGCGATGTCTCTGAGCGCAGGCTTTCTAGTAGATCAGACGCCATTTGACGATGATCTGCCCTCCCGCTTTCCACCAGCGTTATCGCGCGCGCCAAGGCGCGACGATCTTGCTTTAGAATTTTCTCGCGAAGCTCTGCGATGTCCATATGCGGCTCTTTCCTCTCACCCGTTGGTCGATAGATGCCCGTTGTGGCTGGGTTTTGTCTACCCTTCTTCACCGCAAAGCCGCCTAGACGTTACGACGCTAAATTGGGCTTATGGGATTGCACTTTACCAAGCAGAGCGCTTGCACGATAACCCTGACTATGACGACTTTGCCCATTCATGACGCGTTACCTGCCCTATTAGAGGCTCTGAAAGACAGCGGCCGCGCTGTGCTCCAAGCACCGCCTGGCGCAGGTAAAACCACAATCGTGCCTTTGGCCATGCTCGAAGCAGGCCTGGGCGCAGGTAAAATCCTCATGTTGGAACCCCGCCGTCTTGCAGCCCGCGCGGCGGCGGAACGAATGGCGCAAACACTAGACGAGCCCATTGGCAAAACGGTGGGTTATCGGGTGCGTGGCGAAAGCAAAGCGTCTAAAGACACAAAAATCGAAGTGGTCACCGAAGGCATCCTAACGCGGATGATCCAATCCGACCCAGAGCTCTCCGGCATCGGAGCGGTGATCTTCGATGAATTTCACGAGCGTTCTCTAAATGCTGATCTTGGTTTGGCCCTGTGCCTCGAAGTCGCCTCTGCCCTGCGCGATGATCTGATCTTGCTGGCCATGTCCGCCACTTTGGATGCCGAACCAGTGGCCGCCCTGATGGGCGATGTGCCAGTGATCACATCCGAAGGGCGCAGTTTTCCGGTGGAAACGCGTTGGCTTGATCGACCCGTTGGTAAAGACACGCGCTTAGAAGACGCGACAGCCGCATTGATCAAGCAAGCTGTCTCGGAAACCGAAGGCGGTGTTCTGGTGTTCTTGCCCGGCGAAGGCGAAATCCGCCGCACGGCTGGCAAACTTGGCGGCCTGCCCAGCGATTGCCACGTGCATACGCTGTTTGGTGCTATGGATTTCAAAGCCCAGCGCGCGGCCATTCAGCCCGCCAAAGAAGGGCGCAAAATCGTTCTTGCGACCTCGATCGCTGAAACTTCCCTTACGATTCAAGACATTCGCGTGGTTGTGGATGCGGGCCGTGCAAGGCGTGCGCGGTTTGATCCGAGCTCTGGCATGTCGCGCCTTGTGACCGAGCGCGTCAGCCGCGCTGAGGCCACACAGCGCCAAGGCCGCGCTGGCCGCGTCAGCGAAGGGATTTGCTATCGTCTATGGACCAAAGGCGAGGAAGGCAGCCTGCTGGCCTTCCCTCCAGCCGAGATTGAATCAGCAGATCTTGCCGGGTTGGCCATGGAACTGGCCCTATGGGGCGCGCAACCAAGCGACCTGCCGTTGCTCACCCCCCCTCCGGAAGGCACCTTTGCCGAAGCCACACGCTTGCTAGATCTGCTTGGAGCAATTGATGGCAACGGCCGCATTACCGATCATGGCAAAACCATCGCGAAACTGCCTTTGCATCCACGTTTGGCGCATATGTTGGCGGTTGGAGGCAAGCAAGCGGCCCCGCTCGCGGCCTTGCTGGCTGCGCGCGATCCTCTGTCACGTGGCGCGCCAAGTGATCTGACACTGCGGTTAGAAGCCCTGAACGATCCTAAAGCCTTCGCGCAACGACGACCCTATCAATTCAGTCGCCAAGCCGTCAGCACATTGCAAAGCGAAGCGAAACGGCTAAGCAAACTTGCTCAGGACCGCCCTGCCCTGACTGCGGCGCAAATGGCCGCTTTGGCCTACCCTGATCGCGTTGGGTTGCATCGCAAAGGCGATGCCCCGCGATTTGTCCTATCTGGCGGCAAGGGAGCCTATTTGGCGGATGACGATCCCTTGGCCGCAGCGCGTTTGATCATCGCGACCGACCTTGATGGCAACCCGCGTGATGCGCGTATTCGTCAGGCGATCCAAATCAGCGAAGGTGAGCTGCGCGAGATCTTTGACGATCAGATCAGATGGCAGGATCGTTGCATTTGGTCAAAAAGAGACAATCAGGTTTTAGCGCGTCAGCAAGAGCTGCTCGGCGCCGTGGCTTTGCAAGATCGCCAATGGAAAGATGCACCAGCAGAGAGCATCGCCGCTGCCATGCTTGATGGTGTACGCCAGATCGGGTTTGTTTTTTCGGCTGCGAGCAAGCGTTTCCTTGCGCGCGTGGCTTTGTTGCGCGAAGCAGGTCACACATTACCAGACATGTCTGAGGATGCCTTGATGGACGGTCTTGAAGACTGGCTGCTGCCGCATTTGTCAGGCGTGAAAACCGCTGATCAATGGCGCAAATTTGAAACTTTGGATGCGCTGCGCGCCATGTTGGACTGGCCGCAGATGCAACTACTGGATCAACATGCGCCTGCGCATTTCACAACGCCATTGGATCGCAAAATCCCGATCGACTATTCAGGTGATGCGCCCGAAATCACGCTGCGCCTGCAAGAAATGTTTGGCCAAACGCGGCATCCTATGGTGGGCAAAACGCCTTTGAAGGTCACCCTTTTGTCGCCCGGTCAAAGACCTGTCCAGACAACCACGGATATCCCCAACTTCTGGAAAACCTCTTACGCAGATGTGCGCAAAGACATGCGGGGGCGTTATCCAAAACACCCGTGGCCCGAAGACCCAACGCAGGCAGACCCGACCCTAAGAGCAAAACGCCGCAGCTAGGCTACGGCGTTTCTGATGTCGTTTGTGATCAGGCTTACTTATCCAAGCACCAGCGCATCACGGCTTTTTGCGCATGCAGGCGGTTCTCGGCCTCGTCGAAGATCACAGAATGCGGGCCATCCATCACAGAGTTCGTCGCCTCTTCTTCACGATGCGCAGGCAGGCAATGCATGAACAAAGCATCGCCCTTGGCTTGGCTCATCAGGTTGTCATTCACCTGATACGGACGCAGCAGATTGTGGCGACGCGCCGCATCTTTGTCGTGCATCGACACCCAAGTATCTGTCACAACCAAATCCGCACCTTCTGCAGCTTTGACTGGGTCACGTTCGATAACCACATTGCTGCCTTTCGACCGCGCAAGGTCAATAAACTCTTGCTCAGGATCTAGCTCTGCTGGGCCTGTGAAGGTCAGATCAAAACCGAACTCGCCTGCGGCATGGGCAAAGCTGGCAAAAACATTATTGCCATCACCTGCCCAAAGCACCTTTTTGCCCGCGATAGAGCCGCGATGTTCTTCATAGGTCAGAATATCAGCCATGATTTGGCAAGGGTGCGTGCGATCTGTCAGACCGTTGATCACTGGAACAGAGGCATATTCTGCCAGTTCCAAAAGGGTGCGTTCGGCAAAAGTACGGATCATGATCAGATCAACATAGCGACTAAGCACGCGTGCCGTATCAGCGATGGTTTCGCCATGGCCAAGCTGCATTTCGCTGCCAGACAGAACCATCGTTTGCCCGCCCATCTGACGCACGCCCACATCAAAAGAAACGCGTGTCCGCGTGGATGGCTTTTCAAAAATCAACGCTACCATTTGGTTTTCCAAAGGCTTGCCCGCATCAGGCGTGCCTTTTGGCAGGCCTGCGCGCGCGTCTTTCATCGCCTTGGCTTGATCAATGATACCGCGCAATTCAGCGGCATCTGTTTTGTGAATATCCAGAAAGTGCTTCATCGTGCTTAATCCTGCAAATTGGCTTCAACAGCTTTGGCGGCTTGATCCAAACGCGCTAGAGCTTCGTTAATGTCTTCATCAGTGATGTTCAGGGCTGGCAGCAAACGGATCACACTATCAGCTGCGGGGATGGTGATGACATCCGCATCATAAGCCGCCTGCAACACATCCATCTGCGGCGCTTTGCATTTCAGGCCAATCATCAAGCCAGTGCCGCGCACGCACTCAAACACCTCGGGGTGATCCGCAACCAAGCCTTCTAGCTTCTGACGCAACGCGCCTGCTTTGCGGCTGACATCGCCTAGAAAGGCCTCATCTGCGACGATTTCCATGACCTTCGCACCCACGGCGCATGCCAGAGGATTGCCGCCATAAGTGGACCCGTGTGTGCCGGCAACCATGCCGCTGGCCGCGTCCTGAGTGGCCAGAACTGCACCCAAAGGGAAGCCGCCGCCGATGCCTTTGGCGACCATCATGATGTCAGGCGTGATCCCTGCCCATTCATGTGCAAACAGTTTACCTGTCCGGCCAACGCCGCACTGGACCTCATCCAAAATCAGCAAAACATTCTTAGCATCACACAAAGCGCGGATCGCTTTCAGATCAGCATCCGGCAGCGGGCGAATGCCGCCTTCACCCTGCACAGGCTCTAGCAAAATCGCGCCGGTCGTTTCTGTGATCGCAGTTTCCAAAGCCTCAAGATCTCCCCAAGGTAATTGGGAGAACCCGCCGAGAACAGGGCCGAAACCACCAATCATCTTCTCAGTACCCGCTGCAGCAATACCAGCCGCAGAACGCCCATGGAACGCGCCATCAAAGGCGATAATGTCAGTCTTTTCTGGCTGACCTTTTTCGAACCAATACTTCCGCGCCATCTTCACAGCCAGCTCGCAGCTTTCCGTGCCAGAGTTCGTGAAGAACACAGTATCGGCGAAGCTGTTGTCGACCAGCAGATCCGCCAGTTTCTGTTGCTGCGGGATATTATACAGGTTGGACACATGCCAAACCGCATTGGCCTGATCGGTCAGGGCTTGCACCAGATCTGGGTTCGCATGCCCCAGAACATTCACGGCAATGCCCGCCCCCAGGTCCAACATACGTCGGCCACCGGCTTCCACTAACCAGCTGCCTTCGCCTTTCACAAATGAAAGCGGCGCCCGATTGTAGGTCGGTAGTACTGAGGGGATCATAGTCCTGTCCTTATAGTTAAGCCCTTGGCCTGCAACAGCAGGAAGAAGGTGTCAATAATGGAAGAAGAAGAAGCGGTGCATCCGCGTATTTTTGAGAAAATTGCTGTGCTTACCGCAACAGAAAACAGTCAGGTCACCCATTGGGCCTGTGCATCAACGTCGTAGACGTCGTTCTTGGATATGAGATGCAAGTGTTTTCATAAGGCCGTCTTTAGGCAGCTTTATCGCATTTGGCAAACCTAAATTTGCTTGCCGCGCTTCAAGGCTTCAAACGGTATCCCGTGCGCAGCAGCCACCAAGCGATGGAAGACACACCCAGAAACGTCATCAGCACCACCACAAACCCAAACCAAGGATTGGCGTCAGACACGCCCAAAAACCCAAAGCGCGCGCCATCGATGAGATAGAAGATCGGGTTAAACGCGGAAATCTCGCGCAATACAGGCGGCAGAGCTGTGACCGAATAGAAGGTGCCAGACAGAAAGGCCAGAGGCGTGACGATGAAGTTGGTGATGGCCGCCATCTGGTCAAACTTATTGGCAAAAATCCCAGCCACCAAGCCAATCGCGCCAAGCAGCGCGCTGCCCAAAATGACGAAGAGCAAAACCACAAAAGGATGCGCGATGCTGTGGCCCAGGAACACGAACAGTCCTAAGGAAATACCGCAAGCCACAAAGACGCCACGCGCAACCCCACCTGCCAAATACCCCAACACCATCTCTATCGGTGACAGCGGAGGCATCAACGTATCCACAATATTGCCCTGCACCTTCGAGATCACCATCGAGGAAGATGTATTGGCAAAGGCATTTTGAATCACTGTCATGGTCAAAATGCCAGGAGCGAGGAATTCGATAAACGGAACGCCCATCACATCGCCACGGCGCGGTCCGATTGCGATGTTAAAAATCAAAAGGAATAAACCCGCGGTGACCAATGGCGCCAAAAGCGTCTGTGTCCAAACGCTTGAAAACCGTGCAATTTCGCGTTTTGCCAGTGTCATCAGGCCCAAACCGTTCACGCGACCAAAGCGTCGTACACCAATTTCCTGCGGTTTCATGGCAACCTTGCCCCTAAGAAGTGATTCAGCGCCTTGTAACTCACGATGGGGTGATTAAAATAGGCCCCTGACCAAGAAATTACGAGGCGGTCCAATTGGGGCCGCTTCTTTATGCCAAGGAAGTGTGCATGTCCTGGACTGATGAGCGCGTAGAGCTGCTGAAGAAAATGTGGGGCGAAGGCCAATCTGCAAGCCAGATCGCAAAAGAGCTGGGCGGTGTCACCCGCAACGCTGTGATTGGTAAGGTACACCGTTTGGGCCTATCAAACCGTGCGGGCTCTGGTGGCGCGAAAGCGGATTCCAAACCAAAAGCCGAGGCAAAGCCAAAGGCGGCGCCAAAAGCAAAGGCCGAACCAAAGGCGAAGCCGGTCCCAGAAATGAAGACCGAGCCTGCAGTTCCACCACGTCCTGCGAACTCGCCATCGAACCGTAAGGCGATCATCCCTGCGGGTCAGCCGTTGCCGCCGCAGCCATCCGCCAACGAGATCAGCCCAGAAGCGCTGGCCAAGGTGAATGAGATTGAAAAGAAAGCGAAAAAGCTGACTTTGATGGAGCTGACAGAGCGTACGTGCAAGTGGCCAGTGGGCGATCCAGCGACAGAGCATTTCTGGTTCTGCGGCCTGCCAACTCAAGCCGGAAAACCTTATTGCGAGGCTCATGTTGGCGTGGCCTTCCAGCCAATGTCTTCGCGCCGCGATCGCCGCCGCTAAACAGAATAATTATTCAATAAAAACCCGGCCATTGAGCCGGGTTTTTTGTTTGTTTTGCCTAAGAAAAACTTAGTTTCCGCCAAGCAAGTTTAACAACTTGTTTTTGACTTCTTCTTCGATCTTTTGCTCTACCGCATCTTCGATCGACTGACCTTCTTCTGTGGTAACACCCAGCTTTTCGGCAACAGCTTCTTTCGCCTTTTCTTGCAGCGCTTCTTTTTCTTCAGCCAAGTTCTGATTCACGGCGGCCTCGACATCCGGCCAAATCTTCGGGGAAGACCAAGGGCCTTGTACGCGAACCGGAATCGCAAGACCGTCACCCGCGTCGTTCTTAATTTGAGGCGTAAACGTATAATCAATACTCTGCGCACCCAAACCAATAGTACCGGCACCAGCAGCCTGAACACTTGGCAAATCCATCAACAAATCTTGGTTGTCCAAAACGCCGCCAGTGATGGTCCAGCTGGCAGTCATACTATCGAAAACCGTAGTGCCTCCGAGGCTAGAGCCACGGAACAGTTTATCCAGATCAATTCCCGAAATCGTGCCTTGCCCCACCTCAAGGTTGCCATCCCCTTTCAAGGAATTCATGATTGCATTCAAGCTGTTACCAGACCCCAGAAAGCTAATTTGAGCATCAGCATTACCGGTAAAACGATCAACTTCGATTAAGTCCACAAGCAATCCATTCATTGCCAGACCAGCCAGTGACATCTGCCCCGCGACAGACAAGCCACTGCGATTGTTTGCCACAAATTGCCCTGTCACAGTGCCGTCATAGCCATTTAATTCTTGCAAAGTCGCGACTGCGCGGCTGTTTTCCACGTCTATCTTTAGACGAGAAACCCCAAATTGCAGGCTGCCAGTGTTGATCGAGTTGGCGCTCAGCGCGATAGATCCATCGAACAGGCCCAACGCGCTGGCGTCGATTGGGTCGCTTGACCAATCTGCGCTCGAGGTCGTTTCTGCGCCACTGTCTGCGCCACCCAAAAATGTGGTCAGATCCAAATCTCCGGCAGAGACACTGGCTGTCACATAAGGTTTCTCGGCCAATTGGATGTCTGCGTCCGCAGCTAACTGATTGCCCAATATGGAAATTTCACTACCACGCAGGCTCAGCAAGGACTCTTTGGTAAGGGTTACGTTGCCTGAAAAATCCACACCGGGAATGTCGCTTGGCGCTTGCCCCAACGCTGCGAGAAACGCACCTGGGCTTGGCATGTTAGCTGTCGCCACGCCATCGACCTCTGGCGCGATGGAGGCGCGACCTTCGAAACCGGCTTCGTTTCCAGCGGCCTTCACTGTGAGGGCAACAGTTGTGATTTCGCCTGCAATTAATCCATTGAGATCACCCACATCAGCAGACAACTCAATCGGCTCATCCGCCAATTTCACAGACACATCCAGCGAGGCATCGTCGCTGCCCCAGTCCAATTCAGCGGTCAAATCGTTAACGGTGATATCCTGAACCGCAGCATCTAAATAGCGTACGGAGGCATTCGTGACCTTAAGCTGATCCAGCGTAATCACGCGTGCTTCGCTGACTTCCTCTGTTGCGGCGTCTTCGGTTTCAGAAGTTGGCAAAAGATCCCAGTTCGCTTGTCCTGCACTATCCTTTTCTAACAGGATGTTAGGCGCTGTGAGAGTGATGTCTTTCACCATCACATCACCACCAATCAGTGCCATGGCATCGACGCCGATCTTTGCGCCTTCAGCGGTAAACATAGGCCCATTTTCAGACCAATCTGCATTGGACAAGGCAATGCTTTCCGTCGTCACACCAAGCGTTGGGAAGAAGCTGAAATTAACTTTTCCATCAAACGTCAGGGTGCGACCCGTTTGGGCTTTCACCTGATCCGCGGCAATTTTGGCGATCTTCTCGCCTGGCAAGAACAGCACCAATCCGACAAGGGACAGAACAAGAATAACAATGACACTCAGTAGAATTTTGACCACACGCATGGCTGGAACCTTTGTTGAAAACGTTACTTAAGAGGTACGCCTTGAAGCGCACCACTTCAACCTTTCGGCAAGCAACGTGTGGTGAGTTAATCTTTGAAAAAGGTGACAATTGGTACATTTCAGGCGATGAATTGCCACCTTGCGGCTTTGTGATTCGGGCGTGAGCCATCGAGCGCGTAAGTTGGGGCATCGAAATGGAGGTATCGATGCTCAAACACATCCCAACCGGCCTTTTCCTTGGCGCCGTGTTTTTGGCCGCTGATAGCGCGATGGCGCAGGATCAGACGCTGCTTTTCCGAACGCAAAGTACAGAACCGCAATGTCAGGCATTGGCGGATTTGCGAAAAGAGCAGACCGCGCGTGAATTGGCCGGCATTGTGCGGGCCTGCGTGGATGAGGGGGCGCATGTTAACGCAATCCAAACCTTTTGGGCGTATTCCAATGTTGCGTTGTTTGATCAGCAACGCGTGAAAGACGAAAGCGCGCATGTGGCGGTGCAGGAATTACATGGCTGGGTGTTCTCGGGCTACAGCTTCCAAACCATCAACGCCTTGAAAGAGGTGATCGCAGATTTGCGCGATCCGGAAAGCCCCTTTTTGGCAGAGACCTGCCGCGGGGTGTTCGTGGCGGGCCCACCTGAATACCGGCCCGACTATATGATTTGGCGCGGCATCGTTCCGCGCAAACATGAGGAGGATTGGAAGGTAGAAGATTTCGACCCAGAAGCTGCGTGGCGCAAGGCTTTGGTAGAGATCAATGGATGTCCGGAAGCGGCATTGGAATGAGACGTTTTGGGCTGGCGGCCTTGCGCGCGTGATTGGTTGGGCGAAAGCTTACGAAGACGCGCCCCGGCGCAAGCCGGACAGCGAAAGAAGGGCCTCGATGGCCCTGAGATCGCTTTTTTGATTGGCGGGGCCCAGAGACAGAAGGCAAAGGGCGCGTAAAATGGGGCTGAAGACTCTGCCCGAAATGGGCTGGCTTAGGCCACAGGCTCAACGCTGAGACGTCAATTGCCCCCAAAGATCATATTCGCCCGCTTCGTCTACTTCGACATTTACCAAGTCACCGACCTTCAAACCTTCTGTGCCTTCGTCGATGAACAAGTTGCCATCGATCTCTGGTGCGTCGGCCTTGGTGCGGCAGGTGGCGATGCCGTCTTCGTCGATATCGTCGACGATGACTTGCTGGATGGTGCCAACCTTCGAAGCGAGTTTTGCCTCGGAAATGGCCTGTGCCTTTTCCATGAAACGCTCCCAACGCTCTTGCTTTACCTCAGCAGGCACGTGATCGGGCAGATCGTTGGACCGTGCGCCCTCGACGTTTTCATATTGGAAGCAGCCCACACGATCGAGCTGGGCCTCATCCATCCAATCCAGAAGGTGTTGGAATTCGGCCTCTGTCTCACCCGGATAGCCCACGATGAAGGTGGAGCGCAGGGTGATGTCTGGGCAATCGCTGCGCCAGCGTGCGATTTCGTCGAGCGTTTTGGCCGTATGCGCCGGACGCGCCATGCGTTTCAGCGTATCCGGGTGGCTGTGCTGGAACGGGATATCCAGATAAGGCAGGATCAGCCCTTCGACCATCAGCGGAATCAGGTCGCGCACGTGCGGGTAAGGGTAGACGTAATGCAAGCGAACCCACAGATCATCCGCGCCGCCCAATTTGCCAAGCTCGCGCGCGAGATCGGTGATGTGGCTGCGCACCTCGCCGTCTTTCCACGGATGCATGGAGTATTTGCGGTCCAAACCGTAAGCCGAGGTGTCTTGTGAAATCACCAGCAGCTCTTTGACACCGGCCTCTTTCAACTTTTCCGCCTCGCGCAACACCGCGTGGGCCGGACGGCTGGCGAGTTTGCCGCGCATGTCTGGGATGACGCAGAATTTGCACTTGTGGTTACAGCCCTCGGAAATCTTCAGATAGCTGAAATGGCGCGGGGTCAGTTGCACGCCGGTGGCGGGCAGCAGATCGACGAAGGGGTCAGGCGACGGCGGCACGGCAGAATGCACGGCGTCCAGCACCTGTTCATATTGGTGCGGGCCTGTGACGGCCAAAATCTTGGGGTGATGCTCGCGAATGTAATCCGGCTCTGCACCCAAACAGCCGGTGACGATGACCTTGCCGTTCTCCTTCAGCGCCTCGCCAATGGCGTCGAGGCTTTCGGCCTTGGCGCTGTCCAGAAAGCCGCAGGTGTTCACGATGACCGCGTCGGCCCCTTGGTACTCGGGGGAAATGCCATAGCCCTCGGCACGCAGGCGGGTGAGGATGCGTTCGCTATCCACCAGCGCCTTTGGGCAGCCCAAAGAGACCATGCCGATGTTCGGCTGGCCTTGGCGGATGTCGGATTGGACCTTGGCGTTGGCAAGATCGGGTCGAAGGCTGGGCGGGTTCGCTGGCTGAGACATAGGCGCGGTGTAGCGGGTTTGGCGGGGTTTGGGAATGGGGGGAGATGGTTGTTTTGTGTTCGGCGGGCGGTAGAGTGAGCGGAAGAGATTTTTATGACGAGATGGATTGATGGACGAGCGTGAGTTGAAGCCCGCAAATGAGAACCCTTGGTATGTGTTGATGACACTGCATGGGGAGCAGGATGGGGATGAGATCGACGAAGAGCTTCACGAGAAGAACCGGCGGGCGTGGAACGCTTGGGCTGGGCAGGCGCTGAGTGAAGATGGACAGGCTAAAGCCGCGCATAGTTCACGCGTAGACCTGAGTGAGCTTCAATCTTGGCGAAAGATGCAGGTTGAGATTAATCAGCGATACAGCCAAGAAATGCGGCGACGGAATGACGACCACTTTTCCGTGCCGGAATTGCCTTCGCCAACGGAAATCATTAGTTTCATGGGCATCCACACCCTTAATTCAATAGTATTCACGGGGTGCGTGTTTCCGTCATTTGCTTACTTTCGCAAAGCCACTTTCAACGCTGATGTAGATTTCAACAACGCAACTTTCAATTCAGATGCTTACTTCCGGAATGCCATCTTCAGTGAAGATGCCTCCTTCCACAACGCCACCTTCAGCGCCGATGCCGACTTCAGCGACGCTATTTTCAACGCAGACGTCAACGTAAGCAACGCCACATTTAACGCAGTTGCCTTCTTCCACAACGTAACCTTCAGTGCAGATGCTTACTTCCAAAACACCACCTACAACTCAGTTGCCTTCTTCCACAACGCAACCTTCAGTGAAGATGCCGTGTTTCGCAACGCCAACTTCAGCGTTGATGCATACTTCAGCAACTCCAATTTCAACACAGTTGCCGTCTTCTCACTCGCCACTTTCAACGGATTTGCGAAGTTTGTGAAAACCCAGTTTGGGCGACAGGATAGCGAGACAATTTTCAAAGTTGACTTCGCTGATAGCCAATTTGAAAAACCCACCAGCTTTCGCGATGCCGTGTTTCTGCACACTTACCCCGATCTAACGGGCACACTTTTTCATGACAAAACAAGCTTCACGCCGGGTGTCGATTTTTGGCCGAAAGAGACCAGCCAAAGCGCCAAAGAAGCGCGGGAAGCTTGTGGGATCATCCGGCATCTTTTGGGGAAACAGGGGCTGCCTGAGGATGAGCATTTCTTTTTTCGGCGTGAGATGGAATTTGCGGGGAAGACAGGGAGTGTTTTGCAGAACTTACCGTACAAGTTTTTTTGGTTGGTGTCGGATTATGGTCATTCGATCGCCCGTCCCCTTTGTTGCCTTTTGGGCGTTGGCCTTGTCACGGCCATGATGCTTCTGGCCGGCTTTGCGACGCAGGACATCAGCCTTGATAACGACTGGCGCTTTGTCGAACCGTTCTCGCTCACCTTTGCGAATATGTTCAAGATTTTTGGGTTTCAGCGCAGTGTGTTTGGGTTTGAGTATCTGCAAGGCCTGCCCATGTGGATGCAGTTTATTGCAGGGGTGCAGACCATCGCGGGGTTTGTGTTTTTATTCTTTCTTGGCCTTGGGTTGCGGCAGCGGTTTCGGTTGCGGTGATTTTAGGGGCGCGGGGTTTGCCGGGCAGACGCCTGGCCTACGTATGTTTGGTTGGGGCGGTGCGCATAAATGCACACCCTACGGTTCGGCGCGATTGGTGGGGTGGAACCCCACCCTACAGGGCGTCGAGGTAGGCGTTGACGCAGTCTTGGACGCGGCGGAAGCGGTCTCCGCCCAGATGTTTGCCGCCATACCAGCGGGTGACGATGATCAGGTGGTCGTATAGCTCGGCGCGTTCGAGCATGCGCACGATCACCATGCCGGCGCCGCTTTCGCCGTCGTCTCCCTTTAGCGGGGTGCCGTCTGCCGCCAGCATAGCCCATGTGTTGTGGGTGGCTTTGGCGAATTTCTTGTCGCGTTTGAGCTGTTTGAGGGCGGCATCCACGCTGGCGCGGTCTGTCACGGGGCAGCCGGTGACCGCGTATTTGCTGCCGCGGTCTGTGACCACGTTTAGGATTTGGCGAAGCTCTGGCATGGGCTTTTAGAAGCTGGCCACGGCGCGGCGGACGGTGGCGATGCGTTCTGCGTTGGGGGGGTGAGAGCCGAGGAAGCGGTCGCCCGGATCGGGGATGCGGTTGAAGAATTCCGCGCCGCGCAGGGCGTTGTAGCCGGAGTCGTGGGCGATGCGGGCGCCGATGGCGTCGGCTTCGAGTTCGTGGTCTTTGGAATAGGCGCGGGCTCCGACGGAGCCGCCGAGGTTGCTGCCGATGTCGACGGCTGCTTGCCCCCCACCGAGCAGTACCGCGATGGCACCGCCTGCGATGGCGCCGATGGTGGCGGTTCCGCGGACTTGGGCGAGGTGGCCTTGGATGTGGTGGGCGGCTTCATGGCCGAGGACGAAGGCGACCTCGTCGTCGTTGCGCATGTCTTGCAGGATGGCTTGGGTGAAGGTCAGCACCGGACGGCCATTGGATTCCAGCGATTGGTAGGCGTTGGAGGGTTTGTTTGGGTCTGGATCCAGAACGATTTTGAAGTCGCAATTCACGCCTGTGCGCACGCGGTTGCGGCAGATGGTTTCGGCGATGGGTTCCATGCGGGCGACGACGCGGTTGTAGCGGCTGACGGAAACGCCACTGCCTGTGGATTGCGTTGTGGGCACGGTTTGCGGGGCGCTTGTGGTCGGCTCGGTTGGGGTGACACAAGCGGTGAGCAGTGCGAGTGCGCCGGTGGTGGCGGCGAGTTTGGCAAAGCGGTTCATGGCGATCTCCCCTATTGAGCGTGCGGTGTTTGCGCGGCGTTAGGGCTGTTGTAGCGAGAGGTGGGGTGGAGCGCCAGTCAGGAGCTGGGCAAAGCCCCATTGCGCAGCGCGTCGCGCACGATGGCGCGGCGATCGGCGTTGGCGGGGTGTGTGTTGAGCGCGTGGTTTCCAGGATCAGGGATGCGGTCGTAGAATTTTGCACCGTTGAGGGCATCAAACCCTGCGTCTTGCAGCATCAGCGCGCCCAATGCATCTGCTTCGAGTTCGAATTCTTGTGAGAAGGTGCGGGAGCCCACAAAGGCCCCGATGCGGCGGGCTTCGCGGACTTCAGTCGCGCTGGCACCTTCGGCGGCGGCGGCTTCGCCAAGAAGCTTGGCGCCAACGATGGCCGCTTGTTGTTGTTGATCGATATGGCCGAGGATGTGGTGGGCGGCTTCGTGCGCCAAGACCAAGGCGATTTCATCTTCGCTTTGGGCGGCTTCGATCAGCTGTGGAGTGATGACCACGAAGGGACGTCCGAACCGATCAATTGATTGGAAGGCGTTGATGTCTTTTTCAGGCGTTTCGGCCACGTAGAGACGGATTTTGCAGTTGCTGACCACGGCGGCGGCTTCGCAGGTGTCTTGCACGACGGGGGCGAGGCGTTCGACGATGTTGCCGAAACTGTCGCTGCGGGCGATTTCTTCGGCAGAGGCAGGTGATTGTGGTTCCGGCGCAGGCACATCGCAGGCAGCGAGTGTGGCCAGAAGGCCTCCGAGCAGGGCAAGTTTACGCAGCCACATGGTGTTTCGCTTTCGATTGCTTGGATCGCGCCAGAGGCGCTTTTGGTTAAACATGCATCGCACGCTGAAGGTTACAATAGGGTTAGGCCCAGTTTCACGAGAGTTTGAGGGATCGAACCACATGAGGGCATCGACCGAGCTGGAGGGCGTAGCACCATTGAAACCCGCGATATAAGGGAAACAAGCGCGACGTGGTGTTTGGTGCAACCTTGCAAAATCGCCCTCCTGGGGGAGGTCGGGCGATGCCCGGGCAAGCCGGGCGGCTGGAGAATGTGATTAGCCAAGCGCATCAAAGGCTTGTGATTTCGTGCTCGCTTGCTAGGCTGATCCTATGTTCAGTATCGAGCACGAATTTGACTCTACAGTCGTCACTCTGGTGGATGAAGGCGCGGCCCATCTGCAAGAGGATATCGCGATCAATCTTTTTGAAGATTGTATCACCATCGAACAATTGGACCCTCGGACCGATCGAATGCAGAAGATCACCCTGTCGATTGCGCAGGCGGAAGATCTGGCTGCGGCTTTGGATCTGCCGGAAGGGGTTTACCGTATCGCTCGGGATGAGGACGAATAGCGGAAATCGACAGGTTTGCGTGGGAAAGCGGTTGAAATTTGACGCTTTAGCCCTGACATGGGGAAGGTACAACGGAGTCCCCTATGCCTGACCGAAATCCCGCGGCTTTAGAGTTTTTGCTCAGCCGTCGTTCTCGCCCAGCCAAAACGCTAAGCACCCCTGTTCCTTCTAAAGACGAACTCGACGTGATCCTGACGGCCGCTTTGCGCACGCCGGATCATGGCAAGCTAGAACCTTGGCGTTTGATTGTGCTGGAAAGAGGCGCAATGGGGGCTTTGGCGGATTTGGCTGAAGCGCGCGCCACAGACTTGGGCTTGGATGAGCTGCAAACCCAGAAGGGACGCGGCCAGTTTGATGCCAGCTCTTTGGCTGTGGTTGTGGTGGAAAGCCCTGTTGAGGCTGAAAAAGTCCCCGTGATTGAACAAACCTATTCTGCCGGTGCGGTGTGTTTGGCGCTGCTGAACGCGGCCTTGGCCAGTGGCTGGGGCGCGAATTGGCTGAGTGGCTGGGCGTCGCATGATCGTGGCTTTGTTGAGCAAGGCTTGGGCCTTGAAGCGCATGAGCGCGTGGCGGGTATTATCCACTTAGGGACTGAAAAGAATGCACCGCCGGAGCGTCCGCGTCCTGATTTGACGGAGAAGGTCACATGGCGCTCGGCGTAATTTTCACGAGTTTCTTTGCGGCGCTGGGCCAGATTGGTGATCCTCGGTTTCGGAAGGTTTTGTTTCTGGGGCTTGGGCTGACGATTGGCCTGTTGTTTGTGGCCTATCTGGGTTTGGTTGGTTTTCTGAACTGGATTGGTTTGGCCGATTGGATGGCCAGTTGGTTTGGCGATCGCGATTGGATTGGCAGCGCGATTGGCGCAGGGTCTTTCTTGGCGATGATGGTGCTGTCGGTGTTTCTGATGGTGCCCGTGGCCAGTGCGATGACTTCGATGTTTTTGGATCAGGTCGCCGATGCGGTTGAGGATGTGCATTACCCGCAGTTGCCGGATGTGCCTGCCCTGCCTCTATCTGAAGCGGTGATGGATACGCTGAGCTTTTTGGGGATATTGATCGTCGCCAATATTCTGGCGCTGCTGCTGTATGTGGCCTTGCCGCCCTTTGCGCCGCTGATTTTCTGGGGGCTGAACGGGTTCTTGCTGGGGCGCGAATATTTCACAGTGGCCGCGATGCGCCGTGTGGGGCGTGAGGGCGCCAAGGATTTGCGCCGCAAACATGCGGTGACGATTTGGGCCGCTGGTATTTTGATGGCGATCCCGCTGTCGGTGCCCTTGGTGAACCTGCTGGTGCCGATCCTAGGCGCGGCGACCTTCACGCATATTTATCACCGTTTGTGAGTGGATCAGGACTCGCTGCCGTCGATTGGCGGCAGGCGGTTCATCCAGTCAAAATCACGTACCGTGATCACGCCGTTTAGGATGATATAGGCCAGAATGCCCCAGATCACTGCGGCAATGGCAGTGGTGATCAGCGCTTTTTTCTTAAGGTGATGATGCGCTGGTGCGCCTGCGTGGGTGCCTGGGACCACTTCGCCCACGTCACCTTGGGTTTGCAAACGGAACGGGATCACCGTGAGAAAGGTCATCGCCCAAACGACGGCGTAGAGAACAATTCCTGAAACGATGGACATGGCGCATTCCTTTGCTGTGTTGGCCCTTGGATAAGGGCCAATGCGGCGCCCTGCAAGGGGCAGCCGCATCACTTAGCTGCGACACAAGAACTGGATCAAACTTGTTCGAGTTCAACCAGACAGCCGTTGAAATCTTTCGGATGCAGGAAAAGCACCGGTTTGCCGTGGGCGCCGATTTTAGGCTCTCCGCTGCCAAGAACACGCGCGCCGGTCTCTTTGAGGTGATCGCGTGCGGCAAGAATGTCTTCGACTTCGTAGCAAATGTGATGAATGCCGCCGGCAGGGTTCTTTTCCAGAAAGCCGTTGATCGGGCTGTCATCGCCTAGCGGGTAGAGCAGTTCGATCTTTGTGTTTGGCAATTCGATGAACACAACCGTTACACCGTGATCCGGTTCATCTTGCGGCGCGCCGACATTGGCGCCGAGGGCAGTTTCATACTGGGCCATAGCTGCCTGTAGATCAGGCACAGCGATGGCGACATGGTTTAGACGGCCAATCATTTGGCTCTCCTGTGGTTTGGTCTTTAAGCGCTCTTGTTATGAGCACCGAGCGGCGATGTGACAAGCATTGCGCGGCGCTTGGTTAAGCTTCTGTTAGGTTTCGCAGGTCTAACCTTGCGTCACAAGCGGCGGCGTTGCAGCCGCTTTCCTTTTTGTCGTTTGATCGAGGTTGCCATGGACGAATTTGCCGCCCTTACCCCTGCCAATACTCCGACCGCGCGTCGCCCTTTGTTGGGGCTGACGGTGCTGGCGGTGGAGGATAGCCGCTTTGCGAGCGAAGCTTTACGGCTGATCTGTTTGCGCAGCGGCGCGCGGATACGGCGGGCGGATTGTTTAAGCTCTGCGCGGCGGCATCTGAAAGTGTATCGCCCTGCGGTGGCGGTGGTGGATTTGGGGCTGCCGGATGGATCAGGGGTGGAATTGATCCGCGATCTGGCCACGGCGGCGGCGCCGGTGCCCGTGATTTTGGCTACCTCTGGTGATACGCATTTGGCGCGGGCGGCGCGGGCTGCGGGGGCGGATGGGTTTATTGCCAAGCCGATTACCTCGCTTAGCGCGTTTCAAACGGCAGTATTGGCGCATCTGCCGGCGGATCGGCGACCTAACGGGTTGCGGGCTGTGTCGCATGATGTGATTGCACCGGATCCGATGGCCTATGTGGATGATCTGGCCCATGCGGCAGATGTTCTGGGCGATGATCAAAGCGCGCAGACGATTGCCTATGTGGCGCAGTTTCTGTCCAGCATTGCGCAAAGCGCGGGGGATACGGCACTGCAAACTGTCACCGAGGCTGTCATCAGTGAGAACGCGCCCCATACGGTGCAGCGCATGGCGGGATTGGTGCAGGATCGATTGACGCATCGGCAGGTGATCTAAAGCAGCAAGTTTGGCGTGCTGCCCATATCAAGGCCTTGGAAGACATCGCGTTCCAGTGCCGATTGCGCAATGCCAAAGCTATCGTGCATCGCCCAAGCGGCCCATGCGCGCACGTCGCTGGTGGGCATAAGATCGCGATCTTTATAGAGCGCGCTGGGATCAAGGCCCGGCCATTGGCCATAGACGCGCCCGCCATTGATCGCGCCGCCTGCCATGATCATCGTGCCGCCTGTGCCGTGATCTGTGCCGCGAGAGCCGTTTTCGCGCACGGTGCGGCCAAATTCTGTCATGCACAGAACCGTGGTTTGCTGCCAAACCCGCGCACCAAGCCCGTCGCGCAGGCGCAGGATGGTTTCAGAAAGCTGTTTCAACGGGCGGTTCAGGCTGCGATGCTGATTGGCGTGGGTGTCCCAACCGGAGATGGAAAAAGACGCAATGCGCGTGTCTTGCAAAAGTTGCTGGGCGGTGAAATCGGCGATCTTGTGATCGCTGCGCCCTTTGAGGGCGGCGTTGGCATCGGCGCTCATTTCTTCCATCATGCCGCGCATGCCGCCTTCGGACAAATCAAAGGCCACGGAATCCCCATCGAGGCTGGCAAGGCCAATGGCCTCGGCCATGGCGGGGCCGATCAACGGGTCTGATTGCAGGGTGAGTTCGAGCAGGCGCAGCCCTTGAGGGGTGAGCGTGATATCCACATCCGGCGACCAGTTGGAGACATCGGATTGCCCTGCCAGCACCAGCATGTCTTCGCGGCCAATGGCAAAGGCCGTGCGTTCTTGGGCGCCTTGAAGATGCGGCAACATGCGGTTCAGCCAGCCCGTGCGATCGCGCATGGGGGCGAGTTCTGCGGTGCCTGCCTCGAGCAGGTCTTGGCCATCAAAGTGGCTGCGTTTGTCACGGTATGGGGTCGAGGTTGCTTGCACAAAGCCAAGTTCCCCGTTTTTCCAAAGCGGCATCAGGTCTTTCAAGCCGCTGTGCATCCCGTGGAAATCGGTGAGTTGTAGAGTGTTTTGTTGGCTGTCTGCCAAGGTGGGGCGCAGGGCGGCGTAATCCGCATCACCCCAAGGGCGCAGCACATCGATGCCGTCCATCGCGCCGCGCAGGATGATCACGACAAGACGGCGCTCGCCGGGGGCAGACGCCAAAGACACTGGCGTGAGCAAAGGGCTGGCTGCGGCAGAGCAGCCAAGCACAGCGGATTTCGAAAGGAAGCTGCGGCGTGAGAGGTTTGATCGGCTCATGGCAGGCTCCTATTGGCGTTGAAACGCGGGGGAGGACAGCACAAGCGCGATGCCTTCCCAACGGTTCTCTGCGGCTTCCGCGGCGAAACGGACCTCGGGCGTGAGACGATTGCCGAGCGCTGCGCGCGCGAAGTCTCGCGGGTCTGGTAACGTGCGCCGCAGCGCTTGCGGGACGGCCAGTGCCCATTGCAGGCGGGCGGCCATGAATTGGGGCGTGGCCCAATGGGTGTTCTCTTCGGGCCAGCCATCTGGGCCGATGGGTTTTTCCCATGATTGGCCCATCACTTGCAGGGGCGCATAGAGCAGGTTGCGCAATTCGCGGGTTTTACTGCGCATCAGATAGGCTTGATCAATCTCTAGCGCGCGCAGGGTTGTGGCCATGAAATCAATCGGTTGCTTGATGTTTTCCGCCTCTGTTTGCCACGCAGATGGGTGGCTGAGCATCGCGTCATAGACGGCCACCAGATCGCCATTTGTGTCTTGGTAGGCAGATGCCATCGCGTTAACCAATGCAGGATCTGGCGTGTCAGACACGAAATGCCGCGCGAGTTTTTCGGCGATGTGCTGCGCTGTGGATGGGTGGCGGGCCAGATCGCGCAGGGCGTCGTGGATATCTTGCAAGGCTGGGGTTTTGCCGCCGTAGGATTTGCCCAGAATGGTTTCTGCCCCAGGTTCCCCATTGTTTTTGACAAAGCGGAAGACACCTTTGTTGGTGTAGCCGAGACCTGCAAACAGCTCTGCCAGATTGCGCACGTCGTCTTGGGTGTAGGGCCCGTTCACGCCGAGGGTGTGCAGTTCGAGAACTTCTCGGGCGAGGTTTTCGTTGAGCCCTTTCACCCTGCCCCGCGCCTTGGCTTTTTGGGCGGCGACGCTGTTTGGGCCAACGGAGGTGTTTTGATCCAAGAAGTTCAGCATCAACGGATGGGTGACGGCGGATATCAGCAGGTCTTCGAATGTGCCGCCGATGTGCGGGCGGATGGCGGTTTCGATATAGGGCGAGGTGGCCCATTTGATGATCGAGCTATTGGCATAAGCCGTGAAGTGATCTGCCCAGAAGAAGGCCAACCGCTCGCGTAGGCCGGTTTCCGTGTGGATGCGGCGCAGAAGCGTGTTGCGAAAGAAGGTGCCATAGGCCTCGCGCGCGTCGGATGCGATTTTTTTGCGGGTTTTGTCGGCGGCTTTGCCGGCTTCGGTGCCCGCTTGCTTGCGGGCCTCTCGGCGGGCTTGTGTGAATTGGCGCACGCGGGGGGCGAAGCTGTCGAAGGATTCGATGGGAAACCGTTCGGCCATGCGATCTGGGCTGCTGAGGCCATCAAGCATGGCCTGCACAGAGGATGGCGCGCGGGCGCTGCTGGACAGCCCTGTGCCGTACCGGATTTCTGCAATTTCAGGGTCAAACATCACGCCACCTGTGGTCTTTTGCTTAGTATAGCGGATTGGGGACGGGTTGCCTCGCTTTGGCGTGCATTTTTAGAATTTAGCGAAGGCTTGCCGATTTGGCCTAAGGTTTGGCCACAAAAAAGGGGCCTGCGAGAGGCCCCTTCTTCAAAATCAGTGCTGCGATGATCAGTCTTGCGGGATCACGCGCAGGCCAAGTTCCATCAGCTGATCGCTTTGAGGCTCGGATGGCGCATTCATCATTTGATCTTCGGCGCGCTGGTTCATTGGGAACATCACAACTTCGCGGATGTTCTGCTGATCTGCCAGCAGCATGACGATACGGTCAACACCCGCCGCACAGCCTGCGTGTGGAGGGGCGCCGTATTGGAAGGCGTTCACAAGCGCACCAAAGCGCTTTTCAACTTCTTCCTTGCCGTAGCCTGCAATTTCGAAGGCTTTGAACATGATTTCCGGCTTGTGGTTTCGTACCGCGCCAGAGACCAGCTCGTACCCGTTACAGGCCAGATCGTATTGGTAGCCTTTGACTTCTAGTGGATCGCCCATCAGCGCGTCCATGCCGCCTTGTGGCATAGAGAACGGGTTGTGTTCGAAGTCGATCTTGCCAGTTTCTTCGTCTTGTTCGTAGATTGGGAAATCCACGATCCATGCGAAGGCAAAGCGATCTTGATCGGTCAGGCCGAGTTCGTCACCGATCACGTTACGGGCGCGGCCTGCAACGGCTTCGAATGCTTTAGGCTTGCCACCGAGGAAGAAGGCCGCATCGCCCACGCCCAGACCCAGCTGTTGACGGATGGCTTCGGTGCGCTCTGGGCCGATGTTTTTCGCCAGAGGACCGGCTGCTTCTTCGCCCAGTGTGATTTCGCCAGCTTTGATCTTGGCGTTCACTTCTTTGACGGAGATGCCCTGTTCTTGCGCGATGGAATCCGCAGATTGCTTGCGCCAGAAGATATAGCCCATGCCAGGCAGACCTTCTTGTTGCGCGAATTTGTTCATGCGGTCGCAGAACTTACGGGAGCCACCTGTCGGCGCTGGGATTGCGCGAATTTCAGTACCTTCTTGTTCCAGCAGTTTTGCGAAGATCGCAAAGCCGGAGCCTGCGAAATGCTCGGATACAACCTGCATTTCGATTGGGTTACGCAGGTCTGGTTTGTCGGAACCGTATTTCAGCGCGGCTTCTTTATAGGAAATCTGCGGCCATTCGCTATCGACCTTGCGACCACCGCCGAATTCTTCGAACACGCCTTGCAGCACAGGCTGGATGGTGTCGAAAACGTCTTGCTGTTCTACAAAGCTCATTTCCATGTCGAGCTGGTAGAAGTCTGTTGGAGAGCGGTCTGCACGTGGGTCTTCGTCGCGGAAGCATGGCGCGATTTGGAAGTACTTATCAAAGCCAGCCACCATCATCAGCTGTTTGAACTGCTGAGGGGCCTGCGGCAGGGCGTAGAATTTGCCTGGGTGCAGACGGGATGGCACCAAGAAGTCACGCGCGCCTTCTGGGGAAGAGGCGGTGATGATTGGTGTTTGATACTCGCGGAAGTCTTTTTCCCACATGCGCTTGCGCATGGACATCACAACGTCAGAGCGCAGTTTCATGTTGTCCTGCATCACGTCGCGGCGCAGATCGAGGAAGCGGTACTTCAGGCGGGTTTCTTCAGGGTATTCCTGATCACCAAAGACCATCAACGGCAGCTCGTTTGCTGCGCCCAGAACTTCGAGGCCACGGATGAAGACTTCCACTTCACCGGTTGGCAGGTTCGGGTTGATCAGGCTTTCGTCACGCGCCAGCACGTTGCCTTCGATCTTGATGCACCATTCGCTGCGCACTTTTTCGAGCTCTGCAAACACAGGGCTGTCGGCATCCGCGATCACCTGAGTGACGCCGTAATGGTCGCGCAGGTCGATGAACAGAACGCCTCCGTGGTCGCGTACGCGGTGGACCCAACCGGACAGGCGCACGGTATCGCCTACATTGGATTTATTCAGCTCGGCGCACGTGTGGCTGCGGTATGCGTGTGTCAGGTCTGCCATTTGTTTTCGCCTTTCGTCGGGCATCTCAATAGGCGCGGTTCGGCCCGCGCGAAATCAGTCTGGGGTGATACACCTTTTGTACGCGTCGAAGTCAAGCGGCCTGTGGCGTTGGCGGGTGGATTTGCGGCAAATATCACGCTCGCGCAGGGGTGATGAGGCCTGACTTTACAAAACGGGGGTGATTTTTGCAGACTTTGAGGTGTTGAGCGCCCCAATGTGGGACGCCCAAAGAGCGAGGATGGCGAATGTGGAATACCCTGTTCCTGCGCATGATGTCGCGATTGATCAAACGCGGCGCGCTTGAAATTACGATGCCGGATGGCAGTACACATCTGTTTGGAGATGGCGCTCCTGTTCGGCTGACCTTACATGATGAGAGCCTGCCAAAGCGCATTGTGCTGAGCCCTGAGCTGGCGGTGGGCGAAGGGTACACAGATGGCAGCCTGACGATTGCCGATGATGATCTATATGGGCTACTGACGCTGGGCATTCGCAATTTTGCTTTGGGGCAAGGCGAAGGCTTTGAGCGCCATATCGGCCCTTTGATGAAACGGGTGCATCAGTTCAATCCGGTGGGGCGCGCGAAGGATAATGTGGCGCATCACTATGATCTGTCTGGCGCGCTGTATGATTTGTTTCTGGACGAGGATAAGCAATATTCCTGCGCCTATTTCAGCGATCCTGAAATGTCATTGGATGCGGCGCAACTGGCCAAGAAGCGGCATATCGCGGCCAAGTTGTGTTTAGAGCCGGATATGAAGGTGTTGGACATTGGCTGTGGTTGGGGCGGCATGGCTTTGACGCTGGCACAGGAATTTGGCGTGCGCGTGACGGGTGTGACCCTGTCGGAAGAGCAGCACGCCGTTGCGACTGCGCGCGTGAAGGCCGCGGGGCTGGAAGAACGCATTGATATTCGTTTGCAGGATTACCGCGAGCTGGATCAGCGGTTTGATCGGATTGTCTCGGTCGGCATGTTCGAGCATGTGGGCGTGCCGCATTACCGCGAGTATTTCGGCCATGTGCGGCGAAAGTTACGTGCCGATGGGGTGGCGTTGATCCATACAATCGGGCGCGCCTCGCCGCCAAGCCGCACGAGCCCTTGGATCAACAAGTACATCTTTCCCGGGGGCTATGCGCCGTCGATGTCGGAATGTTTGAAAGCTGTCGAGAAAGAACGGCTTTGGGTCACGGATGTGGAAGTTTGGCGCCTGCATTATGCGGAAACGTTAAAACATTGGCATGATCGTTTTATGGATCGGCGCGAAGAGGCTGTAGAGCTGTATGACGAGGCCTTTTGCCGGATGTGGCGGTTTTATCTGGTGGCCAGCGAGCTGACATTTCGCTTGCATCGGCAATGTGTGTTCCAGTTTCAGATCACGCGACGCCAAGAGGCGGTGCCGCTGACGCGGGATTACATCTATCGCTAGGGTTTGAGCTGCGCAGGGATAAGGCCGCGTAGAGAGTTACCCATATAGATTTGGGTGCTCGTGAGGTCGTTTTTGGTGAGCGTTGCTTCTTGGGCGTTGCCGGTTTCCAGCAGGCTTTGGCGCAGGATGCCTGGGAGGACGCCGCAGGTTAGGGGCGGCGTGAGAAGCGAGCCATCGGCTTGTACAAAGAGATTCGTGATCGTGCCTTCGCAAAGCTGATCGCTTTCGTTGATGAACAGCAGCTCATCCACGCCGTCTGGCAAGTTGGCGCGGGCGGTGTCGTATAATTCGCGCTGGGTGGTTTTATGGGCGAGCCATGGGTTGTTTGCGCTCAAGCGCTCCTCAGCAATGGCGATCGTCCATGGGGTTTGCGCGGGGGCCATCGTGGCCGAGGTGAAGGCAAAGCCTTCTTCGCCGAGGGTGAGCCGGCAACGCAGGGGGGCTTCACCTTTAGCTTGGATTTCATAAAGCGCGCGGGCTTCGTCGAAAGCAAAGCCCAGCGCTTTTGCAGAACGCTGCATGCGCGCCAGATGCAGATCAAGCCGCGCGAAGCCCGCATCGGGCGTCCAGCCGAAGGTTTCGATCAGCTGGGTTCCTGCTGGAACCCTGCCGCGTAGCGGGCTTTCCATAGCGCTTCCTTATATTCGTCGGGCGCTGTGCTGTCCCAGACAACGCCGCCGCCTACGTTCAAGGTGGCTTTGCCATCTTCGACCATCAGCGTGCGGATGGCGACATTAAAATCGCTGCGCCCGTCTGGGGCGATCCAACCGATGGAGCCGCAGTAGATGTCGCGCGCTTGGGGTTCGAGATCGTTCAGGATTTCCATGGCGCGTAGTTTCGGTGCGCCTGTGATGGACCCGCATGGGAAGAGCGCTTGGAAGATCTCGGCAATAGAGACGTTCTTGCGCAGTTGCGCGCGCACGAGCGATACCATTTGGTGGACGGTGGCATAGCTTTCGATTTTGAACAGCTCTGGCACGTTGACAGAACCGAGTTCCGCCACGCGGCTGATATCATTGCGCAGAAGATCGACGATCATCAGGTTTTCCGCGCGGTTCTTTTCATCGGCTTGCAGCCACGCGACGCGGCGTGCGTCTTCAGCGGGGTCTTCGACGCGAGGCTGGGTGCCCTTCATCGGGCGCGTTTCGATGAAGCCGCTGCTGGAGGTGCGAAAGAACAGCTCTGGCGAGCGGGACAGAAGGTCTGGCAGATCGTCTTGCAACACTAGGGCGCCCTGCCCCACGGGTTGGCGTGTGGTGAGCGCTGCATAAAGCGCTTCGGATGTGCCGGTGTATTGCGCCTGCATCGGGAAGGTCAGGTTGGCTTGGTAGATGTCACCCGCGCCAATATAGGCGTTCACTTGATTGAAAGCTTCGGTGTAGCGCGGCTCGTCCCATAGGGGCTGCGGATCGGTCAGGCTGGCCGCGCCGTGCGAGAGCGCTTTGATCGCGGGGCCATTATAGATGCCAAAGCAGATCAGCGGCAGGCGGCGGTTTTCTGGCATGCGCGCCGCCAGTTTGCTTTCGAGTGCATAGCCCAATTCATAGGTCGCATAGCCCGCCAGCCATTTTCCAGCCTCGCGCGCCGCTTGCATCGCTGCGAAGGCCGCGGGCACATCTACTGGATCTTGCGCCACGATCATCTGATCTGGCGCAGCAAACCATGTGCCTGCCCCTAGAGGGCCTTGGTCAAAGCGAATCTGCACGCTTGGCTCCTGCTGTTCAACTTGCGCGAGGTATAGGCCGCTATCAGATGCAATGCAGCAGGGAAAATTCAAGAGCCCTCCCCCTGATGGGAAAGAGAATTTTGGAATTGCGCCCAAAGTGGGTTAGAAAACCCGCGCTTTCTCCTTGCACCTTGCCTTCGGATGTCTATAACCCACGACAATTTGCGCCCACGGCGAGTCTGCTCCGCCCCTATCTGAGGTCTGCCATGCCAAAAAGAACCGACATCCAATCCATCATGATCATCGGCGCTGGCCCTATTGTGATCGGCCAAGCCTGCGAATTTGACTATTCTGGTGCTCAAGCGTGTAAAGCGCTGCGCGAAGAAGGTTATCGCGTTATTCTGGTGAACTCTAACCCAGCGACAATCATGACCGATCCGGGTCTGGCTGATGCGACTTATATCGAACCGATCACGCCGGAAGTTGTGGCGAAGATCATCGAGAAAGAACGCCCAGACGCGCTGCTGCCAACAATGGGTGGCCAGACAGGCCTGAACACATCCCTTGCTTTGGAAGAGATGGGTGTTCTGGAGAAATTCAACGTCGAGATGATCGGCGCGACACGTGATGCGATTGAAATGGCAGAAGATCGCAAACTGTTCCGTGAAGCGATGGATCGTCTGGGCATCGAAAACCCGCGTGCGTCTATCGTGACAGCGCCGAAGAAAGCCGACGGCGACGCAGATCTGGACGAAGGTATTCGTTTGGCGCTGGAAGAGCTGGAAGACATCGGTCTGCCAGCGATCATTCGGCCTGCCTTTACGATGGGCGGCACAGGTGGCGGTGTTGCGTATAACCGCGAAGATTACATTCACTTCTGCCGCACCGGTATGGATGCGTCTCCGGTGAACCAAATTCTGGTGGACGAAAGCCTGCTGGGTTGGAAAGAATTCGAAATGGAAGTGGTGCGCGACAAAGCGGACAACGCCATTATCGTTTGTGCGATTGAAAACATCGATCCGATGGGTGTTCACACAGGGGATTCCATCACTGTGGCCCCAGCGCTGACGCTGACGGACAAAGAATATCAGATCATGCGCAACCACTCGATCGCGGTTCTGCGCGAGATCGGCGTGGAAACAGGCGGCTCTAACGTTCAGTGGGCTGTGAACCCAGCTGATGGCCGTATGGTTGTGATCGAGATGAACCCACGTGTGTCTCGTTCTTCGGCGCTGGCGTCTAAAGCGACGGGTTTCCCGATTGCGAAGATTGCTGCGAAACTGGCGATTGGCTTTACGCTGGACGAGCTGGACAACGATATCACCAAGGTGACGCCGGCGTCCTTTGAGCCTTCCATCGACTATGTTGTCACAAAGATCCCGAAATTCGCATTCGAGAAGTTCCCAGGCTCTGAGCCTTATCTGACCACAGCGATGAAATCTGTGGGTGAGACAATGGCGATTGGCCGTACGATCCATGAATCCATGCAGAAAGCATTGGCGTCTATGGAATCTGGCCTGACCGGTTTTGACGAGATCGAAATCGAAGGCGCGCCTGAGAAGCCAGCGATCCTGATGGCGCTGTCCAAGCAAACACCGGATCGTATCCGCGTGATTGCACAAGCGATGCGCCTCGGTCTGAGCAACGAAGAAATCCAGAACGTCACCATGTTTGACCCATGGTTCCTTGAGCGTATCCGCGAGATCGTGGATGCCGAGGAAGACGTGCGCAAGAACGGCCTGCCGGTTGACGAAAAAGGTCTGCGTAAGCTGAAGATGATGGGCTTCTCTGATGCGCGTCTGGCCAAGCTGACGGGCCGCGACGAAGACAACATTCGCCGTGCGCGCCATAACCTTGGCGTCACAGCGGTGTTCAAACGTATCGACACCTGTGCGGCGGAATTCGAAGCGCAAACGCCTTACATGTATTCCACATATGAAGCGCCAGTGTTTGACGAAGTGGAATGTGAAGCACGCCCGTCTGACCGCAAGAAAGTGGTTATTCTGGGTGGTGGTCCAAACCGCATTGGCCAAGGTATTGAGTTTGACTATTGCTGCTGTCACGCCTGCTATGCGCTGACGGATGCGGGTTACGAGACCATCATGGTCAACTGTAACCCAGAGACAGTGTCTACAGACTACGATACATCTGATCGTCTGTATTTTGAGCCGCTGACCTTCGAACACGTGATGGAAATCCTGCGTGCCGAGCAAGAAAACGGCACATTGCATGGTGTGATCGTTCAGTTCGGTGGTCAGACGCCGCTGAAACTGGCGAATGATCTGGAAGCGGCTGGCATTCCAATTCTGGGCACAACACCAGATGCGATTGACTTGGCGGAAGACCGTGAGCGTTTCCAAGCGCTGGTGAACGAGCTGGGGCTGAAGCAGCCAAACAACGGCATCGCCTCTACAGATTCAGAAGCCTTTGCGATTGCTGAAAAGATCGGCTTCCCGCTGGTGATCCGCCCATCCTATGTTCTGGGTGGCCGCGCTATGGAAATCGTGCGCGATATGGGTCAGCTAGAGCGTTACATCAACGAAGCGGTTGTTGTTTCCGGTGACAGCCCTGTTCTGCTGGACAGCTATCTGGATAGCGCGACAGAGCTTGACGTGGATGCGCTGTGTGACGGCAAAGAGGTGCATATCTCTGGTATCATGCAGCACATCGAAGAAGCGGGCGTTCACTCTGGTGACTCTGCTTGTTCCTTGCCTCCATACAGCCTGACTGCCGAGCAGATCGAAGAAGTGAAGCGCCAGACACATGCTTTGGCCTTGGCGCTGAACGTCGTTGGCCTGATGAACATTCAGTTCGCGATCAAGAACAACGAAGTTTACCTGATCGAGGTGAACCCACGTGCGTCTCGTACGGTGCCATTTGTTGCGAAAGCAACAGACAGCGCGATTGCCTCTATCGCAGCGCGCTTGATGGCGGGTGAGCCTTTGTCCAACTTCCCAGCGCGTGCACCTCATGCGCCGGGCACCACGTTGGAAGATGTCACTCCGGTCGACGATCAAATGACTTTGGCGGATCCGATCATGCCATGGTTTGCGGTGAAAGAAGCGGTGATGCCGTTCAACCGTTTCCCAGGTGTGGATACGATCCTTGGTCCAGAAATGCGCTCGACCGGTGAGGTTATGGGCTGGGATGCAGATTTCCCAACCGCCTTCCTGAAAGCGCAAATGGGCGCAGGTATGAAGCTGCCAACTTCTGGTAAGGTCTTCATCTCGATCAAAGACGCGGACAAGACAGACCTGATGCGCGATGCGGCACAGATCTTGATTGAACTGGGTTTCTCGATTGTGGCGACCGCCGGCACAGCGACTTGGCTGGATGGCCAAGGCGTGGCCTGTGAGCGTGTGAATAAGGTCTATGAAGGTCGTCCGAACGTTGTGGATATGCTGAAGAACGGCGAGATCGCTGTGATGATGAACACAACCGAAGGCGCGCAAGCTGTGGCTGACAGTCGCGAAATGCGCTCTGTGACGCTGAACGACAAGATCCCGTATTTCACGACAGCAGCGGCGTCCCACTCTGTGGCTTTGGCGATCAAAGCGCAGGTGGAAGGCGACATCAAAGTGCGTGCCCTGCAGGGTTAAAACGCCTTGATAAGATTAGGAAAAGGAGGGCTTCGGCCCTCCTTTTTGCGTTTAGGGCTTAGCTGCGTTTGAGCTTGAGCAAAGACAGCCAAACGCCGCCCAAAACGATGGCCGAGGCAAGGGTCAGTTTCAGGGTGATTGGCTCGCCTAGGGTGATCAGCCCACCAACGGTGGCAATGATAGGCACGGTCAACTGCGTGACGGCGGCCTTGCTGGCGCCAAGGCTTGGGATGAGCGCATACCACAGGGCGTAGCCCATGCCTGATGTGATGGCGCCAGAGGTCACGGCCAAGGCAATGCCAAATCCATTGATGCTTTCGAAATCCACTGTCAGGACAAGCAGCGCTAAGACGGATAAAGGCGCTGCGATGATAAAGTTCATGGCTGTGGCCTGCGTGGCATCTGTTTCCTTTTGCCCCGCGAGGGAATAAATCCCCCAACCCACACCCGCCAACGCCATAGAGACCGCATGCGGGAACGAGAAGGCAACTTCGCCTGATGGCCACAAAAGCCATGCCAGACCCGCAAAGGCCATGCCTGCGCCCAGCCAACGGTTCAGCGGCATATCATCTTTGCGCAGAACGGCGGCGGCAAACATGGTGATTTGCACAACACCAAACAGCAACAAAGCCCCTGCCCCTGTGTCCATAGATTGGTAGGCAATTGAAAAGCCAAAAATATAGACCAGCAAGCCGACGACGCCAGAGACACGGCTTCTGCCCCCCACCGCAAACCCGCGGTTTTGCCATAACACCAGTAGGGCCAAAACGGCGGCACCGGCTGACAGGCGAATGATGCCCAGCAACACTGGATCAAGCCCCGCCTGCACAATGGCCATTCGGTTCAAAACGGAATTCGCCGCGAGCGCGATCATCGCGAGTGTGGTTAGAAGAAAAATGCGCACAAGAGGATCCAATTATCAGCGTCGCCGCGACACTGTGTGATCTGCATTCTGGAGACAACCCGAATTCAACCGATGTCGCGCACATTAACGAGAGCAAAGCAGCGCCATTTCTGCCAACTCAAACGTTCAGCCAGAAAACAACCTGTGCTCCTTCTTAATCTAAATACCTAAAAGAAAAGGGCCGCGCAAAGCGCGGCCCTCTCTTTTCCAGATGGAACGGTGATGGATTACATCATGCCGCCCATGCCGCCCATGTCAGGCATTGCAGGTGCGCCTGCGCCGCCTTCGGATGGCTTGTCTGCAACCATTGCTTCGGTTGTGATCAGCAGGCCAGCAACAGATGCCGCATCTTCCAATGCAGTACGTGTTACTTTTGCTGGATCGATCACGCCGAAGGAGAACATGTCGCCATATTCTTCAGTCTGTGCGTTGAAGCCGAAGGATGTTTCGTCAGATTCACGAACCTTGCCAGCAACAACCGCACCGTCAACACCTGCGTTTTCAGCGATCTGACGCAGAGGCGCTTCGATTGCTTTTGCAACGATCTTGATACCAGCGTTCTGGTCAGCGTTTGCGCCTTCCAGACCTTCCAGTGCTTTACCAGCCTGAACCAGAGCAACACCACCACCAACGATAACACCTTCTTGAACCGCTGCGCGGGTCGCGTTCAGTGCATCGTCAACGCGGTCTTTGCGTTCTTTCACTTCAACTTCTGTCATGCCGCCAACGCGGATCACAGCAACACCGCCTGCCAGTTTGGCAACGCGCTCTTGCAGTTTTTCACGGTCGTAGTCGGAAGAGGTTTCTTCGATCTGTGTGCGGATCTGAGCAACACGTGCTTCGATCTCTGCTTTATCGCCAGCACCATCAACAACAGTTGTTTCGTCTTTGGTGATTGTGACCTTCTTGGCTGTGCCAAGCATGTCCATTGTGACGTTTTCCAGCTTCATGCCCAGATCTTCGGAGATCACTTGGCCGCCTGTCAGGATCGCGATGTCTTGCAGCATTGCTTTACGACGATCGCCGAAGCCAGGTGCTTTCACTGCTGCGATTTTCAGACCGCCGCGCAGTTTGTTCACAACCAGAGTTGCCAGCGCTTCGCCTTCAACATCTTCTGCAATGATCAGCAGTGGCTTCTGGGACTGGATCACAGATTCCAGCAGAGGCACCATTGGCTGCAGGGAAGACAGTTTCTTTTCGTGCAGCAGGATCATGCAGTCTTCGAGGTCTGCGATCATCTTGTCTGGGTTTGTCACGAAGTAAGGGGACAGGTAGCCGCGGTCGAACTGCATGCCTTCAACAACGTCTGTTTCTGTTTCCAGACCTTTGTTTTCTTCAACAGTGATAACGCCTTCGTTGCCAACTTTTTGCATCGCGCCTGCGATTTGCTGACCGATTTCCGCTTCGCCGTTTGCAGAGATTGTACCAACCTGAGCAACTTCGTCGGAGTCTTTTACTTCACGAGAAGACGCTACGATGCCTTCAACAACTTTCGCTGTCGCCAGATCGATGCCGCGCTTCAGGTCCATTGGGTTCAGGCCAGCTGCAACTTGCTTCAGACCTTCTTTAACGATCGCTTGCGCCAGAACTGTCGCAGTTGTTGTACCGTCGCCCGCTTCGTCGTTGGTACGGGAAGCAACTTCCTTCACCATCTGCGCGCCCATGTTTTCGAACTTGTCTTCCAGTTCGATCTCTTTTGCTACGGAAACACCGTCTTTCGTGATGCGTGGCGCACCGAAAGATTTGTCCAGAACAACGTTACGACCTTTTGGGCCCAGTGTTACTTTTACGGCGTCTGCCAGTACGTTCACGCCGCGTAGCATCGCGTTACGTGCATCGGTATCAAATTTGACGTCTTTTGCCATCTTGATAGCTCCTAAATTCTAGAAATACGTTTGATGTTCAGGGTCAGCGACTTAGGACAGGATGCCCATGATGTCGGACTCTTTCATGATCAGCAGCTCTTCACCGTCGACGGTGATTTCAGTGCCGGACCATTTGCCGAACAGAACATTGTCGCCTGCTTTAACAGCTGGTGCGATCAGTTCGCCGCTGTCTTTGCGGGCGCCTTCGCCTACAGAAACAACTTGGCCTTCAGCAGGCTTTTCTTTTGCGGAATCTGGAATAATCAGGCCGCCAGCTGTTTTCTCTTCGCTTTCAGTGCGACGAACCAGCACGCGGTCATGCAGCGGTGTAAATGCCATGTTTTAGGTTTCCCTATTAAGTTTCTCCCTCACTCCGAGCGGAGCGATTAGCACTCCCATCTGGCGAGTGCTAACAGCGAATAGCTAGGCAATGATTCTGAAGGAGTCAACACGCGTGGCGCAAAGACTGATGAAAGTCTGTGCAATTTAAGAAAATCGACGCTACGGCGCTTTAAAGCAAAGGGCTAAGACACCAACGCAGCTGGGCGTTTGACGGACTTGATCTCTAGCAAATCTGGGTAGCTGAGCGCGCCCATGGCGGCGGTCCATTTGAACGACACCAGCTCTTTGTCGCTTGCGATCATTTGGTCTTGGCGGGCCAAATTGGCGATATGGGCCTGAAATTCGCCCATTTCTTTTACCACTTGGCGGATTGTGTCGGGCAACATGCGGCGACCCATTGTGGTGAAGGCCAGATCGTCTTCGTTGGCTTTGTCGATTGTATCGAGAAGGAAGTTCTGGCTGATCCGGCGAACATGGGGATGCAGCGGGCCGAATTGGCGGAACTTCACCGGCTGGGGCACGGTCAGGCGGATTTTGCCTTCGGGGAGTTGTTCAGCCAGATTAAGCTGCGCGAGGCGACGACCGTAGTGATCGATATCGAGCGGGTTCAGACCGTAGATTTTGGCAATGTCGCGCACGCTGAAATCTTCGCGTAGCAGGATGAAGAAGTGAAACAGGGATGGATCAGCGGCAAGCGCGGCCTCTGTTTCGAGTGGCAGGTGGACTGATCCGGCCTGTGTGCGGCGGGCACGTTGCAGGACTTCTTCGGGTGGCAGTTCCAGCAGGTCGCACAAATCGAACAGGCGCGAGAGCTTGCAATCGCGCTGCGCGAACATGCGTTTGACCGAGACCTCTGACAGATCAAGCGCCTGTCCGACATGGGCATAGGTCATGCCGCGCGCCTTGAGTGTGCGTTTCAAAATCTCGAAGGCATCAGCCAAAAGACGGTTTTCCATACCGAACCTCGCAAAAACGTATCACTTTTTAATACCTACATCAGGTCATATTGAAAATAGGATCAATAAACATCTCATTGCAAGGGGTAACCAAGAAAGGACCCTCCAATGATGTTACGTTCTGCACTTCTTATTTCTGTTCTGGCTTCTGGCGCGCATACAAGCGCTTTGGCTTGGGAGCTTTCCGGCTTTGACATGCCGGAATCCATTGTGGCTGACACGGCCAATAACCAACTGTTCGTGTCTAACATTGCCGGCCACCCTGCTGAGGCGGATGGCAAGGGCTATGTATCGCGCGTCAGCGCGGATGGCACTCTGCTGGATCTGGAATGGGCCAGCGGTATGGACGCCCCTAAAGGTATGGCTCTTTTCGGCGATAGCTTGATTGTGGCTGATTTGACCAAGCTGCATGTGGTGAGCCGCGAGACGGGTCAGATCACACAAACGATCAGCCCTGAAGGCGCTGTGTTTTTGAACGATGTGACAGCTTCGGCTGATCGCGTTTGGGTGTCTGACATGATGACGGGCGTGATTTGGTCTTATGACGGTGTTGATGTGACTGAGTTCTATCAAGCGGCTGATCTTCCGCACCCAAATGGGCTGTGGACCGATGGCGAAGAATTGGTAATCGCCCATTGGGGCCCTGGCATGCAGGCTGATTTCACCACGGAAGCGCCGGGTGATTTGCTGTCGGTTGATATTGCTTCGGGTGCTGTCACGACGATTTCTGCAAAAGTGGGCAATCTAGATGGTGTCGACAAGATTGACGGCGGTTTCATCGTGAACGACTGGCTGACGGGTGAGATTTTCAAAGTCACCGATGGTGAAAGCGCGTTGCTGCTGAAGGCACCTGTCAGCACGGCGGATATCGCTGTGCAGGGCGATACGCTGTATCTGCCGCATATGTTTGAAGGGCGCATCAGCACCTATGATCTGAACTAAGCGTTCAGATGGGCCTGACCGGCGGCGCTGGCTTGGTACACGCCGCGCTCGCCGGTCTTTTCGAACCAACCGTAGTGGTTGTTGTACATGATATTCGTGGCCTTAGGTGCCTGTGCACCTTGGGCCACGGTTGCGCCTTTGGCGGGGCCGTTTTCCACAAGGAAGGCGAGGCAGCGCTCTGCCTCTTGCTGATAAGCCGTGACAACACTGCCCTTGGTGCCGCCTTTGTTGGGGTCACCTACCCGCTTATCAAATTCTTTCAGCAAGGCCCCTTTGCGGGGTTTGGATTTGCGCGGTTTGAACTCAGCTGGGTCGGCATGCACTTGCACGGTTTCATCGACCAGATTGACGGACATCACGCCAACGCCGAGGCGTTTGCACAGACCTACATTGGCTTTGAAGGTGCGCCAGCCGGATTTGCCCTTCCAGCGCGGCACGGCGACATAGACCCAATCGCTGATCCTTTGGCGGGCGACGGCTTGTTGCAACAGGGTGAGCGAGAAACCAGTTTTCAGCTCGACAATCACGGGCTCTTCGCCCTCTCGACAGGCCACCACATCGGCGGCGCCGATTTCGGCTTTCACCTCGAACCCCTGATCTTCAAGCCAGGCTTTGACGGGCGCGTATAGGTCTGTTTCCTGCATGGGGCGAATCTAGGCGGAGAATGCCCTTCGCGCCAGTGCGAAAATCACGTGACAAAATCAGCGAGGATTGGCGAAAATGGCACCCTTTTTCCTGTGTTGCGTGCAGCGACCTTTTGGAAGGTGACAAGCGGCGTGCGCCCTTATATACCGCGCGCAAATTCGTATTTCCGCATTAAGGGACAGATCATGACGATCCAAGTTTTCGGCCACAAATCGCCAGACACAGACACAACCGGCTCTGCCATCCTGTGGGCATGGTATTTGAACGAGGTTAAAGGCGAAGCAGCAGAAGCGGTTCTGTTGGGTGAGCCAAACACAGAAGCGGCGTTTATGCTGCAGCGTTGGGACCTGCAAAAGCCAGCAATCATCGAAGATGTTGCGGATGATGCGTCAGTTGTGATCGTTGACACGAACAACCCTGCCGAGCTGCCTGCGAATATCAACAACGCAGACATCAAAGCGATCATTGACCACCACAAGCTGGTGGGTGGTCTGGAAACAAAAGGCCCAATCGATATCACGATCCGTCCTTTGGCCTGCGCCGCGACGATCATCATCGATCTGATGGGTGACGATGCTGCCAAGATGCCGGCATGGGCGAAAGGCGTTGCGCTGACATGTATCCTGTCTGACACGCTGGAATTCCGCAGCCCAACCACAACAGACCACGACAAAGCCGTTGCTGAGAAGCTGGCTGACGATCTGGGTCTGGATATCGCAGCTTATGCGGCGGATATGTTCGCAGCGAAGTCTGACGTGTCTGCGTTTTCTGATGCAGAGCTGATCCGTATGGATTCCAAAGAATACGCTGTGGATGGCACTAAGTTCCGCGTATCTGTTTTGGAAACGACTGCTCCGGAAATCCCACTGGGCCGCAAAGACAGCCTGATGGAAACTTACGCGACGGTTCAAGCCGAAGATGGCGTTGATCAGGTTCTGCTGTTCGTTGTGGACATCCTGAAAGAAGAAGCCACTCTGCTGGTGCCAAACGACGTTGTAAAAGGCGTTGCTGAGAAATCTTTTGATGTATCCGTTTCTGGTGACCTTGTTGTGCTGCCAGGCGTGATGAGCCGCAAAAAGCAGATCATTCCAAACCTGAAGGTTTGATCGATTTGATCTAAGACTTTGGAAAAGGCGCCTCGTTCGGGCGCCTTTTTTGTTTTCCGGCCTGCCTCTTTCCCCTTGCCTTTCGTATGGCAGATCGCGAGGTTGGCCCTAAATTTGCCTATGCTTGCAGGACACATGACATGACACAGATTATCGAAACCTTGGCCGATGTATCCGACCGCTATGATGCGTTGTTCGTGGACCTATGGGGCTGCATGCACAACGGCATTACTGCCTTTCCAGAGGCCGTGAAGGCGATGCAAGACTACCGCGCGCGTGGCGGGATTGTTGTGTTGGTGACAAACTCTCCGAAACCTCGCGCTGGGGTTGCTGTGCAATTGGAACAGTTTGGCGTGCCAACTGATGCTTATGACACGATTGCCACATCAGGCGATAGTGCGCGGTCTGCGATGTTCCGTGGGGCTGTGGGTGAGAAGGTGTATTTCATGGGCGAGTGGGCGCGGGATGAAGGGTTCTTTGAACCACTCAGCCTGCTGGACAACCCGCTGGAGATCAAACGCGTGCCTTTGGATGAAGCTGAGGGCATCGTGTGCTGCGGCCCGAATGATCCAATGGCAGAGCCGGACGTGAACCGTGCAGATTTCCTCTATGCCAAGACCAAGGGCATGAAGCTGCTCTGCGCGAACCCTGATATTGTCGTGGATCGCGGTGAGGTGCGTGAATGGTGCGCTGGCGCTTTGGCGCAGCTGTACACCGAGATGGGTGGAGAAAGCCTGTATTTCGGTAAGCCGCATCCGCCGATCTATGATCTGGCGCGTCGCCGCCTTGAGGCGATCAACCCGAATATTCCTGACCGCAAGATTCTTGCGATTGGTGATGGCACCATGACCGATATCAAAGGTGCGATGGGCGAGGATATTGATTGCCTGTTCATCTCTGGCGGCCTTGCAGCTGCAGAAACACAGACAGAGCGTCAACCGGACGCAGATGCGCTAAGCGCTTATCTTGAAAAAGAAAAATCCAATCCGACTTACACAATCGGCTTTTTGCGTTAACTATAAGACTTGATTTTCTGCGCTTGCGAAGTAATAAAATTTCGCAAGCGGGACTTTTTGCGCCCGATTCTTACATTGACGAATTGTCAGAGGGCGACATGTTGGACAATCTACCCCGCGGAACGATCTGCATCGAAGATATTGAAATGGGCATGGTGCGCTATGTCCAAAAGGTTGTGACCAATGAGGATATTGAAAAGTTCTCGGAAGTCTCGACCGACCGCAATCCGGTGCATTTGGATGACGACTATGCGCAGGACACGATCTTTGAGGGTCGTATCGCGCATGGGATGCTGACCGCGGGTTTGGTCTCTGCTGTGATTGGTGAGCAACTGCCCGGTCATGGCACGATCTACATGAGCCAATCGCTGAAGTTTCTTGCGCCTGTGCGCCCAGGGGATTTGGTGCGCGCCGAGGTTGAGGTGACAGGAATTGAGGTGGATCGCCGTCGTGTGAAGCTGGATTGCCGCTGTTTGGTGGATGGCAAAAAGGTTCTGATTGGCGAAGCGATGGTGATGGCGCCATCGCGCAAGTTCGACTAATCCCAAGGCGACCAGACGCGATGTGACCGCGGTACGTAGGGTTGCCGCTTGCAAGCCTTTGCAAGGGGCGCTAACCCTCACTCATGCGGATATTGCGTGATTACCAATTTGTCAGCCCCGACGATAAAGGGGCCAGCGTCGCCATCGGGAATTTCGATGGGGTGCACATCGGCCATCAATCGGTGATTGATCTGGCGCGCAAAGCCGCGCCTGATGCGCCCTTGGGCATTCTGACGTTTGAACCGCATCCGCGCAGCTATTTTGCGCCCTCTGCTGCTCCGTTCCGCCTGACAGGCCCTGAGGCCCGCGCGAGTCGGCTGGAAAAGCTGGGTGTGGAGCGCTTGTACGAATTGCCGTTTAACGCGGCTTTGGCCAGCCTGAGCCCCCGTGACTTTGCCCAAGAGGTGATCGTAAAGGGGCTTGGCTTGACGCATGTGGTTGTTGGTGCGGATTTCTGCTTCGGCAAGGGGCGTGCTGGCACTACTGAAGAACTGAAAGCCTTTGGCGATGAGCTGGGTTTTGGTGTGACGGTTGCCCCGTTGTTGACCGGTGGCGATGGTCAGGTGTCTTCGACCAACATCCGCAATGCTTTGAGCGAGGGGCGTCCGCGTGATGCTGCCGCGATGCTGGGGCATTGGCACCGCATCGAGGGACCGGTGATTGGCGGCGAGCAACGTGGTCGTGATTTGGGCTACCCAACCGCGAACATGTCGATCGAAGGGCTGCACCCGCCGAAACACGGTGTGTATGCGGTATTGGTGGATGTGCTGGATGGCCCGTATAAGGGCATGTACCATGGGGCAAGTTCGCTTGGTGTGCGCCCCATGTTTGGCGAGAACAAAGCCAATCTGGAAACCTTCCTGTTTGATTTCTCTGGCGATTTGTATGGGGCGAACCTGTCGGTTGGCTTGGTCGAATATCTGCGTCCAGAACAGAAGTTTGACGGATTGGATGCGTTGGTTGCCCAGATGGCTGCGGATTGCGATAAAGCGCGCGATATTTTGGCTGCGCTATGAGCAAAGACCCTATTCAACGCGACGGGCTTCGGGCGAAGTTTTGGGAAAAGAAAGCTCTTACAGAGCTGTCCCAAAAGGAATGGGAAGCGCTGTGTGACGGCTGCGGCAAATGCTGCCTGAACAAGCTGGAAGATGAAGACACGGGCCAAGTGGCTTTGACGCGTGTGGCCTGTCGCTTGCTGGATGACAGCACCTGTCGTTGTTCACAATACGACATTCGCCACCAGTTCATTCCGGAATGTATTTCGCTGACGCCCGATAATCTGGACAGCCACGCCTATTGGATGCCCGAGACCTGCGCCTATCGGCGTTTGTGGAAGGGTGAAGCTTTGCCGGATTGGCACCCGCTTTTGACCGGCACATCCGAGTCTGTGCATGAGGCGGGTGTGTCCGTGAAAGACATGACCGTGTCTGAATTTGAAATCCCCATGGATGAATGGGAAGACTATATCATCGAGGAACCCCGCTAATGTTTTTTGCCTCTGACAACGCCGGTCCCGTTTTACCAGAGGTGATGAATGCACTGCAGGAGGCCAATCAAGGCTATGCTTTGGGTTATGGCAATGACGATCTGACCCAAGCTGTCACAGCGCACATCCGCGAGATTTTCGAAGCGCCGGATGCTTGTGTGTATTTGGTTCCGACTGGCACGGCCGCCAATGCTTTGGCCTTGGCCTGCCTTGCGCAGCCCTATCAGACAATCTTTTGCGCACCGATGGCGCATATCCATGAAGATGAATGCGCCGCACCGGAGTTTTACTCGGGCGCGAAGCTGACGCCGGTTGGCGCGGATGACAAGATCACCCCTGCGGATTTGAAGGCTGAGATTGAGCGCGCCTTAGAGCGTGGTTTTCAGGGGGTGCGGCCCGGGGCGGTGTCAATTTCGCAGGTTACGGAGTTTGGGCAGGTTTATTCGCTGGATGAGATCAAAGCGCTGAGCGACGTGGCGCGCGCGTATGATCTGCCTTTGCATCTGGATGGCGCTCGGTTTGCCAATGCATTGAGCGCGCTTGGCACAACTGCCGCAGAAATGACGTGGAAAGCTGGCGTTGACGCGGTGAGTTTTGGCGGCACCAAGAATGGTTGCATGGGGGTCGAAGCGGTTGTGCTGTTTGACGCCAGCAAAGCCGATGAATTTGAGGCGCGGCGCAAGCGTGGCGGACATTTGTTTTCCAAACACCGGTATTTAGCCGCTCAGATGCAAGGGTATTTGGCGAATGATCTTTGGCTAGGCACTGCAGCCAAGGCCAATGGAGCAGCTCAGCGGTTGATCGATGGTTTGCGCGCGATTGAGGGCGTGGTGTTTGACTATACACCGCAGGCCAATGTGTTGTTCTGCGCCCTGCCCTTGGCCGCCCATGCGCGCCTGCAAGAGGCTGGCGCGGTGTATTACGCGTTGCATGCCAGTGACACACATCAGCATGTCAGGCTGGTTTGCGACTGGGCCACCAGCGATGCCGCGGTGGATCAGTTCTTAGGGCTGGTAAAAGGCTAAGCCCGCCAAAAGCTTGGGGTGAGCATGGCATAGACTGCCAGAAGCTCTAGCCGGCCAATCAGCATGCCAATCGCCAGCATCCATTTTGCCGTGTCATTTAGCGTGCTGTAGTTGCCTGCTGGGCCGATGATGTCGCCGAGGCCCGGCCCGATGTTTGCCAGTGCCGCCGCCGCGCCGGACAGGGATGTGATGAAATCTAGCCCCGTCATACTGAGCGCGATGGTCAGAACACCCATGGTCACTACGAAGAATACAAAGAACACCATCACCGAGTTCAAAACATCTTCGCCAACTGCGCGGCCCGCATAGCGCGGCGTAAAGATGCCGCTTGGGGTTTGGATTTTTTGCAATTGCACTTTGATCGCGGAAAACAGGATTTGATAGCGGAAGATTTTGATCGAGCAGGCGGTGGAGCCCGCGCAGCCGCCGATCAGGCCGATGAAGAAGAACACCGACACAAGGAAGCTGCCCCACTGCATATAATCGGCGCTGGCATAGCCGGTGCCCGAGATGATCGACGTGACGTTGAACAGTGCTTCGCGGAAGGCTTGTTCCCAGTCGTGCGGGAAGACGATGGTCAGGATTGCGGCGGCGATGACCACGAGGATCACGATCGCTCCGATAAAGCCGCGCATTTGCGAGTCTTTCAAAAGCGGTGTGGCGTGGCCATTCACAAGCTGTACGTAACGCACAAAGGGCAATGCTGCGAGGATCATGAAGATCGAAGCTGCGTATTCAAGCGGGCCGCTGAAAGCACCGAAAGAGGCATCATAGGATGAGAAGCCACCTGTGGCGATGGTGGTCATCGCGTGGACCACGGCATCAAAAGGCTGCATGCCCATCATCAAATAGGTCAGCATACACAGGCCTGTCAGGCTGACATAGATCACCGAAATTTGGCCAGAAATAGATGTGGCACGGGGCAGGATTTTGCCCATGGTATCAAAGCCTTCAGAGCGGAAGATTTGCATACCACCGACGCGCAGCTCTGGCAGGAAAACCATCGCCACAACAATGATACCGATGCCGCCAAGCCATTGCAGGATGGCGCGCCAGAGCAGCAAACCCTGCGGTAGGCTCTCAAGCCCCGAGAAGACGGTAGACCCCGTTGTAGTGAGGCCCGACATGGCCTCAAAGAAGGCATCCACAAAGCGCGCTTCGGTGGCCCCCATCATGAACGGCAGCGCCCCAAACAAGGGCAGCGCCAGCCAAACGCCTGTGGTGAGCATAAAGGTTTGCTGCAGGGTTAAGCCCGGCCGGTTGCCGCCGCTTTGGCAGGAAATACCTACAAGTGCGCCGATCAACGTTGTGAACAGAGCGCTTTGCAGAAAGGCAGGCCAGTGGTCATTGCCTTGTGCAATGTCCAACGCCATGGGGATCAGCATTGTAAAGCCAAGCATGCCTACCAGCATGCCGATCACATATCCGACGGGTCTAAAATCAAACATTGGGTGCAGGGTTGGCTTGAGGTGAGCTTGGTGTCAAGCGATTGCGATCAGTTGGTTTCGGCAAAAAAGCGCAATGCTTCGGTGCGGGCACGGGTTTCACGCTCTAGGCAGGAAGAATAGATCAGAGATTGCAGAGAGCCGCCGCGGACGATGGTGCTTTCGAGCTCGCAGGCTTTGTCGCGGAAAGGGATCCAAGCGCGCTGCGCGTCACGCAACAAGGTCACCGCTGGTGTTTCACCTTCTGAAAGGTATTCATCCATTTCCTTGGCAAAGGCCACGGCCAATTTGTAAGCCAGATTAAGGTCTTCATCTGCGGCGAGGTAGGATTGATGCGCGCAGCGGTTCATATCGGATTGCGTGATTGGCTCGGCGCAATTTAAGTCTTCCGCCGCTAAAGGCGCTGCACAGAGCAACAAGATCGTTATCAGGAAACGCATGGGCCCTCCGGTCGCTTAGCCGACGTGGAACAATGTGGTGAACAGCTTTGGATCAATCGAGCCGGACACGAAGGTATCGCCTTCCGTGAGGATGGATACAGCATCATGGCTGTGCAGGCTTTCTTGATGGCTGGCGATGATGCGGAAATCGCCGATGCGTGGGTCTTTTTGCAGCTCGCCACAGAAGAGACGCGCTGCGTCTTCAACAAAGATCGGGTTGGCCGCGTTGAGTTCCGCAAAGGCCTGTTCGTCTTCGCGCTTGACCATGACCTGTGTTTCGGTTGGTACCGCGCGGCGGGCCATGTCGATCAGGTCTTCAAACCAGACACGCTGCATAGATTTTGTGACAACAGAAATGCGGGCCACAGAGCGCTGCGAATGCGGTGTCGCCAGCTGGCCGCGCGATTGGCGGGCGTGTTCTGACAGTTCCAATGAACATGGGCAGGTGGAGGAGTAGACATAATCCAGATGCATGATCTTGAGCGCTTTGCCTTCGATCTGCACTTTCTCCATCGCCATGTCGTAATATTGGTAGCCTTCCAAACCAGAGCGCAGGGACGGAATTTTCATCGGATAGCGGAATCGCATCTGAATGCGGGCATCGTAGCTTTCCAGATCGGTGAGATAATCCGCCAGCGCGTGCTCTAAAACCTCGAAGCTGAATGTCTTTTCGGCATGTTTGTAGAACGAGCGCATGATGCGGCTCATGTTGATGCCTTTTTTGTCTTCTTGCAGACTGACCGTACCTGTTACCGAAGTTTCCAAAGAGACATCACCACCGTCACGGGTGTGATAGTTGATCGGCAAGCGGAAGTTGGAAATACCAACGTGCTGAATTTGCTTCTGCGCGCCTTTGATCAGGCTGGTTGGACCGTTTTGCAGATCCGGCAGGCTGGCTTTGTAAGCCTCATCCACTTCGAATTCTGCATCATAATTGCGGTCTAGCTCTGGATAGTTGGCGACCTCTTGCCCCGGCAGAAGCCGAGCGATGGCAGGGTTAAGCTCTGCAATTTCAGTCGCGTTTGCCGTTTTGGCCCATGTCCGCAAAGTATCCAGCGCATCTTGCGCTTCGCTGCGTGAGATATCAGAGGCAGATTTCGGTGGTTGAACGTTCATGCGCATCCTTTCGGCAGGCGATCACGGCCTATCCTACGAGCAAACGGCTGAAATAGCCATTCGCCACCAATATGGGGATGATTTGCAAAATAAAAGGGTATTTGCGGAAACGCACCGTGTTGGCGCGTTTCCGATCTGTGCTGTTAGGCCTGAGATGTGGCCAATGCGGCTGTCAGGTCTTGGATCAGGTCATCAACATCTTCCAGACCCACAGAGAATCGCACGAGACCCGGCGCAATGCCGAGATCGTCTTTTTGTTCGTCACTGAGGCGCTGGTGTGTTGTTGTGGCTGGGTGGGTCGCGATGGATTTTGCGTCGCCCAAGTTGTTGGAGATCACAGGGATCGTCAGCGCGTTCAGGAATTTGAACGCGGCTTCCTTGCCGCCTTTGATGTCGATCGACAGAACTGTTCCCCCCACGCCATCAAGCTGCGCATTTACAAGCGCGTTTTGCGGGTGGTCTTTCAGGCCCGGGTAAATCATGCGCAGCAATGCATCGTTTCCGGATAGCGCTTCAGCGATTTTCAGCGCTGAGGCCGCTTGAGCGCGCACACGTAGATCGATGGTTTCCAGGCCTTTCAGCATCACCCAAGCATTAAATGGGGACAGTGAACCGCCCGTATGTTTCATGTAGGTTTCGAGCGGGCCACGAATGTATTCTTCTGTGCCTAGAATAACCCCGCCCAGCGCACGGCCTTGGCCGTCGATATGCTTGGTTGCAGAATACACAACAACGTCTGCACCCTGTGCGATTGCGTTGGAGAACACTGGTGTAGAGAATACATTATCCACCACAACCATGGCGCCAACGCTATGGGCGATTTCAGACACGCCAGCGATGTCGATCACTTCCAGCGTTGGGTTGGACATGGATTCGAAGAAACACACTTTGGTGTTCTCACGCACTGCTGCGCGCCATTCTTCTAGGTTTGGACCATCGACGAAGGTGACCTCGACGCCAAGGTTGGCGAGAATGTTTTCCAGAATGTGCAGACAAGAGCCAAAAAGCGCTTTGGCAGACACAACGTGATCGCCGGCTTTGACCAAAGACATCAGCGCGCCGTTTACAGCCGCCATGCCGGATGCGGTGGCAAAGGCGTCTTCAGCGCCTTCTAGAAGAGCAATGCGCTGTTCAAACATCGACACCGTTGGGTTGCCGTAACGCGCATAGATAAATTCATCAGGTCCCGTTTCGACAAAGCGCGCCTCTGCGGATTCGGCTGTGTCGTATACAAAACCCTGTGTCAGAAAGATTGCTTCGCTGACTTCGTTGTACTGGCTGCGGCGGATCCCGCCATGCACGAGCTGTGTGCGTTGTTTCCAGTCACTCATTTCTTCTCTCCTTCGGCGCAATGCGCATAAAAAAACCCCATTACGGCCAAGCGTAAGGGGGTCCTTCCGTCCTGACCTCTTTAGCGGAATTCGGAGGCTGTACACCTCACGTGGCCCGCAATCCGGTTACAAATCGCCACTGAGATTGGGTCTAATATGGAGACTTGACGGGGTCAACACCGCCGAAAGCGGATAACGTGGATTTCATAAACTCCGCCCAAAACTGTGGCAATTCGCTTTCAGTATTGTTTATGCGCTTGGGTTCAGCATGATGGCAGGACCAACAGGAGCCTAAAATGTCCCCAATTGACCTTTATTACTGGCCAACCCCGAATGGTTGGAAAGCTTCCATTGCGCTAGAGGAAATGGAGCTGCCCTATCAGGTCACCCAGATCAACATCGGTGCAGGGGACCAATTCGCCCCGAGCTTTCTGAAGATCGCGCCGAACAACCGTATGCCTGCGATCGTGGATCATGAGGGGCCGGATGGGGCGCCGATTTCGGTATTTGAAAGCGGTGCAATCCTTGGCTATTTGGCGCGCAAAACGGGCAAGTTCCACGGTCAGACCGAACGGGAGCGTGTGGCCGTGGAAGAATGGCTGATGTGGCAGATGGGGGGCGTTGGGCCGATGGCGGGCCAGACGCATCATTTCTTGAAATACGCGCCTGAAGACATCGCATATGCAAAAGATCGCTATCGCACCGAAGTGGCGCGCCTGTATGGGGTTTTGGATCGTCGCTTGGCAGAGCACACTTATGTGGCTGGCGAGAGCTACACAATCGCGGATATGGCAATCTGGCCTTGGGCTTCGCTGTGGCAAGGCCAAGAGCAAAGCTTAGAGGACAAACCCCACCTTGCGCGTTGGCTTGAGCAAGTGTGGGATCGCCCTGCTGTGCGTGCCGGTCGTGGTTTGTTGGCCGACCAACGCAAGGATAGATCCGATACTTGGGTGGTGCAGGATCTGTTTTAAACCTTAGGAACGCCTGCGCGCTTCTTGTTGCTGACGAATACCTTCGGCCTGGCAAATTGCATCGCCCTCTTCTTTCGTCAAACCCTCTGGGACTTGAATAGCTTGATCCCAATACGTGCGCTCTACCGTGTAGAGCTGGCAAACCACTGGGCCTTTGTCTGACTTCAGAGTGACTGGCGGGCTTTCATATTCCGCCCGGCACGCTGCGGACAAAGCGAGGGCTGACAGTACCGTTGCGACCTTCAAAACCTTGATCATTTCCACACCTCATTTCATCCTCGTGTTTGAGGAATTTCATTATTTTACATAATGATGCAGAGGTATTTCGCGATGACAATAGGCGTGATCGCCCAATTGTCACCCGTGATTTTGGTTTGGAAATTTTCCCCGTCTAACAGGCTGCGTCAGCCTATTCGACGTCGTCTTCTTCCAGTGCGTACCTAGAAAATACGCCCGCTTGGGTCATGAAAAACACAAAGACAGCCGCAGAAAGACCGAAGGTTTTGAAATAAACCCAAGTGTCTGTGGTTTGCGTGCGCCAGATGACTTCATTCAGAACTGCCAATGCAAGGAAGAACCCAGCGAGGCGTTTTGTCAGCAATAGCCAGCCTTCATCTTGAAGCGGCAGGACCTCTTCCATGACGTATTTCAGATAGCTTTTGCCGCGCAACAGGCCAAACCCCAAAAGACCGCCGAAGAGCAGATAAATCATGGTCGGCTTCATTTTGAAAAACCGATCATCATTGAACCAAACAGACAGGCCGCCAAAGACCGTGACCAGAACCAATGTCGCGATTTGCATACGCGAGATGTTGCCCGTTAGGCGCCAAAGCAAAAGCGTGGAAAAGGCAATCAGCGGGATAAAGGCCGCGGTGACCACAATGAACCCTTCGTATTCAGTGCCACCGATGGTGAAGACCTGATCACGCAGTTTCAGATAGCCGACGAAAAACAGTACAATCGGGCCAAGTTCGAGCACCGATTTCAGCATTGGGTTGATTGTCTTTTCTGCCATCTGTTTTGCCTAGTCTTTTGTTCTGAAGGTCTGAATGTCAGATAGGGGGCTATCCGCCCAGTTCAACTATCACAGCCCCTACCGCGATCAAAGCCATCAAGGCCACGCGGCGTGGCCCAACGGTTTCTTTGAGCACAAGCCAGCCGATGACTGCCGCAAAGACGGTGGAGGTTTCACGCAAGATGGCGGCCTCGCCAACTTTATCAAGCCGCGTCGCCAGCATAATGGATCCGAAAGAGGCAAAGGCCACGAAGCCGCCGATGACACCACGCAGCATCAGTGGGGCAAGTGTTGGTGGATTTTCCAGTTTACGATAATGGCGGAAGGCGACCACCGGCATAAACAGCCCGTCGATCAGGAAAAACCACGCAAGGAACGTGAACGGGTCAGCCGTGGCGCGGATGCCATAAGCGTCATAGGTGGTATAGAGCGCAACAAAAACGCCAGTACACAAGGCCAGGCCCAGGGCGATTGGCAAGGTGGCGCGGTCTGTTTCCAAAAACATCAAGTTGTAGAGCGCTAGGCCGAAGATACCCGCCAACAGCACTCCAACGCCAAGCCATTGCACTAAGGTGAAGCTCTCGTTGAAGATCAGATAGGCGCCGATGACTGTGATCAAAGGGCCCGTGCCGCGCACCACAGGATACACAACCGTATATGCCCCTTTGGTGTAAGCAAAAGCTTGAAGCACTTTGTAGCCAACGTGAATGAAGAAAACGCCCACGAAGATTGGCCACATGTGGGCTTCTGGCCATGGCACCACAAACAGCGCGAAAGGCGCGGCCATAAGGGCATAGCTGAAATCAATCGCGCCACGTGTCAGCCAAGGATCGTGACGCCCCTTTTGCAGTGCGCCGAACACAGCATGTAAAAAAGCGGCTGACAATGCGAGGATCAGCGCCACGGTGTGGCCAGCTTCGGTGCCCTCAAGCGAGATCAGCCATTCGCTCATCCTTAAGACGTCTCTGAGCCGGTTAGAGCTTTTGCAAAGTCTTCAGGGTCAAAAGCGTCTAGGTCTTCGATCTTTTCGCCCACGCCGATGGCGTGGATCGGCAGGCCGAACTTGTCAGCCAGCGCCACGAGCACACCACCTTTGGCAGTGCCATCCAGTTTTGTCATAACCAAGCCAGAGACATCTGCGAGTTTCTGAAAAGTTTCCACTTGGTTTAGCGCGTTTTGCCCCGTTGTGGCGTCGAGCACCAGCAAGGTGTTGTGCGGTGCGGTTTCGTCTTTTTTGCGGATCACGCGAACGATTTTGGACAGCTCTTCCATCAAGTCCGCGCGGTTTTGCAAGCGGCCTGCTGTATCGATCATCAGAAGGTCCGCGCCCATTTCTTCGGCTTTGGTCATCGCATCAAAGGCAAGGCTGGCTGGATCGGAGCCTTCTGGCGCTGTAAGCACCGGTACGCCGGCACGCTCGCCCCAGACTTGAAGCTGTTCAACAGCGGCGGCACGGAAGGTATCGCCTGCAGCAATCACAACGGATTTGCCCGCGTCTTTGAATTGGCTAGCAAGCTTACCAATGGTCGTGGTTTTGCCCGAGCCATTTACCCCAACCACCAGCACCACCTGCGGCGTTTGCGGATAAAGCGGCAAAGGTTTTGCGACGCCTTCCATGATGCGTGTGATCTCATCGGACAGCAGTTTTTTGATTTCAGCAGTTGAGAGACGCTTGCCCAAGCGGCCTTCGGCAATGTTCGCTGTCACGCGCAATGCTGTGTCGACACCCATATCTGAGGCGATCAGCAGCTCTTCGAGCTGTTCGATCATGTCGTCATCCAACACGCGCTTCACAACTGGCGCAGCAGAACGACCGGTCAGGCGGCCCAGCAAGCTTGGCTTGGCTGCTTTCGGCTCTGGCGCAGGGGTTGGCGTTGGTTCCGGTTTCGGTTCAGGCTGCACGTCTTCAGGCGCGGCGACGTCGGCGGGTGCTGGTTCATTGGTTGCAGGTTCCGGAGCCGGCTCTGGCTCTTTTTCTGTAACTGGCGCAGGTTCTTTTACTGGCGTTTCAACCGTCAGCTCTTCGGCGACTTCTTCCCCGCCATCTTCGACAATAGCGTCGAGCCCTTCTTCGAGTTTGGAAGAAGACTTGAACAGTCGATCTTTGAGCTTTGAGAAAAACGCCATAGGGGCCTCCGGGAAATGCTTATTCCCACCTAATGCCCTTTGGTTGAATTGAAAAGAGCGCCGCGCCTTTCAAGACCCGACGGATTAGCCAATTTCTTCTGGAAAATGCTTAATCGTCAGCCGGATCGGGTTAGGAGCGGCCTGCCCAAGGCCACAGATCGAGGCATCCACCATAGTTTGCGAGAGTTCTTCAAGAAGCTGGGTATCCCACTTGTCTTGCTCCATGAGCTTCACGGCTTTCTCGCAACCTACACGACAAGGGGTGCATTGGCCGCAGCTTTCATCCTCAAAGAAGCGCAACATATTCAGCGCGGCAGCTTTGACACTGTCGTGATTGGATAGGACAACAACCGCGGCGGACCCGATGAATGTGCCATGAGGTTGTAGGGTGTCAAAATCCAGCGGCACATCGTTTAGAGATGCCGGCAAGATGCCGGACGACGGCCCGCCCGGTTGGTAGGCCTTAAAGGTATGACCTTCCAGCATGCCGCCTGCAGCTTCGATGATGTCAGTAATGGTCGATCCAGCCGGAAGCAGATGAACGCCAGGGTTTTGCACACGGCCGGACACAGAATAGCTGCGCAACCCTTTGCGGCCATTCTTTTCAGTGCTTGCAAGACAATCCGCGCCTTCGCGGGTGATGCGTGCAACCCAATGTAGGGTTTCAACGTTATGAACCAAAGTGGGACGCCCAAAAAGGCCCACTTGCGCCACAAAAGGCGGACGGTGGCGCGGTTCGCCACGTTTGCCTTCAATGGATTCGATCATCGCACTTTCTTCGCCGCAAATGTAAGCTCCTGCCCCACGGCGTAGCTCGATGTAGCCCTTTTCGACGATGCCCGCGTTTTCTAGGGTTGTGATTTCCTTGCGCAGAATGGCCAGCACAGCCGGATATTCATCGCGCATGTAGATATAGGCCTTTTCTGCTTCAATAGCCCAAGCTGCGATCAACATGCCTTCTAGGAAAAGATGGGGGGTGCGTTCTAGGTAATAGCGGTCTTTAAAGGTACCAGGTTCGCCTTCGTCACCGTTCACGGCCAAAAACCGAGGCCCTTCATTGGCTCGAACAAAGCCCCATTTTTTTCCGGACGGGAAACCGGCCCCACCCAGGCCGCGCATGCCAGCATCGAGCAGCGTTTGTTGGAGATTTTCCCAACTCCCTGATTTTCGCAGCTTTGTCAGAGCCGCATAGCCATCTTCAGCGCAATAGTCGGCAAAGGTCTGATAGTCAGGCACATGAGGGTGGAAATCTTTAGCGCGGATCGCGGCGTGTGTTTTTTTGACCGTTGCATGATCGATATGGTTGTGGCCAATTTCCAATACTGGCGCTGTATCACATCGCCCCATACAGGGTGCACGCAACACACGCGCCTTTGTTGGGTCAACGCCCTGCTCCAAAGCAGACTTTAGTTGCTGCGCACCTGCTAATTCGCAAGACAGGCTATCACACACGCGAATGGTCAATTCAGGCGGAGGTGTTTCACCTTCGCGCACCACATCAAAATGGGCATAGAAACTGGCAACTTCAAAGATTTCCGCCTGAGACAGACGCATGTCTTCTGCCAATGCGCGGATATGCAAGGCGGATAGATGGCCATAAGCATCTTGGATCAAGTGCAAAAACTCAATCAGCAAATCTCTTCGACGCGGCTGATCATTAAGTAGCGCCTGCACCTCGGCCAGCGCATCGTCTTGCAACTGACGCCCCTTGGGCGTGCGGCGCCCTTTGCCTTTACCTGACTTCCAAACGCCTTTTTGGCTCATGGTGTTCCTAGCTTATTACTCACTGGGTCTTTCTGAGATAGCACGCCCATTGCTGCGGCAAAAACGTCAATCACTCTTAAAACATATGTTTCCACCGCGATCAGACCTTTCTTGTGTCTCAAAATTTCCTAAATTACAGAGCAAGTTCATATAGGAACGCGCAGGCCTATTGGAGACGTAAAGAAATGTTGTGGTTTAATCTGGCGACGGTTGTCCCAGTGTTTTTGCTGGCTTTAGCCGGATTTTTTGGCGGTATCTGGGCCATTTTGGCCCTTGCCTACATGACTGTCTTTGTCTTCACGATGGATCGCCTGATCGATGGTGCAGCCGCGCGCAAAAATTCCGACGATGAGTTCCCAGCAGGTGAACCCCTTCTTGTCTTTTTGGGCCTGTCCCACATCGTCTTAATTGTTATTGCGATTTCTGCTCTCTCTGGGCTGACTGGCCTGAACTGGTGGGAACGGGCCGCATGCTTCATTTTGTACGGCCAGTTCTTTGGACAGATTTCCAACGCGAACTCGCATGAGCTGATCCACAAAGGCAATCGCTGGATGCGCCGTTTAGGCGTGGCGGTGTATAGCTCTTTGATGTTTGGCCACCATGCTTCTGCGCACACAAAGGTGCATCACGTGTGGGTGGGCAGCTGGCGTGACCCGAACACTGCGCGTTTGGGCGAAAGCGTGTATCGCTTCTGGCCGCGCGCTTGGTATGGCTCGTTCATGCAAGGCTTGCAGGCCGAAACAGAGTTCCGTGCCCGCGCGAAGACGCCAAAACCTTGGTGGACCCATCCGTATTGGGGCTATGGATTGGGTTCCTTAGTCACGATCATTGTGGCCTTCTTGCTGGCCGGCTGGATGGGTATTGTATCGCTTCTGCTCGTGTGTTTCTACGCAACGCTGCAGCACCTTGCGAGTGACTACATCCAGCATTACGGCCTAAAGCGCCGCAAGCTGGCCAATGGTCGTCTGGAGCCTGTTGGCCCAAAGCATTCCTGGAATTCGCCACATACGTTCTCCTCTGCGATGATGCTGAACGTACCGCGCCATTCTGATCACCACATGACGCCAAACCGCCCTTTCACAGAGCTGCGTTTGGATGAAGATGACGTACCGATGCTGCCGCGTTCGTTGCCAGCTATGGGGATCATCTCGCTGTGCCCGCCTCTGTGGCGGTACATGATGGACCAGCGCGTGTCTGACGTAACCGGCGTTCCACTTAAGAAGGCTTTGGAAGAGGCGATGCAGCCTGATTAAAACAGGCTGCCTTGGTTCGATGGCGGTGTTTTGGGTTTGCTGGCCTTTTTGACAGCGGGCTTTGCTGGTGCTGTAGCGCTGCCAGTTGAGTGTTTTCCATCTGCGAATTGAATCTCAAGAGACTTGGCGTTTTCTGCGGCTTGCGCTGAGGTCACCAACTGATCACCATCCCAAACAACAGCATAGCCACGTTCCAACGTGGCTTCATATCCAAGGGTTTTACGTAGCCGCTCTAAGCTTTGAAGGCGATCCTGCCACCCACCCAGTTGACTATTGGCCGCTGTTGCAAACCGACGATTAAGCGCGTCGAGGTTTTGTTTCTTTTGATCAATGTCACGCTGAATAGGTCGCAGGGAAAGACGATCTGTGCGACGCCCCAAAGCTTCGCGTTTGGCTTCGACCGCACGGCGCAGGTTCGCAGGCCGCAGGCTTGCGGCTGTTTCTGTCAGACGCAGACGGCGCGTATCAACAGAGCGCTTCAAGGCATTCGGCAGTTTTTCCGCCGCGCGATCTAAACGCTGCGCTGGCCCCTCGAGCAAGGTTTCTGCGCGCGGCATGGCGCGGGCGAGATCTTTCAAACGCTGGCCACGTTGCGATATGCCAAAGGTCAAAGCGCGTGTCAGACGCGCGTTTTGATCATCAAGCCAGCCCATCAATTCCAACCGCACAGGCACAGCGAGTTCCGCTGCCGCCGTTGGCGTTGGTGCGCGTTTGTCTGAGGCGAAATCGATCAGCGTTGTATCTGTCTCGTGCCCGACCGCAGAGATCAAAGGAATGTCCGAGGCCGCAGCAGCGCGCACGACGGATTCTTCGTTAAAGCCCCAAAGGTCTTCAAGGCTGCCGCCACCGCGCGCAACGATGATCAGATCAGGGCGCGGCAAGGCCCCGCCAGGGGACAGCTTGTTAAATCCTTCGATCCCGCGCACCACTTCTGGCGCGCATTTCTCGCCCTGCACAGCGACAGGCCAAACCAGAACTTTGCGCGGAAAACGATCGCGCAAACGGTGCAGAATGTCTCGGATGACCGCGCCAGATGGGGAGGTCACGACACCAATCACTTCGGGCAAATACGGGATTGGTTTTTTGCGAGACGGATCAAACAGCCCTTCGCCGGAAAGCTGGGCTTTGCGCTTTTCCAGCATGGCCATCAAGGCGCCAACACCCGCAGGCTTCATGCTTTCGATGACGATTTGATATTTTGACTGGCCGCCGAAAGTGGTGATGCGCCCTGTTGCGACAACTTCCATGCCCTCTTCGGGCCGCATGGAGAGTTTGGTTGCGACGCCTTTCCACATGACGCCAGAGATCACAGACTTCTCGTCTTTCAGGTCCAGATAAACGTGGCCAGACCGTGGAAAAGAGACTCGGCCGATCTCTGCACGGATTCGCACGTGGTCGAAATTGCCTTCGATCACCTTTTTGATCGCGCCAGACAGCTCTGACACTGAAAATTCTGGTGCGTTTTCGCCCTCTCTGGGGTCATCGAACAAATCAGACATCCGGCCTCGCTTGATGAATGTGTCTTACCAGCTTAGAACGCCTGCAACAGAAGGCCAAGCGGAAGGGCGAACATGAACATTCTAATTCTCGGTAGCGGCGGGCGTGAACATGCGTTGACATGGGCAGTGAAGCAAAACCCAAAATGCGACCGTTTGATTGTTGCCCCAGGCAACGCTGGCATTGCGCAAATTGCGGAGTGTGCTGCGCTGGACATCGAAGATGGTGGCGCAGTGGCCTCTTTCGCAGCAGAGAACGCCATTGATTTTGTGATCATCGGCCCAGAAGCGCCATTGGCCTGCGGCGTGGCCGATCGCCTGCGTGAAGCTGGCTTGCTTGTGTTTGGCCCATCCGCGGGCGCTGCGCGTTTGGAAGCATCAAAAAGCTTCACAAAAGAAATCTGCGATGCAGCGAATGCGCCAACTGCGGGCTATGGCCACTTTACTGATGCAGAGGCCGCGAAGGCCCATATCCGCGCGAATGGCGCGCCGATTGTTGTGAAGGCAGATGGCTTGGCCGCCGGTAAAGGCGTCATCGTCGCAATGACCGAGCAAGAAGCGCTGGATGCGATTGATGATATGTTCGGTGGCGCCTTTGGCGGCGCTGGCGCAGAAGTCGTGATCGAAGAGTTCATGGAAGGCGAAGAGGCCTCTTTGTTTGTTCTCGTCGATGGCGAAGAAGTTTTGTCTGTTGGTACAGCGCAAGACCATAAACGCGTTGGCGAAGGCGACACTGGCCCGAACACGGGCGGTATGGGCGCCTATTCTCCTGCGCCGGTCCTGTCTGCTGAGATCGAACGCATTGCGATGGACGAAATCGTTAAGCCAACAATGGCCGAAATGGTGAAGCGCGGTGTGCCGTTCCAAGGTATTCTGTATGCAGGCCTGATGATCAAAGACGGTCAGCCTCGTTTGGTGGAATACAACGTGCGTTATGGCGATCCTGAGTGTCAGGTTCTGATGCTACGCTTGGGTGCTCAGGCGTTTGACTTGATTCACGCCGCAGCAGAAGGCCGTTTGGCGGAGACATCCGTAAATTGGGCGGATGACCATGCAATGACTGTTGTGATGGCGGCGAATGGCTACCCGGGTTCTTATGAGAAGGGTTCTGAGATCAAAGGTCTAAACATCCTGCCCGATGACAGCTCACAGGTTGTGTTCCATGCTGGAACAAAGGCCGACGGCGACAAGATTGTTGCAAGCGGTGGACGCGTGTTGAACGTGACAGCGCGTGGCGCAACTTTGCAAGAAGCGCGTGATCGCGCTTATGCAATGGCAGAATCAATTGATTGGCCAGAAGGTTTTTATCGCAACGACATCGGTTGGCGCGCATTGTAAGAAAAGAATGCGAGGGGCGTTGCCCCTCGCGCTCCCCAAGGTATTTGGGTCAAGAAAAACCTATTTGCAGCTCAGAGCTGCTTGCAGATTATCCTGCGAGAATGGTGCAATCACTTCACTTAATAGGCCATCTTCTTTGTAGCTCGTCTGCACAAGCGAGTTCCATTGCGCATCTGCTGTGATCATTGCCACCTTGCCATCGCAAGAGCTGATTCCACTGGAAATAAAGTCTTCCCCGATGCGGTGGTTTGTAAGGCCCTCTTTGGTCGCCACCTCGACGAGTGAGCCTTTTTCAAAAGTCCAGACTCGAAGTGTTTTCGCAAGATGGGGACGGTCGATATAGGCCACCTCGATTGTGCCATCGCCGTTCAAATCCGCTGCCCCGATGGGCGCTAGCCAGCGATTGCGCCGACCGATATACGGCGTTGCAGCTTTGAGACCCTCTGCAGTGTAAATCGCAAGGCGCGCGCCTTCGGTCTGGCTGCTTTCCACAACCATCGCTTCAAGTTTCCCATCCAGATCAATGTCGATAAGGCGCGGTGCAATGTCTTCAAAAACACGGCTTTGTGGCAAAACGATCCGCACGCGGCTTTGATCGTTAAGCGTAAGTTCTAATGTGCCCCATTCGACGCTATCCCCCAAAACACCATGGGCATAGCGCGTCGTTGGTTCTGTGTATTGCGCTGCGGCAATATCTGCCAAAGCCATCGTTGCCTGCGTGCAGATACCAAAAGCCGAGATCCAAAGGCGTAATTGTTGCCATGCGCGGCGAAAGGGTGTTTGCAAAGCAAGGGGCTGGTGCCGCCGCGCCCTGCCAACAGCCTTTCGCGCGCCAAACATCAAATTTGCTTTTCTGGCATGAAGACCTTCAGGCCATCCATGTCATCTGTCACTTTGATTTGGCAGGTTAAACGAGAGCGGCTCATGTCAGGCTCAAATGCGAAGTCCAGCATGTCTTCTTCCATGTCGTCCATCGCGGGAATCTTTTCGATCCAAGCCGCATCCACATAAACATGACACGTTGAACAAGCACACGCACCACCGCAATCTGCTTCAATACCTGGGATATTGTTGTCACGCGCGCCTTCCATAACAGTCAGGCCAGTGGCGACGTCTACCGTGTGCTCGGTACCGCCGAATTCGACATATGTAATTTTTGCCATCGTTCGTATTCCTTGCTTACTTTCTTTACTTCCTAAAGCGCGAGGAACCTTGGTTCCAGCCCTTTTCCTAATCACTTGTGTGCCAGCATAAAGAACAAATAGATCGCACCGCCATATTCATTGCCAATCAAGTAGCGGAAAAGCTTTAGGGTGCTTTAGAAAACAGCTAAATTGAGCGAAACCTACCTGAAGCGAGACCAAGATGACGCGGCCTGTGATCTTAATTCCGATCTTTGCATTATGTCTGCAAGCCTGTGTCGCGCCCTCTGCATCACCTGATCTTTCAGCGTTGAATGAACCGAAGTTGCACTACACAACCGGTGTTGCCCCCCCTGGCGCGAAGCCGGGGACATGCTGGGGACGCTCTGCTTCTCCGGCGGTGATCGAAACGGTTACGGAACAAATTCTTGTTCAGCCCGCAGAGGTTCTTGCGGATGGCTCGGTCATTCAGCCTGCTGTTTATAAAACCGAGACGCTCCAAAAGATCGTGAAAGAGCGAAGAGAAACATGGTTCCAGACCCCTTGCGCAAAAGATATGACGCAGGAGTTTATTGAGTCACTTCAGCGCGCTTTGAAAGCCCGTGAGCTGTATCGGGGTGCGATTACGGGCACATTGGATGCACGAACACGCGCGGCAATTCGACGATACCAAGAACCTCAAGGACTTGATTCTGGGATTTTGGCGCTTGAGACTGGGCGTCAGCTTGGGCTGATTGCTGTGGCACGCGACAGCGAATAAAAAAGGGCGCCCTAAGGCGCCCCTTCACATAGACTTAGCGAAAATTATTCGCTTAGGTTTAGTGCCACAAAACGAGGTTCGCCACCGCGACGCACTTTCAGCAAGATCGATTTCCGCCCTGCTTCAGTCGCCTCGTCAATACGCGCTTCAAGATCAGATATACTCGTCAGATCTTGCTGGCTTGCTTCGACGATAACATCGCCTTGGCGCAGACCTTTTTCAAAGGCCTTTGATGCTTCATCTACACCTTGAACCACCAAACCAGATGTATCTGCGTCGATCCCAAGCTCTGCGCGCAAAGCTTCAGTCACTGGGCTAACAGTAAGGCCTAAGAAATTTTTCTCAGTTGGCTCTTCCGTTTCTACAGGTAGAGACGCAGGAACAGCAGCTTCTGCTTCTTCGCGGCGACCCAGCGTTACTTTCAACGTTTGGGTTTTGCCTTCACGCAGAACAAGCACACGTACAGCTTTACCAACCTCGGTGTTGCCAACTTCGCGTACCAAGCCTTGAACGTCTTCCACATCTTTACCGTCAAAAGTAAGGATGATGTCACCCGCTACGAGACCCGCGTCTTTTGCCGGACCATCAGGCACATCTGTGATCATCGCACCAGCTGCCTTTTCAAGGCCGTCGACTGCATCAATCATATCCTCAGAAACATTCTGAATGCGCACGCCCAACCAGCCGCGGCGGGTTTCACCGAACTGTTGAAGCTGATCGACAACGCGTGTCACGACATTAGACGCCATAGAGAAGCCAATACCGATGGACCCGCCATTCGGAGACAGGATTGCAGTGTTCACACCGACAACTTCACCATCCATGTTGAACAATGGACCACCTGAGTTACCGCGGTTAATCGCTGCATCCGTTTGAATGTAGTCATCGTAGGCACCAGACAGCGCACGATTGCGCGCCGATACAATACCAGCAGACACAGATGAGTTCTGGCCAAGTGGGTTACCAACTGCGAGCACCCAATCACCGATACGTGCGCCATCACTGTCACCAAAGTTGACAAATGGAAGCGGGGTTTCGCTTTCGACTTTCAAAAGCGCAATGTCGGTATTTGGATCTTTACCAACGACTGTCGCCGGCAGTTCCTCACCGTCGAAGAACTCGATGAGAATTTCATCAGCGCCGTCAATCACGTGGTTGTTCGTTACAACGAAACCATCTTCGGAAATGACAAACCCAGAACCAAGCGCAGAACTGCGACGCGGACGATCACCGTCATCGCCTTGGCGGTCTTGGAATTCACGGAAGAAATCTTCGAAAGGGCTACCTTCCGGCACAACGCCCTGCGGGCCAGTACGGCTTGCGACCACAGTTGATGTTGTAATGTTCACGACCGAGGGCATAACTTGTTCGGCCAAGTCAGCAAAACTATCGGGGCGCGCTTGGGCTGCAATGGTTTGCACCATCATCAGAGCCACTGCGAGCGCAGAAAGCCACAAGATCTTAATTTGGCTTATGTGTTTCATGGGAAGAGAAACGGCTGTTGGTTTCACGACCTCAACTCCTTTTAACTTTTTTCCTGCGCAAACACTTCCCCGACGCGTGTCGCACCTACTTAACATAGGACTCATAATGCCAGTCACAACATCTGTAAGGAAGTATCAACTGCTTGTGAAACTACCGTGAGCCTGAATTTCTTCGATTCTTTAGGAAAACTGGCGAAATTTCTTCCTGCCTGCGAAAGAAGCGCAAAAACCTAGGGAAAACCTTACCTCGATTTTCTTGGAACACATGCAAATTAAAGAATTTGTTGCATTACTTGTACCACCCTGAGACCATAAATGTATCACATCCCTACGTTGAACTTTTATGGGGCGAAGCAGGTTTGTGATGTAGGGGGGGTACTATGTACAATTGGTTTTCAACACGACTTGACGAAATGATCGCCGTTTCAGGTTATTGCTACTATCATTCATTAAATGCGCAGTTATTGATGGCTAAAACATCGTTGGATCACATCTACGATGCACGCGTGGATCGAATTGCAAATACTGCGCGCGCAATATCGATGTTGATTGAAGAAGCGCAGGCCATGCAAAATTCGACACTTGTAGGGTTCTTGGAAAAAGCGCGTGATGAAGTTGACCCAGAACACTTGCATCAAGCGGCAGTTCTTGAGTTCCAGTCGGAACGCCAACAAGAAGCCACGTAATTCGCTAAGCAAGCATAGCAGAAATTGCGAGCAAACAAACGCCCAAGGCGCAGGCTGTCAGCCCAAACTGCTGCCGTGCCTTGGGCGACATGTGTTGCAAGGCTTTCAGAAATTCTTCCAAAAACGAAGGGGCCAGTGCGAACACCAGCCCCTCGAGTAAGATCATGAGCCCAAGGGCAAAGATCACATAGCTTGCCATTATTGCCCGGTATCTGACTTCAGATAGTCGAAGAATTCGCTGTCCGGTGACATCACCAGTGTTGAATTCTCGCCAAGCAAAGACCCGCGATACGCTTGCAATGAGCGGTAGAAGCGGAAGAACTCCTGATCAGAGCCGAATGCATCTGCAAAAATCGCACTTCGTGTTGCATCTGCTTCACCGCGGATGATCTCAGATTCACGCTGAGCATCGGAGACAAGCTCCACCACAGTACGATCCGCCTGCGCCCGAATACGCTGCGCGGCCTCTTGACCACGTGCACGTTCATCCGTGGCTTCACGCTCACGTTCAGCGCGCATACGGCCAAAAGTTGCGTCGAGGTTTTCACGAGGCAAGTCGGTGCGCTTCAGACGAACATCGATGATCTCAATGCCCAGCGCCCGTGCTTCGAGGATAGCCGCATTACGAATACGCAGCATCAATGCTGCACGGTCAGAGCTGAGGATATCGTTAGAAGATACAGAACCCAGTACTTCACGTGTTTCTGCACGCAAAATTGAATCCAGACGACGCGCTGCGGTTGCTTCACCGCCGCTACCCACCGCTTGGCGGAATTGCTCAACGTCGTTGATACGGTAGCGCGCGAAAGCGTCAACCACGAGACGACGATCATCCAATGGGGTGACTTCCAAAGGATCAACATCACGCGACAAGATACGATCGTCGTAGGTGACAACGTCATCCAAGAACGGCACTTTAAATGCAAGACCAGGCTCTTCTTTTACGTCGACCACACGACCAAAACGCAGAACCAGCGCCTTTTCGCGTTCGTCGACGATGAACAAGGAAGACAGGCCTGAGAAAATCGCAATGGCCAAAATCGCCAAGAGAAATACAGAGCGGTTCATCAGTTGGCTCCTTTCTTCAGTTCATTCAAAGGAAGGTAAGGCACAACGCCCTGACCTGATGCCTGCTCGTCGATGATGACTTTTTCGACTCGGCCCAGAACCTCTTCCATCGTTTCCAGATACAAACGCTTACGTGTCACTTCTGGTGCTTTACGATATTCTTCCAAAATCGCGGTGAAACGAGACGCTTCACCGTCCGCTTGGTTCACAACAGATGCGCGATACGCTTCGGCTTCTTCCAAAACCTGAGCAGCTTCACCACGTGCGCCCGCCAGAACCGCGTTTGCATATGCATCCGCTTCCTTCTGCGTACGGTCACGTTCTTGCTCTGCAGCTTGAACATCGCGGAAAGCATCGATCACCTGTGTTGGTGGATCCGCTTTGTCAAAGTTCACACGAACGATGTTCACACCGGAATCATAGCTGTCGAGCGTCAGCTGAATCAGATCTTTCAAGCGCTCGGCAATCGAAGCACGATCACGGTTCAAGATCGGCGCCAGATCAGATTGGGCGATAATTTCACGCATCGCAGATTCAGATACGGCGCGAATGGTCAACTGTGCGTCACGCAGATTGAACAGAAACTTTGCAGGATCATTGATATTCCAAACTACTTGGAAATCGATGTCGACGATATTTTCGTCGCCTGTCAGCATCAAGCCTGCGTCAGAGCCACGTTGGCCAACACCGATGTCTTCGATTTGTTCGCGGGTCACAGGGATGACTTCCGCAGTCACCACAGGCCAAGGCGCGAAGTTCAGACCTGGGTTACCCGTGTCAGAATATTCACCAAGGAACAATTCAACAGACTGCTCTTCTGGCTTAACTGTATAAAAGCTCGCCATGCCCCACAAAACAGCAGCGCCCAGTAGGCCAAGGCCAATTGTGCTTTTGCTGAAGTTCGGGCCTTGCCCGCCAGATGGGCCGGAACCGCCAGAACGACCGCCACCATCGCGACCGCCCATAAGGACGCGCAGCTGGTCTTGGCCTTTTTTCATCAGATCGTCGATATCAGGGATCTGAGGGCCTTCGTCCTTCGGACCACGTCCGCCCCCGTTGTTGCCGCGGTTGTCGCCGCCGCCCTGATTTCCGCCGCCGCCCCAAGGGCCGCCACTATTCCCTGCCATAAAGGTCTATCCCTTTCAAAATTCGAGTGCGCACCCACAAAACATGTGGGGTGCGCGCAAAAAATCAACCCGTCCGGGTCGGAGACTTCATTGTCACCAATTCTTCGGACATCGTTGGGTGAACTGCAACCGTTCGGTCGAAATCTTCTTTGGTTGCACCCATTTTTACTGCGATCCCGGCCAATTGGATCATTTCACCTGCGCCCGGCGCGACGATGTGACAACCCAAAACCTTGCGTGTTGCTTGGCTGACGATCAGCTTCATCAACACCTTCTCGCTACGGCCCGCAAAGCTTTGCTGCATCGGCTTGAACGATGTCGCGTAGACTTCGATCGCCTCTTGCTCACGTGCATCTTCTTCAGACAAACCAACAGTGCCCATTTCTGGCTGCGTAAAGATCGCCGTTGGGATCAACTCGTGGTCTGGCTTGGTTGGATTGCCTTTGAACACAGTTTCCACAAACGCCATGCCTTCGCGAATGGCCACAGGTGTCAGGTTTGCGCGATCAGTCACGTCACCCACAGCATAGATGGATGGAACAGCTGTTTGGCTGTAGTCAGTGACAACGATTTCGCCCTTGCGGCCCAACTCTACCCCGACATCCTCGAGGCCAAGGCTGTCTGTGTTTGGCGCTCGGCCCGTCGCGAACATGACTTGATCAAAGGTTTGCACTTTACCGTCGGTATCCGTCACGCGCACTTTGTCGCCGTCTTTTTCCAGTTTGACCGCGTTGGTGTTCAGGCGCAGATCCACGCCGTTAGCGATCATTTCGTTTGCAACATGTGTACGAGATTCATCATCGAACCCGCGCAAGATTTGCGCACCACGATAGAATTGCGTGGTTTTTACACCCATGCCATTCATAATGCCTGCAAACTCGCTCGCGATATAACCACCACCGACAATCAGAATACTTTCTGGCAGCGTTTCCAGATGGAAAATATCGTTAGACGTGATCGCGAGCTCAATGCCTTCGATCTCTGGCTTTGTTGGGCGACCACCCACAGCAATCAGAATATGCTTTGCCGTTTTTTCAGTACCATCTGCAAGAAGAACCGTATGGGCATCTTTGACGCTTGCACGATGATCGAAGGTTTCAACGCCGCTGTTTTTCAGCAAAGAGCGATAAATGCCTTCAAGGCGGTCCAGTTCAGCATGCATTTTGCCTTGGAACGCCTTCCAATCAAACGCACCAGGCTGAATATCCCAACCATAGGCTTGCGCATCTTCCACCATGCCGCCGTATTCGCTGGCAAAAACCATCAACTTTTTAGGCACACAGCCACGGATCACACATGTTCCGCCATAGCGATCTTCTTCGGCCAGCGCGACTTTCACGCCTTCCGCTGCCGCAACGCGCGCGGCACGCACACCACCAGAGCCGCCACCAATGACGAATAGGTCGTAATCAAAACTCATAATTGTCCTCAATCAGTCAGATCGGAGAAGAGATTTTCGTTCTCTACAAAGTCGACGATGTTCTCTTCGATTGTTCCTGCATTTATGTCGCGCACTTCAACTTTGCCATCCCCATAACCGATCACAACTCTGTCACAGATATCGATGAACAAACCGTTTTCGACCACACCTGGCATTTGGTTCAGCAACATGGCCATCTGACGCGAGTCGCCAATGCGCTTTAGGTGAAGGTCAAGAATGTGATTGCCCTCGTCCGTTACATAAGGGCTGTCGCCATTCATGCGCAAAGAGGCAGACCGCCCCAATACATCCATAGAAACCAACGTCTCTTCGATCAGCGCTTGTGTGGTTTGCCACCCAAACGGGATCACTTCGACCGGTAGAGGGAAACCACCAAGGGTCTCGACCTCTTTGCTAACGTCGGAAATCACAATCATCTGGTCAGACGCGGTTGCAACGATCTTTTCTTGCAACAAAGCCCCGCCGCCACCTTTGATCAAGTTCAAGTCGGCATCAAATTCATCAGCGCCATCAATTGTTAGATCAAGCCATTTGGCAGCATCCAAGCTTACCACTTCGATCCCGCACTCTTGCGCCAAGGCCGCTGTGCGTGTCGATGTTGGTACGCCACGGATCTTTAAACCCTCTTCACGCACCAGTTCGCCCAAGCAGCGCACCATCCATGCAGCCGTGGATCCGGTTCCTAAACCAACGCGCATTCCGTCCTCAACAAATTCGACGGCTTTTTTCGCAGCAACAAACTTTGCTTTATCGATCGGCGATAGGTCAGAAGACATCTGTGGGCTCCGTATTTTTATGCTGTTATTCTTATAGGCAGAATATGACAGCGGCGCGAGAGCGTTTTGCATATCAATGGCCGCGCTTTACCCACGCTTAATATATAACAACAGGCCACTTCCGATTGTGGCTTGAACAAGCTTGCCAATCTTGAAGCTCACGCCTAGAGTTTCCTATAGGAAACACAAAAGCGAACGCACGAGGCCCATATTTTTCTCTCTGTCTTTGATATGTTCAAAATCGGCGTCGGCCCTTCTTCGTCCCACACAATGGGGCCGATGGTGGCAGCTGGCCGGTTTTTAGAAGCAATGCGGCAAAGTCCTTTCGAATTTTCGGGGGTACAGGCAGAGCTTTATGGCTCGCTGGCCTTCACTGGCGTCGGCCATGCGACGGATCGCGCAGTGATATTGGGGCTCTCAGGCATTTTACCATCCAGCTATGAACATGACACAGCCGAAGAGACCCTAGCCAAGATTATAAAGACAGGCAGCGTTCAACCAGTTGGGTTACCGACATTACAACTGGATCCGAAAACGGACATCATCTTCAAATTTGATGCCCCACTGCCCGATCACGCGAATGGTATGATCCTTAGGGCAACTGACGCACAGGGTGATGTCGCGCTTCAAGAGACATATTTTTCTATTGGCGGCGGGTTTGTTGTGACCGCGGAAGAATTACGTGCGCCCCAACACGCAAAAACACAGCAGCAAGTCCCCTACCCGTTCAAATCAGCCAAAGAGATGCTGGCAATGTCTCAAGACAGCGGGCTTTCTATTGCGCAGATGAAGAAAGCCAATGAGCTCACGCAACACAATGCCCAAGAGCTAGCTTTGGGATGCGAGAAAATTTGGCAAACAATGACAGACTGCATTGACCGAGGCCTTAAAGCTGATGGCATCTTACCGGGTGGTTTGCAGGTCAAACGCCGAGCCAATGCGATACATCAAGCGTTGCTGGCCGAACGCGGGCTGAATTTAACGCCTCCGCATACGATCAACGATTGGATCAGCACCTACGCCATGGCTGTTAACGAAGAGAACGCCGCAGGCGGTCAGGTTGTGACGGCACCGACAAATGGTGCGGCGGGGGTGTTGCCAGCCGTTTTGCGCTATTGGCTCGATCATGTGCCAGGGGCATCACAGGACCGCATCGAAGAATTCCTATTAACGGCAGCAGCCATTGCGGGGTTGGTAAAGTACAACGCCTCCATTTCAGGCGCCGAAGCTGGATGCCAAGCCGAAATCGGTTCAGCGGCAGCGATGGCCGCGGCAGGGTTGTGCGCGGTTATGAATGGCAGCCCGGCGCAAATCGAGAACGCGGCTGAAATTGCATTAGAGCACCACTTGGGCATGACATGTGATCCTGTAAAAGGGTTGGTGCAGGTTCCATGTATTGAAAGAAACGGTCTTGGCGCGATCAAAGCTGTATCTGCGGCCTCTATCGCACTGCGCGGGGATGGTTCTCATTTGGTGCCATTAGACTCAGCAATCGAGACCATGCGCCAAATCGGATCGGACATGCATTCTAAGTATAAAGAAACTTCACTTGGCGGTTTGGCTGTGAATATTCCAAACTGCTGATCAATTCGCGATCGCAACAAAGACACAGCCATCACTCACCAAGAGTGGAGGAGAAGTGCACAATCCCTTGGCAACCGAAAAGGTGTTTAGAACTTTAGGCACATAATTACGTGTCTCTGGATAGGGTGGAACCCCCTGATGATCGCGAACAGCCCCTTGGCCAGCGTTGTAAGCAGCCAGTACCAAGACAGGGTCCCCATTATATTCTTTCATAAGAACATCCAGGAACTGCACACCCCCACGAATATTTTGAGCCGGTGAGGTAATTTCGGTCACGGCAAAGCGTTCAGCCGTAACGGGCATCAACTGCATAAGGCCAACTGCGCCCGCAGAACTGACAGCGTCAGGCTTGCCTGCACTCTCTGTATATATAACGGAGAGAGCAAACGCTGGTGAAACATCAGTACCGATTGTTGCCAACAAGATGTCTTTACCAAAGCGCTGCGCGATGTCTTGCAGATCTTGCAATCGAGGCGCTGACAAACTTGCGCGCCCTTGATCTGTTGCGATCAGCTCTAATGCATCTAACAGGCGCCCTGGCCCTGCAGATGAAAGCGTCGTGTCCATCGATTCCCAAAACCAATCGTATTTCGAAACGGCTTTGGGCTGCTCGGCGTCAATCTGGGGCACATTTGGAACAGGAATCACGACATCTGGCGCAACGGCTGGATTCGCTCTCGGTTCAATTTGCACCTGAATACGTTTCGCTGTCCCGTTTTTAGGGGGTTTTATGCGTTTTGCTTCGAATTCTGGAAAGGGAGGCGGCGACTCGGCCCACGCAACTCCACCGAAGAAGGCGATTCCAGCCAAAAAACACATCAAAAAACGATTCACGGCCATTGTTGTCCAAAGATTCACGCACTGCTCTGCCCTATCTTCGCAGGTTTAAGCGCCTCGAACCAGAAAAACGCGCAATCCAAGACCGATTCAGCGCCAAAATCCCGCAACCTGAAGGTGAAAAAACACCAAAAACCAAAAGATTGAAAAGAAATCAAAAATTAAAAGAAGTTATTTTTGCTTTAATATCAAAGCCTTAGATGGTAATTTCTGATTTTCTTAAGGCCTCGTAAAATCGCACCATTCGTGCCCAATTCGTGCCCCATTCTAAGGGCTATATATGTTCATACCAAGTCGGGAACAGGCCAACAGAGAGAGACGGCCACTCAGGACCCGATGGGGTGAAACTGAAATTAAAACGATCCTATGGAGGGACGAACCATGATGAAATTTATCAAAAACTTCCGCAAAGACGAAGACGGCGCAGTAACAGTTGACTGGGTTGTACTGACAGCAGCAGTTGTAGGCCTGGGCGTAGCAGCTTACTCCGCAATCTCCGACAACACAGCACAGCTGTCCGCAGACATCGGCGCGACAATCACTGCTGAGAACCCATTCCTGGATACATCCGGTATCACTGGTGTAGCTGGCGCTGGCTCTTAATAGCTCCGCTATAGAAACAAGAGGCTGTGCAATTTATTGCGCAGCCTTTTTTGTTTCTAGGCTTGCCTAAAGCAATCAAACCAGCGCGTCATCTTGGAACTAAATTTGCCCATTACCGGCCTCATTTGCTCCATAATTTTCGGCGAAGGTTCTTTTGTGAAAAGTAAGCAAGTTTAAGCAAAAATCGTTGCGGAGGACGTAATGACGAGTTTCATTCAGAAATTCTTTAAAGCAGAAGACGGCGCAGTCACTGTCGACTGGGTGGTTTTAACAGCTGGCGTTGTTGGCTTGGGTATCGCTGCGTTGACAATTGTCTCTGACAATTCAGCCCAGCTTTCAGCAGATATCGGCGCGACAGTCGAAGCGAATGACCCCTTTTATGACATGTCCAGTGTAACCGGTGTCGTAGGCAGCGGGTCTTAAAAATCACTATTGCCCCTCGGGGCAATAGGCTTTCACCAGCTCGGAAATGACGCAGAATTTTCTGAACTGGCGCCAAATTTGGCCACATTGGCCCGGTAGCCTTTGATCAAACGCCTAACGTTCACAGAAAGAATGAGGGATTAACATGCGCGGTTTATTTGTAGCAGTTTTGCTGGTTGGCGTCGGCCTTGCTGGCTTTGCCGTCCATATGGCCCAAGGCTATATCGAAGACTATCAAGTTGCCCTGGAAAAAGAGCGCAGCACGCGCAAACCAGAAGTGGAAACAGTTGACGTTTTCGTAGCGACGAAAAAAATGAAATACGGTGAAGAATTGTCTCCTGACAGTGTCTTTGCAATGCAATGGCCAAAACATGCCGTTCCTGAAGGTATCTTCAAAACCAAAGAAGAGCTCTTCCCGAACGACAACGCCGAACCACGCTTTGTTTTGCGTGTCATCGAACCGGGTGACCCGCTGATGGCCGTTAAAATCACCAAACCAGGTGAAGATGCAGGCGTGATCAATCGTATTGCAAAAGGCATGCGCGCATTTGCCCTGCGTGTTGACGTGGCAAGCGGTGTTTCCGGTTTCTTGCGCCCTGGTGACCGAGTTGATGTGTATTGGACTGGCTCGACCGAACGTAATGGTGACGAAGACAGCCGTAACTTTACAAAGCTGATCCAATCAAACGTTCACCTGATTGCAATCGACCAAAACGCCAACATCGAAGGTGTGAAAGGCACGATCGCTCGTACAGTGACTGTTGCGGTAAAGCCAAACGAAGTTGCCGCGCTGGCACAAGCTCAGAACTCTGGACGCCTGTCACTGGCATTGGTTGGCGCGCAAGACGACACTGTTGCTGAAGTCATCGAGGTCGATCAATCCAAGCTTTTGGGTATCGAGCGTAAAGAAAAAGTCGCTGAAGTTAAGAAAGAGGAAAAGGTTTGTACAATCCGCACCCGTCGTGGCGCCGAGGTTGTTTCAATCGCAATTCCTTGCTCAAACTAAAGCTAATCAACATCTTAGCAGAGCACGCGCCCAGTCGGGTGCGTTCTCGCGTTTGGCCACTGTTGCCACTGGCCCACATGCATTTGTTGCGAGAACCTATTGATTCTTGCAAAAAAAACAGAATTGGCGCACATTGTCTCCCAACGGGCGTTAGACCCGATTTTGAGGCGTGATCGGAGAGGCAGGTCACATGACATACAAGAACTTCTTAAAGGCGGCCCTTTTCGGGATGACCGTCGCAACCACACCATTGGTCGGCAACATCGCGTTGGCCGACAATTTGCGCGTTGTAAGAAACGGTACCGGCTCCATGTTGAGCGTACCGATGAACCGCGCGGTTGTGGTCGAAAGCGATACACCTTTTGCTGAGCTCAGCATCGCGAACCCTGCGATCGCCGATATTTCAACTTTGTCTGATCGAACAATTTATGTTCTCGGCAAAGCGCCGGGCACAACCACTCTTACGCTATTGGATGCAGCAGGTCAGCTGATCACAAACGTAAATGTGCGCGTTGCGGCTGATATTAGTGAATTCAAAGAACGGCTACGACAGATTTTACCAAGCGAGACAATCGATGTCCGCACTGCAAACGACGGGATTGTTCTCTCAGGTACAGTTTCGAGCGCGCAACGCCTGCAACGCGCGTTGGATCTAGCTGAGCGTTACGCACCAGAGCGCGTTTCTAACCTCATGGCTGTCGGCGGTGTTCAGCAGGTTATGCTGAAAGTGCGGTTTGCTGAAATGCAGCGCGCTGTTTCTAAGTCTCTGTCTTCTTCTGTGGCATTGGGCGGCACTAATGCCAGCGGTTCGGTTGCAGGTGAAACAGGCACATGGCTTAGCGATGCGAACTCGCTGGGCGGCGAAACTATCGTCCCAGCTGGAGACGCAAACGGCGCGATTGCTTTCCAATTTGGCGTTGGCTCGCTTCAACTGGGCATTTTGCTCGAAGCTCTCGAAACCCGAGGGATGGTTCGCACTTTGGCAGAACCGAACCTGACAGCCCTTTCCGGACAACAAGCAACCTTCCACGCAGGTGGTGAATATCCGATCCCGGTCGCCCAAGACGGCTCGGTTGGCATCGAATTCAAACCATTTGGCGTAAGCTTGCAGTTTGTTCCGCGTGTCGTTGATGGTGACTTGATTAACCTCGAATTGAACACGGAAGTGTCTGCGTTGGATTCCGCAAACGGCATCACGGCAAACTCAATTACCGTGCAAGCGCTGACATCTCGTAAAGCCTCCACAACTGTTGAGTTACGTGACGGCGAAAGCTTCGCGATTGCAGGATTGCTGCGCGATGACTTCCAAGACGCGAACAGCCAACTTCCTTGGCTTGGAGACGTGCCGATCTTGGGCGCGTTGTTCCGCAGCGCTGAGTATTCTCGTAGCCAATCCGAGTTGGTGATCATTGTCACAGCGCATTTGGTTTCCCCGACAAGTGGAGAAGCGCTCGCTCTGCCAACAGACCGGATCAAACCACCTTCGGAAAAAGATCTATTTCTGTTTGGTAAGGTGGCAGGCGGCGAACGCAAACAACGCGGAGCCGCAGGTGAAGTTGCAAAGCAAGATTTCGGTGGCTCTTACGGCTACGTTTTGGATTGATCTAAGGAGATGAAACAGATGAAAAAAGGCCTTCTCGCCTCTGTTGCCTTGGTCGGATTGGTTGCCTGTGAAGACACAAGCCAAACCTTTTTTGTGGAGGCTGGTTCTGTTGTTGACGCAGAGCAAGCGTTTGGGGCCGCTACAGCCCAAAATACCGCAATTCAAAATGGAACACGCAGCTACACCGTTGATTTAGCTCAGCGTTTTGCCAATGAAGTGCAAAGTACAATTAACTTCGAATTTAATTCTGCTGTTTTGGATGCCGCTTCGCGCGCGACCTTGCAAAAACAAGCGGAATGGATACGCCAATTCCCGGAGATCCGTTTCCGTGTTTACGGGCACACCGATGCGGTTGGCTCGCAAAGTTACAATAAAAGCCTGGGGCTCCGTCGTGCACGTGCCGTCGTATCTTACTTAAGTTCGCAAGGCATTAACCGCAATCGCTTGGAAGCTGTGGTTTCCCTTGGCGAAACCCAACCGCTGATCGTGACCCAAAATCGCGAACGCCAAAACCGTCGCACAGTGACGGAAGTTTCCGGCTTTGTGGAGCGTCATCCAAATATTCTGGATGGTAAATATGCCGCCGTGATCTATCGCGAATACATCACCAGTGCAGAGGTCATCCCGACCGGAGCGGTCCCTTCGATTGAAGGCTCTGAATAAAAGGGCCATTAGAGCCCAACTACCAAACTTTAGCCCGCTTTTGCGGGCTATTTTTATGGTCACACATCATTTTCATTGTCCCCAAAATGGAAATAACAGCGCATTTGCCCCGCAAAAGTCGCAGCTTTCCGCACAATTACGGTTTTTTAGCCCAATTCTTGCCCAACTTGGGCGTCACTAATCGTTCCAAAGGATGAATGTGCCCGCAGAGAATCGGGCCGGATTTCCAGAAGTCGGCCACGAGGGAAACCGACAGAAGGGGTCCAACGTCTTAAGGAACAATGACATGACGAGTAGTATGAACATCGAAAACGACCCCAACGCGATCTTGGCCTGCACGGTCTGTCGCGATGTGCAGGCTTTCGATCTTTTGATCGTCGACATGGAAGATGTCATGGGCGAGCAATGGGGCGACCTCGGTTTCGAGGATGCCTTGCAGTTCTTTGAACAGCCAGAAGCCCAGTCGCTTGAATTTATTGCTTTGGCTTTGGATGACCTGGACGAAGATGATCCAGAGATTTTGAAGCGTGTCGTCATCGCTGCAAAAGAAAAAGGCATCAAAACCCTTTTGATTGCGGAAGATGTCACCCCTTCCCTGCTGCACCAGTTGCTGCGCATGGGTGCGGACGAATTCATTCCATATCCGCCACCTTCAGGCGAGCTGCGTGACGTTGTCGAAGCAATGCGCAAAGTTCCTGAGCAAGAAGTGCAAGCGCCTACTGCCGAACAAGCTACAATTCAGCAAGCGCCAGAAGCGCCATCAGTTGCCTTGTCACAGACCGCGGCGCACGCAAATGGCGTGATCATCGCAACGCAAGGCTTGGCGGGCGGCACTGGAGCGACAACTCTGGCCGTGAATTTGGCTTGGGAATTGGCAAACATCTCAAAAACCAAATCCCCATCCGTGTGCTTGATCGATCTGGATCTGCAATTCGGTTCTGCTTCCACCTATCTGGACTTGCCGCGCCGTGACGCCGTCTACGAATTGTTGTCTGATACTGAAAGCATGGACAGCGAAAGCTTTGGACAAGCGCTGCAGAAGTACGAAGACACAATGAGCGTCTTGACCGCTCCAACCGAAATCTTGCCTTTGGACATCATTGGCAGCGAAGATGTTGACCGCATTCTAAGCGTCGCAAGCCGGCACTATGATTTTGTCGTTGTCGACATGCCGACAACGATCGTGCAATGGACCGAGACTGTTTTGAACGCAGCGCACGTCTATTTCGCAATGTTGGAAATCGATATGCGGTCCGCTCAGAACACAATCCGCATGAAACGCGCGCTGCAAGCCGAAGATCTTCCCTTCGAAAAGCTGCGCTATGTCATGAACCGCGCTCCGAAATTCACTGACCTGTCAGGCAAAGCACGTGTGAAACGCATGGCTGAAAGCCTGGATGTTTCTATCGATGTCTTGCTGCCGGATGGTGGCAAACAAATCATGCAAAGTGGCGATCATGGCCAGCCGTTGGCGCAACTGGCCAACAAGAACCCACTGCGCAAAGAAATCGCAAAACTCGCTCAGTCGCTTTTTGAGCTTGATGAAGACAACAGCCAAGCGGCGTAAGGACCAAGAAGATGTTTAGCAGATACAAAAAAGATGCTCCCGCAAGCCCGGTTAAGGCAGCACCGAAGACAGCCCCTGTCGCCGCTGAACCTGCCCCGCAAACGGCACCTGTTGAGAAAATTTCCTTGCGCAAGCCAATGCCAAAGGCAAAGGCTCAGGTAGAGTCCAGCGACAAGGACCGCAAACGCAAAGAGCGCTTGTCGGAAATCAAACTGGATCTGCACCGTGAGCTTCTGGACAACCTGAACCTATCCGCTTTGGAAAACGCTACCGAGGCGAACCTGCGTGCAGAAATCAGCGCAATCTCTACAGAGGTTCTGCAAGAACGCGCTGTGGTCCTGAACCGCCAAGAACGCAACACGCTGTTTCAAGAGTTGTATGACGAAGTCACCGGCCTTGGTCCGCTGGAAACTTTGCTGAAAGACGAAAGCGTTAACGATATTCTGGTGAATGGTCCTCAGCAGATTTTCGTAGAACGCTCCGGCAAGCTGCAACTGACAGACATCACGTTCAAAGATGAAAAACACCTTTTGCGGATCATCGACAAAATCGTTTCTGCGGTTGGCCGTCGTGTTGATGAATCCAACCCTTATGTAGATGCCCGTCTGGCAGATGGCTCGCGTTTCAACGCGATGGTGCCACCAATTGCTGTCGACGGCTCTTTGGTGTCCATTCGTAAGTTTAAGAAAGACAAACTGGGCATTGATGACCTCGTTGGCTTCGGTGCCTTTTCCGAAGAAATGGCCGCCTATTTGCAAGCCGCTGTCGCGACACGTCTGAACGTGATCGTGTCTGGTGGTACGGGTTCTGGTAAAACAACAACGCTGAACGCGCTGTCGTCTTTCATCGATAACTCTGAACGCATCCTGACAATCGAGGATACAGCGGAACTTCAGCTGCAACAGACACATGTTGGCCGTATGGAAAGCCGCCCGCCAAACGTTGAAGGTAAAGGCGAGGTTTCCCCGCGTGACTGTTTGAAAAACGCGCTGCGTATGCGTCCGGACCGTATTATCGTGGGCGAGACCCGCGGCGAAGAAGTAATCGACATGCTGCAAGCGATGAACACTGGCCACGATGGTTCCATGACAACCATCCACGCCAACTCTGCGCGCGATGGTGTGTCTCGCTTGGAAAATATGATCGCAATGGCTGGGATCGAAATGCCAATCAAAGCGGTACGCTCGCAGATTTCCTCTGCGGTGAACCTGATCGTACAGGCGTCTCGACTGCAAGATGGTTCCCGTCGCATGACATCCATTACCGAAATCACCGGCATGGAAGGTGACGTGATCTCCATGCAGGAAATCTTCCGCTTTCAGCGCACAGGCCTGACACCGGAAAACAAGATTTTGGGTCACTTCACAGCGACCGGCGTGCGTAGTCACTTCTCTGAACGCTTCCGTATGTGGGGCTACGATTTGCCTGCTCACATCTATGAACCAACCGCAGGATAAGACCTATGCCAATTAGCCCAGAACTCATGATCTATGGCCTGATTTTCGTAGGCGTTCTAGTCCTTGTTGAAGGCGCATACCTTACGATTTTCGGCAAATCCATCAGCCTGAACAACCGTGTCAGCCGCCGTCTGGAAATGCTGGACCGTGGTGAAGCGCGTCACGATGTCTTGGAGAAACTGCGTAAAGAGATGGCCCAGCACGCGAAGGCGCGCTCTATTCCGCTGTATTCTTTGCTCTCTGAAAAGGCACAGAAGGCAGCCATTGCCTTCACGCCTAGACAGCTCATCCTTATGATGATCGGCCTTGCGGTTGTCGCGTTCATTGGTCTGAGCGTTGGAACAAGCACCGGTTTGGTCACAAACATTGCGATCTCAACGGTCATGGGCATCGGCGCGGTATTCACTTGGGTGAGCATGAAAGCCAACAAGCGCATTTCAATGATCGAAGAGCAACTACCAGACGCCATTGAATTGATGGTGCGCAGCTTGCGCGTCGGTCACCCATTCTCGTCTGCGATCCAGATTGTTGCGAAAGAAACCCCAGATCCGCTTGCGACAGAATTTGGCGTGATTGCCGATGAAAGCGCATATGGTCGCGATGTGGGTGAGGCGCTCAAAGAAATGGCAGAGCGTTTGGATATGCAAGACTTGCGTTTCCTTGCAGTCGCCGTGACCATCCAGCAGCAATCCGGTGGTAACCTCGCCGAGATTTTGGCAGGCCTGTCTAAAGTCATTCGTGCGCGCTTCCGTCTATTCCGCCGCGTGAAAGCGATTACAGCAGAAGCCAAGTGGTCCGCTAAGTTCTTGTCCGGCTTCCCAGTTGCCGCACTGATCTTCATCAACGTGTCTGACCCGCATTACTATGACGAGGTTATACCGCACCCATATTTCATCCCTGGCTGTATCGCAGTTGGTTTGTTTCTTGCAGCAAACCTGATCGTGATGCGCGTCCTGACCAACATCAAAGTGTAAGGCTACGAACATGGCTATTTTTGATACGATTTCCAGCATGTTGACCGGCGCCCTCGGCCCGTTTGGCCCAATTATCTTTGTTGGCGGCTTAGGTGTGATGATTGTACTCGCTGCAATTGTCATGATGATGCAGGACAAAAACGATCCATTGGCAAAGCTGAGCAAAGTTGGCCGTGAAGGTGCTCCCGTTGAGGATGCCAAGAGCGATAAACTGCGCCGGGCCGCAGCCAATGAAAAGCTTGCGAAGTACAAAAGCTTCTTGGAACCGCAGGACGCAGATGAACTCTCATCCATCCAGTTGAAACTGCTGCAAGCGGGCTACCAATCTCGCGACGCAGTACGTGCCTTCTATCTCGCGCAGTTTGCGCTTGGCATCGTTGGGCTTATTCTGGGCGTTGGATACTATCTGACGTCTGTTGACCCGAACACTGCATCAACGCAAAGCACATTGATGTATGTGCTTGGCCCTGGGGCAGCTGGCTATTTCATTCCGAAATACTGGATCACGCGCCGCGTCGCTGAGCGTCAGGAAGAAATAACGAATGGCTTCCCTGATAGTTTAGATATGATGCTTGTTTGCGTTGAAGCCGGCCAGTCTTTGGACCAAGCGATTGTTCGCGTCGCGGCCGAGTTGCAGGCCAGCTACCCTGCGCTCGCGCAAGAATACGATATCGTGGCCCATGAAATGAAAGCCGGTAAAGACAAATCAACGGTTCTGAATGACATGGCAGAACGTTGTGGCGTGCTGGATGTTTCTAGCTTTGTGACCGTAATGAACCAATCGCAGGCCTTTGGTACGCCAATCGCAGATGCACTGCGGGTCTACTCAGAAGAAATGCGCGACAAACGTGTGATGCGGGCCGAGGAAGCAGCAAACAAGTTGCCAACAAAGATGACCCTTGCCACTATGATGCTAACGGTGCCGCCGCTTCTACTGATCTTGGTGTCACCATCTGCAATTAACATCACCAAACTTGGTGGCTAAACCAGTGACAGCCTTTAGACCTAAAGCGAAGCCCTTCGCTTTACTCTGTTTTATAACATCTTTGGCCGCTTGCAATGCAGGCGGCTTTAGTGCGTCAAAAGACACGCCTTTCGCGCCAGGCGTGGACTATGCCGGCGCATCAGAAAGTGGGCTTTTGGTCGGGCATCGTCTTGTTGATGCAGGAGAATATGAACTCGCGATCAAGGCCTATTCGCGTGCCGCCATCGGCACAGGCTTAACTGCTGACATCTATGCTGGCATCGGCTCAGCAAACCTTGGATTAGGTCGCCTTGGACAGGCCGAAGAAAACCTGCGTGACGCACTAGAGACCGACGACACCCAGCCAGAAACCTGGAACAATTTAGGCGTTGTTCTGATGGAACAAGGTGAAACGGCGGAAGCGGCGCAAATTTTCCGACGCGCCTACGCATTGGATGATGGCGAAAGTGACGCAATTCGTGACAATTTGCGCTTGGCACTCGCAAAATTAGAAAATTCTGCTTACAATGCAGACCAACGAGAAGAAGAATTCAAATTGGTGCGCCGAGGCAGCAACGACTACTTGCTTCGTAAGACACCATAACAAGAGCAGTAGAGGACGCATAAAATGCGCCAATCCATTCTTGTAAGCCTCGGCCTTAGCGCCGCGCTTATTGTCTCTGGCTGTCAGAAAGCCAGCGAAGCTGATGTCGACCGTGCTATTGAAAGCGTCAATGCCATCGACGAAGCGAACCTTTCAGATATCATGCTGACCATCGCGGATCCAAATGAGTCTGTAGCTTATTTCAATCGTACGCTCAGCGAGAATCCAGAACGGATCGACCTGATGCGCGGACTGGCAACAAGCCTCATTCGCGCGAAACGCAATGATGAGGCAGTCGCTGCATGGCGCCGCGTGGTTCGCCACGATGATGCAGCCCATCAAGATCACGTCGATCTAGCGGATGCTCTCATTCGCGTCGGCAAATGGGATGAAGCCAATGAAGCATTGGACCAAATTCCGCCAACCCATGAAACGTTCAAACGCTATCGCCTTGAAGCCATGGTGGCTGACTCCGCCAAAGAATGGAACAAAGCCGATAGTTTCTATGAAACAGCCGTCGGACTAACCACGCGCCCATCCGGTGTTTTGAACAACTGGGGCTACTCAAAACTGACCCGCGGTGATTTCTCAGATGCAGAGCGTTTGTTTGGTGAGGCGATCAAACAAGATACCAGCCTCTTCACTGCCAAAAACAACCTTGTTTTGGCGCGCGGCGCTCAACGCAACTATTCTTTGCCTGTTATTCCGATGGAACAATCAGAAAAAGCCCAACTGCTGCACACCATGGCACTGTCTGCGATCAAGCAAGGCGATGTCGAGATTGGAAAAGCCCTGCTGCGTGAAGCGATCGAGACGCACCCGCAACATTTTGAAGCTGCAGTTCGCAGTCTAGACGCTCTGGAAGCTAGCTAAAATGTACCTCACGATGACCGAGGCGATGTGGTTTCTCCCCTTCGTCCTGCCGATCTGTCTTTACGTTGCTTGGAGCGACATGCGCGCGATGCGCATTCCCAACCATTCTGTGGTTGCGCTCTTTGTCGTTTTCGTCGTGATCGGACTTATCGCCCTGCCCTTTGACGCCTACCTCTGGCGCTATGTGCATCTGATTGTCGCGCTGCTGGTTGGTATGGGCATGAATGCCCTACGCCTTGTCGGTGCAGGAGACGCGAAATTCGTGGCAGCTGCCGCGCCCTTTATCGCCTTACAAGATCTCACCTTCCTTTCCATGATCTTCGCAGCAACCCTGTTGATCGCTTGGGTGACACATCGCATTGCTAAAAACAGCCCGATCCGCAAACTTGTCCCCGATTGGGAAAGCTGGGAACGCAAAAAAGACTTCCCAATGGGCCTCGCGCTAGGTGCGACGCTGATCGTGTATTTGGTCTTCGGGCTACTGTCAGGCGCACCAGCAACCTAAGCAGGGCAGGCAAAGGCCCGACAACGGCCCCATTGTTGCCATGTTTGTCCGCATCATAGGCGGGGATTAATTGCGCAACGCTGAAGGCCTCGCCATGAACATGCCATTGGAAAACAACGTCATTCCGGTCATTGCACCTCCGGTCCCTAAACGACTGGAAGATATGCAGCTGCCTATCGTGATGATGCGTGACATTCTGCTGAAAACGATGTTCCGCAAGAACATCGATATGGTCAGCGAGGTGGCTGAGGCCATCTGCCTGCCGTCTGCGGTCACACAAGAACTCATAGACATGGCACGCGAACAGCGCTTTCTGGAAGCCACAGGCACCCTAAATGCCAACAATGGCAATGAGATGGGCTACCAGCTCACAGACGCCGGTAAAACCCGCGCACTGGACGCCTTGGCGCAATCTGAATACTTCGGCGCAATGCCTGTACCGCTGGCTGTCTATGGCGAACAAATCAAACGCCAGTCCATCCGCAACATCCAAGTGTCCCGCCAACAGTTAACCAAAGCGATGGGTCACTTGATCTTGCCAGATAGCTTGCTCGATCACTTGGGCCCTGCTGTGTCTGCTGGCCGCTCTATCCTGATGTATGGCCCACCGGGCAACGGTAAATCCTCGATTTCCAACGGCATTCGCGACGCGATGGGCGATAAGGTCTATGTGCCGCGCGCAATTGAATACGCTGGTCAGGTAATCACCGTTTATGACCCGATCGTACATTCCAAAGCCGAACAAGAAATTGACGACCCAAACAGCCTTCGCCGCAAACGCAGCTTTGACAGCCGTTATGTACGTTGTGACCGCCCAACAGTCATCACCGGCGGCGAGCTGACACTGGACATGCTAGATCTCGTGTACAATCCAACAGCGCGCACCTATCAAGCGCCTCTGCAACTGAAAGCCGCTGGTGGTATTTTCATCGTAGACGACCTTGGCCGTCAGTCAGAGCCACCACAAGCGCTGGTAAACCGCTGGATTGTTCCATTGGAAGAAAGCCGAGATATTCTTGCGCTTCAATCTGGTGAGAAATTCGAAACGCCGTTTGATACCTTGGTGATCTTCTCTACCAACTTCCACCCAAACGAAATCTTCGACCAAGCAGCCCTGCGTCGTATCTTCTTTAAGATTAAGATCGATGGCCCGAACCAAGAGAACTTCTTGAAAATCTTCGCGCTTGTGGCCCGCAAGAAAGGCATGCCGCTCGACGAAACCGCCTTGGTGCATCTTCTGAAAACGAAGTATCCGACCATCGACAATATCTACGCGAACTATCAGCCGGTCTTTTTGATCGATCAGATGATCTCCATCTGCGAATTCGAAGGCATCCCCTATCAGATGACCCCGGATTTGATTGATCGCGCTTGGGCCAACATGTTCGTCAAAGACGAGCAAATTGTGAAATAAAACGAACCATCAGTGTTACGTGATCAAAAGCGCCCGCCTGATAGGCTGGCGTCTTTTTGTGCGTACAATCAACCAACCCCCACACCTTTTCATCGCTTTCAGCAAAAATTGCATCAAGCGGTCAAAATCAACCCAATCCTTAACCTGCCTTTATCCTCGGGTCTCTATTTGAAACTTAGAGCACACCCAAAAAGAGAAAGGGCAAATCATGATTGGATCTGTATCCAGCATGTATTCCGCTGCGGCAACGCAGCGCCTGTCCCCTCAAGACCTCTTTGCTCAGCAAGATACCGACGGCAGCGAAGGTATCAGCCAGACAGAACTTGAAGGTACAGAACTCGCCGAGAAAATTGGTGACGACTTCGCTCTCGTCGACACCGATGGCAATGGGGAACTTTCAGCCACAGAACTGAAAACCCACCATGATGAAAACAAGGGCGACCGCCCGCCACCACCACCACCGCCTCCGTCTGGAAGTGGTGATAGTGATTTGAACCAATCGATTGTCTCTGCCCTGCTTTCTATCGCGGAAAGCCTGTCTGAAGACACCGATGAAACAACATCTGTGACCGATGTTCTGGCAACAGACAGCACAGCAGATGAAGCAACTTCCGCCGCAGAAACCCTGCTCGCAGAAGCTGAAGACGATGCCGCGTCTTTAGCTGACATTTTGCTGGAGGATGCAGAGGAAGATGAAGAAGATTCCAGCTTTCTAACCGCATAGGTCAGTAAGCAATTCCCCTAAACTGGCAGGCGTTCACCACGCCTGCCTTTTTTCTTTTTGGCAGCCCTTAAAGCAGGCCAGCGGCGCGTAGCTCGTGTAGCGCTTTTGCACAGCGCGCGCAGACCTCTGGGAACTCAGGGTCTTGGCCCACATCCGGCAAGATCTTCCAAGACCGCTGACATTTCTGCCCTTCGGCCTTTGCGAAGACAACAGATACGCCTTCAATCTCTGGCAGTGTAAAGGCACCCTCTGGCGCCGCGCCAACCGCAACAGAGATCGCGGAGGTGATACAGACATCTTCGAACTCAACAGTGTCCAAAAGCGCCTGCAGTTCAGCATCGCTCACATAAACCTGCGGAGCCGCCTCAAGCGACGAGCCAATCACCTTGTCCACACGCTGAACTTCCAGTGCAGCCGTCACAACGCGACGTGCCTTGCGCACCTTCGCCCATTTCTCAGCCAAGGCCTCATCCAACCAATCGCTTGGTGTGTCCGGAATATCCACGAGGTGAACAGAGCTGCCCTCTTCAGGGAAACGCTGCAACCAGACATCTTCCATCGTGAACACCATGATCGGCGCCAGCCAAGTTGTCAGGCGGTGGAACAGAATATCCATCACGGTCCGCGCAGAACGGCGACGCAACGTGTTGCCATCGCAGTACAGCGCATCCTTGCGAATATCGAAGTAGAAGGCAGACAGATCTACCGTCGCGAAGTTAAAGATCGCAGAGAAGACACCTTGGAAATCAAAGGTCTTGTAGCCCTCGCGCACTTTCACATCTAGCTCGGCGAGACGATGCAGCACCCAACGCTCCAGCTCTGGCATATCCGCCGGATCAGTGCGGTCTTCTTCGGTGAAGTTGCCCAGCGCGCCCAGCATATACCGCATGGTGTTACGCAGGCGGCGGTAACCATCTGCCACACCTTTCAAGATTTCAGGGCCAATACGCTGATCAGCCGTGTAATCGGTCTGAGCCACCCACAAACGCAGGATATCCGCGCCGTACTGCTGTACCACTTTCTCTGGAACAATGGTGTTGCCCAGAGACTTGGACATCTTGTTGCCCTTCTCATCCAGCGTAAAGCCATGGGTCACAACATTGCGGTAAGGCGCACGACCGTTGGTGCCACAGGACTGCAACAAGGAGGAATGGAACCAACCACGGTGTTGGTCGGTGCCTTCCATGTAAACATCAGCGATGCCGTCTTCTGTACCATCTTCGCGATCACGCAGCACGAAAGAGTGCGTAGACCCAGAATCAAACCATACGTCCAGAACATCAAAGACCTGATCGTAGTCCTCTGGGTTGGCAACGCCATCCAGCATCTTCTCTTTGAAGCCATCAGTGTACCAAACATCCGCACCATCTGCCTCAAAGGCTTCTACAACACGCGCATTTACTGTTGCGTCGCGCAGCAAGAAGTCAGGATCGGTTGGCAGTGTGTCTTTCTTAGTGAAGCATGTCAGTGGCACACCCCAAGCACGCTGGCGGGACAGAACCCAATCAGGGCGCGCTTCGATCATCGAATACAGGCGGTTGCGGCCAGACTGCGGCCACCACTTCACCTGCTGATCAATCGAATTCAATGCGCGGGTACGGATGGTCTTACCCATCTCATCCTTACCGTCACCGACTTCCTTGTCTACGCTTGCAAACCATTGTGGCGTATTGCGGAAGATCACCGGCGCTTTAGAGCGCCAAGAATGTGGATAGCTGTGTTTCACGCGGCCACGCGCGATGATGCCACCTGCTTCGACAAGCTTAGCAATCACTGCGTTGTTCGCTTTGCCTTCTTTGCCTTTGCGGTCAAAGACTTCCAGCCCAGCAAAGAACGGCACATGCGGCAAGAACTCTGACGCTTCGCCCACGTTGTGGGTCATACGATCCAGCCAGTTGCGCGCCATAAAGCATTCATAGTCTTCCTGACCATGAGACGGCGCTGTGTGCACAAAACCCGTACCAGCATCGTCTGTCACGTGGTCGCCATCGATCATTGGAACTTCATAGTCCCAATAGCCATTGGCGCCTTCCATGCCATTGAATGGGTGCTTACAGATCACACCTTCAAACTCTGACGGCGCGATATCGCGCACGCGTGTGAACTCTGTCGCCCGCGATTTGGTCAGCGCGTCTTCGGCCAGAGTGTCCGCGAAGATGTAAAGATCGCCGGCCTTCGTCCAGCTTTCTTCTTCTGTCGCATCTACGCGATACAAGCCGTAAGAAATCTTAGGACCATAAGCGACCGCCTTGTTGGAGGGGATCGTCCAAGGTGTTGTTGTCCAGATCACAACGCGTGCCTCAGCCAGATCACCTTCAGCGTTCGCAAAAGAGAACGGCACCCAGATCGTGTGGCTCTGGTGGTCGTGATATTCGATCTCAGCTTCCGCAAGAGCTGTCTTCTCAACAGGCGACCACATCACCGGCTTAGAGCCTTGATACAGTGTGCCGTTCATCAGGAACTTCATGAACTCGTCAGCAATCACGGCTTCCGCGTGATAGTTCATGGTCAGGTAAGGATCATCCCAGTTGCCTGCGATGCCCAAACGCTTGAATTCTTCGCGCTGGATGTTCACCCAGTTGTCCGCAAAGGCACGGCATTCCTGACGGAATTCCACCACATCAACAGCGTCTTTGTCTTTGCCCTTCTTGCGGTATTGCTCTTCGATCTTCCATTCAATCGGCAGACCGTGGCAATCCCACCCCGGCACGTAACGCGCGTCATAACCCATCATCTGATGAGAGCGCACGATCATGTCTTTGATCGTTTTGTTCAGTGCGTGACCAATGTGCAAGTGACCATTCGCATATGGCGGGCCATCGTGCAGCGTAAATGGCTCACGGCCCTCTTTTTCGCGCAGGCGGTCATAAACGCCAATCTCTTCCCAACGCTTCAGCCATTCAGGCTCGCGCTTCGGCAGGCCGGCGCGCATTGGGAAATCGGTTTTTGGCAGGTTTAGTGTATTTTTATATTCAGGGGTGTCGGCGCACATCACAGGCGTCCTTTGGTGATCTGATCTATAGGGGAATGTGAAGGGCGGCGCGGTCTTCCATACGCCTTGTCCCGGCCGCTCGATTGGTCAGAGCGCCGGGCATGTAATTCGAATAATGATCGCCAATACAGTATGGGTCATAGGCGGGTTATAGGCCTGCTTTGCAGGGGCGTAAAGCCGCAACTGGCAGACAAGCCGCGTCGCTTTGGCATATTGCAGCGAAAGCCAGAGCCAACCATCTAAAGAATACGGACGAAGGAGACGAGCGTGACCAACCCAATGCAATTGTTCGACATCTCACCAGAGCAAATCGACCGCGTGGTTTTGGTTTTTTATGCGCGGGTGCGTCAGCACTCGATCCTTGGCCCTGTTTTCGCAAAGCACATTTCTGATGACGGCTGGGACGTGCACGAAGAAAAGGTCGCTGGATTCTGGCGAAACGCGATTTTGCGCGAACGCAGCTATGCCGGAAACCCGATGCGCGCCCATGTGAAAGCAGAAAATGTGCAACCGCCACATTTCCAAGAATGGCTCGCCTTGTTTGACGAAGTCTTGCACGAGCAACTGCCCGAAAATACCGCCAATTCCTTTTCCGCACTCGCGCATCGCATCGGTACGGGGCTCCGCACAGGTCTCGAACAAGTGCGCGCGCCAAAAGACGCGCCACCAAATTTGCGTTAATTACTAAACAGCCCAGTCAAAGATCGTTTCACCAAGTTGCTAACCGAAGGCTTAGTGGATTTGGTAAAGGCCAACGGGCGACACACTTCCATCGCAGCAATCCCGACCCGCGCTGTCAAAGCGCCATTCACCATACCTTCGCCAAATCGGCGGCTGATCTTACCAAGCACCGACCCACCCGCTAAAGAGCCGATCAAGTCATCCCCTACGGCCACGGCGCCCGTCGCCACGAGATGGGCCATAACCGCGCGCGTAAGGCGCCAACTGCCTAAGGTTCCAGAGCGCCCTGCGTAAATCTCGGCAATGCGGCGGATCATGCGGATATTGGCAACCAATGCAGATACGACATCCGCCAACGCAAGCGGCACCAAAGCCGTCACCGTCGCAACTTGCCGCGCAGCTTGTTCCACCTCGCGCTTCGCAGCATCATCCAAGGCAGATAGAAGGTCTTGTTCAACCACATCAAAAACACCCGATGCATCAAACACATCCGGCAAACGCTCTTTCAGGCGTTCGCGCCCCCACGCCGTTTCCGCGCGGCCTGCGTAAAGCTTTTGCAACTGGGAGGCCGTATTGCGCGCTGCCTTCAAATCATCATGCGCCAAGGCTTTGTCCGCCATCCGCCGCAGATGATCGACACGTCGCAGACGCGAAAAAGCGATCACCTCTTTGGCCACAATGATCAGCGAGACCAAAACAAAGACCGCAATCAACACCGTCAGCCCCATCGCCACAAACGGATATTGCGCCATTAAACCTGTCACAAAGCTCCATGCTGAGATCGACACCACAGCCAACAAAAGGCTACCAAGCAAACCCCAAAACAACCGCCCCAAAGCCGAAGGCCTACGCGCTGCCACCTTAACAACCTGTTGCATCGTCCGCCCCGAGGCATCCAAATCGATAGTATCCGGAACAGCCGGAGCGTCACTCACCTTGGGTGCTTCTGCTTCAGTTAAGTCGATTAGAACGGGGCCTTGTTCACTGGCGCTCATGCGGCAATCCTTTCCCAACGGTATTCTATGTCTGGCAGGTTCTCGTCATTACCTTCCCCCAAAGTGCGACGCATCTCGCGAAAGCCTTCGCGTGCATAAAACCTTTGCGCGGCATGGCCTTCTTGGAACGCCCAAAGGGTCAAGATGCCGACCCGAGCTTGCGCATCGTGCATCAAAGAACGGCCCACACCCGCACCTTGCGCGGATTTGGCAACATAAATCGCATGCACATAACTGCCTTGCCGCGCCAAGAACCCAACAACGTCTTGCTGTGTCTCAGCGACCGTCACCCAACCTCGCTCGATCATGATCTGGCAACAGGAAATCAGCTCAGCCTCGCTGTATATGCGCGGGATCCAATCCGTGCGAAGAATGTAATCCTGTATGATCCGCGCGATCCGAGCTGCATCAATTGGCGCAGCAGGTCGTAAGGCAATCACAACCGATCCCCAATCAAAAACTCAGCCGCACGGTCTAAACGTATATGCGGAGGACCAAATCCCGGCTTCAACGTTATCTCTGCCGGCGCAAAATTCATGAACTGATATCCATCATTCAACCACGCATTGGCACCCTTTTTGCTTTCAGCCAGTAATTGCAAAGGATCTTCAGGCAATTCACCGGGATAAAACGCAGCCTGCTTGCCCGTTTCAAGTAACCGTCCCCGCACGCAATCCAACGAGCGCCCGTCGTGTTCCATAGTTTCCTCAACAGTGGCCCGCAACGAAGCCAGCGACAGTGATGTCGTCCGCGCGCCTGCAAATTTCGCGCGGTCCTGCGCATCTCGCGTCAAAGCCTCCATGATGGCCGTTAGACGTCCGTGTTGGCGGTGGTGCAAATGATCGGCCTTTGTGGCCGCAAACAAAATACGCTCCACACGCTTACCAAGCAGCAAGCGATTCAGAAACGCGTTGCCACCTGGGCGGAACGCCGACAGAATTTCGGTCATCGCTTGGCGTAATTCGTCAACCGCCTTTGGCCCACGATGGATTGCACCCAATGCATCCACAAGTACCACCTGCCGATCGATACGGGCAAAGTGATCGCGAAAGAAAGGCTTTACCACTTTAGATTTATACGCCTCAAACCGCCGCTCCATTTCATGCCACAGCGAACGTCGCCCTGCATTTGAAGCCGCCTCCATCGGTGCAAAGGTCAGCACCGGCGAACCTTCCAAATCCCCTGGCAGCAAAAATCGCCCTGGCGTGCAATCGGAATGCCCCGCGTCACGTGCTGCATTCAAATAGGCCGTGAAGCTTCTCGCCAACTTTTGTGCATCTGGCTCATCCAATTTCGCCAAAGGATCAACATCCGCCAACAGCGCAATATAGTCCGCGCCCTGCGTGCGATTATTTAACCGCTCGAGCGTCTGCGCACTCCACTCTGCGTAGGATTTGTCCAGCAAAGACAGATCCAGCAACCATTCACCCGGATAATCAACGATATCCACATGCACAGTGCGAGGCCTCTGCAAACCCGCCAACAACCCTGCAGGCTGAACCTTCAAGGAAAGACGTAATTCGCTCACCGCTCGCGTGCTTTCAGGCCAATGCGGAGACGGCCCAAGCAAAGCATCCCGATGGGTTTCGTAATCAAACCGAGGCACCGTTACATCAGGCTGCGGCTGCAAATAGGCCGCAATTATGCGCCCCTCCGCAATTGCAGGCACTAGCGGCATGCGTCCACGATCCAGCAGATTGGCCACAAGTGAGGTGATAAATACCGTTTTGCCCGACCGCGCCAAACCGGTAACGCCAATGCGGATTACCGGCTCGAACAGCGTTTCATTCACACCATCACTCACCGCTTCAACACGGCGCGTAATTTCATTGGCCAAGTCTGTAATGATCACAGGCAATCCCTTCGTTCCCGTTCAAACTATGCAGCTTGCCCGCGGTATTCCATAGGGCAAAGGGCAGGAAGCTTTGGGAAAATCTGGCATTTCTTCCCCGAAAGGGCGTTGCTCTGCGCATTTTGGCCCGCTATTGCGAGGCATGGTTCGGATTGCACTCAAAGTAGAATATCACGGCGCTCCCTTTGCCGGCTGGCAACGCCAAGCGGATCAGCCTTCTGTGCAAGGCGCGATCGAAGACGCCTTGGCCAAGCTCGAGCCCCGCGCCCACACAATCGCCGCCGCGGGCCGCACCGATGCTGGTGTACACGGGCTGGCACAAGTCGCTCATTGCGACCTAGAAAAAGACTGGGCACCTTTTCGCCTGTCCGAAGCCCTGAATTTCCATTTAAAACCCCTGCCCGTTTCCATAGTGGATGCCGCAGTGGTGGATGATGACTGGCACGCGCGTTTCTCTGCTGTTGAACGCCGTTACCTTTTCCGGATCCTTATGCGCCGCGCGCCATCTGCGCACCAAGCGGGACTGGTTTGGCAAATCAATCACGAACTGGATGTCGACGCGATGCAGGCTGGCGCAAATCAGATGCTCGGCCTGCACGATTTCACAACCTTCCGGTCATCAATTTGCCAAGCGGCAAGCCCGGTCAAAACTTTGGATGAGTTGCGCGTTGAACGCGTCGAAACGCTTTGGGGACCAGAAGTGCATTTCCACGTACGTGCACGTTCCTTCCTGCACAACCAAGTCCGCAGCTTTGTCGGTACGCTAGAACGGGTCGGCGCAGGCGCTTGGGAGCCAGATGATGTTGGCAAAGCACTCGCCGCTCAAGATCGTGCAGCCTGTGGTCCAGTCTGCCCGCCTCAAGGTCTTTATCTTGCCGGGGTTGGTTACCCCGACGATCCATTTACAAAAGACTGAAAAGAAACGCTTTAATTGGTTTCGTCTTCAAGGTGCAGCTTCATGTCCAGCAGGACTTGCTGCAACGCCAGTGTTTCTTTGAGCAAACGTTTGGCTTCGTTGATCGTGATGATCCCGTCCTCTATGGACTGATTATACTCAGCCATCAGCATTGCGAACCGCTGGCTAAGGGCAATCACATCAGAATTCACACCACCAGAGCTTTCGCTGTTGCGGCGACGTTCGTCAAAAGACAGCGTAATCCCCTGCAGCTCGGCCAAAGCCGTCGTCACATGAGGATGGCTCGCTTCTTTTTCCAGAGCGGACACAGCATCGATTGGCATAAACCGATCAGAATGCTCTTCGTGATCAGAGTAATACCGTCCCAAAGTCGCTTTGGATTTTCCGGTAATTTCGCAGGCTTTTTCGATACCTACATCCTTAACCAGAGCTTCTGTGTGCTTCTTCAAATAGCCGCCGTTGCGAGGCATATGCCGATACTCCTGAGGGGCCCCGCATAGGGCGGGGAAATCACTAAGTCTTTTCCCATTAAAGTTTTATCTGACATTTGTCATTTGTAAATCGTCCTGAACAGCTCAGGAAATGCAGTTCGAGCGCCAAATTTCGAACATGTAGCAACGAATTTCACTTAAATGCGCTTCCTCGGGTGCGAATGAGTGGGGTTTCTATAGGGAAAACGTTACCGCGCGCACCTTCTATCCCCAGAGGCTTTGCCGTTAGGTGCAAATGGTATTCTCCCCAATAGATCCGGGCAACCCTCTGCGGGTTGTCCGGGCTTTGCGTTGAAAGGCGAACTATCGCTTGATTTTGCGCGCCGCGCTATTTTATCAGCACCCTATGGCTAAGCTCTATTTTCATTACTCCACTATGAACGCAGGCAAGTCGACAGTCTTGCTACAAGCCGCGCACAACTATCGTGAACGCGGCATGGAATGCTTCCTGCTGACCGCACGGCTAGATACACGTGCAGGCGAAGGGCGTATCGCTTCCAGAATCGGAATTTCTGAGAGAGCTCAGACCTTTAGCGAAACTTGCGACCTTTTTCATGCAATCCAAAACCGCTTGAATGCAGGCGAGATCGCTTGTGTGTTTATCGATGAATCTCAATTCCTCACCAAACAGCAAGTCTGGCAACTCGCCCGCGCAGTCGACGACCTAAAGGTACCGGTCATGTGCTACGGATTGCGTGTTGATTTCCAAGGAGAGCTCTTCCCCGGCTCAGCAGCCCTGCTCGCTTTAGCCGATGAAATGCGAGAAGTGCGCACCATTTGCCATTGCGGAAAAAAGGCCACGATGGTTGTTCGCCAAGACGAAAACGGCAACATCATTCGAGAAGGTGAGCAGGTACAGATCGGCGGAAATGAAACCTACGTCTCGCTTTGCCGCTACCATTGGCGCGAAGCTATGGGCGAATTCGACGAAAAATAGCCCAGTGACGCCAGAAGCAGCCCTTGCCGCCACGTCACCCTAAAAATGCTCAGAATCTAGAACACTCAAAGCCAGCGAAAAACACAAATGGCGCATCAAAAGGTCTTTGCAATCATAACCTTGCCCCGACGCGGCAAACGATTCTAGACTCTCAGACCCGATTTGGCAGATCGTCGCCTTGAAGATGCGCAAGCAGATTGCGAACTGCCATCAATCCCATATCCACACGAACTTCCAAAGCTGCCGTCCCCAGATGCGGAAGCAACACGGCATTATCTAAAGCGCGCAATGCCTCAGGCACCTCAGGCTCAAACTCATAAACATCCAAACCTGCGCCACCGATATCTTTATTTTGCAAAGCTTCGATCAAAGCGGCTTCATCTACGACTTCACCACGTGAGATATTGATGAAATGCGCATGCGGCTGCATCGCATCGAAAACCTGCTTATTCATCAAGTGCTCTGTCTCGGCACCACCTGGAACAGCTGCAACCAGTACATCCACCTGGCCAGCAAGGTCGTCCAAACTTTCGACCCGATCCGCTGGAAAGTTCAGCGTCTTTTCAGATCGGTTGAAGTACTTTACCACCATGCCAAAGCCAAAGTGGCACCGCTGTGCAATCGCTTGTCCAATGCGGCCCATGCCAACAACGCCTACAGTCTTCCCGCTCATGTGCAGACCAAGAAACTGCGTAGGGTGCCAGCCATCCCAGACGCCCGCACGCACCATACGCTCTCCTTCGCCAGCGCGGCGGCAAGACATCAACATCAAGGTGAGCGCAGTATCCGCCGTCGCGTCGGTCACAGCTCCGGGCGTATTTGTCACCGCAAGACCAGCGGCCTGCGCGGCGGCCACATCAATGTGATTATACCCAACCCCAAAGTTCGCCAAAATTTTCGCCCTCGGTTTCTTCACATCTGCGAAGACCTCGGCTGAATACATGTCGCGCAAAGTCGGAAGCACCGCATCAAAATTGCGCAAACTATCACGCAGCTCTTGATCCGTGAGCGGAGTGGTCTCCTCCCGCACGGTCACATCAAAATGAACCTGCGCAGACTGTACCACTTCTTCTGGCAAAGGCCGTGTGATCAAAAGCGTCTTCAAAACAATCGCCCTCCATTTGGCACCGCGATATCCGGCGTAATCAGTGCGACCTCGCCCTCGTCATCAGGCATACCCAGCACCAAAACTTCCGACATGAATTTACCAATCTGTCGTGGCGGGAAATTCACCACTGCGATCACCTGTTTGCCTATCAAAGTTTCAGGGGAATAATGCTTGGTGATCTGCGCAGAGCTTTTCTTAACGCCAAGCTCTGCACCAAAATCAACCCAGACTTTGATCGCAGGCCTGCGCGCCTCTGGATAAGGTTCGGCCTGCGTTATCGTGCCGACACGAATGTCGACGTTAAGGAAATCATCAAAGGTGATTTCATTTCCCATTCGCAAGTTCCTTTGAACGCTCCGTCGCGGCACCAACCGTCGCGCGCACCAAACGCGCCAAACCGGTTTGATCTTCCATCAATACATCTAAGCCTGCCTGAGTTGTGCCATTTGGGCTGGTCACATTGATCCGCAGTTGCGTTGGCGTTTCGTCCGTTGCTTCAGCCAAAGCACCACTGCCCGCGACCGTTGCTTTGGCAAGCGTCATCGCCAAGTCAGACGCAAGGCCCTGCGCCTCGCCAGCGGCTGCCAAACACTCGATCAAATGAAAAACATAGGCTGGGCCAGAACCGGAAAGTCCAGTCACAGCATCCATCTGCCCTTCATGATCCAAACGCACAACCTGACCAACCGCAGACAAAAGCATATCAGCCAAGTCCAACTGCTCTGTGCTGGTCTGGCGGTTGCCAATAATCGCAGTCACACCCTTACCAACTGCCGCTGGCGTATTTGGCATCGCGCGAATGATTGGGGTCTCGCCGCCAAGTATGTCTTCATATTGCTCAATTGAAACGCCCGCAGCGACAGACAGGAAAACAGTCTCGCCGTTCCCCATTGCCTGCAACACAGGCAAAGCTTCCGCCATCATTTGGGGTTTCACCGCAATCAACACGATCGCTGGCTTTTCCGGCAAATCAACATTGAGATGCACACCCGTCGATTTCACCCAATCTAAGGGGAAAGGATCCTGAACATATACCGAGGGTGCGGGCAGCCCATCAGCCAGCCAACCCTGCAACATGGCAGACCCCATTTTACCGCAACCCAACAAAACAAGCCCATTCTGAGCCAAGTACTGCATATCCATCGTTATCCCCTTTGGTCTTGAGGGCAATGTGACCTGAAAACTAAAGGGCGTCGAGAGGCAGAAATCCTGTTTCACGCCTTCTGGAAATTTTTTTCACTATTTCTGTCACACATCCCATCTTGGATGTGTCTAACTATTTAGAACACAGCAAAGGACGGCCACGATGACACAGGTTTCAGACACGACATTGGCACTGGCCAATGAAGGCGATGCGGCGGCACTCGGCCAACTAGTCGAAACGATCCAAGATCAAGTTCATCGCCTCGCTTTGCGAATGTTGGCCGATCCAGAAGCCGCGCAAGACGCCACCCAAGAAATCTTAATCCGCGTGATCACCAAACTTTCCACGTTCAACGCGGAAAGCCGGTTCGAAACATGGGTCTATCGGGTGGCAACAAACTATCTTTTGACAGCACGCAAAATCCTGGCACGCGATCCAGGCCTCAGCTTCGATTTCTTCGCCGAAGACTTAGTCAACGGCCTCGCTGACGACGCCCATGCCGCGCCCGAAGACCACATCATGCTGAACGAGTTGCGCATCAAATGCACAATGGCGATGTTGCTTTGCTTAGACCTGAACCATCGCGCCGCTTACGTATTAGGAGACGTGCTGGAGTTTGATCAATCCGAAGCCGCCGAAATCCTAGAGATCTCTACAGCCAACTATCGCCAACGCCTGTCCCGCGCCCGTAAAGCCGTTGAAACCTTCACCGCGCAATCCTGTGGCCTCACAAGCACAAAAGCCGCCTGCAAATGCCCTAAACGTTTGCCAGCCGCGATGGCGATGGGACGCATTGGAAGCACCCCCAGCCCAGCGCTCGCAGATGCACCGCAATACGCTCACGTTAAATCCAAAGCCGAAGCCCTTGAAACACGGCTCTCGACCCTGAAATTGCAACGATCCACCGGCGCACTGGCTGCACCAAAAGGACTGGCGCAAGAAGTCATGAAACTCATGACACCGACCACCTAACCCCAAGCAACCCAAACTGGAGAAACCATGAAACATGCAGCCGCATGGCTGGTGGCGCTCGGCCTCAGCCTAACTTCCCCAACCCTATCCCAAGCAGAAGGACAACACATGTCAGATCAAGAAAAAGCCGTCAAACACGCTATCGAAACAATGACCTCGGCCTTTGAAAACGCAGATATCGACGCGGTGATGCAATCCTATGAAGGAAAGGCATCGATCCTGTTTGAACCGGGCAACCCCGCCTCCGATCCAGACTTGCAGCGCAAGCTTTTCACTGAATTTGCATCCATCAACCCAAACTATGAATATTCAGGTCACGAAGTGGTCGTAACGGGTGACATCGCATTGCACATCGCCCCTTGGACCATGACCGCGAAAACGCCCGATGGCCAAACCATCAGCCAAAGCGGTTTGTCCGTGGCTGTTCTGCGCCAACAAAACGATGGTTCTTGGAAGATGGTGATTGATAACCCACATGGGTCACATCTTTTGGCCGCAGCCGAATAAAACTGCGCCAAAAGCAAAAAGAGCCGCTCATTCAGGCGGCTCTTACATCAAGGCCTCATGCGCGCCCGTAAGCTTCGGCGATTGCGACTTGCATCGCATCTTCCACCGTTCGGCCACCCCAAGTGGCCAATTGCATCGCCGGATAGAATCGCTCTGCGCTTAGGATCGCGACGTTGATCATTGTATCGATCTGATCTGGGCTGGCCACCTGACCACCCGCCAGAACCAGACCGTAGCGATAGATCATCAACTGCTGATCTGCCCAATATGTAAACGCGCCCGCCCAACACTGATCGTTGATCGCGTTCAGCGTTTGATACAACTCAGGCATCTTGTCCTGCGGAGGCTCCATTTCAAAGGAGCAAACCATTTTCAGCGTTTCGTCAAATCCAGACCACGCCAACGTGATCGAATAAGTCCGCCATTGGCCTTCAATCGACATTGCGATCTGATCGTCCGCAAGGCGTTCAAAGGTCCATTCGTGAGTTTCGGCAATGTGTTCGACAATGTCGATCGGATGCACTTCTTCTTCGAAGTACTGCTCTGATAATGCCATAGCGCCACCTCTTTCTTTTATTGCGCGGGGATATGGCAGTATCCTAGCGCTTGGTGCCTGCTCGATGGGCTGTGGATAAGTTTCCTCGCCCTACTAGATATGGTAGGGGGGTGATTCGAATCAGTAAAGTGAAATATGTGTGGATAAATCAATAAGCTGTGGATTGTTTGAGACCTGACAAAAAACAACCCACACCAAGACAATAAAAAACCCCGACCAATCAGGCCAGGGTTAACGTTCTTTAAGATTCAGCTTTAAAAAGCTTACTTACCTTCCAAGGCCTCAATGCGCGCCTTCAAGGCTTCGTTTTCTTCGCGAGCCTTTTGCGCCATCGCACGCACCGCATCAAATTCTTCACGCGTCACGAAATCACGATCTGCCAGCCAGCGATCCAGCATAGACTTCATCGCGTTTTCCGCCTCGCCTTTCGCGCCTTGCGCGACGCCCATCGCGTTGGTCATCAACTGCGAGATATCATCCATAATCTTATTGCGCGTCTGCATAAATCGCACTCCAATGTTGTGGCGTTACATTTAGAGCCTATATGGGGGCAAACGCCGGATATCACAAGGTTGACTTCCCCCCTTAGGCAAAGGCAGACAGACGTATATGACTGCAATGATCCCCTTCCCCGACATCTCGCCCGAGATTTTCACCATCTCTCTTGGTGGCTTCGAATTTGCTCTGCGCTGGTACGCCTTAGCGTATATCATCGGTATTCTCATTGCTTGGCGCATCACCGTTAGCGCCGTCAAAGCAAGCCGCCTTTGGCGCAACGAGACCGCCCCCATAAGCGAACAACAGGTCGAAGATCTGATGTTCTGGATCATTCTCGGCGTCATCCTCGGGGGCCGTTTAGGCTATGTGCTGTTCTACCAACCGGCGTATTACCTCAGTCATCCACTGGAAATCCTGCAAGTCTGGCAAGGCGGTATGGCCTTCCACGGCGGCATGCTGGGGGTTGTTATCGCTGGCTGGCTGTTCTGTACGAAATACAAACTGCCAAAGCTTTCGGTTGGCGATGCTGTCGTCCTGGGGGTGCCCGTCGGTTTGATGCTCGGCCGCATCGCCAACTTCATCAACGCCGAACTTTGGGGCCGCGCCACAGACCTGCCTTGGGGCGTTGCCTTCCCGGGTCACGAAGCCCAAAATTGCGGCGAGCTCCTGGCGCTCTGCGCCCGCCACCCCAGCCAACTTTACGAAGCAGCCCTCGAAGGTGCGCTGCTCCTTGCAGTGCTACTTTGGCAAGCTTGGCGCCGCGACGCTTTGAAAACGCCCGGCAAGATCATGGGGCTTTTCTTTGCAGGCTACGGGCTTGCGCGTTTTGCTGTTGAGTTTGTGCGCCAGCCCGACGCGCAGTTCATCACACCCGACAATCCGCTTGGCCTCGCATGGCACATGAATGGCATTGGCCTCACGATGGGGCAAATTCTGAGCCTCCCAATGATCCTCCTTGGCTTGTGGCTGATCCGCAGGGCTGCCAAAGTAGGCGTATGACCGACAGCGCCCCGTTAAAACCTATCCTGATCGACCGCATCCGCGCGGTCGGCCCCATGCGCATCTCAGATTTCATGAGCGAATGCCTCATGCACCCGCAATACGGCTATTACGCCACGCGCGATCCCTTCGGCACAGAGGGTGATTTCACCACCGCGCCAGAGATGTCTCAAATGTTTGGCGAACTCCTTGGCCTATCCCTCGCCCAAGCATGGATGGACCAAGGCGCCCCTGAACAATTTACACTCGCCGAAGCAGGCCCCGGCCGCGGAACCCTGATGGCCGACCTCTTGCGCGCCACCCGCCGCATCCCCGGTTTTCATGACGCGCTCGACCTGCACCTGATCGAAGCGTCACCTGCCCTGCGCCAAAAACAACGCGAGCTTCTGGGCGAAGCAACATGGCACGACACTGTCGCCACACTTCCAGAGCAACCGCTCTTCTTTGTCGCCAATGAATTCTTCGACGCCCTGCCCATTCGCCAATTCGTGCGCGAAGGCACCGCATGGCGCGAGCAATTGATCGGCTTTGAAAACGCGCAGCTGTGCTACGGGCTCGGCGCCGCAAGCCCACAACCAGCCCTCGCCCACCGCCTCGAAGACACGCAAGAGGGCGATGTGGTCGAACTTTGCGAGGCCGCTGTGCCGATCGTGGCCGAGATCGGTCAACGCATTAACACCCATGGTGGCGCGGCTTTGATCATCGACTATGGCGATTGGCGCTCCCTTGGCGACACGCTGCAGGCTGTTAAATTTCATCAAGAGGTCGACGTGTTGGATGCACCCGGCAATTCCGACCTCACCGCCCATGTGGATTTCGAAGTGATCTGTGCGGCCACACCCAGCAAGTTCTCACGCGTCACACCACAAGGCGTCTTTCTAGAACGCCTTGGCATCACCCAACGCGCCCAAACTCTCGCCGCGCAGATGGAACCAGATGTGATGGAACAGCATATTCTTGCCCATCGCCGCTTGACCCACCCCGAGGAAATGGGAAATCTATTCAAAGTCGTCGCACTTTACCCTGAAGGCGCGCATCCCCCAGCCGGAGTCGAGCCATGAGCCTTGAGATCCTTTCATCTGCAAGCCTATCTCCCGTGCAACACGGCTTCTTTACCCGCAAAGGCGGGGCGTCCTCTGGCGTATTCTCTGGATTGAATTGCGGCACCGGCAGCAGCGATCAGGCAGAAATCGTTCAAATCAACCGCGCCCGTGTGGCCTCAGCGATGGACGTGACTGAACTCGCCCGCGTTCATCAAGTGCATTCCGCCGCGGTCATCACTGTAACTGATGCGCACACTGACACAGGCCGCGCGGATGCAATGGTCACCAATGAACCGGGCATTGCACTGTCTATCCTAACAGCCGATTGCCAACCGGTTCTCTTTGCAGATCGCGAGGCTGGCGTCATTGGGGCCGCCCACGCCGGTTGGCGCGGTGCTTTGGATGGCGTTTTGGAAAACACCGCGCAAGCCATGACAGACCTTGGCGCCACACGCGAAAACATCTGCGCCGTCATCGGCCCTTGCATCAGCCAACCCGCTTATGAAGTTGGACCTGAATTCTACGATAGTTTCCTGTCCGTGAACGACGCGCATAGCACTTTCTTTAGTAAAGGTGACGGTGATCGCTTCTTGTTTGACTTGCCAAGCTTCGGGCTACATTGCCTGCGTGAAAGCGGCATCGGACAAGCTGAATGGATCCAGCAGTGTACCTACAAAGATCCTGAACGCTTCTTTTCTTACCGCCGCGCAACTCATGCCAAACATGCAGACTACGGGCGTTTGATCTCTGTTATTCGCCTCTAATCTCTAAAAATCCGTCACGCTTTTACCTCGGCAAATTCGCTAAATTTTACGAATGTCGCCCCACCTGTGCCCCAATTGACCGCCAGATTGTTCTCAAGAAACGAACAATCCCGATTGGGCAAGACGGAGCAGTCACAATGTGTAAACAACGATTTTTGAAGTCGATCATCGCAAGCAGCAAGCAAGAGCAGCCAGCTCTGCCTTGGGCGAAAAAGCGTATGGCCGGCCTGGCAGAGGTTTCCCTGAAGCCAGCCCTGCCGCTGAAACAATCAGCTTAAAGACCTCTTTCCAAATTTCTTCCCAGAAATAACCTCCCCCCCTCGGTCTTCCCAAGAGACCATTTCCAAGACGAAAGCCCCCGACTGACAAAAGTCAGCGGGGGTTTTTGTTATCCAGCGCGCGGCGCCAAGCCCTCTACCTGTTTTCGCCAAGCTTCAACCTGCCCCTGTTTGGGATGTGTGGCCGAAGCAAAATTTGTGACTTTGGTTTTCAACCCAATGAAGCCCAACACCTGACGCTTCAATTGCCAAACCAACGCATTCTTAAGGAACAAGCGAAAATACCAACTCGGCGTATCACTTGTCAGAAACACCCGCGCGGTACGCCCCTTCAGCATAGGCTTCGGAATTTTACTGCGCGTATCAAACGTGCGGCCGGGCAAAAACGTGCGATCAATGAGGCCCTTCAATTTCGCAGGCAACCCGCCCCACCACATCGGCGTGGTCAGAACCATATGCTCACACCATTCGATATTCAGCAAAACCGCCTCGATCTGCGGCTCAAGCGGTTTATGCGAAGTATAGCCACCAGCCCCATAATCCATATCAAACGTCAATTCACTCAAATGGACCATCCGAACATCGTGCCCTGCGTTTCGCGCTTTCTCTGCATAGGCCTCTGCCAAATGCCGCGACAAAGAGGTTTCGCCCGGATGTCCGTTCAGCACAAAAATACGTTTCAAAGCCATGTTCTTCTCCAAAATTGACCACGGTCATTAATGTAGATTAAAAAACTGACCACGGTCAATTCTTAAATTTGACCAAGGTCAAAAAACATGCAATCAAGACCTATGAGCAAAGTTCAATCACGCACCCTAAAGACACGCGCCAAGCTAATCGAAGCGTCAGAAAGCGTCGTGAAAACAGATGGCTACGAAGCTCTGCGCGTCGAACAAGTGGTGTCTTTGGCTGGCGTCGCTAAGGGGACGTTCTTCTCACACTTCAAAGACAAAGACGTGCTGATGGAACAGCTCATCGCGCCCCGCCTCAACTCTTATTTGGACGAAATCGAATCTCTACCTACGCCAGAATCGGTCGAAGAGATTGTACGTCACCTACAGCCCCTCATCGCCTTCATAACCTGCGAACGTTATGTGTTTGACGTTATCCTGCGCCATTCAGGGGCCGCGGCAAAGGAAGAGATCGGCCCGATTGCCGAATGCTTCTTTCGCATGGGCATGGTCACGGGCCCTTGGCTTGCCATGGGTCCATTTCGCAAAGACATTTCACCGGAATTGCTTGCAGATGGCCTCGGCGCATTCTTGATCCAAACCATGGCACTTAATTTCTGCGCCCTGCACAACGAACGCGCCATGCAGGATCAGCTTACCATTTATCTAAAGGCTTGGTTGCAACCGACCGTTTGATCAGGCGGTGCGGTTGATCCGCTCTTCCAAAACATCAAACGGCACACCTGGTTCGTCTTTTGCATCACGGATCACAAGCGAGGTCTTCACACTCGCAACGTTCTCCGCCTTCAGCAGATCATCGGTCAGGAAAGACTGAAACGTCGACAGATCTGGCGCGCAGCATTTCAAGATGAAATCCACTTCACCATTCAGCATATGGCACTCACGCACCAACGGCCAATCACGGCAGCGATCTTCAAAGGCAGACAGGTCCGCCTCGGCTTGGCTCACCAAGCCAACCATCGCAAATACCTGAACCTCAAAGCCCAGCTCGCGCGAATCCACATCTGCATGATAACCACGAATATAGCCCGCTTCTTCCAGCGCACGCACGCGGCGCAGACAGGGCGGCGCAGAGATTCCCACACGCTTGGCCAATTCAACGTTCGTCATACGACCGTCAGCTTGAAGCTCAGCCAGAATTTTACGATCAATCGGATCAAGCCGAGTGGCAGACATGCACAATCTCCGTGGAAAATTTGCAGTTGTTATACCACTAAGCGGTAAACACGCAATAATATTTCAGAAGTTGCGCCAATAGCTTACCCACCTGCTTAATTTCAGAGCGGAATACGGGGCAACAAAATAACAGACATATGAATTGATGATGCCCCAAGGGGTTTTGACTCGGCCAAAGCCTCACTATATCTCATGCCCAACTTCAAAATCTTATGCACGTAGGTGGGATATGGGCGACACGAAACACACAAAGGTTCTAATCATTGGCTCCGGTCCAGCGGGTTACACCGCAGGCGTTTACGCAAGCCGCGCCATGCTGAGCCCAATTTTGGTGCAAGGCATCGAACCGGGTGGCCAGCTGACCACAACAACCGAGGTGGAAAACTACCCAGGTTTCACTGAAGTTCAGGGCCCTGACCTGATGGTGAAAATGCAAGAACACGCGCAAGCGATGGGCTGCGAAATCATCGGCGACATCATCACAGAACTCGACACATCCAAGCGTCCATTCGTGGCCAAAGGCGACAGCGGCACAGTGTACACAGCAGATGCTGTTATTCTGGCAACTGGCGCCCGTGCGAAATGGCTGGGTCTGGAAAGCGAAGAGAAATTCAAAGGCTTCGGCGTATCTGCCTGCGCCACATGTGATGGCTTCTTCTACCGCGGCCAAGAAATCGTCGTCATCGGCGGCGGCAACACTGCCGTTGAAGAGGCTCTTTTCCTAACGAACTTCGCCTCCAAAGTGACATTGATCCACCGCCGCGACGAGCTGCGCGCAGAGAAGATCCTGCAAAATCGCCTTCTCAAGAACGAGAAGATCGAAACGCTCTGGTTCCACGAGCTGGAAGAGGTTGTTGGCACCGACATGCCATTGGGCGTGACAGGCATCAAAGTCAAACACACCAAAACCGGCGAGATCACCGAAATTCCATGCGCCGGCGTGTTTGTGGCGATCGGCCACGCGCCAGCCAGCGAACTGGTGGTGGATGTTCTGGAAACCCACAATGGCGGCTATGTTAAAGTCGAAGCTGGCACATCCAAAACCTCTATTCCTGGCATCTTTGCGGCGGGCGATTTGACCGACCACGTGTATCGCCAAGCGGTCACCTCCGCAGGCATGGGCTGCATGGCGGCGCTAGACGCCGAACGTTTCATCGCAGAGATGGAAGACTAAGAGGATGGCGTCTCTCCCAAAAGACGCCACCCACATTATATCCGGCACCTTCTACCGGATGATCTTTGAAACGCATTTGACCGAGGTGCTTACCTCGGTCAAATCACCCGAAGGCCGCAGCCACCATGATGGCCAGCCAGCCCTCTACCTCTCCCAAACACCCGAAGGCACGGCCGTCGCCGTAAAACGCTATATGCGCCCCGATGATCCGCCTCGCGTGATCTGTCCACTGAACGTCAGCAATGCCCATATTGTCGATTTGCGCGACCTGTCTGCCTGCGAGGCATTGGGCATTGATCCATCCCAACGCGCAATCGAATGGCAAACCCTGCGCGCGCAGGGGCTTCACTCTCCAACTTGGGACATCAGCGATCGCGTGCGCGCTTTGGGTCTAGACGGCATGCTCTATGCCTCCCGAACCAGACCAGACATGACGCATTTGACCCTATTCAAATGGAACGACAAAGACGCAGCCCGCGTCACCCGATCAAAAACGCCTATTCCCTACCCTTAGGCAAGCAGACAATTGATACACCTCGTTGCAAAATTGGCACGACCTTAAAAATCAAAACTTCCTGCAAAATTCTCCTTTGATAACGGATCGAATTGTGCAATGCGTTCACGCGTGAACACACATTGAGTCTCGAGCCGTGACAAACCCTAAAGAAATCGCGCAACAACAAGAGGAAGACCTGCTCTTCCGTGTTCTGCGCCAATTGGACCAAGAGCCAGAAGCCTCGCAACGCGCGACGGCGGCGGCTTTGGGTATTTCTGTGGGGAAACTCAACGCAGTCCTGCGTGCGGCGACCGATGCAAAACTCGTCAAGATCAGCGAACGCGACGGCCCAGACAAACGTCAACGCTTTGCCTATGCGCTCACGACACGTGGCGCGGCCCAGAAAAACCGCCTCACTGATCAATTCCTCGCCCGAAAGTTTGCAGAATACGATGCTCTGCACGCCGAACTGACAGGCACAACCAGCGGCCTTGCCCCCCTAAAATCTAGGACCAACTTCATGCAAAACAATCTTGCCCCAATCCCAGAGCTTTACGTCTCTTACGAGAGCGCTCAGAAACTGAAAGTCGAAGCAGCTGATCTGGTCAGCTGGGATCTGACACCACGTCAGATCTGCGACCTTGAACTGCTGATGAACGGCGGCTTCAACCCTCTCAAAGGCTTCCTGACCGAGGAAGATTATAACGGTGTTGTTGAAAACATGCGTCTGGCAGACGGCTCCCTGTGGCCAATGCCAATCAACTTGGACGTCTCCGAAGACTTCGCTGCATCCCTGGAAGCAGGTCAAGACATCGCCCTGCGCGACCAAGAAGGCGTTATTCTGGCGACAATGACTGTCACAGACAATTGGGTGCCAAACAAAGCGCGCGAAGCTGAAAAAGTATTTGGCGCAGATGACGATGCGCACCCAGCGGTGAACTACCTGCACAACCAAGCGGGCAAAGTGTACTTGGGCGGCCCAGTGACAGGCATCCAACAGCCAGTACACTACGATTTCCGCGCACGTCGCGACACACCAAACGAACTGCGCGCCTACTTCCGCAAGCTGGGCTGGCGCAAGGTCGTTGCGTTCCAAACACGTAACCCACTGCACCGTGCGCACCAGGAACTGACCTTCCGCGCCGCGAAAGAAGCGCAAGCCAACCTGCTGATCCACCCAGTTGTGGGCATGACAAAACCAGGCGACGTGGATCACTTCACACGCGTTCGCTGCTACGAAGCGGTTCTGGACAAGTATCCAGCGTCCACAACCTCCATGTCTTTGCTGAACCTTGCCATGCGCATGGCGGGCCCACGCGAAGCGGTTTGGCACGGTCTGATCCGTAAGAACCACGGCTGCACCCACTTCATCGTTGGCCGCGACCATGCTGGCCCAGGCAAAAACAGCCAAGGCGAAGACTTCTACGGCCCATACGATGCACAGGATCTCTTCCGCGAAAATCAGGAAGAAATGGGCATCGAAATGGTCGACTTCAAGCACATGGTTTATGTGCAAGAGCGCGCCCAATACGAGCCAAACGACGAGATCCCAGATCGTGACGACGTCACCATCCTGAACATCTCCGGCACCGAACTGCGCCGCCGTCTGGCCGAAGGTCTGGAAATCCCTGAGTGGTTCTCCTTCCCTGAAGTTGTGAAAGAGCTGCGCAAAACAAAGCCACCTCGCTCTAAGCAAGGCTTCACAGTCTTCTTCACTGGCTTCTCTGGTTCTGGCAAATCCACCATCGCAAACGCGCTGATGGTGAAACTGATGGAAATGGGCGGTCGTCCGGTGACTTTGCTAGATGGCGACATCGTGCGTAAGAACCTTTCTTCCGAACTAGGCTTCTCTAAAGAGCACCGCGACCTGAACATCAAACGCATCGGTTATGTGGCATCCGAGATCACCAAAAACGGTGGTATCGCGATCTGCGCGCCAATCGCGCCTTATGCTGCCACACGCCGCCACGTGCGCGAAGAGATCGAACAATTCGGTGCTTTCGTTGAAGTTCACGTTGCGACCACAATCGAAGAATGTGAACGCCGTGACCGCAAAGGCCTCTACAAGCTGGCCCGCGAAGGCAAGATCAAAGAGTTCACAGGGATCTCTGACCCATATGATGTCCCAGCAAACCCAGAACTAAGCGTCGAAACAGAGAACGTCGAAGTCGACAACTGTGCGCACCAGGTTCTGCTGAAACTGGAAAGCATGGGTCTCATCAAAGCGTAAGCGACAATCGCTTAAAGCTAAGATTTCAAACTAATTAGACGCCTTGGATAAAACCGAGGCGTCTTTTTCTTGTTTGAGATATGATATTAACATAACCCACCGTTATGAAGCCTTATGTGATTTCTTTAACAACGATTCCGCCGCGATTTTCAAAGATCGGGCCAACGCTGAAAGACCTTGTGTCTCAGCGGACAAAGCCTGTCGAAATCCGCCTGAACCTCACCAAAGAATATCGCCGCTTCCCAGGCGAGTTACCCAGCTTACCGGATTTACCCGAAGGTATTACGGTACATTGGTGCGACACAGATTACGGCCCCGCCACAAAGGTCTTGCCGACGGTTTTAGATTACCAAGACACTGACCATGAAATCCTTTTCTGTGATGACGATCAAAAATACGGACCAACGTGGGCCGAAGAGTTTTTGAAAACTCGCGAAGAACAGCCCAACAAAGTTATTGCGGGCAAGGGTTATGACTTGATCCAACGTCCGCTCGGGTATCGCTACAACCGCGTCCACACCCGCTTCCCCCGCGCGCAGATCCGGCAAAAACGCGTGGGATATCGCGCCATGCGCGTCGCCACGATGACGCTTTACAAGCCACGCCCCTATGTTGCGGACGGCCATATCGATATTATGGAAGGCTTTCGCGGCGTCTTAGTGCGCCCGTCTTTCTTCCCCAAAGAAGTCTTCGACATCCCAGATATTCTTTGGACAGTCGACGACCCTTGGCTTTCGGGCCATTTCGAACGCAACAACGTTCCAATCTGGCTAATGACAAACGTGCCCCTGCCGGCGCATCCATATCGCGCGCACTTCAGTGACCGCCTCGGAAAATACGTTTATAAAGATCACGGCCGCTTAAAAGCCGACACTGCAAGCATCGATTACTTCCGGGAAACTTACGGCATTTGGCCAGGTGAAAAAGAAGATCCAGCCAACGCGCCAGATGCAACTTGGGCGCAATTCTTCGGTGCACCCATCCCATTTCATTCTTCAGAAAATCAAGACACGACCATCAAAACAGGCGCTGAATAACCTAGACGGACTTAGTGCACCGTAACAGGTGAATAGTCATTCTCACGTGCCAGCGAATAGGCCATGCCACGCTCTTTCACGACAGCCAAACGTTCACCATCTGCATTGTGAAGGGCAAATAGAGTCTCCTGACCGTCCGCTTCGTCCTGCATATCTTCTGGAAGATCAGCCACGGCCACTTCACGGACATACACAAGGCGCGGATCCATCGCGTCAAAGAAATTCGTATTATGCATGGCTTACCCCTTCTTGATCTGGATCGTCTGCACCACAGTCTCCGGACGAGACCGACTCAGATCGACGTGCAGAAGACCGTTCTCCATCGAAGCTTCACCAACTTCAACCCCATCAGCCAAAACAAATGACCGTTGGAACTGACGCGCAGCGATTCCCCGATGCAGGAAAATCCGCTCGCCCTCATCTTCGCTCTGACGACCACGGATCACCAACTGGCGATCTTCCACAGTGATCGAAAGATCTTCTTCTGCAAAACCAGCCACCGCCAAGGTGATGCGGTAAGAAAAATCCGAGGTTTGCTCAATATTAAAAGGGGGATAGCCTTCGTTGCCAGTTTTGGCGGTGCGCTCCAAAAGGCGCTCCAGCTGTTCAAAACCCAGCATATGCGGGTGGGACCCGAAAGTCAGTTTGCTCATCGACACGTCCTTTACGTAAAGCGGCGTGGGGGTATTTGGGTCCCATTTAGGCAACCCGATTAAAAAGAATATGGGGATGTCCGCGAACAAGCGCAAGGGCTTTGCTTTGACGCGCCAAACCGCTATCTTCAATATGAAAGACGTCAGGACGATCCCATATGAATCCCCTCAACGAATTGTCGATGAAAACAGACGATGTTTTGCGCGTCGAACTCGAGGTATTCCGCCAAGAACACCGCGATTTAGACGATGCGATCAGCGCTTTGGTCGATCGTGGCACCGGCGATCAGCTCACGATTCAACGTCTCAAGAAGCAAAAGCTGCGTTTGAAGGATAAAATCGCCTATATCGAGGACCGATTGACCCCTGACATTATTGCCTAAGGGGGCGATCTGAGTATAGTGCGCCTTCCTTTAGCGGAAGGCAGACAATGAGCGACATCAAAGTGGGAATCATCATGGGCAGCCAATCAGATTGGCCAACCATGAAAGAAGCAGCAGACGTTCTGGATGAACTAGGCGTCCCTTACGAAGCCAAGATCGTATCTGCCCATCGCACCCCAGACCGTCTTTGGGACTACGGCAAAACCGCCGTTGACCGCGGCCTGCAAGTAATCATCGCAGGCGCAGGCGGCGCCGCGCACCTGCCGGGCATGATGGCCAGCAAAACCCGCGTGCCCGTGATTGGCATTCCGGTGCAAACCAAAGCGCTGTCTGGCGTCGATAGCCTCTATTCCATCCTGCAAATGCCGCGCGGCTTTCCAGTGGCCACAATGGCCATCGGCGCAGCAGGCGCAAAGAACGGCGGCCTGATGGCGGCCGGTATTCTTGCCCTGCAAGATGACACCCTCGCCAAACGTTTGGATGACTGGCGCACAGCCCTCTCAGCCTCTATTGCGGATGAACCTGTCGATGAGTGAAGCACTGAAAATCGGAAGCACCGTTGGTATTCTAGGCGGTGGCCAGTTGGGCCGCATGCTGTCTGTGGCGGCGTCCCGTCTGGGCTATAAAACCCATATCTTCGAACCGGGCGCGAACCCACCTGCAGGCCAAGTGGCGGATCAAGTCACAACAGCTTCTTATGAAGACGAAGCGGCTTTGGTGGCCTTCGCCAATGCGGTCGACGTCATCACTTATGAGTTCGAAAACATTCCAACTTCCGCGCTGGATATCCTCGAAGCCCATCGTGACATCCGCCCAAACCGCGAAGCACTGCGCGTCAGCCAAGACCGTATCATCGAAAAGAACTTCCTGTCTGGCCTCGGCCTGAAGGTCGCGCCATTCGCCGCGGTCAACAGCGCAGCGGATTTGGACAAGGCGATCGAAACAATCGGCACGCCGTCCATTCTGAAAACATGCCGCTTTGGCTATGACGGCAAAGGCCAAGCCCGCCTGAATTCTTCAGGCGACGCAGCCAACGCTTGGGCCGACATGGCAGACGCGCCATCCGTTTTGGAAGGCTTTGTGAACTTCAGCCATGAAGTCTCTGTGATTGCCGCCCGCGGCCCATCCGGCGAAGTGGCCTGCTATGATCCAGGCGAAAACGTCCACGTCGGCGGTATCCTAAGCACAACAACTGTCCCTGCCAAACTCAGTGCTGGCATGCGGATGGACGCAGTTCTGATGGCATCGAAAATCCTGAACGAATTGGATTATATCGGCGTCATGGGTGTCGAGCTCTTCGTCACTGCAGAAGGCCTCATCGTAAACGAAGTCGCTCCGCGCGTGCACAACTCCGGTCACTGGACACAAAACGGCTGTGCTGTGGATCAATTCGAACAACACATTCGTGCGGTGGTTGGCCTGCCTTTGGGCGACGGCAAACGTCACTCTGATGTGGTGATGGAAAACCTGATCGGTGACGATATGGATCGCGTGCCAGACCTGCTGGTGGAAAGCCATGTGGCGGTTCACCTCTACGGTAAGGAAGAGGTCAAAGCCGGTCGCAAGATGGGTCACATCAACCGCGTGAGCCCAGATAGCAAGTAAAGCGGCGGGTCACACCGCGCTTGAAACGGAAAACATCCGCGCCCGCCGCAAGGCGGGCGTTTGCGTTTGTGGCTAGGCCATAAACCGCGATGCAGCCTCACCGGCCAAATACGTCACTTTCCCCGCACTCAAAGTCGCCTCGATCCGGCGGGTCTCTTTGTGCATCACAACCACATCCGCGCGCAGACCATCTGCCAATGCCCCGCGATCCACCAGCCCCAACATCGCCGCTGGCCCTTCAGACACAAGCCGCCACGCCGAAGCAAAATCCACAGTCCCGTCATCCGCCAACTTAAACGCCGCCTGCCGCAACGCCGGATAGTGATAGTCCGACGCCAAAGCATCACACAGCCCTTCCGCCACCAAATCCTGCGCGGACACATTCCCCGAATGCGAACCACCCCGCACGACATTCGGCGCACCCAGAATGATCTGGCCACCCGTGTCACGCGCCGCTTGCGCAGCCTCCAGCGTTTCAGGGAATTCAGAAATCGAAATCCCCTGCGCTTGAAACACAGCCCGCGCCTCAGCCGTTGCATCATCATGACTGCCGAGCCGAACACCTTTGCCATACAACTCAGCCGCCAATCCCGCCAACGCCGCAGGCACCTCTTCGCGCCGTTCATGCAAGGCCTTGAGCATCTCCAAATGCGCTTCAGGCGAACGTCCGCCCTTCAACGCCTGCCCTGTTAAACGCGGTGGGCGTTTGCCCTTCAGCAAAGCGTCATGCGGCAGGTGATCGTTAAACACCACATAAGGCACGTCGTATTCCGCCACCAAAGCCGCAAACGCCGCGTAATCCTCCAGCATATGGGTCTCAAACCGCAACTGCACCAAAGTATCCGTCAACAGCCCAACCTCGCGGTGTGCCTTCAAAAACCGCTCTGCAAAAGCCGCGCCCCGCATGCCGCCTTCCCAGCTGTAGAACTGCGCCAAAGTCGCCGTCGCGATCCCATTGCTGGCCAGCTCTGCATCGGCAGACAACAGCCCCTGCCCGAGATCCTTCATCGCCCCACGACGCGGCGCCAGATGACGCTCAAACCCATCTCCGTGAATATCCACCAAAGCCGGCAGCAGCAGATAGCCAGACAGATCCACCACGCGCCCATCCGCATCCGGCGCAATCACACCACCTGACAAAGCCAGATCGCAGGCCTCCATCCCCTCTGGGGTCAAAACCTCTGCATTGGACAACCGAACCGTCAGCGCCATGAGCATCCTCATCCATCAAAAGAAAACCGGCGCAGAATCCCGCGCCGGCGTCTTGTCTCTTAAACCGCAAAGCGCGGGGTTATTGCAACTGGCCCCAGAACAGCTCTAGGTGCCGCGCCATGATCTCATCAAACCGCCCGCTTTCGCGCAGCGCCTTCAGCCCGGCGTTCACGCGATACAGATGCGACGTCCCGCGCCAATGGCGTTTGGAAATCACCACATGCAGGCTCGTGCTGGACAAAGACCGCTCCAGCGGCACAACCGAATTGCGCAGCCCACTGTCTACCAAGGCCGAAGCACCAGTAAACAGATCAACCGCAACAGCATCCACCTTACGATCGGCCAATTGCGCGAAACAATCATGTGTCGTGGCCGCTTGCACCAGATCAATTTTACCTTCGCTCAGCCAACGACGATCTGCGGTATCCAGATCATCATTCAACATGCCTTCTGGGCGACACAGGGTTTTGCCAATCACATCGTCGTCTTTCACGAATGTGAATTGATTGTCCGTCCGCACAAACAACATCACCGGCATGCTCATCACCGGATCAGAGAAGTGAAACGCCTGACATTGCTCATTCGGTGATGGCGCAGCGCAATCCGGTTTGGGCCATGGGAACCCCATGTCAAAGTCCTGCGCATTCATGTGATCCACATGCGTGGACCAATCATCATCCCAATTGATCGCGTAAGACACCGGCGACGGCGCCAATTCCAATGCCGCGTTCACCAGCTCTGTTACAACCCCCTGCCCCGGCAAAGACCGGTGCGCAAACGGGCCAATAGAATTGCCTGTCAGCAAGGTCAGCTCCGCATCTTGGCGCTGCAATGGTGTTGCGTCAGGCTTAGGTTGCTCAGCCGGACAAGGAATGAAAAGCGAGCGGCCCGGCACAACCGAAGAGCCAATCAAAACATCCTGATTGCGATAATAGATCAGGCTCCAACGCTCACGCGTGCCATAGTGATCCTCGGCAATCGAAAACAGGTTGTCCCCGCCTTGCACCACATAATCCACATCGCAAGCAGCATAAGCCGCTGTCGGAACAATGGCCGCCAATGGCCCCACGGCCAGCGCAAGGCGGGCCAGCTTCTTGGAAAGTCGCTTCAAGCCCATCATGCGCTCCTTAATAGCCAGCCCAGATACGCGCCAAGTGATCCTCGATCACCTTACGGTACGTGCCGTTTTCATGAATGCCGCGCAGACCATCATTCAGCAAAGTCAGAATTTGCTGCGCTTCAGGGTGGGTCTTGTGAACGATCATGTGCAGACCAGCGATCGAGATCGGCTGTGGCACAACATCAAACTGCTCCGTAAAGCCAAACTGCTTTAGCTCGGCACGGCCAGTGAATTCATTCATGGCAACCGCATCTGCTTTGCCTTCCAGCACCATTTCATAGCACTCTTTCGCGCTCGCTGGCTGAACCACGTTCACCTTGCCATCACGCATCCAGTTGCGGCCATTCTCGTCAAAGAAGTAGGTGGAATAACTGGCCGGACGACAAATGGTTTTCCCAAACAGATCTTCGTCATTCACGTAGCTAAACGGACGAGACTTATCCACGAACATCAGCACCAACATCTCAAACATCGGGTCAGAGAACAGGAAGTTCCGGCAGCGCATCTCATCTGGCGCAGCTTCGCAATCCGGCTTACCCCATGGGAAACCCGCATCCAGCAAAGCGTTGGACAGCAGTGGATCCATATGAGACCCCCAGTGGTCGACCCAGTGGATGGCATAGCCCTGATCCGGATTGGCCTCTTTCATCGCCGCATCCACGATATCGGTCAGCATACCGCCATTGTGCAGATCTTTCGCAGTGAACGGCGCATAGCCATCGCCTGTCAGCAGGTTGATCTTGTGACGGATGCTCGCGTCACCTTCCTGAATTTGAACAGGTTGCGCCGCAACAGGCGCCGCGGCCACAACTGTGCCGCCTTCCAAGCCAGTCGGCAGACCATCCAAGCAGGTGATGTTCAATCTCATGCCAACACGCAAAGCATTTGGCCTTGGACCAATCGTTTTGATGTTGTTGGAATGGATGCTCGTCCATTTGCCGGCATCTTTATACAAAGAGTCCGCAATCAAGGACAGGCTGTCCCCGCCTTTTACAGTGTAAACACCGCCACAGGTCTGCGCCGCAGCAGATCCAGCAGCCAAACCAGATACGACCGCAAGGGCGCTCAAAATTCTCTTCATACTTCCCCCAGTTACTTCCCCGAGCTTTCTCGTAGGAAACCAAGCTTGTGCTTGGGTAAATCAGTGACGTTTAAATTCGCGTCCTAACGAGCAGCCGCCAGACGCAGAAACAATTGGTGAATTAATTCCCTGCAAACAGAGTTAGGATTGTCGACGCATCCACAGAGCCATCTTCTCGTAGCAGCGGGGCTGGCACTTGGATCTCTCCCTTGGCTTGCGCCTCATTCAAAAGAGTCTGGATCTCTGCCTCAGATTTACCTTGCGCCAAAGCCCCCACCACAATCTGTGCGAGATTATTGGCCGCTGCGGCCTGACCACTTCCTGCAGAAGCCGGTGCGCTCGCAGTTTCAGCCGATGGTGCGCTGTTGGCAGACTGGCGCAACGCATCGATGATATTTCCGACCAAAACATCACTGCTGGATTGGACACTTGATGTTGTATCAGCTTGGGCGGCAAACGGTTCAGCGCTCGTGTTAAGCGGCTGCACCTCTGTTGTCGGTGCCACCGTAGGCGATGTCGCAGCAGTCTGCGTCTCTGTCTCGCGCCCCGCGAATTGCAGCACCAGCATCAAAACAATCATCACCGAGAGGGTCGCCCCAGCCAAAGTCAACAGACGCAACCCCGGACGGAATGGTTCTTTTGAGGCAACAGGTTTTGCCTGCTTCGCCTGCGCTGCTTTCTCAGCACGCGCCTTGCTACGCTTTTCAAAGCCACTCTTGATCATAGGCACAACTTTCGCCCCTGCCGCTTGCACAAAGACGCCAGCATTGAATTTCGCACCCTGCGCTTTCTGAGGCGCCGGTTGCTGGACCGCTGGCGTCATTGACCGTGGTTGCTGAACTGGTGCCTTCTGAACAGCTGTCTTCTTAGAAACCGGCTGTTGCGCCGCCGCAGACGGTGCGGATGGGTTCACACCAACATTAACCTTCCCAGTGCCCGAAATACTATTCACCTGAACAGTCTTGGACGGAGCCTTTGACTTCGGGCCAGGCTGCTGAATGCGTGACTCACTCATGATCTTCCGCTTTTGCATAAGCTAAAGCACCCTCCACCTTCTCAAATTCACGCAGGTTCGTCTCCGAAAACAAATCAATTGGAGACTTTAAAAAATTTTTAACCACCCATCGAATTTGGGTCAACATCTTGTGGTTTCTTTCCTGTGGATAACTAGGGATTAGAGGGGAATCATTTCGAATCTTTCCCCAAAGCGTGACGCCTCCGAAAAAAATGCGCCCTCACGACCTGCCTCAATTCTGAAAATTTAAAGACGCTGCCTTGGTTTGGCTGCAATTGCCCCAGCAAATTCGATCAATCTGGCGAAAAGCGCACAATTGACCGAGATCGGGCCGCAAATGGAACGTGTTGTGCCCGATTGTTGCCAAAGCGCGGGGGCCTTTTGGGTTCAACCGAAAAGGAGAACCTGTGCGAGTAACATCTATTATATGTGCCGCGATGATGGCTTTGCCGAGCGTAAGTGCCGGCCAATCTATCACATCCGGCAAAGGTCTACCGGGAGGAGACGCCATTGGGCGAATTGTATTCTCCGGTAAATCTATGTGTACCGGTGCGCTTGTTGCGTCAGACTTGGTTTTGACTGCAGCGCATTGTCTTTATAGCCCGCGGACTGGCAAACGCATTGCGCCAAGCAAGATGGAATTTCAGGCAGGCCTGAAAGCCGGAAAGTCTAGCGCAAGCCGCATTGTTGCCCGTGCCACCCAGCACCCGCAATACCGACACAAGAAGAAGCACACGTCGCATCTGCCTTATGATCTAGCCCTACTCAAGCTAGAAGCGCCGATCCCGACCTCTGTCGCTCATCCTGTGAAAATTTCAACGGGAACCAACGCAGGCAACCTTGGCGTCGTGTCTTACACAATCGGACATAAGAACGACCCGCGCCTTGTCTTCCCTTGCGAAATCTTGGCACGCCAGCAGGAAACCATGGTGATGAACTGCGAAGTCAACTTCGGAGCCTCGGGCGCCCCTGTGATGCAAATCCAAAAGGGAACTGACCCTAAATTGGTCTCTGTGATCTCATCCAAAGCCGCGATGGGCGGTCGGGATGTTTCCGTGGGAACTGCGCTGAGCGTGCAAACCCTGCAAAAGATCCTGTCAGAAGGCTAAACACCTTCAAAAATGAAAAGGCCGACCATGCAAAATGGTCGGCCCTTTCGTTGTGTCTAAAGCTGGGTCTTACAGACCGCTACGTGCAGACCATGTTTGGTATGCCGCCAGATCGTCGCTGCACTCTTCCAGAGACAGAACTTTAATCTGGTTCGCATCGCTGCGGCCTGTGCGTGTGTCTTCAGCCATCGTCAGGCACATGCCAGTTGCAGATGCCGGTGTGATTGTGCCTTCACCAGAGAACACAAAAGACTGCGCATCGCTGCCGTCACAATCCGCCAGCTCGATGGATGTGCCTGCTTCTGTAGAATTCACCTCTGTGCACACGTCAAACTTGGTCATGTACAGGATGCCATCTGCGAATTGCTCGGAATCAAACGCTTGATCCACACCCAATGTGCCCGCTGGGCTGTAGCATGTGTGCCCTTGCAGGCCATCCGCTGGGTCTGCCGCATCACCCTGCGCGCGAGCGATGTCCAAGCAGTAACCGCTTTGAACGTTGTCCAGCATATCTGTCAGATAAATCTCAACGTCTTCTGCAAATGCAGAACCGGCTGTCATGACGCTGATCGCAGCAATGGTGGAGAAAATTGTTTTAGTCATGGTCTGTCCTTTAAATGTCGAGCGCCCGCCCAAAGCAAAGCCCTCTCTTCGTTTACCTAATGGCTTTAACGAAGCTTCTTAAAATTTCCGTCTCAATTTATCGAAAAAAAATTACACCCTGCAAGCATCAACCTGCGAAGCCCTTGAATTCGGCGAAAAACATCCTTTGAATACCACGCCTATGGCTCGCGGAACGCCTCGCGTGATTTGTAAAGCGGCTTCAGCAAATAGCTCAGGACAGTCTTCGATCCTGTATGCAGCTCCACTTGCGCCCGCATGCCGGGACGCACCTCAATTCCCTTTTGACGCTCGGTCAGATCATCAGCATTCACAGCCAAAGTCACACGGTAGAAAGGCGGCGCATTCGGGTCGCGGTCATCTTCAAACGTATCCGCAGACACGAAATCCACCTTACCCTTCAAAGTCCCGTAGATCGTATAATCATAAGCGCTCAGCTTAATCGTCGCCTCTTGGCCCGGCTCCACGCTCGCGATGTTTTCAGGGCGTACCTTTGCATCGATAAACAGCTCTTCACCCAAAGGGATAATCTCGAAAATCTCTTCGCCGGGACGCACAACACCGCCAATCGTTGTGACCGCCAGATTGTTCACAATCCCACGCATCGGCGAGGTAATCACTGTCCGGCTCAACTGATCCTGCGCCAACCGCATATCTTGCTTCAACGACGTCAGCTCTTGCAGCGTTTCAGAATACTGCTCTGCCAAATCAAGCTCGGATTGCGTAACGATATCCATATATCGAATTTCCGCCTCAGACGCCTCGGTGCGCGCTTTATTCACTTCAAGCAACGCCACAAATTCTTTCTTATACAGACCTTCCATGGTCTTCAGTTCTTCGTTGGCCTGCTCAAGCTGCGCAAAGGCCCCACTGCGGCGGCTGTCCAAATCGGTCTGACGCGCGCGCAACAAGGCTTTCTCAGACGCCAACATGCGCGGTGCCGCCTCAGCCAGTTCAGCAGACACCACAAAATCAAACGAGCCTTCGATCTCCGCTTCCAACCGAGTCCGGCGAATTTCCAACGCGTTGATTTGATCCATCAAATCATCAAAAGCGGTCCGAAACTTGGTGTCCTGCAAAGTCGCCAAAACCTGCCCAGCTTCAACCATATCCCCTTGCTTAACAACAAGATCAGCCATGATCCCGCCCTCAAGGTTCTGAATGATCTGACTGCGCGAAGACGAAACAACCTCGCCGTCGGCCCGCACGATCTCATCGATCCAAGCAAAAGCCGCCCAAAGCACGAAAACGACAACAGCCACACCAACCAACCGAATGGTCTTGCGCGCCGATTTCATTTGATCGTCAAAGGTCTCGGAATTTTCTAGGTATGAATCGCTCATGCCCGTTCTCCTGCAGCCAAATGCGCCAGAACTTTCTCGCGTGGACCATCCACAACCAGACGACCCTGCTGCAAAATCAACGTCCGCGTGCTCAGTGCCAAGATCGGTGTACGGTGCGTTGCAATCAAAGCTGTACGCCCTTCAAGCCATTGGCCCAAACGGCTCACCAAAGTGCGCTCCAGTGTCTGGTCCAATGCCGCTGTCGGTTCATCCAACAAGACAATGGAAGGGTTCTGCAACCAAAGACGCGCCCAACCAATCGACTGGCGCTGACCAATCGAAAGCCCTTCGCCACCATCGCGCACCTGCAAATCCAAACCCTGCGTATGGTTGCGCAAAAACGGCCCCAAACCAGCAAAGTCCAAAGCTTCCATCAGGCGATCATCATCGCGCTCAAGCTGGTTGAGGTTCAGGTTATCACGCAAAGTGCCCGCAAAAAGACGCACGTCTTGTCCCAGATACCCGATCTCCCGACGCAAATCGCGCGGATCAATCTGCGACATATCCATGCCATCCAGCAAAATACGCCCATGGCTTGGCGTGTACAAACCCGCCAGCAACTTCAGCAGCGTTGATTTACCAGAGCCATTGGCACCCAAGATCGTCACGCGTTGGCTCGGCTTAATCACCACACCCTGCACATCCAAGGTCGCAGAGGCTTCTTCGTCGTAATGGAACGTCAGCTCGCGCAACTCGAACTGGCCACGCAGTTTTTCACGGCGCAAATACGAACGGTCGCCATCTTTTTCCTGTGGCGCAGAAGCAATCGCATCCAAGCTTTCCAGCGCACCTTTCACGTTAGACCAACGCGCCAAGGTTGCCGCGAACTGCGTCAGCGGCGCCAAGGTGCGCCCTGTCAGAATACCAACCGCAATAATCGTCCCGATGGTGAATTCACCCGCAAACACCAAATACGTACCCACAACAACCGTCGCGATATACGTGGTTTGCTGAACCCCTTGGGACCAATAGGTCAGCGTGTTGCTCAAACGACGTTGCTCAGCAGAACTATGCGAGGACAATTCGTTCAGCTCATCCCACAAACGCAAAACACGCTCTTCGCCGCGCTGCGTTTTCAACGTGTCCAGCTCGGTCACAACCTCTTGCAGCAAACGACCCGCCTTGGCCGTCGCGCCTTGGGTCTTGCGGGACAATGCAAGCAACCTGCGCTGAAACGCATAGGCCGGCAGCACCATCAGAATGCCCCCGATCACGAGCATCCAAACAAGATTGCCCGCGATCGAAGCCACCAGCGCCAAAAAGATAAAAATAAACGGAATATCCGCCAGAACCGAGATGGTCGACGAGGTAAAGAAGTCTCGCACAGACCCGAAATCACGCATCGCCGCAAACAAGCCCGACGCAGGCAAAGGCCGCCGATCAGACCGCATCCCCAACAGGCGACGCATCAACGTATGTTGAATAGACAGCTCAATACGGCGCCCCGCCACATCGCTCATCTTGGCGCGCGCCAGCTTCAGCATGCCTTCAAGACCAACCGCCAACAACGCGCCGATCGCCAAAACCCACAAAGTGGATTCAGACTGGTGCGGGATCACACGGTCATAGACCTGCAAGGAAAACAGCGCGACGCCAACCGCAAGCAGGTTCGCCACAAGCGAGCCCAACATGATCTCGCCAATATAAGCGCGGTAGTTGCGGAACTCTCCCCAGAACCAATGCCCACTGGAAAGCTGTGGCACATGGCGCTGCGCAATCTGGCGCAGGCTCGATTTCGCGGACAAAACCGAACCAGAGAAGAACGGTTTAAACTCTGCCGCATCCACCTCGGTGCGATTGTCATCACAGGTGGCATCAAAGATCGTCAGCACATCGCCATCTTGCGACAAAACAAGCACGGCCTGACCATTTGTCATCAAGGTAATGGCCGGCCAGCTTTCGGCAGCAATCGGCACATTCTTGGAAATCTTCGGATCAATGCCCGTATGCCCTAAAGCCTTAGACAAGGCTTTGATCGTCACATCTCCGGGCGCATTGGTCCACATAAACTCGGCCACATCCGCCGCCGGTTTTTCCGCGCCATGCAGCGAGGCCAAAGTCGAAATCAACGTCGCGCGGTGCTGGATGCGGTGCGCAGTGCCCTCGATCAGATCGTGAATACCCTGCGCATCATCAAGCTGCACTTGCGGCTGAGCCTGCGCCGCTGGCTGCGGCGCAGCAATCGGCGCAACGACAGGCGCAGAAACAGCTTGAGGCGCAGCGGGCTGAGCCGTCTGCGCCTTCGGTTTCACAGAATTGATCGACAGAACTGTCGGACCTTTCTTCTGGCTCAAATCTCGTCTCCATCGGCCAACAGGCCCAAGTCTCGCGCCATTTCAAGCTGCGCAATCAGAACGTCATACTTGGCATCCAATGCAGCCAAGTCCCGCTCCACCGCTTTTTCATAGATATTGATGACTTCCAAGATCGAACGTTGCCCAGCCTTAAACTGAGCTTGAAACAGCTCAAAGGTTTCGTAGGACTCTTCGCTGAGGCGCGTCGCATCCTTCTGCTTCCGCTCAAGGCTGGAAATCTGGTGCTGACCACGACGCAACGCGCGTTCCGCATCCTGCTCTGCTTCAACGATGCTACGCTCTGCAGTTTCCTTTGTGCTCTCAATCGCTTTCAAACGCGCACCCGTGCCAAAACCGAAGTCCGCACCGCCGCCGTTCAAGCTGGCATTTGTGCCGCCCGTCCCAACAGACGCACCGGCCGTCAACCCAGGAAGGCTCGCCGCCCGTGCGGAATCCGCCTGCGCGATGGTGCGCTTGGCTTCAGCCTTTGCCCGTAAAACCGCAAGGTTTTGCGACCCCGACAAACCAGAGACATCCAAAGGCCCTTCATACACACCTACAAAGCTTTGCTTAGTCATGGCAGACAGCTCGGAACGTGCCAGAACCGCAGATTCACCTGCATTCTTCAGGGTGGACTCTAGATCTTGGATCTTACTTTCCACGGTCAATTGATCGCCACGGTCGCTCACGCCACCCTGCACACGACCAATCACAACCTCTTCCAACGACTTCATTTGCGCCAGCGCCGTGCGGGTTTTCTGCGCAGTCTCGTCGCCACGTACGCCGGTGACATACAGCGACAAAGCCGTAAAGACGCGCTCGTTCATGTCCTCAGAAACGGTCACAGCCGCAACCTCGACGTCCGCCGCAGCGTAAGCGCGATCTGCTTTCCGGCGCCCATTGTCAAACACAACCTGCTCAACCAACAGGCTGGCAATCGCATCCCCAAGGCTGCTTAAGCTAATCGAAGGACCAATGGTTGGCAGCCAATTCTTATCTTCGGCTTCCGCACGCAACTTCGCACTGCGCAGCTCGGCCTCAGCTTTGCTTGCCCCAGAGGCCAATGCCGCATCCGCCACATGCAAATAAGACCCCGACGGCACAATAGACCGCCGTGCCTGCAAGCCAGCAATAATCTCAGAATGGGTATCGCCCTGCTGAACATCATCCGTATCGGATTTCTTCGCAAATGGGCTGCTTGCAAAGGGGTTTTCTTTGAAATTTCGTTTAAAAAAGCCCTGCTTTGCTTCACCCTGATCGCCTTCAGTGGTCTCATCCACCTCAGCAGACACGGCAGCGCCGTCTGGCTTCTTCAAAAACGGAAGGCCCTCAGGCATTTGCACGTCTGACAAGCAGCCGGAAACCGCAAACGCAGCAATCAGCAAGGAAACTGATGAATAGCACCTCACGCGAAGATCTCCTGTTAGAGTCTGTAAGGGCGGACCTAAGCCCGCCCTATAACCTTAGATGATCACATTGATGTCTTGGTCGATGACCAATGTGACACCGTCGTCACCAACGGTGTAGATATCATATGTCTCACCGTCGATCTGAGTTGTCTGACCGGTATCAACCGCACCTGTCACCTCAACCTCATCGTCACGACCACCGTGGATCGTCAGCGTATCAGAGGTATCAGACAAGTCACGGATCTGCGCTTCTGTCAGTGTCAGAGACGCGTTGTCCGCATAATCCAGTTCGATACCTTCAATGCTAAACTCGCCAATGCCCGCATGGTTCAGCGTGCCAGAGTTTGTCGCATCCGCATCCAGAATAACCAATGTGTCAGACTCGTTGCCCGCAGTATCGGTTGCTTCCACAACCAAATGCGTGCCGTCTGGCGCATGTGGTGTCAAAGAGAACAAGGTCTCCTCGGCACCGAGGCTCGTTTCAGTCGCAGTCAGCTCAGATGTTGTGCCATTCGCGTTCAAAGAATTGATGGTGTAATCGTCTTCAGTGGTCTGAACAGTCAAACGGCTAGTGTTGCCGTTGTTGAACGTCACATCTGTCACCAATGTTTCGGAAATATCCGTGTCCACAGAGAAGGTAACAGGCGCAGTTGCCGTGTTACCCGCCGCATCAGTGGATGTCACAATCGCTGTCGCGGAATATTCACCTGTTGGCAATGTGCCTTCATCGAAGCTCACAGACCAATAGCCAGACTCGTTCGCCACAGTGGTGCGCGTCTCGCCATTCAGCAAAACGCTGATCTGCGCGCCTGCTTCTGCAGTACCGTCCAGAACAACACCGTCTTTGATGTCAGAGGCATTCACAGAACCCGTTGCCGTCGCTTGTTGTACGGCGATGGATGTTGTTGTGCTTGTGTCGATCTCAACAGTGCTATGAGACGTGTCCACGTTACCCGCTGCATCCGTTGCTGTTACGGTCACATTCGCAGTGTACTCGCCTTGCGCAATCCGGCTTGATGCAAAGGTCGCAGACCAAGTGCCATCGCTTCCAGCTGTAACAGTCTCATTCGCACCATGTAGGTTCACAACAACCTGTGCACCCGCATCAGCTGTACCTGTCAGTGTCAGGCCAGCTGCAACTTCGTCCGCATTCGCGATATCATCGCCACCCGCTTGGTTGGCATCAATCGCCACGCTCAGCTCAGTGTCGACACGCAATGTGCTCGTCGCAGTCGCTGTGTTACCCGCGGCATCTGTGGAGGTCACACTCACAGCAGCATCGTATTCACCCTGCGGAATTTCAGAGAAATTATAGTTCGCAGACCAAGACCCGTCAGCACCCGCTGTCACAGTCTTTTCAACACCCTGCAAAGACACCACAACCGACGCGCCTGGCTCGGCATCACCAGTCAGGCTAATACCAGCAAGCACCTCATTGGCATTCGCAAGATTGTCGCCACCTGCCAGACCGTTGTCGATCTCAACAGAGGTCTGTGTATCCACATGCACGGAGCCGTCTGTTGTAGACACGTTGCCTGCGGCATCGGTCGCCTTCACAGAAATATCCGCGTCATATTCGCCAGCTGGCAATTCAGTAGACGAGAAGTTCGCAGTCCAGTTGCCATCGGCATCAGCTGTCACGGTCTTCGTCACATTATGCATGGTGACTTCAACGCTGGAACCAGCCTCGGCCGTACCGGCCAAAGCAACACCATCTGATTGCTCTGCTGCATTCACAACACCGTCGCCTTCAATCGGCGTGGTCAGGGTTACAGCACCTTCGGTGTCGATCTGAACAGTGAAGGATTCAGACGTCGCGTTACCCGCAGCATCTGTCGCTGTCAGTTTGATCTCGCTTTCGTATGTACCCTCTGCAATCGCAGCGCTTGGGACATTCACAGACCATGTGCCGTTGTCACCTACAGTGGTGTTGTAGGTTTGGCCTTGGAACTCAACAACCAGTGTCGCGCCAGCTTCACCTGTGCCGTTCAAAGCAACAGTGCTCGACGCTTCCTGAGCGTTGATCAGATTGTCTCCAGTCACAGCCGCCATATCGATCGCCGGAGCAATCGTATCAACAACCAAAACCTCAGTTGTTGTTTGGCTGTTGCCACGAATATCAGTCGTGGTCAGCGTAACAGTTTGTTCGTACTCACCTGTCGCGATTTCACCTGCGGCGAACTCAACAGACCACGTGCCATCTTCTGCAACAGTCGTTGTGTGCGTCGTGCCGTCAATCTCAACAGCAACAGTCGCGCTTGCTTCGCCTGTGCCAGAGATGATGTGACCATCCGCTTGCTCTTCTGCATTCACGATTTCACCAACAGACTGCGTACCCGCAGTCACGTCGACCTCAGGCGGCGTTGTGTCAATATCGACAACAGGGCCAGCCAAATCGTACTCAGTGCCATCTGGCGCGAAGACGTGTACAGAGCTGTCGTACTGACCGTCCGCTGGCAGATCTTCAGGTGCGAATTCTGCGCGCCAAATCCCGTCGTCATCAACGGTTGTTGTGGATGTAACACCGCCAACCGTCACCTCAACAGTGGACCCTGGCAAACCTGTACCTGTCACAACAACTGCGTTGTCCGCTGTGCCACCGATAATGCGGTCCACCTCAGCGTCGTCTACAGTTGGCGCGCTCGGATCTGACGAACCGCCACCGCCGCCTGCCAAGGCCGCAGCACCAACCACTGCAGCACCTGCAGCACCTGCAGCACCACCAAGACCCAGCAGAGGCGCAGCCAATGGCGCAACAACCGGCTCAACGCGATCTAGGTCAAGGAAGGTCAGCTCGTCGTACTGGCTCCATTTGCCAGACAGATCTACACCATCATATGTAGCGAAAAATTCATTGTTTGTCGGTTGGCCAAGTTCAACAGAATGGAACTCACCATCGCGACTTAGGAATAATTCCCGTTCAGGTGCCATCTCGCCTGCGAAATAGCCCTCCAGCGTGACGAATTCGCCGTTGGCCAATTCAATCACAAGGTCGCTGCCTTTAATTTTATAAGAAACAATATCGCTTGGTGCGATATTCAAAGAAACATTGGATGCGGAGCGCACTGGCACTGCATGATCGCCGAAGTCAGCCGTTTGGCCACGGACAACAACCCCATCCGCTCCACGGATGGCATAGCTTAAACTAGTCATTTGATTTCACCGCTCGTGATTTGGGACTTTTATCCCGTTTTAATTAACACCAAGATATACCCGATCTTTCTTGATAATCTAGGGTCAATTGCCTGAAGGGCCGTAAAATTACACGTTCGCGCCTTATTTTGGCCCAATTGAGTCTATTTGGACACGCATCTAAAAGTGCTTCAGCTCAATTTTTACATGTAGTATCAGCCCGATACTCCCTTTTCCCGCTAGATTAATTTCATTCATTTAGGCACCGATCCCGGCCCAAAAAGAGGGGAATCTTTTGCGTTTCTCTTCAAAAAAGCGCCAAACTTTAACGATTTTGGACTAGATCTGCGAAACGTTAACAAAAGGTTAAACACCACCGCTCCACCATAGGTTTATTGGTGTATTTTTCACGCGCTTGACGCCAAAAACACAATCCCTTATCGGTGATCACAGGCTTCTGACGCCTGTCGCTCGCTGGAATTTCCAAGGCAAAGTTCAGCTCTATATTAAGCACCTCCAAGCGTTTCGCACGGATGGCAACGCGAGCTCTATCCTCTCAAATGCGACCATCTGAGGACTTAATATGACCAATCCTACCCCCGTTCGGCACAGTGCCGAACTGACTTTGCAATCGGCCAAACAGCAGGCCAAAACCCTCAAGCAAGATCATGCCGCGCAGGGTAAACACATCAGCCACAGCCAAGCACTCGAAGCGGTTGCCAAACGAAATGGATACCGTTCGTGGCCCGCGATGCGCGCGCGCATCGTCGATCATGCGCCCCATGGCTGGTCTCAGGGCAGCACGGTCACAGGGCACTACCTAGGCCACCGCTTCAGCGGCACACTGACCCGCATCACACAGTCCAGTCCGGGCTGGTACGGGGTCTCAATTGCGCTGGATCACCCCATTGATACTGTCTCGCACGACAGTTTTTCAAACCTGCGCTCTCGGTTGCGGGCCATCATTGGCGATAAAGGGTTTACCAAAGAAACCACCTCAAACGGTGCGCCTATTCTGGCCCTAAATCTAGACTAACCACCGGTGCGCATGAATGCGCACCCTACCAAAGCAAAAGGGCGCCCCGAGGGACGCCCTTCTATAAGTCGTACGTAGGGTGAGGTTTCACCCCACCGCCACGATCTTACTCAGTAATCTTAGATACAACACCGGAACCAACTGTACGGCCACCTTCGCGGATCGCGAAGCGCAGACCAGCTTCCATCGCGATTGGTGC
>CANMPK010000003.1 GCA_947499725.1 uncultured Paracoccaceae bacterium | reverse complement strand
CCCGCCGTTAGCGCCTCAGCGCCGCCGGTGAAGGGGGTTCTAAGCCTAACACCAAACACCCGCAACCCCTTTCTGCATCTTTTTTGCAAAAAAGTTATAGCCCCAATAAAACAAGGTGTTTCAGAGGCTTTTTAAGACTGCGTTAAAGATAGTGTCAGCCCTGCCCTACAATAAATCAAGAGAATCCATTGCCGCGTCGCGGAATCGCCACGATTGAGGGGCATCTCTTTATATATATATGCAGCTCAGGAAACGGCCTTGCCTAAGAACTAGGCATTAAAAAAACACAGGCCAGCTATGCAGAACCAGCATTGGTTATCCACAAAGAGCAGGCGTAAACGAAACCCAAGATGTAAACACTTTAGGAAAAGTAAAATGGCAGCTCTGGCACAAGCGACAGCAAAGTTCACAGGCTTCACAGTATTCGGTACATTCTTCGCACGTTGCTGCGACACAGCAGAAAAGCTGAATGTCCCACACTGGACTGAGTACCTGAACGAGAAGTAATCTCAGCGCGATGCGCAATTACTCAAACAAAAAGAGCGCCCGCTGGGCGCTCTTTTGCATTTAGGGCCTCATGAAGAGATCACCCCAACTGTTTGGAAAGCTTATTCAAATAGAAAGACACAAGCTCTTGCGCACGCAGGGCGCTTTGCGCTTCTGCATAACAGCGAAATTCCGGCGCGTTCCCTGAGGGGCGCAAATGCACGATCTCTGACGCATCAAAGCCAACACGCAAACCATCCGTCTTATCGAGGGCTTCGATGCGCGCACCATGATCAAAGAAGCCTGCGCGCGCGCCGGCGTCTTCCATCAAATCCTTGATAAAAGCTTGAGAGACCGTTGTTTCGATGCCCGCAATGCGATCCGCAGCTGTAAAGACCGCCGGCAGATCGGCCGCCAATTCAGCCAAGGCAAGCCCCCTGCCCTTTGCGGCGGCAAGCGTTGCGACGATCGGCAGAGCGCAATCTCGTGTCAGCAAAGGCGTTAAACCTTTGACGTTAAAGCCCAAAAGGAAACCACCATTAGCTTCATAGCCTACGACTTTAGCGGCGGGCTTGGTTTTCTGTACCGTTTCAATCGCGGCCACCACATATGGAGAGCCAATTTTTGTGAGATCCACCGCCTTAAATTCGGGCATTTGAGAAATCATGGAGTTTGAGGACACCGGCGTGCAAATATGATCTGCGCCTAAATACTGTGCCGTCAGCGCGCCCAACACATCCCCAGGCACGATCGCCCCTGTGTGATCTGTCACCATCGGGCGATCGGCATCCCCATCGGTGGAGACAAGCGCATCTAGAGTGTGCTCTGCGCACCAGTTTTGAAACTTAGCCCGCGCGTCCGGATCAACGGCTTCTGTATCAACCGGGACAAATTCAGTTGTTCGCTCTAGCGGGACGACATCCGCGCCAAGCTGGGAGAGCATATCCACCAGAATATCGCGCGCGACAGAGCTGTGTTGGTACACCCCAATCCGCAAACCTTGGATAGCGTCAGCGCCAAAAGCCTCAACATAGCGGCTGGTATAGGCAGCAATCGCTTGATCCGCGACCTTCTGAACAGAGCCTTTAGCGTCGAGTGTATCGAAGGTTTGACCCAGCCCTGCAACGATATTGGCCTCGTCCTGCTTGGAGATTTCGCCCTGCGTTGTATAGAACTTGATGCCATTGCGATCCGCAGGAATATGGCTGCCCGTGATCATAATGGCAGACTTCCCTGCAGTTTCAGCAGCATAGGCCAAAGCGGGCGTTGGCAAAACGCCACAATCAAACACCTGAAGCCCACGCGCTTGGGCTGTTGTCATCACGGCGTTTGCAATGCGCTGCGAAGAAGCGCGCAGATCTTGCCCGACATAGACCGCGCCGCCGGTGTCGCAGTGCGACAGGAAAGAGTTCACATAGTCTGCGACGAACCCATCTGTGAGGTCTGTCACCAAGCCGCGCACACCACTGGTGCCAAATTTAGGAGCCATAAAAATATCCAAGATCAATTACGTGCCTTCCAATAGCACGGCTGATCTCGGTGGGCGACTGTGATTTTCGCACCGTGAGGCAAGCGAATCTCGCGTTAAAAGATGAACAGAGCGCGCTTGGGTTTAGGATTTGAGAAAGGTGACAATTGGCCCCTTTCAGCCCCTGAAACGTACAATTGGGAATCATTGTAAAAATCGGCCAAAAATTGGCAGACCAAACGCCAAAACGCGGTGTTAGGGTACCCCAACCTCAGAACAAAAACCTAAGACTCGCCGAATACTTAAAAAATTTAAATCAATTCGATCAAATTTTTTGATCAGACTTTCAAAACGATTTTTTCCGACCTACTATCCAAATCGGATTAACATTCCAACTGGGAGTATATAAAAATGAAAAAGTTGCTCATTGCGACAGCCACAACTGCCTTAATGGCGGGTGCGGCATCTGCCGAAGACATCAAAATTGGTCTGATGCTCGGTTTCACGGGGCCTGCTGAATCTTACGCGCCACCAATGGCGGGCGGTGTACGCGCCGCGATTGCGGAAGCGTCTGACAGCGGGAAGTTCTTGGGGGGTTCCAAGATCGAATTGGTGGAAGGTGACTCCACTTGTACAGACGCAGCGGTTGCGACGGCTGTTGCGGAGCGTTTCGTGACATCTGACGGCGTTTCCGGCATCATTGGCGCGCTGTGTTCTGGCGCGACAACTGCGGCACTGCAGAACGTTGCAGTTCCAAACGGCATGGTCATGATCTCGCCTTCCGCGACATCCCCTGCTCTGACAACAATCGAAGACAACGGTCTGTTCTTCCGTGCGACTCCGTCTGATGCTCGTCAAGGTGCTGTTATGGCAGACATCCTGATGGAAGAGGGTATCAAATCTGTTGCTGTGACCTACACAAACAACGACTACGGCAAAGGCCTGGCAGATGCGTTTGAAGCGTCTTTCGTGGCGCTGGGTGGCGAAGTGACCATCAACGCGTCTCACGAAGATGGCAAAGGCGACTATTCTGCTGAAGTTGGCGCGCTGGCGTCTGCGGGTGGTGAGCTGCTGGTTGTAGCCGGTTATGCAGACCAAGGTGGTAAAGGCATCATCCAAGGTGCGCTGGACACAGGTGCGTTTGATCTGTTCCACCTGCCAGATGCGATGGTTGGCCACGCGACAGAAGCAAACTTTGGCGCGGATCTGGATGGCTCTATGGGTCAGGTTCCAGGCACAGACGCTGAAGGCGGCGACATGTATGTGCCAATCGGCGAAGCAAACGGCTTTGACGCGACAGCACCTTATTCCCCAGAGTCCTATGACGCGGGTGCAATGATGGTTCTGGCGATGCAAGCGGCGGGTTCTGCGGATCCAGCGGTTTACAAAGACAAGCTGTTTGACGTTGCAAACGCACCAGGCGAAAAAATCTACCCAGGTGAGCTGGCGAAAGCGCTGGAAATCCTCGCGGGTGGTGGTGATGTCGATTACGTTGGCGCATCTGCGCTGGAACTGATCGCACCAGGTGAGGCTTCTGGCTCTTACCGTGTTGTGAAAACCGATGGTGGTAAGCAGGAAACTGTAGGATACCGCTAAATCCGGTTTTGACCTTTTGAGAGCGCGGGGAAATCCCCGCGCTTTTTCCAATTTATGGCCAATAAAAATCCGGCCACTTTTACGGGGACATATATATGATCGAAGTGCGTGATTTACACATGCATTTCGGCGGATTCCGCGCAGTCGATGGGGCATCACTGACCATCGAGAAAGGCACCATTACTGGCCTCATTGGCCCGAATGGCGCGGGGAAAACGTCGCTTTTCAACTGCATTGCTGGGGTTTTGACACCGACCAGCGGACATGTGTTTTTTGACGGTGAAGAGATCACCGGCATGAAGCCACACAACCTGTTTCACAAAGGCATTCTGCGCACCTTCCAGATCGCGCATGAATTCCATTCCATGACCTGCCGCGAGAACCTGATGATGGTGCCTGCTGGCCAGCATGGGGAAACGCTTTGGAACACTTGGTTTGGACGTAAACGGATCGCGGATGAAGAACGCGCGTTGCGGGCCAAGGCGGATGAGGTTCTAGAGTTCCTGACCATCGAGCATATTTCTGATCTGAAGGCGGGCGAAGTCTCGGGCGGTCAGAAGAAGCTGCTCGAGCTGGGGCGCACCATGATGGTGGACGCCAAGATGGTCTTTCTGGACGAAGTGGGCGCGGGTGTGAACCGCACGCTGCTCTACACGATTGGCGATGCGATCAAGCGTCTGAATGTCGAGCGTGGCTACACCTTCTGCATGATTGAACACGATATGGATTTCATCAAACAGCTTTGCGATCCGGTGATCGTGATGGCGCAGGGCTCTGTCATGGCGACGGGCACGGCAGATGAGATCATGTCGAACGAGCAAGTGATCGAGGCTTACCTTGGCACGGGCGTGAAAAATAAGAAGAAGGAGAGCGCATCATGAGCTTCCTTTCTGCAACGAAAATGACAGGCGGTTACGGCGCGGGGCCAGATATTCTGCACGAGCTGGATCTGACTGTTGAAAAAGGCGAAATCGCTGTGATTGTTGGCCCGAATGGCGCCGGTAAATCCACGGGGATGAAGGCCGTGTTTGGCATGCTGAACCTACGTGAAGGATCGGTTGTGCTGGATGGCAAAGACATCACCACCCTAAGCCCGCAAGAGCGTGTGCATATGGGCATGGGGTTTGTTCCGCAGGTGCGTAACATTTTCCCAACGATGTCTGTGCGCGAAAACCTAGAGATGGGTGCGTTTATCCGCAACGATGATTACGAAAAAACCATCGAACAGGTCTATGAGCTGTTCCCTGCTGTTTATGAAAAGCGCGACCAAAACGCGGGTGAGCTGTCTGGCGGTCAACGTCAGCAGGTGGCCGTGGGCCGTGCGCTGATGACTCAGCCGAAACTGCTGATGCTGGATGAGCCAACGGCGGGGGTTTCTCCGATCGTGATGGACGAGCTGTTTGACCGGATCATTGAGGTGGCCAAGACGGGCATTTCGATCTTGATGGTGGAACAGAACGCGCGCCAAGCGCTGGAAATCGCGGATAAGGGCTATGTCCTTGTTCAGGGCCGCAACGCTTATACGGACACGGGCGAGGCTTTGCTGGCCAACCCTGAAGTGCGCCGTACTTTCTTGGGGGGCTGATCATGGATTTTCTTAATGCATTGGTGGCTTTCACTAACTTTGTGATCGTTCCTGCGTCTGCCTATGGCGCGCAGTTGGCGATTGGTGCGCTTGGGGTGACCTTGATTTACGGCATCCTGCGCTTTTCTAACTTTGCCCATGGGGAAACCATGGCCTTTGGCACGATGGTTGTGCTGCTGGTCACTGGGTTGTTCCAGCAATGGGGCATTTCCTTGGGGCCTTTGCCAACCGCTTTGCTGGCCCTGCCCTTCGGGATTGCGGCGGCGGCGGCGTTGGTGCTGTTCACCGATAAGACGGTGTATAAGTTCTATCGCCGTGTGAAGGCTGCGCCTGTGATGCTGGTGATTGTATCGATGGGGGTGATGTTCATGATGAACGGCATTCTGCGTATGATCATTGGTACAGATGACCGTCGTTTCGCCGATGGTGAGCGTTTCATCATTCGCGCGCGGGACTTTAAAGAATGGACAGGTCTGTCTGAGGGTCTGGCGATCCGCACGACGCAGGTTCTGACCATTGTTGTGGCGCTGATCACTGTGGCTTTGCTGTTCTGGTTCCTGAATAAGACACGCACGGGGAAATCCATGCGCGCCTATTCAGACAACGAAGATCTGGCGCTGCTGTCAGGGATTAACCCAGAGCGCGTTGTGATGATCACTTGGTTGGTTGTCGCGGCTTTGGCCACGGTTGCTGGCACGCTGTATGGTTTGGACAAGAGCTTTAAGCCTTTTGTGTATATGCAGCTTTTGCTGCCGATCTTTGCCTCGGCCATTGTGGGCGGGCTTGGATCGCCATTGGGCGCGATTGCGGGCGGTTTTGTGATCGCGTTTTCCGAGATCACGCTGACATACGCGTTTAAGAAGGTGGTGACCTATCTGGGACCAGACGGGTGGAGCCCGGATGGGCTGGTTCAGCTGTTGTCGACCGACTATAAATTCGCGGTCTCCTTCGCCATTTTGATCATCGTTCTGCTGTTCAAGCCGACCGGTCTGTTTAAGGGGAAATCGGTATGATGCAGTCACGTACTCCGATTTACTTCGCGCTTATGGGTGTCTTGATCCTTGGCGTGGGGATTTTTGAAAGCTGGAACAACGCGTTGTTTGTTCTGAACTTTGGTTTGATCTCTGCGATCATGGCGCTGGGTGTGAACCTGCAATGGGGTTACGCCGGTCTGTTTAACGTGGGTGTTGTGGGCTTTGTGGCCCTCGGCGGCCTGTCGGTTGTTCTGACCTCTATGGCGCCTGTGTCCCCTGCGTGGGAAGCGGGTGGTCCGCGCGCGTTGCTGGCCTTGCTGGTGGCCGTGGGCGTGATCGTTGCGGCGATTATGGCTTGGAAGAAGATGGCAAAGGGCAAGGTGCGTGGCCTGACGGTTGGCGCGATCTTGATCGTGGGCTTCTTTATCTTCCGTGCGCTGTTTGATCCGGCTGTTGCTGCGATCGAAGCCGTGAACTCTGCACAAGAGGGCTATCTGGGTGGCTTGGGCTTGCCGGTGCTGCTGGCCTGGCCTGTGGGCGGTTTGTTTGCCGCTGGTGCAGCTTGGCTGATCGGCAAGACAGCTTTGGGTCTGCGGTCTGATTATCTGGCGATTGCCACTTTGGGCATTGGCGAGATCATCATTGCGGTTCTGAAGAACGAAGACTGGCTGACCCGTGGCGTGAAGAACGTGAACGGTTTGCCGCGTCCCGTGCCTTATGAGGTGGATCTTCAGCAATCTGAGACCTTCCTGAACCTGATGGCGTCGATTGGCGCGGATCCGGTGACGGGGTCCAGCATCTTTGTGAAGCTGTGCTATGCGGCGCTGTTCCTTGCAGTGATCATTGGTTTGGTGACGTTGATGCAGCTGGCGCTGAATTCGCCTTGGGGCCGTATGATGCGCGCCATTCGCGACAATGAAACCGCCTGTGAGGCCATGGGCAAAGACGTGACTGCGCGCCATTTGCAGATTTTCGTGCTGGGCGCTGCGATCTGTGGCATCGCGGGGGCGATGATGACCACGCTTGATGGTCAGCTAACGCCTGCGTCTTACCAGCCTTTGCGCTTTACCTTCCTTGTGTGGGTGATGGTGATTGTGGGCGGCTCTGGCAACAACTGGGGCGCGGTTCTGGGTGGCATGTTCATCTGGTTCTTGTGGGTCGAAGTTGAGCCGATCTCGATCTTCTTGGTAGAGATCGTGACATCTGGCTTGGCCGAGGATTCCGCGCTGCGCGACGGTATTCTGGATCGCGTGGTCTACATGCGTCACCTGACGATGGGTCTGATCTTGCTGCTTGTGCTGCGATTTAGCCCACGCGGGTTGCTGCCTGAGAAGTAAGCCTGACTGGTAAAAACAAGAACGCCCCGCCATTTGGTGGGGCGTTTTGCGTTTGGGGCTTAGGCGACGCCGTTGCGGCAGTAGGTTTTGAAACCTGCTCGATCTGAGAGACGGCCCATCCATGCTTGGACATGCGGCAGGGTTGGGCGATCCATCGGCGTCATCTCCCAGCGGTTTGTCGACAAAGCCAACAGGATATCTGCCAAGGTGAATACCTCGCCGCAGGCATAAGCCTGCGTTTGCGCAAGCTGTTTGTCTAGTAATGTCATCATGGCGCTCCACGCTTGTGCGCTGGCCTCTTGCGCGGCGGGGTCTGTAAAGTCGGGATGCTGACGCACACGGCCCATGAAGGCATAGCGCCATGCGGTGTTGAGCTCGCTGAGTTGCCAATCCATCCAGCTTTCCACCAAGGCGGCTTTTGTCGGATCTGTGGGCAGCAGAGCGCCCTGCCCTGCGCGGCGGGCGAGGTAACGGCAGATGGTGTTGCTTTCGCTGAGGGTGAGATCGCCGTCGATCAGCACAGGCACCAGAGCTTTGGGGGTGATCGCCAAAAACGATGGGTCGCTGGTGGGGTTTTGGGCCGTTCCCCAATCTTCACGCTCAAGAGACAGGCCAAGTTCAGCCGCTGTCCAAAGCACTTTGCGCACATTGATGGAATTGGGTTGTCCAAGCAGTTTCATCACTGGCCCTTTGGTTGCAAACTCGCCTACCGCCATTTGTTCGCATTCTGTGGCAATTTGGAATGGGCATCTTTCGTAAAGTTTTCTCGCCAAGTGAATGTGCCTCTTGTATGACAGGTTAGGCCTGATCGATCAGCAGGCGGCGGAGATATCATGACGCAAGACACCAAAGCCCCCACCCTCGCGGAGAAACTGCGCGACCAATTGGCGGCGCAGATTGCAGCGGGCACGTTTAAGCCCGGGGATCGCTTGCCCAGCGAAGCCATGCTGGGTGAGGAACATGGCGTGTCACGCACTGTGATCCGTGAGGCGATTGCCGCCCTGCGCGGGGATGGTTTAGTGATGCCCAAGCGGGGCTCTGGCGTGTTTGTTCTGTCGCAAAGCCCGCGCCCTTTGGTGCCTTTGCAAGGGGTCGACACGGCGCGTTTGTCTTCGATGATTGAGCTTTTGGAGCTGCGTACAGGGATTGAGGTGGAGGCCGCTGGTTTGGCGGCGCAGCGCTGTGGGCCGAAGGAAGAAGAGCTTATTTTGAGCGCCTTAGCGCAGTTACGTGATGCGGCGCAGGGCGATCATGAGGCGGATTTCAATCTGCATTTGTCCATCGCAGAAGCCACGCATAACCCGCGGTTTCCAGAGATGTTGCACATGCTGGGCGCGCAGATGATCCCGCGCCATGCGGTTTCAGATGCGCCGGAAAGTGTGACGCCGGAATATGCGGCGCTTTTGGCATCGGAGCACGAAGATATCGTGCAGGCGATTTTGGACAAAGACGAAGCTGGCGCGCGGTCGGCCATGCGGGTGCATTTGAAAGGCGCTCAGGCGCGGTATCGGCGTTTGCTGCGCCAGCAGTAGGTCTGTTTCTCTAGTTCTTTGCAAGACGCCCGAACTTGTATGGTGCAAAAAGCTTGCGTTATGTGTGAAGTTGTATGACAAGTTTAGGCAATCAAAATCATTGCCACACTTACGACTGAGGGCCCCATGCTGACCGTTGAAACGCGCCACGCGATCCACCCAGACCACGCCAAGACCATGGACACCGAGGCGCTGCGCGCCAACTTCCTGGGGCAAGACATGTTTGCCGATGGCGAGATTCGCCTGATCTACACCCATTACGACCGCTTTGTGCTGGGCGGTGCTGTGCCAAACGGCAAGGCGCTGACACTGGATAAGGTGGAAGAAACCAAGACCGATACCTTCCTTGAGCGTCGTGAGATGGGCATTGTGAACATTGGCGATGCAGGCACCGTATCTGCCGCAGGTCAGACCTATGCGATGGACCGCGGCGATGTGCTGTATCTGGGCAAGGGCAGCGGCGCTGTGACCTTTGGCGGCAATGGCCGTTTCTACATCACCTCTGCCCCTGCGCATGAGGTCTTCCCGAGCCGATTGGTCACTGTGGAAGATGCGGTGAAGGTTGAGATGGGGGCCTCTGAAACATCCAACAAACGCACGATCAAACAGTTTATCCACCCGCAGGTGATGCAGAGCTGTCAGTTGGTTCTGGGTTATACCGCTTTGGAAGAAGGTTCTGTTTGGAACACGATCCCAAGCCATGTGCATGACCGCCGTATGGAAGCCTATCTGTATTGGGGCATGGATGAGGAATCCCGCGTGCTGCACCTGATGGGCGAGCCAACTGAAACGCGCCATATGTTTATCAGCAATGAAGAGGCAGCGATTTCCCCGCCGTGGTCGATCCACTCTGGTGCGGGCATTGGCGAGTATACGTTTATCTGGGCGATGGCGGGCGACAATATCGATTACACAGATATGGACTTTATCCAGCCGAAGGACATCCTATGAGCCGCTTTTCCTTAGAGGGTAAAAAGGCGCTGGTGACGGGCGCGAATACGGGCATTGGCCAAGCGATTGCTGTGGCTTTGGCGGGCGCTGGGGCGCATGTGGTGTGTGGCGGGCGTCGTAGCTGTGCTGAGACCGTGGCGGCGATCACGGCGGCTGGCGGCTCTGGCGAAGAGCTGGTGCTGGATTTCGCGGACCCGATGGCGGCCAAGGGGCTGTTTGAAGGTGCGGGCTATGATGTGCTGGTGAACAATGCGGGGATTATCCGTCGTGAGGATTCCACCGATTTCACCGAAGCGGATTGGGATGACGTGATGGATGTGAATGCCAAGGCGTTGTTCTTTACCTGTCAGGCCTTTGCCAAGGCGGCGATTGCTGAGGGGCGCTCTGCTAAGATCGTGAACATTGCGTCTTTGCTGTCGTTCCAAGGGGGCATTCGCGTGCCGTCTTATACGGCATCGAAACATGCGGTTGCGGGTTTGACCAAGCTGCTGGCCAATGAATGGGCAGCGAAGGGCGTGAATGTGAATGCCATTGCGCCGGGCTATATTGCGACCAACAACACGGATGCCTTGCGGGCTGATCCTGAGCGCAACAAAGCCATTTTGGAGCGTATTCCAGCGGGGCGTTGGGGTGATCCTGAGGATATTGCGGATACAGCCGTGTATCTGAGCGCCCCTGCGTCTGATTACGTGCATGGCGCAGTGTTGAATGTGGATGGGGGCTGGTTGGCGCGGTAACGCGCCCCTGCCCTGCTTTCCTTGGAGGGTGGAAGGAAAGCAAAACGCCCGGTTGCGAGAGATCGCAGCCGGGCTTCTTATTGCGGTGAACTCGGTTTTGAAGCGTTGTCATTGGGCGTCGTTTCAGGCAGTGTTTGAGCAGGCCTTGCTCGGGCCTCCGCCCTCCTGTTGGGAAGCATTGATCATGCGGAGCAATTTGATTTTGACCTGTCTCATTCGGGCACGCGCATAAGGGGGGATTGCGAGATTAGCTCGGAAGAGGAGGACAAAATATGCCGATTTCCGCTCCTATTTTTGCGCTGAAGCACAAGGCCAAACGCCATGCCAAACAGGCAGGTCTGCGGTTGCATCAAGCGATGGATGAGATTGCTGCGCAGGAAGGGTTTCAAAGCTGGAGCCATCTTGCGGCGGGGGCTCAGCCCAACTCGCAGGCGGCGCATGCCCTATCGCAGTTTGATGCCGGAGACATGGTGTTGCTTGCGGCGCGGCCCAAACAGGGCAAAACCCTTTTCGGCCTAGAGATGGCGGCGCGTGCGCCTTTGCTAGAGCGGTCTGGGTATTTCTTTACCCTTGAGGCGACTGAAAAAGATATTACCGTTTATCTGTCAGCCATCGGGCTGCCTGCGCATAAAGTGCAGGATCAGTTGAGCGTCGATACGTCTGACGCGATTTGCGGCGCATATATCGCGGAGCACATCCAGCGGACGGGCGGCTTGAAAGTGGTTGTCATCGACTATTTGCAATTGCTTGATCAAAACCGCGCGCGGCCAAACCTTGAGGCCCAGTTGACCACACTACGCGCAGCGGTACGGGCGCAGGGCGCTATTTGCGTGGTTCTATCGCAGGTGGATCGTACGTTTGATCTGAGCGACAAGACCATGCCAGAGCTGACGGATATACGCCTGCCCAACCCACTGGATCTGTCTGTTTTTGACCGCATGTGTTTCCTGCACAATGGGCAGGTTCGGATGCGCTAGGCGAGGTTGATTTCGGGATCAATAGCCTTGTTTCTAGAGTAAAAAGCCCGGCTGCGAGAGATCGCAGCCGGGCTTCTTTTTGTTGATGTGATCGGGCTTAGTGGCCGAGGATCTGAGAGAGGAACAGCTTGGTGCGTTCGCTCTTTGGATTATTGAAGAACTCTTCTGGTTCGTTCTGTTCAACGATCTGACCTTGGTCCATGAAGATCACGCGGTTCGCAACCTGACGGGCAAAGCCCATCTCGTGCGTCACGCAGAGCATTGTCATGCCTTCTTCGGCAAGCTCGATCATGGTGTCCAGAACCTCTTTGATCATCTCTGGGTCCAGAGCGGATGTTGGTTCATCAAACAGCATGATGCGTGGCTTCATGCAGAGCGAGCGGGCAATCGCCACACGCTGTTGCTGACCACCGGACAATTGGCCCGGGAACTTGTTGGCCTGATCCGGAATTTTCACCTTCTCAAGGAAGTGCATCGCTGTTTCGATCGCCTCGTTGCGAGGGGTCTTGCGCACCCAGATTGGGGCCAGAATGCAGTTTTCCAGAATGGTCAGGTGCGGGAACAGGTTGAAGTGCTGGAAGCACATGCCAACCTCAGAACGGACCTTGTCGATGTTTTTCAAATCGTTGGTCAGCTCTGTGCCGTCCACGATGATCTGACCCTGCTGGTGCTCTTCCAGACGGTTGATGCAGCGGATCATGGTGGATTTACCGGACCCAGATGGGCCCGCAATCACGATACGCTCGCCGCGGTTAACAGTCAGGTTGATGTCACGCAGCACGTGAAAGTCACCGTACCACTTGTTCATGTTTGTCAGCTGGATGGCTACCTCGTCTGAGACACCCAGTTTGGAACGGTCGATTGCGCGTTCTTCAGTAAGAGACATAATCTAGGTCTCCTTTCTTAACGATGATCTGTGCGGAGCTTACGCTCCAGATACAGGGAATAACGGGACATGCCGAAACAGAAGATCCAGAAGACCAAGGCGATAAAGCCGTAGAGTTCCCAGACGATACCGTTCCAGTCGCTGTTTGAGCGGATCGAGTCAGAGATGCCCAGTGGGTCATTCAGGGCCACAATGGACACCAGCGTGGTGTCTTTGAAGACCGAGATGAAGTTGGACACGATCCCCGGGATCGAAATCTTCAGCGCTTGTGGCAGAATGATCAGGCGTTGTGCCTGCCAGTAGTTCAGACCAAGTGAGTCTGCCGCCTCTTTCTGTCCTTTGGACAGGGCTGCCAGACCACCCCGAATAACTTCGGCGATATAGGCCGCAGTAAACAGGGTCACGAGGATCATAACCGCCAGTACCGGATCAAGATCAAAAGAGCTTGGTAGGAAGTACTTCAGCAGAACCGTCGCAACGAAGATCAAAGTGATCAACGGTACGCCACGGATGATTTCGATGAAACCGGTGGACAGCTTGTTCACGATCAGCAGGTCAGACTGACGTCCGAGTGCCAAAAGGATCGCAATCGGCAAGGAGACCACGATGGCCACCACACCAATGGTGATCGACAGAACAAAGCCCGAGATTTCGCGAGAGGCCACAGGCTGTAGTTCGATCGGCAAGATCGCTGCGATAACCGATGAAATCGGTGCTTGCAGATACAGGAAGGCCACGGCCAGTAGGACAATCGTTGCGCCCAAGGCAAAGCTTGGAAGCATTGCTTTGGCCAAAGCGCGGAAGGCAAAATACCCTGCGATAAAGATCAAAGCAGCCGTGACAGGACCCGCCAGCGCACCGCCCCAGATCAACCAAGGATACAGGAACAATGTTGCGAATGTCGCCACATACAACCAGCGCGAGGTGTTTGGGAACAAGATCGGCGTAATTGATACAAAGATCAAAAGCACACCGAGGATTGGTCGCCAGTAGAGGCCTTCGTTTAGGTTACCGAAAGAATAACCAAAGATGATTTGGTCCCAACGATCGCGAACAACAGCCCAGCAGGCATATTCACGACCATCGCCATATTTCGCGTCAAAGATTTCGCGACAATGGCTGAGGCTGTCTGCATTCCAGACCCCTAGGAAGATCCAAGGGATCATGCTGAACAGCAGGTTGACCACAAAGGCCGCTGCAATCAGCGTCAGGATTGTGTTTGAGACTGAAGAGAACAGGTTTGAGCGCATCCAACCGACGATGCCAACGGTGTTCCCCGGAGGCGGCAGTTGGCCGAGCATTTCTGTGCGTACATATCCGATATCTGACATATTACCGCTCCACCAATTTAACGCGGTTGTTGTACCAGTTCATGCCCACAGAGATGGACAGGGAAATGGTGAGATAGATCGCCATGAGAAGCAGGATCGCTTCCATCTCGCGGCCTGTTTGGTTCAGCGTGATGCCGCCCAATGTAGACACGAGATCCATGTAACCAATCGCAACAGCAAGCGAAGAGTTTTTGGTCAGGTTCAGATACTGCGAAATCAGCTGCGGAATGATGATCCGCATCGCTTGTGGCAGAATAACCAAGTTCATGGTGCGGCCCGGGCGTAGACCCAGAGCAGCCGCTGCTTCGGACTGACCCTTGTTCACCGCCTGAATACCGGAGCGAACAGCTTCGATGATGTAGGTTGTGGTGTAGAGTGTCAGACCCAGCCACAGACCGATCAAAGAGGCGCTCATGTTGATGCCGCCTTTGAAGTTAAAGCCTGCCAGTGCTGGTTTACCCAGATAGAAGCCCATTGCGATCAGCGCGATGATGCTTGGCAGCAAGATGGCTGCGGCATTCACCAGACCTGTGGATGGACGATCACCGGTTTCATCCTGAATACGTGCGGCGCGCGCGTTGTTTTTACGTGCGAAGATAATGCCGCCGATGAGCAGCGCCAGAACCACAAGCAGTTCGAGGCTGACCAGGAAGATGCCAACGTCAATATTGCCCAATGGGCGAGAGAACAGAGGCTCTGGCATATAGATGCCGCGGTTGGTGAAGGCCACGCTGTCCCAGAGGTACATGCTGGCTTCAGGGTTTTCGCCGCGGAAGGCACGCGGTTGCGGCGCCAATGCGGTGAAGGTGAACATACAGACGAAGATCCACAAGAGCACAGGCACGTTGCGGAAGATTTCGACATAAAGCGCCACCATGCGGGACACCAACCAGTTGTTGGACAGGCGCAGAACGCCGCCGACCACACCCAGAATAGTTGCCGCTGCGCAGCCCATGAAGGCCACCAGAAGCGTATTCAGCAAGCCCACGAATGTGGCGCGTGCGTGTGTGCTTTGCGAGCTGTATTCTACAAGTCGTTGGTTGATATCGTAGCCGGCAGTGTCGCCGAGAAAATCAAATCGGATTGGTTTACCGAGTGCTGCAAGGTTCGTTACAGCGTTGCTGGCCAGCCAGAAAAGACCGGACATCACCAGCAACAGCACGAAGATCTGAATCGTGATGCCGCGGTAGCGGGCATCGTAGATCAGCATGCTGAGTTGGAATTGCTCCTTTGGAGGAGCCGATTGGTCAGACATTTTAGTCCCTCATCCACCCAGAAATGGGCAACTAGCGCGTTTAAAACACGTCTTTATTATTTGGATTGTTGGATCGAATATTAGCTAAACGGAAAAAGGGGCGCTGTGATTGCGCCCCTTTCTTTTTAGCTCTTAGCGGAATGGAGGGGAGTACTGAAGACCGCCCTCTGTCCATAGTGCGTTCAGGCCACGAGCCAGACCGATTGGTGTGCTTTCACCAATGTTGCGCTCGAAGATTTCGCCGTAGTTACCAGTTGCTGCGATTGCTTTAACTGCCCAGTCAGGAGACAGGCCCAGCATTTCGCCCAGGGAACCTTCTGCACCCAGCAGACGGTTGATTTCTGGGTTGTCGCCGCCTTTGGCCATTTCAGCAACGTTCGCTTGGGTTACACCCAGCTCTTCTGCTGCAACCAGTGCGTTTTGTGTCCAACGAACGATGTCTTCCCATTCGTTGTCGCCGTGACGTACTGTTGGGCCCAGAGGCTCTTTAGATACGATTTCTGGCAGGATCACGAATGCAGACGGATCTTTCAGGGATGCACGAACACCAGCCAACGCGGATGCGTCAGTTGTGTAAACGTCACATGCGCCTTCTTCGAACAGAGCTTTCGCTTCTGTTGTGCCGCCTACTGGCAGTGGCTCATAAGACATGCCGTTGACGCGGAAGAAGTCAGACAGGTTCAGCTCTGTTGTTGTACCTGTTTCGATACATACAGTTGCACCTTCCAGCTCTTTCGCGGAGGACACGCCCAAAGATTTTGGAACCATGAAGCCCTGACCGTCGTAGTAGTTGATGCCTACGAAGGATGTTTTCAGGTCAACATCACGAGAGAATGTCCAAGTTGTTGTGCGATACAGCAGATCGGCCTGACCGGCGGACAGCGCTGTAAAGCGGTTTTTGGAGGACAGTTCTACGTACTCAACTGCGTCTGGATCGTCAAAGATCGCTGCGCCCAGTGCGCGGCAGAATTCAACGTCGAAACCCTGGTGTTTGCCTTCTGCGTCGCGGGATGAGAAGCCCAGCGTACCTTCAGTAACACCACAGTTGATTTTGCCGCGTTCCTTGATTTCATCAAGTGTTGCCGCAGAAGATGCGCCAGCTGCTAGGCCAGCGAATGCCAATGCGCCAAAAAATACGGATTTTTTCATTTTTACCTCTTCCTGGTATCGCATCTTTTTAGATGCTTTTATCGCGGCCCTCCCCGGGCCGTGTTGATGCTGATATAGGCATGTGCCTAAACAACGGGCCCAGTGTGATGGGATTCATTTCAAAACGTCAACCCTATGATCAAAATTTTGAATGACTCCTTTTCACTAAGTTAAAGCGACTAGAAATTAGTCACTTCCCTGAAATTGCTGCATTTTCTCGCAGCATTTTTTTGACACTATGGAAAAAATTTAGATTTTTTAACTATTTACAGCCAATCCAAAGATCAAAAACATCGGAAACCGGCGCCTGATAGATCAAAAGTAAGGGCGGCAGCGTCGCAAGTTCAGGCAGTTGGAAAAATTTTCCACGCACATTCTCTTTCATAAAAGGAAATTCGGATCGCCCTGAAATTAGGCGATTTCTGTCGATCAAAACCGCGGTTCAATAGGGATTCTTTTCTGAGTGAAAGAAACGCCCCTGAAGCAGGGGCGTTTTTTGCTTAAAGAACGGGCAAAGCGCTCTAGATAAACCGAAGGTCCAATGTCCAGTTTTGATGCGGGTTCACGCGCGGTGCTTGAGTCACGAAATCCATCGGCGTATGTTGCCCCGGCACGAAGCGCACGCGACGACGGCCTTCGGCCTCTAGATCGTTGATCGGGCGGGTTTCATGGGCGCGTCCGCCTTGGTGGGCCACGTGATAGGTAAAGCCGCCGACAGACCGGCCAACGGTTTTATCGTAAAGGTCAAAGACCAAAGGCGCATGGGCCGGAATGGTTGGGTGCAAAGAGGACCAAGGTTGCCAACTGCGATAGCGCACCCCTGCCCCTTTTTGATCTGGGCCGTAATCGCGCAAAGGCACTTCGATCTGGTTGCAGGTGAGAATGTAGCGATCGGACCAAGGGCCCTCTACCAAGATTTCCACGCGCTCTAGCGAGCTGTCGACATAACGAGAAGTGCCACCGCCGGTGCTTTCTTCGCCCAACACAAGCCAAGGTTCGATTGCGTTGCGCAGGCTGAGAGTGAGGCCTTCGACCTTGGTGCGGCCCACTTCAGGGAATCGGAATTCATATTGCGCATCAAACCAATCCGCGCGGAACGGGAAGCCGTGGGCTTTGGTAAGATCATCCAGAACCTCTTTGAAGTCGGTCCAGACGTGATGCGGCAACAGGTGCTTGTCGTGCAGGGTGTTGCCCCAGTCGATCAGAGGTTCTGTGTAGGGTTTGTCCCAGAACCATGCGAGCAAGGCGCGGATCACAAGCGATTGCGCCATAGACATCTGCCAATGGGGCGGCATTTCAAAGCCGCGGAACTCCAGTAGGCCCAAGCGGCCTGTGGGGCCATCGGGCGAGAACATCTTGTCGATACACAGCTCTGCGCGGTGGGTGTTGCCGGTAAGATCGGTCAACAAATGGCGCAGGATACGGTCTGACAGCCAAGGGAAAGCCTGCCCTTCCGCTTGCATCCGAGAGAGTTCTGAGAGGGCGATCTCCATTTCATAGACATTGCCTGAACGGCCTTCGTCAAAGCGCGGGGCTTGGGAGGTTGGGCCGATGAAAGTGCCAGAGAAGAGATACGACAAAGATGGATGGCGCTGCCAATAGCGCACGATCGAGGCCACCACATCAGGGCGACGCAGGAATGGGCTGTCGGCTGGGGTTTGCCCGCCCACCACAATGTGGTTGCCGCCGCCAGAGCCGGTCAGGCGGCCATCGACCATGAAGGTAAAGCTATCAAGGCCGCATTGGCGGGCTTCTTCATAGAGGGCCGCGTTGACTTCGCGCTGTGTGCCCCAGTCTTTGGTGGGGTGAATGTTCACCTCGATCACGCCCGGATCGGGGGTGACGCGGATGACGTTGATGCTTGGATCATGTGGCGGCTCGTAACCTTCGACGCGGATAGGCAATTCCATCTCGGCGGCGGTTTCTTCGGCGGCTTCGATCAGGTCAAGGTATTCATCTGCAGAACCTGTGGGCGGCATGAAGACATGCAAAATACCATCGCGCACTTCGACGGTGAGCGCGGTGCGGATGGGGTCGCCTTCGGCCCACATGGGTTGGCCGCCTGCGATCCAGTCATCCGAGCTAGCGATATCGCGCAGCCATTCTTTAGGATCGTAGGTTTGCGCAGGGCCTTCTGCCCCGAAGGAGGCGTTTTGCATGACGCGCTGCGCGGGTTTTGGAGCTGGGCGACGGGTGAGCGGGTCGCGTTGGAAGGGTTTTTCGATCCGGCGGCGGCGACCCTTTTTGTCTTTTTCGCCTTTGCGCAGGGTGCCGAGGGGCAAGCGCAAACCGGCTGGGCTGTCGCCTGGCATCAGGAAAAGCTTGCCGCGGCGGGTGGTCCATTTTTCGCTGGCCCATTTGAAACGGCGCGCGCCGCTGGCTTTGGCTTGGGCCAATTGCAGAGGAATCGCGTAGCTGGTGGCGCTGGTGAGGCCATTGTTCAGCATACGGATCATGCGGGCGCGTTCTTGGGGATCGTCGATTTCATTGTCTTCGGCAGTGACATCTTCTGGCAAGAGCGCCTCTGTGCCGACAAAATGCATGGGATCTTCATAGATTTCATGCACGTAGTCGTCATCCAGCCCAAGGTTTTCGGCCAGTTTGGTGGCGAAAGTATCGGCGGTTTCGGCGGTGGCTGTGCCGGTGCCTTCTTTGGCTATGAGGTCAGTGTTTGACCAAAGCGGCAGCCCATCGCCGCGCCAGATGATGGAATAGGCCCAACGCGGCAAAGGCTCGCCCGGGTACCATTTGCCCTGCCCGTGGTGCAGCACGCCATTGGGGGCGAAACGGGTTTGCAGGCGGCGCAGCAAGGCATCCGCGTATTGGCGTTTTGTGGGGCCAACGGCGTCGGTTGTCCATTCCGCGCCGTCGCGATCGGTGGCGGAGACAAAGGTTGGCTCGCCGCCCATGGTGAGGCGCATGTCTTGCGCTTTGAGCTTTTCGTCAATCGCTAGGCCTGCGCGGTCGATTTCGGACCATTGGGTTGGGGTGAGCGGACGGGTGACGCGCGGGGGCTCGATGATGCGTTTGACGGACATGTCAAAGTCGAACTCGACCTTGGCAAAATCATGCGCGCCAGAGATCGGCGCGGCAGAACTTGGCTCTGGTGTGGCGGCCAGTGGAATGTGACCTTCGCCAGCGAACAAGCCAGAGGTTGGGTCCATGCCAACCCAGCCCGCGCCGGGCAGGTAAACCTCTGTCCAAGCATGCAAATCTGTGAAGTCTTCGGTGGGACCTTCTGGGCCCTCTGTCGGTTTCAGGTCCGCCTTAAGTTGGATCAGATAGCCCGACACAAAGCGCGCCGCATAGCCGAAATGGCGCAGCATCGCGACCAAGAGCCATGCGCTGTCGCGGCAAGAGCCAAGCGCTTTGCGGATGGTTTCGGTGGGCTTTTGCACGCCCGGTTCCATGCGGATCGTGTAGTTGATCGCATCGGCCAAAAACATGTTCAGGCTGACTAGCCAATCATTGGTGGTGCCGCTGGGTTTGGGGGCTTTGGCGAGGAACTCTTCGAACACCGGTCCGCGCGCCACCTTGCGCAGGTAGGGGCGCAGATCTTTGATGGTGTCTTTATCATATGTGAAGGGCGCCTGTTGCGCAGAGCTGTCTAAGAAGAAATCAAACGGGTTGATTGCCACCATGTCCGCGACCAAATCCACCGTCACGCTGAGCTTCTGAGCGGGTTCCGGAAACACGAGCCGCGCCTGCCAATTAGCAAAGACATCTTGTTGCCAATTCAGGAAATGGCCTTCAGGTTCGATTTTCAGGCTGTAGCTTTTGATCGGCGTGCGCGCGTGAGGCGCTGGACGCAGGCGCACAATATGCGGCGCGAGATTGATCAAACGGTCGTATGTGTAGGTTGTGCGGTGGGAAAGTGCGACTTTAATCGACATTAGGGGACTTGGCCTTTTAATTTTTTTTAAGTGAACCGCAAAAAATGTCGTTTTCCGGTTGCACTCACTTTAAGACGACTGTTCACTTTTTTTACCAAACGCTCAAGACTTGAAATAAAATTACACGGGGCCCCCATATGTATAACGAGATGTTTCAAGGGCCAGAGCTTAGAAGTGAGTATAATCTCATCAAAGCTTGGTTCGAAAAGCACGGTCCGAAAGCACTTTTAGAACGGCAAGAGGAAGCCGACGCCTTATTCAGGCGCATCGGAATTACCTTCGCGGTCTATACAGAAGGCGGCGATCCCGACCGGTTGATCCCCTTTGATATGGTCCCGCGGGTGTTCAATGACAGTGAATGGTCGATTGTCGAACGCGGCTCGATCCAGCGCGCCAAAGCGCTGAACTGTTTTATCGCGGATGTCTATGGCGAGCGGAAGATCGTCGAAGCGGGCATCGTGCCGGAAAGCATGTTGCTGAACAATCCGGCCTATCTGAAACAGATGAACGGCTTCCGCCCGCCCAATGACATTTGGGCGCATATCATTGGTGTGGATATCGTGCGCACCGAGGAAGATCAGTTCTACGTTCTGGAAGACAACTGCCGCACGCCGTCGGGTGTGTCTTATGTTTTGCAAAACCGCGAAGTGATGTCGCGCATCTTCCCAGAGCTGTTTGAAGGTGGTCATGTCAGACCGGTGGATGGCTATGGCGAACACCTTGCGACAGCGATGCAGGATTGCGCGCCGCCCAATTGCAAAGGCAAGCCGACGTTGGCTTTGCTGACGCCGGGGCAGTATAATTCAGCTTATTATGAGCATTACTTCTTGGCGGATCTCATGGGGATCGAGCTGGTGGAAGGCACGGATCTGTTTGTAGAAGACGATAAGGTCTTTATGCGCACCACCAAGGGCGCCGAGCAGGTGCATGTTCTGTATCGCCGGATCGATGATGATTTCATGGACCCAGAGGTGTTCCGCGAAGACAGCGCCTTGGGCGTGCCGGGGATCATTCGCGCGATGGAAGCGGGCAATGTGACCTTGGTGAATGCGCCGGGCACGGGCATTGCGGATGACAAAGCCATCTATATTCATGTGCCGGATATGATCCGCTTTTATCTGAATGAAGAGCCGATCTTGCCGAATGTTCCGACCTATCGCTGCGATCAGCCCGATGATCTGGCCTATGTGCTGGACAATCTGGCAGAGCTGGTTGTGAAAGAGGTGCACGGCTCGGGCGGTTACGGGATGCTGATTGGGCCAACATCCAGCCCAGAAGAGATCGAAGACTTTCGCGCGAAACTGATTGAACATCCAGAGGCTTATATTGCCCAGCCGACGCTGTCGCTTTCGTCCGCGCCTATTCTGACCGAAGACGGCATGTCGCCACGCCATGTGGACCTGCGGCCTTTCGTGATTTCCGGCAAAACCACCAATCTGATTCCAAGCGGATTGAGCCGTGTGGCCCTGACTGAGGGATCGCTTGTGGTGAATTCCAGCCAAGGCGGCGGCGTGAAAGACACTTGGGTTCTGACAAAAGGAGACAGCCATGCTGAGTAGAACTGCGGAAGGGCTGTTTTGGATGGCCCGCTATGTAGAGCGTATGTCCAATACGGCGCGTCTGTTGGATGCGGGGCGCCGGTTGGATGCCCTGCCCCGCCGTGCTGGGGCGCCAGACAGTGAATGGACGTCGATCGTGATTGCCTCGGGCTGTTCTGGCAGTTTCCCCGGGGATCCGAAAACGGCGGATGTGGCCTCTGTTTGTGAACATCTGGTGCGTGATGAAACCAATCCGTCTTCGATTGTGTCTTGCGTGTATGCTGCGCGGCGCAATGCCAAGGCGGTGCGCCCTGCGATCACCTCGGATGTGTGGGAAGCGATCAACCAGACCTATGTCGAGTTGAACCAAAACCTCGAGGCGGAGCTGGATCGCAAGAACCTCAGCGCCTTTTTGGATTGGGTGCGTGGACGTGCTGCGCTGATTTACGGCGCACGCGGCGAGACGATGTTTCGCGATGATGGGCACAGTTTTGCTGAACTGGGCAAATGGATCGAGCGCGCCGATGCCACGGCCCGCTTGCTGGACGTGAAATACCACGTTCTGCTGCCAGATGTGGCCGATGTCGGCGGCGGTTTGGATTACTTGCAATGGACACAGATCCTGCGCGCGGCCAATTCGGCCACGGCTTTCCGCCATGTCTATGGGCGCAGTGTGGATGCCAATGGCGTTGTGGACTTCCTTGTGCTGAACCGCGAATGCCCACGGTCTTTGCGTACGGCGGTGAACCATCTCTATGGCGAGCTGCAAACGTTGGTGTCCAAGCATGACGCGCCGCAAAATGATTTGCTGCAACGAGTGCGTGCCGATTATGCGCAACTGATGGAATTGACGCTGGAAGAGATCTTTGAAGAAGGGCTGCACGAGTGGCTGACCCAGTTTATTATGAAGATCAACATCATCGCCTCAACCACAGCGGATGTCTTTGGCTTTGGCGCACAGCCTGCGGTGCAAAAAATGCAGGTTGCGCAATAAAAGTATGACATATCCGTTTCCCCAACTTGCAGCCCTGCCGGACTTCGCACATAAGAGCACGTCTGCACGGATCAGCATGGGGAAACGGACGTGACATATTGCGTTGCAATCAAACTCGATAAAGGCTTGGTGTTCCTTTCGGACACGCGCACAAACGCGGGTTTGGATAATATCGCCAAATTCAAAAAGATGTTCACCTGGGAAGTGCCCGGCGAGCGCGCCATCACCCTGATGACGGCGGGCAATCTGGCGATAACACAGGCGGTTGTCTCGCTGTTGCAAGAGAACATTGATCACCCTGAAAACGGTCTAGAAACCATCCTGAACGCTCCAAGCATGTTCCGCGTGGCGGAACTGGTGGGCGATGCGATGCGTGTGGTTCAGGGGCGTTATGGCCCAGGGCTGCAGCAGACGGGCGAAAGCACGTTTAGCTCGATCATCGTGGGTGGCCAACGCACAGGCGGTGCGCATCGTTTGTTCCATGTATATACGGCCGGCAACTTCATCGAGGCCACATCTGAGACGCCTTACTTCCAGATTGGTGAGCATAAATACGGCAAACCGATTCTGGACCGCGTGATCACGCCGGAAACCCCATTGGATGTGTCTGTGACGGCGGCGTTCTTGTCGATGGATTCCACATTGCGCTCCAACCTGTCGGTGGGCATGCCTTTGGATCTGGCAGTGGTGGAAGAAGGCGAGTTCGCCTTTTCCCAGAACCGTCGAATCGAAGAATATGACGCCAATTTCCAAGCGCTTTCCAATGGCTGGTCCGCCGCCCTGCGCAAAGCCTTTGACGAAATGCTGCATTTTAACGTCTGAGGTTTTCGGACAGTTTGAAATTTCGAAAGAGATGCCCAGAGATGGCGCATCTCTTTTTTATTGCGCAGATCAAACGCAAATAGCGCCTAAGAGGCGCGGCGAACCATCTAAATTGTTAGGAGTTTAAATGGTGCCCGGGGGCGGAATCGAACCACCGACACGAGGATTTTCAATCCACTGCTCTACCCCTGAGCTACCCGGGCACGGGTGAGTGATGTCTCACTCGGGTTTGGGCGTTCTAAGTCACTGTATGCGCAGTGTCCAGAGCCAAAATCAAAAAAATCAGTGCAGAGGATCACCTTTTTTCGGATGGTCCAAAATCGCTGCTTCAGCGGCTTCTGTTTCTTCATCTGCCAAGGTGTATTCACCACCCAGCCATTTGCCTAAGTCGATGTCAGCACAGCGTTTTGAGCAAAATGGACGGTATTTTGCATCGGCAGGCTTGTTGCAGTTTGGGCAGCTCATGACAGAAGGTCTGCCGTTGGCAAACGGTCGCGTTTGCGTTGCAATTCGTAATGGCCCAGCGGGGTCCAGCCGGCCATGACCGATTCCACCCCATCCGCTTTCAAAGCGGCGCGTAAGCTGGTTTCGAACTGGCGGCGATCCTTCTTAGGCATCGGCGCGATATCGATGGTGATTTGGCCACCCAAGCCGCGAATACGCAGCTGACGCGGTAGGTCTTTGACGGCCGCAATATTGGCTTGCAGAGCTGCAGCCGGAGATGTGTCTTTGCCGGTGTTTACATCCACGGCGACAAGCGCGCGGGTTGGCTCGACGAACATATAGCCGCCGCCTGCCAAGGATACTCTTGGACGCGCCAAAGCATCGATGGCGTCCAGAACGCCAAGATCTTCGAAGCCGTTTTCTTCCGTATGCACGTCCGCAGGCTCGACCCATTCGCGCCACGCGGCTGTATGGGGGCCATCGCCTTCGGTCAGCGTTTCGGCTGGGCCTTCCGCATCTGCCAGAACGGCTTTGGCAAGATCCTGCATCGCTGCAATATCTTCTGCGATGTCGTCTGGATCAGCCTCTGCGCAGCTTGAGCGTAGGATCAGGCCCATGTCGCCCTCCTCCATCACCTCATGGGCGATGCCCTTGAGCTGATCACGCAGATCATCGTCGCGAATCCGGCGCGACAGGTTCAGACCCGGCGCATCTGGGGTGACAATGGCGTAGCGGCTTTTGAACAGAACCTTATTGGTCACAGGGATCGCTTTGCCATCTTCGGCATAGCCTGTGACTTGTACAAGCATGGTCTGCCCCGGTGCTAAACCTTTGACCTGACGTAGGAAAGCTTTGCCATCTGGTGTGGTGAGGAACATGCCGCCCTGCCCTTTCATTGGGCGATCCGCCACGGCGCGGTAGATCGTGCCAGGGCGCGGCGCATCCGCATCAATCAGCAAATCAGACAGCTTGCCATCCACCATCAAAGCCGCGGCTTCTTGGCCATTGAGGTGATCCAGAACGATTTGACGGCCCTTCATGGCTGCTCCTTAAACAATGGGTATCCGGCGGCGCGCAGCAGGGCTGCGGTTTCCGCGAGTGGTAGGCCAACGATGCCCGTAAAAGATCCGCTGATCCATGGAATAAAGGCGCCTGCGGGGCCTTGGATGGCATAGCCACCTGCTTTGCCCTGCCAATCGTTGCTGGCCAGATAGAAATTCAGCTCGTCATCTGACAGGCGTTTCATCTTGGCTTCGGAGACAACATCTTTCTGCCAGATCTGATCGCCGCGCTTTACGGCAACCGAGGTGATGATCTTGTGGCGGCGACCACCCAGAGCAATCAGGAACTCTGCCGCTTGGGCAGCATCTTCGGGCTTGCCCATAATGCGGCGGCCCAAGGCCACGGTGGTATCAGCGGACAAGACGATATCGTCTGCTCCGGCTTGAATAGCTTGGACTTTTTCGCGGGTGATGCGGGCGCAATAGGGACGCGGCAACTCATTTTTCAGAGGTGTTTCGTCAATATCAGGGGGGCAAATATCATCTGCCACGACCCCGATTTGCGCTAATAGTTCGCGGCGGCGCGGACTGCCAGAGCCGAGAATGAGTTTCATATCAACGGACCTGTCTTAACCGCGCTGCGCAAGCGCTTATTTGAAGCGGTAGTTGATCCGACCTTTTGTCAGATCATAAGGGGTCATTTCGACCTGTACCTTATCGCCTGCGAGAACGCGAATACGGTTCTTACGCATTTTACCTGCCGTGTGAGCGATAATTTCATGACCGTTCTCTAGCTCGACCCGAAACGTCGCATTTGGCAGGAGTTCCTTAACGACACCGGGAAATTCGAGTAGTTCTTCCTTGGCCATGTTCACTCCTTTAAATGACACCCGCTAAGTACGGGCCGACCCTAAATGAGGGCAATTGCTGTGATTTACAAGGCATTTCCGCAGCTATCACGGGTTTTCTCACCGATAAATGATGATTCACGTGTTTGTACGGATGGCGCATTGCCTTTAAGGCTGGCGCCCTTGCGGTGAAAGACGCGACAGCCACGTGCCTGCAAAGGGTTCATAGTTGCGCCAATGGTCTGAACTGCCTGCATAAATCGCCTGCCGCACTTGGCTTTGCGAGGCAGTGGTCACCGCATGGGCGCTTTTGTAGGGCGACAGACAAGCCTCATCCCATTGCAGACCCAATTTGGTCAGGAGCTGCGCGATCCGCGGCTCTGGCGATTTGGATAGCGCGTCATAGTCGACATCGATGATACGGTTTGGAAACTGATGGTGCCAAAATGCTATCAGTTCTTGATAGGCTTTAATGTAGCGCACCAACGTATCAGGATCGTAGCAGAACCCATTGCGTGAACTCATGAAATTGGTTTTGTAGTTTGACCAAGCGACGGCGCGCAAATCGCGGCAGATGTGCAGGATTTGCGCGTCAGGCATCGCCATTAGGATGTGACCGATGAAGCGGAAATTGTCGGGCATTTTATCAGTAAAGTAGGCATTTCCTGAAATTTGGTGAGACAGTCGCGCCTTGTATTGTAAGGCAAGGTTCTTAGCAGTTTCCGTTGAAATTGGGCCTCTTTCAGGATGGGCCGACACGACAGATTGCAACAATGCGTTCGTTTCTCCACAGGCTGCGACCTGCCCGTGCCGTGCCAAGATCGCTTCGACCAAAGTGGTGCCCGACCGAGGCATGCCCAAAACGAAGATCGGAGAAGGCTGCGATATGTCCTTGCTGAAATCAGGCGCAACGTTAGTTGAAAAGTGAGACTTAAGCCGTTCAAGCTGCCCGAGTTCTGCTGTTTCGTCATAGCGCAGATCCCTTGCCCTAAGCTGATTGGCCCGCCTTAACGCTTCATAGGATGCCTCAAATTGCCCTAAATCGTCATAGGCCTTGGACATTGCGAAATGGGCCAAAGCATCCCCAGAATTATCCACAACCAACTTTTGCAAATTCCGAACAATTTTAGGTTCTTGCCGCATATCGTGGCGAAGCGTGAAATTGTAGTAGTGTCTGGCACTGTTTTCTTGCGACGAAAGGGCGGCGCGACTGGCCACCTTGGCTTCTGACACACGACCAAGACTGCCGAGCGCTGCTGCACGTAGGGCTTGGACCTCTGGCAAAGCGCCACCCTGAGCCAAAGCACGATCTGCAAGACGCAAGGCATCATGGCTGTCCCCAGCTTGATACAGACATCGGGCAAAATCCAACATGATATCCGCAGAATTCGGCGCATTTTTCAACGCAACATCAAAGGCTTGCGTCGCTTCTACAAACAGACCTGCCCGAACGAACCCCTGCGCGAGCACCTGCGCATAGGCCGCATTTTCTGGCTCTTTTGCCAAAGCTGCAGCCAAGGGCGGCAAAGCCTCTCGCAATCGCCCGACACGCAGCAAGCACAGGCCGAGGTGGTGATTTACTTCGGCATCCTCAACGCCCAAAGATTTCAGCGCAGCATAGGCAGACATTGCTTTAGGGACATCGCCTAAACTCATAGAAAGTCGCGCAAAATGGCGAAGATAGTTGGTATTTTGTGGCTCAAGCCGCGCTGCTTTCTCGTAAAGACGACAAGCTTTGCGCACATCCCCCTGCCCCATGCGTGCGGCCCCGGCAAAGGCATGTAAATTGGCTTGATGCGGATGTTTCTTTAAGGCCCGGCGCGTGCGTTTGCCCAATTCGGCAAAGTCTTTGCGCTGTAAAAGTCGCGCAAGCGCCTTGGTATCAAAGGGGACTGTTTTATAGGTTGGGGTCAAACCTGACGATTTCATGCAACGTGCTTCCGCAAAAGGAATGCAAGATAATCTACAGAATTCGCTTAATTTTTGATTACCAGAAGCGGGGCCTTAGCCCCAGTGCTCGCGCAGCTTGGCCACGATTTCATCCCGCGAGACGCGGTAATATGCTAATTTGGCATCCCGTGTTTCGCCTTTGCCAGTCGGATCGGAGATGGGCCAATAAAGCACATCCAAATGATATCCTTTGGCCTTTTCCTGCGCGCGGGCATAGCTGGCGGGCGTTAAGGCAATGATCAAATCAAAGCTAGACAGCTGATCGCCCCATTGCTCCATCTCCTCGAAAGAGCGTGAGCGATGACGCGAGAGTTCTACCTCGATCTCTTGGCAGACGGAAATGGCAAAACCATCGATCTCTAGATCATTCTTTAGCCCAGCGGACTGCACGTAAGTATCGCTGCCGAAGAGCTTTTTCATGATCCCTTCAGCCATCGGCGAGCGCACCGCATTATGATCGCAACAGAACAAAACAGACTGTGGTAGGCCTTGCTTCATCCGTTACGCTCCAAAATGTAGAACGCAAATCAGCGTAAACAAACGTCGCGCTGTGGGGTGATCAATTTCTGCTTTATCTTCAAGGCGATCGGCCAGAATGCGGGCGCCCTCGTCGTGGATGCCGCGACGCGCCATATCGATGGTTTCAATCTGGCTGGGTGGCATATTCTTCACAGCGTCAAAATAGCTTTCGCATACCTGCCAATAATCTTTCACAACTTGGCGGAAAGGAGACAAGGACAGGTGAAATTCTGCAGCTTTGTCGCCCCCATCGGTGGACAGATCAAAAACCAAACGTTTGTCACGAATGGCCAATTCCAATTGATACGGGCCCGCGGGCACATCTCGGTCCGCGCGCTTGGGCAAATCAAAGCTATTCCCTTCGATCAGGTCATACATCGCAACCCGACGCTCCTGCTCGATCTCGGGGGTCGGCGGGGGAAGGTTTCGATCATCGATTTCAATACGACTGATACGACTCATGTGTTTGACCTACGTCTGGGTGCCCAATTTGGTATCTGAGCTTCGGCTTTTCTGCAATGCAGCATTCTTAGCTAAGTGGTTTTACGGTGCCAATGCGACATTTCTTTACAAACAATACAAAGTAAATTGCGGTGTTTTCAAAGGGGCTGACGTCACGGAACAACGCCGGCGGTAATATTTTATTAAGGTTTTTGCAGAAAAGTATCAGTGCGACACAGGCGGGGACGCCAATGATCGTGCCAGCTTGGGCTTCGTGACAGCGTATTTGCACGAAGGTATGGGCCTATCCCATGCTGGCAAACAATATCTACTTTTCGTTCAGCGCCTCTAGGCGTGCCAAAACAGACAGGCCATGCGCTTCTAGGCTTTCGCTTTCCGCCAGTTTGGCAGCGGCTGGGCCAATCGCCTTGAGGCTGTCCAAGGTCATTTTAGAAAGGGTTGTACGCTTTAGAAAATCCATCACAGACAAGCCCGAGCTGAACCGCGCGGACCGCGCAGTTGGCAACACGTGGTTTGGTCCGCCGATATAATCGCCAATGGCTTCGGGTGTGTATTGCCCTAAGAAAATCGCGCCCGCGTGGGTGATTTTCTGTGACAGAGCATCTGGATCCGCCACGCAAAGCTCTAGGTGCTCTGGCGCTATGCGGTCAGACAGGGCCGCCGCTTTATCAAGGTCTTTCACCGTAATGATGGCGCCATAGTCTTTCCAGCTCGCCCCCGCGATGGCGCGACGTTCTAGTGTTTGCAGGCGCGCATCCACGGCATCTGCCACGGCGCGTCCAAAGGCTTCGTCATCTGTGATCAAAATCGACTGGGCGCTTTCGTCGTGTTCTGCTTGGCTGAGCAGATCAAGGGCGATCCAATCTGGATTGTTGTATTTGTCTGCGATCACCAAAATCTCGGATGGGCCAGCGATCATATCAATGCCCACTTTGCCAAATACACGGCGCTTGGCCGCTGCGACAAAGGCATTGCCTGGGCCGGTGATTTTATCAACGGGGGCAATTGTTTGTGTCCCATAGGCCAAAGCGGCCACGGCCTGCGCACCGCCAATACGGTAGACTTCATCAACGCCTGCCAAACGAGCAGCCAACAGAACCAACGGATTGGCCACACCATCCGGCGTAGGCACCACAATCGCCAAACGGCCAACGCCCGCCACTTTCGCTGGAATGGCGTTCATCAACACGGAAGAAGGATAGCTTGCCAAACCGCCAGGCACATACAGACCCGCCGCAGAAACCGCTGTCCAGCGCCAGCCGAGCGTTGCCCCTGTTTCATCCGTCCAGCTGTCGTCTTGCGGCATCTGGCGTTCGTGATAGGCGCGAATGCGTGCTGCAGCCAATTCCAAAGCGGCGCGTTCTTCTTCGGTGACCTGCTCACAAAAGGCATCGATCTCGGCTTCAGAGAAACGCATAGTTTCAGGCGTCAGTTCCAAGCGATCAAACTTGGCTGTCAGTTCCAAAACAGCCTCATCGCCTCGCGCACGCACATCCGCAATGATCTCAGCCACGACAGCATCCACATCAGGGCTGTCTTCGCGCTTTGCATTCAACAAAGCGCCGAATTTGGTTTCAAAATCCGGTTCTGCGGCATCGAGAAACTGTGGCATGGTGCACTCCTTTGCGCTGCTCTTAGCGGGCTTGGGTCAGAGCCTCAAGAGATTAGGGCATTAACGGCTTTCGCATCGGCTGCCCATCACCGCGATAACAGGCCACGCGCGCGCCATCGATTTGCCAGCCATGTTTGGTATAAAACCCTTCGGCTGTTTTGGTGCTGACCAATCGCGCCTCGGTTAAACCTTTGGCAGATATATTCTTTTCCATTTCAGACAGCAAAGCCGCGCTATGGCCTTTGCCGCGCATATCAGGGCTAGCGTATAGAAGTTGGATCAATCCCTCTGCGTTATACTGCCCCACAGCGCCAATCGCGCCATCCTGAACACTCACCAGCAAAGCGTTGCCCGCGTTGATCCATGCGCGAATGTCGTTAGGGGATTTATTGCGCGTCCAATCGGCAATATCTGCAGGGCGCCCGCCGTGATCAGCGGTGCAAAGTTCGGTGATGGATCGGATCAACACATCGCTGATGGCATCCGCATCAGCCAATTGCGCGGATCGCACCACCAATGCCATTAAACACCGTGGTCCGGTGTTTTCTTAGAAGGTGCCACATAAGGCCGCGTGACATCTCGCAAGGAGACCTCGAGCGCCTCAACGTTCAGGCGCAAAGCCCCATCGCCGGCCAGCGTGATGATCACATCCCCTGCCCCATCTTCGGCAGGTTCAAAGCCAACGGACAGCACCGCATAGACCATATCCGAGTCTTTGCGATCTACCCCTTGGCTGGCCACTTTCAACACATTGCTAACCACCAGCACCGACTGCACACGCTCTGCAGCGCGTTGGCGCTTGGCGGCGTTATCAGTGTCTTCCCAACGGAAGCGATTGATCAGAATGGCAAATTTGCGTTCTGACGCACGCCAAGACATTTCAGCGGCGGGAAAAACAGCATCCTGCGCCAGTGCTGAAAGCACCTGCAGATCGTCGCCATCAAGCGCCCCAAGATTTAGGGGCGCCTCCCGTCCGTCTTCAAAGCGTGCGTCTTCGCTCATGAGCCTTCAACCCGTTTCACAGTTGCGCCCAACGCGCTTAGTTTTTCCTCAAGCTGCTCATAGCCGCGATCTAGGTGATACACGCGGTTCACTTGGGTTTCACCTTCGGCCGCCATGCCCGCAAGGATCAAAGACACAGAGGCGCGCAGATCCGTCGCCATCACAGGCGCGCCTTTCAGGCCTTCCACGCCTGTCACTTTGGCTGTGCCGCCAGAGACTTCGACATTGGCGCCCATGCGGATCAATTCCGGAGCGTGCATGAAACGGTTTTCAAAGATGGTTTCTTCTAAGGTCGATGTACCTTCAGCAAAGCACATCATCGCCATGAACTGTGCCTGCAAATCGGTTGGGAACCCCGGATAAGGCGCAGTTGTCACGTCGACAGCTTTCAAGCGGCCACCCGGGTGACGCACTTTCAAGCCCTTTTCAGTTTCAGTGATTTCCAGACCGGCCTCTTCCATTTTTACACAGAAGGCTTCCAGCAGATCGCGGCGACCACCGATACATTCGATCTCACCGCCGGCAATACCTGGCGCAGTCATGTATGTGCCAAGTTCGATACGGTCAGTGATCACACGGTGGGTGGTGCCGTGCAGCCCATCGACGCCGCGGATCACCATAGTTTCGGTGCCAGCACCTTCGATATCTGCGCCCATGGCGATCAAACAATCCGCCAGCGCTTGGGTGTCCGGCTCGCGTGCGGCATTGCGGATCACAGTTGTGCCCTTGGCCAAAACCGCCGCGCACATGATGTTTTCTGTCGCGCCCACGGATGGGAACGGGAATTCGACTTCGGTGCCGACCAGATCGCCAGAGGCATGCACGTAGCCGTCTTTCAACTCAACCTTCGCGCCCATTTTTTCCAAACCGGCCAAGTGGAAATCCACCGCCCGCGCACCAATCGCGCAGCCGCCCGGCAAGGATACAATCGCCTCGCCGGTTCGGCCGATCAGCGGGCCCAAAACGTTGAAAGACGCGCGCAGTTTACGCACCATATCGTAATGCGCCAAAGACGAGGTCAGGTTCGACGCAGACAGCGCCAAGGTACGCCCATCGTTCAGGCGACCGACTTCAATCCCCAAGCTTTCCAGCAAAGCAGAGAGCGTCTTTACGTCAGACAAGCGCGGCACATTGGTCAGCGTCAGCGGTTCTTCGCTCAGAATAGAGGCGCACATCAACTTCAAGCAGGTGTTCTTTGCCCCTGCGATTGGGATCTGACCGCTTAGCGGACCATTTCCCTTAACAATGATAGAATCCATGTACCCTTACCCTTTGTCCTGAGACTTTGCCTCTTGCCCCTCTGGCGGCGCAGACCGTGCCTTTGCTTGCGCTTTGCGACGGCCCATATTGGCCTTCAGCGCAGCTTTCAAACGGTCCTCTCGGCTTTGTGCCGATTTCGCTTTCCCAGAAGGTGCTTTCTTACTTTCCATGCCCATTCCATACCCCACCTCAAAAAAACATTCCAGACACCCTTGCGCCATTCTGTTTTTAAGTCTAATCACCGCGCCACAGTGAGCCACTCACTGCCGGTACGCTGCTGTAGCTCAGTGGTAGAGCGCACCCTTGGTAAGGGTGAGGTCGGGAGTTCAATCCTCCCCAGCAGCACCAGATTTCCTCAGACAATTTTGCCCTACCGCCCCAGCGGATTTGAAACATCTGTTGTAATTCGTCAGTTGACCGACTCATGAAAATCGCATTGGCATTCGCGCAGCACTGACCGTGCGCAATTACCATGCAAAGTTGGCATTCATGAAGAAGCAAAACAGATATTGGCTGGCCATCGCCAGCGCCTTTGGGGTGAACGGATTGTTCTTTGGCGGATGGGCCTCGCGCATCCCTGCTGTGGCCGATCGCTTTGATATGTCCCATGCGCAGCTAGGTGGCTTTCTGTTGCTTCTGTCTTTGGGTGCGATGCTGTTTTTTCCAACGACTGGCGCTTTAGTCAGCCGGTTCGGGGCGCGGCCTGTTACGTTGATCAGCTACGGCGCGCTGGCCGTTGCACTGACCCTGCTTGGGCTTGCCCCCAGCTTGCCTTTGCTGGCGATTGCCCTGTTTTTATTCGGTGCTGCGATTGGCGCAATGGATGTGTCGATGAATGCTTGGGGGTCAGAGGTCGAGCAAAAGTTCGGCAAAATCTGGATGCCGAGCTTTCACGCGATCTGGAGCATGGGCGCAGGGTTCGGCGCGGTAACGGGCTTTGTAGCGCTGAGTCTTAACGCCAGCTATGGGCAGCATTTCTTTTTGATCGCCGTACTCCCTATGGCGTTCGTTTATTTGGGCATGAAAGTGAAATGGCGCGCGCGGCCAAAACAGGCGCCGAAACGTGGCCCAGCCTTTATGATCCCCAAAGGCGCTGTGTTCTTTGCTGGCATTTTTGCGCTGTGCGCGGGACTTGGTGAAGGGGTGATCGCCGATTGGAGCGCGATCTATCTGATCGAAGTTCTCAGCTCAGAGGAACGACTTGCGCCTATGGGCATCGCTGTTTTCTCCGTCGCGATGGTCTTTATGCGCTTGATGGGAGGTGTGCTGATCAAACGTTTGGGATTGGAAAAAGCAGCACTTTACAGTGGGATCGCAGCCCTTGCGGGTGCCAGTTGCGTTGTTTTTCTGGGCACGACACTCGGCGCGATGGTTGGCTTTGTCTTGTTGGGCTTTGGCTATGCCTCGGGTTTCCCGATCGCTGTACTGCGAGCGGGCCAAGACCCTGATATGCCACCAGCGCAGGCCATTGCAGGCGTGGCCACTTTGGGCTACGGCGGCACGCTTTTGGGGCCTCCGCTGATTGGGTTCCTAACAACGGCCACGGACTTGCGCACCGCCTTTGGCTTGTTGGTCGTACTTGCGATTTTGGCGATCAGCGTCTCATCAAAAGTTGGATTGCCGCGCAGCGCTGAAACAAAGATGGCCTAGTCTTCGGTTTTCTCAAGCCACGCTAAGATCTGCGGCCCCATGGTTTGCACAATCTGCGCCACGCCATCTGCGTTTGGATGTATATTATCGCGCTGCATCAAGGCTTGCAGCGCGGCCGGGTCTGCACTGCCCAAGCCTTCAAAGAAGCTGGCAACTAAGGGCGCATCATAGGTTTCAGCCAACTCTGGATACATCGCATCAAACCGCGCCTTATACTCTGGCCCAAAGTTCCCCGGCGCTTGCATGCCTACCAGCAGCACATCCAATTCCCGCGCTGCGGCGGCATCCAGAATACCCGCCAAATTCGCCTTAGAGGCCGCCGGATCAATCCCGCGCAACATGTCATTGCCGCCAAGCGCCACGATCATCGCATCCACCTCGGGTGTCAGCGTCCAATCCACCCGCGCCAAACCGCCGGCTGTGGTATCGCCAGACACGCCCGCATTCACAAGCTGCACATCTGCGCCCTGCGCGGTTAGCCACGCCTGTAGTTGCGGCACAAAGCCTTCGCCCTGTTGCAATCCGTAGCCCTGTGTCAGACTATCGCCAAAGGCGACCACCTGACGTGTTTCTGCAATCAGGGGCCCTGACATCGTTAAAACCAAAGACATTGCCTTGCCGACGGTTTTCAAAACCCCATATTGGCTTGCATACCCCATAAACAGGCTCTCTCTATGACCTCTATTCTCTCTCTTAAAGATGTGCATTTGGCGCTAGAAGGCAACGCCGGTCTCGTAGAAATTTTACACGGCATCTCGCTGGACGTTGAAAAGGGAGAGACGTTGGGCCTGATTGGCCCGTCTGGGTCAGGGAAATCTTCGCTGCTGATGGTCATGGGCGGATTGGAACGCGCCACAGGCGGCAGCATTCATGCCTTGGGCCAAGACCTAACCCATCTGTCCGAAGACGCGCTGGCGCGGTTTCGCCGCGATCATATGGGGGTGGTGTTTCAAAGCTTCCATTTGATCCCAACAATGACAGCGCTGGAAAACGTGGCGACGCCATTGGAACTGGCCGGCCACAAAGATGCCTTTGACCGCGCCGCTCAAGAGCTTGAGGCTGTGGGCCTTGCCCATCGCGCCGATCACTACCCAGCGCAAATGTCTGGTGGCGAGCAACAACGCGTCGCCCTCGCCCGCGCCTCTGCCCCGCGCCCGCAAATCCTGTTGGCGGATGAACCCACCGGTAACCTTGATGGGGCCAATGGCGCCGCGATCATGGACCTGCTGTTTGGTCTGCGTGATCGCCACGGCGCAACTTTGATCCTTGTGACGCACTCCACTGAACTCGCAGGCCGATGCGACCGCGTCGTGCGCCTGCGCGACGGTCATGTGGACGATCTGCGCGAGGCTGCGGAATGAGCTTGAAAACAGCCGCCACCTTTGCTCGCCGAGAATTGCGCGGGGGGCTAAAAGGCTTTCGTATTTTCCTTGCCTGTTTGGCCTTGGGAGTTGCAGCCATTGCAGCCATTGGATCAGTGCGGTCCAGCATCGAAAGCGGCATCGCCGAACAAGGCGCAACCCTGCTGGGCGGCGATGCAGAGATGGAATTCACCTATCGCTATGCCGACAACGCCGAACGCGACTGGATGGCGCAAAACGCATCTGCGGTGTCTGAAATCATCGACTTCCGGTCCATGGCCGTGGTGGAACGAGACACAGCCACCGAACGTGGCCTGACCCAAGTCAAAGCCGTAGATGATCTTTACCCACTTGTGGGCGCAGTGCGCCTTATGCCGGACATCCCGCTAGACCAAGCGCTTGCGCCAAAAGATGGCCTGCCGGGCGGCGTGATGCACCCAATCTTGGCCGATCAACTGGCATTGAAGGTCGGTGACACGTTCAAACTTGGCCAGCAAGAATTCCACCTTGCTGCGCGGCTGGAATATGAACCCGACAACGCCGGCGGCGGCTTCGGCCTTGGCCCGCGCACCATCGTGGCAAGCAAAGACCTTGCGAATTCAGGCCTTCTGGCCACAGGCACCCTGTTTGAGACCCAATACCGTTTGCTGTTGAACCCTGAACTAACGCTGAATAGCGCCAAGGCAGAGGCTGAAGATCTGTTCAACGAAAACGGCCTGCGCTGGCGCGACAGCCGCAATGGCGCGCCGCGCATTTCCCGCTTTGTGGAACGGCTCGGCAGCTTCCTTGTGCTGGTTGGCCTGTCTGGTTTAGCCGTGGGGGGCGTGGGCATTTCCGCTGCCATTCGCGCTTATCTGTCGGGCAAAACCAAGGTCATCGCTACGCTACGGTCTCTCGGCGCGGACCGGCGCACGATCTTTCTCACCTATTTCATTCAAATCGCCGTTCTTAGCGTGATTGGCATTCTGCTGGGCTTGATCCTTGGCACGCTTGTACCTTTGCTTCTGGCGCCTTTGTTGCAATCCGTTCTGCCCATTCCCACCGAAATCGCCGTACACGGCAAACCCCTGCTCGAAGCGTCTATTTATGGCATTCTCACCGCGCTCATCTTCACCCTTTGGCCACTGGCCCGCACTGAAGACGTACGCGCGGCAGCCCTGTTCCGAGACGCCATCGAAGCCGCAAAAGGCCTGCCTAGTTGGCCCTTCCTGCTGACAACCGCCGCCTTGATCGCCCTGCTTGTGGGCGCGGCTGTGTTTTTTTCCGGCTCAGCATGGCTCACTCTCTGGACAACCGGCGGCATCGCGGGGGCGCTCTTGCTGCTGGCTCTAACAGCTTATGGCATCCGCGTGCTTTCCAAACGCCTCACCCCCCTTGTGCGCCGTCTGCCCGCCCTGCGTTGGGCCATTGGTGCCATCGCCAGCCCACGTGAAGGCGCGGGCTCTGTGGTTCTATCCCTTGGCCTTGGCCTATCTGTCTTGGCCGCGGTCGGCCAAATCGATGGCAATATGCGTCAGGCGATTGCCAATGATCTACCAGACAGCGCCCCGAGCTATTTCTTTGTCGATATCCAACGTGATCAAATGCCGGGCTTTCTGGATCGCGTTGAAAACGACCCGGCCGTCAGTCGCGTGGAAAACGCCCCGATGCTGCGCGGTGTAATCACCCAGATCAACGGCCAGCCCGCCCGCGAAGTGGCTGGTAACCACTGGGTCATTCGCGGGGATCGCGGCGTCAGCTATGCCGCGGCCTTACCAGAAACCAGCACGCTCACAGATGGCGAATGGTGGCCCGAAGACTATACCGGCGCGCCGCAAATCAGCTTCGCCGCAGAAGAAGCCGCCGAAATCGGCCTCGCGCTTGGCGACAGCATGACCGTCAACATCCTAGGGCGCGACATCACCGGCACCGTCACCAGTTTCCGCGATGTGGATTTTTCCAACGCCGGAATGGGTTTTGTACTGGTCATGAATGAACAAGCGCTCGTCGGCGCGCCGCACAGCTTCATCGCCACAGTCTATGCCGAACCTGAAGCCGAAGCGTCGATCCTGCGAGACATCGCCAATGCCTATGCCAATGTCACAGCAATCCGCGTGCGCGACGCGATTGATCGCGTGGCCACGGTGCTGAAATCCGTCGCCTCTGCCACCTCCTATGGCGCGGCAGCCACTTTGCTGACTGGCTTTCTTGTGCTGATCGGCGCCGCCGCCGCTGGCCAGAACAGCCGCACCTACGAGGCAGCCATCCTCAAGACCCTCGGCGCCAGCCGCAAACGCATTCTCTTTAGCTTTGCCATTCGCGGCATGCTTCTCGGCGCCGCTGCGGGGATCGTAGCGCTGACCGCTGGGATCATCGGGGGCTGGGCTGTGAACCACTTTGTGCTGGAAGCGGATTACACCATTATCTGGAACAACGCTTTCGCGGTTGTCGGCGGCGGCATCTTCGCCACGCTCACCGCCAGCCTTGCCTTCGCAGCCCTTCCGCTTCGCATCAAACCGGCACGAGTGCTTCGGTCCGCAGATTAAGCACGGCTTCGCACTTCTTCTTGGCCCAAATACCTGGGCCGCAGGCATGCCCCGACAGGGGCATACCCACCTTTCTCAAGCTTACTCAGCCGCCTCTTGATAGCTATCCATTGGCGGACACGTACAGATCAAATGACGATCGCCAAAGGCATTGTCCACGCGGTTCACCGGAGGCCAGTATTTGTCCACACGGAACGCCCCCGGAGGGAAACAGCCCTGCTCGCGGGAATACGGACGATCCCAATCGCGCACCAAATCTTCCATCGTATGCGGCGCGAACTTCAGCGGATTGTTCTCCGCATCGCTTGCCCCTGTCTCGATGTCCTTGATCTCTGCGCGGATCGCGAGCATTGCATCGCAGAACCGGTCTAGCTCGGCCTTGGTTTCAGACTCAGTCGGCTCCACCATCAAAGTGCCAGCCACAGGCCAACTCATGGTTGGCGCATGGAAACCCGTGTCGATCAAACGCTTGGCGATATCTTCGACGGTGACATGCACACTGTCAGCAAAGGGACGCGTATCCAGAATACACTCATGCGCCACACGGCCGCTTGGCCCTTTGTACAGCACATCATAGGCCCCCTGCAGACGCTTCGCTACGTAGTTGGCATTCAAGATCGCCACGCGGGTGGCCTGCGTCAGACCATCACCGCCCATCATCAAGCAATAGGCCCAGCTGATCGCCAGAATGCTGGCAGAGCCCAAAGGCGCTGCAGAAACAGGCCCTTCTTCGCCACCAACTTCAGGGTGTCCCGGCAAATGCGGCGTCAAATGCGCCTTCACGCCAATCGGCCCCATGCCCGGACCACCGCCGCCATGCGGAATGGCAAAGGTCTTGTGCAGGTTCAAATGGCTCACATCGCCACCCAGATCACCCGGACGAGACAGGCCCACCATGGCGTTCATATTCGCGCCATCGATATAGACCTGACCGCCAAATTGGTGCGTGATCTCGCAGACCTCATGCACGGTTTCTTCAAACACACCATGTGTGGACGGGTATGTGATCATACAGCCCGCCAAAGCATCGGCGTGTTTCTCGGCCTTGGCTTTGAAGTCTTCTAGATCAATATCGCCATTTTCGGCTGACTTCACCGGAACCACTTTCCAGCCCACCATCTGCGCGCTCGCAGGGTTGGTGCCATGCGCGGACATTGGGATCAGACAGATATTGCGATCGCCTTCGCCATTGGCACGGTGATAGGCGGCAATGGTCAGCAGACCCGCATATTCGCCCTGCGCGCCAGAGTTCGGCTGCATCGAAATCGCATCATAGCCTGTAACGTCACACAGCTTTTCGGACAGATCCGTCACCATTTCAGCATAGCCCTGCGCCTGATCCACAGGCACAAACGGGTGCATATTGGCAAATTCAGGCCAGCTGATCGGCATCATTTCTGCTGCCGCGTTCAGCTTCATCGTGCAAGACCCAAGCGGGATCATCGCGCGATCCAACGCCAGATCACGATCCGCCAGACGGCGCATATAGCGCATCATTTCGGTTTCAGCGCGGTTCATGTGGAAAATCGGGTGGGTCAGATAGGCGCTCTCGCGGTGTACCTGATCCGGAATGCGATACTCATGCTGGAAATTGCAATCTTCACGTTCGATCCCAAAGGCGCGCCAAACGCCTTCCATGGTCTCGGGGCGCGTGGTTTCATCCAAAGTGATGCCTACACGTGTTTCGCCCACTTTGCGCAGGTTGATCCCCTCATCGCGGGCAGATTTCATCACCGCCGCTTGCAAAGGACCAACGTCCACGGTGATCGTGTCAAAGAAGGTCTTTGGATCAACCTTAAAGCCATTCTCTTCCAGCCCTTTGGCCAAACGCACCGTCTTGCGGTGAATACGCTGCGCAATGGCTTTCAAACCTTCCGGCCCGTGGAACACGGCATACATGGATGCCATTACAGCCAGCAAAGCCTGTGCTGTACAGACGTTGGATGTGGCTTTCTCGCGGCGAATATGTTGCTCGCGCGTTTGCAAAGACAAACGATAGGCCCGGTTGCCCAAAGCATCCACCGACACGCCGACCAACCGACCCGGCATCGCGCGCTTATAGGCATCCTTCGTGGCCATATAAGCCGCGTGCGGACCACCATAGCCCAAAGGCACGCCAAAACGCTGGGTCGAGCCAATTGCGATATCCGCCCCCATCGCGCCCGGCTCTTTCAGCAGGGTCAGCGACAAAGGATCAGCCGCCACAACCGCAATCGCCTTATTGGCATGCAGGGCTTCGATTTCAGGGGTGAAATCACGCACATGGCCATAGGTGCCCGGGTATTGGAACAGCGCGCCAAACACTTCATCCGCTTTCAGATGATCTGGATTTCCCACGATCACCTCAATGCCCAAAGGCGCAGCGCGGGTTTGCACCACGGCGATGTTCTGCGGGTGGCAATCGCGATCCACAAAGAACGCTTTGGCCTTCGACTTAGACACACGCTGCGCCATGGTCATCGCCTCGGCGCAGGCCGTGGATTCATCCAGCAGGGATGCATTCGCCACTTCCAAACCGGTCAAATCAGACACCATGGTTTGGAAGTTCAACAGCGCCTCAAGACGCCCTTGGGAAATCTCTGGCTGATACGGCGTATAGGCCGTGTACCAAGCAGGGTTCTCCAGAATGTTGCGCTGGATCGCTGGCGGAGTCACCGTGCCATGATAGCCCTGCCCGATCAGGCTGGTCATCAACACGTTCTTCTTGGCCACGCCGCGCATGTGGTGCAGCAGCTCGCGCTCTGACAAAGGCCGACCGAAATCCAGCGGCTGTTGCTGACGGATCGAAACCGGCAGGGTTTCATCAATCAACGCATCAAGGCTCTCTGCGCCGATAACCTGCAACATCTCGTCCATCTCTGCCGGAGACGGGCCGATATGGCGGCGGTTGGCGAAATCATACGGCAGGTAGTCCGTTGGCTTAAAAGACATAGCATCCCCTTTAGGCGCATCCACTACAGCGCCCACGCAACAAAATTCAAAGGCAGGATAAAGACTTAACCGACAAAGTCGTTGTAAGCGGCTTCATCCATATAGTCGTCCATTTGGCTCAGATCGGCTGGTTTCACCTTAAAGAACCACGCCGCCCCGATTGGGTCTTCGTTCACCTTGCCCGGCTCATCCGCCAAGGCTTCGTTCACCTCGGTCACTTCACCGTCCAAAGGCGCCAGAATGTCAGAAGCTGCTTTCACAGATTCAATCACGCAGACCTCATCGTCTTTCACGATCTCTGCGCCAACCTCTGGCAGTTCCACAAACACGATATCACCCAGCTGCTCTGCCGCGTGTGTTGTGATCCCAACAACAACTTCGTCACCTTCAACGCGCAGCCATTCGTGCTCTTCTGTGAATTTCATGGGGCTCTCCTGTGTATTCTGAATATCTGGAATTAACGTTTAAACTTCGCCGGAACGAAGGGCATTTTCGATACGACCACTGGCAGGCGCTTGCCGCGCACCTCGCCAAAGATCGGTGTATCTGCTTTGGCAAATGCGGCGTCCACATAGCCCATGGCCACCGGCGCATTCAGGCTTGGGCCAAACCCGCCAGAAGTCACTTCGCCAATTGGCGTCTCAGAGGTTTCGCTTTCAAACAGCGCAGTCCCTGCCCGCATCGGCGCACGTGACTGCGGCAGCAAACCCACACGTTTGCGCGCGGCGCCTTCAGCGATCGCACCTAAAACAGCATCCGCGCCTACAAACCCACCGGCCCGCGCGCCATCGGCGCGGCGCACTTTCTGAACCGCCCACAACAGGCTGGCCTCAGCAGGGTTTGTGCCCGTATCAATGTCGCTGCCATAAAGACACAAGCCGCTTTCCAAGCGCAGGCTATCGCGTGCGCCAAGGCCAATGGCTTCAACCTCATCCATCTCTAGCAAGGCGCGGCACAGCGCCTCTGCTGCCTCTTCTGGCACGGAAATTTCGAACCCGTCTTCGCCCGTATAACCAGAGCGGCTGATCCAACATTCCGCACCCATCAAAGGCAGGGTCACCACATCCATAAAGACCATGTCAGCCACCAAAGGATTCAGCCGCGCCAAAGCCGCCTCTGCCTTTGGCCCTTGCAAGGCAATCAACGCGCGATCAGAGATCAGCTCAACAGAGACCTCGGGCGCCAGCGCTGCTTTCATGCGCGCCACATCAGCATCCTTACAGGCGGCATTCACCACGACGAACAGATGATCACCACGGTTGGCAAACATCAGATCATCCTCGATCCCGCCTTCTGCATTGGTGAACAGACCATAGCGCTGTTTGCCCTCTGGCAAGTCCAGCACATCCATCGGCACAAGGGTTTCAAACGCCGCAGCCGCTGCTGCGTAATCCGCGCCCTTTACAATGACTTGGCCCATATGGCTCACGTCAAACAGCCCTGCTGCTGCACGGCAATGCAGATGTTCTTTCATCACGCCAAGCGGATATTGCACGGGCATGGAATAGCCCGCAAAAGGCACCATCTTGCCGCCCAGCTCTGCGTGTAAATCAAACAGCGGAGTTTGCTTCAAATCACCCGCTTGTACTGCGTCACCCATCGGTCGCTCCCCTTCTCCGGTCGCGCCTGTGGCACAGTCCGGCATCACCATCTCGCATGGACCCCATGCGCGCGATGCCCCCTCTGTCCGATTGCCTGAGATCGTTATCCCTTCGGCGGACGCAAACGCGCCTCTCTCCAGAGTCGAAAAAGGCAACGCGGTCCTGTGGCCTGAGAGTTTCCGGGGCGGTTGCTCCTTCGGCACCAGTTACCCGGTTCTCCCGAGTCACCTGTGTTTCGTATCGGAAACTTACCCGCCTCATGCGCCAATCTCAAGAGCGATTGCGCCTCCTGCCGCCCCAAGCGCATAGTTTTTTAGCAATAGCCCATGAATAAGCATGATCTGCGTTGACACTGCCAATTTCTAAGGCATTTTCGCCCCATGACACGTCCGTTTTTCTTCGGCTATGGCAGCCTCGTCAACCGCAACACCCACAGCTATGGCGAAATCGGCCATGCCCGCCTGATCGGCTGGCGTCGTGTGTGGCGGCAATCCACCTATGATCCGATCCCGATTCTCACAGCAGAACCGTGTGAGGGCTGGCAGATCGACGGGCTGATCGCCCATGTGCCAAATGGCGACTGGGCTGCGCTGGATGAACGCGAACACGCCTACGACCGCGTGCCTGTCACCCCCGCCGTACAGCATAAAACAGATACGCCGATTGATATCGCCACCTACACCGTGCCGCAGGATAAATACCCGCTGCCCGACACGCACGGCCCCATCTTGCAAAGCTATCTGGACACCGTCGTGATCGGCTATCTGCAAGAATTTGGCGAACAAGGCGCGCTGGATTTTTTTGCCTCAACAGTGGGTTGGAACTGCCCCATCCGCAAAGACCGCGACGATCCGCAATACCCGCGCGCACAGGCCCCCACCAAGGAACAAGCCGATTTTATCGACGCACAGGTCGATATATGGCTAGGCCGCACGCCGTAACGGCTTAGCGGCGCATATGCAGCAAAGCGTGCAACCGCCCTTGGCGGGCAAAAGGCTCGGGCGTCACGGGCGTCTGATGGGCCATCACACGCTGGCTAAGCGCAAAGGCCACCCCAGCAAAGACCACACCACCGGCAGCTTGCCCGATCAACACGCCTGACGCGCCCCAGAAGTGCGCGCCCAACCAAACCAGTGGCACAATCCCCAAAGTATTGCGTCCCCAGTTGATCAGCGTGGAATAAAACGGGTGCCCCAGATTGTTAAAAGCCGCATTGGCGACAAAAATCACACCGTTAAAATAATACAGCAAGGCCAAAGGCCCACAGAACAAATAGATCAAGGTGATAGCAGAGCCTTCAGCTCCAAACATCCCAACAACCGGACCGCGCAGAAAGAACAAGACAATGGCGGCAAAAACCACCCAAGCCGCAGCAAACACCAGCCCCGCACGAAACGCGTCACGCACACGGGTTTGCTGATTTGCGCCGAAATTTTGGCCAATGATGGGGCCAACCGCTCCAGACAATGCAAACAGCACCCCAAAGGCCACAGGCGTCAGCCGCCCGACGATGGCCATGCCCGCCACAGCATCCTCGCCAAATTCTGCCATAGACCGCGTCACATAGGCTTGGCCAATCGGTGTGGCCAATTGGGTCAAAATCGCAGGGCCTGCGATGGCCACGATGGCCGCAAAATCCAAACGAAACTGCGCAGGCGTTGGCTTGGCCAAGGCCTTATGCACGCGCACCAAGGGATACAATGCCACAAAGGCAATTGCCCCCCGCGCACAGACAGAGGCAACAGCAGCACCGGATAACTCCATGTCCAACCCAAAGATCAGGATCGGATCAAGCACAGCATTCACAACCGCGCCCGCAATGGTCGACATCATCGCGCGGCGCGCATCCCCATGGGCACGCAAAATCGCGCCACCAACCATGCCCAGCAAAAGCAACGGCAAAGAAGGAATGATGATCTGCAAATAACCCACGGTCAGATCCAGCGTCACACCGCTCGCGCCCATCAAAGACGCCAAACTACGCAGGTTCACCCAAACGACAGCCGCAAAAACAACCGCGAACAAAAACCCGTACAGCAGGCTCGTCGCCGCCCGCCGCTCTGCCATCTGACGATCCCCCGCCCCCAAAGCACGCGCCACCAACGCCCCGGCCGAAATCGCCACACCGATCCCAAAAGAGGTTGTGAAAAACAAAATCGCACCGGCATAACCAACCGCAGCCGCCAATTCTTCTTTGCCCAACATGGAAATGAAAAGCATATCCACAAGGTCCACAAGAAACAGCGTCATCATACCGACAGAAGCGGTCATCGACATCACCGTCACATGGCGAAACAAATTGCCCTGCAGAAACTTCGCTTGCGCCTCAGCCATGATCTCTCCCCTAACAAACCCTCACCAAGCCTACCCCAGCGCCTGAACAGACAAAACACACAGAAACGCACAGCCCCCCGCCGCCACCGCACAAAACAAAGAAAAAGGGCCCGCGCCACCACGCAAGCCCTTACTTTTTCTTGGCAAAAATACCTGCGCCGCAGGCACGGTTTTCGCAGAAAACCGACTTAACCCAATCAGCCCCGCGCTTTGATCACTTTCAAAAGCGGCAAAACGGCAGACATATCCGGCCCATGGCTCTGCCCCGTCAAAGCTTTGCGCAGCGGCATGAACAGCCCACGACCCTTACGGCCTGTCGCCTCTTTCACGGCCTTCGTCCAAGCGCCCCAGCTCTCGCCATCAAACGGGCCCTCTGGCAGCAGTGCCATGGCCTCTGCCACGAAATCCTTGTCTTCATCGTCAATCACCGGATCAGCGCCGTTTTCAAACAGCTCCCACCAGCCGGCAATATCTTTGCGCGTGGTGATATTGGCGCGGATCACATCCCAGAACGCCGCCGCCTGATCAGCCGGCACACCAGCCGCAGCCACATCATCCGCAACCGCTGCCAAATCCGTTTCACCCAGTAAACGGCCGGTCAACGGATACAGATCCTGCACGTCAAACTTCGTCGGCGCAGAGCCGAACTGATCCACGTCAAACCCTTCGGCAATCTCTTCAATCGAGCTGCGCAGCTCCATAGGCTGGCTTGATCCCAAACGCGCCATCAAGCTCAACAACGCCATCGGCTCCACACCAGACTCGCGCAGATCGCGCAATGCCAATGTGCCCAAACGTTTCGACAGGCTCTCGCCCTGCGGACCGGTCAGCAAAGAGTGGTGCGCAAAGGTCGGCACCGTGCCGCCCAGCGCTTCGATCATTTGAATCTGCGTCGCCGTGTTGGTCACGTGGTCAGAACCACGTACAACATGCGTGACGCCCATTTCGATGTCGTCCATCACAGAGGCCAGCGTATACAGGAACTGCCCGTCTCCACGGATCAATACCGGATCAGACACAGAAGCCGCATCAATCGACAAGTCGCCCAGAACACCGTCGGTCCAGTTGATCCGCTGTTGATCCAGTTTGAAACGCCAGTGACCATCACCACGCTCTGCACGCAGGGCCGCTTTTTCGTCATCAGACAGGTTCAATGCCGCGCGATCATACACAGGCGGCTTACCCATGTTCAGCTGTTTCTTACGCTTCAGGTCCAGCTCGATCGGGGTTTCAAAACACTCATAAAAACGACCAATCTCGCGCAGCTTTTCTGCCGCTGCGTTATACCGATCCAAACGCTCAGACTGACGCTCGATCTTATCCCAGGTCAGGCCCAGCCACTCCAAATCCTGTTGGATCGCATCCACATATTCCTGCTTAGACCGCTCTGGGTCTGTGTCATCAATCCGCAAAATGAACGTACCGCCCGCCTTCTTGGCGATCAGAAAGTTCATCAGCGCTGTGCGCAGGTTACCAACGTGAATATAGCCGGTCGGCGACGGGGCAAAACGAGTGGTGGTCATACGAGTCTCCAAAGTTGCAGGCTCTGTCTCACACCCCGCGCCCTTTGTCCAGAAAACAGGGCTACCGCCCCGCCTCATAGACATCAATCGCCCGCAAAGCAGCATCAGAGCCGCGCAACGAGAAAGACGCCGCCCGAATTTCCGCCCCGTACGACAGGAAAGACACATTCAACCGCCCATACCGGCGCACATGCTCTTCGAAAATATGGGCCAACTCAGGCTGCACAATCGCAACCGTCTCTGCCAGATTGGCCAAATAGGCCCCGCCAAGCTGCCAGTCTTCTGGCGCAAGCTGCATCACCGCCCCACCAAAATCCAACACCAGAGCATCCACCTGATCGGCCACCAAACCCTTGGCGTAAATCTCCGCCACATAGCGCGTGGGTGTTTCGTAATACAAAGCCAGCCGCGCCTCGCCAAAAAAGCGACTGCCATCCTGCGCCGGTTCATATTGTACCGCGCGGCATTGCCCATGCCCATTGGCGTCACACACATTCAGCCAATCCCCGTGATAGGCGCGCAATTCGCCAAATTCATGTGTGAACCAATCCCCAGCAGTAGCAGGCCCTGCCAGAGAAAACACCACGCCCAGCGCCGTTAAAACACGTTTCATCATCCTTTCACCCCGCCGTCACCGGCCATTTCTGATGCAGATCATCCAAGCCCACACGGATCAAGCGGCGCAGCACATCTAGATCAATATCCGCCAGCTTGTTCACATAAAGGCAGCTTTTCCCCAGCTTATGCTTTCCCAAATCCGCCAAAATGCCTGAATAATCCTGATACCCGGGCATGATGTAGATCGACAGATTGCTTTTGCGCGGGCTAAACCCCGTCGCTAAAAAGTCGCCCTCGCGCCCGCTGTCATAGACGTAGTGATACTTACCATATCCAATAATCGTTGGTCCCCACATCACCGGTTCAAACCCGCTGACCTCGGCAAACAGATCCAGTAACACCAAGCCATCCGCGCGCCGTACAGGATGCTCAATCGCTTCCACAAACGCACGCGGCGCAAGGCCTGTGGGCTGGGTTTTATTGTCAGACATTTCAGCCTCCTGATCACGAAAACTCTACCGCCAGAGTCTCACAACTACACTATATTTGAGCTTATCTGAAAAAAGGAGATTCTCAGATGCTTAAAGCTCCCCGTATTTCTCGTAGACATTTCCTCGCCGGCACAGCCGCCCTACCTGTTCTGGCACAAGGCAACACAGCCATGGCCGCCGCAGACATGTTGGGCGTTGGCCCTGCCAAGTTCAACCGCATGAAAGTGGGCGCCTTTGAAGTGACCACGCTGCTGGCAGGCACCCGTGCCGTCGAAAACCCAAAGGGCATCTTTGGCCTAAACGTAGATGAGGCAGAATTTGACGCAGCCTCTGCCGCCGCCAATATCCCAAACGATGTGGCGCAGTTCTTCTTTACGCCAACCGTTGTGAACACCGGCTCTGAGCTGGTTCTGTTTGACACAGGCCTTAACCCAGCAGGCATCACCGGCGCATTAGAAGCGGCTGGCTATACAGCAGACCAAGTCGATGCAGTGGTCCTCACCCACATGCACGGCGACCACATCGGCGGCATCGCAGGCGACGCTGGCGAAACCTTCAAAAACGCACGTTACATCACCGGCGCGGCGGAATTTGATTTCTGGTCCAAGTCCGACAACCAAGGCTTCAACGGCAAGGTTAAACCACTGGCCGAGAAATTCGCCATGCTGGATGACCAAGGCACCGTCGCCAGCGGCATCTCTGCGGTTGCGGCCTTCGGCCACACACCGGGTCACATGGCGTACCGCATCGAAAGCGAAGGCTCTCAGCTGATCCTCGGCGCTGACATTGCCAACCACTATATCTGGTCCGTCGCGCATCCAGATTGGGAAGTCCGCTTTGACATGGACAAATCCGCAGCAGCAGCCACCCGCCGCCGCCTGTTGGGCATGATGGCCGCCGACAATATCCCTTTCGTGGGCTACCACATGCCATTCCCGGGTGTGGGCTATGTCGAGGCCCAGGGCGACGGCTTCCACTACACTCCAGCGACCTATCAGTTGTATCTGTAAGCTGGCCCCAAAAACCGAAAAGCCCTCTCACATCGAGAGGGCTTTTCTTTAACACCAATGCCTTAGGACCGCCCCTTAGCTATCGTCGCGAAACCGGTTCACAATCGGATACCGACGATCCGACCAGAATGCCTTCTTCGACAACCGCGCCCCCGGCGCAGATTGGAAGCGTTTGTATTCGCTGATGTACAGCAAATGCTCCACCCGCTTGACGGTTTCCCGCGCATAACCAGCTTCAACACAATCAGCGACGGACTTCTCCTCATCCACCAACATATGCAGGATACCATCCAGCACGTCATACGGCGGCAGGCTGTCTTCGTCTTTCTGATCAGGACGCAATTCAGCGGATGGCGGTTTGTCGATGATCGACACCGGAATAACCTCACCCGCAGGGCCAGACATCCAATCGCGGTGGTTCTCATTGCGCCAGCGGCAAGTCTCAAAGACACGCGTTTTATACATGTCTTTGATCGGGTTATAGCCGCCATTCATATCGCCATAGATCGTGGCATAGCCCACCGCGACCTCGGATTTATTGCCCGTGGTCAACAGCATCTCGCCAAATTTATTGGACATGGCCATCAACAACAGCCCACGCAGGCGCGACTGAATATTCTCTTCGGTCAGCCCTTCTTCAAGGCCGGCAAACAAAGGCGCCAAGGTGTTGGTAATGGCCTGACGCCCCTCAGCAATCGGCACGAAATCATAATGCACACCCAAACGCTTCGCGATGTCTTCCGCGTCATCCAGCGACCCTTGCGAGGTATATTCAGACGGTAGCATCACGCAGCGCACGTTTTCCGCGCCCAAGGCGTCCACAGCAATCGTGGCCACAATGGCGGAATCAATCCCGCCGGACAGGCCCAGCAGAACCTTCTTAAAGCCGGTCTTGCCCATGTAATCGCGCAAAGCTTCCACGCAAACGCGGTAATCTTGCTCTTCGCCAGACGGCAGCAAAGCCTTTGGCCCAGCCTCACAGACCCAGCCATCTTCGCCGCGCACCAGATCGATATGGGCGATCTCTTCGTCAAACACCGGCAATTGCACGGCCAAATGCCCACCCGGGTTCAAAACAAAAGATCCCCCGTCAAACACCTGATCATCCTGACCACCGACCATATTCAGGTAAATTAGCGGCAGCCCAGTTTCGATCACACGCGCCACCATATGGCTCATGCGGCGATCAAACTTGTCGCGATAGTAAGGCGAGCCATTGGGCACCAGCAGGAACTCCGCCCCACTTTCTTCCAAGGTCTCGGCCACATCTTCAAACCAAGCATCTTCGCAAATCGGAGAGCCAATGCGCGTGTTGCCCACCGCATAAGGCCCACCCAGCGGGCCACTATCAAACAGGCGCACCTCGTCAAACACATTGTAGTTCGGCAGGTGGTGCTTCAGCTGTTTGCTGACGATCTTGCCACCATTCAGCACGAAATAGGCGTTAAACAGCTTATCGCCCTCGGCATAAGGCCCGCCAATCGTCAGCGCAGGACCATCGGCGCACTCGGCCGCCAAAGCCTCAATCGCTTCCATACAGGCGGCCTGAACCGCGGGCTTCATCACCAAATCCTGCGGGTTATACCCCAGAATAAACAGCTCTGGCAGCGCCACAAGCTGTGCATCAGCCGCTTTACCAGCTTCCCAAGCCGCTTTGGCTTTGGCCGCATTGCCCGCAATATCCCCCATCACTGGGTTGGCTTGGGCAAGTGTCACGCGAAATCGTTCGGACATAGAGGCTCCTGCTGTGTGCTGCATCTGTCTGGCGCAAGATTTATCAGATCGGTGAGCAAGGAAAAGCACAAAGCTTCAAAAGACGTTGCTCGCGAGCGTGCAAAGCTCTAAGTTTCGGCTAAACCAACCGTTTTAGACGGATTTCCCATCTAAGGGCAGAGACATGAAGACACCACAGGCCATTACACTCGCAGCGGCGCTTTTCGCACTGGGAACACAAGGCGTTTTGGCGCAAGACGGCAGCGTACTCACCAAACAATACGATGATGGCGGCGTTTACGAAGGTACCTTCAAAGATGGCCTGCAACATGGGCGCGGCACCTACCGCCTGCCCAATGGCTACACTTATGTGGGCGACTGGGTCGATGGCGAGATCCTCGGCATGGGCGAAGCAACTTTCCCCAATGGCTCTGTCTACGAAGGTGAATTCATCAAAGGCAAACCCGAAGGCGTGGGTCAAATCACCTTCGCCGATGGCGGCACTTACGAAGGCGAATGGCTCGACGGTAAGATCACCGGCCAAGGCCTTGCAGTCTACGCCAATGGCGTGACCTACGAGGGCGGTTTTGTAAACGCCATGCACGATGGCACCGGCACCATGCGCAGCCCGGGCGGCTATGTCTATGCAGGTGACTGGGTCAATGGCGTGAAAGAAGGCAACGGCCAAATCACCTATCCAGATGGCGCCGTGTACACCGGCCAAATCGTGGCCGGCGAGCGTCAAGGCACAGGCACGCTGACCATGCCAGATGGCTTGGTCTACGAAGGCCTATGGGCTGCAGGTCAAATCGATGGCCAAGGCAAGCTTACCCAACCAAACGGCGACATCTACGAGGGCACGCTGGTCGGCGGGCAACGCCAAGGTATCGGCCGCGTGAACTATGCCAATGGCGATGTCTACGAAGGCGAATTCAAAGCGGACCGCCGTGAAGGCACAGGCGTGTTCATCGGCGCAGATGGCTATAAATACGAAGGCGATTGGATGGCTGGCCAAATCCAAGGCAACGGCACCGTCACCTACCCTGATGGCTCCATCTATGTGGGCCAATTCAACGCGGATCTGGCCGATGGCCAAGGCATGATCACCTACCCAGATGGCTCTGTCTACGAAGGCGACTGGGCGGGCGGCATCATCCAAGGCACAGGCAAAGCGACCTACACAAATGGTCTGGTCTACGAAGGTGAGTTCCAAAACGCCAAGAACCACGGCATGGGCGTGATGACCTATTCTGATGGCTACAAATATGAAGGCCAATGGGCCGAGGGCCAGCGCCATGGCGAAGGCACCGCCACTTACCCAGATGGCACGGTCTATGCTGGCAACTTCTTAAACGGCCAACGCGAAGGCACCGGCACAATCACAATGCCAGATGGGTTCACCTACACAGGCGCATGGCTGAACGGTGAAATCGAAGGCCAAGGTGTGGCCACCTATGCCAATGGCGATGTCTACGAGGGCCTCTTCAAAGCCGGCAAACGCCAAGGCGAAGGCACCATGAAATACGCTTCTGGCCAAGAGGCGACAGGCAACTGGGAAAACGGCGCGCTACAGCAAGACGCTGTCGAAGTGCAGCAAAACTAAGCCGCTACCAAGCGATCTGTTCGCCTTTCCAATCATAAAAGCCCCCGCTCTGAGCGGGGGTTAATTCGTTCAAAACACGCCACAAATGCGCAGCCGCCTCTGCAGGGCTATGTTTCTGCGCCTGATAGTTCTGCGTAAAAGTGGTGTCCACAGTGCCCGGATGCAAAGCCACGCAAACAGCCTGCTTATGACTACGCGCCAGCTCAATCGCCCCCGTATGCACCAACTGGTTCAGCGCCGCCTTTGAGGCGCGATACCCATACCAGCCGCCCAACCGGTTATCTCCAATCGAGCCGACCCGCGCCGACAAAGCCGCAAACACCGCCCGCCGATCGCGCGCCAGCAACCGTTTTGCATGGCGCAACACCAAAGCGGGCCCAATCGTATTCACAGCAAACTGCGCCGCCAAAGCCTCTGCCGAGATCTCGCCCAATGCCTTCTCAGGCCGTTCAGCCCCAACACTCAACGCCCCAGTGGCGACAAAGATCACATCAAACTCACCCTGCAAACGATCTAAAGCCGCCGTGCAACCATCTGGGTCTGCATAGTCAAACCCATCTTCTGACCGCGACAAACAGGTCAACGCATAGCCGTCTTGGGCCATCACAGCCGCCATCGCTGCGCCTATTCCGCCCGAGGCACCAATCATCAATCCGCGTTTCATACAGGACAATCTAGGTCAGCGCAGCAAATCGGCAATCCCTTAAAAGCGATGATTGACCCGAACCGAACAAGAGACCCCATCGTTTTGAAAAAGGGCCACATTCGAGGTCTGTTTTGAATAAGAACAATTCAAACGAGGCTGCAGGGCTTTGAAATGAATGTCTTCATGCGACAAGCCAATAAACACACGCGCCTCTCGGTCTTCACGCGCATAACTCAGCGCAGTGAACAGGCCATCATAATCCCGCCAAGTCTGCCCAGCCCCAAGCGACCAAGACAAACCACCCGCCGTTGTATCCGCATAGGCCACGCTGCCCCCGACAGACCAATAAGAATAATGCGCCGCCGTCAGATCAGCCCGTGCCAATTGCCCAGACACAGTGACACGCCCGCCCACTGGGGTTGGCAACACATAACTGCCCCCCAGCCCATAGGTCTGCCCAGTCAGATGCTCCAGCTCTTGATACTGGCGGTCTTCCAGCCGCAAAAAACCACTGACACTGCGCCCCTGCCCCAAAGCAGAACGCCCCGTGGCAGAGATCCCCAAGGCGCGATAATCCGGATCATCGCGCCCCTCTAAATCAGGATAGATCCCCGCATTTTGATAGGCCGACACTGTGTAGCTGCGTCCAGCGCCCTGCCAGATATGGCTCAGGCGGACCTCTGGCTTAAAATACTGCAAGGCGTCAAATTCATGGACAAGCCCAGTGGCCCCCAAACGCGCCTCGACGATGCGACCAACAGAATAGGAATGCCGGTACCGCAGATCCGCCCCAAGCGATAAGCCAAACCCGACCCCGTCATCATCGCTTGCAATGTCAAATCTGCCCAAGTCCGTCTCAAACACATCCGCCGAACTGCTGCGCCGCGGGTTATCCGCAATCGACAAACCGGCCGTGAAAGAAAAGGACAAAGGCGTCTCTTGCAGCAATTTACTCAAAGCCAGCTGATAAGCTTTGCTGCGCACCAGGCTCTCCCGATCTTCACGCAACAACCACTCAAGCCGACGCTGCGCCTGCTTGGTCTGACCCGCTTCCGCCTCAAGATGCGCGCGCTTGAAATGGGCCAAAGCCGTTGCACTGTCCATCGCGGAAACAGTGCTCGCAAACAGACAACATGCCCCCGCCAGAAGACGCTTCAACGCAGGAAAACCCATCAACCGAGGCATCGCAAAACCTCAACCCTGATCAGTCAGCTTGTTCGAAAACAAAATACTCGCCCGAAGAGACATCATACAGCGTGGTGTCATCTGCGCTTGTCACATCGATATTGCCATCGATCTCACCATAAGAGGCGACATCGCCAACGTCACCAACACCGCCGATTTCACCCATTGCCGACACATCAAGCAAATCACCGTGCAGATCGAAATCCAAACGGTAGTCCGTCGATGTCTCTGCGGTATCCGTTGCATCCACCAAGGTGCCCTCGCCTGCGGCCTGCACCTGCCAGTTCACGTTATTGGCGTCATGGAACCCGTCTGTCAGGTCGACATTGCCGCTAAATCCTACGTTGCCATCCAATTCCACAACAGAGCTGTCAGCCGTGCCATCAGCATCTAGGAAGTTATTATGCAAAACGCCAGACGTGGTCCCATCGGCAAAATCAACATCCATGGTAATGCGGCCTGCAATTGTACTATTCAAGCCGCTCGCCGTGATCTTATAGGCCCCTGTCATTTGCGCCGTACTGCTCGCTGGCGCCGTGCTCAACGTCGGCAACAAGGCCGCGATCTCTGCGGTCGTCAGCTCACCATCTTCTTCCAGCTCCAGCAGCGCCTCAAGATCAATGCCATTGGCGGCCAAATAAGCGGCAAACACAGTATCAGAGTCACCCCGCGCTGCCAGAAAAGCATTGTACAAGGCCTGGTCACCCGCCGCGCTATCTTCCTCAATTGCGGCACAGCCAGACAAAACAAGCGCCGAAAGCCCTACGAGACAAGAAATTCGCAACATAAATGACCTCAAAAAATTCTACTTACGGATGTGCGTTCAAAATTGGAAAGCTGTCCAATCTCTAGGTTTTAAACCCTGTTTTCGCAAGCTTTTATTGCTGCGCTCCCGATTTAGACAAGAGGTGTGATCCATGCCCAAACACGCCGATTTTCAACACTCTCAGATTGTGTATTTTTTCAGCTTCCCATTCCGCGAATCCGCGATATAGTCGCTTTATGTCTACGCAGCCACATATCACGCACGCTCAGCGCCTTCCGGCGCCGTTTGCCCGTGGCCTAGACCTACTCCTAACTCGCCTCTGAGCGCGGCCTTTTCGGCGCGCGTGCTCAGAGGAGTTGTGACGCGCCGTATTCCCCGCATCATCAGAGATTAGGACAATCCAAAATGCACAAAGTTAACCTTGCCGAAAAACTGGCGATGGTCTCGTCCCATTGGGACCCACATGTCGTCGCCACCTATAATGACAACGAAGTCATGGTGGTGAAATTCAAGGGCGAATACCCGTTTCACAAACACGATGATACCGATGATTTCTTTCTGGTACTGGAAGGCTCGGTCACAATGGAATATGAAAACCAAGATTCCGTGACCTTCGGCGCCGGAGAGCTTGTTGTTGTACCCAAGGGCATCGTGCATCGCCCAAAGGCAGATCAAGAAGTCAAAGTGCTGCTGATCGAGCCTAAAGGTGAACCCAATTCCGGAGACAGTGGCCGCCCGCCCGCTCCAAAACCGTATATTTGATTAGGACAAGACCTATGACACAAGACCGCGTTGTCATTTTTGACACCACTTTGCGCGACGGCGAGCAATCCCCGGGCGCAACCATGACACACGATGAAAAGCTGGAAATCGCAGAGATGCTGGACGACATGGGTGTCGACATCATCGAAGCCGGCTTCCCCATCGCTTCCGAAGGCGACTTCCGCGCTGTTTCCGAAATCGCCAAGCGCAGCAAGAACAGCCGCATCTGTGGTCTGGCCCGCGCCAACTTTGCCGATATCGACCGCTGCGCCGAAGCCATCAAACATGCGGGCCAATCGCGCATTCACACCTTCATCGGCACATCCCCTTTGCACCGCGCCATTCCAAACCTCACCATGGATGAGATGGCCGACAAGATCCACGAGACCGTGACCCACGCCCGAAATCTTTGCGAAAACGTGCAATGGTCCCCGATGGATGCCACCCGCACCGAATGGGATTACCTCTGCCGCGTGATCGAAATCGCCATTAAGGCTGGCGCAACCACGATCAACATCCCCGACACTGTGGGCTACACAGCGCCTGCCGAATCCGCGCAGTTGATCACCCGCCTGATCGAAACAGTCCCAGGCGCGGATGAGATCATCTTCGCCACCCACTGCCACAACGATCTTGGCATGGCGACAGCCAACGCCTTGGCGGCGGTCGATGGCGGCGCGCGCCAAATTGAATGTACAATCAACGGCCTCGGCGAACGCGCGGGCAACACGGCGCTCGAAGAAGTGGTCATGGCGATGAAAACCCGCAATGACATCATGCCATACACAACCGGCATCGACACAACCAAACTCATGGCGATCTCCCGCCGCGTGTCCACCGTGTCCGGCTTCCCAGTGCAGTTCAACAAAGCCATCGTTGGTAAGAACGCCTTCGCCCATGAAAGCGGCATCCACCAAGACGGCATGCTCAAGAACCCGGAAAACTTCGAGATCATGCGTCCCGAAGACATCGGCCTCTCCGGCACATCCCTGCCGCTGGGCAAACACTCCGGCCGCGCCGCGCTGCGCGACAAGCTGGAAACACTGGGCTTTGAAGTGGGCGACAACCAACTCAAAGACATCTTCGTACGCTTCAAAGACCTTGCAGACCGCAAGAAAGAAGTCTTTGACGACGACATCATCGCCCTGATGCGCACCGATGCAGACGCTGGTAATGACCTGCTCAAACTGGTCACCCTGCGCGTCGCCTGCGGCACCGGCGGCCCGGCAGAGGCCACTCTGGTCATGGATATCGACGGCACAGAAACCACCGCCATCGCAAATGGCGACGGTCCGGTCGATGCCACCTTCAAGGCGATCCGCCAGTTGCACCCAAACACGGCCCGTCTAGAGCTGTACCAAGTGCACGCGGTCACCGAAGGCACCGATGCGCAGGCCACCGTGTCTGTGCGCCTGTCCGAAGATGGTGTTGTCGCCACAGGCGAAAGCGCCGACACCGACACGGTTGTCGCCTCAGCCAAAGCCTATATCCACGCGCTCAACCGCTTGATCGTGCGCCGCGGCAAACTGGGCGAAGGCGCAGACGCCAAAGAGATCAACTACAAAGATCACAGCTAATCAGATCGGGGGGCCACGGCCCCCCGTTTCGCATTCTCGCTATGACACTTTCGCTCCTTCTCAGCCTGATCGGTTTCGCTGCGGCCAGCACTTTTACCCCCGGCCCCAACAGCGTGATGATCATCGCAAGCTGCGCCAACTTCGGCTACCGGCGCACGCTGCCGCATATCTTCGGCGTCAGCGCAGGAGCGCTTTGCGTGATCCTTGCCACAGGCTTTGGCCTTGGGCAGCTCATCCTTGGCAGCCCAACGCTTCACACGGTTTTCAAAGTCGTGTCAGCGGCTTACCTGCTGTATCTCGCTTATAAAATCGCAACTGCCGCCCCTAGCGCGTCCAGCACATCCACCGCTAAGCCCTTCACAGCTTGGCAGGCCGCGCTGTTTCAAATCGTGAACCCAAAACTCTGGGCCGCTGCCCTCACCTTGGCCACCTTCTATATGCCGGGCGGCACACTGCCGGTGATCCTCACCGTCGCCATGCTCTTTGCCACCATCATGCTCACAGCCAACCTCAGCTGGGGCGCCCTCGGCGCGCTGCTCACCCCATGGCTCTCCATTGGTAAACGCCAACACCGCTTCAACATCGCTTCAGCGCTCCTGTTGATCGGCTCACTCGCGCTCGCCTTCACAGCCTAAGCCATACCGCTTAAGCCTTTACTTTTTCTTGGCAAAAATACCTTGGGGGAATTGCGCCTTTGCAAAAGGCGCAAGGGGGCAAAGCCCCAATACATAAGGCGGCAAAGCCCCAAACACATCACGTCAAAGAAGCAAACCGCGCCGACAAAGCTTTCGCCTCATCCGCCAGACCCCATGGCGCATTCACAATAAACATGCCCGAGCCCACCATCCGGTGCTTATCTTTGGCAGGCGGAAACCGCACCTCATGGCGCAACACCTTCGGCAGGTTCAGCGCTTCAAGGTCGCGCAACATCCCCGACTGCGAGCCATCCTTCATAATCGGATACCACAGCGCGATCACACCCACATTCCACTTGCGATGCAGCTTGCCAATGATGGCCGGAATGCGCTCGTAATCGGTTTTGATCTCATAGCTTGGGTCAATCAGCAAAAGCCCCCGACGCGGCTCTGGCGGACACACCGCATGGGCCATTTCAAACCCATCCTGCCGATGCAGCTTGGCCGAATACATCACCATCGCATCTTCAAGCGCATCCCCTTCGCGCGGATGCAGCTCTGCCAGATGCATCTTATCGCCATCGCGCAAAAGCTGCGCCGCCAACAGGGGCGATCCGCCATAGGCCGTCTCGCCAAATCCATCTCGCACCGCCTGCAAAGCCCGCCGATAGGGGTGATCTGCATCAAACCACGCCTCAGCCACCGCAATCCCTGCCGCCGCTTCACCGGTTTTCACCGCCTCATCCGAGGACAAATCATACAACCCTCGCCCCGAATGGCTTTCCAGATAGGTCATGGGTTTCGCTTTCTGGCCCATATAGTCCAGCATCACACACAAAAGCGCATGTTTCTGCACATCCGCCAGATTGCCCGCGTGATAGATATGTTGATAGCTCAGCATCGTTGCCCCCAATTCTCCACCCTGCCTACTCTAGAATCACCCAAGGCGACAGCCCCCGTGCACCATTCCAAAGCGTCTCATCTTTGGACAAAATCCTGCGCAAATCCAAACACTTGGCATAAGTCGTCAACAACGCAAGAAAATCACGGCGGATTAACGCTGATTTCGCCTCGGCGGCACTTCCACAAGGTCTGTTTGCTCCCTATAAGTGAACCGCCCAAACTCTCCCAGAGTCGGGGCGGAATGGAATCGTATTGGGAATCGGGGATTTTATGCTGGGTAATATTGGCGGTCTGTTTACGTCAGACATGGCGATCGATCTGGGCACAGCGAACACGCTGGTCTACGTCAAAGGCAAAGGTGTTATCCTCAGTGAACCATCCGTTGTGGCCTATCATGTCAAAGATGGCGTGAAAAAAGTTCTAGCCGTAGGCGAAGACGCGAAATTGATGCTTGGCCGGACCCCAGGCAGCATCGAAGCGATCCGTCCAATGCGCGAAGGTGTGATTGCCGATTTTGACACCGCGGAAGAGATGATCAAACACTTCATCCGCAAAGTACACAAACGCTCCACCTTCTCTAAACCAAAGATCATCGTCTGCGTGCCGCATGGCGCAACACCAGTTGAAAAACGCGCGATCCGTCAATCTGTTCTGTCTGCTGGCGCCCGCCGCGCAGGCCTGATTGCAGAACCGATCGCAGCGGCCATCGGCGCAGGCATGCCAATCACCGATCCAACCGGCAACATGGTTGTTGATATCGGTGGTGGTACAACAGAAGTTGCGGTTCTATCGCTGGGCGACATCGTATACGCCCGCTCTGTCCGCGTCGGTGGTGACCGTATGGACGAAGCCATCATTTCTTACCTGCGTCGCCAGCAAAACCTGCTGGTTGGTGAATCCACCGCAGAACGCATCAAAACCTCTATTGGGACAGCCCGCATGCCAGACGATGGCCGCGGCGCCTCCATGCAAATTCGCGGCCGCGACTTGCTGAACGGCGTGCCAAAAGAAACAGAAATCTCTCAGGCACAAGTGGCCGAAGCCCTGTCCGAACCGGTTCAGCAAATCTGCGAAGCCGTGATGACAGCGCTGGAAGCAACCCCACCAGATCTGGCAGCCGATATCGTAGATCGCGGCGTTATGCTCACCGGCGGCGGCGCGCTGCTGGGCGATCTGGATCTGGCCCTGCGTGAACAAACAGGTCTTGCTGTTTCTATCGCTGACGAAAGCCTGAACTGTGTGGCTCTGGGCACCGGCAAAGCGCTCGAATTTGAAAAGCAACTTCGTCACGCAATCGACTTCGATAGCTAATCTGCCCAACATCAAAGGCGGCAGGCTTCGCCCAAGCCGCCTTTTGTGTTACGGCATGTTCTGAACCGGAGGACATATGGCCCGAGACAGGACACAAACCGAAGACTACGTCGCCCCGCTGCGGCGTCTTCTGGTTGCCATCCTCATTGGTATTCTGCTTCTGATCTTCCTGCTCTGGCGCATCGACAGCCCACGGGTTGAACGGTTCCGCGCCATGATCACAGACAGATTTGTACCGTCTTTAGAATGGGTTATGACGCCTGTCACCGGCACGATTAATCTGGTCCGGGATTTCCAATCCTACCAGCGTGTAATCGACCAAAACAAAGAACTGCGCCGCGAGCTTCAGCAAATGAAAGCTTGGAAAGAAGCCGCGCTTCAGCTGGAACAAGAAAACGCCCGCCTGCTGGATCTGAACAATGTGCGCCTTGACCCACGCCTGACCTTCGTCACCGGCGTCGTTCTGGCCGACAGCGGATCGCCGTTCCGCCAGTCTGTATTGCTCAACATTGGCGCGCGTGACGGCATCGTCGACGGCTGGGCCACGATGGACGGCATCGGTCTTGTGGGCCGCGTGTCTGGCGTGGGAGAAACCACCAGCCGCGTGATCCTGCTCACCGACAGTTCCTCACGCATTCCGGTCACGATCCAACCGTCTGGACAGTCTGCCCTTGTGGTCGGCGACAACACGGTCGCGCCTCATATCGATTTCTTGGAAAATCCGGATCAAGTCCGCCCGGGCGATCGCGTCGTTTCTTCTGGCGATGGCGATGTCTTCCCATCCGGCTTGCTGATCGGCCAAGTGGCCTTTGACCCAGGCGGACGCCTGCGCGTGCGCCTTGCCGCCGATTATGAACGCCTCGAATTTCTGCGCGTGCTGCGCGACCATGGCCAAGAAAAGATCGAACAGCTCGGCGACTTGATCGTGTCAGATACCCCCCTGACAGAGGCTCCAGAGTCCGAGACTGACGCAGCGCCCGAGACCACGAATGAGTGAGAATACCAGAACCAACACTTGGCTCATGCCAGCCGTTTTTACGCTGATGGCACTGTTGGTGATGTATTGGCAGCTTCTGCCACTGCAAACCGTACCTTACACATTCCCAGGACCAGATTTACTCTTGGTGCTCAGCACCGTCTGGATGCTCCGCCGCCCAGACTTTGTACCGGTTTTGCTGATTGCAACCATTCTGCTGCTCGCAGACTTTCTGTTTTTGCGCCCCCCCGGTCTCATGACCATCATTGCGATCTTGGTCTGTGAAACCCTGCGCCGCCGCGCCTATAACGACCCAGACATGATTTTCAGCATGGAATGGCTCACCGCCGCGGGCGCGCTCACATCAATCATGCTGATCAACCGCGTCGCCGGCGCGCTTTTTCTCATCGACCAGCCGCCCCTCGGGCCCGTTCTCATTCAATTGATTGTTAGCATCCTCGTCTACCCTTTCCTTGCGGGCTTTTGCATCCTATTTTTAGGGCTCCGCAGGATCCGTCCACACGAGCGTGACATCACATGAAACGTAAAACCGCAGATACCGTCGCAAGCCATTCTCGCATGACACGCCGCGCCCTGTTTTTGGGCGGCAGTCAACTGGCCTTCATGGGCCTGCTGGGGCTCCGCATGCGCTATCTGCAGGTCGACCAAGCCGACGAATTCCGCCTACTCGCAGAAGAAAACCGCATCAACGTGCGCTTGATTCCACCGGCACGCGGCGAAATCTATGATCGCAATGGCGTCATGCTGGCGCAGAATGAACCCAGCTATCGCATCACCATCGTCCGCGAAGACGCAGGCGATGTGGAAAGCGTCATCTCTAAGCTGTCGACACTGATCGAACTGGACGACGACGCGCTGAACCGCGCCATGACTGAAATCCGCCGCTCCTCGCCTTTCCTGCCAGTCACGATTGCAGAGCGGATCAGCTGGGAAGAAATGTCCCGCGTCGCGGTGAATGCACCAGCCCTGCCCGGGGTCACACCCGAAGTCGGCCTTTCACGCATCTACCCAATGGGCGCGGATTTCGCCCATGTGGTCGGCTACGTTGGTCCGGTGTCTGACTATGATCTGTCAAAGATCGAAGACCCCGATCAATTGCTTCTGATCCCACGGTTCCAAATCGGCAAAGTCGGCGTCGAAGCCCGCTCTGAAACACGCCTGCGCGGTGTCGCGGGCACCAAACAGGTCGAGGTCAATGCCATCGGCCGCGTCATGCGCGAACTCGACCGTCGCGAAGGTCAAGCAGGCGACGATCTACAGCTCACGATTGATCAGAAACTGCAATCCTACGTCCAAGCCCGCCTCGGCGAAGAAAGTGCCGCCGCCGTGGTGATCGACGTTGAAAGCGGCGAGATCCTCTCAATTAACTCGTCGCCCACCTTTGATCCCAACCTCTTTGTGCGCGGCATCTCTGTGGCAGACTATAGCGCGCTCACTGAAAACGAATTCCGTCCCCTCGCAACCAAGTCGGTTCAGGGCACCTACCCTCCGGGCTCCACCTTCAAAATGGTCACAGCGCTGGCCGCTTTGGAAGATGGTGTGATCGATTCCGAAACAACCGTGTATTGCCCCGGCCACATGACAGTCTCTGACCGTCGTTTCCACTGTTGGAAACGCGGCGGCCACGGCCACATGAACCTCGAAGGCGCGCTGCGCGAAAGCTGCGACGTCTACTTCTATGACATCGCGCTCAAGGTTGGCATCGACAAGATCTCCGATATGGCCAAACGCCTCGGCCTTGGCGTCCGCCATTCCGTACCAATGTCTGCAGTGGCCTCTGGCCTTGCGCCAAACCGCGAATGGAAGCAGCGCACCTACGATCAAGCATGGGTGCTTGGCGACACGGTCAACGCCTCAATCGGGCAAGGCTACGTGCTGTCTTCGCCATTGCAACTTGCCGTCATGACCGCGCGCCTTGCCTCTGGCAAAGCTCTAGAGCCAAGACTGGTGAAAACCGTAAATGGCATTGATCAATCTGTGCCCTTTGACGAAATCCCTGATCTGGACGTCAATCCAAACCATCTACGTATGGTGCGCAAAGCCATGTATGCGGTGTCCAACGATCGTCGCGGCACCGCCTACAACCAACGTATCATCGAAGACCGCGTACGCCTTGCGGGCAAAACCGGCACCAGTCAGGTGCGCAACATCACCGCCGCCGAACGCCGCAGCGGCGTGATCCGCAACGAAGACCTCCCATGGGGGCGCCGCGACCACGGCCTCTTCGTCAGCTTCGCCCCGTTTGACAATCCCAAAATCGCGGTGGCTGTCGTGGTTGAACACGGCGGTGGCTCCAAAGCCGCCACGCCCATTGCGCGCGACATCACCTTGCAAGCGCTCTACAATGGCGATCCACCGCTGGAATCCTACCCGTCTAAAGATCGCGCCCGCATCCGCGCCCAACAAAAGCGCCTTCGCGAAGAGAACCCGCAAATCGCGGGCACCACGCAGGATCGCGCATGAGCTATCTTGAATATACCGTCAAATCCGTTCCAACAGGCCTCAGCAAGGTTCTGCATCTGAACTGGGCGCTGGTGCTGTTGCTGACAGCGGTCTCCAGCGTCGGCTTTCTGATGCTCTACTCGGTGGCTGGCGGCTCGTTCAACCCTTGGGCCGCGGCGCAAATCAAACGCTTTGTCATGGGCCTGTGCTTGATGTTCACCATCGCAATGGTCCCGATTTGGTTCTGGCGCAATGTCTCAGGCGTGCTCTATGCGGGCTCGCTTGTGCTGCTGGTTCTTGTGGAGCTCGTCGGCACCGTGAACATGGGCGCCCAGCGCTGGATCGACCTTGGCTTCATGCGTTTGCAACCCTCCGAGTTGATGAAAATCACCCTCGTGATGTTCCTTGCCGCCTACTACGATTGGCTCCCAACCGAGAAAACCTCTCGTCCGTTTTGGATCATCGTACCAATCATCATTATCGTCATCCCCACCATGCTGGTGCTGCGCCAACCAGACCTTGGCACATCGCTTCTGCTCTTGATGGGCGGCGCCATGGTGATGTTCATGGCAGGGGTGCATTGGGCCTATTTTGCCGCGGTTGTGGCCATGGGCGTGGGCACCATCACCGCCGTCTTCCAATCACGCGGCCAAAGCTGGCAGCTCTTGAAAGACTACCAATACCGCCGCATCGACACCTTCCTTGATCCCGCCAGCGACCCACTTGGCGCGGGTTATCACATCACCCAATCCAAAATTGCACTTGGCTCAGGCGGTTGGGCGGGGCGCGGCTATATGCAAGGCACCCAAAGCCGGTTGAACTTCCTGCCGGAAAAACACACCGACTTTATCTTCACCACTTTGGCCGAAGAATTCGGCTTCATCGGAGCCGTCTCACTGCTTGGGCTTTACGCGCTCATCATCGCCTTCTGCATCGCCTCCGCGCTGCGCAACAAAGACCGTTTCGCATCCCTGATGACCATCGGCATCGCCTGTACCTTCTTCCTGTTCTTCTCTGTGAACATGTCCATGGTCATGGGCATGGCCCCCGTTGTCGGCGTGCCTCTGCCACTGGTCAGCTACGGCGGCTCTGCCATGCTGATCCTGCTGATCGGCTTCGGCATGATCCAAAGCGCCCACGTCCACCGACCGCGCTAATCCCCAAAAGAAAGCCCGCCTATGTCATTGAACATTCTCTTTTCCGCAAATGACGCAAACTGGCAGGCCTATGAAACACCCCTAACGCGGGAAATTCACGCCATCGCCCCCACGGCCAACCTAAGCCGCGATCACGCCCCAAATGAAACCGACGTGATCGTCTACGCCCCCTCAGGCGGCCTGAAAGACTTCACCCCATATACGCGCTGCCAAGCTGTGCTCAGCCTCTGGGCAGGGGTCGAGAAAATCGTCAACATCTCCAGCCTCACCATGCCGCTGGCGCGTATGGTCGATCCGGGTCTCTCGCAAGGCATGATGGAGTGGGTCACCGGCCATTGTATGCGCTACCACCTCGGGATCGACGCCAATCTCGCCGCACAAAACGGCCTCTGGCAGCCGCAAACCCCACCGCTGGCGCAAGAGCGTAACATCACCATTTTGGGCCTCGGCCAACTGGGCGCCACCTGCGCCAAACAGCTGAGTCACTTGGGGTTCAACGTCACCGGTTGGTCCCGCAGCCCCAAATCCATAAAGGGCGTCACATGCCTCTCCGGCACAGACACCCTGCCCCAAGCGCTCTCAACCGCTGAAATCGTGGTGCTTCTCCTACCCAATACATCTGCCACCGAAAACACGCTCAACGCCCAAACGCTGGCGATGCTGCCCAAAGGCGCCTGCATCTTAAACCCGGGCCGCGGCAATCTGATCGACGATGCGGCCTTAATCACTGCGCTCAACAGCGGCCACATCGCCCATGCCACACTAGATGTTTTCCGCCGCGAGCCTCTGGCCCCCGAAGATCCCTATTGGGCCCACCCAAAGGTCACCGTCACGCCCCACATTGCCGCCGAAACCCGCGCCAGCACGGCCAGCCAAGTGATCGCAGAAAACATTCGCCGCCTCATGGCAAACGAACCGCTGCTCCATCTGGTCGACAGAACAGCAGGCTACTAACCCCAGTCTTCTTCTTGGAAAAAATACCTGCGCCGCAGGCCACCGACCTAGCGCAGCTTGGGCGGTTTCTCAGGATCGCTGCCTGGTGCAACCTGCACATATTCCGTGCGCGCTTCCGGCTCTGGCAAATCAAACCGCAACCCCACTCGCGCCAATTGCGCGGCCACAGGATCGGATGTGTCAAAGAAGCCCACATCCAAGGCCCCCGCATCAATCCCGCTAAAGGTCAGCGCTTCCGACACAGCCTTGGCCAAAGCCCCCTGCGCTTCAGGGATCGCGCCCACAAAGCCAATCATATGCGACTTCATCCCGCTTTCATGCTCGGTGCCCACCAAATAGGCCCAGCGCGCCAAGCCAACAGCGGTGGAAAGCTTTGCATCCAATGCGGTCACCAAGGCCTCCGGCAACCCCGCAGGCGCGGTAAAGGCATCCACCTTGGCCTCTACCTCGTCGGGGCTATTGTCCAAAGTCTCAACCAACCAGCTCACCGCATCCCCGGGGATCAAAATCGACGACGGAGCAACCTCAAGGTTCACCCCCAAGCCAATCCCAGACGGCGCCAGCATCTGCGCAATCATCCGGCCCGACAAAGCCGCATAAGGCGCAGGCTTTCCGACGAACTTGGCCAAACGCTCATCCGTATCAAACACCAGCACAAAAGACTGATCCTGTACTTCAAACACCTCCGGCGAAATCGTCTCGCCTTCTGGTTCCTTTTCCAAAAGCAAGAACAGCTCCGCATCCGCCAACCGCTCATAAAACCGCAAACGCGCTGCATCATCCTGCGGAGCAGCCTCCATCGCCGCATGGGCCAGATCAATAGGGGTGTCGCTCATGTCAAAGCCTCCGTCACGGCGTGACGCAGCTCGGGCAGCAGCGTCTTTTCAAACCAAGGGTGTTTCTTCAGCCACCCAGTATTGCGCCACGACGGATGAGGCAAGGGAAAGACGCGCGGGGCCGTGCTCTGCCAATCCGCCACACGCGCCGTTACAGAGCCCTTCCCCATATGCCAGTTCTGCGCCAATCCCCCCACAAGCAGGGTCAGGCGCACCTCGCCAAGCATCTCCATCACATCGGTGCGCCACGTCTTGGCGCATATCGCAGGCGGCGGCAGGTCTGCCCCTTTGGCCGTATATCCGGGAAAGCAAAAGCCCATGGGCACAATCGCAATACGGCTCTTGTCGTAAAACACCGCTTCATCAATCCCCATCCAATCGCGCAGGCGATCCCCCGATGGGTCGGTAAAAGGGCGTCCACTCTTATGCACCCGCATCCCGGGCGCCTGCCCCGCGATCAAAATTCGCGCATCAGGCTGAAACCACACCACAGGCCGCGGCGCATGGGCTGTGGCCGTCGCTGCGAACCGATCCGCGCACAAGCGGCAGTTTTCAATGTCAGAGATCAAACCCATGCTGCACTGTCGTAAAGACAGCGCAGCGGCGCAAGCCATTCTGTTACTTAAACACCCGCAAACCACGCGCCGCATGGACCGAGATCAGCTTTTTCTGCAACCGCCCCTCAGGGATCGGCAAAGCCGCCTTCGGCGCACGCCGCGCCTCTGCCAATTCAGGGAAAATCGCCAACAGCTCGAGGCGTTGCTTCGGAGTCAGCCCCGCAATTGCCTCTTCACCACAGAAAAAACTCTCGCTTGGCGCGCCTTCTGCCAACAGCACCTCATGGCGATCCAGAACGACGTGGTAATACTCCACCTCTTCCAAGGTCTCATCCACAATCACCCCGGGCAAAGGCAACAGCTTCTTGGCCGCCACCAAAACCTCTTGCGCCGCAAACATACGCCGCGCCACCACAGATGACACCAACATGCGATGCTGCGGCGACACCAGAAGGTCTCGCCGCGGGAGGGCCCCACCAAGAGCTCCCGCGACGATCCGCACAGGAAAGAGCTGTGGGTGCTCCCTCAACTGCGCGGCGCTTAGACGACGATGCAACACGCCCCGTACGGTGGTCACACGGCCGTCATGCGTCAGCACATCTTCACCAATGGTCAAATCTTCAACGGCAATGCTGCCGTCATAGGTCGCAATCTGCGTACCACGCACAAAACAAGCGAATTGGTCGTAGTCGCGCGATCCTCGGCCAATGTTGCCTTCACTGGTGAACGTATAAGTCTGCCCTGGAACCATTGGTCCATTGGTCACAAAGGCGGTTGTGGTGTTATTGCCAGAGTTGCTGCCGCCGATGGTGATGGAATATCCAAGAAATCCATCATCCGTAGACAGCTCATAATTCACGATCACCGAAGAGCCCGCGGGATAGGTCACCCCATCAATCGTCACGGCGCTTTGCAGCACCTGACCGCTGTTGTTGATTTCATCAAAACCGCTGTCTGTATCCGACACGTCAATCTGCAAAGGCCCTGCATTGGCATCAATTGCCAGATTGAACGGCGGCGTGCCCGCGGCCTGCGCGCCTTGTTCGTTCGGAACCGCTTGGTTGCTCCCGCTCGTGTCAAAGTCCGAGAGTTGGTAAACATAATTTAAGTCAAAAACTGGCATTTTTCACCCCTTGGTCCCCACCAAGGTTAAGTGTCAGCATGCGACAACGTGCTTCACGGGGAAAAATCTAAAAATCGCCTTAAAATTGAGGCAGAGGCACCTGACCCAACGTTAACCTGAATGAATTCATTTCGAACTTTATCGAAATAACTCTTGCGCGACTCATTTATTTCGACAATTCTAGAAATATGAAAATGTCCAACCCTCAAGACCTCTCCCTCGAAGTCGCCGCCTCCACCTTCGCCGCTCTTGGCTCCGAACAACGGCTCGCCGTTTTGCGCTGCCTTGTGCGCGCAGGCGATCAAGGCCTTTCAATCGGAGAGCTGGGCAAACGCAGCAAAGTCACAGGGTCCACTCTCACCCATCATATGAAAATCCTCACCCAAGCCGGTCTTGTGGTGCAGGAAAAACAAGGCCGCAGCATCATCTGCGCCGCCGTCGCCTATCACGAGCTGCGCATCTTATCCGAATTCCTACTCAAAGAATGCTGCGCAGATGCCTGCGACGCCGGAGATCACGACCATGGCTGACACCACCCAATCCCCGCGCAACTCAATCTGGTCCCGCATCGACAAAGCATGGCTCGTCACAGCTCTGATCCTGCTCGCCGTTGCCGTGTTCGATCCCCCTCAACTCAGCCCAACCCTAACCTTCACGATTCAGGCGCTTGCCTCCACAGCCCCCTACATTCTCTTCGCGGTCCTCGCGATCGGCTATCTAAAGGCCACGGGCGCCGAAAACACGATTTCCAAAGCGTTTCAGGGCCGCGAAAGCCGCATGATCATCCTTGCCGCCCTGCTTGGCGGGATATCACCATTCTGTTCATGCGAGGTCATCCCCTTCATCGCCGCCCTTCTGGCCGCAGGCACCCCGCTGTCTGCCGTTATGGCCTTCTGGCTCGCCTCGCCTCTGATGGACCCCGCCATGTTTTCCATCACCGCCGGCACGCTCGGCTTTGACTTCGCCATCGCCAAAACGCTTGCCGCCGTCGGGCTTGGCCTCTTCGGAGGGTTTACCACCATGGCCCTCGCCAAATCCGCCGTCTTCGCAGATCCCTTGCGCGAAACACCCCAAGTGGGCGGATGCTGCGGCGTGAAAGCGCCGTTTTCAGAAAAACCCGTCTGGGCTTTCTGGCAAGACGCCACCCGCCGCACTGTGTTCAAAAACGCCACCCTCGAAAACGCGTTCTTCCTGCTGAAATGGCTCACCCTCGCCTATGTGCTCGAAGCACTGATGATCCACTATGTGCCCGCCGAATGGGTCGCGACCTTCTTGGGCGGCGAAGGGGTTCAGCCAATTTTCCTAGGCGCATTGGTGGGCGCGCCCGCCTACCTGAACGGCTACGCCGCCGTACCGCTGGTCGCCGCGCTTTTGCAGCAAGGCATGGCCAATGGCGCCGCCATGAGCTTCATGCTCGCCGGAGGCGTCAGCTGCATCCCCGCCGCCATCGCGGTTTGGGCGCTTGTAAAACCGCGCATTTTCGCCGCCTATTTGGGCTTGGCCTTTGTCGGCAGTTTTACAGCGGGCCTAATCTGGCAAGCCGTCGCCTAAAGACCGGTCGTGATTCTGAGCAAAGGGCGTCATTAAGGCGCCCTTTGAGCGTTAACTCCCCCCCAATGCACTCAAATTGGGACTAACGCGATTGTTTCACAGTTTTACCACGTCAAAATGCCGCTTCCCTCCTGTATTTATTGCCGCGCGACCCTAATTGAGATAGGTCACGTCAAAACAAAACTATGGGGAGAAACGATGTATCGCGTCTGGAATTTTCTGACGAACTATTCGCTTCTGTTGATCATCGGCGCAATCCTTGCGCTTGTCTGGGCGAATACGAACCCAGAAACATATCATCATTTCGTTGAATTCGTCATTTGGGATCATGCCCCAATTGGCCACTACCACCACGGGCATCGCACACTGACGCTGCATTACCTGGTGAATGATATTCTTATGGCCCTCTTCTTCGCCATCGCGGCCAAAGAAGTCTGGGAAGCCGTCATTCTAAAAGACGGCTCACTGCGCGGCAAAAAAGCAGCGACACCTTTGTTCGCAACAGCCGGCGGCATGTTCGGCCCAATCGGCGTCTACCTCGGTATGGCGTTCTTGCTGGGCTCTGACACATACAGCGCCGTGGCGAACGGTTGGGCGATCCCAACTGCGACAGACATCGCGTTCTCTTACCTGATTGGCCGCATCGTCTTTGGCGCAGGCCACCCAGCGGTGCGCTTCCTGTTGCTTTTGGCCATCGCAGATGACGCGGTTGGCCTGATCATTCTGGCAATCTTCTACCCGTCCAGCGAGCTGGCCCCTGAATGGCTTCTGCTATCTCTGGCAGCGGCGGTTGGGGTGTTCCTGATCTTCAACTGGCTGCCACGCCGCTTGGATCGCGGCAACGAAGCGCGCCCGAACTCCACTTGGGTCCGTAAGAACCTGCACTTTGTGCCTTACGCGCTTGCCGCCTGCATCAGCTGGTATGGCTTCATGCGCTCTGGTCTGCACCCAGCTTTGGGCCTGCTGCCAATCGTTCCGGCGATCCCACACGCTGACCGTGCCTTTGGTTTCTTCTCCGAAGCAGAAACCCGACTGCACGATCTGCTCAACGTGATCGAACACGCGCTGAAACACCCTGTCGAAGTGATCCTGTTCTTCTTCGGTCTGCTCAACGCGGGCGTGGAACTCAGCGCCATTGGCGATGCAACATGGCTGGTTCTGGCGGGCCTGATCATCGGTAAACCAATTGGCATTCTGCTCTTTGGCTGGATCGCGGCCAAACCGCTTGGGCTTGGCATTCCGCAAGGCATGAGGATCGTCGATCTGATCGTCATCGGCTTCGTCGCCGCGATTGGTTTCACCGTGTCTCTGTTTGTGGCATCGGTCGCCTTCGCACCGGGTGACGTCCAAGACGCCGCCAAGATGGGCGCGCTTCTCAGCTTCGCAGCAGCGATCTTTGCCATCGTATCGGGGCGTTTGTTCCGCGTGCAAAAGATCAATTTGCCCGCAGCAGAGTAAGCCGACCTAACAAAAACAACCAGAAACCGGTGCATTCGCGCCGGTTTCTTTGTTTTTCTTTCCCTTTTCCGCTGACACATGTTGTCAGAACTAAACCAAATACGACATAATACGCCAAAGATCCCAAAATGGGACGTTAAGACGTTTTTGCAAAGACTTGGGGACAGGTCCGAGCAACGACCAGAGCAGCGCCGGAGCAGACATGCTCGAATTTGAGAACGTAAGTAAGTCCTTCTGGACAGGTACACAGCGCAAGGTGATCCTTGATCGCGTGTCTTTTCGCGTGGAATTGGGCCGTTCGCTCGGCATCCTCGCGCCAAACGGCACGGGTAAAACCACGCTGGTCAATATGATGGCCGGTCTGGAAAAGCCCGACGAAGGCGAAATTCGCCGCACCTGCCGTATTTCCTTCCCCTTGGGCTTTATGGGCGGCGTGGTGAACAAACACACGGCCGTGGAAAACTCGCGCTACATCGCGCGGCTCTATGGGCTGGACCCGGACTATGTCGAAGCCTTCTGCCGCTGGCTATGTGGCCTCGAAGAATACTTCGACCAACCGCTGGGCACCTATTCCTCAGGCATGCGCGCGCGCTTTACCTTTGCGCTGATGCTCGCCTTGGATTTCGATATCTATCTGGTGGACGAAGGCATGCCCTCTTCCACCGACGTGGAATTTAACCGCAAAGCCGGCGAAGTGCTGCGCGAGCGCCTGCGCACGACGACAATGATCATTGTCTCCCACCAACCAAAGACGCTCGAGAAATTTGCCCGTGAAGCCGCAGTGCTGTTAAATGGGCAATTACACATGTTCAACACCTTGGAAGAGGCAAAGCAGCTTTATGACTACCGCACCCAAGGCTAAAAAATACCGCATCCGCCGCGGCGCTGCCCAAGCCGCAGCCGAGCAACCCGCACCAGCGCCTCAGGCCGTTGATGCAGCAGCCGCTGCGCCAATGCCTGCAACCACGCCCGCACAAGCGGTCCCCGACGCTGCGCCGGAAGATATCTCAGATCGTGCCGCGCGCCGCAAAGAACGTCTGGCCCGCTCCGCAGAACGCCGCGCCCGCATTGCGCCCGTGGATGCCGCCCCAGGGGCCGACGGTCAAAACCCAATGCCGACATCTCCAGACGAAGATGTAAACGGTTTGGAAATGATAGCAGGGGCAGCCCCTGCCGCAGCAGCACCCGCCGCAGCAGCTGCTCCAACCACCGGCACAACTGCACCGCCCTCTTCTATGCCGCCCGCCGCCAATCCCGAACAGGAACTGGCCGCCATCCGTCAGGAAGGCCTGACAGGTCGCCAATTGCGCATGGCACGCCGTCTGGCCCAAAAGCACAACCTCGCAGCCACGTCAGACTATGACGCCGTCCGCCTGTTGCGCCAAAATGGCCAAGATCCGTTCCGCCGCTCCAACATGCTTGAAATGGCAGCCCCAGAGGGCGGCCCAGGTGGCACAGCCAACCTGCCACAAACGCAACCAGCCGGTGGGGGAAACCTGCCAAGCATGGAAATGGCGGCACCGGCCGAACGCCGCGTGCGCGAAATTGGCGACATCCAAAAAGACATCGCCCGCCGTCGCCGTCGCAAATCCATGCTCATGTTCTCGCGTCTGGCGGCCTTTGTGATGCTGCCAACGCTTTTGGCGGGCTGGTATTACTACAACATCGCCACACCGATGTACTCGACGAAATCCGAATTCCTGATCATCCAATCCGAAGGCGGCGCAGGCGGCGGCGGTTTGGGCGGCCTCTTCTCGGGCACGCAATTGGCCACCAATTCAGATTCCATCGCCACACAGTCCTATCTGCAATCCAAAGATGCGATGCTCCGGCTGGACGACGATGAAGGCTTCAAGAATGTCTACTCCTCAGAAGAGATCGACGCGCTACAGCGCCTGACAGAAGATCCCTCCAACGAAGAAGCCTATAAAGTCTATAAGAAATACGTGAAAATCGGCTACGATCCGTCTGATGGCGTGATCCGCATGGAAGTCTTCGCGCCAGACCCACAAGTCAGCGCCAACTATTCCAACGCGTTGATCGCTTATGCCGAAGAACGCGTCGATGAACTCTCGCAGCGTAAACGCGAAGACCAAGTGAAAGACGCACGCCGCAGCTTGGAAGACGCCAAAGCAGACCGCCGCGACGCCCAGCTTGAACTGGTGCGCCTGCAAGAAGGCACCGTGCTTGACCCCGAAGGCCTGATCGCCAGCCTGCGTCAACAGATCAGCACCTACGAGCTGGAGCTGCAAGAAAACCAGCTCGAGCTGAACCAACTTCTGGACAACGCCCGCCCGAACCAAGCCCGCGTTGACGGCGCGCGCGGCAGCATTCGCCGCCTCGAAAACCTGCTGGCAGAATTGCAAGGCCGCATGACCGCCGCCACCGGTGGCGATGCCTCTCTTGCGGCGCAAACCTCAGCGATCCAAATCGCGCAGGCCGACTTGGCCACGGCCGATCTGATCATGCAATCCGCGCTGCAATCGCTCAAACAAACAGAGCTCGAAGCCAGCCGTCAGGTCCGCTACCTCACCACAGCCGTGGCGCCAGTCGCCTCGCAAGATCCAAGCTACCCGCGCAGCTTTGAAAGCACGCTGCTCAGCTTCCTGATCTTCAGCGGCATCTACCTGATGATCTCGCTCACAGCCTCGATCCTGCGCGAACAGGTCTCCGGCTAAGAAACGCGATAACCAAAACAAAAAGGGCGCTCTAATCCAGAGCGCCCTTTCTTTTTCTGCAAACAGCTTAGGCCGCCAAACCCCGCCCTTTCAGCAAGGCCTCAACGCCGGGCAAACGCCCACGGAACCGCTTGTACAGCGCATCCGCCTCCACCGATCCACCGGTCGACAGAATATGCGCCTCCAGCGCCTTAGCGCGCTCAGGATCAAAGGCATCGCCCGCTTCCTCAAAGGCCGCAAAGGCATCCGCATCCATCACCTCAGACCACATGTAGCTGTAATAGCCACTGGAATAGCCGTCCCCCGCAAACACATGCGCAAAATGCGGCGTCGCATGGCGCATGGTGATCGCCGCTGGCATGCCCAAGACCTCCAGCACCTCAGCCTGCTTGGCCATCGGATCCGCTGGCGCGGCATCCTTATGGAACGCCAAATCCACCAAGGCCGAGGCCACATATTCCACAGTCGCAAACCCCATATCGAAGTTCGCCGCCTTCAGAACCTTATCCAGCATCTCTTGCGGCATCGCCTCGCCAGTCTCTGCGTGGGTCGCGAACTCCGCCAGAACCTCTGGCACCTCAAGCCAATGCTCGTACAGCTGGCTTGGCAGCTCCACAAAGTCCCGCGCCACAGAGGTCCCTGAAATGCTCTCATAGGTCACATTCGACAGCATCTGATGCAGCGCATGGCCAAACTCATGAAACAGCGTGCGCGCGTCATCATAAGACAACAGCGCCGGCTCAGACTTGGCAAAGTTACACACGTTGATCACCACCGGCGTCTGCACCTCTGGGAACTTAGCCTGAGAGCGCATCGCCGAACACCAAGCACCCGACCGTTTCGAGCCACGCGCGAAATAGTCGCCAATGAACACAGCCACATGCTGCCCATCGCGCGTCACCTCCCACGCGCGGCAATCCGCGTGATACAGCGGCACATCCAGCGGCTTGAACTGCAAACCAAACAAACGGCTGGCGCAATCAAAACTCGCCTCAATCATGCGATCCAGTTGGAAATACGGCTTAATCGCCGCCTCATCCAAATCATGCTCCGCCTTGCGGCGCTTCTCTGCATAATAACGCCAATCCCACGGGGCCAAATCACCATTCACCCCGTCGTCATGCATCATCGCTGTCAGCACATCGGCATCCGCCTCAGCCTGCGCCTTGGCTGGCTGCCAAACCGACATCAGCAAATCATCCACCGCATCCGGCGTCTTGGCCATTTCGGTTTCCAACTTGTAATCGGCAAAACTGTCATAACCGAGCAGCTTCGCCCGCTCTTCGCGCAACGCCAAAATCTCCGCCGCAATCGCGCGGTTATCGGTTTCGCCGCCATTCGCGCCCCGCGCCGCCCAAGCCTCAAAGGCCTTCTCGCGCAAATCCCGACGCGGCGAGAATTGCAAAAACGGCGTGATCAAAGACCGCGACAAGGTCACAACCGGACCACCCGCCTCTTTTTCCTCACCCGCTGCCCGCGCCGTGCCAATCACGAAATCCGGCAAGCCTTCCAGATCATCCTCGCTAAGCGGCATGAACCATTCGCGTTCATCCGCCAAAAGGTTCTGCGTGAATTCCGTACCCAAAACCGCCAGACGCGACTTGATCTCTTTAATCCGCGCATCCGCGTCGCCTTCCAGCGCCGCACCACCGCGCACAAAGCCGCGATGGGTCAGCATCAAAACGCGTTGCTGCTCTTCACTCAAATCCAGCGTTTCGCGCTGCTCCCAAACATCCGCAATCCGCGCAAACAACGCCTTGTTGGATGAAATCTCGGCCGAATGCGCCGCCAGCTGAGGCGAGAAGTCCCGCATCAACGCCTCGCGCTTAGGATTACTATCCGCCCCTGCGATTGTGTAGAAAACAGACAAGACCTTATCCAAAGCCTCCCCCGCCGCTTCCAGCGCCTCAACCGTATTGGCAAAACTCGGCGCATCGGCGTTTTCAGCAATCGCCGCAATCTCAGCTTTATGGGCGGCCAAGGCCTCGGCAAAAGCGGGTTCAAAATCATCGTCGTTAATTTGATCAAACGGGGCCAAAGCAAACGGGCCTGTCCAGTCCGACAACAAAGCGGTGGTCATAATGGAATCTCCTTTGATACGACCCTAGGCCGCAGCGCAGAATCCGCAACGCAAGAATGCTGAAATTTGGGTGAGCTGGCGGCGATAAGCAGAATTGTACATTTCAGCACCTGAAAGGGGCGAATTGCCACCTTTCTGAAGTGTTAAACCACCGCGCGTTAGGCCGCGCCGCAACAGGCGCAATCCGCCCGACGCTTCAGGGAAATCTTACGCGTTTCACCATACAGACCATCATAAATCAGCATCTCACCGCGCAGAGTGTCCCCTGCCCCCGTGATGGCCTTGATGGCCTCAAGCGCCATGATCGATCCAACAACGCCCGGCAAAGGCCCAATCACCCCAGCCTCTGAACAATTCGGGGCCAGTTCCGGCGCTGGCGCTTCAGGGAAAATACACTGGTAACAGGGCGCATCATGGGCCGGATCAAACAAGCTCACCTGCCCTTCCCATTGGGTCAAAGCCCCTGAAACCAAAGGCTTTTCCAACGCAACACAGGCCGCATTCACAAGATAACGCGTGTCAAAATTATCAGTGCCATCCAGCACCAAATCATACTCTGCGATCAAGGCCTTCGCGCTGTCCGCATCTAGGCGACGTTCGTAAGGCAGCACCGTCACAAAAGGGTTCTGCGCTTTCATTTCCTGCGCGGCAGAATGCACCTTTGGCATGCCAATCGATTGATCTTTATGGATAATCTGGCGTTGTAGGTTCGAGTTATCGACGACATCGTCATCCACAACCCCAATCGTGCCAACGCCCGCAGCGGCCAAATATTGCAATACCGGCGCGCCTAAACCTCCGGCGCCGACAACTAACACCTTGGCATCTTTCAGTTTTTTCTGCCCCAAGCCCCCAACTTCGCGCAGCACAATATGGCGCGCGTATCGGTTCAGCTCTGTGTCAGAAAAGGGGGCATCGGTCGCTGTTGCCTCGGTAGGCTTTGCTTTATTTCGCAAAGCATTCAATAACTTACGGTATCCAAGCACCAACGCAGCGCCGCCGCCCAACAGCAACCAAGGCGCAACCTGCTGCCCTGTCGCCATGCGCAAGGCGTGGCCATTTGGTAAAATCAGATGCAGTAAAACCACCGCTGCATAAAGCACCCCAATCATGGAAAACCGCATTGATTTCGGGGCCTTAGTGAGAACACCCACACCCCAAATCACCGCTGCCATGATCAGAACCAGAAGCATTAGCTCACTCCAGTCGAGCCAAAGCCACCCGTACCGCGCGCTGTGTCAGATAGTTCATCCGCCATCTCAAACTGCGCCTGCACCACAGGCGCCACCACCATCTGCGCAATGCGCATGCCGTGCGTGATGTGGAAAGGCTCTGATCCCGCATTCATCACAATCACCCCAAGCGGCCCGCGATAATCGCTGTCGATCGTACCCGGTGTGTTTGGCAAAGTGATCCCATTTTTCAGCGCCAAGCCAGAACGTGGGCGCATCTGCACCTCAAAACCTTGTGGAATTTCAAGGCGTAAGCCGGTTGGCACCAAAACGCGCGCTCCAGCTTGCAACACAACACCATCGCGTTGATCCGCTGGAAAATTCGCACGCACATCCGCACCCGCGGCGCCCGTGGTTTCGTAAGACGGCAGCTCAATCGATTGATCCGCCCCCTCCAGCCAGCTTAGTTTTATCGCAACCATGTCAGCCTTTACTCCGCATCGCTAAGCGCAATGGCGATCCGTTCCGCCAATTGCAGAGCCACTGCATCTTTGCCCATACGCGGCCAAGTCTCGCTCGCGTTATCGGAAATCAAAATCACCGCATTTTCACGCCCGCCCATGATGCCGGTTTCAGGGCTCACATCATTGGCCACGATCCAATCGCATCCTTTACGAGATAGCTTTTTCTTTGCGTTTTCAACCACATCATCGGTTTCAGCCGCAAAGCCAACCACCAGATCAGGGCGCCCCTTTTTCATCTGAGACACCGTCGCCAGAATATCTGGGTTCTCTGCAAAATTCAGACTCGGAATCGCGCCATCTTGCTTTTTGATCTTACTGTCGCTTGCGCCGACCACCTGCCAGTCGGCAACCGCCGCCGCAAATATTGCCGCATCCACTGGCAGAACCGATTGAACGGCCTCCATCATTTCCTGCGCGGTTTGCACTTCAACCACATGCGCCCCATCAGGGCGCGGCTCGTCTGCTGGCCCAGTGACAAACACCACTTCTGCGCCCAAAGACAGCAAAGCCTTAGCAATCGCCGTGCCCTGCGCCCCAGAAGAGCGATTGGCAATATATCGAACAGGATCAATGGGTTCGTGGGTTGGACCAGATGTCACAAGCACCCGCCGACCGGTCAATGGCCCTTCGGCCAGTTGCGTTTGGATGGCGTTTACAATCTCGTCTGGCTCCGCCAAACGGCCCGGCCCATATTCGCCGCAAGCCATATCGCCTTCGTTCGGACCAACAAACGCAACGCCGTCGTCTTTCAGAAGCTGCAAATTGCGCTGCGTCGCCGGATGCTGCCACATGCGCACGTTCATCGCTGGCGCGACAAGCACCTGCGTGTCCGTCGCCAAAAGCAGGGTCGAGGCCAAATCATCCGCAAGCCCCTGCGCCATCTTCGCCATCAAGTTCGCTGTCGCAGGCGCGACAACCACCAAATCCGCAGAGCGCGACAATTGGATATGGCCCATCTCTGCTTCGTCCGTCAGATCAAACAAATCGGTATAGGCTTTTTCTTCAGACAATGCCGACACAGACAAAGGCGTCACAAATTCCTGAGCGGACTTTGTCAAAACAGGCGTCACCCAAGCCCCGCGCTTGCGCAACTGCCGGATCAAATCCAGCGCCTTAAAGGCGGCGATCCCGCCACTGATAATCAGAAGAATGCGTTTATCTTCCAGCATTTGCCTACTCCGCGTTCAAGCTGAGGTGACACTAGGCAATGCCGCAAGCAGACTCAAGCGCCGCTTATTGTATCAATTGTCGCAAAGCAGGCGCATGAGGTTCCAACGCGCGGCGCATCTTTTCCAAAGCCGCCGATTCCAACTGCCGAACGCGTTCTTTGGAAATACCAAGTTCCAACCCAAGCTGTGCAAGTGTTTGACTTGTGTCGTTAAACCGGCGCGCAATCAGAATTTGTTTCTCGCGCTCATTCAAAGGCTGCATGGCCCTCGCAAGCCACGCTCGTGCTGTGGATTGATCAAGGTCTTGCTCCACGATCTCTGCACCCGCGGCTGCTTCATCTTCCAAAGTGTCAATCCATTCGCGCCCTTCTTCGTCGCTGCTTTGCTGCGCGTTCAGGGAAAAGTCGCCCGAGGACATGCGCCCGTGCATCATCTGCGTATCCGCCACAGACACACCAATCTCGGTTGCGATGCGTTCGATCATCTGATGCTGATCTAGGCTCTCATTCGAAGCCCGCGCATCACGTTCGATCTGTGCCTCCACGCGTTTTAGGTTGAAAAACAATGACTTCTGGGAAGAGGTACTGCCTGTACGAACCATCGACCAATTGCGCATCACATGATCCTGAATGCTGGCTTTGATCCACCAAACGGCATAGGTGGAAAAGCGCACACCGCGGTCTGGGTCAAACTTATCCGCCGCTTTCATTAAGCCAATGCTGGCCTCTTGGATCAAATCTTGCACCGCACCATAGCGGCGGAATTTCATCGCCATCGAAATAGCGAGTCTCATATAGGCCGTGGTCAGGCGATGCAAAGCGGCCTCGTCGCGTTTGTCGCGCCAAGCCCGCGCCAGTTCAAGTTCCGTCTCAGCGTCCAGCATCTCTGCCTTCATCGCTGAACGGGTCAGCATATTTGGTGCGTAGGCTGTATCAGTCATGAGCCCCTCCTTGCTTGCGCGATCTAAGAGGGTTACGCAGGTTGCGCTGAATTGGATCATTTAAAGAGGCAAAAATGTTGCCAAAACTGACATTCGTGCTAGGCGGTGCGGCCTCTGGGAAATCATCCTTCGCCGAAAAGCTTGTCTGCGACACCGGTGCGCCGCGCGTTTATCTGGCGACGTCTCAAGTGTTTGACGATGAAATGCGCCGTAAAGTGGACGATCACATTACAATGCGCGGCCCTGATTGGGAAACCATCGAAGAGCCCTTGCATCTTGAAGACATTTTAACAGCCCTGCCGGCCGATAAGGTTGTCTTGCTCGATTGCGCCACGATGTGGCTCTCTAACCATATGATGGAAGACGCAGACATCGGTGCGGCCACCGAGCGTTTGGTTAATGCCTTAACCGCCTGTAAAGCGCGCGTCGTAATCGTGTCCAACGAGGTTGGCATGGGCATCGTACCCGACAACGCCCTCGCCCGTGCGTTTCGCAATGCGCAAGGCAAGCTGAACATTCGTTTGGCAGACGTATCTGATTTGGCGGTGTTTGTTGTGTCCGGCCTGCCGCACGTCTTGAAAGGCACGCTGCCATGAGCCGCCTGTTTCTAGTACGCCATGGCCCGACCCATGCCAAATCCATGGTGGGCTGGTCGGATTTGCCTGCAGATCTGTCAGATAAAGAGGCCTTGGCGCGGCTTGACGCCTATTTGCCAAGGGATGCCGTGGTGGTGTCGTCAGATTTACAGCGCGCCGCGCATACGGCCGATGCAATCCAAGGTGATCGCCAGCGCCTAGCGCATGATCCTGACTTGCGCGAAATGCATTTCGGGGATTGGGAACTTAAGGCTGCGAAAGAGGTTGAAGATCAAGAGCGCCTGTATGCCTTTTGGGATTCACCGGGGGATGTCACCCCGCCGAATGGGGAAAGCTGGAACCAAGTGGTGGCCCGTACAAGCGCTGCGGTGGATCGTCTAATTGAAACGCATCCAAAGCAAGACATTGTTATCGTGTGCCATTTTGGTGTGATCTTGGCCCAATTGCAAAGAGCCACAGGTCAAAGCGCCTATGATACATTCGCGCAATCTGTTGATAACCTATCGGTGACAGAACTCACTGTCGGATCATCGTGGACCAGTGGAAAAGTGAACCACCTCCCCTAATCATGGCAATTAACCCTTCCCTAACCATGTGCTCGCAATGTGGAGGAAAAGAGGGATGGGATCATGGTTGCGCGCACCTACACAGTGGCCTTTGAGGGGGTGAAAGCCCATCAGGTCGAGGTGCAATGCGCCATCACCCCAGGGCTGCCTTCCTTTGGAATCGTAGGACTGCCAGACAAAGCCGTTTCTGAAGCGCGCGATCGCGTTCGCTCTGCGTTAACCGCAATGAGCCTTGCATTGCCCAGCAAGCGCATCACGATCAATCTATCCCCCGCTGATTTACCTAAAGAAGGCAGCCACTTCGATTTACCGATCGCTGTGGCTTTGTTGGCTGCCTTAGATGTCATCCCGAAAGACTACGCGGAAACGACGCTTGCCTTGGGCGAGCTGTCTTTGGATGGCACTCTGGTACCTGTGAACGGAGCCCTGCCTGCAGCAATGACAGCGGCTGAAGAAGATCGCACTCTGCTTTGCCCACATGCTTCAGGCGCGGAGGCGGCGTGGGTTGCCGCGACCCAAGTGATCGCGCCTGCGACACTTCTGGAAGCAATCCAACATTTTTCAGGTCAGCGTCCCCTACAGCCAAGCGAACCTGGCGAAGTTGAAATGACCCCCAGTCGCAAAAACCTCAACGACATCAAGGGCCAAGAGCGCGCGCGCCGTGTTCTCGAAATTGCGGCTGCTGGACGCCATCATATGCTGATGATGGGCACTCCGGGGTCCGGCAAGTCTATGCTCGCCGCTCGATTGCCCTCTATTTTGCCGCCGCTCAGCCCTGCTGAAGCTTTAGAAACCAGCATGATCCATTCCGTTGCGGGTCTAATGGAACAAGGCGGCATTTCAAGATTGCGCCCGTTTCGCGAACCACATCACACAGCCTCGATGCCCGCGATCGTAGGCGGTGGGCGACGAGCCTCACCTGGTGAAATCAGCTTGGCACATAATGGGGTGTTGTTTTTGGACGAGCTGCCCGAGTTTTCACGCCCCGTGCTAGAAACCCTACGGCAGCCGATCGAAACCGGCGAAGTCATGGTCGCGCGCGCCAATGCACACGTAAGCTACCCTTGCCGTTTTATGCTGATCGCCGCCGCAAACCCTTGTAAATGCGGTTATATGTACGATCCCGCGCAGGCTTGTGCGCGTGTGCCTATGTGTGGCCAAGACTATCTTGGGCGCATTTCAGGGCCATTGTTGGATCGGATCGATCTCAGAATCGAAGTGCCGCCCGTCAGCTACCAAGACTTAGATATTCCCGCGCATGGGGAAACGTCGAAAATCGTAGCCGCACGAGTTGCCGCAGCTCGCGCGATACAAACCGAGCGCTTTGCAGAACATCCGAGTATTTTCACCAACTCCGACGCTCAAGGCACCTTGCTGACCGACATCGCCGCCCCAGATGCCGAGGGACGTGAACTTTTAAGTAAAGTTTCCGAAAAATTTGGCTTAACCGCGCGGGGCTACCACCGCATCCTGCGTGTGGCACGCACGATTGCAGACCTAGAAGGCGCGCAAAACGTGCATCGCCACCATATCGGCGAAGCGGTCAGCTATCGGCTGACCAACGCCAGTTTATGACATCAAGCGACTTTTGCTTCGATGGCCTGCCAGATCTTTTCAGCGATATTCACTCCGTCAAAACGTTCCAGTTCTTGAATGCCAGTCGGTGAAGTCACGTTGATTTCTGTCAAGTAGTCGCCGATCACGTCGATCCCAACAAAAATTTGACCCTTTTCCTTCAAAAGTGGACCAATCGCAGCGCAAATTTCCGAATCACGCTCTGTAAGGCCAACCTTTTCAGGACGCCCCCCGACATGCATATTGCTGCGGGTTTCACCGGCGGCAGGAACTCGATTGATTGCGCCAACTGGCTCACCATCGACCAGGATCACGCGTTTGTCGCCATTGCTGACATCAGGCAAGAACTTTTGCACAATGAGCGGCTCGCGGCTGAAGCCTGTGAACAGCTCATGCAACGATGATAGATTGCGATCATTTTCATCTAGGCGAAACACCCCTGCTCCACCGTTGCCATAAAGTGGCTTAAGAATGATGTCTTTGTGTTTGGCCTTAAAGGATTTGATGATGTCGATATCGCGCGCGATTGTTGTCGGCGGCGTCAGATCCGGAAAATCTAGCACCAAAAGCTTTTCAGGGTAGTTTCGAACCCAGAACGGATCATTCACCACCAGCGCTTTATCTTTCAAGCGATCCAACAAATGGGTGGAGGTGATGTAATGCATGTCAAATGGCGGATCTTGGCGTAGCCAGACCACATCGAAGTCTGCCAGGTTAACGCGCTCAACAGGACCTAGATCAACATGGTTTCCTTCTTCACGGCGCAAAACCATGGCCTGACCTCGGGCCGTAATCTCACCTTCTTCAAACGCAAGTTGGTCAGGAGAGTAGTAAAACACCTCATGTCCGCGCGCCTGCGCCTCTTCTGCGATGCGGAACGTGCTATCGGCGTTGATGTCGACCTGATCAATCGGGTCCATTTGAAAGGCAATTTTCATGGGCAATCCTAACTTGTCTGCCCATTACATGGCGTAGCCACCTTGCGCTTGCAATGTTGATCAGGCCGCAAAGAGCGCGTTTTCTAAAATTTCTATTCGTCCCACACCATCGACCAGCGCCACATCAAAGCGCATTTCAGTCAAAAGACCTAAGGGTTGATTCGCCACAAATGCAGTGGCCGCGTTGAAAATGCGATCGACTTGCCGAGGGCAAATGCGGTGGGCCGCTTGGTGAAAACTGCCACTTTTTTTAACTTCGACGAAAACAAAGCGATCAGCATCTTGAAATATCAAATCGATCTCACCGCCACCCCCACGCCAACGTTTCGCGGAAGGTTTCAAACCCATCTCAGTGTATTTGCGTGCAACGATTTCTTCAGCCGCTTTTCCGGACTGGTAAGCCAAAAGACCACGCTGTTTTTTACGATGTGCCCCATCGTTTTTTGCACGAGAACTTTCGCTGCAAGTTTGAGCATTAAAATCAAAGACGAGTTGCATCACAGCCCCAATTTGGTTGCTACCCTTTGAGTTTAAGCGCCAAATTGTAAACCTTGCGTTTATTTACGCCGTGAGCCTTGGAAACCACTTCCGCAGCATCCCTGATTGAAAGCGTTTCCATGGCTGTCTTCAAAGCAGTTTCGAGATCCTCTGCGCTTGCTGCAGTAGGTTCGCCACGATCAATCAATACAACGATTTCACCTTTTATTGTCCGATCAGAGAATTCTTCGATCAGGCTTTCAAGGCTGCCCCTTTGAACTTCTTCAAATTTCTTGGTCAACTCGCGACAAACGGCTGCCTGTCGGTCGTTTCCAAAGACCAAAACCGCATCTTTCAGCATCTCGACCAAACGTCTTGGGCTTTCATAGAAGACAAGCGTTGCCTGCGTTTCTTTGAGGGCCTCAAAGCCCTTACGTCGGCCACTTTTCGAATTGGGCAAAAATCCTGAAAAATGAAAGGAATCAGTCGGTAAACCAGCAAGGCACAAAGCTGTCACAACGGCTGATGGCCCCGGCGCAGAGGTCACGAGAAAACCTGCATCCGACGCATCTTTTGACAGATGATATCCTGGATCAGCAATCAAGGGCGTCCCAGCTTCGCTGGCATAGGCGACCGATTTTCCAGCTTCCAGAAAACGAATTAATTTGTCACGTGCTGGCGCGCCAGAATGATCATGGTAGGAGAGCAAAGGTCTATCCCCCAGTGGCACCCCGTGGATCTCGAGCAATCGGCGCATGGCGCGGGTGTCTTCAGCTGCGATCACATCAGCGCTGGCCAAAATATCCAGTGCTCTCAATGTGATATCTCTGGCTGAACCAATTGGTGTTGCGACAAAGTAAAGCCCAGGCTTCAAGGTAACGATCTGATGATTCAAAGCTGGACCCTCCGCTGACGGTGTTTATTATCTCCTCAAACCCAAAGCGAGTCCTATACGTTGACGTCGCTGGCTTGCACATTGAGGATTGTGATTATGTTTGCTGCTTTTAAACGCCGTAGAACCATTCTTAAAGGGGTCGCGGCCCTTGGAGTCGCCGCAGCCTTGGCGGCTTGTGAACCTGTTGCGACAACAACCAGCCCAAAGGTTGATACAAGCAAGCCAATCCCTGTCGCACTATTGCTGCCGCGCAGCTCTGGCACCGCAGGGGACGCAACCCTATCCCAAAGTCTTGAAAACGCTGCACGTTTGGCGATCAGCGATTTGGATGGCGTGCAAATTGATCTACGCGTTTACGACACCGCAGGCGATGAAGCGACGGCACAGACTGCCGCGTTGCGTGCTGTGGACAGCGGCGCGAAAATTATTCTTGGCCCTGTGCGGAGCGGACCAACCAATGCCGTGGGCGTGGCTTTGGCTGGCAAGGGCGTGAATGTTCTATCCTTCTCAAACAACTCTTCCATTGCCGGCGGAAACGTCTTTGTGCTTGGGCCAACCTTCCAAAACACAGCAGATCGCTTGGTTTCTTATGCGAAAGGCAGCGGCAAATCTAAGATTGTGACTGTGCATGCGCAAAATGTCGCTGGGGCAGCTGGACGGGATGCCATCCAACGCGCGGTTGCTGCGTCAGGCGCTACCAACGCTGGATCGGTTGGCTATGAGTTCTCGCAACAAGGGGTCGTTTCGGCGATTGATGATGTCGTAAACACCGTTAAAAGCAGCGGCGCCGATTCGATCTTTCTCACAGCAGATACATCCGGCGCATTGCCGCTGTTTACGCAGTTGCTGCCAGAACAAGGGCTCAGCACAGCCTCAATTCAGTACATCGGCCTGACCCGCTGGGATATCCCAGCCCAAACATTGGCCCTGCCAGGCGTTCAAAACGGCTGGTTTGCCTTGCCTGACCCTGCGAGCGCTTTGCAATACCGCAATCGTTTCTCTGCCGCATACGGGACATCTCCGCATCCAATCAGCGGACTGGCCTATGATGGTATTGCAGCTATCGGTGCACTTGTTAAACAGGGCAATAGCAACGCCCTATCAGCTGCTGCCTTGACGCAAGGTGCTGGCTTTAACGGGGTGAATGGAATTTTCCGCCTTCGTGCGGATGGAACAAACCAGCGGGCTTTGGCGATCGCCACGATCCGTGACAAGCAGGTGGTAATCCTTGACCCAGCACCAAGACGTTTTGGCGGAGCAGGCTTCTAATCCAGCCGATATTTTTCCAATCGCAGAGAAGACACTGATCTGCGATCCTGACCTGATCCTGAACCGCGCCCAATTGGGCGCGGCTCTTGTTCAATCTTGCCAGACCGCTGAAGACAGCCGCGCGCTTCGCGCCGAGACAGTTGCGGCACTTGCACAAGCCCGCAAAGAAGGCATGGCGACGATTGCCAAAGCCTTTGAAGGCAAGCCGTTCGACGCGCGTCCAATGACACGCGCTTATACATGGCTGACAGATTGTCTTGTGGCCGCGACGCATTTTGTGGCCACGCATGCGCTGCACCCCCTGCCGAACCCGACAGAGGGCGAACGGCTCGCTTTATTCGCTGTTGGCGGTTACGGGCGCGGTGAAATGGCGCCTCAATCTGATGTCGACCTGTTGTTTGTAACCCCATACAAGATCACGAGCTGGGCTGAGAGCGTGATTGAATCCATGCTCTATATGCTTTGGGATTTGCGCCTGAAGGTTGGGCACAGCTCTCGCACGGTCAAAGACTGTATCCGACTGGGCGGCGAAGACATTACCATCCGCACAGCGTTGCTGGAGCATCGTTTCTTGGGTGGGTATCAGCCCCTCGCCCCCGAATTAAAGGACAAGCTTGAACGACAATTGTTCAAAGGCACCGAACGTGAATTCATCGAAGCCAAGCTGAACGAGCGCGATGAGCGGCACAAGAAACAAGGCCAACGTTATGTGGTTGAGCCGAATGTCAAAGAAGGCAAAGGCGGGTTGCGTGATTTGCAGTCTTTGTTCTGGATCGCGAAATACGTCTATCACGTAAATAGCAAAACAGAGCTGGTGGACCTTGGGGTTTTTGACGACGACGAATTTGAATTGTTTGAACGCGCCGAGAACTTCTTGTGGGCCACCCGTGCTCATCTTCACTTGATCAACAAACGTCCGATGGAGCAGCTATCTTTTGACATGCAGGTCATGGTGGCTGAACGCATGGGTTATGAAGACAAGGGCGGCCGACGCGCGGTTGAGCATTTCATGCAAGATTTCTTCCGACATGCGACAGCTGTTGGCGATCTCACGCGTATTTTGCTGACGAAACTTGAAGATGCCCACAAGAAAGCCGCGCCTTTGATGGAGCGGATCTTCCGTCGGCGTCCAAAAATCAAAGCGGGCTATGTGGTCAGCAACAACCGTTTGGCCGTTGCCGACGACACCGAATTTCTGAGTGATCCGCTCAATCTGATGCGTCTGTTTGAAGAAGCCCTACGGACAGGTTTGTTGATCCACCCTGATGCGATGCGGTTGATTACGGCAAATCTGAATTTGATCAACGACGATGTGCGCAGCAACAAAGAAGCCCAGCGCATTTTCCTTGATACACTGCTGAAACATGGCAACCCAGAACGCGCCTTGCGCCGGATGAATGAGCTCAGCTTGCTGTCCGCTTTTGTGCCTGAATTTGAACCGATCGTCGCGATGATGCAGTTCAATATGTATCATTCTTATACAGTGGATGAGCATACGATTCAGGTGATCTCGACCTTTGCACAGATCGAACGCGAAGAGCTGATCGAAGAGCTGCCTTTGTCGTCCGACATCATCAAAACAGGTATCAACCGCAAAGTGATGATGGTGGCCTTGCTTTTGCACGACATCGGCAAAGGTCGCGATATTGACCATTCGATATTGGGCGCCCAAATCGCGCGCAAAGTGGCGCCGCGGCTTGGCCTGACTAAGCAAGATTGCCAAACCGTCGAATGGCTGGTGCGGTATCACTTGCTGATGTCCGATGTTGCGCAAAAGCGTGACCTGTCTGACGAACGCACCATTCGCGATTTCGCCAAGGCAGTTGGCTCGGTGAAACGGCTGGATTTGCTGACCGTTCTAACCGTTTGCGACATTCGTGGTGTCGGCCCAGATGTTTGGAATAACTGGAAAGCCACTTTGCTGCGTAATCTCTACAGCTTGACCCGCACAGCCTTAGAAAACGGGCTGGAAGGCGTTAATCAAGAGCAACGCGGTGTTGAGGCCCGCAAACGTTTGCGCGCAGCGCTGGCCGATATGGATGCCAAAGCGGTCAAACAAGAGACCATGCGCCACTATGCTCCGTATTGGCAGGGTCTTCCGACCGAAGCCCATGCTGTATTCGCACGGCTGCTTTTGAACATCACAGACGAAGAGATCCGGATCGACCTGCGCCCCGATGAAGATCGAGACGCCACACGCGTCTGTTTTGCGATTGCAGACCACCCTGGGATCTTTGCCCGCATCGCAGGGGCCTTGGCGCTTGTGGGGGCCAATGTTGTTGACGCCCGCAGCTACACCACAAAAGACGGCTATGCGACCGCAGCTTTTTGGGTACAGGATGCTGAAGGCCATCCCTATGAGGCCAGCCGGTTGAACCGCCTGAGCCAGATGATCCATAAAACGCTGAAAGGCGAAGTGGTTGCATCTGAAGCGATGAAATCGCGCGATGTCATCAAGAAACGCGAGCGCGCCTTTAACGTACCGACGACTATTACTTTTGATAACGAAGGATCGGAAATCTACACAATCATCGAGGTCGATACCCGCGATCGCCCAGGCTTGCTGTATGATCTGACGCGCAGCTTGGCCAGCAGCAACGTTTATATCGCCTCAGCTGTGATTGCGACTTACGGCGAGCAGGTGGTCGATACCTTCTACGTCAAAGACATGTTCGGTTTGAAGTTCCACTCTGAATCCAAACAGAAAACGCTAGAGAACCGTTTGATTAAAGCGATCAAAGAAGGTCGTGAAAGGGCAGACACATGAAGCCCATCCGGCTGATGAAAGGGTTTATGACAGTAGGGTTCTGGACCCTGCTAAGCCGCATTCTTGGATTTGCGCGCGAGATCATGATCCTGAATTTCATTGGCCCCGGCGTGGCGCTCGATGCGTTTGTGGCGGCTTTCCGGCTGCCAAACATGTTCCGCCGCTTCTTTGCAGAAGGCGCCTTCAACGCCGCCTTTGTTCCGATGTTCTCCAAGAAGCTTCAAGCGGATGAAGACCCTCAGGGGTTTGCCCAACAGGCCTTTAATGGTCTGGCGGCTTGCGTGCTGGCCTTAACGGGGCTGGCAATGGTGTTTATGCCAGCTTTCGTTTGGTTGACGGCCGAAGGCTTTTATGGCGATGAACGCTTTGACCTGACGGTTGGCTATGGGCGCATCGCTTTCCCTTACATCGTTTGCATGTCGCTGGCGGCATTGTTCTCGGGCATCCTGAACGCCACAGGCCGATTTGCCGTGGCCGCCGCCGCACCCGTGTTGTTGAATATCTTTGCAGTCACAGCGATGGCTGTTGGTGCCATTTTGGGCCAAGAGATCATTCTTTGGCTGATCTGGACCATTCCCTTCGCGGGCATCGCGCAACTTGCTTTGGTTTGGTATGCGGCCGCAAAAGCCGGCATTTCTATTCGACCAGCCCGTCCGCGCTGGTCGCCTGATATGTCGCGTCTGGTTACAGTCGCAGTCCCAGCCGCCCTCGCGTCTGGGGTCATGCAGATCAATTTGGTGGTGGGGCAATTGGTGGCTTCGCGCACCGAAGGCGCAATCGGGTGGCTCTTTGCTGCAGACCGTCTTTACCAACTGCCACTTGGGGTGATTGGTATCGCAATTGGGATCGTTTTATTGCCTGATTTGTCACGCCGCCTAAAAGCAGGCGACGATGTGGGTGCGCGCAACGCTTATTCTCGCGCAGCGGAGTTTGCGATGGCGTTGACCTTGCCAAGCGCAATTGCGCTGCTGGTGATCCCTTTACCGCTTGTCTCTGTCATGTACGAGCGCGGCGCGACCAGCGCTGCGGACGCGCAAGCGATTGCTTGGGCGGTTGCCATCTATGGCTTAGGATTGCCTGCTTTCGTTTTGCAGAAATTGGTCCAGCCGCTTTATTTCGCGCGCGAAGATACCAAAACACCCTTCCGCTATGCACTGATCTCGATGGTGGTGAATGCCGCTCTGGCCTTTGGCTTGCATGTATGGGCTGGCTGGCTCGCCCCTGCGATTGCTACCACGGTCGCTGGCTGGGTCATGGTCGGGCTCCTTGCCTACAAAGCCCGCGCTTTTGGTGAGGTCGCGCGGTTCGATACGCGCTTCAACACACGTATCATCCGCATTTGTTTCGCTTCCGTGCTGATGGGCGCGGCCCTGTTCGCTGGCGCTACGCTCATGCAATCCGCGCTTTTCGCAGACCACATTCGCTATCTCGCGTTGACCGGTCTGGTCGTGCTCGGCGGCGCCAGCTATGCCTTCGCAGGCCAGATCCTTGGGGCCTTCAAGCTCAAAGATATCCTACGCGCAGGACGCTAATTCTTTTTCTTGACCGAAATACCTTGGGGTGAGCCCGTCAGGGCGAGGGGCAAAGCCCTTTCCCCACCTGTATTAATCGCGCCGCATCATCTCGCGCAGCCGCGTCCAGCCACCTGGCACAAACAAAAACGACAGCAAGAAGCCTACAACAAACCCGGTAAGGTCTGCCAGCCAGTCGCCCGTGCCGCCAAACAACGCACCAAACAGAAGCTGAATCCCCAAAAGCATTGCGATCAGCGTGAAGGCTTTGTTTTGGTTTTCACCCAACATGCGCAATTGCGTCCACATCAGAAACGTATACGCGCCAATAAAACCATAAGCCCCAGGATAGGCACCAAGCAAAGTCGTTGGATCAGGCCAAACCAGCGTATAAACGATCGCGCCAGCGGCGCCAGAGATCAAGAACACAGCAACAACGGCCAGCGGATGAAAAATCTCGCCCACCATTTTGCCCAAAGCCAAAACAATCACAGCGCCAAACAGCGCATGGGTAAAGCCGCCGTGCAAAAACAAATAGCTCACAGTGCGCAGCAGATGCTCGGCAGGCCAACTTCCGCTTTGTAGCATCCACGCAAAGATATCCGGAGAGAATGCGTAGCTTTGCACCGCAGACAAGCGCCAACCAATCGCCTGCGGGCCGCCCACAAGGCCCGTGCTACCTAAGTAGAACACAACTTCGATTCCGATAATCACAATGGCCAAAGCGGCAATCACGGGGGGGATGGCGTTAAACGGGCTGGTGTTGGGCTGCTCTGACATGGCGCACTCCTTGACGGCATTTAAGCGCATGGGTAAGCCATGCAGGCAACAAATTCCAGACGGAGTATCTGATATGAACGAGGCGGTCCAAACGTCCTCTGCTTTTACCCCTCGGGTCTTTTCCGGCATCCAGCCTTCTGGCGGCCTGACCCTTGGCAATTACCTCGGCGCGATGAAGCGTTTTGTGGATACACAGGATACAGGTGTTCAATCGATCTATTGTATGGTCGACCAACACGCGATCACCGTCTGGCAAGACCCAGAAAAACTACGCCACGCGACGTACGAGCTGTGCGCGGGCTACATCGCCTCTGGCCTTGATCCTGAAAAGTCCATTCTGTTCAACCAATCCCAAGTGCCAGAACATGCGCAATTGGGTTGGGTGTTTAACTGCGTCGCCCGCATGGGCTGGATGCAGCGTATGACGCAATGGAAAGACAAAGCGGGTAAGAATTCGCAAAATGCGTCTTTGGGTCTGTTTGCCTACCCTGCCCTGATGGCTGCTGATATTCTACTGTATCACGCAACACATGTGCCGGTTGGCGAAGATCAGAAACAACACGTTGAACTGACACGCGATATCGCGACCAAGTTCAATCACGACTATGGCGTTGATTTCTTCCCAATCCCGGAACCTGTGATCGAAGGGACCGCAACACGCGTTATGTCTTTGCGTGATGGTTCTAAGAAGATGTCCAAGTCTGACCCATCTGATGCGTCTCGCATCAACCTGCGTGATGACAGCGACACGATCGCCAAGAAGATCCGCAAAGCCAAAACAGACCCAGAGGGTCTACCTTCTGAAGCCAAAGGTCTGGAAGATCGCCCAGAGGCGCGTAACTTGGTCAATATCTATGCGGCTTTGAACGAACAAAGCGTCGATCAAGTGTTGGCAGATGTTGGTGGCAAGCAATTCTCTGAATTCAAACCGATGTTGGCGGAATTGGCTGTCGAAAAACTGTCGCCGATCTCTTCCGAGATGACGCGCCTAATGGCAGACACCAGCCAGATCGATGCGATTTTGGCAAAGGGTGCGGCGCAAGCACGCGATATTGCTACGCCGATTTTGAAAGAAACTTACAAGATCGTTGGCATGGTCGGGTAACCCCGCATACCCAGAATTAGATAGATCGGGCGCAGGTTTCTGCGCCCTTTTTATTGCGATCCTTCGGGCTGTCGTAATCCTGAAACAATTCTCCTTCACGTTAAGGTTGTCGCTTGATCGTGACAAACCCGCTGGCTTGCCTTCCCCGAGTTCAAGCCGCTTAAGACCTTTTGGCTTCGGCCGATTTATATTTCAGAAGTGTCTGCCTCAGAGCCTCGCTCTTGGGCAATTTCTGTTTTTAAGGGCTGACTTATTTCAATCGTTGCCCTCTGTTACAGCATACGCCATGATGCATCTCAGGAGGCGATATCATGCGCAAGTTTATGGTCGTGCTGGATGACAGCAGAGAATGTCTGAATGCCATGCGGTTTGCAGCGATGCGGGCTGCGAATACGGGCGGCGGTGTTGAAATCGTGGCTGTAATCCCTCCGGAAGAATTCAATCACTGGATTGGTGTGGGCGACATCATGCGCCAAGAAGCGCGTGAGCGGATCGAAGTGCATTTCGAAGTCTTCGCCAAGTGGATGAGAGACCGCCAGAATGTGGACCCTGAATTGGTGATCCGTGAAGGCGAACCGCTGACTGAAATTTTGGCGCAAATCCAAGAAGACGCAGAAGTTGGCGTTTTGGTTCTCGGGGCTGGCACCGATAAATCCGGCCCCGGTCCGCTTGTCTCGCAGATGGCGCGCAATGCTGGATCCTTCCCGATTCCCGTAACCATTGTGCCAGGTGATCTTTCAAAAGAACGCCTAGAGGCTATCACATAAGGCTTTCCTTAGGCCTTCATAAGTCTTAGAACTATTCTAAACCTTGACAGCCCGCCTCGCGGGTCGCATATCCATGGTCAGACATGAAAGGCCTGCTGATGTTTATTCAAACTGAATCTACTCCGAACCCTGCAACGCTGAAGTTTTTGCCAGGACAAACGGTATTGTCAGCGGGCACAGCGGATTTCCCAAGTTCAAGCAGCGCGGAAAACTCCCCGCTGGCGTCGAGCATTTTCGGCATCGAAGGCGTCACCGGCGTGTTCTTCGGCCATGACTTCGTGACTGTCACCAAAGCAGATGGCGTTGAGTGGGATCACATGAAACCGTCCATCTTGGGCGTAATCATGGAGCATTTCCAATCCGGCAAGCCGGTTCTGGCAAGCGAAGCAACTGCGCCTTCTGGCCACGCGGCACATGACGGCGAAGATGGTGAAATCGTAGACCAGATCAAAGAACTGCTGGACACACGCGTACGCCCTGCCGTTGCGCAAGATGGTGGCGATATTACGTTCCACGGCTTCGAGCGCGGCGTTGTGTATCTGCACATGCAAGGCGCTTGCGCGGGCTGCCCGTCTTCGACAGTGACCCTGAAAATGGGCATCGAAAACTTGCTGCGCCATTACATCCCTGAAGTCACAGAGGTACGTCCGGTTGACATGTAAACCGTTCGTTCTTGGGTTTGACACATCGGCCGCGCATTGCGCGGCCGCTTTGCTGCGTGGTGATGAGATTGTTGAAAGCCTTCAACAAGACATGACACGCGGACAGGCCGAAGCCTTGATGCCTTTGCTCGAGGGGCTGTTGCAACGCCATGATGTGGCTTGGTCCGATTTAACCAAAATTGGTGTTGGCATTGGGCCTGGTAACTTCACCGGTATTCGCATTTCCGTATCTGCCGCGCGTGGATTGGCCTTGGGGCTGGGCATTCCAGCGGTTGGGGTGTCTACGTTCCAAGCAAGCCTGCTGGGCGCAGATGATAACGCGGTTGGTATTGTCCCTGCCCCGCGCGACCAAGTCTACGTAGATGACCGTGCACAGGCGCCGTTTCTAACGCAGGGCCCATTCGACACAGACCGCCCGATTGTCATGCCGCCATCAGCGCGCATTTTAGCTGAAAACATCGCTAAGCGCGCGGCGCAGTCAACCGAGGCCAGCCGCCCTGCTCCGATGTATATTCGCGCTGCCGACGCGGCTCCATCACGCGACCTGCCCCCCAAGATCCTATGACCCCTGACGCGCTGGCCGCCATACACAAAGCAGCCTTCACCGATTCTCGCCCATGGGAATCGCAAGAATTTCGTGCGCTTCTGGATCAAAAGTTCTGCTTTTGCGTCGGCGACTCAAAAGGCTTTGCCTTTGGGCGTGCCATCGCCGGCGAAAGTGAGCTGCTTACAATCGCTGTTCTCCCAAATTTTCAGCGCCAAGGGATTGGGCAAACTCTGCTGACCGCATATCATCAAGAAGCGTTAAAACGCGGTGCATCACAGTGCTTCTTAGAAGTTGCACAGGACAACGCCCCAGCGATTAATCTTTATATTTCAGATGGATATGACCAGACCTCTGTGCGCAAATCCTATTACCCACGCCCAGAGGGCCCCGCTGCGGATGCCCTAATCCTTACCCGAAACCTAATTTAGCTGCCCATTCCTTAGGCAAAACTCGCCCAATTGGTCAAAAAACCGGTTGACCCTCCCGTGTCACTCCGGCCAAATTTGCACATTGATCAAAAATGATCGCAACCCAGCGTGAGGGATAGGCTGGGCCAAATAAACCTTGGGAGACAAAAATGACCCTGATGAAAACATTGATGGGCGCTGCCGCTGCCATCGCGATGACCGCTGGTGCAGCCGCTGCAGAGCCTGCCGTAATCTTTGACCTTGGCGGTAAGTTCGACAAATCTTTTAACGAAGCGGGCTATAACGGCGCGCAGCGTTGGGCCGAAGAAACCGGTGGCAAGTATCTGGAAATCGAACTGCAATCCGAAGCACAGCGTGAACAAGCACTGCGCCGCTTTGCAGAAGCGGGTGCAAACCCGATTGTGACCATGGGCTTTGCCATGACAACGCCAATCGAAACCGTTGCGCCAGACTACCCTGACACAAAATTCGTGAACATCGACGGTTGGGCGAACCTGCCAAACGTTCTGACAATCAGCTTTGCTGAGCACGAAGGCTCTTATCTGGCGGGCGTCATGGCCGCAGAAGCGTCTGAATCCGGTACTGTTGGCTTTATCGGCGGCATGGACATCCCTCTGATCCGCAAATTCGCGTGTGGCTATGCGCAAGGCGTGAAGTCTGTGAACCCAGATGCGACCGTGATTTCCAACATGACAGGTTCCACACCTGAAGCATGGAACGACCCTGTAAAAGGCGGCGAGCTGACCAAAGCGCAAATCTCTGGCGGTGCGGACGTTATCTTCGCAGCAGCCGGCGGTACTGGTGTTGGTGTTCTGCAAGTCGCAGCGGACGAAGGCATCCTGTCTATCGGCGTTGACTCCAACCAGAACCACCTGCACCCAGGCAAAGTTCTAACATCCATGCTGAAGCGCGTAGACGTTGCGGTTTACAACGCTTTGACAGCTGGTGCAGATCTGGAAACAGGCTTTAAAAACCTGAACCTGGCAGCCGAAGGTGTTGGCGTTGCGATGGACGACAACAACGCGCCTATCGTAACAGCGGAAATGACAGCCGCGGTTGACGCAGCATCTGCCGCAATCATCGCGGGTGATGTTGTCGTAGAAAACTACGCTGACGCAGAAGCTTGCTCAGTTCTGGACTTCTGATCCACACATGAGTGAAACGCCGAATACAGGGCGGCCAGCAATGGCCGCCCTTCCCGCTGACGCCCCTTTGGCTTTAGAGCTAAAAGGAATTTCCAAAGCCTTTGGCCCCGTTCAAGCCAACAAAGATATCTCGATTTCAGTTCGACCGGGAACGATCCACGGTATTATCGGAGAGAACGGCGCGGGAAAGTCGACTTTGATGTCAATCCTTTACGGGTTCTACAAAGCTGACAAAGGCGAGATTTTCATTCATGGCACAAAGACCCTAATTCCCGATAGCCAAGCGGCGATTGCCGCGGGGATTGGCATGGTGTTCCAGCACTTTAAACTGGTTGAGAATTTCACTGTGCTCGAGAATATCATTCTCGGCGCAGAAGACGGCGCGCTGTTGCGCCCTTCCCTGTCCAAAGCACGCAAAGAGCTGACGCAGCTTGCGAAAGAATACGAGCTGAACGTTGATCCGGATGCGTTGATCGAAAACCTAAGCGTGGGTCATCAACAACGCGTTGAGATCCTAAAGGCACTGTACCGCCGCGCCGATATTCTGATCTTGGATGAGCCAACCGGCGTTCTGACCCCAGCGGAAGCAGATCAGCTGTTCCGCATTTTGGATCGCCTGCGCAGCGAGGGAAAAACCATCATTCTGATCACGCATAAACTGCGCGAGATCATGGAATACACAGATACTGTCAGCGTGATGCGCCGCGGCGAAATGACCGCCACAGTACAGACCGCAGACACCAGCCCAGAAGGCTTGGCTGAATTGATGGTGGGCCGCAAGGTTCTCCTGCAAGTCGACAAAGAAGCCGCCACGCTGGGCGACACGATCCTAGAGATCGAGAACCTGCAAGTTGTAGACGACAAGGGCGTAACGCGCGTCAAAGGTATTGATCTGCAAGTCCGCGCTGGAGAAATCCTCGGCATTGCAGGAGTTGCCGGTAATGGTCAGTCCGAATTGCTTGAAGTTTTGGGCGGTTTTGCTGAAGCCACAGGCACCATTCGCGTGAACGGCACCGAGCTGCCTTTACGGGGCAAAGGCGCCGACGGTATGTCCCGACGTCATGCGGGGATCGCCCATGTGCCAGAAGATCGCCAACGCGAAGGGCTGATCATGGATTTCAGCGCCTGGGAAAACACAGTCTTTGGCTATCACCATGAACCAGAATATCAGGCCGGTATTTTCATGGATAACAAAGGCATTCTGGCCAAAGCCACGGATCAAATGCAGCGCTTTGACGTACGTCCACCTGATCCGCAACTGGCAGCAAAGAACTTCTCTGGCGGCAACCAACAAAAGATCGTTGTGGCACGCGAGATTGAACGCAATCCAGATTTGCTTTTGATCGGTCAACCTACGCGCGGCGTAGACATTGGCGCAATTGAGTTCATTCATGATCAAATCATCAAGCTACGTGATCAAGGCAAGGCGATCTTGCTGGTAAGTGTTGAACTTGAGGAGATCTTGTCTCTGTCAGATCGCGTTGCGGTGATGTTTGACGGCCATATCATGGGCGAACGTGTTGCGGCGGAAACAAATGAAAAAGAACTTGGCCTGTTGATGGCTGGCGTAACCGAGGAGGCGTCGTAATGGGGAAAATGCCACTCTGGGCAGATGCTCTGCTTGTTCCTTTGTTAAGCTTGGCTCTTGCGGCCTTCTTTAGTGCGCTGGTCATTCTGGGTATTGGGGAAAATCCTATCGAGGCCTTTAACCTGATGGTGGATGGTGCGCTGAAACGCAGCGCAGGTTGGGGGTATACGCTTTATTACACCACCAACTACATCTTTACCGGCCTCGCCGTTGCGGTCGCTTTCCATGCGCGCCTGTTTAACATTGGTGGCGAAGGTCAGGCGATGATCGGTGGTGTGGGTGTTGCGCTTGTTTGCCTTTACATCCCTTGGCCACATTGGAGCCTTGCGATTGTAGGCGCATCCACAGGCGCGGCCCTGTTTGGCGCAGCATGGGCCTTTATTCCGGCTTACTTGCAGGCCAAACGCGGCAGCCACGTTGTGATCACCACAATCATGTTCAACTACATCGCCTTTTCCGTGTTGGGCTATTTGCTTGTAGAAGTCCTGCGCCCTACGGGGTCCATGGACACAGCCTCTGCGGCCTTCCCAGAAGCGGTTCACTTGCCCAACTTCCACGAGATGTTCGCACCAGAAGGCTCCCGCATGTTCCGTGGCGCTCCTGCCAATGTGACATTCTTCTTGGCGCTTCTGGCCTGCGTGTTTGTGTGGCTTCTGATTTGGCGCACCCGTTTGGGATATGACATCCGCAGCTTCGGTAAATCCGAAACCGCCGCGAAATATGCAGGCATCTCGCCGCTTAGGATCACGGTTGTCGCAATGCTTCTATCAGGGGCTTTGGCGGGCATGATGTCGGTAAACACCACCATGGGCGAAACCGAACGTTTGATCCTAAACTCCACCGAAGGCGCGGGCTTCGTGGGCATTGCCGTGGCCTTGATGGGCCGTAACCACCCCATTGGGATTTTGATGGCAGCCTTGCTGTTTGGCTTCCTTGCTCAAGGTGGCGCGGAACTCGCGCTTTGGACAAGCATTCCGCGTGAGTTGATCACCGTGATCCAAGCCCTCGTAATCCTGTTCACCGGCGCCTTGGACAATATGGTGCGGATGCCGCTCGAGCGTCTTTTCCTCATCATCGGTAAAAAGGAGGCTTCGTAATGGATCTTGTGACCCTTCTACAAATCCTAGACAGCTCTGTGCGTTTGGCCATTCCTTTGCTTCTGGCTTGTTTGGCTGGTCTTTATTCTGAACGGGCCGGTATTTTTGACATTGGCCTTGAGGGCAAAATGCTGGTCGCCGCCTTTGCAGCGGGCGCTTTTGCAGCCGTCAGTGGCAGCGTTTGGGTTGGTCTTCTGGCCGGCATCGGGGCCTCGCTGATGTTGTCAGCGATCCATGGGATCGCCTCGATCACCTTCCGTGGCAATCAACTCATTTCAGGCGTGGCAATCAACATGCTGGCCTCAGGCTTAACGGTGTTGATCGCGCAAAACTGGTTCAAACAAGGCGGACGCACCCCGGCACTGTCTGGCGAGGGACGCCTGTCCCCAATCAATCTGCCATTTGCGGATATGTTCGAAAGCATCCCGCTGTTCGGACCCACCTATAAAGAACTGATTTCGGGCCACAGCTTACTTGTTTATGTTGCGGTCGCACTTGTCCCGATCACTTGGTGGATTTTGTACCGAACACGTTTTGGTCTGCGCCTGCGGGCTGTGGGCGAAAACCCTGCCTCGGTGGACACGGCAGGCGTATCAGTTGTGCGCCTGCGGTTTGCAGCTGTTGCGATCTGCGGCATCCTATGTGGCGTCGCTGGGGCGTATCTAGCAACTGGCCTACAAGCCGGCTTCATCAAGGAAATGACAGCAGGGCGTGGCTTCATCGCGCTGGCCGCCTTGATCTTCGCCAAATGGCGTCCTTGGCATGCGCTATATGCCTGCCTGTTGTTTGGCTTCCTTCAGGCCATCGCCGTGCGCTTCCAAAGCATCGATTTGGGCGGTGTGGTGATTCCCGTGCAGTTCATGGAGGCCCTGCCCTTCATCCTAACAGTGGTCATCTTGGCGGGCTTTGTGGGCCGCGCAATCCCGCCTAGAGCCGGTGGCGAGCCATATGTGAAAGAACGATAAGTCCAGTTCACAAAAAAACACGTAAAACGGGCCACCAAATGAGGTGGCCCGCTTGCATTCGGAACCATTTTCTATCTATCTGAGCCCATGCAGATATATCTCCCGATTGCCGAAGTTTCTGTGAACGCTTTCCTCTTGCTGGGGCTAGGCGGTTTAGTGGGTGTGCTCTCGGGAATGTTTGGCGTTGGCGGCGGCTTTCTGATGACGCCCCTACTGTTTTTCATTGGCATTCCACCCGCTGTCGCCGTGGCGACCGAAGCGAACCAAATTGTCGCGTCATCCTTTTCGGGTGTGCTCGCGCATTTCAAGCGAAAGACCGTTGATCTTAGGATGGGCACGGTCTTGCTGATCGGCGGTCTCACCGGAGCAGCCATCGGCGTGGTGCTGTTTAACTATCTGAAATCCTTGGGCCAAGTCGATCTACTGGTGAAGCTATGCTACGTCGTTTTCCTTGGCATCATCGGCACCTTGATGTTCGTTGAAAGCCTAAATGCGATCCGCCGATCCAAACGTGCATCTGCACCCGTTAAGCGCAAAAACCACAATTGGGTGCATGGGCTACCGTTCAAAATGCGCTTCCGTGTGTCTGGGCTCTATATCTCTGTCATTCCGCCAATTTTGGTCGGTGTCTTCGTCGGTATTCTATCTGCGATCATGGGCGTCGGCGGCGGCTTTATCATGGTGCCTGCCATGATCTATCTGCTGGGCATGCCAACCAAAGTGGTTGTGGGCACATCCCTATTTCAGATCATCTTTGTCACCGCCTTCACAACCCTACTGCACGCCACCACCAACTATACCGTCGATATGGCTTTGGCCGTGTTGCTGCTTGTTGGCGGAGTGGTTGGCGCCCAATTTGGCGCGATCATCGGCACACGTTTGAAAGCCGAACAGCTACGTATTTTGCTGGCGCTCATGGTGATGGGCGTTTGCTTTAAACTGGCGCTCGATTTGCTGATCATGCCAAGCGAGCTATATTCGCTTGGCGCGGCAGGAGGACACTAAGATGCTGCGTCTTGCCTTGCTGTTGATCTGCTTCGCCCTGCCCCTGCACGCAAATGAACAGGTTGTGCTGGGCCTCAGCCAAAACCGTGTCGCCATTACAGCCAACTTTGATGGCTCTGAAATCTTAGTTTTCGGCGCCGTAAAACGCGAAGACCCTATCCCAGATGGCGCACCGCTAGAAGTTGTGGTTGCCGTATCCGGCCCGAGCGAACCCATTACAGTGCGCCGCAAAGCCAAACGGTTTGGCATTTGGGTCAACACCGAAAGCGTGACAATCGACAGCGCGCCAAGCTTTTATGCCGTTGCAACAACTGGCCCCTTGTCAGAGGTCCTAAGTGCTGAGGCAGATACAACCCATCGCATTTCTGTGGGCAAAGCCATTACATCGGTCAACGCCCAAGAAACCCACGAGAACGGCGCGGACTTTGCAACCGCCGTGGCCCGTATTCGCACCGACAATGGCTTGTATGCCTTGCATGAAAACACTGTAGAGCTTGACCAAGAAACCTTGTTTCGCACGTCGATTTCGATGCCGGCCAACCTGACAGAGGGCGATTATCAAACACGCGTTTTCCTAACGCGCGGCGGCGAGGTGATCTCGTCCTACAAAACTCAGATCGCCGTACGAAAAGTTGGACTGGAGCGGTTCTTGTTCAACCTGTCGCGCCAGCAACCTTTGGTCTATGGCCTGCTTTCCTTGGCCATTGCAGTCATCGCAGGCTGGGGTGCCTCAGCCTTCTTCCGCTATGTCCGTCAGGGCGCTTAACGGCTTTAACCGCGCCCTACGAATGGCATCTTGCTCGCCATCACCGTAATATTATGCACATTCGCGCCGGGCGGCAGTTCCGCCATATGCAGCACCAGACGCGCCGCATCTTGCACATCCATCATCGGCATCAAGTCCGCGTTAGGGTCTTCGGCCTTAATGCGGGCGTTCAGATCAGCAACCAGCTCTGTTTCGGCATTGCCGATATCGATTTGACCGCATGTGATGTCAAAAGCCCGCCCATCCAATGAAAGGCTACGGGTCAAACCGCTGATCGCGTGTTTGCTGGTTGTGTAACACACAGACTCTGCGCGCGGACTATGGGCCGACAACGAGCCATTGTTGATGATACGCCCCCCCATCGGAGATTGCGCTTTCATATGCTTAAACGCCAAACGCGCTGCAATAAACATGCCGCGGATATTCACGTTCAGCACGTTATCAAAATCGTCGATATCGACCTGATCAATGGTCGCCGTTGGACCAAAGATACCCGCATTGTTAAACAGCGCATCCAGACGCCCAACTTTCGCGACAAACTTTGCAAAGGCGGCCTCCATGCCGGCCGCATCCGTCACATCAACAGGCAAAGCCATCGCGTTTGAATACTGCTGCGCCAATTCTGTGAGGAGATCACCGCGGCGCGCGATCAAGCCAACCGTCCAGCCCTGCTCCAAAAACGCATGCGCTGTTGCGCGCCCAATACCTGAACTTGCACCCGTAATGATGATAGTTTTCATGACTGTTCCTCAAGTGTCAAAGGCGCTGCCGGCCCTTTTAGATCGTCAATTTGCAGAGGCCCTGTGGGTTTCGCCAATCGGTTGCGCACAACCCAAAACAAGCGCTCTTGTGATCGCGTGATGGCCACATATGCCAAGCGTTTCCAAAGCGGTTGCCCAGCTTCCACACGCCCCATACGCGCTGCGGCGTAGAGATCGGGGCCGAACACTTGCACGTTCTCCCATTGCGAGCCCTGCGCCTTATGAATGGTCACAGCCGCGCCGTGCAGAAAAGCGGCGCCCATACGCGCTGCGAAGGGGATAAACGGTTCTTCTTCATCGGGCATTTCGATTTTCACAATCGACGCGGCGGACACCTGCGGATCTTCTGCGCCCATCACATGAAGTCGAGAAAATCCCGGCTTGCGACCCGGCCCCAAATACACGACTTGCGCGCCTTTGATCAGGCCACGCGCCTCGAGATCGAGGCGTTTTTTACGGTGGCGTTGAGGCAACTCGATCCCGTCGCAAATCAGTGGCTCACCTTCCAGCAATTCGTCATCAGGTGCGCCATGGACATGCCGAAACGCATTGATCAGTCGCACGCGGGTTGCATTACGCCATACCAAAACAGGAGAGCGCGCCATCAGGTCGACCTCAACCCGCTGCGCCCAAACCACCCGCTCATCTTCGCGGGCCTTTTGTTCGATCATGCGCTCGAAATCTTCGAAGCTCAGCTGTGGATCCGCCAAAGCATGCGCCAGATCCAGAATAGGGTTATCAGCCTCTTGGCGGTGAATGCGGCTGAGTTCGAACTTGGCTTTCTCTGGCAGCTTATCAAACACCATAGAACCCGACTGGTTCACCGGAGCGAGCTGCGCGGGGTCACCGAACACTAGCAGGGTTGGGAAGATCTCTTTTAGGTCTTCGAACTGACGATCATCCAACATGGAGGATTCATCCACGAAGCCAATATCCAAGCCTTCATCACGGCGCTTCCAACCAGTGATAAAATCTGAACCGCGCAATCCAGCCGCAGCCAAAGCCCCCGGAATGGATTTGTGGGTTTGGTAAAACTGATACGCGCGATCCAGTGCTTCATCCGTCAGCCCTTCGATCTCGGGGCGTTCGCCATTTTCGGCAAGCCACTCAGCAATCTTTTCATATTCAGGATCGTAGACTGGGCTGTACAGAATACGGTGAATGGTCGTTGCTGGCACGCCGCGGTTGCGCAAAACACTGGCTGCTTTGTTCGTTGGGGCCAAAATCGCAAGTGTGCGCTTATCCAGCGCTTTTTTGCTTTCATAATCGCCGGATACAATAGAAACGCCTGCCTCTTTCAGGGCTTTCACCAGTTCCGCCAACAGCATGGTCTTACCAGAACCCGCCTTCCCCATAACGGCCGCAACCGAGGTATGTGTTTCTTTGGGGGGCAGCAAAACGCCATTGTCCAGATCGACCCCAGCCGCCTTAAGCGTTGCGGAAATTTGGTCAAAGGCTTCCGCCTGATCATGCGATAAAGTGAGCGCCGTCGAGGTCATGTGGCGACCCTACATCCGCCCCTTAAAAAGCGCCAGCGGCAATCGCTGTTATCTCTGCAACGCGGGCTATTGCAGTTGTTTTGGGGACGACGCTGATTGCGCCTCTTCCTCTTGGTCAATCCCAGATAGATGGGCAATTTCTACCGCAGCCATTAATCGCGCTTCATCAAGTTCTTTAGACAAACGGTGCATCCCATTCGCATCTGAAAAGGTTTTAAGGTCCGAAAGGACCTCCAGTATCCAGCTATATGTCATCTCAGCCCTCGAGTTGTGCCGACACGCCAAAGGATGCGTCAAGCAAACGGCGCACTCTCTGGGCCAGGAAACGCTTCTGCATTTTTTCGGCCAACGTGGCATGAAATTATCAGTGAAACCGTTTCTCAAACGTAAACCGCCCACAGAGTTCCCCCTGTGAGCGGCCAGTAATTTGGAAAGTTTTAACTTACTTCCCCGCGTCGAGAACTTCTTGCAACGTTGACAGGCCCTTTTTCGGGGACTGAACGAGAACAGACATATTGCCTGGCAGGTGCTCATTGCGCAGCATTTTCATATGCGCATCTGGGATCTCATCCCAAGAGAAAGTCTCGGACAGGAACGGATGAATACGCTTTTCGATCATCATCTGGTTCGCCGCCGCCGCCTGCTTTAGGTGCGCAAAGTGGCTGCCTTGCAAACGTTTCTGGTGCATCCATGTGTAACGCACATCAAACGTAAGGTTGAACCCTGTCGTACCCGCGCAGATCACAACCATGCCGCCTTTTTTACACACCAAGTTAGACACAGGGAATGTGCTTTCACCCGGGTGTTCGAACACGATATCAACGTTATTGCCTTTGCCGGTGACATCCCAAATCGCCTTGCCGAAACGACGCGCCTCTTTGAACCACGCATCATATTCAGGCGTGTTCACCGTTGGCAGTTGCCCCCAGCACGTAAAGTCTTTGCGGTTGATCACGCCCTTCGCGCCAAGCCCCATCACAAAGTCACGCTTGCTTTCATCCGAGATCACGCCGATCGCATTCGCTCCTGCGGCTTTGATCAACTGGATCGCATATGTACCCAGACCACCTGAAGCGCCCCAAACCAGAACGTTCATACCTGGTTTCAACTCGTGTGGCGGGTGGCCGAACAGCATGCGGTAAGCCGTTGCGAGCGTCAGAGTGTAGCAAGCCGCTTCTTCCCAAGTTAGGTGTTTTGGGCGGCGCAAAAGCTGTTGCGCTTGAACGCGTGTAAACTGCGCAAAAGATCCGTCCGGTGTTTCGTAACCCCAGATACGCTGAGAGTTGGAATACATCGGATCACCACCGTTACATTCCTCATCATCGCCATCATCTTGGTTACAGTGAATGACAACCTCGTCGCCCACTTTCCAGTTCTTCACCTTGTCACCAACGGCCCAGATGATGCCAGAAGCATCGGAACCCGCGATGTGATAGGGTTCGCCATGGCCATCAAACGGGCTGATTGGAACCCCCAAGCCTGCCCAAACACCATTGTAGTTCACGCCCGCTGCCATCACGAGAACAAGAACCTCGTTGCTATCTAGCTTTGGCGTATCCACCACTTCGACCTGAAATGACTTATCCGGCTCGCCATGACGCTCGCGACGGATTGCCCAAGCATACATTTGCTTCGGAACATGCCCCATCGGAGGCATTTCGCCCAGTTCATAAAGATCTTTTTCTGGTGCGTCGTAAGACGCCAATGATGTGTTTGTATCGAGTGCCATTGCAGCCTCCGGGGTTGTTTTGCCGCGATGCAGAATCGCTTTCTGCAACAACCGATAGAATCTGTCGCGCACGATTTCAACATTATTTACCAAATTTGAGTAATTTTATAACCCTGCAATCGCAGAAAAACCAAAGTCCGATCAAAAATCCACCCTAACTCACTGTTAAAAAACTATTTTTACAGAAAATAGGTAGAAATACGCTACCCAAAAGATAAAAATACTGCCCAAATTCAATAAAAATAGACAACAAACACGACTAAAAACACCCAAATTCGACTGAATCGAACAGTAAACGCCGCGTCGCAGCGAATTGACAAAGGGGGTAAACTGCCTCTATTCAGGAGTTAAGCGAAATATTATTACCCTAAGGTTTTCGAGGTTCTCATGTCTCAGCAAGAAAAAGACCGCCCATGGCTTATCCGCACTTATGCGGGCCATTCTACAGCCAAAGCCTCGAATGCTCTCTACCGCTCTAACCTAGAGAAAGGTCAGACTGGCCTCTCGGTCGCATTCGATCTGCCGACCCAAACGGGCTATGACAGCGACCACGTTCTTGCACGTGGTGAGGTTGGGAAAGTGGGTGTGCCTGTATGTCACCTCGGTGATATGCGCGCATTGTTCGATCAAATCCCGCTTGAACAAATGAATACATCCATGACGATCAACGCCACTGCGCCTTGGTTGTTGTCACTCTATATTGCGGTGGCTGAAGAACAGGGTGCGGATGTTTCAAAGCTACAGGGCACCGTTCAGAACGATCTGATCAAAGAATACCTGAGCCGCGGCACATATGTGTGCCCGCCAAAGCCAAGCCTTAAAATGATCGGGGACGTGGCCGAGTATTGTTATACGCATGTGCCAAAATGGAACCCCATGAATGTCTGCTCCTATCACCTGCAAGAGGCAGGCGCGACGCCAGAGCAAGAGCTCTCCTTCGCGTTGGCGACTGCCATTGCTGTTTTGGACGAGCTGCAGCCACGCGTTCCGGCTGAAGACTTCCCTGCCCTATGCGGGCGTATTTCGTTCTTTGTGAATGCAGGCATTCGTTTTGTGACCGAGATGTGCAAGATGCGCGCCTTTGTGGACCTGTGGGATGAAATTCTGCAAACCCGCTATGGTGTTGAAAACCCTAAGTTTCGCCGGTTTCGCTATGGGGTACAGGTGAACTCTCTTGGACTGACGGAACAACAGCCAGAGAACAACGTTTACCGCATCTTGATCGAGATGTTGGCGGTGACCTTGTCGAAAAAGGCTCGCGCGCGCGCGGTACAGTTGCCAGCTTGGAACGAAGCGCTTGGCTTGCCACGCCCATGGGATCAGCAATGGTCTATGCGGATGCAGCAGATCATGGCCTATGAAACGGACCTATTGGAGTATGACGACCTGTTTGATGGCAACCCCGCAGTGGATCGAAAGGTGGCGGAGCTAAAAGAGGCCGCACGCCATGAATTGGCGACACTTGAAACGATGGACGGCGCGATTGGCGCGATCGATTATATGAAAGGCCGTTTGGTTGAATCCAACGCAGAACGCCTGAACCGCATTGAAGCCGGCGAGACTGTCGTAGTTGGCGTGAACAAATGGCAGCAAGGCGAGGTCTCACCATTGATGACCGGTGACGGCGGTATCATGGTTGTCGATCCGGCCGTGGAAAACGAACAAATTCAACGCGTTAAAGAATGGCGCGACGCGCGCGATGCTACGGTGGTTGAGGCTGCCTTGGCAGAGCTACGCGCCGCCGCAAGCGCTGGCGACAATATCATGCCAGCATCGATCAAGGCCGCGAAAGCGGGCGTGACCACCGGAGAATGGGCCGCGCAGATGCGCGCTGTTTTTGGGGAATATCGTGGGCCGACAGGGGTTTCGGGTAACCCTTCGAACAAAACCGAAGGATTGGACGATCTGCGGAATGCCGTTGATTTGGTCAGCGACAAATTGGGACGTCGTCTGAAATTCGTGATCGGTAAACCAGGATTGGATGGGCACTCTAATGGTGCTGAACAAATCGCCTTCCGTGCGCGCGATTGTGGGATGGATATCACCTATGATGGCATCCGCCTGACCCCCGAAGAGATCGTTTCAAAGGCCAAAAAAGATGCGGCGCATGTGGTGGGATTGTCGATCCTCTCCGGGTCTCACGTGCCCTTGGTCGAAGAGCTGATGCAGCGCATGCATGACGCAGGCCTTTCGCAAACCCCTGTTATCGTTGGGGGAATTATCCCTGATGCTGATGCAGAACGTCTAAAGGCGATGGGTGTCGCTCGCGTCTATACGCCGAAAGATTTTGAACTAAACACCATCATGCAAGACATTGTTATCTTGGCCGATCCGGCTTTGGTGGCAGCGGAATAGACACTTTCGAAGTGACTCCTCTGGCGTAAGCTCAATACTTTTGGGCTTGCGCCTTTTGGCGTCTGGGCGTCTGTTAAGGGAAACAGACAAAGAGATACCACATGACCATTCATATTGGCGCCAAACCCGAAGATATTGCTGAAACCGTTTTGTTGCCGGGTGATCCGTACCGCGCAAAATGGGCGGCAGAAACTTTTTTAGAAGATGTGAAATTAGTCAATGAAGTCAGAGGGATGCTGGGCTTCACCGGCACATGGAAGGGCAACCCTGTCACGATCCACGGATCCGGCATGGGCATGCCAAGCCTGTCGATCTATGTGAACGAGCTGATCAAGGATTATGGCGCTAAGACATTGATTCGTATTGGTTCTTGTGGCGGCATGCAGAAAAAAGTGGATGTGCGCGACGTGATTTTGGCGATGACCGCAACGTCATTGAACACACCCTCAAGCGGCATCTTCAAAGAGATCAATTTCGCCCCCTGCGCAGACTATGATTTGCTGCGGGCCGCGGCGGATGCGGCAGCGCAAAAAGGCACAAAAACCCATGTGGGCGGCATCTATTCGAGTGATGTCTTTTACGACGAACGCCCTGATTTAAATGAACAAATGGTGCGTCACGGCATTCTTGGGGTCGAGATGGAAGCCGCGGAATTGTACAACCTCGCCGCGCGCCACAACTGCCGCGCATTGGCGGTTTTGACGGTCTCTGATCACCTGCTAACCGGCGATGCCCTGCCCAGCGATCAGCGCGAGCGGTCTTTTGGAGATATGGTGGAAATCGCCCTAGAAGCGGCCTTTGCGTAAATCTTTTGGAAATGTGGCAATTGGTACATTTGAATCGCTGAAATGATCATTTCGCGCTTTCCTGCCCGTCGCCCTCCTTCGGATCAGGGCGTAGGCAGGTTTTTGGCGGCGTGCTGTCTTTGGTAAAACACTGCGCGCCACAGGCCATGCAGATGTGAAACTGCTGGCCATTTTCATTGCGCGCGCGATCCAGTCGCCAACGGCAACCCCGCGTTTTGCGATTTGAGAAAATCGCGATCAAAACAAAAGCCAGAAGCAGACCGATCAGAATATGCATGTCTTTGGTCTGGTCGCTGGATCAAGCGAAGTCAATCACACGCTGCGCCCTGCGGCGCGGCCTGAAAAGATACACCCACCCAAGAAGGTGCCTTCGAGCGCGTTGTAGCCGTGGTAGCCGCCGCCCCCGAAACCGGCGACCTCACCTGCTGCGAGCAACCCGTCAAACACACTACCATCTGCGCGCAATACGCGCGATTGCAGATCGGTGTGCAAACCGCCCAAGGATTTGCGCGTTAGCACATTTAGGCGCACGGCGATCAGCGGGCCATTCTTGGCATCTAAGATCGGATGGGGTTTAGCCGTGCGGATCAGCTTGTCGCCCAGATAATTGCGCGCTTCGCGAATGGCGTTGATCTGCGCGTCTTTAGCAAACTTATTGGTCAGCTGCCCATCGCGTGCTTCGATCTGGGTGCGGATGTGATCTAGCGACACGGGCGCCTGTGGCATCAGCGCATTCATTTCACTGACGAGGGTTTCCAGATCATTAGCCACAACGAAATCGGCGCCGTGTTCTTTGAAGGCTTCGACAGGTGCAGGCGCGCCCTTGTTCAGCAAGCGCGACGCCACAACAGACAAGAGATTTCCATCTGTCAGGTCTGGGTTTTGTTCGCTGCCAGAAAGGGCAAATTCCTTCTCGATGATCTTTTGCGTCAGGATGAACCAACTGTGTTCATGGCCTGTCGAGAGAATGCGTTTCAGGGTGCCCAAGGTGTCAAACCCCGGCATGTAGGGAGCTTCCATCCGGTCGCCATTGCCATCCAGCCAAATCGAAGACGGGCCCGGAAGGATGCGAATGCCGTGGTTGGGCCAGATGGAATCCCAGTTTTGCAGACCTTCGGTGTAATGCCACATGCGATCTGCATTGATCAGCCCCGCGCCAGCCGCTTCGGCGACACGTTGCATTTGGCCGTCAACATAATTGGGCACGCCCGCCACCATCTTTTCAGGGGCTGGGCCAAGGCGGTCTGTGGGCCAATATTGGCGCACCATATCGTGATCACCGCCAATGCCGCCGCTGGTGACGATGACATTGGGGGCACGCAATTCGAAGCTATCAATGATGGTGCGATTGGTGGGCTTGCCGCGATCTGCGGGATCATCTGCAAGGATATTGCCCTGCACGCCCACAACCGTGCCGTTTTCCACGATCAAGCCTTTGACTTGATGACGGAACTTCAGGGTGATTTTTCCGTCATCTGCCGCGGCGAGCACCCGATCTGCAAAGGGTTTCACAACCCCCGGGCCTGTGCCCCAGGTGACGTGAAAGCGCGGCACCGAATTGCCATGGCCGTTCGCCTTCTCTCCGCCGCGTTCTGCCCAGCCCACGGCAGGAAACCAGCGCATGCCAAGCTTATGCAACCAAGGGCGCATACGGCCTGAGGCGAAGTTCAGGTATGCTTCAGCGACTTTCTTGGGGTTGGCATCTTCAGGGCGATCAAACTGGGCAGAGCCCATCCAATCAGCGCGGGCCAGCTCTAGGCTATCACGCACGCCAAAGCGGCGCTGTTCGGGGGTGTCGACCATGAAGAGACCACCAAGGCTCCAGAAGGCCTGCCCACCAAGCGATTGCGGCCCCTCTTGATCCAGCAGGATCACCGTGCGCCCACGCTCTGCTGCCACATGGGCGGCCACCAAACCTGCGAGGCCGGATCCGATGATCACTACGTCTGCCATGTCTCTCTCCCTTTGGTGAAATCATAAGGCGCAATGAAAACGCTGCAATCCTCTCCAAACGTCAAGAGGGCGCGCCGTGGCACGCCCTCTTAAAACTGAATACTTTTTCTTGGCTTAAATACCTCGGGGGTTTGGGGGCAGAGCCCCCAATGTCCAAAGCTTAAACCGCGCGCTCTACCATCATCTTTTTGATTTCAGAGATCGCTTTCGCTGGGTTCAGACCTTTCGGGCAGGTCTTCGCACAGTTCATGATGGTGTGGCAGCGATACAGTTTGAACGGATCTTCCAGATCGTCCAGACGCTCGCCAGTTGCTTCATCACGGCTGTCGATGATCCAGCGGTAGGCGTGCAGCAGTGCTGCTGGCCCAAGATATTTGTCGCCGTTCCACCAGTAAGATGGGCAGGACGTCGAGCAGGATGCGCACATCACACACTCATACAGGCCGTCCAGTTTTTTGCGATCTTCAATGGATTGCTTCCATTCTTTCGCAGGGCGGTTTGTTTTGGTTTCCAGCCACGGCATGATAGAGGCGTGCTGCGCATAGAAGTGCGTCAGGTCTGGGATCAAGTCTTTCACAACCGGCATGTGCGGCAGTGGGTAGATCTTCACCGCGCCCTTCACCTCGTCGATGCCATAGATACAGGCCAAGGTGTTGATGCCGTCGATGTTCATCGCGCAAGAACCACAGATGCCTTCGCGGCAAGAGCGGCGGAAGGTCAGGGTTGGGTCGATCTCGTTTTTGATTTTGATCAACGCGTCCAAGATCATTGGGCCGCAGTTGTCCATATCTACGAAATACGTGTCCACAGATGGGTTTTTGCCATCGTCTGGGTTCCAGCGGTAAATCTGGAATTTACGCAGGTTTGTCGCGCCAGCCGGCTTGGGCCAGGTTTTCCCGGTTGTTACACGGGAGTTTTTAGGGAGCGCTAATTCGACCATCTCGTCGTCTCCTTCAGTTGCCTAACGCGCCGGCAGCGCGTGGGTTTGAATTGGGTTCACAGGTGCGCATCATCATGAGTCAGACACCTGTACGTCATAAGGGAACTGGGCCTGATGTAGGTAGGCCGTCAGCATATTTGCATCTTCTGGCATCAAACGGTGCATCAGAGCGACAAGCTCTGCATCTTGGCTCGCGGCCAAGAGCACGATTTGAAACGATGGATCATTCATCATCTCGCGCCAGCGTTGATCTGTTTTAAGCTCCGCCGCATTTTCGGCGCCCTTCTGGAAAGAAGAGCCGCCGCCATAAGGCTGAACCTGACCCAGATCGTTGTCTTTAATCGGCAATCCCAGCTCTTGCAGGATGCGCCGACGGTAGCGTGGACGAGCCACCCAGCGATCATAATTGATCGGGAGAGCCCCGACAGATTGAGAGTTGGCCACCAGTTCGAGCATATCTCGGTACCGGTTCAACGCAACAATCATGACCCGCAAGCAATCAAAGGTTTCCTGCGCATCGTTCTGCTGAATCTTGCGCAGCAAAGACGCCGCCCAGTTCATGAAGTTGCGATACAGCAAGATATTACGCGTGACTTGATCATCTGGAAGATCAGGCGTGAGGCCTGACATCAGATCATCCACATCTGGCGCGAAATCTTCATATGACACGACCAGCAGCGCGCCATCGCCCGCAGCGTAAGTTGTGTCATCCATCGCCTGACCGGTTTTATGCGGCAAGCGACGGGTGTTCATTTCAAGCCCACGACAGCTGAGGGCAGCGGATTTTCCAACAATACAGTTGTTGAGAAACACGCTGTTCTTTTCGCGGTTGCGAGTCAGCCAGTTGATCAGCGCATGATTGCCTGAACGGCGCATGCCAAACACACGCAGCGTGGTGCCCGGCTGAAAGCCGAGCGCCTGCTGAATGGGTTTATGCGCCTGATCTGCCATCTGCTTTAGAACGTACGCGCTTTCGGCGCGATCTTCTTAAGCTCGATGCCACCTTCATCTTCGGTGGTCAGCGGATCGGTGATGACCGGACGGTAAGACAGCTCAACTTTGTTGCCTTCCACGCGGGACACTGTGTGGACGCGCCAGTTTTTATCGTCACGATCTGCGTAATCTTCGTGTGCGTGCGCACCGCGAGATTCCTTACGTGCCTCAGCGCCGTGGATGGTTGCCAGAGCGTTTGGCATCAAGTTGTCCAGCTCGAGCGTTTCCATCAGGTCAGAGTTCCACACCAGAGAGCGGTCTGTGACTTTCAGATCGTCCATCTTGGCTGCGATGTCTGTCATCTTGGCAACACCCTCTTTCAGGGTCTTGTCTGTACGGAAAACAGCAGCGTCAGACTGCATGGTTTTCTGCATTTCCAGACGCAGCTCTGCGGTTGCGACGTTGCCTTTTGCGTTGCGCAGACCGTCGAAACGATCAAAGGCTGCATCAACAGAGGCTTGGTTCAGCGTTGGGTTGGCTGCATCTGCATCCACCACTTTGCCTGCGCGGATCGCGGAGGCACGGCCGAACACAACAAGGTCGATCAGAGAGTTGGAACCCAGACGGTTCGCACCGTGCACAGAGGCACAGCCCGCTTCACCCACGGCCATCAGGCCCGGCACAACAGCGGTTGGATCGTCTTTGGATGGGTTCAGAACCTCACCCCAATAGTTGGTTGGGATACCACCCATGTTGTAGTGAACCGTTGGCAGAACCGGAATTGGCTCTTTGGTTACGTCAACACCGGCGAAGATCTTCGCGGATTCAGAGATACCTGGCAGACGCTCGGCCAGCGCATCGGCTGGGAGGTGGTTCAGGTTCAGGAAGATGTGATCGCCTTCAGCGCCCACACCGCGGCCTTCGCGGATTTCCATAGTCATGGAGCGCGAGACGTAATCGCGTGGTGCGAGGTCTTTATACTGCGGTGCGTAACGTTCCATGAAACGCTCGCCTTCGGAGTTGGTCAGGTAGCCGCCTTCGCCGCGCGCACCCTCGGTGATCAAGCAGCCGGAGCCGTAGATGCCGGTTGGGTGGAACTGAACGAATTCCATATCTTGCAGAGGCAGACCTGCACGGGCCACCATGCCGCCGCCGTCACCTGTACATGTGTGTGCAGATGTTGCGGAGAAGTAAGCACGGCCGTAACCGCCTGTCGCCAGAACAACCATCTTCGCGTTGAAGACGTGCATTGTACCGTCGTCCAGCTTCCAGCAGACAACACCCTGACATTCGCCCTCTTCGGACATGATCAGGTCAATCGCGAAATATTCGATGTAGAATTCCGCGTTGTTCTTCAGGGACTGACCATACAGCGTGTGCAGGATCGCGTGACCCGTCCGGTCTGCTGCAGCACAAGTACGCTGTACCGCTGGGCCTTCGCCGAATTCTGTTGTGTGGCCACCGAACGGACGCTGGTAGATTTTACCTTCTTCCGTACGGGAGAATGGCACACCGTAGTGCTCTAGTTCGTAAACCGCTTTTGGGGCTTCACGCGCGAGGTATTCCATCGCGTCTGTGTCGCCCAGCCAGTCAGAGCCTTTCACAGTGTCATACATGTGCCACTGCCAGTTGTCTGGGCCCATGTTGGACAGGGACGCAGCGATACCACCCTGCGCCGCAACCGTGTGGGAACGGGTTGGGAAAACTTTGGTGACACAGGCTGTGCGCAGGCCCTGCTCGGCCATGCCCAGTGTCGCACGCAGGCCGGCGCCGCCGGCACCTACGACAACAACGTCGTATTCGTGCGTTTCATATTCATATGCAGCTGTCATGATACGTATTCCTTTGCGCGGCTTACAGAGCGAGCTTTACAAGAGCGAATAGCGCAGTCGCGATCAGCGTGTAGGAAAACGCTGTTGTGGCGATCAGGCTTAGCTTTTGTACAGTGCCGTGCGTGTAATCTTCGATGGCGGCATGTGCTTCGCGCATCAGGTGAATAATGCCAACAACCAAAGACAGGCCGGTGACGATTGCTGGGAATGGGCGGGAGTAATAGGCCAGCACTTCTTCGTAAGTGCCGCCAAGACCCGCGCCGAAGACCAGCACAAAGAGTGGAACCAGAATAACAAGCGCCAGAGAGCTTGCCATCATTTGCCAGTGGTGGTGGGTGCCGCCGCCGCCTGCTCCGAGGCCTTGGGCGCGTTTGCGATCAGTCAGATAGCTCATGACAGGCTCCTTATACCACAACCAGAGTGATGAACGTCAGGATGGTCGCCAGTGCGAACATGCCAATGCCCATTTTCTCAGAGATTTCAACTTCGACGCAGTAGCCCAGATCCCAGATCAAGTGGCGCAGGCGTCCCAGCATGTGATAGAAAATCGCCCATGTCGCGCCGAACAGCACGAGGTCACCAAGCCAGCTGCGCAGCAGCCCGTCGATGAATTGGAAAGCGGTTTCAGATGATGCGGCAGCGACAAGCCACCAAACTACAAGCACTGCGACCAAGAAACAGGCGATTGCTGTTACCCGCACCATGATGGAAGACATGGAAGTCATTTGCGGGCGGTAGATGGTCAAATGCGGTGAAAGCGGGCGATTGCCACGATTTACATCGGCCATGCTGGCTCCTTTCAGGTTCCGTTGCCTTCTTAGTACAGAAAATCTGGCTTATGTCACGTTGGCAGGGCAGAAAAGTGAGCCGTTTTTCGTAGAATTTTCACAAAAAACGATCAAATTAGCAGCAGGTAGTGAAATTTGTGATCACAGATTTTTCTGCTGTGATCACATGTTTATTCTCGACAATTACTGTCGGAAAATTAGCCCTCAGGGGCCATTTCTACCAGTGAGTCGGCAAATTCTGTACACATTGTCACGCTTTGGTCTGCTGGATCGTAGAAGGCGTTGGCTTCGTCGCAGGCTTCGATGTGAATCGTCAGGCTGTACGGAAGGTCAAACTCTTGATTTAACGCATCGATTTCTTCTGTGATCACGTTAGCGGTAACGACTGCGCCGTCGGTATCTGTTTCGACACGCCCTAAGCGCATGGAGTTGCCCCCATCTTCTGAGGTGATCTGATCGAGCGCCCCGCCCCAGCTGTGGGCGGCTTGATCGTATTCTTCAGGGCAATATTCCGCGCGTTCTTCTGGCAAGCCAAGTTCTTCGGCCACGTCGTCGCGTTCCTCTGGGTTGGCACCGTAGAACAGGCAGACGAGGTTATAATACCGTTGAAGATCAGGGCCATGCACGCCCCAGTAGGAAATTTCGTCGACTTGCTCGGCTTCGCCAAGAAAACCAAAAGCCGTGTCATAGGCCAGTTGGACAGCAGTTTCTTCTTCAAAGAATTCCGAGATCAGAAAAACAGAGAGCACATCCGCTGCGTCTTCTTCTTGGCCGAAGATCGGAAGCTCTAAGATGTCGATCAGGGCGTGGCCAAATTCGTGGTAGAAAATGCCCAAAAGATTGCTTTCAACAAAGCGCTGCGTGGCTTCGTCGGTATGGTCATAAGAGAACTCGGCCTGTGCGGGACAGGCCAGAGTGAGAGCGGTTGCGGTGAGTGCTGCACGTATCATGCCAGTATCAAAGCGGCATGAGGGCCCAGTAATCAAGGTCTAACAGAACGTCAGCTTGATATTTGCCGTCTTCGCCTTTCAGCGCAAAGGGTTCGCCACCCTTTGTGGCCACGAGGCGCAGGCGAATGGCGCCGACACCCGGCGCTGTGGTTTCAGCTTTGTCCAGCACCTCGGACCATGCGCGCACCGTTGTGCCCGACAGGCACGGGTTTGCGTGGGCACCGCCATTCAGGCCCACGATCATTTGCGCATTGGCCAATCCGTTGAACGACAGCGCGCGCGCCATGGAGATCACGTGGCCGCCATAGATCAGGCGGGTGCCGTCTGGGCGGGCGGTGGTGTCGAAATGCACTTTGGCGGTGTTCTGCCAGAGGCGCGTGGCCATCATGTGTTCGGCTTCTTCGATCGTCACGCCATCGACATGGTCGATGGTTTCGCCGATGTCGTAGTCGCCCCAGCGGTGCGGCTCGCCTGCGAGGTCAAAGTCGTAGCCTGTGAAATCCAGCCCGTCTGGGATCACCAATTGATCCGCGGGAATGGCTTTGGAGAGGTCTGGGATCACCGTTTCTGGCGCGGGCGCATCAAGGTTGCCTTTGCGCACCATGACCCAGCGCACGTAGTCCATGACCACGTCATTGTTTTGGTTCAAACCCCGCGTGCGCACATAGACCACGCCGGATTTGCCGTTTGAGTTTTGCTTGACCCCGATGACTTCGGATTCAGAGCGTAGAGTGTCGCCTTCGTAGACCGGCAGATGCCAGCGCCCTTCGGCGTAGCCAAGGTTGGCCACGGCGTTGAGCGAGACATCTGGCACGGTCTTGCCGAAGATCACGTGGAAGGCCGCCAGATCATCCAGCGGCGCTTTGGGCAGACCAGACGCGCGGGCAAATTCATCGGAAGAATACAGCGCATGACGGGCGGGATAGAGCGCGTGATACAAGGCACGCTCGCCGCCGGAAATGGTGCGTGGGACGGCGTGTTTGATCACCTCGCCCACTTTGTAGTCTTCGAAGAACCGACCCGGGTTGGTCTTGGCCATTAGAGAGCTCCTAGCTTTGTCTCAGGGGTGTAGGTGCCTTCCACTTCTTTCACGACGGCCTGCGCGCAGCGCATCATTCCTTTTGCGGAATCAAAGGCGTAGCTTGGGTCGCCATGCAGTTCCCAGCCCTTGTTCAGGGCTTCGGTGACTTTGTGGCAGAAGGCGGATGTGTCATCCTCTGTGAGTAGGCGATAGGCTTTCATATTATCCTCCGAACGGGGTTAGACCGAAAAGGGTGTGGATATAGCCGATCACGCCGACGAGTAAGATGGAAATGCCAAAGAACATGCCATCTTTTGCGATGCTGCCTTTTGGATTTCCGGTAAATTCAGGCTCTGCGCGGTTGATCATGGTCAATTGCGTGACAGCCCAGAGGCCCAAGCCGCCGAACAGGATCAGCGAGGCGAGATCGCCATTGACCAGAAGGTGCGCCACAACCCAGAGCATGAAACCAAAGAGCATGGGATGGCGCATGTTGTGAAACAGCACGCCCTTCTTTGGGCCTGGGGTAGTGAAATACAGCGCCAGCACCATCAGGATGTTGTTCACCGGAGTGGTCCAGCCGGGGCGGCCCCATAGGTGGATGGTGTCTGCCATGCGGTAGCCCACAATCATCAGGGCGACAGAGAGGAAAAGGATAAGGGCGATGCGGCCTTTAAAGGCCTCGCCGAGACTTGCGCGTTTTGCCGGGGCGACTCTTTTGAACACATGGGCTGCGACCCAAAGAGCTAAACCTAGGATAAGCACGAACATGATGCGATCTCCGAGTTGGTTGGTATCGCCTAATAGTTAGTCGCTTAGTGCTGAAATTGCATCTGCTTTCGCGAGGATCTCGCGGGCGGTGACGACATGCAGGTTTTCGACGATCTTGCCATCGACCACAGCGACGCCGGAGCCGTCTTTTTCGGCTTGTTCGAAAGCTTCGATTTGGCGGCTGGCGAGATCGATTTCCGCATCAGACGGGGCAAAGGCGGCATTGGCGGTTTCGACCTGCGCTGGGTGGATTAGAGTTTTGCCGTCAAAGCCCATGTCGCGGCCTTGGTCGCATTCGGTTTTCAGGCCCTCGGTGTCTTTGAAGGCGTTGTAGACGCCATCGACAATTGTGATCCCTTCGGCTTTGGCGGCCAGCAGGCACAGACCAAGGCCCGCTTGCATGGGCAGGCGATCTGGGCGGAAGCGGGATTGCAGCTCTTTGGCAAGATCGTTGGTGCCCATGACAAAGCCTTGCATCAGGGGATGTTCGGCGATTTCCAAGGCTTTGAGCATGCCGCGCGGCGTTTCCATCATCGCCCAGATGGGCAGATCACCGGTGATGTCGGCCAGCGCCTGAACTTGAGCGGCGCTTTCGACTTTGGGCAACAGGACTGCATCTGCCTGCATGTCTTTGATCGCCTTGGCGTCGTCTGCGCCCCATTCGGTGGAGAGATCATTGATGCGCACGATGCGCATGCGGGCGCCGTAGTCGCCGGTGTTCAGCGCCTCGGCCAAAGTGGCGCGGGCGTTGATTTTTTCGGCTGGGGCCACTGCGTCTTCCAGATCGAAGATGATCGCATCCACGGGCAGTGTTTTGGCTTTTTCCAGAGCGCGACTGTTGGACGCTGGAATGTAAAGAACGGAGCGAAACGGGCGAGCGCGAGATGAGGTTGAGGCGGACAAGAGTTTTCTCCGTGAAATAAAGTTGCGTGCAGTAGTGGCATTTTTTACGAAAAGATTGCAAGGGATTTGACGCCGCACCGCAGAAATACGGGACGTCATTTTGGTGGGGCGCGCAGGAATAGGCAAGGCGTCTGGGATAGACGGTCTTGATTTGAGAGAGATTTTAGCCAACTTCCCTGCCCCGCCGTGCGCTGCGTTAACGAATATTTCCTGCTTAGAGCGCAGCCTAGGAGACATGCGTAAAGACCCCTTGAAGATGTGCCGGTGTCTGCGCGCTTTCGCAAAAGGAGCAAGGCAATGAAGGGTAAGATCGCACTTGGACTAATTTTAATGATGCTTGCAGGGCCAGTTTGGGCCCAAAGTCTGCGCAACTGCGGCCCACGCGAGGCCATTGTGCAGCGATTGACCAATTCTTACGGCGAGACGCGGCAGTCGCTTGGCCTTGGGAAGAACAATGATTTGGTTGAAGTGTTCGCCAGCCCCGACAGCGGTTCGTGGACGATCACGGTGACCAAACCGAATGGGATGATGTGTTTGGTGGCCTCGGGCCAAGCGTTTGAGACTTTGGCTGAAGCGTTGCCCGATGATGGCAAGGACGCTTAGTTCATCACTGAATCATAGATCAGCTTCACGGATGTCAGCGCAAGGCAAACATAGGTGAAGCGGAAGAACAGGTGTTCTGGGATCCAGTGATGGGCGCGAATGCCAAGCCAAACGCCGAAGATCGCGATTGGCACCATGTAAAGACCGTATAAGAACAGCTCGACGCTGAAGATGCCGAGGAAGGCATATGGGATGATTTTGAGCGTATTGACGATCCAGAAGACCAAGGTGACGGTGGCGTGGTATTGCGTTTTGCTGAGCTTTTGCGTGAGCAAATACATCGCTGTCGGCGGGCCACCTGCGTGGCTGACGAAGCTGGAAAAGCCCGCCACTGCGCCCGCCACATAGCCGAGGTTCTCGGAATAGGGCTTGGGCGTTTTGGTGCCCTTGGGCCAAAGACGCCAGATCACAAAGGCTAAGGCGATGGTTGCGAGCAAAATGCGCAGCATGTCGTCGCTGATGACGGTAAACAGTATTGTTCCTAGGATCATGCCCGGTGCGCTGCCGATCAGAAGCACTTTGACTTGGCGCGCATCCCAGCCGCCCCAGAAGGAGCGAAGCGTGCCGACATCCATCAGAATGAGCAGCGGTGCCATGAACGCAACGGCCTCTGTTGGTTTCATCACGATTGCAAGAATCGCGGAGCTGACAAAGGCCACGCTGCCGCCAAAGCCACCTTTGGAGAAGCCCGCAAAGAACACTGCCAGCGCGGTTACCAACAAAATTTCAGGTGCCATTCGAGCCGCCAATCACGCTAAAAAGCCAATGTATACGAGCGTATACTGATACTTTTATGTAAGTTTACTGTCATTTTTGGCGCCGCAGTGCGGCGCAAAGTGCTTGCGTGAGGCTTAATATACGCGTACCCAAACCGCAAATTTAAACCTGACCGGAGATTTTCCCATGGCACGACCAAAGATCGCCCTTATCGGCGCAGGCCAAATTGGTGGCACACTGGCACACCTTGCTGCAATGAAAGAACTGGGTGACGTTGTTCTGTTCGATATCGCAGACGGCATCCCACAAGGTAAGGCCCTGGACATCGCAGAGTCCGGCCCTTCTGAAGGCTTTGACGCTGCAATGTCTGGCACAACAGACTACGCAGACATCGCAGGCGCGGATGTTGTGATCGTAACAGCTGGTGTGCCTCGTAAGCCGGGCATGTCCCGTGATGACCTGCTGGGCATCAACCTGAAAGTTATGAAATCCGTTGGTGAAGGCATCCGCGACAACGCGCCAGACGCCTTTGTGATCTGTATCACAAACCCGCTGGACGCGATGGTTTGGGCGCTGCGTGAATTCTCTGGTCTGCCACACAACAAAGTTTGCGGCATGGCGGGTGTTCTGGACTCTGCGCGCTTCCGTCACTTCCTGGCAGAAGAATTCAACGTATCCATGAAAGACGTGACAGCGTTTGTTCTGGGTGGCCACGGCGACACTATGGTGCCTTCCGTTCGTTACTCCACAGTTGGCGGTATTCCTCTGCCAGACATGGTTGAAATGGGCTGGACCACACAAGAGAAACTGGACGCAATCGTTCAGCGTACACGTGATGGCGGCGCGGAAATCGTTGGTCTGCTGAAAACAGGTTCTGCTTACTACGCTCCTGCGACATCCGCGATCGAGATGGCAGAAGCTTACCTGAAAGACCAGAAGCGCGTTCTGCCATGTGCTGCATATGTTGACGGCGCACTGGGCCTGAACGGCATGTATGTTGGCGTTCCGACTGTGATCGGTAAAGAAGGTGTTGAGCGCGTCATCGACATCAACCTGAACGAAGAAGAGCAAGCGGGCTTTGATAAGTCTGTTGCTGCCGTGAAGGGCCTGGTTGAAGCTTGCCAAGAGATCGACGGTTCTCTGAAGTAAGCTGTTATCAGCATTAAATTAAAAGCGGCGTCGAGGTTTCCTCGGCGCCGTTTTTTATTGGGCGATGGGAATTTAGAGGTCGCGCAGGCTATTCCGCGGCGGTTTTGTACAAGTTACGCAGACGCTCGGCTGTTGCTTCGTAGCGAGGGCCTGAAAGAGGGGCAAACTTCTTCGGATCAAGGTTTTCAGGGAAATGCTCCCCGCCCTCTCCGTAGTAAGGGACGCGGGCGCATTCTGGGGCGCAACGCTGAATGATGTCATTCACCGGGTTGCCTTTGCGGCGTTCAGCCTCTTCAAAACTGAGAGATAGGCTGATCAACCGACGACTGTTGAACGGGGACATGTAGAAATGCTGCCATAGCCCCGGGAAGGATGCGCCGATAGAGGAATTGTAGTACACCTCTAGGAACATGAAATCCGCAGCTTTTTCCATCGCGTTTTCGGGCAGTGTACGCTGCCATTTGAAGAATTCTTTTTTGAAATGCTCGGAGATGCCACGGTGAAAGTCATCTCGCGGTACGATCTGCATGCGCTCAAGCTGCCACCCGTGGCGGTGCCAGCGGCTTTTGGACTTAAAGACAAACACCGCGCGCAATAGATCTGTTTGGTGACCGCGCAGAATAACTTTGTCGGAGGGGATGCTTTTGAGGATGCCTGTTTCGTATTCTTTGGGCGGGGCCGCCTCGGAGGCATGAGAGATCTTGTAGGCATGCGCGAGGAATTTACGCTCCCACCGTGAGGATCGATCCTCAAACCGCCCACCCAAAATAAGATGCGGCACCTTCAACGCATGGGCTACGCCTGCGCCGACATGGGCGTCGACCTCGGAGGCATAGTTTTTCACATGGGTGTAGAACATATGCAATTTGTGCAGGCTCTTCTTACCCACCGCTGCCAAAATGCGACTGTCGCGCCCGCCTGAGATGGGCATAACGCAAGGATGGCCCTCCGTGATCTCATCGATATTGAAGGCAAGGCCCTCGATGATTTGATCATAGACTTGAGCGTGGGGTCGCTCTCCCAGAGCGAAGTCTTCATCACGCGGCCAGAAACGTTGCGTTTCAAAGGTTTTAAGATCAATGAAACAGTTAGGGTTCAAGCGTTTCACGTGTTCGTCGCAGGTGTGATGCAGCGTATAGCGTACTTTATGACCCGCAAGTAGCTCTGTGTCATACAGCTTGTTCGCGATCACCGGCCGATCAATGGCCAAAAGCGGAGAAGACGCGATGCGGTGCGCCTGGGTTTCATAGACGACACCATTCATCCCTACGGGATCGCAATACAGACGTGCTTCGGTCCCCGTGTCGATAAAGAAGGTGTAGCGGCCCGCGCAGTCGATCAGAATCTCTTCGAATTTGCGCCAAAATTCCGGATCATCTTTGGTGAAGGCGAAGGGGTAGGTTTTCTTGAAAAGGCCATCCGGCCCCACCGCGATCCCGAGCATATAGCCAATTGGCGCGCCTTCGGCGTCAAAGAGCTTTACAATATTTGTATCCTTGCCCGCCAAAATTTGACGTCCGGAAAATTCGAAACGCTGAGGTAGGTAATCGGCCTTTTGGGAGAGTTCGCACAGAACATATTGGAACCGGAATACGGTGAACATATCCCTTCCTCGAAGGGGCCAAAGGCGTTCTGCTTCAAACACGGCTCAACTCTACTCGCTTACACATTTATCATTAGTTGTCTTTTTTCTATCAATACGACGCTAGAAGTCACGTGTATTTTCATTTTCCAAAGAAACATGCGCTGACTTAGACGAGAGTGTTGCCATTGCTTTGCCCCTGCAAGAGGGTTTGTCATACCGATGTTACGGATTTAAATTAAATGGGCATTGGAACGCAGAATGCCCTACAAACAATGCTGCATTGCAGCTAAATCGCTAGTTCGAATCGTCACTTGCAATGTATTTTCTTAATTTGTGATCACACATTTTTGGCGTGTGATCACAAATGTCGAAAACTTTCTGGAAATTGCAAAAACCGCTTAGAATAATAGTAACTTCAGGTCTATACCGATCCCAACTGCAGCAAAATGGGATAGGTTCATGAACATCCATGAATACCAAGCGAAGGCATTGCTTCGCTCTTACGGTGCCCCGGTTTCTGAAGGACGTGTTGTCCTGAAGGCCGAGGACGCTAAAACAGCAGCCGGCGAACTGGACGGCCCTCTTTGGGTTGTAAAGGCGCAGATCCACGCAGGTGGTCGCGGCAAAGGCTCTTTCAAAGAAGCAGATGCGGGTGAAAAGGGCGGTGTACGCCTGACCAAATCTGTTGAAGAAGCCGCTGAAGAAGCCAAAAAGATGCTGGGCCGTACATTGGTCACGCACCAAACTGGTCCAGTGGGCAAGCAAGTCAACCGCATCTACATCGAAGCGGGTTCTGGCATTGAAACAGAATTGTACCTGGCTCTGCTGGTGGATCGTGTGACATCTCGCGTGTCTTTCGTATGCTCCACTGAAGGCGGCATGGACATTGAAGAAGTTGCAGCGGCAACTCCTGAGAAGATCCTGTCTTTCTCTGTTGATCCAGCGACTGGCTACCAAGCGTACCACGGCCGCCGCATCGCGTTCTCTTTGGGCCTGAAAGGCGCACAGGTTAAGCAGTGCGTTAAACTGATGGGTCAGCTGTACACAGCCTTCATCGAAAAAGACATGGAGATGCTGGAAATCAACCCGCTGATCGTGTCTGACTCTGGCGACCTGAAAGTTCTGGACGCGAAAGTAAGCTTTGACGGCAACGCAATCTACCGCCACGCGGATGTTGCTGAGCTGCGCGACGAAACAGAAGAAGATTCCAAAGAGCTGGAAGCTTCTAAGTACGACCTGAACTACATCGCGCTTGACGGTGAAATCGGTTGTATGGTGAACGGCGCCGGTCTGGCGATGGCCACAATGGACATCATCAAACTGTACGGTGCAGAGCCTGCAAACTTCCTTGACGTTGGCGGTGGCGCTACGAAAGAGAAAGTGACTGAAGCGTTCAAAATCATCACATCCGATGCGAACGTTAAAGGCATTCTGGTTAACATCTTCGGTGGCATCATGCGCTGCGACGTGATCGCAGAGGGCGTTGTGGCTGCTGTTAAAGAAGTTGGCCTGCAGGTTCCGCTGGTTGTACGCCTTGAGGGTACAAACGTTGAAGCCGGTAAAGACATCATCAACAACTCCGGTCTGGACGTAATTGCTGCGGACAACCTGTCTGATGGTGCCGAAAAGATCGTTAAAGCGGTGAAAGGATAAGAAGATGGCCATTCTCGTTGACGAAAATACAAAGGTAATCTGTCAGGGTCTGACTGGCTCTCAGGGTACTTTCCACAGTGAACAAGCAATCGCATACGGCACCAACATGGTTGGCGGCGTAACACCAGGCAAAGGCGGCATGGAGCACCTTGGTCTGCCAGTGTTTGACTCTGTTCACGACGCAAAAGCGAAAACAGAAGCAAATGCATCTGTGATCTATGTTCCTCCTCCATTCGCGGCGGATTCCATTCTGGAAGCGATCGACGCGGAGATGGAACTGATCATCTGTATCACAGAAGGTATTCCTGTTCTGGACATGATGAAGGTTAAGCGCGCGCTGGAGAACTCTTCTAGCCGTCTGATCGGCCCGAACTGCCCAGGCGTTATCACACCTGACGCATGTAAGATCGGCATTATGCCAGGTCACATCCACAAGCGTGGCTCTGTTGGCGTTGTGTCCCGTTCCGGTACACTGACTTATGAAGCGGTTAAGCAAACGGCTGACATCGGTCTGGGCCAGTCCACAGCTGTGGGCATCGGCGGCGACCCGATCAAAGGTACAGAGCACTTGGAAGTGCTGGACATGTTCCTGTCTGACGAAGAAACACAGTCTATCATCATGATTGGTGAAATCGGTGGTTCTGCGGAAGAAGAAGCCGCGGCATTCCTAGCAGACGAGCGTAAGAAAGGCCGTTGGAAACCAACAGCGGGCTTCATCGCTGGCCGTACAGCGCCTCCGGGCCGTCGTATGGGTCACGCGGGTGCGATCGTTGCTGGTGGCGTCGGTGGCGCAGAAGACAAGATCGCAGCGATGCAAGAAGCAGGTATCGTTGTTGCTGACAGCCCAGCCACTTTGGGTGAAGCTGTTCAAAAAGCAATCGAACTTGGCTAAATCTTTGGGGATGGGCGCTTTTACAGGGCCCATCCCTTTTCAGCCGGCATATATGTCGGAATAACAATAGAAACCTAATGGCTCGGGAGTCCTCCTATGACCGACCAATCCCCTAACGACATTTTTCATGCATCCAGCTTTATGCAAGGGCATAACGCTGAGTATCTTGAACAGCTTTACGCACGCTACGCGAGCGACCCAAATGCTGTAGACGAGGTCTGGCAAGACTTCTTCAAACAGCTTGGCGACGCCGATCTCGACGTAAAAGCAGAGGCCGCTGGCCCGAGCTGGACACGTGGCGACTGGCCACCGGTGCCAAATGATGAACTGACTGGCGCGTTGACAGGCGAATACCCTGCCCCAGCAGAAACCAAAGGCGCAGGCGACAAAATCAAAGCCAAAGCGGCTGAAAAAGGTGTGGAGGTCTCTGACGAGGCGATCAAACGCGCAGTTCTGGACTCGATCCGCGCACTGATGCTGATCCGCGCTTACCGTATTCGTGGCCACCTGGTCGCGGACCTTGACCCATTGGGCATGCGCGATGGCACGCCTCATCCGGAACTGGACCCAGCCTCTTATGGGTTTGCAGACGCGGATATGGATCGCCCGATCTTTATCGACAATGTTCTTGGCCTGCAGATCGCAACCATGCGCCAGATCTTGGACATTGTGAAACGCACCTACTGTGGCACTTTCGCGCTGCAGTACATGCACATCTCGAACCCAGAAGAAGCGAGCTGGCTGAAAGAGCGCATCGAGGGTTTCAACAAAGAGATCACCTTTACCCGTGAAGGACGCAAAGCGATCCTGAACAAAATGGTTGAGGCTGAAGGCTTTGAGAAGTTCCTGCATGTGAAATACATGGGCACAAAGCGTTTTGGTCTGGACGGTGGTGAATCCCTGATCCCCGCGATGGAACAGATCATCAAACGCGGTGGTAACCTTGGTGTTAAAGACATCGTCATTGGTATGCCGCACCGTGGTCGTCTGAACATTCTGGCGAACGTGATGCAAAAGCCGTATCGCGCGATCTTTAACGAATTCCAAGGCGGTAGCTTTAAGCCGGAAGACGTTGATGGGTCTGGCGATGTGAAATACCACTTGGGCGCCTCTTCTGACCGTGAATTTGACGGCAACGAAGTGCACTTGTCCCTGACAGCAAACCCATCGCACCTTGAAGCGGTGAACCCAGTTGTTCTGGGTAAGGTGCGCGCCAAGCAGGACCAACTGAACGACGAAGACCGCACACAGGTTCTGCCGATCCTGTTGCACGGTGACGCGGCCTTTGCCGGCCAAGGCGTTGTTGCGGAATGTTTCGCCCTGTCTGGCCTGCGTGGCCACAAGACAGGCGGCACAATGCATATCGTTGTGAACAACCAGATTGGTTTCACAACGGCGCCGCACTTCTCGCGTTCTTCGCCATATCCAACAGACAACGCACTGGTTGTTGAAGCGCCGATCTTCCACGTGAACGGCGATGACCCAGAGGCGGTTGTACACGCTGCGAAAGTTGCGACAGAGTTCCGTCAGAAGTTCCACAAAGACGTCGTGATCGACATCTTCTGCTACCGCCGCTTTGGTCACAACGAAGGCGACGAGCCGATGTTCACCAACCCGGTGATGTACAAGAAGATCAAGAGCCATAAAACGACTCTGTCTTTGTACACAGAACGTCTGGTCAAAGACGGCCTGATCCCAGAGGGCGAAATCGAAGACATGAAGGCCGCATTCCAGGCCCGCATGAACCAAGAATTCGAAGCTGGGAAAGAATTCAAGCCAAACAAAGCTGACTGGCTGGATGGCAAGTGGTCTCACCTAGACAAGCAAGACGAAGATTACCAGCGCGGCGAAACAGCCATTAAGCGCGACACATTTGACGATGTGGGCAAGGCTTTGTCTTCCGTACCGGGTGACTATCCGCTGCACAAAACAGTGGGCCGCCTTCTGGAAAACCGCGGTAAGATGTTTGCCTCTGGCGAGGGTATCGACTGGGCAACCGGCGAAGCGCTGGCGTTTGGGTCTTTGATGACCGAAGGCTACCCTGTGCGTCTGTCTGGCCAAGATGCGACACGCGGGACATTCTCGCAGCGTCACTCTGGCATTATCAACCAGAACACCGAAGACCGTTATTTCCCGCTGAACAATATTCGCGAAGGTCAGGCACAGTACGAAGTGATCGACTCTGCCCTGTCTGAATATGCGGTTCTGGGTTTTGAATATGGCTACTCGCTGGCAGAACCAAACGCGCTGACCCTGTGGGAAGCGCAGTTCGGTGACTTCGCCAACGGTGCGCAGATCATGTTCGACCAGTTCATCAGCTCTGGTGAAAGCAAATGGCTGCGTATGTCCGGTTTGACTGTTCTGTTGCCGCACGGCTTTGAAGGCCAAGGCCCAGAGCACTCTTCCGCGCGTCTGGAACGTTTCTTGCAGATGTGTGGCGGCGACAACTGGATCGTTGCGAACTGTACAACGCCTGCGAACTACTTCCACATTCTGCGTCGTCAGCTGCACCGCAGCTACCGTAAGCCGCTGATCCTGATGACTCCGAAGTCTTTGCTGCGCCACAAGCTGGCTGTGTCTAAGGCCGAGGACTTCTTGGAAGGCTCTAGCTTCCACCGCGTTCTGTGGGACGATGCCGAGATGGGCAGCAGCGATACAAAGCTGGTGAAAGACAACAAGATCAAACGCGTCGTGATGTGTTCCGGTAAGGTTTACTATGACCTGCTGGAAGAGCGTGATGCGCGTGGCATCGATGATGTTTACTTGCTGCGGATCGAACAGTTCTACCCATTCCCAGCAGTTTCTCTGGTGAAAGAACTGGAGCGTTTCCCAGATGCGGAAATGGTTTGGTGTCAGGAAGAGCCAAAGAACCAAGGTGCTTGGAGCTTTATTGAGCCAAACATCGAATGGGTTCTGGGTCGCACCAAAGCGAAACATCAACGTCCGGTCTATGTAGGCCGTGCAGCCTCTGCCTCTCCGGCGACTGGTTTGGCAAGCCAACACAAATCTCAACAAGAAGCGCTGGTGGACGCCGCGCTTACCACTAAAGGGTAAAAAACAATGACCACCGAAGTACGCGTCCCGACACTGGGCGAAAGCGTGACCGAAGCAACAGTTGCAACATGGTTCAAGAAACCAGGCGACGCGGTTGCTGTTGATGAAATGCTGTGTGAGCTGGAAACAGACAAGGTGACTGTTGAAGTGCCTGCGACGGCCGCTGGCGTGATGGGCGAAATCATTGCAGCCGAAGGCGACACTGTTGGTGTTGACGCGCTGCTGGCGACCATCGTTGCTGGCGAAGGCGCGGCCCCTGCCCCAGCGGCGGCGGCAGCTCCAGCGGCAGAAGCAGCTCCGGCAGCGGCAGCAGCGACTGTTGACGTTATGGTGCCAACACTTGGTGAATCCGTAACAGAAGCAACTGTTTCCACATGGTTCAAGCAAGTTGGCGACACTGTAGCAGCAGACGAAATGCTGTGTGAGCTGGAAACAGACAAAGTGTCTGTTGAAGTTCCAGCCCCAGCAGCAGGCGTTCTGACAGAAATCGTTGCAGCGGAAGGCACAACAGTGGATGCAACTGCGAAACTGGCGGTTCTGTCTTCTGGCGGCGGTGCAGCAGCACCTGCAGCGGCCCCAGCGGCGGCGGCACCTGCCGCAGCGACAGCCGGCAAAGACGTGGAAAACGCGCCGTCTGCCAACAAGCTGATGGCTGAAAAAGGTCTGACCGCAGGTCAGGTTCAAGGTTCTGGCCGTGATGGTCGCATCATGAAAGAAGACGTGCTGAAAGCAGCGATCGCCCCAGCGGCGGCCCCTGCGCCAGCAGCCGCAGCCGCGCCTCGTGCGCCAGTGGCCGCAGACGATGCGTCTCGTGAAGAGCGTGTGAAGATGACACGCCTGCGTCAGACAATTGCGAAACGTCTGAAGGACTCTCAGAACACAGCGGCGATGCTGACCACCTACAACGAGGTCGACATGACCGAGGTGATGGCGCTGCGCAACGAGTACAAAGATCTGTTCCTGAAGAAACACGGCGTAAAGCTGGGCTTCATGTCCTTCTTTACAAAGGCCTGTGTTCACGCACTGAAAGAAGTGCCAGAAGTGAACGCTGAGATCGACGGCACAGACATCGTGTACAAGAACTTCGTCCACATGGGTATCGCAGCCGGTACACCAACGGGCTTGGTTGTGCCTGTGATCCGCGACGCGGACGCGATGGGCTTTGCTGACATCGAAAAAGCGATTGCTGAAAAAGGCAAACGCGCCCGTGACGGCAAACTGTCTATGGCAGAGATGCAGGGCGGCTCGTTCACCATCTCTAACGGTGGTGTCTATGGCTCTCTGATGTCTTCCCCGATCCTGAACCCACCGCAGTCTGGTATTCTGGGCATGCACAAAATTCAGGACCGCCCAATGGCGATCAACGGCAAAGTGGAAATCCGCCCGATGATGTATCTGGCGCTGTCTTATGACCACCGTATCGTTGACGGCAAAGGCGCGGTGACCTTCCTTGTGCGCGTGAAAGAAGCGCTGGAAGATCCACGTCGCCTGCTGATGGATCTGTAATGCAATCCGACCTTCCTCACAGAGGGCTGCGCCTGACCCTGGGTGGGTGCGAAGCGCCCTCCCGTGGGGAGGGTCGGGCGCTGCCCGGCGGTGCCGGGCTGTAGGAGAAGAGTTTGAGTGAACTGGAAAAGCACCTAGAATGGCAAGCGAACATTGTTCGTGAACTTGGTCTATTTGCGCTTCGTACCTTGGTTACACTCAACAGTGGCGCGTTTGTTGTGGTGTTAACATTTCTTGGGAACTCACATGTCCAAGTTAATTTTACCATCTCGTTAAATGGGCTCAGAATTTCGCTAATTCTCTTTCTAACAAGCTTGGCCATTTGCCTTTTATTGGTGGTCACTAACTACGTGAACGCAGCGCGCCAATCACAGAAAAACCCACTTAAACGACTAAGTGAAAATATCGTTACACTAAACGCCATAGGTACTTTGTGCTCTACTGCAGTATTTCTTTCTGGCGTTCTTACACTTGTCTTAGGTGTCATTGAAAACCCCTCTGTCACCTAATACCGCTATTTCAACTGAGGTTATCTAACCATGTCCCAATATGACGTCATCATCATCGGTGCAGGCCCTGGCGGCTATGTATCCGCTGTCCGCTGTGCCCAACTGGGCCTGAAAACCGCTATCGTGGAAGGCCGCGAGACATTGGGCGGCACTTGCCTGAACGTAGGCTGTATCCCTTCCAAAGCGCTGCTGCACGCCACACACATGCTGCATGAAGCAGAGCATAACTTTGCTGGCATGGGCCTGAAAGGCAAATCTCCTTCCGTGGATTGGAAGCAGATGCTGACTTACAAAGACGAAGTCATCGGCCAGAACACTGGCGGTGTTGAGTTCTTGATGAAGAAGAACAAGATCGACTGGCTGAAAGGCTGGGCGTCTATTCCTGCGGCTGGCAAGGTCACTGTGGGCGACACAACTTACGACACTAAGAACATCGTGATTGCCTCTGGTTCCGTGCCGTCTTCCCTGCCGGGCGTAAACGTTGACAATGACGCGGGCGTTGTCGTGGACAGCACAGGCGCGCTGGAGCTGAAGAAAACACCGAAGAAGATGGTTGTGATCGGCGCGGGCGTGATTGGTTTGGAACTGGGTTCTGTCTACGCTCGTTTGGGCGCGGAAGTGACTGTTGTTGAATACATGGACGCGGTTTGCCCAGGTATGGACAAAGACGTTCAGCGTTCTTTCAAGAAGATCCTTGAAAAGCAGGGTCTGAACTTCATCATGGGTGCGGCTGTGAAAAGCACAGAAGCCTCTAAGACCAAAACCAAGGTGACTTATGCACCGAAAGCGGGTGGCGATGATGTTGTGATCGACGCAGATGTTGTGCTGGTGGCCACAGGCCGTAAGCCATTTGCCGAAGGTCTGGGCTTGGATGCGCTTGGCGTGAAGATGACAGAGCGTGGCCAAGTGGCTGTGGATGGCCAGTGGGCCACAAACGTGCCTGGCGTTTACGCGATTGGCGATGTGATCGAAGGCCCAATGCTGGCGCACAAAGCTGAAGACGAAGGCATGGCCGTCGCTGAGGTTCTGGCGGGCAAACATGGCCACGTGAACTACTCTGTGATCCCTGGCGTTGTTTACACAACACCAGAAGTCGCAACAGTGGGCCAAACCGAAGACGCGCTGAAGGCTGAAGGCCGCAAGGTGAAGGTTGGTAAATTCTCCTTCATGGGCAATGGCCGTGCGAAGGCTGTTGGCCAAGCAGAAGGCTTTGTGAAGCTGATCGCAGATGCGGAAACAGATCGTGTGCTGGGCGCGGCGATCATCGGTCCTGCGGCGGGCGACATGATCCACGAGATCTGTGTTGCGATGGAATTTGGCGCTTCTGCACAGGACATCGCGCTGACATGTCACGCGCACCCGACCTACTCCGAAGCAGTGCGCGAAGCGGCGCTGGCTTGTGGCGATGGCCCAATCCACGCGTAAGCGATCGGAGACATAGACACAAAGAAAGGCGACCCAATCGGGTCGCCTTTTTACTTGTTACTCTGGGTACTCAGGGTAGTGCGCAGTTGGGGGATGCGCAGAACGACAGGGGGTTTGTACCGGGGGAGATACGCTGTCGCTCTGCGCGCTATGCAACGTCGCCGCACGGCGCGGTCGGCTTCGTTAAGTTCAATTTAGGGATTTGTTTTAAAAAGTCTTCTCAAGCCCTGTCACAAACCCGTGCGTCGGTTTGAGAATTGGTGATCAGGCTTTTGACAGCTCTGCCTCAGGCGCAAAACCGGCGTCTTGCATCAGCGCGTCTGAACGCGTTTCCACCTGAGTTTCGAGGCGATCCATAAAGGCTTTTTGATCGAGCCCGACAGGGATCGGCTCTAGAAACTCGATCACCGCATGACCCGGTTTGCGCATGATGCCTTTGCGTGGCCAAAACAGGCCAACGTTGGTGGCGGCTGGGACGCATGGCTGTTCGAGTTGTTCATACAGGATGAAGGTGCCCACCTTAAAAGGGGCTTTGACGCCTGGCTTGATCCGTGTGCCCTGCGGATAGATGATCAGCTGGCCCGGGTGCTGTGCGCCGTTTTCTACATCTGCTTTCATCTTGGCAATGGCTTTGCCGCGCTTGCCGCGATTGACCGGCACGCAGCCGATGCGCAGGGCGTATTGGCCGAGGATCGGGGTGAAGATCAACTCTCGCTTCATGATGAACTTGCCGGATGGCAGAGCCCCCATCAGCAGGAGGATATCCAAGAAGGATTGGTGTTTGGAGGCGACGATCACTTCCTCTTGCGGGACCGCGCCGCGCACTTCGGTGGTCAGGCCGCAGATCCAGCGCAGGGAAAACTGCACCCAAGCGCAATAGGCCCGCATGCTGGCGATGGCCATTTTACGGCTCAGCAAGGATGGGATAAAGCAGGCCACGCCCATCAAGAGCATCATCACATACATCTGGATGATAAAGACCAGCGAGCGAATCCACTGAAAGATCATATTAGCGAAGCTCCGACAGAGTGCGACGCGCAGCCGCGCCCGTCGCAAGGAAGGCCACAGTGGCCGCGAGGATCGGTAGCAGGATCAGCCAAACCGCCGAGAACCCTTGGAAACCGAGCCCTGTTAGAAATCCTGCTTGCTCCTGTGCAGAGGGCAGCAATAGCACAGCCCCCAACCCTAAGATGGTGCCGGCAGCGGCACCTGTTAGGGCGCGCAGGGTAAAGCGGCGTACAAAGGCTTTGGCAATATAGCTGTCTTGCGCACCCACGACGCGCAAAACCGCGATCACCTTGGCATTGGCAGCAAGGGCGGCGTTGGCCGCGAGGGTGATCATGGTCGCTGTGACGGCTGCGATCAGGACAATGGATAAGAAACCCAACAGGCGCAGGCGGCTTGCAGATTGCTGCAAAGGCTTACGCCAGCGGGTGTGATCATCAAGGATGGCGCCAGGGACCTCGGCTTGAAGGCGCAAGCGCAGGCCAGCCGCGTCATACCCTTCGGCGGTTTCTTCGATGGTGATCAACTGCGGGATTGGCAGGCTTTCGACTGGTAGGTCTGGGCCAAACCACGGGGCAAGCAAGGCGCGTTGTTCTTCGTCGCTCAGCGGGGCCGCGCTGGCGATGCCTGGGGTGGTTTGCAAAACGCGCATTGCGGCTTCGGTTTGGGCGGCGATTTGCTCGACGGGTGCAGAGATGCGCAGGGTCGAGCTTTGGGCCAATTCTTGCCCCCAACGGTGAGCCAAACGGCCAGACGCCAGTGACAAAGCCAATGCGAAGACCGCAAGGAACGCCATTGCGCCAGAGGCAAACAGGGTGAGACGCGCGGTAAATCCGGTAGGCGGCACCATTCGGTCAGCTTGGGCGTCGCCCACGAAAACAGCGATGATATCTGCCAGAATACGCTTCATAGGTCTGCCCCTGCCAATTGCAGTCGGCGGTTTGCAATACGCAACACGCGAGCTTGGACCTTGGATTTCGCAGCGCGGATCAGATTCATATCGTGGGTCGCAATCACGACGGTCTTACCCATGTGATTCAGCTCGACCAGCAATTGCAGAAGGCGCTGGGACATTTCCCAATCCACGTTGCCAGTAGGCTCATCTGCTAGAACAAGGTCTGGCGACATGATGATGGCACGGGCCAATGCGGCGCGCTGTCGTTCCCCCCCCGACAATTCTGGCGGCAGAGCTTTGGCGCGGTTTTTCAAACCGACCCATGTGAGCAACTCTTTGAGGTTGGCAAGGTTATCAAGCTCATCGCGGCCTGACACGGTAAGTGGCAAAGCCACATTGTCCGCCAAAGGCAGGTGATCCAGAAACTGGCAATCCTGATGCACAACGCCAACGCGGCGGCGCAACATAGCATGGTCATCGCGTGACATGCTGCGCACATCTTGGCCGAATAGGCGTGTATGGCCTGCTGTTGGTGTCAACTCGCCATAGCAAAGTTTCAGGAACGTTGTTTTACCCGCACCAGACGGGCCGGTCAGGAAATAGAAGTCCCCGGGCTGAATTGAGAGCGAAATTTCGCTTAGCAATTCGCCTCCGCCATAATTGTAGGCGATGTTGTCCAGTTCAATCACAGGGTCCCTCATTGGTTTGTCCTGTTGTGCCGCAGCATCGCTTTGGTTGCAATGCAGTGCGCACAAGCTTTGCACTTTCCTGCGCATCAGAAACACAATATGTTGGGTTTAAAGAGGTTTCCTGCAGGGGTTGAGGGGTTCATGCGGTTAGTTTGCCCAAATTGTGGTGCTCAGTACGAAGTACCAGAGGACGTGATTCCGCCTGAAGGGCGGGACGTTCAATGCTCTAGCTGTGGCTCGACCTGGTTTCAGGACGCTGTAGAGACACCTGTTGAGCCCGATGAATTTGAGACGGTCACACGACCTGACGAAGACTGGGTTCCGGCGGTTGATGCCAGTGACACCTTGGCTGAAGAGGCCGCGGTCGAGACAGACGTGAGCGAAACGCCTGCTGTCACTGTATCGAGTGATGCAACGGATGAAGCACTTGCGGCGGCTGTTAAGGCTGCTGTGGCACGCGCACGTCCGGATCATGTTGTGCAGCAAACGGATGTGTCTGAAGAATTACCTGAAGCGGAAGATGCCCCCGCAGAAGACGCAGAGCATCCTCAAGCGGATGCGTTTGAAAGCGAGCTGGAAGCGCATTTGGATGCTGATGTCGAGGACCATGCGGAAGACGCGGCGGACCAAGACATCCAAGATGTAGAAACCTTTGAAGACAGTCACCAAGCGGTTCCGGAAGACGATTTTGATGACCAATTGGATGAGCTAGAGGTTGAGCCGCGCACTTCTGAATTGCCACGGCGTTCGTTAGACCCTTCGGTTGCGGGTGTATTGCAAGAAGAAGCCGCTCTGGAAGCGTCTTTGCGCAAAGAAGAGATTCTGGAAAGCCAGCCTGACCTTGGCCTTGATGAACCGGACCAAAATGACGAAGCGGCAACGCGGGCGCGTCAGGCGCGCGAGCGGATGGCGCGGATGCGTGGTGTACCCGTTGATGCGCCTCAGCAGGAGCCAGAGGTGGTTCCAGCCAATTCGCGGCGCGATTTGCTGCCAGATATTGAAGAAATCAATTCGACCCTACGCGCGACAGAGGATCGTTCTCCTTCAGAGCAGCCAGACGGTCGCCCGACCATTGGTCAGCGCCGCTCTGGTGGGCGCCGAATGGGGTTCGCCCTTGCGCTGCTCGTGATTGCAGCCGGTGTTTATGTGTATACCAGCGCACCACAGGTCAACGAAGCCTTCCCGAAAGGCGAGCCTTATGTGTCTGGTTTTGTGAATTTTGTAGACAATGGCCGCTTGGCGTTGGATGCGCAAATGACAAAGCTGATGCTTTGGCTTGATGGCATAGCAAGCAAAGCGGGCCAAGGCTAAGTCCAGAGCTGAGTTTCTGTGCTTTCCTAGAAGCGATCTAGCAAGCGGCGCAGGTAATTGCGCTCTTGCTCTGTTCGTTCTGTATCGCCAGAGCGGCGGCGGATTTCGTCAAGCAGGTCGCGGGCGCGGCGATACACATCTTCGCCCTGCAATAGGTTTTCATCAGAGCCTACAGCGCCAAAGCCACCCGGATTGCGCCCAAGAGGGTCTTGGCCAAACCCCATATCATCTTCGGCAAAGGCTTCACCGCCCTCGCCGCCTTGCGCTTGCGCCATGGCCTCGCCCAAGCTGCGCATCCCCTCGCGTAGCGCTTCAATCGCATTTGCTTGTTGATCGAGTGCTTCGGCCAGTTGATTGTTGCGCAGGGCTTCTTCGGCACCTTCCATGGCATTATCTGCGCGCTGAAGGGAACGGCGGGCATTTTCGCCCTCTGTTGTGCCTTGCTCTGGCAGGTTTTGCATCTGGCGCTGAAGCTCGCGGCGCAGAGTTTGTTGGCGGTTAGAGAGGCTTTCCTCGGTGGTTTGGCCTTCGCCGGTTGGCGCTCCGTTTTCACCGTTTTGCGTACCCTCAGGGCTGCCACCTTGTCCTTGGTTTCCTTGGCCTTGCTGAGTGCCCTGCCCTTGCTGGGTTCCCTGTTGCTGCGTGCTTTGACCTTGTTGGCTGCCTTGGCCCTGCTGCCCCTGTTGGCCATTCGGATTGAACTGATCCTGCAATTGCTGGAAGGCCTCATCAGACAGGCCTTGTTGGTCTTGCAGGGTTTGCCCCAGATCGTTCATAGCTTGCTGCCCAGGAGAAGGCTCGCCCTGCCCGCCTTGCGCGACTTGCATGTTTTCTAACATGCGCTGGAATTCTTCCAAGGCTTGCTGGGCTTCGGCCATGCGGCCTTGCTCCATCAGCTCTTGAATGCGGTCCATCATCGCCTGCAAATCTTGTTGCGTCAGATCGATCGAGTCCTGCGCTTGCTGTTGGTCACGGTCAAATTCGTCGCCTTGGTTTTGGTTCTGTTGCGCCAGTTGGCGCAGGTAATCTTGCGTGGCCTCGCGCAATTCTTGCATCAGGCGGGCAATCTCTTCTGGGCTGGCGCCATTTTCAATCGCTTCCGACAGGCGTTCTTGTGCGCGTTCCATACGCTCCAAGGCATCGCTCAGATCGCCCTCTTCAAGCGCCATCGCCAGCTCCCACAATTGCGCCGCGATTTCAGCCTGTGCTTCGATAGTGAGACCTGATTGGGTTTCACTTTCTAAGCTGCGTAGGATCGTGCGCAGGCGCAGGTAATCGGTTTCTTTGCGGAAGACGCCCTCTTCAGGGCGATGTGAAATGGCGCGGATCAGTTGTGACACGCGCGGCGCATTGGTGCGAGACCACAGAAGATCGCGACGCAGTTCCACCAACGCGCTGGCCATTGGATCAAAGAAACGTCGCGCTGGCAGCGGGATTTCGATCACCTCGGGCAGGCTGGTTTGCCCCGCAGCATCTTCGACCTGCAATGAGATTTTCACAGGGAGATGCGCCCAAACATGATCTGAGAAGTCCTCGACCAAGACTTCATCAAAGATGTCACGTTTGCCGGAAATTGGCAGGGGTAAAGGCAATTGAACGGGCAGCGTGTCTTCTGGAGCCGTTTCCAAGCCAAATCGGCGATCGACCTTTGCCAGATCAAGCGAAATCACCGCCGTTCCATTGATGACGCGATAGTCGTCCTCGGCGGTGAAGGGCAAAGACATTTCGCCGATGCCAGAGGTCTCTACTTCACCAATTGCGATCAATTGCGGCGTAAGATCGGGTTTCAGCGCAACTTGCCAAAGGCGCCCTCCCTCGCCCGCGATTTCAAGCGTGCCGTCTTGGCGAAGGGTGAAGTCGTGGGATGGGTTTGCAGCACTTGGCACTTCACCGATACGCGCAGAGACGGTTTCTTGCACAGTCAGGGCGCCGACTTCACCATAAAGCCGCAGGGTGACGCGGCTGTTGATTGGCACGTTCAGATCGCCTTCAGGCTGATCGTTTAGGTAAAGGGTTGGCAGGCCGGTGTAGGCGGGCGGCTCTATCCAGCCTTCCCACGAGGCCGCAGCAAGGACCGGCGCGTTGCTTTGGGGCGCCATGGCTTTCAAACTGGAAAGCCGTTCAAAACTGCCGAACAGCAGGCCGAGTGACAACAAAAGGACGGCCACAAAGCGGAGACCAAATGGATCAAGATGCGCGGTTTTAAAGTCGGGCTTTGGCGGACGTGCCTTTTCAGCGGCTTTCGCCATGCGCGCTTGGTGGGCTTGCCAGATGGCGGCGCTTGCCGGATCGGATTTGCCCATGGCCGGTTGATCGAGCAGGGCCTGAACCGGACGGCCCGGCAACGTGGCATCCAGCCGCTCTAATGCATCTTGGCGGCTTGGCCACGACAGGCGACGCAGCCCCCAAAACAGGCACATTGCCAAAGCAATCAGCGAAACAATGCCGCTCGCCCAAACCAACTCGACGGACAACACATCTTGCAGACCGAACATCAGCGCGGCGAGGGCCACGAAAGCCACAGACCACAGGGGCCAGAATGCACGAATCAATTGCTCTGCCAGAAGGCCCAGCCGCGTCAGCGAAAGAACCCAAGAGAGCTTATTTAAAACGGTTTTGACGGGACCAGATGGTGCCACGATGCTCCGTTTCTGAGCGCTATGGACGGGATTGTCCTAGAGCCACTCAGGAATGGTATCGCGATTTATCATTTCGTCAAAGGTCGGACGACGGCGGATAACCGCAAATTGATCACCATTCACCAGAACCTCTGGGATCAGAGGACGGGTGTTATATTCGCTGGCCATCACGGCGCCATAGGCACCTGCCGAACGGAAAGCGATCAGATCGTCTGGCGCAACCGGTGACATATTGCGCGCCTTGGCGAAGGTATCGCCAGTTTCGCAAACGGGGCCAACGATATCATAGGCCTGTGGTTCGGTGCCGGGTTCGGCTTCGACAACAGGCACGATGTCATGATGCGCTTCATACATGGCTGGACGGATCAAATCGTTCATCGCGCCATCAACAATCATGAATTTCCGGTCTTCGCCTTCTTTGACGTAGATTACCTTGCTGACCATGATGCCGGCATTGCCTGCAATCAGGCGGCCTGGCTCGATTTCGATCTCGCAATTCAGATGGCCCAGCGTTTCCTTAACCATGGCGCCATATTCCACAGGCAGTGGCGGCGCTTCGTTGGAACGCTCATAGGGAATGCCAAGGCCACCGCCCAGATCGAGGCGTTTGATGTTATGGCCGTCTGCGCGCAGCTCTTCCGTCAGCGCAGCGACTTTTTCATAGGCCAAGCGGAACGGCTCTAGCTGAGTCAGCTGGCTACCGATGTGCACATCAATGCCAATCACCTCGAGGCCCGGCAGGCTGGCCGCATGGGCATAGACCTCACGCGCGCGGCTGATTGGGATGCCGAATTTGTTTTCAGATTTGCCTGTCGCGATTTTGGCGTGGGTTTTTGCATCCACGTCTGGGTTCACACGCACGGTAATAGGCGCGCGCACGCCTAACTCCAGGGCGACTTTGTTGATCACAGCCATCTCAGGCTCGGATTCAACGTTGAACTGGCGGATGCCGCCTGTCAGTGCCGCGTGGATTTCATCGTAGGTTTTTCCAACACCCGAGAAGACAATGCGATCACCCGGCACGCCAGCGGCCTTGGCGCGCGCGTATTCCCCGCCAGAGACCACATCCATACCTGCGCCCAGCGCGGCAAGGGTTTTCAAGATGGCTTGGTTGCTGGCGGCCTTCATGGCGTAGCAGATCAAATGATCTGTGCCTTCCAGCGCCTCATCAAACAAACGGAAGTGGCGTTCGAAGGTTGCAGTGGAATAGCAATAAAACGGCGTGCCAACTTGTGCCGCGATTTCGGACACAGGGACGTCTTCGGCAAACAATGCCCCGTCACGATACAGAAAATGATCCATCTAAAGCACTCCAGCCAAGCTTACCGCGCTTCTTTAGGCAAGCTTTGGCCGTTATGCAATCACACAGGCTTCTTCTTGGTCCAAATACCTACTGCGCTGACAGTTCAGCGCAAAGCAAGGCCTAGAACCCCACGCCGAGCGTGACATTGCCTTTGCGGATGGATGTACTGCCACCCACAGACACCCCATTGGTGCCCACAGAAACAGTTGCGTTTGATTGCGGTGTCAGCGGTTCCCCGTCAACACCACAATTCGCCAAGATCATCAAAGCCATCAGCGCGGCAATGCGTTTCATCCCAGTTGTTCCTTCCAACGGCTGACCTGCGCGCGTACTTGCGCGGGCGCGGTGCCACCGTAAGAGGTGCGAGAGGCCACGGAATTATGTACGCCCAGCACGCCAAACACCTCTTCGGTGATGTGTTCATGGACAGATGTCATATCTTCCAGCGTCAGATCCGGCAAATCACAGCCGCGAGATTCCGCCATTGCTACCAATGTCCCAGTGACGTGGTGTGCATCGCGGAACGGCATGTTCAATGCACGCACAAGCCAATCAGCCAAGTCTGTCGCAGTAGAGAACCCGCTGCCTGCTGCAGCTTCGAGGCTTTCGGTGTTTGCAGACATGTCTTTGACCATGCCTTCCATCGCAGCCAGTGCCAGCATCAGGTTATCGGCAGCGTCAAAGGTTTGCTCTTTGTCTTCCTGCATGTCTTTGGAATAGGCCAACGGAAGGCCTTTCATGACAATCGTCAGCGCTGTGTTGGCGCCAAAGATGCGGCCGATTTTAGCACGGATCAGCTCTGCCGCGTCTGGGTTCTTCTTTTGCGGCATGATCGAGCTGCCGGTTGAGAACCGATCTGACAGGGTCACAAAGCGGAATTGCGCAGAGGACCAGATCACCAGTTCTTCAGACAGACGAGACAGGTGGACGGCGCAAATAGATGCACAAGACAGGAATTCCAGCGCAAAATCACGATCAGATACCGCGTCCAAGGAATTGGCGGCTGGACGATCAAAGCCCAGAGCCTCGGCCGTCATGTGGCGATCAATCGGGAAAGATGTGCCTGCCAGAGCCGCCGCGCCCAAAGGCGATTCGTTCATACGTTTGCGCGCATCGATGAAACGAGAGCGGTCGCGCGCCAGCATTTCCACATAGGCCATCATATGGTGGCCCCATGTGACAGGCTGTGCTGTTTGCAGGTGCGTAAAGCCCGGCATAACCCATTCCGCGCCAGCTTCGGCTTGGGCGATCAGCGCTTTCATAAGCGCCTCGATACCGGAAATTGCGGCGTCGATCTGATCACGCACCCAGAGTTTAAAGTCTGTCGCCACTTGGTCATTCCGAGACCGACCTGTGTGCAAACGACCTGCAGGCTCGCCAATGATTTCTTTCAAACGCGCTTCGACATTCATGTGAATGTCCTCCAAAGCGGCGGAAAAGTTGAAATTTCCGTTATCGATCTCTGACAAGACCGTGAGCAAGCCTTCCCTAATCGCCTCAGCATCCTTATCCGTAATGATGCCTGCTTTGGCCAACATGGCTGCGTGGGCCCGCGAACCAGTGATATCCTGCGTCGCCATCCGTCGATCGTACCCGATCGAGGCATTGATCGCCTCCATGATCGCGTCCGGACCGGCGGCAAAGCGGCCGCCCCACATCTGGTTTGAGGATTTTTCTGTCATGTCGTGCCCTTCGGAGGAACTATGCGTCTGTTACGGTTTAGCGTGCTTTATATGGCCTTGGCCCTTAGCGCAAATGTTGCGTCTGCTGATATCAAATCAGCCGAAGCCTTACGCGAAGGCGATATGAAGAAACTTGTGTTTCATCAAGAGCCTGTCGCCATCAGCACATCTGCTTTTGTACATGAAGATGGCGGTGACGGATTTCTGGCTGACTACGAAGGCAAATATGTGCTTTTGAACTTCTGGGCCACGTGGTGTGCGCCCTGCCGCGCTGAAATGCCGATGCTGTCTGAGTTGCAAACGGAACTGGGCAGCGATGCCTTTGAAGTGGTGACCTTGGCGACAGGCCGCAATATGCCGCCTGCGATCAAAAAGTTCTTTGCCGAGATCGAGGTCGACAACCTGCCCCGCCATCAAGACCCAAAGCAGAAAATTGCGCGTGATATGAAGGTGTTGGGCCTGCCGATCACAGTGATCATCGACCCTGAGGGCCAAGAGATCGCCCGCCTGCGCGGGGATGCGGATTGGTCTAGCGATTCTGCTAAGGCAATTTTGACTGAATTAATCGGTCAGCCTGAGAGCTAATCACTGAAATATTAACGACTTGTTCATAGGCTTGCGTTTCTCTTGCGTTGGTAAGGGAAGCAGCGCTGATGAATGATCGAAAACGGGCCAAAGCCAATAAAGGCAATCCGCTAGATTATGCGGTCTCTACGCGTGATGGTGGCACATTGGATATGGTCAAAGCGGCCATCGCCCATAAAGAGGTGATGCTGGCGTATCAGCCCATTGTGCAGTCTGCCGCCCCGCATAAAGTCGCCTTTTACGAGGGGCTGATCCGCGTGCTGGATGAAACGGGGCGTGTGATTCCCGCAAAAGACTTTATGGGAAGTGTATCCGACACCGAAGCAGGCCGCGATTTGGACTGCCTTGCCTTGGAATTGGGCCTGCGGGCTTTGAACAAAAATCCCGGTTTGCGGTTGTCTGTGAATATGTCGGCACGCTCGATCGGGTATCGGCGCTGGATGCGTACACTGCAGAACGGGATTAAGCGGCGTTCCGATACGGCGGAACGCTTGATCCTCGAAATCTCAGAACCTTCGGCCATGCAAGTGCCTGAACTTGTGATGGACTTTATGGATGAGCTTCAACCAAAAGGGATCGCCTTTGCGCTTGATGACTACGCCTCAGAACTGACCTCGTTTCGGTACTTCAAAGACTTCTTTTTCGACATTTTGAAGATCGACGGGCAGTTCACACGCAATATCAGCGCGGATCGTGAAAATCAGGTGCTGGCAGGTGCAATGGCAACGATCGCGCATGAGTTTGATATTTTCACGGTGGCCACACGGGTGGAAAACCGAGCAGATGCAGCAATGTTAGGGCAGCTTGGCTTTCATTGCCTTCAAGGTTTTTTATTCGGCGCCCCGACCGTTAATCCACCGTGGGATAAGGATAATTTGCAGGAACGGGTTGCTTAAACGGTTTGGGCTTTATTTTTAAGGACAGGTTTTAATTGCCGCAGTGCAGAAAATCGATTAATGACGATGTTGGAGTGGATCGTTTGAGACGTCTGGGAGGGCGCTCATTTCTGAATCTAAGAGGAAGAATTTTATGACAAATGTGGTTATTGCTTCTGCGGCGCGTACAGCAGTCGGCAGCTTTGGTGGGTCTTTGGCAAACGTGCCGGCGCACGATTTGGGCGCAGCGGTTTTGGAAGCTGTGGTTGAGCGCGCTGGTATCGACAAGTCCGAAGTCTCTGAAACAATTCTGGGCCAAGTTCTGACAGCCGGCCAGGGCCAAAACCCTGCACGCCAAGCGCACATCAATGCGGGCCTGCCTATTGAAAGCGCCGCTTGGAGCATGAACCAAGTCTGTGGCTCTGGTCTACGCGCAGTTGCCCTGGCCGCGCAGCACATTCAGTTGGGCGATGCGGATATTGTAGCTGCTGGTGGTCAAGAAAACATGTCCATGTCGCCGCATGTGGCGAATCTGCGCAATGGTCAGAAGATGGGCGATATGAAGTATATCGACTCTATGATCAAAGACGGTCTGTGGGATGCATTTAACGGCTACCACATGGGTCAAACCGCTGAAAACGTTGCTGAAAAATGGCAGATTTCCCGCGATATGCAGGATGAATTCGCGTTGGCATCGCAGAACAAAGCGGAAGCCGCGCAAAAAGCTGGCAAGTTTGACGACGAAGTCATTGCCTACACAGTGAAGAACCGTAGAGGCGACATCATTGTCGACAAAGACGAATACATTCGCCATGGCGCGACCATTGAAGGCATGCAGAAACTGCGCCCTGCTTTCGTACGTGACGGTGGTACTGTAACAGCAGCCAACGCATCAGGCATCAACGATGGCGCAGCTGCAACGTTGCTGATGACAGCAGACAATGCTGAAAAGCGTGGCATCACACCGCTGGCGCGCATCGCATCTTATGCAACAGCAGGTCTTGACCCATCCATCATGGGTGTTGGCCCGATCCATGCTTCGCGTAAAGCATTGGCAAAAGCGGGCTGGTCTGTGGATGATCTGGATCTGGTTGAAGCCAACGAAGCCTTCGCTGCACAGGCCTGTGCTGTGAACAAAGACATGGGTTGGGACCCGTCCATCGTGAACGTCAATGGCGGCGCGATTGCAATCGGTCACCCGATCGGCGCCTCTGGTTGCCGTGTACTCAATACACTGCTGTTTGAAATGCAGCGTCGTGATGCGAAAAAAGGCCTAGCGACCCTATGTATTGGTGGTGGCATGGGTGTTGCGCTTTGCGTTGAACGTCCCTGAAATTAGGCAAAAGAAAAAATCTTTAAGGGTTCCCTCTTTGGGAACCCTTTTTTTGTGGTCTCAACCTGAAACTGTGCTTTTATTAGTCAAAGAAAGGGAAATTTTTCCCAATTTGATGGCGAAACTTAATTGCAAATTAATTAATTTAAATGCAATTTAATTACAGAATACTTACGGCACTTTCGGAGGAACACCATGGCTAAAGTAGCACTCGTCACCGGCGGATCACGCGGTATTGGCGAAGCGATTTCCAAAGCACTTAAAGCAGAGGGATATAACGTTGCTGCAACATATGCAGGCAATGATGAGAAGGCGGCTGCCTTTACAGAAGCCACAGGAATAAAAACCTATAAGTGGAATGTTGCGGACTATGAGGCGTCTAAAGCTGGCATCGCACAGGTTGAGGCCGATCTGGGCCCAGTTGACGTTGTTGTCGCAAATGCAGGCATTACGCGCGACGCTCCGTTCCATCGGATGACACCACAGCAATGGCAAGAAGTGATCGATACCAACCTAACCGGCGTGTTTAACACGGTTCATCCGGTTTGGCCTGGGATGCGTGAACGCAAATTTGGACGCGTGATCGTCATTTCGTCGATCAACGGACAAAAAGGTCAGTTTGGCCAAGCGAACTACGCAGCGACGAAAGCTGGGGATTTGGGCATTATCAAATCACTGGCTCAAGAAGGCGCGCGTGCAGGCATTACGGCCAATGCAATTTGCCCAGGCTACATCGCTACAGAAATGGTGATGGCGATTGATGAAAGCGTTCGCGAGAAGATCATTAAGGGTATTCCGACCGGCCGTCTGGGGGAACCAGAAGAAATCGCACGTTGTGTGACGTTCCTCGCCTCGGAAGATTCGGGCTTTATCAATGGTTCTACAATTTCTGCGAACGGCGCGCAGTTCGTCGTTTAAGACCACGGAAACAATTGAAAGAGGGCCGGTCTTAGACCGGCCCTTTTGCATTCCGTAAGAACGACAGGGACGCTCAGCGGAGTGCTACCGTAAGGTGCGACTTTCGAACCAGCGGTATCTTAAGCAGGCCAACCAGAGACTTGCACAAACGCGCAAAGGCTTGGGCCCGCTCAGCGTGGGCACGCTGTTGGGCCTGCCGGATTTGATGTGTTGTTGCGACTTCAAACATCGGAACCTCTTGAGTTAAGCTTGCTTGAACTGTGCTAAACATGCAGCAACAGAATAAAAGCGACAAACGAGACTTTTCAGACCTTCAGATTAGTTTTACTTAACTGACATGTCTGATCGCCTCCCTCCCCTCACAGCACTACGTGCCTTTGATGCTGCAGCCCGACACATGTCTTTTTTGAAGGCCGCGGAGGAGTTGAATGTCACGCCCGCGGCCCTGTCTTTTCAGATCAAGTCTTTAGAGGACCATCTGGGGGCGCCCGTATTTAAGCGGCTTAACCGTGCGGTCGAGTTGACCAAAGCGGGCAAAGCCCTTGCCCCGGGCGTTTCGGATGGGTTTCAGAACCTTTCAGTCGCATGGCGCGGCGCGCGCAATACACTGAACCAGAACACTCTGACGATCACCGCTGGCCCCGCCCTAACCGCCAAATGGCTGGCGCCACGCATCTACGACTTTGCGCGGAACTTTCCCGAGATCGAACTGCGATTCTCAGCGAGTTTGCGCAACCTAGATTTTGAGCGCGATGATGTTGATGTGGCGATCCGGTTTTCACAGCAAGATTTCGACGACCTGTATTCGGTGAAAGTGCGACCGGAGTGGATTACCCCAGTGATGACCCCCGAACTTGCAGAGATTTACACCACCCCAGAAAGCCTCGTAGACGCTCCGCTGATCTTTGATGACTCGCTCAATTTCATCTCGCCTCTTGTAGATTGGCCTGTTTGGTTCAAAGCAGTTGGGCTTGATTATCCCGAGGGCAAAACCGGCTCGCACTTTTCAAATGCCGATCACGCAGTAGACGCTGCCGTCGCCGGTGCGGGTGTCGCTTTGGGGCGGCGGCCGATTATCTTGAAGGATGTTCAAGAAGGGCGATTGGTGACACCATTCAAGATCGCAATCGAAACAACGGCCCGCTTTCAATTTCTATGCCGCAAAGGCGCAGAGACCCAACCCGCAATTGCGGCCTTTCGTGATTGGTTCCTAACGGAGATTGAAAAAACCGCTCATTTCTCGGATGACTTCGAGATCATAAAAGCAAAGGATATCGCGCTATGAGCAGCCGTAAAGCCACTGCCATCGGCTTCATTGCCGTTCTCCTTTGGGCGTTCTTGGCCCTATTCACAGTAGGCACACAGCCCATGCCCGCGTTGCAGCTGAACGCATTGTGCTTTGCGATCGGGGGGCTTGTGGGCCTCATTTGGGCGGGTGCATCTGGTGAATTTGCATCGCTGCACCGCATTCCCCTAAAGGTCTATGCCTTTGGCACATTGGGTCTTTTTGGGTATCACGCACTCTATTTTAGCGCCTTGCGTTTGGCACCTGCCGCAGAAGCGGGATTGATCGCATATTTGTGGCCCCTTCTGATCGTTTTATTCTCTGGACTTTTACCGGGCGAACGGCTGCGCGCGGGGCATTTGGCTGGGGCCTTCGTCGCTTTTTCAGGTGCCGCTGTGATCATTTTAGGAGGCGGTGAGGGATTTCGATCAAGCGCTGCCCCAGGATATGTATTGGCCTTTGGCTGCGCGCTTTTTTGGTCTGGGTATTCTGTTCTGTCCCGCAAGCTTGGCGATGTGCCGACGGCTGCTGTTTCTGTATTCTGCGCCGCAACGGCGATCTTGTCATTTGGTCTGCACAAGGCTTTTGAAACGACCGTTTGGCCAACGGATGCCCTTGGTTGGGGATCAGTGCTGGCTCTTGGCTTAGGGCCTGTCGGTCTTGCTTTTTATGTGTGGGATATCGGGGTGAAGAAAGGCGATATTCAACTTTTGGGTACGGCGTCTTATGCGGCACCTTTACTATCGACCATAATCTTGGTGCTGGCAGGGGTCGCGACAGCAAGTTGGTCTTTGGCTTTGTCGGCCATATTAATTACCGCTGGCGCCTTGTTGGCGGCCCGAGCGAGCATAAAAACATAAACGCCCCGCTTCTTCATGAAACGGGGCACTGAAATGGCTAAGTAAGTTAAGCAGACAGGCGCTGAATTTGCTCTTTAATTTTGAGCTTCTGTTTCTTCATTGATGCGATACTAAGATCACTAGATCCTGGCGCGCGCTGTTCGTCTTCGACTTGCTTTGAGAGGGTTTCGTGTTTCCGTTTCAGTTCTTCCAAATGCGACATAACGCTCATAGGCAGTTCCTCTCTCAGGTTAGATTAACCCCACCAGTGCATCACAAAATTGTGCACCTGTCACGCTGCAGGCGCAGCATAGTGCATTCCAGCGCTGAACAGGCTTAATTTTAGGGCAGTTGACGTATGAGTTTGCGCAAGAAAATTAAATAAGCTCGGCAATTTACGCTGCAGCCCAATAGGTCTTCATGCTTAATCTGGGATCGGCAGTGAATCGCCACCGCGCAAAACCGAGCGGATTTCTGGCGTGTAATCATCCCGATCTTCAGCGTGAAATGCCCCCTCGTGCATGCGAATTGGCGCATGCAACCGAAGCGGCGAGCGGCCAGAATGACGTGCACGCAGGATCAAAAGATGCGAGTCGCGTCCTTCCCTAGGCTGCAACGGTTGAACTTGCACTGAACCGAGGCTGGAAGGGAGATGAGATAGAAGGCAATTTAGGCGCTCTGCCCTATGAATGAAGGTCAGAAAGCCCTTGGGCGCAACCCGTCGAGAGGCGACATCTAACCATATTTCCAACGGTGTATCTTCGCCCATTGCTGTTTCGCGCCCGGTATCTCTGGCGGCGAAGCCCGCAGCTCGATCAAAATAAGGGGGATTGGCAATCACATGATCATAGCGTTGCTGCTTAACCTCCGGCGGAAGGTCGGTCAGATCCGCGGTATAAACAGTAAAGTCTTCACTATTAAGCTCGCCATTATCGCGCGCAAGCTGGGCGTATTCGGGTTGAATTTCAACACCTGTGAGGGTCAATCCTGCCACGCGTTCCGCGAGACATAGCGCCGCAGTTCCGACACCGGTTCCGAGTTCGAGTACCGATTGACCAGACGACGCGGGAACAGCTGCTGCTAAAAGCACCGGATCAACGCCTGCGCGATACCCGATTTTGGGCTGGCGGATCAAAACACGACCGCCAAGGTATTCATTTTTAGTGGTATTTCCCGTCACGGTCGCCCCAGAGGAATATCATTATCCTTCATCACACGCTCTGCGCGTTCTATGTCGTCAGCGTGCACTAAAATGCGGCGTGGGAAGATACCAATCCCCCCTTCTAGAACGCTCATATTTACGTCCATTTCAAAGCAGTCTATACCCTCTCCTTGAAGGAGTGCCATCGCGAAGGCAACGATCGTTGGATCAGTGGTGCGCAAAAGTTCTTTCATATCTGGGGATGTAAGGGCAAGTTTGGACAAATGTCGAGACTTGTGAAGAGAGAGTGATGGGTCTGGACCACGCCGTAACCAAACCGCATGAGGCGCTAAGCGCATTATTGGCCGATGATTTGGCCAAAGTGAACGATCTGATCACAGAGCGTATGGCAAGCAAACATGCACCGCGCATTCCCGAAGTCACAGCACATTTGGTTGGCGCGGGCGGCAAGCGCTTGCGCCCTATACTGACATTGGCTGCGGCCAATCTGTGCGGCTATGATGGCCCGTATCATGTGCACCTTGCTGCGACGGTAGAATTTATTCACACAGCAACCTTGCTGCACGATGATGTTGTCGATGAAAGCGCACAACGCCGCGGTCGCCCAACAGCGAATCTTTTGTGGGACAACCAAAGCTCTGTTTTGGTTGGCGACTACCTATTCTCTCGTTCTTTCCAATTGATGGTGGAAACCGGCAGCCTGCGCGTGCTGGACATCTTGGCCAATGCCTCTGCCACCATCGCGGAAGGTGAGGTTTTGCAGCTGACAGCAGCAACGGATCTACGCACCGGCGAAGATACTTATTTGCAGATTGTTCGCGGCAAAACGGCGGCCCTGTTCTCGGCTGCAACCGAAGTCGGTGGCGTTATTGCCGGCGCGGATGAAAGCATCGTTCAAGCCTTGTTTGACTATGGTGATGCTTTGGGCGTGTCCTTCCAAATCGTAGATGATTTACTGGATTATCAAGGCGATAGCTCTGCCACAGGAAAGAACATTGGGGATGACTTCCGCGAGCGCAAGCTGACTTTGCCAGTGATCAAGGCGATTGCAAAAGCAGATGAGGATGAGCGCGCCTTTTGGGAGCGCACTATCGGTAAAGGCAAACAGGAAGACGGTGATCTCGATCATGCGCTTTCGATGCTGCACAAGCACAAAACGCTAGAAGCCACGCGCGAAGACGCGTTGCATTGGGCTGGAAAAGCAAAAGAAGCGATGCAAGCGCTGCCAGATCACGAAATCAAAGATCTGCTGATCGACATTGCCGACTATGTGGTTGCGCGGATCAACTAAGCCTTAAAGCTCTGGAGAGGTTGGGGTCGCCCCCGTTCTGCCTGCTTCGATCCACCAATCTGGGTGGTTCGTTTGCATGACTTGCTTTGCTGCCATTGCCTCTTGAAGAGTGCGGTACAAGCCAAAGCAAGTCGCGCCGGAGCCGGACATACGACTTAAACGAACGCCCTGTGTGGCAGAAATTGCTTTAAGGCAGCCCGTAATTTCTGGCGCAATGGCTTCCGCGGCAGGTTGCATGTCATTTCGTGTTGCCATGAGCCATGCAAGAAAATCATCGGCATCCGCCCAAGCGGGCAGCACCTCTTCCATTGCCGGATTATCTTTCTTCGTCGTTGCCTTAAACACACTTGGCGTGGGGACTTCGATCCGTGGATTGACCAACAGAATGGCAAGCTCCGGGACCTTCGCGACTTGCGAAAGCTTTTCACCAACGCCACGCATCCGTTGAGGAACAGGATCAACGCAAACCGGTAGGTCTGCACCGAGGGACAATGTATCAGTCGGCTTGGGGCAATCCACCTTCCACAATGCAGACAACGCGCGCAGAGCGGCAGCCGCGTCGGAAGATCCTCCGCCGATCCCTGACGCGGCTGGCAATGACTTGGTGAGTGTAATGTGCGCCCCTGCCCCGACGCCTGCGCCGTCTCTGTACAAATGGGCAGCCTTCAACACGAGGTTAGAACCATCTGTTGGAACACCTTTGGACATCGGACCATCGACAGAAAGGGACAGGCCTTCAGAAGGCTGGCAATAGATTTGATCGCCAATGTCAGCAAAAACCACCAAGGAATCGAGCAGATGATATCCATCTGCGCGCTGCCCAGTGACGTGCAAGGTAAGATTAATCTTCGCCGGAGCGAAGGCCGTACTGCTAGCCACCGTTGGCTACCTGAATCGGCTCTGAGCCCTCTTCCGCCAAAACCGCATCTAACCCGCGTTCGAGTTTGGCGCGAATACGATCTGGCTTCGCTTCAGCTGCGGTTTCTTCATCGACGAATGACAAGGCGCGCATCCATTGGAATTGCGCCTCTGTGTGACGACCTACAGCCCAATACACATCGCCTAGGTGATCATTTACCACAGGATCGACCGGCATCAATTCAGCCGCGCGTTCCATATGGCCCACCGCTTCGTCATAGCGGCCTAGGCGGAACAGAACCCAACCCAAGCTATCGATAATGTAGCCACTGTTTGGGCGTGCGTCGGCGGCCTGTTCGATCATCGAAAGCGCCTCATCAAGCTTCACCTGTTTTTCAACAAGCGAATACCCTAGGTAATTCAACACCTGAGGCTGGCCTGGGTTTAGCTCGAGCGCGGTGCGAAAATCTGCCTCGGCCTTTTCCCAATCCCCTAAACGTTCATAGCAAATGCCGCGTGCGTAAAAAGAGAACCACTGGCTTTCATCGGGGCTATCAAACAAGCCAAGCGCACGATCATATGCCTGAGCTGCTTTTCCAAAGTCCTGCTGTTGGCGCAAAATATCGCCAAGTGAAGTATGAACGATAGGGAGGTCGCCATGTGTACGTGATAGCTGCTCCATCACCTCAATTGCGGCCTCAACCTTATCAGACCGGCGCAGAGCTTCGGCGCGACCGAGTTCGGCGGCATGAAACGCAAAGTTATCTGCGGGAACAGATTTATACACTTCTGTCGCAAGATCGTATTGCTGGACCTGTTCGAGCATTTCTGCTGTTAGCAAAAGTGCATCGATGTGGTCTGGGCGCAGGTATTCAGCGATACGCGAATAGAGCAACGTATAGTCCGGTGCGGCATCTTCTTTCAAAGCACTCGCGAGACTAAAGAATACTTCGGCCACCCCGTCGCGCGCGCCTAGGACGTGCGTAAAGGGCAGCATTTCGCCAGCTTCCAAAGAAGCCCGCATGGTGCGAAGTTGTGGATCAAGGTCCAATCCAAACAGCGAATCCAGCACTGTCATGGCATCGTCGTTGCGCTCTAGCTGGCTGAGAATTTCGATATGCGCCATTGCGCCACGGCGGGTCAGTTGAACCGTGTTAGCTTCGTCACCGCCATAGATATTTTCGGCCCCTTCGAAATCACCAACTGAGGCCATGGCCAAAGCTTTGTGATACAAAGCAAAGCCCGCGAGGCCTGGTTCTTCTGCAATGCGATCAAATTCTTCGAGCGCCATGGACATTTTACCCTGCCCCAAACGCGCCCAAGCTGAGACGAGCCCGTCAACAAGTGGGCCGATGCCCTGTTCATTTTCCAGACGTTCAATCAGGGTATCAAATTCTTGCTTCACGACCAAATCAGCCAGCAAACTCATATTGGCGATTTGACTGCTGATGCCCTCTGCATCCAAACGGCGCGCGATTGGTATGGTTTTGTCCATATGTCCAAGGGACAGATTGGTCACAACCAAATTTTCGAGCAAGAAAGGATCGGACGGATCTTGGACCAAAAGCTGAGTGTAATATTTTGAAGCAGTCTCAAAGTCGCTTTCAAAGGACGCCGCACGAGCTGCCAAATAGGCGCCGGCATTAGTCTCGGCCTGAGCTGTCAGCGCAGTTGTTCCCAATAGGGCGGCGGTTGCCAATACACGCAGTAGTTTTCTGGTCACAGGGCACTCCTTTTGAAAGGTCCACCAAGCAACCCTAAACGGGCAAAATGCAACGTGCAATGCCGCGTCGCCTTCACATACTGTTGATTATACCTGTGGTTGGGAGTGCGCGAAGATTTTGGCGTATTTTTGCGCAAAACCTTGGGAAAGCACATACGGAATGCTTCCCCTCTAAAAAAACGCTCGCCGTAGAGGCGAGCGTTTTTACTTTACATGTTTGGGTAGTTCGGCCCATCGCCCCCTTGTGGGGTGACCCAGGTGATATTTTGAGCCGGATCTTTGATGTCGCAAGTTTTACAGTGAACACAGTTTTGGAAGTTCACCACAAACTCTTTCTTACCATCTTTTTCCAGCACTTCGTAAACGCCTGCTGGGCAATAGCGCTGCGCTGGTTCGTCGTACATTGGCAGGTTGTCACTGATCGGCAGCATCGGATCGGCCAATTGCAAATGGCAAGGCTGGCTTTCCTCATGGTTCGTCATCGCAAAGCTTACGTTCGTGAGACGGTCAAAGGATAGTGTGCCATCTGGCTTTGGATAATCGATCGGCTTGTGCGCTGAAGCTGGCTCTGTCGCTTGCGCGTCGTTTTTACCGTGCTTGAGGGTACCGAGAGGTGAGAAACCTTTGGTGATGGTTTGCACCCACATGTCAAAGCCACCAATCGCCAGAGACGCCACCATGCCAAATTTGGACCAAAGCGGTTTAACGTTGCGCACCTTCTTCAGGTCCTTACCAATTGGGCCTTTGCGCACTTCGGTTTCGTAGTCATGCAGTTCATCACCAGAACGGCCCTCTTGGATCGCAGCATAGGCAGCTTCGGCAGCGGCAATACCTGACAGCATCGCGTTATGGTTGCCTTTGATGCGTGGTACGTTGACCATACCAACAGAACAGCCCAGCAGCGCAACGCCAGAGGCGACCATTTTCGGCATGGATTGGTATCCACCTTCGGAAATCGCGCGCGCGCCGTAGGCCACGCGTTTGCCGCCTTTCAGCAAATCAGCCACCATTGGGTGATGCTTGAAACGCTGGAATTCCATGTATGGGAATAGGTGCGGGTTCTTGTAGTTCAGGTGAACCACGAAACCGACGTACACTTGGTTGTTTTCGAGGTGATAGATAAAGGACCCACCGCCCGCGTTGCTACCCAAAGGCCAGCCCATTGTGTGGGTCACGGTGCCTTCTTTGTGCTTGGCTGGGTCGATTTCCCAAATCTCTTTCATGCCGAGCCCGTACTTTTGTGGCTCGCTATCATCAGACAGACCGTATTTTTCGATCACTTCTTTGGACAGGCTGCCGCGCACACCTTCGGACAGGAAGACATACTTACCATGCAGCTCCATGCCCGGTTCAGAGTTCGGGCCGAGGGAGCCGTCAGCTTCTAGGCCAAAGACACCAGCAACCACACCTTTGACTTCGCCATTGTCGCCATAGACCAGTTCAGAACACGCCATGCCTGGGAAGATTTCAACGCCCAGCGCCTCGGCTTGCTCCGCCATCCAGCGGCAGACGTTACCCATGGATACGATATAGTTGCCGTGGTTGTTCATCAGCGGCGGCATTGGGAAGTTCGGAATGCGCATCTGACCCGCTGCACCCAACGCGTAGAAGTTATCTTCCTTCACCGGAACGTTCAGCGGCGCGCCCTTTTCTTTCCAGTCAGGGATCAGCTTATCCAGACCGGATGGATCAAGCACAGCACCAGACAGGATATGCGCGCCCACTTCAGAGCCCTTTTCGAGCACCACAACTTCGAGATCAGCATTGAGCTGCTTCAAACGGATCGCTGCTGACAGGCCAGCGGGGCCTGCACCTACGATAACAACATCATATTCCATTGTTTCGCGTTCAATGTCGGCCATCTGGCTTCCTTTCTTGGGGCTGCTGGCGTGCAATATTCTGTCGAGATGGATGCCCGTTTGGGAATTAAACGTCAATTCTATCTTAGGGGAATTTGGTGCCAAAACGTCGCGTCAGAGTGTTTGTCGCGGAAATTTGAGCAAAAAAAGAAAAATCCCGCTCCGATAGGAACGGGATTTCTTGTAGTACCAAACCCTCGCGGATGCTTAAAGGAAGGTCTTAGGCATCAACAGTTTAGGCAGCCACAAGGCGATTTCTGGAAATAGGATCACCAGCAAAAGGATCACAAGCATCGGCAGAAGGATGATTGCGACATCGCGCATGACCTGAACCACATTCAATCCACCGATGGCCGCAGAGATCAATAGGCACAAACCATATGGCGGCGTAACAAGACCAAAGGCCAAAGAGATAATGCCGATGATTGCGAAGACAGTTGGGTGAATGTCAGCGGCCTGCGCCACGGGCAGCAAAACCGTCCCCAAGATAATGATCGTAGGGATCGCATCAATGAACAGGCCAAAGAATAGGAACAGCGCTGCAATCACCAGAGCGGTGCCAAATGGGCCAAAGTTCAGATCGACCATAAAGCCAACAATCAATGCAGGAACTTTATAGTAAGCCAGCAACCAACCAAAGGCAGACGCGGTACCGATCGCAAAGAGCGAGATCGAAGAAAAGCGGCCCGTGTCATAGAAGATATGCCCCAAGTCTTTTACCGAGACGGTGCGATAGACGAACATACCCAAGATCAAGGAATACGCCGCAGCGATAATCGCGCTTTCTGTTGGCGTCACGATACCGCCAACGATACCGCCCACCACAAGAATTGGGGTCATCAAGGCGAGGAAGGCTCCACGGAAGGCATGCCAGATATCACAGAGCGACGGGCGACCAATGATCGGATAGCCATAGACCTTTGCATAGCCATAAACCGTCGCCATCAAGGCCAGGCCAATCATCAAGCCCGGTGTCGCGCCGGCTAGGAACAACGCACCAACAGAGGTTTGCATCACGCCCCCCCAAACGATCATCAAGATCGATGGCGGGATGATCACTCCCATCACAGAAGAACAGGCCGTAATCGCGACAGCAAAGCGCGAGTCATAGCCCTCTTTCACCATGGCTGGGATCAGGATCTTACCGCAACCGGCCGCATCCGCTGTGGAGCTGCCAGAGATACCAGCGAACAACATAGAGACCGCAACGTTCACATGGCCAAGGCCACCTGGCATCCAGCCGGTTAGAACGCGCGCGAGATCGATCAGTTTATCGGTGATCTTGCCAGAGTTCATTAGGTTGGCCGCCAACAAGAAGAAGGGCACGGCCAACAAAATGAACGAGTTATAAGACTGGAACATACGGTCCAGCAAAATGAAGGGTGTCAGACGGATGTCCAACATCACGATAGGAATCGTCGCAATGCCCAGCGCAAAGGCCACTGGAATACGCAGAGCAACAAGAAGAATAAAGCCGCCGACAAGGATCGCGCAGGCTAGACCGGTGGGGACAATCATTGAGAAACTTTCTGTGCTGCCAGCGCTGCTCGGCATTCTGCCACGGCGTTGGAAATTTTATAGACCACAAGAATGGTCCAGACGACGCCCGCGATTGGCACTGAGATATACGTAATGATCAGAGGCATCCGCATCATCACGGATTTTTGGATCGCACCGAATTCTGCATATTCAATGCCGTAGAAGGCAAAAACCAACGCAAAAATTAAGATCATGACGTAAACAAATGCGTCTTGGATCAGTTTAAGAACCGGATTTTTGGCATCAGGTAAAACGCGCACATCAAAATGCGTGTTATCCCAAACGGCTAGCATCGCGCCGATCATAACCACCCATACGAAAATGAAAGTCGCCAGTTCTTCTGTCCATAGATAGACAGGTATGATGCCTGTGTAACGGGCAATCACTTGCATCCCGACTGGGATCGCGAGCGCGCCGATTAGAACCCCAAGCAAGACACGCAGGCCATTGCAAAAGGTATTCAGAAAGTTTCCAACCATAGTAAGGGCCATCCCCAAAAAAGAGCACCGGCACCCGAAGGTGCCGATGCCAGGAGCTAAGTTTCAGAGATTACTTCGCGCGGATTGCTTCAAGCAGATCAGACGCGCCCAGCTCTGCGGCGTAAGCGTCTTGTACTGGGATAACCAGTTCCAGCAGCTGTTCACGGCCAGCGAATTCCTGAACGATCACCTGACCTGCGTCAGCCATCGCTTGCAGTTTTTCACCATCTTGCGTGCTTTCTAGAGCACGGCCATAGGCACCCGCTTCTACGCCTGCTTCCAGAACCGCAGCTTGCACAGCTTCTGGCAGCTTAGAGAAGGTTTTCTCAGCCATCACGATTGGACGCACTGTGATTGCGTGTTTTGTCAGCGTGATGTGTGGTGCAACTTCGTAGAACTTCAGGTTCTGAATAGACGCTGCTTCGTTTTCAAAGCCAGCAATTACACCTGTTTGGATCGCGTTATAAACTTCGCTATACGCAATCGCTGCTGGGTTCGCTGTGACAGCAGAGAAGATTTGCGCTTGGATTGGTGCACCCATAACACGCATCTTGTGACCGTTCAGCTCGTCCATATTGCCGATAGGTTCTGCGGACGCCAAGTTACGTACACCGCCACCAGCGTAGCCGATGACACGGATGTCTGCTTTTTCCAGCAGTTCCGCTTCTAGAGGTGCCATAACGCCGGACGCCAGCGCTGTATTCCAATGTTCCAGATCGCGGAACAGGAATGGCATATCCATCAGTGGGATGGATGGAGCAAATGTCGCCATGTTGGATGGCGCCATGATCGCGTAGTCAATCGCAACACCCTGCTGCAGGAATGTTACGAAATCGCTTTCGTCACCCAGCTCGCCGTTCAGGCTGAGTTCAAAAGAAACGCCGTCAACTTTGTCAGCAATCAGTGTTTCCAACTGACGCAGTGTTTTCGTGTATGCGTGCTCTTCATCGAACAAGCTTGCGCCACGCAGAGTAACGTCAGCCGCTGTTGCAGTGCTCGCGATAATGGTTAGTGCAGATACGGCACCTACAGTGTAGGCGCTCACTTTGCTAAAGAATGTCATAATTTCCTCCCTTGACCCGATGACCGCAAAACCAGAGAGTTGGCATGGTCTGTCGGATAGCCAACTATCGGATTACAAATTGATTCAAGTCAAACATTATTTGTAATTGTTTGTAACCATACTACCATACATGCCTCGCAATGCATTGATTTTAAACAAAAACAAAAAACCCCACCTTGGAGCCAAAAACACCGCAAATGGTCATAAAACTATGAATGAACCGTCAGAATTGGTCATCAGAACGGGGTAAAATTTCACAAATCGTGTTAAGATTCTCAAATTGAGCCTAATTGAATTCCTGTTTAACCCATCAGCTTTCCCTTGCATTCACATTCCTGTTTAGGGCAGTTATTTCAGCTAAGACATTCCTGCACATCGGTGCAGCAAAAACGAAAAAGATCGGGAAAATTTCAATGGACAAGATTCCAATGACTCGCGTGGGTTTCTCCGCGGCCGAGGCAGAATTGAAAACACTTAAGGTCGACGAGCGTCCTGCTATCATTCAGGCAATTGCAGAAGCGCGCGAGCTAGGCGATCTGAAAGAAAACGCAGAATACCATTCTGCGCGCGAAAAGCAGGGCTTTATCGAAGGCCGCATTAAGGAACTTGAAGGTATTTTGTCACTGGCAGACGTCATTGACCCCACCTCTCTAAGTGGTTCCGTAAAGTTCGGCGCGACTGTGACCGTTGCCGATGAAGATACGGACGAAGAAAAGACTTGGCAAATTGTGGGCGAATATGAAGCAAACGTCGAAAAAGGTTTGCTGAATATCAAATCCCCGATTGCGCGCGCCTTGATCGGTAAAGAAGAAGGCGACAGTGTAGAAGTACGCACCCCTGGCGGTATCAAGGGCTACGAAATCGTAGAAATTGCTTACGTATAACGCCTGATTGGTAGAGTGAACTATGGTTGACGAAAGCGAAAAAACCGCGGCCCCATCCGGCCTGTATCAGCCGCCGCGCAAGAGCGAAGTGACTGCAATCGAAGTGATTGCATTGGTGCTCAGCCTGATTTGGCTATTGGCGACAGTGGTGTTTTTCCTGATCCTCCAACCAAACGCGACAGCAAATTCGCTGCAATTCATGATGACTATGCTGGCCATCTTCCTTCCAGTCGCCATGATTTGGGTCGCGGCGATGGCTGCGCGGTCAAGCCGTGTGATGCGAGAAGAAGGACAGCGCCTGAATGCCGCTGTCGAGGCGCTGCGCCAATCTTATCTGACGCAAAACACAGGCGGAACCGTCGAACCGACGATCACTAAAAAGCTCGATGAAATTGCTGCGGCGCAACGCAAAACGGAAAGCGCCTTGACGATGTTTTCCACAACTCGCGAAACGCAAGCTGCGCGCGCTGCTGCGGAAAATCAAGCCGTGAAGCCAGGGGCTATCGTAGATGCAGAAGATCAAGGTTTGCTCGAACTGGGCACGCCTGCCGAAGATCTTTCCCCACCATTGAACAACGCTGATTTGATCCGTGCATTGCACTTCCCTGAAACGGCCGATGATCAAGAGGGCTTCGCCGCCCTACGCAAAGCCTTGAAGGATAGACAAGCCAGCCAGTTGGTCCAAGCCGCCCAAGATGTTTTGACCCTGCTCAGCCAAGACGGCATTTATATGGATGATCTGCGCCCAGACTTGGCGCGCCCTGAAATCTGGCGACAGTTTGCAGAAGGCACGCGCGGGCGTGAAATCGCGGCTCTTGGAGGTGTCAGAGATCGCTCTTCATTGGCATTGACTGCGGGCCGCATGAAGCAAGACCCAATTTTCCGCGATGCCGTTCACCACTTCCTTCGCCGGTTTGATAAATCCTTTATTGAATTTGAAAAGTCAGCGACGGATGCGGAGATTTCATCCCTATCGGAAACACGCACGGCCCGTGCCTTTATGCTCGTCGGGCGGGTTTCGGGTATTTTTGACTAAGACCTGATAGGCGCTTACAGACCGAAATCTTCGTACGTATAGTAGCGCACTAAAGAGCCTTCGCTGACTTCCGCCTCTTCAAATGGCAATTCGACAAGTCCCTCGGCCCAGCTGAGGCCAGATACACGTCCCGAGCCTTCGGACGCAAAGACTTCTGCACGTCCCTCTCTGATACGAGCGCGCAGATACTCATGCCGGCCTGGCTTTTTTCTTTTCACAAATGAAGCAGGCACCAAGCGCCCTTCGGGCCAGCCCCAGCCCTTGCCCGCTAAAAGATCCAGTGCAGGCTTAGCAAAAACCAAACCACACACGAAAGCTGCCACGGGGTTCCCGGGCAGCCCAAAAATAGGCGTTCCATTCCAAAGCGCAAGCGCCATGGGGCGCCCTGGCTTCATCGCAATACGCCATTGTACCAAGCGCCCTTGATCCTGAAGCAACGCAGACACATGGTCTTCATCCCCAGCCGACGCTCCTCCGGATGTTAGGATTACGTCAACTTCAGAGGAGGCGCTTTCTAGCATAGTTTGCACCGCATTTCGCTCATCTGGTGCAACACCTAGATCAACAGCGACATGTCCAAAGCGGGCAATCATAGCAAGAAGCATGGGGCGGTTTGCATCATAGATCTGATGTTCATCAGCTTCGCTTCCGGCTTCTGCCAGCTCGTCTCCGGTGGATAGGACCCCAACACGAAGCGGTTGGTAAACGCGCACAGATTGAACGCCTGTCGCAGCCATTAATGCAAGGTCTGTTGGCGTAATCCTACGACCTGCAGGCAAAATCTCGGCAGTCGCCTTTGCATCTTCTCCGGCCTTACGAAGGTTGGACCCCACTTTCAATGGACCATTAAAGGCAATTTTATCTCCGTCAGTCGCGACATCTTCTTGCAGCACGATCGTATCGACACCCGCCGGTACTGAAGCGCCTGTTAGAATACGGATTGCCTTGTGCTTTGGTACGTCGTGTAAATAAGGAGCCCCCGCGGCCGAACGTCCTTTCACGCAAGACACGACATGAGATCCTTCACCATAAAGCTCTGCGCAAAGCCCGTATCCATCAACTGCGCTATTGGCATGTGGCGGGTTGTCTCGGCGCGCCAGAACAGGTTCCGCTAACACATATCCCAACGCGTCTATAGCCGGCATGCTTTTCACTTGGGCAATCGGAGTTAACCGCTGCTGAAGCAACTGGTGGATCTGCGGAACAGGTGTCCAGTCTTGCCCTGCGGGCAAAGCAAAACAATCATTTTTGAGTGGAGGAGGCGTTAAGGTCATGTCCGCAAACTTTCGAAGGGCACCGCATTGGATTGGATGAAGTCAGCTATACCGGCCACATCGTTTAGATCAAATTGCGGTAAAGCACAGCTTACTTCTTGATCTGTTGCAATAGCTTTCACACTTTGATTTTTTGGGTAAATCCAAGGCTGATTTGTTTCAGCACGATGAGCCTCTATTTTGGGATGTTGCTCAGACTTGAAGCCTTCTACCAAAACCAGATCCACGGCAGCAAACCTTTCTAGGATGTCGACCAATGGCATAGGGGCAGCAAGCTCTTTCATCATAAGATAACGGGCATCGGAAACCAGCATGACTTCTTCAGCGCCCGCTTCCCGGTGGCGATGGGTGTCTGTTCCGGGTCTGTCCAAATCAACAGAATGATGGCTTCGCTTTATGGTCGACACCTTCAAGCCAGCTTCTTTGAAGTACGTCACAAGCCCGCTGACAAGTTCGGTCTTTCCTGCATCTTTATAACCCGTAACGCCAAATACGTTCACGATACTTTACCCACCATTGCTTGCGCCTTAGCGTGATCCTCCGGCGTATTCACGTTAAAAAACGGATCATAAACGGTGGCATCAAAAACAGCCTGCCCCGCTTGATGTTGATCTGTCCATTGAACAACCTTACGCACTCCCTGCCCTAGCGCTGAGCGTAAATCCTCACGCAAAGCCACAGGCCAATACCCAAAGGTGGGCTGACGCCACACTTTCCCTGTTTCAGACTGAGACGCTGCCAACGCCAAACCCGCGGGGCTCTTTTGCGCGGCGCGTTGCAATTGCAAAACCAGATCAATCGGGAAGAAAGGTGTATCTGCGGCCACGGAAACGACATGTGTCGCGTCTTGTTGGAACGCCCAATCCAACCCCGCCAAAATCCCTGCCAATGGCCCTGGATGATCTGGAACGCTATCACACAGAACAGGTAAGTTTAGGTCATCAAAACGCTTTGGGTCCCCATTTGCATTCAAAGCAATACTATCCGTTTGCGACGACAAGCGCGACACAACATGCTCTATCAAACTGGTCTTTCCAATTGGAAGGCGCCCCTTGTCTCCGCCACCCATCCGCGTGGCCAGACCTCCAGCCAATATCACACCGACTGCTCTATTCATTGAACTGCGCCTGCTCTTCATCGTCGGGCGCATCCCAGATCAGATTGCTGTGGCCAGACAAACATAGGAAACGCTTCCCCTTCATTCGCCCAATCAACGTCAATCCCACTTGCTGCGCTATATCTACGCCCCAAGCTGTAAAACCTGATCGGCTCACAAGGGTCGGAATGCCCATCATGGCCGTCTTTATGACCATTTCAGAGGTAAGCCGACCCGTCGTGTATAACACCTTGTCAGCTCCATCCGTATTGGTGTGCAGCATCCAGCCCGCGATTTTGTCGACCGCATTGTGCCGACCGACATCTTCCATATAGACGAGCGGGCGGTCCGCTTGGCAAAGAACCGTTCCGTGGATCGCGCCTGCTTCAAGGTACAAAGAGGGCGTTCGATTGATTAAGGTTGAAAGCGTTCTTAGATGGCTAACCTGTACGGGCCTTTGCGGCAAAGAGACCCCCGCTAAGCCTTCCATCATATCGCCAAAGACCGTCCCGACTGCGCAGCCACTTGTTCGCGTTTTCTTGGAAAGCTTTTCTTCGTAGTTTGTCTCGGTCTCCGTCCGCACGACAACCGCTTCAAGCTCGTCGTCGTATTCAACGGAGGAGATGGTTTCTTCTGGATGCAGCATGCCCTGATTGCGCAAAAACCCAAGCGCAAGAAATTCGGGGTAGTCACCGATGGTCATCGCCGTGACAATTTCACGGCTGTTTAAGAAAATGGTAAGGGGGCGTTCTTCGATAACCGATTGGCGCACTGGTTGCCCAGTTTGATCCACGCCGTTTATGGGGCGCGTTAACCCTTCAGTCGCCGGTTTTGGTGCGATGAGATAATCGGCGTTATTCAACTTTGACAATTGCATCCCCTTAGGACCGTCGTTAGGCCTTTGAGTGACATTAGACTTAGGTAAAGCAAATGGCGACCACCAGCATAAAATCTTCATTCTGGAAGGGCTTTCGCGCAGGGCTGCCATTCATTTTTGTCATCGCGCCCTTTGCGGTCCTGTTTGGCATCGTTGCGACAGAGGCGGGCCTGAACGTTGCCCAAACTCTTGTATTCTCAGTGGCTGTGATTGCTGGGGCCTCTCAGTTCACCGCAGTGCATTTGCTTACGGAAAACACTCCGACTGTCATTGTAATCGTTTCTGCCCTCGCCGTAAATCTGCGCATGGCGATGTACTCGGCAAGCCTTGCGCCCTATTTTGGCGGAGAACCTCTTTGGAAGCGCGCACTCTCAGCCTATCTCATCGTCGATCAAAGCTACGCTCTGACCATCGTTGAATGTGAGGAACATCCTAAAAACTCTTCGCGTCAAAACATGGCTTTCTTCTTTGGCACCGTTCTACCGATTGTGCCGATTTGGTATTCCTGCACCCTCTTCGGCGCTTGGGGGGGACAAGCCATTCCAGAGAGTTTTGCGATAGATTTTGCTTTGCCCATCACTTTCTTGGCCATGGTTGGCCCGATGTTGCGAACAGCCCCACATATGATTGCTGCTTTCGTTTCGGTTGCAGGCTCTCTGTTGCTTGTGAATGTGCCCTATAGTCTAGGATTGCTGGTCGCTGCTTTGTTCGCGATGTCCGCTGGCGCATGGTCTGAGCAATGGCTTGCCAAGCGAGGAGACGTAGATGGATAACGCAACCGTTTGGATTGTTATTGCTGGATTGGCGCTCGGTAGCTTTGGGCTTCGCTTTGTGTTCATTGGCCTGATCGGAGATCGCGCTTTGCCTGACTGGCTGCAGCGTCACTTGCGCTATACTGCCGTCGCTGTCTTGCCTGGATTGGTTGCGCCAATGGTCATGTGGCCAAGCGCCACAGAAGGATCGCCAGACCCAGCACGCCTAGTCGCTGCAATTGCTACGATTGCAGTCAGTTATTTCACTAAGAACGTGTTGTTCGCCATGGCAACCGGCGCGGCCACCTTATTTATCGCCTTAAGCGTTCTAAGTTAGCTTTCGTATTCCGGTACAAAAGCTCGGAGCACCTTTGATTTATCATCGCCGTCATATTCGTAGAGGCGTTCAAAGGTCGCACCTTTTTCCTTGAATGTTTCCATCAACTTCACAGGAAAATACGATGGGCGCACGTCCTCAAAACCTGGCAGTTTCGACAGCAGTTGTGATGTCGCCATCGCGCAATGTGACTGTTGGACCGCGCGGTGATTTACAACCATTTGCAGGGCTTGCTCTGCCACTTCTGGAGAGACTTGCAACTCTTGGATCACTACGTGGTAGGTCTCGCGCGCATGAAAACGCGTATACTGATCAACCAGATATGGCGTCATGCCGTAAACCGTATCGTTGTGAGATACGATCTTCTCGTGCCGGAAGGATCCAGCAGGATCAAAGGCAACACGCTGGCTACCATTCACCAAAATCGAAGTATGGGCACCGGAACCGCTGCGGTTAGATAGCATCGTATAAAGGGTGATGCTGGTCGGGCCATCATGGCGATACGCAGCTTGCGCCACTTCTTCCAAAGATGCCCCGCCGCGGTTCGGTACGGTACAGGCCGTCAAAGTTGACGCCGCTACAAGAAATGCGAGTGTTTTGAACAGTCGTTTCATTGACGGTGCCCTTTTGAAGACCAGTCGGATTTAACCGAAGAACATTAGCGCCAAAACGATAACGCTAATGGATGCTGCAGCTACATATGTAGAAGCTTTCAGAAAGCCTGCATAAGTTTTTTCCTGAACTTCAGTGTTCATTGTGCCATGTTCATGATCGGCCATCATAACGTCCTTTTGACTTAGGTTTGCTGCTGGATACTGCAAATCGATTTCCATGTCACCACGACAATATGCAGCATTCCACAAGATTTCTGCGAGTATCCCCGCTAGCCTTAAGCATTTTGTTCCAAATCCTGCGCCAAACGAAAGCCAATACGATTTGGTTCTTCCTGTTCAACTTGCTTCGGCAGCGCTCGCAGCATCACATTCATCTGGCTAACATGTTGAACAAGCTGCGTTTTTGCGCCGCCTGTGTCGGTGCCATAAAAGGTAACAATATCCGGATCGAAAAAGCCCATACCTTCGATGCGCAAGACACCAGCATCCCCGCCCGTAAAGCCCATGGCCACTTCATGTTCATTGTCGAGCTGTTGCTCAAAGTTCTGAATGTATAGAATCAGACGTTCGTAAGCCCACTCCGCAGGAGATTTTTGCGCAGCCGGCTTTTTCGCGACAGCAGCAGGCAGATCTTTCTTACCTTCTCCGGTTGCGATCGATTCATAACGACGTGGCAGCGCCGCGGCTTCTTCCGCTTCAGCAGATGTTTTGATGGCGTCTTGCATAGCTCAGTCCTTCTTTTGCCAGAGCCATGCCCCATCTTCGGGCCGGCGTGTTCGGCTTATGGCCCCAAGATGATACAGATGGTTCAAATGAGCAATCGCTTCTGCCAAAGCGAGACCATATTCAGAAGCGCCAATTTTGCGCTTAAACAATGGGGTAAAACATTCGGCTGCTGTATGGGGTGTCTCAAGGTACTTGAACAGTCGATCCAGCGCCCCATGATGATTATCGATCAATTGCTTCAAACGATGCTTAAGCCCTTTAAATGGTAGCTTATGACCCCCTAAAACCAATTGCCCCGATTGCGCCAGCTCCATTAATCTTTCGCAAGATTCATGCCACTCTGCCACTGGATCTGCATCGGGCTCCGAGGCATGGACGCCTAGGTTAGAACTAATAGAGGGCAGGATTTGATCGCCTGAGATCACCAAATTGTCATTGCGCGACCAAAGCGTGAGATGCTCTGGGGCATGTCCGTTTCCAATGTGGACGTCCCATTCTCGACCTGCAGCTCTCAGAGAGTCGCCTTGTTTTAGCCGCTTAAACCCAAGCGGCATCGGGTGAACCACATCCGCAAAATTAAATGGGCGTTCCACTTTACGGGCTTCAAAGATCTCTTCTTTCATCCCCGCAGAACGGTAAAATTCTAGCGTTTCGCGGGTCGGCTCGGATTGTTCGTCCAGCAGCAACATACGAGAGAACAGCCAAGCTGTGCGGGTTGTCCAAAGTTCTGCGCCGAATTCAGTCTGAAACCAGCCAGCCAAACCGACGTGATCAGGATGGTGGTGGGTTACAATCACGCGGCGAACAGGTTTTCCACCAAGGGGGCCCTCAAGCAACTTCCCCCAAATAGAGAGACTGCGCTCAGAAGACATTCCTGTGTCGATAATTGTCCAACCATCACCGTCATCCAAGGCATAAACGTTGACGTGATCCAAGGCCAACGGCAAAGGCAGCCGTATCCACAAGATACCATTCGCGACTTCAATCGCCTCACCCTCAGCCGGCGGGTCCGGCCAAGGGTATTCAATTTTTTCAAGCACTAAGCTCATCCAAACTTACGTCGTAGAGGCCCTCTGCCCCCTGCATCGCATGAGTTAGCAAAGCTGAATGTTCTGGCAAGAGGCGATTGATATAAAAACGCGCCAGCTTAACACGTGGTCCTTCTTCTCCTTCAGCGCAGGCCGCTTTCAGGTGATAATGCGCGCCCAGAACCCGCGCGAACCCATTCAGGAATGGTACAGAGCCGGCAAATCGATCGTTCAGATCACCCTGAGCAACCATCCATTCGGTGGCTTCTCGTAGCGTTTCGGTCGCTTGCCATACCGCTTCTGCCATTCTTGGGCGTTGCGCTCGGGCACTTTCCGCGAAGCTTTCGATCTCATCGATGATCGCGTAAGCCATTTCGCCGCCGTCCATGAGTTTACGCGCGACCAAATCCATGGATTGGATCCCATTTGTCCCTTCGTAAATCGATGTGATGCGGACATCACGAAGGTATTGGGCGGCGCCGGTCTCTTCGATGAAGCCCATGCCACCATGAATTTGCACCCCAGTGTCAGCCGTACGAATACCAACATCGGTTGCAAAGGATTTGGAGATTGGTGTTAAGAAAGCAGCACGCGCTTTCCAAGACGCATCATTTGATGCATGGCTCATGTCGATCGCGATGGCGCATTCCAATCCAATGGCGCGCGCTGCGAAAACTTCGGATTTCATTGTCAGCAACATACGGCGTACATCTGCATGATCTACAATTGTCCCTGGGCCATCTTTCACCGGCGTAGGGCCTTGCTTGCGCTCAAGCGCGTAGGCCAAAGCATGTTGATAGGCACCTTCGGCGATACCTGTGCCTTGCCCGCCAACCGACATTCGCGCGTTGTTCATCATCGTGAACATACACTTCATTCCGTCGTTCTCTTGGCCAACAAGCCAACCTTTGGCGCCATCAAACTGCATAACAGCTGTTGGAGATCCATGGATCCCTAGTTTGTGCTCTAGGCTGACCACTTTTAGCGTATTCGCAACACCCGGATTGCCATCTTCATCTGGCAAAAACTTTGGTACGATAAACAGGCTGATGCCCTTTGTGCCTTTGCCGCCATCCGGCAAGCGCGCCAAAACCAAATGACAAACGTTGTCGCATAGATCATTATCACCCCAAGTGATGAAGATCTTTTGCCCCGTGACTGCATAGGTGCCATCGTCATTACGTTCTGCTTTGGAAGACAAGGCACCAACATCAGACCCCGCATGAGGTTCGGTGAGGTTCATCGTACCGGACCACTCACCAGAATTCAGTTTTGGCAGATAAAGCGATTTGATGTCGTCCGTCGCATGCGCCTCTAGCGCTTCGATTTGGCCCTGCGTCAAAAGCGGGTTCAGCTGCAAAGCCAAACAGCCTGATGCCATCATTTCATTGACCGCCATAGTAACAGCAAACGGTAGCCCCATGCCCCCGTATTCTGGATCGGAAGAGACACTCACCCAGCCTCCGTCTGCAATGGCGCGAAAGGCTTCGGCATATCCCGGCGCGCTGCGGACCTTCCCATTTTCCAAAACAGAGGGTTCAAGATCGCCATTCCGGTTCACCGGATAGATCTTATCTTCAGTCATTTTGCCTGCTTCTTTCAAAACAGCACTTACCGTTTCCAGATCAGCATCTTGGAACTTTTCAGTTTTATTCAGGTGATCGAAGCTTACTATTTGGCTAAAGATATATTCAAATTCAGAAACTGGTGCGCGATACGGCATGGCGGAGAACCCTTGACGGTTGGCTTTAAGAGGACAGGCTTGTACTAAGCCGTTAGTACAACACTAAATCTGTGCGCCGACAGCGCTATCATAACGCAGCGTCAAACCCATGAGTGACCTAACGACCAAAATTTTGAAAGCCTCTTCCGAGGGGTATGAAGCCGCTAAGACCATTTGGTCGGCAGGCAGTTTGGTCGCGTTTCCAACAGAAACGGTGTACGGCCTTGGGGCCGATGCGCGAATTGACGATGCGGTCGCTGGCATCTATGAGGCCAAAGGGCGCCCTAGCTTTAATCCGCTGATCGTGCACGTTTCTGATATCGAAATGGCGCAGCGGTATGTGGAATGGTCTGATGTGGCTCAAAGCCTTGCCACTGCCTTTTGGCCTGGGCCGTTGACCTTGGTTTTGCCTTTAAAACCAGAGGCAGGGATTTCAAAACTCGTCACAGCAGGGCTACCGACTTTAGCTATTCGTGTACCAGAACACCCGATTGCGCAGGCATTGTTGACGCATTACGACGGACCTGTTGCTGCGCCCTCTGCCAACCCATCTGGCAGAATTAGTCCCACGACGTCCCAACACGTGACAGCAGGCCTTTCTGGAAGAATTGAGGCAGTTGTAGACGGCGGCGCGTGTGACGTTGGTTTGGAAAGCACAATCATTGGCCTTTCAAACGAACCAATGCTGCTGCGACCTGGTGGATTACCAATCGAAGCGATTGAACAGGCGTTGGGGCATCCTATTTCACGCCATACGCAGGCTGATCCGCTCGTGGCACCAGGACAAATGACCTCGCACTACGCGCCAAAGGTGGCGGTACGGCTGAACGCCGCAAGACGGCAAGACGGTGAAACCCTACTCGGATTTGGTGATGTGGAGTGCGATCTTAATTTATCCAAAGCCGCCGACCTGCGCGAGGCCGCCGCCAATCTGTTTGGGCATCTGCACGAGCTTGATCAAAGCGAAGCAATTGCAATCGCGGTTTCTCCAATTCCGATGAAAGGCCTTGGGATCGCGATCAACGATCGCCTTAAGCGCGCTGCCGCGCCTAGGGAAAGCAAAACTTAAGCGTGCCCTGCGGTCGAAGAAAGCGTAAGCGCGTCGATCCCTAAAGTTTTCAAGGCATTTTCCCACTTTTGGGCATCGCTTGTGTCAAACACAAGGCCAAGATCACCATCACAAATAAGCCAGCCATTGTCAGCCAGTTCAGCCTCAAGCTGCCCGGGGCCCCAACCACTATAGCCTAAGGCCAAAATCGCTTTATCTGGCCCACCACCTTCTGCTAGCTCTTCGATCACATCCAAGGTCGCGGTCATCGCAAAATTATCATCTACTTGGAGGGTGGAGATTTGAGATCGATACTCAGAAGAATGCAAAACAAAACCACGCCCCCCCTCGACAGGGCCACCAAAATAGAGCGGCATTTTCGGCGTATCTGTGGCTTCCTTGATTGAGAGTTGTTCAAGCAAATCCGCGAACTTCATCTCTCCCATCGTTTTATTAACAATGAGGCCCATCGCCCCTTCAGGGCTATGCGCGCACAGGTACACGATGGAATGCGCAAACCGCGGATCCCCCATGCCGGGCATCGCAATTAATAGTTTTCCCGTTAGGTTCAAAGGCTCGTTAAGCGACGCCAAAGGTACACCTCACTTCGTTTTGCGTGTACGTTTAATGTTAGTGGTAAGGTAAGCGCCCGCAAGGGTGAATGCGGTAAAAATATATCACTGTTTAGCCAATCGCTGGATTGTGAGTTGGCATTTGCACGGGATTCACGCATGCCTTCCGTATGAAAATGTCGTTTTCCATATTTGCTCTCGCGCTTCCGATTCTCGCCGCTTTCCCTGAAACATCAGAAGCGCAAGCCTTTGAAACACCGGTAAATGCCGAGATTCTCTCTGGCTGGCGCATGGCCGATGGAACACATATGGCAGCCATTCAACTGACTTTGGTCGAAGGATGGAAAACATATTGGCGGGCCCCAGGGGATGGCGGCATCCCTCCGCACATTACGTGGCAGGGTTCACGCAATCTCGATGCGGTTGACACCAAATGGCCGACACCCATTGTTTTTGAAGAAAACGGCTTGCGGTCCATCGGGTACAAAAACCAAGTGATCGTGCCGGTGCAAATCACGCCGAAGCGGGTTGGACAGAACATAGAAGTTTCGGCCAAACTTGAGATCGGCATTTGCAAGGATGTTTGCTTGCCAGAAACCGTAAAGGTGAAAGGGACGCTTTCAAGTGAAACGTCCAAAATTGCGCCCAGCATCGCTGCTGCTTTAGCGGCTCAACCCTTTAGCGCGCAAGAAGCTCAAGTGCGTTCCGCCGTATGCCATTTGTCAGCGACGGAAGACGGCATTCGGCTTGAAGCACATATTACGATGCCAAGCGCTGGTGGCTCTGAATTTTCCGTCATTGAAACCAACAATCCAATGCTATGGGTCTCTGAGACGCAATCCCAACGCAAAGGTCAGACTTTACACCTGACCAGCGATATTATGCACTTTGAGGAAAAGCCTTTCCTACTTAGCCGCGACGCAATCCGTATTACGGTCTTGGGGGCAAGTTATGGCGTAGATATCCAAGGTTGCACGGCGGGCTAATCACGCCCGCCTTAAGGAATATCGCACAGCAGCAGAGCCATATACGAGCAATACGAGGCAGAATGTGCCAACGACGTATACCGCCAAGCTTCCCCAAGTGCCGCCAGACCACAAGAATTCTGGCATGACCTTAGACAAAACTGGGTGCATTTGGCCGTACAAAGCCTGCCAGCCCATCGTTACGGCCAGCCAACCCAGAACCAACAGCCCCAAAGGGAAAACCAGCGGCTGCATCGCTTTGGCGCGTAGTGCGCGTTTTATCGCAACGATCTGTCTGCCAACATCTTGTTGCGCTGCAATCAAGGCGGGCACAACAAGCAGCACCAGCAGAACGCCAAACCCCAAGCCATAAACCAAGGTAATCACGGTTGGTTTCAAGAACTGAGCTTGCTGCGAGCGCTCAAACAGCAAGGGAGCAAGGCCTAATACCGTTGTCAGTGTCGTCAGCATAACAGGCCGCAATCGATCTGCAGTCCCTTCGATAATCGACGGCACCAGCCCCCTCTTTTCAGCATATTCATCAATGGTGGTTACAAGAACAATCGAGTCATTAATGATGATCCCAGTCATTCCCAACAAGCCAACCACCGTAAACATCGACAATGGCACATCGTGGAAATTGTGGCCCCAAATTGTGCCAACCAAACCGAATGGAATAATCGCCATCACCACCAATGGCCTTGTCCAACTAGAAAACACCCAAGCCAGCACAAAATAGATACCCGTCAAACACAGGATCAAGCCATTCCTTGCATCTGATAGGAAGCTATCAGCCTGCTCAGACAAACCAGCCAAATTCCAGTCGACTTGATGAACGCTCGCGATTTCTGGCAAAATTTCATCTTCGAGCACTTTTTCGATTTCAGCAGCGCGATCTGCGTCGTCCTCGGAAATATCGCCATTCACAGACAGAATGCGCACGCCGTTTTCACGTCGAATCGTTGAAAAGCCAGTGCGTCGCTCCACGCTTACGATATCAGCCAGCGGCACATATATCCCGTCTGGGGTGCGCATCATCGAGCGTTCAAGGAAATCAGCCGTGAGTTCACCCGCAGGCAATTCCACTGAAATCGACGCCGTACGTGCCCCATCAGGATAAGTTGCAGCTTCAAGCCCATTCAAACGATTGCGCAGGATGCGCCCCAGACCATCAATTGTGAAGCCCAAAGACTGACCTTGCGGGGTCAACTCGAGGATCATTTCTTCTTTGTCATAGGGAAGGTTATCTTCGACAGCTGACACCTCTGGGAACTGTAGCAATGCCGCTTTCAAGTCTTCAGCTGCGGCTTTGAGGGTTTCACTATCAGCACCTGAAAACTGTACATCCAGCGCGTCCCCACCCGGACCATTTCGGAAACCTCGGAAGCTCACTGTTTCAGCCAACGGATGATTGCGGACTTCTTGCTGCAAATCGCCAAGGAAAGCGAAGCTTGAGTAAGGGCGCAAATCTGCATCAATCAATTCAATCGCAATAGATCCCAATTGATCAGCCGATCGCGAATCCGCGCCAGACAAGGCACGCCCCGTGTTGCCGCCGATTTCGGCCATAACGAAAGAAACAGGGTTTGTACCGTGTTCTTCTTCATAAGATGAGGCAACAACTTCTGTCGCGCGCTGCAATTCGCGCATCATAGCGAGGCTGTCGTCGCGCGTCGCATCCGATGCCATAAGGAAGTTGCCAGAGATTGATGCCCGTTCAGGCGCGTTAAAAAAACGCCAGCGTACTTCGCCTGTCACAAACAGGCTTGCTTGCCAAGCCAACAGTAACACCGCAAAGGCCAAAACAGGGTATCTCGCCAAAATGACAAGCGCCATAAACCGGCGGAAGATCACATCTCGGAACCACCGAAAACCTTTATTCACAACGCGCGAAGGCCAATCGTACCAATGTTCTTTCGCGCTATGCGCCAACGCATGGCTCATGTGGTTTGGCAGAATCAAGAAACACTCCACCAAAGAAGCGATCAGGACAACAATTACAGTGAAAGGCACATCGAGGATCAGATCACCAAAACGCCCGTCGATCACCGTAAGGCCAAAGAAAGCAATGACTGTTGTTAAAGTGGCCGAGAACACAGGCAATGACATGCGTTTGGCAGCGGTTTCAGCCGCAACCACTGGGCTCTCACCCAAACGCCTTGCACGCATGTCCGCATGCTCGCCAACGACAATCGCGTCATCCACAACAATCCCGAGCGTGATGATCAAGCCGAAAAGCGAGATCATATTGATCGTAATTCCGAAGGCGTACATCAGCGCTAAGGCCGCGCACATTGCAACTGGAATACCCGCAGCAACCCAGAAGGCAATACGCGCATTTAGGAAAAGAAATAGCAGAACAAGAACAAGGCCCAAGCCCATCAATCCGTTTTCCAGCAATAGGTTCAAACGGCCACTGATCGCCTCTGCGCGCGTACGGATCAGCTCAATTGAAGTGTTTTGTGGCAGTGTGGCTTGTAATTCATCCGCGACCTCCTGCACCGAGGCCTGAATGCCGATCGCATCCCCTTTTGCAGAACGATCAACCCGCACAGAAATCGCGGGGTTGTCCCCCACAAAATAGCTGCGGTTGCGATCTGCGCCTTCGACAACAACCGTCGCCAAATCGCCCACCCGCAGCGCGGACCCATCTGCATTCGACCGCAAAATGATACCCGCAATCTCGTCCGCATTGCGCTTGGCAACTCCGGTTCTGACCCGCGTGTTTGCGGCGGCAACATCACCTGCTGGATCCGCATCCACCTCCTCGGCGATGGCGGCGGCGATCTCAGCCATGCTGATGTCGTGTGTAATGAGATTAAGCGAAGGCACTTCAACAATCGTGCTTGGTGCAGCAATGCCCCGTATGGTGGTGCGTGTTACGCCTTCGGCGAATAGGCGCACAACAAATTCATCCGCAAAGCGCCCCAACTGTTCCGGCGCCAAAGGTCCTGAAATGACAACATCCGTCACCCGATCGCGAAACCCGCCACGCCGAACGCTTGGATCATCAACGTCATCAGGCAACGTGTTCACCGTATCTAACGCCGATTGCACATCTTCAGCCGCCCGGGCCATATCCCAGCCCGGTTCAAATTCTAAGGAAATAGAGGCGGATCCTTCGGTGGATCGGCTTTCCGTCGCTTCCACACCTTCAACAGCCAACAAGACGGGCTCAAGCACTTGAACGATAGCGCCGTCAACATCTTCTGCACCGGCGCCATCCCAACCGACCGAGACACTGATATTATCAACCACAATGTCTGGGAAAAACTGAGCGCGCATCTGCGGCACTGCCGATAGTCCAGCGACAACAAGGACAACCAACAAAAGGTTTGCGGCCGTACCATGACGGGTGAAGTAAGACAAAAGCCCGTTGGCCGTTTTGTTCAAACGCTCAGCCATACCTTAGCCTCCCATTCTTTGTTCAAGGCGGTTGACGACTTGAGCCGGAACTTTTGGCTCTGACAATTGCTCTAAGATGCTCGCTTTGCGCTCTGCTGGCATGCGCTGGTTCGCCTCAACGAAAGCCAATAGCTTCGCGCGGCGTTCTTCGCTTAACTCCAGCATCTCAGGTGCGGCCGGTTCAGGCGCCGCTGCTGCAGTCGACGTCGGCGTGTTTTCGGAAACTGGACGAACACGAATGCCAGCCCCCAAAAGCGGAGTGAGACGTGTCACCACAGCTTCTCCAATCAACGCTTCCGCGCGTACAAGAATTTCGTCCCCTTGACGCCGAACCAATTCAACAGACACGGCCTCAAGGCGCTCTCCGTCGCCAATCACCATCACGCGACCTTGCGTATCCAGTGAAGACGCTGGCAGACTGATGATATTTTCAACCGGCGCTTCTGCCACGGAGACGCTGACAAAATCCCCAGGCTTTAGGCCCCGCGCATTTTCCAGCGTGGCGAAGATCAAACGGCCGGTTTGGCCTTCACCCACGGCTGCGCTATCGCGACTAATCCGTCCTTCGGCAGTTAAGACAAATCCAGAAACATCCAGCGCGACATTGACCGGTGAATTGCGCAGCTGGCCACCGCGCCCAAGCAGTCGCGCATATTGCGCAGTCGACACACGAAACGCGACCTCCAATGCATCTGCATCGACAAGCTGACCCAAGCGTTCATTGGCCGAGACCAAACCACCCTTGAGAGCGGTTACATCCGCCAAGGTTCCATCAAAATCCGCACGCACTTGTAAGTCTGTCAAAGCCCGTTGGGCTTCGGTCAGATCCAGCTGCGCTTGCGACAGTTGCGTGGCAGCTTGATCAACTGCAGACTCGGCCTGCGCCAATGCTTGGCGACGCGACAAGACTTGCTGTTGCGCAGCGGATAGGTTGAGCTCGGCAGTTTCGATTGCAGCCGCCGTGCCAACACCCCGCGCCTCAAGATCTTGCTGCCGTTCGAGGGCCTTTTCTCTAAGGTCTTGCTGATCATTCGCAGCAGCAAGCTCATCCTGCGCCAAAAGCAAGGCCCTTGCGGCATCCCTGCCCTCGGCATCTGACAGTCGAATTTCGTTTTCAGCCCGCGCAAGTGCATCTTCCGCTTTCGAAGGGTCAATCTGTATCAGCAGATCACCCGCAGTCACCTGCCCGCCTTCTTGAAAGGCGTCTGACATCTCAACAATCGTGCCACCCGTGGCAGCGCGTAATTCAAGCGTTCGTTGGCTTTGTATTTCGCCGAACACTGAAATCTGGGGGGAAATCGTCTTTGCCTCAGCCGTCACGACATTCACGGTAAAGACTCGTTCACGCTGGGGGCGTTGTCGTTCCTCTTGATTAAGGCTCTCGCGCACCGCGCCCGAAAAAATCTGCACTGCCACCATGAGCAATCCAGCAGTTACAGCCAATAAAAACAGCCCTGTCAGACTTTGTCGTAAAAAGCGCATGCCACATCCTTTGGTATGCTTATTGTTGTTTTAAGTGTGGGGCGAACGCGGGGAAAAGCAAAGCGCCCAACCAGTTAAACGCGAGGAAACATGAGTTCCGTCGCGCGAAAGTGAATTTTTTCGATATTTTTTCTAACTTTTTCGCCGAAACTTTATGCGGCGAGGCGCTTCTAACTCTTGGAGCGCTTCAAGTGCTCGTCCAAGCGCGGCAAAATCTCAACGAAATTACACGGCATATGGCGATAATCCAGTTGGAATTTCAAAATTTCATCCCAAGCGTCTTTACACGCGCCAGGGCTGCCGGGCAAAGCAAACAAATAGGTCCCTAAGGCAACACCACCTGTTGCGCGGCTTTGCACAGCCGATGTTCCGATCTTATTCATGGAAATAATTGTGAACATCGTAGAAAACGCATCGATTTCTTTTTCATAGACATCGCGATGAGCTTCTACGGTGACATCGCGCCCTGTTAGGCCTGTACCACCTGTTGAAATGACAACATCAATCTCAGGATCAGCACACCATGCGCGCAACTGATCTGCAATCTCTGCTCGTTCATCTTGCAAGATAGTTCGCGCAACAAGCCTGTGCCCTGCTTCGTCGATACGTTTGGCAAGCGTGTCACCGCTCTTGTCTTGGTCCAAACCACGGGTATCGCTCACGGTCAGCAAAGCAATGCGTACTGCAATAAATGGTCGTGTTTCGTCAATTTTGGCCAAAGTATCGATCCTCTACCGTCGTCACTGCCTTAGCCCACCAATCGAGCCTTGAGTGACAAAAGGTCAGTCCAAGTTTCCCGTTTCATTTGCGGGCTGCGCAGTAAAAATGCCGGATGGAACATCGGCAAAGCTGGCTTCCCAAACGCTTCAGTCCATTCACCACGCAGACGCGTAATGCCCCGTTTTCCGAGCACGGCCTGACAAGAGATATTCCCCATAAGCACAATAAAATCTGGATCGACCAAAGCCACGTGACGTTCCACAAACGGCAACATCATCTCGATTTCATCCGCCTGCGGGTCCCGATTTTGCGGCGGGCGCCATGGCATCACGTTCGTAATATATAGGGTTTCTTCACGCGCTTGCGCAGAACGATCTAATTCGATCGCCTCAAACATCTTATCCAAAAGCTGACCAGCCCGACCGACAAAGGGCTTACCAAGCCGATCCTCATCGCGCCCAGGCGCCTCGCCGATAATCATCACACGCGCTGCTGGATTGCCGTCGCTAAACACCAAAGACCGCGCGCCGCGTTTCAGGGCGCAATGCTCAAAGCCCGCAATCGCTTGTTCGAGCTCTGCAAGCGTGCTCGCCTTCGATGCAAGCTGCTTGGCAATCTCTACTGGATTAACCTTAGGGGCTGCAGGTGCAGCCGCCGGCTCTGCCGACTTAGGTTTTTCCCTTGTTTCTGGAATCTCATATCGGTTCACTGGCGCATCCAGCAAAGCCTCGGTGGCGCCCAGTTCGACCTGCCACTCTAGCAGGGCATGTGCCGTATGATAATCCAATGCTGATTCCATAACGCTCACCCTACCTCGCATCTTCTGGCCTTTAAACCGTTGAAAGCACTGTCCTCAAACCTGCGTAAACATCTTGCCCAATCCGCGCGGGGTTTCTATAAGCGGCCAAGATCAAAGCAAGGAGCCGCGCGATGGCATTTCGTCAAAAGCACCTTCTGGGGATCGAGCACCTTCGCCCCGAAGAAATCACCACACTCCTTGATTTGGCAGATCAATACGTTGATCTGAACCGTCAAGACATGAAGCACACGGATACGCTGCATGGTCTTACCCAGATCAACATGTTCTTTGAAAATTCAACGCGCACCCAAGCCAGCTTTGAAATTGCAGGCAAACGCCTTGGCGCGGATGTGATGAATATGGCCATGCAGGCCAGCTCGATCAAAAAGGGCGAGACCCTGATCGATACAGCGCTGACATTGAACGCCATGCACCCAGATCTTTTGGTTGTGCGCCACCCCCATTCTGGCGCGGTGGACCTGCTCGCCCAAAAAGTGAACTGCGCGGTGTTGAATGCTGGCGACGGCAAACACGAACACCCGACCCAAGCGCTTTTGGATGCCTTGACCATTCGCCGCGCAAAAGGCCGCCTGCATCGCCTGAACATCGCGATCTGCGGTGATGTCAGCCACAGCCGCGTAGCACGCTCCAACCTGATCTTGCTGGGCAAAATGGAAAACCGCGTGCGCCTTGTTGGCCCTGCGACTCTGATGCCAAGCCAGATTGGTGAGTTTGGTGTCGAAGTTTATGAAGACATGGAAGAAGGCTTGAAAGACGTCGATGTCGTCATGATGCTACGCCTTCAGCGCGAACGCATGGATGGCGGCTTTATTCCCTCCGAACGGGAATACTACCACCGCTACGGCCTAGACGCAGACAAACTCAGCTTCGCCAAAGACGATGCGATCGTCATGCACCCGGGCCCGATGAACCGCGGTGTTGAAATCGATGGCGATATTGCCGACGACATCAACCGCTCGGTCATTCAAGATCAGGTTGAAATGGGCGTCGCTGTGCGCATGGCCGCGATGGACTTGCTTGCGCGTAATCTGCGCGCGGAACGCGCTAACAAACCAGTGGAGGTCTAATGGAAGATCCCAAAGACCCTAAGATGAGCGGTCGCGTTGCGACCATCGCCCTTCTCGTGATGTTTGCCCTTGTGGGCCTCATGGTATGGATCGCCGGTTAATGCGCGGCGGGCCGCATTTAAATTCCATGAAGCGCCCAACGCCTTCCGAGGCATTTGAATTCTATCCTGAAGAAGTCGAAATCGCGCGTTATACACCGCGCCTTGTACTGTTCCTGCAACGTTCATTGCTCCTGACCTTGGCGACTTTGATCGCCTTTGTCTCGGTTCCGCTGTTAGACTTCAGCCTGTTCCAACGCATGGTTGTCGCTGTCACTTTGGTTGCCGCCTATACCCTCGTCTTTGAAGAATGGCGCGACTGGCAAAACAATGCTGGTGCCGTGTGGATCCTCACGAACCAGCGCATCATCCTAGAAAATACCGATGATGACCAAGGTCCGGCTTGGGTTAACCTACAAGACATCCGCAAAGTCTCTTGTTGGTTTTGGTGGTCTATCAGGCTGCGTCAAACAGATGGGCGCGCAGTTGTGATGGCATACGTTGGGCCGGTAAAAACAATTGCGCAAAACATCCAGCACACCAAAGACGCTATGAAAGAAGATCGCCATGTTTGATCCTATGGAGCTTTCAAAAAACGAGGCAGGTGTGCTGCGCCTCTTTCGGATCGACCTTTCAGATGAAGACATCGAGGCCATCCTAACTCCAAAAGCTGATCTGCCACCCAAAGCGGCTGCTATCGCGCAGCTGGTAGGCTTGGATTGGATCGACGACCAATATGCAGAACTCTTTCACACGGATGATCTTGGTGAAATGGGCTTGGCCACCTACCTCGTCCAAGGACAAGGCATTCCTTCCTCCACTATTGAGCCAGACCGGCTCAAGCTGACGCAGATCGATGGCTATGTTTTGATCCTGCTGTCCAAAGCCTTTGAAGACTTCACCGGAGAGCTGGCTCTCAATCGAGCGACCACCTTGATTGACGTTTACACCGAAGAAGGCATGGACATCTCTTTTGAGCCTCTTCCAAGCCGTTCCGCAACTGAAGCTGCCAACCTTGGGGCACCGCCGGTGAATTCCCACCTCGTTGCGCTGAAGGCTATGCTACTTTTCCCCTTCGCCTGCGCCCTAATTGGCATTATTTTATGGCTACTCCTGCGATGAACCTGTTGACCAATCTCCTGCAAAACGGCATGTCCCTTTGCAACCCGCCCTCTGGGCTTTGGCATAGAAAGGACCCCTAAGATCATGAGCCTTCTTTTCACCAATGCCCGATTGATTGATCCTGAAAACGGCACTGAAACCATTGGAAACCTTCTGGTTCAGGACGGCGTGATCGTCGATCACGGCGCAGACATCGCCTTTCCTGAACGCACTGAAGTGATTGACTGCGGTGGCAAATGCCTCGCGCCCGGGATCGTCGATATCGGCGTGAAAGTTTGCGAGCCTGGGGAACGCCACAAGGAAAGCTATCGTTCTGCAGGCCTTGCAGCAGCGGCTGGCGGCGTCACAACCATGGTGACCCGTCCAGATACGTTGCCCGCCATCGACAGCCCAGAGACCTTAGAATTTGTCACACGTCGCGCGAACGAAGCCGCTCCGGTGAATGTGGTTTCTATGGCTGCGCTCACCAAAGGGCGCGATGGCAATGAAATGACAGAGTTCGGCTTTCTACTGGACGCAGGCGCCGTGGCCTTCACCGATTGCGACCGGGTGATCACCAGCACCAAAGTTCTGGGCCGCGCGATGACCTATGCGCGCTCTTTGGGCGCGCTGATCATATCTCACCCGCAAGAGCCAGGTCTGTCAAAAGGCGCTGCAGCGACATCCGGAAAATTTGCCAGCCTGCGCGGATTGCCTGCTGTCACGCCAATGGCAGAACGTATGGGTTTGGATCGCGATATCGCCTTGGTCGAAATGACCGGCGTGAAATACCACGCTGACCAAATCACCACATCTCGCGCATTGCCTGCACTCGAACGCGCGAAAGCCAATGGTTTTGACGTCACTGCCGGCACATCCATCCATCACCTCACATTGAACGAGCTGGATGTTGCGGACTATCGCACCTTCTTCAAAGTCAAGCCGCCCCTGCGCAGCGAAGACGATCGCCTTGCCATCATCGCGGCGGTGAAATCTGGCCTCATCGACACGATCAGCTCCATGCACACGCCACAAGATGAAGAAAGCAAGCGCCTTCCATTCGAAGAGGCTGCCTCTGGTGCGGTGGCTCTTGAAACGCTGCTGCCGGCTGCAATGCGCCTGTATCATGCAGAGCAGCTCACGTTGCCTGAACTCTTCCGCGCAATGGCTCTTAATCCAGCAAAACGTCTTGGCCTCCCATCGGGCCGCCTCGAAGCCGGCGCACCTGCTGATCTGATCCTCTTTGATCCTGATGCTCCATTCGTTCTGGATCGCGCAAAACTAAAGTCTAAATCCAAGAACACACCGTTTGACGGACAGCGTATGCAGGGTAAGGTTCTGGCAACCTATGTTGCAGGGTCAGCTGTTTACCGGAGAGACTAATGCCAGTTTTTGAAAGCGGCTTGATCGCCCTCTTACTTTGGGCGTCTGTGGGGTATTTGTTTGGCTCCATACCATTTGGCATCGTGATCACGCGCCTGTTTGGGCTTGGGAACCTGCGCGAAATCGGGTCTGGGAACATCGGCACAACCAACGTTCTGCGCACCGGTTCAAAACCTGCCGCTGCAGCGACATTGATTTTGGACGGAGGCAAAGGTGCAATTGCTGTTTTGATCGCACGCGCCTTGGCGGCTGAAGATGCTGCACAAGTGGCAGGCTTGGCCGCTTTCGTGGGGCATTGCTTCCCAATTTGGCTAAAGTTCAAAGGTGGCAAAGGCGTTGCAACGTACCTAGGCTTGATGCTTGCGCTCGCATGGCCAGTTGGCATCGCTTGCTGCCTGACATGGCTTGCAACGGCCCTTCTGTTCCGTATTTCCTCGCTCTCCGCCTTGGTCGCGGCAGCCTCTACAGCCATATGGCTCTTCGCGTTCGGTTATGCGTCTGTTTTGGGGTTGGGCATCCTTGTTTCCTTTCTGGTTTTCTGGCGTCACAAAGACAACATATCGCGCCTAAAAGCTGGCACCGAACCGAAGATCGGCAAGAAATAGAAAGCTTGCAATCATCGAATTGAACCCAAAAGACATATATTAGTCCATGGCAAACAGTGCTCTCTCCACACACGAGCTTCGTGTAAACGTGCGTCTCTCCTTAGATCGGATTTTCGATCAAGGACTATTTGGATGCAATGACCCTGCTCCCTTGGGCACGATGCGCGGCATTGATGTGATGCCGCTCGGAGAAGTCAGGCAAAAGATCACGCGTGCGGGCATCATTTTCCAATCAGCTTATGAAAAACCACCGTGTTTTCATGAACCAAAAACCTTTTACGAAAAGCTGACGCTATCTAAATTCTTCGCGCCAATCCCAATGCCTTCACCTGCAGATAAGTTGGGCGTGTCGCAATTTATTCCAAGCGCTGTCAAAAGCATCGTGCAACCCGTGCCTGTGATGTGGCAATCCAGTCAAGCGCTTACAGAGCAAAGCATTGCTCAAGCCGCATTGAAGGATGGTCGGTATTTTCTGAAATCAAACAATGGCTGTGGCTCTGTTTCAGAAATCGAACTACCGGTGACTGAAAGACGCATAAAACGCTTAAACCGTATCAGCCAGAAATGGCTTAAAACCGAACACGGCACCAAGGCGGGCGAATGGTGGTATAATCTGATCGGTCCCAAGATCTTCATTGAACAAGGCCTTGGCGTGAAAGATAAATCTATCGATGACTGGAAGTTCCACACAGGTGGCGGTAAAATTTTGGCTGTTCAACTTGATCAGGACAGAAGCCAAGATCATCGCCAACTTTTGTTTGATGCGGACTTCAACTTCATCAATGAAGAGCTGTTTTTCAAATCAGGCACCCCAATCGAAAAACCCGATTTTTTCGATGACATGCGCACCGCAGCTTTGGCGATTGCCCAACAATTTGAGTTTGCACGCCTCGACTTTTATCACGCAGACGGCAAAGTCTATTTGGGAGAGGTCACACTTGCCCCGATGGGTGGCCAACGGCCCCCTCGCTCAGCGACGTTAAACGAATTGATGGGGCAAAGCTGGGGTGCGGGGCTTTTCAGCGAAGCTTAATAGCTAAATTCGCTGTAAATCCGCTGCACATCCTGCCCCCAATCGCCATGGTAACGATCCAACAGCTCGTCTGCTGGAACCTTACCTGTCTCAACGCTTTCACGCAGAGCATTTAGGAAGTGGGTTTCGTCTGGGATCAAACCACCGGCGCCAGGCTTTGCACGTGCTTTCAGGCCAGCCTCTGCAATATCAACCGCTTCGCGCGCCAAATCGTGCAGTTTCACACCGTTCACAACACCTTGCAGACCATGCACACTGGCTTCTACGCGCATTGCTTCGCGCGTTTCCGCGTCAAACCCTTTGACCAAATCCCATGCTGCATCAAGCGAGGATTGCTCATACATCAAGCCAACCCAGAAAGCTGGCAAAGCGCACAGCCGACGCCACGGGCCGCCATCGGCGCCGCGCATTTCCATGAATTTCTTAATCCGCGCCTCTGGGAAAGCCGTCGTCAGATGATCCGCCCAATCAGACAAGGTGGGCGTTTCACCCGGCAGCGCTGGCAATTTCCCCTTCAGGAAGTCGCGGAAAGATTGGCCCAGCGCATCGATGTATTTGCCGTCGCGATAGACGAAATACATCGGCACATCCAAGGCGTACTCAGCCCAACGCTCAAATCCCATGCCGTCTTCGAAGACAAAAGGCAGCATACCGGTTCGGGCATCATCCAGATCGCGCCAAATACGGGAACGCCAGGATTTATGTCCGTTAGGTTTGCCCTCAAAGAATGGCGAATTGGCAAACAAGGCTGTCGCAACAGGCTGCAAAGCCAAAGCCACGCGCAATTTCTGAACCATGTCTGCTTCGGATCCGAAATCCAGATTCACCTGCACTGTGCAAGTGCGGTACATCATGGATTTCCCCATGGTGCCAACGCGGTCCATGTAGTCGGTCATCAGCTTGTAACGCCCTTTTGGCATCACAGGCATCTCTTCATGCTGCCAAATCGGAGCAGCGCCCAGACCAATGAACTTAACACCAATCTTATCAGCGATATCTTTCACATCGTTCAGGTGGGCGTTCACCTCATCACAGGTTTCATGAATCGACACCAAGGGCGCGCCAGACAGCTCCAGCTGACCACCAGGTTCTAGGCTGACATTCGCGCCATCTTTTTCAAGACCGATCAGCTTGTCGCCTTCCAGAACAGGCGCCCAACCATGTTGATCGCGCAGGCCTTCCAGCACGGCCAAGATTGAACGCTCACCCTCAAAAGGCAGCGGCTTCAATGAATCTTTGCAGTAACCAAACTTTTCGTGCTCGGTCCCAATGCGCCATTCAGATTTAGGCTTACAGCCGCTTGCCAAATACTCAGCAAGCTGTTCGTGATGTTCGATGGGTCCGCCGCCGGACTGAGGGATGGACATACGATTGGCTCCGATCCTTGTGCTCTCGCTAGGCACCTTTGGTGAAGTGTTTTGAAGACAGTGTCAATGCAACTGCTTTGTGCTTTTCGCCCAAATCACAACAGGGTGATCCGGCTCAGATTTCAAAGTATTTAACATGTGGCCGGTACGTATATCAGGCAAGCTTGCAAAGGCATCAAACAACAGCTCAGCACCTTCAGCATTTACTGGGATATGCACATCCGACTGCCCTGCTTGCTGCAACACCCACATAGCTGGTTTCTGAGTGGGATCCAGCATCAGCAATGACAAATCACTCATGGCAACCACACCGCCGGAAATCGGTCCGAAATAGCTAATTTGGCCTTCATCCAAGGTCACAACACCCGGACCATCTTTCCCTGCCAAAAAGCGGGCGCGTTGCAAGCCGGTGTAAATCAAAGCTCCGCCGGTAATTGCCAAAGCCACGCCAATCCAACGCAACACACCAAATCCTGACGCCCAATAAAGCCCCAAGAGCAAAACAAACGTGCCAACAATCGCGTCACGCCATTTTAACAATGCCAAGCGCACCTCTGGGCGAATAAAGCTCATGTGCGCCCCCTGTAGATTTGACGTTCTGACAAAAGAGCCATTTTGTAATACCCCTTATGAACATACCCGATCCGTTCATAAGCTCTGGCAGCTTGTTCGCTGGCTGCAAATAGCACGGTTTCTTTAATCCCATCTGGTGCAACGTCTCGCAAAAGGTTTGCGACGGCCTTGCCTGCATAGCCCTTCCCGCGGTGCTCGGGTGGCGTATAGACCTGCCCTATCTGAACAGTGTCACCCGCACGGGCATTGATACCAGCCATAGCAACCACAACGCCGTCTTTACATAACAGCCGAACATTATCCTCTTTCAAGGCCTGCACAGCACGCGCCCGCGCGACGTCATGCGTTGCCGGAACGTCAGGCTCAATGCCTGTTTCTACAACATAAGATTTGATCCAATCCGTCAGAAAATCTAGATCATCCGCGCGTACAGGGCGCACGTGACATTCAGGTGCCGTCATTTGATCAAGCGACAGATGGTAGAACGGCTCGTCTCGCACCATGTTATAGACGTTTTCGGGGAGGCCCAGCACTGCTGTCAGCGCATTCACTTGATCAACAACACCTGTTGCACCGGCAATTTTCTTACCAATCAACCAATCCGCAAAGGCTTCCCAAACCGCCATATCGGCCGAGGGGCATTGCACCATCAGATAGCCGCTATTGGTTAAACCTAGAACGCCGCTGATCTGATCGTCGTCTTCTGTCACCAAATAAGTCGATCCATGCGGCGCATCCTGATCGAACAAGCCATGTGCCAAAAGATTGCTCATCAAAAACATAGAGCTATGCGCATGCGGCTTCAAAAACGACAGGATCGCGTCTTCTTCTCCAGCGCGCGCGGGGCGAATCATGACCAATCCCCCAAAGCCTGCTGCCAAACTGTCATTGCGGCCACAACCGCCGTGTCTGCACGCAAAATCCGAGGGCCAAGCGACACTACATGCGTTTGCGGGTGCGCATGCAAGCGCGTGCGCTCTTTGGGGGAAAAGCCCCCCTCTGGCCCAATCAAAATCGCCCATTTCTCAGTGCTTGAGGCCGCAAGCTGTTTTGCCGCACCAACCTCTGCTTCATCGCAGAACATCAACTGACGATCTTCAGGCCAATCTGCTAGCAACCGGTCTAGCTTTTGCAATTCCGTGACCTCGGGCACATAGGTGCCACCGCACTGCTCTGCCGCTTCCACGGCATGGGCTTGCAAACGATCTTGGCGAATACGATCTGAATTGGTGAACTCTGTCGAAACCGGCAGGATACGCAAAGCGCCCATTTCCGCTGCCTTTTCAACGATGAAATCTGTGCGCGCCTTCTTGATCGGCGCAAAGATCAGCCACAAATCTGGAGGCATCTGCAAAGGCTTGGTTTGCTCAACGCATTGTAATTCACCCGCGCGTTTTCCGGCCTTAACAACTTCGGCCCGCCACTCGCCATCTTGTCCGTTGAACAGCAAAATATGAGCCCCAACAGCCAATCTCATCACCCCAAACAGGTAATGGGCTTGATCGCGGTCCAAAGGAACCGATTGCGCGTCACCCAATGGGTGATCTACATACAGTCTGACTTTCGCATCTTTCATAGGATCCTACATATGGGCGAGACACCGACAACACCAGAGCCAGACGGGCAAGTTTCTGACGCGGAACGCGGAAACTGGGTGGATCGTTTTGCCCCCAAAGCGACGCGTCCTTATCTTCGTCTGTCTCGCGCGGATCGCCCGACGCCAGTGTGGTTTTTGTTCATCCCTTGCTTGATGGGCCTTTTACTATCGATCCTGAACGACAATATCGTAAGCTCTCACGACGCTTGGACAGTCCTTGGCTGCGCCATAGGTGCCTTCCTCATGCGCGGCGCGGGCTGCACATGGAATGACATCTCGGATCGCAAACTAGATGCACAGGTCGAACGCACCAAATCGCGCCCTCTGCCTTCAGGCCAAGTCACCGTCAAAGGCGCGGTGATCTGGATGGCCGCTCAGGCGTTCATCAGCCTCTTGATCCTGCTTACCTTTTACCCAAACGCCATCCTGCTTGGTGTTGTGTCCTTGGTGCCCGTGCTGATCTATCCTTTTGCGAAACGCTTCACGTGGTGGCCACAGGTTTTCTTGGGCCTCGCCTTTAACTGGGGAGCGTTGCTCGCTTGGACAGCACATAGCAACCAACTCGCATGGCCAGCCGTACTGCTATATCTCTCTGGGATCACTTGGACCTTGTTCTACGACACGATCTACGCCCACCAAGACCGAGATGATGACGCCTTGATTGGCATCAAATCCACAGCCCGCCTGTTTGGGGACAACACACAGCAATGGCTACAAGGCTTCCTGATCGCAACGGTGTGCTTGATGGCTCTAGCCGTGTTTGGGGCCACTGAAAATCGTAGCACCCTATCGATGATCGTTGCTCTTATTGGCCCTTGGGCAATGGGCTGGCATATGCACTGGCAACTGGGCAAACTTGACACAAACGACCCCGAAGGGCTTGTCTATCTTTTCCGTTCCAACCGTGAAGCAGGCTTGATCCCCTTGCTGTTTTTCGCCGGCGCAATGTTCCTTTGATTGCTACTTGGGCCAGCATTGCGTATCACTCGCTAAAGAATGATCTAAAAAGACGATCCAAATGCGCCTGCCTTTGACCCTCACTGTATTCGCCACCTTCTCAACGGCGGCTATTCTAAGCTTGGCAGCGGCTAGCTTTTCAGCATCTGTTATCGAAGAGAATTCTGAAGCTGGCGTACAAGCTGAGCTAGATAAATCCGGCCTAGACTGGGCGCAGGTTCACGCCGAAGGTTTGGGCGTTTTCCTGACAGGCGTTGCCCCAACCGAGGCGGAACGTTTTATCGCAATGTCCCGCGCTGGAACGATTGTGGATGCGGCCCGTGTAATCGACAACATGGAAGTCGAGGCCACTGCCGCGCTGGCGCCCCCTAAGTTTTCGGTTGAGATCCTGCGCAACGAGGCAGGTGTTTCTTTGATCGGTCTGATCCCAGCGTCCGTTGACCGTGATCGCCTGACATCGCGCCTTAATCGTATCACCGATTCAGATGATGAACTTACAGACTTTCTAGAAACAGCAGATTACCCAACACCTGAAAGCTGGAACGCTGCAATGAACTATGCGGTTTCTGCACTCAGCGATTTGCCGCGTTCAAAAATTTCTGTCTCTGCGAACCTCGTAGAAATCACGGCGATGACAGACAGCGCCGAAGACAAGATGCGTTTGCAAAACCAATTGCAAGATGACAGCCCGGATAACGTGATTGTTCGACTAGACATCTCCGCGCCTCGCCCCGTGATCACGCCTTTTACACTGCGTGCGATCTACCAAAACGAAGCTTTGCGCTTTGATGCATGTTCTGCCGATACAGACACATCCCGCCGCGCGATCCTGAAAGCGGCTAAGGAAATGGGGCTGCCGAACAGCAGCGATTGCACCATTGGACTGGGTGTTCCGTCTCCAACTTGGACACGTGCCGTTACCGTCTCTTTGGACGCCCTCAAACAGCTTGAAGGCGGCACAGTTACGATTACTGACGCAGATATTTCCATCTTGGCCCCAGAAGGCACAGACGAAGGCGTTTTTGATCGTATCGTCGCAGAAACAGAAAAGGCGCTGCCAGAACTGTTTGCTTTGCAAGCCGTTTTGCCAGTTGTCGAAGATGGCGAAGCCAACATCCAAGAATTTGTCGCAACCCGAAGCCCAGAGGGGCTAATGCAGATGCGCGGCCGTCTTGGCAGCGAGCTAACCCGCGCCACGATCGAAAGCTACGCACAAGCGCGATTTGGTAGCGAAAATATCTACGACGCAACCCGCCTGTCTGAAAACCTTCCACAGGGATGGACTGTTCGCGTTATGGCCGCGCTGGATGCGCTTGCTGTGCTCAACAATGGAGCGGTGATTGTTACACCTGATTTGATGGATGTGTCCGGCAAGTCTGGCCAAGAAGACGCAAGCGCCCAAGTGAGCCAACTGTTTGCAAGCCGCCTTGGCGGGGCTCAGCAGTTCGATTTGAAAATCGAATACGTCGAAGCTCTGGACCCATTGGCCAACATTCCAACACCAGAAGAATGCATCGCCAATCTGCAATCCGTTCAAACTGAAAATAAGATTTCTTTTGAACCCGGCTCGGGCAATCTAGATAGCGCGTCCCATCAGATCTTAGATGAGCTCGCCAAAATCCTAGAGACCTGCGGAGAGCTCGGCTTGGAAATTCAGGGCCACACAGACAGCCAAGGCGGCGAGAATATGAACCTTGCTCTTAGTCAAGAGCGCGCTCAATCCGTTCTGGCAGCCCTACGTGTACGCCGCATTCAAACAGGCAGCTTCATCGCCAACGGCTATGGCGAGGCCTTCCCCATCGCAGATAACGAAACAGCGGATGGGCGCGAATCCAACCGCCGCATTGAATTCGTTTTGTTAAAACCTGAAGAACCAGAGAACGCAGAAACATCCGCAGACGATCAAGAAAGCCTTGAAAGTACCGAGGAACCTGTAGAAGAAAACCAAACAGAGGCGCAGCCCGCAGATCAGGAGACTCCTTCAGATGTCCAGAATTGAATTTATCATCGCAACCGCGATTGTTCTGTTCATTGCGTTCTGCTTGGGCTGGTTTGCGAATTGGTTGGTGCATCGCTTCACACGAGTCGCACAAGCCGATGTCGACCAACTCGAGCGCATGAGCCAAGAGCTGCATGAAGCCGAAGAAACACGTGACCAAGCGATCACCTATCTGCAACAGCGCGAGGCAGAGTTGGCCAATCAACTTAGCCAAACCGAGGCTGAACTGGCCGCTGCAATGGAAGGCTTGCGTGATGCACGCCATGAAGCAGAAGAGCTACGCTCTTATGCTCAACACCTGCAAAACCAACAAAGCTGATTACCAACGCTTCAGTGCGTCTTCATCTTCCTCTTTAGAAGCAACCCAGCTTGCGCTGTCTTTTGTGATTTCTTGCTTCCAGAACGGCGCGCGAGATTTCAAGAAATCCATCAAAAACTCGGCCGCTTCAAAGGCTGCCACACGGTGGCGCGAGGCCGTCGCAACCATCATGATCATATCGCTGGGCTTCATACTGCCATAGCGGTGGATCACTAAAACATCTTCCAGATCCCAACGCTCTGTCGCTTCTGTTGCGATCTTGGTTAGCGCCTTTTCGGTCATACCTGGGTAGTGCTCAATCAGCATCTCAACCAAGTTGCCCTCTGCGTTGTCACGCACGATGCCTGTAAAGGTCACCGCCGCCCCAGACGCGCTTAAACCTTCTGAAAAGGCCTTGGCCTCAGCGCCAACATCAAACGGGGCCTCTTGAACCAGAATACGCATTTAGCCCCCTGTCATTGGCGGGAAAAACGCCACTTCCTTCACGCCTTCAAGGGAAGCCTCAAAATCGGACAGCTCTTGGTCCAAAGCAACGCGCAGCGCTGACAGATCAGAAAAAGCCACCTCGTAACGCTCTTCTTTGGTGCGCAGTTCTGCCACCAAATCCGCAACGGTCGCAGCAGAGGTTTCCACCTCTTCTTTTGGCAATCCAATGCGTTCACGAACCCATGCGAAATAGACAACTTTCATGGCATCAATCCTTTAAGAAAGGTGCAGCTTTGCGGAAGTAATCATAACCAGTGATCATCGTTAAAACAGCTGCGACCCAAAGCAAGCCTACACCAATATAGCTCGTCCAAACCATGCCGTTAAACATTGTGCGCAGCCCGAGCTCATCAACCTCTTGGCCATTCAGCACATTATGCAACATGCTGGCATCCATGCCCCAAGACCACATGCCAAGGTAATGCTCAAAGATACCATGAGCCAGCAATACGGCGATCGCCACCATTTGCGCAGTGGTCTTCCACTTGGCCAGTTTGGTCACCTTCAAGGTGCCAGCAGTATCCCCCAAAAACTCGCGCAGCCCTGAAACAAACACCTCACGGAACAAGATCAACGCGGCAGGCAATGCCAGCATCGGGGCCAGCGAAGAATACCCCACCAAAACCATCAATGCGATCACGACCATCGCTTTGTCAGCAATCGGATCCAACATGGCGCCAAGCTTGGTCTCTTGCCCCCAGCTACGCGCGAGATAGCCATCAAGGAAATCCGTCAGCGACGCGATGATAAACAGGCTCACCGCCGCCACATCCGCGTAAGGCCGTGCAAGCGTTAGAAACAACACAGCGATCAAAGGGGCCGCCAGCAGGCGGAGCGCAGTCAGAATATTAGGAATTGTCCAAGTCATACTGCTTTCCTAATGGGGATCGCGCCTTTTAGAAAGGCAAACGATCAGAAAAGCCTCAAATCCTTGTTCAAAAAGCAACGACCCGAGCATTGGGAGTGCTCGGGCCATTCTCGAAGTCATTTCATCCCAGAAATTTCAAAACCATGTTGCGCTACGAGGACGGGGGGCAATTGTGTCTGGATGCCGGACACATCGCCGATGTAGACTGAACAATGGTTATTCACCTTCGATAAACCCACACTAAACCGCTGAGAGAAAAGAAAACTCCCGATATGCGGGTAGGTTGTAAAGAATCTGGATAGCGCCTTATCCCAAAGTATAGGTTAGCTGTCGCGCTGCCCTTCATGGAAGAAATCATAGATGGTTTCAGCCAAAGCATCCGACACGCCATCCACAGTTTTCAGGTCCACGAGGTTGGCACGTGCCACGGCTTTTGCGCTGCCAAAATGAGCCAACAACGCGCGCTTACGTGTCGCACCAACGCCCGGCACATCATCCAATGGCGTCGCGCCCACAGCCTTCGCGCGTTTCGCACGGTGCGTGCCAATCGCAAACCGGTGCGCCTCATCGCGCAAGCGTTGAATGAAATACAAAACCGGATCATTGCGTTGCAACGCAAAAGCGGGTTTCCCGATCCGGTAAAACTCTTCCTTGCCGTGATCCCGATCCACGCCTTTAGCGACCCCAACCATCGGGATGTCTTGAACACCCCATTCGCGCATGATTTCAGCCACCGCAGAGACCTGCCCTGCCCCACCATCGATCAGCAGCAAATCTGGCCATTGACCGTTTTTGCGATCAGGGTCTTCTTTCAACAAGCGTTTAAAGCGACGCGCCAACACTTCTTTCATCATGCCAAAGTCATCGCCTGGCGTGATCGAGGTGTCTTTGATGTTAAACTTGCGATAGGCATTTTTCATAAAGCCTTCCGCGCCTGCCACGATCATACCACCGACTGCATTTGTGCCTTGGATATGCGAGTTATCGTAAACCTCAATCCGTTGCGGCGGCGCTTTCAGATCAAACGCCTCAGCTACACCGCGCAAAAGTTTGGCCTGCGTGGCGCTCTCGCTCATTTTACGGGCCAAAGACTCGCGTGCATTACGGGCCGCACCCTCGACCAACTCTGCCTTTTCACCCCGTTGCGGCACCAATATTTCGACTTTGCGGCCGTTCTTCTCGGTCAATGCCTCTGCCATGACATCTGGGTTTTCCAACGGATGGGACAACAGCAACTGCTTAGGAGGCTCCTTGCTGTCATAAAACTGGCCAATGAAGGCCTCAAGAACTTCAGCCGCTTCAATATCCACACCGACGCGTGGATAGAAATCGCGGTTCCCCCAGTTCTGATTTGCGCGAATAAAGAAGACCTGCACGCAAGCCTGCCCTTTCTCAAGATGCAAAGCAATCACATCCGCCTCGGAGACGCCACGCGGGTTGATGCCTTGCGTGGATTGCACATGGGTCAGCGCTTTAATCCGATCCCGCAGTACCGCGGCCCGCTCAAATTCCATCTCCGCAGAGGCATCCTGCATTTCGGTTGCCAACCGCTCCTGCAAATCCGTTGTACGCCCCTGTAAGTAGCGCTCCGCATCCTGCACCGATTGCGCATAGTCTTTGTGGCTGATCTTTCCCACACAGGGCGCGGTGCAGCGTTTGATCTGATACTGCAAACAAGGCCGCGTGCGGCTTTCAAAGGTCGCATCGGAACAGTCTCTCAACTGGAACACGCGCTGCAATTGGTTTAGCGTATGGTTCACCGCCCCAGCACTGGCAAAGGGGCCATAGTAGTTGCCCTTTTCTTTCTTCGCCCCGCGATGCTTTTTGATCTGCGCATATTCGTGTTCGTAGCTCACCAGAATATTCGGAAAGCTCTTATCGTCGCGCAGCAGCACGTTGTACTTAGGCTTCAGTTGTTTGATCAGGTTTTGCTCAAGCAACAAAGCTTCAGTTTCTGTCTTTGTCGTCAGAAACATCATCGAATGTGTATCAAGGATCATACGGGCAATGCGCCCCGTATGATTGCCCGGCCGCGCATAGTTCGACACCCGCGCCCGCAGGTTTCGGGCCTTGCCGACGTAGAGCACTCGCGCCTGCGCATCCAACATACGATACACCCCAGGCGACCCATCAAGGGTCTTAAGGTACCCTTGGATGCATTCATAGCCAGTGGCCTGAGGGGGTTCGTTCTGCTCTGCGTCACTCATAACTATGGATGTATGATTCTTTAGCGGCCGCTGCAATCTTCATGCCCCCGTGGCAAGAAAAAACATGTCCACGAGATCTGTGGATAAGTCTGCCGATAACTTTTCGTGAGCGGCGATTTTTCCTTATTTTACGAGCGGTCCCGTGATCTGCCTAATTTTTAGGCAGCATTTTAAGGCGTTGATTTCAAAGGAAACTTTTATTCGCGCCAAACAAGCACCTGAAAACATTAAGGTTTTTGTAACGCTTTAGTAACGCTTGTGAGAGAGGTGCACAACTCGCGTCGCCTTCCCAGTTTAGCCTCGAGTTGATACGGACATAACGTGTCAGCAGCCCTGCCCAAAAAACGGAAAAGGGCCACGCATTTGACTGCGCAGCCCTTGCTTTTAAAGCGGTGTGACGACCCGTTAAATCAAAACAATCGCCATATAAGCCGCATACAGCGCTGTCAGAATGATCCCCCAAACGCGGTTGATATCTTGCTTTAGCCATACGAACGGCACCAACAGCAGGCTCGCCCCCAGCATCACCCAGATATCGAAACGCATCACAGATGGGTCCACAGGGATCGGAGAGATAAACGACGCAATCCCGATGATCGCCAATAGGTTAAACATGTTAGAGCCAATGACATTGCCCAAAGCCACATCTGCCTGACGACGGATCGCGGCCATGACAGTTGTCGCTAGCTCTGGCAGGCTTGTGCCAATCGCGACCAAAGTCAGGCCGATCACGGTTTCCTTAACGTGGAACATGCGCGCAATCTCCACAGCGCTATCCACCAACATGTCAGCCCCTAGTGGCAAGCCGACAAGGCCCAACACAAAGAACACGATGATACGCCACCACGGCATATCTGGATCAGCGCCCTCAAGGTCTTCCAGCTCGTCCTCTTCACTGCTTGCGCCATTCTCTCGGCGGTGTTTACGCGCCATCAGGAACGCATCACCAAGCACCACAGCCAACATCGCCAGCAGGATGACACCGCTGACCCATGTAAACACGCCAAGGCTCGCCAAAGCGATAAAGCCAACGGTAGCAATCATCATAAAGATAAAGTTTTTCTTCGTGTCACAGCCGCTCGTGGCCAAAGTGGCCATCAACGCGGGAACACCCAGCACCATCAAGACATTCGCAGTGTTGGACCCAATCACGTTACCCAAAGCGATGCCCGGCGCATTGTCATCCAGCGCGCTGATCGCGATCAATAGTTCTGGGGCAGATGTCCCAAAGGCCACAATCGTCAAACTGACGATCAAAGCCGGAATCCCCAAACGCAAACTCATATTCACGGCACCGCGCACCAGCGCGTCCCCCGCAAGAAGCAAAATCACCAGCCCCAATGCGGCCATTACCCAAACGAGCATTCTGTCCCCTCAGCCCTTCTTTTTTTGGCAAGGACAGGGGCCCTTGCCGATCTTAAATCGCCCGCAACGCGGACACTTCCGATTGCTCAATTGTTTTTGTCCGGGCAGCGTCAGCTTCCCAAACATGGCCAACACCCCCATGCCGACCAGAAACAAAAGAACAATCTTAGCAATCACATCACAGCCCGTATCTCGCGAATTCTGCGCTTTCCTCTACAGTGGAAAGCGCATCACGCGCAAGCTGTGCCCCGAACCGCTGCATCACAGAGCGCTTTACTCCGTAACGGCGGAACTTCACTTTCTCCCCAAAACGCTCTTTCAGCACTGGGGTGATATGACCGATGCCATCCACCAGACCTTGTTCCACCGCATGTGCGCCAATCCAGATTTCACCTGTAAACAGGTCCGGATTATCCGCCAGCTTTTCACCGCGGCGCGTTTTCACATGATCAATGAAGGTTTCGTGTATTTGGCCAAGGACCTTTTTCAAACGGTCCACATCTTCTTCTTTTTCAGGGCGGAATGGGTCCATCATTGATTTAGATTTACCCGCCGTATGCACACGGCGCTCGATGCCATATTTGGCCAACAACTCGTGCGCGCCAAACCCTGACGAGATCACACCAATCGAACCAACCACAGAAGACGAATCCACAAAGATCTCATCCGCCGCAGCCGCCAGCCAATAGCCACCCGAAGCCGCCACATCTTCGACAAATGCAAAAACAGGGATGTCTTTCTCTTCCGCCAAACGACGGATGCGCGAACCAATCAAAGAGCTTTGCACGGGCGATCCACCAGGTGAGTTGATCACCAAAGCCACTGCCGTTGGCTTTCCTTTGCGAAAGGCTTTTTCGATCACCGCGCCCAGCGCTTGATCACTCAGCGCACCGCGGTTTCCAGAGGCAATAACACCCGACAACCGCACAACCGAAACAACGGGAGGCTTGTCGAGCAGCTTTTTCAGAAAAGGGATCCTACGTATCATGCTAGGCATGTAGAGTTGCGCTGCTTGGCAAACAAGACGGGCTGAAAACAAATTTGTCGTTTTTTGTAAGAAAGGCACGCTTTCAACAGATCACTGATGAAAAACGCGCCTTCCCTTAGGGTATGCAAGTCAGCTTAGCTACGAATGCGCCAACCGGTTTTGAAAATCCACCAAACGGCCGCAAGGCAAATCGCCGTAAATCCACCGATGGCAAACAGGCTGGTAAACACCGGCACATCTGCCAATCCAAAGAAGGACCAGCGGAAGCCAGAGATCAGATAGACCACTGGGTTAAACAGCGTCACAGTCTGCCAGAACGGCGGCAACATCGAGATGGAATAGAATGAGCCACCCAAGAACACCAAAGGCGTTACGATCAGCAAAGGCACCAGTTGAAGCTGCTCAAAGTTTTTGGCCCAAATGCCGATGATGAACCCTAGCAAAGAAAAGCTCACACAGGTCAGCACCATAAAGGCCATCATGGCTATGGGGTGGGCAATGCTTAGATCAACAAAGAAGCCAGCCGTGATCAGGATCACCACGCCCAAAAATAAGGATTTGGTTGCAGCCGCCCCCACATAGCCGATCACGATCTCAATGAAATTCACCGGCGCTGACAGAAGTTCGTAAATCGTGCCGATGAACTTGGGGAAGTAGATCCCGAAAGAGGCATTCGCGATCGCTTGCGTCATAATAGACAGCATGATCAGCCCTGGCACAATAAAGGCGCCATAGCTCACCCCATCGACTTGTTCGATGCGGCTGCCAATCGCGGACCCAAAGACCACGAAATACAATGAGGTCGAGATCACAGGTGAAACGAAACTTTGAGTGATCGTCCGAAAGAAACGCACCATTTCATTAACGTAAATGGCTTTCATCGCTGCCCAGTTCATGACTGTTCCTCCTTCACAAGATCCACGAAGATGTCTTCCAAACTGCTTTGCTCGGTTTGTAGATCTCGCAACACCAAGCCAGCAGAGGCGAGATCAGACAAAAGCGTTGTAATTCCTGTGCGATCCGCCTTGGTGTCATAGGCATATACAAGCGAGGCCCCGCCTTCTTCCAAGGTCAGATCATAGGCCGCAAGACTGTCAGGCAGATCTGTAATCCCATCCTGCAATTCGATGCGCAGTTGCTTTTGACCAAACCGCGCCATCAAAGCCGCTTTCTCTTCCACCAACAAAAGCTGACCCTTATTGATCACGCCAATACGGTCCGCGATGGCTTCGGCTTCTTCGATGTAATGGGTCGTAAGAATGATCGTCACACCGCTTGCCCGCAGCTCTTCCACGATTTCCCACATGTCTTTGCGCAGCTCGACGTCCACACCTGCTGTTGGTTCGTCCAGAAACAAGACCTTTGGCTCATGGCTAAGGGCTTTGGCGATCAGTACACGGCGCTTCATACCGCCGGACAGCTCCATAACCCGCGCGCCACGTTTTTCCCACAAGGACAGCTTGCGCAGGATGCTTTCGATATAGGCATCATCGCGGCGCTTTCCGAACAGCCCGCGTGAGAACTTGACGGTGTTCATCACCGTTTCAAACGGTTCCAGATTGATTTCCTGCGGCACAAGCCCAATCAAGCTGCGCGCTGCGCGAAACTCTTTCTCGACACAAAAGCCACCCACTTTGATTTGGCCCGAGCTGCTGGTGGTGATCCCACAAATCGTCGAGATCAATGTGGTCTTCCCTGCACCATTGGGCCCAAGCAGCGCAATGATCTCGCCTTCATGGATCGAAAGCGAAACGCCCTTGAGCGCTTCAAAGCCGCCTTCATAGGTCTTTTTCAGATCAGTAATCTCTAACATGGTGCATTCCACCGCCGTTATTTTCAGTCCCATAGTCATAAGCCACGCGCCCTGCCCCACCAACAGGCGAAATTGCATAGGCCTTATACGTTTTCACGTAGGTTCCCTTTGGCGCTTCAAGACCAAGAGTGGTTTTCAGAAAAAACTTCAAAAACCATTCAGAACTTGTCGATTTAGCCCTTGACCCTTTTGGGCCCCTAAACTAAACCCCGCTCACCCATGGCGCGGTAGCTCAGTTGGTTAGAGCGATCGACTCATAATCGATAGGTCGGGAGTTCAAGTCTCCCCCACGCCACCACTTCCCCCCTCTTTGAAAAGACACAGTATTTCAGCATGTACGTTGATGTTTTTCGATGGGATCAGGTTGACACTCCCGACGAAGTTGCCCACCATTTTCGAAGGGATACGCATATAGCATTCCGCAAGGAGTGCCGCGTAAAGGGGACTATTGTTGTTCTTAGAAGGTGCTGCAATGGCGATGCGGCGCAGCTTGCCGAGCGATCGGGAATTCTGCGCCATTGTTGATTTGATCGCGACGGGTTTTCGCGTGTTGTGGACGAAGAAACTTCTTTTCGTCGTCCTTGCTGCCGCGAGTCTGATCGCATTGTCTGGGCCGGAATCTGCGGTCGGAATGCCCTTCCCGTTCTTACTGACGGTCAGCATAGGCATAGGGGGCTTCCTGACCAGCTTTGGGCTTATGCTTGGATCCTATGTGGTTGTGTTGGGTGCACGCGCAGGCCTTTCGACCCTTGCAGCCTCGCAAATCAGCGGTGTTTTTGTGTGCTTCCTTCTGACGCCCATATTCTTGGAGCTTTTCACTGACGCCGCTCCGTTCAGCGAGACCTATGTGATGCAGCTTGGTGTTGCACTTGGGGTGCTGATTACCGTGTCCTTAGGTGTTGCCTTTATCTTCAGCTCTTTCGTGGATGAAGATGTGCAGCAGATCTTTGAACATTATGGGCTTGGCGCAGGACAACATGCCCTTTTGCAATTGGATCCTTTGCAGACAGACCTTCCAGAAAGTATTCGAGGCCCTGTCCAATTTATCGAAGTTCACGACAATAGGATCACGGTCACGACCGACAAAGGGGCCCATTCTTTGCAGATGTCGCTTATCTCCGCCATTCAGAGGTTAAAGACCTCTCAAGGATTGCGGATCCATCGGTCCATCTGGATCAACGAAACTCAGATGGACCGGTTATTTTATGAAAACGGCAACCCGCGCCTTGCTGTCAAAAGCGGCGAATCTTGGCCTGTGAGCCGTACGATGGTGGGCGAGATCAAAAGAACGCTCAAAGCGCGCTCTTAGCTTCCGCTTGCACGGACTGTGTCGATCATCAGCTTCACATTCTCAGGATCGGCGTCTGGTGTGATGCCGTGACCCAGATTGAAAATATGCGGCCCTTTGGACAACGCAGCAACGATGCGGCGCGTTTCAGACACAAGCGCATCTCCGCCCGTGACCATATGCGAAGACGCCAAGTTACCCTGCACACAGCTATCGGCTTGGATATTGGCTGCAGCCCATTCAGCAGTCACACTGTCATCAAAGGCAACGCAATCTGCACCTGTCGCTTCGGCAAAACCAACGTAACGCTCGCCTGCGCCGCGTGGGAAGGCGATGATGGGCGTGTCTGGGTATTTGGATTTCAGAGCAGCGATGATGCGTTTGGTTGGCTCTAGCGCATAGCGATCAAAATCCGCGCCTTTCAGCGAACCTGCCCAGCTGTCAAACAGCTTCACCACTTCGGCGCCCGCTTCGATTTGCTGGGACAAATAGGTGATTGTGCCTTCAACCAGCAGGTTGATGATTTGATCAAACAGCGCTGGATTCTCGTCTTTCAACTTATGTGCCGGACCTTGATCCGGTGTGCCGCGACCGGCAACCATATAGGTCGCAACCGTCCAAGGCGCGCCGGCGAAACCGATCAGAGTGGTCTCTTCTGGCAGCTCACGGCGCAAAATTCGCACGGTTTCATAAACCGGAGACAGTTTGTCATGCACCGCTTCCGCTGGTTTGAGCTTATCAAAATCCGCTTGGCTTTCGATGGTCGACAGGCGTGGGCCTTCGCCGGTGACAAACCAAAGGTCCGCCCCTAGCGCTTGGGGCAGCAGAAGAATGTCTGCAAAAAGGATAGAGGCATCAAAGCCATAGCGGCGGATTGGTTGCAGCGTGACTTCAGCAGCAAGTTCGGAATTATAGCAAAGCGAGAGAAAATCACCGGCCTGCGCGCGGGTTGCGCGGTATTCCGGCAGGTAGCGACCCGCTTGGCGCATCATCCAAATCGGAGGTGTCGGAAGCGTTTCGCCCGCCAATGCGCGCAAGATGGTTTTTTGCTGTGCCATTTTTCACCTCATTCTGCTTTCAAAAGGTAGGTCTCGTGGTTGCGGCAAGAAGTCAAGGGTCGCGAAAGGCTAATCCGCTTGTCAGGACAATCTGGCGCGATTAGACCGATGGCATGACTTTGACGTTACCGACCCCCGACTCGCCCTTGAAAATTGGCACACGCGGCTCTCCGCTAGCATTGGCGCAAGCCTATGAAACGCGGGACCGTTTGATTGGGGTTTTGAACCTGCCGGAAAACGCCTTTGATATTGTGGTGATCCACACCACAGGCGACGATCGCCAGATGATCAGTGCGGATCGCCCGCTGAAAGAAATCGGCAACAAAGGCCTGTTCACCAAAGAGATCGAAGAAGCCATGCTGCGCGGGGATATCGACATCGCGGTGCATAGTTCCAAGGACATGCCAACCGAGCAGCCAGTGGGGTTGGTTTTCCAAACTTTCTTGCCGCGCGAGGACGTGCGCGATGCGTTTGTTTCACCAAAATATAAGACGCTGACAGACCTGCCAGAAGGCGCAATTGTTGGCACGTCTTCTTTGCGTCGCCGCGCCCAACTGAAGCGCGTGCGCCCTGATTTGACCTGCATAGAATTTCGCGGAAATGTGCAAACGCGCCTTAAAAAATTGGGTGATGGCGTGGCGGACTGTACCTTTCTTGCCATGGCGGGCCTGAGCCGTTTGGGCATGGAAGACAAGGCAAGCTCTGCGATTGAGCCGGATGAAATGTTGCCTGCTGTCGCCCAAGGCGCCATTGGGATTGAATGCCGCGCGGATGATGAACGTGCGCTCGGTTTGTTGGCGACCATTCACCACGAGAAAACTGCCATTCGCGTGCTGTGCGAACGGGCGTTTTTGCGTGCTTTGGATGGGTCTTGCGAGACGCCGATTGCGGCGCTTTCCGAGATCAAAGGCACGCAGATTCACTTGCGGGGTGAGATCCTAAAGACCGACGGTTCTGCCGCTTTGCAGACCGAAGGCGTTGCGCCTTTGGAACAGGCTGAGGCTTTGGGCCGTGATCTAGGTGAAGCCTTGCTGAAAGAAGCGGGCGACAACTTCTTTGATCATAAATAAGCCAACGTTTCGCGGCGAAACCGTTGCGCGTTTCGCCGACCTGCGTTTGGATACCTAACTTTTTGTTAATGTGACAATTCGTGCTTTTCAGATGCTGAAATGTACAATTCGACATCAGAGGCAGGGTTGCCCGAAATTTGAGCGTTAAGGGAACAGTGAGGCGCTTAGCCCCCCTTCCCTTCACCGGTTTTCTTGCTGGCTTTCACCACCCAAATAATCACCCCTGCAAGGATGCCCCAGAAGGCGCCGCTGACGCCGAGCAAGGTCATGCCGCTGGCGGTGATCAAAAAGGTGAGTGCGGGCGCTTCGAGTTGGTCTTGGTCTTTGAACGCGCCAGACATAGACCCGACGAATGCCGGCACCAGCGCGAGGCCTGCAACGCCTGTGATCAGCGTGCTCGGCGCGAGGCTGGCCAGATGGGTCACAAGACCCGTGGCAAAGGCCAAGCCGACATAGACCACACCAGAGACAATCGCGGCCCAGTATCTGGCAGATGGATCGCGGCCTGCGTCTTCGCCTGCCATGAGGCCAGCGGTGATCGCTGACATGTTCACGGGCACGGAACCGAAGGGCGCGATGGCAAGGCTCATGAGGCCGGTGTTGCGGATCATGGGCGCTCGGCGCACCGGATAGCCATTGAGTTCGAGCATCGCAAAGCCCGGAATGTTTTGGCCTGCCATGGTGACCAAATAAAGCGGCACGGCGACAGAGATCAGACCGTGCAACGTGAAGATCGGCATGACCCATTCAAAGGCGGGGATCAATTGCGCTGTGGCTGCGTCGTTTGCGGCAGGATCAAGCGAGAGTGCCATGACGATCACGAAGGCCACCAACGCGGCGGGCATGGCCAAAAGGCGATTGATGAACAGACCCGCAATCCACGCGACCATCACGGGCAGGAAGAGGATGGGATCGAGGCCCAGCGCCAAGGCGGGCGCGAGGCAGAGTTTCAGCAAGACCCCTGCCAGCAAGGCGCTGGCGATGGGTTTGGGGATTGCCGACACCACGCGACCCAAGGCGGGCACAACACCCGTCAGCACGATCAGACCAGCGCACATGATCATGGCGCCGACAGCCTCGGCAAAGCCTCCTGGCAGCGCAATGGCTGCTGCCAAGAATGCGCCGCCCGGTGTGGACCACGCCACAGCCGCAGGGGTGCGGGTGATCAAGGGAAGCCAGATGCTGCAAATCCCCATGCCCAAAGTGGCAAACATAAGGCCCGTCGCGGCTTGGGCATCTGTGGCCCCTGCTTTGGTGAGGCCTGCAAGGATGATGGCAAAAGACGATGAAAAGCCAACGAAGGCGGCCATGAGGCCCATGTAAAAGGCTGTTGGGGTAAAATCTTTAAGCACGGGGGCCTCTGTTCTTACATCGGTTTGGAGCGACCATGTCACAGGGGGAAAGCAGCCTCTAGTCCCAAAATGCTTGTGGGTTGGGGCTGGTGGATGCGAGGCGCTCTCGTAAGAATGTGAAGGGGGAATGGGCGGAAAGCGGCGGGCTTGGGTTGGGAAAAATGCGCAGGCGGCTTATTCTATAGATGAGACTCAGAGGGCGCGGCCCTTGTGCATTGACTGCGTATATTCGTTTCGGAGATTTCACATGGCGTTTAAGACCCCTTCCCGACGTTTGTTTATTGCTGGCTCTGCCGCCACGGTGGCTGGTGGTTTAAGCTTGCCTGCACGGGCGCAAGGCCTTGCGCCAACGCGTAGTATGCGGGGCGGATCGAATAACTATCTGCCGGATGCGCCGATTGTGGAAAAGATCGGTGGGGGTGGTTTTATCATGTATGGCTCTGTGCGCCGTGCGGGGGATGGTGCGCCTTTGGCGGGGCAGCGTATTCAGGTTTGGGCGCATACCACGGAAGGTCACGAGCGTGACCCACATAGCCATGGGGCGACCTTGAGTGATGAAAACGGCATGTACCGTTTGGAAATGCCGCAGATCGTGCCGGCCTTTGGGCAGGCGCATGGGCATTTGGCCTATGATAGCGCGGAGTTCAAAACCGTGTTCCTGCGCCCTTTGATGAGCAGCCCGAATGACACCTCGCTTGAGGCCAACTTTGTGTTGCAGCCAGCCTAAGGGATGCGCGCCCTTCTGGTCTGGAGCGCTGTTTCCGCGGCTATTTTGGTGCCGATGGTGTTGGCGGCGCTGAGCCCGCTGTTGGCGTGGCGGTCGGGTATCTATATTTTCGCTGGATTTGCTGGGATTTTCGCCATGGGGCTGCTTGTGGTGCAGCCTTTGGCGATGGGTGGCTATTTGCCAGGGCTGCGCCCGCGCGTGGCGCGGCGGGTGCATCGTTTCGTGGGGGTTTTGGTGTTGATGGCGGTGCTGGCGCATGTGGCGGGGCTTTGGCTGACCAGCCCGCCGGATGTGGTGGATGCGCTGCTGTTTGTCTCGCCCACGCCGTTTTCGCTGTGGGGTGTTCTGGCCATGTGGGCTTTGGTTTTGACCGCTGTGTTGGGTGTGTTGCGGCAGCGCGGGCGCTTGTCGTGGAAGCGCTGGCGCTGGGTGCATATGGGCACGGCACTGGTGATTATGGGCGGTACGGTGGCCCATGCGGTGCTGATTGTTGGCACGATGGAGGTGATCAGCAAATATGCCTTGGCGCTGGGGCTTGTGCTGGTCAGCGCCAAGGTGTTGATGGATCAGATCCGGCGTTAGGTGGGGAAGAATTCCGCCGGTGTTTTCATTTCCGGCAGCGCGCGCATGCGGCTGATCCAGCCGGACATGGCGGTGTTGGGCGTCATGCCTGCCTCGGTGATCCATTGGCCGTAGCCCCAGATCGCGCAATCGGCGAAGCCCGGTGTTTCGCCATGAAAATAAGGCGCATCGCCCAGAAGCGTTGCGAAGTTCTTGGCATCCACCGCGAAGCGCCCTTCGAGCCATTCGATGCTGCCAGCCGGAAAGCCTTCGCCTTTGGTGCGCTGGTTTTCTTTGAGCTGCGGCACGCACATGCCGAGGCGGTTGGCCTCCCACATCAAAAGCTCTCGGCCCCGTTGCAGGCTGGCGGTATCATCGCCACCTAGGACGCCAAAGCGGGTGGCCAGCATCAGAAGGATCGCGCCGGATTGGGTGTAGGAGGTGCCGTCGATTTGCAAAAGCGGCACTTCGCGCAGGGGGCTGGCGGCAAGAAATTCCGCAGGGCGGGTTTCGGGATCGGCCCAGATATCGACCCAGACCGTGCGGTGTTTCAAACCTGCCAGAGACAGAGCCAACGCAACTTTGCACGCGTGTCCGGAATCAGGGTGGCCGAAGAGGGTGATGTCAGTCATGGGAAAGTCCTTAATGTATGCGCGCTTACCTTAGCGGGGCGCAGACATTTGGCTAGAAAAAAGACGCGCCAGCCGAGGGCTGCGCGTCTTTTTGCATATGCGTTAAGCAATTAGATTTGGCGCTGTGATCAGTCGATGTAGGTGAACATATCCGCGTCGGATTTGCGCACTTTGGGCAGCTTTTCCAGCCAATCGTTTTCGCCCCGAAATCCGAGCGTCAGGACTAACTGCGACTTCAGGCCCTTTTCCTTCAGCCCAAGCGTTTCATCCGCCACTGCGGGGTCAAAGCCTTCCATTGGCGTGGCATCGACCTTTTGTTCAGCCGCGGCCAGCATTGCAAAGCCCATCGCGATATAGGTTTGGCGCGCCGTATGTTCTGCGTTGGTATGGGCATCGCGTGGCAGATAGAGCGCTTTAACACGTTCGTAATACTGGCTGATCATATCGTTCGGCCCGCGGGTGGCGGCGGTTAGATCGCTAATGGCGTCGATACGTTCTGCTGTGTAATTGTCCCAGCTGGCGAAAACCAAAACATGGCTGCAATCATCGACGCAGCCTTGGTTCATCCCCATCAGACCCAGATTTTTGCGTGTTTCTGGATTGGTAATGACAAAGACCTCGAAAGGCTGACTGCCCGACGAGGTGGGGGTCAGTTGGATGGATTGCAAAATCGCGTTGAGCTGGTCATCGCTGAGTTTTTTGTTTGGGTCATAGGCTTTGGCGGAATAACGCCATGTCATTAAATCAGAAAGCATAGGAAATCTTTTCGTTTTGGGTCGAAAAAAACCTAGTCTGATTGGCCCAAGGTGCAAGTACTGACCTTAAGTCACATTCTGTGCCCTGCCGCTTTTAGACATCGGCGTGCAAAGACGCCTGCTCCGCAGAGCAAACGTCTGAGCGATAGGGTTACACCCACTTCGCCAGAGGCGGCAGGCTCATCAATACGGCATTTGCGTCATGACCGGTTTCGAGGCCAAATTTGGTGCCGCGATCATAGACCAGATTGTATTCCGCATAGAGGCCGCGATGCACGAGCTGGGCGTCTTTTTCCGCTTCGCCAAAGGCATCTGGGCGACGTTTTTCAACGAGCGGTACATAGGCAGGCAAAAAGGCGCGGCCGATGTCTTGGATGAAGGCGAAATCTGCGTCCCAATCGCCGGTGCAATGGTCATCTAGGAAGATGCCGCCCACGCCGCGGGCGCGGTTGCGGTGCGGGATGTAGAAATATTCATCCGCCCATTTCTTAAGGCGCGGATACTGGGCGGGATCGTGTTTGTCGCAATGCTCTTTTTGTACGGCGTGGAAATGCGCTGTGTCCTCATCGTATTCAAGGCATGGGTTCAGATCAGAGCCGCCGCCGAACCACCATGCGTGCGGTGTCCAGAACATGCGGGTGTTCATGTGAACCGCTGGGCAATGCGGGTTTTGCATATGCGCCACCAGCGAGATTCCCGCTGCCCAAAAGCGCGGGTCTTCCTTCATGCCCGGCAGGCCTTTGCGCGCGGCCATCGCGTTTTGCGCGCGTTCGCCCAAGGTGCCGTAGACGGTTGAGACATTCACGCCGACTTTTTCAAAGACGCGACCGCCGCGCATGACGGACATTAGGCCACCACCTGCGTCAGAGCCATCGTCTGAGGCGCGTTTGGTTTCTGTGACCTCAAAGGCGCCGGCTGGTTGATCGGCGAAAGGGCCGGTGTCGTGGTTGGCTTCGAGGGTTTCGAAGGCCTCAACGATTTGATCGCGCAAGCTGCGGAACCAAGCGCTGGCCTGCGCCTTTTGAGTGTCCATCATGTCGGCCATAGTCTTTCCTTTGCAGCGCTTAGTGGGCTGGAGAACGCACGGGATCCAGCAGGGTACGGCCACCGTCGACCGTGATCACCTGCCCTGTCACAAAGGCGGAGGCATCAGAGGACAGGTAGCGGACGGTTTCAGCCAGCTCTGTCGGAGGGGCGATGCGGCCCAGTGGGGTGTGCGCCTCGATATCGTCGCGATAATCGGGGTATTCTTTGAGGATATGTTGCAGGCTTGCGCTCATGACAGAGCCAAAGGCCACGGCGTTTACGCGGATGCGGTTTGGCGCCAGAGCGGTGGCAAGGCCGCGTGTCATTTGTTCGAGTGCCGCAGTGGCCATGGAATAGCCCATCAGATCAGGGTTGGTGCGGCAGGCAGCGATGGAGGACATGTTCACGATGGCGCCCACGGGCGCGTCGGAATTGCCGTTTTCCTCGGACTGTTTGATCATGCGTTTGGCCACGGCTTGGCTGATGCGCAGGGATGTCATCAGGTTTTGCGAAAGCATGGTAGGGATGCTGTCGTCATCCATATCCAGCGGATCGGTGCGCATGATTTGGCGGCTGGCATTGACCAAAATGTCAACGCCTTCAAAGGCATCGATGGTGGCGGACAATAGGTTCGCGATGGTCAGGCGTTCGCGCAGATCTCCAGAGAAGTGGCGCACATTGCCGTCTTCGGGCAGGCCTTTGACTTCTTTGGCGAGCTGTTTGTCATCCATATCCACCATCATGACATTGGCGCCATGTTCGGCAAATTCTCGGCTGATCGCCAGACCAATGCCGTTGGCGGCTCCGGTCACGATGGCGGTCTTTCCAGCGATTGAAAATGACATATCTATCCCCGTTGATTCTGCGGCAGGTTACGCCGAATTCGGATTACTTGCGAGATGGGCGCTCTGCGTGCAAGATTTTGAACCGATTGTCGCCTGCAACTTCCTGCACTTTGGCAAAACATGCCTCTAAATGAGGCTCATAGGGAAGATGGCGGTTGGCGACGAGCCAAAGGTGGCCGGTTGGGGCCAGCATTTTGGCGGCGGCGCTGATGAAGGCACGGCCTAGGTCTGGTTCAGCTTTGCGGCCCGTGTGGAACGGCGGGTTCATCACCACGGTGTTCATTTTGGCACGCGGTTGCCATGTGGTGGCGTCGGCCCAGAAGAATTCGGCGCGATCGTCGCTGACATTGGCCTTGGCGCAGGTGAGCGCGGCGTGGTCGGCTTCGACGGCATAAAGGGTTTCGACTGTGTCGCGTTCAAGGATGGCTTTGGACAGGTAGCCCCAGCCTGCGCCCAAATCTGCGACCTGTTTGCCGAGTTTCTCTGGCAAGGCAGCAACAAGCGCGGCGGAGGCCGGATCGATGCCATCTGCGGAGAACACACCGGGCACGGTGATCAGGCCTGGGGCGACTTCGGTCGGGTCGCCAATGGCCCAATCGCTGAAATCACCGCCCGAGAAGGCAAAAAGCTTGCCGTGGGATTTTGACAAAACCGCCGTGACATCAGCGCGTTTGCGGCAGTCTTTTAGGAAGGATTCTGCGCCGTCGGTCTTTTGGCCGTCGACAATCACCTGCCCACCAAGCGCCACAGCTTGCGCGATGAAACCACGGGCTTGGGCTTTGGCGCGGGTGAGGCAGACCACGGAGGCGGCAAAATCGCCTTCGGGGGCAATCGCGCAGGACCAACCCGCGGCTTCGAAAGCGTCGTAATGGGTTTTCACCGTTTGGATGATCACGCAGCGCTCTTTCGGGAGGCTGGAGAGATCCATGCCTGCCACAGGGGCGAATACGGCAATGCGGCCTTCGGACGGCCAAGCGATATGTTCGCTATCAACCGCGAGGGTGAGACGGGACTGAGACATAGGGGGCTTTGATCCACGACGAGGCGCGGATCACTCCTTTTCCATGGTGCATTGCAGCGGGTGCTGATGCTGGCGTGCAAAATCCATGACTTGGGTGACTTTGGTTTCGGCGATCTCATGGCTGAAGACGCCAACCACCGCGAGGCCTTTTTTGTGCACGGTCAACATGATCTCGAAGGCCTGCGCGTGCGTGAGGCCGAAGAAGCGTTCCAGAATGAGGACCACAAATTCCATCGGCGTGTAATCATCGTTCAAAAGCAGAACTTTATACATCGGAGGACGTTTGGTGCGTGTGCGCGGTTTGACGGCTAGACCGACGTCTCCGTCGTCATCGTGGGTGTCATCAGCCATGCGCAGCGGTTGCAAGATCATTTTGCCAGTCTATCCGGAAATTCGCTTTGAGCGTTGTATATAACCTCTCCTCCCCAATAGAAAAGAGCGCAGCAGCAGCGGAAGCCTAAAGATGTACAGAAAACCCACAACTATTGCCTTTGATGCGGACGATACGCTTTGGCACAACGAGCGTTTCTTTCGGATCACGCAGGATCGATTCGCGGGGCTGTTGGCCGATTACACCGATCAGGAGACGCTGGAGGCGCGGCTTTTGGCGGCTGAGATCCGCAATCATGGGCACTACGGCTTTGGGGTGAAGGGCTTTGTGTTGTCGATGATTGAAACGGCGATTGAGGTCACGGATGAGGCGGTGCCTGCCTCGGTGATTTCCGAATTGATCGCGGCGGGGCGCGAGATGCTGGAGCATCCGATTGATCTGCTGCCCTATGCGCAGGAAGCCGTGGCCTATTGCGCCGAACATTACCGCGTGATGCTGATCACCAAAGGCGATTTGCTGGATCAGGAGCGCAAGGTGGCGCAATCGGGACTGGGCGAGATGTTTGATCGGGTTGAGATTGTCTCGGACAAAACCCAGCCGGTTTATGAGGCGCTGTTTGCGGCCCATGGGGATGGGATTGCGCAGGCGATGATGATTGGCAATTCGATGAAGTCGGATGTGCGCCCTGTCGTGGATGGGGGCGGATGGGGTGTTTACGTGCCGCACGGCGAGAGTTGGGCGTTTGAAAAAGCCCCCGCTCCGGTGGGTGAAAAGCGTTATGTTAAGCTTCAAGATCTGGGTGCCCTACAAGAGCTATTAGAGGGACTCGACTAGGTCATTTTCTTAGGGGGAAAAACCGCCGAAAAATTAAGGCAGCTTTAAGGCCTCTCGCCACATTCCCGCCACATTCGCCGGTTTTGTGGCCCCCTCTACGAGAACCGCTACATTTAGAATTAAATTCACGTTAAAGTTTGCCATGTATTTGAATCAAAGACTTTATTCAAAAAACACCCTGTGTTAGCCTTGTTTCAAAAGGTCAGTCGAAAAATCGACGGCATGAGGCAGTAAGGGCAAGTTAACGTTATGGATCGGCATCAAAAGCCGGCCCGTTTTGGGCTGTATTTTCTGGCAGTAATCGCATTCGTTTTCGCGAGTTTCTCGCAGGCTGTTGCCGCGCCTTATGCGGCGATGGTGATTGATGCGCGTTCCGGCAAAGTTTTGCATTCGCGCAATGCCGATACCCGTCTGCATCCGGCGTCTTTGACGAAGATGATGACCTTGTACATTGCCTTTGAGGCTGTCGAGAATGGAGAGATCTCCATGGACACCAAAGTGCGCATCACGAAAGAAGCCTCTGCCGAGCCACCTTCCAAACTGGGTTTGAAAACTGGTCAGCGTATTGCTTTGCGGTATTTGGTGCGTGCAGCGGCGGTGAAATCTGCCAATGATGCGGCAACCGCGATTGGTATTGCGATTTCTGGTTCTGAAGCAGCCTTTGCGCGCCGGATGAACCGCACGGCCAAAGCCCTTGGCATGACAAACACAACGTTCCGCAATGCCCACGGCCTGACGGAAAATGGTCACATGTCGACCGCCCGTGACATGACCACGATGGGTCGTCATATGCTGTATGACTATCCGCAGTATTATAACCTGTTCTCGCGCACATCTACGGATGCGGGCATCGCAACAGTGAACAACACAAACCGTCGTTTCCTTGGCGCCTATCGTGGCGCGGATGGCATCAAGACCGGTTACACCCGTGCGGCGGGCTTTAACCTTGTGTCTTCTGCGGAGCGCGGCAACGAACGCATTATCGCGACTGTCTTTGGTGGCCGTTCTACAGCATCGCGCAACGCGAAAGTCGCTGAATTGCTGGATCTGGGCTTCCGCCGCGCGCCGTCTCATGCGGCGCTGCGTAAGCCAAAACGCCCTGCGTATCTGGGCAATGCGGGCACGCAAGTGGCCAGCAGCAGCACAGCCGGTGGCGCGACCACGGGCGGGAAGACGCTGCGCGTATCCACCGCGGTGAGCCGCAGCTTGCGCCCGATTGCGCGTCCCGTTGCAGCCCAGCCAACTGTTGTGGCTGAAGCGCCCAAGCCTGCGCCTGGTGCGATTGCTTCGCCTAAGACAGCCAATGCGAAGGTAAAAGCCTCTGGCATCGAAGATGCGTTGCGCCAAGCGCAAAGCAACTCTGCCTCTTTGTTCCCGACATCTGTACAAGTGACAGAAGATGCCCCTGCCCAAACCGCGCAGGTGGCTCCGGCGCCTATTCTTGAAGATCCTGAGCCTGAAGTGGTAACCCGCCTTACGACGTCTGGGGGACGTCATTGGGGGATCAACGTTGGGCGTTATGGAAGCCGATATGCTGCTGAAAAGGTACTGCTGAAGACTGCTCTTGCAGAAATGACCACATTGGATGGGTCGTTGCGCAAGGTGGTGAAATCCACACGTGGGTTTGATGCGAATTTCATGGGGCTGACCCGTGAAACCGCAGACTTGGCATGCCGTCGTTTGCAAGCACGTCAGGTTTCCTGCTTTATGATCGGCCCAAGCTGATCCTAAGCAGGATCCGACATGGGAGAACGCCATGCCAGATCCATTTCTATCAGAGCTTAAGTTTCTAGGCGCAGGCAACGTCGACTTTATCGAGGTCGCGGTGGATGCTGGCACGGATGTCAGCGGCCTTGAGATTATCATCTACAATCCCAATGGCACGGTGCGCACGACCAACGTTTTGGAGAACGTTGCCGACAGCACCAATGCGGGTCGGGATGTGTATAGTTTCAACTCTGGCTCGTCTTCGACGTTCAATGGCGTGCATAAGAATGGCGCTGTTGCGCTGGTGCAGGACGGGGTTGTTCTGCAATTTGTGTCGTTTGAATCCACTGTTACAGCGACTGAAGGCCCAGCAGATGGACTAAGTTCAAACGCGCTTGGGGCTACGGGCAGTGGCGAGAGTTTTGAAAGCACGGATGGCGGCGCAAGCTATGAGGTGAATGATGCCCCTTCCGCGGGCACGATCCCCTGCTTTGTGGCGGGCACTTTGATCTACACACCGCAAGGCAACCGCAAAGTGCAAGAGATCAAAGCCGGTGATCAGGTGATGACCGATCAGGGCGCGCGTCAGGTGGCTTGGGTGGGGCAGCGTCGGCTGAACATGCTGGAAGCGGGCGAAGATGCGAAGCGGCCGATTTGCATTCCGGCCCATGCCTTTGGGCAAGGGGTGCCGTTTCAAGATGTTTTCGTCTCTCCAAACCACCGCGTTTTGGTGACCGGGGCGACCTGCCAGATGTTGTTTGGCACAGCGCAGGTCTTTGTGGCGGCGAAGTTTTTGCTGGGCTATTTGGGCGTTGATTACGCGCCGCTGGGCATGCGGGTGCAGTATCATCATCTGTTGCTTGAAGATCATGCGGTGTTGACTGCCAACGGTCTGCCCGCGGAAAGCCTGTTTCACGGGGCGATCTCTGCCGAAGGGTTTGAGCAGGATAAAGAGGCCGGTGCGGTCTATGCGTTGGCCGGTTTCGCGCAGCATAGGCGTGCGGCGCATATGGTGCTGAAAAAGCATGAAGCGCGGCTGCTGATGTCATTGTATCGCCCGCGCAACGTGCAGCTTATGGCGGCGCAGTAATTCCGTTAAGCCTTTGGTTTTTCGTCATAGTCTGGCGCAAGGATGCGTTGGGCGTTGCCGTCGGGATCGTCGTATTGATCGCTTTTAAGCGTATACAAAAAGGCCGCAAGCCCTGCCCCGCCAAGCAGCAAAGAAATAGGGATCAGATAGCTGAGGATGGTCATAGCGCGTCTTTCATTTAAGTCGGAGGGCGTTCAAGCTGACAGTGATCGAGCTGCTGGACATGGCGAGCGCCGCGATCAAGGGCGTGGCGAGGCCTGCGATTGCGAGCGGCACGGCGATCACATTGTACAGCGTGGCGATCTGGAAATTCTCGCGGATACGGCGGGTGGCGGTTTTGGCGGTGCGCCATGCTTGCGGGATGCTGCCAAGGTCTGCGCCAAGCAGCACCATATCAGAGGCCACGCGGGCGGCATCTAGGGCCGAAGCTGGCGAGATCGAAGCATGGGCGGCGGCCAAGGCGCCCGTGTCGTTCAGACCGTCCCCCACCATTAGAACCTTATGGCCCTGATCTTGTAGGGCCTGCACATAGGCGGCTTTGTCTTGCGGCAGCACCGAGGATTGCCATTGGGCAAGGCCAAGGCGTTTGGAAGTGCGGGCGACGGCGGCTTCGGTGTCACCTGACAGAAGATGCAGGTTGAGGCCTTGGGATTGCAGCTCGGCGATGGCCCCTTGCGCGCCTTGGCGTAGGTTGTCTTGGAACAGGAAGGCCTGCGGCATGTCTTGGCCGAGGTCTAGATAGACGGCGGTTTGATCAAAGGGGGTAGCGCCGATCCAATCGGCGCGGCCAAGGCGCACGGTGGTGCCGAGCCAATCGGCGCTGATCCCCTGCCCTGCGGTTTCGGTGACATTGCGCAGAGGCGCGGGTTTGAGGCCCTTGGCCTGAATCGCAGTTGTGAGTGCTTTGGACAATGGGTGGGAAGAGCCATGTGCCAAGGCCAGCGCGATCCTCAGCGCGTTGTCGTGGAAGGCGTTAAGGTTTTGCACCTCGGGGCGGCCTTCGGTCAGGGTGCCGGTTTTGTCGAAAACCACGGTGTCGATTTGGGCGAGGCGCTCCAAAGCGGTGGCGTTTTTCACCAGCAGGCCTTTGCGGAACAACCGGCCAGAGGCGGCGGTGGTGACGGCGGGCACGGCAAGGCCCAGGGCGCAGGGGCATGTGATGATCAGCACCGCTGCGGCGATGTTGAGCGCTGTACGTGTATCGCGCGTGGCGATGAACCAACCGGCGAACGCTAAGCCCGCTAAGATATGCACGCCGGGGGCGTAGAGCTTGGCGGCTTTGTCGGCGAGCGACGTGTAATTGGCGCGACCACTTTCGGCGATGGCCACGAGGTCTGCCATTTGGTGCAGGCTGGTGTCTTTGCCCACGGCTGTGGCGCGCAGGGTGATTGGGCCGGTGAGGTTCACTTCGCCCGCGCTGAGCGCCATGCCGGTGGTGGCGAGCACCGGTTGGGTTTCGCCGGTGAGCAAGGAGCGGTCGAGTTCGGAAATGCCCTCGATCAGGATGCCATCAACGGGAATACGCCCGCCTGCTGCGACTTGGATGTGGTCGTTCACTTGCAGGCTGGCGGTGGGCACGCTGGTGTGGGTGCCATTTTTGATCAGCATCGCGCGGGGCACATCAAGCGCTGCTAGCTCTTGCGCTGCAGAGCGTGCTGCGCTGCGGGTGCGGTGATCTAGATAGCGGCCTGCCAGAAGGAAGGTGATCAGCGTCAAGGCCGCGTCGAAATAGGCGTGGTGGCCGGACAGCGAGACCTCCCACAGGGATGTACCCATGGCCAGCAGAATGGCCAGAACGATGGGAACATCCATATTGAGCTGGCGCGTGCGAAAGGCCTTTAGTGCGTTGAGAAAAAAGGGCTTTCCGGCAAAGGCAATCGCGGGCACAGCGATGATGGCGGAGATCCAATGGAACAGATCACGGGTGGCATCGCTGGCGCCGGACCAGACCGCGATGGAGAGCATCATCACGTTCATACTGGCGAAAAACGCCACGGCGAGGCGCATAAGGATGTCTTTGCCGGCCTTGTCGGTTTGGGTGGCTGACAGGCTGGTGAGGTCAAGCTCGTGCGCTGGGTAGCCCGCTTGTGCCAAAGCTTGGATCAGGGGGGCGATGGGCATGTCTGCTGCGCCGGTAACCACGGCGCGTTTTTGGGTCAGGTTGACGCGTGCGTCTGTGACCTGCGGCAGGGCTTTGAGGGCCGTTTCGACCTTGGAAATGCACAGGCCGCAGTGCAGATCCGGCACGCTGAGGGCGATTTGGTTGCTTTGCGGCTGGGTTGCGAGGGTTTGCGCCAAAGGGGCTGCATCGCAAGCTGGGCAGGCAGACATGGCCATGGGCTATCCCTTTACCAAAAGCGGTACGCGCTGCTGGAACGGGGTGCCGTCTTGCGCGATGGCTGTCATGCGGATGTTCCAGTTGCCTGCGCCAAGGGGGGCCTCGGCCACGTAGGCGGTGCCGTCGAAAATGAAGCTGGGCGTGATGTCGTCTTGCACATGGGTGGCGCGGCCCAATGTGGCGGTGAGCGATTGGACCTGAACGGGCGTGCCGTCGGCGGTTTGGATGGTCAGCACGACGGTGTTGTTCATCGTATGGGCGCTGACTTGCCAGCCGAGGGCCTGCTGCGCGGTGCGGCGGGCGTCAAAGCTTTGGCTGGCCACGTAGGAGTTTTTCACCTCGAGCCCTGGGAAAGTGTCCACGGCGGAGAACGCCAGTTTCAGGTTCACCCCGATGATGATGGTGAAGGCAGTGACAAAGATCAGCGCCACATGGCGTCCTGTGAGTTCGCGCGCTTGCATGGTTAGTCTCCTTTTCCGTGAAACACGGTGTCTTTGTGGGTGCGGTCGTCATTGCTCGTGTCTGTGAACCAAAAGCGCAGATCACTGAGGCGGGTTTGGGCTTGGTCAGTAGTTGGTGGCGCAGACACGTAGACGCGTACCAAGGCGGTGCTGTCGGCGGGCACGGTGAAGGTGGTGTTGGGCTGGCCTTCGATGCGCAGGATCAGTGGCGGGCTTTCGGGGGCGGAAAGCGTGAAGGCGCGGGCGTCGCCGTGTTTGTTGCGCAGGCGGACCTCGTAGGTGTTGCGGATGGTGCCATCGGACAGGGTCACGAAGGTTGGGTTGCGCACAGGGGCGACGGTGACATCAAACGGGCTGCGCATGAACAGCGCCACGATCAGCAGCGCGCCCACCCCGCCCCACAGCGCAGTGTAGAGGATCGTGCGCAGGCGGAAGATGTGTTTCCACGTGGGTTTTGGCGGGTTGCCTGCGCGTTCGCTGGCTTCGTCGGACAGGGCGACATAGTCGATCAGGCCGCGGTCTTTCCCAATTTTGTCCATCACGTCATCGCAGGCGTCGATGCACAGGGCGCAGGTGATGCATTCCATCTGCTGGCCTTCGCGGATGTCGATGCCCATGGGGCAGACGTTGACGCAGGCCATGCAGTCGATGCAGTCGCCGTGCTCGTCTGTTTCTTGTTTCAGCTTGCCGCGCGGCTCTCCGCGCCAATCGCGGTAGGCGACGGTAAGCGTGTCTTCGTCCATCATCGCCGCTTGGATGCGCGGCCATGGGCAGGCGTAGATGCAGATTTGCTCGCGCGCGTAGCCGCCGAAGAAAAACGTGGTGGCGGTGAGGATCGCCAGGGAGGAATAGGCCACCGGATGGGCGCTGCCGGAGACAAGATCCTGCATCAAAGTAGGCGCATCAGCGAAATAGAAGACCCAAGCGCCGCCGGTGGCGAGGCCGATCAGCAGCCAGAGGATGGTCTTGGTGACGCGCAGGCGCAGTTTGCGGAAGGTCCATTTCTTTTGATGATGCAGACGCAAGCGCGCGTTGCGGTCGCCTTCGACCCAGCGTTCCACCAAGATGAACAGATCGGTCCACACGGTTTGCGGGCAAGCGTAACCGCACCAGACGCGGCCCAGCGCGGAGGTGAATAGGAAGAGGCCAAGCCCCGCCATGATCAGAAGGCCTGCGATGAAGTAGAACTCATGCGGCCAGATTTCGATCCAGAAGAAGAAAAAGCGCCGTCCGGCGAGATCGACCAGAACCGCTTGGTCCGGCAGGTTTGGACCGCGGTCCCAGCGGATCCATGGGACGAGGTAATAGATGCCCAATGTGATCGCCATGATCACCCATTTGAGGTTGCGGAACTTACCAGAGACGCGGCGCGGAAAGATGGGTTCGCGCGCGGCAAACAGGTTTGGGGGCGTTTCAGCTTGTGGCACAGCACTGGCCTTTTGTTGCGACGTTTCAGGTGGGTTTTGCCTTGTGCGATGCGCCGCGGCTTTGATCTTGATCAAACTGGCCTGCGACATATGCGCAGGTTCGAATGTGTGGGATTTGATACCGGCCCCTCTGAAACGCGCGAACAAGGGAAAGGCCGGTACCAAACTGCCTGTCTTGCGACAGGCCCCTCAGGTCTCGGGTGAGACCTGCATCCCACGTGTAAATTGGCAGGTCTGCGCGGCTGGTTCTTTGATCCAGATCAAGGTTTGCGGGTTTCTTGGCTGGGTCTGTTGACCTTGGGGCGGGATTGCTCTGCGCGAGGGGGCGTGTCAGGGTGCGCGCAGATTGGATTGGAGACATGATGGCTTATCTCGCAACGATTTTGATCGCGCTGATTGCGGCGCTGCATCTGTATATTATGTGGTTTGAAATGTTCGCTTGGGAGCGCAAAGGCCCCAAGGTCTTCAGCAGTTTCCCAAAGGATTTGTTTGCGCCGACCAAGGTGATGGCGGGCAATCAGGGGCTGTATAACGGGTTTCTGGCGGCTGGTTTGATTTGGTCTTTGCTGATTGGCGATGCCGTTTGGGCGCAGAATGTGGCGCTGTTCTTTTTGGGCTGCGTGTTTGTGGCCGGTGTGTATGGCGCGATGACGGCGAGCCGGAAGATTATCTTTGTGCAGGCGGTTCCGGCGGCTTTGGCCATTGCGGCGGTTTTGATCGCTTAAGGCTTTACGATTTATGCAAGAAAGGCCCGCGTGTTTGCGCGGGCCTTTTGTGTTTTACTCCCCACCGCCGAGCTGATGCACATAGGTGGCCACGGCGCGGATTTGCGCCTCGGTCAAGCGAGTGTCCCAGTTGGGCATGACGCCATAGCGGCTGTTGAAGACCGTTTCATAGATGTCATCGTAACTGCCGCCATAAAGCCAGATCGCATCGCGCAGGTTGGGCGCGCCTTGGCTGCGGTCGCCTTCGGCTTGTTCGCCATGGCAGCTTGCGCAGTTTCCGGCGAAGACCTCTGCACCCTCAGCGACAGTTGAAGCATCGAGCGGATCACCTGAGAGAGACATCACGAAGTTCACAACCGCTTCGATCTGCGGTTTTTCCAGAAACTGATCGCGGCCAAAGGCGGGCATTTCGGAATAGCGGGTGTCGAAATGTTCATCCGTGCGGATGCCGACGCGAATGGTTTCGTGGATCGCTTCGATGTCGCCGCCCCAGAGCCAATCGTTGTCCAAAAGGTTCGGATAGCCCTTGGCCCCGGCTGCACCAGAGCCGTGGCATTGCGCGCACCATGTTTTGAACACGGCCGCGCCGGAGGATGTGGCGAAGCTGTTAAGGTTTGGATCGGCTTTGATCGCTGTGAGATCCGTGCTGGCGAGCTGCGCGTTGATTTCAGCGTTGCGTGCATCCACGGCGGCGATCTCGGCTGTCACCTCGGCGCGGGTGGAGTAGCCCAGCAAGCCTGAAGTGGCCGATTGAATGCCCGGCCACGCGGGATAAGCGATGGTGTAGCCGATGCCCCAGATGATGGTGATGTAGAAGGTCCAGAGCCACCAGCGCGGCATTGGGTTGTCGTATTCTTCGATCCCATCCCAGCTGTGGCCGGTGGTGGGCACATCGGGTTTTTCGTGTGATTTCTTACTCATGATCAGCCCTCATCTTGGCTGTCAGCGCTTTGGGGCGCTGGTGCATCGTCGTTGCGAAAGGGAATGCTGGCGGTTTCCTGATAGGCGGCCTTTGATCCCGGGCGGAAGGCCCAGAAGATCACGCCTGAAAAGACCAGAAACAGGAACAAAAGCATCCAGCTGTCAGCGAATTGGCGTAGAAGCGTATAGGTTTCCATAGGGGCCTCTTGTTATCGGTTGGCATCAGGGGTGAAGGTGGAGAAATCCACCAGCGTGCCCAGCATTTGCAGATAGGCGACCAGCGCATCCATTTCGGTGGTGCCGCTTTGCCCATCAAAATTGCGTACGGGCACATCGTCGCCGTAGCGCTCTAGCAGGCCGTCGTAATCCATGTCTGGATCCGCTTGGGCGGAGAAGTCGTGATAGGCATTGGCCAGCATGTCTTCGGTGTAAGGCACGCCGACTATGGCGTTGGCTTTCATCAGATCCGCGATGTGGTCGCCATCGATACGTTTCTGCGTGAGGAAGCCATATTTTGGCATCACGGATTCCGGCACGACAGACTGCGGATCGATCAGGTGATCCACGTGCCAATCATCAGAATAGCGTCCGCCAACCCGCGCCAGATCGGGCCCTGTGCGTTTAGAGCCCCATTGAAACGGGTGGTCGTATTTGGATTCTGCCGCCAAGGAATAGTGCCCGTAACGTTCGACTTCGTCGCGCATGGGGCGGATCATTTGGCTGTGGCAGGTGTAGCAGCCCTCGCGGATGTAGATGTCACGCCCGGCCAGTTCGAGCGGGGTGTAGGGGCGCATGCCCTCTACATCCTCGATCGTGTTTTCCAGCCAGAACAGCGGGGCGATCTGCACGATCCCCCCGATGCTGACCACCAGAAGGCTGAGGATCAGCAGAAGGGTTGCGTTGGTTTCGATCAATTTGTGTTTGTCGAGAATGGCCATTGTCTGAGCCCTCCTTATTCTGCTGGTACGGCTGTGGTGAGCGAGACCTTGCGGTCTTGCGCGCCACGCGCTGTGAGCCAGAGGTTGACGCACATGAGGATGGCGCCGCTGAGGTAGAGAACCCCGCCCAGACCACGCACCACATACATCGGGAACTTGGCGGCCACGGTGTCGGCGAAGCTGTTCACCAGGAAGCCGTTCGCATCGACTTCACGCCACATCAGGCCTTCCATGATGCCGGTGACCCACATGCTGGCGGCGTAGAGAACGATGCCAATTGTGGCGAGCCAGAAGTGCCAGCTGACCATGGAGAGTGAGTAGAGACGCTCGCGTTTCCACAGCACCGGCACGAGGTAATAAAGCGCGCCGAAGGTGATCAGCCCGTTCCAGCCCAAGGCGCCGGAATGCACGTGTCCGATGGTCCAATCGGTGTAGTGGCTGAGGCTGTTGACCGCGCGGATCGACATCATCGGGCCTTCGAAGGTGGACATGCCGTAGAAGGCCAGCGAAGCGACCATCATGCGGATCACCGGATCGGTACGCAGCTTGTCCCATGCGCCTTGCAGGGTCATGAGCCCGTTGATCATGCCGCCCCAGCTTGGCATCCAGAGGATGATGGAAAAGACCATGCCCAGCGTGCTCGCCCAATCGGGCAGCGCGGTATAGTGCAAATGGTGCGGACCGGCCCAGATATACAGGAAGATCAGCGCCCAGAAGTGGATGATCGACAGCTTGTAGCTGAACACAGGTTTCTGCGCCTGTTTGGGCACGAAGTAGTACATCATGCCCAGAAAGCCTGCGGTGAGGAAGAAGCCCACGGCGTTGTGGCCGTACCACCATTGCACCATCGCATCTTGCACGCCGCTGTAGATGATCACGGATTTGCTGCCAAAGATGCTGACGGGAATGGTGAGGTTGTTCACCAAGTGCAGCATGGCCACGGTGACGATGAAGCCAAGGTAGAACCAATTGGCGACGTAGATGTGCTTTTCGCGGCGTTTGATGATGGTGCCTAGGAAGACCGCCAGATAGGCCACCCAGACGATGGTCAGCCAGATATCCACGTGCCATTCAGGCTCGGCATATTCTTTGGACTGGGTGCCGCCAAACAAATAGCCAGTGGCCGCCAGAATGATGAACAGCTGGTAGCCCCAAAAGACAAACCACGCCAAATTGCCGCCCCACAAACGCGCGGCAGAGGTGCGTTGCACCACGTAGAACGATGTGGCGATCAAGGCGTTGCCCCCGAAGGCAAAGATCACCGCACTGGTGTGCAGCGGGCGCAAGCGGCCAAAGTTGGCCAAGCCCTGCGCCCATTCAAAGTTCAGCACCGGAAAGGCCAGTTGGAAGGCGATGAACACCCCAACCAGAAAGCCCACAACGCCCCAAAAGGCAGTGGCGATCACGCCGGCGCGGATGACGTCATCCATATATTCGGTTTGCGAGATGGCGGGTTTCTCCTCGCCGACCCCGCGCAAAACCCAGATGAACAAGCCTCCAGAGACAAGCGTGATGATCAGCGCTTGCACCATATAGGCAAGGTCTCGGGCATAGTTGGCGGCAATCATCGCAAAAAGGGTGATGAGCCCCAATGCGATCAGCTTGACGGTATCCTTCATAATGCGTCCCTTCGTCCTGCCCGCGGGCGCAATTGTGCCGCGGGCGTATGAATTCTCGGGCTCTGTTTTGACGTAGGCGCGCAGCGCTCACTTTGATCTGCATCAAGGAAATCGCCGGTTTTAGGGCGCAGTCTGACAGGCAGGAAACGCGCATTTCCTGACAAAGAGGCTTATGATGTCTTTTAAATCTGTACTGACTGTCCTGACGGATACGGCCTTCGCGGCAGACACTTTAGAGGCCGCGATTGCCTTCTCTATCTTGCACGATGCGCATTTGGATGTGCTGTGTTTGGGTGTGGATCGCAGCCAAAGCAGCTATGCTTACGGCAGTCTCACCGCCTTTGCGCTGACCCAAACCTTGGAACTTGCCCGCGAAGACGCGGGTTCGTTAGCTGAGATCGCGGAGCAGTTTCTAGGGGCCAGTGGCTTGCGTTATGGCGTCGAAAGTACACCTTGTGCGCTTCCTGATGTTGGTCGACTTGTGGCGCAACACGCTCAGTTTGCAGATATGGTGATCCTTGCGCGCCCTTACGGCATGAACCGAGGGCTAGAAATGGAAACCACGATTGAAGCTGCATTGTTTGATGCAAGTACGCCGGTGTGGGTTGTTCCAGACCAAACCCCTGCACTGACTTGTCCGAATATTATCACCTTGGCTTGGAACCAAAGCCCCGAAGCCATGCGCGCTGCCAAAGCGGCCCTACCGTTTCTCAAGTTGGCCGAGAAAGTGCATGTGGTGATTATCGATCCGCCCACCCATGGGCCGAACCGGTCTGACCCTGGCGGGATGCTCTCGCAGTTTTTGGCGCGGCATGGGGTGACGGTCGAGGTGGATGTTCTGAGCAAGACCCTGCCCCGTGTGTCTGATGTTCTAAGCCGTAGCGCTGTGGAGTGCGGATCGGATTTGATTGTGATGGGGGCCTATGGGCATTCGCGGCTGCGCGAGTCTATTTTGGGGGGCGCGACGCGGCATATGTTGGAGCAGTCGCAATTGCCGGTGTTTATGACGCATTAGAAGATTGGCCAAACTGTTTTGCCGCGCCCGAGCCGAGGGGAGACGCAAAGCGCCCTCCCCGTGGGGGAGGTTCGGGCGCTGCCAAATCTTCGATTTGGCTTGGGTATCTGTTTTGGATTATACCAGCAGCCCGCCATCGCCATCATCGCCAGCTTCTTCCATCAGCGCATCCATATCTGGCACGGTGATGTGGCGTTTGTTTTCGATCTGGATCACGCCGGCCTTTTTCAGTGCAGACATCTGACGGCTGACGGTTTCCAGCGTGAGCCCCAGATAATCAGCCATAGCTTCGCGCGTCAGGGGCAATTCGAACGACACAGCGCCATTCAGCGGCATCAGTTTCAGCGTGGCGTTGCGCCGCGCGATGATGCTTAGAAGCGAGGCGATCTTTTCTCGGGCGGTTTTGCGCCCCAGAACCAGCATCCATTCGCGGGCAGCGTCGAGCTCGTCCAGCGTCATTTCCAAAAGACGCTGCGCAATATGAGGCGTGTCGACCATCATGGTCTCAAACGGTTTCTTGCGGAAGCAGCACATCACCACATCGGTTTTGGCGATCACATCATAGGGGGCCGCATTGCGCCCTGGGCGGCCCACGAAATCGCTGGGCAGCAAGAGGCCCACCATCTGGGTGCGCCCGTCTTCCATGGTTTGGGTCAGTGTGGCGATACCGTTCACCACAGAGCCCACAAAATCCATATCATCCCCCGCCCAGATCAATGTCTGGCCGGCTTCGAAACTGCGGTAGTATTTGATGGCATCCAGTTGCGTCAGCTCTGCGTCGTCGCAGCGCGAACAGACGGCGCGGTGGCGAATTTGGCAGCCTTCGCAGGATTTTGGCGCGGTGGAGCTCAGCTCTGGGGTCATGGGGATCGCCTTGATCTGTATCAAAGAAGCATTGCTTCCCGTGGCTTAACGCTATCGTCATGACACTTAAAACACAAATGGCAAAGCTGGGACTGTTTGACGCGAAAGTGCCGCGTTACACCAGCTATCCAACCGCACCGCATTTCAGCCCCGACGTGGGGGCGGATTTCTTTACGCAATCTGTGGCCGCGATCCCCGAGGGTGCGGCGATTTCGCTGTATCTGCATGTGCCGTTTTGTCGGCGGCTGTGTTGGTTCTGTGCCTGCCGCACGCAGGGCACGCAGACGCTTTCGCCGGTGCAAAGCTATGTGCAAACCTTACTGGCTGAGTTGACGATGCTGAAGGCACGATTGCCTGCGAGCGTGCGGCTGTCGCGGCTGCATTGGGGGGGCGGCACGCCCACGTTGCTGAGCCCCGAGATGATGCAAACCCTATGCGAGGCGATCTTTGACGTGGCGCCTTTGGCAGAGGGGGGTGAGTTTTCGGTGGAGATTGATCCCAATGAGGTGGATGCTGATCGTCTGGCTGTGTTGGTGCGTTACGGGATGAACCGCGCTTCGGTGGGAATGCAGGATTTTGATCCGCAGATCCAAGAGACGATTGGCCGCCCGCAAAGCTATGCGTTGACGCGTGAGGTGGTGCAGATGATCCGCGCGGCTGGGGTACAGAGCCTGAACGCGGATATTCTGTTTGGCCTGCCGGATCAGACGCCGGAGCGCATCAAGGATAGCGTGGAAAAACTGATCGCGTTGGGGCCAGATCGCGTGGCGCTGTATGGCTATGCCCATGTGCCGTGGATGGCAAAGCGGCAGCAGATGATCCCTGCGGATCGCTTGCCGACACCGCAAGAACGGCTTGGGCTGTATGAAGGCGCGGAGGCTTTGTTTACGGCTGCGGGTTACGACAGCATTGGGATTGATCACTTCGCCCTGCCCTCTGACGGTTTGGCGCGGGCCGCTCAGGCGGGTCGATTGCGGCGGAACTTTCAGGGATACACTGATGATCAGGCGGATGTGCTGATTGGGCTTGGTGCCTCTGCGATTTCGCGGTTTCCGCAGGGCTATGCGCAGAATGCGCCTGCCACATCTGCCTATGCGACGGCTATCGCCGAGGGGCGGTTTGCCACGTCGCGCGGCCATGTGATGAGCGTTGAGGATCAGACCAACGCACGGCTGATCGAGCGGTTGATGTGTGATTTTTCTGTGGATGCGGCGGCGTTAGAGCTGCCGATAACAGAAACCCAAACGCGGTTTGAACAGATCAATGCGCGGTTTGATCACCTGTTGCAGGTGCAGGGCGGGCGGCTGGATATTCCAACCGAGCTGCGTCCGCTGACGCGCATGGTGGCGCGCGCCTTTGATACCTATGCGGCAGGGGCGCAGCACAGCGCCGCCATTTAGGCGCTGTGTTTAGTGGGCTGCCAAGAGTTCCTGCGTGTATTCCGTTTGGGCATTGTCGAAGATTTCTTCGGCGGTGCCCTCTTCCACCACATCGCCTTGTTTCATCACCATGATCTTATGGCTCATGGCGCGCACGACGTGCAGATCGTGGCTGATGAATAGATAAGCCAGCCCGTATTTCTGTTGCAGTTGGCGCAGCAGATCAACGATTTGCACCTGAACGGTCATGTCCAAAGCCGATGTCGGCTCGTCCAGCACCACCAGTTTCGGGCGCAGGATCATGGCACGGGCGATGGCGATCCGCTGGCGTTGGCCGCCAGAGAATTCATGCGGGTAGCGGTGCATCGTGGCGGGGTCGAGCCCGACTTCGGTCATGACTTCGGCCACCAATTCGTGGTGGCTGCGACCATCCGGATTGCCATGCACGCCCAGACCTTCGGCGATGATTTGTTCGCAGCTCATGCGGGGTGAGAGGCTGCCAAACGGGTCTTGGAAGACGATCTGCATGTCTTTGCGCAGGTTGCGCAGCTCTTTGGTTTTCAGATCGCGGATGTCATTGCCTTGAAAGCGGATTGCGCCTTCAGAGCCAATCAGACGCATAAGAGCCAAAGCCAAGGTGGTTTTGCCAGAGCCGGATTCCCCAACAACACCCAAGGTTTCGCCAGCGCGGATGCTGATCGTGGCGTCGTTCACGGCTTTGACGTGGCCCACGGTGCGGCGCAGTAGGCCGCGTTGGATTGGGAACCAGATGCGGGTGTTATCGGTTTCCACAACAACCGGCGCATTGGCTGGAACGGGCTTTGGCACGCCGGTGGAGCGCGCATTGAGCAAGGTACGTGTGTAACTATGGCGTGGATTGTCAAAAATCTGATCCACTGGCCCCGCCTCGACCACCTCGCCATCTTTCATCACGCAGACCTTATCGGCGATGCGGCGCACGATGCCCAGATCATGGGTAATGAACAGCAGGCCCATGCCTTCGGACTTTTTCAAATCCGCGAGCAGCTCAAGGATTTGCGCTTGGATGGTCACATCCAGCGCGGTTGTGGGCTCATCGGCGATCAGGATGTCAGGTTTGTTGGCCAAGGCCATAGCGATCATGATGCGCTGGCGTTGCCCGCCCGAGAGCTGGTGCGGATAAGACGTCAGGCGATCTTCTGGGTCCCGAATGCCAACCTTATTCATCAGTTCCAGAATACGCGTGCGTGCCTCTTGGCCCACGATACCTTGGTGCAGCGTAAGGCTTTCGCCCAGTTGCTTTTCCAACGTGTGCAGCGGGTTAAGCGATGTCATCGGCTCTTGGAAGATAAAGCTGATGTCATTGCCGCGCACCTTGCGCAGCAGCTTGTCATCGGCGGTGACCATCTCTTGGCCGTCATAAGTGACAGAGCCGGAGACCTCGGCACTGGTGCCCAAAAGCGACACGGTGGACAGGGCCGTGACAGACTTGCCAGAGCCGGATTCCCCGACCAAAGCCACGGTCTCGCCACGGTCGACGCTGAAAGACACGCCTTTCACTGCTTCGAAGGTTGCGCCGTCTTGCCGGAAGGCCACGCGCAGGTCGCGCACATTCAACAGGCTCATGAGAAAGTCTTTCTTGGGTCAAACGCATCGCGCACGCCTTCGAAGATGAAGACCAAAAGCGAGAGCATGATGGCAAAGGTGAAGAAGGCCGTGAAGGCCAGCCAAGGCGCTTGTAGGTTTTGTTTGGCTTGCAGGGTTAGCTCGCCCAAGGAAGGCGCCGAGGACGGCAGGCCGAAGCCTAGGAAATCAAGGCCCGCAAGGGTCGAGATCGTGCCGGTGACGATGAAGGGCAACATGGTGACTGTGGCGACCATCGCATTGGGCAGCATGTGGCGGAACATGATCACGCGGTTCGATACACCCAGCGCTTTGGCGGCGCGAACGTATTCCAGATTGCGGGCGCGCAGGAATTCAGCGCGTACGACACCAACAAGGGCTGTCCAGCCAAAGAGGATCGTCAGCAAGACAAGCAGCCAGAAACTGCGCCCCAAAATCGCGAAGAGAATGATGATGATGTAAAGGCTTGGCGTGGCGCCCCAGATTTCGATGAAACGCTGGAAAAACAGATCGACCTTACCGCCGAAAAACCCTTGTATCGCGCCTGCAATGATGCCGATTAGGCTGGCGCAGGTTGTTACGATAAGAGTGAAGAAGATCGACAGGCGGAAGCCGTACATCACGCGGGCCAGAACATCGCGCTTTGTATCGTCGGTGCCCAGCCAGTTCTGGCTGTTGGGCGGCAGCGGAGCTGCGCCGGGGCGATCCACTGGCGTATCGTAGGAATAAGGGATCAGCGGCCAGATGGACCAGCCTTTTTCGATGGCTTCGCCTTCGATGATGCCGTCAGCCGCATCTTCGATGTAGCCTTCTGGATCGTCAAAACACAGCTCTAGCCCGCCAGTGCGGATCAGGCATTTCACCTCGGGGTCGGAATAAGCCGCTTCGGTTTCGAAATCCCCGCCAAAGGCGGTTTCCGGATAGAAGTTGAAGATCGGCGTGTAATAATCGCCGCGATACTGCACCAAGATCGGGCGATCATTGGCTAGGAACTCTGAGAACAGGGTTAGGCCAAACAGCACACAAAAAATGATCAAGGACCAAAAGGCGCGGCGGTTGGCTTTGAAGTTGCTCCAACGGCGTTGGTTGATTGCGGATAGGGCCATCAGCCTTCCCTCCCCTCAAAGTCAATACGGGGATCGACGAAGACATACATCAAATCCGATAGGATACCGACAATCAAGCCGAGCAAGCCAAAGGCAAAGAGCGTGCCGAAGATCACAGGGTAGTCGCGTGTTACAGCGGCTTCGAAGCCAAGGCGGCCAAGCCCGTCGAGCGAGAAGATCGTTTCGATGATCAGCGAGCCGCCAAAGAAGACACCAATGAAAACCGCAGGGAAACCCGCAATCACGATCAACATCGCGTTGCGGAAGATATGCCCATACAGCACACGATCTTCAGACAGGCCCTTGGCGCGGGCGGTCATGACATAGTGTTTTTTGATCTCATCCAAGAAGGAGTTTTTGGTCAGCAACGTGAGCGTAGCAAAGGCTGAAATGGTCGAGGCGATCACCGGCAAGGCGATATGCCAGAAGTAATCGAGGATCTTGGCGATCAACGAGAGATCTTCCCAACCATCACTGGTCAGGCCACGCAGCGGGAAGATGCGCCAATAAGAGCCACCTGCGAAGAGCACCACCAGCAGGATCGCAAACAAGAAGCCTGGGATCGCATAGGCGACAATGATCGCGCCGCTGGTCCATGTGTCAAAGGGGGTGCCGTCTTTCACGGCTTTGCGGATGCCCAAGGGAATGGACACAAGGTAAGCAATCAAAGTGGACCATAGGCCCAGCGTGATCGACACCGGCATTTTCTCGAGCACCAGATCGAAAACGGTGATTTTACGGAAATAGCTCTCGCCGAAGTCGAGGCGCATGTAATCCCACATCATGTTCAGAAAGCGTTCGACCGGTGGTTTGTCAAAGCCGAACTCTTTCTCAAGCTCTTCGATGAAATCCTTGGGCAGGCCACGCGCACCGGCATATTGGCTGTCAGAGCCAAAGGTCTCTTCTTGGATGGCATCGTTCTTGGCGCCAGAGAAGCTTGAAAACGCATCCCCTTCGCCTTGTAGCTCTGCCAAGATTTGCTCAATCGGCCCACCGGGGACAAATTGCACCAACGAGAAGTTGATGATCATGATGCCAATCAAGGTCGGGATGACCAAGAGCAGGCGGCGAAGGATATAGGCGCCCAAGTTCGTTTACCTCAGAATGCACCGGCGTCTTTTAGCGCCGCTTGCTTGTCTTCGTTCATCCACCAGAAATCGAGATAGCCGATCGCGAGTGGGGGTAGTTCTTCAGGATGCTCGTACATATCGTAAGAGGCGATCCAAGCATCTGCCACATAGCCTGCTGGCACCTGAATGCGCAAGTAACGCAACGCGCGATCGAGGGCTTGCAAGGATGCCACTTCGTCTTCGCGGTTGGTTGTATTGATCGAAGCATCAAGGATCGCGTCGATCATATCGTTCTGCAAAGACTGCGGATTATAGGACGACACAACCGCCGATTCAGAACCATAGGCCTGTTTCAGGCCTGTGCCGGTTGTTTGGAATGACTGGTTACGGAAGTACATCATATCCCAGTCTTTGTCGTAATACCGCGATGCGTATTGCGCGGAGTCGATCTTTTCCATTTCCACATCGAACCCATAAGATTTCAGGTTGTCGGTGTATGTGGTGATGATCGCTTCAAGCGTATCTGACGTGCTGGAGGACAGCATGATCTTGAAGGTAAAGCTTTCGCCTGCCTCGTTTTTCAGAATGCCATCGCTGCCAACTTTCCAGCCAGCCTCTTCCAGTATTTTCAAAGCTGTGCGTTTGTTGCGGCGATCCACGGTCGAGCGCGGGTTGGATTCATGGGCACGCACCACTTCTGTGGTGAAAATCTCGGCTGGAACAACATCGCCTAGGCTTTCCAAGAAGGTCTTTTCGCGCCCTTCTGGCAGGCCAGTGGCTTCGATTTCGGTGCCTTCTGCAAAGGAATGGCGCTGTGTAGTTAGATCGTATTGCAGCGAGGATTTCGTCCACTCAAAGTTAAACGCAAGGCTCATGGCTTCGCGCACGCGTTTGTCTTTGAAGTTGTCGCGCAACATGTTGAACACAAAACCAGATGGGCTTGGCGGCGTGCCGGTTTTCAGCTCTTCGCGCTTCACATAGCCTTTTTCCACGGCAGGGAAGTCATAGCCTGTGGCCCAGCGTTTGGTGCTGCCTTCGGCGCGGAAGGTGTAGACACCGGCTTTGAAGGCTTCAAATTCAGCTGTGGCATCGGCGAAATATTCGATGCGCACCGTGTCAAAGTTGTTGCGGCCCACGTTTACAGGCAAGTCATTGCCCCAATAATCGGGATTGCGTTTGTATTTGATGTAGCGGTTGATTTCGAAGTCATCGACCACATAAGGGCCGCTGCCCATTTGGGTGAGCAGGCTTGGTTCATCCAAACGCTCGCCGGTTTCTTCGTACCATGCTTTGGAGAAGACCGGTGTGCCACCCACCTGAGAGATCAGGGACCGGCGCGAGATGCCTTCGGCGAAGGTGTATTTGATGGTCAGGTCATCAAGAACTTCTGCGCCAACAATGCGCTCTTTCACAGAGCGTGCATAGCTGCGGATGCCTTGTTCTAGGAACAGGTTATGGGTGAACAGCGCGTCATGGGCTGTGACAGGTGTGCCATCTGAGAAACGCGCCTCGGGACGCATGTGGAAGATGCACCATTCTTTGGATTTCGGATATTCCACCGTATGAGCCAGCAACCCATAGCCATCGGTCAGGCTGTCAGACGGAATTGGCGTGCCAAAGGAGCCATCGGCGAACATGGATTCCGCGGTTAGGCCGGAATGAAGGCCCGGACGGCCCTTGCTGGCGTAACGGTTCATACCATCAAACGTGCCGAGCGAGCTGATGGAGATTTCGCCGCCCTTTGGGGCGTTTGGGTTCACATAGTCAAAATGTTTGTAATCTGCCGGATATTTCAAATCGCCAAAGAAGGAATAGCCGTGGGATTTGATGATTTCATGGTCATCCGCATAGACGCGCCCCGGCAGGCCAAAGCCAATGGCGGCGGCGCTGCTGCCCATGAGGGTCAGCAAATGGCGGCGAGACATGTTCAGAAATCGGGTGGTATCGGCAGAATTTGACATGACGTGCTCCCTTTCTCGGGTGGGGACTTCTTCAGGATCCCAAGTTTTTCTTAATAATTAGACTAAGACTTGGCGTGTCTGTCATTCAAGACAAGATTGAATAAACTAGGTGTGAAGTTTTGAAATGTTTTGAATTGCGCGATTTCCCTGCAATTTCAGCGGGTTTCAGCCCAGAAAGCGCAAAAACGAAAAAAGCCGCTGCGATTGCAGCGGCTTTCAATTCGTAAGCTGTGATCAGCGTGGCGCTTATTGCGCTTGCAGATATGCAATCAGGTTTGCGCGGTCTGCTGGCTTTTTCAAACCAGAGAAGCTCATCGCTGTGCCTGGTGCGAAAGCTTTTGGGCTTGCAAGGAAAGCGTCCAGATTTTCAGCTGTCCATGTGTCGGCCACTGCAACCAGTGCGCCAGAGTACCCAAAGCCATCAGCAGAGGACACGGCGCGGTCTACGATCGCGGCCAAGTGTGGGCCTGTGCCGTTCGCGCCATCTTCCAGTTTGTGACATGCGCGGCATTTGCCAAAGACTTTCGCGCCTTTGTCTACATCTGCAACAGCCATCAGCTCTGCGAAGGATGGACCTTCTTCAACTTCGCCGCCTGTTGGGGCTTCTTCTACTTCAATCACGTAACCAGCGGCATGCTCTTCGTCACCGTGGCCGCCACCAACATGGTACAGCTCTTCCGCGGCCCAAGAGCCGAGCAGGTAGATCAGAAGCGCGCCGCAAAGTGCGGCTGTAATTTTAGTCAAAGTCATAGTGTCGAACATGCTACGTTTTCCATCTCGTGGCGTTTGTCGCGTATCTATCCGCTTCCTTCTGCGGAACGCAAGGTATAGTTACCGCGACCAATCGACCATTTTGGTGAAAAAAGTGGAAAACCGTTATGAAAAAACGCATCGCCTTTCAGGGAGAGCTTGGTGCTTACTCGCATGAAGCTTGCAGAAACAGCCGTCCAGACATGGAAGCGGTGCCCTGCGCGACCTTTGAAGATGTGATTCACACGGTCAATTCAGGGGCGGCAGATCTGGCCATGTTGCCCGTGGAAAACACCACCTACGGGCGTGTGGCGGATATTCACCGCCTGCTGCCAAACAGCGGTTTGAACATCATTGATGAAGCCTTTGTTCGGGTTCACATCAATCTTTTGGCCGTGCCAGGTGCCAAGCTTGACGACATCAAAGAAGCCTACTCGCACCTTGTTTTATTGCCGCAATGCGCGAGCTTCCTAACCGAGAACGGTATCCGAGGGCGCGTGAGCCCAGACAATGCCCGCGCTGCGCGTGAGGTCGCTGAGAAGGCTGACCCGTCTCAGGCGGCACTGGCGTCGGAACTGGCAGGCGAGATTTACGGGCTGGATGTTCTGGCGCGTCACATCGAAGATTTCGACAATAACACCACGCGCTTTTTGATCATGTCCCCTACGGCGGACCACAGTCGCCGTGATTCGGGACACGGTATGATCACCAGCTTTGTCTTTCAGGTGCGCAACATCCCTGCGGCGCTTTACAAAGCGATGGGTGGTTTTGCGACAAATGGCGTGAACATGACCAAGCTAGAAAGCTATATGGTGGATGGCTCTTTCACCGCAACGCAGTTCTATGCAGAGGTCGACGGCCATCCCGACGATCCTGCCTTGGCGCGGGCGTTGGAAGAATTGGATTACTTTACCAGCTATATCAATGTGCTTGGTGTGTACCCAGCAGCAGAGGCGCGTCATAAAACCTGACGCGCCTGATCAAGGCTTAGCTGTCGACAGCCATCTTTTGCGCGTAGCGCTCTTCCATGTTGCGGCACTGCGCTTCCACACGGTCCTGCAAGCGGCGATCGATATTGCCGCGCGCCAGTTTCAGCGATTGCAGCAGCAAGCGCATTGGCAAAGTTTTTGCTGCAGATTCAATTTGAATGCTCATGCGTGTGCGCTTACGCGACAAAGCAACCAAATCAAAAACAACATCAACATCCATGCCCGGCATAACTGATTCCAATTGGATCACGTCTGGGCGTTGATGCTTTACAACCTTAGCGTCCATTTTGATTTTCTTACCGCGCCAGTCAAAATTCACCGTCCAACTAGAGCCAACGCCGACCGGTTGATCCTGGTCATGACGGCGTACATCGATGCCACGACGCATCGCCATACGTTCAAACACATCGTAGTCGGACAGCAGATCAAAGGCCTCTTCGATCGGAATATCAACGTCGTCTTTTGCTTCAAATTTCATGGTTCTGCTCGGTTTTTTAGGGTTTACCTTTGGTTTTCGTAAGTGTCGCTCTAATCGAGCTTATCCGCAAGCCAGTTAAGCAATATAAAATGCGCGATGGATCCTTTCCGCGTCGGCTTGATCTTTTCATGATCCCCCGCAAAGGCCACAGTCAGCTCTTCTCGGCTAACCCACAACGCATCTTCGATCTCGACTGGATCAATTTGAATTGTGGGATCTTTCGCCTCTCCGCGGAACCCCATCATTAACGACGATGGGAAAGCCCATGGTTGGCTGCCAAGATACCCCACCTGCCCAACGGTTACGCCCGCTTCTTCGAAAACCTCACGGCGCACGGCGGCTTCGGGGGTTTCTCCTGGTTCAACAAAGCCTGCCAAAAGGGAATACATGCCCTCTGGCCAACCTGGGCTGCGCCCCAAAAGCACGGAGTTTCCGTGGGTGATCAACATAATCACCACCGGATCTGTACGTGGGAAATGTTGCGTTCCGCAGCTTGGGCAACTGCTTTGCCATCCAGATTGCACGACTTGCGCACGCGCGCCGCAGGCAGAGCAAAACTGATGCGATCTATGCCATGCAAACAACGATCGCCCTGTCGCTGCGAGTTCAGCATCACGCGCAGACAACCGTGCCATCACAGCGCGCAATTCTTGAAATCCGTGATTTTGATCCAAATCCGGATGCCGCTGAAATGTTTGATCCAAAAAGCTCTGATCCGGCAGATCTTGCCCGACGGGCTGCCAATTGGAGATGTCATAGGCGAAACACAGGCCTGCGTCTTCTTGCCCAAGCAAAATGGGCGCAGGCGCATTTTGAAAGATGGGATGATTGAGCGGCAACCGAACCAATTGATGCGCCGTGGCCTCAGGACCGGCATCCACCAAAGGCTTCCCGCGCCAAAAGACGACCGCATAAGACCCATGTTTTGCGCAGGCAGACTTTAACGCTTCCGCATCCGCGCGCAGATGCGCGACACGGTTTAGACCCGACCCGCCAAAGGTCACTGTTTCGAAATCAATCATTCCTGCTCCGGCCGCTTTCTGCGGTTCACCTGCTATGTGCTATTCGGCGCGAGAGTAGCTAGAACACTTTGCTTTGTCGCCTACCAATCCCGTGCAAAAACGATTTTTCTTCGGGCGAAACCGACAGAATGATTGACACAACTTAAAATAGAAATAGCTTAGTTGTCATACATGTTTTAATGAGTGTCGTTTTTTCGAATGCAGCCAACAGAAGTACCTCGAGGCGATTGCCTGACACTAACCCTTCTTGCCACCTCAGACCTACACGGTTTGCTGAGTGAGGCTGACGCATTATCCAAAGCGGACTCTTGGCAAGGCCTCGCACGGATCGCGACCTATGTGCGACAGCAGCGCCAAAACGCCGCGAACGTTTTGCTGATGGACAACGGAGACTTCCTACAAGGCTCTGCCCTGTGTGACATGGCGGCGAACCTTGGGCGCAACGGCCTACCAGATCATCCCGTTCTCAAGGTCATGAACCATCTGCAATATGATGCCGTTGGACTGGGAAACCACGAATTCGATTTTGGCCTGCCCTTTTTGATGGACACGCTTGCAGAGGCAGATTTCCCTCTGGTGTGCAGCAATCTGCGTCATGCGGATCAATCTTGGCAGCCAAGGCTCTTTTTGCGGCGGCAATGTGTGGATCACACCGGCCAGCCGCACGAGCTTAAGATCGGTGTTGTGTCTGTCATGCCGCCGCAAACACTTGGCTGGAACCATTTGGCACACCATGTGCAAGCCACACCAATGGTGCAAACCGCCCAACGGCAAGCAAGGCAACTGCGCTTGGATGGCGCAGATATTGTGATCGCTTTGGCCCACACCGGGATCGGCGCGCTGCCGCCCCTTAGTGGTGCAGAACATGCGGGCGCGGCGATCGCTGCGCTGCCCGAAATCGATCTGATTGTCTGCGGACATGCACATGCTGTTTTTCCGAATACGGCCCAAGCCTCTGACTCAGAGACCGATCATCAAGGCGGCTCCTTAGCTGGAACCCCCGCCGTGATGCCCAATTTCAACGGGTCTCACGTAGGGCAGATCGATGTGGAACTGCGTAAAATAGATGAGACGTGGCAGATACATTCTGCGCAAAGCCAAGCTGTGCCGATGAGAACAGGCGGCCCTAAGCAGGCTCCGATCCCTCAGGACGCGGATGTGTTGACCCTGCTCGCCCCTTACCGTGTGACAACGCAAGAACATCTTGCCCAGCCCGTTGGGCATTTGCCGCTGGCCGTGCACAGCTTTTTTGCTGGGCTGCCGATGGATATATCCTCTACGCTTTCAGCCTTGGCAAAGCTGCATTTCGCTCGCCAGACCCTCACTGCGGAAACCTTGGGTACGCTTCCCCTTCTTTCAGCCGCCAGCGCCTTTCGCTGCGGCGGGCGCGCAGGGCCAGACCATTACACACATGTGCCAGCAGGCCCTGTCAGCCGCCGCGATCTTTACGCCTTACACCCCTTTCAAAATACGATCAGCGCCCGCCTGCTAACGGGATGGCAAATCAAAGATTGGTTGGAAATGGCGGCCTCTTCCTTCCAGCAAATCCTGCCGAATGCTGACCCCGCCCCCCTGATGGATCCGGAGTTCCCTGGATATAACTTTGATACGATCTTCGGGGTGACCTATGAAATTGACCTGACCCAACCCGCCACGTTTGATCCCCATGGCCATCGGCGCAAACCAACCACCGCGAGCGGGCGCATTCACAACCTGTGTTTTCGCGCGGACCCCATTGATCCCAACCAAAGCTTTTTGGTGCTGACAAACAGCTATCGCGCGGGCGGCGGGGGCAATATTCCTCACCTCAGCGCAGCTCCGCCTCTTGAATTACCTGCGCGAGATATGCGTGAGCTGGTGCAAGCCCTGCTTGAAACCGGACTGCAAGCCACGGACCTGCCCCCTTGCCCATGGCAGTTCAAACCGATTCCCAATGCAAGCGCGCTGGTCCAAACCAGTCCGCTGGCTGCGCCCTATGTGGCACAGGTGTTCGGGGGTCAACCACCCAACAAGATCCCAAACAAAAAAGGGTTTCTGCAACTCTTACTCAGTTTTGACCACGCAAGCCCGCAGCCCTCGCTTGCATTCCCTCAAACGCAGGCCTATATCAGCCAGTGAGAGGTTGGCGCGGGCAGACGCCTCGCCAACCCGGTCAGGTCCGGAAGGAAGCAGCCGCAACGAGTACCGTTTGGGTCGATGTTCAACCTCTCACCTTACCGCCACATCCGCTATGCGGATCGTTTGAATACGGAGGGATGCATGACTTATCATTTCACCCCTCGGGCCTTTTTCTGAGACATCTGTGGCGTTGCGTGATCCATTCACCAAACCCTGTGCTGTTGTTCAGGTGATCTCATGAGCTTTAGCTACCAAGATTTAGGCTGGTCCAGCTTCTTTGACGCGCAGCATGATGATGAGTCTTTGACCGCCTATCGCGTCTCCGAAGTGCATCGTGACCGGATTATCGTTCTGTCGCCCAACGGCGAAGAAACCCTTGTCACGCCAAACCGCGAAACCCGAATTTGCGCCGTCGGCGATTGGGTGCTGGGCGATCCCGAGGGGCGCTTGGTCCAGATCCTAGATCGCCAAACCACCGTGCAACGCCGCGCGGCTGGCCACGAGGTGCGCCCGCAACTGATCGCCGCCAATGTGGACACACTGTTCATTGTCAGCTCGTGTAACGCGGATTTCAACATCGCACGGCTCGAACGGTTTTTGGCACTGGCGCAATCTGCCGATTGCTATCCGGTTGTTCTGCTGACGAAGGCCGATCAATGTGATGATCCGTCTGAGTACCGCAAACAGGTCGAAGCGCTGCACAATGCACCTGTTGTGGAATGCTTGAACGCTAAAGACGAAGCCGAAGTCCACAAAGCTATGGGTTGGGTGCGCAAAGGCCAAACCGCGGCTTTCCTAGGCACCTCTGGTGTGGGCAAAACCACGCTGGCCAATTGGATGACCGGCAATGACGCCGCCACTGGTGACATCCGCGAAGACGATGGTCGCGGACGCCACACCACTCGTGCGCGTTATTTGAAGCCAATGCTGAATGGCGGCTGGTTGATCGACACGCCGGGCATGCGCGAGTTGCAATTGTTTGATGCGCGTGATGGGCTGGATACGGTTTTCGAAGATCTGCAAGCTCTTGCGCAGCAATGCAAATTCAACAATTGCGCCCATGAAAGCGAGCCGGGCTGCGCCGTGAAAGCTGCGCTAGATGCCGGCGAGATCGACGCGGATCGCGTGGATCGTTGGAAAAAGCTCTTGGCCGAAAACAAACTGAACACGGAAACGCTGGCGCAAACCCGTCAGCGCGAAAAGCGGTTCAGCAAAAGCGTAAACGCTGCGCAAAAGTCGGCGAAACATCGCAAAGGGCGGCGGTAAGCCCCCTACCCTGTGCGCCCGAATAGGTAATCCACCATCAACCCCATGCGAAACGGCAGGCTGTCCTTGCGGGCCGCCACTTGGCGCAGGCTCATACGGCGGCGACGGATCACAGCGCGCGCGATGCGATAATCCAGCCGGCGCTTCCAACGCAGCAGGCGCGCCGGAAGCAATCGGCGCACAAAGGCCCAGAACCAACGCAATTGCAAAAAGGCGATGGTTTTAAACACCGTCTTTTGCAAGGTGGTCCAAATCATCCGCCCCAGTGTCGCCGCCAGCGCTGCCAACCACAGTGGGATTTTCACCGAGAAGAGCACAATCCACAGGCCGATCGATGAAACGCCCAGCGCAAGCGTAGCCAAAACCACGATGGCCGCCGCAAGTGTCTTTTCGACCCAACCAAGGTCGCCGTACCAGTTCAACAACGCCTGATACCGATCCGTGAGGACGCTGGAATACCCGCGCACAAACCGCGCCACCCGCCGCAACGTGGCCTTGCCGACCACCAAGGGTACCAGAGTGCTCATGAACCACTTCTTGAGCAACTCGATCCGCAAAAACACACTGCCTTGCGCCTTGATCCACGTCAGGATCACCGGCACCTCCAGCAAAGAAACCTTTTTGGATAGAAGTTTCAGTTGCACCAGCAGCAAGCCAAACGCCACAATAACGCTTTCGCCAAAATACAGCGTGGCACCAACGGAAGCGGCAATCGCTAGGAAAAGAAGTAAAACTGTGCGCAATAACATAGCCGCAGAGTAGCCAGCCCTCGCACCGCAAACAATGCCAATTGAAGGCAAATGAAACCCAGCGATGCTTAGGTTTCACTGCCTCTGCCGCAGCGGCTGCAAACTCCCCATCCAAAAAGATCAGATCAATGTGTCTCCTCCTATTGGGCAGGACGACACACCAGCAGATTTGGGTAGTTTGAGCCAAACACAGGCCGCTCAGGAGACCCAAGACACAGCTCGCTCTAACCCAACCTCGTATCACAACAAACGTATACATGCGCCGACTGCATCCCGTGACCTCCCGCCGTGATCTCCCAATGGCGCAGCATCATCTGAAAGAAAGACACATGAAGAAACTTATCATTCTAACCGTTCTGGGCCTTTGTGCCTGTGAAAGCCCCGCCGAAATCGCCGCGCGCGAGCAGCTTGATGCCGCCTGCGTCAGCGGAGACCTTCAGGCCTGCGCAGCGGTCCAGCAACGGGTCGCCGCCGAAAATCAGGCCCTCGCGACATCACTGATCGGGCTTTAAACCCCGTACAAAATTTGGCCCTCAGCCAAATATGGGCGGCTGCGCAAAGACCCCCCGAAGTCTGCACCGCCCATCCTTTCCTTTTGCCCATAGGCAACACAACACAGGCGCATTGCTTGGGCGCCGCAAATTGTGCATCAATGACACGCTAAAAACCTTGGACATGTGGATGATTTTGGACAACGCCATCAATTTGATCACGACAGGGTTTTGCGTGTTCTGCGCGCAGCTTTTGTTGATGCGCCGACGTGACACCGAGGTCTACTTGCCCCTCGCGTTGTTGTTCCTGTTCAAAGCCGTTGCAACTGGCACCGATGTTCTGGCGCAAACCTATGATCCTGAGAACTTAGGCATTTTGTTCCGCGTCAGCGTTCTGGTCGGTGGGTTGGAAATCGCTTCGCCGTTTTTATTCTGGGCCTATGTGCGCGCACTGACCAGTGAAGGCCCAACCGAGCGCATCCGCAAATGGGGCTATCACATTGCCCCGATGCTCTTTGTGCTTTTGGCGTTTTGGTCACTGCTTCTGCTGCCCGCCGACTTTCAAGAAACCGATCTTCCCCAAGACGACCCACGCCTTTTGGGCTATCTGCTGATCGTATTGGCCGTTCTCATGGCCGACTTTGTCTTCAAAGCCATGATCGCAACCTATGTGTATCTTACAGTCCGTCGATTGATCGCCTATCGCGCCCGCCTCAAAGAGGTCTTCGCCAGCACAGAAAACAGAGAGCTGAATTGGATCTGGGCGATCTTGGCCTGTGTGGCTTTCTACCTTTGTGTCAGCGTGGCGTTCACCATCGCCGTCGTCACCGGTGTCTTTGCTGAAAACCTCTTTGAAACGCACCTGCAAACCTTGGACTCTTTGGCCCTTTTGGTGGTGTTTTGGGTCATTGGCATCTGGGGCCTGCGCCAACGCCCCGGCATGAGCCGCCAATCTGTTGTTGTCGAAACGCCGCCCGACGAGCCAATGGCGCGGAAATACGAAAAATCAGCGCTGGATGCAGACAGGCTGCAACGCATTGCCAGCAAAATCGAAACCGCGATGTCTAAAGATCTGTTGTACCGAGACCCAAATCTTTCGCTATGGGACCTCGCCAAACACATTGGTGTCACTGGGCATTATGTGTCCCAAGCGCTGAACACACAGCTCAACAAAAGCTTCTTTGATCTGGTGAATGGCTGGCGGATCAAGGACGCGATCGAGCAGTTAACCACAACGGATGAAACCATTCTCGTGATTGCCTATGATGTTGGCTTTAATTCGCGCTCTGCCTTCTACAAAGCGTTCAAGCGTGAAACCGGTAAAACCCCGTCTGATCTGCGCAAATAGCGATCCAAACAAAGCCATTGATGGCAAATTACCCGTAAAACACACCCGGCTGCGGCAAGGCGCGCTTGCTGCCCTTGGCGGCCCAGTCGTATTGATCGTCTGTTTCCACCGCACAGGGCCGCACACCGCGCAAACGCCCTAGGGCTTCATCCACCGCTTCGCCAGCTTCGACCATCAAGCGCAGCGCCACCATGCCGGAACGCCCGCAGCCGCCTTTGCAATGCACCAAAACACGGCCCCCGCCCCGCAACGCAGACAAGACAGGCACGGCAACATCAGGCCAATCTGCCTCGGCGGCTTTCGTCGGAACGCCGTAATTCCCAATCGGAAAGTGAAACCACCGCGCGGCACGTGCGCGCAAATCTGCGCCTAGGTTATCCGCACCAAATTGCGCCATCTCATCCAGTGTGGTCATGGTCACCACAATCGAAGGGCGCCAATCGTTGATGTGATCTAAGTCCGTTTCATAGTCGCCATGTCGCCCCGCAATGCGCGACAGCGCCAGCGTGCCCCCACCGACCGATAAGGCGTGAAACGAAATCGCAGACATAAGTCTCTCCTAGATACCAACACCTACCCCATATTCGCAAAGTTTTCCCACCAGCCAAGACAAATCTTGGTGCGACCGCCAGAAACACCCAATGCCGTGCCGTTATGCGACTGCTTTGGCCAGTTGGCATTGTTCCCACATGCTGCTCAGCGCGCCGACCAGATGTTCGATATCCGCATCCGAATGCATCGGGCCTGGCGTAATGCGCAAACGCTCGGTCCCTTTCGGAACGGTTGGGTAGTTGATCGGCTGCACATAGATGTCAAAATCCCGCAGCAGCATTTCTGAAATCATACGGCACTTCACCGGATCTCCGATCATCACCGGAATGATATGCGACGGGTTCGGCATATGCGGAATGCCGCGCGCATCCAGCATACTGCGCAGCTTCTCGACCTGACGCTTTTGCGCTGCGCGCTCAAGCTGCGAGGCTTTCAAATGCTGAATAGACGCCGTCGCCGCGGCGGCCACCGCTGGCGGGATGGCCGTGGTGAAGATAAAGCCGCTGGAAAACGAACGGATGAAATCAATCGTCGCAGCAGAGCTGGCGATATAGCCGCCAAAGGTGCCATAGGCTTTGCCCAAAGTGCCCTCGATGATCGACAGACGATCCATCAGCCCTTCTGCTTCAGCCACGCCACCGCCGCGCGGGCCGTACATGCCAACCGCATGCACCTCGTCCAGATAAGTCATCGCGCCATGGGCATCCGCCACGTCGCAAATTTCCGCAATCGGGGCGATGTCGCCATCCATGGAATAAACCGATTCAAAGGCGATGATCTTCGGGCGATCCGGCCCAATCGCTTGCAGTTTGCGGTTCAAATCCTCTGGATCATTGTGCTTCCAGATCACCTTATCTGCACGGCTGTGGCGAATGCCTTCGATCATGCTGGCGTGGTTCAATTCGTCTGACAGGATCACCGCATTGGGGATACGACTGCCCAGTGTCGAAAGGGTTGTCCAATTAGAAACATAACCGCTGGTGAACACCAGAGCTGCCTCTTTGTGGTGCAAATCCGCCAATTCGCGTTCTAGCGCGATATGCTGGTGCATATTGCCGGAAATATTGCGTGTGCCGCCCGCCCCTGTGCCGCAGGCTGCTGCGGTTTCACACATGGCAGCGACAACATCCGGATGGTGCCCCATGCCCAAATAGTCGTTCGAGCACCACACCGTGACCTCGCGCTTGCCCCCGTCTGCATGTGTATCTGCCTTCGGGAAGGCCCCGCAGCGGCGCTCCATCTCGGCGAAAACGCGATAGTTGCCTTCCGCTTTCAAAGTGTCGAGCTGCGCGGTGAACAGGCTATCAAAATCCATGGTCGTGTCGTCCTTCATTCGTCTTGGCGGGCGCAAGGCGGTAAAAAAACCCCCTGCGCTGGCTTGGCGGGCCCAAATCAGGTCAGGCCCCACCGATGTCTTTAAGGCGTTGTTAGGCCTCTACCGCAGCGTGCTGCGCGTCTTTCATGACATTCGCCAAAGTCACATAGGTGAGTGTCCACGCCTCTTGGCATTCCGGTGTGAAGTCATCACCCAGACCCTTACCCAAGGTGTAAATCAGCGCTTCAGCAACAGTGTCATAATGCTCATCTGTCACCGCATAGCCGTTGTGGCGCTCGCCCAACTCCTGAACCGCAGGCAAGATCGCCTCAAGGTTTTTCAAGCTGTTCACCGCCACACCAATCATCTGCATCAGTTTCTTGTGCTGATCGGTCATAACCTCTGGAAACAGAGGGCGGACGTCTGGTGCGATTTCAAACAGGCGGTCATAGAAAATTTGGCCTGCTGTTTCCGCGATAGGTGCGATTTTCTTAAAGCTGGTCTGCACCAGATCGATTTGTTCGGGGGTCATGAACCTTCTCCCATGAGTGTCTTTAAATAGGTTTCGACAACGGCATCCCCGCCGCTTGTCCAAACCATGAAGGCCACCGCAGCCGCGACCTGTTCGTCTGTCAGATCAGGGTTGGCGCCGCGTGGTGGCATTTCTGTGTATTTTGGCCCAACGAACCCGTTCACTGCATGGTCGATCAAGATCTCCATGCCCTGCGCGATACGTGGTTCCCAAGCCCTTAAAGAGGTGATTTTCGGAGCACCGACATACTTGTTGCCGCCGTGACAGCCTTCGCAAGTGTCCGCCCAGATGGTGCGGCCGTCTTGCAAGAACGAAGCCTCAGGGACAGGCAGACGGTCGACTGAAACGAAACCGTCCAGCCCCCGATCTGCAACAACCGGACTGTCCGCTTGCGCCATGCTGGCGCAAACGAACATCGCTCCCATTACGGCAGCGAACCGCATTAGCTATCCATAGGGATGCGGATCACCACACCACCCATCACGTCACCACCTTTAAAGTCGGTGCGCGGGCTGTCTTTGTGCTCGTTGTGGCACTTAGAGCAAGCTTCAGCCACAGAGATATCTGGGTAGAAGGCTGTGAAGTATTTCTCGCCGCCCAGCTCTTCTTCGCCATAGAAGTTTTCACCTGGGTTTTCAGCCAGATATTCTAGACCTTCGATTTCCAGCGGTGTGGAAGGCGCGTTCTGCTTGTTGATTGGCCATAGGGACAGCAGGGAGTAAGAGAACGCATCCGTCTCTTCTGCCACCATTTCAGAGCCGAAGCGGAACATCTGCGCTGGCAGAACCAGAGCTTTGTCGTCTTCAAAGTGCTCAGACGCTGTGATCACCTTCTCTTCAACCGCCAGACGGTTCACGATCATACGTGTGTAAACCGTACGGTCAGAGCTCATCACCAGGTGAAGCAGGTCAGATACTGTTTGGAAATCCAGACCTTCTTCAGCTGTTGCAGGCTGCATCGCGCCCACGGCCAAAGCACCTGCCAAAACAGAGGCTTTCAAACCTTTAAATTTGTCGTACATATTAGTCTCCTGTGACTATCTAGGTTGCAGTGTGTGGAGCCGGCGTCATTGATTGGCGTCGGTGTCAGTCGGCTCCACACGTCTTAACGCCCAATCGATACTCTCGATGTGGCGGTTCGGTTGGCCCGAGAAGTTGTTCTTCACCAGTTCTGGATCTGCGAGCGCATCAATGGCGAACTCGAGGCTATGGCAGGACAGGCAAGTGGCACGGATCATCTTCTCGTTCGGGCGAAGGGTGTCGTTCTGGTTATGGTTGGTCAGCACTTTGCCGCCCTTTTCGGACTGCGGCATGTGGCAGGTCGCGCAAGTCACGCCGCTGCCCGGAGGCAAGAGCCCGTCTTTTTCGTCAAACCACAAAGCAAAGTGCGTGCTGTCTTTGTAAGATGTCGAATGCTCGTCGTTATGGCAGCTCAGGCAGGCATCCACGGCGGCGAAATCCAGATCCTGCGCGTGCGGATCATGGCAGGTGCTACAGGTCAAATCTTGGCCATGGGCTTCAGGCTTCAAAGACACGCGTGCTTCGGATGTAGACATCGCTTGTGGCGCATCAGGGTCTGCCAGATAGGCTTCGATCAGGCGCACCATCGCCTCTGGCGGATCAGAGAAGCCAAGGTCTTTCAAGCTCCGCTTGGCATCCCGCGGATCAGCGATTTCAGGATGGCGACGCATCCCGTGGCGACCCAGCGCAAAGGTTTTTGCCTCATTGCGGTGGCAATCGGCACAAACCGCCTCGCTTGGCGCTTCCACCCATTGCGTTTCAATCTCTGCCTCATTGGTGGCTTCTGGCGCATGGCAACCTGCACATCCCACATCACCCGCCGCATGGGCCGACGCTGCCCAATCATGGGCAATCGTCTCATCATACGCAGGCAGCGCTGTATCCACAGTCGCCAGATAGGTTTCAATATCCGCAACCGCCTCGGATGGCGTACGGGACAGAGCCGCTGGCAAATGCACAGGCTCTTCTTTGACCCAAGGCATATTGCCGTGTTTCACAAGGAAATCTTCATACAGTGCGCGGTTATCGTGATAGTTATGGCAACCAGAGCTGGCACAAGTGTCAAAGGTCAGCTCTGCATGGCTTTCACGGTTCTGGCGCACATCTTGATCGCCCTCCGAATGGCAGGCCACGCAGAAATCACCCTGCAAAGTCACACCTGCATGCAACGTCGCTTCGGGCGAGTGTTCCGCATGGCAGCTTGTGCAGAAGCGACCATCAATCTTCTCCCAAAAATCCGCCATCCGCGGGTTCTTGAACTTCTTGATCGGGTGGCTGTCGTTCGACGCCTTCAGCTCGTCCTTGTGACACGTCACACAGGTCTTGTTGATGTCTTTGCGCACCGAATTGACGTCTTCAAAATCGTCTGACGTATGGCAGGTGTGGCAGGAAATCTCGAACTGGTGGTGCACGCCAGTCGTTTCCCCCGGCAGCAAGACAGTCCGATCTCCCGTCACATAAAGCGTTTTAGCGGCGTAAAGCGCCCCTGCAATCGACAGAAGCGCCCAAACGGCCCAGAAGAGTTTTGTATTCAAGCGCTTCATCAGAATGCGTACACCGTTAGTATGTGGAACAGGGCCAAGACCGGCAGCGGCCAAACCGCCAGAATATGCAGCCACGCCGGCACCCTGCGCGCAGGTTTGCGCGCCGTACCAATGCGATGTTCCCGAAGTTTATGATCGCCCCCCGTCGCCAGCCCCACGACAGCGCCCAAAATCAAGGTCGCCACGAAAGCCACGCCAAAGGCGAAATTCAAGTTAGAGCCCAAACGGAAACCCGTATGGGCAAAGAAACCAAACACCGCCAAAAGACCAATGGCGATATGGACAAACCGCCAGCCATCATAGCCGCCCAGCTTGTCAAAGAACCGAATACGCTTGCGCAGGCCAATCACCATCGCAGCGCATAGAATGCCCAGCAGGATATAGCCGCTCCACTGTTTCACGATATTGTCGCGCCATGCCCAATCACGCAGGCTGTCTGCCGAATAAGATTGCGGCAGCGGCACATAGCCGATCAACACAGGGATCAACGCCAAGAACACCGCCACAGATGAAATCGCCACCAAGGGCTTCGAGAACCGCACTGCCTTTGGCGGCGCACCGGCATCAATCAGTTCAGAAAGCAAAGGCTTACAGGTGCCGCACACTGTGCCCGCGCCGGTCTTCAGCCCAATCGCCTCTTCATCCATCGCGCCGCCCGCAATCGCCCCGCGAATTTGCCCACAGGTCACGCCCGTACAGTTACAGACAGTGGCCGTATCCGGCATGTCCATCATCTCTTCCTCGGCCTCCACCCAGAAAGAGCCCGCCTTACGGAAGCGATACAGCATCCACGGATAAACCGCCTCGCCGGTCTGCGCCGCATCCTGCATGCGGCTGGCCTGATCCCATTCTCCGACGGCGATCACGCCAACCAATCTGCCTCGCTCGATAAACACTCGCCGATAGGCGGTCTCTGATTGCCAGATGTGGCTTTTGACGTTGTGACGCACCTCCAGCTTTTCCACATCGCCAACCGAGAACACATCCGCACCGATCACCTTCAGCTTTGTTGCGCTGATCTGCGGCACATAGCTTGCGGTTTTGCCCAGAATGGCATCCGACGCCACCTCGGCCTGTGCATAACCCGGGCCAACCAAGCCAATCACCTGCCCGCCATGCTGCGCACATTCGCCCACGGCAAAGATGTTCGGATCTCGCGTCTGCATCTGGTCATCCACCAGAATACCGCGCTCAATCGGCAGACCGCTTTCGCTCGCCAGCTCGATATTGGCGCGCACCCCCGCGCAAACCACAACCGCATCGCTTTTGATTTCGCTGCCATCTGACAGGATCACGCTTTCCACGCGCCCCATGCCGGAAATTTCATTCACCCGCGTGCCCGTGTGAATGGTCACGCCCAGCTCTTCGATGCGTTCTTTCAGATGCACCGCCGCCGCCGTATCCAACTGACGTGGCATCAGGCGATCTTCGTGTTCAACCACGGTGACCTTACAATTGCGCCGCGCCAAACCGCGCGCCGCCTCTAGCCCCAAAAGGCCGCCCCCAACAATCGTGACATCCCGCGCCGAGAAAGACCGCGCCAGCAAAGCTGATGCGTCATCCGCTGTACGAAAACGGTACACACCATCCAAATCCACACCCGGAATTTGCGGCACAAAAGCGCGCGAACCTGTGGCCAAAACCAAAGTTTTATACGGCCATTCCTGCCCATTCGCCCCAATCGCCACCTGCCGGTCGCGATCAATCTGCACCACACGTTGCCCCGTGTGCAGCGCCAAGCCCTCTTGGCTGTCTTCCGATACATTCAGGCTGATTTCGCCAAACTGCACATCCCCGCCCAAAAGCGGTGTCAGTCGAACACGGTTATAAGGATCATGGGTTTCATCGCCCAGCAGCACCACCTGCTGCCCCGCTTGAGCCAACAGCTGCGCCACGCGAACCCCGACCGGACCGCCCCCGACAACAAGAACGTCGGATGCATCGGCAACAGGGTGAGACACAGGCTCTGGGCGTAAATTCAAATTCAACGGCTGGCTCCGAGACAAGCTGGCAAATTGAGACAAACCTGTCCCAAAAAAGAAGAGCCTCTTTGCTCGGCGATTGCACATTTAGCGACATGTGCGTCGACAACACCGTTGTTGCCTCTTCAGAGTTCTAAATAGTTTAAAGAAGGTCAAAGCTTTCTGCGGGCGCAGCATAAAACCACCCGCAACTGCCTAAAAAAGGCGCATTGCTTGGGGCGGTCTGCGCAAGTTTCTCGCAGTGTCTCACGGAAACGTTAACAGATGCCCAAAACATAGGCGTAGCAAAAAAGCCTTAAAAATCAGCACGCTTTACCTTTTTTGGGCAATTCCCGTGAAATCGCTCGGCTTGCCTTGTGATGATTCCACCTCGCCACGCCACGTGTTTTCGGCTGTGCTGCACAGCAGCGCAAAACCGAAGCGCCTTAAAACGCCAGCACTCAATGCCCCCGATCCGCGCAATCCGGTGGACGCGCCGCCCCCCAACGCTTAACCTGCATCAGACGCGATTCAAGCAAGCCATCAAAGCGATCCACTATGAGCGACACCCAAGACACCCCAACCTCAGGCGCCTATCAGGTTCTGGCCCGTAAATACCGGCCTGAAACCTTTGCCGATCTTGTGGGGCAAGCCGCCATGGTGCGTACGCTGAAGAATGCGTTCGAGGCTGACCGCATCGCGCAAGCGTTTGTCATGACCGGCATCCGCGGCACAGGGAAAACCACCACTGCGCGGATCATCGCCAAAGGCATGAACTGTATCGGCCCAGACGGCAACGGCGGCCCAACCACAGAACCCTGCGGCGTCTGCGAACATTGCACTGCCATAATGGAAGGCCGCCATGTAGATGTCATGGAAATGGACGCCGCATCCCGCACAGGTGTGGGCGACATCCGCGAAATCATCGACTCCGTCCATTACCGCGCAGCCTCTGCCCGCTATAAGATCTACATCATCGATGAGGTGCACATGCTCTCCACCAGCGCGTTCAACGCGCTGCTGAAAACCTTGGAAGAGCCACCCGCCCACGTCAAATTCATCTTTGCGACTACTGAAATCCGCAAAGTGCCGGTGACGGTGCTGTCGCGCTGCCAACGCTTTGATCTGCGCCGCATCGAACCAGAAGACCAAATCGCCCTCCTGCGCAAAATCGCCACCGCCGAAGGGGCCGCGATCACCGACAACGCGCTAGCGCTGATCACCCGCGCCGCCGAGGGCTCGGCCCGCGATGCGACATCCTTGCTCGACCAAGCCATTTCCCATGGCGCCGGCGAAACCTCAGCCGACCAAGTGCGCGCCATGCTGGGCTTGGCCGACCGTGGCCGCGTGCTGGATCTGATCGACCTAATCCTAAAAGGCGACGCGGGCGGCGCTTTGACAGAACTCTCCGGCCAATATGCCGACGGCGCAGACCCTATGGCCGTGCTGCGCGATCTGGCGGAAATCACCCACTGGGTCTCCGTGGTGAAAATCACGCCCGAAGCGGCAGATGATCCAACCATCTCGCCAGACGAGCGCGCCCGCGGCCAAGCGATGGCCGAAAACCTGCCAATGCGCGTGCTCACCCGCATGTGGCAAATGTTGCTGAAAGCCATCGAAGAAGTCTCCGCCGCACCAAACGCGATGATGGCCGCCGAAATGGCGATCATCCGCCTCACCCACGTGGCCGACCTGCCAAGCCCAGAAGAACTGGTGCGCAAATTGCAGAACTCAACGCCGCCGCCCACGCCACCAAATGGCGGAGGAGGCGGCGGCGCGCCCGCCCCACAACAAGGGGGCGCCACACAAGCCTACGCCAGCGCACAAGTCGCAGGGGGCACCGGCGGCACAGTCACAGCCCTCGCGCCGCAAGCGGCAGAGGCCCTCGCAAAATACGCGAGCTTCGATCACATCATTGAACTGATCCGCCAAAAGCGGGACGGCAAGCTGCTGATGGATGTCGAAGCAGACGTGCAACTGGTGTCCTACAGCCCTGGCCGCATCGAATTTCAGCCAACGCCCAATGCGCCCAAAGACCTCGCCGCCCGCCTGCAACAGCGCCTGACCCATTGGACAGGCACGCGCTGGGTGGTCACGCTGGTCAACGAAGGCGGCGCAGAAACCATCGTTCAAAAGCGCAACGCCGCCGAAAACGCCATCAAAGCCGAAGCCATGCAACACCCGCTGGTGCAGGCCGTGATCAAGATTTTCCCAAAATCCAAGATCACCGAAATCAAAACCCAGCAAGAGATCACCCAAGCGGCCCATATGGACGCGCTTCCCGAAGTGGAAGACGAATGGGACCCCTTCGAAGAAGAGTAACTCTTGCCCAGCCCATCCCGCGTCCCTATCTAGACGCCAAATTCGAACATTCAGGAGATTCCGATGCTTAAAGGACTCGGCCAGCTTGGCGATATGGCCAAGATGATGAAACAAGCCCAAGAAATGCAGGCCAAAATGACAGATATGCAGGACGAGCTGCATAACATGACGGTCGTCGGCGAAAGCGGCGCGGGCCTTGTGAAAGCCACCGCCTCTGCCAAGGGCGAGCTGAAAGCGCTGGACATTGATCCATCCATCTTTGTGGCTTCCGAAAAAGAAGTGGTCGAAGATCTGATCCTCGCCGCCATCAAAGACGCGCAATCCAAAGCGTCTGACAAAGCGCAATCTGAACTGTCCAAAATCACCGAAGGCCTTGGCCTGCCGGCTGATTTCAAAATGCCGTTCTAAGCGCGATCAAAAGCACAAGACGCCCCTGCTTTTTCTTGATATAAATACCTAAAGCAGGGGCCAAAGGCCCCCAACAACAAGCAGCACACAACAGCAACGGGCCCACAGCATGAGCAGCAGTGATCTGGACACCCTGATTGACCTGATGGCCCGCCTCCCGGGCCTCGGCCCCCGCTCTGCCCGCCGCGCTGTTCTGCACCTCATCCGCAAACGCAGCCAATTGCTCACCCCGCTTTCGGACGCCATGCAAGAGGTTGCCATCACAGCCCGCGAATGCCTGAACTGCGGCAACGTAGGCACCTCTGACATTTGCGAGATCTGCGCCGACGACAAACGCGCCACCGGTGAAATCTGCGTCGTCGAAGACGTGGCAGACCTTTGGGCGATGGAACGCGCCGGCGTCTTCAAAGGACGCTATCATGTTCTGGGCGGCACGCTCTCTGCGCTGGACAATATCGGCCCCGAAGACCTTTCGATCCCCCGCCTGATCGACCGCCTGACCAGTGAAAATATCACCGAGGTGATCTTGGCTCTGAATGCCACCGTCGACGGCCAAACCACAGCGCACTATATCGCCGACCAAATCGAAGACCGCGTAACGCTCAGCTCTTTGGCGCAGGGCGTGCCCATCGGAGGCGAGCTGGACTACCTCGACGAAGGCACAATTTCCGCTGCCTTGAATGCGCGCAAACCGCTCTAGGTTCAACAAATCTGCATAATATGCATGCCGATTTCGGCAATTTGCAAAACGGCCTTTAGCTGCGATACCCTCCGAAACAGGAGATCGCCCATGCCAACCGCCACGCGTCCAAGCCTATTCAAAACCCTGAAACTGCCCCTCGGCCTGATGCTCTTGGGAATCCTGCCCATCGCGGCCAGCGCCTTTCGCGTTGTGGTCATGTCTGATCCAGATGCGCATAGCACCGCAACACCCGACGAAGCGCGCTTTCTCGCCATGCCTGTTTCGATCCTATCGCATGTGATCTTTGGCAGCCTGTTTCTGATCATCGGCGCGCTGCAAATGTCCTCCACGTTGCGGATGCGCCATCGCAAATTACATCGTAAACTCGGCTACGCTGCTTTGATCGCAGGGCTCACCTTTGCCATTTCCGGTGTGTGGATGGTGTTCTTCTACCCCAGCCACAGCCTTGGTGCGCTGCATATCGACATCGGCCGTGTGATCTTTGGCAGCAGCATCATTGCCGTGCTCACCCTCGGCATTCGCTCTGCCCTGCGCAAAGACTTTACCCAACACCGCGCATGGATGATCCGCGCCTATGCGCTGTCGGCCAGTGCAGGCGTACAAAGCTACTTGATCTTGCTTGCCCTCGCGATCAACGGCAGCTTTGATGCAAAACTTGCAGACATCATGATGTGGGTGGGGTGGATCACCTCTGCTGTGGCCGCAGAATGTATCATCGCGCGCCCCACCAACCGCAAACCCCAAACGGTGTAAATCATCAACGCTGTCCGAAATCTTCAAGACGCAGCCCAGCGCATGCCTTAAAGCTCTGCCAAAAAGGAGCGCCCCATGATTTTCAGATACACCATTCTTTACGTCGAAGATGTCCCCGCCAGCCTCGCCTTTTACGAAGCAGCGTTTGGCTTCCAGCGCGGCTTTCTGCACGAAGGCCATGACTATGGCGAGCTGATCACCGGAGACACCAAACTGGCCTTTTCCTCCCGCGCCTTGATGACCCAATTAGGCAAATCCCCAGCCAAAGCCGACCCGAAAGCCCCCAGCTTTGAAATCGCTTTTGAAACCGATGAGGTGGAAAGCGCCTTGCAAAAAGCCCTCGATGCGGGCGCAACGCTGGTGCAAGAGGCCCGCGCAGAACCATGGGGTCAAACCACCTCTTATGTCAGCGACCCAGATGGCTACCTCGTGGAAATTTGCTCGCCTGTCGCCAACCCCGGCTGAGCCAGCTGCGCCAAAACACTGTGATCAGCCCGCAACTTGTGCGGGCTCATCCCAAACCAGTGGCGGCACTCCCGCGAGAAATGCGCCTGATCTGCAAACCCATGCTGCGCGGCAAGCTCTGCCAAATCCTCCGCACCAGATAAGCCAACCCCAGCCCGACGCATGCGCCCTAAACGATGCCAAAACACAGGCGTCCGTCCCGTCGCCGCCGCAACATGCCGCTGCAAGCTGCGCGCACTCACCCCGATCTCTTTGGCAGCCTCTGTCACCGAAGATGCGGCCGCCAGAACCTCGAGATCCTCCACCACGCTTGGCGCATCAGCCCCTGCGTCTTGCAGCCAATCCAGCACGGCATCAACATCACGGGGCAGCGCCCCTGTAAGATCAAGCCTCACCCCCGCGCGCAGTCGATAGCCTGTCATCACTGTGCCGCTCGGTTGGCTGGCCAACATCGGCGCGTCTTGCAAATGCGAGACAAACCAATCCGGCCTCTGCCCAACCCTTTTGCGCACAATCACATCCCGACAGCCATCCGGCAGCACCGTCACCGGTGCAGCCTCTGAAACGGTATGGTGCCAAACATCAATCACGCTGCGCATGTCCAACACCTCGCAAAAACGAAAAAGACCCGCAAGCCTTGGCCTACGGGTCTTTCCAAATTCTCAGATCAAGCGCCGATTAAGGCTGCTCGTCACCGTCATCGCTGGACAGGTTAAAGAAGCTATCCGCATCCGCGTAGTTTGCGTCATCTTCTTTTTCATCCGCATCATCTGCGCTGTCACCCAATGTGAATGTCTCCAGACCTTCGATCGCCGCAGGGATCTTCGGCTCTGCTTCCATCTCCAGAGACTGCTCTGTCGACACCAGCTTGCGACGCTCATCATCGCTCATCACATTGCCTTCAGCCGCTTGTTTCGCTGCCGCTTTCTGAACCGCTGCATCCAGCTCAGATTGTTTACACAGCCCCAAAGCAACCGGATCGATTGGCTGAATGTTGGCGATGTTCCAGTGCGTGCGCTCACGGATCGCTTGGATGGTTGGCTTGGTTGTGCCCACCAGCTTAGACACCTGACCGTCTGTCAGTTCAGGGTGGAACTTCACCAGCCACAGAATAGACGCCGGACGATCCTGACGCTTAGACAGTGGTGTATACCGTGGACCACGGCGCTTTTCTTCACCCACAGCTGCGGCGTTGAACTTCAGCTTCAGCTTGTGCAGCGGGCTGCCTTCAGCCGCGTCGATCTCTTCTTGGGTCAGCTGGTTATTGGCAATCGGATCAAAGCCTTTCACGCCAGTCGCAACATCACCATCCGCAATGCCCTGAACTTCCAGCTCATGCATGCCAACGAAATCAGCAATCTGTTTGAAGCTGATTGTCGTGTTATCCACCAGCCAAACAGCTGTGGCTTTCGCCATAATCGGTTTTGCCATAACGGCCTCCTGAAAACATAGTCTACCCATCGCCAGACCTTGGGGCCGGCGGCATTCTTTGGAAGAATGCGGGTTTCCATTGAAGGGGAACTTGCAGCCGATATAGTGCCCCCAAGAGAAAAAGGAAAGAGTGAATGCGGTTTCTTGCCATCTTGCTAACAACAGCCCTATTTGCCCAGCAGGCCACAGCCGAAGGCGAACCAGCCGGAGAATTTGATTACTATGTCATGGCCCTCAGCTGGTCCCCCAATTGGTGCGAATTGGAAGGCGATGCGAAAAACTCGCCCCAATGCGACACTCGCGAAGATCACGGCTGGATTCTGCACGGGCTCTGGCCGCAGTTTCACCAAGGCTGGCCCAGCTACTGCCGCACGGTAGAACGCAACCCCTCGCGCAGCCAAACCAACGAGATGGCCGACATCATGGGCACCTCCGGCCTTGCATGGCACCAATGGAAGAAACACGGCACCTGCTCTGGCCTCTCTGCCAGCGCCTATTACGCGCTGTCTCGCGAAGCCTACGGCACCATCAACCGCCCAGAGATTTTCCGCAAACTGGACAAAACCGTGCGCCTGCCAGCTTCGCTGATCGAAGAGGCTTTCCTCAAAGCCAATCCCGACCACAGCAAAGACAGTGTCACCATCACCTGCAAACAAGGCCACATCCAAGAAACGCGCATCTGCCTGTCCAAAGATCTCTCCCCCGTCCCTTGCGGCCGCGACGTGATCAAAGACTGCACCCTTAACGACGCCCTCTTCACCCCAGTACGCTAATGGGCGCTTACCCAAAGCTTCCCTCAATACCCACACAAACTTCTTCTTGGCTTAGATACCTTGGGGTGAGGCCACAGGCCGAGGGGCAACGCCCCTAAAACCAACCTGCGGCAATTTCCCCAAACAATCCGGCAAAATCCCCCTTCCGCCAACAACCCCATTCCCCTATCACTGCGCCATTAGCATAAGGCCAACAGATCGAAATGCGTTTCAGCCAATTCCTCTACCACTACGAACGCTGGGCCGCCGCCCTGTTCCTCGTGCTGGTGCTGGCCTTGCCGCGCATCTCTCCGGTCCTGACGGCCATGTTGCCCAACATCGATACGATGGTGATCTGTACGGGCGACGCCTTCCTCACGGTCACGCTCAATGCCGACGGCTCCCCCGCCGAGCATGAAGAGATCGAAGAAAACCACTGCACCCTTGCAGACCTCGCCCAAACCGCCCAGCGCCCCATGCCGTTCTGGCAAAAGCTCGCGCTGCAATACGGGCACGCATTCTCCATCCGTGAACATGCCATTGCCCACCAAGACCGTCTCAGCAGACTAGAACCCGCGCGCGCACCCCCTGTGTTGATCTGATTTTCACAAATCTCAACGCATTCAAATCACACAGGAAATACAATGACCGATGCAACCGCACCGGGCTCCTCCGCGTCTTATACGACCGGCGGCGCCTTCTATCGTCTCGTCTGGAAATGGCACTTTTTGGCCTCTCTCTACGTGCTACCTTTCATGATGCTGCTCTCGCTGACCGGCGGGATCTATCTCTATAAAGACAAGATCGAAAACTGGCTCTACGCAGACCAAATCTTCGTCACCCAAGGCGCAGCCCCCCAAAGCTATGAAGCGCAAATCTCTGCCCTAGAAACCCACTCCGTCATCACCCGCCTGCGCGGCGTCACCACCTATGACGATCCAACCCGCAGCACGATGATCGAATTCAACGACGGCGCGAAAATCCGATCCTACGCCTGGGTGAACCCATATACATCCGAGGTCCTTGGCGTCACCGCCCGCGATGACATGCCCATGCGCATCCTCAAAACCATCCACAGTGAAATCCTACTGGGCAAAACCGGCACCAAATTCGTGGAACTCGCCGCCCATTGGGCGATTGTGATGTTCATCACCGGCGCCTACCTCTGGTGGCCCCGCAAAACCCGCAGCCTGAAAAAAGCCATCAGCCCCCCAAGCGGCAGCCCCAAGACCCGAAGCTGGTGGCGCGACACCCACCTCTTCACAGGGTTTCTGGCCACTGTACTCGTGGTGCCAATCCTCGTCTCTGGCCTACCATGGACAGACATCTGGGGCGGCGGTCTCAGCACCATCCAAAAGGCCACGAACCAATCGTCAGGGTCCCTGCGCTTTGGCGGCCAGGTGCCAAACTCCACCGCCTCCGAAGGCACCACGATTGACTATGCCCAAGTCTTTGCAGTCGCGCGTGCACAAGGCCTACAAGCCCCTTACGAAATGCGCCCGCCTCGCACCGCAGAAGCCGCCTTTTGGCTGCGCTCGGCCAGCGTAAACCGTAATGACCAAGACGAGCTTATCATCGACCAATACTCAGGCGCAGTTCTGAAACGCCACAATTTTGCAGACAATCCCGTGGTGGCCAAAACCGTTTCCTACGGCATTTCCTTCCATCAGGGCGAGCTATACGGCTGGCTCAACACGGCGCAAAACACACTGGCGGCCTTCCTCGCCTTTGCGCTGTCAGTGACAGGCTTCGTCGCATGGTGGAAACGCCGCCCCAGCGGCAGTCTTGGCGTGCCAAAAGCCCCAGAAGCCGCCCTCAGCCCAGCCATGATCCTGCTGGTGGTCGGCCTTTCAATCCTCTTCCCGCTGGTGGGCGCCTCGCTCATCGTCGCGCTGATCTTGGATTGGCTGATCTTCAAACGCCTCGGCTGGTTCCGCGCCGCATAAAACCAAAAGCAGCGGGTCATTATACCGACCCGCTGCTTCTTCTTGATCAAAATACCTTGGGGTGAGGCCGCAGGCCGAGGGGCAAAGCCCCTAAAACCCAACTGGGCGAAGCCCCTATACGAGGCTCAACCCCCAACCTTCAAAACAATCTTCCCAATATGCGCGTTGCTCTCCATATGCGCATGGGCAGCCGCCGCCTCAGACAGATCAAACACACTGTCCATCACCGGCTTCACCTGTCCGCTCTCCAGCAAAGGCCACACCTTCGCGCGCAACTCAGCTGCAACCCCCGCCTTCACCACATCGCTCTGCGGGCGCAGGGTCGAGCCGGTCACCGTCAAACGCCGCATCATGATCTGCGCAAAGTTCAGTTCCACCTTCGGCCCTTGCAAAAAGGCGATCTGCACCAAGCGGCCCTCATCCGCCAAAGACTTGATATTGCGCGGCAGGTAATCCCCGCCCACCATATCCAAAATCAGGTTCGCGCCGCCCTCGGCCTTCAGAACCTCAACAAAATCCTCATCGCGGTAGTTCACCGCCCGCTCCGCGCCCAGCGCCAAACAGGCCTCAACCTTCTCCGCAGAGCCCGCCGTCGCAAAGACCCGCGCGCCAAAAGCATGCGCCAATTGGATCGCCGTGGTGCCAATACCAGACGAGCCCCCATGCACCAAAAACCGCTCGCCCGCCGTCAGGCCGCCACGCTGAAACACATTGCTCCACACCGTGAAAAACGTCTCCGGCAAACAAGCCGCCTCATGCAGCCCCATGCCCTTGGGCACCGGCAAGCAATGCGCCGCAGGGGTCAGCACATAATCCGCATAGCCCCCACCGGGCAGCAACGCACAGACCTGATCGCCCAAAGCCCAGCCCTGCACGCCAGCACCCAAAGCCACAATCTCGCCAGCGGCCTCAAGCCCCGGCAAAGGGCTGGCAGAGGGCGGCGGACGATACAGCCCAGCCCGCTGCAAAGCATCAGGACGATTCACCCCTGCATAGGCAACCTTGATCAAAACCTCACCGGCACCGGGTGTTGGCACAGGATGATCCACCAGCCGCAACACCTCCGGCCCACCGGGCGAGGTGATCTCCACCGCGCGCATCTGCTCGCTCATAACGCTCTCCTGCTTTCAAAGAAGCTTATTTAGACCAACGCCCCGGCATGCCCGCGGTTTGGTTTGGCGCTTGAATGCGCCCCAAAACCGACAATGGCCCTGCCATCATCTTGCCCAATGGGCTGGCCTGAAAACCGGCCTTGGTCTTTTCAAATTGCATAACGTTCTCAATACGCCGCTCAAGGAAGTCCCATGTCGCCGCATGGTCTTCACTCTCATCGCCCAGCCAAAACAGCACCGTCGCGCCATAAACCGCGCTCAAGGTGGCGCGTTTGGAATACCAATTGAAATCGCGCGAAGTATCGCCCAGCGCCGTCCAAATCGCATCCGCCGTGCCCCAAATCAACGAAGTGCCCTGCGGCGCATGATGCGGCAACGCAAACAAGGTCGTGCCACGACGCACTGCTTCCTTGTCCTCGCACAGCTCAAGCCGCAGACGCACGGCATGCATCACCTTATCGCGAAACCGCATCTCTGACAGATCCGCCTCAGTCAGGGCCGCCGCCATCTTGGCGTCCCCCATCTTGTGGAAACCCGCCGCCAAATCCACGCCCCCGCGCGGGAACATCGAGCGCGCCACAGCCGGCGCCACACCAGAATCACTCACCGCCGCGTCAAAGGTCTCCGGCCCCCAGCCATCAAAGGCCACATGCACCAAAGCCGCCTCAATCAGGCGATTTCTCAAGTCATTTGCGCTGTCAGCCATGTCTGGTCTCCTTGTCTTGGCCATATACTAGACAGAACCAACAGCCTTTGCTATAGCGCGGGCTCCTGCAATCTTATTGCAACTTCAAACTAGAAAGGTGGTGAAAACCACATGCAGGTTAGTGTTCGCGACAACAACGTCGATCAGGCGCTTCGTGCCCTGAAGAAAAAGCTGCAGCGTGAGGGCGTCTTCCGTGAAATGAAGCTTAAGCAACATTTCGAGAAGCCATCCGAGAAAAAAGCGCGCGAGAAAGCTGAAGCGATCCGTCGTAGCCGTAAACTGGCTCGTAAGAAAGCACAGCGCGAAGGTATGCTCTAAGCAGCCCTTCCAGCTTTTGGATACTTAAAGAATTGACGACCCCCGAGGCCTAGCCGCGGGGGTTTGTCTTTTCTGGTTTGCCGCACATCTCGGTTAGGTCGCAAAACCGCTTAAAGTTAGCTTGCCTTTCGCCTTGCCACTTTCCAGCAAAGCATGGGCTTTGCGCAGGTTCTCGGCGTTAACCTCCCCCATATCTCTGGCAGAGGTCGACCGCACCGCACCACGATCCACCAATTGTGCAACTTCATTTAAGATACTGCGCTGACGACTCATATCAGCCGTTTCAAAAAGCGAACGCGTATACATCAGTTCCCAATGGATCGAGATGCTCTTGCTCTTAAAAGGCATGATATTGAACTGCGCCGGATCATCGATCAGCCCATACCGTCCCTGTGGCGCAATCAATGCCGCCACGTCGTCGATGTAGGTGTCTGAATGGGTGGTGGAAAACACAAAAGACGGCGCCCCAATCTTCTGCGCATCGATCTGGGCCGCCAAAGGCTGCCTATGATCTATCACATGATGCGCTCCAAGATCGGTCACCCAATCCCGCGTTTCTTCGCGTGAGGCCGTTGCGATCACCGTCAAATCCGTCAAAGCGCGCAGCAATTGAATCGCGATTGATCCAACACCCCCAGCGCCCCCTATGATCAAAACCGCAGCGGCTCCGCCTGCAACAGGCTGGTCTACTTTCAAACGGTCAAACAACATCTCGTACGCCGTCAAGGAAGTCAGCGGCAGGGCGGCCGCTTCTGGAAAACTCAAACTCTCCGGCTTACGCCCAACGATCCGCTCATCCACCAAATGAAAGGCGCTGTTGGTCCCAGGGCGCGAAATATCCCCCGCATACCAAACATGATCCCCAACCGCATAAGTCGTCACGTCTGGCCCAACGGCAGCCACCACCCCAGCGGCATCCCAGCCCAACACTTCAGCAACCCCTTCGCGCGGCGTGCGGTTGACCCTTACTTTGGTATCCACTGGGTTCACTGACACAGCTTTGACCTCAACAAGAAGATCGTGGCCAGTGGCGACAGGTTTGGGCAGGTCTAAATCAACAAGAGCGTTTGGCTCGCTCGACGGCAGGCTTTCATAATATCCAATGGCTTTCATAACTGTGTCCTTTGCTTGGAAGGGCTGCGCCCTTGCGGGCACGGGCTTGCCTCACAGCTATAAATTCATATGCTTATCTCACGAGTACGCACTATTTTGGCATATAGGTACCAAATGAATACTGTAAAACTGAACAAACGCTTCCCGGAAACCGGATGTAACGAAGGCTGCCCTGTCGAAGGCGCGCTCGAGCAGATCGCTGGAAAATGGAAAGGCCTCGTGCTGTACCACCTTCTGTCGGAAACCCTGCGCTTTAACGAGTTGTCACGCCGTATCGGCTCGGTCACACAGCGCAGTCTAACCAAGCAACTGCGCGAACTCGAAGCGGATGGGATTGTCACCCGCAAGGTCTTTGCGGTTGTGCCGCCCCGTGTGGAATACAGCCTGACAGATAAGGGCAAAGCGCTGGCCCCAGTCCTAAACGCGCTGCATACGTGGGGCAGTACCCACCCAAGAACCGCTCCCCTATCCGAACACTCTTAAGAAACTTTTGAAGGCTCAAGCGCGAAAGTACTTGAAGCTATTTAGAATTATTCTAAGTTAAACTCATATCCCCATCGCCAGCCGCCGCCAGCGATCACTCTGCGAAGGAAAAGCAATGAATTTGAATGAAAAACTCGCCTCAGCGATGAACGACCAAGTGAACGCAGAATTGGCTGCGGCGCATAACTACTTGGCGATCTCTGCTTATTTCGATGCGAACGATCTCCCCGGCTTCGCCCAATGGTTCCGCGCGCAATCCGCCGAAGAAACCCAGCACGCCATGAAGTTCTACGATTTCATCATGCGCCGCGACGCCGATGTGACCGTGGGCGCCATCGCCCAGCCGAAACAAGATTTCGCAAGCCCACTGGACGCCATCGAGGCGGGCCTTAAAATGGAACAAGGCGTCTCCGCCCAAATCCACGCCCTCTTTGCTTTGGCCCGCGAAGTGCAAGACTACGCGTCTCAGTCCCTGCTGACATGGTTTCTGGACGAACAAGTCGAAGAAGAAGACAGCTTCCGCAACCTGCTGATCAAAACCAAAGCCGCCGCGAATGATCCGTGGAACCTGCAAATGCTCGACAGCGAGCTGGGCCAGCGCACCGAAGGCAGCGAAGGCTAAGCCCCCACACATCTATGCACGACCACTGTGCAAAAATTCAGGCCCAAGAGCAGGTGCAATATCCGCTCTTGGGCCTTACCTTATCTGCAAGTCACATCCTAATCGAACAGGAACCAAAGATGAGCGATACATATACTCCGCCTAAAGTCTGGACATGGGATCAAGAAAACGGCGGCGAATGGGCCTCCACCAACCGCCCCATTGCCGGCGCGACCCATGACAAAGAATTGCCCGTGGGCGATCACCCGTTCCAACTCTATTCGCTGGCCACGCCCAACGGCGTGAAAGTCACGGTGATGTTCGAAGAACTGCTCGCCGCAGGTCATTCAGACGCAGAATACGACGCATGGCTGATCCGCATCGGCGATGGCGATCAATTCGGCTCGGATTTTGTCGACATCAACCCGAACTCCAAAATCCCAGCGCTTCTGGACCACACCACAACGCCGCCAACCCGCGTCTTTGAGTCCGCTTCGATCTTGCTGCATCTGGCCGAAAAGTTTAACGCCTTCCTGCCAAGCGATCCCGCTAAACGGCCAGAGATGTTCAACTGGCTCTTCTGGCAAATGGGCAGCGCGCCCTATCTGGGCGGCGGCTTTGGCCATTTCTACGCCTATGCGCCGGAAAAATTCCAATACCCGATTGATCGCTTCACCATGGAAACCAAACGCCAACTGGATGTGCTGGATCGCCAGTTGGCAGACAACACGTTTATCAGCGGCGAAGACTACACCATCGCCGACATCGCCATCTGGCCATGGTACGGCCAACTGGTTCTGGGCCGCCTCTATGATGCGGCAGAGTTCCTCGATGTGGAAAGCTACACAAACGTTATGCGTTGGGCCAAACAGATCGACGCCCGCCCCGCCGTGCAACGCGGCCGCATGGTCAACCGCGCCTTTGGGGATCTGGAACTGCAGCTGCACGAACGCCACAGCGCCGCAGACTTCGACACCCAAACCCAAGACAAGCTGCAATCAGAAACCACCTGATTTCTTCTTGGCTCAAATACCTAAAACGCGAGGGGCGAAAGCCCCTCGCACCAAACTCCCAAAGCAAAGAAAACCCTAAACCGGCAAAGCCGTCGTCTTAAAGACTGTCCGCAAAGCAAACGAGCTTTGCATCTGCGCCACACCCGGCAAACGCGCCAAATACTGCCGGTGAATACGCGCGAAATCGTCGGTGTTTTCAGCCACCACCTTCAGCAGATAATCCGCCGACCCCGCCATCAAATGGCACTCCAGCACATCCGGTATCCGCGCCACGGCTTTCTCAAACGCATCCAGCACCTCATCGGCCTGCCCAGACAGGGTGATCTCCACAAATACCGTCGTGGGCACAGCCATCTTACGCGCATCCAGCAGGGCCACGTAATCGCGAATATACCCGTCACTTTCCAACCGCTGCACGCGGCGGTGACAGGCCGACGGCGACAGGTTCACCGCCTCTGACAAATCCGCATTCGAAATGCGTCCTTGCTTCTGCAAAACCCTCAATATCTGACGATCCAACTGATCTAACGTCATTTCATCGAACCTTTATGCGAGTATCCCTCAGATTCTCGAAGAATCTCCCTCAAAACCTGCCGCACCCCGCAAAGAACAGCAACATATTTTTCAAAACTCGCGTCAAATTAAGCTTGAGTGACACTAAAGGAGGCGACCATGAAAATAGGCTGCCCAACAGAAATCAAACCCCAAGAATTCCGCGTCGGCCTGACGCCAGACGCCGCACGCGAAGCCGTGGTGCATGGCCATGAGGTCTACGTGCAAACCGGCGCCGGCATGGGCGCGGGCTTCACCGATGCAGATTACGTGGCTGCGGGGGCCACGCTGCTCGATACCGCCGAAGACATCTTCGCCACGGCAGAGATGATCGTAAAGGTCAAAGAACCTCAGGCGGTCGAACGCAAAATGCTGCGCGAGGGGCAGCTTTTGTTCACCTACCTGCACCTTGCGCCCGATCCAGAACAGACAAAAGATCTGCTGGAAAGCGGCTGCACAGCGATTGCCTATGAAACCGTGACAGACGCCAATGGCGGCCTGCCTTTGCTGGCCCCAATGTCCGAAGTCGCAGGCCGTTTGGCCCCACAAGTGGGCGCCTATACGCTGCAAAAAGCCAACGGAGGCCGCGGCGTTCTGATGGGCGGCGTGCCGGGCGTGGCCCCTGCTAAAGTCGTCGTGATCGGCGGCGGTGTTGTGGGCACACATGCGGCCAAAGTCGCCGCAGGCATGGGCGCAGATGTGACCGTACTGGATCGCTCTTTGGCGCGTTTGCGGTATCTGGATGATGTCTTTGGTGGCACGTTCAAAAACCAATACTCCACCGCAGGCGCCACAGCCGAACTGATCGCAGAGGCCGACATGGTCATTGGCGCGGTTCTGATCCCGGGTGCCGCTGCGCCAAAACTGATCAGCCGCGCGCAATTGTCCGACATGAAACCAGGCGCGGTTCTGGTGGATGTGGCGATTGACCAAGGCGGGTGCTTTGAAACCTCCAAAGCCACCACCCACGCCGACCCGATCTACAATGTCGACGGCATCATGCACTACTGCGTCGCCAATATGCCCGGCGCCGTGGCGCGCACCTCGACGCAGGCGCTCAGCAACGCCACCCTGCCCTTCATGCTCAGCCTCGCTGACAAGGGCTGGCGCCAAGCCTGCACCGATGATCCGCACCTTCTGAATGGTCTGAATGTCCATGCTGGCAATCTGACCTATGTCGCAGTGGGCAAAGCCCTCGGCATGGATGTGGTTTCACCCGCCCTGGCGCTCAAGCGCTAAGGCTCCCCCGCCCCGCAAGGGGCAACCGTCAGGGGGCCCGTGAATGGTCCTTATTGGCCCCCTGACGCCGTTTCTTCTTCAGAAACACAACGCCCTTCAAACAAATCCTTCTGTGCCAGCAAACCTGCGGTCACATAGTCCGTAAAGGCCCGAATACGCGGCACATGTTTCAGATCTGCATGGGTCAGCACCCACAGCGGCAGATAGTCAAACAAGGGCATCCCCGGCACCCGCATCATCTCAGGGTCCGCATCTCCTAGAAAACAGCCCATCCGCGTCGCGCCAATCCCCGCCCGCACCGCGCCAATGGCCGAGATCATATCATCCACGGTCATCCGCACCCGCAAGTACGGGCGCACCGCCTTCACCTCAGGCGGCGGACCGGGCCAATGGGCAAAGCGGATCCAATCCAGCGGAGCCTCGCCGCCTTTATCATCCGCCATCAAGGCACGGCTCGCATAAACAGAGCCCTTAGGGGAAATCACACAGCGCCCCACCAAAGCCTCAGGTGGCTTCTGCGAAAAGCGAATGGCCACATCCGCCTCACGCTGCGCCATGTTCAGCGGATCATTGGTCGCCACAAGGCGCAGATCAATCTCGGGATGCGCCTCGATAAACCCCGCAAAGATGGGTGACAGAATACGCTCGCACAGCAATTCCGAGGCCGTCACCCGCAACACGCCCGACAGTTCCGTATCCCGCGCGCCAATCTGGCGATCCAAATCAAACTGCATCCGCGCCATCTGCCGCGCCGTGTTCACCGCATCCAGCCCAGCCTCTGTGGGCACATAGCCGCTGGGCAAACGCTCAAACAACCGCGCGCCAAGCGCCTCTTCGGCCGCCGAAATGCGCCGCGCCACCGTGGCATGGTTCACCCCAAGCACCCGCGCAGCCCCGCTGATCCCGCCTTGCTCGGCCGTCTCCAGCACATATTTCAGATCATTCCAGTCCAACATAGCCCGATCATATTTGCACAAGCGGAATGCGACAATGATCAATTTCAATCATGCCATGTGCCGCTATTCTCCCCCCATCACAACGAAAGGACAGCCCATGTCAGCCTATGCAATGGTCACAGTCACCGTCAAAGACCCAGAAACCTTCAACAGCTACCGCGAGCAAGCCGGCGCAGCCATGGCCAAACACGGCGGCAAGCCGCTGCACGTCACCCGCGGCGAAGCCCGCGTGATCGAAGGCGAGATCGACACGCCAGACGTTACAGTGATTTTGGAATTTCCAGATCGCGATCATGCCAACGCATGGATCACCGATCCTGATTTTGCCGAGGTCCACGCCCTACGCCGTGCCTCTGGCATTTCAAACATCATCCTGATGTAAAATCAGGTGGGGCGAGCCACCCCTCAGAAGCTCGCCCCTTTGGCAGGATCAAGCTTCTCGCTTGATCTCCACCGTATGCGGATAAGGAATAGAAACGCCTTCCCCGTCAAAGGCCTCCTTAACCGCCTGTGTCATGCCGAATTTCACATCCCAGTAATCTTCGGCAGCCACCCAAACGCGGGTCGTCAAATCAACCGAGCTATCGCCCAGATTGGTCACGCGCACCCAAGGTTCAGGATCAGACGCCACCCGCGCATCCGCATCCGCCAGACGCAGAATGATCGCCTTGGCTTTCTCGATGTCGTCGGAATAATCGATGCCAAACACCAGATCGACACGGCGTGTCGCGTGATGGCTGTAGTTGGTGATCACAGATCCCCAAGCCTGCCCGTTTGGCACAATAATCTGCACATTATCTGGCGTCGCCAATTCAGTCACAAACAGGTTGATGTCTTTCACCGTGCCCATTGTGCCCGCAATATCAACCACCTGACCCAGCTTATAAGGCCGGAACAGGATCAACATAAACCCAGCCGCCAAATCAGACAGCGTGCCTTGCAAAGCCATACCAATGGCCAAAGTCGCCGCGCCCATAATCGCCACAAGGCTGGTCGCTTGGATGCCAAACAGCCCCAGCACCGCAATCAGAACCATCAGCAAGATGACCCACTTCACAATCGACGCCACAAAATTGCCGATCGTATCGTCAATCGTCTCACTCGCCAAAACACGGCGACGGATCACGCCACTCACCAGCCCAGCAACCATCCAACCGATGACCAGAACCGCAAGCGCCTTGGCCGCGTTGACAACAACACCCGCATTGCTTTGCGCAAATTCTAGGATCATGTCCATTCGTCTATCCTTCAAATGAAAGAGGCCGGATCATCTCCGGCCCCAAACAGGTGGCCCTTGGATCTCCCCAAGGGCCTTCCCCAACTTACTTCTTCAGAGAGTCGCGGATTTCCAGCAGGACGTCCAACTCTGAAGGACCCTTGTCCTCTTCCACTGGCGCCTCTTCTTCTTTCTTCGCTGTGGCCTCTTTGACCTTGTTCACATAGCGAACCAACATGAACACAACGAATGCGATGATCAGGAAGTTAATGATCGCCATGACGAAGGAACCGTAAGCAAACACGGCCGCACCAGCTTCACGCGCATCAGCAAGGCTTGTGCCTGCCGCAACTTCGCCCGCCAGAACAACATACATGTTCACGAAATCCACACCGCCCATGAACAGGCCGATGAACGGATTGATCAAATCATCAACCAAAGATTTCACAATCGCCGTAAAGGCGGCACCAATGATAATACCAACAGCCATGTCCATGACATTGCCCTTGGCGATAAAGTCCTTAAATTCCTGAAGCATGTGTTTCCCCTTTTGCCCCTTGTCGCGCATTTCTAGCTTCCCCAAACAACTCGCTTGGATGGCTGAAGTGAAGTTGCACGAATTTCGAAAACAAATCACGGGAAATTAACAGACTTCTTCCCCTTTCTTTACGCCAGACGACCCTACGTCAACGTAAAGCAGAGAAGCCCTTCCACATCTCAACGTATGTGAACGCTGCACCGCGGCGGGCACAGCACGGGGCAAAGCGCACAACCGCTGCCCCGCCGCTGCGTTTAAACCTTACGCGCCACCAGATAGCGGCGTGAATCCTTGAGGTAATTGGCGCTCTCGATGATCTCAAACCCACCCCAACGATGTGCGCCTTCTAATGCACTCAGGCTCGGAATATTCACAAAAGGCGCCTTTCCGATCAGTTGCAACATGGGGACCACCAGCAACATAAAGCGAATGAACAGATGCAATCCACGATCCGGCTTCACAAAGGTCTTGGAAATCAACAGCCCACCGGGTTTCAGATTGGCATAGGCCTCTGCCAAGACCCCCTCCAGATCTTCCACAAGGTGCAAAATGTTATGCGCCAAGATCACATCATACGGCCCTTCCGGCATATCTGTCGCATCACGACATTCAAACGAGATATTCTCAAGCCCCGCCTCTTTCGCCTCCGCGCGCCCCACATCCAGCATCGCGTCTGAAAAATCTGTCACAACCATCTCGCGCACGTTGGGCGCCAAGGCCAAAGCCGTGCGCCCGGTGCCCGCGCCAATTTCCAGCACCTGATGATCCTGCGCCAGATAGCTGCGCGTGCGCTCTGTCGTGTAATCATAGCTGTCCATATTGGCGATTTTCGACGCCGCATATTTCGCCGCGTGTTTATTCCAAAAAGCTTGCGAGCTGCTCATCTTCGGCTCCATCAGGTCGTTTCCATAACTGTTAAGCCAAAGATACAGCCGCCAACATATAAAGGAATTGCCCAATTTCGTAGCCGAGTTATACAAATATGTATGAGCAACACGCCCCAAACACCCGACTGGAACCACATCCGCGCCTTTCTGGCGACGGCCACCCACGGCTCTTTGTCCGCCGCTGCGCGTGAATTGGGGCTCACCCAACCAACGCTATCGCGCCAAGTCGCCGCCCTCGAAGAGGAACTCGGCGTCATGCTCTTTGAACGCGTGGGCCGCACGCTCGAGCTCACCCAAGCCGGTGTCGAACTGCTTGATCACACCCGCGCCATGGGCGAAGCCGCCGACAAGTTCTCTCTTGTGGCCAACGGCCAATCCCAAGCCATCGAAGGCGAAATCAGCATCACCGCAGCGGATGTCTTTTCCTCCTTCTATCTGCCGCCCATCCTGAAAGAGCTCCGCGAGGTCGCGCCAGAGCTGCGCATCAAAATCGTGGCCTCAAACAACATCCAAGATCTCATGCGCCGCGAAGCTGATATTGCCCTGCGCCATGTCCGCCCAGAACAACCAGACCTCATCGCCCGCCTCGTGGGCGAACCCAAAGCCCATTACTATGCATCACGCAGCTATCTGGAAAAGCACGGCACTCCAACCAAAGTGGAAGATCTGAAAGACCATCACTTCATCTCCTTCGGAGACGCGGACGAAATGATGGGCTTCTTAAATCCAACCGGAGCCAACCTCACCCAAAGCAACTTCCCCGTTGGCTCCAAAAACGGCATCGTCGCTTGGGAGCTATGCCGCCAAGGATTTGGCATTGCCGTCATGGAAAACTACGTGGCCCAAGCCAGCGACATGGTGCGCCTGCTGCCAGAGGCGGAACCCTTCACCTTCCCCATGTGGCTCGTCACCCACCGAGAGCTCCACACCAGCCGCCGCATTAGGCTGGTATTTGATCTGATGGCCGACCACCTCAAAGCGCTCAAACACTAAGGGCCGCCCAATCCCAGCGCAGCGCCCCAAGTCAAAACCGATACAGATTCCTTGATCTTTTCCTTGTCGCAAAAATCCTGCATGGTTTGCGCAACTTGAAGCGAGGTTTAAGTCAGCATGTATCAACTCGACATCGCAGAGGTCACACGCCGCACGGGCCTCTCCGCCTCCACCCTGCGCTACTATGAAAAACGTGGCCTCATTTCCGCCGACAGCCGCAACGGCTTGCGCCGCCAATACGACGACAGCGTGCTGAACAAATTGGGCCTGATCGCCCTTGGCCAACGCGCAGGGTACTCACTGGATGACATCGCCGATCTGTTCCGCCCCGCAGAAACCACGCCCAACATCGATCGCGGCGCATTGCGCTCCCAAGCGGATGCCCTTCGCGCGCAAGCGCGTGAATTGGAAGCCACTGCTGAATTGCTCGATCACGTGGCCAATTGCTCAGCCCCCTCGCATCTAGAATGTCCGCGTTTTTTGGCTCTGCTGAAAAACGCCCTCGCCACCCGAGACGAGCTTCCAGACGCCGAAAGTGGATCACGCTCAACCAACGAAAAATCCCCCAGCCAAGGCTGAGGGATCGTTCAAAAGCTCAATTGTACATTTCAGACCCCGAAAGGGGCGAATTGCAACATTAACCGCGCAATACACCACCGGTCGCTTTGGTAACTTTCTCGATGATCTTGGCCGCAACAGCCTCGATATCTTTCTCTTTCAGTGTCTTCTCTTTCGGCTGCAAACGCACTGTCATGGCGATAGATTTCTTGCCTTCGCCCATCTGCTTTTCAGCCGTTTCGCCGGTGAACTCATCAAAAACACGAACGTTTTCAATCAGTTCCTTATCCGCGCCAGAAGCCGCGTTCACCAGAGTCAGCGCCTCAACGGAAGTGTCGACCACAAAGGCAAAGTCACGCTCTACGGCCTGAAGGTCACGCAATTCCAGCGCGGCCCGCGTCGCAGACTTTTTGCGCGGCATCGGGATTTCTTCAGGGTAAATCGTAAACGCAACTGCCGGACCTTTTACGCCCAACTCAGCCAGAACCTTCGGGTGTAACTCCCCGTAAACACACAATGTTTTCTTAGGGCCAAGGCAGATGCGACCATGACGACCAGGGTGCCACCAGCCTTCACCACCGCGCAAAATCTGCACTTTCGCCGGTGCGCCAATCGCTGCCAAAACAGCCTCAGCGTCTGCTTTTGCATCAAACAAATCCACACCACGGCTCTCGCCATGCACGTCTTTTTCAACCGTACGACCGACCAAAAGACCTGTGATTTCAAGGTGTTGCTCACCCGGCTCGCCGCCGTGATAGGCAGGACCCGCTTCAAACAGCGCCATATCCATGAACCCACGCGCTTGGTTCCGCGCCGCTGCTTGCAGCAACCCCGGCAACAAATCCGGACGCATATGGCTCATTTCGGAAGAAATCGGGTTCTCCAACATGGTCGCATCAGAGCCACCGCCGAACAGTTCAGCCGATTTTTTGTCGATAAATGAATAGGTTACGCATTCATTGTAGCCCAAGGACGCTGTTGTACGGCGGCCAATCTGCTCGCGCTTTTGCAGCGGCGTTAAGATTTGCTGCGGCACCCCCGCATCCACACGCGGCAAAGGAACACCCTTGAGTTTCGTCAAAGACGCAACCCGCGCAACTTCTTCCACAAGGTCCGCTTCGCCCTGCACATCAGGACGCCAAGACGGCACAGAAGCCATATCGCCATTTAGAACAAAGCCCAATGTTTCCAATGTCTTGCGCTGTTCTTCAGCTGGAATTTCCATACCCACCAAAGACTGCACACGATCTGTATCCAGCTTATAGGCACGGCTCACGTCAGGCACTTCGCCGGCGTAAACCGCTTCGGATGGCTCACCACCACAAAGGTCCATGATCATCGCCGTCGCCAAATCCAGCGCTTCATTGTTAAACGCTGGGTCAATGCCGCGCTCGTTACGGTAACGCGCATCGGTGTTGATCTTAAGCGCACGACCGGTCAGCGCGATTTGCACGTGATCCCAGTATGCCGCTTCAAGGAAAACATTCGTTGTTTCTTCGGCGCAACCTGTAGACAGGCCACCCATGATTCCGCCAATGCTTTCAATGGCTTGATCATCTGAAATCACAACTTGGCCCGCGCCAAATGTGTATTCTTTTTCATCCAAACCAACCAGTTTTTCACCGCCAGCCGTGCGATGCACACGCAGGTTGCCGTTAACTTTATCCGCATCAAACACGTGCAAAGGACGGTTGCGATCAAACGTGAAGAAGTTGGTAATATCCACCAGCGCAGAAATCGGACGCAGGCCAATCGCCGTCAAACGATCCTGCAACCACTGCGGAGACGGTCCGTTTTTCACGCCCTTGATCAAGCGACCTGCGAAGGTAAAACAGCCGTCTGTCTTGGTGTCATCATCGATGGTCACATTGATCGGGGATGGATAAGTGCCTGAAACCTCTGCCGTTTTTGCAGGTTTCATTGTACCCAAGCCACGCGCTGCCAGATCAAGCGCGATGCCACGTACACCCAATGCGTCCGGACGGTTTGGCGTGATTGCAATTTCAATCACAGGGTCCACTTTGGACGGATCGTTCTCTGCCAGCCAATCCACGAAACGCTGACCAACCTCGCCAGACGGCAGTTCGATAATGCCGTTATGCTCGTCAGACAGTTCCAACTCACGTTCGGACGCCATCATCCCGTGGCTTTCCACACCGCGGATGTTGCCAACCTTAATGGTGATGTCCAGACCCGGAATATAGCTGCCCGGCTTACACAGAACGACAGTGATGCCTTCACGCGCGTTAGGTGCACCGCAGACGATTTGGCTTTCGCCATCATCCGTTAAGACCTTGCAAACCTTCAGTTTATCCGCGTCTGGGTGCTTTTCAGCGTGCAGAACTTTTGCGATGGTAAACTCTTTCAAGCGGTCCGCAGGGTTTGTGACCTCTTCCACCTCTAGGCCCAAATCGGTCAGGGCATATAGGATGTCGTCAAGGCTCGCGTCGGTGTCCAGGTGGTCTTTCAACCAAGAGAGAGTGAATTTCATCGGTCAGTTCCGTCTATCAAATTCGTATGTCGGCGATTAGCGGGTCAAACCGCCGTGCAGGGTTGGCTGGTCGAGCGAGGCAAAGCCATAATGGCGCAGCCAACGCAGATCCGCGTCAAAGAAGGCGCGCAGATCTGGGATGCCGTATTTCAGCATCGCCAGACGGTCGATCCCGATACCAAAGGCAAAACCTTGGTAGACATCAGGATCAATTCCCCCTGCTTTCAATACCTTAGGGTGCACCATGCCAGAGCCGAGAACCTCGAGCCAGTCATCGCCTTCACCCACTTTGACAGAGCCGTTTTCCCATTTGCACTGAATATCCACCTCGGCGGATGGTTCTGTGAACGGGAAGTGAGACGCGCGGAAGCGGGTTTTCACTTCGGTGCCAAAGAAGGCTGTGAAGAATTCTTCGAGAACCCATTTCAGGTTCGCCATAGAGATATCTTTGTCGATTGCCAGACCTTCCACTTGGTGGAACATCGGTGTGTGTGTCTGATCATAGTCCGCACGGTACACGCGACCTGGGCAGATAATGCGGATCGGCGCGCCCTGCTTTTCCATGGAGCGGATTTGCACAGGGGACGTATGCGTGCGCAGCACATGCGGCGGGCGGTTATCGCCTTCGGCACGGTGTGTGTAGAACGTGTCCATCTCAGCACGCGCTGGGTGGTGGCCCGGAATGTTCAGCGCGTCAAAGTTATACCAATCGGTTTCGATCTGCGGGCCTTCGGCCACGGCAAAACCCATGTCAGCAAAGATCGCAGAGACCTCTTCCGTCACCTGAGAGATCGGGTGAATAGAGCCCTGACGACGCCCACGGCCTGGCAGCGTGACGTCTAGCCACTCGGTGCGCAAACGCTCTTCGAGCGCGGCATCTGCCAAAGATGTTTTCTTGGCAGAGAGCGCGGAATTGATTTCGTCTTTGAGTGCATTAAGCTTTGGGCCCATGACCTGACGCTCTTCTGGGGTCATCTTGCCCAGCTCACGCATTTTCAGGGCAATCTCGCCTTTTTTACCCACCGCTTGCACGCGCAGGTCTTCAATGGCGGCCTCATCCGCTGCATCCGCAATCAGACCGATATATTTGTCTCTGAGATCGTCCATGTCAGGCCCTCTAATTCGCACCGGTTCCAGCTAGCGAAATGAGGGCGGAATGGCAAGTATCAGTGCATCATCACTGGGTTTTATATCGTCTCAATGGCGTTTAGGCGTTGTTCTAGGAAGTCTGCCATTTCCGGTGCATCGCTGATGGCAATGGCACGGCGATAGGCTTCTGCCGCCTCTTCGCGTTGCCCTAACCGCGCCAAAAGGTCTGCGCGGCAGGCGTGGTAGGGCTGATAGCTTTGCAACTTACTCTCGCCGTCTATCGTTGACAGCAGCGCAAGCCCAGCCTCTGGCCCTCGAACATAAGACAAAGCAACGGCTTGATTGAGCCGCAGCACAGGGTTTGGGTTCTGTCGATACAGCAGATCATAAAGCGCCACGATTTGCGCCCAGTCCGTCAGAGCAAACTCTGACGCTTGCGCATGCACTGCGCTGATCGCTGCCTCTATTGCATATTGCCCTGTCGCACCGGCCTGAAGCGCCGCTTTGGTCAGGGCGACCCCTTCTTGGATACGTGCGTGATCCCATGTTTCGCGGTTTTGAAATTCGAGTGGCACGAACTTTCCGTCAGCCCCGCGCCTTGCACGGCGACGACTATCAGACAGCAACATCAACGCAAGCAGGCCCTTGGCTTCATGGTGGTCCGGCAGCAGTCCGCAGAGGATACGCGCAAGCCGGATGGCTTCGTTTACAAGGTTTTCGCGTGACATTTCCCCGTTGGATGCATGGCAGCCCTCAGAAAAAATCACATAGATCACACGCAGAATACCGTCTGTCCGAAGTTGGATATCTTCGGGTTCGGGCAGCTTGAAGGCGATCTTCGCCGCGCTCATCTTTTTCTTAGCACGGGTCAGGCGCGCAGCCATCGCGGTGGGTTTGTCTAGAAAGGCCCGCGCGATTTCCTCGGTGGTTAACCCGCCCAAGGCCCGCAACGTGAGCGCAACACGAGACTTTTCCTCTAAAGCTGGGTGACAACAGGTATACATCAGCTCGAGCCGATGATCCGGAATGACCAGCTCTGTGTCTTCAGGATCATCGTGATGCTGCGTCAGCCATAAAGCCAGCTCATCCGCTTTGCTTTCAATCGTTGCGCCGCGGCGAATGCGATCAAGGGCTTTACGATGAGCGACCGTTAACAGCCATGCATCAGGGCTGCGCGGCACGCCCTTTGCGGGCCAGACCTCCAGCGCAGATACTACAGCATCTTGCAGGCTGTCCTCGGCAAGGGCGTAATCGCCAATACGCGCCACCAAAGATGACAGGATGCGCCCCCAATCTTCACGAATGAGCCGAATTGTCAGACTATTCATGTCCATCAGGGGCGCCCTTTGGTTTAGTCAAACATCATGATCGGACGCACTTCGATACGCCCAAGCGCCGCGTCTGGGATTTTGGCCGCATAGGCCAGCGCCTCATCCAAATCTTCGCAATCCAGTATGTAGAAACCGCCAAGTTGCTCTTTGGTTTCCGCAAAGGGGCCATCCATCATTTGCACCTGCCCCTCGCGCACGGCGACGGTGGTTGCTGTGGTGACAGATTGCAGCGCATCGCCAGCCAGCATTTTGCCAGCCGCCTTCACTTCTTCGGTGAAATCAACATAGCCCTGCATATAGGGGCCAAATTCCTCAGTGCCGGGCTGAGGGCCATTGTTTTCGGCATTATAGATCAAAAGAATAAACTGCATGGTCACGTCCTTCTTATTCGTTTCAAGGCAAAACGCAGAGGCTGGCATGTGCAACAATGCCCTGTGTTTTGGGAAAGGCCTAAGACCTTTCTATCTACCAGACGTTTGAGATTTTCAGAAATCGACATGCAGGCACAAAAAAACCGCGAGAGTTTCCTCTCGCGGCTTTTTATTTCTCAACTCAAGCGAGGCTTATGCAGCCAGTGCGCCCTGAGCTTGCTCAACGATCGCTGTGAACGCTTCTGGCTCGTGTACGGCAAGATCTGCCAGAACCTTACGGTCCACTTCGATGCCAGCCAGGTTCAGGCCGTTGATGAATTTGGAGTATGTCAGGCTTTCATCATGCGCGCGCACAGCAGCGTTGATACGCTGGATCCACAGTGCGCGGAAATTACGCTTACGATTCTTACGGTCGCGTGTCGCATATTGGTTGGCTTTATCAACTGCCTGCGTTGCCACCCGGAAGGTGTTCTTGCGGCGGCCATAGTAGCCTTTTGCTTGCTTGACGATTTTTTTGTGACGGGCGTGGGTTACGGTACCACCTTTAACGCGGGACATAGTTCAAAGCTCCTTAGCGTGCGTATGGCATGTATGATTTAACGATCTTCGCATCTGGCGCAGACAGAGTTGTCGTGCCGCGTGCGTCGCGCAGGAATTTGTTCGTGCGCTTGATCATGCCGTGACGCTTACCTGCTTGGCCTGCTTTGACCTTGCCGCTCGCCGTCATCTTAAAGCGCTTTTTAGCGCTCGATTTAGTCTTCATCTTAGGCATTTCCGTCTCCTTCATAGTCGTCGGTACGAACGCGCCTCGGCATGCCACTCAGCCGGACGCGCGGATAGAGGCGCGATATACGCCTGAGTCGCAAATTCTGCAAGGGGTAAATCAGTTATCGCACCAATTTAGCGAGTTGCTCGACAACCACTTCTGGAATGTCAGCAAAGCTGTACCCTCCAGGCTTTGTGTGTAGCGCCCAAACGATGGCCCCACACGCCAGAAGTATACACAAAGACGCCGCTCGTGGAGAGCGGCTGTCAGACAGTGCCGACAGGAATGCCGGCACTGAAAAGATTATTAAGATCAACCCGATCGTTAGAACGGTATCCGTACCCATCTTTCGCCTCCGAAGAACTCGGTTGCGGAAAGTTTACTCTGGATCGGTCGCCAAGATCAAACGTTCATCACATGGTGCAACACGAACGATGTTCGTTGTACCTGGTGTGTTGAACGGCAGGCCCGCTGTGACAACGATTTGGTCTTTTTCTGTCGCCATTTCCAGACGTTTCGCTGCACCAACCGCTGCAACAACGCAGGATTTAAAGCGATCCAGTTCTGGTGTGGTGACGCAAGTTGTGCCCCATGTCAGTGCCAGACGGCGCGCTGTGTTCAGACGGCTTGTCATCGCGATGATTGGAACACGTGGACGTTCACGCGCAACTTTCAGAGCTGTCGTACCGCTTTGGCTAAAGCAGCATACCGCGCTCACTTCGGTTGTTTCCGCAATCTCACGCGCCGCAGCAACGATCGCATCCGCCACTTCTTCGCCCTTTGCGGAGCGAGAGGCTTCGATGACTTCACGGTATGTGGCGTCGCTTTCAACTTCGATCGCAACGTTGTTCATGGTTGTCACGGCTTCGATTGGGTAGTCACCCGCAGCAGATTCCGCAGACAGCATGATCGCGTCAGCACCTTCGTAGATCGCTGTTGCAACGTCGGAAACCTCTGCACGTGTTGGCATTGGGCTTTCGATCATGCTTTCCAGCATCTGTGTTGCAACGATCACCGGCTTCGCCGCGCGGCGACACTTACGGATCAGGCGCTTTTGAATTGGCGGAACGTTTTGAACTGGCAGTTCAACACCAAGGTCGCCACGGGCCACCATGATACCGTCAGAAACGTTCAGGATTTCATCAAAGTTTTCGACCGCTGTAGGCTTTTCGATCTTGGACAGAACAGAGGCGCGACCGCGCACCAGCTCACGTGCTTCAAGAACATCACCCGGACGCTGAACGAAAGACAGGGCCAACCAGTCCACACCCAGCTCACAAACGAATTCGAGGTCTTTTTTGTCTTTTTCAGACAGGGCCGCCAGTGGCAGCACAACGTCAGGAACGTTCACACCCTTGCGGTTCGAGATACGACCGCCAGTGACAACGATACAGTTTGCATAGTCCGCGCCGCAGTCTTCTACGCGCAGGCTGATTTTACCGTCGTTCACCAGCAGGTGCGCACCAGGCTCAAGCGCTGCAAAGATTTCTTTGTGCGGCAGGCAAACGCGATTGATGTCGCCTTCGGCTGTGTCCAGATCCATACGGAACTTTGCGCCTTCGACCAGCATTTCGCCATCTTCGTTCGCAAAAACGCCGACACGCAGTTTTGGGCCCTGAAGGTCCGCCAAAATCGCGATTGGGCTACCGAGGTCTTCTTCGATCTTACGGATGTGCGCGTGCTTTTCACGAATTTCTTCGTGGCTGCCGTGGCTCATGTTTAGACGAAACACATCTGCGCCCGCTTCATGCAGCGCCCGAATGGTTTCATATGTTTCGGAAGCTGGGCCTAGGGTGGCCGTGATTTTCACATTACGCAGACGTCTCATCGGATCTCAAAACCTCTTTAGGGGAGTGTTACCGCTAACTATAACGGAAGCGCATCAAGCGCAATTCCCTTTTGTTTACCATTGAACTAATTTGTAAAACGCTTAGGCAACAGGCACATGACATAGCTATCTTACCATATTATTAACTAAAATCGCCCTGAGATTTGGTTAATTGTGTTCGTAGCAATTTACAAATTACAGAATCCCCCGTGACAACCACCTTACAACCATCCTTCGAAAAAGCGATTGGACGTGCTGTGCCAAATGCGGCAAGACTTGCCGCAAACGCCCTTATGACCAGTGACGCTTGGATGAGGGCCAAACTGCAGACCAAAAGGAAAGACAATGCCGCACCTTATTTTGGAACACTCCAAAAGCCTTGCAGACAAGTATGATCTCGCGCAGGTCAGCCAAGATTTGTTTGATGCAGCTTTGGCCAGCGGGCAATTCGCAGACGGCAAAGCCATCAAATCGCGCACGATCGCCAGCGACAACACGGTTTCTGGCGCCGCAAACAACGAATTCGCCCATCTAACACTGCGCCTGATTGCAGGGCGGTCCGTCGAGATACGTAAGAAGCTCGCAGAAGATTGCCTTGCTGTGTTGGAAAAACACTTTGCCGAGGTCGGGTCGCTTTCGGTACAACCCTTAGAAATTGACCCAGATACCTACGCTAAACGCGTTCTGTAAGAAGAGAGCCTCATGGACAAGCAAACCCAACTGGAACTGGAAGCCGCCGCTTTCCGCACACTGCGTGACCACCTGATGGAAAAGCGCACGGATGTGCAGAACATCGATATGATGAACCTCGCCGGTTTTTGCCGCAACTGCCTGAGCCGCTGGTATCAAGAAGCCGCCAATGAGCGCGGCATCGAGATGAGCAAAGACGAGGCCCGCGAAAGCTTCTACGGCATGACTATGGATGAGTGGAAAGCCAACTATCAAACAGATGCGAGCCCAGCGCAGCAGAAAGATTTCAAAAAGGCTTTTGACGAGAACGTCGGCAAGTAAGCCAATGCCAAAAACACAAAAGGCGGGGCATGGGCCCCGCCTTTTTTAATGCTGTCGTAAAGATCAGATCGCTTTTTTGCGCGCCTCATCTAGATAGATTTCACGCAGTTGCTTCGCGATTGGGCCTGGCGTGCCATCGCCCAAGGTTGCGCCATCGATTTCGATCACTGGCATCACAAAGGCAGAGGCCGAAGTGGTGAAAGCTTCATCCGCTTCTTTCGCTTCGTCGATTGTGAACAGGCGTTCCTCGACTTTCAGCTGAGCTTCTTCCGCCAAACGCATCACCGCTGCGCGGGTGATGCCGTGCAGGATGTCCTTAGACAGCGGGCGTGTTACGATGGTGCCGTTTTTCACAAAGTAAGCGTTGTTGCTGGTGCCCTCGGTGACGTGACCGTCTTCAATCATCCAAGCATCATCAGCACCTGCGGCCTTCGCCATCATTTTACCCATGGACGGGTACAGAAGCTGGGTTGTCTTGATGTCGCGACGCCCCCAACGAATATCTTCGATAGAGATGATCTTCGCGCCCTTCTTAGAGGCTTCGCTGTCTGCCAAGTTTGGTTTGTTCTGCGTAAACAGAACGAGGCCTGGCTGTGTGGTTTCTGGATCAGGGAATACGAAATCACGGTCGCCGTCAGAGCCACGTGTCACTTGCAAGTAAACCAGACCTTCATCAATTTCGTTTTCTTCCACCAGCTTGCGGTGAATCTCCAACAGCTCTTCTTTTGTGCAAGGCGCGTTCATGCCCAGCTCATTCAAAGAGCGCTCAAGACGCACGGCGTGGCCTTCAAAGTCTACGAGCTTGCCGCCAAGAACAGAGGTCACTTCGTAGACCGCATCTGCCATCAGGAAACCACGGTCAAAGATCGAAATCTTAGCTTCTGTTTCAGGCAGGTATTCGCCATTTACGTATACAGTGCGGGTCATAATCGTCTCCTCAGCCCCAAAGCGCCGCAATAGGCGGATGCACTCCGGAATCGTCAAAAATCAAAGCGTTGTTGCGGTCTTCGGCCAATAAAAGCGGGCCGTCAAGGTCTGTTACGCGCGCACCCTGTGCAATTAACGTCGCAGGGGCCATCGCAAGAGAGCTGCCAACCATGCAGCCCACCATGACCTCATAGCCCAGCGCGAGCGCCTCTTGGCGCAGCTTAATCGCCTCGGTCAAACCACCTGTCTTGTCGAGCTTGATATTTACGACATCGTATTTTCCGACCAGCTTTGGCAAGCTCGTGCGGTCATGGCAGCTTTCATCGGCACAGACCGGCACTGGGCGGTCCATGCCAATTAGGGCCTCATCATCACCGGCAGGCAATGGCTGCTCGACCAGCTTAACCCCCAAACGCACCAGATGAGGCGCGAGATCAGCGTAGACCTCGGCACTCCAACCCTCGTTGGCATCTACGATGATGTCAGACTGAGGCGCGCCACGGCGTACCGCTTCGAGCCGCGGCATGTCGTTGGGCGTACCGAGTTTGATCTTGAGCAAAGGGCGGTGTGCATTCTCTGCAGCCTGCGCTTCCATGGCTTCGGGCGTGTCCAGTGACAGGGTATAAGCTGTGATCTCGGGCAGCGGCTTTGGCAGGCCAGCAAGTTCCCAAACCGGCTTACCTTGTGTCTTTGCCTCTAAATCCCAAAGCGCGCAATCCACTGCGTTACGCGCGGCCCCTGCTGGCAAAAGCGATTGCAGGGCCTCTCGCGTTAGATCATTTGGCAGGCTTTCAATTTCTGCCGTTACGCTTTCAAGGGTTTCGTCATAGCGCGCGTAGGGCACACATTCGCCGTAACCAACAAAGCCGTCTTTTTCGACTTTGACCGTGAGAACCTTGGCTTCTGTGCGCGAGCCGCGAGAAATCGTGAAGACCTGCGCCAAACGGAACACATCTTGGGTAACTGTAATTTTCAAGCTGTGCCCCTTTGGCGTTGCTTTGGTTTTGAGAGGTTAGATCAGATCGCAGCCAGCGCGTCCACCAAACGGCCTGCGCCGTGGCGATATGGATCAACGGTTGGCAGCCCCATCTCTGTTTCGACTTTAGACATATAAGCAACCGCTTCGTCTTCGCTCATGTGCTGAGTATTCACAGAGATGCCAACCACCTGCACATCAGGGTTCGCAACACGCGCCAAAATCAGCGCTGTGGATTGCAGCTGGCTGAGGGATGGTAGATAGTAATCTGGCAGGCCGCGCATGTGGGTGCGTGTTGGCTCGTGGCAAAGGATCAGCGCATCCGGCTGACCACCATGTACCAGCGCCATCGTTACGCCGGAATAAGACACGTGGAACAAAGAGCCCTGCCCCTCGATCATATCCCAATGGTCTGGATCGTTGTCAGGTGTCAGGTACTCAACAGAACCAGCCATGAAATCCGCAACAACCGCGTCCAATGGAACGCCATCACCCGTAATCAGGATGCCAGTCTGACCTGTAGCGCGGAACGTGGATTTCATGCCGCGCTCTTGCATTTCGTTGTCCATTGCCATCGCTGTGTACATTTTACCAACAGAGCAATCGGTCCCCACCGCCAGACAACGCTTACCGGAGCGCCTTACGCCGGTCGCGATTGGATATTCGACAGATGGAACACGTACATCATGCAGTGTACGGCCAAATTTTTCCGCCTGCGCGACCAGATCAGCCTCGTCACGAAGCAGGTTGTGCAAACCGGAGGCAATGTCATAGCCAAGCTCTAGTGCTTCTAGAAGAAGGGCTTTCCAAGTGTCAGAAATCTTGCCGCCACGGTTCGCAACGCCAATCACCAGCGTCTTTGCACCAGCATCCAGACCGTCCTGCAAGGACAGGTTGGTCAACCCAAGATCAGCACCACACCCCGGCAAGCAAATTTGGCCAATTGCATTTTCAGGGCGCCAATCGCGGATACCGATCGCGACCTTCGCAGCCAACATGTCTGGTGCGTCGCCGAGGAAAAGCAAATAAGGGGTTTTGATCATAGCAGCGGTTCCTTGAATTCAGGGTATTTGGAGGTACCGCGCAAGGTTGATCGAACCGTTGTGAAATTTTCTATTAATCTTACGTAGATTTTGAGAATTCTTCGAAGATTTCTTCGCATTTATTAACTTTTTAAAAAGATTCTTTCGAAAAGACTGTGTTGCGCGCGAGAATCTCACTTCAAAACGCCGCAGCGCGGCGAAATTTTGCCGCGCTTGCATAATTTCATTTGCCAACGGACGCGAAAGTTAATAACAAAAGGTAACTCAAAAATGAAACTTCATTACTCAAAGGAATCGCGATGAGTTTCCGCCTTCAACCCGCTGCACCAAATCGTCCGAACCGTTGCCAATTGTTTGGCCCAGGCTCGCGCCCAGCGATTTTTGAAAAGATGGCAGCGTCAAATGCCGATGTCATCAATTTGGACTTGGAAGATTCCGTCGCCCCTTCAGATAAAGACGCAGCCCGCGCCAATATCATCGAGGCGCTCAGCACTGTTGATTGGGGCGACAAGTACATGTCTGTGCGCATCAACAGCCTTGATACGCCTTACTGGTATCGCGATGTTGTTGACCTGCTCGAGCAAGCGAGCGAGCGCTTGGACCAAATCATGATCCCTAAAGTGGGTTGTGCAGAAGATGTTTATGCGGTGGATGCTCTGGTCACTGCGATTGAGCAAGCCAAAGGGCGTACGAAGAAAATCAGCTTTGAAGTCATCATCGAGTCCGCGGCAGGTATTGCGCACGCCGAAGAGATCGCGGCCTCGTCCCCTCGGATGCAAGCCATGAGCCTTGGCGCAGCAGATTTCGCAGCTTCTATGGGGATGCAAACCACCGGAATCGGCGGCACGCAGGAAGACTACTATATGTTGCGCGAGGGCGATAAGCATTGGTCGGACCCTTGGCATTGGGCACAGGCAAAGATTGTTGCCGCATGCCGCACACATGGCGTTCTTCCGGTTGATGGCCCATTCGGGGATTTTTCAGACGATGAAGGCTATATCGCGCAAGCTAAACGCTCTGCGACTTTGGGCATGGTGGGCAAATGGGCGATCCACCCAAAGCAGATCGCTTTGGCCAACACCGTTTTCACGCCATCACAAGAAGCGCTGAACGAAGCGCGCGAAATTTTGGCGGCGATGGAGCAAGCAAAAGCCAATGGCGAGGGCGCTACGGTGTATAAAGGCCGCTTGGTCGACATCGCTTCGATCAAACAGGCTGAGGTGATCGTCTCTCAAGCCGAATTGATTGCAGCTAATCAATAAAGCTCAGGCTCGCTCATCCTTGGGCGAGCCCATCACCACATAAGAGGTGATTGAGTTCACCTGTGGCAAAACCCCCAGAACATCTGTGTGAAACGATTTATAGGCCACGAGATCCGCGGCTTCGACACGCAGTAGATACTCAACTGCCCCCGTGATGTTGTGACATTCCACCACTTCGCGCGCAGCACCAATGGCGCGTTCAAAGGCTTCTTGTGAGTCTTTAGTGTGCTTGTTCAAACCCACGGTCACATAGGCCACAAAACCGACGCCCATTTTATTGCGATCCAGCACGGCACGATATCCGCTGACAACGCCGCTACGCTCGAGTTCTTGAACGCGGCGTAGACAGGCAGAGGGGGACAAGCCGACGCGTTCGGCCAACTCGAGGTTACTGATCCGCCCATCGCGGGAAAGGGTTTGCAATATATTCTGCGAAATTTGATCCATGACCGCATTAAATTGCAAGAAAATCAAAATGGCAAAACAAAACGCAATTCAATATGGCGCAATACGCTCTACCGTTGCTGAATGACTTATGAAATCCCAGCACTGATCACTTTTGCTTTCGCAACCTCTGGCACGCCAGGCCCCAATAATATGATGTTACTTGCATCGGGGGCGAACTTTGGCTTTCTGCGCACGATCCCGCATATGCTGGGCATATCCGTCGGCTTCGCTGTTATGGCCATATGCGTTGGCGCGGGCTTGATGCAGCTTTTTGATCAATGGCCGCCCAGCTATACGATTTTGAAAGGTGCCAGTGCGGTGTATTTGATCTGGCTTGCCTGGAAGATCGCTCATGCCGCTAAGCCGGCCAAAGCGGACCATGCCAGCACCCCAATGACCTTCTTCCAAGCGGCGCTGTTTCAATGGATCAACCCCAAAGCGCTGAGCATGGCGCTCGGTGCCATAACGCTTTTTGCACCTAGCCGCGAATTCAGTGCGGTCGTGATTGTTGCCGTTGTTTTCGCCACGGTGAACCTGCCCACCGTCAGCATTTGGACCGTTCTCGGTCAACAATTGCAGCGGGTTTTGACCAGCCAAACGCGCCTAAAGGCTTTCAATTGGACGATGGCTACGCTGCTTGTCTTGTCCTTGCTGCCGGCTTTGGTGTTCAGCCCCGTGTAAATTCCCCGTCACAGGCCAGTTGCATTTCTTGCGCCCCAGCGTCATATACCGAGACGCAGATACGCGCGGAGTTAAAAATGACGAACTACCTCGATTTTGAAAAACCACTGGCAGAGATTGAAGGCAAAGCTGAAGAGCTTCGGTCTATGGCACGCCAGAACGAGGAAATGGACGTAGAAGATGAAGCTGCAGCACTTGACCGCAAAGCCGGTGAAATGCTCGAAGAGCTTTATAATAACCTGACACCTTGGCGCAAATGCCAAGTCGCACGCCATCAGGATCGTCCGCATTGTCAGGATTATATCGACGCGCTGTTTACAGAATTCACACCACTTGCTGGCGACCGCAACTTTGCGGATGACCACGCAGTGATGGGCGGCCTTGCGCGGTTCAACGACCAACCGGTTGTTGTGATCGGTCAGGAAAAAGGTAACGACACCAAGTCTCGTATTGAACGCAACTTTGGTATGGCGCGCCCAGAAGGCTATCGCAAAGCGATCCGCCTGATGGAAATGGCTGACAAGTTCAACCTACCGATCATCACTTTGGTCGACACGCCAGGTGCTTATCCAGGTAAAGGCGCGGAAGAGCGTGGCCAATCTGAAGCGATTGCGCGCAGCACAGAGAAATGCCTGCAAGTGGGCGTGCCTGTGATTTCCGTGATCATCGGTGAGGGTGGCTCTGGCGGTGCGGTTGCACTAGCGACAGCCAACAAACTGGCGATGTTAGAGCACTCTGTTTATTCCGTGATCACACCAGAAGGCTGCGCATCCATCCTTTGGAAAAACGCAGACAAAATGCGCGAAGCTGCTGAAGCGCTACGCCTAACGGCTGCTGATCTTCTGCAGCTTGGTGTTGTGGATCGCAGCATTCGTGAGCCTTTGGGCGGCGCGCATCGTGCGCGTGCAGACGCGATTGAGTCTGTCGGAAAAGCGATTTCTGAAATGCTGAAAGAAGTCGACGGCCTGAGCCGTGATGAAGTGATTGCGGTCCGCCGCAAAAAGTTCATGGGCATGGGCAGCAAGGGTCTGGCGGCCTAAGCCGCCTAGACATCACTCATGAGGTGACGCAGCCCCTGCGTCACATCAGACCGGACAGCCAGTCGCAAGCCTGGCTCGTCACCGGCTTTCAAAGCCGCCAAAATCAAACGATGAAATTGAGGCGATTCACTTTTGGTCATTTGATCATAGAGAGAACGCATGGTTGGCCCGAGCTGCAACCAAACTGTTTCCGCCATAGCCAACATCGCCGGAGCCTGAGCACGCAAATAAAGCGTACGGTGAAACTCGAGATTTCGACGGATATAGAGAACCGCATCACGCTTACTGACGGCCTCGGCAATCGATGAGTTGATCACTTGCAAACGATCAATCAGCGCCATGTGCGCACGCGGCAGGGCGCGGCTGGCGAGCTCCACTTCGATCAGAGCCCGAAGTGCGGCGAGCTCTTCAATGCGTTCATTAGTCAGCTCTGGCGTAGACACGCGCCCAGAGGCCGAAATAGTCAAAGCCCCCTCTGCTACGAGGCGTCGCACGGATTCGCGGGCGGGCGTCATAGACACCTCGTATTCGGCCCCTACCCCACGCAATGTAAGCGCCTGCCCTGGCGCGATTTCACCGTGCATGATGCGGGATCGCAGGCCACGGTACACCCGATCATGGGCGGAACTGGCGGTGTCATCGTTTTTGTTAGGACTCAGCATCTGATAAATGTGATCACAAAAGGGAGAAAGGTCAATTGCTAAACGGTCTTAGCCTTCGAACCGGTAGCGATGCAGCTTCTCGCCATGGGTACGCAACCAACGACGCTCCGCTTGATGTGGGCCGTAAAGCTTTTCAACAATGGCCCAAAACTTGGGAGAATGATTCATCTGCGCCAAATGGGCGACCTCATGTGCGGCCACATAGTTCAGCACCTCTTCGGGAGCCATGATCAGCCGCCAAGAGTACATCAGCCCCCCTTCAGAGGTACAAGAGCCCCACCGTGACCGTGTATCACGCAGTGTAAACTTAGTGTACTGGCGCCCTAAGCGATCTGAATAGTGATCAGACGCAGCCACCAAGCGCCGCCGCGCTTCCTCTTTGAGGAAGCTTTGCAACCGAACCCCAACCCGCGCAGCATTCCCTGGCACCTGAAATCCTTCGTCCGTCATTGAAACAGAGCGGCCCCGCCCTGCAAGCACGGGCAGCATATCGCCCTGAAATGGCACTTCGCTTCCGTGAGCGACCAAAACGCCTTCCGGCCGATTGGCCAAATTCCTGCGCAGCCAATCTTCTTTAGATCGAGCGAAATCTAAAGCTTCCCTTTCGCTCACCTGCTTTGGCAGCGTCAGCGTAACCTTCCCGTCTAGACGAGAGACGCGCAAACTGATCCGCCGCGCGCGGGCGCTGCGACGTAAAATCAATGCAATGGGGGGCTCTCCTGAGAGAAAATGTTGTGTCATTGCCGCTTAGTTGCCTTGGCCTGCGTGTTACCCTTTGACTTGCCCCCAGACATATGGCAGTTGGCGCAGACTGTCGACAAGACTCACGTGATTAGGGGGATTCCCATGCCCAAAGAAGAATGGGGCGTTAAGCGCCTGTGCCCGACAACGGGCAAACGTTTTTACGACCTGAACAAAGACCCAATCGTCAGCCCATACACTGGCGAAGTTGTGGAGCTGGATTCCGGCAAAAGCCGTATGATTGCAGCCGACGAAGAAGATGCAGCGACACTGAAAGCCAAAGCGGCGAACATTGACGACGCAGAAGTTCTGGAAGATGACGACAACGTTGATCTGGAGCTGGAAGACGATGTTTTGGATGAAGATGACGATGAAAACGTCTCTTTGGAAGAGATCGCGGACGTACCAGCGGACGACGACGAAAACTAATCAGATTTGGGTGGGATTTTACTCTTGATCCCACCCAATCTAGCGCCTAATTAAGCGCGACCAGACGGTTATATCCGTCATTTTGGGGCCTTAGCTCAGCTGGGAGAGCGCTACAATGGCATTGTAGAGGTCAGGGGTTCGATCCCCCTAGGCTCCACCAAATCTTCCTTTGTAAATGATCACAAAGTTCTGCCTTTCTGGTCAGAGATACTGCCTCGAGAGGCGCAAGACGTATCGCATTCAGAATAGTCTTAGTCGACTGACCAACGCACAGGGTTCCTGCACGAACGGCGAGATGCAGTAACATGGGGTAGCGTGTCGAGCTAGGCTTCGACTCATTCCCAACATACTGTGAACCCCGATCAGCATAAGGTTTTGCGCGCAAAGCGCATTAAAAACCTACAAAAGAACTTGCGATAAAGCCCCGAATAGATCGACATGGATAAGGTTAGCGGGATCCAGCTTCCTATTGTTTCAGCTAAGTTCAACAGACTCGGTTAAAGGACTGTTCGTGTCACTGAACCTTCGTCACTACGATGGTCTGCTCGGGTAGTTAAGAACCGGTGATCATCCCGTCAGCCACCAAATTTGGGGAGGCTAAGGCGGGTAAAAATGGCAAAAGAAATGCGACGTGAGCCGATAGCAAGAGCCTTGGCTACACACGAAACCCTGTCACCGTCACCGACTTGATTTCTTTAAGATCGCGCGACCGAGCACTTTGACGATGTGCATTTTGACTTGAAGCAACGCCCCCAACCGCGACTGCGCCCTTCGTCAAAAAGTTAGGGCAAAGATCAACCTTTTCAATTACCTAAGACCTTTGCGCTCTCACATGATGCAGCTCCGCGAAAACCCCACTGTTGACCGGAATCACTAAACTTACTAACCATTAGGTAGTTTTAGCGTTAGGGTTTTCCTGATGCGACGACCAAACGGGAGGAAAATATGTCTTTTTTTAAACGCGGCAACTTTGCCGCGATCCGTGGCGCGTTCATTAAGTCGTTTGTGGTCGCGAGCACCCTTGCGCTCTCCATGCCAACACTAGCAAATGCCCAAACAAGCATCACAGTTGTTCAAGGCCCTGACGCGCAGCCAAGGAACATCTTGCCCACACGAGGCGGGAACTTGCCTTGGGTTAAAAACGTTTTTGAAACGCTAACTTTGCGTGATCAAGAAACGCGGGAACCGCAGCCGCTTTTGGCAACACGCTGGACGGTGGCCGAGGATGGGCTTTCCATCAATCTGCACCTTCGCGACGACGTTCTTTTTCACACTGGGCGTAAAATGACAGCTGAAGATGTGAAGTTCACGCTCGAAACCGCTGCAGCGCCTGAAACTGCAGCCCAAACGGGGTTCATTGCCCGACAGTTTGAAACCATCGAGGTTGTGAGCGACACCGAGCTGAACATCACGTTTACATCTCCCCTGCCCGGTTTGTTCGACTTGTTCGAAGAAACCCCAATTGTCGACAAAGAAACCTATGCGAACCGCGAAGACGGAAGCCAAGTTGTTGGAACCGGTCTTTATAAATTCGCCAACTGGACACCTGGCTCTGAGATCGTTCTGGAACGCTTTGTTGACCATCGAAACGCGGTCGACGGGCAAATCGATGTGATTAACCATGCTATCATTCGTGACCCCACAGCGATATTGGCAGCACTTCGCTCCAAGCGCGCCCAAGTCGCCTTCAACCTAGTCCCTCGTATCGCGCAGACGCTACAACGCGATCCATCCTTCGAAATCCATTCTGGGGGCGGTGCGATTTTCCCATTGGGTCTGAACACCACGATGCCACCGTTTGACAATAAAGATGTACGTCAGGCCGTCGGTTACGCAATCGATCGTGAACGCATTAACGATCAGGTTTTTGCCGGCGTCGGCACCCCGACCTCTTTGTTCTTCAATCCATCGGAAGCAGGGTATTCCGAGGAACTGGCAAACACATATGCTTATGATCCTGAACGCGCAAAGAGCATGATCGACGCTGCTGGTGTTTCAGGACAAACCATCAAAATGATCATCCCAGCCATTCCACCAAATCGGGCGACCGCTGAAATTGTTCAAAACAACCTGCGCGAAGTTGGTCTGAACGTTGAGGTCGAGGTTCTGGACGTTCCAACCTATGACCAACGACAAGTTGCCGGTGATCTAGGGCAATCGTTTATTCTGATCCACGGTCTTGTGGGCTATGGCTCACCAAGCTTGCTCAGCGCGGCTCCTTCCATTCGTGAAGGCAACCCTTCCCAGTTCTGGACGGAAGAGTATGTCGCCCTTCGTAATGCGTTGGATGTGTCCTCGATTGAAGACCGTCCAGCGGCTTTGGAAGCATTGTCAGAATACATGGTAGACGAAGCGTTCAGTCTTGCGATTGTTCAATCTGCTAACCAGACAGTGATTTCCAGTTCAGTTGAAGGCGCCGTGCTAAGTGCACGCGGTCACCTTCTTCTACAAGACGCACGGCTGGCAAACTAAGATGCTGAGGTTCCTTGCGCGCAAAATTCCGTCTGTCATGGTGGTTGCCTTGATCAGCTCGATGATCGCATTCATCCTGCCGCGGTTTGCGCCAGGGGACCCAGCTGTCGCAATTGCAGGGTCAGAAGCAACGCCCGAACAACTTGCAGCTGTTCGCGCAGAACTGGGCCTAGATCAACCCTTGGTCCTGCAATATTGGGATTGGCTTGCGGGCGTTTTCCAAGGCGATCTCGGCATGAGCTTGATCACCAAACGACCGGTTTCCGAGCTTATCCTTTCTGGATTAGAAAGCACGTTGGAGCTCACGCTCCTTGCGACTATCTTGATGATCACTGTCGGTCTGGTGCTTGGTGTCCTCGGCGGCGCTAAAAGCACTGGGCTTGGCCGATTGCTTTTAGATGTTGTGACAACGATTTTCTTGGCAACGCCGCCTTTCTTAACAGGTCTGATCCTTATCGTCCTATTGGGCATCGTCACACCGATCCTCCCAGTGTCCGGCGAGGTTCTGCTAAGTGAAGACTTTGTCGAGGGCTTAAAATATCTCATTTTACCCGCTCTAGCTCTGGCCATCCCGCAGGGCGCATTGGTGGCGCGCTTACTGCAAACCACTATGACCGCGATGCGCAACGAAGACTTCGTGGACTTAGCAAAAGCGAAAGGCGTGCGCCCCGGCCTCATTTTGCGCCGGCATGTATTACGCAACTCTTGGGGGCCAGCGGTCGTCGCTATTGGCCTGAGAATTGGCGATTTGCTGGCGGGCGCAATTGTTGTGGAAGCCATCTTTGCGCGCAACGGCCTAGGCTCACTCGCAGTACTGTCCGTGCAAAGCCGAGACTATTTTGTCCTGCAAGCGTTAATCTTAGGAGCCGTCATAATCGCTGTTGTGATCCAATTGCTATGTGAAATCATCCTGGCCACCCTCGACCCACGCATTCGATTGGAAGGTTGATATGACAACATCAGTTCAGAAAACGTCTTGGCGGACGAACCCAACGCTCATACGTTATGCACTCGCCTTTCAATCGTCCAAAGGCATGGCAGCTCTTGCACTCGTCTTTGCGATCACTTCGGTTGCACTGTTAGCGCCGGTTCTTTTCCCGCAAGGTTATGATTTTCAAACCCGCAACGCGCTTGTTGGTCCGTCGTGGCAACATCCTTTTGGCACCGATGAGATTGGGCGTGATCTGATGGTACGCGCGATCTATGGATTGCGCACGGATCTCGGCCTCATTTTCACCGCTGTGCCGCTAAGCATGGCGATTGGTACGATCTTGGGTTTGCTTGGCATTATTTCTCGGCGGCTGGGCGACTGGGTACAACGCGGCCTGGACGTGATTGCCGGATTTCCCGGGCTGATCCTTGGTATTTGCATTGTGATCGTTGTTGGCACCGGTTGGCTTGCGTTGTTCATTGCAATCACAATTGCAGGCCTTCCATCATTTGGACGCTTGGCGCGTGCAACATTGCTAACGCAGATGAACCGCGAATATGTGATCGCTGCGATGACGTTGGGTGTCAGCAAATGGAAAATCATGATCCGCCACATTCTTCCGCAAGCGGCTGAAACCATTATTGCGCAAGGGGCCGTTTTTGTGGTCGCTGCAGTCTTCATCGAAGCCGCGTTATCGATCGTTGGATTGGGTTTACAACCCCCCGAACCTTCTCTTGGAACGTTGCTGAACATCGGCATGCTATATGTGACGCTCACCCCTATGTATGTGATCGGCCCGACCGTCATTCTCATCATTTTGGCACTGGCGTTCAGCTTACTTGCAGACGCCCTAAACGAAGCGGTGAACCAGCGATGAATGCAATTCTAGAAGTCAAAAACCTCACAACTGTCTTCGGACCACGGGCCGCGCCCATCAAGGCCGTCAGCAATGTGAGTTTTGAAGTGAGCCCTGGTCGCGTTTTGGGCCTAGTCGGAGAATCCGGGTCTGGAAAATCCGTCACCGCGCGGTCTGTGATGCGATTGCTGAGTGCGCGTGGCAGAGTAACAGAAGGCAGCGTGATGTTTGAGGGGCAAGATATTCTTGAGCTCTCTGAAAAGGACATGCTGAATAAACGAGGCAAAGACATTGCGATGGTCTTCCAAGATCCGCAATCCACTCTTAACCCAGTAGTACGCGTCGGAACTCAGATCATGGAAGCCTTGGAAGTCCATGGCGTTTCTAAAGCTGAGGCACGCGAGCGCGCCAAAGAGCTTTTGGATCAGGTGGGAATACCTGAACCTGAGACCGCGCTGGACCGTTACCCACATCAGTTCTCTGGTGGCATGCGCCAACGCGTGGTCATTGCAATTGCGCTTGCACATAAGCCAAAGCTTTTGATTGCTGATGAACCGACAACGGCCTTGGATGTCACCATTCAGGCGCAGATCCTGCAACTCCTCGCCGATCTGCGTCATCAGCTTGGCATTGCGGTCATCATGATTACGCACGACATGGGCGTCGTCGCCGAACTCTGCGATGATCTGGTTGTGATGTACGCAGGCAGGGTTGTCGAGCGTGGTACGGTTGAAGAAGTGTTTCGTGCGCCTCGTCACGCATATACAGCAGCTCTGTTTAGTGCCATGCCGTCTGTCGACGGCAACGAAGACATACTGCGCGCCATTCCCGGCAACCCTCCTGTGGCGACCAACCTGCCTTCGGGATGCGCCTTCCGGGATCGCTGTAGTTTTGCTGACGATCGTTGCAAAAACGTGATCCCAGAACTGTTTCAGCTCAGCGACACCCATAGCGCGGCTTGCGCCAGAGCTGACGAACATGAGCGCGACCTTTCACCGCCCATTCCTGCGCAGGTCGCTTCCAATTCAAATGAAGCGTCCGGAAAAGAAGATACCCCGATCCTTGAAGTGCGGAATCTTCATACCGATGTAAACGCATCTGCCAAAGGCTTGTTCAGGAAACACAATCCCATCTATGCGGTGGACGACATCTCGTTCAAGGTTTTCCCTGGCCAAACCCTTGGATTAGTTGGTGAATCTGGTTGCGGAAAATCGACGCTGTCGCGCACCATTGTGGGCATCAATCAAGTAACCTCTGGCTCAATCATTGTGGATGGTCGTGATGTCACAGCGATGTCCGATGAGGATCGCAAGCACATTGCGAAGACTCTCCAATACGTCTTTCAAGACCCTTCAGGCTCTTTGAACCCTCGGCGAACAATTGGCCAGTCATTGCAAGAAGCGCTGGAGATCGTTGGTCTTCACGGAGACGCCGCGCTACGACGGTCCCATGAATTGGCCGATCAAGTTGGGCTGTCCAGAACACATCTGGCTCGGTTCCCTTATGAGCTTTCTGGCGGCCAGAAACAGCGGGTCGGTATCGCGCGCGCGCTTTCCGTTAATCCAAAGGTTCTGATCTGTGACGAACCTGTTTCTGCGTTGGATGTATCGATCCAAGCCCAAATTATTAATCTGTTGGCGCAACTGCGTGATGAATTGAACCTCGGGTTCTTGTTCATTGCGCACGATCTTTCGGTGGTCCGGCACATCTCTGATCAGTTGGCGGTCATGTATTTGGGACGCTTCGTTGAAACCGGGGCGGCGCATCAGATCTATAACGCCCCGAACCACCCTTACACAAAATCGCTTCTTTCTGCGATACCAACAGCGGACATCGATGTTGACCCAACTCAACGCATTGTCCTGACGGGTGATATGCCAAGCCTTGCGAACCCACCGTCTGGATGCCGTTTCCGCACCCGCTGCCCTATGGGCCCAGTTTATGCGAACGGCCGACAGAGTTGCGTTGATCTGGATCCAAAGCTAATCGATGCAGGTGACGCTCGGCTTTCGGCCTGCCATCACTGGAAAGATGTGACAAAAGCGATGACCACGGAAGCACTAAAATGAATAAGATTGCTCGTCGAAAAAGCCCTAAAGGTGAAGAACGCCGCCGACTGATCCTAGATGTCGCAACACGCCTTTTTGCGCGCGGGGGATTTAATACAGTTTCACTGGCCGATATCGCGAATGAAGTGGGGCTGACACAAGCAGGGCTGTTGCATCATTTCCCATCCAAAAACGCGCTTCTAATGGGGATGCTGGAACAACGCGAAGACATGTTCCACAAAAGCGTTGAACGGCGCGAACAGCTTGGCATGAACTATTTTGAAAGCTTTGTCGCCTCACTTCGCGAAAATGAACGCAATCCAGAAATGGTCCAATTGTTTACCATCCTTTCCGGCGAAAGCCTGATTGATGACAATCCTTCCAAAGATTGGTTCGTAAACCACTATGATCAGATGGTGCGCCGTGGCGCAGAGGAAATAAGCAAGCTTATCGATCTAGATAAGTTGCCGCAGGAAGTTTCTGTCGAGGATATCGCACGAGCGGCCATCGGCTTGGCTGATGGCTTGCGTTTACAGTGGTTGATGGACCCAAACTCTGTGGATCGCCCGGGCACCATTACGAAGTTTGTTGCCTTGCTGCAGCCTTACATGCGCTGAAGGAAAAACGAGCCTATGCGTGCTATTGTTTTGATGTTTGACAGTTTGAACCGGAAGTTTCTGCCGACGTGGAATGACGACGTAAAGGATCTACCCAACTTCAAACGGCTCCAAGAAAAGACCACTTCGTTTGACAATTGCTACGTTGGGTCAGTGCCTTGCATGCCGGCACGTCGCGACATGCACACAGGGCGTTACAATTTTTTGCATCGGTCTTGGGGGCCGTTGGAACCGTTTGATGACTCGGCACCTGAACTGCTCAAGCAAGCTGGGGTCTATTGCCATTTGGTGACCGATCATCAGCACTATTGGGAAGACGGCGGCGCCACATATCACAATCGGTTTAACTCCTACGAGTTCTTTCGTGGTCAAGAAGGTGATGCCTGGAAAGGTGTTGTTGAGCCAACAGACACACCTGACAGCCTATCTTGGCGCCGCGGCAAACTTTGGCGGCAAGATTGGATAAACCGTCGCTATATGAAAACCAACGAAAGCCACCCGCAAAATCGCACTATGGCGGCAGGCTTGGACTTCATTGAAACGAACAAAGACGCTCAGAATTGGCTGTTGCAAATCGAGTGTTTCGACCCCCATGAGCCGTTCTTTTGTTCTCCTGAGGTGGCCGATCAGGTTGGCCCTTTTGATGGCCCCCACTTTGATTGGCCAGACTATCGCCCGGTTATTGAAAGCGACGATGATGTTGAAAAACTGAGATCAAGCTATCGTGGTCTGCTTACCATGTGTGATCAGTCACTTGGGCGCTTGCTGGATGTTATGGATGCCAATGACATGTGGGCCGATACCACCCTAATAGTTTGTACTGACCACGGACTGCTCCTCGGCGAGAGGGAGTGGTACGGCAAAAACGTAATGCCATGGTATCAAGAGATTGTTCATACCCCACTTTACCTTTGGTCTCCGCGCCTCAAGGAAGCCGACACACGTTCCAGCGCGTTGGTGCAAACTATCGACTTCGCTCCGACATTTCTGGACATTTTCGACCTACCGCCCACCGCCGATATGCAGGGCGTTAGCCTGCTAAAATCGCTACAGAATGGCTCGCAAAGAAATGCTGTTTTGTTCGGTGTCCACGGCGGGCATGTGAATGTTACCGACGGTCGATATGTTTATATGCGCGCCAGCAAAAGTGTCGAAAACGGACCCCTATTTGACTATACGTTGATGCCCACTCGGATGGATCATCGGTTTCTTGTCGCAGACCTCAAAGATGCTGAACTTTGCAAAGGAACTGGGTTCACAAAACACACGCCCGTGTTGAAGACAAAGGCGAGAGCAATTGGAAATCCGTTTCATTTTGGGACCCGGCTGTACGATCTTGAAGCCGATCCATTCCAGATCTCGCCGATACAAGATGACGCTATCGAAATGCGCATGGCTCAAATGCTGGTGGACCTTATGCGCCAATCAGAAGCGCCAAGCGAACAATACGATCGACTTGGATTGCCTACAAAAGGGCCGGTCACAAAAGCCGATCTGTTGGTGAAAACACAAGCGGATCAGGTCGTAAAAGCGGACAACTGCGATTGGAGAAAACATCCCGAAAATGGCTTTGGGGAAACGATCAACACGCCGATTTCTGAACTCGGACCGGCGGCAAAAGCACTGGCGCTAGAGACTCTCTGCCTGCCTTCTCAAGCCCCTATATTGCAACGTTTCGCACACCTCACTGTTTGGCAACTTGCCGTCATGTTGCCAGCCGTCGCGCCAGAGGACCTCAGAGTTCTCGACAAGATTTTCAAGGACGAAACGCATGTATGACGATAGCCTTCTGAAGCACCCCCCCTTTTCGCTGGACGACGAAGCGCTCTCTTGGGTGAAGGACACCTTCGAAAGCCTGAACGCACGCGAGCGGATCACACAGCTATTTTGTTTTCGTTCCGACGGGGACCGTCCGGGCGAATTTGAGCACCTGATGTCATTCAAACCGGGTGGTATCATTCGGATCATGGGCACGGATCGCGACAAAGAGCGCGGAAGGATCGATGCCTTACAACAGGCTTCTGACGTTCCGATGTTGATTTCAGCCGACCTAGAAGGCTCTCGGATGAGCTTAAATTACGGCACGCCAGTGCCCAATCCTCTCGCATTGGCTGCGATTGATGATCTGGAAACCACGGCGGAAGTTTCGAAGATTTTGGCCCGTGAAGGCCAAGACACTGGCATTAACTGGTCCTACACGCCCGTCCTGGACATCAACCATGCATGGCGCAGCCCGATTGTCGCCACGCGCGGATTTGGTTCAGATCCGGACTGTATTCTCCGGCATTCGCTTGCGCAAATCGAAGCGTTTCAGGCCAATGGCGTCGCAGCAACGATTAAGCATTGGCCAGGCGAAGGATATGACGACCGTGATCAACATTTGATGACAACGATCAACCCACTGCCTATTGAAGAATGGCACCGCACTTTCGGACGTCTTTACAAAGAATGCATCGACGCAGGGGCACTTTCGGTCATGTCCGCGCATATTGCTTTTCCTGCCTATGCTGAACAATCCGGAGAAACGGGGGCTGAACTGTATCGGCCCGCTTCGATCAGCCGCCATTTAAATCTGAGCTTGTTACGAGGGGAGCTGGGGTTCAACGGAGTGATTGTCTCTGATGCCAGCGAGATGGCAGGGATCACGTCCTTTGTACCGTCGCCTCAAAGCAAAGTTGAGATACTCAAGGGGGGCTGTGACATGATCTTAATGACCAGCGACCCTGAAGCAGAAATCTCAGCTGTTGAACACGCCTCAAAGACCGGAGAGCTGAACGCCAAAGAGCTAGACATGTCACTATTGCGCCTCTTAGGCCTCAAGGCAAAGCTGGGACTGCATCAGTCGAAACCGTCTCCCGTTGTTGATTATGCCGCCCACAAAGCCCAAGCAAAGGCTATTCACCACCGAGCACCGACCTTGGTGAAAGACACGCAGAACTTGCTGCCGCTTGACCGTTTGAAACATAAACGCATCACAATCGTTACATCGGGCATTATCGAACCACTTCAGGGAAAAAGTCTCGAATTCATCTTCCCTAACTTGCTCCGCGACGAAGGTTTTGATGTGACGATGCAGCCAAAAGCGGAACCAATTGATACCGATGAAGCCGATTTGGTGCTTTATCTTCTGGGCGAGGAAACCTTACTGACCCGGGGCCACATCTTCCTGGATTGGGCACGCCTAACGGAAAACTTCCGTGCTTCTATGCAGCGGACCTGGCATCACGTGCCAACGGCGATGATATCATTTGGCTATCCGTACTTCCTTTACGGAGCGCCGCGCATGCCCACGTATATCAACGCTTATGCCACGATGGATGATATGCAGCACGCGGTCTTGGATTTGATGCTCGGGCGTCGTGAATGGAACACATCATCTCCTATCGATCCATTCGCTGGTGCACCCGATGCGCGCTACTGATCCAGCATTGAACCAGCAAACTTGGTCCCCATTGAATGATCGGAGGGTTGCATGACTCCTGTTAAGAATATTCTCTTCATCATGGCTGACCAGCTTCGGTGGGACTACTTGTCCTGCTACGGGCATCCTCATTTGGATACACCAAACATTGACCGGCTTGCGTCAAAGGGTGTTCGGTTTGATCGCGCATACGTCCAATCTCCGGTGTGCGGTCCTAGTCGTGCATCGTTTTATACAGGGCGCACTGTCTTCAGCCATGGCGCGACATGGAACCACGTTGCACTATCGATTGGTGAGCGCACCATTGGCGACTACATGCGGCCTCTCGGCGTTACGACGGCGGTCGTCGGAAAAACGCATTTGTTTCCTGATCGGGAAAGCTTGAACCATCTTGGTCTTGACCCTGAAAGTGATCTCGGAAAACGCGAGCTACAGCCAGGCTTTGATCCCTTTGAGCGCGATGATGGCCTGCATCCGGACCAGAGCTTCGAAGGCAGCGGTAAGAAACTGCGCTACAATGATTGGCTCAAAGCGCAAGGATATGAGGGCGAAAACCCTTGGCATGACTTTGCCAATTCCGCCGAAAGCATGGATGGCGAGATCAAATCAGGTTGGTTTTTGAAAAATTCCAATTTGGAAGCTCGGGTGAAAGAAGAGCATTCTGAAACTGCTTACATGACCAACCGAGCCATGGAGTTCATAGAGGACCAAGGTAGCAAACCTTGGCTATGTCATTTGAGTTTCATCAAACCGCATTGGCCTTACATCGCGCCTGCACCTTATCACAACATGTATGGACCAGACACATGGCTGCCTGTTCATCGCGATGACCGAGAAACCGAAAACGCCAATCCCGTCTTCCATGCCTTCCAAAACTCTCGAGTGTCGAAGGCGTTCTCCAAAGAAAATGTCCGCGAAACTGTGATGCCCGCCTATATGGGATTAATTAAACAGATTGATGATCATTTAGGGCGCCTCTTTGACTGGCTGGAAGAAACAGGGCGAGACCAGGATACAATGATCGTCATGTCCTCAGATCACGGCGACTACCTAGGCGACCATTGGATGGGTGAAAAAGAACTCTTCCATGAGTGTTCAGCCCGCATCCCGCTCATCGTATACGACCCTCGCGAAGAGGCGGATGTGACGCGCGGGACGGTTTCAACGGCCATGGTGGAAGCCATCGACTTGCTTCCCACATTTGTCCAAGCCGTTGGCGGAGAGCCGGCATATCATCGGATTGAAGGGCGCTCTTTGCAAGACACGCTTCACGGGAACCACCCCGAGGATTGGAGAGAGGCAGCCTTTTCGGAAATTGACTATTCCCTCTATTCGGCCCGTAGTTTTTTGGAAACCGGCGCGGATGACTCACGCGCCTATATGATCCGAACCGAACGTTGGAAATACGTGTATTTCACCGGTTTCCCGCCACAACTCTTTGATATGAAGAACGATCCAAGCGAATTTGTCGATCTTGGTCGAGATCCAAACTACGAAGAGGTGCGTAGCCAGCTCCAGACGCGTCTTTTCGAACGTTTGATCAGCCGAAAAAACCGCGTGACTTTGTCAGAGCACGATCTGAACGCAAGCGCCAATACAGAAGCAGACGCCGGCATCTTGATCGGCTACTGGGACAATTTACGAGAATAATTTCGTAGCCATGGCGCACATTGGGGGCAAGAAACCTGCATTAAGTAGCAAAATGTGCTTGTTGCTTATTTGCAGATCAGGAGAGAGCTAGATGAGGCGTTTTGGTTTCCTCCCTGCCTACTGCTCTCTCCTTTAAAGCTATTTCAAGCTAGGTGCTTACGCCAAACTCGGCAACCAAAGTACAATGGACGGGAAGGCCACCAAAAGCGCAATCGTTATCGCATCTGCGATGAAGAATGGGGTCACGCCTTTGAACACGTCTTGCACGCTCAGATCGTCACGGACACCAGCAACCACGAAACAATTCAAACCGATTGGTGGCGTGATAAGACAGAACTCAGCCATTTTCACGACAAGAATCCCGAACCAAATTGCACACATTGGGCCAGACATGCCGAATGTGCTTTCAGCGGCCGATACGGCTTCTCCCCCGTTGAGCGCCATAACGGCTGGATAAACAACTGGCAGGGTCAACAGCAACATTCCGATGGCATCCATGAACATGCCCAACACCGCATATGCAAGCAGGATGCAAATCAAGATAAGCATTGGGGACATCGTCAAGGATGTGATCCAATCCGAGAATGCACCGGGCAGGTCTGCGAAACCAAGAAAGCGCACATAGATAAGAACACCCCAAATGATCGTAAAGATCATGACGCTGAGTTTCGCGGTTTCCAGCAGCGCGTCGCGCAATTGAGGCCAGCGCATTCCTTGGTAAAGCGCCATAAGGAACACCACGAAGGCACCGATGGCACCACCCTCTGTCGGCGTGCCCCAGGCGTCACCACCAAAGGGATTATAGACAAAGCAAATGATGGTTAGGACAACGAAAACGATTGGCAGCGCAGGTGGTAAAGATGCAAAACGTTCTTTCCACGTGTATCCGCTTACTGGTGGGCCAAAATTTTTGATGGTTAGAGCCATGCCAATGATCAGGCCAGCGTAAATGATCGCCGAGAACGCCCCAGGAATGAAGCCAGCCAATAGCAACTTGCCTACGTCTTGCTCCACGATAATTGCATAAATCACCAAGATCGCAGAAGGCGGAATGAGCGAAGCCAAAGTGCCCCCAGCAGCGACGACTCCAGCCGCGAATTGCTTGTTATAGCCGATTTTCAACATCTCAGGGATCGCAATGCGGGCGAACACAGCTGAGGTGGCAACAGAAGCGCCAGAAACAGCGGCAAATCCGGCAGTGGCGAAGACAGTAGACACGGCCAGCCCGCCAGGGACCCACGCGATCCAACGCTTTGCGGCCTCAAACAACGCTTTGGTCAAACCTGCGTAGTAGGCAAGGTATCCAATCAAAATGAAGGTCGGGATCAAGGACAGCGCTTGTGAGGATACCTTGGAGTGCGGCACTTGGCCTGCCGTCTTCACGGCGACGCCTAGCGCCCAACCGAAATCATCAACGCCATAGTCTTTCTTGGCCCAAAAAATCCAGATCAAGCCTAGCATACCGGCCAAACCAGCAGCGAAGGCCACTCGCATTCCCATGATCACCATGACAAGCATGCCGCCCGTCACCCATAGGCCAATATCAATCGGTTCCATTATTTATCCTCGTCCAATTGTTCGGCTTCCATTTGCGCCTGTTTTGCAGCGTCTGCGATTGTGGGGATAGCAACCGTGTGACCAGTCACGATGCCGCGTAGGTATGCCCAGCTTTGTAGGCAAAGCCGCAAACACATGACGAAAAAGGCAATTGGCGCTAAGAGCTTTGCAGGCCAAATCGGCAAAGCAATATCCATCGAACTATCGCGGCTCCATAGAGGGGCGCCGAAATCAAAGCTGCGTGCGAAATGCGCCCAAGTGCCCCAAACCAATAGGACCATAAGAAGCAAGACCGCGAGTGTCGTGATCAGTTCTGCAACATACAAAGCACGGCCGCGTAGTTGACCAACTACGATGTCCATACGAATGTGCGCACCCTCGCGCATGACATAAGAGATACCCATGAACGCAATCAGCGGCATGGCCTGTTCGATCCAGTCCACATAGCCTGGAAGCGGTGCATTCATCAGGTTACGGCCACTAACCGAAAACACGGCAAGCACCATCAATGAAAAGACAGCCAGCCCGCTCAGCAGCGCTAAGAATGTTTCAAGGCGCAGAAACGCCATATCTAGTTTGCTAAGCGTACTGTCGTCGCTTTGCACAAGGGTGGCAGTTGCCATCACATCACCTAAATATTGGAAAAAGAACAAGCCCCGCGCGGTAAATCGCGCGAGGCTCAGGGAGTAAGATTAACCGTCGTTCGCAATCATGCCAGTGACAAGCTCGTACAAAACCTGCGCTGGTAGGCCAGCAGCCGTGTTCTGTTCAATCCACGCAGCTGCAGCAGGTGCAGCGGCCGCTTCTTTGAAGGCAGCAATTTCTTCGTCTGAGAAGGAAACCACCTCAATGCCGCGCTCATCAAGTGCTGGCTGCCAAGCTTCCATTGTTGCCCCGTTGTAGTTGGCAACATAGTGATCCAACGCTTCATCAACAGACCCAAGAAGGGCTTCACGGTGCGCATCAGACAAACCATCCAGCGCGTCACTGTTCACAACCACAGGGCAGTTTACGGTGCCAGGGTTTAGGTTTTCGGTCCACCAAGTACCGTTTTCAATCGTGCCGAACGACATATGGGCGTGTGGCGCGAAGGCGACTGCTTTTACCACACCAGAGTCCATCGCTTGACGTACCTCAGAAGCGGACATGGACGTCGGCACTGCGCCAACCGTTTCCATTGCAGCGCCGATACCGCCTGTTGCACGTACGCTCAATCCTTCGAAATCCGCCAGTGTACTAGGCGCTTCGCCGATACCGACGATATTGTATTGTGGCAGTGGCGATGGCATCAACAAAGTCGCGTTCCAACGACCTAGGTCTTCCACAGCAGCTGGGTGCTGATAGACGGCCATGGAGAGTTCAATTTCCTGTTCCAGTGAAGAAACGCCAAGGAATGGCAGTTCCAAAACAGTAATGGATGGGTTCTTGTCACGGTGGTAGCCCGCGCAGAACTGCGCCATTTCAAACGCACCAATCGAAATGCCATCGAGGTTTTCGCGGTTGTTGGACAGACCACCGTAGCTGATGTTTAGAGTAAATTCACCGCCTGTCTTTTCGCTGACCAGTTCAGCGAGCTTTTCGACATGTTCGGTGAAGGCACGGCGTTTGCCCCAAAGCGATACATTCCACTCTTCTGCGATGGCAGATTCTGCTCCAAAGGCGACAACGATCGCGGACACAGCCGCGCGGCTAAGATATTTATTCATGTTTAGCTTCCTCCCAAAAACATTGTGGAGGCATTTAAACAGATCTTTTCGATCAGGACTCATGAAGAAAACCGCTCTTCGATGATTAAGAGCCCTGCGGATTTCCGCAGGGCTACAAAAGGGCGTCCTTATCTAAGCCAAGCTTGACGATCTTTTCGTTTAAAGTACGGCGGCCGATGCCCAAATCATCCGCGGCGGCATCCATTCGACCCTCATTCGCTTGAATGGCCTTTCCGATCATCTGACGTTCAAAGGCAGCAACAGCTTCGCGTAGCCCTGGCAATCGCGGCGCGGCACCATCCGCCATCAGCATTGCGTCTGACATCTCTCCTTGCCCGTGCTGTGCCAGGATTACAAAGCGTTCAACAACATTTCTAAGTTCCCGCACGTTCCCAGGCCATGAATGTGCAATCAATGCAGCAAGGTCGGCATCAGTCAATTCTGGCTGCTTTGTACCGTGAACAGACGCCGCGCGCGTGATGAAATGATGCGCCAGCAGGGGAATGTCATCCAATCGAGCTTTAAGAGGCGGGAGAGATAGGCCGAAGCCTTCTAGTCGGAATAATAAATCCTGACGCAACCGCCCCTGCGTGACCGCAAGAGCTGTGTCTTCATTTGTGGCCGAGATGATCTGCAAGTCGACCTTAACCGGCGCGCCGGCCCCATCTGGAAGGATTTCTTGCGCCTCAATCAGACGCAGCAAAATGGGTTGAATGTCAGCTGGGCAGGCGCAGATTTCATCTAAAAACAAGGTCCCCCCAGACGCGTTTTGCGCGATCAAAGGAAGCTGTGCTGCGTTCAATTGCGCGGCGTTGATCGCCACGAACGGGGCATCACATCGGTCGGAAATGTCATGTAGCGCACGCGCCACGAGGTCTTTGCCCGTACCGGTATCACCCCGTACTAGAACCGAAGCCCGCGTCTGCGCTATCATAGCGATTTTCTCGCGTAAGCTTACCATTGTGGGGGTCTGCCCGATTAGCACGCGATCGACACCGGACAGCTGCTGAAGCCGTGCTTTAAGGCGTTGATTGCTTTCTTGCATCTGGTGCTGCTTGGCGGCATGGGACAAGATCAAAAGAAGTCGCTTTGGATCATAAGGTTTTTCCACAAAGCTATATGCACCGTCGTTCATAGCCTCGACTGCCGTAGGTATGTCACCGTGCGCAGAGATAAGAACGACGGGCGGAGCGGCTTGCAGGCTTCGAAGCAACTCAAGCCCAGTCATGTCAGGCATACGCACATCAGACAGTATGACATCAGGCTGAAATTGAGTGATCCATCGAGCAGCATCGGTCGCGCGCGCCAGAGCTTTGGCTGTCCAACCAGCAGCTTCGATCAGGTCAATGAGTGAATTTCGCATCATACGATCATCGTCGATGATAAGTACGCGTGCTGTGCTCATTCTAGATCGCTCCTTTCTGCTCGCGGTAGCTCGATCCGAAATATAGCTCCTCCGTTGGGTCGATCGTCTGCGGAAATTGTTCCATCATGATCCGATACAATTCCAGCTGAAATGGTCAGCCCAAGGCCCATGCCACGACCACTTTCACGCGTCGTCGCAAACGGTTCGTTCAAATCGTCAAAAGACTTACCGCCAAGCCCGTGTCCAGTATCCGCCACTGAAAACCAAACATGAGAATCGGTCTGTCCCATCGCGATTTCTATATCGCGGGCTTCCTCGTCTTCGATTGCATCCAAAGCGTTGCGAACGATATTTGTCATGACCTGTTCTAACCGCAATCGATTGGCTTTTACCACCATTGGGCCCTCTGGTCGCTCCAGGTTCACAGTCGCCGAGCAATGAGTAATGTTAGGCTCCAGCAAATCCAATGCGCTATCCATAACATCCTGCAGATCCACCAGCTCAAATTTGTCCCGCCCTTTGCGTGAGAAAAACTTCAGCTGCTTTGTGATACTTTCCATTCGCCCCACAAGCCCCTCCATTTTCGTTGTCAGCGGAGAGGTTCCCGACGTCATCTCAGCGGCCGCCAACTGATTGCGCATTGCAGCAATAGGCTGCCCAAGCTCGTGTGTCACAGAAGAAGCAAGTTGCCCAAGCGCTGCTAAGCGCCCTGCCCGCTCCAATTCCACTTGGGTCTTTTGCAAGTTGCGTTCCGCGGCACGGCGAACTTCGACTTCGACCTCCAAGCGATCATTCGCCTGACGCAATAAAGCCTCTTCTTTCTCAGATCGCTGCAAAGCAGCACCGATACGACGCACCCGAAAAAGCTGAAACGCGATGAACGCGCTCATCAAAACCACAAGAAACGCGCCCGTGGTCAGCCACGCGCGTGTTAAGGCCACATCGTCTGGAACAAAGAAATGCAAAGACCAGCTGTTAGGTAAATCGCTGGTGTGAATATACAGCACGCGTTCACTATCAATCCGTGCTGTCTGCCTTGCGTGATCAAAGGACCACCCGAGAGCTTCCAGCGGTTCATCCGCAAATTGGCGTGAAGCAACGATCTGTTCTCGTTGCGCAAAAGTGAGTGGTTTCAACGTTTGGTAACGCCAATTCGGGTCAGAGGCGAGAAGCGCTACGCCATCAGCATTTGCCAAAACAATTTGTTCGCCAGATGACTGCCAGCTTTCTTGCACAGCCGACAGATCAATCTTGATCGCGATCACCCCATCATCTTCTCCATTGGGATGTTGAACTGTTATTGCATAAAAGTATCCTGGCTGACCGGTCGTTGCCCCGATGCCATAGAACTCACCAAGCTCGCCTTGTTTTGCTTCATTAAAATAAGGTCTGAAGGCATAGTTCTGCCCTTTAAAGCTTGGATTTGATCGAGCGTTCGACGCAGAGATTGTCAGACCGGTTGCATCCATCAGATAGATGGCATCAATTCCTGCGCTCTGCGCGAAACGTGCAAGCCTTCGATCCAGAACTTCAGGTGCCCCTCCTGCGAGAGTCGCTGTCACGACTGGGTCTAAAGACAGTAAGAATGGTAGATGCGAAAAATGGCGCAACTCTGCGACCAATGCACTGCGATAAAGCGTGAGCCTCGCTTCGGCCTTGTCAATTTCTTGAGACTGGAAATAGCTAAACGAACCCCAGAAAAGTAGGGCAGACAAGACTGAAGCACATGCCATCAAGAAAAGATACGTCGTTCGCATTATGAAGTCTTGCCCGCTCGCCATCACAAATTCAACCGATCTATCGAGGGGATCATGTCGCGTCTGTTAGGGCAACTCTAGCCGTGTTTCGACAGATGACAGCCCAATCCATAAAGAAGACTACTCTTCGCGAGATTGGAAAAGAGCCTTAAAATCTGCGTTCCAACACGCGCAAGCACCAATTGAAAACCGATCCAGGACCTTTTCTACGTCTAAGAGGCGATTAAGGATTAGAACCGTATTTTTGAATTGTATCTCACTGTCAAAGCGCCAAGTCCGTCGCAACAGGCTTCAACCACTCATAGAACTTTTCTATCTGTTGTGCCTTTTCCGACTTAGCGCGAGACACCAGAAAGAAGTTATTTTGCAATGTTAAGCTCGTCTTAAAGGGCTCCATAAGCGCCCCACTTTTTAGATAGCTTCGAGCGAACATCTTGTTCACGATGGCAACCCCGCGCCCACTTGCTACACACTCCAGCGCCAGCAATGAAGAATCCACTGTCATCCAAGCCTCTGGAGGTTGTCCCTCTACCCCTAAGGCTTTGAACATCTTTGGCCAGTCGCCCTCTGAGCCAATGATTGGGACAATCTCAGAGCTACATAAACTATTGATATTGCGCCGTATTAAGGTTGCCTCCTTAGGACTGCAGACAAAAGTGGCCTGCCCGACCCCCAGCGAAAGCACCTCAGGTTCTTTCCAATCACCATTCCCGTACCGGATATCCACATCAATGGTCGCATCCGTCATCCGATCGGACCAAACAGTAGTTGAGAGCACGACATCAATTTCAGGATACAAGGCGCGAAATTCTGCTAAGCGCGGCGCGAGTACCAAGACACCAAAAGAAATAGATGCGCGAACGCGGAGTTGCGTTTTTTTCCTAGGTTTAAACAGATCATTGGTCGCCGTTTGCAGTTGCTGAAACGAGGCTCGAACGGGCTGCGCATAAGCTTGGCCGATATCGGTTAACTCAATTCCTTTTGGAAGGCGCTTGAATAACTTCATTTCCAGCGTCTCTTCTAAGAGCTTCATTTGCTGGCTTACAGCAGCAGGCGTTAAACCTAGTTCCTCGGCCGCAGAGGCGAATGAACTATGGCGCGCAGCGGCTTCAAAAGTACGTAACCAAGTCGAATGCGGCAGGCGTCTCATCACTATTTTCCCTTAGTGCTCCCAACCGGTGACACAGCCGCACTTATGGCACAAGGAAAAATGGTTAAATAAAACCACCCCATAGCCACAAATGTGATTGTTTGATCCAGCCTCTTAAACCGCTGCACATTGCGGTTTCGCGAGGTTAGGGAAATCATGGAAACCTTAGAGTTTGACTATGTGATCGTGGGTGCCGGCTCTGCAGGCTGCGTTCTGGCAGATCGATTAAGCAGCTGTGGGCGTTTTTCAGTTTTACTATTGGAAAGCGGCGGGACGGATACGAGGCTTTGGGTCAAAATTCCGATTGGCTATGCGTTTAACGTCAACAACCCTGCGGTGAATTGGGGGTACAAAACAGACCCAGATGCAGGGCTGAATGCGCGCTCAATTTCTTGGCCACGAGGACGGTTGATTGGCGGATCAAGCTCGATCAACGCAATGGCATATATGCGCGGCCTACCAAGTGATTTTGAGGACTGGGAAGCCGCCGGCGCAACCGGCTGGAACTGGCGATCTGTGCGATCGGTTTTCGAACGCCTTGAGACACAATGTGAAATTTCGGGCAACGGCATAGAGACAAAGGGAACAGGGCCGGTCTGGGTCTCAGAGCTAACGGACCAAATGTCACCCTTTTCAGATAATTTTTTAAGTGCCGCGCAAGATTTGGGACATGGCATTACACGAGACTTGAATCAGCCAAACGTCGACGGATTGGGTTTTTATCGCAGTACAGTGCGCAATGGAGTGCGATGGTCGGCGGCAGATGCGTTTCTCAAACCCGCCCAAACCCGTTCAAACCTTAAAGTCATGCGCAGTACAAACGTCGACCGCTTGCTGAGCGATGGCGCTAAGGTGACCGGGGTGGCATGCCAGACAAGAGGAAAAACACTTTCGATTTTTGCCCGAAAAGAGGTCATTTTAAGTGCTGGAGCGGTAAATTCACCGAAGCTTCTGCAGCTTTCAGGCTTTGGCCCCGCTGAACTTTTGAAACGATACGGAATCCGCGTCAAGCACCACCTGCCACAAGTTGGACGTGGCCTGCAGGATCACTTGGCTATTTCCTACCAATTCCTGTCCAGAACGCGCACATTGAACCATACATTGGGTCGTTTCATCGGCAAGGCAAACGCGGGGTTGAAATACAGCCTAACACGTCGAGGCGCGTTATCTGTACCTGTGAACCAAGTTGGTGGTTTTGTCCGCTCAGACGCCAAGATAGCAACACCGGATTTACAACTCTATTTCAATCCGATCTCATATTCAGTTTCTGCACTTGGAAAAACAATTGTGGGGCGCCCGTCCGGGTACCAAATTTCTGCACAACCATGTCGACCGACCAGCACCGGAGCAATCGAAATCGCTTCGGCAGCTCCTCAACAAAACCCGAAGATTATGCCAAATTCTCTTTCTACCGAAGAAGATAGGGCGAAGGCTTTAGCCGGCAGTAAGATGCTGCAAAAATACGCCCTTTCAGACAGCCTGAAACGGGTTACAAAACAAGCTAAGTCCCCTGACCTACTGGCGTTGGACGACGAGGCTTTACTTGAAGACTTCCGCAATCGGGCTTCAACAGTTTTTCACCCCACCTGCACTTGCCGAATGGGGAACGGTGCGGAAGATTCAGTTCTGGATTCCAGATTGCGTGTTCACGGTGTGAAAAACTTGCGAGTGGTTGATGCCTCAGCCTTTCCAAACATCACGTCAGGAAACACAAACGCGCCAACTATGATGCTCGCTTTACGTGCTGCAGATCTCATTTTGGAGGACGCTCTTTGAAGCTCGAAACATTAGAAACCTTTGTCGTTGGCAACCCGCCCCCACGACATGGAGGACGTTACTTTATTATCATTCGACTAAGAACTGCCTGCGGCATTTCTGGAGTCGGAGAAATTTACAATGCTACGTTTGGCCCAGACGTTTGTTGCGCAATGGCGCAAGACATGTTCGCACGCCAATTTGAAGGGGCCGATCCGCATAACATCGAAACCTTGTTCCGAAAGTCCTATGGAGCGGGGTTTACGCAGCGCCCCGATGTAAGTGTGATGGGAGTCTTTAGCGGCCTTGAAATGGCATGTTGGGACATTATCGGTAAAGCAGCAGATAAGCCGATTTATGATCTGTTGGGTGGAAAGGTAAATGAGCGCTTGCGCAGTTATTCCTACATCTATCCGCCTAGCGGAGATGTCTATCCCGACCCAGACCTCCCCAACGCGTACAACAATGCTGAAATTGCAGCTGAGGTCGCCGTTTCCATGGTTGAGCAAGGCTTCACAGCCGTTAAGTTTGATCCAGCAGGGCCTTTTTCAATATTTGATGGGCGCCAGCCTAGACTTGCAGATATTTCGCTAAGTGTAGATTTCTGTAAAAGAATTCGCGACGCAGTCGGCGATAAGGCTGACCTTTTGTTTGGCACTCATGGCCAATTTACTGTGTCCGGCGCCAAGCGGTTGGCACGTGCGCTAGAACCCTTTGATCCGCTGTGGTTTGAAGAACCGATCCCACCTGAGAACCCTTCAGATATGGCTCAAGTTGCTGCGTTTACATCAATTCCAGTTGCTGCAGGTGAACGTCTTTGCACCAAACACGAATTCGCACGCCTGCTCGAAACCAACGCGGCCTCTATTCTTCAAATCAACTCTGGGCGAGTGGGCGGCTTGCTCGAGGCGAAGAAAATTGCCGCAATGGCGGAAACTCGTTCCGCGCAAATCGCACCACATCTATATTGCGGCCCCATTGTTGCCGCTGCCAATATCCAGATCGCAACCTGTAGCCCTAACTTCTTAATCTTGGAAAGCATTGGAACCTTTGATGGTCCCTACATGAGTGCGGTCAAAGGTGGGATAACTTGGGAAGAAGGCTATGTGATCCCGCCTACGGCCCCTGGCTTGGGCATCGAACTAAATGACGCGGCGATTTCTGAGCTGCCGTACACAGACAATCTTCTCCATCTCGAAATGGCCCAAGCGCCAGTAACCCCATAGGACAAGCAAAAATGCTGACTTTGAACAAATTCTATATCGACGGCACCTGGGTAGAGCCTATGGGCACTGAAAGTATGCCGATCATGAACCCCGCGACAGCCTCTGAAATCGGCACCGTTGCGTTGGGTAATACAACAGACGTCGATCTCGCTGTTGCCGCTGCGAAACGAGCCTTTGAGAGCTTTTCCATGACAAGCCGCGCTGAGCGCCTGGAACTTCTTGAAAATCTTAGAAACGAAACTAAAGCCCGTTTGCCTGATCTCGCGAAAGCAATGACAGCTGAGATGGGCGCGCCCTCAACTATGTCTCTAGAGGTGCAGGCTTATTCTGGGCTTGGGCACCTTGAAGACTTCATTGCAGCGATGCGCTCCTTGGAAGACGAAGAGACTTTGGCAAACGGTGATATTATTAGCCGTGAACCAATCGGTGTTTGCGGTCTTATCACACCGTGGAACTGGCCGATAAATCAAATCGCCTTGAAGGTGGTTCCGGCCCTTGCAGTTGGGGCAACCTGTGTCTTGAAACCTTCAGAGCACACACCAATATCCGCGCAAATTTACGCTGAAATCGTTCATGCTGCGGGTTATCCTGCTGGGGTGTTTAACTTGGTGCAAGGCGACGGCGCAACTGTTGGCGCGGCAATGTCTCGGCACCCAGATATTGATATGATGTCCTTCACAGGCTCCACACGAGCCGGAACATTGGTATCACAAGACGCAGCGTCAACGATCAAACGCGTCACTCTGGAGCTTGGAGGAAAGTCTCCAAATCTGGTTTTTGCTGATGCAGACCTTGAGCGGAGCGTGCCTTCAAGCGTTGCAAACTGCTTTTACAACACAGGCCAATCCTGCAACGCCCCTACTCGGCTTTTGGTCGAACGCAGTTGCTATGAAGACGTCCTGAAATTGGCAAAATCAGCCGCGGAATCGCAAAAGGTCGATGACCCAAGCAAGCCAGGGGATCACATTGGTCCTGTGTTTGACGAAATTCAATACAACCGCGTACAGGCCATGATCCAAACTGGTTTAGATGAGGGCGCACGCCTACTTGTGGGCGGCCTCGGCAAACCAGAGGGGCTGGAGAATGGTTGGTTCGTGAAACCGACAATTTTTTGCGACGTTGATCACGACATGCGTATTTCACGCGAAGAGATCTTTGGACCGGTTCTGGTCATCACCCCATTTGACACAGAAGAAGATGCGATCCGTATGGCGAACGATACCGATTATGGTCTCGCGGCCTATATCCAATCGCGAGATGAAGCCCGTGTTGCGCGTGTTGCGAGACGCTTGCGATCTGGCACAATCCAAATCAATGGCCGCGGACCAGATTATGGATCGCCGTTTGGTGGCTATAAACAGTCAGGAAATGGTAGGGAGGGAGGCACCTTTGGCCTTGAAGATTACCTCGAGATAAAGGTCCGCCCACCTTTCACTGTTTAAACTAGATGTGTTGCGGGCAGCGCTGTTGGTTCAGCGCTGCTTCGCAGTTAGCTGGCAAATTTAGATTTGTTCAACCCTGTAGGGATAACTTCGTAACCTTTGGCTTCGGGCTCATCGTCGACCATTTCCTGCGGGAAACCAGGCGCGGTAACATCTAGCCCCGTCGCATCCTCAAGGCGCCGAATGATATTTGGTGACAGCTCTCTATCACCATATTTTGCGATGCCATCATCGAAAATGTCGATCATCAAAGGGCTAATTTCTAGGGGCACCTTCAATTCATCGGCCAGCTTCTGAAATAGTCCGATATCCTTTTTGACCAGATCCATCGTGAAAGAAATATCACGCGTTCCATTCAGAATAACTTGGCTTTCGGTCTCATGGACAAAAGAAGTGCCAGAGCTAATCTTCATCGCCTCATATGTCGTATTCAGATCAATCCCAGCGGCTTTCATTGTGACTAAGGCTTCGCAACAAGTCAAAAGATTGGCTGTCGCAAGATAGTTGGTCATGACCTTCAAAGTTGACGCTGTGCCCAGAGCACCGGTGTGCAAAACGCGACGCCCCAATGTGGTTAAGATCGGTAACATTCGCTCAAACGTTTCGCGATCACAGCCTGCGAAAATTGAAATATTTCCAGTATCCGCGCGATGACATCCACCTGAAACAGGACACTCGATTACTGCCCCAGAACGCTCTGAAACCAGACCAGCGAGGCGTTGAAGCTCAGCGGCATCTGTGGTGGACATTTCCATCCAAACCTTGGTGTCATCGATCTGAGGTAACATCTCTTCCACCACCGCGGCACAAGCCTGCGGAGAGGGAAGGCAAGTAATCACCACATCACAGTGTTTCATCAGCTCAGCTGGGGAGGTCGCTGATTTTGCGCCCTTCGCCACAAAACTTTGAACCAAATCCGCATTCAGATCGAAAACGGTTAGATCAAACCCATTGCGCAGTAAGCTTCCGGCAAGTTTGCTACCAACATTGCCCAGCCCCACAAAACCCATTTTCATATCGCAGTTCCTACCCAGTTCATTTTACGAACTTAAATGGCGTTAAACGCGGCGAACCTGAAACAACGGTTTTGCAGGCTTAGGGGCGAATTTATTTAAGTGTTGGGCCACGACAGCCCAACATGCGTCCTGTTAACCCCAACGTGGGAAACGGTCCGCCATATCTGCCCAATCTTCTGGACGGAAATCATCAACATCCAACAATGCTTCATTCAGCATCTCGCGAATGACATCTGGCTCAAGACCAACTCCGATGAACACAAGTTCTTGACGACGATCGCCCCACGGCTCTGCCCAGTGGCTTGCAATTTCTGCTTGTGCTTCTGGATGCTTTGGAAGGCGTTCCTCCGGCAAGGAAGCCCACCATTGCCCCAAAGGTTTCACCGAAGACAATGTACCCGCAAGGCTAAACTCCGCTGCCCAGTTTGGCTGTGTTGCAATCCAGAAATGGCCTTTGGCACGCAGGACACCTGGCAGGGGCCCCGTCAAAACTCGATGTAATTTTTCGGGGTCAAATGGTGCGCGTGCATTATAAACGAAAGAAGAGATACCATACTCTTCATCCTCTGGTGTGTGGTTTGCAAAGCCATAAAGCTCTTTCGCCCACATCGGGTGTTCATGCGCTGTATCGAAGTCAAACAAACCTGTATCCAAAATCGTATCCGCGTTCACTTCGGAATGATTGGTTTCAATCAGTTTTGCATCCGCATTCAGAGAGCGCACGATCTGGCGGGCAATTTTGGTTCGTTCCGGACCAGCGTCATCCACCTTGTTTAGGATAACAACATCTGCGAATTCGATTTGCTCGGTGAGCAAGCTGACCAGGCTTCGGTCATCCTGATCTCCTAAGGATTCACCTCGGTCTGTCAGGAAATCGTGGCTTGAAAAGTCCTCAAGCAAGTTTACCGCGTCTACAACCGTGACCATCGTATCAAGGCGCGCGACATCAGAAAGGCTTTGGCCGTCTTCGTCTCGGAAATCAAAGGTCGCAGCAACGGGAAGAGGTTCGGAAATACCCGTTGATTCAATCAACAAATAATCGAAACGATTTTCTTCAGATAGATTACGAACTTCTTGAAGCAGGTCATCACGCAAGGTGCAGCAAATGCAGCCGTTAGACATTTCGACCAATGTTTCCTCTGAGCGCGAGAGTTCAGTCCCTTCGCGCACCAAATCCGCATCGATATTCACTTCGGACATATCATTCACAATGACCGCAACGCGGCGGCCATCGCGGTTATTCAAAACACGATTCAAAAGTGTTGTTTTGCCCGCGCCAAGGAAACCGGACAGTACAGTGACCGGAAGGCGGTTATCTTGTCGGTCTAGATCTTTCACTGGCATACCTCTTTCATAGAGTTGGCTTTCGGGCGCAGCATATCGAAGCTGCGTTGAATTTCTGATTGGGGAATGTCGCGTGCAATCACGACAATACGAGAGCGTTGATCGTCCTGAGGCCAATCACGCACTTGGACAGGAGGGTTGAAAATCTGCTGGACACCATGAAACACAAACGGGTCCTTGATACCTTCGAGGAAGACAATTCCCTTCACCCGTAACAAATCTGGCCCACGCTTAAGAACCAAAGCGTTTAACCAGTTGTCAAAGGCTTTGTCAGACAACGGACCATCCAAAACAAACGAAGCCGTCTGTATACGCGTATCATGCGGGGTAAACGCTTTTGGCGCAGTGGATTTCGATCCCAAACCTGACAAGTTCGCAAGCGGATCGACGTTCGTCTCGAGCGAAACGTCTTTTGCCACTGAGTTAGCAGAAGGCGCCACCCAAGAACGGGCTTGATCAGGATGAATGTCTGGGCGCAGAGCACTCACGCCCCAAAGCTGCGCGCCTATATCTGACCCTTTGGTCGAGCGTACAATTTGCGCTGTCGCGTTTATCGAACGCAGACGGTTTTCAATTGAAGCATTTTCATTCTCCGGGGCAAGATCAGTCTTACTCAGCACGATCAAGTCAGCCATCGCGACCTGTGACACCGCTTCGAATTGTGCATCAAGGGTGGTGGCACCATTGGCTGCGTCAACCACAGTGACAACACCATCCATGCGGGTGCCCGTGGCTAGCGCGCGCTCGACCAACATTGTTTGCAAAATTGGGCCAGGATCCGCGAGGCCGGTTGTTTCGATAACAATACGATCGAAATCAAAATCACCTGCAGTTTTACGTGCGAGAAGATTTGTAATTGTATCTGCCAACTCGCCACGCACTGTGCAGCACAAGCACCCAGATTCCATCAAAACAATCTCGTCCGAGGCCGTCTCGATTAAGTCGTGATCTAAACCTGCTTCGCCAAATTCATTTACGATCACTGCAATGCGCGGTCCTACTTCGTTGCTAAGCAAGCTATTGAGCAACGTTGTTTTACCAGCTCCGAGAAAACCGGTTAGCAGGGTTACGGGTATTCGGGCATCGCTCAACGATATTCTCCAAATGCAAAAAGGCGCCAACAAGGGTGTTACTTTATAACAAAATCTGTCGCAACCGACTAATTTCTACAAGAAGAATAATGAAGGCTCAAAGCAACAACCGCTCGAAAAAACAGCTCCTTCAAAGAAGGAGCTGTCGATCTAAGAAACACTGTTAACTTAAAGCAGCTCTCACATCTGCCATAGCAAACCGGCGCAACCGATCCCGAATGCAAATTCGATTTCACCTGCTTAAGTGGCCTAGCCTATCAGGCCTCGCGCCACTTCGGAGGAAATTGGCTCCGGGCGATCACAGGTCGTGCTCATAGAGACCCAAGCGCGTGTATCACCTGCTTTCAAAATCGACGTCATGACATCGACCACATGTAGTGCAAGATCTAGATTGCATCGGTACTTTCGTTCCTCCGCTATCGCTTCAACCATGTCAGCAAGCCCGGCTGCGCGGTAATTGGCTTGCATCTGGCCATCCCCGTGTTCTTCATTAGGCACTCCGAATGGATGGTCCGTTGTAGGAACTGTCTTAAAAGGCCCATCTTGCTGGGCGATCGCCAAAGACCCACCAAAGAAATTGGGGTCGGGCAACTGCATGGTTCCGTCGGTCCCATAAAACTCCATATTTGGATGACTGTTTTGGTACACATCCCAACTTGATGACAATGTGACAATCGCACCATTTTCGAATTCTAGTAACGCGTGGATATTGGTCGGAGTATCAACAGGAATTTCTTCTCCATTACGCGGACCATTTGCAATTCGGCGTGTCGCAAAGCTCGCGTTCGCCATCGCTGCCACAGCTTTCACTGGGCCTAAAAGCTGAACCAAGTTCGTGATGTAATACGGTCCTAGATCCAGCACCGGCCCAGCGCCTGGCTGGAAGAAAAAATCTGGATTTGGGTGCCAATGCTCCATGCCGCGAGACATAACATGGCAACTTCCCCCAATAATCCGGCCAATTTCGCCCCGATCAATGAGATCGCGGGCCTGTTGATGCGAACCACCCAAGAAAGTGTCGGGGGCAGAGCCAATACACACACCATTTTCTTGCGCCAAATCTCGAAGAGATTTGCCCTCTTCGAGGCTCAGCACAAAGGGTTTTTCCGAGTAAGCATGTTTTCCAGCGAGCACGATCCGTCGGGTCAGCTCAAAGTGTGCCTCTGGGATGGTTAAATTTACGATGACGTCAATCTCATCGGAGGCCAACATCTCATCTACGGTTAACGCCTTAACACCAAATTCCGAGGCTCTTGCCTCAGCGGCCTCCATATTAATGTCTGCCACGGCACGAACTTTGAGAGACTTAAAAATGTTTCCAAACTTTAAATAGGTCGCTGAGATGCTCCCGCACCCAATGATCCCTACACCCAACTTTTTCATTATGTTTCCTTAAAGGTCTTTCACTGTCTTCAAAGATCGAGTGGCAAAGCGCTCATGATCAGAAGGGTTATCGTGCTCGATGACATACCGAATTACGCCCGCTTCTTGCAAAGCAGCATGGATCGGACGCCAGTTGATTTGCCCAAAGCCAACGTCAGACCACCCGTCTTCCTCGGTATTTTCGCCATCAAAGGCGACGTCTTTAATATGAGCTGCTGTTATGCGGGCCCCATATGCTTCGATCAACGTAAGAGGATCTAAGCCAGCGCGCACCACCCAACCCAGATCAAGTTCAAGCGATACATCAGGTGCGGCTTCCGCAAGTAAATCAAGCGGGGTTTCCCCTTCACCAAGGTCGACCAATTCAAAGTCGTGATTATGCCAGCCAAACTTTAGCCCAGCGGCGGCCGTTAGCTTTGCCGCATCTTGCAAACGTTCCGCAAATGCCAGCCAGCCTCCCCTATTCACTGGCCGTTCCGCTTCTTCTAAGTAAGGCGCATAAATTGTATCTGCACCTACAGAGCGGCAAAGGGCAAAGGCTGCGTCTGGATCGGCTTCAAGTTGCTCGAGACCAAAATGTAGTGTTGGCATCGAGATGCCCGCATTTTCCAGAGCTTTAGGTAGATCTTTCTCGGACGTAAAAAGGTCACGGTAGCCTTCCACGTATTTGTAGCCTGCCCTAGAGAGCATGCCCAAAGTCTCAGAAAGATCCCAATTGCGAGACCCATATAATTGATAGGAGATCATAGTCATTTCTGTCACCTTTCTGGGCTCAAATGCGATTTTCAGTTGTTGGATCAAAAAGAGACGAACAGCGGGTATCAAAACCGACGTTCAAGACATCACCAGATTTGATGCGACTGTTCCCTTCAGTGCGGATGCGAATTTGTTGCGTTCCGTACCTTGCGTAAATCAGTGTATCCGACCCCAAACCCTCGACGAGATCGACAGAAACCTCTGCCTGCCCCGCGCAACTTGCAGCGCGCTCGCCAATAAGAATGTGTTCTGGGCGAATACCCAAGATTGCCGGCCCATCCGATGGCCCATTCTGAAAGGCGTAGTCATCCATCGGCAGTTGCAAAGCGCTTGCAGCAAAGGTGGTATTTGTAAGGGTGCCCTGGATAAAGTTCATTGCAGGGCTGCCGATAAAACCGGCCACATAAAGGTTTTGCGGTTGGTTGTAGATCTCTTCCGGACTTGCAAGCTGCATGATCTTACCACCTTTCATGATGGCAATCCGATCAGCCAAAGTCATCGCTTCGACTTGATCGTGGGTTACATAGATCATGGTATTTTGCAGCTGTTGGTGCAGTCGCTTAAGTTCAACCCGAAGGTCCGCCCTCAGCTTGGCGTCCAAGTTCGACAAAGGCTCGTCGAACAAGAACACATCAACGTCCCGGACCAGGGCGCGCCCGATGGCAACCCTCTGTCTTTGCCCACCAGACAAAGCGCCTGGCTTGCGCTTTAGCAGAGGTTCAATCTGCAAGACCTCGGCAGCACGTGCGACCCGCTTTTTGATCTCATCTGCTGGTATGCGGGCGTTTTTCAGACCGAACGACAAGTTACCTTCGACTGTCATCTGCGGGTACAGCGCATAGGATTGAAACACCATGCCAATGCCGCGCTCTGATGGTTCTTTCCAAGTCACGTTTTGGCCTTTGATAAACACCTGCCCATCGGTGACATCCAAAAGGCCCGCGATACAGTTCAACAAAGTAGACTTGCCACAACCGGATGAGCCTAGCAGCACTAAGAACTCTCCTTCGTTGATATCAAGATTCAACTTTTGAAGAACTTTGACTGCGCCAAAGTGAAGATCCAAATCTCGGATCTCGACTGAATTAGAAGTCGTCGTCATTTTAGATATCAGCCTTTCACTGCGCCGGCTGCGATGCCGCGCACAAACAGTTTGCCAGAGGCGAAATAGATGATCAGAGGAACAAGTCCGGTCAGCAGCGTTGCTGCCATATTGACGTTGTATTCTTTAACGCCTTGCACTGAATTCACGATGTTATTGAGTTGTACCGTCATCGGATAAGTTTCCGGTTTTGTGTAGATCACTCCGAACAAGAAATCGTTCCAGATTCCGGTCACTTGCAGAATGATTGCTACAACAAAAATCGGGATCGACATTGGAAGCATCACACGAAGATAGATTCCCCAAAATCCCGCACCATCGACGCGCGCTGCTTTGAAGAGTTCTTCCGGCAAAGACGTGAAGTAGTTGCGGAATAATAGGGTTAAGATCGGCATGCCAAAAACCGAATGCACAAGAACCAAACCCCAGACCGACCCCATCAGTTTGATCTCACGCAGCAGAATTACCAGCGGATAAATCATTGTTTGGTAAGGGATAAAGGCACCGATGATCAGGATGGTGAAAAAGACTTCAGAGCCTTTAAAGCGCCAATTGGCGAGCGCATATCCATTCACACTGGCGATCCCAATCGACAGGATGACCGATGGCAACAAAATCTGTACCGAGTTCCAAAACCCGCGACTTAGGCCATCACAGTTGATGCCTGTGCAGGCCTGCGACCACGCCTTAACCCATGGCTCAAATGTGACTTCGACAGGAGGTGAAAAGATATTGCCGAGTCGAATTTCTGGCATGCCTTTTAGCGACGTCATGATCATCACGTAGAGGGGCAATAGATAGTAAACCGAGATCAGCAGAAGTGTTCCGTAAAGGAAGATGTTGCGACGCGACAAACGGCTTTTAGGTTTAGCGCCACGAGGACCATCGACGATACGATCATGTACAGGTGAAGTTAGATCAACCACGCTTCTTACCTCCGAATTCGAGATAGGCCCAAGGGACCAAAATAATGATCACTGAGAGAAGCATCATGGTTGAGGCCGCAAAGCCCTGCCCCAAGTTTTGCGCCCGAAACATGTAGTTAATCACGTATTTTGCGGGCACTTCGGATGAGATCCCCGGCCCCCCGTTTGTTTGGGCCACAACCAAGTCGTAAAGCTTGATGATGCCACTTGCGATGATCACCAAAGCCGTCACGAAGACTGGACGCATCATGGGTATGATCACTTTGACATAGGTTTTCACAACTCCAATGCCGTCGACACGGGCGGCCTTCCAGATATCCTCATCAATACCGCGCAACCCTGCCAGCATGATCACCATCACAAAACCGGTGCCTTGCCAAAGACCGGCAATCAGAATTCCAAAGATAACAATATCTGGGTTGTTCAGCGGGTCGAAGGCAAAGCCCGTCCAACCCCACCCGCGCACAACGTTCTGCACGCCAAAATCGGGGTTCAAGATCCACTGCCATGCTAGGCCCGTTACAACAAATGACAAAGCAAATGGGTATAGAAAGATGGTGCGAAACACCCCTTCAAATCGAATTTTTCGATCCAACAAAGCCGCAAGCGTGAAGCCGATGGTCATGGTCAAAACCAGCGAACAAACCCCATAAATCAACAAATTTTCAACGGAAGTCATCCAGCGATTGCTCGACCACAAGCGTTCGTATTGATCAAAACCGACAAAGTCGAGTTTCGGCAGTAAGCGAGATTTTGTGAATGAATGCACAACTGTCCAAGTCGTTCCACCGACAAAGACCACCAAAGCAGTCAAGATCATCGGGATCGAAGCAAACTTTGCATTTAAGTTACGAAACAGTTGGGCTGGGCGCTTGGTCTTTTGGTGCGTCCTAGAGGGTGCGGGTAAGGTCATGGAGTATCCTCAAAGGATCTGGGGCGCAGAAAAACTGCGCACCCAGCTTGGTCTTTAGTCGGCATCAGCCACGATTGAAGCATAACGCCCCTGCGCATCTTCGGCTGTCATATCTGAAGCCCAGAACTCTGCCATCAAATCTTCGATTTGGGTCTGAGTGTCTGCAGATAGATTTTGATCACCACTTGGAAGCACGCCTCCATCGGCCAAGATCTTCAGACCTTTTTGCATACAATCATTGGCAGTGGACAAATCAATGTCGCCACGCACCGGCAAAGAGCCCTTTGCCAAGTTAAAGGCAACTTGCGCTTCTTTGGAAATCAGAATGGAAGCCATTTCAAGCTGAGCTGCTTTTACTTCTAGATCATCTACAACTGGGAAATAGAAAGCGTCACCACCAGTATCGATAACTTCGTTCAAACCCATGCCTGGCAAGCAGGTATAATCTTCGCCAGCAACTTGCTCTGCAATGGCGAATTCACCCTGTGCCCAGTCACCCATGATTTGGCCACCGGCTTTACCAGTGATCACCATATTCGTAGCCAGGTTCCAATCTTGAACGTTGCTGTCCTCCGCCAATTTGCGCGCGTCAACGACCGCCTCAAACACTTTGGCATATTCTGGCCCTGCCGCAACATCAGCGTTTTTCTCGACAGTAACTTGGCGCCAAGTATCAACGCCAACAACAGCAATTGTCAGAGCTGCGAACGCAATATTCTGCTGCCAGCCTTGCTGGCCCATCGCCAGTGGAACAATGCCCTTTTCTTGCAATGCAGGGGCCGCGGCGACAAATTCATTCCAGTTTGAAGGAACATCTAGGCCAGCGCTTTCAAACGCATCATGGCTCAACCAAAGCCACTGAGCAGAGTGAATATTCACAGGCACACAATACACGCGGCCATCCAAAGTACAGCTATCCAGCAGTGCAGTTGGGTTGACAAAATCTGCCCAGCCTTCCGCTTCGGCCAACTCTGTCAGGTCCGTCATTAGGCCAGCTTCAATCAACTCTTCCGCTTGGCGACCATGGTTCAGCTGCGTTGCAGCCATAGGATCACCACCTAGAATACGACTAATAATAATCGGGCGCGCCGTTCCACCCGAGCCAGCAATAGCTCCATCCACCCACGTATGATCCGTGCCCTCAGTCACTGCCTTTGCAAACGCCGCAGCAGCCTTCGCTTCACCGCCAGACGTCCACCAATGCGTGACCTCCAAGTCTGCGGAATGCGCAGCAGATGCAGCGAGCGCAAGCGCGGCAGTCATCATTTTCTTCGTGAAATTCATGATTCGTCCTCCCAAACTAAATCGTTATAGTTCGACCTATAACGTTTTAGATTGACCAATCAAGTGTTTTTTGTTTAACCCTAAGAAAGTGGACCCACGCCCCCAAAAGAGCAAAAGGGAGAGGTTTCACCTTGGGAGGAAACACATATGGCTATTAAAAAGAATACTGACGTCGCATTGCCCCGTCGCAACAAGAAGCCAACATTGAAGACCATTGCAGAGGCAAGCGGCATGGCCGTTCCAACGGTTTCTCGCGCCTTGGCCGGGGCCCCGGATATTAGCGAAGCAACAAAAGAACGAATTCGCCAAATTGCGGACGACCTTGGGTATATTCCAAATCGTGCTGGCGTGCGTTTAAGAACAGGCCGTACAAATGTCATTAGCTTGATGATGTCCGCCGAAGGCGAAATGATGACTCAGACGGCGCGCTTGCTTACTTCGATTGGCATCGCTTTGCGCGACACTCCTTTCCATCTAAACGTCACGCCAATGTTTCCGGATGACGACCCGCTAAGAGCAGCGCGTTATATCGTAGACAATCAAACTGCGGATTGTGTGATCTTCAATCAAGTTCAACCTGAAGACCCCCGCGCAAAGTTCTTTATGTCGCGCAAATTTCCTTTTGCCACCCATGGGCGCACGATTTGGTCTGATCAGCATTCTTACTACGATTTTGACAACGCTGCTTATGCTGAAATGGCTATCGCAAAAATGGTTTCTCGCGGTCGCAAGAATATCGTGCTTGTCGCCCCGCCCCTCTCTCAAAATTATGCACATGAAATGATTACTGGTGCAAAGCGCGCAGCCGAAAGTCACGGCATCAAACTGCACGTAGCACAGCAGGTACATAGTGACCGGTTTCACAAGGATCTGCGTGATTGGACCTCGCAAAAGCTGCGCGACGACGTAACCATCGATGGCTTCCTCACCGCGTCATCGAACTCTACGCTGGCTGTCGTAGCAGGCATCGAAGGAAACGGGTGTTCCGTCGGTACGGAATGTGACGTCGTCGCCAAAGAAGGGTTGCATATGCTCAAATTCATCCGCCCTGAAATTATCGTTGTTAAGGAAGATATCGAAGCAACTGGGGTGTTCCTATCTGAAGCCGCAATCCAAGCGATAAATGCACCAGAGCAGGCCCCAAAACAGTTCCTAGAAGTCCCTGAACAGTTTGTAACCTTAGACGATTAAATCTGGAGTTCCACGTGACATCACAGATCAAAGGGCCCGCCCTTTTCCTCGCACAGTTCGCAGGGGATAACGCCCCTTTCCACTCTATTGAAACCATAACCAAGTGGGCCTCCGGCCTCGGGTACAAAGGTGTTCAACTTCCAACCTTTGACGCCCGCCTTTTTGATCTAAACAAAGCCGCCGAAAGCGACACCTATTGCGATGAGATCAAAGGAATTTGCGCGGATGCTGGCGTAGAAATCACCGAACTCTCCACGCACTTGCAAGGACAGTTGATCGCGGTCAATCCAGCTTATGACACTGCTTTTGATGCCTTTGCGCCGGATGCTTGCAAAGGAAATCCGGCAAAACGCCAAGCTTGGGCCGTCGACCAAATGAAAAAGGCAGCAATTGCCAGTAAAAAGCTCGGCCTTCACCATACTGTAAGCTTCACTGGGTCGCTCGCGTTTCCCTATTTGTATCCTTGGCCGCAACGCCCCGAAGGCTTGATTGAAGAGGCCTTCACCGAACTTGGCCGTCGCTGGACACCCATTTTGAACCATTACAAAGACCTTGGCCAAGATATTGGGTTTGAAATTCATCCTGGTGAGGATGTTTTTGACGGCGCGACTTTCGAAATGTTTGTTGATGCTTGCGGCGGCCACTCGGCAGCAATGATCAACTATGACCCAAGCCACTTTTTGCTACAGCAACTGGACTACCTCGCATTTATTGACCTGTATCATGATCGCATCAATGCGTTTCACGTCAAAGACGCTGAATTTAATCCTGACGGCAGGCAAGGCGTTTATTCCGGCTACCAAAACTGGGCAAACAGAGCCGGTCGCTTCCGTTCTCTAGGAGATGGGCAAATCGACTTTTCTGGAATTTTCTCCAAACTAACACAATACGGCTATGACAGCTGGGCTGTTCTAGAATGGGAATGTTGCGTCAAATCACCAAAGCAAGGCGCTGCCGAAGGAGCTCCTTTTATCGAGAAACACCTCATCGAAGTTACACAAAATGCCTTTGATGACTTCGCCGGCGGCACGCGTGATGAAACCGCGATCAAAGGAATGTTAGGCTTATGAAAAAGCTAAAGCTCGGCATGGTTGGTGGAGGGCAAGGCGCCTTCATTGGAGCAGTCCATCGAATTGCAGCACGGCTTGATGATCGATTTGAGTTGGTGGCAGGAGCTTTATCGTCTGACCCAAAGCGCTCAATCGATAGCGCGGCAGATCTCGGTATCTTGAAAGATCGCGCCTACAAGAACTTTTCAGAGATGGCCAAAGCGGAAGCAGCGCGGCCTGATGGTATCGACGCCGTCGCAATTGTTACCCCCAATCACATGCACGCGGCTCCTTGCGTGGCCTTCTTAAACGCAGGCATTCACGTCATTTGCGATAAGCCGTTGGCCGCTACTGAAAACGAAGCACAACAGATTGTCGACGCAGCACGTCAAAGCAGTGCCCGTTTTTTCCTAACTCACAATTATACCGGCTACCCACTTGTTCGAAACGCACGAGCAATGGTGGCCAGTGGAGAATTAGGAGAAATTCGGCTAATTCAAGTGGAATATGCACAGGATTGGTTGACCCATTCGATAGAGGCCGAAGGCCACAAGCAGGCCTCCTGGCGTACGGACCCCAAAAAATCAGGTGCTGGTGCAATCGGTGATATCGGAACACACGCTATCAACCTCGCTTGCTTCGTAACCGGCCTCAAGATCGAAGCCCTTTCGGCAGAGCTGCACAGCTTTGGAGCGGGTCGCAAAGTAGACGACAATGCACACATCATGCTGCGCTTTTCCGGTGGTGCGCGCGGCACACTTTGGGCCAGCCAAGTGGCCGTCGGTTGTGAAAATGGCCTGCGCTTACGCATCTATGGCGACAAAGCTGGGCTTGAGTGGTCGCAAGAAAACCCAAATCAAATGCACTTCACACGGTTTGGCGAACCCAAACAAATTTTAACGCGCGGCGGTGCAAATACTGGCCCTGATTGGACACGTACGCCTCCGGGCCACCCCGAAGGCTACCTTGAAGGGTTCGCGACACTTTACAATGACATTGCAGACGTCATTGCCAGTGGGACAGTCAACGAGGCTCTACCGACATTGCAAGATGGGCTGGACGGGATGTGGTTCATTCAAGCCTCGCAACAATCATCCTCCAAGAATGGAGCTTGGGTGTCTCGTTAAGCCAAAAATGCTCTTCTCAAAAGATTGAGCCCCATAAAGAAGAACACCCAAAGCAGGAGCGACCGAAAACCTGCTTCTGATAATTTGTTCCGAAGCCTTTCGCCAATAGCAAAACCCAAGAGTGTCGGGAGCACTAAGAACAAAGACCAGAAGATTGTTATGCCGGTTAAGAAGCCTGCCCAACTGTACCCAATCGCAAGGGGTATACTCCCCATCAAAATTATCAGGCCAGAGGCGCGGACAAACTCTTCTTTTTCTGTTCTTCTTGCAGCTAGATAACACACCATCGGCGGCGCCCAAATCCCGACCAACCCACCTAAAAGCCCAGCAAAAGCGCCCATACTGACCTGCCCCAAGGCATCGAAACGATCTGGCAAAACCGGAGGGGAATTGAGCTTTTGCAAAGCGACAAACATCAAGATAACGGCACCTAAGACGGCAAAAAGAATTTGATCTGATGCACCCTTGCTCCAGACCACTGTGATCGCAACAAAGACCATTAAAGTGAGCGAAAAACGGGCGTATTTTCGCATACTTCTGACCACATGGCCTTGGCGGTACACTTGCCATGCATTCGTCACCACCATGGGTGCGATAAAGAAAGCAATCGCTGCGCGGGGGTCGATCAAAACGGTCATAAAACCAATCGCAACGGTCGGAAGCCCCATGCCAACCGCCCCTTTGACAGCGCCTGCTGCAAGTAAAATCAAACTTAAGGCGAGAAATAGCTCGAGTGTCATCTACTTAACCTATCAAGGTAAGGCTTCATTCTGCTCCCCGAGAGTCATCTCGAAAATTCGTCCCAACGATACGGATAGCGCTCGCAATTTCCATCATTTGCTCGGCGAGTGGATTGCTCTTACGCCACACCATTCCAACCGTGCGCTTAGGGGCCGGCTGCGGAAAACGAACCGTCGACACGGGCGCAATTCGCCCCTCAAGATGCATTGCAATTTCGGGGATCAAAGTCACCCCCATTCCAGCCCCCACCATTTGAACCAAAGTAGACAAAGAGCTGCCTTCCATCAAATTCGCCGGAGCAAGCTCTCCTGCTGTGCAAAAGGACAGAGCTTGATCTCTAAAGCAATGCCCTTCTTCCAAAAGCAAAAGACGCATGGTTTCTAGCTGGCCCGCTTTGGGCACTGGCTGTTGGGCTTCACTCTCATGTCGCACGAGCAGGAACTCTTCTTCAAACAAAGCAAACTCGCGCAACTCAGGCTCTGATGTTGGCAAAGCAACGATCGCAGCATCCAGATGATTATCCAACAGCTTGGCCACAACAGATTGCGTCACAGCCTCTCGCGGGACAACCTGCATATTCGGAAATGATTTAGACAAAGTACCGATGATCTGTGGCAGTAAGTAAGGGGCAATCGTTGGTATCACCCCCAACCTGAATGCACCTGTGAGAGGGCCTCTCTTGCTTCGCACAATATCCTGAATTTCGTCCACCGAATGCAAGATGCTACGCGCTCGTTCTGCAAACACTTCCCCTAAAGTCGTGAGCCGTATTTGACGCGCACCGCGCTCCACTAAAGGGGCGTCCAACAGCATTTCAAGCTCTTTGATCTGCTGAGACAATGCTGGCTGCGTTATGGAACATCGCGCCGCTGCACGGCCAAAATGACCCTCACGGGCCAACGCATCGAAATATCTGAGGTGCTTTAAGGTCAACCCAATCATAAGCCAAGCTTATCGAATTTGTTAGAAAATACAATTAGAACTAATAAAATTCGAGTGTTAACTTTCTCTTGTCAGATCAGCGCGCGACTCAAGCAGCGCCTATTCCAGCCACACAGGAGAGATGAAATGGACGGAAACAATAGCTCAGGGGGCGGCTGCCCATTTATGCACGGCAGCAACACCTCTTCAGGCAGCACAGTCACCAAGTGGTGGCCTAACGCGCTGAATTTGGAAATCCTCCATCAACACGGTGCTCGCACAAATCCTATGAACGCGAATTTTGACTATCGCGAAGCCGTTAAAGGCTTGGATTATGATGCGCTCAAAGCGGATCTAACGGCCCTCATGACAGACGAACAACCTTGGTGGCCTGCCGACTGGGGCCACTATGGTGGCCTCATGATCCGCATGGCTTGGCACGCTGCAGGTTCGTACCGCGAGGCAGACGGTCGCGGTGGTGGCTCTACTGGCAACCAGCGCTTTGCGCCTCTGAACTCTTGGCCTGACAACGCGAGCCTCGATAAGGCCCGCCGCCTGCTGTGGCCGATCAAAAAGAAATACGGCAACGCTCTTTCATGGGCTGACTTGATGCTGCTGGCAGGTAACGTTGCTTATGAGTCGATGGGACTGGAAACCTTTGGCTTTGGTTTTGGTCGCGAGGATATCTGGGCACCAGAAACCGATATCTATTGGGGGGCCGAAAAAGAATGGTTGGCGCCAAGCGAAAACCGCTACGAAGACCTTGAAGATACCTCCACTTTGGAAAATCCTTTGGCCGCAGCCCATATGGGCCTGATCTACGTGAATCCAGAAGGTGTGAATGGCAATCCGGACCCTGCTCGCACGGCTCTTCACATTCGAGAAACCTTCGGCCGGATGGCAATGAACGATGAGGAAACCGTTGCACTGACCGCAGGCGGGCACACCGTTGGGAAGGCGCATGGCAACAGCAAACCAAGCGGCATCGGCAAAGAGCCAGAAGCAGCGGGTATTGAAGAGCAAGGCCTCGGTTGGATGGATAAAAACTCCGACGGCACGGCCTCTGGCGCATTTACATCCGGCATCGAAGGCGCATGGACCTCTGAACCAACCAAGTTCGACATGGGCTATTTCGAAATGCTGTTTGGCCACGAGTGGGAGCTGACCAAGTCACCTGCTGGCGCCCATCAATGGAAACCTGTTGAGATCAGCGAAGAAAACATGCCGGCAGATGCCACTGATCTTGACGCAGTGCGTATGCCATTGATGACAGATGCCGACATGGCCATGAAAGTTGACCCAATTTATCGCGAAATTTGCGAGAAATTCATGGCGGATGAAGCGTACTTCCGCGACACGTTTGCTCGGGCTTGGTTCAAGTTGACTCACCGCGACATGGGGCCAAAGGTACGATATGTCGGGCCTGAAGTTCCTAAAGAGGACCTCATCTGGCAGGATCCAATTGCGCCAGGTAACTCAGATTACGATGTCGCAACGGTCAAAACCAAAATCGCCTCTGCTGGCCTGAGTGATGCAGAAATGATCACAACAGCTTGGGACAGCGCTCGTACATTCCGCGGCTCTGACAAACGCGGTGGCGCCAATGGTGCACGCATTCGCCTGTCGCCTCAACGCGACTGGGAGGCAAACGAACCTTCTCGTTTGGCGAAGGTATTGGGCGTTCTTGAACCAATCGCATCAGAAACCGGCGCATCAATCGCCGATGTAATTGTACTAGCGGGCAATGTCGGTATCGAAAATGCGGCCAAGGCTGCCGGTGTCGAAGTAGACGTTCCCTTTGCACCGGGTCGTGGTGACGCAACCCAAGAGCAAACAGATGTGGCCTCTTTTGGCTTGCTAGAACCATTCGCTGATGGCTTCCGCAATTGGCAAAAGAAAGACTATGCCGTCAGCCCTGAAGAGATGATGCTAGATCGCGCTCAATTGCTTGGCCTTACAGCCCAAGAAATGACTGTTCTTTTGGGCGGCATGCGTGTGTTGGGCACCAACTTTGACGGCTCAAAACATGGTGTATTTACGGATCGTGAAGGGGCGCTGACAACAGACTTCTTCGTGAACCTGACAGACATGGCCTACACCTGGCATCCTGCAAGCAAAAGTACTTACGAGCTGCGCGATCGAACCACAGGTGAGGTCAAATGGACTGCAACACGTGCCGATTTGGTGTTTGGCTCTAATTCAATCTTGCGTGCATATGCTGAAGTCTATGCGCAGGATGACAACACAGCCAAATTCGTCAGCGACTTTGTTGCAGCATGGACCAAAGTTATGACAGCCGATCGTTTCGATCTGCAGGCTTAACAGTCAAGTAAGCGACACGAAACGCCGCCTCACAAAGGCGGCGTTTTCACATCTAATTTCACTAGTTACTTCGCTGAATATCACCGGTATCCAGCAAAGGCGCAGCATCCAGATCTTCGGCATCAACCATTGTCGCTACACGCTCCAATGAGGCCACAAGCATCGCTTGCTCCCACTCCTCCAAAGCTGCAAACTTTTTGACGAATTTCTGGTGCAACAAGTCCGGCGCAGTTTCTAGCGTCTCTTTTCCTTGCTCTGTTAACGCAATATCTGTTCGGCGCTTGTCCACTAAAGATTTTTGCCGAAGCACCAACCCTTTCTGAACCAAGCGATCGACAAGCGCTGTTACTGTCGCTGCGGATACACGCAATTTGTCTGCGATCTGCTTAGCCGTCACGTGGTGTCGCTCCGCAACAGTTTGCAAAACTCGGTATTGCGCAGCTGTAACGCCCGCCTCACGGCCGAAGTCTCGACCGTAAAGCTCAGTTGTTCGCATGATACGACGTAAGGCAATCAAGCATAGCTCTTCTCGTCTCACGGCATCCTCCTTTGCCAAGGTTTAGATCACCCGTTTCGACGCAGACGCCTGTGTACGCACCAGCGCCCGCATCAAGGTTTTTAGGTCCAACTGCCCGACAGGCTGCCCGTTCGATAGCACTTGGTAAGTCCCCGAGGTATCCCCTCCGGTCATCGCGATGACGTCTTCCAATGTATCCTCTTGATCGACTTGGCCCACGAAACTGTCAAGCTTGATCGGCTCCATAATCGAACGCACCTTCAATACGCGCGCACGGTTAATGTCGGCGATAAAGTCGACGATATAGTCATCTTCAGGCTGGAGCAGAATCCGCTGCGGTTCATCTTGCTGAACGACCTTACCATCCTTCAAAATAACCAAATGGTCTGCCAATTTCAGCGCTTCATCCAAATCATGGCTGATGAAAACAATCGTTTTGTGCAGCTCCTTTTGAAGCTCCAGCAGTAGGTCTTGCATGTCGGTTCGGATCAACGGATCCAGAGCCGAAAACGCTTCATCCATCAACATGATTGGTGCATTCGAGGTTAGCGCCCGCGCAATACCAACGCGCTGCTGCATTCCGCCCGAAAGTTGATGCGGATAATGGGCTTCATAGCCAGAGAGACCAACGCGCTCCAGCCAATGCAAAGCGTCCTTCTTGTACGTTTCTGGTGCATCGCCCCTTACGATTGGTGCCAGCGCAACGTTATCCAAAACAGTTTTGTGCGGCAGCAGAGCAAAATGTTGAAATACCATCGACATTTGCGTCCTGCGAATACCCCTCAAGGCATCTGCGTTGGCGTCCAGAATATTCTCACCTTGAATGAGAACTTCGCCCGCTGTTGGATCAATCAAACGGTTAACATGGCGAATGAGCGTCGATTTCCCGGACCCGGACAGGCCCATCACAACGGTCGTTTCGCCCTCTTGCATGTCGACGTTAATGTCTTGCAAGCCAAGAACATGACCGTGTTGGTCAAGCAACTCTTCTTTGCCCAGCCCATGTAAAACGTGCTGCATCATTTCAGACGGGGTTGGTCCAAAAACTTTGTACAGTTTGCGGATTGAGATCATTGGATCTTTTGTCATCATCTCGTTCCTTATTGCTTTTGTGCTGCGTTCACGCGCGCCAAAGCTTTTTTGGTGACCCGGTCAAGCAAGACCGCAAGCATCACGATGCCAAAGCCAGCCACAAGACCCACGCCCAATTCTAGATTTCGAATGCCGCGCAATACCAGCACGCCAAGACCTGGAGCCGATACAAGCGAAGCAATAACAACCATGGCAAGGCTCATCATGATGGTTTGGTTCACGCCAGCCATGATATTCGGCAAAGCCAGAGGTATTTGAACCTTGAAGAGCTTTTGACGATCCGTCATCCCAAAGGCATGCGCCGCTTCAAGCACCTCTTTGTCCACAAGACGGATACCAAGATCGGTCAAGCGCACCACTGGAACCACCGCATATAGAATAATCGCGATACCGTACAATTTTGACTCAGTGACAGAGAACAAAAAGATCAGTGGGATAAGGTAAACAAAGGTCGGCAGCGTTTGCAGCATGTCCAAGATCGGAATCATAACCTTCTGCAGGGTATTACTTCGCGACATCAAGATGCCAATTGGCACCCCGAGTATCACGCTAAATCCAGTACACACAAAGATAATCGATAGGGTTTGGATTGCAGGCACGTAATGATCAATCACCGCCATAATTAGGAAGGTGATGCCAACAAAAAGAACCAACCCAAAAGAACGTGTCGCGTAAAACACCGCAAGCAAGAGCAGTGGAATCAAAACAAACCAAGGGGTCGCCTCGAAAAGCCAAAGCGAGCCATCCAGCGCCCAGCTGAGCGGCTGTGTTATCGGATCAAGGACCGCTTTCAAAGGATCCTTAATAGACAAAAAGCTGTTCTCTACTATATCGGTAAAATCACGCGATTTAGGGATGGCTGGGCAGGCGCTATTTAGCTCATCAAGTGATGGGAAAGGCGTTTCCCAGAACGACGTATCATCGACCGATGCGTCTTCTCCCTTGGCTTGCTTTAACAAGTCAGCCATCGACATTGGGCCGCCAGATTTATTTACATCACACCAGTCTGTTAAACCAAGCGTTTCGAATAGCTTGTCATAGGTCGCCATATCCATCCCCGTAAAAAGTAAGGGGCGCGAAAGCGCGCCCCTTATTTGGCTTTAGCCAATTTTTATTTGATCAATGCAGATAGCTTTTCTTTGGCAGCATCGTCGATCCAAGCAGACCAAACATCAGATTGAGAAGACAGGAAGTAAACCGCAGCTTCATCATAAGACGCTTTGTTTTCTTCCATCCAATTCAGGAAGTCCAAAACAACATCGTTGGAAAAGCTCATGTTCGCCATCAAGTCAGCAATTGCTGGCTCACGATCCGCGAAGTCGGTGGTCACGATTGTCTTCACAGGACCAACAGGCCAAGCGGAAACACCATCTGCTTCACAATCAGCGTTTGCGGCACAGAGGAACACCTCTTCATTATACTCAACGCCGAAGTCGACTTCGACCATGTCGTATTTCGCCATCAAAGGATCTGGAGACCAGTAGTAACCCAGCCAAGGCTCTTTGTTTTCGTATGCAGCACCAATTGAGGATGCCAGCGTTTCGCCAGAACCATGTACAAAGATTTCATAACCGGCGTCAGGCAGGCCAAAGTTCTTAGTTAGGTCAGCATTTGTGTTTTTACACGCCCAACCGTCTGGACAGTTGTGGAAACGATTACCGAGCAGTTCTGGGTTCGCCAAAATACCTTCGATTGTTGCAAGCTCTGGATGCTCATCAACCAGGTAACGCGGCACCCACCAACCTTCGAGGCCACCGTCAGCCAGAACATCTGCAGATGTCAGGATTTTACCCGCCTCTTGCAGCTCATTGTATGCTGGTGCGCCGTTGATCCAAAGCTCTGTTACGATGTCTGGCTTGCCAGTTTCTGCGACAGAAACCAAAGATGGTGTCGTCGAAGATGGCACTTTGGTTACAGAACAACCGTAACCCTCTTCCATCAGGAATTTAGCAATGCTCGTGATAACAGCGCTAGAGGCCCAGTTCATTTCGGTGATTGTTACATCGCCACATGTGTCCGCAGCAGCCACTGTTGGCGCAAGAACCGCAAACGCAGCCCCCATCAAATAATTACGCATTTTTCGCTCCCTATTGCGATAAATTTACTTCGCACAAGCTAAGTATTTTTGACCACTTATAAAAGAGCTAAGTTGTGTTTTCTGATTTATTTAAAGTCACCCTACGTAAGCCTACTTTCTCAATACTTAGCTTTGTGAACAATTACACATTTACCCCCTTGCTAGCCCAGGCAGAGAAACACGGCCTTTGCCAAAAGCAAGAAGGAGAGAACTCCCTAGATATTAACTGACTAAATTTATCAGATTGACTATTCCTATTATTTTAGTCAGTTAAGTGTCAGTTTATGAAGTGCCGGAATCGCAGACGAAGAGCGCCGACCTTCAGCACCTCGATACTTTCAGGAGTTTAGGAGCTCATCATGAAAACCGTTATTTCCAGCTTTGCGCTACTACTCGCAGGCACATCTGCTTTCGCTGCCGGCGCATCTAAAACTGATGTACTGACAAATTATTCTAACATCGCTGAAGCAAAGTATGCTGACAGTCTGGCAACAGCTAAGACACTGCAAGCCGCAGTCGTTGCCTTGGTGGAAGAGCCATCCGCTGAAAAGCTTGAAGCCGCCAAGAAAGCATGGCTCGCAGCGCGCGTCCCATATCAGCAAACTGAAGTGTTCCGCTTCGGCAACGCAATCGTCGATGACTGGGAAGGCAAAGTAAACGCTTGGCCGCTGGACGAAGGTTTGATTGATTATGTTGACACATCTTACGGTGGCGCCACTGATGAAAACGCCGCAGCGGTTCTGAACGTCATCGCAAATCCAAGCTTCACGCTGGGCACGGAAACAATTGATGCAGCATCAATCACACCAGGCCTTCTCGAAGAGACACTGCAAGAAGCAGATGGTGTAGAAGCCAACGTTGCCACGGGCTACCACGCGATTGAATTCTTGCTTTGGGGGCAAGACCTGAATGGCCACGAGGCGGGCGCTGGCAACCGTCCTTGGACGGATTATGCGCAAGACACAACATGCACTGGCGCAAACTGCGACCGACGCGCAGCTTACCTTACAGCGGCAACTGAGCTGCTCGTATCTGACTTGGAATGGATCACCGCACAATGGGCTGAAGGTGGCCAAGCACGCGCTGATGTTCTGGCAGACGAAGCCGCAGGTATTGTAGCGATGCTAACCGGTATGGGGTCTCTCTCATATGGCGAACAAGCAGGTGAGCGCATGCGTCTTGGCCTGATGCTGAACGATCCAGAAGAAGAGCATGATTGCTTCTCCGATAACACCCATAACAGCCACTACTATGATGGTTTGGGCGTTCAGAACGTCTATCTTGGCTCCTACACGCGTGTCGACGGCACCGTAATTTCAGGCGCTTCCCTGTCTGATCTTGTGGCAGCTGGAAACACAGATTTGGACGTGGAGATGAAGACAAAGCTTTCCACGACCATGAAAGCACTCGGTGCGATCAAAACAGCAGCCGAAGCCGGTTTTGCATATGACCAGATGTTAGAAGCTGGCAACGAAGCTGGTGAAGCACTTGTCATGGGTGGCGTAAACGGGTTGGTCGATCAAACGAAAACCATCGAACGCATCGTCGCGGCCTTGGATGTTAACACAATCGAATTCGAAGGCTCCGATTCTCTGGACAATCCATCCGCGGTCTTTAACTAAGACCTAAGCAAAGAAAGCACTGCGGCGGAGGCGCGACCGCCGCAGTACCGTAAAGGAAAAGACAATGTTCCGCACTATGTGCGTTGCCACCTTGGCTACCTTAGCCTCGGCCGCTCACGCAAATGACCTTGGAGATCCACACCTCAACATCATTCCGCGCACGGCGGAAGAAGTTGCGCGGATCGCAGAGGTTACTTCTACAACCTTAGACTTTTCTACCGCTCAAAAATTTGAAGAAAACAGCGCAGGCGCTGCGACTGTTCGGGTACGTAATGACGCAAATGCGTTTTCAGACCCTTCGGGCAACATCTCTTTTGACAAAGAACTCGACTTTAAAGTCGGAAATGGCCTCTTTCGCAAAGTTTGGGTCAGTTCACCATCGTCTACACTGGCCTCGGATGGTTTAGGGCCTTTATTCAATGCGCGTTCTTGTCAACGCTGCCACATCAAAGACGGACGTGGTCACCCCCCCGAAAATAACGACGACAATGCTGTTTCAATGTTTCTTCGCGTTTCAGTACCTGGCAGCGCCGAACACGACATAGCGGAAATTGAAGACTATATCGCAACAGCTCCAGAGCCGACTTATGGCGAGCAACTGCAAGACGAGTCACTCGCAGGTATTGCTGCGGAATATCGTCTACAAATTGAATATACAGAAATTGAGGTGCCCCTTTCGGAAGGCGAAACCGCTTATTTGCGCGCTCCGACTTATACCGCAGCTGATTTAGGGTATGGCCCCTTCGCAGAAGGCGCAATGATTTCCCCACGCATTGCTCCGCAGATGATCGGGCTAGGGTTGCTCGAAGCTATTCCCGCTGCAGATATTCTGGCGCTCTCTGACCCTGATGACAAAAACAATGATGGTATTTCCGGTCGTGCCAACATTGTTTGGTCTAAGGAATTTGATCGCCCGATGCTCGGTAGATTTGGACTAAAGGCTGGCAATCCAACAATCCAACAACAAAATGCAGGTGCCTTTGCAGGTGATATTGGGATTTCAAACCCAATGTTCCCCAGCCCTGCAGGCGAATGTTCAAATGAACAACCTGCGTGCCATGCGTTACCCCATGGAGATAAAGACGTCCGCGGATTTGAAATAGATCAAGCAGGCCTAGATCTCACAGCATTTTACAGCCGCAACCTCGGGGTTCCCGCGCGACGCGATGTCAATGACCCTCAGGTTCTTCGCGGCAAAGAAGTCTTTTACACAACTGGCTGTATCTCCTGCCACCAGCCGAATTTTGTAACGCACCGGCTTGTCGACCAAGATGAGCAGAGCTTTCAGCTCATTTGGCCCTATACCGATATGCTGCTGCACGACATGGGCGAAGGTCTTGCAGATCACCGCCCAGAAGCACGCGCGACCGGCACAGAATGGCGCACCCCGCCTTTGTGGGGAATTGGTTTGACCGAACAAGTTTCTGGCCACACCTTTTTCCTACATGATGGACGTGCAAGAAATCTGCTTGAAGCCGTGCTTTGGCATGGAGGCGAAGCGCAAGCGCAGCGAGATGCCGTCGCGGCCATGCCCGCGCAAAACCGAGCCGATTTGATCCGCTTTTTGGAGAGCTTGTAATGCTGAAACGACTATCCTGCTTATTAGCTTTCGTAGCCCAAGGTGCTTTTGCAGATCAAACATTGGTCGACGAAGCAATTGAGACGCACATCCTGCCAAGCTTTGCATTGCTTAACGAACAAACTGCTGTCCTAGAGGAGGTGGCCAGGGTCCACTGCACCGCTACTGCGCCTGAACTTCGCTCCGCTTTTCACAAGGCTTTTGATTCCTGGGTTCGGGCAAGCCATCTACGTTTAGGACCATCAGAAGAGAACGAGCGCGCCTTTGCCTTGGCATTTTGGCCAGATACAAAAGGGTTTACGCCGCGCAGCTTAAACGACCTCATAACCAATCAAGATCCGGCGATCTACGAGCCGGCAACATTTGCTGAACTTTCAATCGCAGCTCGCGGCTTCTATGCTCTGGAATTTCTCCTGTACGACACAACGTTTTTGCCCTCAGAGGAAGCAGGATATCATTGCGATCTCGTTCGGGCGATCACGCATGAGATTCACCGCAATTCCGCTGGCATCTACCTAGGCTGGCAAGGCTTTCAAGAGACTTTGCGCAACCCTTCTTTGGAAGGCACGTTCAAAGACGAAACAGAAACACTGCGTGAAGTATTCAAAGTGCTTATCGCAGGCTTACAATTCACATCAGATGCTCGGCTTGGGCGACCTTTGGGAACATTTGATCACCCCCGCCCTGCCCGCGCTGAAGCACGCCGCTCGGAGCGCTCTCGGCAACACGTCGAACTTTCACTACGCGCCACCTACGACTTGGCGGTACTACTGTCTCAAAACGAACCACTTATTCAAAAGAGACTCATAGATGCCTATGATCGTGCAATTGAATTAGCTCAGGAGATGGATGACCCAACATTTGCCAATGTCGCAGATCCATCGGGCCGTTTCAGGGTTGAGGTTTTACAACAAGCCGTAGATCGAATTCGCGAAATAATAACGTTGGAATTGGCGCCAGCGCTTGGCGTAACGGAAGGCTTTAACGCGTTGGACGGTGACTAATGACCACCAGACGAAACTTCCTTAACGGTGTCTTAGCAGCAAGCCTTTACCCTACATCCAGTTGGGCAAACGCGGGAAGCCCTGCCTATCTTAGCGCCGCGCGCAAACCGAACGGAAACTATGCGCTTTTTGGATTGACTGAAGAGGGACATGTAATTTTCAACATCCCCCTACCTGATAGAGGCCACGCCGCTGCTGCGCACCCCCACCTTCCTGTAGCTGTAGCTTTCGCACGCCGCCCAGGCACTTTCGCCATCGTACTAGACTGTGAAAAAGGCAAAGAGCTTAAAAGACTTAACGCACCTAAAGACCGCCATTTCTATGGTCACGGGGCTTTCTCAGCAGATGGGGCTCATCTTTTTACCACCGAAAATGACTACGAAAACGCCGAAGGTATGGTCGGCGTTTGGGACGTTCACGCAGGATATAAGCGCATTGGTGAATTCTCATCAGGAGGCGTCGGCCCGCATGAGCTACGCCTTATGCCAGATGGCAAAACGCTTGTTATTGCCAATGGAGGAATTGAAACGCACCCTGATAGTGGTCGGGAAAAACTAAACATACCAATGATGCAGCCAAACCTAAGCTACATTTCGTTACACGGAGAACTTCAGGAAACTCAATCATTGCCCGGCGACATGCGCCTCGCGTCAATCCGGCATATCGACGTAAATGTTGATGGGCTCGTCGCGCTTGGATGCCAATGGCAAGGAAGTCAAACGAACCTTGCTCTCGTTGCAACCCACAAGCGCGGTGAAACAATTCAACTTATATCTGAATCCGCGGCGTACGACGTGCAGGGATACATCGGCAGCATCGCATTCTCACGTGATGGTAGTGAAGTGCTAGCGACCTCTCCAAAAGGCGGCATCGCGATGCTTCATTCTTTGAAGACCAAAAGCACAAAAGGATTCTCTTTTAAGGACGTTTGTGGTGCCGCGTCGGCTGTTAATGGGGTTGCGCTCACAACTGGAAGCGGACAATTTAATATTTTAGAGAACAAAATCGTAAAATATGATGTTGTGCAAAAAGTTGCTTGGGACAACCACCTGATCTCGCTAAGCCATTAAAAAAGAATTAAAAATTCTGATTTTCACGCCCACTCCAAATAACACAAGCTTTTGATTTTTGTTATTTTTTGTCAAATTTGTAATTTATTATTTTACAAATTATTGACAACAGCCTCCATTTTTATACTTTTGTATGAACGCATTCCAATCGAATGTTTGATTTAGACACGAAGAAGAGAGAGAAAATGTCCCAGCTATCTGACGAAACGCGCCAGAAACTCATGCGCGTGAGCGTCGCGACCCTCACGACAGCCCTATTTAAACGTGGCCTGCGCAACATCTTTATCCAAGATGCTCAGCGTTTGTCGTCCGGTGAAAACATGGTTGGGCCAGCTTATACGCTTCGCTACATCCCGGCGCGTGAAGACCTGGATGGTCTGGAATCCTTTGCGGATCGTGATAACCCACAGCGTAAAGGCGTTGAAGAATTCCCTGCTGGCGCTGTCTTTGTGATTGATTCGCGACAAGACGCTTCTGCAGCATCTGCTGGCTCCATCCTGGCGAAACGCCTCGAGGTTCGTGGATGCCGCGGCATCATCACAGATGGCGGCTTCCGAGATTCGCCAGAAATCGCTGAGATGGACATGCCAGCGTATCACACACGCCCAAGTGCTCCGACAAACCTCACGAAACACCATGCTGTAGCGGTAAATGACCCAATCGCATGTGGTGGAGTGTCTGTTTTCCCAGGCGATGTCATGGTTGGTGACAATGAAGGGGTTGTATGTATCCCTGCGCATCTGGCAGATGATGTAGCTGATGAAGCTGTTGAAATGACAATTTTTGAAGACTTTGTTATGGATATGGTGAAGGCAGGTGCGTCGACTTATGGTTTGTACCCGCCAACAGACCCAGAAACGAGCGACAGGTTTGCACAGTGGAGAAAAGAAACAGGAAGATAGGCCGTCAAACGAAGTCTATCATTCAACCCATCGAAAAGTCCGTGCGGGATCGCACCCTATCTGATCGTGTTTACGAACGCGTTCTATCGATGATCATGGATGGCGAGATTGAAGTTGGCTCCAAACTTCCCACTGAGCAAAAGCTTAGTGAGCAATTCGAAGTCTCCCGCCCTGTCCTACGACAGGCATTAAAACAGCTGCGAGAAGACGATGTCATCGTCTCTCGCCAAGGCTCTGGCTCCTTTGTGAAACGTCGCCCAGATAGTGCCGTGCTAGACTTTGCGCCGGTCGGCTCGATCGCCGATATTCAACGTACATTCGAGTTCCGCGCAGCTGTAGAAGGCGAAGCCGCCTTTTTGGCAGCTCAACGTCGAACAGCGGCTGATATTGATCGTCTAAAAGCTGCACTGGACAACCTTGATCACTGCATCAAAACAGGCACTTTGGGTGTGGATGCGGATGAAGCTTTCCACGTCGCAGTTTGTACGGCTGCAGATAACCACTATTTCTTGTCGGCACGCGGCTCGATGAAAGACAACATCCTGACAGGTATGAATCTCACACGGAACCTGTCTTTGACCCATCCGGCAGCGCGCCTAGAGCTCGTTCAAGCGGAGCACTATGACGTCTTCAATGCAATCGAAGCGGCTGATGCAGAGGCGGCGCGCGCCGCGATGCGATCTCATGTCGAAAATGCGCGAACGCGCGTATTCCAAGGCACAGACGGCCAAACTCTGTAGAGCCCTTAATCAAAGGCGAAAATCCTTGTGTTTTTTGGGAAATGTTGACCCTGAGCGGGTTGACATTCTCCCTTCGGAAACACAGATATTTGTCAGAATTTGTAACCCCACTCTAAAGGCACACGAGGCACAACAATGGTAAATATCTTAGGCATTGGTGAATGTATGGTTGAACTGAACCAACGTTCAGATGGCCTTCTGTGCAAGAAATATGCAGGCGATGTGCTGAACACCTTGTGGTATGCACGCGCAAAGATGTCTGAAGACGCGAAAATCGGTTTTCACTCTGCTTTTGGTGCAGATCCGCTTTCTCAAGAAATGCTCGAATTCATTCAAAGCGCCGAAATTTCTTGCGAGAAAAGCACAGAGGTTTCAGATCGCTCTGCTGGCCTATATATGATCCATCTGGACGGCGCAGAGCGCAGCTTTAGCTACTGGCGTAGCCAATCAGCTGCTCGCCTGCTGATGAAAGATCCTGAGGCGCTTTGGGCACGCGTTGCAGAGGCTGATGTTGTCTACCTGTCCGGAATTACGCTTGCGATCATCGAAGATGATGGTGCTGAACTGCTGTTGCAAGAACTGCGGAGCCATTTGAAAGATGGCGCTAAAATTGCTTTTGATCCGAACATTCGCCCTGCTCTCTGGGCCGACAAAGATCGTATGAAAAAGGTCATCGAAGGCGCTGCGGCAATCTCGGACATCGTTCTTCCAAGTTCTGATGACGAAGCTGCTTGTTTTGGTGATGAATCCCCAGAGGTCACAGCACAGCGCTACGCTGGCCTGGGTGCGGAAACCGTTGTTGTTAAGAACGGCGAGACAGCGACACTATCGCTCACAGGCGGCGTGTTGAGCGTACATCCTGTGTCCCCTGCAGAAGGCGTTGTAGATACCACTGCAGCAGGTGACTCTTTCAATGGTGCCTTCTTGGCCTCTTACTTCGAAAAAGGTGATTTGGGCGATGCTGTGATTGCTGCGCAAAACTGTGCGGCACAAGTTGTGTGCAAGCATGGCGCACTGATCCCTTTTGATGATTTGGTCTAAGCAACCAAACCTCTCATGCAAAAAGGCCCCTAGCGATGCTAGGGGCCTTTTCTTTTAGATGCTTGTGATTGGCATCGCTTAAAGAGAAACGTCACCACGTGCCGGACGATCATTCTTGATCGTGAAGATCATACCATCCAACAGTTCAGCTAAATCAGGACGGGCCGCCGGCCCATTTGAAATCGCAACGATTTGCGTTTTGCCTTCTGGTGTAATGCAGAACACCCCAGGCTCAGCAAATGGCGCATCGGCTTCATCTGGCGAAAGCGGAGTGCTTACAAACACGCCTAGCGCGCGCATCTGCAACAAAGACAAACTATGGCACGTGTCGAAGGACCAACCAAATTCGTCCAAATCTGCTTGTGCTTTGGCTTCAGCATCTGCTGAGACCACAACAATATCAAACCCAGCCTTTTCCCAGCTGGATTTCAATTCTTCAAGTTTGTTCAGGTAATTTTTGCAACGCCCACAATGTTTACCGCGATAGACCACAAACAAGGTCCAATTGTCTTTCGCAGCGCCAACTGTGATGGTGCCCCCCCCAACGCGGTTTAAAACCAGCGTTGGGAAAGGTGAGTTTGCAGCCAGAGTTTCAGGCATTCAGATTAATCCAGCAAAGATGGCAGCCACAGGGAGAACCCTGGAACATATGTGATCAACACGAGCGCCAGCAGAAGTGCCAGATAGAATGGCCAGATCGACTTCAACGCTTGCTCAATCTTAATCTTACCGACAGCACAACCCACAAAGAGACAGGTGCCGACCGGAGGTGTACAAAGACCAAGGCCAAGGTTGATCAGCATCATGATACCGAACTGGGTCGGGTCCATGCCGATGCTCTTCGCGATAGGCAGGAAGATCGGCGTACAGATCAACAGAAGCGCAGCCATGTCCATGATCATACCGAGGATCAGCAAGATAACGTTGATCATCAAAAGGATAACGACCTTGTTTTCAGAGATACCGATCAACAAGTTACCCAGCTTTGTTGGAACTTGGTAAAGGGCCAACAGATAAGCGAAGGAGCTCGCGAAACCAATCAGGATCATAACCATCGCTGTTGTCTTTACAGAAGACACAACTGCGGTTTTGAAACCTTCCCAGCTTAGGGAACGATAGAAGAATGTTGTCAGCACAAGCGCATAGATCGCACCGAAGGCACCAGATTCTGTCACTGTGAAGACACCTGACAAAACACCACCCACGATGATCACAGCTGTGACCAGACCAGGGATCGCAGACGCTGCACTGAATGCAACAGCTTTCACGCCCGGGAACGGTTCCGCAGGATAATTGTGTTTTCGGGCCAAGAAATAGGCCGCGAGCGCCAGACAGCTACACATTAGAATACCTGGAACAACGCCAGCCAAGAACAGTTTCGAGATCGAAATCCCGCCACCTGCTGCAATGGCATAGATAATCATGTTGTGGCTTGGCGGGATAACGATACCGGCAATCGAAGAGGTCACCGTAACGTTCACAGCATAGTCTGGGCGATAGCCGCGCTCTTTCATCACCGGGATCAGCAAGGAACCCAGCGCGGAAATATCCGCGATCGCAGAACCAGAGATGCCGCCGAACAGCATGGAAGAGAAGATGTTTACAGAGGCCAAACCACCACGGATGTGGCCAACCAGTGCAGAGGCAAAGCGCACAAGGCGGATCGCAATACCGCCGTGCAGCATCAGCTCACCGGCGAAAACAAAGAATGGGATCGCTAGCAGCGAGAACACCGAAATACCGGAGATCGTACGCTGGAAAGTGATCAGCAAAGGGAAACCTTCGTACCAGAAGGCTGTCAACGCAGCCAAACCCATACCAAAGGCAACTGGAATTCCGAGGAAGACGCTTCCGAAGAATACACAAAGAAGGATCGTCAGGCCCATATTAAGAGATTTCCTCTTGATCTTGAATGAAGTGAGTGCGGCCTGTGAAATCGGAAATCCGTAGGCATGCGCGAATACCTGCGAATGTCAGCAGAAGGCCGCCACAGAAGATGGAGGACAATGTGCGGAAACTCTCAGGGATGTTCAGCATTGGTAGCAGAGTACTCCAGCCGAAATTGAAAAGCTCGAGACCAGCAATCAGCATCACCGCGCCAAAACCGGCAAGAATGATATCTGTCAGGATAAAGATGAGCTTTTGTACAGCTTTTGGCATCGCATCTCGGAACATCGTCACGCCAAGGTGTGTGTTCTCGTAAATGCCAACGCCAGCACCAATAAAGGTGATGTAGCAAATCAGCAGAAGTGCAAGCTGTTCAACCCAAGTCGGGGTTACGTTCAGAACATAGCGGCCAAAAACCAACCAGCCGAAAGTGGCAACCAAGATCACTAGGCAAATTGCGCAAACAAGGATGCACAGTTTTGCCAAGAGATCCTGAACTTTCAGGATAGGATGGCGATCCGCAATTGGGGGGGTATTGCTCATATCTTTCTCCAAAGAATAGGGGCACCCTTTTTGCAAAGGGTGCCCCAAACATATTAAGCGAGATTAGTTCGCTTGGAACAGGGCAACCAAGTCAGCCAGATCTGGGCTTTGCTCCAGGAACTGTGCGTATACTGGCTTCATCGCGTCTTGGAATGGTGTTTTGTCTGCGATTTCGTTGACTACAACGCCACCGGACAGAACTTTTTCCATGGAAGCTGCTTCGCGCTCACCCCACAGCTGACGCTGTAGATCTGTGGACGCTTTACCAGCTGCTGCTACGATTTCCTGCTGCTCTGCAGACAGGGATTCCCATGTTTTCAGGGACATGCACAGGCACTCAGGAATGATCAAGTGCTGAGACATAGAGTAGTAGCCAGCCACTTCGAAGTGGTTTGTGGATTCGTAGGATGGTGGGTTGTTTTCCGCACCGTCTACAACGCCAGTCTTGATGGACTGATAAACTTCCGCGAACGCCATTGGTGTCGCGTTACCGCCCAGAGACTCAACCATGCCAACAAACAGGTCGTTGTTCATTACGCGGATTTTCATACCGCCAACGTCTGCAGGCTCGTTGATTGGCTTGATGGAGTTATAGAAGGAGCGTGCGCCCGCATCGTAGTAACCCAGAGCTTTAATGCCCTTTGCTTCCAGGCCTGCGCTCAGAGCCGCGCCTGCTTCGCCGTCCATCAGACGGTACATGTCAGGTACAGACTTGAAGATGAATGGCAGGGAAACAACGTTTGCTTCCGGAACAACCTGACCCATCGGCCCGAGGCTGAATACACCGAAGTCCAGTGCGCCAAGACGCAGCTGTTCGATCGCGTCAGGCTGGGAACCCAGAACACCGCCGTGGAAAACTTTAGCAGTCAGGTCACCGCCAGTTTTTTCCGCCAGCTCAGCTGCGAATGCTTCCATACCGTGAGAAACTGGATAGTCCTCAACGTGAATGTTCCAGCCGCGCATGTCTTTCGCCATGGATGCTGTACCGATTGTCATGCATGTTGCAACAACCGCTACGCCAGTCGCGTATTTTTTCATTGATTGAAATGCCATGATTTCCTCCCTTAGTGGCATAAGAACGTTTTGTCTTGGCATGTAGAGTTACAAATATTTACAAATATTCCAAGGCTTTTTTGATTTTTTTTAATCGTTAAAAAACAATGACTTACGATCAATATGACGAAGTCACCACCTCATGAACTTGTGATTTATGCCCTAATTGGAATCAATTCAGTGGTTAAGTTTGTTTACATGCAAAACCTTTGCGATGTTCAAACAATGCGCCTTTCTTCCTATGGTTGCAAACGTAAAAGAGCGACCCTAGGGCCGCTCTTTATGATTTCGAGGGTCGTCAACCTAATCGACATCCCAAAATTATGAACAGACCTTAGCTGAACAGCATGCCGCCGTTAATGTCGACGTTGGTACCGGTCATGAACGCAGAATCTTCGGACGCCAAGAACGTTACCAGATTGGCGATATCTTCAGATGTACCCTGACGTTTCACAGGAGACGCAGCTTCCACATTGCGGCGCACCTCATCTTTGGTGAAGATATTGTGGAAATCAGTGTCAATCATGCCAGGGCAAAGCGCATTTACACGGATATCTGGACCAAGCTCTTTTGCGAGGCCACGTGTCAGTGTCATGATTGCGCCTTTGGAAGCACCGTAAGCGATAGAACCACCGCCACCGCCATCACGACCAGCTTGGGAAGCCAGATTGATAACAGAACCAGTTTTCATTTGCGCAACCGCAGCTTTGGTCATCATGAATGTGCTTGTGACATTCAGGTCCATGACTTTAAGCCAGTGCTCAACGTCCATTTCCGCCAGCGTTTTACGAGCGATTAAACCGCCAGTGTTATTCACAAGAATATCTACGCCACCGAATGCTTCGACAGTTTTACCAACAAACTCGTCTACGCCAGCCTGATCGCACAGGTCCGCTTGCACAGCAATTGCGTTGCCGCCGGCTGCTTTAATTTCTTCAACCGCTGAGTTAGCACCTTCAGCGCTCTTGAAATAGTTGATCGCAACGTTGGCACCTTCAGCCGCCAGCGCCATAGCGCATGCACGACCGATATCGCGACCGCCACCAGTAACAATGGCTGTTTTACCTTGCAGTTTCATAGTTTCTTCCTTGAATTATGGCCCGCCAACTTCTCAGCAGACCATTTAAAATTTAAGCTCAGACGAGCTGATTATTTTTCGAGCTTCACAAAGTAGTCGAAAATCTCTGGAACATTGCCTTCGCCCATACCGGCATCGACAGCAGCTTGCAGGTTCTTAGACGTCGCTTCTGCGATGTCAGCTACGGAACCCAGGTCTTCCATCATCTTCACAAAGTAACCGAGGTCTTTGTTTGCGTTGTTGATAGAGAAACCGAGATCGCTCACGCCATCTACTGCGTAGTTTTTACAGAAGCCCATGAACGGAGAGTTCGACGGACCTGTAGACATGATGTCGTAGAGTTGCTGACGATCAACGCCGGAACGCTCTGCAACCGCGAAAGCTTGGCTCATGGTGCAAACTGTTGTCATGCCCATGAAGTTGTTGATCAGTTTGGTCACGTGACCCGCGCCAAGCGCACCCAAGTGGAAAACGTTTTCGCCTTGCTCGTCTAGAACCGGCTTAACTTTTTCAAATGTAGCTTTGTCACCAGCCGCCATGATGTTCAGAAGACCATCTTTGGCGTGCGCAGGTGTACGGCCCAAAGGCGCGTCGATCATGCCTGCGCCTTTCGCAGCAAGATCAGCACCAATCTTACGAGTAGACGCTGGGATGGATGTACCGAAGTCGACCAACACGGCGCCTTCTTTGATACCTGCGAGAATACCGTTGTCGCCATAGACAACTTTCTCGACAACTTCAGACGTTGTCAGGCACAGCATTACGATATCAGACGACTCGGCCAATTCTTTAGGAGAAGAGGCTTCTTTTGCGTTACCGCGGCCCAGAACAGTCGCAACAGCGTCTTTGTTCAGGTCCATCACGACAACTTCAAAACCCTTCTTTTGAAGGTTTTCGACCATGTTGCCGCCCATCAGGCCTAGGCCAATGAATCCGATTACAGGTTTAGTCATATTTTTCGCCCCTTAATTATTTTAGTGTTGGCGTATTAAAGAAAATCTTCGCGGTGTGGCGTGAACATGTCGAGCAGTGTGCCGGCTTCCAGGCAGGTCGCGCCGTGCATGACCAGTGGCTCTTTGTAGAGAGAGTCACCCGCCGTCACGATGTAGGTTTCGTCACCTACCGTGAACTCGAACTTACCTGAGATAACGTATGTGATTTGCTCATGGGGGTGGTTGTGCATCGCTGCAACCGTGCCCTTTTCGAACTTCACTTCAACACACATGATGTTGTCGTTATATGCGCCAACCTTTCGGGAAAGGCCGCCGCCAGCATCAACCTTCTGCGCTTCGGACGCTGGAAAGTAATTTTTGACCGTCATAGTTACATCTCCAAGATGTCGTTTGCGCCTGACAGCGCCTTTTCAGATCGCTGCCAGACGTTTGTTCATGTTGTTTAGATTCCAGTTGCCGCGAGCTTTTTCATGACAACTTTGAATGTGTTTTCGTCTGCGTCTGTGAAATACAGGTCAGCGTCGTAGCCTTGGTCATCCATGAAGTGGAAAACACGCTTTGGCTCTTTCAGGCTGTACGGCACCAGCAGTGTCGCAATGCGATGACGCTTAGACTTTGGATATTTCGCGCTCATGAAGGTGCCAACTGGCAGGCCTTCAATTTCGGACATATCCACGCCTGGGTAACCCGTCGTTTGCGTGATCTCTGGCTTGCCACCTTCGGACCAAACAACCTGACCGTAGAAGCCTGCTTTTTCGCCATTCATACGGAATGAGCCTTCGCCCAAATCATATTCGTGGTTTGCGTGCAGACGCCATTCGATCTCAACTTCTTCTTCAGCATCGATGCTATCGATGATCACGAAGTAGCTGTCTCGCACGTAATAGTATTCACGAGTTACAGAGGTCACCTCAGGAGAGGTAAGTTTGTAAGCGTTGGTTGCATCACCCTTGATATAGATGTGATCTTCACGCTCTTCTGCCGCCAAGATTTCACCTGTCGAGCGCATCTGCAAAGACTTATCGCGGCCCGCGTACTGACCCTTACCATTGATCAGGATCGCGTTCTTAGAAACAGTCTGCTTGCGCCAATCTTGGTGCATAGAGCTGTTGAAGGCCACGTAGTAACCAGACTGCACACACAGATCTTCACCATAAGCGGCCAGACAGAATGCGTTTTGGTCACCATGAGAGTGACTGATAGACCCAAAGCTAGACGCCTTCATCACAAACTGAACATGCTTGTCAGGATCATGCATGTCAGTTTGGATTGCAGCCCAACCAACACCTTTGAAGTGACGCAGCTTATCGATGTCCTTTGGTGGAACGGCTTCGACTTGTGGCCAAAGTGAACGATACACCAATTCGTCAAAGTTCAGATCCCACCAACCGTAGTTGTAGAACATCATCTCTGTGCCAGGATCGTTGCGCTTGATCTCTTCGTAGTACCACTGATACGCGCCGTTGCCAGTCACACCCGCGTATTGACGCAGGTTGTAGCCAATTTTCAAGCACGGCAGATCGCCCATTGTAGAGTCATCGCCGAACGTTGCACGACGCGTGTCAGGCGCCTTGGTATAAAGCGGCATATCGCCTGTCTTTTGGAAGAACTGGCGTGCGAAAATGTTGATGCCAGTGAAGCCTTTCAACAAGTTTGCGGCCTCAACCAGATAGGCTTGACCTGTCATCCAATAGTGTGGACCTTCCGCCCAACCACCATCTGTGTCACCCCAAGGTGTGTAAACGCAGTTCAGGAATTCGATCGAGTAGTTCAACCATTCCAGAGCTTCATCTTCGTCGCCCAACATGGCGATACATGCCGGAACAATAACGGAGGAAACAGAACGAACAGCGTGGCTATCATATGGGAACAAGTGAATGTTCGCATGTAGGATCGCGTGATGTGCAACGTCGCGAGTACGCTCAAGCAAAGCGGCTCGCACTGTTTTGCGTTCGTCTTCTGACAGCTCGTTGTACAGCCAGTCATAACCCCAAGTCAGAGCATTACAGACGCGGTATGCCCATTCATCGGTGTAACCACGAGAGGTCGTGCCCATTGGATCCCATGTTGCGGTTTCCAAAAGCCATTCTTTTGCACGCGCAATCATGTCAGCGTTATCGGTGACGTGGCCACCAATCGCCAAGTGGCGGATAGCGTACATTTGTTCTTGGCAATCGATGTATGTCTGGCGCCAGATCGGCGCGACGCGCTGATGGTTGGGATAACCAACAGGCTCGCGCATCACTTCGCGATCCATCCAAGGCAGAACGGATTTTTCATAGAAGGCAGCCCAACCGTTGTGGTCAGGATCAGTCTTCAGTGCTTTTTTGAATTCTGTCAGATCGCTTGGCCCCATGACCAAGCGAGGGTGCGCCATGTCTACATCCGCATAACGGGTTTCACGGCTTGGCAGAGGTGTCTCGTAGATGCCACCTGCAACACTGAACTCACGTGTCTGGCTCCAGTTTGTGGATGGTGCATCAGCCTTTGCATCCCAAACAGCATAGGACCAGTGGTACTCACCAGCTTCCAAGGTCGCATCAGGAGTAAAGAAGTTCAGTGGAATATCTTTGTAATAGATGGTCGCGCCATCTGGATACTCAGAATCTTGGGAAATACGCAGAACGTAAGTGGCCTCTTCCTCTACAACAGGAAGCCACTTAAACCGAGGAGGGTTTTCCGCGATCGCTTCGCCACCAGTTGGGGAATACTGAATGTTCAGTCGTCCGGCACGTGGTTCATCAAGATATGCGAGGCGTTTTTTTGTCGTCGAGTCCATCGACAGAGTCCTTTTCGGTTTTCTTAGTCGTCAAAAATAGAAACACTCGGCAGCCGAAAGGCTGCCGAGCATTATCAGTTTTAGATCTTAGTTGGTGCCGTACTGACGGTCGTATGCAGATTGCATTGCGGCCAGAACGTCATTGTAGCCCATTTTGTCCAGGGTCGCGAGATAGTCATCCCAGTCTGCTTCGATGTCAGCAGAACCCAGAACCCAAGCTTGTTGCTTTTCAAGCATGTAAGTTTGGATGGAGCTCCAGTTTTTGTCGTAAACGCCCTGCTCTTCTTCGTTGAATGCAACGCCGAGGAACTGGTCGATCAGGTAGTCGCCTGCGTCATACAGTTCGATACCCTTCAGAGCAGATGGATTTGTCCACTGGATTTCATAGTTGAAGTCCTGGAAGTAACCACGCTGAACTTGGGAACCAAGCTGGTACAGGGAGCTGTTGATCGGGCCTTTTGCTTTGAACTCATCTGTGAAGATTGGCTCGCCAGCATCATTACGCTCGTAGCTTACACCTTCCACACCGAAGTTCGCCAATTCGCGACCTTCTTCTGTGAAGTAGAAGTCAAAGTACTTGATGGTTGTTACCGGATCAGGGTTCGTGTGGGAAATTGCCCACCCGTCTGGTTTCACCGGAATACGACGGTGCTCAGCAATCTGCTTACCAGAGATCGACGCTGGTGGCGCGATCACTTCGAAGTCAAAGCCAGGAACCTTGTCTTTCAGGCTGATGTTGTAACCGGACGTAGACGCGAACCAGTCGTGTGTCATACCACCCAGGTTTTCAGACAGAAGGTATTCACGTGCAGAAGAACCGCGTGTGAAAACTTCAGCGTCGATCAGGCCTTCAGCATACCATTTTGCAATGTTCTTGATGCCTTCTTTGTAGCCTTCGCCAGCATAACCGTGTTGGATTTTGCCGTCAGCAACGTGGAAGTCATGGTATGTGTCGGAACCGGAGGAACGACCGTCCCACAGTGTTACGAGACGCAGCAGCTCTGGCCATTGACGTGCAAAGTAAGGAACTTCGTCTTTGATGCCGTTGCCGTTCGGGTCGTCATTGCGGAATGCAGTCAGAACTTCGTACAGCTCGTCTACGTTAGTAGGCGCGTCCAGACCCAATGTGTCCAGCCAGTCACGGCGCATCCAGTATGCACGACCGTACTTACCATCTGGCAGGTATGGGATGTAGTACAGGTTGCCGTCGAAGGAAGACACAGCGGCTTTCTTCTCTGGGTACTTCTCAAAGAACGCTTTCAGGTTTGGCGCGTGCTCGTCGATCAGGTCGTTCAATGGAACGAATGCTCCCTGTGGGCCGTATTCGTTGACCATGTTCTTGATCTTGTCACCACCCACGATGTGAGGGATGTCGCCAGACGCCAGCATCAAGTTGTGCGCTTCAGCAGAGCTTGGTGTGTTTGTGCCGAAAGTCGCAGCTTTCAGGTGCACACCAGTCAGTTCACGTGCGGCTTGCTCAACAGGCCAGCTCTCGTCGTACTGGTAACGTTTGTTGTGCAGGTGCACAGTAAACTCTACCGGTTCGTCCGTGATTTTCAGGTGACCGTCTGCGAATGCAGGTGCAGTCATCACTGATGTTGCTAGCAGCGCCGCTGCCATTGTGGTGATCTTGCGCATAAGTTTCCTCCCTTTACGCTTTTCATCAACATTCATTACTCTTTTACCCCACCCAACATGATGCCTTTGTTGAAGTACTTCTGGATGAACGGGTAGAAGATCAGAACTGGGATAATGGAACAGACCATAATCGCAGCTGTAACGGTCTCGAAAGAATACACAGATTGTATCAACGAGGCGCCGAACTCTTCGTCATCTTGAAGCGTGGCAATCACTTGGCGCAGGTAAACCTGCAATGGGATTTTTTCTTCGTCCTTCAAAAGCACCATCGCCCAGAAGAAGCCATTCCAACGCGCAACCATACAGAACAAGATGATTGTTGCGAGAGCAGGCTTAGACAGAGGTAGGTATACCTTGGTCAGGATTTGGAAATCATTTGCACCGTCCATCCGAGCCGCTTCTTCGAAGGATTCAGGAATACCCTCAAAGAAGTTACGTAGAAGGATGATGTTAAAGGCGTTACACGCGAAACCGATGATCAGGCCAAAGTAGCTGTCCATCAGACCCAGATCACGCATGTTCAAGAAGAACGGGATCAGGCCAGCGTTAAACCACATGGTAAACGCGATCATCAGGTTCCAGAAGCGACGACCATACAGGTTCTGACGCGACAAAGCGTAGGATCCTGGGATGATAATCATCAGGCTAACCAGCGTACCACCGAACGTGTAGATGAAAGTATTCTTATAAGAGCTCCAGAACAGAGGCTCAGAAAGGACACGCTCGTAGGCAGCCAAAGTCAGACCAATTGGGCGCCAAAAAACAGTACCCGCAGCAGCTGCCTGACCATCAGAGAAGGACACGGCTGCGATATAGATAAACGGGTACAGTGTTGAGATTGTGAACAGGCCAATAAGGATCATGTTCACATAAACGAACAGCTTATCTCCGCGGGAGTAGAGGTTCATATTTTGCATTTTTCTAACCCCTTACCACAAGGACGTACGCGAGTAGCGCTTGGAAATTGTGTTGGCTGTCATCACGAGGACGAAAGCAACGACGGCGTTGAACAGACCTGCAGCAGCAGCCAAGTCATATTGCGCGCCCTGAATACCCTGACGATAAATCAACGTGTTGATTACGTCGGCGGTTTCATAGGTGGCAGGCTGATAGAGCAAGATGATCAGTTCGAAGCCAACTTCCAAAAGGTTACCGATACGGATGATCAGCATGATGATGATGGTTGGCAGGATCGATGGAAGTGTGATCTTCCACATCATTTGCCAGCGAGATGCACCATCCACCACAGCGGATTCATACAAGGATGGGTTCACACCAGCGATCGCTGCCAAGAATACGATGGAGCTGAAGCCCGCTTCTTGCCAGATGCCGGAACCGATGTAGATCGGGCGGAACCATTCTGGTTTGATCAAGAAGTAGATTGGGTCAATACCAAGCCATTCCAGCAATGCGTTCACAATACCAGCGGAAGGTGAGAACGCGGTAATAACGATACCCGCGATAATCACAGTCGAGATAAAGTGCGGCAAATACACAATCGTTTGCGCCGTCCGCTTAAACACATGGTGTGTGATTTCATTGAACATCAGCGCCAACAAGATCGGCACAGGAAAGCCAAAGATAAGGCTTAGCATGCTGATCATGAACGTGTTTTTCAACGCTCGTAGGAACTGATCACTGTTAAACAGCGTATCAAAGTGTTCTAAACCAACCCAAGGGCTGCCATCGATACCGCGGAAGATTGAGTAATCTTTGAACGCGATTTGCAGGCCATACATCGGCTTATAGTTAAAGACGAGGAACCAGATAATGGTCGGCGCGAGCATAGCATAGACTTGCCAATTGCTGCGCAGGTGCCGCCAGATCCTTTCTACTTTATTTGGTGAAGAGGTCTGCATGGATCAGGCTCCTTTCGCCTGGCCAAGAACCACACCAGTTTCGCCATCAAACACTTTGATCAGATCAGTTGGAACGTGGATTTCTTTCACCGCGTTCAAATGCTCAACTTCACCACGTGTCTCTGTCTTTACGACGAACAGTTTGTCAGAAACTGACGTATGCAACAAAGCTTCTGAACCAAGTGTTTCAACCAGATCAAGGTTGATCGGCAGCGTACTTGTGTTTTCAGTTTTCTCCAAAGAAACGTGCTCTGGACGAACGCCTACGACAACCTTACGGCCTTCGCTTAGCTCTTCCAAACCTGGCAGTGCCAATTTCGCACCGTTAACAGTGACACAAGGGCCGCCATCAGATGTTTCAACAGTTGCTTCGAACTGGTTCATTGGAGGAGAACCGATAAAGCCCGCAACGAAAGTGTTCACTGGATTATTGAACAGATCCATTGGAGTACCGATTTGCTCGATACGGCCGTCATGCATTACAACAATACGGTCTGCCAATGTCATCGCTTCGACTTGGTCGTGCGTTACATAGATGCTTGTTGCGCCAAGGCGTTGGTGTAGACGCTTGATCTCTGCGCGCATTTGCGTACGCAGCTTCGCATCAAGGTTAGACAGCGGTTCATCAAACAGGAACACTTTAGGGCGGCGAACAATCGCACGGCCCATCGCAACACGCTGACGTTGACCACCAGAAAGGTCCGCCGGACGGCGTTCCAAATATTCTGTCAGACCAAGAATTTCAGCTACTTCTTTAACGGATTTTTCAATCTCGTCCTTTGGTACTTTGCGGATCTGCAAACCGAAACCGATGTTTTTCGCAACCGTCAGGTGCGGGTAAAGCGCATAGTTCTGGAAAACCATCGCAACATCGCGGTCTTTCGGAGCTACGTTATTCATAACGCGTCCGTCGATCGTAAGATCACCGCCAGTAATTTCTTCTAGACCCGCAACCATGCGCAGGGTCGTGGACTTACCACATCCTGAAGGGCCAACGAGTACAACAAACTCACCCTCCTCTACATTTAGGTCAATTCCGTGAACGACTTGTACGCTTCCGTACGCCTTTACGATGCCATCCAATTGAACACCGGACATGGCTCCTCCCTCTTTCCTTTGTAGTGCGACCCATTGGTCGCGTCCTTCCCCCGATTCCAGATAAGAATCATCCTTAACTCGAATCGCCGATGGAACTGGTATACTAGTATTAAAACTGGAATACTAGGGTTGAAAAGAAAGTCGCTAAAGCCTAACCAAGTTTACTACAGGCTTGTGGACGGAGGAGGGATTGTCCATAGAGCCTTAAGCGAGGGAGAATGACATGGCCGATCTCAAGCCAGCGCGCATTCGTCGAACAGCAGTTGATGAGATCTTTGCATATTTGCAAGATGAAATCTGCTCGCTACGGCTAATGCCTGGAGACAAAATTTCAGAGGCGGAAATCGCCACTCAGTTTGGCGTATCGCGCCAACCTGTACGTGACGCGTTTAGCCGCCTGGCCAACAGAGACCTTCTGTTGATCCGCCCTCAACGAGCGACTGAAGTGAAACGTTTCTCTATTCGAGAAATTGAAAAGTCCCGTTTTGTACGCGCAGCGATCGAAGCCGAGGTTTTGCGCCGCGCGGCTCTCAATAGCGACGCCAGCGCGGAAAAACTTCTAGAAGACAGCTTGGATAAGCAAGCCGTCGCAGTGGATAACGAAGATCTAGATGCCTTCGGGGCTCTGGACTACGAGTTTCACAAAACCATCTGCAGCATCGCAAATGCCGACTATGCCTTTGAAATAATTCAAGAAGAAAAAGCGAAGGTTGACCGGCTATGCGCTTTGGGACTGTCGAAAGAAGCGCGCATGCACGAGCTCCTTAAAGACCATAAGAACATTGCAAAGCACGTGGTAAATGGCGAACCTGAAGAAGCGGTCGCTGCTTGCCGTATACATTTGTCTCGCTTGGACGAAACGATCGCTGCTATCGAAGCAACGAACGCACATTACTTTGAAGATGCTTAAATAAATACATTCCGTAATTTGAAAAAGGCCAGAGCAATGCTCTGGCCTTTTCTGTTTATTGCAGCTCTTCGGGCAGCAACGCAGTTGGAATGTTTTGATAACTAACTGGGCGCAACCAACGCACGATCGCCAATGTCCCGACTGACGTGGCACGCACATCTGTACTTGCCGGGTAAGGGCCACCGTGCATCATTGAAGAACAAACTTCTACGCCAGTTGGGAAGCCATTGGCCAAAACGCGACCAACTTTTTCTTCAAGAATCGGCATGAGTTGTTTGCCAAATTCTACATCTGTGTCGTCCAAATGAAGCGTTGCGGTCAGTTGACCTTCCAGGGATTCAGCTAATGAGACGGCTTCCTCTTTGGTTTCACAAACAACCAAAATACCCGCAGCACCAAATACCTCTTCCTGCAAAGCAGGGTTCGCCATCCATTCTTTTGCGGAGATCTTAAACAAAGCTGGAAGCGCCGAACGCGCACCGTTTGCAACACCACAAGATGCGATCTCGGTCATCAACTCAGCGAAGCTCGCAACGCCTTTGACGTATGCATCGTGGATGCCATCTGTAAGCATCTTTTGCTCGGCAACGCCTTTCAGCGCTTCAACTGCCGCTGCTTCAAACGCGCCAACTGCCGGCCCATCGACGACAACAGCGACGCCAGGGTTTGTACAAAACTGGCCTGCGCCCATTGTCAAAGACCCAGCCCAACCAGCGCCGATGTCTGCAGCGCGCGCACTCAGCGCCTCTGGCAGAACAAACATTGGGTTCACAGATCCCAACTCACCATAGAAAGGGATCGGTGTTGGGCGAGAATGGCACAGGTCATAAAGCGCGCGACCACCAGCCAAAGAGCCAGTAAAGCCAACCGCTGTGATTTCAGGGTGCTGAACCAATGCGGAACCAATCACACGACCGGAGCCTTGAACCATTTGGAACGTCGCTTTTGGCATGCCGCAGATTTCAATTGCTTTCGCAATAGCCTGAGCAACTAGTTCAGCTGTGCCCGCATGCGCACTGTGGCCCTTCACAACAACGGGGCAACCTGCTGCCAAAGCGGAAGCCGTATCACCACCCGCAGTGGAAAATGCTAGTGGGAAGTTGGATGCACCAAACACGGCGACAGGGCCAATCGCTTTGTGCATCAAGCGCAGATCAGGACGCGGCAGAGGCGCACGATCTGGTAGAGCGCCGTCTCTTTGAATGTCCAGATAGTCTGTACCTTCAATCAAGTTCGCAAACAGGCCCAACTGACCTGTTGTTCGTCCCCGCTCACCAATAAGGCGTGCTTCAGGCAAACCTGTTTCAGCCATTGCCGTTTGAGTGATCTCATCACCCAAAACGTCGATTTGTGTACAAATCTCACGCAAGAAGGCTGCGCGGTCTTTACGAGATACGGCAGCATACGCCCGAAAATCGCGACGAGCGGCCTTACACGCTTGGTCCAACTGCTCTGGCGTTGCTTGCGCAAAGGACTGACCATTCAAGTCATCCGAGGCTCTCATGTCGCTTGAATCTAGCCAAGCTCCATCGATCAAGTTTTTTCCGAAAATCATGTCCACCTCACGTTGGAATTTCTAATGCATTTAGGCAAGCAACAGATTCTACTCACCGAGTCGGTCATACATATAAAAACCAACAACCAATATTACAAATTTTTACAACATTTTTATGATCACTTCTTTTTCCAAGCTCAAGGATTACGCCCTGCCCCCTTGCACCCTGCCATGCACTCTGCCTAACTCACTTTAACAAAGTTTTCTTATGAGGCCTCCATGCTCAATCTGCCATTCCCTGTTTACGACGCCAACTCTAGCAACGGCACCGAAGGGCTCGGCCAATTGCCCGAGTGGGATCTGTCAGACCTGTATAGCGCGCCCGATTCGAAAGAACTGCAGGCCGATCTTGCTTGGCTGGAAGCAGAATGCGCAAGTTTTGCAGCTGACTATGAAAACAAGCTGGCAGACCTTGATGCTGCCGGCCTTCTGGAATGTGTGCAACGTAACGAAAAGATCAGCCAAGTCTCTGGCCGCATCATGTCCTATGCTGGGCTGCGCTACTATCAAATGACTGTGGACGCAGAGCGCGCGCAATTTATGTCAAATTGCCAAGAACAGCTCACTGACTTTTCGACGCCATTGGTTTTCTTTACGCTCGAACTGAACCGCATCAACGACGAAGCGCTGACGTCCATGTTCGCGGAAAACGCTGACTTGGCACGTTACAAGCCGGTTTTTGACCGCATTCGCTCCATGAAACCGCACCAACTGTCTGACGAACTCGAAAAGTTCCTGCATGATCTTGGCGTTGTCGGCGACGCGTGGGAGCGTCTGTTTGATGAAACAATTGCTGGTCTTGAGTTTGAGATGGAAGGTCAGACGCTGAATATCGAAGCGACCCTGAACTACCTTACAGAACAAGACCGCAGTAAACGTGAAGCCGCGGCAAAAGAAGTGGCGCGCGTCCTTGGTGCAAACATCAAGACCTTTGCGCGTGTACACAACACCCAAGCCAAGGAAAAAGAAGTGCTTGATCGCTGGCGGAACATGCCAAGCGCACAACACGGACGCCACCTTTCCAATGATGTAGAGCCAGAAGTTGTCGAAGCGCTTCGCAACGCTGTGGTTGCCGCTTATCCAAAACTGAGCCACCGCTACTACGAACTAAAGCGCAAATGGCTCGGCCTAGACACAATGCAGGTCTGGGACCGCAACGCGCCACTTCCAATGGAAGACACACGCGTTGTGGAATGGGATGAAGCCGAAGCCACAGTCATTGAAGCATATGCCGCCTTTGACCCGCGCATGGCAGATATCGCTAAGCCTTTTTTCACAAAAGGTTGGATCGACGCTGAAGTCAAACCTGGTAAAGCACCTGGGGCTTTCGCGCACCCAACGGTCACCAATGTGCACCCATACGTCATGCTTAACTACTTGGGCAAACCGCGGGATGTTATGACACTTGCCCATGAATTAGGTCATGGTGTGCATCAGGTCTTAGCTGCGGAACAAGGCGAAATGCTTTCTTCCACGCCACTGACCTTGGCCGAGACCGCCTCGGTCTTCGGTGAAATGCTGACCTTCCGCAAAATGCTCGACAAGGCAGACACACAAGAAGAGCGCAAAGTGCTTCTAGCCGGCAAGGTTGAAGACATGATCAACACGGTAGTACGCCAAATTGCGTTCTACGACTTTGAGTGCAAGCTGCACGCTGCGCGTAGCGAAGGCGAGCTTACACCTGAAGACATCAATGCACTTTGGATGTCTGTTCAAGCACAGTCCCTCGGGCCTGCATTCGAATTCATGGAAGGCTACGAAACTTTCTGGGCTTATATCCCGCACTTTGTGCATTCACCATTCTATGTTTACGCTTATGCATTTGGAGATGGTTTGGTGAACGCACTTTATGCAGTCTACGCTGATGGTGATGAAGGGTTCGAAGACAAATACCTAGAAATGCTCAAAGCTGGTGGTTCGAAACACCACTCTGAACTTCTAAAACCATTTGGCTTGGACGCGAGCGATCCAAAATTCTGGGACAAGGGCCTGTCCATGATCTCTTCTATGATTGATGAACTTGAAGCGATGGAAGCTTAAGCCATCAACCTACGAATAATTTTTGCGCCCAGCTGCCAAGCAGCTGGGCGTTTTCATTATCGTGAACGAAAAACCCAACTTAATTTCCCGACAAAGCCCGACAAAAACAGTCCATTAAGCCATCCTGCCCCTCGCGTGTAAATTTGCCTCAGTTTAGACAGGTCACCTTGTTTTCAACGCCACTTTCTCTCTAAAAAGAGAATGTAACCCAGAAAGCGATGGGGCCAGCACCTTGCAAGCGGCAAGAGTTTGGTATACCACCGCATACAGCAATGCTTCCGAGGCGGTCGCAGATTCTGCACGCCGACTTATCAAGCTTAATTCAACTCTAATTTGCCGAGCTAGCCATGAGTTTGTACACAGACTATCTAAACGAAATCGAAACGCGCAAAGAGCAGGGCCTCAACCCCAAGCCAATCGACGACGGCGCCCTGGTCGGCGAACTGATTGAACAAATCAAAGACACATCCAACGAATACCGCGCGGACTCGCTGCAGTATTTCATCTACAACACCCTGCCTGGCACAACGAACGCCGCAGGTGTGAAAGCTGCTTTCCTGAAAGAAATCATTCTGGGTGAAGCAACTGTAGAAGAAATCACTCCGACTTTTGCCTTCGAACTTCTGTCCCACATGAAGGGTGGCCCGTCTGTTGAGGTTCTTCTGGATCTCGCACTGGGCGACGATGCTGACACTGCATCCAAAGCAGCAGACGTTCTGAAAACACAGGTTTTCCTGTACGAAGCAGATACAGATCGCTTGGACGCCGCATTCAAAGCGGGTAACGCTGTCGCAAAAGACATCCTGGAAAGCTACGCCGCTGCCGAATTCTTTACAAAGCTGCCTGACGTCGAAGAAGAAGTAAAAGTAATCACATATATCGCTGGCATCGGTGATATCTCCACTGACCTTCTGTCTCCGGGCAACCAAGCGCACTCTCGTGCGGACCGTGAATTGCACGGCAAGTGCATGATCTCTCCTGAAGCTCAGGAAGAAATCGAAGCGATGAAAGCCGCGCACCCAGACAAGCGTGTTATGCTGATCGCGGAAAAAGGCACCATGGGTGTTGGCTCTTCCCGTATGTCCGGCGTGAACAACGTTGCTCTTTGGACTGGTAAGCAAGCCAGCCCTTATGTGCCTTTCGTGAACTACGCTCCAGTTGTTGCAGGCACAAACGGCATCTCACCAATCTTCCTGACAACTGTTGGCGTGACAGGTGGTATCGGTGTCGACCTTAAAAACTGGGTCAAAAAGCTGGACGCAGACGGCAATGTTGTTGAAGACGAAAACGGCGACGCAGTTCTTGAACAAGCTTACTCTGTTGAAACAGGCACCGTGCTGACCATCAACACAAAAGAGAAAAAGCTGTACGACGAAACAGGCGAAACAGAGCTGGCAGACCTTGCAGCATCCTTTACGCCACAAAAAGTCGAGTTCATGAAGGCGGGCGGTTCCTACGCGATCGTCTTCGGTAAGAAACTGCAAACATTTGCGTGTGAATCTTTGGGCATCGAACTGCAATCCGCATTCGCGCCATCCAAAGAAATCTCTCACGAGGGTCAAGGCCTGACTGCGGTAGAGAAAATCTTCAACGCAAACGCACGTGGCACAACGCCAGGCAAAACTCTGCACGCCGGCTCTGACGTACGCGTTGCAGTGAACATCGTCGGTTCTCAGGATACAACTGGCCTGATGACCATGCAGGAACTGGAAGCCATGGCGGCCATGACAGTTTCTCCAAGCGTTGACGGTGCATACCAGTCCGGTTGTCACACAGCGTCTGTTTGGGACATCAAAGCGCAGGAAAACACACCTCGCCTGATGAAGTTCATGAACGACTTCGGTCTGGTGACTGGCCGTGACCCTAAGGGCGTCTATCACTCCATGACAGACGTTATTCACAAGGTGCTGAACGACATCACTGTAAGCGACTGGGATGTCATCATCGGCGGCGACAGCCACACACGTATGTCCAAAGGCGTCGCCTTTGGTGCGGACTCTGGTACTGTTGCTCTGGCACTGGCAACTGGTGAATCCTCCATGCCAATTCCTGAATCCGTTAAAGTAACCTTCAAAGGTGAAATGGCCGATTACATGGACTTCCGCGATGTGGTTCACGCAACACAGGCGCAGATGCTGGATCAACACGGTGACAACGTCTTCCAAGGCCGCGTGATCGAAGTTCACATTGGCACACTGCTGGCTGACCAAGCCTTCACTTTCACCGACTGGACTGCAGAAATGAAAGCGAAAGCTTCTGTCTGTATCTCCAACGATGAAACGCTGATTGGCTCATTGGAACTGGCAAAGTCCCGTATTCAGATCATGATCGACAAAGGCATGGAGCATGACAATGGCATGCTGGCAAGCCTGATCGCAAAAGCTGATGAGCGTATCGCTGAAATCAAATCTGGCAAAAAGCCAGCGCTGGTTCCAGACGATAACGCAAAGTACTTCGCAGAAGTTGTTGTTGATCTGAACCAGATCGTTGAACCAATGATCGCCGACCCTGACGTCAACAACAATGACGTTTCCAAGCGCTATACACACGACACAATCCGTCCAATCTCTTACTATAAAGCAGAGAAAAAGGTGGATCTGGGCTTCGTTGGTTCCTGCATGGTTCACAAAGGCGACATCAAAATCGTAGCGCAGATGCTGCGCAACCTAGAAGCGGCCAATGGCAAAGTTGAATTCAACGCACCACTGGTTGTGACTGCCCCAACCTACAACATCATTGATGAGTTGAAGGAAGAAGGCGACTGGGAAGTACTGCAGAAGTACTCTGGCTTCGAATTTGATGACTCCGCGCCAAAGCAGACGGCACGTACTGAATACGAGAACATTCTGTATCTGGAGCGTCCTGGCTGTAACCTCTGCATGGGTAACCAAGAGAAAGCTGAAAAGGGTGACACCGTTCTAGCGACCTCTACGCGCCTGTTCCAAGGTCGAGTTGTCGCTGACAGCGCGACTAAGAAAGGTGAATCCCTGCTGGGCTCTACTCCGGTTGTTGTACTGTCCGCCATCTTGGGCCGCACACCAACTTTGGAAGAGTACAAAGTCGCGGTTGAAGGCATCGACCTGACTAAGTTCGCGCCGTCTGGCGCAAAGAACCCTGATACACTGTCTGTTCACTACTGATCAGATTGATATCTAAAACGAAGGCCGACATCGTGAACCACGATGTCGGCCTTTTCTGTTAGGGAGTGCCGATCAAAAAAGACTGTCACACTCAATTGCCAGACAGTTTACCTGTAAAAGGCGCGGCCTGAAGTTCTGCCATGATATCTCTATCAAGCGGTGTTTCGAACGAATTCAGCATGAAGCCTAGCGTTGTGTAAAAACCTACGGTCGCAATGAGGTCCATCACCCCTTGCTTGCCAATTTCAGCAACCAATTCCTGACAGACCTCAGTTGAAAGCTGTCGCTGATCAAAAAGCTGATCAACAGCTTTCGCGAGCAATACATCTTTGCCTCTAATGTCCTTCAGCGGTCCATTCAAACAGGCGATGCGATCGTCCGTCAGCCCAGACTTTCGGCCGCGCACAATATGCTGATACCACTCATAACTGGACTCAAGACGCACACCTGTCCGTAAGATGACAACCTCGCTAAATTCCGCACCTAGCGAGGTTTGATTGACAACGTGTTCACGCAAGTCCGACCAAGCTTTTAGCAAAGCAGGATGATGGGCCATGGTTCTGTAGACATTCAGCCCCCCAGCAAAGCCCTTTTGCATGTCTTCGATGTCCTTTGGCCAATTGCTGTCTGAAATTGGCTCAAAAACTTTGTTCATCTTCGATGGCTTTCCTTACCGCACCACGTGCACCGAACACTTCGAATGGCGTACAACGCGCGCTGCATTTGGCCCTAATAGATAGTCAGCAAAGTCGGGCTTATGTGCTCCGATCACAATCAGACCAGAATTCGCTTCTCCTGCGACCCTTAGAATTTCTTCATAGGCTGAACCGGTTGCCACCACATGGCGCACTTTGGCATCCGCATCACCGCCAAGACTTGCGACGATCTGATTCTGAAGCGCCTTTCGTGCTGTTTCTACTGCATCATCGTGATGGGTTTTATCAAAGAACCCTGCCACGAGGCTCTTACCAAAATCCGGAATTACGGTGACAACATCAAGCTGAGCACCATCTAGATCAGCCAAACGTTGCGCCTCTTTTAGCACCGCATCGTCCTTACCTGCATTCGAGATATCAATGGCACATAAAACTGGACGGCTCATGCTGGAACTCCTTCTCTATTTACACGCGCTTTTTGGACGAAGAAAATCAATGCAAGTAAGATCAGCCCTGGAATAAACAACAGTTCTTTTGGCATTTGTGACGATGGGGCCAGAACTTCTTTCACTGTAACAAAATCATCTGCATAGAAATCATAGCTTTGCAGAGTTTCGGAATACGGCGTCCCAAAGAGCGGCTCTTCAACAAGGAGTTTACCCTCTTCTTCGAAGGTCAGCAGACCAAGCGCATCCATACGTGCACCGGCAGGTGTGTCATCAATGGCCAACACCAAAGTAGTATCCTTCAACTCGCCCGTGTCAAAATCCGGCCCGTTCAGAACAATACGCAACTCTGAACCAGCAGCGGCTGCATCAACAGCTTCCACCAATGCGGTCGGTTCAATGTCTTGATATGGCGGCTGAATACGATCCAAGAAAAAGTCTGGTCTGAACAAGGAGAAAGCGATCAGCACAAGTGCAATGCTTTCATAAATACGGCTCTTTGTCACAAAATAGCCCATCGTGCCTGCTGTAAAGACTAGGATGGCAATGCTCGATATCACAAAGACTAATATCCCTTGCGCCCAGGTCACATCGATGAGCAGCAAATCGGTATTAAAGATGAAGACAAAGGGTAACGCCACTGTACGAAGCGAATAGAAAAATGCTGTAAAGCCAGTCTTGATCGCATCGCCACCCGACACCGCAGCGGCAGCAAAACTTGCGAGACCTACAGGGGGTGTCACATCGGCCATGATGCCGAAATAGAACACAAACAAGTGTACCGCGATTAAGGGAACAATAAGCCCAGACTGCGCACCCAGTTCGACAACAACGCCAGCCATCAATGAGGATACAACGATATAGTTCGCAGTCGTCGGTAGCCCCATCCCAAGAACGAGGGATAGAAGACCAACCATAATCAGCATCAAGATCAAATTACCGCCTGACAGAAATTCAACAAGATCCGCCATGACCTGTCCTACGCCTGTCAGTGTAACAGTTCCCACGATCACACCCGCTGTCGCCGTCGCCAGGCCGATGCCAATCATGTTGCGAGCGCCGTCGACCAATCCTTGTAGCAGATCTACGACACCGTCTTTAAAACGTTCGACCAGAGCGCTTTCACCACGAAACATCGCCTTTAGAGGCCTTTGGGTCAGCAGTATCACGAACAGCAGTGACGTCGCCCAGAACGCAGACAAACCAGGGGATTTCTGCTCGATCATCAAGAAGTAAACCAACACGATGATCGGAAGCAGATAATATAGACCAGATTTGTAAATCTCGCCGACCACAGGCAGTTGTACCTCTTTGGCATGCGGGTCGTCTGGCTCCAAATCTGGGACCTGCGCTGCGAAATACAGCAAAATCACATAAGCTAGGCAAACAAGCGCAGACAGAATTAAGCCCGAAGCCGGAAGAACAGATGTGATCGCTTTAACTGGGTATTGCACTCCGTAACACAGAAGCGCGAAACCAACAAAGAACGCAGCCATGCCGCCAATGGTTTTACCCATCGACACAACACGATCGCCAAGCACTGGCATATTCCGTTTAACCGCTTCCAAATGCACAATGTAAACAAGCGCAATGTAGGAAATAGACGCGGGCAAAAAGGCATGGGTGATCACTTCCACATAGGAAATACCCACATATTCCACCATTAAGAAGGCCGCGGCCCCCATGACAGGCGGCATGATTTGGCCGTTTACAGAGGAGGCCACCTCAACCGCGCCCCCTTGCTCGGACGTGAAACCCACACGCTTCATCAGCGGAATTGTGAAAGTACCCGTTGTCACAACATTCGCGATTGAAGAACCAGAAATCAAACCAGTCGCTGCAGAACCTACAACCGCAGCCTTTGCAGGCCCGCCTTTCAGGTGCCCCAAGGCACCAAACGCCATTTTGATGAAGTAGTTCCCGGCGCCCGCTTTATCGAGCAAAGCCCCAAACAAAACGAACAAGAAAACAAACTTGGTGGATACGCCCAGCGCAATGCCAAAGACCCCCTCAGAAGTGATCCACATGTGGCTCATAGCTTTCTTAAGCGAGGCCCCGCCCCATCGGATGACATCGGGCACGACAGTTGATGACCCAAAGAAAACGTAAAACAAGAAAATTGTCGCGATGATCGCCATCGCCGGCCCAAGTGCACGGCGTGCGGCTTCGAACAATAGAACTAAGCCAGCCAGCGCGAACCATTTGTCCATGTCGTCAGCCAGACCGCCAGAGTTGACGATTTTTTGGTAAAAGAAATACCCATACAAAGCGATAAAAGCGCCGAAAGCAGCCATGATCCAGTCTTGGATCGGAATGTAATTCCGCGGGCTCGATTTCAAAGCGGGATAGGCCATAAAGGCCAGGAAAATCGCAAAAGCCAAATGAATTTGGCGCGAGTTGTTAATAACGGACCCCGGCAAGATGTAGTTCGCGAGAGGCGAAGCCAAAACAACCTGAAAAAGCGACCAAGTAATCGCAATAATAGCTAAAAAAGTACCGACATGGCCTTCTGGATTGCGCGCCCCAGCATCTGAAGAAGATACGAGATCTTGTAGTTCTTCTTCGCTCAGCGCGCGGCCTTGCGTCTGTTGATCCGTCATTGGTGTCACTCCCAGAGTTATCCCATTTTTTGGGCTTTTCACTCAGAAGAGGCGCTCATCGCGCCTCTTCACTTTTTGCAAAGATCGTTGGATTATTCGATCCAACCTTGCTCTTTGTAATATTTCGCAGCACCTGGGTGCAGAGGAGCGGACAGACCTGCAGTCGCCATCTCTTCTGGTTTCAGGTTCGCGAATGCTGGGTGCAGTTTTTTGAAATCGTCAAAGTTCTCAAACACTGCAGAGACAACTGTGTACACTGCTTCTTCGGAAACAGAGTCAGATGTCACGAAAGTCGCGCCAACGCCGAATGTCGATGTATCGCCATCGTTGCCACGATACATTCCGCCAGGAATGGTTGCAGTACGATAGAATGAGTTGTCCGCGATCAGACCCTCAACCGCATCACCTGAAACGTTCACAAGAACAGAGTCACACGCAGTCGTCGCTTCTTGAATGGAACCGGATGGGTGACCAACCGTGTAAACCATCGCGTCAATCTGGTTGTCACACAGCGCCGCAGATTGCTCTGCTGCTTTGAGCTCGGTCGCCAAAGCGAAATCGCCAGTTGTCCAACCCTTCGCTTCAAGCAAAACTTCCATGGTACCGCGCTGACCGGAACCAGGGTTACCGATGTTAACGCGTTTTCCTTTCAGATCATCGAATGAAGAAACACCTGCATCTGCACGCGCAACAACGGTGAATGGCTCTGGGTGAACAGAGAAAACAGCGCGCAAGCCTTCGAATGCACCAGCTTCTTCAAAACGAGAAGAACCGTTGAATGCGTGATACTGCCAGTCAGACTGGGCCACGCCAAATTCCAATTCGCCCTCACGGATCGTGTTGATGTTGTAAACGGAACCACCAGTGGATTCTACAGAACAACGAACACCATGTTCTTTACGGCCCTTGTTCACCAAGCGGCAGATCGCGCCACCGGTTGGATAGTAAACGCCGGTAACACCACCGGTGCCGATAGTGATAAACTCTTCCGCGAATGCAGCAGGTGCGGAAACAGCAAGTGCAACGGCTGCAGCCGCCGCTGTATTGATTTTTTTGAACGACATTACGTCTCTCCCAATTGTCTTTTTTGTGCTTTTGGCATCCCCCCGAGGCCTTAGATCGACAAAGCAGTCACTCGGCATCTGAAAATCAAAAGCCGGGATGCGTTTCAGCACATAACAAAAGGGTCTCTTAAGGCGGGCAATCTGTCTATGCGCGTAACTACCTATAGAAAACGGCAAACCAAATATGGTTGCATGCGCCGGATAATCTGAAGGAATCACTCAAATGAGTCATGTTTTCCCGCGCAATTCCAAGAAGTTACCTCCGATTGGGGTCAAAGGCGCTGGCGTTTATCTTTATGACGAATCCGGCAAAGCTTACTTTGACGGTTCCGGCGGAGCTGCTGTTTCTTGCCTTGGCCACGGAGATCCAGAGATCATTGACGCTATAAAAACACAGCTTGATTCCATGGCGTTCGCCCACACAGGTTTCCTTGGTTCAGAGCCTGCAGAAGCATTGGCAGAGCTCTTGGTAAAACACGCGCCTGAAGGGTTGGAACACGTCTATTTTGTATCTGGTGGTTCAGAAGCCGTAGAAGCCGCTCTCAAGTTAGCACGCCAGTACTTTGTTGAAGTGGGCCAACCGCAACGCACAAAGATCATCGCGCGCAAGCAAAGCTATCACGGCAATACACTGGGTGCTTTGGCAGTTGGTGGGAACGAATGGCGCCGCGCGCAATTTGCGCCTCTGTTAATCGACGTCAGTCATATCGATCCATGCTATGAGTATCGAGAAAAGCAAGAGGGCGAGAGCCTCTTTGACTTTGGTCAAAGAATGGCCAACCAGCTGGAAGAAGAAATCCTCCGCTTGGGCGAAGACCAAGTGATGGCCTTTGTTGCGGAACCCGTCGTGGGCGCGACGATGGGGGCTGTGCCTTCAGTGGAAGGCTACTTCAAACGAATCCGAGAGATTTGCGACAAATACGGAGTCTTGCTGATCTTAGATGAAGTCATGTGCGGCATGGGGCGCACTGGCACAATGTTTGCAGCTGAACAGGAAGGGATCAGTCCAGATATTTGCACCATAGCAAAGGGGCTCGGCGCCGGCTATCAGCCGATTGGCGCGATGATGTGTTCGTCAACCATCTATGATGCAATAAAACAGGGGACCGGTTTTTTCCAACACGGTCACACCTATGTTGGCCACCCAACGGCCTGCGCCGCGGGCCTTGCGGTCGTACAAAAATTGCGGAGCGGCATCGTTCAACAAGTTGCGAACAAGGGCGCAGCATTACAAAACATGTTGCACCAATCCCTCTCATCAAACCCTTATGTCGGCGATATTCGAGGGCGCGGTCTATTTGTCGGAGTGGAATTTGTCAGGGACCGCGAAACCAAGGCGCCGCTTGATCCTGCCTTCAAATTCAATGCGCGCCTCAAACAAGCTGCCTTTCAGTCAGGTTTGATTTGCTATCCGATGGGCGGTACGATCGACGGCAAGAACGGCGACCACGTATTACTCGCACCGCCTTTTGTCTCTGAATTGCACCAGCTTGAAGACGCTGTGGGAATACTTTCAGACGCGGTTGCAAATGTCATGTCAGACTTGGGAATGTGATCAGAGAAGTTGGTTTATCGATTTAGAAAGGACGGAATTCGACTCTCGCTTGGCTTTGTCCTTGCGATTTCCCTTGCTGGATTGCAGTTCATTGCCATCCTTTTCGTCGTGACGACATCCTACCTTTCTTCCGAAAGAGCGATCCTTGAACACGCGCGGGGCTTGATGGAACGCGCTGGTGCAAACGCGGTGGATCACACAAAGCGCTTCTTAGAGCCAGCAAGCGAAATGGCCGAACAAGCCCAGCGCGTATTGAATTCTGGCCTTGTCGGAACGACCGATCGAGAAACGATGGAGCGCTATTTTTTTGAGTTGCTTCAAACAGAATCCAACGTCGCAGGAATCAATTATGGGGATGAGCAAGGTAATTTCGTCTATGTGATGAAAAGCGACGGTCCTGGCCCCTTTCGTACCAAGTTCATCACCATAGAGGATGGCGTCCGCAAAACGGATTTCATTTGGCGCTCGGAAAACTATGAAGTCATAGCCCGCGATAACGATCCTCTTGACCCATACGATGCGCGCACGAGACCCTGGTATATCAAGGCCAGCAACCTAGACAGCCGCATTTGGACCAACCCTTATATCTTTTTCACGTCTCAACAGCCGGGCATAACCGTGGCAACTCCTATTGTTTTTCCACAAGAAGGGCTGCAAGGGGTCGTTGGCGTAGACATCGAAATTTCCGATATTTCAAATTTCTTGAGTGAACTGCGAGTGAGTGAAACCGGCGCTGCAGTCATCCTTCACCAAGATGGCAGCGTGCTCGCACACCCAGATCCTAATCAGATCAAAGTCCTGAACGAAGATGGAACGCTCAGCTTTGCAAATATCAAGGACATAGATGATCCCGTTTCTCGAGCTGCCTTCGCAAATTTTGAAGAAGGCGCTGCATCAAACTTCGGGTTGCCTTCAAACTTTTCCTTTCGTCGCAATAACTACCTCGGGCTATTCGAGCCCTTAGAGGGCGTCGAATTACCTTGGACCGTCGCAGTTTACGCGCCCGAAAACGATTTTATTGGTGAAATCAAACGGAACCGCGCGCGCAATATTTGGATTGCGGCGGGTATTTCAATTCTAACCGCTTTTGTCGGCCTCTCCATTGCAGAATGGATTCTAAGACCTGTGCGTGCCTTTGCGGTTCGCACAGCCTTGGTGTCGCAAGGAGAGGTATCAGCCAAAGCGCCACTGCCCAAAACATACAACGAGCTCAGCAAGGCAAACAAAACCCTGATTAATGAGATCGCGCAGCGACGAAAATCCGAAGCTAAAGTGCATGAGCTAAGTCGCGATTTAGCCCATTTCTCGCGTGTGAATGTGATGGGACAGATGGCAAGTGGCTTGGCCCACGAGCTGAGCCAGCCTTTAACCGCGATTACCCAGAACGTCGATGCTGCCATCTCGACAGCCAAAGAGCATGGGGCGGCAAATGACGAGTTGATGTCAATTTTGACCGAGCTAGATGAACAAGCGCACCAAGGCGGCGACATCGTACGTGCGCTCAGAGGGTTTGTAAGAAAAGATAGAGGTAGAGTTTCCTCATTTAACTTTAATGAATTGCTAGATCAGGCCAACCGCCTCATGCGCCATGAGGCAGAGGAACTCCAAGTAGCTTTGATCTATGAACCTGCCGAAAACCCATGGGTCAAAGGGAACCGTGTGCAAATCGCGCAAGTGCTGATCAACCTGATCCGTAACGCTATTGAAGCTATGGAAGCTGCGAATTCGAAGGATCGGAAAGTGATCATAGAAACGCAAACCGAAGAAAAAGTGTTGCTGGTGAAAGTCAAGGATACGGGCCCGGGGGTTCTTAAAGGGGTTCGGTTGTTCAAACAGTTTCAAACAAGCAAAGAGGGCGGCATGGGGCTTGGGCTGTCTATAAGTCGGAATATCATCGAGAGTTTCGGAGGTCGCCTCTGGCACGACCATCAAACTTCGGGACAGACCACCTTTTGCTTTACCATTCCAACGGCACAGAAACCAAAAGCTTCAAGGGCTTAAGAGCATAGGGCGCGAATGTGACTACTCCGACAGTATTTTTGATAGACGACGAAGCAGAAGTGCGCACCACGCTTTCCCGCGCGCTCAGAAAACGTGGATTTTCTGTGGAAGCTTTTGATACCGCCAAATCTTACCTAGAGCAGTATGACGCAAACCGACCCGGATGCCTTGTGCTCGACTATGGTTTACCTGAGACAAATGGGCTGGAGCTGCAGACTCTGATGTTGGAAAAAGGCTTTGTCATTCCAATCGTCTTTATTTCCGGGCACGGCGGGGTTCCTGAAACCGTACAAGCGATGAAGGCGGGGGCCGTGGATTTTCTCGAAAAGCCTTTTCGACAAAACGACCTGGTTGCCTGCATAGAAGCTGCATTTGAGCGAGACCACCAAACAAGGCAGAAAATCTCTGAGAATAGCGATGCACTGACACGCTTCCAACGCCTGACCACTCGAGAAAAAGAAGTGGCAACATTCATCATGAAGCATCCATCAACGACGTCGAGCAAAGAGATTGGGCGGGCCCTAGACATTTCGCCCCGAACTGTCGATCACCATAGAGCGCGCATTCTTGAAAAGCTCGAGATTGGTTCAGTCGTCGAGCTCGTGGAGCTTGCCCAAAAAATGCAACTGTGATTTCCTCCCAGCTATCTGTCTGCCACAAAACGTAACGTAGCGACGCACGCGCTAGCTCTTGACAGAATCTTATCTAGCAGGCAGCTAGGATCCCGATGGTTCCTAAGACTGCTTAGTCTACATTGGGATGAAAAGGGAACGCTGTGAAGCACGTACCAACGTGATAAGTCAGCGACTGCCCCCGCAACTGTGAGCGGTATGTGCTCTGTCAAAACCACTGGCCTAAATGCCGGGAAGGGACAGCGCATAAAAGCCGTAAGTCAGGAGACCTGCCATCAAGAAACAAACGTAACCCGAGCGGGGTGGCTCGGAAGGTGGCTTGATGAATAATTTTACGGCACTTGCCGAGAACATTTTGGGCTCTTCTATCTCCCCGCTTAATCGCGGAGGGCGAAATGGGCGAAACCAGTTCTCACCAAATTTCTGTTTGCACGAGTTGTAAACAGAAAGGGTCCAGCCATAAACTTGGCTTCGATTTAATCGAAAAACTGCAAGTCGCTTTTAACAAGGCCGGCGATGCAGTCCCCGTAGATTACAAGATTTCCGGCGTAGCCTGTATGGCCGGGTGTGACCATGCTTGTACCGTCGCCTTTCATGCATCCGGCAAAACGTCATACCTCTTTGGAGACCTCTATTCAGAAACGGACATTCAAGACCTCGTCGAATTCGCGCGCCAGTACGCGTATCTCGGCGATGGATGGTGTTCTTCAGTTGATCGCCCTGGCAAGTTACGGAAAAGCACGCTCGCTCGTATTCCCACTCATTTTCCTTGTTTGGAAAACACCGTGGAGCAATCGCAATGAGCCACGCAAAGCTTGAAGCCGACAACCTAAGCTGGCGCCCTTCTGCCAAATCACCTTTAATTTTGCATCCAACGAGCTTCGTATTGGAGTGCGGCCGTATCTTAGGAGTGGTTGGCCCAAACGGTGCAGGTAAATCCACACTGTTGCGATCATTGTATCGGTATCAGGCGCCTACAAGCGGCACCATTACTGTGGACAACAAAGACATTTGGGCCATGCCCGCGAAAGCCGCCGCACGCTTAGTGGCGGCAGTACTTCAAGAACAACCAAATGACTTTGCGCTAACCGTTCGCGACATTGTTGCGCTCGGGCGCCTGCCCCATCGCCATAGCGTCTCCGCGTCAGGAAGAAGCTGTGCACAGGTCATTAAAGACGTACTCATTCAGGCCGATCTAGCCGACTTCGCGGACCGCCCTATCGGCACCTTATCCGGTGGTGAACGCCAACGCGTTATGATGGCCCGCGCACTCGCTCAAGAACCCCGCCTGTTGGTTTTAGATGAACCGACCAATCACTTAGATATCCAACACCAACTCGAACTGTTGCAACTTGTGAAAGACATGGATGTCACAGTGGTCGTATCTCTGCATGATCTCAATATGGCCGCTGCTTTTTGTGACGACGTATTGGTCATGGAACATGGTCAAACGATCGCATTTGGCCCGCCCAACGAAGTGCTGACTGAAAGTCTCGTTTCAGGAGCCTTTCGCGTAAAAGCTCAGCTTGAAACACTTAGCCAGAGCCAATCCGATCATTTCTCTTTTCAACTCAATTCATGATAGGAACTACCATGAAAACACTGCCGCTGGCCCTAGGCCTGACCTGTTTTGCGTCAATGACGCTTGCCGAAACCACTGTTCAAAGCTGCAACCGTGATGTCACCTTTGACAAGGTGCCTTCTGCCGCAATTTCGAACGACGTGAACCTTACGGAAATGATGCTAGTTCTTGGATTAGCAGACAAGATGGTCGGCTACACGGGTATCTCAGGCTGGAAAACACTAGACGAAGACATGCGCGCGGGTGTTGAAGAACTACCTGAACTTTCGAGCAAATATCCAAGCAAAGAAGTTCTGATTGGCGCGGATGCTGACTTCTTCTTCGCCGGCTGGAACTACGGCATGAAAGTTGGCGGTGAAGTCACTCCAGAAACATTGGCTCCCTTTGATATCAAAGTATATGAGCTAACTGAAAGCTGCATCCATATCGGCGACAAAGAAAAAGTCGGAATGGATGATATGTACAATGACCTATTGAACCTAGGTGCCATTTTTGAAGTTTCTGAAAAAGCAGAGGACCTAGTTGCAGGTTACAAAGCTGAGCTGAAAGAATTCAAAGATGGCTTAGCAACTCGCGACGAACCTCTGCGCGTTTTCGTTTACGACAGCGGCGAAGATACGCCATTTACAGCGGGCCGTTATGCCATGCCGACTGCATTGATCGAAGCTGCAGGTGGCCAGAATATCTTGGATGATTTCGAAAAAAGCTGGGCGACCGTTGCATGGGAAGAAGTGGTTGAGCGTAACCCCGAAGTCATCGTGATCGTGAATTACGGCGATGTAACCGCAGAACAAAAACGAGCGTTCATGATGTCCAACCCGGCCTTCGCAGAGATGGATGCCGTGAAAAATGATCGCTTTGTCACACTCGAATATGTTGAGGCCACACCGGGACCACGAAACATCGAGGCAATTAAGAAACTCGCCACTGGTTTCTGGAGCGAATAAGATATGCGCACCGAAACAAGCGGCAAAAGGGCCAAAGCGCCGGCCTTTCTCGTCTCGAGAAACCTGTTTCTGGCTCTGATTTTGCTTCTCGTTTCGGTGACACTCGCAGTCAGTGTAGGGGCCGTTCCAGTCCCTGCACAAACGGTCTGGGGCATCGTGCTTAATAAGATCTCGCCTGATTGGGTCGATCCAACCTGGTCTAAGGGACGTGCCGCGATCGTGTGGGACATTCGCTTTCCACGGGCACTCTTAGCTTTGATGGTCGGCGCAGGCCTTGCGGCTGTCGGCGCATCTCTGCAAGCCGTCACACGCAATCCTCTTGCGGATCCGCACCTTCTGGGCATCTCTTCTGGGGGTGCTTTTGGCGCGATCCTCGCTCTTCTACACACTGGCTTGTTTCTAGGTCTTCTTACAGTTCCATTGATGGCATTCCTCGGCGCACTCTGCGCAACTGCGCTCGTCTTAGCAGTTTCCAATTTTGCCTCGGCCACAAGTGCGGATAAGCTTATCCTTACGGGCGTGGCTATTTCATTCATCATCATGGCTGGCGCCAATATTCTGATCTTCCTAGGGGATCCAAGGGCAACCCACACCGTCGTGTTCTGGATGCTCGGTGGTTTGGGGCTCGCACAATGGGGGCACCTCGCCTACCCGCTTATAGTGCTTATCCCCTGCCTTTCGTGGCTTTACTTTAGATCTGCAGATCTCAACGCTATGACGATCGGGGATGAAACAGCAGCAACTCTTGGCCTGAACGTCGTCCGTTTCCGCCTCACCGTTTTTGTCGTTGGCGCCATGATCACCGGTGTAATGGTCGCGTTCTCAGGAATAATCGGCTTTGTCGGCTTGATGGTCCCCCATATTGCCAGAATGCTCGTCGGCGGCGACTACCAAAGACTGATCCCAGTATCTGCCCTGTTTGGTGGTGTGTTTGTGCTTTTGGCAGACATTGCTGCGCGAACCATAATGGCACCAGAAGATATGCCGATTGGTATTGTGACAGGCCTTATCGGTGGCTGTTCTTTCGTCTGGTTGTTACGCAAACGCTAAGTAGCCCCAGTGAGTGCTTTAGCTTTATGGGGTACGCACTTAGCTGTCTGAAATGTAAACTTCGCGCGATAGAAACGCAGAATGAAACCAACGTCAGAATAGGTTTGGCAGACACAAAGCAGTCCCTGCCAAATCATGTTTAAATCGCGTTTGCCAAGCTGGCCTTCAAATAGGTTTCCCGCAACGACCGAGCAACAGAGCCCGGCTTTCCACTTCCGATCGGAGAACCATCGACACAAACCACAGGATTTACAAAACCTGACGCCGATGTCGAAAAAGCCTCTTTTGCCGACTTGAGCTCCTCGATCGTAAAAGCACGTTCTAGAACTTGCATTTGGTGTGACCTCGCGACGTTCAAAACAGACTTACGCGTAATACCGTGCAAGATATCAGTCGAAAGCTCGCGTGTGATGATCTCGTCGTTTTCTGTCACGATATAAGCATTGTTAGAGGACCCCTCGGTAATCTCATCCCCGCGATAAAGCCAAACATCATCAGCCCCATTCTTCTTTGCTCGTGATTTCGCCACAGACGAAAATAGCAATTGAACGGTTTTGATGTCAGACCGCCCCCAACGCTGATCTTCTACCAAAGAAATATTTTGACCCCGTGCAGCCAGAGGATTGTCCACCAGATTTTTGGCCTGTGTAAACAAGATCAAACCTGGCTGAGCGTCCATATCCGAAAAGTCGAAATCACGATCAGCGACACCGCGAGTGACCTGAAGGTAGATCAAGCCTTCCTGCAGATCATTCTTTTCAATCAAGGCGCGGTGAATGCTCAAAAGATCTTCCCGAGTATAGACCTCTTCCATATCCAGCTCATTCAAAGAACGCTTCAAACGCTCCATGTGCCCATCAAAATCAAGAAGCTTGCCGTCCACAACGGCCGTCACTTCATAAACCGCATCTGCGAAGAGGACGGCGCGATCGAAAATAGAGATTTGCGCCTGATCTTCGGGCAGGTAAACGCCATTCACGTATACGCTTCTGACCAACGACTAGTTATGTCCGCACTAAGACCAAATGGACTAAGCATGAACAATGGCGATCTAATGGTTGCCAGTCTGGACCATGCGCTATGGTTCCATCAATCGACGGACTTCAGCCAATGGCATCTTTTCGATTTGGATGCGCCCTTTGCCGGAGGGGCTCGTGGTTTCAACCGTGGCTTAATCTACAACGAGTCCGGAGAACTCGTGGCAAGCGCGGTGCAGGAAGGGCTAATGCGACCTATTACCTAGCATTCACCGCAAGCTTAGAGTTTCGTATCAAAAAAGACTGCGATCCCCGGGCTCGCGCCTTTTAGAAATGCCGTGCCTGTAAGACACCAGTGTTCTTTCCTTACGTTTAGGTGCTTAAACTTCCCGATATAATTTGAAGACGTAAGGTCTTTCATCCCCCTTCTTATCCATCAGTCCGAAAACTGTATCGTCGTCTATTTTCCGGAACACGTCATTGATGGCCTTTGCGTCATATACCATTGTTGCACTGACCTTGCCCCGATACTCAGTCATGCGCAGACGTGCCTTTGGCTGAGAGGTTCGTAACAAGATCTGCAAAAGCGGGAAAAGCAACGGCACAAGAAAATCGCGGAAAGGCAAAGCTGCGGTCAGCCCAATCGGCATCAGGTTTGGATTGGCAAAAAATTTGCCCCCAAATAAGCCGCGATGGACCAGTGGAAAGACAGCTTCTGGACCCTCAAACACCTTTCCGTGCCAACGCGAGGACTCAAGCATCCCATCCATCGGGTGATCTGTATCAACCCCCTCGCCACGCCATTTCCCAATCATCATTTCTGCTGGGACCACATCTAGACTGTCGAAATAGTCGAGCGCCTCTTGCGTGGACATTTTTTGATTTAATGCTTGCATTTGATTTTCCTAGACTTGTGTAGGTCTGTGTATTCACACTTAGTCAATGCGTGTAACGCATTGAACTTAATAAGCTTCATTTCGCTCTTCAATCAAAACAAGCATTCCATTCCCACATATCCAACCCGATTTTATTGAGCTCGCTTCAATATGCTATTTCGCTGCGATGTCCGCCGCGCTGCAGGAGGCTCTCGTCACCCTTCGTTTTTCAGATGTCGGTACGGCGCGTCGCCTCACCGTTGCTCTGTTCAATACGGCTTACTAGGAACGACGACGGCTACAGGCGCAACCGGTCTCTGCTATGCATTCTCATTCAGGAAAAGAGCCTTAGGCGATTAGCGGGTGTTTAAGCCCTGTTTGTGCCATCGCAATATTCATTTCTTCACTAAGGACGGCCCAAAGTTGATGCAGCCCCTCTTCACCACCAGCCGCTATTGCGAATTGTAGTATTTTCCCCAAGAAAACGAAATCACTTCCACGTTGAAACGCCCGCAACATATCTTCGCCAGACCGGATGCCGCTATCATAGAATATCGGGTAATCTACGCCAACTTCGGCGCGTATTTCTGCAAGGATATCTATGGGAGCAGGGGCACTATCGAGCTGACGCGATCCGTGGCTTGATACTTGAATAGCATCCACGCCAGCGGCCTTAAGCTGCGCGGCATCTTCTATATCTAAAACCCCCTTCACTACGAGCTTCCCCGACCACCTATCACGTAATTTTTTCAGGGTATCCCAATTAGCGCGTGCGCGGCTCTCTGTTCGGTCAAAGTCGTAACCTGGCAATTCAAAATTTGCCATTGCGGGTTTGCCCTTGGCCAGCATGTTCAATGACCAACGCGGGTGCAGTGCAAAATCAATGAATTGTTTTGGCCCAATTCTGAAAGGCATTTTGAAGCCATGACGAAGTTCGCGCGGCCGCCGTCCAACTTCTGGAACGTCGACAGTAAGAACAAGCGTCTTATACCCTGCAGACTTTGCGCGTTCGACAAGTTTGAAGGTCCCTGCCCCATCGCCGCTGAAATAAAGTTGGAACCACGCATGCCCTTGGGCCACCTCAATAATCTCTTCGAGCGGCGTTGAGGCCAGTGTCGAAACACCATGAGGCACCCGATACTCTGCGGCAAGTCTGGCAAGCATCAAATCTGCCCCCGGAGCAGACAGATTGCACATTCCCATCGGGGCAATCCCAAAGGGCCGCGCGGCTGAAACGCCAAAAATCTCCGTCGCCAGCGTTCGTTCGCTTACATCCTTCAGAATGCGCGGCCGAAGCGTGATGGCATCCAGTGCCGCGCGATTGCGTGCGGCACCGACCTCTCGCCCAGCGGCCCCGTCGATGTAGTCAAACACCATCCACGGCAAACGACGCTTTGCAATTCGCCGCGCGTCGTCGGAGCTATGGATGTTTCCTGCTGTCATGAGGCCTTTACCGCTTTCATGAAACGATCCTTTATGACGACCGGATCCATTGTGATGACCGGCATTTTGGCATTACCGCTGTCGCATTTCACCACCATCACCGTGCCCCGTTTGCCATCAATAGCGGCTTGCAATGCTTCGCCTGTGTCCACGTCCTGCACTTCCACAACATTGTCACAGCCAGCGGCGCGAGCCATAGCAGCCAGGTCGGTTTTCTTACCTGTATAGGTCGGCTGATCGCCAGTGGACCCATAAGAACCATTGTCGATGATCATCAGAATAAAGTTGTTTGGACAGTTATTTCCGATGGTTGGCAAGGTGCCAAGATTGGTCAAAACAGACCCGTCTCCATCGATTGAGATGACTGTTTTGTCTTGTGCCAAGGCAAGCCCGAGCCCGATGGATGAGGCAAGCCCCATAGTGCCTAACATGTAAAAATTGGTCGGTTGATCATCAATTGCATGCAATTCTTGGCTTGGGATGCCGATGTTGCAGACCACAAGTTGGTCCCGCAGGATCAGAGCGATATCTTTGAGAATTTCAGAACGGATCATTGGTCGCCATAGCCTCCCCAGAAATTGGCGTCGGTCAGGATCGCCACAGGTTTGTTGCACATGAAAGTGTACTTGAGGATGTTATCGAATTCTTCGACATCCTTTTGCCAATGAAAATGGTACGTAGGGATATTCAACTGCGCCAAAAGCGCTTTGGTATGAACCGCCATTTCTACTTGGCAGGCCACCGGTTCACGCAGTTCGCCGCGATAGGAAATGATCATGGGCAAAGGCATACGGTAGTATTGAATGAGCGTCGCCAAGGTGTTGATCGTCACCCCAATGGCGGTGTTTTGCATAATAATGGCCGAGCGTTTCCCACCCATTAAGGCCCCCGCACAAAGCCCCATGCCTTCGTCTTCCTTGTTAGAGGGGATGTGGAAAATATCCTCCCGTTGATCGACCTCTTCGATGACACCAGCCAGCTGTTTACATGGCACTGTCGTCACGAACGACACATCGTTCGCCACAAGATCATCACAGATCTTTTTATCGATGTTCATAGGCATAGACCTTTCTGAGTGAATGAAATCCTGTGTGCGTGAACAAATGCCCCTGAGAAAACATCATATCACGCCCAAGGGTTTAGAATGATTTTCGGAGCAGCGACCTTTCCCGCCCGCAGATCAGCGAATGCTTCTGCCCCATCGGCGAGAGGTCTGGTTTCGGTCCAATCTAAAGGACCTAAACGACCATCAAAAATGGCTTCAGCGGTGTCTCTAAAATCTGCGGCTGTATAGGTGTAAGTTCCAACAAATGTGATTTCTTGAAGGGTGGCGCGTCGCACATCAAAGCCGGGGCTTTCGTCGCCAAGCCCAACATGGCCAATCACACCACCGGGTTGAACCAAAGCGGAAGCCAAGGCACGTGTTGCGCCAAACCCCACGGCATCAACAACAATTGGATAGGATCTATCGGTTTGCGCGACGGCATTTTGCCCGCACTTGTCAGTCAGAAACGCTCGCCGTGCGGCGTCATTTTCAATCACTGTAACCGCCTCTAACCCCATTGCCTTAAGCGCCAGCGCAGCAGCAAGCCCAATCGCCCCACCGCCAATCACAAGCGCTTCTTGATCCATGCTGGGATGCAGTGCCTCCAATGCCAAACGGGCTGTGTGCCAACTGACGGCGAGAGGCTCGACCAAGGCAGCTTTGCCCAGCGGCACGGAAGCCGGCACGTTCACAAGATTGCGCAGCGGCATCGAAATGTATTGAGCGAACGCTCCTTCGCGGGGAGCCATAGAAATGATTTGCCGATCTGGGCACAAATTTTCACGGCCTGCGACACAGGCCTGACAGGCACCACAGCTCACCAAAGGGTTAACCGCTACCCGCTGACCATCAAGATGGCCGCCAACGATAGAACCGGCGGCTTCGTGGCCTAAAATAAGTGGTGCCGGTCTGCGGGGATCGTGCCCTAGATATGCGTGCATATCGGAGCCGCAGATCCCGACAGCTTCGACCTTGATCAAGTGTTCCTCCGGACGCGGAACCACATCCGGCACCTCGGTGAACTCCAGTGTCTCGACGCCTTGATAAACCAATGCCTTCATTTCGCTGTAAACCCCCCGTCAACCATCAGGACCTGACCAGTCACAAACGCGGAAGCGTCAGAACATAGAAATTGGATCGGGCCGTCGATGTCTTCGAGTTTGCCATTGCGGCCAACGCAGGTTTGTTCGGCGTTGCGTGCTGCGCGGGCTTCGTCGTCAAAAACAGAAGATGTGAGTTCGGTTGGGAAAAAACCCGGACCAATTGCATTTGCCGTAATCCCATGCGGCGACCATGCTTGTGCCATTGCGCGGGTCAGTTGGGTAATACCTGCCTTGCTGGCCCCATAGGCGATCCCCCCCGGAAACGCGCGTGTACTTTGCAAGGACGCAAAGTTAACGATACGCCCCCACCCTTTTTCCCGCATTGCAGGCACAAAGGCTTGGGACAAAAAGAACGGCGCGCTTAGGTTCAGCGCGATCGTGTGATCCCATCCCTCAGGTGTAACATCATCTGCAGCTTCACGCGTGTTGATACCCGCCGCATGCACAAGAATATCTGGAGCGCCAAAAGGCGCCGAAACATCAACAACAAGCTGCGCGAGCAGATCCCGCTGCGCAACATCTGCCACAACCGCAGCCGCTGCTGTTCCAACCTCTTCACACATGGAATCTAGCGCCTCGCGGCGGCGCGCCACACCGACCACCTGAGCCCCTGCGGCAGCAAGCGCCATTGCGCTCCGGCGGCCAAGGCCCGAGCTGGCTCCCGTGATACAGGCCACCTTTCCGGTCAGATCAAATGGACTACCTTCGAGTAACACGCCGCTTAACCTTCCGCGCTCAGGTCAAAAATCTCATCTGGAAAATACTTCGCCAAACGCACATCTGCCGCCCGCGCGTGGCCTTCCATACCTTCCAACCTCGAAATACGCGCAGTAGCGATTGCGACATTCTTTGACGCCTCTTTCGACGCGCGCTGCCATGTGACGATTTTCATGAATTTGTGGACGGAAAGGCCGCCGGTGTATCCCGCAGCGCCGGAGGTTGGCAGAACATGGTTTGTCCCCGACGCTTTGTCGCCGTATGACACGGTGGTTTCTTCCCCGAGAAACAAGGAACCGTAGCAGGTCAGAGTATCAAGCCACCAATCCAAGTCGGCGGCCTGTACGGTCAAGTGTTCAGGCGCATATTCATCGCTGCACTTGGCCATATCTTCACGGTTCGAGCACACAATGACTTCAGCGTAATCGCGCCACGCCGCAAAGGCGTTTTCACGATTCAGCTCTGGTAGATTTTCGATAAGGATTGGAACCCGTTTCATAACGTCTTGCGCCAAAGCTCGGTCATCGGTGACGAGCCACACTGGGCTGTTGTAGCCATGCTCCGCCTGACTAACTAAGTCGGTCGCAACGACATGCGGGTCAGCCGTTTGGTCCGCCAAAATGAGCGAGTCAGTTGGCCCCGCGATCATGTCGATACCCACGCGCCCAAAAAGAATGCGCTTTGCTTCAGCAACAAATTGATTTCCTGGGCCGACAAGAATGTTGGCCTTCGGCAACCCGAAGAGCCCGAATGTCATCGCAGCGACGCCTTGCACGCCGCCCATCGCCATAATTTTATCAGCGCCGCAAACATGCGCAGCATAAACGATAGCGGGTGCCACCCCGACACCAGGACGTGGCGGGGAGCAGGCCGTGATATGCTTGCAACCTGCGACCTTCGCGGTGGTTACCGTCATAATCGCGCTGGCAATGTGACTGTAACGACCACCAGGCGCATAGCATCCTGCTGCATCTACAGGGATCGTTTTTTGGCCCGTGATATAGCCTGGCAGGATCTCCATTTGCGCATCTTCAACCGTCGCCTTTTGGAGTTCGGCGAACCGTTTCACATTGTCATGTGCGAACCGAATGTCTGATTTTAGTTTGTCCGGCACCAACGCGCTGGCCGCCTCGATTTCAGCGTCGCTGAGCACGATATTCCCGTCGTATTGATCGAACTTCGCAGCGTATTCTAGCGCTTTGGTATCCCCGCCCGCTTCAATATCATTGAGAATTGAGACGACAGTGTCATGAACATCAGATGCTCCAGAAGCGGATGTCAGTGTCGCAACTTTGAGGTATTCACGTGTCATATCGGTCGTGTCCTATATGTAAACTTTGGGCAAAAACGATTTTGGGTCGGCAGACATAGCGAGGGGCTCGGCTAGATCATCCCGGAAGTTCGTTTCTGTTGTGAAGAATTGAGGCATAAAACGCTAAGCCGATCAGCGTCATGCCAATGCCGCCTGTGACCAACTCATTCACATGCACAATGGATTGCAGGAACATGATCACCGACAGCGCGAAAATCGAATAGAATGCGCCATGTTCAAGGTAGCGAAATTCAGCCAGCGTGCCGCGCTCAACAAGCATAATTGTCATAGACCGCACATACATCGCGCCAATTCCAAGACCGATTGCGATCAACAGAATATTCGTGGTCAATGCAAATGCGCCGATAACACCGTCGAAGGAAAAACTCGCGTCTAGTACTTCAAGGTATAGGAACCCGCCTAGGCCCGCCTTTGCCCCAACTTCGGCCGTCGAACCAGCGACGTTATCCAAATAGGTCCCAAGCCCATCAACAAGGGTGAACACCAACAACCCCATCACGGCTGAAGACATAAACGCACCCACGTCTTGGTCCGGCAAGGTCTGCGAAATGATGACGACAATGATAAGAACAAACGCAATTTCAAATCCGCGGATTGCCCCCCACTGACGCAAACGGCGTTCCAAAACGGCGATCCAATCAATGGACTTATCTTCATCAATGAAGAACTTAAGTGCGACCATCATCAAGAACGTACCACCAAAGGCCGAAATCGGTCCGTGGGCATGCCCCATGATTTCTGAGTATTGCTCTTGATCGGCCATGGCCATTTGCATGGCCTGAAAGGGATTGATCCAAGCAAAAATCGCGACAATTGCCAGTGGGAAGACGATGCGCATTCCAAAAACAGCGATCAAAATACCCCATGTCAGGAAACGTCTTTGCCAAACTGGCGTCATTTCGACCAACTTGTTGGCGTTGACGATTGCATTATCAAACGAAAGCGCAATTTCCAGTGCGGCCAACATCGTTCCAACGATTAGGAACGACACGATACCGCCCATAGTGCCCATTGTGGCCCAGCCGAGCCATGCGCTTAAACCGAGGCCAATCACGGTCGTGATGAGCGGCCATTTGAGATAGGATCGCGTACTGCGTTGTGTGATCATAACCTAGTTTCCTGACATGACTTCTGGCAGCCAAAGCACCAGTTGTGGAAAGAGAAACAGCAGGATCAAACCAAGCAATTGCACCAACATGAATTGCATCATTCCAAGGTAGATGTCTTTGAGATCCCAATTTGGAACGACGCCCTTCAAGAAATAGGCCGACAATGCGACGGGCGGCGACAGCCATGCTGTTTGCAAATTTACGGCGACCAATATCCCGAACCAAACCATCAGGTCGTAACGGTCTAGGCCATGAACATCCAAAGCCTCCACCGTTGGCAGCAATATCGGAACGACGATCAGAACAATTGGCACCCACTCGAGTGGCCAACCCAACAAGAAGATCAGCGCCATCACCAGCAGCAGGATAACATAGGGTGACATGTCCAAACCGAGCAACAGTTCGGTCATCATCTTAGGCGTCCCCAGAGCACTAAATTGGGCACCGAAAAAGTTGGATGCAGCAACCAAGAACATGATTAGAACAGTAATTTCTAATGCTTTGACGAGGCTGTCAAAAAAGCTAGGCATCGTGAATTTCCGGTAGGCGATAGAAAGCAAGATCGCACCGAACGCTCCCATCGCAGCGGCTTCAGCAGGTGTTGCAAGACCGAGCAAAATTGAGCCCAGCGCGAAGGAAATCAAAATTGTTGGCGGCATTAGGCCAGCAAAGAATTCATCCCAAAGCGCAGAGAAGTAGAAATCACCCTCTGCTCCCTCACGATAGATAGGGCTTGCGAGATAGGCCAAGAATGTCGTGAAAACGGCGAGTATGATCGGCCACATCGGCAAGCCGTCACCAAGGTTCGCGACGATCATATAAAGGTGGAACAGCACAGCAATCGGCAGGACGATGCGCAGAACTTTAAGGTTCCGGTATGCACCATAGGCAAGAACCAATGCGCCGATCAGCGCCAACAGACCACCAAATGGAATAAACCCAAACGCGCCAGCAAGACCCAGCCCGAAAACCCGACACAACGTCAAAACGCCAAGGCAGATCAATGCGATTTCTGCCCCGTAGTATTTTGAGGTATCGGGCTGATCTTCTTTCGCAAGGATCGGACCCAAGCTCGGGTTTAGCCAACAACGGCCAAGCGTATAAATCAGGTACAGCGAGGCCAGAAGAGCGCCCGGAATGAATGCACCTCGGAACAGATCCAATGTTGATACTTCCAAGACTGGCCCCATGACGATCAACATGATCGAAGGCGGGATCAAAATGCCTAAGGTGCCGCCAGCCGTGATACAGCCTGCGGCCAATTTCACATCATATCCTGACCGAATCATCGTCGCGCCTGCCATAATGCCCAAAAGCGTCACAGACGCGCCGACGATACCTGTTGCAGCAGCGAAGATCGTTGAAACGATCAAAACAGCGATGAACAAAGCGCCACGAACACGGGCCATAATCATCTGAGTCGACACGAAGAGACGTTCCATCAACCCAGCCGCTTCCATGATGATCCCCATCAAAACGAACAGGGGCACGGCCATCAACTGATCGTTCAGCATGGTTGAGTTGGTGTTCAACGTCATCAACAACGTGGTCAACTTAAAGTTTGCGCCCCAAATCCCAAAGACGAAGGCGAGAAAGATCAACGTGAACGAGATTGGGAAGCCAATGAAGATCACGAACAACATCGCGGCAAGCATGATTAAACCGATAATGGGCTTATCAATGTTGGGACGTGCGCTCATGATTTCAGCGAACCATCCGCCGCCAGGAACGATGTCTGGTACGAAAACCGCCAAGACAAGCCACATCAAAGCAATCAAATAGATCGGCAGCAGGCGCACAAAGATCCGTTCACGCTCCGGCCCCATCTTATGGAAAGCACGGAAAATTTCGGAGATGCCTTGCAACGCAAGCAGGATTCCCCCCACAGGCATAGCAAGACGAGCAGGCCACAATATTGGCCCCCATGCGCTATCAAGCGCCATTGTTTCCCCTGTGGAATAGGCCAACCACCAGAATTGGCAGGCCACGACACTGAAGAAAATCATCGATGGAATAAAGAACAGCAGGTACAGCGTGGCGTCGACTGTCGCTTGTGTCTTGTCGGTCCAACCACGGTACAAAAAATCGGCACGAATATGCACACCGCGCATAAGCCCGTAACCAGCGGCTGCCATGAAGATAACCCCGGCTAACATTCGACTGGTATCATAAACCCAAAGCGTCGGACCAAGTCCCAGGGACCGCGCCAAATCGCCCATACCGGCGCTATTCAAGATAGAGAAAGCGTTCCGCGAAAGTACCTCGTAGACCACCACAATGATAAGCGGGATCATCAGGAGCGAAATCAGCTGACCTGCACGATAATTTAGAACGTCAATGGCTGCCGTTATCGGCCGCTGCCACGACGTCATGCTTTCAGGCGTTTCACCTGGAGCTTCAGCACGTCTTTCCGCAATCAGCTCATCAGCAATTTCGAGCTCGTTAGGGTTCACCTCGTCAGCCGCCATTTCAGTCTCCTTTTTCAATTGGATCCGCACCGGATCTTCCTCTTTGAAAAGCGCAAAGGCCCCCATCAAAAAGGAAGTGCGAGACCCGAAGGCCTCGCACAATTTTTATTATTGGAGTGTGTCCGCGTGGGCGCGGCCCAAGCTCGCGTTCGATGTCTGAGCACCGGCCCAGAATGGAACAACCACGTCAGCGAAGTCTTTCTGAGACTGCCAAACTTCTGCGAAGAATTCATTCTCGTCCGCAGCCGTCTGCAACGCGTTTTGTGCTGCAGCCATGTACTCGGTGAAATACTCTGCTGGCGTGTCTTCCAAGATCACACCATGGTTTTCAGTCAAGTCATGAAGCGCCCGACCATTCTCGTAGATACGGTAAGACAAAGACTTCGAAAGAGATGCGTTCGCAGCCACTTCGAGAGCTGTTTTCTCAAGATCCGACAGGCCATCATAGAAATCACCATTCACATACATGTCGGCGTTCACAACAACCTGGTGTAGGCCTTGAAGGTAGTAGTGCTTCAAAACATCCTGAAACCCAAAGACAGAGTCAGGTTTTGGACAGCACCATTCGGCAGCGTCGATTGTACCCTTTTCCAGCGCTGGCAGAATGTCACCACCGCCCATCGCAACTGCAGGCACGCCAATGTCTGCATAGGCAGCACCAACCATACCTGGGGGCGCACGGAACCGCATTTGGCGGAAGTCATCCATGGATTCAATCGGTTTAGGGAACCAACCCAACGCTTCTGGACCAACTGGCTGAAGCATGAAACCTTTGACATTCACGCCCATCTCATCCCAAAGCTGGTCATACAGATCTTTACCGCCGCCATACTGGAACCAACTTAGAAACGCGATGTTGTCCATGCCGACTCCGGCGCCCGCGATTGGGGCTCCAAACAGGTTCGCAGCAACGTGTTTACCACCCCAATAGTGGGTCCAAGCAAAGCCACCCTCGACCAGCCCCGCGTCGACCGCGTCAAGAATGTCACGAGGGCCAACAATCGCACCTGCTGGCAAAACTTCGATCGTCAGAGATCCACCAGTCAAAGCAGCGACGTCGCGCCCAAATTCTTCGAGCATGAAGACTTCGTCTGCGGTGCTTGGCAGCACGGATTGAATGCGCAGAACCTTCTCAGCAAATGCGGCTGATGTTGTTATCGCAAGTACCGCAGCACTGGCGGCTAGATGTTTTAGTTTAAACATGTGTTCTCCTCCCTAGAGATAAACCTTCACTGTCGTCCTTGCTTTGCTCAGGGCTGAAGGCACATCCCTGAATTGTTTTGGGCCGTTAAAGTGGGCCGGTTTCAGTCGACTGCCTCATGATCTCAAATCCTCCAATATGAGATCCGCAGCTTTCTCGCCGATCATGATGCAAGGGGCATTTGTATTACCGCTTACAATTTTCGGCATGATTGACGCATCTGCGACTCGCAGCCCGTCAATTCCTTTCACCCGCAATCTTGGGTCAACGACGGACATGTCATCGATCCCCATTTTGCAGGTGCCTGTTGGGTGATAGATTGTCACCGCTGTACGGCGCGCCCAATCCAGCGTGGCATCCTCGTCGTCTATTGCAACGTTGGCACCCGGCGCGTGTTCTTCGGTGATGTGCGATTTCAACGGATCAGTTCGCGCAATTTTCCGCGCGATCTGGATACCTTTGACCAGTGTTTTGCAGTCTCGCTCTGTTGCGAGATAATTGGGGTGGATCTCTGGATGGTCATTCATATTTGAAGACCGCAATGACAGATGTCCCGCGCTTTCCGGGCGAAGTTGCAAAACAGACGCTGTAAACGCCGAGAATTTATGTGGCCCTTCGGATGGCTTGTCAGCGCTCCAAGGTTGGATATGAAATTGGATATCAGGGGTTTCGAGCCGCTGTTCTGTCTTTAGGAACCCTGTCCCTAAACTTGCCGCCATCGTCATAGGCCCGCGCTGGGTCAGCGCGTATTGCATGGCCATCATACCCTTCTTAAAAAGGCTGTTGGTTTCGACATTTATGGTGCTTAGCGTGGTTTTAAATACAGGGCGTGCCTGCAGATGATCTTGCAGGTTCTTACCGACACCCTTTAGCGCCACACGCACATCGATGCCTTGCGGTTTAAGCTCTGATGGGTCTCCCACACCTGACAACATCAAAATTTGAGGCGACCCAATGGCGCCCGCACTCAGAATAACCTCGCGCCTGGCAAAGATTTTTTCCATTCCATCTTTGCGTTTTACGCTGATACCAGAGGCGCGACCGTCTTCGATCAGCACCTTTTCCGTCTGAGTGTCAGTCAGGACCGTAAGGTTTTCACGGTGCAGGGCAGGCTTCAAATAAGCTGCAGCAGACGAGCACCGCCGCCCACCTTTCATGGTCAACTGAAAATAGGCAACGCCTTCCTGATCTTCCGCGTTGTAATCCTTCGTACGCTTATACCCAGCAGCCTCAGCCGCATCGAGCCAGGTATCGATCACTTGTCGTTTTAAGCGAGAATCCTGCACAGACAACGGGCCGTCCGTTCCACGCTCATCGGTCTTATGCGCGCCGCTCCACGTCTCTGAGCGTTTGAATAAAGGCTGTACGTTCTCCCAAGACCACCCCGTACATCCCAATTGCGCCCAGTGGTCATAGTCTTGCGGTTGCCCGCGCACATAGAGCAGTCCGTTGATCGAACTCGACCCCCCAAGCACTCGACCACGGGGCCAAGCAATAGATCTCCCAGCAATGCCCGCGTCCCGTTGCGTTTGGTACATCCAATCAGTTTTCGGATTCCCCATTGTACGAAAATAGCCAACGGGAATGTGGATCCACGGATTGCTGTCTTTAGGGCCTGCTTCGATCAACGCAACAGTCACCCGACCATCTGCAGAAAGACGGTTCGCCAACGCGCATCCGGCTGATCCAGCACCAACAATTATGAAGTCAAACTCCATAAATTCCCCATTTTATCAAATAATGAGACTTTTTGTCTCGTTTATTGCAGAAAAATACCGTACAACGATTCGCATCAAATGCACGAAAAAATTCACCGAAGGGAAAAAGGGGTTGTGACTGAACGCATTCCAACGAACCTCAGAACACTTCTGATCTTGGAAATTCTGGGCAAAAGTGACCGGCCTATGACGGCAACGCAGATCAACGATCAACTCGGTCTCCCAAAGCAAACTGTTCACAGGCTTTGCGCGACACTTGAAGACAATGGCTTTCTGACGAGACCCGGCAATGGCAAACAGTACCAAATCGCACGCAGACTTCGCGAACTTGGGTCAGGACTGCTTCATAACTCCAGAGACCACGTTGCACGGCATCAAATCCTCAGTGACATTGCTGAATACGTTGGAGAGACGGTGAACTATGCTGTTCCGGGAAACGACGGCATGAATTACTTGGACCGCGTCGAAACAGACTGGCCCTTTCGCATTCAGTTACCGATCGGAACAAGTGTACCCTTCCACTGCACAGCCAGTGGAAAAGCATTCCTGGCAAGTCTTGCGCCAAGGCAGCAACAGACTTTGATCAACTCCCTCACTCTTAAGAAAATGACCGACCATACCCATGTTGTTCCCCAAACGCTTTTGGATGAGCTCAGGAAAATTCGCAAACAAGGCTACTCAATTGATAGGGAAGAGTTTCTGGAAGGCATGGTGGCGATCGCCGTGCCAGTTCTCGATGAACAAGGTCGATTTCTTGCGGCGCTCGCCTATCACGGACCGACACAACGAGTCTCTCTGTCTGAGGCAATCGATCGAAAAGCATTTTTGGTGGCTGCAGCAGAAAAACTGAGCAAGACTTTGATGCAAGGCGTGTGAACCGTGTTGCTCATTGAACCGAACCAACACTAAAGAATTAAGCGACACGGGCACCCGCGCAGCGTTGGTGTGGTTTCCGAACGTCCAGATTAGGGTTATAGCGCCTGGTGGCTTTGCGGTTTAGCAATGCACTCTTCCAGCACACTGGATTGCAGGAGCATGAAATGAGGAAATTGGGTCAGTTTATGACGCAAAGGTCAAAGTTGTCTGACGTTCTACATGGAGTGTGGGGCGACACATAGTTTTACCTTTTTGGGGAATACGCTGCTCTGATTTTAAAGGAAATTTTGAAACCATGACGCACAGGCTTTGCCTTTTGCGACTCGAAGGTTTTCCTTTCGCCCAAAGGCGGTACTGCTCAAAAACTTAGTCTCTGGCATTCAGTCAGCCGTCATCGGGCCCGCAGATTGCATCAAGTTGTTTCAAGACCTCAGCTACTTCGCCTCTGGCGTGGCTGAGGCGTCGAGCTAACCGTTTCTCGTGACGACCTGCCAAAACTAGAACAACGTCAAGGATGGTGTCTGAATGCCGCATCAGCTCAATTAGGTTCTCACCGGTTGGACCGTAGGTTTCCGATATCCAGTTTTTAGCTGTACGTTCGCTTGCTCCCGTCCACCGTGCTGTTTCTTTCGCCGCGCGACCAGCGCCACCCAATTCTTGAGACAGCGCTGAACTGATCGCCTTTCGGTATTCTGAAGCAGAAACCAGTCCCTCGCATTCTCGATGAAACAAGCTGCCCTTTTTATGAAACATGCTTCCACCCCTCTCCAGTTAAGATTGAGAAAGGAATCGCAGAATTCCCGTACAGATTTACGAATTTGAATGATGGAGGGCCGCAACGTTGAATTGGCCGGAAGACAACAATCAAAAAGGCGGCCGTCGAAAGGCCGCGCAATATGTCCGCATGTCGACCGAGCATCAGCGTTACTCGACCGAAAACCAGTCGGATGCCATTCTGTGTTATGCCGATGAACGCGGCTACCAGATCGTTGAGACATATTCCGATGCAGGAAAGAGTGGATTACGTATTGAAGGGCGCGATGGCCTTACGCAGCTGCTAAATGACATCCAAGCCGGGAAAACAGAATTCGATACTGTTCTCGTCTACGATATCAGCCGCTGGGGTCGGTTTCAGGATGCCGATGAGAGCGCCTATTACGAGTATATCTGCAAACGCGCTGGCATCGCAGTCGAGTATTGCGCCGAGCAGTTTGAGAATGACGGCAGTCCAGTTTCCACGATCGTTAAAGGCGTCAAACGTGCGATGGCGGGTGAGTACAGCCGTGAGCTGTCGCAAAAGGTCTTTGCCGGACAGTCTCGGTTGATTGAAATGGGTTACCGACAAGGCGGGCCGCCCGGGTACGGTCTACGGCGGATGCTGATCGATGAAGCAGGCAACCCAAAAGGTATTTTAACGCGAGGCGAGCATAAGAGTATTCAGACTGACCGCATCACGCTCGTTCCAGGACCTGAAGACGAAATCGCAGTTGTGAACCAGATTTTCCGTTGCTTTGTCGATGACAATCAGTCCGAGGCTATGATCGCGATCGACCTTAACGCCAAGGGTATCAAAACAGATTTGGATCGGGACTGGACTCCGTCCGTGGTCCGCCAGTTACTCTCAAACGAAAAGTACATCGGCAACAACATCTGGAACCGCCACTCATTCAAATTGAAAAAACGCCATGTGCGAAATAATCCCGATAACTGGATTAGATCGGAGGGCGCTTTTGAAGCGATTGTCGACGCTGGATTATTTGCCGCTGCTAAAGCCATCTTTGCTGCTAAAGCACACCGATATTCTGACGAAGAAATGTTGGATGGCTTGCGGGACGCGCTGGAGACACATGGATTTCTGTCTGGCATTGTCATCAACGAAGCCAGCGCATTGCCGTCCAGTGGCGCATATCAAAGCAGGTTTGGTAGCTTGCTCAGAGCGTACAAGTTGGTCGGGTTCACCCCTGACAGGGATTACCGGTACATAGAAATCAACAAGCGTCTGCGTAGGATCCATGCCGAGGCTATCCATGAGACGGTATGTGGGATCGAACAGGTCGGCGGGCTGGTCAAACAGGATACCAAGACGGACCTTCTGACCATTAATCAGGAGTTTTCTGCGTCCTTCGTCATTGCGAGGTGTCTGCAGACCAGTGCTGGTGCGTATCGATGGAACATCAAGTTAGATACCGGGCTTCAGCCCGATATCACAGTAGTTGTACGAATGGACCAGGCAAACGAAACCCCGCTAGATTATTACTTGCTGCCAACTGCCGATATGACACTTCCCAAACTGCGCCTATCGGAAAGCAATGGCTTGTCGCTCGACGCTTACCGATTTGATGATCTTACCCATTTCTTTGCCATCTGTGAGCGCACTTCGATCTTGGAGGTCGCATGATGTCTAACGCCCCGCAAGAACACACCGAGCTTATTGCCGTCGATACTATCACCGTGGTCAACCCGCGTATCCGCAATCAAAAGGTCTTTGATGGAATCGTCGCGAATATCGCTGAACTTGGCCTGAAACGCCCAATCACTGTTGCCGCTCGCACGGATGATGAGAGCGGTGACCTGACATATGAATTGGTGTGTGGCCAAGGTCGATTGGAAGCCTTCAAGGCCTTAAAGCAAGAAAAAATACCGGCAGTTGTCATCACCGCCAGCTCTGAGGATTGTCTTGTGATGAGCTTGGTCGAAAACCTCGCGCGCAGGCAGCACCACTCGCTTGATCTACTGAGGGATATCAAGCGCCTCAAAGACTATGGATACTCTGAGCGTGAGATCGCCGCGAAGACCCAGCTATCGGCCAAATACGTGCACGGTGTCATTCGATTGTTGGAAAGTCATGAACACCGACTTTTGCGCGCCGTTGAAAGCGGGAAAATTCCGGTCAGCGTCGCCGTTGATATCGCCGAGGCCGATGATGTTGGCGTACAAACGGTGCTACGTCAGGCTTATGAAAGCAAGGTTTTGCGCGGTGGTCGGTTGATGGCGGCGAAACGTTTGGTTGAAGCGCGCCAGCAGTTTGGCAAAGGCCGTGGCACCTCGGACAAACGGTCACGGAAAAACCTTTCCGTCGAAACGTTGCTTCGAACCTATCAAAACGATGTGGAAAAGAAGAAAATCCTGCTGCGAAAGGCAGGAGCGACACGAAGCGAAATCATGTTTTTGACCCAATCCTTGAAGACGTTGTTTTCAGACGAGAACTTTGTGACGTTGTTGCGTGCCGAAGGCCTGTCCAACATTCCCAAAACACTCGCAGATCGATTGACCCGCATTGATGGAGCTACGACATGACAATTGGGGATGAAGATCAGATTGTTGTCGCAGCATTCGAGTGCGACTTACGACGTATCGCTTTTGATCAGATCGCACCTCTTTACGTCGTAAGCCCACAAACGAAAGAGACGGTCAAATTCAAACGCATCGCCTCCTCCATTGCGGAGATTGGCCTCGTTGAGCCGATCGTTGTGACCCGTGATCGACAAGATCCGACGCAATACACGTTGCTTGACGGGCATCTGCGCTTGGAAGTCCTTAAGGATCAAGGTGCCACCGATACGCCCTGCATTATTTCCACCGACGATGAAGCCTTCACCTATAACAAGAGGATCAGCAGGCTTGCGACAATCCAAGAACATAAGATGATTTTGCGCGCACTGACCCTCGGTGCGTCGGAAGAACGTATAGCAAAAGCACTGAATGTGAACATCAAGACGCTGCAAGAAAAGCGACGTTTGCTTGATGGCATTTGTCCTGAAGCAGCCGAAGTGCTGAAAGATAAGCAAGTTGCTTTGACCGGATTTCGTATTCTCAAGAAAATGAAGCCAATACGCCAAATTGAAGCGGCGCAGCTGATGGTGACGATGAACAAATACACCGTCAACTATGCCCAATCTCTCTTGGCCGGGACGTCCGAAAGCCAGTTGGTCTCTGGTGCGACACCGAAGAAGATCAAGGGCATTTCTCGTGAACAACTTGATCTTATGGAACGTGAAACGGCCAATCTCGAACGTGAGGTTCGTTTGGTAGAAGACAGTTACGGAGAAGACCATCTCGATCTTGTTTTGGCGCGCGGCTACGTCACTCGGTTGGTGAGCAATGAACGGATCAGCAAATACCTCGCCCAGCATCATGAGGAGTTTCTACCTGAGTTTGAGAAAATCACCGAACGAGAGGCATTCGCGTCCTAGACTTATCAACCGAAGAGCCTGTTTGGGGACCCGGACCCACTAAGCGCGGGGACCGCAGGAGACGCCGCACTGTGGGGCGGATCAAGTGCGGCGATGGGAATGGCGGCGATCCCGCTTAGGCCCATCATGCCAGACCATATGTTTGGCAAAACACTGGATGGCGCGGTCTGCGCGCACCTCCCAGACGAGGGGTGCGCGCAGACAATCTTTAGGTGAAATCCTGCGGCGCAACAAAACGCGAACGTCGCCTAACGGACGTTATGTTAACCACCTTAGAGTTGAACCACCTACTCAAACGTAGACTGCCTGGCGATCAACAACGGATCCACCTAAGTCCTCCACGACCTTCAATCTCTTCTCCACCGCTTCAGGCACCAGGCTTTCCGAGACCATTTTTTCGAGTGCCAATGTATTCCCGCTGTGAGACTCGATGCTTACAGTATTATTGCGCGCAGCGGTGATCCCCTCAAAATCTAACGTATGCCCCGCGCGCCTTGCGAGCTGCTCCATAAATACACGTTGGGTGCGTCCATTTCCTTCGCGAAATGGATGCGCATAATTGAGATCAGACAAAATCTCGGTCGCCGCCTTTGCAAGGGTCTCAAGGTTCGTTGACCTTGCTTCTGGTGAATTTGCCAGCCGCTGAATATGCGCCAACCCTTTGTCTAGATGAGACGCCGGTAAGAAAGTACTACCGCCTTTGGACAAGAGGTTCGCGAAATCCAGGACCTTAAAAGTCTCACCTTCCAAAACGATCACATCCGATCGCATTGTCCCCGCCCATTCAAACAGGTCTTGAAACAAATGCCGATGAATGGCGCGCAAATGTGTTGCATCAAATTCACCGGTGATTTCGTCAACCGTCTCTGTACGAGCCGAAACAAGTTCACGTTCTGCAATCCGTAAAAGGTCCGGGTTATTGTTGACCCCGAGACGATTTTTCATTGTCCTCTGATCGGCTTGAAAAAATGGATCAACCAAGGTCGCGCATCCTATCTAAGACCATTCGCATGCGTCGCTCTTGCAGCTCCTGCCGATCGATCTTTCCCGTAATCCAAAGCTCAGACAGGGCGTTGTATTCAGGAGTTTGTCGCCCAAGCCCTTCCATTTCCGCGCTCCAATTTGCCCTAGATACGATCTTTCTTCGCCGCTGTACCTCTTCAGTTGTGATCGCCGTAGGTGACAAATTTTTGTCCAACGCACTCTCCAATTTCAACTAGTTCTAGGTACCAAAATTGTGGTCGTAACTCAATGATTTCAGGCTGATCGAAGCCACTTACGTGACCAATCAGCACTGTAGTTTCACCTCCTCCAATGACTGCCGTTAGACTGCTTTGTCCTAAACGTTTCCCAAAAGATGGTTAGGCAACTCCACGCCGCCCGCGGAGATCGCCAATTTCAGAACAATGCCATAATTCGGATCACGCGGACGCCGCCTGTTTCACTTTAGGTTCAACCAACCCCACTTTCTTCAAGCGGTGATCCAAGCCTCGGCGGCTGTAGTACCAACTTATACCCCGTGGCGTTTCGAACGGACAAATACCCTTAGTTTCAAGGTGACATCCGAGAGGGCCGGATGCACGCCTAAGGCGATGCGCCAATTGGCCTAGAGTCTCATACTCACGTTGGAACTCTTTGATGCTATCCTTCGTCACCGCATCCAAGAACTGGCGAGACTTTGGGTTTCTTACCCTGAGCGACTTGAGCAGACCTTCATCAATCAAATAATTTACGGTTTGATATGTTACGCGCAATGTTGTGGCTGCCTCGCCCTTTGTAACTCCGTCCATCTCAAGAGGAGGCAGGCAAGCGCGCACCTCCTGTGGGTTCACTCGAAATCCGGCGATACCACGGACCGTAGAATCCCGAGAAACCTTGGTTAGTTCGCCATTCAGAACCAAGCCAACAATGTCTGATGCAGGACAACGGATGCGCCTTGCCGCGTCAATGATCGACACCAATTCATCAGTCTCTTTCACCTTCGAATTCACCGCGGCTGTCAGCCCCTCCAATAGACTCTCGAGCGCACGTTTTTCATACTTAGGGACTTGGTCTAACGCATCAATCACCGGTTCAACGATTTCAGATTTACGCAACAGCATCAAAAATTCTGCGCTCACATTTAAGACGTTAGTCGCTTCTGCCACGGTCAAACGATTAGAAATTTGCTCAGACAGCCGTGTAATATCTTGGGCGCTCAAGCCATCACGCAGTCTAATTTCTGGCTCACCGTCTTTTTTCTGAGCAACGCCTTCCGCAATAAGAATACGGTTCATTCGTTCTCTCTGAATACCCAATGACTTCCAGGCCCCATGGATTGAGTACCTGGATGTCGTTGGACATGTCTTCCCCAACACAACGTCCTTCTCACTGCAGGGATACGTTCGGAAAATGTATTCTCGAACAAGTGTCCTAAGCGGATCAGCCTCGCCACCTGCAGGAGACAGTCGAAGCCACTCAAACAAAGCACCTAGATCAGATCTATGGCGGACAGTACGCAATCCGTTCGGACTGACCAGCGTATCAAGGGCCGCATAGAGCCCTGCCTCGCCTTGCTTCAACGCGTCAAATCCAATTTGGCCACCTGCTGAAAGTTCATCTTCTGATGCACTCGTGATTTTTCGATCAGGTCCGAACTCAAGAACAAACCCCAGCAGTTCACAAAGCCGCGCCGCTATGTGCAACGGCATGTCATCCAAAAATTGGTTCTGCTTTCTTCCGTCCAATCGCCGTTGAATATAGGCCTCCAAGGAGGTGAACTGACGATATCGCTCGCGATGCGCTTCCTTTTGAATCGTTGTCCAATGACGTTCGATGACCTTGCAAAAATCATAATTTCGGATTGTGTACTTTTCGGGTTCGACATTCATCAAAGGCGTCTCATGTATGGCGCAAGACCGCATCGATAAGAAATGCCACAGATGCCTCCGGTACGCCCCGTAGCGCCCTCGCAGCTTTCGGCCTTCAACAAGGCACTTGGGACAAACACGTACACGCGTCCTTACCAACGACTTTTTTGTTACGTATTCTCCCGCAGTGAGAAAGGACTGTCGATCAACCGTGCGTATGGCCCAATGCTTCATATCCTCAGCATTTGCGCCACCGATTGCAGCCATTTTATCAAACAAGATGTCATCGCCTCGCACAAAGTCCTGCCACCGAAATCCGTGATCTAGGCAAAAGTCATTTGGCGAAGCCAAACCGCAATACCGCGTGAGGCGGGAAACATAGGACGTCGCTGTTTCGTACGTGAGGATTGGGAAGGATAGAGAATGCTTGATACTCATCGTACACCCTCCCCATTTCCGAAATTCAATGTCCCCATGACAGCACGTGCATCGATGGCTTGGTAGTCAGAGACGACAAAGGGGTTGAGCCCGCGCACACAGCCAGATTTACTCTGAAAGGCATCAATGAAGTGGTCACAACGCAGGACGTCCGTCCCTTCCAAAACGGCGTTCTCAATTCCGCTCAAAATCATTGAAACCGTCAGACCAAATTCATTGGCTCCCGCATGGAGTAGGCGAGGCAAAAAATCCTGCAGGTCAAGCTCAGGGCATATAGAAAGGCCTGCCCTGTCCGCATAAGACTTGAAGTATGCCCGCACTTCCCGTTCATGGGATGCCCAGGTCACGGCCTCAATGCTCACCATGTCTACCCGACGCTTGAGTTGATCGTCTGAGTTGATCATTTCGATCATCTTGGGCGTACCCGACAAAATGAGCCCGACAGGCCAGGCTTTGCTGTTCATGAGAGATTTAAGAGTATTTACGACGTCATTGCGCACATTTGCGTTTTGGCTGGAGAACAGATCTTGTGCCTCATCGAGGTGCACAAACAAGGTTTCTCTATTGTGCAGCAGGGTGCGCACCTGATCCCAAATTGCACCCGCCGGACTTCGACGCATTGAGTCATATCCCAACGCGCCCAAAATCGTAGAACCGACATCCTTGAGTGTGGCAGGCGATGGCACCAGAAGGCTTATAACTTCCGCCTTTTGACTGTCGGCTTGGGGTTGTAGAATATCTGGATGTTGCGTCAGTAGGCGTGTAGCAAGCGTTGATTTCCCGCTGCCTGATGCACCCACGATGGCAATCCCTCGCGCCTCCTCGATAAGACCAAGGGACAGCGCAGCACGCCGCCGTTGCAGATGTCGGTCGAACTGATCGCACAGTTGTTCGTAAGCGGCATGCCGGATGAATTTTCCGCGGAGCTTGGCAAGCTGGATGTGAGTTTCGGAAACGCTATTCATCATCGAACTTCCATGTAAGAGACTCGTGATCGTCTTCGGCTGCGGGCTCTTGAGCATCAATTGCTTCTGGGATTGCAGCAGCTCCGTCACCCCCCTTGTCGACGAGAGGTATTATGTAACCAAAAAGGTCCTCGTCTTGAGGCAAGTCAAACTCCTCTGGATCATCTGGGGCGATAGACAACCCCACAAAGAGATCTTCTTCTCCACGGCGTAAACCCGCAGGTGTCACGGAACGCAAAGCAACACCAATTGTCGCCTCAGCCGTAGCATTCACCCTCGAAATTTTTTCGAAGGCCTCCACGACCATACTTTCATGAAGAGCTGCTTCCTCCCGATATTTAAGCCGCAGCTGGCGCGCTGCCGCCTCCCACTCATCGTAAGACACACCGTCAAAGCACTTTTGCAATGCTGTTGCAGGGAACCACTCTTCTCCAATTCGAACCATAACCCAACCGATGTCATTAAGATCTACCCGCAGATCAACATGGGTTTCATGGCTGTGAAGGTGGAAGTGCCGCAACGCAGCACAGGTATAATCGATCCCAAATACACGGACACCACGACCCGAGACTTTACGGTTTTGTGGCTTCCCAAAAGCGCGACGCCTGATCCGCTCAGGGACATCTGGCACAACACCTTTTTCTTTACTCAGTCGTTTCCAACAATTGTTTGGTGTCTCGCCTTTAAGCCCTGCATGTGGCCGGTTGTGATAAACGTCCACGACGTACAAAATCAAAATCTGCATCAATTGATCATCTGTAATCGCGGCCATCTCCTCAGAAGGATAATCACCTCTCTCCTTTGGGTTCGAAAATGTCCGGCCAGCAAGGCCAGGCATCAAATCTGTCCCAAAAGTTCCGAAGATCCGTTCCACTTGCGGCCGCAATTGTGGCAAACCACCTGTCGGGGTTTCTGGAGAGCCACCTGCATCGAATACCGCTGCCCGAAACCTATTATCGACAAATGCCGCACCGAGATCGGTAGCGACGGTCTTGAGACCGCCATATTGCCCCCAATCGGATTGGCACCCAGCAGCAGCAGCCAAACTTGATTTGTCCTGTGTCACATCAGCAAGTAATGCAATCGCATCTTCTGCGTTTGGTTCCACACAGAGCCGCATGCCAAGAACACAACGCGTAGCAGCATCAATGGCGAGATAAAGCCAACGCCTCCCTCTTGGCAGGGCTGCCAATTGTTTCGGCGATAAGTTGTCGAGCGCACCGCGTTCAGCAAGGATTGTGATCAGATCAACTTTCCATTCATCGATTTCAATGCGCTCCATCGGGTAGCTCACATCCAAGCCTGTTTCATACAGCATGAATTTCCGATTGGCCGCGTCGACACCATGGCGCTGCGCATAAGTGGTGTATGGATCAAGCTTCGCGATCTCTCTTTCGACCTTGCGCTTTGAGGGAACCTTTAGCGGCCGCATTCCAAGCTCGGCACGTCGAGCGTTCTCCGCTTCAAATTTGACTTTGGCGTTATCTGCAACACGCCGCTTAGACAGCCGACTACGCGTAAGATAATCACCGATACAACGCCCTAGGAACCGCAGTTCCTCGAGCGTGAAACGATCCTTCCAGTTACCTGATCGAAATGTTTTCGGCACGAGCGCCAGCGGGGAACTCCCCGCTTTTTCATACCGGCGCACCCATTCCAATAGAGTGCGGGCACAAGGAGGTTCGCGATATTCCTTCTTCTTACCCGCGCGCTTTTTGGCCCAACCGCTCTGCTCTGCATAAGCCTGCTTATTCACATGATTTTCAAGTTCAGGCAGCAAGCTTTGCGTCGAGGACTCCGTCTTCTTAACCGCACCCGTGCGCCAAAATTCTAGGAAAGCAATCACGTACGCGTAGCGCCAGATAACCTCGGTATCCGTCTCACGGGAAAGCGTGTGGATTGAATCCACAACACCAGAGCTCCGCAACTTTTGACGTTCGATAGAAAAGTAACCCGGCTCAAACAGCACGCCTGGCTGTTTCAAAACCTTACGAAAGTCCTCAAAGGTATAGTAAGTCGATCTGTTTGCTTGATCCGTTCGATCAAACGTGTACCCAGCCTCATCTACGACTGCATTTCTGTATGTTAAACCGTCAACGGTAAGCCTATCAAATGGTGTGACCTGCATAGGAAAAGTCATTAAACAGCCCCTAAAAATACGGTTGTTTGACTATCAATGAGCGCTGTCTTGTCGGCCGTCAGTAAGCCCTCATAGATGGCTAGGAACACCGTGCGAAATCCTTGCCCACCGGCATTCAGTTTCTGGCTCAACTCCGCAATCGTGGTCGGAAAGGATGTCGTTTCTAGCACGTGCTTTAGCTGAACCGCGACATCGGCATCTCGGTGGCGCGCGAAGTCAAAGTAACGCTCTGCATTGATGGCTTCGGCGCGCGAAAAACATTGATCCGTAATTAGCCTGACATCGTCAGCAAAATTCTTGTTCACGGCCTGTCGAATAAGGCACAACTCATCGTCAAAGCCATTGTCCCGAGCAAGCTTTGCAGGCTTAACCGCGATTGCTTCCCTTCGCCCAGACGCCCTTTGGATCAAGAAATCAAAGAAGTGATTTCGCCGCTGTCCTTTAGCATCGTAGTAGGTAACAGAAGGTGGCTGCTCCCACAGATCAATGACATCTCCACGTGCCAAAAGCACGTATAGAACGTTGAGCTCTAGGCGACTTTCAAACAGAACAATTCTCGATCTTTGCCAGCCAGGCAGTCGTACGACGATGCCTCCGCGTGAGCTACTTTTTGAACGTCTTGCAATGCGCCTCATTGAACGGCTTGGAAGTGGTGGTAGGTCGCCGATCGTTTCCGACACTTCTGGCCATAGGTTGGTCGCTGCCGGTAGCGATGATTGGAGAAAGGGCGTTCGCACAGCTGCAAAATTTAGTTCTGGGTCATTGGGTGTATTGATTGTCATACAGTTCACCCTCGCTGCCCATGCAACTGGGCAGCGCTTAGGCGCTCCTTCAATTTGGATGAACGAGACCGACCCGCAGGCTGACCTGCACGCTTGACCGGACTCTAAAATTGGTTCATGAAGAAGGTGTATTCAGGCCTAGAATCTTGAACACACCTAAGAAGCCTTTGAGAGTTGCAGCTCTCGAGGGCTTTTTGCTTTTAGGTCATTTGGCTTCCCCCTTTAACGCGTAACGATCAGGCCAAATCTTCTCTGGCGCTTTGCCAAGTTTGGCGGCGATCGCACTTTGGATTCGCCTCGAACGACCATAACCTTTCGAAACGGTTGATACGGTGTTCTGTTTCAGGCCCAATTCACGACTAATCTCCGCCATAGAACTACCTGCCAAACGAAGAAGATACTTGGACCGCTCGTGTTGTCTTAAATCTCTTGCCGTCGGTTTGTGCATTACAGGCCCTTCGAATCCAGTGATGGCAAGACTTCTACGAAAATTCTGAGCGGCCATCAATTTTTAATTAATAAAATCAACAATTTACACTAAACGCCCCCTATGAGGCCGCCGTATCTATGAAATCAATTCATATGCACCAACCTCAATAAGTTCGATGCCATATGGCCGAACGATAAGCCTTTGACCAAATACAAGGTCGCACTGTAAGAAAGCGTATGGAGCGCTTATCTACTCAAAAAGTTAGACTTATTAACTGGCAGGGTAGCCTCGCGATTCACGTGCGCAACAACACGTGTGGCGGCGAGCTTTACGGCCTCGATGAGATCAAAAATGAGTATGAGAGATGCCGAGATCATTTGCGCTGGTCCCAACGGCTCAACATCAGCCCAAGGCACGTCCGTCAGATTTTCGAACTGGCAGGTATCGACTATCTGAAAGATCTTTTTTCCTTATGGAAAACAGAGTTCACATGCGCTCAAGTCGCGAAGAAAATAGGGATGAAAGCCCAACATTTAGGGCAAATGTTCAAAAGGAATGGATATTTGCTGAAGCGTGGGCGACGACGTACCGAGGCAAATCATAGCGAGCTAAAAAAGGTTGCTGAACCCGAAGCACCAGTGGTCTCAGTTGCGCGGCATTTCCGCGTACATTGGCAAACAGCAAAGAAGCTCCTCACTGAAGCGGGCTTGCTGCAAGCCCATGAAATTCGCAAACCGTTTCAACGGTACAAGCTGTCCAAAGAAACTATCAACAGTTCCTAAGTTTTGGTTTCAAACGGCCCTAAGCAGATATCTAGCTATGCGGCGCATGCTGCAAATGCGACATGCGCCGTAACCTTCTCACTAAACTTCTTTAAAGTAAGGAAGTCTCGTCTATAAATTAAACCTAACGCGTTTGCCCAAGCGGATCCAACTCGTCGCGGAGCCAGTCCCCCAAAAGGTTCAGGCCCAGAACCGTCAACATGATCGCAATACCTGGGAAAACGGTGACCCACCAAGCGGTTTGAATATAGCTACGACCTTCGGACAACATGCCCCCCCAACTTGGGGTTTGCGGGTCCGCACCAAGTCCTAGGAAGGTTAGAGAGCTTTCCAGTAGGATGTTGTTCGCAACATTTAACGTTAAAAGGATGATCAACGGCCCCATCGCGTTTGGCAGAATGTGGCTAAAGATAATCTTGATGTTTGGCAGACCATAGCTGCGCGCGGCTTGCACAAATTCGCGTTCACGCAGGCTGAGCACTGATCCACGGACCAAGCGTGCATATTGAACCCACTGAGACACGATCATCAGAATGATGATGCGATCCACGCCAGGGCCCACAATCGCAATTACGGTGATGGCCAACAATATGAAGGGCAACGCCAACTGGATATCCGCAAAGCGCATCACGAACGCATCGATAAAGCCGCGATAATAACCAGCAAAAAGCCCGATGACCGTTCCCAGAATGACAGCGCCCAGTGCCGAAAACAGCCCCACCAGCAACGAAATGCGACCACCGTGGATAATCCGCGCAAGAATATCGCGTCCTAGCGGGTCGGTCCCAAGCGGAAAGTCGGCAGATTGAAACGGCTCGGTCAGGCGTGCCATGATGTTCACTTTCGTGCCGCCATCAGGAAAGATCAGCCCCGAGAAGATCACGAGAAGAACCAAAGTTGCCGTCAAAAAGGCACCGGTGAGAAATTCAAAGCTCGCGTAGCGGCTGTAAAGAAAGCGTTTGAACCAGCTTAATGTCGTTTGTGTCGTTGTGTCAGTCATTTAGGCCACCCGAATGCGAGGATCGATTAGGCCGTAGACAAGGTCCACCGCCAAGTTAACAGCGACAATCATGATCGCGAGAATGGAAACGGTTGCTTGCAATAGCGGATAGTCGCGTTGTGAGATCGCTTCGACAGAGAGAGTTCCCATACCGGGCCAGTTGAACACCAGCTCAATAATCACAAGGCCGCCAATGAGGTTGCCAAACTGCAAACCAAGAAAGGTGACGATTGAGATCGCTGCGTTTCTAAGTGCGTGCTTGTAGATCACGGACCATTCGCTCAGGCCTTTTGCGCGTGCAACCATCACATATTGTGCGGACAACGTTTCCAACATTTGTGTGCGCACGAGTCTCACGTTTGTTGCGGTTAGGATAATCCCAATTGTGGTCGCAGGAAGAATGAGCGACTGCCAGCTGTCAAAGCCGGAAGCCGGAAAGATCGGAAAGGTGATGGAGAACAAAAGCACCAGCATGATGCCAAGCCAAAAGTTTGGAAAGGACAGGCCTACAAGGGAGAGGACTCGGATAAACTGATCCGAAAGCCCACCTTTATGCAGCGCGGAATGGATGCCAAGCGGGATAGAGATCAGAATGGAAACCGCCATTGACGCGATGGCCAAGAGTAAGGTGGACGGCATGGCAATCGCGATTAAGTCGCGAACGGACCCTCGGAAGAAGGATTCTCCTAAATCACCAGTCACCAAGCTTTTCAGAAAATCAAAATACTGAACAAAGAAGGGTCTATTCAGCCCTAGTGCTTCGCGAATACGCGCGAGATCTTCTTCGGTTACTCCACTTGAATCGCCAGCCATCATGACCGCGGGATCGCCGGTTAGGCGAATGGCAAAGGCTACGAATAATGTCACTGCAAGCGTGACAAGGATCGCTTGTAGCAATCGTTGGATAACAAATCTGAAAATGGGCATCGTTTCCCCCTTTTTAGAAACGGGTGGAGCCGGCCCAATGCATCAGATTGGACCGGCGATTGATTTACTTAAGGGTGACGTTGAAATACCGCGCACGATCGTCAGGTGCAGGTACAAAGCCTTCTACACTCTTGTTGACGCCGTAGAGGGTCGCTTCGTTGTACAAAGGCAGATCAAGCGTGTTGTCATAGGCATATGTGGCCACCGCTTGCAGCGCGTCTTGGCGCACATTCGTGTCGTATGTCGCGCGCTGAGCATCCAAAAGCGCGTCTAGCTTTTCGTCTACGATATATGGGTTTTGACGTTCGCCGCTGTGGTACAAAAGGTAAGCGGTGTTATCAAAGTCAAAGGTCCAGCCACCCCAGCCGAAGTAGTACAATTCGCCTGTTTTGCCGTTAGGGTGGATGTCGTTAAAGTAAACGCTGTTTTCGTGTGGGCGCACATTAAGTTTCAGGCCAACCATATCCAGATAAGCTGCGATCACCTGAGAAACTTCTCGGAAGGTGTCCATGTTGCCTGGGAAGTCGAGAGAAATCTCTGTGCCCGGCGCGATGCCTGCTTCGGCGAGCAATGCTTTCGCTTTTTCTGGGTCATAGGCATAGGGCTGCAAGTCTGACGCATTGCCAAATGACTTCTCACCCTGCGCGCTAGAAATTGGGCTTGCAAGGCCACCTAGCATGGCTTCGATGATCGCGTTTGTATCAATCGCGTGGGCAATTGCGCGGCGCACACGCGGATCGGTTGTGATGCCGGTTGATGTGTTAAATCGGTTGATCACAACGGTTGGGCCATCGACAGCGACCAGATCAACATTGTCGTTCTGCTTGATCGTCTCAACAGATGGTTTTGGAATATTCAATGCGATGTCGACGCCGCCTGACAGAAGCTCAGCCATCCGTGTTGCGTCTTCGGAAATGAAGCGAATATCAACGGCATCGACTTTGGCTTCACCATTCCAATAGGTATTTGTCTTCACCAGCTTAACGTTCACCGTCGGAGTGTATTCGGCCACTGCGAACGGGCCTGTTCCAACAGGTTTCATATCGAAGGCTTCTTCACCCACTTCTTCGATGTACTTCGGAGGGACGATCATTGCGCCATAACCTGCCAGCTTGGTGATCAGAACTGGGTCTGGACGCTCCATCAAGAAATCTACAGTGAGATCATCAACGACCACGACTTCTTTGATCGATGTATAATTGGATCGCTGTGGACCCTTTGCACCTTGCTCTCCAAGCAAACGATCAAAGGTGTATTTCACGGCCCCAGCATTGAAGGGTTCGCCGTTGTGAAAGGCGACACCCTCTCTCAGGTTAAACCGAATACGCGTCTCGTTGTCGTGAAACTCCCAAGACGTTGCCAAACCAGGCTGGAGTTGCAGATCTTCACCGCGGAAGACAAGGCCTTCAAAAACATTGCTGGCGATCGATCCCCAAGACAGGCGGAAAGTGTCAATTGGATCAAGGTTTTGAGGATCTTGGCGTTGCGCAACATTCAGAGTAGTTTCTGCCCAACTGATTGCTGGTGAGAGAGCGGTGAGCGCGGTCGCGACTAAAGCGGATCGCAGAACGTTTTTAGGGATTGAAAACGACATTTATTTCTCCTGTTAGGTAAGTTGGGCACTTCCGGCCCATTGATGTTGGAAATGGCGATGTCAGATAGAAGTTCTGAATTCAGCCAAGGAAGGACTTAGGCTCCGACGTAGTGGCCTTCGGACACTTGTCGTAAATTGACGAGCGCGGGTTCATCGCCGACCGCGCGGGTCGCACTTGGAATTTCCCCTTCCAGCGGTGGCCGCGTTGGGCGATGCCCTGGGTTCAAGACCGGTACAGCCGATAGAAGGCGCTTCGTGTAAGAGTGCTGCGGGTTCTCAAAGATCTGCTGGCGGGTGCCAATTTCCACAATTTGTCCCAGATACATTACAGCGACCCGGTGGCTGATCCGTTCAACGACAGCCATGTCGTGTGTAATGAAAAGGTAAGACAGCTTGTGTTTGGCCTGAAGCTCCATCATCAGATTGACGACCTGAGCCTGCACCGAAACATCGAGGGCAGACACTGCTTCATCTGCGATGATCAAACTGGGATTGCAGGCCAAAGCCCTTGCAATACACAGGCGTTGGCGCTGGCCTCCAGAAAACTGATGCGGATACCGTTTGGCGTAATCCGTTGGCAAATCGACCTTCTTCAAAAGGTCAGCCGCAAGATCTTGGGCTTGAGCCTTGGTCGTGACAATTCCGTGTACGCGCGCTGGTTCAACAAGGCTTTCGCCAACAGTTTTACGCGGGTTCAAAGACCCATAGGGATCTTGAAACACATATTGCGTTTGTTTTTGAAAGGCTTTTCGCTCTTCTTTTGGCAACGCAAATATGTCTTGTCCATGATAACGCATGGCGCCGGATACAGGCTCTACCAGCTGTTGAATTGTCTTCCCAACCGTTGATTTGCCGCTGCCGGACTCACCGACAAGTGCCAAGGTCTCGCCCGGATAGATGTTGAACGAAACATTTTCAGCTGCGTGTACCCGATGGGTGACGCGGTTCAGCAGTCCGCCGCGAATGTCGTAACGCGTTGTAAGGTCTTCGATTTCCAAAACAGGTTGTTCGTCTGACTGTACAGTCGCATTGGGCGTGACACCTGTCGCTGCGGTGATACCCGGAATGTCAAAGAGCTTTGGCGCACTTGTCCCTGTCATGCTGCCAATCTTGGGAACAGCTGCCAAAAGGGCGCGTGTATAATCCTTTTGCGGATGGCCAAGGACATCCCGCACCGAACCGGATTCCACAAACTTGCTGGCTTTCATCACCAGCACATCATCCGCCATTTCGGAAACCACGCCCATGTCATGACTGATAAAGATGACAGAGGTGCCGAGTTCTTCTTGGAGTTCACGAATGATGTGCAAAATTTGCGCTTGGATGGTGACGTCGAGCGCAGTTGTCGGTTCATCTGCAATTAGAATTTTCGGCTGACAGCAGATCGCCATCGCAATCATGACGCGCTGGCGCATACCGCCCGACAGCTGATGGGGATAGCTGTCGAGCAGTCTCTTGGCATTGGGGAGACGTACCAAGTCCAGAAATTCTAATGCTTTTTTACGGGCGTCTTTCGTATTCAGCCCTTGGTGCAAGGCCAAAGTTTCAGCCATCTGGGAGCCAATGGTGAACACAGGATTTAGCGATGTCATGGGCTCTTGAAAGATCATAGCAATTTCGTTGCCACGAATTTTCCTAAGCGTGCCCTCTGCGGCCGTTGCCAAGTCGACGGTTTGCCCCAACAAAGCGCTCTGAAAGTTCAATGCACCAGAAGTGATGTTGCCGCCGATGTGCTTTAGCAATCCCAAAACCGCCAAGGAGGAAATAGACTTTCCAGAACCAGATTCTCCAACAATAGCGAGTGTCTTCTTTTCGTGAAGATCGAAGCTCAGCCCATCAACGGCGCGCACGGCAAAGTCACCAAAGCCGAATTCTACAGAAAGGTCTTTTACAGATAGCAGCGGGTGGACTTCTGTTTTTGGCGTCGGCATTTGGCAGTCCTTATGCGGTTTTGATTTGGCGGTTTAGAATGGAGCGTGCTGTCACATCGATCGCCCGCTCCATGGCTTCGCACATGGTTTGCAGCGCCATCGTGGGCCTTTGCAAATGCGCTGTATCCGTGATGACATTGGCGGGGCTGAGGGGCACGTGAATGAAGCCTGACAAGGTCGAAAGCTTCTTTTGCTCGACCAGGCGAGCTGTGCTGTACAGCATGTGATTACAAAGGTGCGTGCCGGCGTGATAAGAGATTGCCGCGGGAATACCGGCTTGGGTTATCGCTTCAACGATATGACCGTGAGGCAGGCTCGCGTTATAGGCCGCAGGACCATTGGGGACGATTGGTTTGTGTTTCAGCGTCAATCCTGCAGCGTCTGGTACATCAAAATCACACCAGTTAACGCCAACCGTTTCTACCTCGATCAAGGGGCGTGAAGATACACCAATTCCGATCCACGCATCTGGTGCATGCTTGTCTAATAGCGCTGAGATATGATCAACTAAAGTGTCGCTGCGAACGGGTATAACGTGTGCGGATACTTCGCAATTTACCCAGTTCAAGCGTCCCATTTCCATCGCAATAGCTTCCGCAGGGTTTTCGGAGGCCTTAGCCCAGCTTCCATAGCCGGCCACGATGATCTTAGGTTTTGTCATTCTTTTCTTTCCTAGAAGTTTCCAAAAGAAAAGCGAGACAGTGGCATCATATCAAGTTATTTAAAGGTATTGGAGTATGCTAAAAACTTATTAAGTAGGTGGGGAAGAATTGAAACAGCGTCAACTGCAAGCCTTTCGGTACGTCATGCAAACTGGAACGACAGCTAAGGCTGCAGACTTGATGTGTGTGACGCAGCCAGCTGTGAGCCGCCTGATCTCTGAACTGGAAATTCACTTAGATTTCAAACTCTTCGATAGAAGTAAGGGGCGGCTCGCGCCAACGCCCGAAGCACTGAAGTTTTTCAATGGGGTAGAGCGTTTCTTTATCGGGATCGATGAACTGGAAAGCGCTGCCGACAAAATCAGAGGACAGGGCAGTGGTGCTTTGCGCATTAGCTCGACACCGGCATTATCGACCGGAGTTCTGCCCGCAGCGATCAGTGATTTTCGTAAGTTGCACAAGAAAGCGACGATTGAAGTTGAAACGGCGTCTTATTCGCAGATCGCTTTACGACTTCAAACCTATCAGACAGATTTAGGAATCGCCCATGCCTTTCCTGAACTTCCTGGCATTCGGCAATTTGAAATCGCAAAGGTCGCCCATGTGTGCGCAATGCATGAAACGCACCCTCTTGTTGAAAAAGACATCATCACGCCTCAGGACCTTGAGGGCGAAAATGTTCTACGCATTTTGCCTGAGGGGATCGTCAATTGGGATGATACTCAGAAGGTTCTAGATGAGGCAGCCATCAAGTTTCGGGCCGATTTTGGAACCCAAAGTTCCCATACTGGCTACGCGATGATTGCATCAAACCTTGCCATTGGGCTTATTGAACCCTTTGCTGCTGACCCGTGGACAAAGGCGGGAGTCGTGACAAAGCCATTTACGCCGGAAGTGCTATATTCTTATGGGGTCGCAATTTCAGAGGACAAAAGCCAAACGCGGTTGGCCAAAGCCTTTATTCAGTGCCTAGAAACTCACATGCGCGGCTTTGAGGCTAAACAAAACATGTAGAGATGTGAATAACGGCAACAAAGATCACCTAGTTTTTGAAAGCTGTGAAGAAAGATGTGCGATGCCACCCACAGACATTGGGCAAACGCATAAACTTCAAACTCAGAGCTTTTAAGAAATATGAAGAATTTAAGAGGAAGGCGTACATTCGCATTTGCAGCGAACGTCCGCAATCCGCCCTTTTCTTTCAACAAGAGCTAGGGGACGTTGTCCCCACGCGCCTGCAACACAATTAGGCAGGGCCGTGTCCTCGGCTGCGCCTGCGGGCCGCACCTACCCTGTCGAATTGTATTGCACTTGCTACCCCCAACCCTCGCCGGGAGCAGGTTTTAGAGGCAGGCGCGCTGAAGCGCTTTGCTCAAAACCAGTCAAAAAGGGGAAATCATGCAAGATGTCACCTCAAACGACCAAAGGCAAAACTATGCGTCGAAAAAGGTAAAGCTCTGTCGCAAAAGGCAGAACTATGTGTCGCTTCACATGGAGAAAATGGCGCTCTGGGGAGGATTCGAACCCCCGACCCCTTGATTCGTAGTCAAGTACTCTATCCAGCTGAGCTACCAGAGCGCGGTGTGAGGGGCGGTCTAAACCTAACCGCTCAGGGGCGCAAGAGCAAAAAATGAAAAAATTCAGTTTTCTGCAACATCACCCTTCGGAAGCAAAATCTCAAAGCGCGTTCCCGTCTCATCACTGCCCTTCAAAGACACAGAACCACCGTGTCCACGGATCAACTCAGCAGAGATCGCCAGACCAAGCCCAGTGCCCCCTTTGCGCATACCGCCTTGAAAAGGCTTGAACAAATGCTCCTTCGCCTTAGCCGGCAAGCCAGGACCGGTGTCAGAGATCTCGATACACCAATCAGAATCGCTTTCCGTCGCAGAGACCATGATTTCTCCAGGTTTCCCCGTCGCAACAATTGCCTGACGCGCGTTGCGCACCAGATTGGAAATCACCCGATGCAGCTGCTCGGAATCAGCGCGGATTTTCAGATCGTCTGGGATGTTTTCACTGAGGCTCAGATCAAAGTCACCAATGGCCAAACGCTCTGAATCCAGCACATCTTCGACCAAATCCGCGATCAAAAGATGGGTCAACTTAGGCGCAGGCTCCTCTGCCTTGCCAAAGGCCAACGTCCCTTCGCACAGATGCACCGCCCGCGTGATCGAATTCACCAGCTTTGGCGCCATGCGCTTCACAGTCGGGTCTTCGGACATTTCAATCCGGTCCGTAAACAACTGCGCCGAGGTCAAGATATTACGCAAGTCATGGCTCACCTTTGCCACCGCGCTACCCAACTGCGCCAAACGCTCTTTCTGGCGCAGGGAAGCCGTCAATTCAGTCTGTAAGGTCTGCAGGGCCTCTTCCGCCTCGCGCAGCTCCATCACACCAGCAGAGGGCTGAATGATCCGTCGCGCATCTTCAGGCGCCGCCGCATAGCGCTGCATATAGCCCACAACGCCTTTGATCGGCTTCACAAGGATCATCCGCACGGCAACAAACAAGAGCGATGCTGTAAAGGCCGAGATCACCGCTGACAGGATCAAAATCGTCACGCCGTAGTCGATCATTGCAGATCGCAAATCCTTGGTGTTCAGCGTGACTTCGATCAACAACCCAGCCTCAAGCACGGGCGCCCCAATCACACGGATCACTTCCGGATCAGGATCAAACAAGCGCGCCATCGCATCCATGATCAACGTCCAAGCTGACGGATCACGCATGTCAAACGTGGCCTCAATCGGCTCTGGCATGGCAGAGGACAACATCAGCTGCCGGATTTCATCCCGACGGAGCACAACGTTATAGACTTCGGCATTCTTCAAAAGCTCTTCTTCCAGAGCTTCATCAATCATCTCGTCCGCCAACAATGCCAACGAGGCGATCTGGGCCCGCTCAAGCCGCGACAACAGGTAATCTTCGCGAAACCGCGCCACGGATGGCACGAAGATCATGATTTCAGCCAGCATCACAAAGATGATGGTCAGAAACAGGAAACGTCCTGATAGCGTTTTAAGCATGGCCCCTCGCTTTTGTTGTTATGGAAGCCAGCGTTGAACAAATCCAACGATGCGTTTCACCTTGTCACTTTCAAACAACCGTGGCGAGAAATATGCACCTGCGGCGCGTTTATTCAACTCCCCAACTGTCGGATAAGGCGCAACCATATTCGCCACATGGCTCATTTTCATCTTATTTGCGATGACCAAGGCCCAAAGGTTGATCAATTCACCCGCTTGATAGCCTGCGATCGACGCACCCACAGGGCGGCCTTTCACAACAATCACTTTGATCAGCCCAGCTGTTTTGCGATCTGCAATGGCGCGATCATTGTGGCTGAAATGAAAGCGCACGGCTTCCATCTTTTCCCCATATTGCTCGCGCGCCTGCGCTTCGGTCAGGCCAACTTGCGCCAATTCAGGGTCGGTATAGGTCGCCCAAGGGATGTGATCCGTGCGTTCTTTCGCCGGAAGGCCAAACAACGCCGAACGAATGATCAGACCTGCATGATACCCAGCGACATGGGTGAACTGCAAACCACCGGCCACATCGCCAATCGCATAAACCTTGCGGTTCGTTGTGCGCATACCAGCGTCCACTTTAATACCTGTGCGCGTGGTCTCGATGCCAGCCGCCTCTAGGTTCAGCTTGTCGATATTCGGCTTACGGCCCACAGCCATCAGCAAATGGCTGCCCTTGAACACGCGACCATCTTTGGTTTCCACCTCAATCGCCCCCGCTTCGCCGCGGATTTCTTGCGCCAAGGCGTCTTCTTCAAGGGTGATCCCTTCGCCGCGCAGGTTCTCAAGAACCACAGCCGCCATCTCTGGATCATCCTTGCCCAGCGCTTTCATGCCTTCGATCACGGTCACTTCACAGCCCAAGCGACGGTGCGCCTGCGCCATTTCCAAACCAATCGGGCCGCCACCAATCACCAACAGGTGCTTTGGTTGCTCGCGCAGTTCAAACAATGTCTCGTTCGTTTCATACGGCACGCTGTCCAAGCCAGGGATCGGCGGCACCAACGGGCCAGAGCCTGTCGAGATCACGATACGACGCGCGGTGATGATATGATCACCCGCCTGCACCTCGGTTGGGCTCAGGAACACACCGTATTCGGTGATCACCCGCACACCCAGACCTTCAAAGCGCTCGACCGAATCCAGTGGCGCAATCTGTGCCACAACATCGGCCACATGGTCCTTAGCAGCGGCGTAATCCACCTTTGGGGTCACATCCGCGACACCGTATTTAGACGCATGCGATTGCGCCCAAGCGGCCTTACCGCTGGCAATCATCGCCTTAGACGGCACACAGCCAAAGTTCAGGCAATCACCGCCCATCTTGTGGCCTTCCAGCAAGGTCACATCCGCGCCCATCTGAACCGCGCCCGCCGCAACGGACAAACCACCAGAGCCAGCGCCAATGACAAGCAAATCTGTCTTAATCTTCTTCATGATCAAACGTCCTTTTTGCCGCGCAGGGCTTTGATAACAATAGGCAGAGCCGCCAACACACACAGGCCCAAGATAGGCAGCAGGATTTGTGGCTCAAAGATAATACCAAGGTTCGGGGTTTCGCCGCGTGCAAACACTTCGCCCAAACCAGCGCCCACAGAGGTGTACACAACACCGCCCGGAATAATGCCAAGGAAGGTCGAAACAGCGAAGCGGCGCAACGGCACGCCCACCAGCGCAGGCACAAGATTGGCGATAAAGAAAGGCACAGCCGGCACCAGACGGATCAGGAACAGCATAGACCACTGATTCTCATCGATCCCGTCTTTGATCTTCTTCACAGCCCCTTCAGAGCCTTCCATCTTCGCGGCCAGTTTCTCGCCCAGCCCCCAGCGTGCGGCCATAAAGATAATGACAGCGCCGATTGTCGCGGCAGAGACGTTGATCAATGCGCCCGGGAAAGTGGCGAATAGAAAGCCCCCTGTCAGCGTGGCAATGGTTGCCCCGGGCAGGCTAAAGGCAACGATGATGATATAGGCCATCATGAACAGACCAACCGTCAGCGCATAATTGGCATCACGATAGGCCAGCAGCGCCTCGCGATTGTCGCGCAGCGTTTCAAATGTCAGGTAATCTTTCAGGGTAAACGCCCCGATCACGGCCACAGCCAAGATTGCAATCAATGGCAGGCGCTTGGCCAAGCCGTTCTTTTTCACGTCTGTCATATCACTCATCGTTTTCTCTCTTTCACCTCTGGTTTCCCCCAAGATGAGCCGCTAATCAACAAAACAGAACGCTCCTCACAGCCCCTTGATCTCAATCACCGGTTCCGTGATCAGAAACGGGGGTTTTGTAGGGAATTGAAACATTCCAACAGGATTCTTTTGGATTTTTGTTGCAAAACCGTTGAAAACCCCTGTCAGGCGTTTGACATACCCAAATCCCCCGCCTATAGACCGGTCTTCGAATAGAACACGTGCCCGAACTGAGTCGGCGCATGTAAAGAAACAAAGTACGGAGACGGAGCGATGAAACGCACCTACCAACCTTCTAACCTGGTTCGCAAACGCCGCCACGGCTTCCGTGCGCGCATGGCATCTAAAGCCGGCCGCAAGATCCTGAACGCACGCCGCGCACAAGGCCGCAAGTCTCTGAGCGCGTAAGCCTCAGACCTTAGCGAAGTGACATGACGCCGCCGGAGGCCCCAAGGGATGGTTCAACCACCCGATGGGACGACCCTCCGGCGGCGTTTTCACATTCTGACCCCTGATGTATCGGTGATCCCATGCAGATCCTGAAAAACCGCTCTGAATTTCTGGCCGCCGCGCGCGCCAAAAAGCGTGGTGTGGGGTCTATGATGGTGCAGGCCCGCAAACGCCGTGACGATGAACAGGCGCAAGACGACGCGATCCGCGTTGGTTTCACCTGCTCTAAGAAAGTCGGCAACGCCGTCGCCCGCAACCGCGCCAAGCGCCGCCTACGCGAAGCGGCACGCGCGATTCTGCCCCAATATGGCAAACCGGGCTGGGACTATGTGCTGATCGGCAAAAACGAAGCCACGGCCGCGCGCCCCTTTGAAGATCTCAAAGGTGACCTTAAGTATGCATTGCGCAAACTGCACGAAGGTCACTGATGTCGCCGCTATCTCGGATCATCGCCATACCGGTTCACGGGTACCGCATGTTCATTAGCCCTTGGCTGGGTTCGAATTGCCGCTACCAGCCGACCTGCTCGGCCTACGCACTTGAGGCGCTTGAAAACCACGGCCCAATCAAAGGCACGATCCTCGCAACCAAACGCATTGCGCGCTGCCACCCGTGGGGTGGCCGAGGCTATGACCCAGTGCCCGAGAAGGGCGCGAAAACGACCTGCGGTTGCTGCGAGCCCAAAGACAGCTAGCCCCCAACGTTGCAAACCAGCAACAACCCAAGCGGGTATGTAAATCCATACTTGGCAGAGTCTCAAACACTGCTAATGTGCGCCCACGTTCAACTTCAAAAAAGGAGGCCAAAGATGAATAAATTTGTACAGACTTGGCTGACTTTTGCAGCGGTCCCGCATCGATACTGATCGACCCGCCCGAAGGCTTCGGCCTTCATCCTTGAACGCCTTTTTTCCAACAGCTGACATTTTGCCCCTAGGCGGACTCTGTCCTTTCGTTGGTTCCCTTCAATCCATAAACCCAAGGGCCACGCGCAATGCGTGGGTTTTCCCAATGACACAAGCGTTTTTACACTCTTCTCAGAAAGAGCTGACATTCGAAATCTCATATCTGGTCGCCAGATTTGGACGCAGACGCGCCCTCTTCGCGATCCTGAAAACATATTGGAAAGGCAAGGGCCGACCGCCAGACACCGTGTCGACCTTAAATGACCATCTGCGCCGTGATCTGGGGCTGCCCACTTTAGCAGAACCGATCAAGCGCCTCGGGTCAGAAAAAGCCTAACCATTCCGCCTCGTCTTCACAGCGTCGCAACCGGTGTAAGCCCTGCTTTCACCGGACCAAAAAAGCTACGCACAAATCAACCTTAAATTGCATAAACCAAAAGGAAAGAAGCAATGACCAAAGATGAATTCCAACTCCCCCTCGTGGACCTAAACGCCGAGATCGCAAGCCTCATCAAGCAATTCGGCCGCTGGCGCATCCTACTCGCCATCGCAAAGGCTTACGTACGGATCAAATCCAGACCGCCAGACGCCGCCCAGCGCGAGGCTGATCTGCGCAAAGACATGGGCCTGCCCGACAAAGTGGCCGACCCAATCACGCTTTGGCGCGGTATGCGCTAAGGTCACACCCTAAAAACAAAGAATGGGGCAAGACGTTTCACCACGCTTTGCCCTTTTCACAAAGCCCATCTAATGGCATATGCGCGCCATGCTTGATGATGATATTGACGATATCCACCCGCTGTTCCACGGCGCCCCCTCTTCCGCCAGCTATAAAAAGCTGCGCAAGCGGATCGTGCGCTATACGCGCGAGGCCATCGAACAATACGGCATGATCGAGCGCGACGCCCGCTGGCTCGTCTGCCTGTCTGGCGGCAAAGACAGCTACACATTGCTGGCCGTTCTGTATGAACTGAAATGGCGCGGCCTACTGCCCGTTGATCTGCTGGCCTGCAACTTGGACCAAGGCCAACCGAACTTCCCAGCGACTGTTCTACCCGCTTTCCTTGAGAAAATGGGCGTGCCACACCGCATCGAATACCAAGACACCTATTCGATCGTGAAAGACAAAGTCCCTGCAGGCCGCACCTACTGCGCGCTCTGCTCGCGCCTGCGCCGCGGCAACCTTTACCGGATCGCCCGCGAAGAAGGCTGCTCTGCCGTGGTGCTCGGCCACCACCGCGATGACATTCTGGAAACCTTCTTCATGAACCTCTTCCACGGCGGCCGCCTTGCGACCATGCCGCCAAAGTTGGTGAATGAAGAAAAAGACCTCTTCGTCTATCGTCCCCTCGCCCATGTAGCCGAGGAAGACTGCGAGAAATTCGCCAAGGCGATGAACTACCCGATCATCCCATGTGATCTCTGTGGCTCCCAAGACGGTCTGCAACGCCAGCAGGTGAAACAGATTCTCGACCAATGGGAAAAGAACAGCCCAGGCCGTCGCCAAGTGATGTTCCGCGCCCTCATGAACGCACGACCTTCACATTTGTTGGATCCAAAACTCTTTGATTTCGCAGGTCTTTCTCGCGACCTGCTAAAAGTCGAAGAAGATTCTGATCTACCGCCGCAACTGCGTTAAGCTCCTGATCAGACCCTACGTCTAACCTTTGTCGTAAGGGCGGATTCCCCGCCAGCTTGCGAAGGGGATGCACAGACATGTCTGCGCTTCAGGCAGTTCAGGCTTTGATCACACGGCGCGCAGCCCATCATCTGCGCACGCCCAAACAACGGGCGGCGGCTTTGGCGCTGCTGCTTGGGCTCATCAGCGTATTGGCCTACCTCATGGGCGGCGAACACTTGCTTTTGCCCGTTGCGGTTTGCTTGCCTGCGCTTGGCATCTATGTGCTGCAAAGCCATCAGCCCAAAACCCCCACCCATCTGGCCTATGATGGCATGACGGGCCTGTTCAGCGCGGCCTACCTAAAAGACACTGGCCAAAACTGGCTGGAAAGCTTGCAGATCAACAACCGCAAAACAGCGTGCTTTCTGATCAGCATCGATGGCTTTGACCGCCTTCAAGCCAAATACGGCGATGAAGCCTGCCAATCCCTGCAACGCACCATCGCCACCCGCATCCTGCGCGGTCTGCGCGATCATGATATCCTGTGCCGCACTGGTTTGGGGGAGTTCACTTTCCTGCTTAGTCCCGTGCGCCACCTTGATCTGGAAATCTGCGTTCAGCTCGCCAGTCGCTTGAAGGCCGGCATCGAAGCCTCCGTGCCCTGCGGCGGCGGCACCCTGCATGTCACCGCCACCATCGGATTTTGCCGCTCTGATCAAGTCGACAAGGCAGACTTTGCAACACTTCACACCGCAACCCGCGCCGCGCTGAACGATGCGCGCAAAAACGGCACAGGCACCATGCGCGCCTTCTCGACGTCAGTACAACGGCGTTCCACATCACAGGAAACCCTGCTCACCGATGCCGCCAAGGCGCTCGCGAACAATCAAATCACAGCGTGGTTCCAACCCCAAATCAACAGCATCACAGGGCAAATCACCGGCTTCGAAGCGCTCGCCCGATGGGAGCATCCTAAACATGGCATCATCTCTCCTGCCGGTTTTATCGACACGCTGGCCGAAACCGGCCAGCTTGAAAAACTCGCCGAGGTGATGCTCAAACAAGCTCTACGCGCGCAAAACAAATGGCGCAGCCGTGGGTTTGACATCCCGCATGTGGGTGTGAACTTCGCGGGCGACGAGTTGCGCAACCCCATGCTTGTCGACAAAATCCAATGGGAGCTGGATCGCTTCAACGTCCCCCCAGAACGCATCGCGGTCGAGGTGCTAGAAACCGTGATCGCAGATGCAGCAGATGGGGTGATCTCACGCAACGTGAACGGATTGGCCAAACTTGGCTGCTATATCGATCTCGATGACTTCGGCACCGGTCATTCCTCCATCAGCTCGATCCGCCGCTTTTCAGTCTCACGCCTCAAGATAGATCGATCTTTCGTGCAGAATGTCGATAAAGACGAAGAACAACAAAGGCTGGTCTCCGCCATTGTCACCATGGCCGAACGGCTTGGGTTGGAAACCTTAGCCGAAGGCGTCGAAACCCCCGAAGAACAAGCCATGCTTACCCAGATCGGCTGCTCACATGTGCAGGGCTACGGCATCGCCCGCCCCATGCCCTTTGAAGAAACGATTCCTTGGATGATCCAATATTTCGAAAACCAACGCGCACCCACGAAAATCGAACGTCACAACAAGGGATAACCAGCCAAAACCCCTTATAAACCACCCGTCAAACCGGAATCCACTTGACCTTTGGGGCGGACCTCTGTTGAACCTCCCTCAGCCAAGTGCTGCGCTGGCCCAAATGCGCCTGCGGCACTGTGAAATGAATGGTCAGAACCGCATTGGCATGCGGTCGATGAGACAGGTGGCCCCGCGCAATGGACAACAACAACAAGAACCTCATTCTTGCAACCGCACTAAGCTTCTGCGTGATCCTTATTTGGTTCGTGCTTTTCCCACCCCCAGAGCAGCCAGACCCTGCTTTGGAAACCGCAGCTGTGGAAACCGTTCCAACAGCCGCACCTGTGACAACCAACGAAAACGTGGCTGTCTCGCAAGATGTGGAAGAAGCCGCAGACGCACCGCGTCTGCCAATCGAAACCGCGCGCCTCACAGGCTCCATCTCTCTGCAAGGCGGCCGCATCGACGATCTGTCCTTGAAAGGCTACCGCGAAACACTGGATGCCGATTCCGACATCGTGCACCTCTTCAAACCACGCGGCACAGCACATAGCTTCTACGCCCTGTATGGCTGGGCCCCAGGCGCTGGCCTCAACCTGGACGCTGTTCCGGGTGCCAACACGGTGTGGTCCGTGGAATCCGGTGACTCTCTGACAGAATCCGCACCAGTTACGCTGGTTTGGGACAACGGCAACGGCCTGACCTTCCGCCGCGAAATCGCAGTCGACGAGAACTACATGTTCTCCGTCACGCAATCCGTGGAAAACACAGGCGCAGGCACAGTCTCCTTGGCCCCATACGGCGTTCTAGCCCGTCACGGCGAACCAGAAGATCTGCGCAACTTCTTCATCCTGCATGAAGGCGTGATCTCCATGTCCGATGGCGAACTGTCCGAAGTGGATTACGACAACGTCGCAGACTTTGACTTCAACCAAGCCGAAGGCGCCAAAGCCGAAGCCACCCAAGTCAACGAAGCAGGCTGGACCGGCTTCACCGACCACTACTGGATGGCCACGCTGATCCCAGCGCAAGACAGCCCGTTCAAATCCGTCACCAAATACGACGACCGCCGCGACATCTACCAAACAGAGGCGGTTCTTCCGACCCAAGCCGTGGCAGATGGCCAGAGCCTGACCGTGCAAACCCAACTGTTTGCTGGTGCCAAAGAATGGGCGCAAATCCGTGACTACCAAAACAACGGTGGCATCATCGGCTTCCTCGACAGCATCGACTGGGGTTGGTTCTTCTTCCTGACGAAACCAATGTTCGCCGTTCTGCACTTCCTGAACTCTTTCATCGGCAACATGGGCTGGGCGATCATTGGTCTGACCGTGATCATCAAGATCATCGTCTTCCCTCTCGCGTATAAATCCTATGCCTCCATGGCGAAGATGAAAGAACTTCAGCCGCAAATGGAGAAGCTGAAGGAACGCGCAGGCGATGACCGTCAGAAGATGCAGAAAGAAATGATGGAGCTCTACAAGCGTGAAAAGGTCAACCCGGCTGCAGGTTGTCTGCCACTCTTGATCCAGATCCCAATCTTCTTCTCGCTCTACAAGGTGATCTTCGTCACGCTGGAACTGCGCCACGCACCGTGGATCGGCTGGATCACCGACCTCTCCGCACCAGATCCAACGTCGATCTTCAACCTGTTCGGCCTACTGCCAAACGCGACACCAAGCCCGGATTCCTTCTTCTTTATCCTAAGCTTGGGCATCTTGCCGATCATCTTGGGTGTGTCCATGTGGCTGCAGCAAAAGCTGAATCCAGCGCCAACAGACCCTGTGCAAAAGACCATCTTTGCATGGATGCCATGGGTCTTCATGTTCATGCTGGGCAGCTTTGCATCCGGTCTGGTGATCTACTGGATCGCCAACAACACCATTACCTTCATCCAGCAATATTCCATCATGCGCATTCACGGCTACAAGCCAGATGTGTTCGGCAATATCGCAAGCAGCTTTAAACGCAAAAAAGAGGCTGAAGAAGAATGACCGCAACTGTTACAGCCCTCTGGCGCCACCCGATCAAAGCACATGGCCGACAGTCCCTGCAACGCATGTCGTTGCAGGTAGGCCAGTGCATGCCTTTCGACCGCCACTGGGCCGTAACACACGAGGCCACAAAAGCAGATGGCACCGAATGGGCGCGCTGCATCAACTTCTCGCGCGGGGCCAGTTCTCCAAGCTTGATGGCCCTCACCGCCAATCTGGATGAGGCCACCGGCCTGCTCACCATGCAGCACCCAGACCTAGAGGATCTGACATTTGATCCGAACACGCAGGGCGATGTGTTCATCGATTGGGTGCGCCCGATCATGCCGGAAAAACGTCGCCAATCCACGGGCCTGATTCAGGTACCGGGCGTGGGCATGACAGATTCAAGCTGGCCATCCATCAGCTTGATCAACGATGCCTCCAATGCCGCTTTGGGCGACACCTTCGGCACACAGCTGAACATGGATCGCTGGCGCGGCAACATCCACATGACGGGCCTCTCCGCATGGGAAGAATTCGACTGGCTCGATAAAACCCTGCGCATCGGCTCCGCCGAATTCGAAGTCCGCGAACGGATCGAGCGTTGCTCGGCCACCACCGTTGATCCAACCACCGGCGACTATGACTTCGATACGCTCAAACACCTGCGCGATCATTTCGGCCACAGAGACTTCGGTGTTAAAATTTACGTCACCAAAGCAGGCGATATCGCCGTGGGTGACACGCTCGAGGTTCTCTAATGCAACTGCCATTTCCTTTGGTCGAAGACCCTGATGACGCAAGCCGCGAAAAGGGTCGCAAGCTTTTCGTGGGCAGCAATGCTGACTTCCTGAAAGGTGTTGTGGCCATGGATGGCCTGCCGGGCGACGACCGTGTCGAGGTCTGCTTTGCAGGGCGCTCCAACGTGGGCAAATCCAGCCTGATCAACGCGCTCACAGGGCGCAAAGGTCTGGCACGCGCGTCCAACACTCCGGGCCGCACGCAGGAAATCAACTATTTCACATTGGCCGAAAGCCACTATCTGGTCGACCTTCCAGGCTACGGCTTTGCCAACGCGCCCCTACCGGTGATCGAGAAATGGCAACGCCTGCTCAAACGGTATCTGTCAGGCCGCGTTAGCCTACGCCGCGCCTTTGTGCTGATCGACAGCCGCCACGGCGTCAAAAAAGTCGACGATGAGATCATGTCCCTGCTCGACAGTTCCGCCGTCACCTTTCAGGTCGTCATGACCAAGGCCGATAAGGTCAAAGAAAAAGAACGCGAGAAGACCCTCAACCAAGTGCGCGAAGCGCTGTCCAAGCACCCTGCCGCCTACCCAGAGATCCTCGTGACCTCTAGTGAAAAAGGCTGGGGCCTAGAAACCCTACGCGCCTTGATCGCAAATCTACCGTAACCAACGCCAACTGGCTTGGAACACTTCCCCAAACGGGCTAACACAGTCAGCCAAAGGGATCAGACCATGAAGAAGCAAAACATGAACCGCGATTGGATCGCCACCGCCAGCACCCTGTCTCAGGCTTTGCCCTATCTGCAACGCTACACCGGTGCGATTGTTGTTGTGAAACTCGGCGGCCACGCCATGAGCAGCCAAGAGGCGATGGACGTCTTCGCCCGTGACGTTGTGCTGATGCAAATGGTTGGCATCAACCCCGTTGTCGTGCATGGCGGCGGCCCGATGATCAATGCAATGCTCGATCGTCTGGACATCAAATCCGAATTCGTAAACGGCAAGCGCGTCACCGATGCGGCCACCGTTGAAGTGGTCGAGATGGTCCTGTCTGGCACTGTAAACAAACGTATCGTTCAGGCCATCAACGGTCAGGGCGGCAAAGCCGTGGGTCTGTCTGGCAAAGACGCCAGCCTGATCACCTGCACACAAACCAACCCAGATCTGGGTTTTGTGGGCACACCGGATGAGATCAAACCAGAAGTGCTGCACGATCTCTTTGCCAAGAACACGATCCCAGTGATCGCACCGCTGGGCGCTGGCCCTGATGGCGAGACCTTCAACATCAACGGCGACACCGCCGCCGGTGCCGTGGCCGCCAGCCTGAACGCAGATCGCCTGCTTCTGCTGACCGATGTGGCCGGCGTGAAAGATGGCGACGGCAATGTGATGACAGAACTCAAAGCCGCACAGATCAAAGAGATGACCGAAAACGGTGTCATCGCAGGCGGCATGATCCCAAAAACCGAAACAGCCCTCAACGCCATCGAAGGCGGCGTGCGCGCTGTGGTTATTCTGGATGGGCGTGCACCAAACGCCTGCCTTCTGGAACTGTTCACCGAACACGGTGCAGGCTCTCTGATCCGCGGCGACAACTGATCCCACATCATACATATGGTAAACCATATGTGATTGCGGAACGATTGACTTGGGGCACCCTGCCCCTAGTCTCCCCCTCATGGAAAACGAAGCCGTCATACGCCTGTCCATCTTCCTTGGGCTCTTTATCCTTTTGGCCAGCGCCGAGGCGCTCTTTCCCCGTCGTCCCCTGACGCTCGGGCGCAAAAAGCGCTGGGTCACCAACTGGTCTGTCACCGTGATCAACACGCTGACCCTACGCCTGATGGCCTTTGCCATACCCGCATTGGCCGTGGGCGCCGCCTATGACGCACAAACCCAAGGCTGGGGCTTACTGAATGCGCTTGGCCTGCCCAGCCTCCTGTCGATCATCATCGCCATTCTGGTCATGGATTTCACGATCTGGCTGCAACATCTGATCACCCACAAAGTGCCGCTGCTTTGGCGTCTGCACCGCGTTCACCACGCCGATGTGGATATCGACGTCACGACCGCCATCCGCTTCCACCCAGTGGAAATCGCCCTGTCGATGCTGCTCAAGATCGGCCTCGTCTACGCCCTCGGCCCTAGCGCCATTGCCGTGATCCTGTTCGAGATCATCCTGAACGGCACCGCCATGTTCAACCACTCCAACATCCGCCTGCCCCTCGGGCTCGACCGTATCGTACGCCTGTTCCTCGTCACGCCAGACATGCACCGCGTCCACCACTCGGTGCACCGCCACGAGCACGATAGCAACTACGGCTTCTCTCTGTCCCTCTGGGATCGCCTCTTTGGCACCTACATCGCCCAACCCGAAGCCGGACACGACGACATGGAGATCGGCCTGCACTGGCAGGACGAGCGCCCCGCGAAACTCGGTTGGTCTTTGCTTTTGCCTTTTAAGGGGCACAAGGGTTAAGCTTCCCCAACGTAAAGCAACTGTTGTTGGGGAACAGCGATGCCAAAACGATTGATCTTAACGCGCCACGCCAAATCCAACTGGGAAGTCACCGCGTCCGACATCGATCGCCCCCTCAACAAACGCGGCCAAGAAGCCGCCCCCCGCATTGGCAACTGGCTGCGCGAAAACCATTTTGAACCGCAAGAAATCCACAGCTCAACCGCCCGCCGCACCCGAGAAACCTGCCAAGCCCTGGGCTTTGATGCACCGGTCAAACTACATGAAAGTCTGTATCACGCCTCAACAGACACCATCCTTCAAGTGCTGCGACGTGCGGATAAAGATTGCGTTCTTTTGGTTGGCCATAACCCTGGCATCGCAGAATTCGCCCAGACAATTGTGCGCAGAAGGCCTGCGCATCCGCGCTTTGACGACTATCCGACCTGCGCAACCTGCGTCATAGATTTTGACATAAGCTTATGGAGCCACCTGCGGTTCCAAACCGGCCTCTGCGTTGATTTCGCAATCCCGCGCGATCTACCCAGTTAACGGATCGGCGGATTATACTGCAAACCGCCTTCGGTCCACAGCGCGTTCAAACCACGCGGCAAGCCAATCGCAGACTGCGCCCCAAGGTTCCGCTCAAAGCTTTCCCCGTAGTTGCCCACCGCAGAGATTATGCGCACCGCCCAGTCCGCATCCAGCCCAAGCTGCTCTCCCATAGACCCTTCATGGCCCAACAAACGGTTGATCTCCGGCGTATCAGAGGGCGCTTCAGACAAAGTTCCCACATTAGCAGAAGTCACGCCTAATTCTTCCGCCGCCAACATGGCAAAGAAAGCCCAACGCACAATATCCGCCCATTCATCATCACCATGATGCACAACAGGACCCAGTGGCTCCTTAGAGATCATGTCATTCAAAATCGCATGATCCATCGGCACTTCAAGCCGCGCCCGCAAACTGGCCAAACGCGAGATATCCATGCTCATCACAGAACACACATTATTCAGATAAGCCTCTTGCGCGGCCTCAGTGCTGTCCACTTCGACAGCGGTATAAGACAACCCATTGCGCTCAAAATAGGCGGCAAGCGTCAAGCTCGCTTGAGCATCAGGGCCCACACAAACCGTCTGACCGTCAAGTTCTTTGGCCGAAAACACATTCAACGCTTTAGGCACCATAAAGCCTTGGCCGTCATAGTAATGCACACCCACAAAGGTGGATTTCAAATCCGCATCCCGTGACAAAGACCACCCCGTCGCACGAGACAGAATATCCACCTCACCCGCAGCCAAGGTCGCAAACTGGTCTTTTTCGCTGGTCGCAACAAATTCAACCGCCGTGGAATCACCCAAGACCGCAGCAGCAACTGCGCGGCACATATCCACGTCGAAGCCTTCCCAAACGCCCTCAGCGGTCTGCGCAGAGAACCCAACGAAATCTTCGCTGACACCACATTTGACCTGCCCGATCGCAGACACGTCATCCAGAATGCCAGCCGCACCAAGCGTAGGCATTGCAAGAGACGCAGCCCCCAGACACATGAGCAGGGATGTTTTCATCATTTCCTCTTTCAGAACACCAAGCCGAGTGAGGCTCATGTTCAAATCTTATAAGCGCATGGCCTTAGCCCAGCGCCACTGCCCGTTTGCGCCTAATTTGGGCGGATTCAAGCACAAATATCAATAGGCTCATTATGATTATTGCGGGCCAATTCCGGCAATTTTATGTGGCTTTCGCGTTTTACGTGCGCGTTAGCGTCAAAAAGCGATGCGCATGCAAAAACGCCGCGCGCTTTTTCCCCGCCAGCTCTGCGGCCTCTTCGTCATAGCCCCATTGCTCTTCCTGCCAGTTTTCATCGACCCGTGACAAATCCCACAGGGTCTCGATCGGTTGCGCATTCTGCTCCGCTGCGAAGCCAAGGATCAATGACCCTGACAGGCTCACCAAATCATGAAAGGCCGCCATCTCAAAATCGGTCAACTTATGAACCCGCAAGCGCAGCGTCTCCAAGGCCTCTGCATCCTGCGCTTGGAACATCACACCAGACACAGGCGCCAACCGCGCGCCCAGCGCCTCTTCTGCCCAGGTTAGGATCGGGTCCCACAGCTCGGCTTGGCGTGCGGTCAAAGCCGCAGGGCTATCGGCGCGATAGCAAATCAAATCCGTGCCACCATAGTCCGCCAACATATCGGCCACTTCAGCGTGCTGCGTCGCCACCTTATCCAGCGCAGAATTGGCAGACCGGGTGACAGGCATCGACAGAGGATCAATCTGCTCACCTTGGGCTTGCCACTCATCCACAATGGCCTGCGCCAAAGCCTGTGTAGGCACCACAACCGGCGTCTTAGACGGCGTCTTCAATCCACGTCCATCCAACTGAATGGCAAAGCCACCCTCAACCGCTTCAAACCCTGCGTTTTCCCAGAACCGTTTCTTGTTGTCCCAGCCTGCCATTAGTCTCTCCACACCTGCGCCAGCACATCTTGCAAGGCGCTAAATTCCGAAATCACCACATCCGCTGCGGTCAAACGATCCGCCGCGTGATAGCCCCAGTCCACGCCAATCGCGTAAACACCTGCGGCCTTGGCCATTTCCATATCGTATTGCGTATCGCCAATCATCACCGCATCCGCTGGCGCAACACCGGTTTCCGCCAAAGCCGCCTCTATCATCGCAGGATGCGGCTTGCTCGGATGAAAATCCGCCACCTGTTGCGTGACAAAGCGTTTGGTCAGCCCATGGCCTTCCAGCAACCGATCCAACCCGCGCTTGGATTTCCCTGTGGCAATGCCCAGCAAGACCTCTGGCACCGCATGCAACTGATCCAGCGCCTCTAAAGCGCCCGGATACAAAGGCGCAGTCGCCGCGGAGCCCTTGTCCTGCCGGATGGCCATAAACCCCTGCTTATAACCCTCACGCAGTCCCTCGCGCACGTCGTCACTGGCATCAGGGGCAAGGTTCTCAAAGATCACCGGTAAGGAAAGCCCGACCTGCGCCAAAATCTCATCCCGTGCAGGGGCTTCTAGGCCTTGGCTGGCAAAAGCATGACGCATAGAGCCGACAATACTGGCCTGACTGTCCACAAGCGTGCCATCCACATCGAAAATGGCCAACCGCAAACGGCTCATCGCAATTCCTCAAACGGGTCTTCCGCCGCCATATCCGGCGCCCAGTCAAAGGTATCAAAGGTGTGCTTCATATGCTCTGGCAAAGGCGCATGCATGGTCAAAACCTGACGCGTCGCAGGATGCTCAAAGCTGATGGTGCGCGCATGCAGATGCAGTTTCTTGGAAATGATCCCACCCAATTGGGCACCCCAACCATCGCCAAGGTTCTCTTGACCAGAGCCACCATATTTCCCGTCACCAATAATCGGATGACCAATCTCTGCCATATGCGCCCGCAGCTGGTGCGTGCGGCCCGTAATCGGCTCCATCGCCACCCATGCGGCACGGCTCGCCACACGGTACAGCGTCGCATATTGCGTGATCGCACGCTTCGCGCCCGGCGTGCTGGACACATCACGCGGATGCAAGGCGATCATTTTCTCGCCTTCCCCGCGCTTGCCATGGCCCGCGGCTTTGACCAGACCGTATTTGATCTCACCCAAATAAGGCGTCGGCACACCAGCCACCACAGCCCAGTAAATCTTGCGCGTGGCGTGGTGACGGAAGGCAGCGGTCAAATCGCTCGCCATCTTGCGCGTACGCGCCAACACCAAAACACCAGACGTGTCTTTATCCAAACGATGCACCAAACGCGGCTTCTCATCGTAATCAAACTTCAAAGCTTCCGCCAAACCATCCACATGGCGCGTCTGCTTGCTACCGCCCTGCGTCGGCAAGCCAGCGGGCTTGTTCAAAATGATCAGGTGATCGTCTTTGTAAATCACACAAGACTTGATCATCTTCTCGTCCGCAGCGGAAATCCGGTGCTCTGTACGCGGCTTTGGCTCAAAATAATCCGGCACCGGCGGCACGCGCACGGTCTGGCCTTCCGCCAAACGCGTCGCTGGCTTCACACGCCCCCCATCAATGCGCAACTCACCTTTACGGCACATCTTCTCAATGCGGATCTGGTTCAGCTGCGGAAACTTCGCCTTCATCCAGCGATCCAGACGCATCTCTGCATCATCCGCCGTCACTTCAATCTGCTGCACACCGCTCATGCCAAAACCCCACGTGTCATCCAAACGCCAAGCATCAGCGCCAGAATAGACCCAACAACCGAGAGCAAAACATAAAGCGCCGCCGCGCCCGTTTGCCCCCGCTCAAATAATGTAAACGCCTCCAGCGAGAACGCCGAAAACGTGGTGAACCCACCCAGTAAGCCAACCATGACAAAGGGGCTCAAATGCATAAGCCCGCGCTTTGCCGCGTATACAACAAACACACCCATCAGAAAGGAACCAAGCAGGTTCACAAGGATGACCCCCATGGGGAATCCAGTCCCAAACAGGCGCACAGCCCCAAGACCGGTCAAAAAGCGCAAAACCGCGCCCAAAGCCCCACCTAAGGCCACATATGCAAGCTGAATAAGCATCCCGCGTCTGTGTCGCCTACCCTATGTAATGTCAAGCCAAACCATGTTTTTCCTGATCCCAATACCTTGGGGTACGCCCGCAGGGCGAGGGGCAAAGCCCCTATCCGTCAGATCGTTTGTCACGCAACTTGGCAAAGTAATCCACGCGTTTCTTCAAATCCCGCTCAAACCCACGTTCAACAGGTTCATAAAAGGTCGGGCGTGGCATCTCTTCCGGAAAGTAATTCTGCCCCGAAAACCCGTCTTCCGCGTTGTGATCATAGTCATAGCCCTTGCCATAGCCCTGATCCTCCATCAACGAGGTCGGCGCATTTAGGATATGCTTGGGCGGCATCAAAGATCCCGTCTTCTTCGCCGCCCGCCGCGCCGCTTTATAGGCCATATAGCCCGCGTTGGTTTTCGGCGCCAAAGCCAGATAAATCACCGCCTGCGCCAGCGCCAATTCGCCCTCGGGTGACCCCAAACGCTCATAAGTCTCCCAAGCATGCAAACACACGGTCTGCGCATTGGGGTCTGCCAAAGCGATATCTTCCACCGCCATGCGCACAAAGCGCCGCGCCAGATACCGCGGATCTTCCCCGCCTTCTAACATACGCGCATACCAATACAGCGCCGCATCGGGGTCTGATCCGCGCACCGATTTATGCAGGGCCGAGATCAGGTTGTAATGCTCATCCCCCGACTTGTCGTATTTGGCCGCGCGTTTCATCAACCGCTTGCCCAAAGTCTCGCTATTAAGCGGCGCATCCACACGCCAAGCGGCCACCTGTTCGATCAGGTTCAGCAAAGCACGCCCATCGCCATCAGCCATGTTCTGCAAGCTCGCCCGTGCGCCATCATCCAAAGGCAATTGCACACCAAGCTCTTCCTCGGCCCGCGCGGTCAGCGCTTCCAGATCATCCTCGCTCAGACGCTCCAGCACCATCACTTGCGCACGAGACATCACCGCGGCGTTCAGCTCAAAACTTGGGTTCTCCGTGGTGGCCCCAACCAGCAAAATGGTGCCATCTTCCATATGGGGCAAAAACCCATCCTGCTGGGCTTTGTTGAACCTGTGAATCTCGTCCACAAACAACAAGGTACCCTGCCCATTCTGCCGCCGAATTTTCGCCGCCTCAAAAACTTTCTTCAGGTCCGGCACACCAGTAAAAATCGCGCTGATCTGTACGAAATGCAGGTCCGTTTCCTGCGCCAACAGCCGCGCAATGGTGGTCTTGCCCACACCGGGCGGCCCCCAAAAGATCAAGGAACTCAACGAGCCTGACGCCAGCATCACACCCAAAGGCGCCTCTGGCCCCAGAACCTGCTGCTGACCAATCACCTCACCCAAGGATTGCGGCCGCAACCGATCCGCCAAAGGGCGCGGCGCACTGCTGTCAGCCACAGAAGGCTGCGAATCTGCAAATAAGTCCGTCATGGTTACAGTCTAAAGCGCATCACCACCTGTTGCGAGCCACGCAGCACCCGCACAGACAAACGATCCTGCGCGGCGCTCAGCAGATCCTCAACAGATTGCGGGCCAGTCACCGCATCCCCATTGATCTCCAGCAGGATGTCACCCACACGCAATCCAGCCCGTGCCCCAATCGGGCCGGTGTCTTCCACCACAACGCCTTCGGCATTCAGGCTCAGATTATACTCGGACACCACCGCTGGGTTCACGTTGGACACCACAAGCCCTCCGATGGCCGCGCGATCGCTCGTCGTCACAGTATCGCGCGCAGGGCTTTCCGGCGGTGACATCAGATACACAGGGACTGTCTTAGGTTCGCCGCCTAAAATGCCAGACACCTCAGCCGTACCGCCCAGCCCTGCAACAGACATGCGAAACAGCATTTCCGCGCCATTCGTCACCGGCTGGCCATCGACCGCCAAAATCACATCCCCCGCCGCAATACCCGCTTCCTTAAAAGGGCTCGCCGCGTGCAAATCAGAAATCAAAATCCCGCCGGGGCGATCCAGCCCAATGCTCTCGGCAATATCGGCATCCACCGGCTGGCCAGAGGCCCCCGCCCATGGCACCTGAAAACTTCTGTTGCCCGCCTTGGCTTGGCTGACAAACTGCGCCACCAAATTGGCAGGGATCGCAAAGCCAATCCCGTTGCTGCCGCCCGAGCGCGTGAGGATACGGGTGTTCACCCCAATCAAATCCCCATTCACATCAATCAGCGCGCCACCAGAATTCCCTGGGTTAATCGCCGCATCGGTCTGAATGAAATACCCCTGCCCTGCGCCCGCAGCCGTGCCAGAACGCGCCAGACCAGAGACAATCCCGCTGCTCACGGTTTGGCCCACCCCAAAAGGGTTCCCAATCGCCAGCACCAGCTCACCCACTTCCACGCTGTCGCTATTGCGCAGGGGCACATAGGGCATGTCTTGCACCTCTTCCATCTGCAAGATCGCCAAATCCGAAGCCTCATCGCCCAAAAGCACCCGTGCCGTGAACTCGCGGCGGTCATTCAGCACCACGCGAATATCTGTCGCCATGCCGACCACATGATAGTTGGAGACAAGAATACCATCGCTGGACAGGATCACCCCAGAGCCCAGCGAGTTCTGCACCTGTGGCCGCGTTGTGCCAAAGTCGCGAAACAGGTTCTGAAAGAAAGGATCGCCGCCAAACGGGCTGTCACGCACCTCAACCACGCGCTTGGCGTAGATGTTCACCACCGCCGGCGCGGTCTGTTTCACAAGCGGCGCAAACCCAAGCGCGATCTCGGCCTGACTGGTGGGCACTTTCGTCTGCGCCTGAAGCGGCGCGGCCAGTATAACAACAATAAAACCAAGCAGAGAAAGAGATGCGCGGATCATAAAGCCTCCTAAAACTGTTCTCAGGATATGCGGCTTGGGCCTATCCATTGCAAGAGGCATGCGGGTTCGCTTGGGGGCTTTGCCCCCAAACCCCCAAGGTATTTAGATCAAGAAAAAGTTAGGAGATGCGCTTTTTGATCTGGTCTGGAACCGAAACGCGATTGAGTAAAACCGCAGACAGTTTGCGCAGGCCCACACCTGTGCGGATTTCAAACTCTTCATATTTGAAACGACGCGCGCTCACGCCTTCTTTGGCAAACCCATCCTTCAGCGCTTCGCGCATTGGCTTGGGGCCACAGAAAGACACAGTCAGGTTGTCTGCGCTTAGGCCAGTTGTCGCCAACAGGCTTTCCGCCGAAGCGCGACCATCACTTTCAGAGGCATGCAGATGCAGGTTCAAATTCGGCTTGCTGGCCGCCAAGGCCCGCAGATCCGCCAGATGCGCGGCCTTGTCTTCGGACTTCACGCAATAGACCAAATGCACAGGGGCGGCCTCTGTGCCCAAAGCTTCGGCCCATGCCAAGAACGGCGTAATGCCCACACCAGCCGCAACCCACAGGCTGTCTTTGCCGGCCTTGGTGTTGCGGTGTTCAAAATGGCCATACGGGCCTTCAATAGCGACAGGCGTGCCTTCGGCCAGATTGCGATGCAAACGGCTCGTGTAATCCCCCAGCTTGGCCACGGAAAGACGCAAGCTGCCATCGGCACTTGGCGCTTTGGAAATCGTGAAAGGATGCGGCTCTGAGCCATCAAAGCTGGCAAATACAAACTGTCCCGCGCGATAGGTCAAAGGCTTGCCCTTCGGCTGCAAGGTGATCGCCAAAACATCCGCAGTCTTGTCCATCTGCGCGACTGTGTAATCGCGCTTGGGGCGCATGCCAGCCGGCAGCAAGCGATAGGCGAAGGCCACAATGCCCAGCACACAAAAGGCGCTGGTATACAGACCAATCGGATCGCCATTGGCAAAGGGCTTTAGAATAAACAGATAGTGCAGCGCACCGGCCAGAAAGAAGCCCCCCATCAAGCGGTGTGTCCAGCGCCACAGATGGTAGGGAATAAAGGTCGCAACGGTGATCACCACGAGGATCAGCAAACCATATAGGCTCAGCTCGCCCAGCGTTTCCGCCAGCTCTTCCAGCATATTCTGGCCACCCAGATGGTTCATCTCGGCATCCACCGTGTCGTGGATCAGAATGAAGGCCATCGACAGAATGCCCAACCACTTATGCAGCACATAGCTTTGATCCAAACTGCCAAAGACCATTTCGACCAGACGCCAGCGTGTTGCGATCAGCTGCACAATGGCCATCGCGATCAGGGCGGCGATCCCCATATATTGGCTGAACAGGGCCAGCGTATCGCCCTTATGGTTCAAAGCAGGCAACCAAATGATCGGCAGCAAGATGGCGACAGTGGTCAGGATCAGACCAAGTGGATTTAGGCGCATTTTCATTCCTTTGGCGAACCGTGAGGGCGGTATAGCTAAGGACACTACTGCGGTTTCGCAGGGCTTCCTGTCAACAGAAAGACCAGCGAAACCCTTTGATTTTCTGCATAAACGCGCAGGTTTAGGGCCGACCAGCCAGCGCCTTAGGCCTCTGGATCTGCCGCGTCCCCGTCATCGCTTGCAGCCCCAGACCAAGGCCGCGCTTTCGGAGCGCTTTGGCCGATGTTGAAGTTCCAAGCGATCATCAAATTGGTCACCGCCGCCCCGACAAAGGAACAGGCCACCAACAGCGGATCCAGAACAAACACCGCAGCAATGAAAACACCCGCATCAAAGATCAACTGCGTCCAGCCGGATTTAAACCCCGTCTTTTGCTCGATGATCAGCGCCATAATCGTCATGCCCCCCGCCGAAGCATTGTGCCGAAACAGCGCGATAATCCCAATCGAAGCACAAGCCCCGCCAGTGACAGCCGCCACCCAAGGATCAATCGTTTCAAAGGTGATCAAACCCGCCATAAACGGCGCCAGAACCGAGATAGAAAACACAGCAAACAAGGTGCGCAGGGCGAACACCGTGCCACGCTTGATCCAACCCATGATCAAAAACGGAAAGCCAAGCGCAAAGAACAAAACACCAAAGTTGATCGGCAGCACATAAGACAACAGCAAGGCCAGGCCCGCCGTTTGCCCCGTTACCAATCCAGCGCCTTTCAGCAGCAACAACGATAGGCTGGCCATCAATATGCCAAAGCACAGGCCTTGAAAGTCATAAAGCGAGATCAAACGGTTGGAGGTCGGCAAATTCATGTCTTGGAGCACTTCTCTTTTGCCCAACATAAGGGCGTATGCGTCATGTGAAATTGGAACCAGCGGTCCCTACCATCACCCCTATGACCAATCGGTCAAAAAGTTAAGAGGCATCCCCAAAAGAAAAAGCCCCGCCATTTCTGGCAGGGCTTTCGAAGTCAAAAGAAGCAGATCTTATTCTGCGTCTTCGATCTCTACGATGCGCGCTTTGTCCGCTGCACCTTTTGCGTCTACGTCGCGCTCAACGAATTCGATGATCGCCATTGGCGCCATGTCACCGTAGCGGAAGCCCGCTTTCATGATGCGGATGTAACCACCCTGACGCTCAGCAAAGCGTGGGCCCAGCACGTCAAACAGCTTCGCAACGTGCATGTCTTGCTTCAGACGGGATGCAGCATTACGGCGAGAGTGCAGGTCGCCTTTTTTCGCCAGTGTGATCAGTTTTTCAACGATCGGGCGCAGTTCTTTTGCTTTTGGCAGAGTTGTTTTGATCTGTTCGTGTTCGATCAAAGAGCCAGCCATGTTCGCGAACATCGCTTTGCGGTGCTCATGTGTACGGTTCAGGCGGCGGTAACCACGTGCGTGACGCATATTCTTAATCCTTTTATGTGCCCTTGGTCAGGCGATGCTTTGTCCGGCTTCCGATGCGTGTCGGTCGCTCTCCTTGGGGCAGGTTTGCCCTTATTTTCCTCGCTCGTGCGAGCATTGATGGCGGGCCAATAAAGGCCCAGCCGGTCTTCGTCAAGAGGTAGGGTGGGGTTTATACCCCACCAAACTCTTAAAAGGCGTCTTCGAATTTCTTCGCCAGATCTTCGATGTTGTCCGGTGGCCAGTCCTCGACGTCCATGCCAAGGTGCAGACCCATACCAGACAACACTTCTTTGATCTCGTTCAAAGATTTGCGGCCGAAGTTCGGTGTGCGCAGCATTTCTGCTTCGGTTTTCTGGATCAGATCGCCGATGTAAACGATGTTGTCGTTCTTCAGGCAGTTCGCAGAACGTACAGACAGTTCCAGCTCGTCCACTTTCTTCAGCAGAAGTGGGTTGAACTCGAGACCATCGTCCTCGTCCTGACGGCCAGCCGCTTCTGGTTCGTCGAAGTTTACGAAGATAGACAGCTGGTCCTGCAGAATGCGCGCTGCGAAAGCAACCGCGTCTTCTGGAGAGATAGAGCCATCTGTTTCGATCTTCATGGTCAGCTTATCATAGTCCAGAACCTGACCTTCACGGGTCGGCTGAACGTCATAAGAAACCTTCTTCACCGGAGAATAGATCGCATCGATTGGCATCAGGCCAATTGGTGCATCCTCTGGCTTGTTCTTGTCTGCAGACACATAGCCTTTGCCAGTGTTCACTGTCAGTTCAACGAACAGATCCGCGCCATCGTCCAAGTGGCAGATAACCAGATCTTTGTTCAGAACTTCGATACCCGCTGAATCAGAGATATCGCCAGCTGTCACGGCACCAGGGCCTTTTGCGTTGATGGACAGACGCTTAGGGCCTTCCACTTCCATACGCAAAGCAACCTGCTTCAGGTTCAGAATGATGTCTGTCACGTCTTCACGAACGCCAGCAACGCTGGAGAACTCGTGCAATACGTTGTCGATTTGAACGCTGGTGATCGCTGCGCCTTGCAGCGAGCTCATCAGAACGCGGCGCAGCGCGTTACCCAGTGTCAGACCAAAACCACGTTCCAGCGGCTCTGCAACAACAGTTGCTTGGCGCGCAGGGTCGTTGCCTGGCTTAACTTCTAGCTGTGTTGGCTTGATCAATTCAGCCCAGTTTTTGTGGATCATGCGTCCCTCCATTCTTGTCTTACCCCCATGTTCCAAAAAGGGTCCGACTCCCGAGGATTAAAACGACGAACTGGGGCCGTGAAAAAACAAGGCCCCAGAAACAAATTATTAGATTAAACGCGGCGGCGCTTTGGTGGGCGGCAGCCGTTGTGTGCGATTGGTGTTACGTCACGGATAGATGTGATGTTGAAACCAATTGCAGCCAGTGCGCGCAGTGCGGATTCACGACCGCCACCTGGACCTTGAACTTCAACTTCCAGAGTTTTTACGCCGTGATCTTGCGCTTTTTTACCAGCATCTTCTGCAGCCATCTGTGCAGCATATGGTGTGGACTTACGAGAGCCACGGAAACCCATAGTACCTGCAGAGGACCAAGAAATCGCGTTACCCTGAACGTCAGAGATCAAGATTTTTGTGTTGTTGAAAGAAGAGTTCACATGCGCCACACCAGCGGCGATGTTCTTGCGCTCTTTTTTCTTAGTACGAGTCTTATCGCGTGCCATTGATCAAACCCTCCTTATTTCTTCTTACCAGCAATGGCCTTCGCAGGACCTTTGCGTGTACGAGCGTTTGTGTGAGTACGCTGACCGCGAACCGGCAGGTTACGACGGTGACGCAGGCCACGGTAGCAACCTAGGTCCATCAGACGTTTGATGTTCATTTGAACTTCACGGCGCAGGTCACCTTCTACGGTGTATGTGGCGTCGATGTGCTCGCGCACGGCCAGTACTTCTGCGTCGGACAGTTCGTTTACACGGCGAGTGGACTCGATGCCTACCGCTTCACAGATAGCTGCTGCGGAGGTGTGGCCAATGCCAGTGATATAAGTCAGGGCGATCGGGACCCGTTTGTGGGTCGGGATGTTAACGCCGGCGATACGTGCCAAGTGTCATTTCCTTTTACGTTGCGGTTCCGTAGTACCAGAACCTTTTTTCACAACATAAGCCCGACGGCGGTTAGGCCAGCGGGCTATAGCTGATCAGGTGATCTGTCAGATGGGAGCGACCCATAAGACAAGAATTTGATTCTCTTAGTAGAGATGGGTTGACATAGGGGGGATTCTCAGGTGGGTCAAGGGGGCAAGCCCCCCCTTCCCTTTTTTCTGCAATTTCGCCCGCTTAGTCGTCTTCGGACCGCACACGCCATGTCTGGTAAACCGCCTGATCATCGGCGCAGTTTTCCAGCGTCAGCTCTTTGATCAAATGCGCAGGGTTGCGCCCGGAACGTGTCGCCTCACCAGAGGTCAAACACATCTCAGCCGCCGCCACAGGGCGCAATGTACCATCGTCCTCAAAGCTAATCTGCTGCGCTTCGCTGCCATCGCAATCCGCCAAACCCAAGGCGCTGCCTGCCGTCAGACCAGCCACCTCGGCGCAAACCTCATAAACGGGCATATACAGCTCATTGCTGGCAAAACGCGCGGTGTCAAAAATCTGATCCGTGCCGAGCTCACCGCGATACGAATAACAGGTGTGCGATTGCAACCCGTTGGATGTGTCCACGTTGCGGTTGCCGCCTTTGATATCGATACAATAGCCATTCAACTGACCATCCAAATCATCCACCAAGGTGATCTCTACCTGTTCAGCGAAAACAGGCGTTGCCAAAGTCACAGAAGCCAGCGCTGCAATTACGAAAGACCGCATATCTAAATTCCTTTTGATGTCCTTATGCCTCTAATACGCCCCAGCAAAAGCCTTCCGTCGGCTGAAAACAAAAAACCCTGCATCTTTCGATACAGGGTCTTTCACATTCTTAAGTCAGCGTAAGCTTAACCAAGCACCTTCGCGATAGAGGCTTCCACCTCATCCATAGACGCCAGACCATCAATCGATGTCAGCTCGCCTTTTGCATGGTAGTAACCGATCAGCGGGCTGGTCTTTTTGTAGTATTCCATCAGACGGATCTTCAGGCTTTCCGCATTGTCGTCCGCGCGCGCAGTCTTACCTGCAGCCACCGCTTCCGCAGCACGGCCAACGATACGGTCCACAAGAACCTCATCATCCACCTGCATTTCGATCACTGCACCCAGATCTTCACCGAACTCAGACAGAAGCTCTCCCAAAGCATCCGCCTGCGCCAAAGTGCGTGGGAAGCCGTCAAAGATGAAACCACCCTTTTTGTCGCCTTCCAGCTGTTCGCGGATCAGACCAATCACGATCTCATCTGTCACAAGCTCACCGCGGTCCATGACCTCAGCAACCTTTTTGCCCATTTCAGTTCCGGATGTCTTCGCTGCACGCAGCATGTCACCCGTGGACAATTGAATCATGTCACGCTTTTCAACGAGACGCGCTGCCTGAGTGCCTTTACCGGCACCAGGAGGCCCTAGCAAAATAATGTTCATCGACGCGCCGCTCCCTTTCGGCCGCTGCGCTTCTTGGATCCCTTACCACGCAGCTGCGATTTCTCGATCAGACCCTCATACTGGTGTGCAAGCAAATGAGACTGAACTTGTTGAATGGTATCCATCGTCACAGAAACAACGATCAACACCGAAGTGCCGCCAAAATAGAACGGAATCGCAAGTTGGCCACGGATAACTTCAGGCAAGAGACAAACTGCCGCAAGGTAGGCAGAGCCCAAGATCAAGATGCGGGTCACAACATAGTCCAGATACTCGGCTGTTTTCTTGCCAGGACGGATGCCCGGAATAAAGCCGTTGTGGTTCTTCAGGTTGTCCGCAACTTCGTCGGTCTTGAAGGAAACGTTGAACGTATAGAAGAAGGCAAAGAACACGATCATCGCTGTGAAGAACAACAGATACAGCGGCTGACCCGGACCGAAATACGCCAGAATGGTCGACATAATCGGGCTTGTCTGGTTGCCAGAGAAAGTGCTGATCGTTGTCGGCAGCAGTAGCAAAGAGCTCGCGAAGATCGCAGGGATAACACCCGCTGGGTTCACTTTCACCGGCAGGTGAGAAGACCCGCCATCATAGACTTTCATGCCAACCTGACGACGTGGGTATTGGATGTGGATCTTACGCAGCGCGCGCTCCATGAACACAACGAACGCAATCGTCGCAATCACCATCACAATCACACCAACGATCACAGCAGGGCTGATCGCGCCAGAACGGCCAGAAGCCAAGAACTGCGCCAGTGCCGCTGGCACCTCGGCAATGATGCCGACGAAAATGATCAAAGAGATACCGTTACCGATGCCGCGCGCGGTGATTTGCTCACCCAGCCACATCAGGAACATTGTGCCGCCAATCAGCGTCACCATGCAGGAGACGATGAAATACAGGCCTGGGTTCGTTACCAAATCACCAGACTGCAAGGAAACCGCCAGACCATAAGACTGCAAAGTCGCCAGCAGAACCGTACCGTAACGGGTGTACTGGTTGATCTTCTTACGGCCCTGTTCGCCTTCTTTCTTCAGCTGCTCCAGCGCAGGGACCATAGAGGTCATCAGCTGCACAATAATAGAGGCCGAAATATAAGGCATGATCCCCAGAGCAAAGATCCCCATACGGCCCAAGGCGCCGCCTGTGAACATTGTGAGAATGCCGCCAATACCGCTCGCCGCCGATTCCATGAAATCACGCAGGGCGTTTGCGTCGATGCCAGGCACAGGAATAAACGTGCCCAGGCGATAGACGATCAACAGACCGATTGTGAATAGAATACGATTACGAAGATCGGAGGCTTTACCAAGCGCGGCCCAGCTTGTGTTGGCCGCCATTTGCTCTGCTGCAGATACCATCAGGATCTCTCTTCAAATAACAACGCCGCCAAGAGCGTTTTCCACTCTGGCGGCGTCAATTAGGAAAACTAGAAGTTTATGTAAGCGCTCAAGGGAGCGCTCACAACCTCTTATTCAGCTGCTGCCGCGGAAGTGACCTTCAGAGAGCCACCTGCTTTTTCAACAGCTTCGATCGCAGACTTAGACGCGCCAGTCACTTCGATGTTGGCTTTAGCGGAAATTTCGCCTTTTGCCAGCACGCGGACGCCGTCTTTTACGCGACGGATCAGACCGGAAGCCACCAGAGCTTCTTCAGTGATCGCTTCTTTCGCGTTCAGCTTGCCTTCGTCGATGAATTTCTGGATCAGACCCAGGTTTACAACAGCGAATGCCTTGCGGTTTGGCTTGTTGAAGCCACGCTTAGGCAGACGTTGGTACAAAGGCATTTGGCCGCCTTCATAACCGTTGATCGCAACACCGGAACGGGACTTTTGACCTTTGATACCACGGCCACCCATTTTACCTTTACCGGAGCCTGGGCCACGGCCAACGCGCATGCGTTTTTTAGTTGCGCCTGGATTGTCGCTTAGTTCGTGCAGTTTCATTTCGCTTCTCCTTGCCGGAACTGACCCCTGAAGCGTAAGCGGGTCAAACACGGCTTTTCTTGATTTGTGATTCTGTGACTCATTCAAGCCACTGGGGGCGTATACGGCCTGCGCCCAAAGGAATCAAGTTGATAACAGCCAGAATCCAAACGTCCACCGTAGGGTGGGTTTCCAACCCACCATACCCAAAACCGTAAACGCCCCCAGCCTCCGAACAAAGCCAAGGGCGCGTCAATCACATCTCCATATCCATCGCCTCTGCGATCTCAATCGTGCCGGTGCCGCTCAGATGCGGACACCCCTGCGCCAGCTTGATCGCCGCCTCTATGGTGTCCGCCTGCAACACCGTCATGCCAGAGGCCGGATTGGACCCGCCATGATCCTCAACACCCGTCGCCGTGATCGTCTTAGACATCCCAACCGGCAGCCCCGGATCAACGACCGCATCGCCCAGCCCAGCGCTCCAAGCCTTCCACTTCTCCATATGCTTCTGACCATCCTCCGGCGTCTGAAGGTCGGGCTTTCCATGATAAATCAGCAAATACTTCGGCATTTCATCTCTCCATTGTCTGAATGATGATCCAGTCATGGCAGAGAGCTAAATATGTTAAAGAACATATTTAAAACCTGCTCTACACTGCGAAGCAGAAGGAGATCACCATGCCCTACAGCGTCGCCCACACCCAAAACACCCGCACGAAAATCGTTGAAACCGCTCGCCAGCTCTTCAACCAACACGGCTTTCACCAAGTGACCATCGATATGGTGATGCAGCAAGCCGGCCTGACGCGCGGCGGCTTTTACAACCACTTCAAAAACAAAGAAGCCCTATTCAACGAGGCCGTCGCCAGCTTCCTGATGGGCCGCGGCGCGGAATGGCGCGGCAATGCTGGGATCGATGTCACCAACCTCAAACCCGACATGGCGCAAAAGATGGTGGACGCCTACCTGTCCGATGACCACCTAGACGACACAGAGGGCCAATGCCCCATGATCGCCCTGCCCTCAGATGTGGCCCGCGCCGACGATACAACGCGCGAATCCTTTGAAACGCTTCTGTCTGCCATGGTCTGGCTGCTGGAAACCGCCAGCCCACAAGACAATCCCGACCGCCGCCAAGACGCCCTAGCCGCGGCAGCGCTTTGTGTGGGCGGCATGGTGTTGGCCCGCGCGTTGCCGATCTCAAAACTCGCAACAGACATCCGCCACGCCGCCCACAAGGCCGCAACTGACACGCTAAGCGCGCGCAGCTAAGCCTATTCCACAGCCCCCGCTTGGCGCAGGAACTCCGCCATTTCCGTATGGCCCTGCCGCAACGCATAAGACACCGCCGTCGCGCCTTGCGAACACACAACCCCCGCCACACTGCGGGTGGTCAGGTCTGCGCCGCGTGCGATCAACAGCTCTGCCGCCTCGCGGTTGTTCCAATAAGCCGCCGCCGCAATCGCCGGATCTTGGCATTTGTCGCGCATATCAATATCCGCCCCACGGTCCAGCAGGTAGTTGATCGTATCCAGCGCATTGCTGCGCGCCGCCTGCATCAACAGCGGCGGCTCCCAGCGTTCTTTCGTGGCAAAATCCATCGGAACGCCCGCATCCAGCAAAACCTTAACCACATCCACATGATCGCCATTCACCGCCATATGGATCGCCGACACCACGCCCTTAAACTGAAACGGGTCCGCCCCCGCATCAATCAAGACCTGCGCGATCTCTGCATGCCCCTCGACACTGGCCGTATAAATCGGCGCAAAGCCGAACAGGCCTTCCTCGGGGTCCGCCCCTTCTGCCAGCAGGCCTTCCACAGCTGCCAGATCACCGTCCCGAATAGCTTTGGTCATCAGGCTTGGGTAATTCTTATCCTGCGCCGCAGCCGCCCCAGCGCAGACACAGATCAAGGCCGCCAAAGCCCCAGAAAGAACCGTTGAAGAAAATGGAAATACAGCAGGCATCGTTATCCTTTCAAAATCAGCCAAAGACACATGATGCCAATCAGGAACGAGCACAGCCGCCCGCAAAACAACGGCTTATACGCCAGTGACCAATTTTAATTCGGAAGATGCCAATCCCGCGCGGGCTTATCCCCTATGCGCTGCAAGATGCTCTAAAAGCTGTGGGCGAAAAGACCGGCTCACCGGCACAACCGCCCCATTGCTCAGGGTCAATTGCAGCTTCTGATCCACCCAAACCCGATCTTCTACCGCGGCAAAAGCCACCCAATGCGAGCGATGCACCTGACAGCCCGCATATCCCTCAAGCTGCGCCACCGCTTCGCTCAGGCTCCCAAGCACCAAAGCCTCGCCCGCAGCCGTCTGCACATTCAGATAATGATCCGACACAGACAGGCACAGCAGCTCACGCCCAATCTCTTTGGGCAACCGCGCAAAGAAGGCTGCGCCAATCTCAGGATCGAGCTCCTTCGGCGTTGCCCTGTCTTGCGAAGCATCCTCAGCGCTTTGCGTCATATGCAGCAACAGCACCACACAGGCCGCGATGGGCGACAAGAAAATCGCCTCGGCCAAAAGGTTCTCCCAAGTCACCCGAAGGCGCGGGAAGAACTGCGTGGCCAAAGTCACCCCAAACAAAGCCGCCATTGGCACGCTCGCGATCCAAGCCAACAGGCTAAACCGCCAAGCGCCGAGGCCTTCACGCCCCGCAAGCTTATGGATCAAGGAAAACAGCAAAGTGGTCACAACCCAAACACAGGCAAACCAACTCACCCAGAAACCGGCACGCCAAGCAATCGGCTTATCAAAGGTGCCAAACGGGCCAACCACCACGATCAATGTCGCCCCCGCCGCAAAAGCAATCAGCCGCGACGGCTTTAAAAACTCCTGCGCCAGATGGGGCAGCGCCAAACGCCCCCATCGATCCGCGCCGTGCAAAACCGCTTTGTGCCGCACTGATATGTCCTCTCTCCCTCATCACAGGTGGCCTCGGGTGGTTAAGCCCGAGGTCGCCTATAGAAAGAACACTGGCATACCAGTTCAGTTTTTTCTACGCCCAGCCTGACCTTACAGAGCCATGCAGATAACAATCGCGACAGATCAGGGGCAGCTCACCAAATTTGCAACAGCACCCAGATCCCCATGGCTGCGGCAGGCATCTGCGTCAGCGACATCGCAATGCCGCGTGTTTTGCGATCGTACAAAATGAAATGCGAAATACGCCCCAACAGAAACGACAGCACAGCCGCCCAAAGCCAACCCGCGCTTAGGCCGGTGAGTTCAGCGACCCCCAAGGCCAAAGCAAAAGCCGGCGCGTTTTCGATCAGGTTGCCGTGGGCGCGAATGCGTTTGAACAGGATCGCATTCCCCCCATCCCCGCGCAGCACGCCGTACTTATCCCGCGTCAGGCCAATCCAAGCCGTCATCGGCACAATGACAATCGCCAGCGCGCAAATGAAAGTGAAGGTCACAGGTAGAAAAAGATCGGGCATCGTAAAAACCTTTCCAAGTTCGGCGCCCATCGCGCCAGTTTCAGGCAAGCTGCCAGAAGACTATATATGTTCAAGAACATATTCAGAAAATTTGCAGGTGCAGGCGCGCGGCCAAGGGCACCAAATTACGGTTCAAATCTGGGCCAAACGGGCGAAAAGTCGAATCGTACATTTCAGCCCCTGAAAAGCGCGAAATGCCACATTACCGAAAGATGAAGGCTGCGCCCCAAAACCAGCGACCGGCGCAACGGTTTCGCCGCGCAACGGGGGCGTGCGCTAAGGCTGGAATCAAAAACGCCCCCGAAAAATCGGAGGCGTGTAAAAATCTCTGCGTCTTTTAATGACGGCTTAGTCGGCTTACGCGCCGTATACGTGCTCGCGTACGATGGACGCGATGTTAGAGCGTGCGATGCCCAGGTCCGCCAGATCGCGGTCTGTCAGGCTGTCCAGCTCGTTGTAAGTCGCTGTGTATTCCGCGCGCAGAGCTTGAGCTGCTTTGAAGTCTGCGATGAAGCCGCGAACGCGGTCAGCTACAGTTACGTTTGCGAAAGTTGTGTTAGCTACGGTTGCCATATTGCAAGTCCTTTAAAAGAGTGCCGAGACGAATTTCTCAGCGTTAAGTTATCTCCCGTGCTTTAGAACTTAGCGATCTCCGTTATCGCAAACAACGGACGTTTCGGTAGAGCCGTTATGCACCTGCAGCATGGCTAAATTTTGACACAATCCTTAAGGAATTACCCTTTAAATCAAGGTATTGTGCACCACATCGACAATCGGCGAGATCGCCTCTTTGTCCAGTGGACCAACAACAAAGAACACCCAAGGCCCATCCTGCCAACGCACTGTGGTCAGCCCGTCGTCACTTAAGAAACGCAAGGCAGACCGCGCTTCGGCATCCGTGCGCGCCATGTAAACGGTCACCCGCTCACCCTCAGCGTTTTCATACATATACTGCGCAGCGGCTTTGCCCCCAGACGGCAACAAACGCCCGCCCACAAAGGTCAGCCCAAGGCCTTCAAGCTGCGGCACAGCCATCTCGCGGCCCATGCGTTTGGTCAGCCAAGTCTCCAGATGCTCCGCCTCATCTGGCCCGACTTCAACCGCATGGCGTGCCTCTGCGGTAAAGATACGGTGGGCCGATGTGGCATCCATCGTCGCCTGCACAATCAACACCTGCGCAGGGTTCTGGCTTTGACGCCATTCGTTCAGCCCAAAACCGCCAACCGCGCCCATCGCAAAAATCAACGCCCAACTTGCAACCTTGCGCAAAGGCCAACGCGGCTCATGCGGTAAGTTCGCAACCATCAAACGATCCATATGGCTGTCAGACGGTTCAGGCACCAAAGATTGCAGCAAATCATCGGTTTGCTGCCAATTGCCCACGCGCTCCAGCAGATGGGGATCGCTTTCCAAGCGCTCTTCAAAGGCAGCGCGATCTTCGGCGGACATCTCCCCATCTAGATAAGCGCTAATTTGTTCTTCGATCGACGGTGTCTCGGTCATGTCACGCTCCTCAGTTGGGTGGGTTGCGGTTGAGAGGGTTCATTCAAACTGGCACGCGCCCGCGCCACACGGGACAGGATCGTCCCAATCGGCACACTCAGCACGTCAGCGGCTTCAGCATAACTAAGCCCTGCGAAAGCCACCAGTTGCAAAGCCTGCCTTTGGTTTTCGGGTAAGGCCTGCATGCGTTTTACAACGGCGGCCAGTTCAGCGCGGTCTTCAACGGTGGTATCCACCGTCGCGCCCGCATGATCATTCAGAAACGGCACTTCAGCCAATCGAGACGTCGCGCGATAGCGGTCTCGGAACAGGTTTAGCAGGATTTTCATCAGCCAAGGCTTCAGCGGCTGGCCTTCATCCCACAGGGACCGTTTGCGCAAACCACGCTCTACACAGTCCTGCACCAAATCATCCGCCTGCGCACGGTCCTGCGTCAGCGAATAGGCGTAGCGCCAGAGATGCGGCAGGGCATCTTTCATTTGGGCCGAGAACTTTGGCATGGAATGATCCGTTTAACTCTACGGTAGTTTTGCACGGGCTGGCGTCGGGGAGCCAGCCCGTTTTTTTACTTAGTAACCAGAAGGCTTCGCGATGTGCCAAACGCCTTGCACGTTGTCGCCTGTTGTATCGCCTGGCTTCTTGTCGTTCACCCACAGGTACAGAGGCTGACCGTTGTAGGCCACTTGCTTGTCGCCGTTCTTGCGCTCGATCGCTGTGAAACCTGCTGGCAGCTCTTTGCCGTCTTTCGCCATCAGCGGAGGCCATGCCTTCGCGCAACCTGCGTTACAGTTGGATACGCCTGCTTCGTCTTTGTCGAATGTGTAAAGCGTCATGTCGTGGCCGTCGGTGAAATAACCGTCAGCGGATGTTTTCACAGTGCCTGCTGCGTGGCCGCCTGCGTAAGCAGAACATGCGGACAAAGTGGCTGCGGCAGTGGCGATCAGAATAAAACGTGTCATGGGTCTCTCCTAAAAATGGGCCCTTTCGAGGGGCTGGTATGAGACCTACGAATGCAATCGCGGTTTTATTCCAAACTTTCTCAACTTTTTTCAAAAAACTTTCCAAGAGGCAAAAAGGAGCGCTCCGTATGTGAAGTCGAACGCGGCACATGACAGCGTATACCAGCTGAGAAACGGCACCCCTGCCCCGCGATGTTTGGCCAGATCCCATACCCCATGCCCCAACAAGGCGCAGATGACCCATATCGGCGATCCAAACAGACTAAGCAAAGCGACCGCAATCAGACCGAGTGCGACACAGATTTCCAGCTTTTGGCTCTGACCCGTCATGAGGGCTTCAAGGACATACGTTCCTGTCATCGCAACGAGGAAAAAGACAGCAAGCTTCCATATGAAAATGGACGGCAAAAGCAGATGCGCCAAAAGAGCAGAGGCCACATACAGCAAGACCAAAACAGCAAGGAGCCTTTGGTGCTTAGAAAAGAATGAAGCGGTGTGCATGAGGCGACCCTTTGTTGAACGCGCTCACGCTAGGGCTTCCAGCAGGCGGAAGGTCAAACGAAAAACGCCCCCGAAATTCGAGGGCGTTTTCCAAAGATTTGAAGGTAAAGACTTAGTCTTTCTCTTCGATGATTTGCACCATGTGCGGGATCTTGTTGATCATGCCGCGAACGGAAGGTGTATCTTCCAGCTCACGTGTGCGGTTCATCTTGTTCAGGCCCAAACCGATCAGCGTTGCACGCTGGTCTGCTGGACGACGGATCGGGGAACCGATCTGCTTAACAACGATTGTTTTAGCCATTGGTCAGTCTCCTTACGCGTCTGCGTCTGCTGGTGCAGCGGCAGGTGCTTCGTCCTTACGCAGGATGTCAGCAACTTTTTTGCCACGACGTGCTGCAACTTGGCGTGGGCTAGACTCTTTGGTCAGGCCGTCCAGTGTTGCGCGGATCATGTTGTATGGGTTCTGAGAACCGATGGACTTAGACACAACGTCTTTAACACCCAACATCTCAAATACCGCACGCATCGGACCACCGGCGATGATACCAGTACCTTCAGGTGCTGTACGCATAACCACTTTGCCTGCGCCGTGACGACCATTTACGTCGTGGTGCAGTGTACGGCCTTCACGCAGAGGCACGCGAACCATCTGGCGTTTCGCTTGCTCAGTCGCTTTGCGGATCGCCTCAGGTACTTCTTTCGCTTTACCTTTGCCGAAGCCAACACGACCTTTTTGATCGCCTACAACAACCAGAGCGGCGAAGCCAAAGCGCTTACCACCTTTTACGGTTTTAGATACGCGGTTGATCGCAACCAGACGATCTGCGAATTCCGGAGTTTCTTCTTCGCGGTTACGACCACGACCCCGGCGGTTTTCACGTTCTGCCATTTGGCATTCCTTTGTTTTCTGGCGCTAGGCGCCTTTTGTCCAATCCAAGTGAGCAAAGATGCCCCCGGATCATCGGGGTGATCAGAAAGAACACCCACAAAATTTGAAATAGCGCCCCCAAAAGAGGGGGCGCCAAAAATCAGACCTTCAGGCCACCTTCACGCGCAGCTTCGGCCAGAGCCTTCACTTTGCCGTGGAACAGGCGACCGCCGCGATCGAAATATGCTTCGGAGTAACCCGCTTTGACGGCGCGCTCGGCGATAGCCGTGCCCACTTTTGTCGCTGCGTCGATGTTGTTCTTGCCAACAACGCCCAGATCCTTCTCCAGAGAGGAGGCGGATACCAGTGTTACACCATTTACATCGTCGATCAGCTGAGCGCTGATGTTCTTGTTCGAACGGTTCACGGACAAGCGCAGCTTGCCAACGTTTACCTTGCGAAGTTTGTTCCGGACGCGCAGGCGGCGCTTGAGGAACAGTTCCCGTGTGCTGTTTGCCATTAGTCTGGTCCTTACTTCTTCTTACCTTCCTTGCGGAAGATATACTCGTCTTTGTATTTGATGCCTTTGCCTTTGTAAGGCTCTGGCTTACGCCATTCGCGGATGTTTGCCGCGACTTGGCCAACGAGTTGTGGATCGGTGCCTTCGATGATGATCTCAGTTGGCTTCGGTGCAGTGACCGTTACGCCTTCTGGAACTTCGAAGTTAACGTCGTGAGACAAGCCCAAAGCCAGCTTCAGGACTTTGCCCTGCATCTGTGCACGGTAACCAACACCAACGATCTCAAGCTCTTTTTTGAAGCCTTGAGTCACGCCAGTGACGAGGTTTTGAACAACAGTACGGGACATGCCCCACTGCTGACGTGCGCGCTTGGACTTACCGCGAGGAGTCACTTTTACAGCGTTCTCTTCGACAGTCAGTGTCACATCGTCGGTTGCGGTGAAGGTATGAGTCGCTTTTGGACCCTTAACTTCGATGGTCTGGCCGGAGACAGAGGCAGTAACGCCTGCTGGCAGCTCGACCGGTTTTTTACCAATACGAGACATTCAGCTTCCCCTTAGAAGACCGTGCAAAGCACTTCGCCGCCAACTTTGTTGGCACGAGCGTTTGCATCAGACATCACACCTTTAGAGGTGGAGACAATCGACACACCCAGGCCCTGACGGACAACTGGAATGTCATTAGCGCCCATGTATACGCGACGACCAGGTTTAGAAACCCGCTTCACTTCACGAATAACAGGAGTGCCCTCGTAGTACTTCAGGCTGATTTCCAGAGCCGGGTGCCCCGCGGAATCAGTCGTCTTTTCGTAGCCGCGGATGTAGCCTTCGTCAGCTAGTACATCCAGAACCCAGCCGCGCAGTTTAGATGCAGGGGAAGACACTGTGGACTTGCCGCGCATTTGACCGTTGCGGATGCGTGTCAGCATATCACCGATAGGATCGTTCATTCTTTAACCCTCCTTACCAGCTAGACTTGACCATGCCTGGAATCTGGCCATTGGAGCCCAGTTCCCGAAGCGCGATACGGCTGACCTTCAGCTTACGGTAGTAAGCGTGTGGACGGCCTGTCAGTTGACAGCGGTTGTGCAGACGTGTTGCCGAGCTGTTGCGCGGCAGTTTTGCCAGTTTCAGACGCGCTTTGAAACGCTCTTCCATTGGCTTGCTTTCGTCGTTTGCGATTTCTTTAAGCTCGGCGCGTTTGGCAGCGTATTTAGCAACCAAAGCTTCGCGCTTTTTCTCGCGTGCGATCATAGATTTTTTAGCCATGATATCCTCTCCCGCGCTTAAGCGTTGAACGGCATGTTGAAAGCTTTCAACAGGCTCTTTGCTTCGGCGTCGGTTTTTGCGGTGGTTGCAATTACGATGTCCATGCCCCAGTTCTCGTCAACTTTATCGAAGTCGATTTCTGGGAATACGATGTGCTCTTTCAAGCCAGTGGCAAAGTTGCCGCGGCCATCAAAGCTCGGCTTCACGCCGCGGAAGTCACGAATACGTGGCATCGCTACGGTGATCAGACGATCAAGGAATTCGAACATGCGGTCGCCGCGCAGAGTAACTTTGGCACCCATTGGCATGCCTTCGCGAACGCGGAAGCCAGCAATAGAGTTTTTCGCCACAGTTGTCAGAGCTTTTTGACCAGCGATCAAAGTCAGGTCTGCTTGTGCGGACTTGGCTTTTTTGCTGTCTTTAACAGCTGCACGACCACAACCAATGTTCAGAACGATTTTTTCAAGTGCAGGGATCTGCATGTCGTTCTTGTAACCGAACTCTTCTTTAAGGCCGGCACGGATTGTGTCTTTGTACAGTGTCTTCAGACGTGGAGTGTAGTCAGCGTTATCAAGCATCGATCACATCTCCTGTAGTCTTTGCGAAGCGTACTTTTTTGTCGCCTTCAACTTTGAAGCCAACACGAGTTGCTTTACCGTTTGCATCCAAGAATGCCAGGTTGCTCAGTTGGATCGGCATTGCCTGAGGCACGCGACCACCCTGAGATGTCTGGGATTGCTTAGTGTGACGGATCGCCATGTTGATACCTTCAACAACGGCTTTGCCAGCTTTTGGGTCAACAGAAGTAATTGTGCCTTCTTTGCCCTTGTCTTTGCCAGCCAGAACGACAACTTTGTCGCCTTTTTTCAACTTAGCAGCCATCTTACAGCACCTCCGGCGCGAGTGAGATGATTTTCATGAAGTTCTTCGCACGAAGTTCGCGAACAACTGGCCCGAAAATACGAGTACCCACTGGCTCACCTGCGTTGTTCAGGATCACTGCAGCGTTGCTGTCAAAGCGAATTGCTGTGCCGTCTTCACGACGTACTTCTTTAGCTGTGCGAACAACAACGGCCTTACGGACGTCGCCTTTTTTCACACGACCACGTGGAATGGCTTCTTTAACCGAGACAACGATAACGTCACCTACGGAAGCGTACTTACGCTTAGAGCCACCCAGAACCTTGATGCACTGAACTCGGCGAGCGCCGGAGTTGTCAGCAACATCCAGGTTTGTTTGCATCTGGATCATTTGGTTTCTCCCGACCTTTGGGAACTGACGATGCGTGTCAGCGAAATTCCCAGGGTTTCGACTTTGTTAAGTCGTTCCGGGAAGCTTAGATTTAAGCTTCCAGAACTTCCCAACGTTTCGTTTTCGACTTAGGTGCGCACTCAATGATTTTGACTTTGTCACCGACGTTGAAAGCGTTCTTCTCATCGTGAGCCCGGTATTTTTTGGACTTACGAATGGTTTTCTTCAGAACAGGGTGTGTAAAGCGACGCTCTACAGAGACAGTTACAGTCTGTTCGTTGGCGTTGCTTGTGACGACGCCGTTAAGAATACGTTTAGGCATATCTCAAAGCTCCTTATTCTGCAGCTTGTGCGGCTTTTTCGTTCAGGATGGTCTTCACGCGTGCAGCGTTGCGGCGAGCCGCTTTGATGCCTGCAGTGTTTTCCAGCTGACCGGTTGCCTGTTGAAAGCGCAGATTGAAGCTTTCTTTTTTCAGGTTTGCGAGCTCGTCACGGAGTTCATCCGCGGACTTCTCGCGAAGTTCGTTGGCGTTCATGCGCCTTTTCCTTCTCTTACACCAGAGGGCGCCTGACGATATGTTCAGGGTGACCCTTTTGATCTGGTGGACCAAAATAAAACGCACGAATCCCCTGAGCGGGAATCCGTGAGATGCGCCTCTATATGAAGGTTACGCAGGTAGAGCAAGGGAAAGATTCAGTTTTTCCCATGTTTTATTGGCCGATCTACGATCCAAGCAACCTGTCCTGAAACCAGATCAAACTTGGGTAAGCACAGAGCCAAATCCAGAAGAAACGGTTCAGCCCAAACAGCATCGCATTGGCCAAATGAAAGGTAGCAGCCACAAGCAGGCCCAGCCAAAGCGTAATGGGATGCAGCAGGGTCAGCGGAAAGACCACCTCAAACCCGATCACGGCCCAGCTCATGGCCTGCAACAGCTTAGGCCGGCCTGCATAGCTCCGCAGGCTTTCGGACACTGGATAGACCGAAAACCGATACACATCCACCAAAGCCTGCCCGCTGCGCCACTCTGGGTTCATAAGCTTCACATAGCCCGAAACAAAGTAAGACAGCACCAGCTGCACCGCCAGATAGGCCATCGCCAGATCGGCCCATTGTGGCAACAAATGCGCCACCATCAGGCTAGTTGTGACCAACATGCCCATTTTATCCGCCCCGCCATTATACGGCCCGTTGAAACGATGCAGCAGGATCACGCTTGTGAGCCACAAAAGCGGTAGGCAGATTTCGGGCGCAAGCCCAGAGAGCAGCCACAAACACAGCCAAATCCGCACCCCAAACAACAAACGGTCTCGCCCAAGGCTGAGATGCTCCAATGAAGATTGTAAAAGCGTGAGGGCCAGCATCACCTCGGTGACGCGCAACATCAGATCAAAGCTCATGCGCCCACCTCTGCTGCAACAGGCGTGCTTTCGTAAACCACAGTCGCAGTGATCGCACCGTCTTCGGGCACCAAAAACACCAAACGGAACTGCATCTTCGCAGCTTGCTTACCGATACGCTCCCATATCAAACGGTTCAGCTCTGCCTCGGAATGCTCATGGATGCCACTGACCAACCGCTCGGCCAAACTCACCATATAAAGCTGCGTGTTCCGCGCGGGGTTCCACACCATGCGCCGCAGCATCCGCAGAAACGACACATGTTCTGGCAAAGGATGGCTTTCGTGCCAATCGCCCTTTTGCCCCTTACCAATCAATCGGTACTCGATCCGCGGAGACGGGCCGACCGTTTTGAAAAACCGCCAACTGGGGAAGATCGTTGGCAACAAAAGAGAAAGAGTTTTGCGCAGCATAGTCTCAATTTAGGGGCGTAAGTTTTCAAAAAGGTTTCAAAACCGGCGTGCCCTGCCCCTCGCACCTGATTGGGAACTGAGCTAAGACAGTGCCATGTCTGAGATTGAATCACTCTTCGTGACCCGCCTGTATCGCGCTGCCCTGACGGAATTCGGCCCAAAGGTCGATGCGGCAGAAATGGAAAACTCTTGCCTTGTGATTGCGGGCGATGACGATGCCGGACACGAATGGTGCGAAGCCAATGATTATCCGGGCTATACGTCTTACGCATCGCTCACGGATCTGCCTTGGCGCTTTCCGATCTTTGCGGACTTGGTGAAGTCGCTGGATGCCCATGTCGCGGCCTTTGCGGAAGATCTGCAATTTGATCTGGATGGGCGCAAGCTGGTGCTGGAAGATCTGTGGATCAACATCCTGCCCGAAGGCGGTACGCACTCCGCCCATATCCACCCGCATTCTGTGATCAGCGGCACGACCTATGTGGCCATGCCCGAAGGCACGAGCGCGCTGAAACTCGAAGACCCGCGCCACGCCATGATGATGGCCACGCCGCCCCGCATCAAAGACGCACGCCGCGAGTTGAAAAGCTTTATCTATGTGAAGCCAAATGTCGGCGACGTCTTGCTTTGGGAAAGCTGGCTGCGCCACGAGGTGCCGATGAACATGGCTGAAGAAGAGCGGATCTCGGTCAGTTTCAATTACCGCTGGGAATAATGAAAAGGCCTCGGATTTCCGAGGCCTTGTTTATTTCCTGTTCAGCGCTTCTTCGATCCGCTCTAGTCGCGCAATCATATCTTCGCGGTAGCTATCCGTGGCGGCATGTTCTTCTTCGGCATGCGCGTCTTGCATGGTGGATACGATCAAACCCACAACAAGGTTCATCACCGCAAAGGCCGTGATCAAGATGAACGGGATAAAGAACAACCACGCCTCGGGGTGTTGTTCGATCACAGGGCGCACGATGCCCATAGACCAGCTTTCCAGCGTCATGATCTGGAACAGCGTATACAGCGATTCACCCAAGGTGCCGAACCAATGCGGGAAGGTCGGGCCATACAGCTTGGTCGCGATCACCGCACCGATGTAAAAGATGATCCCTGTCAGCAGCAGCACCGAGGCCATGCCCGGCAAGGCCATGATAAACGCTTCGACCACGCGGCGCAGCGATGGCACCACAGATACAACACGCAACAAGCGGAAAATCCGCAAGGCGCGCAGCACAGAAAGCCCCTCTCCCGCAGGCACCAAAGAAATCCCGATGATCAGCAGATCAAAGATGTTCCAACCGTCTTTAAAGAACCGCGGGCCTCGCGCGACCAGCTTGGCCACCAGCTCGACCACAAAGATCGATAGGCAGATGTGATCGAGGGTTTTGATCACACCGCCGACCTGCGCCATGATCGCCTCGGAGGTTTCCAGCCCTAAGATCACCGCATTGAACAGGATGACCCCCATGATGAAATTACGGGTCAGGGGCTTATCAAGAATATCGGACAACAGGGCGTGCATGATCTTTTCCGTTTTGGGCTAGGGCAGATATGGCAAGAAACCCTTGTTGTGCAAGAGGCACCACCCGCGTTTATACGCGGCGAACCGCCTCTGTCGCGGCTTGGCCCAAAATCAAAGCACCCGCGCCCCCGATCGCGCCAGCCGCAAGGCGGTTTAGGCGTTTCAGCGCTGAAGGCTGCGTCATCATATTACGCGCGCGGCTTGCAAGGATCGCGTAAGGGCCAAGGCCCGCAAAGATCACCAGAATGGTCAGCACTGAAAGCACGGCCCACTGGCCCACATGCACAGTGTTTAGATTCATCACAGTCGGCAAAAGCGCCAGATAGAAGACGATGGTTTTCGGGTTACCAAGGGTTACGAAATACCCACCCAGAAACGCGCCCATGTCAGAGCGGCTGCCCGTCTTTTGCACTTTGGTCAGCCCGCCTTTGCTGGTCCAGAACCCATAGGCCAGATACAGCAGATACAACCCACCGAGCACTTTGATGATCAAGAAAGCGCTGGCGAAGGTTTTCGCAATGGCAGCAAGGCCGATCACAGCCACGGTAAGGTAGCTGACATCCCCTAAAGCAATGCCCGTCAGGAAATACACAGAGGCCCGCCGATTTCCGCCAAGCGCCTGCCCCACCAAAGCCGCGATACCGGGGCCTGGGATGATTGCAGCAATGCCAAGGGCTGCAACATAAGCGAAATAAGGGGCGAGAGTTTCCATGGTGTCTTCCTTTTCCGAGAGACGCACACAAACACTGAAGGCACATTTGCGCAAGACCGTTCCTTTGCTTTGGTGACCTTGCGGCAAAAGAAAACCCCCGCCGCTTTCGCGCCGGGGGCTAAATCATACCGTAGGGTGGGGTTTCACCCCACCGCCACTTTTACCAGTCTTCGCGAACAACAACGCGCGTTTTCACTGGCAGCTTCATAGCCGCCAAACGCAGCGCTTCACGTGCGATATCTTCGGCAACACCGTCGATTTCGAACATTACGCGACCAGGCTTAACCTTGCAGGCCCAATAGTCCACAGAACCTTTACCTTTACCCATACGAACTTCGACAGGCTTAGATGTGACAGGTACATCTGGGAAAATACGGATCCAAACACGGCCCTGACGTTTCATGTGACGAGTCATCGCACGACGAGCCGCCTCAATCTGACGTGCAGTCACACGCTCTGGCTGGAGTGCTTTCAGGCCAAAGGAGCCAAAGTTCAGGTCAGACCCGCCCTTTGCGTTACCTTTGATGCGGCCCTTCTGCATCTTACGGAATTTAGTACGCTTTGGTTGAAGCATCTTTCAGTTCTCCCTTAGCGACGACCGCCTGCACCGCGAGGTGCTGGGCCATCTTGTACTTCTTGTGAACGACGCTCACGTGCGGAAGGATCGTGCTCCATGATCTCGCCTTTGAAGATCCAGGTTTTGATCCCGATGATACCGTATGGTGTCATCGCTTCAGAGTGAGCGTAATCGATGTCGGCACGCAGAGTGTGCAAAGGCACACGACCTTCACGATACCATTCTGTACGCGCGATTTCTGCACCGCCCAGACGACCCGCAACGTTCACACGGATACCCAGGGCACCCATACGCATTGCGTTCTGTACGGCACGTTTCATCGCACGACGGAAAGATACACGACGTTCCAGCTGCTGAGCGATGGACTCGCCAACCAGCTGAGCGTCAAGCTCTGGCTTACGTACTTCAACGATGTTCAGGTGCAGTTCAGAGTCTGTCATCGCGGCGATTTTCTTGCGCAGAACTTCAATGTCTGCACCTTTCTTGCCGATGATAACGCCTGGACGTGCTGTGTGGATTGTCACGCGGCACTTTTTGTGCGGACGTTCGATGATCACACGAGCAATACCAGCTTGCTTGCACTCTGTTTTGATGAATTCACGGATTTTCAGGTCTTCAAGCAGAAGATCGCCGTAATCTTTGGTGTCCGCATACCAGCGGCTGTCCCAAGTACGGTTGATCTGCAGGCGCATGCCGACCGGATTGACTTTATGTCCCATTAGGCTTGCTCCTCTACTTGACGCACCTTGATGGTGATCTCAGCAAATGGCTTCAGGATTTTGCCGAAACGACCACGTGCACGAGGACGACCGCGTTTCATTGTCAGGTTCTTACCAACGTAAGCCTCTGCAACGATCAGTTCGTCAACATCCAGGTTATGGTTGTTTTCAGCGTTTGCGATTGCAGACTGCAGACATTTCTTAACGTCTTGCGCGACACGCTTGTTGGAGAAAGTCAGGTCGGTCAGAGCCTTCTCAACTTTCTTGCCGCGGATCATGCCAGCAACCAGGTTCAGTTTTTGCGGGGAAGTACGGAGCATGCGCAGTTTTGCCATTGCTTCGTTATCTGCCACGCGGCGTGGATTTTTTGCCTTGCCCATGACTTACTTCCGTTTCGCTTTTTTGTCTGCAGCGTGACCGTAATAGGTACGAGTTGGAGAATATTCACCAAACTTCTGACCGATCATGTCTTCTGTGACGTTTACAGGTACGTGTTTCTGACCGTTGTACACACCGAATGTCAGGCCTACGAACTGAGGCAAGATGGTGGAACGACGGGACCAGATTTTGATCACTTCGTTGCGGCCGCTTTCGCGAGCTGCTTCTGCCTTTTTGAGGACATAAGAGTCAACAAAAGGACCTTTCCAGACTGAACGAGACATAGATTAACGTCCCTTCTTCTTGGCGTGACGCGAGCGGATAATAAGCTTTTGCGACGCTTTGTTGGTATTGCGGGTACGCTTACCTTTAGTAGGCTTACCCCAAGGCGTAACTGGGTGACGACCACCAGATGTACGACCTTCACCACCACCGTGAGGGTGATCGACCGGGTTCATTACAACACCACGAACAGACGGGCGAACACCTTTGTGGCGCATACGACCGGCTTTACCGTAGTTCTGGTTGGAGTTGTCAGGGTTAGACACCGCACCAACGGTTGCCATGCATTCCTGACGGACCAAACGCAGTTCGCCAGAAGACAGGCGGATCTGTGCGTAGCCACCGTCACGACCTACGAACTGAGCATATGTACCCGCAGCACGAGCGATTTGACCGCCTTTGCCTGGTTTCAGTTCGATGTTGTGAACGATTGTACCGATCGGCATACCAGAGAACGGCATTGCGTTACCTGGTTTGATGTCGGCTTTTGCGGAAGCAATCACTTGGTCGCCAACAGCCAAACGCTGTGGTGCCAGGATGTATGCTTGCTCGCCATCTTCATATTTTACGAGTGCGATGAACGCGGTACGGTTCGGGTCATATTCGATCCGCTCTACGGTTGCCGCGACATCAAATTTGTTACGTTTGAAATCAACGATCCGGTACAGACGCTTTGCGCCACCGCCACGACGACGTGATGTGATCCGTCCGGTGTTGTTCCGGCCGCCCGATTTTGTCAAACCCTCAGTAAGGGATTTGACTGGACGTCCTTTCCAAAGCTCCGAACGGTCGATCAGAACCAGCCCGCGCTGGCCCGGCGTCGTCGGTTTATACGACTTGAGTGCCATGTTTACTGTCTTCCGTTTTAGCAGTGCGAGCCAGCCTTATGAGGTGCTTAGCCCGCGATGTTAGCCCCCTGTCTTTGGTAAAACAGGTGACCGTATGAAGGGCCCCGAAGGTCCCGATAAAAATAGCAAACAGCCCCAGAACGAATCTGAGGCCGATTTCCATTCGCGCGAAGTAACAGGGTTTGAGATGGGTGGCAATGGGGGAGTCTCAAAACACCAATGTTTTAAGGCAGTCCCAACTGCTTAAGCCAAAGGTCGACAGACTTTGTGTAGTCATTCCACCGCCCCAAGGTCGCATTCACCCCGCGATGGCTTTCATCGACAGGCAGAACCGAGACTTGTTCGTTGTTCGAGGCAAAGTCTCGCGCCATGGCGCAGGGCCAAGCTCGGTTCGTGGCGCAGGCGTATAGAAGTGGCGGATCTTCAGGGTCAGTATGCTCTGCCGGTGAGATTTCATCCCAGAACGCGCGGTCTGTTCCGATGTATCGCGATAGAAAACCCGATGGGAAGGTCGCCATACGCTTGGCCACATCGATTGCTGAGGTGTCCAACATGATCGCACCAAGGGGCGCGGATGCCCCCGCCTCTTCCAAAACATCCTGACGAAGCGCTACAAGTGACGCAACATGCGCACCGGAAGAGTGTCCCATAACAACCACTCGGCGGCCATCGCCACCCCAACGGTGCGCATTGTCTTGAACAAACTTCAGAGCCGCAGCAAAGTCATGCACTTGCTCTAACTGATCCGCCTCTGGCAGCAATCGCGTTGTGGCAGAAACGAAAACATACCCTTTGGGCACCCAATGCAGCGCTTTGAACAACCAAGCATCTGGCCAACGCCTACTGCCGGATGACCAAGACCCTCCGTGCAGCATTAAGATGACCGGCGCATTCGTCGTAAAAGGCGAAGCATAGACATCCATACGATGCGACCGGCTTGGTCCGTAAGACACCCACGAAACGCAGATTGTGAAAACAAAGGCCACAACTGCCATGAGAAAAAGAACTGAGTAAAGAATTCGGCGCACTTAAATTCGCTCCTAATAGGATCGCTTCTACTTACCTGAACCACAGGTCTTGCCTAGGCTCTGAGCGATTGAAATCTTCGTGAACGTCAATACGAGCCTCTAAGGATTATCGACCGTAGGGTGGGCTTCAGCCCACCAATCGCCCAACAAAAAAGCCGGGCTAAAGCCCGGCCTACCCTCTCTGCGTAGGGTGGGGTTTCACCCCACCTCGTCAGGCCAAAGCCCGCGCTTCTTTGTAAGACAAAAGCCGTTTGCTCTCTTCATCCCACAAATGCAGCTTCGCCGTCTCCAAGCTTTCGCGGATCGTTAATTCTGCCCCAACAGCCAAACCCTCATGGTCTCGCAGAACTTCTGGCAAGCGATAGAAAGGAATGCGGCTGTTTAAGTGGTGCACGTGGTGGATACCGATATTGCCACTGAGCCATTGCAAGACTGGCGGCAGCTTGTAGTGCGAGCTGCCATGCAGCGCAGCCTCATGCACGTCCCAATTCTCCTCCTCTTCCCAATGGGTATGCTCGAACTGGTGCTGGACATAAAACAGCCAGACCCCAAGCGAAGCCGCCAAAATAGTGGATGGCAGGAAGATCAGAAGGATCGGAGCCCAGCCGCCGATCAGATAGATCGGGCCAAGCAACGCCAGAATACCGAGGTTATTTCCCATGGCGCTGATCCAGAATTTGCGTTGGTCCATAAAACCAAAGGGCAAGCGGTTCACCACAAGGAACAATATCCCTGGCGCAATGAGAAACGTCATGAAGGGGTTGCGGTAAATGCGGTAATAAATCCGCTCGATCAGACCCGCGTTATTATATTCCTGCACCGTCATGGTACGAATGTCGCCTAGGCCACGGCGATCCAAATTGCCCGACGCGCTGTGATGCACCGCATGGGCGTGACGCCACATTTCATAGGGTGTCACGGTCAGAACGCCCAGCAGACGACCAATCCAATCGCCCAAAACACGGCTTTCAACAAATGACCGGTGTCCGCAATCGTGCTGGATAATGAAAAGTCGAACGAGGAGAGGGCCATTCAACAAAGCAATGGCAAAGCTCAGCCAATTGCTTACAGAAATCGCCCACCAAGCAGCAGCCCAGATCGCGAAGAAAGGCACCAGCGTGACCAGCAGCTCAAACATGCTGCGCGAAAAATCTGGGGTGCGGTACTTGATCAGTATCTTCGCCCATTCCCGAGCAGAGACGTTTTCGCAATCAGTGGAAGGCTTAGAGTTCAGGTCAAACATGCGCTCGCTTCTTGGTCTTAATATCTAGCGACGCGACTTAATGGCGACGACCTAAATTCACCCTAGCTCAAAGCTAGAAAAGTAAAAGCCCCCGCTGACGCAGGGGCTTTCATAGATTTTACCAACGCACCAATCAGAGACCGGTGGAGACGTCGATTGTGTTGCCCTCTTCGAGCATCACATATGCTTTTTTAACGTCCTTACGTTTACCCATGGTACCACGGAAACGCTTGGTTTTACCTTTGGTGATCGTTGTGTTGACCGCTTTAACCTTTACACCAAACAGAGCTTCAACAGCCTCTTTGATCTGTGGTTTGTTGCTGTCGATCGCCACTTCAAAAACAACTGCACCGTTTTCGGATGCCATTGTCGCTTTTTCTGTGATGATCGGCTTGCGGATCACATCGTAGTGTTCAGCCTTCGCGCTCATTTCAGTCGAGCCTCCAGTGCTTCGATACCTGCTTTTGTGATCACCAGAGTGTCACGCTTCAGGATATCATAAACGTTTGCGCCCATTGTCGGCAGGATATCCAGACCTTCAATGTTGCGGGATGCTTTCAGGAAACCTTCGTTTGCTTCAGCACCGTCGATGACCAGTGCGCGTTTCCAGCCCAGGTTCTTAACCTGTTTCGCCAGAGCAGCGGTTTTGCCTTCAGCTGTCGCATCTTCGATCACAACCAGCTCACCTGCTTTTGCTTTTGCAGACAGAGCGTGCTTCAGACCGAGTTTACGGAACTTTTTAGGCAGGTCGTGGCCGTGGGAACGGACAACTGGGCCTTTGTAGATACCACCACCGCGGAAGATCGGCGCGTTACGGTCACCGTGACGTGCGCCACCGGTGCCTTTTTGGCGATAGATCTTCTTTGTGGAATAGGAAGTCTCGGAACGAGTCTTTACCTTGTGTGTACCCGCTTGCGCGTTGTTACGCTGCCAGCGAACCACACGATGCAGGATGTCTGCACGTGGCTCTAGACCGAACAGATCTTCGGACAGTTCTACGGAACCGGCTTTGCCGCCGTCGAGTTTGATCACGTCAAGTTTCATGCTTCACCACCTTCCGCAGGTGCTTCTGTCGCAGGTGCTTCAGTTGCAGCGGATTTCAGAGCAGCTGGGAACGGAACGTTCTCAGGCAGTTTCTTTTTCACGGCGTCTTTGACAGTCACCCAACCACCTTTGGAGCCAGGTACGGCGCCTTTGATGAAAACCAGACCGCGCTCGGCGTCTGTTTTTACAACTTCAAGGTTTTGAGTTGTCACGCGGACAGCACCCATGTGACCGGCCATCTTCTTACCTTTGAAGACGCGACCAGGGTTTTGACACTGACCTGTGGAACCGTGGGAACGGTGAGAGATGGAAACACCGTGAGACGCGCGCAGACCGCCGAAGTTGTGGCGCTTCATCGCACCGGCAAAACCTTTACCGATAGATGTGCCCGCAACGTCAACTTTCTGACCTTCAACGAAGTGCTCTGCAGAGATTTCTGCACCCACTTCAATCAGGTTAGCTTCTTCAACACGGAATTCCGCAACCTTGCGCTTAGGCGCAACGTTGGCTGCTGCAAAGTGACCGCGCATCGCTTGGGATGTGCGTTTCGCTTTTGCTGCACCGGCACCCAGCTGAACCGCTGTGTAACCGTCTTTTTCGTTTGTGCGCTGAGCCACAACTTGCAGTTCATCAAGGTGAAGAACAGTCACAGGGATCTGTTTGCCGTCTTCCATGAACAGGCGAGTCATGCCTACTTTTTTCGCGATAATACCAGAACGCATCATGAGACCCCTTATACTGAGATCTGAACGTCAACACCGGCTGCCAGATCGAGCTTCATCAGCGCGTCTACAGTTTGTGGTGTCGGGTTGATGATGTCGAGCAGACGCTTGTGCGTACGGATCTCGAACTGGTCACGAGATTTCTTGTCAACGTGTGGGCCACGCAGAACTGTGAATTTCTCGATTTTGTTTGGCATTGGGATCGGGCCACGTACGTCAGCGCCTGTGCGCTTTGCAGTGTTTACGATTTCCTGTGTGCTCGCGTCGAGAACACGGTAATCGAATGCCTTCAGCCGAATGCGAATGTTTTGGCTTTGCATATTTCAATTGCCCCAAAAAGGACCAAGATTGAGAGGTCGAGGTCACATCATTGCGCCCCCACTTCGAACCTAAAATGGGCCCAAACGAATCTAGGCCCACCATTCACAAGATGTGAATTGCTGCCCAGTACACGGGAAACGCCCTTGTCGCAAGGGGGATTGGTGGTTTTGGGCCCTATTTTTTAAGAGGACACAAGACCTTGGGGGCTGGGGTGCATGACTGTCCAGAGGGGCAAGCGATTCTGACCACACGCTGTGTTTATGAAGCCTTTAGACGAGGTTTGCGAGTCAGGCAGCGCACGTAGGTGTAAGATTTGAGAAAGGTGGCAATTCGCGCTTTTGAATCGGTGAAACGTACAATTGGGGTTTTGGGAGGTTTGGAGGGGTGAATGGCGGGCTGAAGCCCGCCCTACGGTGTGGTGCCAAGAATAGACTTTTTGCAAAATCGAAGATTTTGCTGCGCCCGAACCGCCCCCACGGGGCGGGCGCATAACGCCCTCCCCTCGGTTCGGACGCGGTCATATTTCAACCAAAGCAAAAGGGCGCCCCGAGGGACGCCCTTCTATAAGTCGTACGTAGGGTGGGGTTTCACCCCACCGCCACGATCTTACTCAGTGATTTTGGATACAACACCGGAACCAACTGTACGGCCACCTTCGCGGATCGCGAAGCGCAGACCAGCTTCCATCGCGATTGGTGC
>CANMPK010000002.1 GCA_947499725.1 uncultured Paracoccaceae bacterium | reverse complement strand
GTGATCGCAGCTGTCAGTGTTGTTTTACCGTGGTCAACGTGGCCGATTGTGCCGATGTTGCAGTGCGGTTTGGAACGCTCAAACTTTTCCTTAGCCATCTCGAGGCGCCTTCTATGTTAGGGGGGCCCCATTGGCCCAAATTACTCTTCCGGGCGCGACATATTGGGTTGCGAGAGAAAAATCAAGACACTGTTTGCCCCGGGAACGGCCAAGCTTTGCCAACCGCGGACCAAAGGCCACAACCGGGTTATGTCTCGTCGCTTATTTCAACCGGTTCCTGATCTTTCCAACAGTTTTCAAGCTCTTCTGCGGTCGGCGCTTCGCTCATGCAGGCGGCATTTTCGGCCAGCCATTTCTCAATCGCCTTGGCGGCATTTTGCACCAATCCGTCAATTTGCTCTTCCCGCGTCTGCGTCAAACCAGACCCGACGATGAAAGATTCGCCCAGATTCTCAAGCACGATCACTTGCTTGGGTTTCTCATGAAACTTCTCGCCAGCGCGATCATCCCACGCGGTGACATTCATCGCCAAAACCGACTTAGGCGTATAGACCAAAGGCAGACCCGGACGCGCTAAAACGTAAGCGCCAATATTCACGCCCAAATGCACCAGTCGCTCGCCGTCATAACGCCCCAAACGCTTATCCAGCTCGGCTTTCAAGGCGGTCGTCAATTCTTCAGGTGTCGCATTTCGAGAGGTCGGCCCCTTCTTCAGATCCGGCGCCACAACAATGTTATGCCCCAGCGTAAAATCACCAAGATCCAGCTTTTCCGCTGTCCCGTCGCTCTCGCCGCAACCGGCCAAAGCAATGATCAAAGCCCCAAGGGCGAGAAACCGTGTCATGCAACTTCCTCTGCTGCTGTTTGGAATGGGCATAGCGCACCCAAAGCAAGCGTGCAAATAATCCATGCACACAGATCAAACGATCGGCGACTTTTCGGTGATTACCTTAAACTCAACGCAGGTCTGACGGCAGCAATAGATCTTCCAAGAAGAACCCCGCCAATCCGGCCCGACCGGTCAATTCAGACTTCTCGTAAATCCGAGTGGCTTGCTGGCGGGCCGTCCGCTCCGACACTTGGCGCATATATGCGATTTCCTTCATAGAAAACCCCTTCAACAGCAATAACGCCACGTCTTGCTCGGCGAGGGTAAGCCCCCAGTCTTCGAACTGCGCTTTGATATAAACACTCAGCCCATGCAGCTGCGCCTCGGCCACCAAAGACAAACGCGCAAGATCATCGCCTTGGGCCCGATTGCGTGCCGCCAAAAGACGATTGTCTCGACGCATTTTCAAAGGCGCAAGGACATAGATGTAGATCAACATGCTCAGAACGGTCACAACGACCAAAAGGTCCAGCCCAATCTCTGGCAAACTTTGGCCCAGACCAAGGTCTTCAAAGATATCTTCAATCGCAAAATAGCTCAGCACGGCAATTGCCAATAAAACAACCGTCCGCTCTCGATCCAATCTCATAAGCGCCTCACCTCTTCCCCACACGTTCAAGGGTAAATTCGCACAATGGTCATGCGTCATTTGCTACATAAGGGGTCAAATATGTCATTTCACCCATAGCCTCGGCCTCAGGTGATGCCTTTGTCTCTTCAAACAAGACAAAGGAAACAGCATGACCCACCCCGACACCTCACACTCGCGTCTTCGGAGCCGCAGCTTCAAAGCACTGAAGCTTGCCCTGATCCCGCTCAGTGTGTTCACACTGACCAGCACCCAACTTGGGGTTTTCCTGATCTTTGACCTATTGGGCGATCTAAAAGGCACCGATAACTTTCAAACCACGCATCAAGACGCCCCATTTGAGCTCAGCCACGTCCTCGACAGCCCAGAAATCATCCTCCTCCCAAAGGAGATCAAACAGGTCTCCGGCCTCGTTGCCCACCCCACGCGATTTGCCCTTCTGACGGATCAGGCGGAATTCATTAATCTGCCGCGCGATCCTCATTTTGAAGCCGAAAGCGAAAGCATCTTCCCGCGCACGCCCTTGCTCTTCAAACAAGGCAGCCTCGAAGCGATCACACAAATCGACAACGAATACTGGCTTGCAGGCGACCGCCCCAATTTTCTGCGTATCGATCAAGAGGGCGAAGTCATCGCCAAGCGCCCGCTGCCACAAGGCATGGAGAGCTCAGAAATCACCGGTTTAGCATGGGGGGACGGGACGCTATTCGCCACCAGCTCTGACACGATGCAGGTGCACGCGATCCAATTGAACACCGATAAGGTGCAGCAGATCGACTTGGATTTTCAGTCTTTCACCCAAACCCCCATCAACCCAGACGCCCTGATGTGGTCAGGTGTCGCCTATGATGCAGGTCTGCTTTACCTCATCGCTGAAAACATTCCGGTCATTGTCGTGGCCAACCCTCAAACCGGCCAAGTCATGCAAACGATCGGGATCGCGGAAGGCTCTGAATTCTCAGACATCGCAGTACGCGACGGCGTCATCGCCTTGCCGCAAGATCACAACTTATTTGACCCACGCCCACCGCTCCGCCTCTACCCATCCCCAAGCTAAGCGGTCGGCACAACGGGGGAGCGGAGCGATACGCCTCGCTCCCCCACTAGACAGATCTCAGCCTTGCCCTAAATTGAACAAGGACGGATCAAAGCCGAGGTCATCTGTGAAACACGACACTCCGACAGCCCAGCGCCTACCTGTTCACCCCAACCTGCACACTGTGCCTATGGGTCTTTGGGAAAGCCTGAAAACAGCCCGCGACAACCTGTTGCTGATCCTGCCCGACATTGCTTTGAAACAGCCCATGATCTCCGGCAAAACCGGCATCCGCTGGCATATGGTCATGGATCCAGACGCGATCCGCCGCATGCTGCTGGAAAAGCTCGACGATTACCCCAAGTCTGACACCACCAAGAACCTGCTCAAACCCGCCATTGGCAACAGCATGTTCATCGCCGAAGGCGCGGAATGGCGCTGGCAAAGGCGCACTGCGGCCCCTGTCTTTTCACACCGCAACGTCACGGCCCTTGGCCCCATCATGGGCCAAGCCGCCCAAGACTGCGCAGACCGCATTGCCCAAACAGGCCCCCCCGCCATCAACATGGTCGACGAAATGGTGCGCGCCACCTTTGATGTGATCACCGAAGTCACCTTTTCAGGCGACAGCGATTTTGACGCGGGCAAGATCCACCAATCCATCGACGCCTATATCGCGGAGGCCGGCAAAATCTCTCTACTCGATATGATCGGCGCCCCCGATTGGATTCCCCGCCCGGGCCGCGTGTTTTCAGGTAATGCCACACGCGACATGCGCCGCATCGCAGACCAATCCATCAACGACCGCCGCACCCGAGGCCCGCGTGATGTGCCAGACCTGCTCGATCTGCTGCTCGAAGGTGTGGACCCCGAAACCAAACGCAGCATGAACACCGCAGAACTGCGCGACAATCTGCTCACCTTCATCATCGCTGGCCATGAAACCACCGCCCTCACCCTATCTTGGGCGCTTTATCTTTTGGCCTTTGACCCAGACATCCAAAAACGCGCGCAAGACGAGGTGCGCAGCCAGATCACAGGCACCACAGCCACCGCCGAAGATGTGGCCAACCTGCCGTTCATCCGCGCCATCATCGACGAAGCCCTGCGTCTTTACCCCCCAGCCGCCATCGTCTCCCGCACGGCACTCAAACCCGACACGCTCTGCGGCCGCGAGATCAAACCCAAAGACACAGTCATGATCCCGATCTACGCGCTGCACCGAAACGAATTGCTGTGGGAGGACCCCAACGCCTTCAATCCAGATCGTTTCGCAGATCGCAAAGCCATCGACCGCTACGCCTATCTGCCTTTCGGCGACGGCCCACGTGTCTGCATCGGCGCCAGTTTCGCGGTGCAGGAATCCGTGATCATTCTGGCAACCCTGCTTGCGCAGTTCACGTTTAACGCCATTCCGGGCAAAGACCCTGAACCGAATATGATCCTCACCCTGCGCCCCAAAGGCGGCGTGTGGCTGACAGCAACGCCCCTGCCAGACAAAACCGGATAAAAGGCAAAAAACTGCGACGGAAATGCAGAAAGCTCCCGTATTATCCTCAACACGGATGAAAGGACGCTTCCATGAAACACACACTCACCGCCGCAACCCTCATCGCCGCCCTGCCAGCAATGGGTCTCGCTGAAACCTATTCCGCAGATGTTTGGGCGGACAATTGGTTTGAAATGCGCATCAACGGCACACAAGTCGCAGAAGACAGCGTCTCCATCACAACAGAGCGCTCCTTCAACGCCGAAAGCTTCACCTTCGACGCCGAAAAACCTTTCACCATTGGCCTCGTCGCGAAAGACTTCAAAGAAAACGACACGGGCCTCGAATACATCGGCTCCCGCCGTCAACAAATGGGCGACGGTGGTGTGATCGTTCAAATCAAAGACAGCGCTGGTCAAACCGTTGTTGTGTCTAACGACGACTGGCAGTGTTTCGTCACCCACACCGCACCGCTCGATAAATCCTGCGAAAGCGTCAACGACCCTGTCGCGGGCGAAGGCGCATGCGGTTTTGAAATCAATGACGAACCAGCCGGTTGGGACACAGCCGATTTCGATGCCTCTGGCTGGGCCGCAGCAGACATCTACTCTGAAAGTCAGGTCAGCCCGAAAGACGGCTATGATCGCATTTCATGGGACAGCGCCGCAGAGCTGATCTGGGGTCCAGACCTCGAGCAAACCAACACAGTGCTCTGCCGCCTGACGGTTCAATAAGCCTCCTCAATAAGCACCAAAAGGGCCATCCAATGAAACAGCTCCCCCCGATCTTCTTGATGGCCCTTTTCGGCATCAGCGCCGCACAAACCGCCAGCGCCCATGACGACCATTGCACCGCCGTGCAGCAATCCGTCTCTGACGCAGGCTTTGATGACAGCGTTTCTGTGACATGCCAAAACGGCCATGCGCTGATCGCCTCTGACACCTATCCAGACCACACGCTCATGACTGGCATCACCGGCACCAACGAACAGGTGCCCGTGCCCGCAGACTATGCCGCCCCCATCATTCTATCGCCCACCCTTGGCACAACACCCCTCACCCGCGATGCGGCTCTTGGCGTGGCCGTGAATGGCGTGCCGATCTACGATTACACCGCTGGCGGCGAAATGAGCCAAGACGATCTCGCCCACCACCAAGCCCGCCACGACACATGGCAAACCGGCCAGCTGGATGTCTGCGGTGGCCACGCAGGGCGCGGCGATGATTACCACTACCACGTCAAACCCACCTGCATGATCGACCAGATGGACAACCGCGACGACAACCCCATCATCGGCTGGGCCTTTGACGGCTTCCCCATCTATGGCGACGACAATCCCGATGGCAGCCCCATCCAGCTTGGCGATCTCGACATCTGCAACGGCCAAGCAGACGACACCTTCGGCTATCGCTACCACACCTCAACCGAAGCCCCTTACATCGTGCAATGCCTCATGGGCGAAGTCCCCAACTTCAACCGCCTCCCGCGTGTACGCCCACTCTCAGCGGCATCCGGCGGCGGCGCAGCGGCAGGCCGCCCTCCCAAAGGTGGCGTGGAAGATCTTGTGTTCCAACAGTTCGAAAACGGTGGCGGCCGCATGAGCTACAGCTACCAAGGCTCAGACTACTTCATCAGCTACACGCCCTCTGGCACATCCGGCTGTTATGACTTTGAAACCCAAACCGTCACAAACGGCGGCCAAACCCACAGCGGCGAATACTGCCGCTAACCCCCTTGGCCAGACCCGCAAAACCTCTTACGCATAGGCCATCCCCTTTTGCGTAAGAGTGCCCCATGCCAGAGATCCCCATCCGCGCCTTCATCATCTCGCTGGTCGCCATGCGCCAAGTGGCTGGCCGTCCCGAAGTCCTCTTGCTCAAACGCACCGACACCCTTGTGGGTGAGTGGTGCCAAGTCGCTGGCAAAATCGAGGAAGGCGAAACCGCATGGCAAGCCGCCCTGCGCGAGCTGCACGAAGAAACCGGCCTCACGCCAACCACCTTCTACTCCGCCGACATTTGCGAGCAATTCTACGAACCTGACCGCGATGCCATCACCATGGCGCCGGTCTTTCTGGCCTATGTCGACCCACAGGCCACCGTCACGCTCAACGCAGAACACAGCGACCACAGATGGGTCAGCATCGCCGAGGCCATCGACATGGTCCCCTTCGGCGGCCAACGCCGCGTCCTGCGCTGGATCGAAGACGAATTCATCAACCGCAGCCCCAGCAAGCACTTGTTGATCGAGCACGGTTAAGGCTTGCCATAACAGCACCTCATCGACAAAGTGCGTGTATTGCACCCAAGGACATTTTCGATGAAGACCGCATTTCTAAGCCTCGCCTGCGTCACCCTACTCGCAGCCTGCCAATCCTCAGCGCCCTATACGCCACCAGAAGACAGCGGGCTCTCACCTCTGCGCCCCTACCCCACAGATGCGGATGTTTGCCAAATCATCCAGCCTACGGATGTCGTCAAATCCTATGTGCAAAAGAACAGCACCCTGATCGCCTGCCCGAACCACGAAATCGGCGCGATTGAGGATCGCCAAGCCGAAGGCGCAACCGTTGTTGGCCAACAAAGCGCTTGGATCATCCTGCGACTTGGCGCAGCCAACGCCCAACCGACGGGCTATTTGCAAGCCCCAACTGACGCGCTGCCAAAAGCCCTCGCGGGAAACACATCCGTTCACTACGATTCATTCCACGGCACACAGGTCGAATACCGCCAAGCTGACGGTCAGGTTTACCTTTGGTATCCAACCAACACCCGCAGCCTTGCAGGTCAGGCAAAAACGCAAACAACCAACGGACAAACGGAAATCTGCCACCGATATAAGTCCGCAGGCATAAACCCAGCGACAGGCGTTGTCGGCTATGCATGGGAATGCGCGCCGTTGTCATCCAACCTGCGCTCCATCACGCATATGTTGCAAGGCGACCCCTTTGACCTTGCCAGCGGGCAAATCCCATTCGTGCTGAAAAAACGTAAAAAGATGAGCCTCTCTGCCCTGCTATCAGGCGCAAATCTATCCGCATCAGAGGTCTCGCAAATCGCGCGCTAAATCTCAGACAGCAGCATCCGCCCGACAGATCCGGCACTGTGCCGGATCACCTGTGGGCAAAGCTTTCAGATGACAACCGCCTAATCAGAGCGGCCCCTTAAAGCAAACCACCACACCGCCAAAGCGACGCCATTAAACACCAAAGCGGTCAAAACCGTTGGCACAATCACCGCCTGTCCGGCCTCGCCCCACAGGGCCAAGCTGCTGACCATCTTGATTACCCCGCCCATATTGGCCACCAGCACACCCATCCAAAAACTGCGCCTCCATAAGGCAGCGGCCAAAGCCGCCAGAAACAGCACCACCAGCACCACAAAGCCCACGCCTTGCCAAAGCGACATCCCCTCTAGGAAAGCACGTTCTTGGGCCAAAAACTCTACCACATAGGGCTTGGGCACATCAGGCGCAGGAAACACCACGGCGCTCAGTGGAAAGAACACACCAACCAACACCACCAACACAGGTCGCCGAAACCAAGCCACCGCGCAGAAGGCCAGAATGATCAAAGGGCGGATGTGCCAGCTCAGCTCGTTATGATGCCGCGCCCATGCCCAATCTGCCAAAGCATTCCAATCCATTACGCCGCCTTACACTGCCCTAAAAAGACAAAACCCGAAGCTTGCACTTCGGGTTCTGGTATCAGTTAAACTTGTTGTCCCTCGGGAAGCCCCTCGGCGCCATCCGCCCGGTGCCGGCCCGCTTGCCGGTCCATTCGGCCAGCTCGGTTTCGCTGCGCGTGCGCCCCGCTGGGTCTTTCCAACTCAGGCCTTCTTCCAGAACAAAGGTCGTGGCATCACTCAGCCCGCCATCTTTGTACTTCTGCAAACGCACGCCCTTGCCGCGACCCATTTCGGGCAGCTCATCAATGGCGAACACCAGCACCTTGCGGTTCTCACCCACACAGGCAACAGCATCCCCTGCCACAGGCTTACAGACCAAGGCTTTCACGTCTCCTTTGACGTTCAGCACTTGTTTACCGGTCCGCGTCTGCGCGATCACATCGCTTTCATTCACCACGAAACCATCACCGGCAGTCGACGCCACGATCAACTTGCGATCCGCCTGATGCGTGAAGATATCCACGATCTCAGCTTCATTTGGCAGGTCCACCATCAAACGCAACGGCTCACCCATGCCGCGCCCACCGGGCAGGCTGCTGGCCGAAACCGTATAGAAACGCCCGTTCGTGCCGAACACCAACAAGCGATCCGTGGTTTCCGCATGGAAAATGAACCTAGGCCCATCGCCATCCTTGAACTTCAACTCACGCGTCAGATCGATATGGCCTGACATGGCGCGGATCCAACCCATTTCAGAGCAGACCACCGTGATCGGTTCTTTATCGATCATGGCCTCAATCGGCACATCTTCGATTTCACCGGCTTCCGCAAACTGCGTCCGGCGCGCGCCGCCGTCAAATTCCTTGCCGAAGGTCTTCTTGGTCTCTTTCAGCTGCTCAGCAATACGCGCCCATTGCAGATCATCGCTGGCCAGCAAATCTTCCAGCCCAGCGCGTTCTTCCATCAGCGCATCACGCTCTTTCACCAGCTCCATCTCTTCCAGACGGCGCAAGCTGCGCAGACGCATGTTCAGGATCGCTTCGGCCTGAACCTCGGTCAGCTCGCCCTCACCCTTGGCAGGCAACGGAGACTTATAGTCCGCTTCAGATGTGGCACGGGCAAAATCCCCGCCCCACTCTTCTGCCATCAACGCCGCCTTCGGCGCATCGTCATAGCGGATAATATCAATCACACGATCCAGATTGAGGAAGGCAATGATGAAACCTTCCAACACTTCCAGACGGTGGTCGATCTTTTCGACCCGATGCACAGACCGACGCTTCAACACCTCACGGCGGTGATCCAAGAACGCCTGCAGCACTTCTTTCATGCTGCAAACCTTTGGCGTCACCCCATCGATCAGCACGTTCATATTCAAGCTAAAGCGCACCTCAAGGTCGCTGGACTTAAACATCATGCCCATCAAAATCTCTGGATCGACGTTCTTCGACTTCGGCTCCAAAATCAGGCGAATATCATCTGCAGATTCATCGCGAATATCGGCCAAGATCGGCACTTTCTTCGCTTGGATCAGCTCGGCGATCTTTTCGATCAGCTTCGACTTCTGCACCTGATACGGAATCTCAGTGACAACCACCTGCCACTGACCACGGCCCAGGTCTTCCACCTCCCACTTACAGCGCAGGCGGAACGATCCACGACCCGTGCTATAGGCGTTGGCGATATTCTCTTTCGGCTCTACGATCACGCCGCCGGTCGGGAAATCCGGCCCCGGCACATAATTCAGCAAGGTATCATCACGCGCATCTGGCGTTTTGATCAGATGCAAACAAGCATCCACCAGCTCGGCAATGTTATGCGGCGGAATGTTGGTCGCCATACCAACCGCAATCCCTGCCGCGCCATTGGCCAACAGCGAAGGAAACTCCGCCGGCAACACAACCGGCTCGGTCAGACGACCATCATAGTTGTCTCGGAAATCAACGGCGTTTTCATCCAGACCATTCAACATGGCTTCCGCCACAAAGGTCATGCGCGCTTCAGTGTAACGCGAGGCCGCAGGGTTATCCCCGTCGATATTGCCAAAGTTCCCCTGACCATCCACCAGCGGATAGCGCACGGCAAAATCCTGCGCCAAACGCGCCATCGCGTCATAAATCGCAGCATCACCATGCGGGTGGAAATCCCCCATCGTGTCGCCAGAGATTTTCGCAGACTTCAGGAATTTCCCGTTACTCGCCAACTTAAGGCGGTTCATCGCATACAAAATGCGACGATGCACAGGCTTCAATCCATCCCGCGCATCCGGCAAAGCACGGTGCATAATCGTACTCAGCGCGTAGGTCAGATAACGGTCCCCAATCGCGCGGCGCAACGGCTCTGCAATGTCGTGAGATGGCGTGTCTTCGTCGTCAACAATATCGTTCATATAGTTGTGATACAGGGCTGGATTTACCCAGACAAGAAAGTTACGGGGAAAACGGCGGTTTTTTTCCGCCAGACGGCAGTCTCGAATTCATGATAGTGTTTTGATTAAGGTTTTTAAGGGTATCACCCTTGGGTGTGTGGGGACATTCCAGTGAAGAAGTTCATCGTTCTAACGTTTTTATTTATGGGCTGGGCCTTTTACGAGCTCAGCGGAGGCTCGGACTTCGAGCCAAAAGTCAATCGCGCCCCAGAGGCAGAGCAAATCGCGCAGGCCGAAGAAACGATTTTCGTCGCGCCACGCTCAGAAGATGTGGCCGCTCAGGTGCCAACAACACAAGTGTCTCAAAGCCAAGACAACCCAGCCGCGCAACCTCTCGCCCAAGCGGCAGAAGCAGATGTCGTGCTGGCCGCAGTCACGCCAAGCCTCGTTGGCAGCGTGCAACCCACACCAAAATCAGAACTTACAAAACTTGGCCCAACCTCTGAAAGCCTTGCAGCGCAACAAACGCTTGGCGCACAAACATTGTCCAGCGCAACAGGCCTCGATTTCCGCCGCGTAGATGGGTCTCGGGTCAACATGCGCAGCGGCCCAAGCACGAACAATGGCGTGATCGCCACTTTGGCCCGCAATACCGAAGTCGAAGTCCTAGAGGTGCCAGGCAATGGCTGGGTGCAATTGCAAGTGCTGTCCACAGGGCAAATCGGATGGATGGCAGAGCGCCTGCTCACAAAAAACTAATCTGAATTTTTAAAGTCTTTTCAGTACATCCAAACCGTCGCTTGCCTCGCAAGCGGCGGTTTTTTTGTGTCCTTAAACCAGCCCGTCAAACGGCCAATCCGCTTTCGGATAGTCATACAGATAATCCTCTTTCTGTACGCCCTTCGCCAAAGCCTCATCGCGCCACGCCTGAAAATGCCCATCCGCCAGATGGGTGTTCACATAGGCCTTCGCCGCCTCAGACACGGGCAGATTATACCCCGCAATCCGCAAAGCCACCGGCGCATAAAACGCATCGGCAATTGAATACCGCCCAAACAACCAAGCCCCCTGCCCGCCAGAGGCTTCCCGTGCCGCGGCCCACAACAGCTCAAGCCGCTGCACATCCGCCAAAACACCCTTGGAAGGCGCAGACCAATCATAGGCCTGAAACAGGTTCATCGCGCATTCATTGCGCAGCGCACCAAACCCCACATGCATCTCGGCCACCAAAGTACGCGCCAAGCCCCGCAGCTTTGGATCCTCCGGCCACAGCCCCGCCTCTGGATGCCGGCTCGCCAGCTCTTCGGCAATCGCCACACTATCGCTCACCTGCGTGCCATCCGGCGCAATCATCGACGGCACAAACCGCGCCAGTGGCATATCCGCCATCTGATCTGCCACCGTCCCAGGGATCAATTCCACAGGCCGCACCTGCATCGGCAAATCGAAATGCCGAAACAACAGCCACGCCCGCAAGGACCAAGACGAATAGGCATAATCACCCAAATAAACCTGATACATCTCAAAACCCCTTTCAAGACGGCCTCAACCCACACGCGCCACGTTAGAGACCCATCACATTTTTCCTAGTCCCTTTTCACCGAAGCCAACGCCCCATTGCACCACAGCCCTCCCCCAGCCTAATCTGCGCGCAAAGACCCTTGGCAAATCAGCGAGCAGACATGACACAGAAATCTATCCTCATCACAGGCTGCTCCTCCGGCATCGGTTACGACGCCGCGCTCGGCTTGCAAAAAGCAGGCTGGCGCGTCTTTGCCGCGTGCCGCCAACAAGCCGATTGCGACAAGATGAAAGACCTCGGCTTTGAAAGCCCGCGCATCGATTACCAAGACACGCAAACCATCACCGAAGGTCTGGCCGAAGTCCTTTCCGCCACCGGCGGCACGCTGGACGCCATGTTCAACAACGGCGCTTTCGCCATTCCGGGCGCCGTGGAAGACCTGCCCACAGATGCGCTGCGCAGTATCTTTGAAGGCAATGTTTTCGGCTGGCACGAACTCACCCGCCAAATCATCCCCGTGATGCGCGCGCAAGGCCATGGGCGCATCATCAATAACTCATCCGTGCTGGGCTTCGTCCCCGCCCGCTGGCGCGGCGCTTATGTCAGTTCCAAATACGCCCTCGAAGGGCTCACAGACGTGCTGCGCATCGAAATGCGCGACACACCGCTGCATATCGTCTTGATCGAGCCGGGTCCTGTCACCTCCAAAATCCGCGTCAATTCCATCCCGCATTTTGAACGTTGGATCGACTGGAAAAACTCCCCCCGCGCCGCGCAATACGAGGACAGCCTACTCAAACGTCTCTACGAAGATCGCGGCAAAGACGCTTTCGAACTGCCCCCAGTAGCCGTCACCAAAAAGCTGCTGCACGCGCTCACCTCCAGCACCCCGCGCCCACGCTATTACGTCACCACGCCGACCTACCTCATGGGCGCCCTGCGCCGCCTCTTCCCGACACGCGCGCTCGACTGGCTGATCGCCAAAGGTTGATCCAATCTCCCGAACGCGGCAAAATCGCCCCTCGCCTTACCGCGCAAACACGCTATCTAGGGCGCAAGACCCTATAAGGAGAGCCCCATGCTCAACGATCCGCTGTTTATCATCGCCGCCATCGCATCTCTCGCCGTGGCCTTCATCCTGATGGTTGGCATCGGCGGTTTCGCCAAAGGCGGCGACTTTAACCGCAAATACGCCAACAAACTGATGCGCCTGCGTATCGCAGCCCAGTTTATTGCCGTCGTGCTGATCCTACTCTTCGTCTGGTTCAGCAAAGGAAGCTGATATGGTTGTTCTAAACAAAATCTACACCCGCACCGGCGACAAAGGCACAACCGCGCTTGGCAACGGCGACCGCGTCGCCAAACACGACGCCCGCGTCAACGCCTATGGCACCAGCGATGAACTCAACGCCTTCGTCGGCACCGCCCGCCTCCATGCAGAAGGCGAGATCGATCAGCTTCTTTCGCTCATCCAAAACGATCTCTTTGATCTCGGTGCAGACCTCTGCCGCCCAGACATCACCAAAGACGCCGAGGCCGAATACCCACCCCTGCGTATGGTCGAAGAACAGGTCAAACGCCTCGAAGCCGAGATCGACGCGATGAACGACACGCTAGACCCACTGCGCAGTTTCATCCTACCGGGCGGCTCTGCCCTATCGGCGCAACTGCATGTCTGCCGCACCGTGGCCCGCCGCGCCGAACGCCTCGCCACCGATCTATCCACCCACGCCGAGGTAAACCCACACGTCATCACCTATCTGAACCGTTTGTCAGATTGGTTTTTCGTCGCCGCCCGCATCGCCAACGATAACGGCCAGAACGACGTCCTCTGGGTGCCTGGCGCAAACCGCTAGGCGCTCTATTTCCCTGTCTTCAAAAGTGCCGCTGCGTAACGCAACGGTGCAGAGCGTTCCGAAACGCAACGTCATGTCGCCGATAGACGCCACGTCTCCCTAGACGCGATTGCGTTTTATCCTGTTTCTGCTCTAGCGAAGGCGCTATCAAAGCGCATTGAATGCGTTAGCGGTGAGTCGAATAAGGCCCGCATCATTTAAGGAGTCCAACGCTATGAAGGTCATCGTACCTGTCAAACGCGTGATTGACTATAACGTGAAGGTTCGCGTCAAAGCGGACGGCAGCGGTGTTGATCTCGCCAATGTGAAAATGTCAATGAACCCATTCGACGAAATCGCCGTCGAAGAGGCCATTCGCCTAAAAGAAGCAGGCAAGGCTGACGAGGTCGTTGCTGTTTCCATCGGTGTGAAACAAGCACAAGAAACTCTGCGTACAGCGCTCGCCATGGGCGCAGACCGCGCGATCTTGGTTGTTGCAGCAGATGATGTGAACCAAGACATCGAACCTCTGGCCGTTGCCAAGATCCTTGCAAAAGTGATCGAAGAAGAACAGCCAGGTCTGGTCATCGCCGGTAAACAAGCGATCGACAACGACATGAACGCAACCGGCCAGATGCTGTCCGCTCTGCTGGGTTGGTCTCAGGCGACATTCGCATCCGAAGTAGATGTGGACGGCGACACAGCCAAAGTGACACGCGAAGTTGACGGTGGTCTGCAAACGATCTCTGTGAAACTGCCAGCGATCATCACAGCTGACCTGCGCTTGAACGAGCCACGCTATGCGTCTCTGCCAAACATCATGAAAGCCAAGAAAAAGCCGCTGGACGAAAAGACAGCCGCTGATCTGGGCGTAGACGTGTCCCCACGTCTCGAAGTGATCAAAACCGCCGAGCCTTCAGAGCGCTCCGCAGGTATCATCGTCGGCTCCGTAGACGAGCTGGTTGAGAAACTCAAAGAAGCGGGGGCTGTATAATGGCTGTACTTCTTCTGGCCGAAGTTCAAAACGGCGAACTGTCTGTAGACGCAACAGCAAAAGCTGTTTCCGCTGCAAAGCAACTGGGTGATGTAACTGTTCTGGCCGCGGGCGCATCCGCTTCCGCAGCAGGCGACGCCGCCGCAAAGATCGATGGCGTGTCCAAAGTTCTGGTTGCAGAAGACGCATCGCTGGGTCACCGCCTCGCGGAACCAACAGCGGCGCTGATCGTCTCTCTGGCAGGCGACTACGACCACATCGTTGCACCAGCAACCACAGACGCAAAGAACATCCTGCCACGCGTTGCAGCCCTGCTCGACGTCATGGTGATCTCTGATGTAACGGCTGTTGTTGATGGCGACACATTCGAGCGCCCTGTTTACGCAGGTAACGCGATCCAGACTGTGAAGTCCTCTGACGCGAAAAAAGTCATCACCTTCCGTACGTCTACATTCGACGCGGCAGGCGAAGGCGGCGCAGCTGCGGTTGAATCCATCGGCGCAGCAGACAACCCTGCTCTATCCGAGTGGGTTGAAGACAAAGTTGCAGAATCCGATCGTCCAGAACTGACATCCGCAGGCGTGGTTGTCTCTGGTGGTCGCGGTGTTGGCTCCGAAGAAGACTTCGCGCTGATCTCTGCACTGGCTGACAAACTGGGCGCCGCTGTTGGCGCGTCCCGTGCGGCTGTCGACTCTGGCTTCGCACCGAACGACTGGCAAGTTGGTCAGACCGGTAAAGTGGTTGCACCAGAGCTGTATATCGCCGTCGGTATCTCCGGTGCGATCCAGCACTTGGCCGGTATGAAAGACTCTAAAATCATCGTCGCGATCAACAAAGACGAAGAAGCGCCAATCTTCCAAGTGGCCGATTTTGGTCTGGTCGCCGACCTGTTCGACGCTGTACCAGCACTGACAGAAAAACTGGGCTAAGCCCAATTGTACAATTCAGCCCCTGAAAGGGGCGAATTGCGACATTAATAGAATATGAAGGGCCCGTTCAGCGGGCCCTTTTTTCTGCCTCCGCCTCAGCCTTGATCAACAGCGGGCGCAAGTCTTGCGCCAAAGCATCCGCCGCTTCTTGGTGCGCCAAAGGCCCCAACATCGATTGCGCGGCAGGCCTGTCCAGTTCTGAAAAACGCATTCCATAAGTGCCTGACATTAAAGCCTTTTTTGACAGATTCACCTGCGTGACCCCATCCACTTTCTGGCGCAAACGCTCGACCATATTCGCATCCACAAACATCGGATCGCGCCCCATGCTCGCTTTCGGCAATTGCGCTGGCGGTGGCTGATCTGCGAACCACAGCAGTAATTTCCGCCCCGGAATTTGCCCCAACAACGTCACCATCCGTGCATTCCAAGCTGCTCTAAGCTCTTCTCTTACAAAGGAAAATCGCTCTTTCGCCCCTTCAGACACCCCCTTCAGCATATGGCGCGTAAAGTTGAATTCCGAAAAATCCACTTCATGATAAATCGACTGCATCAACCGCGAAGCCGTCAAAAACCGATCATTTCGCCGCGGATGCACTCGGTAAAACCGGTTCGACATATTCTGCGCCCCAAGGATTTGCAGCACCGTCACTTCGGCTTTGGCCGTAATCGCCAAGACGTCGGGATCGTTCAGAAAAACATCTAAGCCCCCGTTAACACAGCCAAAATTCACACAAGGCAGCCCCAACTGCGCCTCAACCAAAGCTGGAAACGGATGTTCTATGAACTTGCCATAAGTCTCCGTCCCACCCAAAAACGCCACATAGCGCCCGTTCAAACTTTTCTTCGGCCCTCGGAAAAACACCCGAGACGCCCCATACCGGCATGGATCGTAATCCAACACACGGCGATTTGCGTCTTCAATAGACATATCACCCACCTTTTATTCACCCGAAGGCGAAACTGGGCGATTCCTCTTGCCAAGTTCTTAAGCGCACAATTTACCTTAAAATATTGAGGTCACAGCCTCTTGTGAAACGCACGCGCTCAAGCGTAGTGTTGCGCAGAGGCAAAGAGGTAGCGGCATGGACATTAAATCAATCGGCGTCATCGGGGCGGGTCAAATGGGCAACGGCATTGCGCATGTGATGGCTCTGGCAGACTACAACGTTGTTTTAAATGATATTTCTCAAGACAACCTTGACGCTGCTGTCGCTCGTATCGAAAAAAACATGGCCCGTCAGGTCTCTCGTGAATTGATCACCGAAGAGCAAAAAGTAGACGCCTTGGGCCGCATCAAAACCACCGTGGCCCAACCTGAAGTTGGCCAGACAGACCTGATCATCGAAGCAGCCACTGAAAATGAAGAGATTAAGTATAAAATCTTCGAAGGATTGCTGCCGCACATCCAACCGCACACGATCCTGACATCGAACACATCTTCGATCTCGATCACCCGCCTCGCCAGCCGCACTGACCGCCCAGAAAAATTTATGGGCTTCCACTTCATGAACCCTGTTCCTTTGATGAAGCTGGTCGAACTGATCCGCGGCATCGCAACAGACGAGGAAACCTACACGGCCTGCCTTGGCATCGTAGAAAAACTAGGAAAAACAGCAGCTTCCGCAGAAGATTTTCCAGCCTTCATCGTGAACCGCATCCTGATCCCAATGATCAACGAGGCTTGCTATACGCTGTATGAAGGCGTCGGAAACGTGGCCAGCATCGACAATGCGATGAAACTTGGCGCGAACCACCCAATGGGTCCATTGGAACTGGCGGACTTTATCGGCCTCGACACATGCCTTGCCATCATGAACGTGCTGCACGACGGTTTGGCCGACACCAAGTATCGCCCTTGCCCATTGCTGACAAAATATGTGGAAGCCGGCTGGCTCGGCCGCAAAACAAAACGCGGCTTTTACGACTACCGCGGCGCAGAACCTGTACCGACGCGTTAAACCGCGTCGGGGTTATTGCCCAAATTCAACGTATGTTCCCGCATCCACGCCATGAAACCGCGCGGATCGGTATGCAAACGCTCCATCTGCTCATCGGTCAGCGGCTTACCAATCACAGGTTTCTGTGGGCGATTACAGGATTTTACGATCTCGCGCAGCAGCAAGCCCTGACGCAAAGTCGCCGACACGCGGTTGGCGATTTGATACCAGCGTGTATTCTGACCCGGGAAGAAAATCGGCACAACACGTGCGCCAGACCGGCGGATCATCTGTGCGGTAAACACGTTCCATTCGCGTTCATGCACTGGCCCAAACAACGTATCAGAAGACGCAACCACGCCTGATGGGAACAAGGCAACAACGCCGCCCTCTTTCAGGTAAGCCATTGCGTTAGAACGCATTTCCACCATTTTGCGCTGCGCATCCGGATCATGTGGAAAGGGCACAGGGATCATGAAAGAGGTCGCAGCCTCATCCAATCCAGCCAGAACCTGACGTGTCAAAATACGATAATCTTGACGCACGCGGCCGATTAGCTCGGCCAAGACCATGCCATCCACCAAACCATGCGGGTGGTTGGCCACGACCACAATCGGGCCCTCTTTCGGGATATTCTGGATCTGCTCGTCAGGCGTTTGCAGCTCGACTCCCATCACACCCAAAGCACCCTGCCAAAAAGCTTGGCCGCGGTGATCAGCATTCATACGCTCGAACTTATTGACCATGCCAATAATCCGCAGCTTACCGGTAAACCATTCAATGGTTTTGATCGCTGTAGACGTCCAGTTGTCATCGAAGGAATGTGCGTAGGTCAGGTTACGGCGATCATAGGTCTCGCCATTCTCGTCTTTTTCGACTTCGGTTTCTGGTGACTTATCCAACACGTTTCACTTCCTGCTCGGCCTACTGCCTTTTAATCAGCAATCAGGCTTAAAAGCCTTCACCGAATTTATCCGCGACCAGCGCTTCAATTGCATCTGCCAAGGCGTCCGCTTGGGTACCAGAGGTCTCAACTTCGATCTCAGTACCGCGTGATGCCGCTAACATGAGCAATCCCATAATACTGTCACCGCCTGCACTCAACCCGTCCTTTGACACTTCTGCCGTCGCGTCAAAGCCCTCGACAACCTCAACCAACTTGGCCGATGCGCGGGCGTGCAAGCCTTTTTCATTCACGATCTTAAGTGTGCGTAACGTCGTTTGCGGCATAGCCTCTTATTCCATCTCGATGTTTTGGCTGTCGATGTACTTTCGACCCGCATCCAACGCAGCTTTTACCGCGTCAGGAACAGCCAAATGCCGACTTTTGGCCAGTTTTATCAACATAGGGAGATTTGCACCATAGACGATGCGCCGATTTTCTGGCGTGCACGCGCGCAGAGAGAGGTTACTTGGAGACCCACCGAACATGTCAGTCACAACAACGACCCCATTCCCGGTGTCTACGTCGTTGGCAGCTAAGCAGATTTCATCTTGTTTCGCATCGCGGTTGCATTCGGCCTTAATGGTAATCGCCCGAATACCCTGTTGCGTTCCAACCACATGTTCGATCGCTAAAAGATATTCTTGCGCCAAGCCCCCATGGGCCACGATGACGATTCCGATCACGCTTTTGCCACTCCGCTACCAGCATTGTTAGAGCCAGACACTTTCCTCCCATTGTGTCGGTCTAATTCGCGATGCCTAATTGACACCTGCCAGCCCTGATCTGCAAGGGCCTGCGCCAGTTTTTCCGTAACGAAAACCGATCTATGTTGCCCTCCGGTACACCCAAGGCCAATTCCAAGGTGCGCTTTCCCCTCTTCGGCATAGGCCGGAAGCAGGAATTTCGACAAATCTTGTAACTTTTGCAGAAACTCAGCGAATCTCTCATCGTCACGAATATAAGCCCCAACTGCCGCATCTTGCCCCGTCATGCTGCGCAATGATGGATCCCAATAAGGATTTCGCAAAAAACGACAATCGTACACCAGATCCATGCCCGTCGGCAGTCCGCGCTTGTAGCTGAAGCTGGTCACAGTGACAGACAGCACGCGCCCTTGCTTTGGTGCGAACAAACCGTCCAGCGCCTCTCTGAGGCCGTGTACCGACAATTCGGTGGTATCGATCAAGATATCCGCGCGATCCCGTACGGAAGCAAGCATAGCGCGCTCTGTATCGATCCCATCCATGATCCCGTCACTTGTCGTGAGCGGGTGGCGGCGACGGGTTTCGCTGAAACGCCGCTGCAGAACTTCGCGGCTACAATCCAGAAACAGCAATTCCGGCACATAGTCGATGTGCTGTTCTAGCAATTCGAACAAAAGCTGTATGGAGTAATCTCGGTTACGCGTGTCCAGTCCCAGAGCCAAGGGCCGCTCTAGCGGGCTTCCATCGAGCAATCGCCCCACCATACCCAGTGGCAAGTTGTCGATGGTTTCAAACCCTAAATCTTCTAGAACCTTGATGGCTGACGTACGGCCAGCCCCTGCGGGTCCGGTGACAAAGACCAGCCTTGGCTTCTGTGACGTCGTTGGAGCATCTGCCATTTAAGCGTTCCGACCATGGTGAAGATAGTGCACGATTGCAGAAGGGAAATGTGGTGAGTCGACCCTAAAAAGCAAGGGAAGCGTGATCCCTAATCGCGTGATTGTGTATTGTTCTGGCAAACGTGCCTTTTCTGCATGATCTAAGGCAATCACCACGTGAACCGGCGCAGAAGGCAGCGCTTTTGCATTCAAAATGCCGATGCCACGCGCTTCGATCTTCCCGGCGATTTGTGCAGGGGCGCTGGCCAGCATCTCGCCACCTTCGGCTTTTAGAATGACCCGATCATCGGCCACCAGTTCCGCCCCAAGCGCCATCAGCTGCAAGGCCAAGCCAGATTTGCCAGACCCAGAGGCCCCGCAGATTAGCACACCCTTTCCCTGATGCGCCACACAGCTCGCATGGAAAGGGCCGCTGCCTGTCAGCAGCGACCCTATTCGTTCTTGCAAGATGTCAGGCATCTATCACACCGGCAGACCCACAACGAAACGCGCGCCCAGTGGCTCAGAGGTGATATCCGCTTCGGTTGGGCGGATGTTCTCAGCCCAAACAACACCGCCATGCGCTTCGACAATCTGTTTAGAGATCGCAAGACCCAGACCAGAGTTGTTGCCAAAGTCATGCTCTGGGCGTTCGGAATAGAAACGGTTGAAGATCTTACCCAGCGCCTGATCCGGAATACCTGGGCCCGTATCTTCAACGACAACCAGCACACGGTTTTCCCGTTTACGCACCCAAATACGGATCGCATCGCCATCTTCGCAGAAGCTGATCGCATTGGTGATCAAGTTCACGAAAACCTGCGCCAAACGTGCCTCAAGCCCAGTGACTTCGATGGGTTTCGCTGGCAAATCAGAAATGAAATCAATGCCTTTTACCTTCGCGTCTTCACCAAGGTACTGTGCCAGATTTGAAATCATGCTGACCAGATTGAACAGTTGCTCATCTTCTTTGACCAGCTCTGCATCCAAGCGCGAGGCGTTGGAAATATCGCTCACCAAGCGGTCCAAACGGCGCACATCGTGATCGATCACATCAAGCAGCTTTTCACGGTGATCTTCACGTTTCACCATGCGCAACGACCCAACAGCAGAGCGCAAGCTCGCCAATGGGTTTTTGATCTCATGGGCCACGTCAGCCGCGAATTGCTCGTTGTTGTCGATACGCTCGTACAAAGCGCCAACCATGCCACGCAGCGCGCTGCTCAGGCGACCAATTTCATCTGGGCGCGCCGTCAAGTCTGGGATGCGCACGCGACCAGGGTTAACCTGTCGCGCATCGCGATCACGCCCAATTTCCGCGGCCGCCGCCAAATCACTCAGTGGGTTTGAAATCGTAGATGCCAACACGATGGACAGACAAATCGAGATCAACAAAGCCACAAGAAACATTTGCAAGACACGCTCGCGTTGCTGACGCACAATCGCATCGACTTCGCCTGCGGCGCTGGTCATGACAACCACACCAACTTGGCGACCGCTTTGTTCCAAAACAGAAGCCGCAGCGAAAATCGTTTCGCCTTGGTCATTCATGATCGACGCGAAATCGGTTTGCCCGTTCAACGCCGCCTCAGCCAGATCAGTCAATTGAGACGTCAAATCGCCATCAGCGCCTTCAACATCAGGTCCGCCAGACAATTTCGCCCAAATCCAACCCATGCCATCCAGCAAAGGTGTGCCACGTTGCTGCACTTCGGAAACCGGCGCACCATCTTTGGCGGCAATGAAATTGCCTGCTGTGTCAGTGATTTGCACCTGCGTGCCATCCCGCAATGGGATTTTCGCAAGCGTACCTTCGATATCAACGCCGTCCCCTGTGATCAGGTTCACCGGCGCGCCGTCAGGCATTTGCACCTCAAGCGCGGCGTCCACCAGTTGGGCTTCGGCACGCAAGCTTTCGCTGCGCTGATCCACAAAGTTGGCACGCGCTGAGCTGAGGTAAAGAATACCAGCAACCATGAACAGCAATGCGATCAGGTTGAAGGTGATGATTTTACGGGTCAGTGGAGACTTCCCCAAAGGCGTCAAGCGGCGGCGTTCTCGACGCCCCCGCATTTCTTTTTCAACAGTGGATTCTGGTGCAACCCAATCGTCCCCTAGGACAACGTCACCTTCACTACCTTGAGACATACCGCCTGCGTTTATCCCTTCGGCCAACGCCATTATTCTTCGTTGTACCTATAGCCAATGCCATACAACGTCTCAATTGCAGAGAATTCGTTGTCTGCTGTACGCATTTTCTTGCGCAGACGCTTGATGTGGCTGTCGATCGTACGGTCATCCACATAGACCTGATCGTCGTAAGCAACATCCATCAACTGGTCACGAGATTTCACGAAACCTGGGCGTTGTGCCAAGGCTTGAAGCAGCAAGAATTCTGTCACGGTCAGCGTGACATCTTTGCCTTTCCAAGTCACCGCATGGCGCAGCGGATCCATGGACAGCTCGCCACGTTCCATCACCTTGGTGTCTTCGGTGTCGCCTTCAACAATCGTGCCGTTCTGTGCTTCTTGGCGACGCAGCAAAGCGCGAATACGTTCGACCAGCAGGCGCTGACTGAACGGCTTCTTCACATAGTCATCGGCGCCCATGCGCAGACCCAGAACCTCATCGATTTCGTCATCTTTCGAAGTCAGAAAGATAACAGGCATCGATGTCTTCTGGCGCAAACGCTGCAACAGATCCATTCCATCCATGCGCGGCATCTTAATGTCGAGCACAGCCATATCGGGTAACTTGCGGTTAAACGCGTCCAGTGCCTGCTGGCCGTCGTTATAGGTTTCCACCTCGAAACCTTCCGCCTCAAGAGTCATGGCAACGGACGTCAGGATATTCCTGTCGTCGTCCACCAAAGCAATCTTGGACATAGGACAATTCCCTTTTACTGCTCATTATGTTTGTTTTTTCGGTAGTATGCGCCATTTCACGTTGATCAATCAATCCCAAACCGCGAATCACTCGTTTTGCGAGTCAATTTTTTTCTGTTTTTGTTAACTCACCGCTAATTTTCCTTCGATCTGACAAATAGTTACAAATAGTTTGCGTTAACATTGCAATGATTGCGCTAACTATACTTTGGAGTGCTATTTCTAATCCAAAACCTCATGTTAAGTGGCTTTCATCTGGCGAAAGCTTCGTCAGATCGAAGCGGGTGAGATCCCCGACTTTCGTGAAGTGCACGCTACGAAGAGTAGCAAATGGAGTGAGCATAATGACATTTGGACGGGTAAACCCGAAATTCCGCCTAGAAGATCAATCGATCGAAGGTCTGGGAAATGTCTATTATAACTATATGGAACCCGCGCTGGTCGAGGCAGCCCTGAAGAACGGCGAAGGTACGCTGGGCAACGGTGGCGCATTTCTGACCACAACTGGCAAGTTTACTGGCCGCTCCCCTAAAGACAAATTCGTCGTCAAAACCGAAGGTGTGAAAGACACCATCTGGTGGGAGAACAACGCTCCGATGGAGCCAGCCGGTTTTGATGCGCTTTACGCCGATATGCTCGAGCATATGAAAGGCAAAGATTACCACGTGCAGGATTTGGTGGGCGGTGCAGATCGCAGCCACTCCATCAATGTACGTATGGTCACAGAACTGGCATGGCACGGGCTGTTCATCCGCACGATGCTGCGTCGCCCAGATCGCGAAGACCTGGATGATTTCGTGGCTGACTTCACAGTGATCAACTGCCCAAGCTTCTTGGCGGACCCTGCCAAGCACGGCTGCCGCAGCGAAACAGTGATTGCGCTGAACTTCGAAAAGAAGATGATCCTGATCGCGGGTACTGAATACGCAGGTGAGAACAAGAAATCTGTCTTCACCTTGCTGAATTACTTGCTGCCTGAAAAAGGCATCATGCCGATGCACTGCTCTGCGAACCACGCAAAGGGCAATCCGGTGGACACAGCGGTATTCTTCGGCCTGTCCGGCACGGGTAAAACAACCCTGTCCGCAGACCCAGATCGCGTGCTGATCGGCGATGACGAACATGGCTGGTCTGACCAAGGCACCTTCAACTTCGAAGGCGGCTGCTATGCAAAGACCATCAACCTGAACCCAGAAGCAGAGCCTGAAATCTACGCGACCACCACCAAATTCGGCACAGTGATCGAAAACATGGTGTTTGACGAAGACACGAAGGAACTCGACTTTGAAGATGACAGCCTGACAGCCAACATGCGTTGCGCTTACCCGCTGCATTACATCTCGAACGCGTCCGAAAGCGCGCTTGGCGGCCACCCGAAGAACATCATCATGCTGACATGTGATGCCTTTGGCGTTCTGCCTCCGATCGCACGCCTGACACCAGCGCAAGCGATGTATCACTTCATGTCTGGCTTCACCTCTAAGGTGGCTGGCACAGAGCGCGGCGTGACCGAGCCAGAGCCAACCTTCTCCACCTGCTTTGGCGCGCCATTCATGCCGCGTCGCCCAGAGGTTTACGGCAACCTGCTGCGTGAAAAGATCGCCAAGCACGGCGCAACTTGCTGGCTGGTCAACACCGGCTGGACAGGCGGCGCGTATGGTACGGGCTCTCGTATGCCAATCCGCGCAACCCGCGCCCTGCTGACAGCGGCTCTGGAAGGCACTCTGGACAAGTCCGAGTTCCGCAAAGATCCAAACTTCGGCTTCGAAGTCCCTATTCAGGTGCCAGGTGTCGCAGAGGTTCTGTTGGACCCACGCCGCACATGGGATGACAAAGACGCCTATGACGCACAAGCAGCGAAGCTGGTTCAGATGTTCTCTGACAACTTCGAACAATACGTGCCTTACATCGACAACGACGTAAAAGACGTTGCGATTGGCTAAGCTGCCTAAGATGGCTGAAACAAAGAACCCCGGCTCACTGAGCCGGGGTTTTCTTTTGCCTAAAGGGGCGCTTAGTGATCTGCGCGATCCAGCACCTTGCGGCAGAATAGATCGACCGAGGCATGCAAGCACATGGTCATCACTGCCAAAACGATCAAGCTGGCAAACATCAGATCAATCTTGGCCCGCCCATTGGCCAGCAGCATCAAATAACCAAGGCCTTTGCTCGCCCCGACCCACTCGCCAATGATGGCCCCAATCGGCGCATAGACCGCCGCGAGCCGCAAACCGCTCGCAAAGCCCGGCAAAGCCGCAGGCACACGAATGTGCCACATGATCCGCCGTCGACTTGCACCCATCACCTTGGCCAGCCCTAACCAATCTTGGTTGGTGCGCATCAGCGCATCAAAGAAAGACGAGGTCACAGGGAAGTAAATGATGATCAGCGCCATCGCGACCTTAGACAGCAACCCATAACCCAGCCACAGTGTCAGGATCGGCGCCAGCGCAAACACCGGCACGGCCTGACTAAACACCAGCATTGGCCGCACCAATGCGCGCGCCACGGGCGACGCCGCCAAACCAATCGCAGACAAGCCGCCCAGCACAGCGCCAAGGCCAAGGCCTACCAAGACCTCGATCAAAGTGACCAAAGCGTTCTCGGCGATCGTGACACGGCTTTTCCAAAGCGTTTCCGCCACAAGCCCCGGTCCGGGCAGGATGAACTTGGGCAGATCACCGATCCATACAATCGCCTGCCAAATCGCAATCCCCAGCAAGGCCGAGGCTATGCCTGCCCGCCATCCCGTCATGATGCGACCGGAAAGCCTGCCCATGAGGCATCAAAGAAGGCGCGTTCTAGCTTAACAGCCTTTGTGAAGGTTGCTTCCACCTCGGCGCGGGCAGTGTCGTCCAAGCCAAGCCAAACCTGATCCAACTGGCCCCGCAAATAGCTGACAACGCCCTCAAATCCAGCGCCGCAATGCAGGGTGATCCATTCGCCCAGCCAGAACGGCAGATCATCCGCGCGATCTTCAAAAGGTGCGGCCCAATCAAGGTAGATCCACTCGGCCACACACAAGACAGATAGCATGATCTCATACCGCCCAGAGGTGCGCGCCTCTTCCATCAACTGCTGAAACGCCACGGTTTCCGGCTGCGCAGGCGCGTGAGGCGCTGTGCCCAATTCTTCGAAAGACCGCAGGAAGTATGTATTCTCTGGCCCAGTGATTACCGCCAAGAATTGCGCCGCAGGCACGCTATCGGCCAAGGTTGGCGCATGAGCAATTGCCGAAGCCAACAAGCGCACAAAGCCATCCACGAACAGATAATCTTGCTGCAAATAGCCCGACATTTTCTGAGCTGACAAAGTCCCATCGGCCAAAGCATCCGTAAAGGCATGGGTTGTCGCAGCGGTCCAGTCATCAGCCACAAGGGATTTCAAGTGATCAGTGGCACGGGTTTGGGGGGCAGACATCTAAGCGTCCTCTCGTAGTTGGGCCAATAGGCTGGCCTGAATTTTCAAAACGTCTGGGTGATCCACCGCGCGGGGCACATCACCTGTCGGCGGCGCCACATCGCGCAGGCTGCTTTCGGTCATGACTTTGATGGCATGCCCCAAACGCGCCGCCTCGCCAGGGTCGTGGGTCACCAGCAGAACAGTGCGGCCTTCCAGCACCTCTGCAGTCAATTCCTGCATGCGGGCGCGGGTCTTTGCATCCAGCGCTGAAAATGGCTCGTCCAGCAAAACAACAGGGCGATCTTCCATCAACGTGCGCGCCAAAGCCACACGCTGGCGCTGCCCACCCGACAAAGCGGCTGGTTTCTCGCCGCTGCGATCCGCCAGACCAACCCGATCCAACACATCCATGATCTTGGCTTGATCCGGTGCCTCACCGCGCAGCTTTGCGCCCAACGAAACATTCTCGGCCACCGTCAACCAAGGCAGCAACAAATCGCTTTGCGCCATCAAGGCCACACGCCCTTCCAAAGGGCCATCTTCGGCACCAAAAGCGCCGGTCATTTCAACATGATCCGCCAAACCGGCGAAGAGTTTCAGCACGGTGGACTTCCCCACCCCGCTGCTGCCCAAAAGGCAGGTCCATTGCCCCGCCGTCACTGTCAGATCGATGCCTTCAAAGATCAGCGCATCGCCGATCTTCGCGTCACCGCGCAGGAAAAGAGACGGGGCAAGGCTCATGGTTTCAATCCCATGTCCCAAAAGCCGACTTCCAGCTTTGTGGCCATGTCGAACCGTTTGCACAGCGCAGCCCAACGCGGGCTGCCGGTAGGGTCATCGCCCAAACGACGCGCAACCGCGCTGTCGATCAGCGCCGCCACATCATGGCAAACCTCTTGGTATTCTGCGCTGCCATAAGTGCCGATCCACTCGGCATAGTCTGGGGCATGATCTTTGATCAAAGCCGCACCGATCTCGCCATAGCCCATCACGCAAGGCGCAAGGGCCGCCAGCAGATCAAGCAAATCCCCAGAATGGCCCGCATCCAGCACGTAACGAGTATAAGCAAGGTTTTCAGGGCGCTCTTCCGCAGCAAACAAGTCCTCTTCGGAAATGCCCGCAGCCGCGCAGGTTTTGATATGCAGCGCAATCTCTTCGTTGATCAGCGCATTCACCGTGCCCGCACAAAGGCGCATCTCTTCAGGCGTATCCGCCTTGGTGATCGCCAAAGCCCAAGCGCGAGAGAAATGGATCAGGAAGACGTAGTCTTGCGTCAGGTAATGCAGAAACGCCGCTTTCGGCAAAGACCCATCCTTCAGCCCACGCACAAAGGCATGGTCGACGTAAGCGGGCCAATTCTGGCCCGCTGCGTCCCGCCAAAGCGGAAAGGTTTTGCCATAGTCTGGCGCGCTCATTCTGCACCCAGATCGATGGCCAGTTCAGACACCGGGCGTGTGCCTTCAACCAGCTTGGCATCCGCCAAGAACTGCTCGAAACGCACATAACGGCCTTCGTCCAGCGCTTCTGGGCGCAGAGCGAAACGTGGCAGCGTATCAACCCAAGCTTTTTCGTTCAGCTCGTCTTGCAGTTCAGCAGAGGTGCCCGCGAAGATTTCCCAGCTCTCGACCGGGTGGTTCACGATGTACTGTGTCGCCAGCTCTGTGGCGCGCAGGAAACGGCGCAGCATGTCTGGGTCCATCTTGTCTTTATTGGCCACATAGATCAGCTCATCATAGGTCGGCACGCCTTCTTCTTCGATGTAGAAGCACTTGCCTTCAACGCCTTCGATTTCCATCTGGTTCAGCTCAAAGTTCCGGTACGCACCCAGAACCGCATCCACCTGACCAGACATCAGGGACGGAGACAAAGACCAGTTCACATTCACCAGTTCGATGTCATCCATAGACAGGCCGTGTGTTTTCAGGATCGTGCCCAGCAGCGCTTCTTCCACGCCAGCAACGGAGAAACCAACTTTGCCGCCCTTCAGGTCAGCGATGTTTTGGATCGGGCCGTCTTTCAGAACCAGCAAGCAGTTCAAAGGCGTTGCAACCAATGTGCCAACACGTGTCAGTGGCAGACCTTCCGCCACCTGCAAGTGCAGTTGCGGCTGGTAAGACACAGCCAATTCCGCTTGACCCGCAGCCACCAGCTTTGGTGGGTCAGATGGATCCGCAGGCGCAACGATTTCGACCTCCAGATCTTGATCCGCAAAGAAGCCTTTTTCTTGCGCCACGATGATTGGGCCGTGGTCTGGGTTGATGAACCAATCCAGCAGCAGCGTCATTTTATCTGCGGCAAACGCAGGGGTCGCTGTCAGCATCGCTGCAGCCATAAATAGATGTTTCATGAAGTTCTCTCCTTAACTCTCTGAACTGCTGCCAAGGGCAAGCAACGCAATCTCTCCGTCCCATTTCTGCGAAAGACGCTCGGCCGCCTGCCAAGCCCGAAGGCCCGAAGCACAGGCCAGCAAAACGCGCTGATCTTTTGCTGAAAAAGGAATGGTCTCATCAAAATCCGCCACCACATGGCGGACCGTATTCTCAAGCTGCGGGCCAGCTTCGTCCTTGGCCCGCAAATCAATCACTGTATCTGTGGCGCTGATCGCTGCAGGGCTGATAAACCGATGCCCCCCAACCGGCTCTGGCGCTTTATCAAACCGAAAGCCGCCAAAGCGCAGTGCCAAAGCATCAAATTGCACCAACTGCCCTAGCGGAGAGGGCTCGATCCCCGCCAAAACCGCCATCGCCATCTGCGCCTGCAAAGCGCCCACGACGCCCACCGCAGGGCCAAGCACGCCATCTGCATCACAGCTGCCCAGACGGTCCGGCAAATCAGGAAACACCGCGCGCAGACTCGGCGCATCGCCGCAGAACCCACCGCAATAGCCATCCGTGCCCACAACAGAAGCGCTGATCAACGGCAGCCCCGCGCCAAGGCAATGGTCACTGGCCACATAACTGGCGGCAAACTGATCGGCGCAATCCAGCACCAAATCCACACCGGCACACAGCCGCGCCGCATTGCATGGATCAAACCGCACCACCCATTGTTCGACATGACACTGCGGGTTCAACTGATCCAAATGCAACGCCGCAGCCTCGGCCTTGGGCGTGCCAATGTCGCTCTCGCGAAACAGGGTCTGACGATGCAAGTTTGAGGCCTCGACCACATCTGGATCGACCAACCGAATATACCCAACGCCTGCACCAACAAGATACTGCAACACCGGCGCCGCCAAGCCTCCCGCGCCAATCACCAAGACCCGCGCGTTGCGCAAGGCAGCATGGCCCTCAGGGCCAAGCTGCGGCACCGCGATCTGGCGGGCGTAGCGGCTCATGCGCTGGCCTCCAGCCACGCACGCACACGGGCTTCTGGATCGTCATTCAAGGTAATGTCTGTCACGGCAGACACGATATCTGCGCCAGCTTCATAAGCCCCCGCAGCCCGTTCCACCGACATGCCGCCAATGGCCACCAATGGCACATCCCCCACGATTGCTTTCCATTCGGTGACTTTCTCAAGGCCCTGCTGTTTCCATTTCATCTTCTTCAAAATGGTCGGATACACCGGGCCAAGCGCCACATAATCCGGCTTCAACGCCAAAGCGCGCTGCAGCTCTGGGCCATCATGCGTTGAAACACCCAGCTTCAAGCCAGCTGCTTTGATGGCCTCCACATCTGCCTCGTCCAAATCTTCTTGGCCAAGGTGAACCCAGTCGCAGCCTAGCTCGATCGCCAACTCCCAATAGTCATTCACCACCAAGATCGCACCATGGGCATCACAAAGCGCTTTGCCCTCGGCCAGTTCCGCGCGGACCACATCCATCGGTTTGTCTTTGATGCGCAGCTGCACCAGTTTGATGCCCAGCGGCAGCAAGCGCCGCAGCCATTCCGTGTTGTCAAAAATCGGATAAAACGCAGGTAAGCTCATTCCAAAAACGCCTTTCCCAAAACCGGAGTCGACGGCGCCGCCATATCGCGCGCATCCATTGGATCAGCCGCATAGGCCAAAGCGCCAGCCTCGACTGCTTTCGCAAAACCTTCCGCCATGGCCGCAGGATCACCCGCTTTGGCCACCGCCGTGTTCAACAACACCGCGTCATAGCCCAGTTCCATCGCATGGGCCGCTTGGCTTGGCACACCAAGCCCGGCATCCACCACCAGTGGCACATCGGGGAAATGCCCGCGCAGGCTGCGCAGACCGTAAATGTTGTTCAGCCCAAGGCCCGTGCCAATCGGCGCGCCCCAAGGCATCAGCACTTCACAGCCCACGTTCAGCAGCTTGTCACATAGCACCAAATCTTCAGTGCAATACGGGAAGACCTCAAACCCGTCTTCCGTCAAAATACGCGCGGCCTCGGCAAGGCCAAACACATCTGGCTGCAACGTGTCCGAATGGCCAATCACCTCAAGCTTGATCCATTTCGTATCAAACAACTCGCGCGCCATATGCGCCGTGGTCACGGCCTCGCGCACAGAATGGCAGCCCGCCGTATTGGGCAGCAAAGCCACATCCAGCTCTTTGATCAGCTCCCAAAACGCCTGACCCGCTTGGTCATCGCCCGCCTCACGCCGCACAGAAACCGTGGCGATCCCAGCCTTAGACCGACGAAACGCATCCGCCAAAATCGCAGGCGAAGGATACTGCGCTGTGCCCAGCATCAAACGCGATTGAATTTCAGTTCCGTAAAAAACCGGCATCCTCAGCCCCCCTGACGCGGCGCAACGATTTCGATGCGGTCGCCCTCTAGGATCTCTGTGCTGTCGCGCAACGCCGCAGGTACAAAGTCTTCATTCACAGCCGTCGCCACCTTGGCGCCGCCATGCCCCAGCTCATCTAGAATTTCTTCAAGCGAGGTGGCCTGCACCTCTGTTGCCGCGCCATTAACCACAATCTTCATGCCACATCTCCGGAGTTGTGCCGTCCAGCAAATAATCCCCCACCATCCGCGCCATCGCAGGCGCCAGCAAATAGCCGTGGCGGAACAATCCATTCACATACAGGGTTTCGTTTTTCCGCGTGATCCGCGGCAAATTATCAGGGAACGCAGGGCGCGCATCGACGCCGATTTCCAGCAATTCAGCCTCACCAAAGGCCGGATGCAGCGCATAAGCCGCGTTCAACAATTCCATCACAGAGCGCACCGTCGCCCGCTTGCGCTCGCCGCTTTCAAGCTGCGTTGCGCCCAGCATAAACACGCCATCACCGCGCGGCACGATATACAAAGGAAAACGCGGATGCAGCAGACGCACGGGCCGCGACAAAGTCACATCCGGCGCGCGTAAAATCACCATTTCGCCCTTAACGCCGCGCAACTCTGGCAAGGCCGCCTGCGCAACCAAACCAGTGCAATCAATCACTTGGCCATTCGGCGTGCCTTCGGTCTGAAACACAACGCCCCGCGCCTGCAACTCTTCGCGCAACTTCAACAAAGTCTCACGCGGATTCAGATGCGCCTCATCCTGCATGAACAGCGCACGATCAAAGCGATCCGCCAAATGCGGCTCCAGCGCTTCAAAATCACCACCAGAGACAATCGCATGGTTTTCCGTGCGCCGCGCAAAGCGGTCCAGCTCGCGCCGATCACGGCCCAGCGCTACAACCAACGAGCCGTTATACGCAACTTCCGCGCCTTGCGCCTGCCACCAAGCCGCCGCCTCGCGACCCAAACGCACCACAGGTTCTTCGGCTGTTTCACCTTCGCAATCGGGCGCCAGCATACCGCCCGCCCACCAAGAACACGCATGTGCCCCTGGCGCGCCATTTGGATCAATCACCGTGACAGACGCCCCACGCGACGACAATTCCGCCGCCACGCTCAGGCCAGCCACGCTGCCGCCCAATATGGTAACGGTCAGGCTCACCCCCATGCCTCATGGAAGTGATGCACAGGCCCGTGGCCATGGCCAATGTCGATCTGATCGGCAGCTTTGATCGCTTCATGCAACCAAGCATGGGCGCGCTCCAGCGCTCCTTGCAATGTCGCGCCCTTCGCCAATTCCGCAGCAATAGCAGAGGACAATGTGCAACCCGTGCCATGTGTATTACGCGTCTCAATACGCGCCGCATCAAAATGCACAGCGCCCTCGCACGTAACCAGCCAATCGCGGCAGGTCGCGCCACTGGCGTGGCCGCCCTTCATCACAACAGCCTTCGCGCCCAAATCCAAAATACGCTGGCCTTGCGCCAGAACCGCCTCATCGCCAACAGCTTCGTCAGCCTCGCCCAAGATACGCGCCGCTTCTGGCAGGTTCGGCGTCACCACAGTCGCGCGCGGCACCAAAACAGACACCAAAGCCTCAATCGCATCATCTGGCAGCAAAGCCACGCCAGACTTAGACAGCATCACAGGGTCCAGCACCACTGGGCCGTCAAAGCCCTCTAAGGCGCCCGCCACAGTTTCAATCAAATCTGGCGCGCCCAGCATGCCGATTTTCACTGCGTGAATATCAATGTCATCCAAAACCGCTTTGATCTGCGCCGCCACAACATCGTTTGCGATCGGCGCAACTGCCGTCACATCCTGCGTGTTTTGCGCAGTGATCGCGGTAATCGCACTGGTGCCAAATACGCCCAGCGCGGAAAATGTCTTTAGGTCAGCCTGAATCCCAGCGCCACCGCCGCTGTCAGATCCTGCAATTGTAAGGGCCGCAAAAGCCATGCCATATCCTCCAGTTTGGTCTTCGGGCGTAAGGAGGATCCGGTCGCGGTTTTCCCGCGTTGGCTTGGTTCCGTTCCCTACGCCGGTATTGACCGGATCAGGTTCGATGGGTTGGTAACGACCTCTCAGCTCATGCACGAGCACCCCAACGGATTGCGCCCCTCGTAGCAAATCAAATGCGCCTTCGCAAGCGAATGCCCGCCGCTGGCCACACGGTTTGTTGAATTTGGAAAAGCGACACTTGGTTCATAAGGAAGCCTATGTCATCAATCCGTCATAGCTTGGCGTCATAACGCCCAAGCTGCTGCTTGCCGAGGGACCTATGAACTTTCAACGCTACGCGATTTACTACACAGCACCTCCGGGCCCATTGGCCGATTTCGGGGCCGCTTGGCTTGGCTGGGACATTGCCACTGGCTTGCCCATTCAGCACCCGATCATTCAGGGCCTCTCTGACGACATCGCAGAACTCACCAACACCCCGCGCAAATACGGCTTTCACGGCACGGTCAAACCGCCGTTCAGACTGGCCGAAGGCACAACCGCACGCGAATTATCCCGCGCCACAGCAGCCCTCTGCAAAGAAGCCCGCCCCGTCACGCTACAAGGCCTAGAACTTGCCCAACTCGGGCGTTTCCTCGCCCTGATCCCAACCGGCGACGCCTTCCCCCTTGCGCAGCTTGCAGCGCAGATTGTGAAAGAGCTCGACCACTACCGCGCCCCACCCACCGAAGCCGAATTGACAAAACGCCGTCAAGCCAACCTATCAGAACGGCAAGAGGCAAACCTGATAGCATGGGGCTATCCCTATGTGATGGAAGACTTCAAATTCCATCTCACCCTCACCGGCAAACTGCAAAAGACCCGCGCAACTGCCGTCCACGACGCCCTCAAGCCTGCGCTTGTGAACACGTTGCCAAAGCCATTTCGCATCGATCATTTAACCTTGGCAGGTGAAGGGCGCGATGGCCGTTTCTATCAAATTGAGCAGTTTCCGCTGCTTGGCGGCGCCTAAAACCCGCGAATCCCCTTAAAACTAGGGGGTTTCTGTCACCAGAGTTTCACATTGCTACGCTAGGTTGCAGCCATAGAAGACGAGCAGTTTCAGGCAAATCAACCAGTAAAGCAGTAGGCAATGTTCCTTCCCCCTCTCCGCCTCACCGGCGCAACAGTGTTGCGTGACGGTAAGCTACAGCAGCGCTCACTCGCGATTGCAAACGGGCGCATCACCAAAGGCCCTTTGCCTGCGGTGGACCTGTCGGGGTATTACATTCTGCCGGGTATCATCGATTTGCACGGCGATGCCTTCGAACGCCATCTGGCCCCACGCCCAACGACGGACTTCCCTCTAGAAGCTGGGCTGCGCGCGACAGATCACGACGCCGCCAGCAATGGCGTCACCACAGCTTGGCTCGCCCAAGGCTGGAGCTGGGAAGGCGGCAAACGCGGCCCTGACTATGCGGAAAACGTGCTTAAGGCGCTGGTAGCCTACCGCCCGCAAATGCTCACCGACATGCGCATTCAAATCCGTTGCGAAACCCACACCAGCAACACAAAGGATCGCCTGCTGGCTGCCATAGAACGCTATGGCGTCGACTACGTGATCTTCAACAATCACCTCGAAGCCGCTCTGCTTTTGGCCCACGCCAAACCGCACAACCTCGCGCAATCTGCGCAAACCGCGGGGCGCACGCTCGAAGATCACATAACCAGCATTCTAGATGCCAAAGCGCAGGAAAAATCGGTGCCGCGCTATCTGTGTAATCTGGCGGAGGCCTTTGATCGCCTTGGCGTTCTATACGGCAGCCACGACGACCCAGACGGCAACGCCCGCGAGACTTACTCGCTGATCGGCGCCAAAATCTGCGAATTCCCCACCACGCGCAGCCCTGCGGCCCTGGCCAATGCGGTGAATGATCCCGTGGTGATGGGCGCCCCAAACGTTGTGTTGGGTGGCAGCCACAAAGGCAACATCGCAGCCACCGATCTGATCCGCGCCAAAATGTGCAGCGCACTGGTGTCTGATTACAATTACCCAGCTCTTTCCCAAGCCGCATTCAAATTGGTCGACGAAGGCACGTTACCGCTAGAAAAAGCATGGGCTCTGATCTCGCAAAACCCAGCGCACATCATGCGGCTGCATGATCGGGGTCGCATCGATTACGGCCTGCGCGCAGACCTAACGATCGTGAACAAAACCACGCGCGCCGTCGAGGCCACCATTTGCAAAGGCCGCATCACGCACCTGAACGGTCAAGCCGCCAACCGCTTCCTAAACTCCGAAGACGATCTCCCCCTTGCGGCGGAATAGGCCCTTATAAAGGCCCCGCCTCAAACAGTTTCACCTTCAGCCCCCCGTGCGGAATAGGCGGACCATTCCGCATCCCAGGCAAGCCAGTCGCGCGTGCCAATCCGGTGTCGCTGGTGATCATACCCACACGCCAACCGGCAAAATCCGCCTTCAAACGCTCACCCAGCGACGCATACAGACCAAACAGCAACTTCTTATTGCCAATCCGCGATCCATACGGCGGGTTCACAATCACCAAACCCGGTTCTGTATCAGGCCGCGCCATATCGCTCACAGCCGCCTTTTGGAAAGACGTTACCTCAGAAACTCCAGCCCGCAACGCATTGGCCGTAGAATTGGCAATCGCCCCATCGTTGCGATCAGAGCCAAAGAACCGCAGCCCCTCGCCCACAACAGCCGGACGTTTCAGCGCCGCATAGCCATCCGCATCAAACGTCGCCAAATGCTCAAACGCAAAACCCCTTGCGCGGCCCGCTTGCAAGCCCAGCGCCATCTCTGCCGCTTCGATCACAAACGTCCCCGACCCGCACATCGGATCGTAAATCGCCTGCGAGCCATCATAGCCGCAAGAGCGCAAGAACAAGGCCGCCAAAGTCTCACGCATCGGCGCTTTGCCGACGGCCTCTTTGTGGCCACGCTTGTGCAAAGACTCGCCTGAGGCATCCACGCTGATCGTCACAACATTATCGTCGATCCGCACCTTCAGGCTCACCAAGCCCTCCGCCGAAATCGGCGCGCCTAGCTCTTCGGTGATCGCGCGTTCAATCCGCTGCTTGGCCGCGCCCGCGTGATAAATCTTGGATCGCTTACTTACGACTTCAACCCGCACCGGCACATCAGGACGCAACACAGCGCCCCAATTGAATTTGCGCGACCGCTTATCCAACTGCGCCGGATGAAACGCCAAAAAGCTACCGATCCGCACCAAAACGCGCGTCGCCCCGCGCAGCTCTAGGTTGGCACGCCAGACATCCGGCCAGCCCCCCTCAAACTCCACGCCCCCGGGCACAGACTGCGCCTTAGCCCAGCCCAACTCCCGCGCTTCATCGCGCAAAACATCCTCAAGCCCCGGAGGGCACGCCAGAAAAATGGTCATAAGATCAGTGTCAGTCATACGCAGCCCCTAGGCCGGATTGCCCTCAAAGGCCACTAGATTATCGAATTTCAACAGATTTGGCGCAAACATACGTAAGGTTTTCCACCTCAAGACTTGCAAGACTCATTTAAATAGATAAAAAATCCACAGAACGACTATCGAAGCAAAAATTATCTATAAAGTGAGATCATGCTAGACAATCCTTCCCCGCTACGCACCGACTGGACCCGCGAAGAAGCAGACGCGATCTACAACCTTCCCTTTATGGATCTGCTGTACCGCGCTCAAACCGTACACCGCGAACACTTTGATCCCAACCAAGTACAGCGCTCTAAGCTGCTGTCGATCAAAACCGGCGGCTGCGCAGAAGACTGCGCCTATTGTTCCCAATCCGCTCGCAACGGCGCGACACTCTCAGCCTCCAAGCTGATCGAAGTTGAAAAAGTGCTGTCCGAAGCGCGCAAAGCCAAAGCTGGCGGCGCAACACGCTACTGCATGGGCGCCGCATGGCGGTCTCCAAAAGACCGCGACATGGATGTTTTGGAAGCCATGGTTCAAGGCGTCAAAGATCTGGGCATGGAAACCTGCATGACTTTGGGCATGCTGGAAGACGATCAAATCTTCCGTCTCAAAGAATCCGGTCTGGATTACTACAACCACAACATCGACACGTCAGAGCGCTACTACTCTGAAATCATCACCACCCGCACCTTTGCCGACCGTATCGACACGCTGAACCGCGTGCGCGAAGCGGGCATCAAAGTCTGCGCCGGCGGTATCGTGGGCATGGGCGAGCAACAGATGGACCGCGTGGACATGCTGTTGGCTCTGGCCACATTGAAAGAGCACCCAGATTCCGTTCCGGTCAACATGCTGATCCCAATCGCCGACACGCCGCTCGCCGATGTGGAAAAACTGGACCCAATCGAGTTCGTGCGCACCATCGCGCTGGCGCGTATCCTGATGCCAAAGTCCCACGTGCGCCTCTCCGCAGGCCGCACCGACATGACAGATGAACTGCAAGCCATGTGCTTCTTTGCGGGTGCGAACTCAATCTTTGTGGGCGACACGCTGCTGACAGCAGACAACCCAGAAGAAGATCACGACAGCAAGCTGTTCAACAAACTCGGCATCACCGCGATGGCCGTGGGGTGCGACGGCTCAAAATGAGCGCCTTCCCTCGGCATGATGATGCGCTCGCGCTGCTAAAACAGCGCGCGCGCTATCGCAGCCTCATGCCCCGCGCGGGGCATGACTTCGCCTCTAACGACTATCTCGGTCTGGCGAATTCAGACCTGCTGCGCACCGCCGCCAGCGCCGCCCTTGCACGCGGTGTGCCGGTGGGCGCCAGCGGCTCGCGCCTGTTGCGCGGAAACCAAGACGAACACAGCCTTCTAGAAACCGAAGCCGCCCAGCATTTCGGCACCGAAGCCGCGCTGTTCATGGGTGGCGGATTTCAGGCCAACATGGCGATCTTCTCCGCCCTGCCAGGCAACGACGATCTCGTGCTCTATGATGCGCTCGTGCACGCCAGCGCCCACGACGGCATGCGCCTTGGGCGCGCACAATTGCAATCCTTTGCCCACAACGATCTGGCCGCCGCGGAACGGGCGATCCTAGATTGGCAACAAACCAACACCGGCCGCATCTGGATTGCCATCGAAACCGTCTATTCCATGGATGGCGATCTGGCCGACGTCGATGGCTTCATGGCCCTCGCCCTAAAATACAACGCCGTGCTTGTGGCCGACGAAGCCCATGCCAGCGGCGTCTTTGGCCATCACGGCTTTGGCCTCACCCATAAACACGCCCATCACCCGAACCTGCTCAGCCTGCACACCTGCGGCAAGGGCCTCGGCGTGTCTGGCGCATTGATCTGCGGTGCTGCCAGCCTGATCGAAACCCTGATCAACAAAGCCCGCAGCTTTATCTACGCAACCGCACCTTCGCCCCTAAACGCCGCCATCGTACGCAGCGCGCTTGCCCATCTCGCAGAGAGCACCGATCTGCAAAGCCGCGCGCACGACCGCATCGCCCACGCGCATACCGAAGCCGCGCGGCTCTGTGGCCTGACAGAGCTGCAATCGCAAATCATCCCCGTGATCATCGGCAAAGACGCCCCAACGATGGACCTCGCAGCCGCGATGCAATCAACCGGCCACGACATCCGCGGCATCCGCCCGCCCACCGTGCCGCGCAACACATCACGTCTGCGCATCTCGATCACCGGCAATGTCAGCCATCCGATCATCACCCAAATGTTCACCGACCTCGCCCGCTTAAAGGATGCCAACTCATGAACCGCATCGTCATCGCAGGCACAGATACTGATATCGGCAAAACCGTCTTTGCCGCAGGCCTCACGCAAGCGCTTGGCGCGACCTACTGGAAGCCCGTCCAAGCAGGTCTTGAAGAAGAGACCGACACAGAACGTGTCGCCCGCTTGTCTGGCCAGCCAACCCTGCCAGAAGCCGCGCGTCTGAAAATGCCAGCCTCCCCTCACATTTCAGCAGAGGCCGAAGGCACCACAATCGACGCAACCACCCTCACGCCCCCAACCACAGATGGCCCCCTAGTCATCGAAGGCGCAGGCGGCCTCTTGGTGCCGATCAACCGCGAAACGCTTTACATCGACGTTTTCGCCCGCTGGCAAATCCCCGTAATCCTCTGCGCACGCACGCAACTTGGCACGATCAATCACAGCCTGCTTTCGTTGCAAGCCCTACACGCTGCAAACTGCCCCATCGCGGGCATCGCCTTCATTGGCGAGGCAGAACCAGAGGTCGAACAAACCATCATCGACTTCGGCCAAACCACACACTTGGGTCGCCTACCAGTGCTGCGCGAAATCACCCCAGACACCCTGCGCGACGCCTTCACAAACATTGACCTCGCCACCATCAAAGAGGCCATGTCATGACCCCTCTAGCGTTTGATCAACAGCACCTCTGGCATCCCTACACCAATGTCACAAAACCCGGCCCCACCTTCCGCGTGGCCGAGGCCGAAGGCGCTTACATCACGCTTGACGACGGCACCAAGCTGATCGACGCCATGTCCAGCTGGTGGTGCATGCTACACGGCCACCGCCACCCGCATATCACCGGCGCGATGCACAAACAGCTCGACACGCTGCCCCATGTGATGTTCGGCGGACTAACGCATGATCCCGCCATCGAACTGGGCCAAACCCTGCTGGAAATGGCCCCATCCGAAATGCAGCGCGTGTTCTATTGCGACAGCGGCTCGGTCGCCGTCGAAGTCGCCATGAAGATGGCGGTGCAATACCAACACGCTATGGGCCAGCCCCAGCGCAGCAGCTTCGCCACCATCCGCAGCGGCTACCACGGCGACACATGGAAAGCGATGAGCGTCTGCGATCCGGTCACAGGCATGCACCACCTCTTCGAAGGCGCGCTTTCCGTCCAACATTTCGTCGACAAACCGCCGATCCAACTGGGCGAAGCCTGGACCCCAGATGAGGCCCAAAACGGCCTCGCCGAACTGCGCGCGCTGCTCACATCCAACACCACCATCGCCGCCTTCATCCTAGAACCCATCGTGCAAGGCACGGGCGGGATGTATTTCTACCACCCCGAATATCTGAACGCCGCCCGCCAAATCTGCGACGATGCAGGCGTTCTGCTGATCTTCGATGAAATCGCCACGGGCCTTGGCCGCACCGGCAAGCTTTTCGGCACCGACTTCACCAACATCCAGCCAGACATCATGTGTCTGGGCAAAGCCCTCACCGGAGGGCACATCAGCTTTGCCTGCACGCTCACCAATGACCGCGTGGCCGAAGGCATCGGCGGCGCTTCGCCCGGCTATTTCATGCACGGCCCCACCTTCATGGCCAACCCATTGGCCTGCGCCGCGGCCAAAGCCTCGCTGGAACTTCTGGCGCAAAACAACTGGCAAGCGCAGACCAAAGCCATTGAAACCCAAATGGCCGACGAACTCGCCCCCGCCAATGATTTGCCCAATGTGGTGCAAACCCGCACCCTTGGCGGCATCGCCGTGATTGAAATGGATCACGTCGTCAGCGCCGACACCGCCCATGGCCTTGCCAAAGAAACCGGCGTCTACCTGCGCCCCTTTGGCACAAAAATCTACACCATGCCCCCCTTCATCTGCACGCCGGACGAGCTGAGCCAAATCAGCGCCGCCATGCTGCGCCTCGCGAAGGAGCTATGATGCAGACCAAGTGGCTCAAACAATCAGATGCAGACGAGATCATTGTGATCTTCGGCGGCTGGGCCCTCGGCCCCGCCCCTTTCGCGCATCTGACTGGGCCACAAGATGTGCTATTTGTGGATGACTTCCGCAGCCTCGCGCCGCTGCCGGACCTCAGCCACTATCACCGTATCACTGTCGTCGCTTACTCTTTCGGTGTCACGGCCTTCTGCCATTGGCGCGCTGCGCATGATCTAAAGATCGACCATTGCGTCGCCATCAACGGCAGCCCCGCGCCAATCGACCGCAAACAAGGCATCCCGCCTGTGATCTTCCAGCGCACGCACAACGGGCTAACCCAGGACAGCTACCAAGACTTCCGCACCCTCTGCTTTGGCGCAGCACAACCTGAACAGATCATCGACGTGGACGCCTGCAAAGAAGAACTTGCAGCCGTGCAATCGCGCGGCCCAGCCGCAGCCGCGCCCTTCGACAAGGTCATCCTCAGCACCCAAGATCGCATCTTCCCCATCGCCAACCTTCGCCGCGCTTGGGCCGATCACGCGCCCATCGAAATCGAAGCACCCCATGTTCCATTCCAGAAATGGACCTCATGGGATGAGGTGCTGTGATGAAAGACATCCCCAACATCCCAACACAGGGCAAGGTGCAGCAAAGCTTCCGCCGCGGCCTCGACAGCTACCACAACAGCGCCACACATCAGGCCGAGATCGCCGCACGCCTGATCGACCTACTCAAACCCCTTGCGCCGAGCCACCTTGAAGCAGCGCTCGAATTTGGCTGCGGCACCGGCCACCTGACCCAGCCGCTGATCCAAAACATCACCATCGATCAGTTGCATCTCAACGATTTGGTTCCCGAATGCGCCAGCTTCGCCCCCCCGCAGGCACAATTCCAAGCAGGCGAAATACAGTCTCTAACACTGCCAAAATCGCTTGATTTGATCTGTTCCGCCAGCACCGTGCAATGGCTGGACGATCTGCCATCTGCACTGGCCACGCTCACCCAATCGCTCAAGCCGGGCGGTTGGCTGGCGCTCTCTGGATTTGGTTCTGCGCAGTTCCACGAATTGATCAGCCTCGGCTCTACCGCCGCCGCGCCAAGCTATGTTGATGCCGAAGGTTGGCGATCCATCTTGCCGAGCAACATGACCGTCAAACACCTTTCGCAAGGTCGCCGCGTCGCGTGGTTTGACAGCGCCAAAGACGTGCTGAAACACCTGCGCGACACCGGCGTGAACGGCGCCGCGTCTCAGCGTTGGACAGCCGCAGACCTAAAAGCCTTCGAAACCGCCTACCGCAAACGCTTCGGCACCCCTCAGGGTGTGCCGCTTACCTATGATCCGGTTTGGCTGATCGCCCAAAAGGCGGGATAATTATCGCGACGGCTGCGGGCTCAGCAGCAGCAAAACCCCAAAAATGCACATCATCGCGCCAGAGGCTTTTTGAAACAGCGGCAACTTATCCGCCGCATAGGCCGACGCCATCCGCCCCATCAGCGCATAGATCAAGATGGCAGCCGCCTCCATCACCAGAAACGCCAAACCAAGCTGCGCATAGCTTTGCCAGTAAGCCTCCACAGTCACAAACTGCGGAAAGAAAGCCGCAAAGATTAGGATCGCCTTGGGGTTACTGATCGCCACCAAAGCCTCCGCCCGAAAAGCCCGACCCAACGACGGCGCCGCGCCAGACAGCCCTTCTGCTTTCAACGCCTTAGCGCTGCGCCACAAAGACAGGCCGATCCAAATCAAATACAGCGCGCCCACGATCTTAACGATCTGAAACAGAACAGCCGAGGCCGTCAGAACTACGCTCAACCCAACCGCGCTCAGCACGATCATCGGCACAAACGCCAGCAACCGCCCAAAGGCCGCCTTCTGTGCAAACCCAACGCCAGCCTTCGCGCCATGCATCATCGCCAGCAAATTGTTCGGCCCAAACGCAAGGTTCAGCGCAAAGCAGGCCGGAATAAACAAAACCCAATCAATCATAACGCAGCCCCTTAAGCCAATCGCGACAAATGCCGCTGCAACACAGCAACCGCCGCATCCGCATCTTTCTTCCCGATCGCCAGCATGATGGCCGCGTGATCTCGGTCTGTGCGTTCAACCCAATTCTTGGAATAACTCGCCAGCAAATGCCGCGCACTCAGCATCTGCAAATCGCCCACCTCCGCCAAAAGCCGAGGCATCCCGCAAGCTGCTAAAATCGCCAAATGAAACCGGCGATTTTCCTGCTCCCAGCTCACGATGTCTTTGGCCGTGTCACAGGCCAACCGCGCAGCCTCCGCTTCGGTGCGCTGCTCAGCACTCAAACGCGGCACAGAATGGCGCAAGGCCACCGGCTCCAAAGCCAAACGCATCTCACGAATTTCCTGCATATCCGCCGGATCAAACGGCGCAACACGCACACCACGCCGCGGCAGGCTCACCGCCAACCCCCGCGCCTCCAGACGCAGCAAGGCTTCGCGCACGGGCACATGGCTGGTGTTAAAAGACTTCGCAATATGATCCTGACGCAGCTTTTCATCCGCCACCAACTCGCCGCGCACGATCTGCTCGGCCAGCGCTTCGGTGATCTGGTCTGAAATGGTCAGTTTGGTCGGAGTCTCCATGCGCTACTGTTAAGAACGCCCCCGCGCATAAGCAAGCCTGAATACAGGCTTAACTGTGATGGAAAACCTCAACAGGGCCTTCCATGATCTCCGCCCAGTACTGCTCACAGAAAGACCAGGTCTGATCTGTATGAGCCAGATGATGGGTCAGCAGGCCAAACGGCTCTGCATTATCATGCTTGCCAGACCGTCGACGCTTCAAGAAGTTCACAAGCCGTTTCACGATCAGCTCAGGATGCTCCAGCCGCTTGGCCGGCCCCCAATAGATTGGATCGATATGGGTGTTGATCTGAACCATCCCCTCTGCAGCCATCGTCTGAGCCCGCGGGCGGCACGTCGACAAAGACATATAGCCAAGCTTCGCCAATTCTGGATTGAAGCTTTCGGGAAGTCGGTTCCAAGGTGGCACAAACATCGGCTTCACCCGATCGCCCATCAAATTCCGCAGGCGCTTCAACGCATTCTCTGCCTCGACACGGCGGTCTTCCAAATCCCGCGCCTCGCCAAATTCGCACCGGTTCTCGCCTTTTGGCTGGTGGTTTGTATGCGACCAGCCGTGAACAACCGGAATAAGCAGCGCCCGTTCTGCAACATAGTCTGCCAATGCTGGTGTCGCTTCTCGCGGGATGACGGCCAAATGAATCGGAACCTGATACTCTTCAGACAAGGCATACAACCGGTCCAATGCAGATGTAGGACGCACAGCGTCATCGTCCCGCCACCAAATCGGTAGCGTCAAATCATGACGTCGCCATTTTTTGAATTCATCCCGCAAAGGGGACCAATCAATTTCTATCAAAATGCACCTGCTGCTCGCAGCGAACGCGCCTCGCTCACCTCGTATTTAACATAATCAACGCAGTTTTTGCGAAAAGCAAACACTACAACCCTAAGGTGCAAAGTGAGACTTCGGTCAAGTAAGCGCCGTGAGTTGCCTTAAATGCCGAGCACAGCCTTTCAAAGCGGCATAGTCGTCTTGAATCAAGGCCACAGAAAACCGCCCAGCCAGATCAGAGAACCGACCTTTTTCAGCCATGATATCGGCAAAGCCATATGTCTCTAAGTAAGGGGAAACCGCACGCGACACGCCGCCGGTCAGGTAGATCCCACCAAACGGCAAATGCGACAAGGCGTAGTCTCCCACCACAGAACCAAGCAAAGCCACATAATCTGCAATCGCCGCAAGCGCATGGGCATCAGCCGCTTCAACCAAACGCATCACGTCCTGCGCTTTCGCAGTCAGCCCGCTGTGGAAACGGTAAATGTTTTCAATGCCCTGCCCCGCCAAAGCCACCTCGATCGACGGATAACCACATTCAGCCTTCAACCACTCACACAAAGCCACTTGGTCCTTGCAATGCGGCAGCGTTGCGTGGCCTGCCTCGCAGGAGGGCGCCAACAAAACATCTCCGACACGATGAACCGGAACAATGTTAAACCCTGTTCCCAAGCCAACCACCAAACGCGGACCCTCAGACACCAGCCCCTCTTTCAGCGTCAGCAGGTTGTCCTCAGCCAGCTCATCCAGCGCCAAACCCTGTGCTGGCAGATCATTGATCACATCCGTAAACTCAGCGCCACTCACGGCCTTCATCACGTTACGGTCAATTGTCCAATTGAGGTTCGTCAAAGTTGCAACGCCGCCCTCCACAGGGCCCGCCGCACCAGCACAAGCGCCGCGCAGCTTACCAGGTTTCACCTCTGCCAAATATTGCTCAAGCACCGCTTCAAAGTTGGGCATCTCTGAATTGCGAAACCGCTGCAACGTATCAGCCATCAGCCCAGCCTCTGTCGCCAAGCCTACACGGGTGTTTGTGCCACCAATATCCGCAATCAAAAACATATCAGACATAGCCACCACTCCCCTGCGCCACAGCAAAACATCAACTCAGTTGGGAATCTCTTAGGCACAAAAATCTCCTAAAGCCAGCATCTAAACATTTTTATTCCCGACTATTTAATTCAGGAATTGACTCTCCCGACTAAATTAGTCAGAAATAGAGCAATCAGCGAGAGGAAACGACTCATGAATATCCAAACACCAATTTCTGAACTGTTCGCAGACACGCCAGTTCACGACGCGAAAATCATCACAGGCGAAAACGGCTTGGCCCGCATCGTTCTGAACGATCAGATCTACACATTGCGCATCACCCGCGCAGGCAAATTGATCCTGACGAAATAAACCAAACATTACAGACCAAACGAAAAAGGGCGGCCTGCAGAGCCGCCCTTTCGCATATCTGCCTCAGGCTGAAATCAGCCTTTGCCTTTCCATGGCACCAGAACCTTCTCGGCATAGCGCATCAATACATCGATGCCGAAGCCAATGATCCCGATCAGGATAATCCCCATAATCACGATATCGGTGTTCTGGAACTTAGACGCGGCAACGATCATCTTACCGGCACCTTTTTCCGCCGCGACCAATTCCGCCGCAACAACAGTGCCCCAACAAACCCCCATCGCAACCCGCGCACCGGTGAAGATCTCCGGCAAAGAGTTCGGCACAATCACGTGACGCATGATCTGGAACTTGCTCGCACCCAGCGAATACGCCGCATGCACCTTCGAGATTTTCACACCCGACACACCAGAGCGCGCGGCAATCGCCATAATCCACAAGGCCGCCAAGAAAAGCAGGATAATCTTACCTGTCTCGCCAATACCGGCCCAAATGATCACCAGCGGGATCAAAGCCAATGGCGGCACAGGGCGCATGAATTCCACAATCGGATCAAACCAGCCACGGAACCAATCGCTCAGACCCATCGCATAGCCCAGCGGAATACCCACCAGCGCACCAAGCACAAAGCCCAGAACAACGCGATACAGAGAGAAACCCAAATGCTCCCAAAGGGTCGAGCCTTGGAAACCCTCGCTCGCAATATCGATCGTGCGTTTCACAACCGCTTCTGGGGAGGGCAGCCAGATTGGCTCCATTTGCCAACCGGTGCTCGGCTGGAAGTTCGGCGTGCCCTTGTCAGACAAGGTCACAGTACCACCGGCCACATCCACCTTTTCACCCGGCGCAATCGCTTGCCCGTCAATCGCAACAACTTGAGCGCCGTCAGATTTGGTCACATCATCATTGCGATCCACACGCAAAAGCTTGGAACGCCACATCGCCACGGCTGCAAAGTCATCCTTTGCAAAACCTTCGCTGTCCTCAAGCGCGCGCTCAACCGGTTCAGCATTGGTTTCATGCACATGGAAATACACCGTCGCATCATCCGTGCTGCCATCTGGCAGTTCCGCCGTGTAAGTGAAACTCGTGTCACCCACAAACGGACCGGGCGCATGCATGAACTTCGGCAAAAGGGTCGACCCCGTAAAGGCCCCCCAAATCACAAAGATCGTCGCAATCGAGATAACAGAGGCCGCCCGATTAGACCGAACCGCGCTTTCATCGCCAAAGGTCACTGTCTTCAAGGATGTGTAATCCTGAATAGCGGTCTTTTGCGTGATGTAACGCACCACATAGAAAGCTGCGATGAAAATCGCGAGATAAACCAAAAACGGTATCATGCCGATTCCTCCGAGCGTCCCATAATTTCTTCTTCCATATCCCAGATCATGCCCAGGATCTCTTCGCGGCGTTCGTTGAACTCAGGGTGTTTTTTCACTTCCCGCAAATCCTGCCCCACGCCCAGATCGGCAAATGGCAAACGGTACTCTTTGTGAATACGCCCCGGACGCGGCGCCATCACCAACAGACGTTCGCCCAGCAACAAAGCTTCTTCCACAGAGTGGGTGATCAAAATGATCGTCTTGCCGGTCTCTTTCCAAAGCTTCAGAACCAAAGACTGCATCTTCTCACGCGTCAACGCATCCAACGCGCCCAGCGGTTCATCCATCAGGATCACGTCAGGGTCATTCGCCAGACACCGCGCCAAAGACACACGCTGCTGCATCCCGCCAGACAGCTCGTAAACCGCCTTTTCTTTGAAGTCCTGCAAGCCAACCACATCCAACAGATGATCCACGATCTCTGCTTTCTCGGCGGACGGCATGCCCTTCATGCTCGGACCAAACCCCACGTTCTCACGCACGCTCATCCATTCAAACAAGGCACCCTGCTGGAACACCATGCCACGCTCGGCATCAGGGCCTTCCACACGGTTTCCATTCAACACAACCTGACCTTCGGTCGGCGCGAGAAACCCTGCGACAATATTCAACAATGTGGTTTTACCACAGCCAGATGGGCCTAGAACGCTCAGCAGTTCGCCTGCTTTCAGGTCTAGGTTCACATCCTGAAGCGCTTGCACATGCCCACCATCAGGCAAATCAAAGCGCATCGAAATGCTTTTGATCGACAGTCCCGTCATGGTCCGCCTTTCCTAAGAAGAAGTATTCGCTGATAAATCCAAACCCACAGAAATGGTGATTTGGTACAAATAGAGAGTGAAGGAAATGGCCCCGCCAGCGCACCGGCAGGGCCAAGTCTATAAGCTTACAGCTCGCCCGCTGCCGCCAAAGGCGCGATGTTCACTGTGCCTTCGTAGGAATCCAGCGCACCGTCGATGCTACCCGCTTCTACGAATACGTCTGCAACACCTTTCATGAAATCGGAGATACCGCCGGCCATCCATTTGTCGGTCAGCTGATCTTCCAGGCTTGGGAAGACGAATGTTTCCATTGTTGCCAATGTCGCATCTTCGTCCATACCCGCGTCTTTCGCGATCACTGGCAGCATTTTGTCTGTGTTCTCACCAGAGTTCCACATCGCGTTCGCATCTGCAGTCACCTTCAGGAACTTAGCCAGCAGCTCGCCTTCTTCCGCAACAAAGTTTGCAGGTGCGGATGTGGCGTCAAACACCAGAATGCCCAGCTCTTCTTTTTCAGCGCCAGTCAGCAGGACGTTGCCGTGCTCTTTCATGCGACGCAGCGCGCCACCCCAGCCACAGGCCATATCAATAGAGCCCTGCGCCAGTGCCGCCGCGGATTCCGCAGGCGCCATGTCCACAACTTCCAGACCGCCAATATCAACACCGAAGTGGTTCATCTGTTTCAGGAAACCAAAGTGCGCCGCAGTCCCCAGTGGAACAGCAACTTTCTTACCGGCCAGCTCGTCTGTGCTCTCTTTGTCGATCTCCAGCGCTTCTGCAACAACACAGTTGTCGTTCTCAGAATAGCTTACGGCAACATCAACAACCTGAATGTCCTGACCCGCGGATGCGGCCACAACGAAAGGTGGAACACCTTGGCTGACAGAAATCTGAACGTCGCCAGACGCCATCGCCGCGCTCATCGCTGTCCCTGTGTCAAAGCTGACCCAGTTTACCTTGACGCCCAGCTCTTCATCATAAGTGCCGTTCACTTTGGCGAACTGGAATGGCATCGGCCACTCAAGGAAATAGCCAACTGTGATCTCGTCACCATGACCCGCAGCCAGCGCACCCTGTGCACCAACCATCAAAGCAGCTGTCGCGGCCATCGTCGCAAATTGTTTCTTAAAGTTCATCTTCATTAGCTCCCGTGCATAATGAGCCATTTCACCAAATGGCTAAAAAATCCGCGCAGTCTTTTCCGCTGCCTAGCGGATGGGCGAAAGTTTTTCCGCTCCTGCCACGATCCGAACTGAAAAGTGGCAACCGATCAACGTTTTTTTCACCAAAACATTTAAAGCCAAGCAGAACAACGCAATACTTAAGCATATCAACAGTATTTTTTGACAATAAAATTCATACACTTACGCGAAATAAGATCTTTTTTAAGCAAAATCCACACGAAATTCTGGACTTAAAGGCCAAGTTTTCTGGCCCTATGGAATTGCTCAAAAATACGGCGACACTGGCTGCACAAACGCCCCAGATTCTTGGGGCTCCCCCAGATTTTGCCGCGCAAAAAGCGCTTATTTACAAGGTCTTCCAAAATGGACGGTACGTTAAAAGAAAATGATCTCTCCCGAGTCGTCGCCGCGGATAAAGCCAATGTTTGGCACCATCTGCTGCAGCATAAGCCTCTGGAATCTGCAGACCCTCGCATCATCGTCGAAGGCAAAGGTATGCGCGTCTGGGATCAGAACGGCAAGGAGTTTCTAGATGCCGTGTCCGGTGGCGTCTGGACAGTCAATGTCGGCTATGGCCGCGAGACCATCTGCGATGCGGTCAAAGATCAACTAATGCAGCTCTGCTATTTCGCCCAAAGCGCGGGCTCCATCCCGGGCGCGCTCTATGCAGAAAAACTGATCAGCAAAATGCCCGGCATGTCGCGGGTCTACTACACAAACTCCGGCTCCGAAGCGAACGAGAAAGTCTTCAAGCTCGTCCGCCAAATCGCCCATAAAAAATATGGCGGCACAAAAACCAAAATCCTCTACCGCGAACGCGATTACCACGGCTCCACCTTGGCAGCCATGTCCGCAGGCGGCCAAGACGAGCGCAACGCGCAATACGGCCCCTTCGCACCAGGCTTTGTACGCGTGCCGCATTGCATGGAATACCGCAAACACGAACTTGGCCTAGATCATCTTTCTGGCGAAGACTTCGGCATCGCAGCCGCCAACCAGATCGAAGAGGTCATCCTACGCGAAGGCCCAGACACAATCGGCGCCCTCTGCCTTGAGCCGATCACCGCAGGCGGCGGCGTCATCGAAGCGCCCGAAGGCTACTGGCCACGTGTTCAGGAAATCTGCAAACAATATGATATCCTGCTGCACATCGACGAAGTCGTTTGTGGCGTGGGCCGCACCGGCACATGGTTTGGCTATCAGCACTACGGCATCAAACCAGACTTCGTGACCATGGCGAAAGGCGTTGCCTCTGGCTACGCCGCCATCGCCTGCATGGTCACCACAGAAGAGGTCTTTGACATGTTCAAAGACGATGCCGACGACCCAATGAACTACTTCCGCGACATCTCTACCTTCGGCGGCTGCACCGCCGGCCCTGCTGCGGCCTTGGCCAATATGCAGATCATCGAAGATGAAGAGCTGCTGGAAAACTGCACCAAAATGGGCGCGCGTATGAACGCAAACCTGATGGCCTTAATGGAGAAACATCAAGTCATTGGCGATGTGCGCGGCAAAGGTCTGTTCCAAGGGGTCGAACTGGTCAAAGACCGCGACACCAAAGAACCGGTCGACGAAGCAGACGCGCAAAAAGTCGTCGCAGACTGCGGCGCGCAAGGCGTGATCATCGGTGTCACCAATCGCTCCATCCCGGGGCGTAACAATACACTCTGCTTCAGCCCGGCCCTGATCGCCACCGAACAGGACATCGATCAAATTACCAACGCTGTGGACATTGCACTTACAAATGTCTTCGGCTAATCCCCGCCGCCTGCGCCTTGGTGCAGGCGGATTTAAACAAGTTTAGAGTCTATGTGGCCACGACCAAAGGCGCTGTGCGGACAACATGTTTCGCTCTCGCCTCTCACGCACAAACACACCGAAGGCCTCGCCCAAGCGGCGCAGGCCTCTGACCACGTGCCTGCAGGCTGCCGTGTGCCACGTGATTTCGACATGGCCGACGAAGTGTCTTTCGCGCTGGAACAACAGGCAGATGCGAAATGCATCAGCTACACAGTTCAACGCCCCTCTGGCGAAACGCTCGGCATGGTCAAATACAGCGCCATCGACCGCGCCCACAAACGTCTCGAAATCGGAGACATCTGGCTTGCCAGCCCGACAGAAGTGGAACTCATCGAGACCTTTCTCATGATGCTCTCCTATGGCTTTGAATTCGCGAAAGCCCAGACCATTCAAATGCGGGCGCAATCCAATCACACAGAGCACCGCGCCATCATCCAATCGCTGGGCGGTCAACTGGATGGCACGCTACGCGGCGAACGGATTTCGCGCAAAGGTCAGCCCCTGAACATCGCGGTCTATTCGATCTTGACGAGTGAATGGAAAGCCGTGCGCAATGAACTGCAACTCAAACTGCGCACGGAATAGGCAGTTTGCCCAAGTGTACATTTCAACCTTCGAAAGGGGCGATTTGTACAATTCAAATATACACACCCTTCAAACGAAATCCTTGAATTCGAGAGGCAATAGAGCCAACATTTTCGTCGCATAGGTCCAGTTGAAAGGCGCACGATGTCTATCTCTGTCGAAACATTTTTCTTGAACCCCTATTTTCAGGGCACCCTGCAGGCGCAGATCCAACAGATGATCGCCGAAGGCATCCTCTCTGGTCGCTTCCGTAAAGGCGAGAAACTTCCATCGACCCGCAAGCTCTCTCAACACCTTGGCGTCAGCCGCATCACGGTCACGCTGGCCTATACCGAATTGCAGGCGAATGAATACCTCTCCTCCAAAGGGCGCTCTGGCTATTACGTCTCTGAAAACGCACCAGAACCGCCGCCCTTCCAAGCCATTCGTCAGTCCGCTGACAACGTCGATTGGTCCCGCGCGATTGGCCGCAAATTCTCTGGTGGAGACACCCCATCCAAACCGCTGAACTGGGCTGAACACAAATACCCCTTCATCTATGGCCAAGCCGACAGCTCGCTGTTTGATCACGCCAACTGGCGCCTCTGCGCATTGCAAGCTTTGGGGCAAAAAGATTTTACATCCCTGACAACGGATTACAGCGATCAAGACGATCCACGACTCGTCGAATTCGTCGCGCGCCACACCCTGCCCCGCCGCGGCATCGCTGCGCGCCCGCAGGAAATCCTGATCACCCTCGGCGCGCAAAACGCCCTGTGGCTCACCGCGCAAGTGCTGCTCACCCAACGCCGCACTGTAGCGATCGAAGACCCTTGCTATCACGCCCTACGCGACATTCTCACCCAGTCGCGCTGTCACATAGCGCCTTTGCCTGTTGACCAAGACGGCCTTCCGCCCCACGCCATCCCCCCGCAAACCGATGTGATTTTCACCACGCCCAGCCATCAATGCCCCACCGCAGCCACCATGCCCATGACCCGTCGGCAAGCTCTGCTGGATCGCGCGCGTGAATTGGACGCGGTGATCGTGGAAGACGACTATGAATTTGAAATGTCCTTCCTCAACACGCCCTCTCCAGCCCTGAAGTCACTGGATACAGACGGACGCGTGATCTACGTGGGCAGCTTCTCCAAATCCATTTTCCCCGGCCTGCGCCTTGGCTATCTTGTCGGCTCCGAAGAGTTCATCCGAGAAGCCCGTGCCCTGCGCGCATCCGTCCTGCGCCACCCTCCGGGCCACACCATGCGCACCGCTGCTTACTTCCTGTCCTTAGGCCACTACGACGCCCTAATCCGCCGCCTGCGCATTGCCCTATCTGAACGTCACACAGCCATGCAAACTGCCATACAGAAAAACGGGCTCTCCATTGCCGGACAAGGCGCGCATGGCGGGTCTTCTCTCTGGATGCGCGCGCCCCGCGGCGTGGATACTGAAGAGCTATATGCAGAACTCCTGACCCGCGGTGTGCTTATCGAACCGGGCCGCCCATTCTTTAACGGCACCCACCGCCCGCGCGAGTTCTACCGCTTGGCCTATTCTTCAATTCCAGCATCACGCATCCCAGAGGGCATCCGCATCATCGCCGAAACCCTGCGCAGCTAACCTGCTCTTTGTGACAGACTGGCTATATCCCGATCAAAATGTGGCCCTATTGGTCCTAAAAGACTCCCCCTAATCTAATCAAATCCGCGTAAAACGCGCCCTTTTTCCCGTTCTTCAGGAGAGCTCCAAATGAAAATGACCACCGAAGAAGCATTCGTCAAAGTGCTTCAGATGCATGGGATCGATAACGCCTTTGGCATTATCGGCTCTGCCATGATGCCGATCTCTGATCTGTTTCCGGCAGCTGGCATCACCTTTTTTGACTGTGCCCACGAATGCAACGCCGGCATGATGGCCGACGGCTACACCCGTGCGACAGGCAAAATGTCCATGATGGTGGCGCAGAACGGTCCGGGGATCACCTCTTTGGTCACCCCGATCAAAACAGCTTACTGGAACCACACTCCACTTCTGATCGTCACGCCACAGGCGGCGAACAAAACCATCGGCCAAGGTGGCTTCCAAGAGGTCGAGCAAATGGCGCTTTTGGAAGACATGGTTGCCTATCAGGAAGAGGTCCGCGACCCATCCCGTATGGCCGAAGTTCTGAACCGCGTGATCCTGCAAGCCAAACGCGCCTCTGCCCCAGCGCAGATCAACGTGCCGCGTGACTTCTGGACCCAAGTGATCGACATCGACCTGCCAGCCATCGTGGACTTCGAACGCCCACAGGGCGGCGACGAGGCCGTGGCCAAAGCCGCAGACCTTCTGTCCAGCGCGAAATTCCCAGTTATCCTGAACGGTGCAGGCGTTGTTCTGGCCGGGGCCATCGACGATTCCGCCGCATTGGCCGAACGCCTCACAGCCCCAGTCTGTGTCGGCTACCAACACAACGACGCCTTCCCAGGCTCGCACCCGCTGTTTGCTGGCCCATTGGGCTACAACGGCTCTAAGGCAGGTATGGAACTGATCGCCAAGGCAGACGTTGTTCTGGCCCTCGGCACACGCCTGAACCCATTCTCCACCCTGCCGGGCTATGGGATCGACTATTGGCCAACTCAAGCCAAGATCATTCAGGTTGATATCAACCCAGACCGCATCGGCCTGACCAAACCGGTTAGTGTGGGCATCGTAGGCGACGCCAAGAAAGTCGCGCAGGGCATTCTGGCACGCCTGTCTGACACAGCAGGCGACACAGATCGCGACACACGGAAAAACACCATCTCTGATGCCAAAACCGCATGGGCGCAGCAGCTCACAGCGATGGATCACGAAGACGATGACCCGGGCACCACATGGAACGAACGCGCTCGTGGCCGCGAGCCAGAAAAGATGTCCCCACGTATGGCATGGCGCGCGATCCAATCCGCCCTGCCACGCGAAGCGATCATCTCTTCCGACATCGGCAACAACTGCGCGATCGGCAACGCCTACCCATCCTTTGACGAAGGCCGAAAATACCTTGCGCCGGGTCTGTTTGGCCCCTGTGGCTACGGCTTCCCAGCCATCGTTGGCGCGAAAATCGGCAAACCTGAGGTGCCTGTTGTGGGCTTTGCGGGCGACGGTGCCTTCGGCATTTCGATGAACGAAATGGTTTCCGTGAACCGCGATGACTGGCCTGCCGTCACCATGGTGATCTTCCGCAACTTCCAATGGGGCGCAGAAAAGCGCAACACAACGCTCTGGTTCGACGACAACTTCGTGGGCACAGAACTGTCCCAAGAAGTCTCTTACGCGGGCATCGCAAAAGCCTGCGGCGTCGAAGGCGTTGCGGTCTATTCCATGGGCGAGTTGACAGACGAGTTGGCCAAAGCGGTCAAGCGCCAGATGGACGAGAAGAAAACCACCTTCATCGAAGTCATGCTGAACCAAGAGCTGGGCGAACCTTTCCGTCGCGACGCGATGAAAAAGCCAGTCTCCGTCGCCGGCATCAGCCGCGACGACATGCGCAGCCAATAAGCAATGGACGGCGGGACAATGACACAGCTGCCCAAGGCTCTGCTGATGCAGTCCCCGCCCGCCCAACCGGCGACCATTGCCCTAAGCGAAGGCAGCGACCCCCGCATTGTCGCGGGGGCGCTCGCCGCTCAATCTGCAGCTCTGGCCAAGATCATTCTGGTCGGTACGCTGGCAGATATCCAAACCGAACTCACCACGCAAACCGGCACAGCCGAACCGCCCCAAGGCATCACGATCCACGATCCTAAAACCTCGGATCTGATCAACGGGTTCGCGCAGGCGTACTTTGAAAAACGCAAACACAAAGGCATTGATCTTCAAGGTGCCCGCGCCGCCGTGCAAACCCCTGTCGGATACGCCGCGATGCTGGTGCAACATGGGCAGGCCGACGGCACAGTCGGCGGCGCGGTCTACACCACGGGTGAAATCGTGCGCAACGCCATCCAGATCATCGGATTGGCGGAAAACACCAAGTTAGTGTCTAGTTTCTTCCTGATGTACCCGCCAGAAGACGCCCCCGAAGGCGCCCGCGCCATGGTCTATTCCGACTGCGGGCTGGTGATTGATCCTTCGGTGGAAGAACTGGTCGAGATCGCCAAAGCCTCCGCCCAATCCTGCACGGATCTGCTGCTCGAAAAGCCCCGCATCGCGATGCTGTCCTTTTCCACCCAAGGCAGCGCAGAACATCCAAAGGTCGACAAAGTCATCGCCGCCGCCGAGGCCCTACAAGCCGACGCACCCGATCTGCGCATCGAAGGCGAACTGCAGTTTGACGCGGCCTTCACCGCCTCCGTCGGCGCGCGCAAAGCCCCCGACAGCCGTGTGGCGGGCCGTGCCAATGTGATGATCTTCCCCAATCTTGACGCCGGAAACATCGGCTACAAAATCACCCAACGCTTAGGCGGCTACAGCGCAATCGGCCCCGTTCTGCAAGGCCTCGCCAAACCCGCCAACGACCTCTCACGGGGCTGCTCGGCCGAGGATGTCACCGAAATGATTGCCGTCACCGCTTTGCAAGCAGGGAAACGGTCCTAAATACCGCTCCCCCCCTTGACGATCCGGTAAATTTTTCCGTTCATGTATAAATTAGGAGGAAATTAACCCAAAATGACCCTACAAAAAACGCGAATTGTTTTACCCATCGCGTTCCGCCCATTTTCGATCGGCGCGGGTCATGAGGACCGTTCCCCACCTACATGGCAACACCCATTAGGCTTCACCTACAGAATGCACCAACTCGGCCAGCCGCCAGATTGCTTCTCAATTGATACACCCAGCAAAGCAACAATAGATTCGCGCCCAACCGCGCCGAACGCCCACAGCCTTTTGACCGAGCCCCGTTTATGACCCAAATCCAAAAGATCGACGCTTTGATCGACCACATGCGCCTTCTGTTCCCCGGCGTCATGGTGGCCATCACCGTCGCGGTTGCCGCAAAGTTCCTGTCCGAACACTACGACACCCCCGCCATGCTGCTGGCCCTCTTGCTGGGCATCGCTGTCAGCTTTCTGGGCGAAGAAGGCAAAGCCGTCGACGGCATCGGCTTTGCTGCGAAATTCATGTTGCGCTTTGGCGTGGCGCTTCTGGGCGCGCGCATTTCCTTTAGCCTGATGGCGGGCCTTGGCTTTGATCTGATCGCCATGGTCATCGCGGGCGTTCTGGCCACCATCGCCTTTGGCATGGCCATCGCCCGCTTCTTTGGCCACAAATGGCGCTTTGCCTTTCTCACCGCAGGCTCCGTCGCCATCTGCGGCGCGTCCGCCGCTATGGCCATCAACGCCATCCTACCGCGCGATGAACGCTCTGAAGAGCGGCTGATCTTCACGGTCATGGGCGTCACTGTCCTATCGACCCTCGCCATGATCGCCTACCCGATCTTGGTGAACCAACTGCAACTCAATGACGTCGCAGGCGGCATCTTCCTCGGCGGCACCATTCACGACGTCGCCCAAGTGGTCGGCGCAGGCTTTTCTGTCTCCACCGAGGCAGGCGAGACAGCAACGCTCGTGAAACTCTTCCGCGTCGCCATGCTGGCCCCCATCGTGCTGGTCGCATCCCTGATCATCCGCCGCGTTTGCGCGCGTTCCGAAACCGACAAACGCCCGCCCATCTTGCCCAGCTTCGTGGTGGGCTTCCTGATCCTTGCCGCGCTGAATTCCTTCGGCGTGATCCCAACGGCCCTGAGCGACTTTCTAGGCCAAAGCTCCCGCTGGTTCCTACTGATCGCCATTGCCGCCGTGGGCATGAAATCCAACCTCAAACAGGTGCTTTCCGTCGGCGGAGCAGCCATCGCCCTGCTCGTCGTAGAAACCATCTTCATCGCAATTTTCATTCTGCTGGGGATCCACTTCCTGACCTAAGCACAACCCCCTTCTAAGGACGCCAGATGAACTTCAAGCAACCTAAGATCAACACCTCTCCTCCGGTCTCTGACGAGATCCGCAAAACCACATGCTACATGTGCGCCTGCCGTTGCGGCATCAACGTGCATATGAAGGACGGAAAGGTGGCCTATATCGAAGGCAACCGCGATCATCCGGTCAACCAAGGGGTGCTCTGCGCCAAAGGTTCGGCAGGCATCATGCAGGTCAACGCGCCGTCTCGCCTGAAAAAGCCACTCAAACGCGTCGGCCCGCGCGGCTCTGGCGAGTTCGTGGAAATCTCATGGGAAGAAGCCATGAGCACCGCCGTCGGCTGGCTCACAGAACTCCACGAAACCGCGCCCCACAAACTGGCGTTTTTCACCGGTCGCGACCAATCGCAAAGCTTCACCAGCTTCTGGGCGCAAAACTTCGGCACACCCAACTATGCCGCCCACGGCGGCTTCTGTTCTGTGAACATGGCCGCAGGCGGCATTTACACAATGGGCGGCGCCTTCTGGGAATTTGGCCAACCGGATTGGGATCACACCAAGCTCTTCATGCTCTTTGGCGTCGCCGAAGATCACGACAGCAACCCCATCAAAATGGGCATCGGCAAAATCAAAGCGCGCGGCGCCAAGGTGATCGGCGTGAACCCCGTGCGATCCGGCTATAACGCTGTGGCTGACGAGTGGGTCGGGATCACCCCCGGCACCGACGGTCTGTTCATCCTCGCCCTTGTGCACGAGCTGCTAAAAGCTGGTAAAATCGACCTGACGTATCTGGCGCAATACACCAACGCTCCTGCCTTAATAGACCCGAACACAGGGCTTTTGCTGCGCGATGACGACGATAAGGTGCTGGTGATCGACAGCACCACTGGCAAGCTCACGCCCTTTGATCAGAAAGATGTGCGCCCCAATCTGGCCGCCAGCTTCCGCAAGGCCGGCACAAGCTACACCACCGTCATGGCCCATATGATCGAGAAATACCTCGATCCCCAATACGCCCCCGAAGCCGTCGCAGAGCGCTGCGGCATCCCCGCGCAAAAGATCAAAACCATCGCCGCAGAACTGGCCCGCGTTGCCTTCGAAGAAGCCTTCGAGCTTGATCAAGAATGGACAGACTTCCGCGGCGAAACCCACAAGACCATGACAGGCCGGCCGGTATCGATGCACGCCATGCGCGGCATCTCGGCCCATTCGAATGGGTTCCAAACCTGCCGCGCCCTGCACATCCTGCAAATCATCCTCGGCACCGTCGAAGTCCCCGGAGGCTTCCGCTTCAAACCCCCTTACCCCAAACCGCTTGAAGCCCACCCAACACCCCACGGTCACGGCCGCCCAGGCCGCGCCCTAGATGGCCCACACCTTGGTTTCCCACGCGGCCCCGAAGATTTGCAGATCGAAGACGACGGCACCCCCAAACGCATCGACAAAGCCTTCAGCTGGGAACACCCCATGTCTGCCCATGGCATGATGCATATGGTGATCTCCAACGCCTATGCCCAAGACCCCTACAAGATCGACACGCTGTTCATGTATATGGCCAATATGTCGTGGAACTCGTCGATGAATTCCAAAGGCGTGATGGAAATGCTCTCCGCCCGTGACGACGACGGCAAATACCGCATCCCGCGCATCATCTATTCCGATGCCTATAGCTCTGAAATGGTCGCCTATGCCGACCTCATCTTGCCAGACACCACCTATCTGGAACGCCACGACTGTATCTCGCTGCTCGATCGCCCCATCTGCGAAGCCGACGGCGCGGCCGATGCCATCCGCTGGCCCGTGATCGAACCCGACCGCGATGTCCGCGGCTTCCAATCCGTGCTGATCGAACTGGCCAGCCGCGTGGGCCTTAAGGGTTTCATGAAGGAAGACGGCACCCCAAAGTGGAAAGACTACGCCGACTACATCGTCAACCACGAACGCAAACCGGGCATTGGCCCCTTGTCTGGCTTCCGCGGCGAAAACGGCGATCAAACCGGCCGTGGCGATGTAAACCCCAACCAAATGGACGCCTATATCGAAAACGGCGGCTTCCACGTGCACCACGTCCCAGACGAGGCGCGCTACTACAAACCATGGAACAAAGCCTACCAAGAGTGGGCCGTGGATCTGGGTCTCTACGATGCCCCCCAACCCTACCTCTTCCAGCTCTATTCCGAACCCATGCGCAAATTCCAACGCGCCGCCGAAGGCCATGGCGACCGCCAACCGCCAGAACACCTGCGCGAGCGCATCCGCACCACAATGGATCCGCTGCCCATCTGGTACGAACCGCTGGAAGACGGCCAGATCGACACCAATGAATACCCGATCCACGCCCTCACCCAGCGCCCCATGGCCATGTATCACAGCTGGGGCAGCCAAAACGCATGGCTGCGCCAATTGCACGGTCACAACCCGCTCTACCTGCCCACCAAACTCTGGCAGGAACACGGCTTTGAAAACGGCGACTGGGCCAAAGTCTCCTCAGCCCACGGCACCATCACTGTGCCTGTCGAACACCAAGCGGCGCTCAACGAAAACACCGTCTGGACATGGAACGCCATCGGCAAACGCAAAGGCGCCTGGGCGCTAGAGGACAACGCACCGGAAACCAAAAAAGGCTTCCTGCTCAACCACCTCATCCACGAGCTTTTGCCCCCCAAAGGCGACGGGCTGCGCTGGTCAAATTCAGACCCTATTACAGGCCAAGCCGCATGGTTTGACCTGCGCGTGAAGATCGAAAAGGTCGACGCCCCCGCCGAAGCGCAACCCGCCTTCCCGCCCATCGACTCCCCCGTGGAAAAAGGCCCAAGCAAACTCGCATGGAAGGTCGGCAAATGACCCATATGCTTCTTCTTGATCCAAATACCTCGGGGTCTGGGGCAGCGCCCCAAAACATCCCATCCAGCCCTCTCCCCCAAACAGGAGACAGCCACCTATGACTTCGCTTCCAACCAGCACCGAAAAGAAACTCGGCCTTGTCATCGATCTCGACACCTGCGTGGGCTGCCACGCCTGTGTGATCTCCTGCAAAGGCTGGAACACCGAAAACTACGGCGCCCCCCTGTCCGATCAACGCCCCTACGGCGAAGAACCCATGGGCACCTTCCTAAACCGCGTGCATTCCTACGAGGTGCAAGCCGAAGGCCAATCCGCCCAAACGGTGCATTTCCCCAAATCCTGCCTGCATTGCGAAAACGCGCCCTGCGTCACGGTCTGCCCCACAGGCGCCAGCTACAAACGCGCCGAAGACGGCATTGTTTTGGTGAACGAGCAAGACTGCATCGGCTGCGGCCTCTGCGCCTGGGCCTGCCCCTATGGCGCACGCGAGCTTGACCAAGAAGAGGGCGTCATGAAGAAATGCACCCTCTGCGTGGATCGCATCTACAACGAAAACCTGCCCGAGGTAGACCGCACGCCCGCCTGCGTACGCACCTGCCCCGCCGGCGCGCGCCACTTCGGTGATTTCGCGGACCCTGACAGCAATGTCTCCAAACTCACCGCAGAACGCGGCGGCATGGACCTGATGCCAGAACTCGGCACAGCGCCGGTCAACAAATACCTACCCCCACGCCCCAAAGACAGCTGGGACGACGAAAGCATCCTCGCCCCTTTCCTAGAGCCCGTCGCAGACGAGGCCAAAGGTCTCTTGGGCTGGATCGACAAGCAACTCTCTCGCCTGCCGGGCGACAGCAAAGAAGAGGTGTAACATGCATCCAGCACCCTCTGTCATCATCTTCACCACCTTCTCCGGCCTTGGCTTTGGCCTGCTGGCATGGCTCGGCTTTGATGCGAGCCCTGCAAAGGGCTGGGCCGCCTTCTGGTGGTTCCTGATTGCCTTCGGCTTTGCCTGTGGCGGACTGATCTCATCCACCTTTCATCTAGGCCACCCAGAGCGCGCCCTCAAAGCCTTCACCCAATGGCGCACAAGCTGGCTGTCGCGCGAAGGCGTCTGCGCCGTGGCTGCCCTGTTCGTCATGGGGCTCTACGCAGCCGCACTGATCTTCTTTGACACCCATATCCCACATCTGGGTTGGATCGGCGCGCTGCTCTCGCTGGGCACGGTCTTCACCACCTCGATGATCTACGCCCAACTGGAAACCATTCCCCGCTGGAACACGCCTCTCACCAGCCTGCTTTATCTCAGCTACGCCATCACCGGCGGCGCGCTCTTATCAGGCCGCGTCACCATCGCGCTGATCCTACTTCTGATCACAACCGCCGTGCAATTGCTCTGGTGGAAACAAGGCGACAGCGCCTTTGCCGATAGCGGCTCCACCCTCGGCACGGCAACAGGCCTTGGCGACCGCGGCGAGGTCCGCTCCATGGCCCACCCCCACACATCGCCCAACTACCTGATGCGCGAATTCATCCACGTGATCGGCCGCAAACACGCCCAGAAACTGCGGATCATCTCGCTGGGTCTTATGGCCGTCCTGCCGGTGATCCTTCTTCTTCTGCCCTTCACCCATGTTTTCGCGCTTTTGGCCGTCCTCAGCCACATCGCAGGCGTGGCCACCAGCCGCTGGCTCTTCTTTGCCGAGGCCGAACACACCGTGGGCCTCTACTACGGCATGCGCTGAGCTTTCATCATTTTGAAAACGCGCTTTGTTATCCTTTGGCGAAACACCAACGCCAAAGGCCCCACCCATGCGCATTTTCACCATAGCCCTGATCGCCGCCACTTGCCTTGCCAGCCCAGCGCTCGCCAATAACGCCAAGCTCTGCAAAAGCGCCGACATCAAAGCCAAAGGCCACGTCACCGCCAGCCAATGCGCCTGCATGCTCAAAAACGCCGACAAATACCTAGAGAGAGAAGATAAAGCCTACCTGCTCGCCTACTGGTCCGGCAAACGCCGCGACAAACCCGCAATCTACTTTTCCAAGGCCTACCCATCAGGCAAAAACAAACCCCTGATCAAATACAGCGCGGCGAATAACGGGTTGTGTTGAGGAGGGGCAAATCAGACCCTAACAAAGCAAAACCCGCCTGCATCAGGCGGGTTTTCCAAATCTCGATCAGGTCAGCAGTTTACTTCTTACCGCCAAACAATCCGCGCAGCTTGCTGCGTCCTGCGGACAGGCTATCACCCGCATCCGCGAAGCCATCGCCCACATCCTCCAGCACCGGATCAATCCGCGCCTCGCGGAAGCGGATCCACCGCACACGGATCGCCCAAGCAATGGCAGCAAGGATCGTCAGAATGATGATGTTCATCCACGGAATAATCCGCACATCTGGGCTCGCCACAGGTTTCACATTCACCGCATTCGGATAGATCGACAGGAACTCATTACGCCACCCGTAATGGCGCACGGCCACCCACTGCGGCGCCGCCTTGGCGGATTTCAGATCTGTCGCTTCGGTCTGCAAATTCGCCGTGTCGAATTTGAAATACGGCGGCCAGCCCCAACCCGTGTCTTCATTGCGGTACACCATCGGTTTGTCGTTGTCATAGAAGCTCTGGATAAAGAACACATCACGGCTGCCGGTCTGCGCATTGCCTGCATCCGCCGAGGCCCAAAAGATCGAGTTCTCCCCGAAATCCACACGCCGCACTTCGGTCTCCACCACTCGTACGATGTCCGTTTGCGGCAGGGTGTAATGCAACACGCCGCCAATCAGCAGCCAAAAGCTGCCCCAGAAAACCCATTTAACGTAAGCCATCTACGGCCCCCTTAGTGAAAATTCGTTAGGTAGATCATCAAGGCCACCACGCCCAGCGGCACCACATAAACACCCAAAATCAATTTGCGACGTAAGCGTTTCTCATAATCTTGCAAGCCCTTTTGTACAAAGGTTTCAGCATCCCCTTGCCCACCATCTTCGGCAAATTCGCGATACAAAGCCTGCCGTTTGCCCGTGCGCGCATAAAAGGACAGCGCAAGATAAACAACGCTCAGTACCAGAAAGCCGATAAACATCAGGCGAAACATGGCAACCATGATCAATCTCCTTTCATCCTGCATAGCGAGCTTTACGCTGGGATCAAACCGGCAAACCCAGCAACACACGATTTACCCAAAGCAATCCAGCCGTTACGCTGCGATCAAACAAGGGGAAAAGATCGCAGATGCAAACAGGTGCCCATAATCTGATCACGGATGTCTCTGGCTTCAAGGTCGGCAACGCGCAAGATGATGCGCTCAAATCCGGCACCACGGTCTTCACGGCCGATCACCCCTTCACCGCCGCCGTGCACGTGATGGGCGGCGCCCCCGGCACACGCGAAACCGATCTTCTGGCCCCCGACAAAACCGTGCAGCAGGTGACCGCGCTGGTGCTTTCTGGCGGGTCCGCTTTTGGGCTAGATGCCGCCTCTGGCGTGGCAGACGCCCTGCGCGCCCAAGGCAAAGGCTTCGCTGTGGGCGATCAAACCGTGCCTATCGTGCCCGCCGCGATCTTGTTTGATCTCACCAATGGGGGCGACAAATCCTTCACCCGCAGCCCCTACTATGATCTGGGAAAACAGGCTCTAATACAGGCCAAAACGCAGTTTGATCTGGGCACAGCAGGCGCAGGCACCGGTGCCACAACCGCCAGCTTGAAAGGCGGGCTAGGATCGGCGTCCATCATCACCCCAAGCGGCCACACCGTTGGCGCACTTGTGGCCGTGAACGCCCTTGGCGATGCCACCCCCTCCGGCAGCCCCCACTTCCACGCCGCCCCGCATGAAATCGACGAAGAGTTCGGCGGCCTCGGCCCAGCCCCCAAAGCAAGCCCTCACTGGCCACCCACCAAATTCAGCACGCAAAATACCACCATCGCCATAATCGCCACCGATGCGGACCTTTCCAAAGCCGAGTGCACCCGCCTCGCCACCGCCGCCCACGACGGCATGGCCCGCGCGCTTCAGCCCAGCCACACGCCCATGGATGGCGATCTGGTCTTTGCGGCCACCTCAGGGGCAAAACCGCTGAAAGACCCTATATTAGACTCTATATACCTCGGCCACGCCGCCGCCACCTGCCTTGCCCGCGCCATTGCCCGCGGCGTCTATCTGGCCAGCCCAGCGCCAAACGACACGCGCCCCACTTACCGGCAAGCCAACCCCACGCTGTAACATTTCCATTACAGAACTGTCGTGAAACCATCATAGGGGCGTTACCCTTACGTCATCCCGCAAAGCCATCCACCCGAGCATAACTTCACATAAAGGAGCTCAGGATGTCTGCGCGTCTTCTTTGCCTGACATCGGCCGTCGCCATGACCGCTGGTCTGGCCCATGCCGAAATGAACTTTAACCGGATCGCCTCTTTCCCAACAGCCATGAACATGGCCGAAGGCGAAGATCGTTCCGCCGAAACATCTGCCGAAATCATCGCCGCCACAGCAGACGGCATGACGCTGGTTTATACAGACAGCCCACTGGGCACTCTGGGCCGCATCGACATCACCGATGCCGCGAACCCAAAGCCACTGGGCAACATCGCTCTGCCAGGCGAGCCAACATCCGTCGCGATCGTGGGCACCACGGCCTATGCAGGCGTAAACACATCCGAAAGCTACACAGCCCCATCCGGTCAACTGGATGCCATCGACGTCGCCACTGGCGAAACACTGGCGTCCTGTGATTTGGGCGGCCAGCCAGATTCCATCGCGGCATCGAAAGACGGCAAGTTCATCGCCGTTGCCATCGAGAACGAGCGCGACGAAGACCTGAACGACGGCCTGATCCCACAGCTGCCAGCGGGCAACTTGGTTCTGGTGAACACAACAGACGCCGGTCTGGATTGTTCCTCCATGAAAATGGTGGATCTGACAGGTCTGGCAGAGATCGCCGGCTCCGATCCAGAGCCTGAATATGTCTCCATCAACGATCTGGGCGAGACAGTCATCACCCTGCAAGAAAACAACCACATGGTTGTGGTCTCTGCAGCAGGCGAGGTGATCAACCACTTCTCCGCCGGTTCCGTTGATCTGGAAGGCATCGACGCCACAGACGAACGCGGCGCGCTGATCTTCACCGAAAGCCAAGCAGGTCGCCTGCGCGAGCCTGACGCGGTGACGTGGATCGACGACACCCATTTCGCAACAGCCAACGAAGGCGATTACAACGGCGGCTCCCGCGGTTGGACGATCTTCAACAAAAACGGCGACGTTGTGTATGAATCCGGTACAGACTTCGAAAAAGCCATCATCGAAATCGGCCACTACCCAGACAAACGCTCCGACGCCAAAGGCGTAGAGCCTGAATCCGTCACCTTCGGCAACTTCAACGGCACACCATATGTGTTCGTCGGTGCAGAGCGCGCGTCTGTTGTGGGCGTCTACGACGTCACAAACCCAGCCGCGCCAGTTCTGACACAGCTTCTGCCATCCGGCGTTGGCCCAGAAGGCTATGTTGTGATCCCAGAGCGTAACCTGCTGGTTTCTGCCAACGAAAAAGACCTGATCGAAGACGGCGGTGCCCGCGCGCACGTCATGCTCTTTGAACAGCAAGAGGCACCGGCTTCCTACCCGCACCTCACATCCGCCGGCACAGACGAGCTGATCGGCTGGGGCGCGATCTCTGGCATGGTGGCTGACAAAGACGGTATCGTTTGGGCTGTGAACGACAGCTTCTACGCCTTCCAACCCTCCATCTTCAAAATCGACACCACCGCGACACCTGCAAAGATCGTTGATGTCATCCGCATCGAGCGCACCTCCGGCCCAGCCCAAAAGCTGGATCTGGAAGGCATCACGCTGGACGGCAAAGGCGGCTTCTACGTGGCCTCCGAAGGCCGCACAGAACGCCTGATCCCACACGCGATCTACCATGTGTCCGCCGAGGGTAAGATCAAAAACCTCGCAGGCGAAATCGGCATCCCAGCGGAACTCGCAGCGGTCGAAAAACGCTTTGGCTTTGAAGGCATCACCAAGGTAGGCGACACCCTCTGGATGGCCGTTCAACGCGAATGGAACGACGACCCAAAGAACCACGTGAAACTGGTGTCCTACAACTTGGAAACCGAAGAATGGGGCGCGGTGCTATATGAAAAAGCAGAACCAGCGACTGGTTGGGTTGGTCTGTCTGAAATCGTAGCGCATGGCGATTACGTCTACATCGTCGAGCGTGACAACCAGCACGATCACCGCGCGGTCACCAAAAAGATCTACAAAGTGGCCCTATCCGAGATGGTTCCAGCCCCACTGGGCGGCGAGCTGCCAGTTGTGAAAAAAGAACTGGTCCGCGACCTGCTGTCTGATCTGAGGTCTACAGGCGGCTACGTTCTCGACAAGGTCGAAGGTCTGGCGATCTTCGAAGACGGCACTGCCTTCTTCTCCACCGACAACGACGGTGTCGACGATCACTCAGGCGAGACAATCTTCCTGAACATCGGCAACATCGACGGCTCTCAAAGCTAATATTAGAGCCTAACAAACAAGAAACGCGCGTCAGGCAACTGGCGCGCGTTTTGCGTTCCTAAAACAGCCCCTCCGCCAGCATCGCCACCCGAGGCTCGTGCCGCCGCCCATATAAATACCGCGCCCACATCCGAAACAGCGGCGTCATCAAGCCCGCCTCAATCTCGATCTCATCGCGCAACACACTACCCGCCCTATCCGCGCGCACTGTCAAACGATGCCGCCAAGACTTAACACCTGCCCCGCGCTCCGACGATTGCAGCACAAAGCCTTCATCATCACACAGAACAACCTCCATCTCGTAGGGCTGCGCAGGCAACTTCCCAAACAACGACACCATCACCTCAACCTGCTGCCCCGTATAGGTGCGCCCCTCTGGCAAGCCCTCAAAGGCAACCACACCCGCGCAGACCTGCGCCAAGGCCGCGTAATCCGTGGCCAAAGCCCAAACCCGCTCTGGCGCGGCCTCATAGGAATGTTCCAAAATCACCGGCTTCATGACGCTTCCAATCCTGATTGTAAAAACAACTGCCCCAAATCCTCTGCTGCACGCGGCCCCAACATGTGCACCAACTCTGGCGAGACCGCCCGACCCACATAAGCCCACGCCAGAAACACCGCCCGATGGCGCGCCTCATCCGTGGGCACACCAGCCGCTGCAATCACCTTGGCCATAAACCCAATCCGCAAGGCATCTACCGCTGCCACAGCCTCTGCCGCCCGCGCATCATTCTGCGCCCAAGCGCGCACCGCCGCCTCCAACTCTTGCGGGATGTCCAGCACCCGCCGGATCAATTCGACCAAGGGCTGGCCCGCCGCTTGCAAGGCCTCCAGCTCAGCAATCTGCGCCTCGGTGATATCCTGACGCCACGCGGCCAAAACCGCATCCTCAAAGGCCTCCACCGATTTGAAATGCCAATAGAAGCTGCCCCGCGACACGCCCATCGCCCGCACCATACTGTCGGCCTTCAAGGCGCCATGGCCTTTGGTTTTCAGCACCAAAAAACCATGCGCCACCCAATCTGCTTTGCTGACCTTCTTTGTCATACCGCCTCCTGCACGGCCTCAACCATACATATCTGTATGGTGATTCGACAAGCCATATCACAAGCGCCTTTCCCCACCTTGACGACTCATCGCTCAACAACTACCCCTCGCGCCTCTTCACACGCATCAGGACAGCGCCATGCCGACAACTTCTTCCGCTTTGGGTATCGATTTCGGCACGTCCAACTCTGCCGTGGGCTATCTGCGCGACGGCCAGCCGCATCTCGTGGAAATGCGCAAGGGCGAGGCCACCTTGCCCACCAGTTTCTTCTTTGACTTCGACACGCGTGACACGCTGATCGGCACCCCCGCGAACACCGCGCTGCTGAACGGCGACGAAGGCCGCTACATGCGCGCCCTCAAGCGCGTTTTGGGCACCAGCCTAATGCATGAAAAGCGCCAGCTTCTGAATGAACGGGTCACCTTCGTCGACATCATCGCGCGCTTCCTAAAGCAGCTGAAAACGCAAGCTGAAAAAGACGCCGGCCACAGCTTTACCAAAGTCCTCTCCGGTCGCCCTGTCGTATTCCACGGCAAAGACGATCCGCGCGAACAACAAGCCGAAGACGATCTGCGCCAATGCTACGAAGCCGCAGGCTTCACCGAGATCGCCTTCATGCCCGAACCCCAAGCCGCCGCCATCGCCGCAGGCGCGCAAAAAGGCTATGGGCTGATCGTGGACATCGGCGGCGGTACGTCAGACTTCTCGATCTTCCAAACCGACGCCCAAGGCGAAACCCAAATTCTGGCCAACCATGGCGTGCGCATCGGCGGCACCGACTTTGATAAATCCATCAGCTTTGATGCGGTCATGCCCTTGCTTGGCAAAGGCAGCCAGCTGAACCGCGAATTTGGCACCGGCACCACCGACACACCCAACGCCATTTTCAACGATCTGGCCACATGGGAAAAAATCCCCTTCCTCTACACCGCCCAAACCCGCCGCATGGTGGCCGACATGGCGAAGCTGGCGGTCGACCCAGAACGGCTCGGCCGTTTGGAAACCACACTCACAGATGAACTCGGCCATGAAATCGCCTTTGCCGTCGAAGCCGGTAAAGTCGCCGCCAATGGCGAGCACGCCAATGCGCAGGTGAAACTCGACTTTATCGAACGCGCCCTCGCCGCCCCGCTGAGCAAATCGCAAACCAATGCGATCCTCATGCCATACGCCACCGCATTGTACCAAGGTGCGCAAGACACCCTGCAAGCGGCGAACCTTGCGCCTACGCAAATCGATCAGGTGATCTATGTGGGGGGCTCCAGCCTCATGACATTTGTGGCCGACGCGATGCGCGCCATGATGCCAAATGCACGGCACGAGTTTTCCGAGGTCTTCACCGCCGTCGCAACCGGTCTGACGCTGGCTGCCAATCGTTAACGCGCCTTAACGTTGCATACGAAAAACCCCGTCGCCGGATCCTAAACAGGGGCCACGGGGTCTCCATACGGCAATTGTACATTTCGGGGGCTGAAAGGTGCGAATTGCCACATTTATGAAAGGTTAATTGACCGGTTTGGCCTCAACCACATCCGCCTCAATCGACGGCGCACCGCGACTGATTTCAATGCGACGCGGCTTAAGCGCCTCAGGCACTTCACGCAGCAATTCGACATGCAGCATACCATCTTCATGGCTCGCACCTGTCACGCGCACGTGGTCCGCCAATTGGAACTTACGCTCAAAGGCGCGTGTCGCTATACCTCTGTGAAGAAAGGCTTTTTCTTCCTTCGGCTCAGGTTTCTTCGCGCTTACAACCAGCGCGTTTTCCTTGACCTCAATGGCCAAATCATCCGCCGAGAACCCAGCCACGGCAATCGAAATCCGGTAGGCATCATCGGCAGTTTTTTCAATGTTATAAGGGGGATAGCTAGAGGTCGCTGCATCCTGTGTCAGGGCGCGATCCATCAGATCAGCAATTTGGTCAAAGCCAACAGAGGCTCGGTAAAGGGGTGCGAAATCAAATCCACGCATTAGGGTCATCCTTTTTCTTAAGCGATAACATATGTTTAGCCTTCCCATTTGGGACAGGCGGTTGATCATCAGGCCCGCAGTGGCACCCGATGAAAAAGACATATGTGCTGAAAAAGGGCTTTCAAGAGGGTTTAGTCACCAACCCGCACAAATCGCGCCCCACTGCTGCGCGCGCCACCGCCCACAGTGATGCGTTTTGCGCCGGTGCCAATGCGATTGATCGGCGCGTCTCCGCCCCGCATCCGCTTTTGCAAATCCGCCACAACCTCTTGTAATTCCATACCAAAAACCCGCGTTTCACCGGTTTCGGTTTTGCGTCCGCCAGACACGATCGACAAAATTCGAACCCGAGTGCCATAGCGCACAAACACCGGTGCGCCGGACGATCCAAAGGTTGTGTCACAATCAAACATCATGATTTTCGGCCAGGTTTGCAGCAAATCGCATTTGCGCTGCCAACTCATCGCCTCACTGCGCCCACGCCCGTAAGACATCACCTGTACATTGGTGATGTCGTCGGTACCGACATGCACACGAAACGGATCCGCTTCAGAGCTGTAAATCGGGCGATCCAGCTTGAGCAAAGCCACATCATACGGAATGGTTTCCGCCGTCGCCTTATCGCCATCATCCTTGTAACCCTCTGCAATTAAATACTTAATCACAGTACGTTCGACCAAGGCATCGCCATTCAAATAACCACCGCGAAACACAGCGTCCTTGGCAGAACGCGGTTTTCCAGTAGCTTTATCATAGAGGCAGTGCGCCGCCGTGAGAACCTGATCAGAAGCGATCAGAACGCCGGTACAAAAGCCCCCATCTGCCAAATCAACGCGCCCGACGGCCTCCCAACCCAGCATATCGCCGCGGTTTTCCATGACCTCGAGCTTGGTGCCGGACATCCCTATCTGAGGCACCAAAATCCCTGCGCAAAATATCAATTTGGCAAATAATTTCATCTAGTTACGACCCATTCGACAAAGCCGCGTGCGCTTCGTTCAACGCACGCTTCAATTCAAAGATTTCGTTAGACACATTCGCGGCCAAAGCCACTGGGTTGCCGTTAGACCGCGCCATCGCAGACACAACAGACACAATGCGCACCCGGCCATGCAACTCTTGCAAAACAGGCGCACCGCTTGTGCCCAAATCGGCTTGGCAATTGGTGATCAAAACACCCGTCGCATGCTCTTTTGCTGCGCAAGCTTGCTCCCACAAAGGCACCTCTTCATTGCCTTTACCGTAGGACACAACGCCCACACGCGCACCGCTCAGATCAGGCGAACCGATCTCTAGCGCCGCTGTTGTCACAGGACGTGTCAATTGCAGAAGCGCCAAATCATGCTTTAGATTCTGAAGCTTACCCAACTTGGAAACATCATACTTAGGATGAACAACAGCGTTACGTACATAAGAATGCGCCACTTCGCGACCCTGTGCATAGCCCGCTTTGAATTCGAACTGCGACAGATCAAACCGCTTACCCGACGCCTTATCAAACAGGCAATGCGCGGCCGTCAAAACCAAATCAGGCGCCACCAATGTGCCGGTGCAAAACCCTTGCCCTGCCAGATCAATCCGGCCCACAGCCTGCCACACAAGCTGCTCCGCGCCTTTCCCACTATCTGCACTCGCCAAAGGCGCAAATGCGATTTGAGAAATCAATGTAGCGGCTGCAAGGAATTTACGTAGCATGGGTCGTCCTGTTGTTGTTGACCCAAACTTGATGTCTTCCAGCGGCAGAAATAGGACCGCCTTGCGGTAATGTTAGGAAAGAATAGGGACAGGCTGCCCAGATTTCGCCCCAACTTCGCCCGTCATCGCCGCAGGCTTCGGCCCGCCTGTCGCCCAATCCAGCAATTCCACCGTGTGTACAATCGGCACATCCGTGGCAGAGCCGATCTGCATCATGCAACCAATGTTACCCGCCGCAATCACATCCGGCGATTTTGCCTCTAAGGTTCTGACTTTACGCTCTTTTAGCTGCGCAGAGATCTCTGGTTGCAGCAAGTTATACGTCCCTGCTGATCCACAACACAGATGGCTGTCCGCTGGTTCAACCACCGTAAACCCAGCCTTGCGCAGCAAATCTTTGGGGGCCGTTTTCACCTGTTGCCCATGCTGCAACGAACAAGCCGCGTGATAGGCCACCGTCATATTTTGATCAGCTAACTCGGGCAGCTCTAGTGTGGTCAGCAATTCCGAAATATCCATCGCCACATTTGACACGCGTTTGGCATCCTCTGCCAAAGCATCATTGCGAAACATATGACCGTAGTCCTTGATCGTGGTGCCGCAGCCAGAGGTGTTGATCACAATCGCGTCCAGCCCGTCACCATCCATCTCGGCCACCCAAGCCTTAATGTTGCGCGCGGCAGCGCTGTGGCTTTCATCGACCTTGCCCATGTGATGGGTCAACGCCCCACAACAACCTGCGCCCTTCGGCACAACCACCTCGCAGCCCAGCCGCGTCAGCAAGCGAATGGTGGCATCGTTGATATCCGTGTTCAGCGCCTTCTGCGCGCAGCCTGTCATCAAGGCCACCCGCTTTTTCGCCGGCGCCTTCGGCACAAAGCTTTGCGGCTGATCATGACGGCTCACAGGCGGAATATGCTTGGGCGCCATTGCCAACATCGCCTTTAGTCGAGCATCCGGCACCATAAAGGCAAAGGGCTTGCCGATCTTGGCCAACAGCAAGGCCACACGGAACCGCATCGGATACGGAATGATCTTGGCCAAAGTCCACCGCAGCACCCGATCCGACAGGCTGCGTTTGTGGTGCTGCTCGATATAGGCCCGCGCGTGATCGACCAGATGCATATAATGCACGCCGCTGGGGCAAGTGGTCATACAGGCCAAACAAGACAGGCAGCGATCCACATGTTTCACCATCTTTTCATCAGGCTTCCGCTGATTTTCCAGCATATCCTTGATCAAATAAATGCGGCCACGCGGGCTATCCAGCTCGTCTCCGAGCACTTGATAAGTCGGACAAGTGGCCGTGCAAAACCCACAATGCACACAGGCGCGCAGGATCTCGTTTGCCCGTTGAATATCAGGGGATTTTAGCTGCTCTGGAGAGAAATTCGTTTGCATCGCTTACCCCATCAATCCCGGGTTCAACAAACCCTTCGGGTCAAATTTCAATCGCAGCCCTTTAGACAAAGCCGCTACTCCAGCGCTTTGCGGATGAAACCGCGCAAAACTTGCGCCGCGCACCAAAGTCGCATGGCCATCCACGCCCGCCATATGCGCACGCACATCCACATCCTCGGCGCAACGCAGCCAAATCAAACCGCCACCCCAATCATACAGCGCCGCCTGCGCTGGAACGCGCGCCACCACATCTGGCGCATCAGACGGTTTCACAGACAGGCGCCAGACATTGCCCTCTGGGTAATGCATCGGCTGCGCATCGCGCACCCATTCCCATATCGCCGCATCAGCTTCGATCTGCTGCGCGCAGCGCAAACCCAGAAAACCCTGCAAAGCTGCCGCGCGATAGCTGACGGACTCCTCAAAACCCTCAAGCCGCAACACCGTCACCGCCGAGCCATCCGGCCCCACTGGCGCATGTGCCGCGCCGGTCACTTCGTAAGGCGAGCCCAAAGCCTTGCTCATCGCGGCCACTGCCTGCGCATCACTCAGGCCATGCAGCGTTAAAGTGGCAGAGGTCTCCGGCATCGGCAGCACCTTCAGGCTAACCTCCGTCAACACACCCAAGGTGCCATGGCTGCCCGCCATCAGTTTTACCAGATCATAGCCCGTTACGTTCTTCATCACGCGGCCGCCGTTCTTGATGATGCGGCCCATGCCATCCACAAACCGCACCCCCAACGCAAAATCGCGGCAAGCCCCAACAGCCAATCGGCGCGGACCAGATCGATTACTGGCCACAACGCCGCCAATCGTGCCTTCTTCTGTGCCGCCCATAATGCCGCGCAGGTTCATCGGTTCAAAAGCCAGCCGCTGGTTCTCAGCCGCCAACACGGTTTCGACCTCAGATACCGGAGTGCCCGCCTTAACCACCAAGGTCAAAGCGCCTGGTTCATACAGGCTTACGCCCGTTAAACCCTTGGCCGTTAAAACCGGATGATCAGACACCACCCCAGCCGAGCCATTGCCCCGCACCGCAAACGGACCGCTCGCGGATTTCACCGCCTCCGCCAAAGCCTCTTCGCTTGTAGGGATCATTGCGCTGCCTCCGATGCACGGCGCGATGCGCTTGCGCTCAAGGGAAACACCTTCGCAGGATTCAACAGCCACGACGGGTCAAACACATCTTTCACCGACATCTGAAGATCCAGATCATCCGGCGCATATTGGTGGCTCATCAATTCGCGCTTCTCAACACCCACCCCATGTTCACCGGTCAGGCACCCGCCAACAGACACGCAAAGCTTCAGGATTTCAGCCCCCATCGCCTCGCATTTCTCAAGGTCTCCGGGTTTATTGGCATCGAACAAGACAAGCGGATGCATATTGCCATCCCCCGCGTGGAACACATTACCCACTTGCAAGCCATACTCTGCGCTCAGCTCATTGATGCGACGTAGAACCAATGGCAACTGGCTCACAGGGATCGTGCCATCCAAACAGATGTAATCGTTGATCTGACCGACAGCTCCAAAGGCAGACTTCCGCCCCAACCAAATCTTGGCGCTCTCCTCGGCCGAGCGGCTGGCACGGATTTCAACCGGATTATACCTTTCAGCGATCTCTGAAATCCGCGCCAATTGCGCGTCGATCTCAGCGTCTGATCCTTCCACTTCGACAATCAGCAAAGCGTTGCAATCCGGATAACCCGCGCCAGCGAAATTCTCGGTCACTTCGATACACAGCCGATCCATGAACTCGATCGCGACCGGCAGAATGCCTGCCTTGATCACATCACTCACACAAGCCCCTGCAACCTCGCTGTCATCAAAGCCAATCAACACAGGCCGCGCGCCTTCGGGTTGGGGCAGGATACGCAGGGTGGCTTCGGTCACCACACCCAATTGCCCTTCTGATCCGCAAATCAGGCCCAGCAAGTCCAATCCAGCCGCATCCATAAACGCACCGCCGATGTCCAGAATCTCGCCTTCGATGGTGACAATGCGCACACCCAAAAGGTTGTTCGTCGTCACCCCGTATTTCAAACAATGCGCCCCGCCTGAATTCATCGCGATATTGCCGGCAATCGCGCAGGCCAATTGCGAGGACGGGTCCGGCGCATAAAAGAACCCGTTTTCTTCCACCGCGCCTGTGACGCTTAGGTTCGTGCGGCCAGATTGCACGCGGATGAACCGGTTGTCGTAATCTGTTTCCAAAACATCGTTTAACTTGGCAGTTCCCAAAACAATGGCATCCGCCGTCGGCATAGAGCCCCCCGCCAAAGACGTCCCCGCCCCGCGCGGCACAACCGGCAGACCTTGCTGATGGCACAGCTTTAGAACCGCAGCGACCTGCTCTGTTGTTTCCGGCAATACCACCGCCAAAGGCGGACAGCGGTAGGCGGTCAGCGCATCACATTCATAAGCGTGGGTTTCTTCCGGCGCATGAATCACGCAGCCGATTGGTAAAATCCCCTGCAATCGCGCCACGATATCGGCCTTGCGATTTAGGATATTTTGATCTGGGGTTGGCATTTCCATGGCTGCACCTCGCTCAATTGGTAATTTATTATAACCAATTTTACCCAATGACAAGCCTTAGCTCCTGCGACTATTGTGCGCCCATGCAATGGATCGAACGACTTTCCTTTTTCACACCGCTAGATGCCCTTGGCTTATTGCTCTTGTTTTTGGGCTGGCTCGGCATTGGCTGGATCACCGAGAACCCGCCAGAATCCAAACCATCCGTGTCACGGCTGATGGTGTTTTATCGCTATGAATGGATGCGTCAGTTCATCTTGCGCCAACCGCGCATTTACGACGCGCAGATCCTCAGCAACCTGCGCCAAGGTACGGCCTTCTTTATTTCCGCCACCATGCTGTCGATCGGGGGTGGCCTTGCGCTGATCGGCAATGCCGAAAGCCTCACCGGCGTGGCCTCTGACCTGACGCTCGTGGAAATTCCGAAGTTCGTTTGGGAAGCCAAGCTGATCGTGGTGCTGATCTTCGTCACCAATTCTTTCTTGAAATTCGTGTGGTCCCACCGCCTGTTCGGCTATGCCGCTGTGATCATGTCAGCGGTGCCTGTCGACCCGGAAGACGAAGCCTGCCTGCCCCGCGCTGAAAAAGCTGGCGACATCCATATCGCCGCAGCCCGCAGCTATAATCGCGGCCTGCGTTCTATTTACTTCGCCTTGGCAGCAGCTTGCTGGCTGGGTGGCAGCTGGGCCTTGATTGCCGCAGCCTTGCTCACCATCTTCATCGTATGGCGCCGCGAATTTGCCAGCGTCTCCCGTAAGGCTTTGCTCAAACCGACCCGTTAGGGAAAGGACACCCCATGCGTTTTCTCATTGCTTTGATCTTTGCAGCCAGCCCAGCGTTGGCAGACTCCCCAGTCATCGAGAAGGTCACAGCATCAGGAAACGGGGGCAACTGGAATTTTAGCGTCACGCTATCGCATGGCGACACCGGCTGGGACGATTACGCCGACGGCTGGCGCGTTCTGGATATGCAGGGCAACCAACTTGGCCTGCGCGTGCTGTACCATCCTCATGTAGATGAACAGCCTTTCACACGCAGCCAATCGGGCATTCAAATCCCAACAGAGATGACGCAGGTGCAAATCCAAGCCCGCGACCTGATCGGTGGCTGGGCCAAGGAAACCGTTATCCTAGACTTGGACAACCCAACTTATACGCGGTGATATGGCGATCCCGATAGGATCGAGGCCGCGCGATACAGCTGTTCACTCAGCATCACGCGCGCCAACATATGCGGCCAAACCATCTGGCCAAAACTCAGCGAGAAATCTGCCTTGGCGCGCAGGCTAGGATCAATCCCATCCGCCCCGCCAATTACAAAGGCCAGATCACTGACGCCTGTATCGCGGCGCGTGCCCAGTACTTTGGCGAACTCGGGCGAGCTCATCAGCTTGCCGCGCTCATCCATCGTGCAGATCACCGCGCCTTTGGGGATCACGCCCTCTAACAAAGGCGCCTCGGCACGCATGCCGCCGCCTTTGCGATCTTCCACCTCATGCACTTTGACCGGACCCAGCCCAAGGCCACGTCCGGTTTTGTCAAAACGCGAAAGATAATCATCAAGTAAGCTGCGCTCTGGGCCTGACCGCAGTCGGCCCACCGCACAGATGTGTACTCGCATTGCCATGCTTTTCCTTCAGGGGCCAATCGGCCCCTTCACATGTCAGGCGCTGCCGCCTTGCTCCCACATCTTTTCAAGCTGATAGAACTCGCGCACTTCCGGACGGAAGACATGCACGACCACATCGCCAGTATCGATAAGCACCCAATCACCGGTGTCTTTGCCCTCGATCTTACTGGTGCGACCGGTGTCCGCTTTGATGCGCTCCACCAGTTTCTGAGAGATCGCCGCGACTTGGCGCGAAGACCGACCAGAACACACAACCATGTAATCACCGATCGCTGTACGGCCACGCAGATCAATCTGCACGATCTCTTCAGCTTTATCGGTTTCAAGAGAGTCAATCACAAGCTCAAGAAGCTCGTCGGCGTTTACGCCAGATTTTGGCGCTTTTGCCATTTGGTCACCTTTGGCAGCGGGTGCCGCATTTACATTCAGAGACAGGAATCTGTCCTCCTTGCAACGTGCCGCTAAAGCCCCGGCACTAGGCCTAAAAATAGGATAGCACCGGTTCTATGAAATTCTAGTGAAAGGCAAGCGAAATGCGCAGATTGTGAAAATTTTTGTCACATTCGTCATAAACTTTGGCTTTTCCACATCAGTTAAGCGCCTCTCTTACGAAGCGCAGTCCGGCAAATCAGACACAGCCACCCCCGCGATCCGCTTGATCGAGACATCTTTCGCCAACACTTCAAACCCATCCTCTTGCGTTGTGCGCATCGCAAGCGAGGCCACCGCATCCGCCGCCAACACCTCTTGCGTGCGGCAAGGGCTAAACCGCAAAGAAACAGAGCCTTTGATATTCTTCCCCGCCTTTTCTGCTGCTTTCGCCTGTGCCAACAAACCCTGCATCTGCTGCCGGTCCGCCGCGCTCAACACATAGTTACCCTGACCCGCCTGCTGCTCTAGCGCAAAAGCAACCGAGGAGGTTTTCCCAAACAAGCCAGATTTCACCCCAACCGTCAGAACGGCACCAGCCGGTTGCATCGCCACACCAGAGGGCAAATCCAATCGCACAGCAAAGGCCGCAGGATCGATATCTGGATCAGCCGCGTGGGCCACAACAGGCGCAGCCAAAGAAAACACAAGCGCCACAACGCGGCGCGATGAAAAGAAACTCATCAATTTTTCCTTTTTCGAATCATTTATTAATGTTAAACGATAAGAAATTAAAAAATGGAATGATACAATGACCAATACTGATCCTCGTAAAATCCGCAATTTGGCGCGCATTCTATATGGCGTCACATGGCTGGCCATGATTGGCCTGCCTGTGACGATCATAGCCTATCTTCTAACAGGAGAGATCACCCCAGACGCCCTGCGCGCCGAATATCCCCATATCTCCCTCCCCGAAAACATTTCCTCCCAGACATTTTTCATTGCCTTGATGATCCGCGCGATTCCCATTGCAGTGGGCCTGATCATCCTCTGGCATATGCAAAAGCTCTTCGCTTTATATATGCAGGGCGAAACACTAACGCTGAACTGCACCCACCGTATCCTGCGCATCGGGCAAGGGCTGGTGTGTCTTGGCATCGCCAGCATCGTCACCACAACGGCTGTGATTGCCTATCTCTCCCTAGGCAATCCTCCGGGACAACGCTATCTATCGATCTCCCTCGGTGACGCAGAACTCCGCAGCCTTATGGCGGGTGGCCTGCTGGTGATCATCGGATGGATATCAAAAGAAGCGGCCCGCGCCGAAGAAGAAAACAAGGCCTTCGTATGAGCACGATTATCGTCCGCCTCGACGTCATGATGGCGATGCGCAAAATCAAAGGCAAAGAGCTGGCTGAACAGATCGGGATCACCGAACAAAACCTCAGCCTGCTGAAATCCGGCAAGGTCAAAGGCATTCGCTTTGAAACCCTCGCCAAGATCTGCGCCGCTCTGGATTGCCAACCGGGTGATCTGCTCGAGGCCGTACCAAGCGAAGACCCCAAAGCCTAAGGAGCTGCACGCTCCAGCGCATCCAGATCGGTGCCGCATATCTCCGCCTCATGGGCGGTGATATGCGCGATCGGCCAATCCCACCAGGCAATCTGCTGCATCCGCGCCGCATCTGCTTCGCTTAACCGGCGACGTACCACCTTCGCTGGGTTGCCCGCCACAATCGTGTAAGGTGCCACTTCTCCAGAGACCACAGCCCCCGCGCCAATGATCGCCCCATCGCCAATACGCGCGCCCGGCATGATCTTTGCGCCGGTCCCAAACCACACATCATGGCCCACAATAGTATCCGGCCCCGGCTCTGGCAGGCTCGCGCGGTTCTCCCAGCCACCGCCGAACACCAAAAACGGAAAGCTCGACAGCCCGTCATAGCGATGATTGGCAGAAGCAGTCACAAACTCCACCCCCGCTGCAATTTGGCAGAACTTCCCGATCACCAAACGCTCTGGTGCGAACTCATATGTATAAGGCGCCAGTTTCGCCGCGATGGCTGCGCTATCCACTAGCGGCTCATGGGCCGACATATAGGTATAGTCGCCCACGTCGATCCGCGGATGATCTAAAGCCGCGCGCAAAAACACGGTGCCTTTATGAACAGTACCGTCTTTATATGTGATGGGATGAAAGGTGTTTGGGTCTGGAAAAGGCATGATGGGGCTCCGTGCTGAAAACAAATTAGATCAGACAGTCGCGATAATCATCAGCCTTACACCTTATATGTGTCACGTCGTTCATAACGGCTTGGAGAAAATGGCAGGGGCACCAGGGTTCGAACCCGGGACCTACGGTTTTGGAGACCGTCGCTCTACCAGCTGAGCTATACCCCTACGGTGCTGAGGGAATTACGAAAGAGTCGCGCCGACTGCAAGCCCAAAAGCGACTCAATGCACGAATTCTGCTCACAGACCGCTCACTCCCACTCACCAAAATCCTCTCATTGCACGCGGCGCTGTGAGGCGTTTGAAACAAAAGGGTGTTTTTTGCCCTGCACAATTTTGTGAAAGCACAAAACAATCGCAATAGGCTGTGCTTTCGCTCTCGAAAACCTCACATAGCCACACAGGCCTCACCCCCTCAAACCCCTATTTTCATTGACCCGCACAGCGGTCGTGCAAAAGCGCACAGCCCCTGCATCACGCCCCCTCCGTTCAAGTCAGGAAAGCGTGAAATGCTGTGTGCAAATACGTGAATTCAAACCCGCCGATGGTGAAACTAAATTGATTGGTGTCAGCACAACAGCTGGCAAACACAAAACAAAACGACCCAAACAAACATAAAGGAACGAGACAATGAAACGCATCGCAACATACTCCGCAGCACAAGTGACTGACTTCGTACCAGAAGCTGATCTGGCTGGTTACTCTGCAGGCGCAATCGCGGCCATCAACGCTGAGCTGAACACAAACAACGACGACACATTCGTTGAAAAGCAAGCTCAAGTGCGCTCCCTGCTGAAGCACCTTCAGTAATCCCTAAACACTCCCTCAAGACTGAACCAACTTAAAAGGAATATAACATGAAACGCATCGCAACATTCTCCGCAGTCGCTCTGATCGCCCTGACTGGCGCAGCATCCGCAGCAAAAGTATCTGACTTCGTACCAGAAGCTGATCTGTCCGGTTACTCCGCAGGCGCAATCGCAGCCATCAACGCTGAGCTGAACACAAACAACGACGACACATTCGTTGAAAAGCAAGCTCAAGTACGTTCCCTGCTGAAGCACCTTCAGTAAATGATGCTCCATCAACCAGCGTAGCCTCCCCTCCCTAGGCTACGCTGGTTAAGCTGAAACAGGCGGCCCATGGGCCGCCTTTCCTGTTTTCGCAGCGTCGCACGCCCCAAAAGACCTGCGCCCAGCCCCCCTTTCCCTTGCAGTATTGGCCGACTCCGTCTATCTGACCCTTCATGAAACGCATCTATGACATCTCTGACCGCGCCTTTTTGCCTTGGCGTTTCTTTGGTCAGTCGAAATCTGTCATCGCCGCCCTATAAGGGCGCGGCGTGCTTTGACACGCCCGTATTGCAGCCATAATCGCCAATTCACCAATACGGAGAGGACCCCATGTCCCCCAAAACACTCTATGATAAAATCTGGGACGCACACGTCGCCCATGAAGCCGAAGACGGCACTTGCTTGCTGTATATCGATCGTCACCTCGTCCACGAAGTGACATCGCCGCAAGCCTTTGAAGGTCTGCGTATGACAGGCCGCAAAGTGCGCGCACCGGAAAAAACCATCGCGGTTCCGGATCACAACGTGCCTACCACTTTGGATCGCGCAAACCCAGAAACCATGACACCAGAATCCCGCATTCAGGTGGACGCACTGGACAAAAACGCCAAAGAATTCGGCGTGCATTACTACCCAGTGTCTGACGTCCGTCAGGGCATCGTGCACATCGTTGGCCCAGAGCAAGGCTGGACCCTGCCAGGCATGACCGTTGTATGTGGTGACTCCCACACAGCGACACACGGTGCATTTGGTGCGCTGGCCCACGGCATCGGCACTTCCGAAGTAGAGCACGTTCTGGCCACGCAAACGCTGATCCAGAAGAAGTCCAAAAACATGAAGGTGGAAATCACCGGCAAGCTGAACCCAGGCGTGACGGCGAAAGACATCACTCTGGCTGTGATCGGCGAAACAGGTACCGCGGGCGGGACTGGTTACGTGATCGAATACACTGGCGACGCAATCCGCAGCCTGTCTATGGAAGGTCGTATGACCGTCTGTAACATGGCGATCGAAGGCGGCGCGCGCGCAGGCCTGATTGCACCGGATGAAACCACATTCGAATACGTAAAAGGCCGTCCACACGCACCAAAAGGCGCGCAGTTCGAGCAGGCTCTGGAATACTGGAAAACACTCTTCACCGACGAAGGCGCAGAGTTTGACAAAGTCATCACCCTCAAAGGCGAAGACATCCAGCCGGTTGTGACTTGGGGCACGTCTCCAGAAGACGTTCTGCCAATCTCCGGCGTTGTGCCAGCCCCTGAAGATTTCGAAGGCGGCAAGATCGAAGCGGCACGTCGCTCTATCGAATACATGGGTCTGACACCGGGTCAGAAACTGACAGACATCGAAATCGACACTGTCTTCATCGGCTCTTGCACAAACGGCCGTATCGAAGATCTGCGTGCCGTGGCGGATGTGGTCAAAGGCAAGAAGATCAAAGACGGCATGCGCGCCATGATCGTTCCAGGCTCTGGTCTGGTACGTGCTCAGGCGGAAGAAGAAGGCCTCGCAGAGATCTTCAAAGACGCGGGCTTCGAATGGCGCATGGCGGGTTGTTCCATGTGTCTGGCGATGAACCCAGATCAGCTGTCCGAAGGCGAGCGTTGCGCCGCAACCTCCAACCGGAACTTCGAAGGTCGCCAAGGCTACAAAGGCCGCACGCACCTCGTTTCCCCAGCTATGGCTGCAGCCGCTGCCCTGACCGGCAAGCTGACAGACATCCGTGACTTGATCTAAGGAGCCAGGACAAATGGAAAAGTTTCAAAAACTGACCGGCATCGCGGCTCCTATGCCGCTGGTGAACATCGACACAGACATGATCATCCCAAAGATCTTCCTGAAATCCATTCAGCGTTCCGGCTTTGGCAAAAACCTGTTTGACGAAATGCGCTACAACCGCGACGGCACAGAAATCGCAGATTTCGTGCTAAACAAACCGCAGTACCGCAGCGCAGAGATCTTGGTGGCGGGCGACAACTTCGGTTGTGGCTCCTCCCGCGAGCACGCCCCTTGGGCCATCGCAGATTTCGGCATCAAATGTGTTGTGTCCACGTCCTTCGCAGACATCTTCTTCAACAACTGCTTCAAGAACGGCATCTTGCCAGTTGTCCTGCCACAAGAGCAGGTCGACATTCTGATGGCAGACGCTGAAAAAGGCGAAAACGCCCGCATGACAGTTGATCTGGAAGCGCAGGAAATCACCACATCCGACGGTGAGGTGATCAAGTTCGACGTAGACGCACACCGCAAGCACTGCCTGCTGGAAGGTTTGGACGACATCGGCCAAACCATGCAAAAAGCAGCGTCCATCGACGCCTTCGAAGCCAAAGCCAGCGCGGCCCGTCCTTGGGTTTAAGCTTGGTCTAAGACCTTCGCCAAAACAAAAGAAAGCCGCCTCACCCGAGGCGGCTTTTTTCGTGGGATCTTACTGCACCGTTGAAGGAGGAGGCGCTTGTGAGCCAAGTGGTTCAAAGATCTGGAATGCGGACAAAGCTGCCGTTCGTTCAAACCAACTCAATGCCCGCCTTATTCTGATCAGATATCGATTTCTAAGCTCACTTTGGTGCGGTCCATTGTGACAAAGGTTTTGAACTTCTTGATCGTCTCATTTGAAAAGAAAAGTCGCTGCGTCAGGGCCTCATATTCAGACATATCTTGCACCAGAATGATCAACACAAAATCGGCTTCCCCAGTGACGTAATAGCATTGCTGTACTTCAGGGGCATCGACGAAGCTTCGCTTGACCTGATCGATTGCCCCTCCCGTCTCCACGTTCAACTCGACTTGAACAACTACGGTTAAGGCGGGTCCAAAACGTGCGGGATCTAAAGTGGCCGTTTGGGCGGCGATGACACCAGACGCCTCGAGCCGCTTGATTCTGCGTTGCACAGATGGCGCTGACAGATTGACCCGCTCCCCGATCACCCGTTGTGGCACGGTGTTGTCTTTTTGTAGAATGCGAAGGATCTCCAAATCGAACGGATCAAGGGGTTCTGAACTTTTCAATTGAAGTGTCTACCTATCTTGCAAAAATGTTGCATATCCTTTGGCGCATTAGAGCGCAAAACCACTCGTTAGTGAACTAAACTTTCATCAGCTGATAGAAAGAGATCCAATGTTCACACCATTCAAAACCGCTAGCCTAAATCACCACGCAAGCACGCCCTTATTCGATGGCCCCGTGACACAAACCCTAAACCGCGCAGATTTCGATAACGCGGAAAAGGAGATTTCGAACTGGGACGGTTATGTCGAGACGCCTTTGATTGATCTGCCTGGGCTAGCCGGAACGCTCGGCATCGGTGATCTTCGCTACAAACACGAAGGTCCAAGGTTCGGGCTTGGTAGCTTCAAGGCACTCGGTGGGGCTTACGCGGTTTTGCGAACGGTTCAGCGCGAGCTGTCCAAATCCATTTGCAAGCTGGCGGATCCGCTCGATATACGCCGCGGTCTTTATGCCCAGCAGACGAAGGCGATAACCGTGATTTCCGCCACTGATGGTAACCATGGCCGCTCAGTTGCTTGGGGTGCTGCGCAATTTCACACAAACTGTCGGATCTACATTCATGCAGAAGTCAGTAAGCACCGCGCCGATGTCATGCGGAACCTAGGTGCCGAAGTGGTCCGAGTTGATGGCGATTATGACGCGACGGTTGCCCAAACACGTGCCGATGCGGAAAAGCACGGATGGTTGATTGTTTCGGACACATCTTGGCCCGGCTACACGCAGCCCCCGTTGGACGTGATGGCGGGCTATGGAGTTATGGCGCGTGAGATTGTTCAAAGCTACGTCACACCTCCGACCCACGTTTTTCTGCAGGGCGGCGTTGGTGGGTTGGCGGCTGCAGTTACGGCTGTCTTCCATCAAGAATGGGGGTTCGATGCGCCGCGTGTCGTGATTGTCGAGCCCGAACTCGCACCCTGTTTGTTCGCAAGCGCTAGGGCGAATGAAGCGACAAGCGTGGAGATTTCAGAGGAAACCATCATGGCGGGCCTGTCGTGTGGTGAACCATCAGAATTGGCTTGGTCAGTCCTTGCGGATGCCGCCAGTGACTTTGTCACTATCCCCGAAAATATTGTCGGTCCGATGGTTCGGATTTTGGCTAAGGGTGCCTGTGGTGACGCTTCTCTTGACGGTGGTGAAAGCGGTGTCGCTGGGCTTTGTGCTGTCGTCGCAGCAGCCAAACAACCTGCTCTACAGCGGAAATTATGCCTAGACGCCAATTCACGCGTCGTCGTCATTGGGTCCGAAGGAATCACTGATCCGAATGTCTACACCCAGATCATAGCCGGAGAAATTTGACGCCACTGAAACAGAAATTCATCGCTCTAGCGACATCAGAAGGGCTGGATCGCGCTTTTGAGTATTTTCCGAATGCGACATTCGCGCCAAATGCAGCGTCGGTCACAGTGGGCTCAAACCCGCCCCTCGCCGAACCCAGCAACCTCACCTTAACCCAGCGACGCGCCCCTAATCATATGCATCAAAGCTGCGCAAAGGGGCGCCGTTGATCACCGCTTCGTAAATCTCTGCCGTGTATTTCGCCTTCGCATCCCACGTGAACGCCGTATGGGCATATTCACAGCCAGCCGCCGCAAGGGCCGCATGCACCGCAGGTTCTGCCACGCAGGCTTCCATCGCCTTTTGATTGCTCTTCACCAAGCCATCCATCGGCGACAAAGGCAGCGCCTTTCCGCGCCCGCCAGACACCAGGGCCCCCGGTGCGCCGTAATCCGTCACGATCAGCAACGTACCGCAGGCCATGGCTTCAACCACAACGCCTGCGCCAAGCTCACGAATAGACGGGAACACAAAGGCATCTGCGCGGCGCATGGCATCCGCCACTTCAGTCTGCGTCTTACGACCCTCAAAAATCACACGATCCTGCGCGTTATGCTCGGCCACAATCGCCTGCAAGCGCGGCAGCTCAGGCCCATCGCCAATGATCGTCATCTTATGCGCCTTCAGCACATCCGATTGCGCAAAGGCCCGCACCGCCGCTTCGGGCACCTTATACGGCACCAAACGACCCGCGAATAAAAACTCATAAGGCCCATCGCCAGAAAACGGCTCTTTCGCACGGTTTGCATGGAACAGCTCTGGATCGATGCCCACCTCGGGAAACGAAATAATCTTATTCGGATCCGCATAATTCAGATCATCAATCGTGTGCTGAAAGCCAGCCAGCAAACAATCAGCCTTGGTTTGCGTGCGTTTGGCATAAGGCAAGAACTTGTAGAAATCCCGCAAACTGCGCGCCCGCTCTTTCTCGCGCTTTTGCTCACCGGTAAAGGCCGCAGGCCAATCCAGATTGCCATTCAAGGGACCAATCACAAACGGCACGCCACCTTTGCCCACCATCGCGCTTGGCATGGTTGGCGACATCGGCGTAATGCGGTGGATCAAATCAAATTCACCGGCCGCCACACGATCTTTCACCGCAGACCAAGCTTGTCTTTCAAAGGCCACATACGGCGGATAGGACATGATCATATTGGTCGACCACGCGACCTGATCCCCACCCCGCAACCAAGTTGCGAACTTATCCATCGGCGCGGCGAGCCATTCGGTATCAATGAATTCCACCGGCGCGCCCATATCGGCGGCCTTCTCGATGTTCTCTTGGTTGCGCACATGCGTCACAACAGTCACATCCGCCACCTTCGCCAAGGCGCGCGCATATTTATACCCAACGATTGGCAAAGACGGCCATTCTGGATTGCATTGCTCAGCGAGGATCAAAATCTTACGTTTACTCATGCCCTGCTGCCTAGACCAAGCCCATGGCAAAAAAAAGACGGCAGCGCTGCCCCGCCAAAGGCAAACAACCAGCCGCGGCATTTGAGCGACATTTTTAGGCGGAAAATGCTAACCGCGCCTTAACCGCACTCGAAGTTCACCCTGTAGAGTGATGGATTCACAAGGTTTTTCGCGTCACGTGGTGCAAACAAGCACCACTTTTCCACAGAAGCCGACAGAAAATCCTCCGCATCAGAACATAACCCTTGAGAAATGAGGCAGACCAAGGCACGATTAAGGCAAGAATGAGGCAGACACCTTTGGAGACAAAGGTATCTCAAGTTGGAAACAGCACGCGGCAACGAATCGTGGCGGTCCAGTTTGAAGGGAACGAAGCAGTGCTCGCACGGTTTATCAGCGCGGCGACCCGCGCGCTATTGATGGCGATTCTAATATCAATGCCCGCATTGGTATTGCCAAACGTCAGTCCAGACTCCAGTCAGGTGACCCTGCTGTTGTCTATCTTTGTGGGCGGCTTGGTCTTCATCGAATATTACTCCAATTGTCCAAGCATCATTGAATTCCGCTTTGCGCCGCCGTTCAATCGTCTGCGCTTTATTGCGGTTTTCTTCACAATCTTCACACTCGCCACGATCGAACGCAGCGCGAATGATCCAAACGTCCTCAACCGCTTGCTCAGCGCGATTGGTTATCTGGCAGGTGAGATTCTGGACTTCCCATTCTCTCCGATCCAACTGGTGGTGAACGCCCTGCCAGCAGGCACGGAACTGGCCGAGATCAACACAGTGCGCACCTCAGCCGCGCTCGCCTATCTGGCGTCAATGGTCAGCCTTGGCGTGTTTTACTTCATGGTCCGCGTCCTAGATTGGCCAGCCCGCAACGGTGCCTTCAACGTCTGGATCAACCTACCCTTGTTCGACCCAACTGCCGGCGGAGACGTCCTACCGCGTCTCATCCGCGATGGTCGCTTTAACATTATCTTAGGCTTTACGATGCCATTCCTGTTCCCAGCGTTCTACAAAACGATCTCAGAGCTGGCGAACCCATTGCACCTGACCAACCCACAAACCCTGATCTGGACAGTGGTCATCTGGGCCTTCTTCCCAGCGGGTCTGGTGATGCGTGGTCTGGCCATGACACGGATCGCAACAATGATCGGCGAAAACCGCAAACGCGCCTACGCCGTCGCGCAGGATTTGCAGCCGGTTTAATCGCGCTTTGCCTTTGGATGGGTGCGGCCACAGCCGAAACCATCCGCATCGCAACCTTCCACACAGAACTCAGCGCGCGCAGCCCTGCGGCCATGCTGCACAGCATCCTGCGCCAAGACCCTGTCCCCGTGGCCATCGCCCAGCATATCGCCAAGGCGCAGGCTGATATCATCGTTCTGCAAGGCATCGACTATGACACGCAACACCACGGCCTAAACGCGCTGCGCGATTTGATCGCCCAACACGGCCTGCACTATCCGCACAGCCACATGCCCCACCCCAACAGCGGCTTTCCTTTGCCCAGCGACCCCACACAGCAAAAAGCCTATGGCGCTTTCCCCGGCCAACGCAGCATCGCGATTCTGTCGCGCTATCCACTACTGACCGACCAAGCCCAAAGCTTCACAGATACCCTCTGGCACCACGCCGCCCCGCATTTGCCCCCTATCGCTCAGCCGCCCAAAACCATCCCGACAGACCTACCCCTCTCCTCCACCGCGCACCTCGCCATCCCGATCAACATCAACGGCACGCAAGTCACCCTACTCACCCACCACGCAACGCCGCCCAATTTCGACGGCCCGCTAGATGAAAACGGCGCGCGCAATGCGGCGGAGAATATGTTCTGGCTGGCCTACCTAAAGGGCGCATTCAAGCCCCCTTTGCCCCCGCCCTACATCCTAGCCATGAATGCAAATATAGACCCTAATAAAGGCGATGGCCGCAAAAGGGCGCTCAGAACCCTACTACAAGACAGCCAGTTCCAAGACCCACACAAGCACCTACCCCAAGCCAATCAACACACCGTCCACTGGCCCACCCCTGGCCCGGGCAAGCTGCGCATCAGCTACCTGCTCCCATCGGCCAGCCTCACGATAAGCGGCCAAGGAATCACCCAAGCCCTCGCCCAACCCACCCCGTCAAAAACCCGCATAAGCCGCCACCGGCTGATCTGGGTCGATCTCCACCTGCCCTAAAACCCCGATACCCACGGCAATCGCCCTTGGTTTCTTGATCTTTCCCGCCATTAAAGCTAGGCAGCACCGAGAAAATTCACGAAGGATTTATAGACATGAGCAACCCATCGCTTTTGATCTTGCCAGGTGACGGCATCGGCAAGGAAGTCATGGCGGAAGTGCGCCGCATTATTGAATGGTTCGGCGACAAGCGCAGCCTGACATTCGACGTTAGCGAAGATCTGGTGGGCGGCGCAGCCTATGACGTGCACGGCACACCTCTGCACGACGACACAATGGCCAAAGCACAAGAAGTCGACGCGGTTCTGCTCGGCGCAGTTGGCGGCCCAGATTACGACAATCTGGACTTCTCCGTTAAGCCAGAGCGTGGCCTGCTGCGCCTGCGCAAAGAAATGGACCTTTTCGCAAACCTGCGCCCAGCGCAGTGCTTTGACGCATTGGCAGATTTCTCCAGCCTGAAGCGTGATATCGTCTCCGGTCTGGACATCATGATTGTACGCGAGCTGACATCCGGTTCCTACTTCGGCGAACCACGCGGCATCTTCGAAGAAGACGGCCAGCGCGTGGGCATCAACACACAGCGTTACACCGAAGCGGAAATCGACCGCGTTGCACGCTCTGCGTTCGAACTGGCCCGCCGCCGCAACAACCGCGTTGTGTCCATGGAAAAAGCCAACGTTATGGAATCCGGCATCCTGTGGCGTGAAGTCATGGAAAAAGTGCATCAGGAATACCAAGACGTAGAACTGTCCCACATGTACGCAGACAACGGCGCAATGCAGCTGGTGCGCGCTCCAAAGCAGTTCGACGTGATCGTCACCGACAACCTGTTCGGCGATATCCTGTCCGACTGTGCTGCAATGCTGACAGGCTCTTTGGGCATGCTGCCATCCGCATCCTTGGGTGCGCCAATGGAAAACGGCCGTCCAAAAGCGATGTACGAACCGGTACACGGCTCCGCGCCTGACATTGCCGGCCAAGGCAAAGCAAACCCATCTGCATGTATCCTCAGCTTCGCAATGGCGCTGCGCTACAGCTTTGACGCGGGCGAAGAGGCAACACGCCTTGAAACAGCCGTGGAAAAAGTTCTGGCAGACGGCGTGCGCACAGCAGACCTGATGCAAACAGAAGAAGCACAGCCTGTCAGCACCTCCCAAATGGGCGATGCAATCTTGGCCGCGCTGGACGCATCTCTGTAATCCAGAGCCTTACAAGACCCGCTGGCGCGCCAAGGCGCGCGCCAGCCTTCGCAACCCGAAACCACCTATGAAAACGGTTGCACAAAACCCCTCAGTTGGTGCTAACTCAACCGGCACACCATCTGCGACGGACTTACCATGACACAAAGCAATAATATCAAAGGCGCGCTGCTGTCCTTGGCGGCTTTCAGCACCTATGCCTCCCACGATGTGGTGGTCCGTATTCTGGGCGCGAACTATTCGCCCATGCAGACACTATTCTTTGCCAGCTTGCTGTCTTTCCCACTGCTCACACTGATGATGGTCGGCGATAAAGTCCCGCACAGCCTGCGCCCGATCCATCCGTGGTGGGTCGCGCTGCGCTCACTCAATATGGTGGGCGGCGGCCTCTGTGGGTTCTATGCCTTTTCCGTGCTGCCCTTGGCACAGGTCTATTCGATCCTCTTCACGGTCCCATTGCTGATCACCCTGCTGGCGATCCCCATCTTGGGCGAGCGCGTCGGCATCCACCGCGCAGGCGCTGTTGTGGCTGGCCTGATCGGGGTACTGGTCGTTGTGCGCCCCGGCTCAACCGAGCTGAACCTCGGCCACCTCTCCGCCCTCATCGCGGCCTTCTGTGTGGCCTCGCAATCAGTGATCGCGCGCCGCATTGGCAACGAGGAAAACTCGATTGTCATGATGCTCTACCCCTTTGCGGCCATCTTCATCACGATGGGCATCGCCTTGGGCTTTGTGTACGAACCCATGCCCTTTGTGGATTTCGCAGGCATGGGACTGATCGCAGCCCTCGGTTTTGTCGGCGCCTTCTTGTTGGTGGGAGCCTACCGCGCAGGCGAGGCCGCCATCGTCGCGCCCATGCAATACAGCCAGATCGTCTGGGCGACGATCTTTGGCCTGCTATTCTTTGACGAGGTCCCAGATATGCCCACCTATATCGGCGCTGCGATCATCATCGCCAGCGGGCTTTATATCGTGATGCGCGAAGCCTTGGGCGGCGCGTCTGAAAACACGCCGGTTCTGCGCAACCGCACCCGCGCCATCGCGCCGGGCACCTTCCGCGTGGGCCGCCACCTGCGCCGCATCGAAGCCGCAGAGGCCAAGGCGGAACAGGCCGACGATTAATCGCAGTCGTTCAAATGTGCTAAAATGCGATCACGCACCAGTGGTGTGATCGAAGACTGCCCAGCTAGATAGGCCTGCGCAGCGCTCACCTGCGCAGCTTGCGCGGCCTCATCGCGCAATGCACGCACAGCCGCAGCGATCTCTTCTGGTGTATCAGCCGTCAAGCAGCCCTGCACCTGACGTAGATCGCCATAAACTTCTTCAAAATGCGCCGTCTGCGATCCGGCAATCACAGCAGAGCCCAGCAAAATCGGCTCAAACGGATTATGCCCGCCAACCGGCTGCAAAGATCCCGCGACAAAGCTGATCCCCGCAAGGCGATACCAAAGCCCCATCTCGCCAATCGTATCAGCCAAATAAACCTGCGTCTGCGCCGCCAACGCCTCGCCTTGAGAGCGCTGCGCCACCTGCCAGCCCTCAGCCCGCATCTGCGCCGCCAAAGCATCTCCGCGCTCTGGATGGCGCGGGATCAGCAAAAGCAGGCTGTCATCCTCTAAAGCCCGATGCGCGGCCAGCAAAACCTCGTCTTCGTCAGGATGCGTCGAGGCCGCGGCCCAAACAGACCGCCCAGCCAATGCCTGTTGCAACCCTGCAAAATCCGCAGCGTCTTTTAAGGGCGGGGCCAGCTCTTCTTTCAGCGATCCAGTCAATGACACACGCGACAAGCCAAACCCGTCTAAAACGTCAAAGCTCGCCTGATCCTGCACCAACACTTCATCAAACTGCGAAAACAGCGCCACAGCGGTTTTGCGCAGCCAGCCATAGCGCTCCAAGGTCTTTGCACTAAAACGTGCATTGATCAGCAACATCGGAATCGCACGCGCCTTGGTTTCGCGCAGCATGTTGGGCCAGATCTCACTCTCCACCCAAACCGCCGCATCAGGGCGCCAGTGATCCAAAAAGCGCCGTACCGATTTGGGCGTATCAATCGGTGAAAACTGATGAAACGCGCGATCTGGCAAATCCTGCGCCAACAACCGCGCAGAAGTCACTGTCGTGCTGGTCACCAAAATCGAAAGCCCAGAATCCGCCTTCAGCAAAGCAGGGATCACACCAAGCAAAGATTGGGTCTCCCCAATGCTCGCGGCATGCATCCACAACAACCGCCCTTCAGGCCGCGCAACCTGCGCACGCCCATAGCGTTCTTGCAAACGCGCAGGATCTTCTTTGCCGGATCGAATACGCCGCTTCAACGCCGCGCGGTACAGCGGAGGCGCCAGCCGACTGGCCGCCAAATAGGCCGAAAGCACGAAAGACCCGCTCATAAGCTTGCGCCATTCCCAATCAATTCACCTCACCGCCATAGCCCGCAGCGCCGCCCATGTCGAGCGAACCATGAACATAACGCCACGCTTCCTCAACGATAGAGGCGATCTAAGGTGGTAGGGGCACCAAATCTCGCATATATCACAGAGAATTCTTAACCGGACGGGCAGGCTTTCAGATGATCTGGCGCAAACTCAAAGAATGGGAACACAAAACACGTGAGTCCTATACACACAATATCGTGGACCCAGAACAGCGTAAGAAATCCGAATTCTTCACCGACTGGATCGATCACGGCATTCTGCGCTACCGCTGGCACAACTTCTTTGAATTCGCGCCCGGCATGTATCGCTCCAACCACCCAAACCACGCGCGGTTCAGCGAATATGCAGACCTTGGCATCAAGAATATTCTGAACCTTCGCGGTGCCAATGGGCTGTCTCCCTATGTCTTCGAAGTCGAGTCCTGCGAAAAGCTCGGCCTGAACCTGATCGATCACGGCATGAGCGCGCGGTCAGCTCCAAGCACAGAAACGCTGGTTGGCGTCATGGACATCCTCGAAACCCTCGACGGCCCAACCCTGCTGCATTGCAAATCCGGCGCGGACCGTACGGGCATCGTCTCAGCGATCTACAAGCTGCACATTCTGAACGCCCCTTTCGAAGAAGCCCGCATGATGCTCAGCATCAAGTTCCTGCACCTGAACTTCACCAAGACCGGCATTCTGGATTACGTGATCGATTGCTATGGCAAACATATCGCCCACACCCCGATGTCCTTCAAAGACTGGGTGCTAAACGAATATGATCAAGAGGCCTCAGCCGCCGCCTTTGACGCGATGCCCTTCTGGCAACGCATCAAACTCTGATCAGGCCGCGTCTTTCCAACGGCGGTGGATCCAGAACCACTGCCCCAAATCCTTACGCACTTGGGCTTCCAAGGAATCATTATAGGCCTGCGTCATGGTTTTAGGATCGGTCAACGGGATCGGCTCTTCGAAAATACCTTCAAAGCTCAGCCCATCCGCTTGGCGCATAGCATAACACGGCACCACCAAAGCATTGTTCTTAAGCGCGAGCTCCGCCAAAGACAAAGCGGTCATGGCAGGGTGGCCAAAGAAGTTCAGCGCTTCACCTTCCCCCGCACGCACATCAATCAACGCAGCCAAACTGCCGCCCTTGCGGAAATGGCGCAGCATCTGCCCCAGCCCAGCGCGCCCACGCTGAAACATCGGCTCGCCCATGCTCAGCATGTTCTTCACATAGAAATCGTGGAACAGCGGATTGTCCATCTTACGAAACAGCCCGCCAATCTCAAAGCCGCGCTCATTCATGACAATACGCAGGCTTTCATAATTGCCATAATGCGCCGACAGGAAAATAATCGGACGCCCTTCGGCCTTCGCCTGCTCAAGATGAGGCAAACCCGCACCCGATACTTTCGAATGCCGCGCGCTTGCCACGAAATCCTTGGGCGAGAACATCTCCGCCAAAACGCGCCCCACGTTATTTGACGCCTGACCCGCAATCGCGGCCCGCTCCGCCGCTGGCATATCTGGAAAGATCATCTCAAGGTTCACGCGCGAGCGTTTGTTGTAACCGACCAAAGGCCCAATCACCCGCTGCACCATCCAACCCATAAACCGCACGCGCGGCGCATAGGGCAAAAGATGCATCAATCCCAATAAAAACCGGATCAAACCGAATTGAATACGATCTGCCAAAGTGATGCTGGGTGTGTCTTGTTTCTGGCTCATAGCTGCTGGTTATCGCCCATCATTCAACAGTTGAAAACCCCTTGTCGCTTGGCCCCATACGTCACCCTAGGATCGCGTCCGCCATCCGCAGCCCCAACGCCATAATCGTCAAGGAAGGCGCCTCCCCCGCACCCGATGTCGGAAAGACGCTCGCATCGGAAATCCAAAGGTTTTCATGATCAAAACTCTGGCCACCCCCATTCACCACACCGTCTTCGGCCCGCGCCGCCATCCGCGCAGTGCCAAACACATGCGTGGCAATGAACTCATCCCAACTGCTGGTTTCATCGGCCAAATCAGCCCCCGCCGCAGCCAAGGCAGCGCGCGTTTCAGACTGCATCGCACGCAGCAAACCCAGACTGTTCTGGGTCAGCACCGAATGGATCTGCGCCACAGGCACCCCAAAACGATCGACCTGCGCAGCATCCAAAACCACCTTCGAACGCTCATCCGCCACCACTTGCCCAATCGCCGCAACCGACAAAGCACTGCCAAAGTGCGCCCGCATCTGCGCTTTCCAAGCCGCACCAAAGCCCGGCACCATCCGCGTGGCATAGCCAATTGGCCCGCCAAGACCGGTATCCAGCGTCGTATGGCTCAGCTTAAAACCACCTGCCAAACCCTCTATGGCATTCGGAACAGCAAATCCCCAATCCGTCGCATCTGACGGCAAGCCCATATGGCTCTTGCGCAGCCCCTGCACCAAGCCTGCGCTCTCCCATCGCAGCGTCTCCATAAAGTGCCGACCCACCTGCCCCGAGCCATTCGCAACACCATTTGGTTGCGCCGCCGAAGCCGAGGCCAACAACAACCGAGGCGTATTCACCGCCCCCGCCGCCAACACCACCTGCGGCGCTTCAATCCGGCGCTCCGCCCCTTGATGCACCACATCCAAATGGCTCACGCGGCCACCTGCGCCAAGCACAAGCCGCGTCACATGGGCATCTGCCATCAAGGTCAACCGCCCGCTGTCCAGCGCGCGCCGCAACAGGGTCACATCAACCGAGGCTTTGTCCCCAAGCGGGCAGCCCCGCGAACATTGCCCACAATAATTACAGGCCGGACGCTCATCATAAGCCTCTGAATTGACAGCACGCGGGTTCACCACCCAGCCATCGCCGCTTTGCATCAAGACCTGTGCGCCCGTGCTCATCGGATGCGGCGGCAAGGCAAACCCCGCACTCTGCCACCGCGCCGGCCCCGCATCGGTGCCTGCCACGCCCATCAGATGTTCAACCTGCGTGTAGTAGGGCTCTAGATCATCATAGGAAATCGGCCAGTCCGCGCCTTGCCCTGTCAGCGTTTGAAACCGAAAGGCCTCTGGATGCAGCCGATGCGCTTCCCCCACATAGTGCAGCGTCGATCCCCCAACGCCCATCACATGGCTATACCCCCCAGCATAAGGCAAACGTTGTTGCCCCATCTGCGGATGCTCGCGCCCCGCCACATCAGACCACCGCATCAAGTCACGATCCGCCGTATCCAGCACGCCCAAATCGCCAAAGGTGATCGAGGCCTGACTGCCCTCTTTCACCGGAAAACTCCGTCGTTCCCAACCAGCGCTGTCTTGCGGGTAATCCTCCACCGGTTCAAACCACGGCCCTGCCTCCAGCAGCAGCACCTCAGCCCCTTGCGAGACCAAACCATAAGCCACCGACGCCCCACCCGCGCCAGAGCCAATCACAATCACATCTGGGGTTTTGCTCAGCTCCACAGGCCTAACTCCACGGCGGAGGATAACCCTCCGGCTGCGGCGCCACCTGCAATGGGTAGCCCTCAATCGCCTCAGCTTTGCTGAAATAGATGTCACAGGCCATCAGTCGCAATACCGCGAAAAACCGTCCTGGCACCTGATTGAAATCCGCCTGCGACGCAAACTGCAAAATCTCGATCTGCACAGCCTCTGGCAGGTCCAAAAACGGACGCCCGCCCACCTGATCCAACCAGCTCAACCCATATTCAAACAGGCGCGCCAGCAATTCGTGGCTTTGCACCACCTCTTGCAATTCCACATGCACAAACAAGGCCGATGCCGCAGGCGACTGCGCGTCCTGCGGCAAGATCAAGTCAACCAATTTGCCAAGAAATCGCTGCCCCACCGGAGCAAACTGGGCCTCTGCCGGATCAAAGCCCACTAAAAAAGGCGCCGCCATCGTGATCAAAGCCTTACGGCGATTCAACGACATACAGCGCCTTTCCTAATTCAGTTCTGCCTAAACTTACCTAAGAACCCAGCGCCATTAAATACATACTACCCAGGCCTGAACTAGTTTCCTCCGGTTGCTTAATCGCACCAAAGCTAAAGGTTGGTGTCAAACGGCAGAAATCATAAGAAAGGCCAATGCTTGCCCCGCCTTCGTTCAGGCCAACCCCCGCATCACAGCCAAAGCTGCCATCCAGAAAATAGCTCACGCCCACCGAGGCCGCCAATGTCCCGGGCTCGTTTGTACTCAGATATTTCAGTGTAAAACCCACTGCCGGCAGACTGCCCGCACTGCCCGCACCACTCCCGAGGCTCCAGGTCAGGCCCGCAAAGAATGTAGGTTCAAAATTGGTGGTCGTCGGCAGTGTGCGCGAGATACCACCAGCCGTTGCCGCGCTTGCCATCCCTGCAAGCGTTGCTGCCAAAAGCAACTGTTTCATAACTATCCCCTTGTTATCCAAAGGGAAAGTTAACATAAATTACGGCAAAAGTTAATTATTAACCTCATTCACCCCTAAGTGGAACGCACCAAAACAGGTTCACCTAAGGTCAACCCATGCGTTCAGAGGCGTAACTCCCTGGGCTTGCAGGGAAAACAACGGTTTTATTGCCGTTGATAAAGGCGCGGTGATGCGCATGGGCATGGATCGCGCGCGCCAACACTTGGCTCTCTACATCACGGCCCAAAGACACATAATCAGACGCCGACTGCGCATGTGTGATTCGGACAATATCCTGCTCGATAATCGGGCCTTCGTCCAAATCCGCAGTCACATAATGCGAGGTCGCCCCGATCAATTTCACGCCGCGCTCATAAGCTTGCTTATACGGGTTCGCCCCTTTGAAAGAGGGCAGGAAAGAATGGTGAATGTTGATGATCCGGCCAGACATCACCTGACACATCTCATCAGACAACACCTGCATATAGCGCGCTAGAACCACCAGCTCTGCACCGCTTTCTTCGATCACCCGCATCTGGGCCGCTTCGGCCTCTGGCTTATTCTCTTTGGTGACCTTGATGTAATGGAACGGAATATCCGCGTTCACTACAACCTTCTGGTAATCCATGTGGTTGCTGATCACGCCCACAATCTCAACCGGCAAGGCGCCGATCTTGGAACGATACAGCAGATCGTTCAAACAGTGCCCAAAACGAGACACCATGATCAGCACTTTCATCTTCTCGCTGGCATCATGGAAGGCGTATTCCATCTCGAACTCTTCACCTATCTTGGCAAAGCCTTCGTTCAGCATATCCAGCGTTTCCACCTCTGGCGCTTCAAAGCTCAGACGCGCAAAGAACTTGCCAGTGATCATGTCGTCAAACTGCGCAGAGTCTGTGATGTTGCACCCCTCACCCGCCATATAGCTGGCAATCGCAGCCACGACTCCGATCTTGGAAGGGCATTCAACGGTCAGGACAAATTTGCTCATGGGGGTCTCGCTTCACAGGGCGCAATTCAATCAGGCTGTATCGAGTGGTAAAGAAATCAGCCTACCTCGCAAGGCCGAAAAGCGGCCATTTCCCCGCTTTTGGCGGGAAAACAGCGCAATTCAGGATACATCGGCGCATTTAGGAAATTTGTGTTTCCAAGCGGAACTCTCCGCCTTGTTTGGGCAAAATCAGTTACTTCTTGTAATGCCCGTCGGTATTTTGATGCCAACGCCAGGCATCGCGCACCATGTTTTCCAAGGTGGACCGCTTTGGCTCCCAGCCCAATTCCTGCACAGCGCGGCTTGATCCAGACACCAGCTTGGTCGCATCACCGGCACGGCGATCGCCTTCGCTATACGGCACAGCACGGTTGGTCACCGCTTGGCTATGATCAATCACCTCGCGCACAGAGAACCCATCCCCCGTGCCCAGATTGAACACACGGCTGTCTTTGCCATCCTTGAGCCACTTCAGCCCCAACACATGCGCATCCACCAGATCGCAGACATGCACATAGTCGCGAATACAGGTGCCATCCGGCGTGTCATAGTCTGTGCCAAAAATCGTCAAAGCATCCCGCTTGCCGTCAATCGCATCCAACATCAACGGGATCAAATGCGTCTCAGGCTGGTGGAATTCGCCTACTTCGGCCTCAGGATCCGCTCCGGCAACGTTGAAATACCGGAAAATCACATGACGCAGCCCATAAGCCGCTTCAAAATCAATCAGAATATCTTCGATGGCCCGTTTAGACGCGCCATAAGCATTGATCGGCATCTGAGTGGAATTTTCATCCAACACCACATTGTCCTGATCGCCATAGGTCGCGCAGGTCGAGCTGAACACAAAATCCAAACACCCCGCCGCAACCGAGGCTTCCACAAGGTTCAATGCCCCCGTGACATTCTCACGCCAATACCGGCCCGGCTCTTTCATGCTTTCGCCCACTTGGCTCAAGGCTGCGAAATGCATCACCGCAATCGGCTTATGCTTAGCGAACACCTCATCTAACCGCGCACGATCCATCAAATCGCCCTGCTCCAGCGGGCCAAACTTCACTGCCTCCGCCCAGCCAGTGGAACAATTGTCATAAGTGACAGGCACAAAACCAGCCGCCTTCAACGCCTTACAGGCGTGCGAGCCGATATAGCCCGCGCCGCCTGTCACAAGTACAGTATTAGACATGAAAGTCCCTGACTTACTGAGCTGCCTGACGCACAGCCGCCAGTTCAACCAGATATTGCTCCAGCTCGTCTTTCAGGTCAGGACGTTGCAAGCCAAAGGCCACCGTCGCCTGCAAGAAGCCAGCTTTGGAACCACAATCAAAGCGCTGACCGCGGAAGCGGAAGCCATAAACGTCATCGCTTGCGGCAATCTCTTTCGCAATCGCATCGGTCAGCTGGATCTCACCACCCGCGCCTTCTTCCATCGCGTTCAGGTTATCCAGAACCTTAGGTGTCAGGATATAGCGACCAATCACCGCCAGATTAGATGGCGCCGTGCCCGCTTTCGGTTTTTCAACCATTCCATTCACAGACACTAGATTGCCGTGATCTTCTTTGACATCCAGAACACCATAAGAAGATGTCTTCGCCTCTGGGACTTCCATCGCCGCAACCATGTTGCCGCCGGTTTCCTCATAGGCCTCAACCATCTGCTGCAAGCAAGGTTTTTCCGCCGCGATCACGTCATCCGGCAGCAGAACCGCAACCGGCTCATTGCCCACCAAACGACGCGCACACCATACGGCGTGTCCCAAGCCCTTTGCCATATGCTGACGCACATAGGCCACAGCGCCTGATTCCATATTCGTTTCGTTCAATACATCCAGAAGATCGGTTTTGCCTTTGCGTTCCAGTTCAGCTTCAAGCTGCGGAGCGTGGTCAAAATAATCTTCCAAAGCGCCTTTGCCGCGCGAGGTGACAAAGATGAATTCTTTAATGCCTGCCGCACGCGCTTCATCAATCGCGTATTGGATCAAAGGGCGGTCGACCAGAGTCATAATTTCTTTAGGAACAGATTTTGTCGCTGGCAGGAACCGTGTCCCCAAACCGGCAACTGGAAAAATCGCTTTAGTAACCTTTTGCGCCATTTTATTAGCCTTCTTTCATAATTCTGAAATCCATCTCAGAATAACTTTTGCTCGATCACTGTGTATCTACCCATTTCGGATAAGATGACTTCGAATGTAGTATAATCGCCAAATCTTTAGGATAACAATCAGTCAGAATTAGGGCTTTTTCACAATTTCACGAGTTTCCGCCTGAATTTTTAGTTTTGCTGGAAATTTGACAAAAAATTACGTATTTTCCCCCATACGAAGAAGCTTACCTTAGGGTAACTGTAATTTCAGCACATATAGTTGCTTAAAAAATAGACTAAAGTTGACCTTGGGGAAGGTGCCATGAACGACATTTCGAAACTCGCAGAGCTACGCAAACTCTTACTTGGGATGGAGCGTTCTCTTGGATTAGAGGATTTGTCGTCCGTAGAACGCGATATTTACTATGCGGCAAGCGAGCTTTCAAAGACCACACCAAGCGTTCGCACAACAGTGTTACTTAATCACGCCTTGATGCAGGACGTATCCCGCCCTACCTTCTTTAGAGCGCTAAAGTCATTGGTTGGCAAAGGCTACATGTCCCAAAGCGCGACTTCTCGCCGTGGTGTGTACATCGTTCACGCACCGCAAAAGTAGGACAGCATCTGAATAGGGGGGCCAATTGGCGGTAAAATCCCTCAGATTTGAAATTGTTGTATGGTCGTCCGCATACCTCGCGGCCTTTGCGGTGACCTTTGGCATTTTGGTACCATTGCAGAATTTGGCTTTTCCCGAATTCCCAAGCCAAGCCAGCTTATTGTTCTTGCCACAAGGCGTGCGCGTTCTGGCCGCTTGGCTCTTGGGATGGCGCGCTGTGCCAGCCCTGCTGCCCGCAATCTTCATATCCTATTGTTACCTCGCAGGGTGGGACGTCTTCAGCCTCACCTGCTACACCTGCATCGCCATTGCGACCTTCACAGCCCCCACCGTGTTTTGGATCACGACCAATACCATCTGTGATTTGCGCCCGAATGCCTCGGCCAGCGTTGGCTGGCCCTGCGTGATGTTAGCCGGCACGGTCGCATCAGCAGTCAGTGGGTTTTTACTAAACCTCACGCTCAACAGCGCACCGCAAGACTATATTGCCTACTTCATCGGAGACGTTTCAGGTCTGTTTTTCCTGATGATGATCCTCATGCTTTTCTTCCGTTGGCAACGGAAACGCCATCCCCAACCCGGCGAATAGATAAATTTCGCGACGTAATTTTATTTACGTATAAACACGTACCTTTGTATTTTTGTTGCGCTGCGGATGCAAATAAGCATACTGCACTGCAGCAACATAGGATGTGATTCATGCCACATGACGGACAAGACCCTGCCCTGACACAATCAGCAATCGTGCCAGATCTACTTGGCCTAACCAAAGCCGCACTGCCACCGGTGGCCACTCTGGTCGACACCGCAACAGAAAAACTACGTGCCATGGTCACCGTCGATGGCCGCGTCTCCGGCGGCAAAATCGAAGAACATCAAACCGCCGCCCACGGCCTCGCATGGCTCGCCACTTACAACCAGTCCCTGCAACAAATGCAAACTTGGGCCGAAGGGCTGCAAGCCGAAGGCAACTTTGGCGAAGTCGAACAACTGCTGCACCAAATCGCCTTTGGCGAATACCTCTGGCAAATCTACGGCGGCATCCCGATGAGCCAAGGCGAGATCATCCGCCTGCAAGACATGGGCCTCACCCAAGACGAAATGCGTGGCCTAATGCAGCCAGCGGTCATGACGCTCTGCGATTCTGGCAACACCCAAGCCGCACGCATGCGCCTGATCGATCTTATGCAGGAACAGGCCGCCAATATCACCGTTGGCAAATCCGGCCTCGACGAAGAACTCGAAATGATCCGCGAGCAATTCCGCCGCTACACCGTCGACAAAATCCTACCCCACGCCCACGAATGGCACCTCAAAGATGAACTGATTCCCCTCGAAGTCATCCAAGAACTTGCCGAAATGGGTGTCTTCGGCCTCACTCTGCCCGAAGAATACGGCGGCTTCGGCCTGACCAAAGCCTCCATGGCCGTGGTCACCGAAGAGCTCTCCCGCGGCTACATCGGCGTCGGTTCACTGGGCACCCGCCCCGAAATTGCCTCCGAGCTGATCCTCTGTGGCGGCACAGAAGAGCAAAAACAGAAATGGCTACCACTCCTAGCCAGCGGTGAAGTTCTGCCAACGGCAGTCTTCACCGAACCTAATACCGGCTCCGATCTAGGCAGCCTGCGCACGCGCGCTGTGAAAACCGATGACGGCTACGAGATCACAGGCAACAAAACCTGGATCACCCACGCCGCGCGCACGCAAATCATGACCCTTCTGGCCCGCACCGATCCAGACACAGACAACCACAAGGGCCTGTCCATGTTCATCGCCGAGAAAACCCCCGGCACCGATGAAAACCCCTTCCCATCCGAAGGCATGACAGGCACGGAAATCGAAGTGCTCGGCTATCGCGGCATGAAAGAATACGAACTGTCCTTTGATGGTTTCAAAGTCAAAGCCGAGAACCTGCTGGGCGGCGAAGAAAACAACGGCTTCAAACAGCTGATGCAAACCTTCGAAAGCGCCCGCATCCAAACCGCCGCCCGCGCGGTGGGCGTGGCCCAAGCGGCTCTGGATGCCTCGATGCAATATGCGATCGACCGTCAGCAATTCGGCAAAAGCCTGATCAATTTCCCACGGGTCGCTGGCAAACTTGCGATGATGGCCGTTGAAATCATGGTCGCCCGCCAGCTGACATACTTCTCTGCTTGGCAAAAAGACAACGATACCCGCTGCGATCTCGAGGCTGGCATGGCCAAACTACTCGGCGCCCGCGTCGCTTGGGCCGCCGCCGACAACGGCTTGCAAATCCACGGCGGCAACGGTTTCGCATTGGAATATGAAATCAGCCGCATCCTCTGCGATGCCCGCATTCTGAACATCTTCGAAGGCGCGGCTGAAATTCAGGCGCAGGTCATCGCCCGTCGCTTGCTAGACTAAGCCTCTTCAAACATCGCGTCGCGCACCCCTGCGCGGCGCATCCCCATCAGCGAAACCGCTGGGATGACGCAAAAAATCACCCACTGCGGCATCGGCCAAGGGCTGCCCAAAATGGCAAAGCCGTAAAACAAAAACACCCCAGCAAACCCAACCTGTGTAATGGCCATCAAAACCACCACACTGGCCGCAGCCGCGCGCCTCACGGCGACAGCCCAGACGTAACCAAATGTAAACACAACCAAAATCACGGTCACCGCATGCCACAACACCGCGCTGATCGCGCGCAGCTCATCGCTTAGCGCACTGGCTTGGATTGGCACATGAATTTCCGGACCTCCGCCAAACACATGCAGAAAAACCGTCAACCCCATCAAAACCGCAGCGACCAAAAACCAATAGTTCATCTCAACCTTCATACGCCTTCGTATGCTCCGCGCAGGGTGATTCCATACGCTAGCGTATGTTTATCCAAACTTGTCCTTTCCCGCAACGCCCCTTACCCATTTCAACCATGGTAAAGAATCGTCTCTCTCCCGAAACATGGATCGCCGCTGGCTTTCGCGCCCTATCCGAAAAAGGCCCCAGCGCGCTCAAGGCCGAGCCACTGGCCCGCAGCTTGAACACCACCAAAGGCTCGTTCTATTGGCACTTCGATGATGTACCGGCCTTCCACGCCGCCATGCTGCACCTCTGGGAAGACCGCGCCTTCACCGGCATCGTGACCGCCCTAGAAAGCGAGACCAACCCCGTTCAGCGCCTGCGCAAGCTCGGCGAAATCGCCGCGCAATCCGCCCCCGAAGAATTCGGAGGCCCCGCCGCCGAACCTGCCATCCGCGCATGGGCCCGCGACAATACAAAAGTCGCCGAGGCCGTCGACCGGATCGACGCCAAACGCATGGGCTACCTCTCCGATCTTTTTGCTGACATAGGCCTCACCAACGCCGAACTGCCCCGCATTCTGTACGGCGGCCTAATCGGCATGGAAGAACTCTCCCGCCACGATGGCGCTAGCAACAAAGAAGCGCTTGCCACTTTGGTTGACCTGATCCTTGCCTTATATGAAGACTCATGAAGCATCTGATCCCAGCCCTACTGCTGCTGGCCGCCTGCCAGTCCGATGAAACCTTGGCCGCATACGGCGGCGAAGGCACATGGCAGTTGCAATCCATCAACGACCAGCCCTTCACGGCCACAGCCACACTCACTCTGGGCACAGAAGGCCAAGTCTCGGGCAAAGCCCCCTGCAACAGCTACGGCGCCAGCCAAACCGCGCCTTACCCGTGGTTCCAACTCTCCCCCATCCGCGCCACCAAACGCGCCTGCGCAGATCTGGCGGCAGAGCACCTCTTTTTCAAAACGCTCAGTAGCATGACATTGTCTGAAATCTCAGGCCCCGTGCTGATCCTGTCCAATGATCAAGGCGCGCTGATGCAGTTCACCGCGCTGCGCGGCGACTAAGCACATCCAAAAGCCGCGCCCGCGCCTCCGGCAAAGGCCGCGTGCCCAAACTCGGCGCCAATTTGTTTTCCAGAAAATATCCGGTCACGGAAAGCGCCTGCAAAATATCCGCATCCGCAGCATCCCCCTGCCCACGCAACACATCCGGCAAAGGCAACAAGCGATCCGCCCAATCCCCCGCCGCCGCGCGCGACACAGCACGCCCCGACTTTGGCGAGACATAGGCCAAATCATCCGCCTGCCCCGTCACAGCGCAGCTTTCCAAATCCAAAGCAAAGCCCAGCTCTTCCAGCAGCGCCAATTCCCACTTCAAATAAGCAAAGGGCCAAATCTCATGCTGGCCCAGCAAATCCAGCAACGGAACCGTCTGCTCATACAAGCGCAACATTTCTGCCCGTTCCGGCAAAGCAAAACTCAGCAAGCCCGTGACCGCATTCATCCCTGCGAGTGAAAATCGATCCCCCAACGCCAAGGCCCGACTGCGCACAGGCTCAACCGTATAAGAGCCGATATGCCCCTCCAGCCGCGCCCGCCAAGTCACATCCACCTGCGCGCCCGCTTGTAAGATTGGGGTCATCTTCCGACTAATCCCGCCCCGCACAACACCAGCATGTTTGCCCTTGGAAGGTGTGAACACCTCAAGGATCACAGATGTTTCACCGTGTTTTCGCGTTGCTAAAACAATACCTTGATCGCGCCAGTCCATACCGCACCCTAAGGTCTAACCCTGCGCCGTCGCAATCAGGTATTTTTGCCAAAGAGAAGCCAAAACCTGCGCTTCTTCTTGGTCCAAATACCTAAAGCGCAACTGTCACAAAAAGCGCTTAGTCCGAGAGGCCCGGCTCATCCAGCAAATGGCGCCCTTGCCGGTCTTCAACTTCAACGATCCACAAATCAGGGTCAAAACCGCGCTGCTTTTGCAAGGCGGCATCCACATCCGCTTCCGCTCCGTCTGACAGCACCATCCAAGACCGCTGCCCGCTCATCAGATCAAACGAGCGCTGATAAGCCACAGCATTGCCATCCAACGTATTGAGCTTAATCAACACGGCCCCAGCGGTGTTGTCCCCGTGCGAGACAACAAACGCAGGAATATCCTGCAAGCGCAGACGGGTCAGATAAGCCTGCACCCAGAACTCCGCCGTCAGGCGTGTCATGCGTTGCCGTCTTTGAATTCAAGACCCATTTCCGAATAACGCTCGGATTCTTCGAGCCAGTTCGGACGTACCTTCACCTGCAAGAACAGGTGCACTTTGCGGCCCAAGAATTCCGTCATCTCTTGACGCGCGGCGGTCGAGATCGCTTTGATCGTTTCGCCGCCCTTGCCCAGAACGATGCCCTTATGGCCATCGCGCATCACGTAGATCATCTGATCGATCCGAGCAGAGCCATCCTTGCGCTCTTCCCAATTTTCAGTCTCAACGGTCAGCTGATACGGCAGTTCCTGATGCAGGCGCAGCGTCAGCTTCTCACGCGTCATTTCCGCTGCGATCATACGCATCGGCAAATCCGCGATCTGATCTTCGGGATACAGCCAAGGCCCCTCCGGCAGCTCTTTCGCCAGCCATTCTTTCAGATGTTTCGCGCCATGGCCCTTTTCGGCAGAGATCATAAAGGTCTCTACAAAGGCGAAACGTTCATTCAGATCTTTGGACAGCCCAAGCAGAACCTCTGGCTTCACCATATCAATCTTGTTGATCGCCAAAGCCACCTTGCGCCCCTGACCAACCTCTTCAAGGCCTTCCAAAATGCGCTCTACGCCCTCGGTGATGCCGCGATGGGCCTCGACCATCAGAACCACAATATCCGCATCCGCAGCGCCGCCCCAAGCGGCCGCCACCATCGCGCGATCCAACCGGCGACGCGGCTGGAACAGACCCGGCGTATCCACGAAGACAATCTGCGCATCGTGATGCAGCGCCACACCGCGAATACGCGCGCGTGTGGTTTGCACCTTATGGGTCACAATCGACACTTTCGCCCCAACCATATGGTTGGTCAGTGTCGATTTCCCTGCGTTTGGTTCACCAATCAGGGCAACAAATCCGGCGCGGCTCATGCGCTCTCCAATCTCTCTAGCAGCGACTTCGCAGCCGCCTGTTCTGCCTGCCGCTTTGATCCAGCGGTGGCTTCTTGCTCGGCGCCATTGTCCAGACGCGCCGCAATTGTAAAGACAGGTGCATGATCCGGACCAGACCGTTTCACCAATTCATATTTCGGAGGCGCCAGCCCCCGCGCCTGCGCCCATTCTTGCAGGCTTGTCTTCGCATCACGCGCATCCGCTTTCACCGATTGCACACGCGCGCCCCACAAGCGCAGAACCAAGGCTTTCGCCGCTTCAAACCCAGCATCGCGATAAACCGCTGCAATCACAGCCTCCATCGCATCGCCCAGCAAAGCCTGCTTGCGACGCCCGCCCGAAATCATTTCAGACCGGCCCAATTTCAAAGCCGCCCCCAGATCCACCTCACGCGCCACATCGGCACAGGTTTCCTTGCGCACCAACGCATTAAACCGCGGGGCCAACTGGCCTTCGGTGGCGCTTGCATCTGTATCCAGCAAAGCCTCAGACATCACCAAGCCAAGCACACGGTCGCCCAGAAACTCCAGACGTTGGTTGTCTTGACGGGTCGCTGAAGACATCGACGAATGAGTCACCGCACGCACCAAAAGCTCTGGGGACTCAAACCGATGCCCCAGCCGTTCTTCTAGTGCTTTAAGCTCTGCTGATAGTTTCACTCGACAGCCTTAAAGAAACGATCCCCGCGCCATGTCCAGAACGCGAACATAGACCGGCCCGCAGAGCTAAACATAATCCGATCCGCACGGCCGATCAGGTTTTCAAATGGCACGAAACCCACACCATTGCGGCTTTGTGGGAAACGGCTGTCCGTAGAGTTATCACGGTTGTCGCCCATAAAGAAGAAGTGGCCTTCCGGCACCGTGTAAACGCCGGTGTTATCCACGAAGGAATTGTCGATGTTCAGGATGCCGTATTTCACGCCATTTGGCAGAGTCTCAATCAGGCGTGTTTTCACACAGGTGCCACCGGTGCCAATCGGGCCGTTTTCACAGCGCGGCAGATTGCCTTGCGGCCCCTGCGGCTCAGAAACTTCCTCAAACAAACCGCCATGCTCCAAAGTCACAGCTGTGCCGTTGATGTGCAGCACGCCGTCTTTCATTTGAACCGTATCACCTGGCAGACCAACCACGCGCTTAATGAAATCTGTGCCAGTCACCGGATGACGGAACACAACCACATCACCCACTTCAGGCTCTTTACCGATGAAACGCGTGTTCTCGCCATCGATGGCACCGCAGATATCCGTCGCATCCACGCCAATGATCGGCAAAGACGGGCAGGACGCATAGCTATAGCCATAGGCCATTTTGTTCACGAACAGGAAATCCCCGATCAACAGCGTGTCTTTCATCGATCCTGACGGAATCCAGAACGGCTGGAAAAAGAACGTGCGGAACACGCCTGCAATCAACAGCGCGTAGACAACGGTTTTCACTGTCTCAACAAGGCTATTCGGGTTCTTTTTGGCGTCTGCGGCCATAATAACTCTCCGGTTTTGGTCCGCAGTTACATGCGGTCCCTAAGGCGTGGTGTCAACCCGCCCAGCGGTCAAGTTTTCAAAGGGATTAACGGCTTGGCAAAGCTTCAATCACCACAAAGGCCTGCGCCCAAGGGTGATCGTCTGTCAGCGTCACATGAATCACCGCCTCATGGCCTGCCGGAGTCATCGCTTCTAGGCGCTCTTTCGCCCAGCCCGTGACCTCCATCACCGGCTGGCCCGTATGTAGATTGGAAACATGCATGTCTTTCCACGCAATCCCCATCGCCAGACCCGTCCCCAACGCCTTAGAACACGCCTCTTTCGCCGCCCAGCGTTTCGCATAGGTGCCCGCCACATCTTTGCGACGTTCTGCCTTGGCTTGCTCGCGCTCGGTATACACACGGTTTTTGAAACGGTCGCCAAAGCGATCCAACGTGCCTTGAATACGCTCGATGTTTGCAAGGTCCGTGCCGATGCCAAGGATCATTCTAAAAAGGCCTCAATCGCGCCAGTGGCTTGGTTCAATGTGAAAATCAACGTGGTGGAGACAAAATCCACACCGTCTTCTAGATAGCTGGCTTCCATTGCAAAGATCAAACCGATTGCCGGATCATAATCCGCGCCCAGCGTGGCAAAATCGGCGCCCGAAAACCCAACACCTCCGCCCACGCCAATCGTTTTGCATTGGCGCAGCCCAAGTTCGTCATAAGGCGGCGACAAAACCAACACATGAAACGCGCCGGCTGCTGGCTCAACTGTATCGAGCAACGCCAGCCGCACTTCACCATTGGCAAAGGTCGCTGTGTTCTCTTCCCACGGCTCCACAATACCATCCGCACGCGCCTGCCAGTCGCAGTCGACAACCTCTTGCGCGGCGGCAGCCGTCGCCAATACCGCACCCAAACAGGCGAAACCAATTGTTAAGAATTTCATCATGAAGCCCGCCCCCATTCTGCACCATCCCGCTTTAATAGGGCCGAGCCTAGCATGATTTTCTGAAACGTACATTTCAGAGGTTGAAAGGGGCGAATTGCCACCTTTCCTGAATGTTAACGCAGCGGTCTGGCCAAGGGTTAGCCCTCGCGCGCCTCATCCATCAAACGGCGCATTTCGCCGATGGCATTTTCCATGCCAAGGAACATGGATTCCCCCATCAAGAAGTGGCCAATGTTCAGCTCTTTCACCTCTGGCAAAGCAGCTATCGGCTGCACACAGCCATAGGTCAAACCGTGACCCGCGTGGACTTCAAGCCCAAGGCCATCCGCGAAAGACGCCATCTCGGTCAATCGCTTAAGCTCTTGATCACGCTCATCAAATTTGCCTTCCGCGTGAAAATCGCAATAGGCGCCCGTGTGCAATTCGATCACCTCAGCGCCAATACGATGTGCCGCTTCGATCTGCTTTTGGTCCGCCGCAATAAAGATAGAAACGCGGCACCCCGCCTCGCGCAGAGGCGCGATGAAATGGGCCAATTGGTTCTCTTCCCGCGCCACTTCCAGCCCGCCTTCAGTGGTGCGTTCTTCGCGTTTTTCCGGAACGATACACACTGCATGCGGCTTATGACGCAAAGCAATCTGCTGCATTTCCGCCGTCGCGGCCATTTCAAAGTTCAGCGGAATCGTCAATGATTTCATAAGCTTATCAATGTCTTCATCCATGATATGGCGGCGATCTTCACGCAGGTGCGCGGTGATACCATCCGCGCCAGCCTTCTGTGCCAAAAGCGCCGCGCGCACCGGATCAGGATAAGCCCCACCCCGCGCATTCCGCACCGTCGCCACGTGATCGATGTTCACACCCAAACGCAACATAGCCTTAACTCCAAAGGTTTCTTGCCGCGACCCTAGACCTCTGACGCGCCAGAGAAAACCCTTATTCTTTGGGCTCTTGCGCGTCGTTCACCTGCTGGCTCGCCATCTGCGCTTTCAGCTTAAGTGCTTCAAATTTCGCACGAATTTGCTTGGCGCGGCGCTTTTGATAGGCGCGAATAAAGGGCGCCGTCAGATAATATGCCACAGTGGCTGCAACGATCCCCGGCAGAATGCCCCCGATCAAATAGGGGTAGAAAATCTCATGCCAAAAGATCGACAACCCGTGCCAATCCATATCCTCATCGCTGAAGGCCGCCCAAAAGTTAGAAACCAAATCCGATCCGGCATTGGCGAACTTCTGAACAAGGCTGCTTTCATCGCCTTCTTCGAATTCCGTGCCCAGCAAAAAGTGTCCTGTTTTCAAGGAGATCACACCAATCGGCAGGTATGTCAGCGGGTTCCCAAAGAAGGTCGCGAGCAAAGCCGCCAGCAAATTGCCCTGCACCATTCGTGCAAACAATGCAGCCAGAACGAAGTGCAAACCGTAAAACGGCGTGAAGGTCGAGAAGACCCCAGCCCAAATCCCGCGCCCAATCCGTTCAGGAGACCCCGGCAACCGCCGCACCCGATGCCGCACATAGTAAAACGCCCGAGTCCACCCTCCACGCGGCCAGATAAAATCCAGCACTGCCCGCAGAAAGGGTCGTTTGTCTCGGCGTTTAAAAACCAAGTGGGCGTTCCTTATTCATGAGCCCCAGCGGGTTGGCTGGTGATCAACGTGCGATGCCGCTCAATCGAGGCCACTTCAGATTCCGCCTGAAGCGCCAGCATCAACGAATGCAAATGCTCGGTGTCGCGCAATTCCACATGTACCAGCAGCCGATAAAAGTCCGGTTTACGATCGGTGAATTCAAGGTCTGAAATATTGGCTTTATTCTCGCCAATCAGCGAACAAATCCGCCCCAAAACGCCCGCGTCATTGCTGATCGTCAGGTCCAGCGTGGTCGCGTAAACCGCTTTGTGTTTGCCCACCTGCCAATGCAAATCGACCCAGCGTTCTGGCTGATCTTCGTATTGGCTGAGGGTCTCACAGTCGATCGTGTGCACCACAACCCCTTGACCGCGATACTTAATTCCGACGATCCGCTCACCCGGCAGAGGCGTACAGCATGGCGCGCGCTGAAAGCTTTGCTCGGCAGACAAGCCGATCACCGCGCGGTCTTCAGAGACCTCATCCCGATCATCTTGCGCCAATTCAGGATACACCGCCTGAACCACTTCGCTTGCGTTCAGCTCGGCACTGCCAAGGCGCGCAAGCAGCTCATCGCGGCTTTCAATGCGCAGCTGTTTGGCGGCAAGGTTCAGCACCTTCTCGGTTGGCTTCTTGCCCACATGGGTAAAGGCCGCGCGTGCCAGCTCATAACCCAGCTTCACAAAACGCTCGTGATCCAGTTCGCGCAACGCGCGGCGGATCGCAGATTTCGCCTTACCTGTTGTGGCCACATCCAACCACGTCGCCTGCGGCATTTGCCCATGGGCCGTAATGATCTCAACCGATTGACCATTCTTGATCCGCGTCCACAAAGGCACGCGCATATGGTCGATCTTGGCGCCCACACAGGCGTTCCCGATCCGCGTGTGGATCGCATAGGCAAAATCAATCGGCGTCGCCCCACGCGGCAGTTTCACAACATCACCGGTCGGCGTGAAACAGAACACTTGGTCCTGATACATTTCCAGCTTCACCGCTTCGAGAAAATCTTCGTGATCCTCTTCGGTGTCAAACTGTTCCGTCAAAGACCGCAGCCAACGCGCGGAATCCACCGCAAAGGGGTTTTCCCCGCGCACACCGTCGCGGTACGACCAATGCGCAGCCACGCCGGTTTCCGCCACATCGTGCATCTGACGCGTACGGATCTGCACTTCTACGCGGCGCCCATCACGGCCCGACACAGTGGTATGGATAGACCGATAACCGTTTGATTTTGGCTGACTAATATAATCTTTGAACCGCCCAGGCACCGCCCGCCAACGCTGGTGGATCGCGCCCAAAACGCGGTAACAATCAGTCTCATTTGCCGTCAGAATACGGAAGCCGTAAATATCTGACAGGCGCGAAAAGCCCTGATCTTTGGCCTGCATCTTGCGCCAGATCGAATAGGGTTTCTTGGCCCGACCGATAATATCCGCGTCGATTTCAGCCTTATCCAGCTCTGTGATCATGTCGTTTGTGATCCGCTGAATCACATCACCCGCTTCTTTTTGCAGGGTGATAAACCGGCGCATGATCGAGGCGCGCCCATCTGGGTTCAACACCTTAAACGCAAGGTCTTCCAGCTCTTCGCGCATCCATTGCATACCCATGCGGCCCGCCAAAGGCGCATAAATATCCATAGTCTCACGCGCTTTGACGACCTGCTTTTGCGGACGCATGGCGCGGATGGTCCGCATATTGTGCAAACGGTCCGCCAGCTTCACCAAAATCACCCGCAGGTCTTTGGACATGGCGATAAACAGTTTGCGGAAGTTTTCGGCCTGCTTTGTCTCGGTCGAAGACAGCTGCAAGTTCGTCAGCTTGGTGACCCCATCCACAAGCATGGCGACCTCTTCGCCAAACTTTTCAGACACTTCACTGTAGGACGCTTTGGTATCCTCGATCGTATCGTGCAACAGCGCTGTGATGATGGTGGCATCATCCAACTGTTGTTCCGTCAGGATCGCAGCTACTTCGATGGGGTGGGTAAAATAGGGCTCGCCGGAATGCCGGTACTGCCCTTCATGCATCAGAAGGCCAAAATCATAGGCCTCCCGAATGAGTTTTTCATTGGTTTTGGGGTTATAGGCCCGGACCAGTTCGACCAGATCGTCAGCCGGAATCATGTAGAGCCTCTTCAGTCCCCCGGGGAATTACCCCTGGCCTTGTGCTTCCATCAGTGCGCGCAGCAGCTTCTCTTCGGACATATCATCGTCAGAAGGTTTATCCGCTGTTTCAGCACCCATCAGCAGAGCCATGGAATCTTCTTCCGGCTCATCCACCTCGATTTGGTGCTGGTTGCTCTCGATCAGACGCTCACGCAGCTCATCCGCTGTTTGGGTCTCGTCCGCGATCTCACGCAGGGACACAACTGGGTTCTTGTCGTTGTCACGATCAACAGTGATCGCAGCACCGGCAGAGATTTCGCGCGCACGGTGTGCAGCAAGCATCACCAGCTCGAAACGGTTTTGAACCTTATCAACGCAGTCTTCTACGGTTACGCGGGCCATCGGGGCACTCCACTCTAAGGATGGGATTAGAAACTGAGTATTTAGGCCGGATCACTGGCGGTTACAAGCACATTGTCATAGGGGAACCACCTGATCGCGATCACTTTTGGGCAGGTTTTCCAGCATTTGCGCAACAGATTGGCCAGAAACCGGATGAATCCACTCCGGCGCGACGTCATTCAAGGGCACAAGAACAAAAGCACGGTCTTGCAAACGCGGATGCGGGAGAATCAATTCCTGTGGTGCCAATCGCATCTGATCTTCAAGCGGCAGATCGCGCCATTTCGCATAGGTCGCCCGATCAGGCAGCACCATTTCGCCGTAAGCAAGCAGATCGATATCCATCGTTCGCGCCCCCCAGCGGGCATCCCGCGCACGTCCACATTTGGCCTCGATCTCATGCAGGTTTTCGAGCAGTTCAACAGCTGCGAATTCCGATTCAACCAACACCGCTGCATTGACATAATCAGGCCCGCTGCCAGTGGGAAAGGCAGGGGTTTTATAGATTTTACTCAATTTTAGAGAGAAAACGCCTATCTCAGCCAACGCCTCTAAAGCGTATTCTAAGGTTTCCTTTGCGGAACCTATGGAGGAATCTTGATTTCCGCCCAAAGCTAAAAGGCTGATATTCTTCATTCTTTTTTTAAACCTATCCTAAAGTTTATAGACCAATACTGATTAGCCTCGCTGCTTCCCCTTTTCGGGACAGGGAATTTCCTTTAGCTTACAACTCTACCGCAGCCAATATTTTATACACTCACGGACATTTAGGCGCGGTATTTTATTGGAAGGACATTTGATGTTTTACAAAGACGAACGGCTCGCGCTGTTCATCGATGGATCGAATCTGTATGCGGCCGCCAAGTCGCTTGGGTTTGATATCGATTATAAACTCCTTCGGACAGAGTTTATGCGTCGAGGCAAACTGCTCCGCGCCTTTTACTACACCGCTCTCTTAGAGAATGACGAGTATTCTCCAATCCGACCACTCGTGGATTGGCTGAACTACAACGGTTTCACCATGGTGACAAAACCGGCCAAGGAATACACCGATAGCCAAGGCCGCCGTAAAGTCAAAGGCAACATGGACATCGAACTCGCGGTGAACGCGATGGAACTGGCTCCGCATGTGGACCACATTGTGCTATTCTCGGGCGATGGGGATTTCCGCCCCTTGATCGAAAGCCTGCAACGCCAAGGCGTGCGCGTATCGGTCGTATCCACAATACGCAGCCAACCACCGATGATTTCTGACGACCTACGTCGTCAGGCAGACAACTTCATCGAGCTCGAAGGCCTCAAAGATGTCATTGGTCGCCCACCACGCGATCCAATGCCAGGCGAGGCAGAAGCTGAATTCCAGCAAAGCTGATCTGAAAAACCGGGGCCAATCGCCTCGGTTTTTTATTTGCGCCCTACGCGCTCCCTTTACCTACATCACCGAAAACACTACCTGTGAAGCAACAACACTTCAGAGACTCCACGGATATTGTGATGACCAAGCCGCCGCTCACCATCTATCTCGCCGCACCACGCGGTTTCTGCGCAGGCGTAGATCGCGCCATTAAAATCGTCGAGATGGCTTTGGAAAAATGGGGCGCACCGGTCTATGTACGCCACGAGATCGTCCACAACAAATTCGTGGTCGACGGCTTGCGCGACAAAGGCGCGGTCTTTGTCGAAGAGCTCTCCGATTGCCCAGATGATCGCCCAGTGATCTTTTCGGCCCATGGCGTGGCCAAAGTCGTGCCGGCCGAAGCGGAACGCCGCGAGATGGTCTATGTCGATGCAACATGCCCTTTGGTGTCTAAAGTACATATAGAGGCAGAACGCCATTCCGAGGCTGGCCTGCAAATCATCATGATCGGCCACGCTGGCCACCCCGAGACCATCGGCACCATGGGCCAACTGCCCGACGGCGAAGTGCTTTTGGTGGAAACCGTCGAAGACGTGGCCACGATTGACGTGCGCGACCCAGAGCAATTGGCCTTTGTCACGCAAACCACGCTGTCCGTGGATGACACGGTTGATATCGTGGCGGCCCTCAACACGCGTTTCCCAAAAATCGTTGGGCCCCACAAAGAAGACATCTGCTACGCCACCACCAACCGCCAGATGGCGGTGAAAGCTATGGCTGAAAAGGTCGAGGCAATGCTGGTTGTGGGCGCGCCCAACTCCTCAAACTCCAAACGCCTTGTCGAAGTGGGTGCCAAAGCGGGCTGCAACTATTCGCAGCTTGTGCAACGCGGCGCAGACATTGACTGGCGCGCCTTGGGCGAGCTGAAAACCCTCGGCATCACAGCAGGGGCCTCCGCGCCAGAAGTGCTGGTGAACGAGGTGATCGACGCTTTCCGCGACAAATACGATGTGGCCGTGGAAGTGGTGGAAACCGCCGTTGAAACCGTCAACTTCAAAGTCCCGCGCGTGCTGCGTGATGTGGAAGGGGCCCGCGCTTGATCACAGCTCAGTTCCTCCTCACCGCTTTTGTCGTTGTTCTCGCCCCAGGTACGGGGGTTGTTTACACACTGGCGCTGGGACTGGGCCAAGGCAAACGCGCGGCGCTATGGGCGGCCTTTGGCTGCACCCTCGGAATTGTCCCACATTTGGCTGCCGCCGTGCTTGGCCTCGCCGCGATCCTGCACACCTCCGCGCTCTTGTTCACTGTCATGAAATTCGCAGGCGTTACCTATCTGCTCTACCTAGCGTGGCAGGCGGTGAAAGAGGGCGGAACGCTCGCCCTGCGCGCCGAACGCAACGCTAGCAGCGGTTGGGCCACCTGCCGGCGCGCGGCGCTGATCAATATTTTGAACCCGAAGCTTTCAATCTTCTTCCTCGCGCTGCTGCCGCCCTTCCTGTCAGGAACCGCCGCAACTGCCACCATTGAAATGATCACACTTGGGGCCGTCTTTATGGCGATGACCTTTGCGGTCTTTGTGCTTTACGGCTTATTCGCCGCCCAAGCGCGCGACTATGTACTCGGCTCGCAACGCATCATGCGCTGGCTCAACCGCAGCTTCGCCGCGATTTTTGTCGCCCTTGCCGGACGCCTTGCGATGGAACGGGCCTAAGTTAACTCTGGACGCGCCCCCTCTAAATTCGATATCGCCGATCTATGGCTAAACTACACGCATATACCGACGGCGCTTGCTCTGGAAACCCGGGTCCGGGAGGCTGGGGTGTCCTGCTGCGCGCAACCGATGGCGACACGATCCTCAAAGAACGGGAACTCTCCGGCGGCGAGGCAAACACCACCAACAACCAGATGGAGCTTATGGCGGCCATCATGGCGCTGGAAACGCTGGAACGCGCCAGCACCCTGACCGTGGTTACCGACAGCGCCTATGTGAAAAACGGCGTCACCGGATGGATCCACGGTTGGAAACGCAACGGCTGGAAAACCTCTTCCAAAAAACCAGTGAAAAACGTGGAGCTTTGGCAACGCCTAGATGCGGCTCAAGCCCGTCATGATGTGACATGGGAGTGGGTCAAGGGCCACGCAGGTCACCCTGAAAACGAAAAAGCAGACGAGCTTGCCCGTGCCGGCATGGCCCCTTTCAAAGCGGACGCCAACTGATGACTGCGCTGAGCTTCCTTGATTTCGCATCGGTCTTTGTCTTTGCACTGACCGGCGCCTTGGTGGCCAGCCGCGCCCAGCTTGATATCGTGGGCTTTGCCTTTATCGCCTGCCTCACCGCCGTGGGCGGAGGCACATTGCGCGATCTCTTGCTAAACCGCGACACTGTCTTTTGGATCGCAGAACCGAACTATATCCTCGTCGCCTGTGCTGCAGCCGTCGTGGTGTTCTTTGCCGCGCCTTCGTTGGAAAGCCGCTATCGCGTGCTGCTATGGCTCGACAGCATCGCCCTTGGCCTTGCGGTCGCCACGGGTACAGGCGTCGCCATGTCCTTGGGGCATCACCCTGTCATTGTGGTGTTGATGGGCATCTGCACCGGCTGCTTTGGCGGCCTGATGCGCGATGTGGTGTGCAACGAAGTGCCCTTGCTTTTGAAAGAAGGCGAGATCTATGCCACTGCGGCGTTCTTTGGCGCAAGCGCAGCTCTGGCCGCGCAAATGTTCGAAACACCAACGCCCATAACGCTGTTCCTATGCGCCGGAGTGACATGGCTTTTGCGCGCAGGGTCTTTGCAATTTGGTTGGCGGATTCCAGGCTACAAACCTCGCCCCCCGCGCAACTAAGCGACTGCTCTCACACAGTTTCGTCGGGTGCTGCGTCAGCCTCAGCGATCACCTTCATGAACGCTTCAAAGTCCGGCTTCTTGCGAATATCCGCTGCTTGCTTTTGGTGCCACTCCAGCGCTTTGTCGTGATATTCCCGCAGAGTATTGTTGCGCAGCAAACGCGCTTTAATATCCAAAGCCTTGTCGAAATTCTGTGCCAAAGTCGCATCTTGCACGTGGTTTTTGTTGAACTTGCGCCAATAGCTCGGCTCGATACTGCCCGTGTGGTGGTTCGCCCGCCCACGTGCCTTTTTGTTCAGCAAAGCATCCATCGAACGCAGCGCATAGTGGTTCAGCTGCGCACCGGCATAACCGTAGTGTTCGTAGACAAACAAAGCCGTCTCGATCTGCTTTTCCGTCAACCGCGAGCCATCCGGCAAAATCCAACGCACATCTTTGGCCGTTTCAGACAAGAACGGGCGGTGCACCCCAAGCCGTTCAAACTTGCTCGTGTTACGATGCATGGTCTTAAAGAAACGGTTCTCTTTCGCAGTGCCCTGACGTTCTTGCGTCAGGGTAAAGCCCATCGGCACCGGCGTGCTGTCGATATGTTTGACACCCGCATTACCAAACACGCGCCAAACAAAGGAAATCGCATCTGCCTCTGGGAAGTCTTTGATCAATCCTGGCAACGTGCCATCGCCCGTGTTGATCTGCAAAAATTCGTCCACATCAATGACCATCAGCCAATCAGAGTCGCGCACAGTCGGCTCGTAACCCGCCCACATCAACGCGCTTTTATGCGGCCCTCGGCGCATCACGCGGTTAAAGCGATGCTCGATCACACCCATCTGGTTCAATATGCGAAGAATATGATCTGTCGGGTCAGAGCAGTCATTGGTGAACACGACAAAATCCGTCACGCCCAAAGACAAATAATGTGAAATCCAATCCAGAATGTAAGGACCTTCGTCCTTCATTGTGGTCACAACTGTGATTTTTGGCGTGCCTGAAACGTTTACCATGAAGACCCTACTCGAACGCAATGTGGTGGCTGTTTTCAACCTTTTGTTGACGTCATCCTAACTGCGCAGAAAACAGGCGTCCAGAAAAAGCAGGCCTCGGAACGATTGCGCCCTAAAGCACAGCCCCTTTTTCCAAGGCGAATCCACGCAAAAACACCTCTGCGTCTTGGGCGCCCTTGCCAGCCCGTTGCAAACGCAACAGTTGCACCGCGCCTTCACCACAAGCGACGGTCAGCGCCTCATCCAGCAATTCCCCCGGCGCGCCAGATCCTTCGACCAAACGCGAAGCCAACAGCTTCACACGCTGACCGTCAATCTCGCACCACGCCCCCGGGAACGGAGACAATCCGCGAATGGTTCGGTCCACAACTTCGGCAGGGGCAGACCAATCGATCTTGGCCTCAGCCTTGTCGATCTTCGCCGCATAAGTCACGCCCTCTTCAGGCTGCACCTCAGGCACCAAGATATCCAAATGCGCCAAGGCATCCACAATCGCAGAGGCCCCAATTTGCGACAGATGATCATGCAATTGCGCTGTGGTTTCCTCAGCACCAATCGATGTGGTTTGACGCAGCAACACAGGCCCCGTATCCAAACCCGCTTCCATCTGCATGATGCAAACACCCGTTTCCGTATCGCCTGCCATAATCGCGCGATGGATCGGCGCCGCCCCGCGCCAACGTGGCAATAGGCTGGCGTGAATGTTCAAACACCCATGTTGCGGCACATCCAGAATGGCCTGTGGCAACAGCAGCCCATAAGCCACAACCACCGCCACATCAGCGCCAAAACTGGCAAATTCTTCTAACGCCTCGGGCGTCTTCAACGACACCGGATGGCGCACGGTCAGGCCCAGCTCTTCGGCGCGGGCTTGTACAGGCGAAGGGCGTTCCTTCTTACCACGACCAGCAGGACGCGGCGGCTGGCTGTACACGGCAACAACCTCGTGGCCTGCCTCAACCAAAGCATCCAGCACCGGCACGGAAAAATCCGGCGTGCCCATAAAGGTCACTTTCATCGCAGCTTCTCCGCCTTCTTGATCAACATGCTCCGCTTGGTGCGGCTTAGATGATCGAAATACATGCGTCCGTTGATATGATCGATCTGGTGCTGCACCGATGTGGCCCACAGCCCAACGAAGTCTTTCTCCGCCATCTCGCCGTTTTCATCCATATAGCGCACAGTCACCGCGCGCGGCCGTTTGATCACAGCAGAGACACCGGGCAAATTCGGGCTCGCCTCATCGTGGCTGCGCAATTCAATCGAGCTATGCAGAACCTCGGGATTGGCCATCTTCACGACCTGCCCCCGCTCCGATGACGCATCCACCACAATCAAGCGGCGCATCACGCCGATCTGATTGGCCCCCATGCCCACACCGGGCATGGCTTCCATTGTGTCGATCAAATCCTGCCAGCAAGCGCGATCTGCATCGGTCAACGCTTCGACAGGCTCCGCCGCCGTGCGCAGGCGTTTATCCGGCCAAGGCAAGCACGTCTGAACCGTCATGAACGCGCAAGCTCGCGTTTCAGTTTTTGAGATTTACGCGTCATCATCTGGCGCTTCATCGGGCCCAAATGATCGATGAACAGCTTACCGTTCAAATGGTCGATCTCGTGTTGAGCACAGGTCGCCCACAGCCCGTCAAAATCTTTCTCCTGCGGATTGCCATTCTCATCGATCCAGCCCACACGCACCTCTTTTGGGCGCGTGACTTCGGCAAATTGATCAGGAATCGACAAACAGCCCTCTTCATAGACATTCGTGTCATCGGAAGAGGCCAGAATTTCAGGGTTAAACATCACCGTTGGCTCTGGATCGCCTTCGTCTTTCACACAATCCATCACGATCAAACGTGACAGCACACCAATCTGCGGCGCCGCCAAGCCGATGCCCGGCGCGTCGTACATGGTTTCCAACATATCATCAGCCAACGTGCGCAACGCATCGCTGATATCATCAATCGGCGCACAGGCCTTTTTCAGACGGGGATCAGGGTGGATCAGGATCGGTTTTAACATGCTGCTGACATAGGCCAAGCCGCCGCTTACTGCAACGCCCTTGCGCTTGCCGCGTAAACCAGTAGCGTGCAGAAAACTTTGCCGCTTATGTTGCAGGAGCCCTCCATGGATTTCGATACCCCCGTCAATCGCCTTGGCACCCAGTCCAGCAAATGGGATCTGATGGAGCCCGCCTTTGGCGTGCCAAGCGAAGACGGCATCGCCATGTGGATCGCTGACATGGATTTCAAAGCCCCTGACTTCCTGCAAGCCTCGGTGCAAGATCTGCTGAACACAGCAAACTACGGCTACTTCTGCGGCATGGAGAGCTTCCACGAAGCTGTCGGCTGGTGGATGAACACCCGCCACGGCTGGAAGACCGACCCAAGCTGGACCTTCATCACCTACGGCCTTGGCCACGGCATCGCGATGACGCTGCAAGCCTTCACTGATCCAGGCGATCATGTGGCGACCTTCACGCCAGTCTATCACGAATTCCAAGCCAAGATCGAAAAGACAGGCCGCGTGAACACGCAACTGCCTTTGGTGATCGACGAAAACGGCCTCTACCGCATGGACTTTGACGCCTATGATGCGCTGATGACCGGTAAGGAGCGCATCCTGCTGATCAGCTCCCCGCATAACCCAGCAGGCCGCGTCTGGACACAGGATGAACTCAACGCCCTCGCCGACTTCTGCATCCGCCATGATCTGCTGCTGATCGCCGATGAGATCCACCACGATCTGATCTTCCCAGGCCATAAACATCTGGCCACCGCTGTTGCCCTGCCGCAGATCCTAGATCGCATGATCATCACCACAGCGGCGTCCAAAACCTTCAACGTGGCAGGAGGGCGCACAGGTTGCGTGATCATCCCAGACGAGGGCTTACGCGCCAAATTCACCCCGTTCTTCAACAGCTTTGACATCAGCCCAAACCTGCTGGGCGTGGCGCTGACCCGCGCCGCCTATTCGCCAGAAGGCGCGGCTTGGGTGGATCAACTCAATGACTATCTCTTTGGGAACTATCAAGTCTTCAAAGAGGCGCTCGACCAAATCAACGGCGCCGCCATGATGCCGATGGAATCCACCTACCTGACGTGGGTTGATTTCGCAGGCACCGGCCTCAGCCCAGCCGAGGTCAGCAAGCGCGTCACCAAACAAGCCAAAATCGCCCCAACCCCGGGCAAGGGCCTTGGCAAAGGCGGCGAGAGTTTCTTGCGGTTTAACATCGGCACGCAACGCGCGCAGGTGATCGAGGCGGCAGAGCGCCTCTCTCAAGCCTTTAAAGACGTGTGATCAATCGCGCTGGTCGGTCACAAAAGCGACCGGCGCTTTTTCGTCTTTCACGTAATCCAGCGCTGGCTCATCCGCCACGCCGGTCGCGCGTTTGAATTCGTAAAACATCTCGTCATTCTCTTCCTGCGAAGCAATGACAAGGCACTGATACAAGTGCTTGGCGCCATCATATAGATCCACCAAACCGCGCAGATGCGGTGCATCCTGCATATCCATGAAAAAACCATCGTCCTGCAAACGCAGCACGCGGAACACTTCGCCATCGGTTTTAACCCGCAGACGGTTCTTCTTTTTCATCTCTGCTTTTCGGGCGGCATCTAATCCGGCCTGAACTTCCTTCGGCAAAAACATCGATTTTTCACCCCTTTCAGCAAAAATATCGCAACTTTATGCGATTTAGTCAAGGATTCGCCCCGCGAACCCACACTTACACTCAAAGCGAAACCAAAGACTGTGCGCAACCGCGCAACTCTTCTGCGCAGAGCGACATAGAGCCTCAGCCCACTATCGCCTACCTTACAGATGATTCATGAAGGAGAGACGAATGGGCCTGCTGGTTGACGGAAAATGGACAGACCAATGGTATGATACCAAAAGCACCGGCGGAAAATTTGTGCGCTCTGTCTCACAATTCCGCAATTGGATCACCGCAGATGGCAGTGCGGGGCCAAGCGGCTCTGCGGGCTTCAAGGCCGAAAGCGGGCGCTATCACCTTTACGTCTCTGCGGCTTGCCCATGGGCCCACCGCACGTTGATCTTCCGTCAGCTCAAAGGGCTGGCAGATCATATCACGGTCAGCACCGTCCACCCCGATATGCTCGACCAAGGCTGGACCTTTGAAACCGACGATCACGGCGCAACGGGCGATACGCTCTTTGGGTCAGACTTCGCGCATCAAATCTACACCAAGGCCGACCCAAATTACTCCGGCCGTGTCACCGTCCCAATCCTCTGGGACAAGGCGCAGAACACCATCGTCTCCAACGAAAGCGCCGAGATCATCCGCATGTTCAACGCGGCCTTCAATGATCTCACCGGCAACACGCTGGACTTCTGGCCCGAAGATCAACGCGACGCCATCGAAGAGGTGAACACCCGCATCTATTCCAACGTCAATAACGGCGTTTACAAATCCGGCTTTGCCACCTCGCAGGCGGCCTATGACGATGCCGTACACCCGCTGTTTGACACCCTCGACTGGCTGGAAACCCGCCTCTCCAAATCGCGCTACTTGATGGGCAATCAACAAACCGAAGCAGACTGGCGCTTATTCACAACTCTGATCCGCTTTGATCCGGTCTATCACCTGCATTTTAAATGCAACCTCAAGCGCATCGTGGATTACCCAAGCCTCTGGGCCTATACGCGCGATCTCTATCAAACCGAAGGCGTTGCCCAAACGGTGAATATGCAGCACATCGTGCGCCACTATCACTACAGCCACACATCGATTAACCCGCACCGCATCCTGCCGATCAATCCGGTCCTCGATTACACCGCCCCCCACGGGCGCGACGCTCTATAACGTTGCGGCGCGGCGGGCGCGAAACCTGGGCCGCTGGCCTAAACCGCGCCCCGCCGCCCCACAGCCCTCTTGCCAAAACGCCCAATTTCCGCGAACACAGCCCCAAGCAACGCGGGAAATAAGATGAGCCAAGCGCAAACACGCGACCACGGCGGTGGGCTAGACGAGGCGATCAAACGCTGGGGTGGAACGCGCAGCGACTGGATCGACTTGTCGACCGGCATCAATCCTGTGCCCTACCCCCTGCCCGATTTTGCACCTCACAGCTGGGCCGCCCTACCTGACAAAGCCGCGCAATCCGCTTTGATCGACGCCGCCCGCACGTTCTGGAATGTCCCAGACGAGGCCGCCATCCTCGCCGCCCCCGGCGCCTCTGGCCTGATCGCGCGCCTGCCTGCTCTGTTTGAAACAGGCTCGGTTGATATTCCCAAACCCACCTACAACGAACACGCCGCCGCCTTCACCGCGCAAGGCTGGCAGGAAAACACAGACAGCAACCTGCGTGTTCTTGTGCACCCCAACAACCCTACCGGCCAATTCTGGACGCCGGAGGATCTAACCGCGCCGCTGACCATCATCGACGAAAGCTTCTGCGACATCGCGCCAGAACGCTCCATGGTCGCGCAAACCGCGCAAGGCAACTGCCTTGTGCTGAAAAGCTTCGGCAAGTTCTGGGGGCTCGCGGGCCTGCGCCTTGGCTTCCTGATCGGCGCGCCTGAGCTGATCAACAAGATGCAAGATTTCATCGGCCCTTGGGCGGTCTCTGGCCCCGCGCTGGATGTGGGCACCCGAGCGCTCAGCGATCTTACATGGGCCACAGAAACCCGCTCCCGCCTCGCGCAAGACGCCAAGCGCCTTGATGCGCTGATGACCCAAGCGGGCGCCAGCCTCGTAGGCGGCTGCGATCTCTTCCGCCTCTACACCGTGTCGTCCGCCAAAGACTGGCAAGAGAAGCTCGGCAAACACCACATCCTCAGCCGCATTTTCCCTTATTCAGAGACGTATTTACGCCTCGGTCTCCCTGCCCCACACCAATGGGCGCAACTGGAAACCGCACTCGCACACATCACGCAAGAGAGCGCCTGATGGACAACGCAACCCTGCTCTTTCTGGCCCTGATCCTTGACGCCCTGCTGGGCGAGCCCAAATGGCTGTGGGACCGCTTCCCCCACCCCGCCGTACTGATCGGAAACGCCATCCGCTGGGCAGACGACAGTTTCAACCACGGCGACAACCGCCGCCGTAATGGCATCCTTCTAACGGCCGCGCTGGTGATCGGCGGCTGGATACTTGGCAATTTCATTGGCTGGTTCGGCAGCATTCCTACGCTGATCATCGCCGCCATCCTTCTGGCCCAACGCTCGCTGGTGGATCACGTCAAAGCCGTCAGCGATGCACTGCGCATATCCATCGAAGATGGCCGCCAATCCGTCGCAATGATCGTCGGGCGCGACACAGCGGAAATGGACGAACCCGCCGTGGCCCGCAGCGCCATCGAAAGCGCCGCTGAAAACCTCTCCGACGGAGTCATAGCTCCAGCCTTTTGGTTCCTGATCCTCGGCCTGCCGGGTTTGTTGATCTACAAAGCCGTCAATACAGCGGATTCCATGGTCGGCTATCGCACCGAGAAACACGCAGACTACGGCTGGGCCTCTGCCAAGTTGGACGACCTGCTCAACTGGATACCAGCCCGCCTCACAGCCGCCCTGATCGCGGCCACCCACCTGATCCTAGACCGCTGGCACATGATCCACGAAGACGCGCAATTGCACCGCTCTCCAAACGCAGGCTGGCCCGAAGCCGCCATGGCCCAAGCCATCGACGTCGCCCTTAGCGGGCCACGCTCTTACGACGGCCAAATGGAAGACTTCCCCTTTGTGAATGAAGACGGCCGCAAATCCATCGGCCCCAATGACATCGACGCCAGCACCCAAGCCCTTTGGAAAGCATGGGCGCTGACCCTTGCCATAACGGGCCTGCTCGCAATTTTCTGATGTGCGATCTTCCACAGCTTTGATAGGGTGCGCGCAACTGTTCTAAAGAGGTTCACTATGCGCTTTGCCCTAACACTTGCTGGCCTTTGCTTGTCGGCGTCCACCGCTTTGGCCAACACCCCCTGCGGCGGCTCGTTTTCCGGCTTTATAAACGGTCTAAAATCCGAAGCGGTTTCGATGGGGCACAGCCAAAACACGGTGAACAAATTCTTTGCCAGCGTCGCGCAAGATCCAGCCACCCTAAAAGCCGATCGCGCGCAGGGCGTGTTCCAAAAACCCTTCCTCGAATTCTCGCAACGCCTGATCAGCAGCCACCGCCTGAACGGCGGCAAAACCAAAGGCCAGCAATATGACAGCGTCTTTGATGCAATCGAGCGCAACTACGGCGTATCGCGCGGCGTGCTACTGGCCTTCTGGGCCTTCGAAACAGACTTCGGCGGCTTCCAAGGCGATTTCAACACGCTGAATTCCTTGGTCACACTGGCGCATGACTGCCGCCGCCCAGAGCTGTTCCGCCCGCAAGTTTTTGCGGCACTCAAGCTTTATGAAACCGGCGACTTCTCTCCAACACGCACAACAGGCGCGTGGGCAGGGGAAATCGGCATGGTGCAAATGCTGCCTGCAGACATCATCGAAAACGGCGTAGACGGCGATGGCGACGGCAAAGTCAGCCTGAAAACCTCTGCCGTAGATGCGCTGATGTCCGGCGGCAAAATGCTGCAGCATCTGGGCTGGCAAAAGGGCCAACCTTGGCTGCAAGAAGTCAACGTTCCCTCCAATCTAGATTGGTCGCAAACCGGCCTTGAAACCACCAAAAGCGCAAGTGATTGGGCCAAATTGGGCGTGCAACCGCGCCAAGGCAACCTGACCAACCTGCCAGCCTCCTTGATCCTGCCGCAAGGCCGCAAAGGGCCAGCCTTCTTGGCCTACCCGAATTTCAAAGTCTACTTTGAATGGAACCAAAGCTTCATCTACGTGACCACCGCCGCCTATTTCGCCACCCGCTTAGAAGGCGCCGCGCCCTATAACCAAGGCAACCCAGATCAGGGCCTCAGCGGCAACCAAATGAAGCAACTGCAACAAAGGCTGCAAGCGCGCGGCTATGACGTGGGCAAGGTCGATGGCATCCTCGGCGCAAAAACACGCAACGCAGTGCAAGCAGAACAAAAACGTCTCGGTCTGCCAGCGGATGCATGGCCGACACCATCGCTGCTTTCAAAGCTCTGATTAAAAGGACTGTCGCAGGCCGTCTGGCCTGTGACAACACGTGCCTTACGCCACTAGCGTCTCAGCAGCTTTCAGATCAACGGACACAAGCTGGCTCACGCCCTGCTCCTGCATGGTCACCCCAAACAAGCGATCCATCCGCGCCATGGTCACCGCGTGGTGCGTGATGATCAAGAAACGGGTTTCCGTCTGGCGGCACATCTCATCCAGCAGATCACAGAAACGCGTCACGTTCGCATCATCCAGCGGCGCGTCCACCTCGTCCAGAACACAGATCGGTGCAGGGTTCGCCAAGAACACCGCAAAGATCAGCGCCATTGCGGTTAGGGTTTGCTCCCCACCAGACAACAGAGAAAGCGTCGACAGCTTCTTACCAGGCGGCTGGCACATGATCTCCAAACCAGCCTCAAGCGGGTCATCGCTTTCGACCAGAACCAAATTCGCCTCACCGCCCCCAAACAGGTGCTTAAACAGCATGGTAAAGTTGCTGTTCACCTGCTCAAACGCGGTCAACAGACGCTCGCGCCCCTCGCTGTTCAAACTCGCAATGCCAGAGCGCAACGTGCGGATCGCTTCTTCCAGATCCTGCTTTTCAGTCACCAAGGTGCCATGCTCTTCCTGCACCTCACGCGCATCTTCCTCGGCGCGCAGGTTCACCGCACCCAAAGAATCCCGCTGACGTTTCAAACGGTTCACATCCGCTTCGATCGTCTGACTGTTCGGCATATCTTCCGGCAGTACATCCAGACTTTCCAGCAAGGTCTCTGGCGTCTGCTCCATCTCATCCTGAATGCGTTCAGCCGCCGTCGTCGCGGTTTCGCGCGCCGCATCCGCCAAAGCCTCTGCCCGTGCACGACCTTCCCGCGCTTCCGAGGCCTGACGCTCCGCATCCCGCTCTGCTTGCTCGGCTGCACGCATCGCGGTTTCCGCTTCCGCCAGAACATCCGCCGCCTTGCGACGACGCTCCTCTGCATCCTCAATCGCAACGGTCAGATCTTCGCGCTTCTCCGCGATCTCTTCTGGCCCCAACTGCGCTTCAACCAGCTCTTCTTCGGTGCGCGCCTTACGCTCCACCAATTCGCCACTGCGCTTTTCAGCGGTCTCCAAACGGTGACGCCAGCCGGAAATCTCTTTCTTCACCTGCTGCGAGCGCCCAAGCCGCGCTTCGCCCTCGCGACGCACCTCATCAAAGGCAGAGCGTTTCGCCATCATGGTGATCCGCGCCGCCTCGACGGTCATCTTAATGTCTTCAACTTTGGCCCGCGCCGCATCCAGATCACCCAGATCGCTCATCGCACGCTCAGCCTCTTGCTGACGCGAGCGTGCTTCCATCGCCTCTTCTTCGTGGCGGCGCACAGCGATGCCCATGGATTCCAGCTTGCCTGCCGCCAAGTTGCGATCCGCCTCAGCGCGGCTCAGGGCACGCGCCGCATCAGCCACCGCACGATCCGCATCCTTGCGGGCCTCGCGCGCTTGCTTATCGGCCTCAGCCAAAGCCACCAAACGCGACTGCAAAGTCTCATGCGCGCCAACCGCGCCATCCGCCCGCGCCGTCGCCCGCGCCATTTCCTGCTTTAACTCTTCTAAACGGTTGAGCTGCTGCAAACGCAAGGCCGCCGCGCTTGGCGCATCCTCAGCCCAAGCGCGATACCCATCCCAACGCCACAAATCGCCCTCAAGCGACACCAAACGTTGCCCCGGCTTCAGCAGCGGCTGAATTTCCAAGGCATCTTCGGTCGCCACCAAGCCAATCTGGCTCATGCGGCGTTCCAGAACCTCAGGCACAGACACGTGCTGCACCAACGAGGTCACGCCCTCAGGCAAAGCCTGCGTCTCATCATATGGCGGCAGAACATGCCAGCCAGACGGACCATCTTCGTCCACCTCTGGCGCACGCAGATCATCCGCCATCGCCGCGCCCAAAGCCTTTTCAAAGCCCTGTTGCACCTGCAAGCGATCCAAAATCTGGCCACCTTCAGCCGTGTCACGTTCCAGCAGCTTAGCCAAAGCTGTGACCTCAGCACGCAGGGCATTCAGCTCGCCCTCAGCTTCAGACCGTTCCGCCCGTGCATCCGCTTCCCGCGCCTGCGTCTCGCTGCGCTCTTCTTCAGCCTCAGCCAAAGCCTCTTCCGCCATCGAGGCTCGCTCAATCGCTTCTTCCTCAGCCTCTTGGGCCAATTCAAATTCGCTCTCAGAGCGCTCGAGCGCCGTCTGGCTCTCTTCCACCGCCGCCCGTGCGGTCTCAGCCGCTTCTTCGCTTTTCTCAAACTGGCGCTGGGTGTCAGTCAGCAAACGCTGCGCTGACTGATGCCGCGCCGCCAAACGCGCCACATCTTCGGTCAACTCAGACAGATCGCTTTCACGTTCCTGCAACAGGCTCGCCGCTTCTCGCGCTGAATCCTCAGCCTCTTCCAAACGCTCATCCTGCCCCTCAGAGGCTTTCGCAAGCTCGCGCTGCTCCCATTCCAGCTGCTCAATCGTCTCGCCCGCATCACGGTTCAGCCCGCCTTCGCGTTCAATATCGCGGGCAAGCTGTTCAATACGATTGGTCAGCGTCAAAATGATCTGACGCGCGTGATCTTCCTGATCTTTCAAACTGTCGCGCTGCACCTGCAAGCGCTGCAGGATCGCCGCTGCCACGGCCTCTTCTTCCCGCATCGGCGGCAATTGCGCATCCAATTCCTGACGCGTCTTCGCCGCGTCACGCGCCGCGCTCTCCGCTTGACCCGCGCTCATCGTGGTGTCTTTGAGCGCATCCTCAGCCTTGGCCCGCGCCTCTTCCGCCTCTTTCCAGCGGCGATACAGCAACATGCCCTCAGACTGGCGCAGCTCCGCGCCGATGGCCTTATACCTCGCAGCCTGACGTGCCTGCCGCGCAAGCGAGGCCAATTGGCTCGCCAATTGCTCCACCACATCATCCACACGGGTCAGGTTCGCCTCGGCGTTCTTCAGCTTCAGCTCGGCCTCGTGACGGCGCTGATACAGGCCCGAGATACCTGCGGCCTCTTCCAAAATCCGGCGACGCGCTTTGGGCTTGGAATTGATCAACTCCGCAATCTGTCCCTGACGCACCAGCGCCGGCGAATGCGCACCGGTCGAGGCATCTGCGAACAGCATCTGCACATCTCGCGCCCGCACGTCTTTGGTGTTCACCTTATAGGCACTACCCACATCGCGTGTGATACGGCGTGTGATCTCTAGATTGTCGTCTTCGTTAAAACCCGCTGGCGCCAAGCGATCCGAGTTGTCGATCTGCAAAGCAACCTCGGCAAAATGCCGCGCCGGACGAGTCGCCGCACCGGCAAAGATCACATCCTCCATGCCACCGCCGCGCATCGCTGTCGGGCGATTCTCGCCCATTACCCAGCGCAAAGCTTCCAGAAGATTGGATTTCCCACAGCCATTCGGACCGACAACACCGGTCAAACCGTCCGCAATGATCAGGTCGGTCGGGTCAACAAAACTTTTAAAGCCCGTCAATCTGATTTTGGAAAACCGCAAATGGCAAATCCCATGATTCCTAGTTCACCTAGACTAGCGTAATCCCAAGGGCGCCCGTCAACGTTTTTCCACCGAATATGGGGGCTTTGGGCGAGTTATCCACAAGATATCGGCCTATTTTGGCCGATTTCGGCACATCCGCCTCTTCACGGATCACCGCCTCAATCCGTGCAATCGCAGCATTTCCATTCTGAAAATCAGAAGGGTTTTTCGCAAAAATCACCTCTACACGCGCCGATCAGGGCTGCAAACCATCTGCAAAGCAGCACAAGATTTCAGCGCGGCGGGCACGCGCCCACGCAAAATCCCAAACCGTGGCCCCGCCGCTCTGGACATCATGCGCCATCCCCTATGGAATGCGCACAAACCACCAAGGACATAGGCGAACCATGACAGAAATCATCATCGAGCTTGGCAACCCAGAAGACCCACGCGCCACAGCCCTGCTGCATCAAAGCCATGCACTCATGCAAAGCCTGTTCTCTGAGGAAGACAACCATTACCTAGAAATCTCAGAACTCTGCAAACCCGAAATTCGGTTTTTCATTGCTAGAAAAGAAGACACCTATCTGGGGTGTGCAGCTCTCGCTCTAAGAGAAGACTATGCCGAAGTGAAATCCATGTTCGTCGATCCAGACACCCGCGGCCTTGGCATCGGTGACAAACTTATGGCGCAGCTGATTGACGCAGGCCGCTCCGAAAAGATGGGATCCCTCAAGTTGGAAACTGGAGACGTCTTGCACGCGGCCAATCGGCTTTACTATCGCCACGGCTTCAAAGACTGCGGCCCATTTGGCGATTACGAGGAAAGTGATGCCTCGGTCTTTATGGAAATGCCGTTGGACTAAGCGGCAGGCATAGCCAGAATCCTTTTACCCGCCCCGACGTTTCACCGCGTCTATCAGCACCCAGACAGCTTCATTCCTACATGCGCCAGCATTCCAATCGTAGCACCATGTCATTTGCGCCGGTGGTCTCACAATCCACAAACCGGCGCGGCATGCGCCGCCACTCCGCCGTATGATCTGGCCTTGGCACCTGCGCGCAATCCAACAGCGCTGTTAGCTTGGCCACATCGCCGTAAATCCGCTCTGCCTGACAGCCAGACACAAGTTCCACCGCCCGTTCGGCCCGCGTTGCGATGTCACCAATCCTTGGCGACCAATCCGTATTCAGGCGCAACACCTCAGCCCGCGCGCCAAACCAACGCACCACAAATCGGCTTCCGTCGATTTCAATCCGCGTCGCGTCCGCCCCCCGAAAGGCGGGGCTAGGCGAGTCACAAGAGACAAGCAGGAAAAAGACCAAAAGGAATCGCATCATAAGCTCAGCCTGACGGCCAAACCCTAATTTTCTCTTTATTAGAGCCTAGTCAAACCAACATTCGACGCAAAACCACAGCCAAACGCCGCACGCCTTCGCGCATTTCATCTTCCGCGTTCATGGAAAAGCTCAACCGGATTGTATTGCCGCCAGACCCATCCGCAAAGAACGCGCGCCCGGGAACAAAGGCCACTTTTTCGGTCTTCAACGCCTCTGCCAAGACCTCAGCACCATCCATACCCTTCGGCAAAGTCAGCCAAACAAACATCCCACCTTCAGGCCGCGTCCAGTCCACGCCCTCCGGCATATGCGCCTCCAAGGCGTCCAGCATCGCATCCCGCCGCGCGCCATAAACGCTGCGCAGCTTTGTCACATGATCCTCGAACTGAGTCTCTGCCACCTTGGCGATCGCCATCTGGTTCAACGTCCCCGTGTGCAAATCGCCCGCTTGTTTCAGCAAAACCAATTGCGAGATCAATGGCGCAGCCGCGCACACCCAGCCAATCCGCAGTCCGGGCGACAATGTCTTGGAAAAGCTGCCGAGATACACCGTGCGACACGCGTCAATGTCACCCTTCTCCGCAAGCTCCAACGCCAAGATCGGCGGAACAGCTTCGCCATCATAGCGCAACGCTTGATACGCGGAATCCTCTAAGATCGCGCAGTCCAAATCCTCGGCCATGGCCAACAAAGCTTCACGCACTGAACGATCCACGGTCTCACCGGTTGGGTTCGAAAAATCTGCTGACAGATAGGCAAACTTCACCCGGCCACCGGCCGCTTCAGCCTCTGCCGCAATATCCGCCGCTGGGCGGTTCTCATGCACATTCAACCGCTCATACCGCGGCTCATAGGCGCTAAACGCCCCCAAAGCCCCCATATAAGTCGGCCACGTCACCATCGCCGTGTCATTGGGCGATAGAAACACCTTGCCCAGATAATCAAGCGCCTGCTGCGAGCCTGACGTAATCACGATATTCTCAATCCCGCAGGGTACACCAATCGACGTCATATGATCCGCGAGCCACTGGCGCAGCCCAACATGCCCTTCGCTGATCGAATATTGCAAAGCAGCACCCGCTTGATCGCCTGCCAAAACCTCTTGGTAGGCTTCCGAAAACGCACCCGACGGGAACAAAGCTGGATCAGGAATACCACCCGCAAAAGAGACAATCCCCGGCTGATCCAGCAACTTCAAAAGCTCTCGAATTTCCGAGGCTTTCATGCGCGATGCGCGCGAGGCAAACAGCTGTTCAAAATTCATCGAATCATTCTCCTCCTACGTGGTGAATGAGACAGTACCCCTTACCTTTAATAGGTCAACATTAATGTCTTAAAAACACGCCATCGCAGCCCAGCCTTGCGGCCCGCCCCAGCCCGTGGTCAAATAGCATGACCAATTTAAAGACCAGCGCACCCGAGGCCCAATGCCCTTTCAAAAAGTCACCCCCGAGAAACTCTCGACCTCCGTGATCCGCCAGATCGAACAACTGATCCTGCGCGGCATCCTAAGGCCGGGCGAACGGCTGCCGGCAGAACGCGAACTCGCCGAGCGTCTCGGCGTCTCCCGCCCATCGCTGCGCGAAGCGATCTCCGAAATGCAAGAGCGCGGCCTGCTGGCCTCTAAGGCTGGCGCGGGCGTCTTTGTGGCCGAGGTGCTGGGCAATGCGTTCAGCCCCGCCATCATCAAGCTTTTCGCCGAACATGAAGAGGCGGTGTTTGATTACATCTCCTTCCGCCAAGACATGGAAGGCCTCGCCGCTGAACGGGCCGCCAAATTCGCGTCAGATACAGACCTGCAAGTCATCGACGCGGTGTTCAAAAAGATGGAAGCCGCCAACCCCAAACGCAACCCGACTGACGAAGCACGGCTCGACGCGGATTTCCACCTCGCCATCATCGAGGCCAGCCACAACGTCATCATGCTGCATATGATGCGCTCTATGTACGACCTGCTGCGCGAAGGCGTGTTCTACAACCGCATCGCCATGTTCAAACAGCGCACCACCCGCAGCGACTTGTTGGACCAACACCGCCGCATCAACGACGCCTTGCAAGCCCGCGACCCAAAAGCGGCACGCGCAGCCGTGCAAGACCACTTGAAATACGTGGAACAATCGCTGCACGACCACAGCAAATCCCTGCGCAACGAAGTTGTGGCAAAGCAGCGGTATGAACACGAAATCGGGCGCGACTAAACCGCCCTCCCCAAACACAAAAAACCCGGCTTCATCAGCCGGGTTTTTCGTTGAACCGTAGGGTGGGGTTTGACCCCACCAAAACTTAGTGCAGCTTCGCGTCCACTTCAGCAATCGCCGCGTCGATCAGCTTGTTGCCGTCCGCCGCTGTCATGCCTTTTGCGATCACGTCGTTTGCAGCGCTTACCGCAACAACAACCGCTTGGTCGCGTACTTCTTTCACAGCAGATGCTTCCGCAGATGCAATCTGATCTTCCGCAGCCGTCAGACGACGTGCGATAGAGGATTTCAGATCTGCTTTCGCTTGCTCAGCCGCCGCCATCGCATCGTCTTTTGCTTGCGCAACGATACGATCAGCCTGCTCCTGAACTTCTTTCTGCTTACGCTCGTAAGACGCCAGAATAGTCTGAGCCTCTTCACGCAGCGCACGTGCTTCTTCCAATTCAGACTTGATACCTTCTGCACGTTTGTCCAGCAGGCCACCCAATGTGGAAGGCACTTTGAACTTCAGCAGAACAAGAATGAACAGAACAAACGCGATCAGAACCACGAAGTCTGTGTTTTTCAGCGAGAAGAAAGGACCGCTTGCCGCGAAGGCTGGTGTCGCCGCTGTCAGGGCAAGAAGAGTAGCCAGTTTACGCATGTCTCTTACCCTTTCATCCGAGCTTCAACAGCTGCTTTGACGGATTTGGCATCAGCCTTACCACCAAGCGCCGCAACGATGTCTTTCGCTGTATCGGCTGCAACCTCTTTGATGCTGTCCACGGCACCCGCACGGATATCAGAGATAACCTTTTGGGATTCAGCAGCTTTCGCAGAGATCTCGGCATCCGCTTTCGCAGTCGCCGCATCCAGATCAGCCTGAATTTCAGCTTTGGTTTCTGCAACGATACGCTGTGCTTCCGCACGTGCATCTGTCAGAGCCTTGTTATAAGCCTCTTCCGCTTCAACCGCTTTCGCCTTCAGCTCTTCAGCCGCGGCGATGTCATTTGTAATGGTCCCCTGACGCTCGGCCAGAACCGCAGCAATGCGCGGCAGCGCGATGCGCGACAGGACGAAGTAGATCACAACAAGTGTGACCAGAAGCCAGAAAATCTGGTTGCCCCAGTTTGTAAAATCCAGCTGCGGCATACCTGGAGCTGAAACAGCTTCAGCTGCGTGTGTATCAGTCGCCATAACGTCCTCCTGGGAACTTCCGTTAAATTACGGGTGGCGTGTCAAAGCACGCCATCCCGCACGTAAGGATTGTTCCGCTGGATTAGACGGCGAACATCAGCAGCAGAGCAACCAGGAACGAGAAGATGCCCAGTGCTTCTGCAAACGCGATACCGATGAACAGTGTCGCTGTTTGGGATGCTGCTGCGGATGGGTTACGCAGAGCGCCGGAAAGATAGTTAGCTGCAACGTTGCCTACGCCCAGTGCTGCCAGACCTGTACCTAGACCTGCGAGACCTGCGCCGATGTGTGCGAGTTGACCTTCCATGATGAGTTCTCCTTACGTTGGAAGTTTGGAATTCAGTGTGAAACTAGTGAACTGTAGGGTGGGGATCTTCCCCACCAGCTACTCAGTGTGATGGATGCAATGCGTCCCGAAGGTATACGCATGTGAGGATCGCGAAGACGTATGCCTGGATAAAGGCAACCAGAACCTCAAGTGCATAAAGTGCAGTGATGCCTAGGATGGACAGCGGTGTCACGATCGCGCCAACTGCTGTTGGGATCTCTTTGACAACCAGCGCCGCCGCAAAGGCTGCGAAAACTTTGATAACCGCGTGACCCGCCATAACGTTACCCGCCAGACGAATAGAGTGGCTCACTGGGCGAACGAAGTAAGAGATGATCTCGATCACCGCCAGAACAGGACGCAGCGCCAGTGGGGCAGAAGACACCCAGAACAGCGCCAAGAACTTTGTGCCGTTCTTGATAAAGCCAACCGCAGTCACAGTTAGGAACACCAGCAGCGCCAGAACGACGGTTACGGCGAAATGTGCTGTTGTTGTGAAGGCCATCGGGATCAAGCCAAGGAAGTTGGCGAACACGATGAACATGAACAGGGTCATAATATATGGGAAGAACTTCACGGCATCTTTGCCCGCAACATCCTCAACCATTTTGTAGATAAAGCCGTAAGCCAGCTCTGCGATAGACTGGGCGCGGCCCGGAACGATCGCACGGCGGGAAGAACCCAGCACCATCATGATCACAACACAGATGATCGCAAGCGCCATCCAGATTGTTGCGTTTGAGATTGTGAACATTCCAATTGGGCCATCACCAAAGACGGACTTCAATTCGAACTGGTCCATCGGGTGAAATACTAGGCCACCCTCGTCTGCGCCGTGTGCTTCGCTTGCCACGTCTAGTCCCTCTCATCTCTCTCGCTGTCTGCGTCTTGCAGCTCAGCCAATTTCTCTTCTTGGATTTCTTTGGCGCTGCGGATCATAACATTCACCCCAGCTGCGAAACCCAGCAATATGAACAGCACCATGAAGATTGGCGTAGTGCCAAACAGGCTATCCAGCCCATATCCGATGCCAAAACCGATAACCAAACCGGTCACAAGCTCAATCACCATGCGCCAGGCCAGCTGTGCCTGTGTGTGGTGCTCTACCGTTTTGGGCTTGGGTGCCTGGGTCTCTTTGACCGCCTCGATCCGCTCTTCAAGCTGCTTTAGCCGCGCTTTCTGGTCTGGATCGGTCACGCACAATTCCATCGGTTGAACTTGGCGCCTTGCTAAGGCTGTGCGCCCATAGAGTCAAGAAATGCCTGAACAAAAATAAACCACTGAAAATAAACACTATTTACAGCAGGCCGGTGCGACATTCTGGCTGAAAATCCCGCCCCAAAGCCAATCCAAGCGGAATCCACGATATTCAACGATTTGGTTGAATTTACATCGGCACCGCCCAAAGGGCCCTAAGCCGCCCGTCGCTTTCGCAAGACACCCGCCAAGCGCCCATCAATAAACAGCAGCCCAGAGAAGATCACCGCCATGCCAACAAACTGAATGGCAAACATCGACTCATTCAAAACATAGACGCCCAGCAAACAAGCCGAGATCGGCGCAAGATAGGTAATCGTCGATGCCGTCATGCCCCCAATGCGCGGGATGAGCCAATACAGCAGAATGAACGCCGCCGAGGTCAGCACCAAACCAATGGTCAACAAGGCCGCCCAGGTTTCTGCCTGTGTAATCACCGGAAATCCTTCACGCGACAAGGTCAATGGCGCCAGATACACCGCACCAATCGTGGCCGACCAAGCCGTCAGCAACACACGATCAATCCCTTCGAAATACCGCATCAGGTTCAACGCCATGCCATAGCATAACGGCGCGAGCATGGTCAGGAACAAGGCCAACGGATCAGACTCTCCCTGCCCCTGCAACGCTGGCCACGCCAACAGCACAATCCCAGCAAAACCCAGAACCACGCCAATCACCTTACCAGTCGTAACCTTCTCGCCGCCGGGCCAGAAATGCGTCACGATCACCGCCATGATCGGCGTCATCGCATTCACAATCCCCGCCGCAGACGAGGTGATATACTGCTGCGCCAATGGATACACCGACAGCGGGATCGCATATTGCACGGCGCCAAACAGCAGCATGAAGGGCCAAACCCCTTTCGGCAAAGCCCATGACTTGCCGCGCCCCACGATCCAAGCCCAACAGCCCAGCGCGCCAATGCCAATCCGCCCCAAAGCCGACCACAAAGGCCCAAGCTCGCGCAGCAAGATCTCGTTGAAAAAGAAAGAAGAGCCCCAGCCGAACGCCAGCAGACAGATCAATGCCCAATACCGCAATGTCATAATAACGCTCTCCTTCTGAATGCGCGCACCCTGCCCTCAAAGGCAACGGAACGTCCATTTACATTTCGTGATCAACCCCATCACGATCTGTGGGCTTGCGTGGCACCCTGCTCCTGTTTTCTCGAAAGGTCGATCCGCTTTTTGCGCATTTGGTCAAATATCCAAACTTGACCCACCGCCACACGCCCGCTACGGCCAATAGTATGTCTAAAACGTCAGACCTTGATACGGTCTTCGCCGCTCTGGCCGACCCCACCCGCCGCACCATCCTCGCGATGTTGCTCGAGGATGATATGGCCGTGACCGATGTGGCCGAACCGTTTGACATGTCTCTGGCCGCGATTTCCAAACATCTGGTGATCCTCACCAAGGCAGGCCTGATCAGCCAAGACAAACGCGGCCGCGTGAAATGGTGCAAACTCGAACCCGACGCCATGCGCGAAGCCACCGTCTGGATGCAGGGCTTTGGCCAATTCGAGCCCGTCAATCTGGATGCCTTCGAAAAGTTCCTAGAACAAGAACTCGACAGCGAAGACCCAACCTAAAGGAGCCCCCATGCGCTTGATCAACCACGACACCGTTGGCCCAAACCTGAATTGGCCCACCGTCATTCAAGCGCTGCACGATGGGCACCTTTTACCAAAGGCTGAAATCTCCGATCAGTTCATCACCAAGGGCGATGACTCTCTCGTCACCCGCGCCGCTTGGATCGAAGGGCTCGGCTTTGGCGTCAAAACCTTTTCAGTCATGCCCAACAATGCCGCCCACGGGTTGCCCTCGGTGGCAGGCGCGATGCTGGTCTTTGAAGAAAAGCACGGTCAAATCCAAGCCGTGATGAACAGCGATCTGGTCACCGAATGGAAAACAGCCGCAGATTCCGCCCTTGGCGCCAAACTTCTGGCCCGCCCAGACGCAGAAACCTACCTGATCATCGGTGCTGGCAAAGTCGCCGAAAGCCTCGTGCGCGCCATGTCCAGCGTCTTGCCCAATCTAAAAACCATCGAAATCTGGAACCGCACCACCAGTAAAGCCGAAGATCTCGCCGCCAAAATGGCCGCGCAAGGCTACCCTGTGAAAACCGCCACAGACCTGCCCAGCGCCTGCGCCAAAGCCGATGTCATTTCCACAGCCACTCTCGCGCGCAGCCCAATCCTACACGGCGACTGGATCACCTCCGGCACTCATGTTGATCTGATCGGAGCCTTCCGCGCCGACATGCGCGAAGCCGATGATACCTTGCTGCAAAAAGCCAAGCTCTTTGTGGATAGCCGAGACACCACCATCCACCATATCGGAGAGTTGATGATCCCGCTGAAATCCGGCGCGATCCGAGAACAAGACATCCTTGGTGATTTCTACGATCTCATACCATCCCAAAAAGGACGCCAAACACCTGAAGACATCACTGTCTTCAAAAACGGCGGCGGCGCCCATCTGGATTTGATGACAGCCAAAGTGCTAATGGCCGCGGGCTAATCCCTACTGCGTCCACTCCGGCGCGCGTTCTTTCAGGAACGACAGGAAGCTCTGCACTTTCACCGTGCGATGCAGGTCGACATGAGACACAAGCCAAACGCGCCCATGCCATTCATCCTGCGCAGGCCAAACCTCTTGAAGGCCCTCTACATTGCTGGCCGCCCATCGTGGCAAAAACCCAATCCCAGCCCCAGCCCGCACCGCATGTTCCAACGCGCGTGGATCGCTGCCGCGAAACGCAATTCTTTCGCGCGGCACTGTATTCACCAGCCACTTATAAAACGGCGCACGCGGCGCTTCGACATCAGGGCCGACAAACATATGATCCTTCAAATCGCCCAAAGTCTCAGGCACGCCGTGTTTCGCGATATATTCCGCGTCGGCATACATGCCCATTTCCAAGGTCGTCAGATGCTGAACCACATTGTCCGGCTCTTCTGGGGCCGCCCCCGCGCGGATCGCCACATGCGCCTCACCATATTGCAAACGAAACACACGATCATCGGTCAGATAGCGAATGATCAACCCCGGATGCTGGGCCTGAAACTCTGCCAAGACAGGCGTCAACAAAGCTGACATGCTGGCCAGCGAGGTCACAACCAACTCCCCCGTCACATCCGCGCCGCGCCCTTTGATGCGCCCTTCCAGCTGACCGAACTGTTCGTCTGTCGCCTTACCTACGCGCATCATATCTTCACCCGCTTCGGTGGGCGTATAGCCCCGCGCGTGACGCTGGAACAATTTCACCCCAAGCCGCGCCTCCAAAGCATCGATATGCCGGATCACCGTCGCATGGTGCACCCCCAACACATCAGCCGCCCCGCTCACCGTGCCCTGTTTGGCCACCTGATAGGCCGTGCGAATTTCATCCCAGTTGTCCATTGTGCGTCTCGCTTTTCATGTGTGCGATTTAGAACAGTTATCCTGCATTTACGAATATTGAGTTCATTTTTGCAATGGTTAATTCTCAGGTCAGATCAAGACCAACCGGAGCATAGTCCAATGTCTAACACCGTTCTACACATCGACGCGTCAGCGCGATCCGCGCAATCTGTGTCTCGCCAAAACTCCGCCAAACTGGTGGCGTCTTTGAACCCAAACAAGGTGATCACGCGCGATCTGTCAGACGGCGTACCCTTCTTGAACGAAGACTGGGTCACAGCCACCTTCATGCCACCTGCCGATCGCAACGACACGCAATCCCAAAGCTTGTCCCCCTCCGATGTGCTGGTCGCAGAACTACAAGAAGCCGACACCATCGTCATCGGCGCACCGATCTATAACTTCCACGTCCCCGCCGTATTGAAAGCTTGGATCGACCAAATCGCGCGTGCCGGTGTGACTTTCAAATACACAGAGAACGGCCCACAAGGCCTGTTGGATGGTAAGAAAGTCATCATAACGCTGGCCAGCGGCGGCGTTCCCATCGGCAGCGAGATGGACTTTGCCTCCCCTTACCTTAAGGCGGTTCTCGCCTTTGTTGGCCTGACAGATGTGACCATCCTCAACTCCGAAGAAGCCGAAAGCTTCGCAGAGGCCGCTTAACCAGCCGCTGCCTCCATTATTTCCCCATCCTCCGCCGCGGCCAAGTCTGCGGCGGTGGCTTTTGGGACGGTAAAGATAAAGCTGGTACCTTCCCCAATGTGGCTCTCCACCGAGATCTGGCCACCGTGCATGTCCACAATCTTCTTAGAGATCGCCATGCCCAAACCAGTCCCGCCTGCCTTACGGGTAGAGCTGGAATCCACTTGGGTGAACATATCAAACACGGTCGCCAAGCGGTCCTCGGGAATGCCGCAGCCCGTATCCGTCACCTTAATGCGCAATTCTGCATTGATCACATCACTGGTAATCGTGATGCCCCCTTGCTCTGTAAACTTGATCGCATTCCCGATCATATTGATCAGCACCTGACGCAGACGATACTTATCCGCCATGACCGGCTGCGCGACCACATTGGCGTTCAACGTCAACCCACGCGCGGCAGCCTTTGGCAGATATTCTTCTACAAGCTCATCCACCACCTCTGCCGCATCCAACGGCTCAAGCCTCATATTCATGCGGCCCGCATCGATCTTGGAATAATCCAGAACATCATTGATCAAGGTCAGCAAATGCTTGGCCGACCGTTCAACCTTGCCCGCCAAATTCTTCAATGACCCCAGCAAGGCCTCAACCTCACGCTTCACATCCTCACGCGAAGCCGCTTCGTCATCCAAAGTGCGGAACATCTTTTGCGAAGCAGGCAAAAGCTCTGGCTTACACAAGAACGGCGTGCCGCCCAAAACCACGGTCAACGGCGTGCGCAGCTCATGGCTCATCACATCAAGGAACTCAGACTTCGCCACATTGGCCCGCTCAGCGGCCTCTTGCGCGTTTTTCAACTCGGTAATGTCCACGCGGAAGCCCACATAGCCGCCATCCGGCGTGCGCGATTCTGCAATCTTCAACCAACGCCCATCTTCAAGGCGCTGCTCGACCACACCGCCCCCCTTTCGGCGCGCCGCCAAACGCTCTTTCAAAAACGCTTCTTCTTGGCCTTCCTCGACAGCGAACTGCCCCAAAGCCAAACCTTCGCGCATCATGGTCTCAAACTTGCGCCCCGGCCGAATGATCGGCGCCATCTTATGATAGAAGTGACGATAGGTATCATTGCAGATCACCAAACGGTCATCCGCATCATAATAGGCAAAGCCGTCATCAATACTGTCAATCGCAGCCCCCAGCATCGACATGGCACGCGTATTCAACTGGATCAAACGCACGCCGCCCATGCCAATCGCCAGCAAAGCCGCCCAAATCGCCAAGAACGTCAATCGCATCGGCATGACATAAGACAACGGCAGCTCCCAACCTTCCGTCGGGATTAAGGCCAAACGCCAACTGCCCTCAGGCAGGTTTATATCCACGCGGATCGCATCCTTTGCGAAAACCGAAGGAGACCCCAAGATCGTTCCGCCCGTCGCACCCATCGCATCTTTGCCGCGAATGGCGATGTCATAGTCCGGGTTAAAGGCACCGGACATTTCAAGGATATAGTCCATGTCCATAACCAGATTGACGATACCCCACAGATTGCTGCCAAAACCGCCGCGCTGTGTCGTGTGAACCGCCCGCCGTGCAATCAAAGCGGTGCCACCCTGAACCAAATCAACAGGCCCCGCGATCACCGTCTCCGAAGACTGCGTTGCGCGCAGCACGGCTTTTAGCTGATCGGGTTGCAAACTATAGTCCAAACCGATCGCAGCTTGATTGCCCTCCAGCGGGAAAACATCACGGATCACCAGGTCCGGCGCAATCGCAACCAGTTTAAACTCAGGACGCTTTAGGAAAGTGCGGCGCGCATAGGCCTCAAATTCGGGACGCTGCATTTCTGTATGCAGCCCTAAATAGACCGCAAAGGCCTCAAGCGCTTCCGCGTTATGCAACAGCGCCTCTTGTATGCGCTCACCAATATGAACCGCCTCTGCCTGCGCCGCAGCGCGACGTTGTTCTTTTTCCGCAGAAACGCTTTTGGTCTCAAACAAGGCCCAAACGCCCACGACCAAAAGAACGATCAATAAACCGAGACCAGCGTAAATTGGCCCCCATGCCACCTTATTCGTACGCCTTCTCACAGCGTTGCTCCAATGTTCCCACCGTTAAGCCCCCCAAGGCTTATGTGAAGTAAAGGGCACCGCAGCGTGATTGACAACCTGCGGGAGAGCGATTCAATCAAAACTCTACCAAATTATTAACCTTATTTTAAGAAATGTCTCATTTTGATACAAATCCGACACATCACGGTTACAAAAAGCCTACAATACAGGCGTCGCGCCCCCATCCACCCTGCTTGACTCTCTCGCCCCACATAGATAAACCGCCCTCAATTCCGGGAGTCCGTTAAACTTCCGGTCCCTTGGCCACAGGCCGGGATCGCCCCCCGTCAGCGAGTTTCGCCCACGGGGGCTGTTCTGCGTTTGGGCTAGCGTCCCGCCGGATCGTGCTTATCTACGGTCCATAGAAACAGGCAACACAGGAGCCGAAAGCGATGTTTGAAAATCTAAGCGAACGCCTTTCCGGAGTCTTTGACCGTCTCACCAAACAAGGTGCGCTGTCCGAAGACGACGTCAAAACAGCCCTGCGCGAAGTCCGCGTTGCCCTGCTCGAGGCTGACGTTTCCCTGCCCGTCGCCCGCAACTTTATAAAAGCGGTCGAAAAGAAAGCCACTGGCCAAGCGGTGACGAAATCCATCACCCCGGGCCAACAGGTTGTCAAAATCGTCCACGACGAGCTGCAACATGTTCTGGCCGGTGACGAAGAAAACGCAGGCGCGCTGAAAATCGACAACGCCCCAGCGCCGATCTTGATGGTTGGTCTGCAAGGCTCTGGTAAAACCACCACAACCGGTAAGCTCGCCAAACGTCTGACCGAACGCGATGGTAAACGCGTCCTGATGGCATCGCTCGACATCTACCGCCCAGCGGCGATGCAGCAGCTTCAGGTGCTCGGCTCTCAGATCGGCGTAGACACCCTGCCAATCGTGGCCGGTGAAACCGCCCAGCAAATTGCAAAACGCGCCAAGCAACAGGCTACTCTGGCCGGCTATGACGTCTACATCCTCGATACTGCGGGCCGCCTGCAAATCGACGAGACCCTCATGCAAGAGGTCGAAGACGTTCGTGACATCGTCAAACCACGCGAGACACTTTTGGTGGTCGATGGCCTGACAGGTCAGGTCGCCGTCGAAGTCGCAGAAGAGTTCGACAATAAAATCGGCATCTCCGGCGTGGTCCTCACCCGTATGGACGGCGACGGCCGTGGCGGTGCAGCCCTGTCCATGCGCGCAGTTACAGGCAAGCCGATCAAATTCGTCGGTTCCGGCGAAAAGATGGACGCGCTGGAAACCTTCGAACCAGAGCGTATCGCAGGCCGTATCCTCGGCATGGGCGACATCGTTGCGCTGGTCGAAAAGGCACAAGAAACACTAGAGGCTGAACAAGCCGAACGCATGATGAAGCGCTTCCAAAAGGGCCGCTTCAACATGAACGACATGAAAATGCAGCTCGAACAGATGATCAAAATGGGCGGCATGGAAGGTATGATGGGCATGATGCCTGGCATGGCCAAAATGAAAAACCAGGTCAAAGACGCTGGCATGGACGACAATGTGCTGAAACGCCAAATCGCCCTGATCCAATCCATGACCAAACTGGAACGCGCCAACCCGCAGATCCTGCAAGCGTCTCGCAAGAAACGCATCGCCAAAGGCGCGGGCATGGAAGTGGCCGATCTGAACAAACTTCTGAAGATGCAGCGCCAAATGGCGGACATGATGAAGAAGATGGGCAAAATGGGCAAAGGCGGCATGCTGAAACAAGCCATGAAAGGCATGTTCGGCAAAGGCGGCATGCCAGATATGCCAGCGGGCATGGACCCATCCTCTATGGACCCAAAAGCGCTTGAAGCAGCGGCCAAACAATTGGGCGCAGGCGGCATGGGCGGCATGCCTGGTCTGGGCGGCGGCGGCGGACTGCCTCCGGGCCTGTCCGGCTTTGGGAAAAAGAAATAAGTTAAGTGAGCCAAACCTCCGCATATCCTTGGACCCTTCCGGTCCCCAGTCAGCCTGCAGCGCTGGCGGCGTCTCTGCGTGCCCTCGTGCCGCAGCTTAAGACAGACCGCCTGATCCTGCGCGCGCCGGATCTGGCGGATTTTGCGGCCTATGAAATCATCATGGCAGCGGACATCCACAGCTATATGGGTGGCCCCTTCAACACCGAAGACGCATGGCTTGATTTCAACCAAGGCATCGCCGGTTGGGCGCTCCGCGGCCAAGGCATGTGGACAGTGACCCTGCATGACCAAACCGTTGTCGGCTTCGTCTGCGCCATGTGCGGCTATGGCGATCAGGAAACAGAGCTTGGCTATTTGTTCCTCGCCGATCATCACGGCCAAGGCTACGCCACCGAGGCAACTCGCGTCGCGCGTGACTATGCATGGGACACGCAAGGCGTAACCAGCATGGTCAGCTATATCGATCCGAAAAACGCATCCTCACGCGCATTGGCCGAACGCCTTGGCGCAACGGTCGATCCTGATGGCATCTTGCCACAAGAAGACACACCCGAAGATACGTTGATCCTGCGCCATTCCCCTGCGAGGCGCACATGACCCAGCCTCAATTGACCACAGATCGCCTGATCCTGCGCAAACCGGACGCGCGCGACGTTGATGCAATCGTCAGCTTCTTCATGTCCGAACGCGGCGCAAGCGTGGGTGGCCCCTATTCCTTGGCCAAAGCGTGGCGCCAATGCGCGGCCGAAATTGGCCACTGGGATATCCGCGGCTATGGCATGTTCGCAGTCACCACCAAAGACAACGACGACATCATCGGCCTGATCGGCCCATGGTTCCCAGAAGATTGGCCAGAAACCGAAATCGGTTGGATGATGTTTGAAGGCTCTGAAGGCAAAGGCTACGCCTTCGAAGCCGCGCAAGCCGCCGTGGCACACGCCTATGAAACCCTCGGCTGGGACACCGTCGTCAGCTACATCGCCGAAGACAACACGCGCTCCATCGCGCTGGCCCAGCGCCTTGGCGCCCAGCACGACCCAAGCGCCCCGCAACCGATGCCAGGCAAACCTTGCCTTGTCTATCGCCACCCAACACCACAAGAGGCCCAGTCATGACAGACGCAATCGAACGCGCCGAACAGGTGCTGAAAGATCACCGCGAAAGCATCGACCGCCTCGACGCGATCCTCGTCTACACATTGGGCGAGCGGTTCAAACACACTCAGGCCGTGGGGCAGCTCAAAGCGCAACACGACCTCCCGCCATCTGATCCGGCCCGCGAGGCCAAACAGATCGCACGTCTCGAAGATCTGGCAGACCGGGCCAACCTGGACCCCGATTTTGCCAAGGCTTTCCTGAACTTCATCATTCAGGAAGTCATACGTCATCACAAGAAACACCAGGAATAACAGGGCACGGCCCTGCTCACGCCATTATAGGAGAAACACATCATGGCTATGAAAATTCGTCTCGCCCGCGGCGGCTCTAAAAAGCGTCCTTTCTACCGCATCGTTGCAGCGGACTCCCGCATGCCACGTGACGGCCGCTTCATCGAGAAGCTGGGCACATACAACCCACTGCTGCCAAAAGACAGCGAAGAGCGCGTGAAAATGGATCTGGAGCGCGTTCAGTACTGGGTGTCCCAAGGCGCGCAGGTCACTGACCGTGTGGCTCGCTTCCTGGAAGCAGCTGGCGTGAACGAGAAAACAGAGCGCAACAACCCTAAGAAAGCGGAACCAGGCCAGAAAGCCAAAGACCGCGCAGAAGAAAAAGCAGCTAAAGCAGCGGAAGCGGCTGAAGCAGCAGCAGCACCTGCTGAAGAAGCAGCGGCTGAAGAGTAAGAGCCCCTTTCTGAAATGGAGGCCTTTGCCCCATCATTTCAGGAAGAGCTCACACGGCTCTTGCGGTGGCGGCGCGACGTGCGCCGCTTCCGCACCGATCCCGTGGACGAGACACTCTTGCAAGAGTGTCTCGATGCTTTCCTCCTCGCCCCATCCGTGGGTCTCTCAGAACCTTGGCGGGTTCTGCGCGTGGAAAGCGATGCCGCCCGTGATGCGGCCTATCAGAATTTCAAAACAGCCAATGCCGAAGCCTTAGAAGGCTATGCCGGTGACAAGGCCAAGCTTTATGCCGGTCTGAAACTCTCCGGCATGCAGGAAAGCCCTGTGCAATTGGCGATCTACTGCGACGACGGCACCGACAAAGGCGCTGGTCTGGGCGCTGGCACAATGCCCGAAATGCGCCGCTATTCCGTGGTCGGCGCAATCAACCTCTTCTGGCTGACAGCCCGCGCCAAGGGCTTAGGGGTTGGCTGGGTCTCGATCCTTGATCCGGTAAAACTAAACGCCGATCTGAATGCCCCAGAAGGCTGGTCTCTGGTGGCCTATCTCTGCGTTGGCTTCCCCGAAGAGGTCTCCAAAACGCCAGAGCTTGAAAAACTCGGCTGGGAAGACCGCCGCAAAGCGTTGCCCATCGAAACTCGGTAAAACGCCGCATTTACCCATGCACTAAAACATGGCCTACTCACCTCAGATTTTAAATCATGTGATAGGTACAGGTATGCTGAAGTGGATCGCCTCCAAACTGGTCTCAAACGCTGAAAAGCGTCTCGGCGTATCCCTCGACTATGCCCACACAATCGCCCAAACTGACTTTGGCCTGATGCTGCGCTATGGCAAAATCTTTGGCTTCCTTGACCCCAACAAAAAGGTGCCCGCCGAAGCCTATCACATTGCACGGCTGCGCGGCGCAATAAGCGCCGATTGCGGCACCTGCGTCGAAGCTGAAATCAACCTCGCCAAGGCGGCTGGCCTGTCAGCGCAAATCCTGCAAGCGACCCTCAGCCAAGATTACACATCCCTGCCCAGCGAATTCCAAGCCGTCGCCGAACTTGCAGACGCCGTAACGGGCGAACGCCAAGACGCCCCCGAAGCCCGAGACACCCTGCGCGCAGCCTACGGCGAGGCGGGCCTGATCGAGCTCAGCTACGCCATGAACGGCGCCGCCCTATTGCCCGGCATCAAACGCGCGATGGGGCACGCCACCACCTGCGATCTGCAAACGCTACGAAAACTAAGCGAATAGGGGCTCTGCGCCCTAAACGCGGCACTCAAACAGCGCCGCATCAAAGTCACCCACCATGCGCCGGTCCACTTGCTGCAAACCATTGCGCGTATAAAGCCCGGTCAAGGCATTGCGATTGGCATCGCAATCCAAACGCAGAAACCTGCGCCCCTCCTGCTGACATAACGCCTTGCAATAGCTGATCACCTGATCCGCCAAACCAAGCCCCTTGAAGCCACGGCCAACAACCAGCTTATGTAAATACCCAGCTTCTCCGGTCAGGCTATCGGGCCAAAACAGCTTGTCCTCGCGTTGCAACACAAAGGCCACCGCCGGCACATCCCCTAGATATCCCACATACAATTCAGACAAGTCATATTGCGCAAGCAATGGCGCTGGCTTCAAAGCATTTGGATCCCAAAGCGGATGCCCCCCGTCCTGCAACCAAAGTGCAACCTCGACCATCAAAGACGATGTCACCTCAAGCCCATCTTCCAATTCAGAAGCGGGTACGATCTTCAATTCGGCCATGGCGAGTCCAGTTCAAAATAAACACAACGAATGAAAATTCGTTCCCACGCTGGGCCCAGCAAGTCAATCTCGCATCCTCCCCGCGCAAAGGCACCCCCAGCCAAATCTCCGATTTGGCGCGCCCGAACCGCCCCCACGGGGCGGGCGCGCCAATTTACAACCCCACCTAACCCCATCAATTGCCATCGCCCCCGCAACGCGCTATCACGCCCCTCACACCAGCAAAGGCGATCCAAATGGCTGACTCACCTGAAATGATTTGCGTAGGCGCAATTGGCGGCGCTTTTGGCGTACGCGGCGAAGTCCGCCTGAAAAGCTTCACCGCCGAAGCCGAGGCCATCGCAGACTATGCCCCTCTGACCACCGAAGACGGCACATGCGATTTTGACATCGTTCTCACTCGCAGCATCAAAAACGGCATCGCCGCGCGCCTCTCCGGCATCGTCACCAAAGAAGACGCGGATGCGCTCAAAGGTGTCAAACTCTTCGCCCCGCGCGACCGCCTGCCAGACCTTCCAGAAGATGAGTTCTACCACACGGACCTCATCGGCCTCGAAGTCCGCGACACCGGTGGCACCGTTTTGGGCAAGGTCAAATCCGTCCAAAACAACGGCGCCGAAGACATGCTGGAAATCCACGGCCCGGGCCTGAAAAACACCGTGCTTTTGACATTCTCAAAAGCCGTTGTGCCAACCGTCGATCTGGCCACAGGCCGCATCATCGCCGACCCGCCAGAAGGCCTGTTTGACTGATGCAGCAGGCCGCGCTTGTTCCAGAGCTTCTGGTCCAAGACATCCAGCACAGCCGCGCGTTTTATACCCAGACCCTCGGCTTCCAAATCGCCTACGAACGCCCAGCGCAAGGGTTCTGCTATCTCACACTTGGTGCAGCCCAGTTGATGATTGAACAAATCACCGACGGTGCGCGCAGCTTCGTGAATGGCGAGCTCACCCGCCCCTTCGGACGCGGCATGAATCTGCAAATCATGGTGCCAGACCTTGCCCCGATCTTAACCAATGTATCCCCCGCGCAGATCTTCCACCCATTGGAAGACGCATGGTATGAAACCAACCAAGGCTTCGCCGGCCAACGCCAAGTGGTCATCAGCGATCCAGACGGCTATCCTCTGCGCCTCGCCCAAGACCTCGGCACCCAAAGCACACCGCCGCAAGGCGCCATCATCCAAAGAGCAACCGCATGAGCGATCCCAAAAACAAATCCCACGGCCGCAAGTCCATCTCTGTCTCATTCAAACCGCGCGAGCTGATGACCCACAACCCCATGCTCGCCAACGCATGGACCGCGCGCATCATCACGCTCTTCCCAGGCGCCTTCCCGGGTGTCCTCGGCGAAAGCCTCACAGGCCGCGCCCTCAAAGACGGCAAATGGCAGCTCGAAACCACAGACCTGCGCATCTTCGGCGACGGCAAACACCGCAATGTCGACGACACACCAGCCGGCGGCGGCGCAGGCATGGTTCTACGTCCAGACGTTCTAGGCAAAGCGATCGAGCACACCCTGCGCGGCGTGCGCGGCACCACGCCGCTTGTGTACCTGTCACCGCGTGGCAAACGTTTCGACCAAGCCATGGCCCGCCAATGGGCGCAATGCGACGGGGTCACCATGCTCTGCGGTCGCTTCGAAGGCGTAGATCAGCGCGTGCTGGATCACTACAACATCCAAGAAGTCAGCCTTGGCGATTTCGTCATGACCGGCGGAGAAATCGCCGCCCAAGCCATGATCGACGCCACTGTGCGTCTCTTGCCATCGGTCTTGGGCAATGCGGACAGCATCGAGGACGAAAGCCACTCAAACGGGCTGCTCGAACACCCGCAATACACCCGCCCCGCCGAATGGATGGGCCGCGAGATCCCAGAAATCCTGATGTCCGGCCACCACGGCAAGATCGAAAAATGGCGTCAGGAACAGGCGGAAGAAATCACCAAAGCCCGCCGCCCCGACATGTGGGAAAAGCTGCAAAAGAAATAGCCCCCCAAACGCAGGCCTATCAAAGGGACACCGTAGGGTGGGCTTCCAGCCCACCGCTCCCAGCAACACAAACGAAAAAAGCCGCAGCACCCGCCGCGGCTTTTCCAATCAAATCCGACACAACCCTTACGGCTGATACGGCAGCGAAGAATGGTGCTGCACAATGCGCATCACGCCATCCGCGTCTTTCTTGTAACCCCAGCTTTTGTCGACCTTGGTCACCTGGCCGTCTTTATCCGTGAAGGTCACCCAACCCATCCACATGGCAACATCACCTTCGATGAAGCTCGCAGAGGTTTCAGACGTCACAGTGCGCCAGCCCTTCAGGCCAAAACCGCCATCCGCTGGGTAATCTGCGTCATGGCCCACAAAGTAAGACAGCGCACCCTTGCGTGTTGGGCGGAAGGTCTGCTCTCCGCTGGACAAAGTCGGCTTAAACAGCACCGGACCCATGTTGTACCCATAAGCACCATCCAATGCGCCTTCGGCCAAGGCACGGGCAGCATCGATGCCCTCATCTTCATAGGCTTTGGAAATTGCGACCAAGGCATCACCCCAGACTTTGCGGGCGGCTTCGAGATCTTTTTCAGTGATAGACATCAGGCGTCCTCCAGTTAAACGCCCGTAGATTTAGTACCCTCAGCGCGCATTGCAACCATAGTTTATTACATAAAACCGAGAATCCTCGACCGAGAGCGCTATCATTCTGCTGCCGTGCAAAAAATGGACTGAAATTGCCGAACCCATGGCCGATTTTGGCCATGTTTCAGGGCGAAACCACCCACATTAGAATTTTGCACTTTAAGGTAACCATGTCTCTTACAGATTTTCAAAACCGCTTAGATCGTCTCACGCCCACACAACCAAAATCTTACGCGCACGCTGTGCACGCCCCTCATATCAACACGCCAAGCTGGGAAGGCCAATACGAGCCACTGCAATCATCCACCCGGAAGCCAAAAAACGATACCTTCATGCAAACGCTACCTTGGATCGGCATTGCGATGTTTGGTGTCTATCTTTGCATGTTGCTCAAATCCCAGCACAGCACCTTGACTGAACAGTTCGGCAGCACGAACACCCTTCTGCTTGCGGGCCTTTGCGCCACAATGTCATTGATTGGCATCTTCAAAGCGATCTTGATCAAGCACCGCAAACACTGATCCTGATCACCCACCGTAAGCCGGGCTTCAGCCCGGCTTTCCGGCCACCTCTTCTTCCAGTCCTCGGTAAATCCGCACCTTCTCATCCAGCAAGCTGCGACAGGCATCAATCTTCGCCTGCTGCGCCGCCAAACGCCCTTGATGGGCCTCAAGCATCTCCCGCCGCTCTGTATAGGTCGCCTCACCCGCCCGCGCCAAATCCGCATAGCGTTTCATCTCTGCCAATGGCATACCCGTCGCCCGCAGCTTTTGAAACAAACTCAGCCAGCGCAAATCTCGCGGCGAAAAGCGGCGATGCCCATCCGAGCCGCGCGCCACTGGGTCAAGCAAGCCTTCGCCTTCGTAAAACCGTATCGTGTCCACGCTTAAGTCCGAGGCCGCCGCCGCTTCTGCAATTTTCATAAATCAGCCCTTATACGGTCTCTATACAGCCTCTATACAGCGGGTTTGCACACCCAGACTTTCTTCCAAAGCGGCAGAGTCCTCGTAAAACCGATAAACAGACATCTTCCCGTCTTCAAAAGCGCACTGCAACGCCCAGTGGCTGCGAAACATCTTACCCGTCGTTTTGACACGATGCTCAAACCGCCCGAACCCCGCGCCTTCGGTTTCTGTTTCCAACACATGATCCACATGGAAGCTTTGCGTGTCAAAAGCATTGCGCAAGCTCTGCACAAAGTCTTCAAGGCCATCCCGCCCACGACGCGCGCCATAAATTGGCACCTCGGAATAATGTCCGTCTCGCACCGGAAAAAACTGGCAATCTTCTGTGATCAGGGTTTTCGCCACCTCCAGATCAGACAGGCTGGCGAAAAAGGTTTCAATCTTGCTGCTCATATCAGCGCTCCTATTCTGTGAACGCCTTTGAACTACCGCCCTGAAGTCACTCTAGGTCAAGCGCGCAAACGCAGTTTCTTGCCTCCTGCTGGCGTGCCTCATTGGAAAAATTCCCAAGTGTACATTTCAGCGATTCAAATGTACCAATTGCCACATTGAACAAATGGTAAAGTCTCCGTCCACGGGATCGCCGCACGCGCAACGGTTTCGCCGCGAAACGCCTTGCACAACGATTGCGCTGCCGCTTGCCATATCTTCTGTTTTGCCCTAGATACCGCGCATCCTGATCGGTGATTCCGACTCGGGCGCTTTGCGTATTCGCATTTTGGGTTTATCGGGCACTCTTCCGCCCCTGTCGCTCAAGACTTTGGAAAACGCATAGCAGACTAAGCAATGACGACCTGACCCTCTGGCGGGCGCCCCTTATTTAATAAGGCCAAGCGGACCCGATCGAAGACCAAGAGTTCTGAGGACGCGCAAATCTTCGTGGATTAACCACGAGCATACAAGGATGAAGATCAATGGATCTGATCGCACAACTCGAGGCGGAACAAATCGCCTCCCTGGGCCACGACATCCCAGATTTCAAAGCGGGTGACACAATCCGCGTTGGTTACAAAGTGACCGAGGGCTCCCGCTCTCGTGTACAGAACTACGAAGGCGTTTGCATTGCCCGTAAAAACGGCCAAGGCATTGCTGGTTCTTTCACAGTTCGTAAAATTTCCTTCGGTGAAGGTGTAGAGCGCGTATTCCCGCTGCACTCCACAAACATCGACAGCATCACAGTGGTTCGTCGCGGTCGCGTACGTCGCTCCAAGCTGTACTACCTGCGCACACGTCGTGGTAAATCCGCACGTATCGCAGAAGTCACAAACTATAAGCCTAAAGCGTAAGGAGCGATCTCATGAAAAAAGATACGCACCCAGACTATCACTTCATCGACGTCAAAATGACAGATGGCACTATCGTCAAGATGCGCTCCACATGGGGCAAAGAAGGCGACCAAATGGCGCTGGACATCGATCCATCCGTGCACCCAGCATGGACAGGCTCCAACTCTCGCCTGATGGACACTGGCGGTCGTGTTTCCAAGTTCAAAAAGAAATACGAAGGTCTGGGCTTCTAAACCCACCTCTTATGATTTCGAAAACGCCGTCCTCTTTAGGGCGGCGTTTTTCTTTGTGCGCAGGCAATTTCGCAAAAAATTGGGCAAATCTCGTAAAAATGCCATCTATGCTCCCTAATCCGGCCCAGAATTCAAAGCATACCCTCTCGCAAGAAAACTCATTTTTAATGTCGCCCGTGTAAAAAGCACACGTGCGGAAATTATTCCTGCGGCTGGGCCATCGCTTTGCCAAGTACGCGCTCATTCGTAACGATGGAGTTGGTATGAAACTATCAACCGTTTCAATTTTGGTAACGACCTTTGTTCTGGCCGGCTGTGTTCAGGACACGGCGACCCGCAATGTGCAAGGCACCGAAACCCTTTCAAGCCCGCGCATTTTGACGATGGGCGACTCCATGATGGCCGCGCATCGCCTGTCTGGTCGCGCGATCTCACACAACCTGTCCGACCAATTGAACGAACCGATCAAAGACACATCCGTCGTCGGTGCGCGTTTGGCCTACTCCCTACCTGTCAGCGGCGCGCTTGGCATGAACATCGGTCAACAATACCGCGATGGCACTTGGGACTGGGTGGTACTAAACGGTGGCGGCAACGATCTTTGGTTTGGCTGCGGCTGTAACGTATGCGATCGCAAGATGGACTCTTTGATTTCAAAAGATGGCACCACCGGCAAAATCCCAAGCCTCGTCAGCAAGCTACGCAGCTCCGGCGCTCAGGTGCTTTGGGTTGGCTATTTGCGCAGCCCTGGCTTGGACAGCCCAATTGAGAGTTGCCAAGACGAAGGCAATGAACTCGAAGCGCGGATCTCAAACCTCGCGAAATCTGTTCACGGTATGCACTACCTGTCCAATGCAAACCTCGTGCCACATGGGGATCGAACGTTCCACGGGCTGGATATGATCCACCCATCGTTGAAAGGCAGCAAAGAAATCGCGAGCCGCGCTGCGAATTATATCCGCAAGGTCGATCGTACGCGGTAATCCCGCCAAACATCTGATTTTAGAAAACGCAGCCCTTTCGAGGCTGCGTTTTGCGTTGTCCTATTGCCCTAAAGCCTGCCCCAGATCCGCAATCAGATCATCGGCGCTTTCAATGCCAATCGACAAACGCAGCAAGTTTTCTGGCAATCCGGTGTGGGATTCAATCGAATAGCGATGCTCAACCAAGCTTTCGACCCCACCCAATGAAGTGGCGCGCAGGAACAATTCCAAACGCCCTGCAACGCGCAGCGCATCTTCCTTGCCACCTTTCACAAGAACAGACAGCAACCCGCCAAACCCGCCCTGCATTTGGCGCGACGCCAAATCATGCGCCGGATGCGATGCCAGCCCCGGATACAACACGGCCTCGACCGCCGGATGATCTTCTAGAAACGTCGCCACCCGCATCGCGTTCTCGCACATGCGCTCCACGCGCAACGGCAGGGTGCGCAGCCCACGCAGCAAAAGCCATGCTTCAAACGGACCCATCACCGCACCGGCGTCTGCACGGTCCAATGTGATCGCCTCCCAAGCCGCAACGCCGTCTCGGGCAGAGAGAACACCCCCCAACACATCGGAATGACCGTTCATCGCCTTTGTCGCGGAATGCATCACAACATCCGCGCCCAGCGCCAAAGGCTGGCACAGGAGTGGCGTACCCACGGTATTGTCCACGATCAAAATCGCGCCCGCCGCATGCGCTACCTCAGCCGCACCTGCGATATCGATCACATTCAGCAAGGGATTCGAAGGCGTTTCGAGGAACACCGCATCCGCCTTGCCGCCGCACCCTTCGGCCAAGGCTGCCAAATCCGTCGCATCGACCTCAATCAAATCAATCGAGCGACGCGCACAGAAATCGCGGATCCACTTTGTGGTCCCCCAATAGATCCCTTGCTGCAGAACGATCCGCCCGCCATTGGGCACCCAGCGCAGGCTTGCCGAAACCGCGGCCATGCCGGATGGGAACAGCAAACTATCCTCGGCACCTTCCAAGTGAGCAATCACCTTTTCCACATGGCGCACAGTTTCGCTGTGAGGGCGCTGATACATGTTGCTTTGATTTTCCAGCGCGTAATCCGTATCACGCAGAAACGTGGTCGCCGGTTGGATGGGCGGCACAACGCCAGAAGACTGTTGATCTTTCGCGCCGCCCGCATGAGCAGCCCATGTGGCTGGGTGAACTGTTTTGCGCATCTCACACTCCGTTTTCTTAAGGTAGACTGGGAATTTCAGGCGCTTGCAATAGCCAAGCCGCAGCAAAACAGGTAAAGCGCCGATATGGTTCAGGTTATCCTCTTTAATAAGCCGTTCGATGTGCTCTCACAGTTCACCGACAAAGGCACCGAAGGCAGCACACGCCGCACACTCTCGGAGTTTATCGAGGTACCGGGTGTCTATGCGGCTGGCCGTTTGGATCGCGACAGCGAAGGGTTGCTGGTGCTGACAGCAGACGGCAAAACCCAGAACCGCATAGCAAACCCAAAGAACAAAATGACCAAATGCTATTGGGCGCAGGTCGAAGGCGTCCCGTCTGATGACGCCCTGCAATCCTTGCGAGATGGCGTGAAGCTGAAAGACGGCATGACCCGCCCAGCCAAGGTGGAGCGCATGGAGGAGCCGCCGTTTCTGTGGGAGCGCAACCCTCCAATCCGGTTTCGCAAAAACGTGCCAGATAGCTGGATCAAGCTGACCATCAGCGAAGGGCGTAACCGTCAAGTGCGCCGCATGACAGCCGCTGTGAACCACCCAACCTTGCGTTTGATCCGGTATCGTGTTGGGCCTTGGACAATCGACGGCATCCCAAATGGCAAATGGATTGCAGCCGAAACCTAAACGCGGCGACTATGCACCAGTTTGCAAAACATAAAATTCCCCGCTGTTCCCGTGCTTCCCCTATTGCGCGACGCAACATATAGTGTGATCTAAGCGGTCCGGTTCAGCCAAGGACCGACCGAAACATCAGGCCGAGTGGGGACAATCGCGTGGCACATATTATCGTCGTTGGGAATGAAAAAGGCGGCGCAGGGAAATCTACGGTTTCCATGCATGTTGCAACAGCTCTGGCGCGTATGGGGTTCCGCGTTGGTGGGCTAGACCTCGATTTGCGCCAACGCACTTTTGGTCGCTACGTCGATAACCGTAAGACATTCTGCGATAAGGCTGGCTTGGAATTGCCAAGCCCAACCTATCATGAGCTTCCAGAGATCGATCCAGCGACCTTGCAAGACGGCGAAAACATCTATGATCTGCGCCTATCTGCTGCGGTGGCTGAACTGGAAGACAAAAACGATTTCATCCTGATTGACTGCCCGGGTTCGCACACCCGTCTCAGCCAAGTGGCGCATTCTTTGGCAGACACGTTGGTAACACCCTTGAATGACAGTTTCGTCGATTTCGACCTGCTGGCGCATATTGACGGCAATGCAGAGAAAATCCTTGGACCATCTGTCTATTCCGAAATGGTCTGGAACGCGCGCCAGTTGCGTGCACAGGCCGGCTTGCAGCCAATTGATTGGATTGTTGTACGTAACCGTTTGGGCGCGCAGAACATGGTGAACAAGGAAAAGATGGGCAAGGCGTTGGATCGTCTGGCCAAACGCATCGGCTTCCGCACAGCACCGGGTTTCAACGAACGCGTGATCTTCCGCGAATTGTTCCCACGGGGCCTGACTCTGCTGGACCTAAAAGACATTGGCGTGAAGCAGCTGAACATCTCCAACGTTGCCGCACGTCAGGAATTGCGCGATCTGATCAAAGCGCTCGATCTGCCCGGCGTGACAGTCGATTTCTAAACCTGCAACGGTAAGGCGTTAGAACAGCAAAGGGCGACCTGGTTATGAATGATCCCGATGTTTTCGCGCCAAATCTAAATCGCCGCCAATCGGGCGTCAGCGCGACCGTGTTTTCCCTTGTCCCCCTACAAGAAAAGCAAATCGCGATTGCCGCCACTGGCGTTGCGCTACCAGATGGGTTGGCGCAAATTCCCCTGTGGAAAATTCCCTTTTTAGCAAGACGTCAGCGGGTTTGGCATGCCAGACGCAACAACGAGATGATTGTTGGCTTGCTGCTGAAGCATCTGTTTCGCTCTCGGTTGAAACTCGTTTTCACAAGTTCTTCGCCCCGAAAACGCGGGGGACTGACCCGTTGGTTGGTTGCGCGTATGGATGCCATTGTTGCCACCAATGCCGTCAACGCCTCTGTCATGCCGTCTTGTACCGCTATTATCCCGCATGGCGTTGATACGAACGCCTTTCAAACAGGCCATAGCGCGATCTTTGGAGCAACGGAGCACAAGCTCATCGGATGTTTTGGTCGGGTCAGACAAAAGAAGGGCACGCACACCTTTGTGGATGCGATGTGTGATCTTCTTCCGCAGTTTCCAGAATATTCTGCTGTCATCATGGGGCGGATCCAGGATGCCGACACCTATGGGGCCGACTTAGCTGCAAGAATCAAAGCCGCGGGGCTGGAAAGCAGGATCACATTTGAGGCCGAACAACCTATCGCGCAGATGCCGAAAGCCTATCAATCTTTAGACATCTATGTCGCTCCTTCTTTACTTGAGGGCTTTGGATTGACGCCACTAGAGGCCATGTCGTGCGGTGTGCCCACGGTTGCCAGCCGCGATGTTGGATCGTTCAATGATCAAATCGTCGAAGGCAAAACCGGTTTCCTTTTTCCCAAAGAAAACGCCAATGCCCTTACTGACGCGCTGCGAAACTTGATGTCTTCGCCTGAATTAACGGACCAAATGCGCAGCGCAGCGCGCGCACATGTTGTTCAAAATTTCTCGTTAGAGCAGGAAGCGGATGCGCTTGTTGAGTTGTATCGCAGGTTGCTAGCATCAAGCTGAGACAACTCATTCGATTTGCAAATGCACCATTTCACAAAAATTAGTCTGCATCCCCCTTTTTTCTTTGGGATTTTGCAGCTATGAGAGCCCGTCCGAAATAATGGAGATAAACATGGGTTATCGCATCGTTGTCGTAGGCGCCACAGGTAACGTGGGCCGCGAAATGCTGAATATCCTTGCGGAACGTCAGTTCCCAGTGGATGAAATCGCAGTACTGGCTAGCCGTCGTTCGCTGGGCACAGAAGTGACGTTTGGCGATAAAACCCTGACGACCGAAGATCTGGACACCTTCGACTTTGCCGGTTGGGATATGGCGCTGTTCGCGGTTGGCTCTGAAGCCACTAAGAAATACGCACCTATCGCGGCGAAAGCGAACTGTGTCGTGATCGATAACTCCTCGCTGTACCGTTACGATCCAGAGGTTCCTTTGATCGTTCCAGAGTGTAACGCGCAGGATATTCACGGTTACTCCAAGAAAAACATCATCGCGAACCCGAACTGTTCGACCGCGCAGATGGTTGTGGCGCTGAAGCCTTTGCATGATCGCGCAAAGATCAAACGCGTTGTTGTGTCCACATACCAGTCTGTATCCGGTTCCGGTAAAGAGGCGATGGAAGAGCTGTGGGAGCAAACCAAAGCGGTTTACAACCCAACGCAAGACGTGCCTGCGAAGGTTTACACAAAAGAGATCGCATTTAACGTGATCCCGCATATTGATGTGTTCATGGAAGATGGCTCCACCAAAGAAGAGTGGAAGATGATTGTTGAGACCAAAAAGATCATCGATCCATCCATCAAAGTGTCTGCAACCTGTGTGCGTGTACCTGTTTTCGTGGGCCACTCTGAATCTGTGAACATCGAATTTGAAGAGTTCCTGGACGAAGACGAAGCGCGTGACATCCTGCGTGAAGCGCCAGGTGTTATGGTGATCGACAAGCGTGAAGACGGTGGATACGTGACGCCAAAAGAATGTGTTGGCGACTACGCGACATTCATCAGCCGTATCCGTCAGGACGGGACTGTTGAGAACGGTCTGAACCTGTGGTGCGTGTCTGACAACCTGCGCAAAGGCGCGGCGTTGAACGCGGTACAGATTGCGGAAACTCTGGGCCGTGAGGTTCTGAAAAAAGGCTAATCGCCGGTTTCAAATGATTAAGAAAAGCCCTGCCACATTGGCGGGGCTTTTTGGGCCTTAGCAATGTTTCGCGGCGAAACCGTTGCGCGATATCTTAGACCGTGCACGGATACCATACCATTTGTTAAAGGTGGCAATTGGTACATTTCACCTGCCGAAATGTACAACCCGTCGCCCATGGGAAAATTGCCCGTATCTGGGTGCCTATCGCAGCTCTGACACACGTTTGCGCGCGGTCACTGGACCGTCGCCCTGCGTTTCAATCCGCTGGATCGCTGCATCGATGTTTTCGAAGGTCACAGCCATGTGGAAGGCGTTTGCGTGGATCAGGCGTTTCTCATCGACGACCATCGCCACGTGCCCTTTCCAGAACAACAGATCGTTGCGTTGCAAAGTATCGCTCTCGGCCAGATGAAAACCCAGCCGGTCTTGCTGCATGTCGCTGTCGCCCGGGCAGGAGATTCCGCAGGCCACAAAGGCCGCTTGCACGAGCCCCGAGCAATCAATTCCAAAGCGGCTGTTGCCGCCCCAAAGATAAGGCGTGTCCAGAAAGGTTTTGGCGACGGACACAGGATCATCCGCCTGCGCGCCCAACTCGCGGCAATGCACCAAGGGCACATAGCCGTCTTTGGTTTTCAGAAACGTATTCTCGATGCCCAGACCATGCAGCAAACAGCCATGCGACAGGCGCATCAGATCGCGGGATTTGAAATCCGGTTGATCATATACATGGGTCGCGGCGGCGAACACTTGGTGCGTGGCCGGTGGCATCTGCATCAAGCTGCTTTGCGGCACATAGCCCACATAGCCATCCTTGTCGGCCTTTATAAAGGCCCAGCCTTCGTGCATTTCATACACGCCAACGGTTTCACCAAACAGCAATTGCCGATCGCGATGCCCTTCGGGGGCGTTCATCAAATCCACCAGCGGCCAATGCACCGCGTAGGGTTTTGGGTCCACATAGTCCACACCGGGCCAGACATCCCGCAGCGACGGGTCTGCCACGCGTTTATTGGCTGGGCTCAGGCGGCGGTCTCTCATAGGCCAAGCATTTCTGGCAAGGCCTCTAGGACGGCGCGCGCGCCCATGCCAACGCCGCCTTTCGGGCGGGCGGGTTTGGCGGATGGGTTCCAGCCGTAGATATCGAAATGGGTGTAGCGACCTGTATCGACAAAGCGGCGCAGGAACAGCGCGGCGGTGATCGATCCGGCGAAGCCGCCTGCTGGCGCGTTGTCTAGATCAGCGATGCCCGGTTCGATCATGCCTTCGTAAGGATCCCAGAACGGCATGCGCCACAGCGGGTCTGCCACTTTCGCGCCTGCGCTTTCTAAGGCGGCGGCAACGCTGTCTTCCTCGGCATAATAAGGCGACAGGTCTGGCCCCACGGCCACGCGGGCTGCGCCGGTGAGCGTGGCCATCGAGATGATCTGATCTGGATCTTCCTCTGCCGCCAAAGCCAAAGCATCCGCCAAAACCAAACGACCCTCGGCGTCGGTGTTGTTGATTTCAACCGTCAGCCCTTTGCGGGAGTTCAAGATATCACCTGGGCGGAAGGCATTGCTGCTGACCGCATTTTCCACCGCTGGGATCAGAACGCGCAATTGCAGCTTCAGCCCCAAGCCCATGATCATATGCGCAAGGCCCAGCACCGTGGCCGCACCGCCCATATCCTTTTTCATCAAACCCATCGACGCGCCGGGCTTTAGGTTCAAACCACCCGTGTCAAAGCAAACGCCTTTGCCCACCAGTGTCAGGGTTGGGCCGACATCGCCCCAGCGCATATCCAGCAAGCGTGGCGCTTGGTCTGAGGCGCGGCCTACCGTGTGGATCATCGGGAAATTCTCTGTCAGCAGCGCGTCGCCTGTTGTGACGTCAATGCTTGCGCCATGGTCTTGCGCCAATGCACGCGCAGCGGCTTCCAAAGCCTCTGGCCCCATGTCATTGGCGGGGGTGTTGATAAGATCGCGTGTCAGGGCCTCGCCATTGGCGATGACCTCAATCGCTGCGCCATCCACGCCATCTGGGCACACCAGTTGCGCGGCGTCTTTGCCGCCGCCGTTGTATTTGCCAAAGTGATAGCCCGCCAAAAGCCAGCCGAGGGTTTCTGTGTCGGTGTCAAATCTTTCGGGGGTGCTGGCCAAGGCAAACACCTGCGCTGGCAGTTTTGCTGCCGCGGCTGCCAAGGCGAAACGCCCACGTTTGCGTTTGGCGGCAGATCCATAACCGACGATGGCGCAACCCACTGCGCCATCTGCGCCAGCCACCAAAGCCACTTTGCCAATCGCTGGACTGAAGCCTGTGTTGTCGAGCCATGCGGTCACAGCCGCAGGTTGCCCCTGTTTCCAGCTTTCAAATCCGTCGTCACAGACCACATGCAAAGGAATGGCGTCAGCAGAGGGTTTGGCGAAAGTCAGGGACATAGTGCTCATCTTTTGGTTGCTTTATGTCACCCAGCCTATCCCCAAACCAAATCGCTGCAAGCCCTTTATCTTACCCTCAGCCCGAGAGGTTATATTGATCCCAATAATCAGACAGAGAGCGATCCCCGATGCGCATCAATCGAAAGAAGGTGGCGGCGGTGGCCGTGATGTCGCCAGCATCAATTGCGCCCACCACATGAGCGCTGACTTGCGAGAGCGAGGTCATGCCAATCTGATCGCCAATCGCGATCAAAGACCGCACACATTTGCGCAGGTCTTGCCAGTTTTCGAGTTGAAACAGCCGCTCACAATGGGCCAGCCGCGAGGAGAGTTCCTCCATCGCGCGGATGGCGACGCTTTCGGCGGTTTTGGCGCCCAAAAGGCGTTCCAGTTCGATAATGCGCGCTTGATCCAGACACACGGATTCATCGGTAAATAAAACACTGACTTGTTCCACAATATTCCCCACTTCACTCAGCCCCCACGGCTTAGGGTCATCCTGCCGTGCAGGTTTTGTGAAAAGGTTATCGGCCAACAGGTTTTTGCTTCGAATAAAGCGAAAACCTTTCGGGTCTGGCGCTTAGTCGTCCAGCGGCATTTCTTTCCAGCGGCCTTTTAAGAGACGGCGGTGGAACAGTGGGAATTTGAACAGCTCGTCAATGAGAAGCAGCGCAAAGATCCATGTGACGTAAAGATCCAGCCAAACCACAAACACAAAGGTCAGCGGCACTTTCACCAGCCACTGCGCCGACAGGAAGATGTTCATCATATACACCGTGTCGCCGCCCGCCCGCAGGGTTTGGCCGCACATGGCGTTGGACCCTTTCGGGAAGGGCAGGACCAGAAGAATAGGCAGGAAGCTGATCAGGGCGGCCAAAGTCTCGGCCTGCAGGTTCGCATAGACAAATTGCGAGCCAAGCGCGACGCCTGCGCCCACAAACGCGACAATCACAGCCGCAATCGCGGCCCCTTTCCACGCGTGACGCAGGAAGGCGTCCATCACGGGGCCTTCGGTCTTTTCCCCCAAAAGCTGCGCCACCATGATCCCCGTGGCCTGCGCCCAGCACATGCCGAACATGCCGGTGATCTGCACCCACGGCATCATCAGCGTGAGAGCGGCAAATTCAGTTACGGGCAGTTGCGCTTGGATCAGGGTTGTCACCGTCACACTGGCGCGCATGCTGATAAAGGTGGTGGCGATCGGCAGGGCAAACACCATATGCCGTTTGATCGACGCTTTCAGTGTGCCGTTGCGCCAGCCCTCGATCCCTTTGAACCCGTCGGTGAGACGCATCATGCGTGTGCCCAAGAACACCAACTGCACCAAAGCCGCTGTGGCCGTGCCAATCGCCGCGCCGGCAATGCCAAGCGCCGGAAAGCCCAGCAGGCCGTGGATCAACACATAGCTGACCCCGATGTTGACCGGCCAGTTCACGAGATAGCTGTGGAACGGCACCTTCGTGCGGCCAACCCCGTTGAAATAGGAGGTTAGGATTTGGTTGCCGCCTTCCAGCAGCACCACCAAGGCAAAAATGCTGAGATAGCGATAAGCTTGCGCGGCCACCTCGGGCGTTTGTGCGGCGGCGTTTAGAATTTGCTGGCCAAAGATCAGCAGGAACAACGCCCCGATGATCGCAAGGATCATGTTCAGCCCCAAGCCAATGCCAAACGCCGTTTTCAGCGAGACCGGATTGGCCTGCCCATGCGCCTGTGCGGTGCGAATTTGCGTGGCGGCGGAAAAGGCAAACAGGATGCCCACGATCAACCCACCCAAAGCTTCGGCCAAACCCATGGCGGCCAAAGCCTCTTCGCCCAGTGGCGAAACCATATAGGCATCGATGGCGATCAAACCGTGGGTCATGATCGCTTTCATGCCGAGGGGCCAAGCCACATTCAGAATGTCTTGAGTAGAACGCGGAGACACCGCAACCGAGGAACTTGTCATACAAGTTGATTAGGCAAAATTAGTCGCAACGGAAAGGGGGAAATACAAGAAATCGCCTGTGATCCTGCAACGGCAGGCACATTTCTTAAGTTCCCTTTTGAAACCGCGGCTAGTCGACCGAGCGGATCAGCTTACGTTCAAGAACACGCAGCACAGATTTCAGATCGTGCCCGCGTTTCAAAACCTGACCATCCATACCGACGACCGCATAAAGCCCCTGTTTGTTACGCAATTTAGGACGCTTTTCGATGCGGTAGAGCGGCATTTCAGCCGTGCGGCGAAACACAGAGAAGACAGCCACCTCGCGCAAGCTTGAGATGCCATAGTCGCGCCATTCGCCAGCAGCGACCATGCGCCCATAGAGCGATAGGATCACATTGAGTTCGGTGCGATGAAAGGCCACCTGCATTGGGGTGCCACGATCTCCGGGAAAAGGTGTGGTTGGAGACATATTCATATTCCTAGCTTCGCGCTGAATTCATAGAAAATCAACCCTGCCCCGATTTTGCCCCACATTTATCAGCAAAAGGCCCTGTACCTTCCCCGAATCCGCCCAAGGTGGGCGTCATAACGGTGTCATAGCGAAAGTAAACGCTACCCTGACGGCGCTTTTTTCTTGCCCCCACCCTTAGCGCCGTCGGGGGCTCTTATCTCCGATAATTGCGAACAAGTGGCGGATGTTGCCTTGGCAACACCGCCCTTCGTCGTGCTTAGGGTCCTTTGGCCTTGGCGGTGTCTTTCCGATCAAAAAGAATTCACTTGATCCGTATCGGTCTTTCAGGCTTGGTTTTTACCAAAGCCATTCTGACCCATTCGTTAAAGGAAAAGCCATGAAACCTATTGCAACCGCATTGATTGTCACCCTGTCGCTGGGCACCGTTGCCCTTGCCCATGAAGGCGTGAAAGACCCAATCGTCATCGCACGTATGGACGCCATGTCTGACACCGGTGCGGCGTCCAAAGTTCTGGGCGATATGGCGCGCGGCCGTGCCGATTTTGATGCAGATGCTGCGGCAGAGGCCAAGGCGAACCTGATCGCCATCGCGGCAGAGCTGCCAGCCCTGTTTGAACTGAACGCCACAGATCCGAAAAGTGAAGCCAAGCCAGACATTTGGGAAAACTTTGAGGATTTCACAGCTAAAGCCGCAGCCATGGGCGCCGCTGCTGAAGCGCTGGACACAACCAGCTTAGAGACTTTGTCCGCAGGTATGCGCGCCGTGGGCGGAAGCTGTGGCGGCTGCCACAAGCCTTATCGTCTGTAAGAAATAAAACCCTTGGCGCGGTGCGGCTTATGCCCCGTATCGCGCCAAGAAGGTATCAACCGCTGCAGTTGCGATTGTGTCGATCTCTGCGTCGGAAAATTCCGTTTGAACCCCAAAATTCGCCAAAACAAACACGCGCGCTTTGCACAGTTCCGCAAACTGCCACGCGGCGGTTTCCATATCGTCGATCTTCAGCTCTCCGGCCTCAACCGCTTTTTGAAACTGAAGCGTGATCTGATGATGTCCATTCAGCGGGCCACACTTGTAATAGGCCTCGCAGAGTTCAGGAAAACGGTCGCGTTCTGCCAAGCAGATCCGGAACATACGTTGAGAGAAATCTGAGAGCAAAAGAAGCGCTGCCCCCTTCGCTGCCAACAAGAGGCGATCCCGAATTGGCAGGCTGTCATCGAGCTGGGCCACGATGTTTGAGGACATGCGATCACACTCTGTCGTCACGACCTCTGCAAAGAGCTGACGTTTGTCCGAGAAATAGCTGTAAAGCGTCGCCTTTGAGACGTTGGCAGCCTTAGCGATATCATCCACGCTGGCCCCTTCGAACCCATCGCGCAGAAAAATTTCGCGTGCGCCTTCCAGCACTTGCTGAACCTTACGGCCCTTTTTCAAAAGCGAGATCGGAACGGACATACCAGCCTTTTATACAAACCACTTAGACAAATTATAAACTACTCAGTTCAGTTTTCACAAGCGGTGATCAAAATTGCCTTAACGGCAACAGGGCTTTGCCCGATCACATTTATATGACCTAGGTCCGGCAGCTTGGCGGCTGCGCTCTTTCGCACCAACGCAAGGTGCGTTTTTTGATCGCTATTTCACGCGACTGTGCTACCCCCTTAGCCATGCTTGCTATTTTTTTAGACACCTTGCCCTTTTTCGCCATTGTCGGCTTAGGATATTGGACCGGCGCCACAGGGTTTTTCACGCAAGAAGCCACAGCTTTTCTGACAAAGTTTGTGTTTTTCTTTGCGCTGCCCGCCATGCTGTTTCGGTTTACGGCAGGTTTGTCATTAGGTGAAGTCTTAGACTGGACGGTGATCGGCGCCTTTATGGCTGGGTCGATGTCTGTGTTTATCTTGGGCGTGACTGTCGCACGGCTGCGCGGGCTAAGCGTGCCGGAAATGGCCGTTGAGGCGCAGTGCTGTACGGTGGGCAATGTGGGGTTTCTGGGCATTCCCATGCTGAGCCTGCTGTTTGGCGAGGCCTCGCTTGGGCCGAATATGCTTGTGCTTCTGGTGGATACGATCTTTTTCGCATCCCTGATGGTGATCCTGATTAATGCGGGGCGAGACGGGAAGCTGAGCCTGCGGGTGTTTCAGACCGCCTTTTTGGGGTTGGTGCGCAATCCGATGATCATGAGCATTTTCCTTGGGGTGATCTGGTCTGCCCTCGCCTTGCCTATGCCGGACCCTGCGGACTCTTTCTTGACTGTGCTTGGATCAGCCGCGACCCCCTGCGCCTTGTTTGCGATTGGGGCGAGCCTTGCTGGCAAATCCGCAGAGCGTCTTTCGGTGGCGGGCTGGATCAGCTTTTGCAAATTGGTGCTACACCCAGCGGCGGTGGCGTTTTTTGCGATTGTGGTATTTGAAGCAGATCCCTTTGCCTCTGCGGTCATCATCGCGGCGGCGGCTTTGCCGGTGGCAGGGAACATCTTTATCCAAGCGCAACACTATGGCGTGGCCCCTTCGCGCACCTCTGCCTCGATCCTTGTGTCGACGGCTTTGTCGATTGTCACCGTCTCGGCGGTGATTGGCTGGGTGATGTCGCTGATCCAATAGGCAAATCAACGCCATCTTAAGGCACTTGGTCGCAGTTGTATGTGCATTGCGGCGCACAACGCTTGCTCGGACGGCCCCCATAGGCTAGCCAATCCCCAAGCGCCGCTGTGACGGGCGGCGAAAAATCCAAAGCGCATCAAGGGGCGGGCGGCCCTGCGCTTAAGACATTTCAAAGACGGGTGGTCCCATGTCACATTACGATCTCATTATCATTGGTTCTGGCCCAGCTGGCCGCGCCGCAGCCATTCAGGCCGGCAAGCTGAAACGCAAGGTTCTGGTTGTGGATCGTAAGGATCGGTTGGGCGGTGTTTCCGTCCACACTGGCACCATCCCATCCAAGACATTGCGCGAAACGGTGCTGAACCTGTCTGGCTGGCGTGAGCGCAGTTTCTATGGCCGCAGCTATCGCGTGAAGGACGAGATCAAAGCGGAAGACCTGAAAGCCCGTCTGCATATGACGCTGGATTACGAAGTCGACGTGCTAGAGCATCAGTTCAACCGCAACCACGTGGAAACCCTGCATGGTTTGGCCAAGTTCACCGGCCCGCGCGAGATTGAGGTGGCCACAGAAGCGGGTGAAACGGTTTCGTTGACTGCTGAGAACTTCCTGATCTCGACCGGCACGAAAACCTATCGCCCAGACACGGTGCCCTTCAATGGCACCAACATTCTGGACAGTGATGAGTTCCTTGATATGGCGCGCATTCCACGGTCTTTGGTTGTGGTGGGTGCAGGTGTGATTGGTGTGGAATATGCCACCATGTTTGCCGCGCTGGATGTGAAGGTTACGCTGATCGAGCCGCGTGACAGCTTCCTTGATTTCATCGACAGCACGTTGATTTCCGACTTCACCCATCAGATCCGCGAGAATGGTGTTGATCTGCGTTTGGGCTCTGCCATCGAGAAAATCGAAGAGCATGGCGACATGGTTGAGGTCACGCTGGAAAATGGCCGCCATGTGCGCGCTGAAATGCTGTTGTTTGCAGCGGGCCGTATGGGCGCAACCGAAAAGCTGAATTTGGACGCGGTAGGTTTGGAAACAGATCACCGTGGCCGCGTGAGCGTGGATCGTAAGAATTACCAAACCTCTGTGCCGCATATCTATGCGGCGGGGGATGTGATTGGGCATCCAAGCTTGGCGTCGACCTCTATGCAGCAGGGCCGCGTTGCGGCTTGTCATGCGCTGGAAACGCCGACCCTGCCGGAAAGTCCTTGGTTCCCATATGGCATCTACTCCGTGCCAGAAATTTCCACATGCGGCATGTCCGAGGAAGAGCTGCAAGAGCGTGGCATCGCCTATGAAGTGGGTGTGGCGCGGTTCCGCGAAACGTCGCGTGGGCACATTATGGGACTGGAGCACGGCATGCTGAAAATGCTGCTGTCGCTGAAAACGCGCCGTTTGCTGGGCGTGCAGATCGTGGGCGAAGGCGCGACAGAGCTGATTCACATTGCGCAGGCGGTTTTGAACCTGAAGGGCACCGTGGACTACTTTGTTGAGAATACGTTCAACTATCCAACTTTGGCCGAAGCTTACCGGATTGCGGGTTTGGATGCGTTTAACCGCATGCCTATTCCTGAAGAGTTCAAAGCCAAGAAGGAAGAGCGTTTGGCCGAGAAGAAAGCCACGCAGAAACGCTTGAAAGAAGAAGCGAAGAAGTGACGGAGATCTACATCGACGCGGATGCCTGCCCCGTGAAAGCAGAGGTCGAACGCGTCGCGACACGTCATAAGGTGAAGGTCTATGTGGTCAGCAACGGCGGGCTGCGTCCGTCGATGAATCCGCTGATTGAAAACGTGATTGTGCCCGAAGGGCCGGACGTGGCCGACATGTGGATCGCCGATCGTGCGGGCACGGGCGATGTGGTGATCACCGGTGATATTCCCTTGGCCGCCAAATGCGTCGAGGCGGGCGCAAAGGTTCTGAAGCACAATGGCGAAAGCCTGAATGAACGTAACATCGGCCAAGCTTTGGCGGTGCGTGATTTGATGAGTGATTTACGCTCTGCCGATCCGTTTCGCCAAGGGGGCGGCAAAGCGTTTTCTAAGGCGGATCGCAGCCGTTTTTTAGATGCGCTCGAACGCGATTTGCGGGCGGCAAAATCTGCCTAAGCGCAATGCCCCAACCGGTTGGATCAGGGCATTGCATCGTCTAGAATTTAGAACATGCCGTTGTCGTGGGCCATTTCGGCGGGCACGCGCTGCACCACATCCCAGTGCTCAGTGATTTTGCCATCTTCCACGCGGAAGATATCCACGATGGCGCTGGTTTTGTCGCCGATCACTTGCTTCACATGCAGGGCCACCAGATCATCCTCGGCCATCACGCGCACGATGGAGAAATCGACATCCACCGCCGAGAACCAACCGGACAGGCCGTTGATGAACCCGTCGCGGCCTGTTGGCACGTTTGGATTATGTTGGATGTAATCCTCGGTCAGATATTCCATCGCCGCGGCTTTCACATCTTTTTCGATCAAAGCCTGCGTGTAAAAATCCACCACCAGTTCTTTGTTGCTGGCCGCATCCGCCTGCGCAAAGCTTGCTGTCAGGCCAAAGGCTGCTGCTGTGGCCAAACCCATCATTTGTCGTTTCATGATTTCTCTCCAGAAGATAACGTCTGACCAAAGGCTATCTGGCAGAGGGGTGCGCGACCAATGATCCCTCTTCATCCGACACATGCGAGACGCTCATGCTGCTAAGTCATCTTGATTGGAACCTTCTGAAAGCGCTGCGCGCCTTGCTGGAACATCAGTCTGTCACCGAGGCCGCGCAGGCAGTTGGCGTGACCCAATCCGCCATGAGCCACAGTTTGCGCCGCCTGCGCGAAACCTTTGATGATCCCATTCTGGTGAACAGCGCGCAGGGCATGAAAATGACCAGCCGTGCGCGGGATTTGCAGCAGGCTTTGGCGCAATCGCTTAGCCCACTGGAGGCCGCTTTGGCGGCGCATCAGCATTTCGATCCGTCCAGCAGCCAAGATAGGATCCGCATTCTCTCGCACGACTATGGCGAGACCATCATGCTGCCCGCCCTGCTGCACGCCTTGGCAGAGCGTGCGCCTGGGTTGGAGCTTGATTTGGTCACGGGCCATCGGCTGGATGATCATGCTTTGGCGCAGGGCGATGTGGACTTGATCATCGGCGCGGATAACCCCAAGGCGGGGCATTTTCGCCAACGGCCCCTGTGGCAAGACCAGCTGGTGACGGTGGTCAGCCAAGATCACCCGCGCATCAGCGGCGATACGGTCAGCTTGCAAGACTTTGCGGCAGAATCCCATGTGTTCATCACCAAGACCGGCGTGCAGGGTGGCCCGATGGACAACCGCCTGAAAGAGGCGGGCCTGAGCCGCCACAAACGCGTGGTGACGCGGCATTTCAATGCGGCTTTGGTGCATGTGGCAGCCTCGGATATGGTGGTGACCCTGCCGTGGCGCGTGCTGAACCTAAGTGCGCATTTGCCGCTGAAACAGATCACCCTGATCGATGAACCCAAGCCAGAACCCTGGGCTGTACATATGACTTGGGCGCCGCTGACCCATGAGCAGCCCAAGATGGTTTGGTTCCGCGCTTTGCTGGTGGAGATGGCAAAGACTCTGCCCGCCTTGCCGCGATAGCGCCTTTGGGCTTGCCAAATCACCTGCAGATTGCTTGTGTCGGCCCAAGCACAACAAGGGACATCTCATGGCAATCGAAGCGGTTATTTTTGACGTTGGAAACGTATTGATCGAATGGCAGCCAGAGCGCGCCTATGACCGGTTAATCGGTGAAGAGAAACGCAAAGAGATGTTCGCCGAGCTTGATCTGCACGACATGAACAACGACATCGACAAGGGCTCTCCGTTCAAGGAAACCATTTACGCCTTTGCCGAGGCGCACCCGAAGTGGCGCGATGAAATCCGCATGTGGCATGACAATTGGTTTGATATGGCTGCGCCTGCGATTGACCACTCTTGGCGGTTGCTGCGGGCTTTGCGCGCCAAGGGCATTCCTGTGTTTGCGCTGTCGAATTTCGGCGTGGAAAACTGGCCGCCTGCGGTGGAGGTCTACCCGATCCTTGGGGAGTTTGACCGCGAGTATATCTCGGGACGGATGCAGCATGTGAAACCGTTCAATCGCATCTACGAGATGGTCGAAGAAGACAGCGGCATTGAGCCAGACCGCCTGATCTTTGCCGATGATCGCGAAGACAATATCGCCACCGCCCGCGCGCGCGGATGGAAGACGCATTTGTTCACCGGCCCGCAGGGCTGGGCCGATCGTTTGGTGGCCGAGGGCCTGCTGACCGCCGAAGAGTCCGCTTAAGCGGCAGCGGCGGCGCGGGTCAGAGGGCGCTCTTTAATAGGAAGGTGGATGATCGCGCTGAAGGCGCCAACGCCCACGCCGATCCACCAGACCGCATCGTAGCTGCCATAGGCATCATACATGCGCCCACCCAGCCAGACGCCCAAGAAGCTGCCCAGTTGGTGGCTGAAGAACACGATCCCATAAAGCGTGCCCATGTAACGCAGCCCATACAAATGCGCGACAAGACCGGATGTCAGCGGCACGGTGGCCAGCCACAATGATCCCATGACCAACGAGAAGATGATCACCGTGGTCGGAGTCATAGGCGTCAGGATAAAGGCGGCGGCGGCAATGGTGCGGCCAAGGTAGATGCCCGCCAACAGGTATTTCTTGGAATAGCGTTTGCCCAGATAGCCCGCGAAAAGCGTCCCAGCGATATTGGCCGCGCCGATCAAGGCAATCGACCATGCGCCCAATTGCGAGGTGGTGCTGATCCCTACCGAGGCCAGCATGCCGGCTGGATCAATGGCGGCGCAGACCTCTGTGATGAAGGCAGGGAAGTGGGCGGTGACAAAGGCCAGCTGATAGCCGCAGCTGAAGAAGCCGAGGAAGATGAAGGTGTAAGACGGATCGCGCATGGCCTTTTTCAGGATCTCGCCCATGCTTTCTTCGATCTGCTGTTTGCTGGCCGCAGGGGCGCGCATCAGTGGCAGTGCCAAAAGCACAGACAAGATCGCCACCGCGAAGATCAGGAAAGTGGTTTGCCATGTCATGAACCCAAGCATCCATTCGGCCACCGGCGCGCCGAACACCTGCCCTGCGCTGCCTGCAGCCGTGGCAATCGCCAAGGACATGCTGCGGTTTTCATCTGAACTGGCGCGGCCCACAACCGCCAAGATCACCCCAAAGCCGGTGCCCGCGACACCAAAGCCCACCAGCACTTCGTACATCTGATGCGCTTCGGGCGTGACGGCAAAGGACGACAGAACCAAGCCCACCGCATACACCAATGCCCCCATGATGATGGCTTTGCGATCCCCGATCTTTTCGGCAATCGCGCCAAAGATCGGCTGGCCGATGCCCCAGGCCAAGTTCTGGATCGCAATCGCAAGGGAAAATTCGCTGCGCAGCCAGCCAAATTCGTCGGCAATCGGGATTTGAAACACCCCGAAACTGGCGCGGATGGAAAAGGAAACCAGAATAATCAGGCAGCCCACGATCAGAACGGGGGTCATGAGGGGAGTGCGGGCTGTCATCTTGGCGTCCTTTTCCAGTTAATGGATCATGCAAAGACAGGGGATTGCGGTCAATTCAGCTTTTGTGAAAGACACATAAGCAAAGTTGATCAAACCTTAGAATCGCTTCCCTCCCTCGGGATGCCATTGTACACAATCGATATGAAAACACTCCAACAGATCTACGCAGATTTGGTTGCCTCAGGCGATCTGACCAGCGACCCGGCGCAAGAGGCTGTCTTGCCAGAATTCGAACGTGTGCGCGCCGGGCTTGCGGCCCCTGCGCCCAAGGCGGGCTGGTTCAAAAAGCCCAAGTTAGAGCCTGTTCAGGGTCTGTATCTCTGGGGCGGCGTGGGGCGCGGGAAGTCTATGTTGATGGACCTTTTCGTGGATCATGTTTCGGTGCCCGCGCGACGTGTGCACTTTCATGCCTTCATGCAAGAAATTCACGCGGGCATGCACGAAGCGCGCCAGAAGGGTGTGGATGATGCTTTGGCGCCGGTGGCGGCCAAGGTCGCTGACGAGCTGCGCCTGCTGGCCTTTGATGAAATGCAAATCACCGACATCACCGATGCGATGATCGTGGGCCGCCTGTTCGAGCTGCTGTTTGCCGCCGGAGTTACGGTTGTGACCACGTCGAACCGCGTGCCGGATGATCTGTATAAGGATGGTTTGAACCGTCAGCTGTTCCTGCCGTTTATCGATGTGCTGAAAGAGCAGATGGTGGTGTGGGAAATGGTCTCGCCAACCGATTACCGTCAGAACCGCCTGTCTGGGCAACAGGTCTATTTCGTGCAGGCACAAGGCGAAGCACGAGATCAGATGCGTGCCATCTTTGATGATCTGACCGGTGGCGGCGCAAGCGCGTTGACCCTGACCGTGAAGGGCCGCGAAGTGATCATTCCGGCCTTCCGCAATGGCGTGGGCCGCGCGTCTTTCTTTGATCTGTGCGGCAAGATGCTGGGGCCAGCCGATTATCTGGCGATTGCCGAAGCGCATAAGGTTTTGGTGCTGGAAGACATCCCAAACCTGAGCCGTAGCAACTTTAACGAAGCCAAGCGTTTCGTGACCCTGATTGATGCGCTGTACGAGGCCAAGGTGCGCCTGATCTGCTCTGCCGCGGCAGAGCCAGAGATGCTGTATTTGGAAGGCGAAGGCACCTTTGAATTTGAACGCACCGCCAGCCGTCTGCGCGAAATGCAGGACGCGGACTGGGGGAAAGACACATAATACAGTCTGCGATGCGAATCGGGGGCTAAAACGAAATCAGGGGATGCCGAAACATCCCCTGAAACTCGATGATATTCTGCCTGCATTTAGGAATAGACGCGCTGCTCGGTCGCCCTCTATCCCACTGCCATCATTGAAAAAAGTTCTATTGAAATGACTATACGCATTCCCAAGCGAATCGGTCAAGAGGCCCCGATTCGTTTTATGCGAATCGGACCACTTCTGTGAGGCAGAAGTGAGTCGTTTCAAACACTTAGCGACGAAAAAAAATCGCTGATGATTTTCGCTCAGCCGTTCTCGCGCAGGATATTCCCCGCCAAGTACAAAGAGCCGCAAATCAGCACCCGCGCTTGTGGTTCGATTTCCTTAATGAAGGTTAATGCAGTGTTAACATCAGATGCAATCCCTGATGTCATCCCAACCTGTTTTGCGGCCAAGGCGGTGGCCTCGGCGGGCAAAGTGTTGGCCTCGCCCGGGATCGACACCGCCGTCAGGCTTTGCACGTGTGGTTTGAGTGGCTCCAGATAGCCGCCCACGTCTTTCGTGTTCAGCATCCCGCAAATCAGATAGGTGTCGCGCTTGGGCAGGCTGCCCAGCAGCTTGCCAATCGCCTGCCCTGCGGCGGCGTTGTGGCCACCGTCCAGCCACAGCTCGATCTCTGGCGCGCTGTCGACCAATGGGCCCGTTTTCAAGCGCTGCATCCGCGCAGGCCATGAGGCCTTGGTCATCGCCGCCTCGCAAGCGGCCTCGTCGGCCCCAAGGTGGCGCAACGCGGCCAAGGCGGCACCCGCGTTCTGCACTTGGTGATCGCCCAGCAAAGCGGGCAAAGGCAGATCCAGCAGGCCCGTTTCGTCTTGATAGATCAGACGTCCGCGTTCGGTGCTGACGTGCCAATGCTGCCCATAGGCTAAGATAGGCGCGCCCAGACGCAGGGCGGTGGTTTCGATCACCTCCATCGCCTCGTCTTGCTGCGGGCCAACCACGACCGGCACGCCGCGTTTGATGATGCCCGCCTTTTCAGCAGCAATCTTAGCCAGCGTGTTGCCAAGGAATTGCTCGTGATCAATCGACACAGGCGTGATCACCGAGAGTTCCGGCGTGATGACGTTGGTGGCGTCCAAACGGCCGCCCAAACCGACCTCAAGCAGGGTGTAATCCGCCTGTGTGCGCGCAAAGGCCAGAAGGGCCGCGCAAGTGGTGATTTCAAAATACGTAATGTCGATGCCGCCGTTCTTGGCATAGCATTCGTCCAGCACCTTGGTCAGGTGGTCTTCGCTGATCAGCTCGCCCGCCAAACGGATGCGTTCGTGAAACCGCGCCAGATGTGGCGAGGTATAGGCGTGGGTGGTTTTGCCCATCCCTTCGATCCCCGCGCGGATCATCGCTTGGGTGGAGCCTTTGCCATTGGTGCCCGCGATATGAATGACCGGCGGCAGGTCTTCTTGTGGATTGCCCAGCGCCTTGAGCAGCCGCCACATGCGATCCAGCGTCAGATCGATCACCTTGGGATGCAGGGCCATCATGCGATCTAGAATGGCGTCAGATGTAGGAGAGGTCTGGGAGGTCATAAAGCGAGACTCGTTCTTCGATAGGCTGTCTTTGCCTTACGCTGTGCCCTGCCCAAATGGCAAGAGCGCAGCAAAAAGCCCGGTCGAGGCCGGGCTTGTGCTTGGTCTTATTTGTCTGCGTCTTCCGCAGGGGCCTCTGAGGTCTCGGTGGCCTCTTCGGCTGGGGCCGCCTCTGGCTCTGCCACTTTTTCAGGAGCAGGCAGATCGCCTTTCACCGCAGGTGGCATATCCAGCAACATGCGCACGATGGTGATCAACTCGTCACGCAGGTCTGTGCGCTTGGTCACGCGGTCCAACATACCGTGGTCCAGCAGGTATTCTGCGCGCTGGAAGCCTTCTGGCAGTTTCTCACGGATGGTTTGTTCAATCACGCGGGCGCCGGCAAAACCGATCAGCGCGTTTGGTTCCGCAATCTGAACATCGCCCAGCATCGCATAAGACGCGGTCACACCACCGGTTGTTGGGTGTGTCAGCACAACGATATACGGCAGGCCTGCTTCTTTCAGCATCTGCACCGCGATGGTTGTGCGTGGCATCTGCATCAGGCCCAGAATGCCTTCTTGCATCCGCGCGCCACCGGCGGCGGAGAACAGAACCAACGGGCGTTTCATTTCAACAGCGCGTTCCGCGGCAGCCACAATGGCGTTGCCCACGTACATGGACATGGAACCGCCCATGAAAGAGAAATCCTGCGCACATGCGACGATTGGCGTGCGGCCAATTTCGCCTTCGGCCACTAGCATCGCTTCGTCTTCGCCGGTTTTCTTCTGCGCCGCTTTCATACGGTCAGGGTAACGCTTTTGGTCTTTGAACTGCAGCGGATCGTCAATCGGCTTTGGCACAGCAATCTCAGAGAAGATGCCGCCATCAAACAGCGCCGTGAAACGATCCCGCGGAGAGATCTTCATGTGGTGATCACAATGGGTACAAACGTACTGATTGTCCTTCAGCTCACGGTGAAACAGCATGGTGCCGCATTCACTGCACTTGGACCACAGGTTCTCTGGCACCTCACGGCGCGAGAAAATCGAGTTGATCCGAGGACGGACATAGTTTGAAATCCAGTTCATACGCGTAAATCCCTACGTTCGCGAAACAGGGGTGAAATAAGCTGACTTTACGGGAATTGCAATTATCGCTTGATGGCAATTCTGCCGACAAGCCACAAACACAGTAAAACCGGCGCTTCTAAAAGCAGCGCATTTGCCAATATATCAGTGTCTTGCGGGCCAAAGCCGGCTTCCATCAGCGCCAATCCATTCCAATGATCTTTCATGCCAAAGATCAAAATGGAAGTTATATTGTTGGCAAAATGCAGCGCGAGGGCTGGTCCGAGGTTGCCCGCGCGGGCGGTCAGGTCTGCGGCCATCATCCCAAACACCATCGCCCAAATCGCAATCGGCCAGGCATTGCTGCCGTAGGTCTCTGTGGAAAGGTGCAGCAAACCAAAGATCACGCTGGGCAGAACCATCCAGACAATGGGATGGTTGAACCGCGCCGCAAGCTGGCTTTGCAAATAGCCGCGAAACAGCAGTTCTTCGGCGGCAATCTGGATGAAAAGCACCCCAAGCCCAATCGGCAAGATCAACAGCCAATCTAGGAACGGTTGGTTGATGCCACCCCCAAAGGCCTCTGGCATCGGGATCAGCATCACGGCAAGAAACAACAGGATCGCATTGGCAAACGTGCGAAAGAAATCACGCACCGTATCTGGCGCGGGCCCAATCAGGCTGCGCAACGTGCGGCGATGGATCATCTCTAAGGTCACCCAAAGCACCGCAACCGGGATCACAAAGGTGCCCAACATCAACAACATGCCACGGGCCGTTGTGCCTTCGGTCACCTCATAATACAGGCTCGACCAATCTTCGCGCTGCGCCAGCATTTGGAACAGACCAAAGTTCAGCGCCAGAACACCAACCACGATCAGAGCCATCCCACCGAACAGGCGCAACAGGCTGGCAGACGGACGGGCGGGATCGATCAAAGCGGAATGGGCAGAATAGGCTTTCATGCCCTCTGCCCTACTTAGTTTTGGGCAAAAGGTATAGATTTTTCACCTTAACGGTCTGTTAATACTTCGTCAGACTTGCCCAAGAATCAGCTCTGCTTTATGCGATCTGTTCAGGGGAGACGACGTGTCTATGCGATTTACGATTTTTGCCAAGGCTTTCGCCTTTTTCGGCACCAGTTTGATGTTATCTGGATGTTTGGCGGGCAGCGACGGGAAGGGCTTTGGCGCTTCACCTGAAGACACTGTTCCTGTGCAAACCATGCGTAAAATGGCGCAGGGCGATATCATCGCCAGCGCTCCAGCGTCTTATTGCTTTGATCCATCTGTCACCAGCTCCGACCGCTTTGCACTTTTGGCCGATTGCGGCGCCTTAACGGATTCACCTGACGCAGACCCAAGCAATCGCGGTCTGCTGAGCCTCAGCATCAGCACAGCCGCGCCTGAAGCGGCTATTCCTGTCACGCTGGAGGGCGAAGTGGCGGGCGCAACCCAAAGTGCCGCTGTGGACGGTCTACGCCTAAAACAAATCAGCGCAGATGACGCCCCGTTTGCAGGCGCAGATTCGACCTATTGGCGCGGCGTTCTACCGGTGAACAATCGTATTTTGGTCTTTTCAGCCTATGCGCCAGAGGGCGGAAGCCTCTCTGGCAACGCGGGTCAGACCCTGATCGAGCGGTTTGCGGCAAAAACAAAAGAAGCCACAGGGGCGGGCAAAACCCCTTTATTTGCTCGCAATCGGACAACTGCAACGAAAGAAAATGCAGAAGAGACGCAAATTGGCATCATTGGACGTTTGTTTCAAAGAAACCAATCGGATACACAATAAGGCAACCTATCGCGAATTGTTTCCATTTCGCGATCAGTCAAGCAGACGGCATGGGGCTTTATGGCACGTAAAAGAACCAGATTTTGGCAACGGATGGTGCAACGCAGCGTTGTGCGCTTTTGGGCACAGGCAGCGCGCGATGCAGAAAACTCTAGCGTAAAAGTATTACGCCGACGCCGTAACGCGGCGCGTTCCCTGCGCGCGCATCTGGATTCCCTCATCTCTGTCGCGGATGGCCGCCTCGCATTGCCCATCGTCGGGGGCAGCAGCTTTCCAACGCCGCATGGCACGGATTGGTCTTGGCGTCCGACGCTTTGGCGCTTTAGCCTCCCCACAAAAGGCAAGGTCGCGGTACGATCCAAGGAACAACTTGGCGACGAAGTCACCCTGTTCCACGATTGTAAAATCTCCGAGCTGACCCTGCGCCAACTGCGCAACCAACGGGAAAAAGATCTCGCGCCCTTCGGCTTGCGCTTGGATGTTTTCCGGTTCGACGGGTCATTCCTCTCTTTGGTGGTGGATCTGCCAGATGACGCGATCCAAGGGCTGGACCGCAATTTCATCATTCGCATGAACACCATCGTGGAAATGGAAAAGCCGCTGGAAATCTTCGCGCGCTTGAACGTGAAACACGGGCCGAACACCGAACAGATCGTCCGCGAGCTGCCCCTGCAGGCCGAAGACATCATGGTCGAGTTCGATCTGGCCTATTCGCGCCTCAATGAAAAACGCATCGAAAAGGCCTGGATTGATCTGATCTTTGAAGGGCCCGAAATGAATCAGGTGATCTTGCGGGATCTGACCTTTAGCCGCCGACCGCGCGCGGAACTGTAAGGAGCACGTATGAGCATTTTCTCTGTCAGCAAAACCCGTTTTGCAGAAGGTATCTGGGAAGGTCTGGTACGTGCCAGCGACCAAGTGCATGGCCAACCCACAATCGAGGCGTTCCACCTCGAGCAATCTTTGCCCAGCGTGCACATCGACGCAACGGGCGATGGCAAATGGACCCTACGCATTCCCGTGCCAGCAAATATTCTATCTGACGGCGTGCAAACCGTTTTGATCCGCGACACCAGCACCAATGAAACGCTGGAAAAGTTCTCGATCGTTGCAGGGGAACCTTTGTCCGAAGATCTGCGCGCCGAAATGGATCTGTTGCGCGCCGAGCTGGACATGCTGAAACGCGCCTTCCGCCGTCATTGTCTGGAAACCAGCTAAGCCACATGCAAAACGGCGGGCCGAAGCCCGCCGCTGCTGAAAAACCCCAATCATTGGTTTTTCAAAGGAAGCTTGATCCGCATCCCTGCAAAAAGCACGGACCAAGCAGGGGGAAGTTTACCCGCGTTTGGGCACACCTTTCTGATCCGCTTCGGGCGCATCGCGTTGCGTCACACCATCCACCAAAACAAAGGCAATCACGCAGGGCTCTGTGCCGCGGTTTGACCAGGCATGGATATTGCCGCGCTGGATCAGGACGTCTCCAGCTTTCAGAAGCAGATCGTCTTCTTCCTCTTCCATCATCATCCAAATCTCGCCCGTCAGGACGATGGCATAGTCGATGGAATCGGTGCGGTGCATAAACGGGTGACGATCGTTCTCGACGATATTGTTCGCCGCGCCCATCTCGCCAAATGCAGACTTGCCATCCAGCGTTTTCATCACCTCTGGGTCTTCCGGCAGAAATTCCACGCAGCGGAACGTGCTGCCCAAATGCGGCGGGTGCAGAACGAAATCACCGTTACAGGTCTCCGTTGGGCCGTCGTATTCCGCAGGGCTACCGCGCTCGATCCAGAAGTTGGTCAGGCGCACGCCCGGACGGTTTGGGCGCTCGAGGTACTGCGTGGCGGTTTGATCGCTGACCACCACCGCTTTGCCGTTTTCATCATGGCCGGTCACGACCCGGCGAAATTCACGTGCCATAGATTAGGCTTCCTTGATTTGAGTAGAGACAGCGCGGCGATCCATCAGGAACACCACCGCCATAAGACCAATACCGATCAGTGCCGACACATAGCCTTGGAACAACAGGCATCCGCCCGCCACGCCAGCCATCACGCGCAGTGGCAAAGGCAGCGGTTTGCTGAGGCAGCCAATCACGCCCACAGCCACCGCACCGATACCAGCAAAGCTGGTGACCACAGCCATCGCGTTTTCGACCAAACCGCCATGCATCGTCAGCGATGGCGCAAAGACAAAGGCAAAGGGCAGCACAAAGCTGGTGATCGCATAGGCGGCGGCTGTCCAGCCGACCTTGTTGATGTCAGCCCCCGCAATCCCCCCCGCCACATAGGCGGCCAAAGCCACAGGCGGCGTGATGGTCGAGATACAGCCATAGTAGAACACAAAGAAATGCGCGGTCAGAACGGGCACGCCCAGCTTCACCAGCGCAGGCGCCACAACCGTTGCCAAAATCAGATAGGCAGCGGTTGTTGGCAGGCCCATGCCCAGAATGATCGAGGTGATCATGGTAAAGAACAGCGCCAGCAGCAGCCATCCACCTGAAGCGGTCTCGATCAGCAAAGCGATCTTTGACCCAAGCCCTGTGATGCCCAAAGTGCCCGCAATGATCCCCGCCGCCGCGCAGGCCGCTGAAATCGTGATAACGCCTTTTGCGCCTTCGGTGATCCCGCCGGTGATACGGCTGATATAGTCCATATCCAATTTGCGGCGCACGATCAGATCGACGCTCAGCAAAGCTGCCATCGCCCAAAGCGAGGCTTTGAAGGGCGAATAGCCCCACAGCATCAGCGCAATCAGCACGCCAAAGGCGGCAATGAATGGCATACCCTGCCACAGCACCTGCCCCAAGGGGCGCGTGTCGCTAGAGCCTTCTGTCGAAGGCTGAATACCGGATTTCACCGCCTGCAAATGCACGATGAAAAAGGCCGATGTGAAAAACAGAAGCGCAGGCAGGATCGCCGTCGCCATGACTTCGGTGTAGGGCACGCCCACGATCTCAGCCATGATAAAGGCCGCCGCGCCCATCACAGGCGGCATCAACTGCCCACCGGTCGAAGCCACCGCTTCCACGGCGCCCGCTTGGTGCGGCTTGTAGCCTTCGCGCTTCATGATTGGGATGGTCACCACCCCTGTCACCGCCACGTTGCCCGCTGCAGAGCCGGACACCATGCCAATCAACGTGGAGAACAACACCGCAGATTTCGCGCTCGCCGCGCGCAAACCGCGTGTGATGCGCATGGAAATTTCGAAAAAGAACTCCCCCGCCCCAAAGCGCGACAGCATCGCGCCAAAGATCGTAAAGACGATGATATAGGTCGCCGCGACGCCCACAGGGATGCCGTAAATCCCAGCGGTGTCCGTGGTCAGAAAGATCACCATCCGCTCTAGGCTATAGCCGCGACCGTTCAATACGCCCGGCAAGTACGGGCTGAGAAAGGCATAGGAAAAGAAGACCAGCGCAATGCACGCCAAGATCATCCCGATCCCACGCCGCGCCGCTTCGAAGACAACGATCAGCAGGACCAACCCCGCCCAAAAGTCGCCCGGTTCGGTGAGCCCGCCGCTGAAGGCAATCGCCTTCCAACGGCTGAGCATCCACCACGAGGCCGCTAGGGTGGCCCCGATCAATGCCAGCGTGAAAGCTTTGTTAAACACTGTCCCCTCAAGCGATTTAGACACCGGCTTGATCGAAAACAGCAGAGAGAACGCCAAGGCCACGTGGATCACGCGCATTGGCAGGGTTGAGATTGCAATCACACCGGACACAACGGCCAGGTGAAACAGCCCAAGGCCAAAGGCCGCCACGATCAAAAGGTTTTCAACCGTGGCCAGCTTTTTGACATCAGACCCAGTGGTATTGGCCGTCGTCATTGTCTTTTACTTCCCAAAGTACCGCGCCGCACCTTCGTGCAAGTCAATCGCTAGGGATTTGGACAGTTCAGGGTCGATCTGCTTTGCATTCGCATTTTCGGCCTTAAACTCATCCAAGTGATCAAACACGGAAGAGACAATCGCCTCGACCACATCCGCATCCGTGTCAGATGGCACGATCAGCATGTTGTTCACGCCCAGCACTTGGCCATCGCTACCTGTGTCATACACATCAGACGGAATGGTCACCGAGGCATAGGCCGCGTTTTTAGAAATCGCTTCGTCCAGCTTGCCGTCTGAGAAGCTGATGAACTTCAGGTCTGCCCCAGCAGAGGCCTGCATCACCGCGCCCGCCGGATAGCCTGACAGCGCCAAAGCCGCATCGACGTTGCCGTCTGTCAGCTGGCTGAACCCGTCGGAATACGACAGGAAGCTTGGTGTGATGTCTTCGACGGTCATGTCATGCATTGGCAGCAGGAAGTTCAAGAACCCCAAAGTGCCGCCGCCTGCCGGACCAACCGCAACGCGTTTGCCCTTTAGGTCTTCGAAGGTCTCAATGTCAGAGCCTTCCAACGTGATCATGTGCAAAACAGAAGGATGCAGCGCCGCAACCGCTTTGATGTCCAGCGCGCCAGAGCTGTATGGGCCTTTGCCCGCCACAGCCAGTTTCGCCAGATTGTTATTGGTGATCGCAATCTCGACCTCGCCGGACCCAATCAGGCGCGGGTTCTGAACAGAGCCCCCTGTCACAACCGGCACCATCGAAATGTCACCACCGGCATATTTGTTCACAAGGTTCGAGATGCTTTGCCCCATCGGATAAAACGCGCCGCCCAAGCTGGCGGTCCCGATACGAAGCTCTTCAGCCTGTGCACCCGTGCCCAAAACGGCAACGGCTGCAGCCATTAGTAAATGTCGCATAGCTTATTCCTCCCAAGAATCGTGACGCTTCCCAAACGTCAACATGGGTAAAATAAATCCATATTTATTAATTGAGTCAAATAAAATCGATATTTATGCAATAAATGCAAATATAGGGAGAGCGGCAAGATAGCAAAGCAACCCATAGCGCAGGTTCCAACGCCATGTCAGCGTGGTGGGGGCAATGTTGGTCGTGCCGGAAATCAGCAACGTAGCCGTGGCATTGGGCGAGGCGGTCATGCTTAACGCCCAGCCCAGACTCAACGCATACAAAATCTGCGCCTGTCCCGTGGGCAGGCTATTCATCGCGCCGAGCAACTCTCCAAGGAAGACCACAATCAAAATCGGGCTCAGGGCCACCTGCCCTCCTAAGGTGATCAACACCGGTAAGGTCGCCAAGAACAGCCAGCCGGGCATGGCCGCCACGTTCAATACATCGGCAATTGCTTCAACCGGCAAGGCCTGACCTGCGGCACGTCCGATAAAACCCGACAGCCCCAAAGCAATGGCAGAGCGCGCCAGAGGACCAGCAGAGGTTTGCATCACCTTAGTGAACACACGCAGGTGCTGCGCCGCGCGATGGTCCTGCCCCCACTCTTGCCCCAGAAACCATCCGAAAGTCACAACCGGCACCACAAACAGCAAGGTCTGCGCGATGCTGGCTTTAAACACCACGCTGCCCGCAAAGGTCGCCCCTATCAAAAGCGCGCAGATCGCTGACACCACATAAGCCGCGCGGCGCGGAAACTCTGGCGCGACACCCGGCCCCGGCAAAGCCTGCCCGCGCCACTCATACCGATCATAAAGCCGCCCCAGAACAGTAAAGCCAACCGCCGTGGCCAAACCGATGGGCACGATGTCCCACAGGGTGACCTCGGTGAAAATCGTCAGCAACACGGCTTGCGATAATGTCGTGGGCGCCCACAGCAAAAGCCACGCAAACCCCCTTATCAGAGCCGATATCTGGCGTCTTTCCAGGGCCGCAAAGGGGCTGCCATCTGGATGCACCGCGCTCTTTTGCACCAAGGGCGCCATCAGGCTGACCGCGCCGAAATTCAAAAACACCGCGAGGAAATGCCCACCAAAAGCCGTCGCATAAAACCGCCGCCCTGCAGGTTGGCTGGTCAGGTATCGCCCGACCTCTAGAACCGAGGCTGATCGCGCCGCGATATCGCGCATCGCGGTGAGGGTCGCGATAAAGGCCCCGAAGAACGCACCAAGCGACAGGGCTGATCCCAAGGCCGCCATCCCCTTGCCTTGCCAGATCAAAACCCCTGCCAAGATCACAGCGATGCCCATCAAGGCCCGCTCGCGCAGGCTGGTGGCCCCAAAGGCCACAACGCACAGAACCAAGAAAGCCGCCCGCGCGCCATAGCCAAAACCGACCCAACCCGTGGCGAGGCTTAACACTTCACAAAGCAACAGGGCCAAAAGAAACGAAAGCGTCACGTCACCCCCTCTTGCTGTGCTGGTGGACTGCACTAGGCTGCAGATAGGCACAGGGCCAAATTGCGAAAAGAGTATCCATATGACCACCCTCTCGATGCTGCATATCACACTGTCTGCGCAGGAACGGCAGATCTTGCCCTACGCCATGGGCGCGGGTTTTGTTCTGGCGGGCAGCTGCAATCAAGGTATCACCGGTGGTGGCTTTCTGATCAATGAACGCCTGCCCGTTCAAGCGGGCGCGCAGGGCGCGACGCTTTTGATTTTCGCCTTGGGGCAAGTCGCGGCCCCAGCCATCGCGCAGGAAACGCTGACGCTTCCCAAAGGCCCCGCCTTGCTGCGGCTTGATGAGGTTTCGTTCCCGCCGGAAGCCATCGCCTATCGCCACGTCCATGCGGGTGCAGGCTTTCGATATTTGCGCCATGGGCAATTGCATTTGCAGGCGGATGATCATGACTTTACGGCCCAAGCGGGCGATCATTGGTTCGAAGCGGCGAATTCGCCCGTCCGCGCCACCGCCAGCGCCGATCACCCCGAAACCCGTTTCGTGCGCTGTATGGTCTTGCCGCCGGAATATGAAGGCAAACCGACGATCAAGATTTTGGATGCAAAGGACGCCCAGCAACCCAAACGCCAAAGCACCCACCGCCATATCGACCACCTGCTGACCCACCTGCCCTAAGGCGAAGCGGGGTAGTGATCAGATAGGGATGAGGTGCGCCACTCTGGGTCCGGCTCTGCCGGTTCGCTGGCATAGCCCGCGGCTTTGATCCCTTCGATGGCGCAGTATTCATCCTTGTCAGAGGTATCCCCACTGATGCCCACCGCGCCGATGGTGATGCCCTCGGCATCCTCTACCAACACGCCCCCCGGCACAGGGATCAACTGACCGCCAGACGCCGTGGCCAAAGCCGCCTGAAACGTCGGGCGGCTCGACAAGCGATCACGGATCAATCGGCTGGAAATGCCCATGCCCAAGGCGCCATAGGCTTTGCCAAAGGCGACCTCGAAGCGGATCACCCCTGATCCATCCTCGCATTGCATGGCGACCATCTTGCCGCCCGCATCCAGCACCACCACTGTCAGCGGCAGCAAGTTAGCCGCGCGCCCCAAACGTAGCGCCTCGGTGATGATCAGATTAGCCTTTTCCAAAGGCAAAGAGGTTTGCAAGCGCATCAGACTATCCCATCAGGTTTGGCAACAGGGTGACGATTTCTGGGAAAGCCAGCAAGGCAATAATCGTCAGCACATCTGCAATAAAGAACAGCGCAATTCCGCGGAACACATCCGTCAGCGGAATATCCGGCCGCACGCCATTGACCACAAAACAGTTCAGTCCAATCGGCGGGGTGATCAGGCAGACCTCTGCCATCTTCACCACGATGATGCCAAACCAGATACTGTCAAAGCCCAAGGCAATCACCGCAGGGTAAACAACCGGCAGGGTCAGCAGCAGCATCCCAATGGCGTCCATGAACATGCCTAAAATGGCGTAAGCCAACAGGATGCAAATCATGATCACCATAGGTGGCACATCAAGGCTGACAATCCAGCTTGTGAAGGCCTCAGGCAGGCCCGAGAAGCCCAAGAAACGCACAAAGATCAAAACGCCCCAGATCAGCGAGAAGATCATCACGGTCAGCTTGGCGCTTTCCATCAGGCTGCCTTGGATGTCCTTCCACTTGGTGCCCCGCACCACGGCCAAAGCAAAGACCACCGCCGCGCCCAAAGCCCCTGCCTCGGTTGGGGTGGCCCAACCAGCATAGATGGCCGAGATGATGATGAAGACCACGATGAAGATCGGCAGAACACCAGGCAGACTGCGCAAACGCTCGCCCCATGTGAACCCGCCCACCGAGGGCGCATCCGCCGGGCGCGCCTTGGCCCAGACCATGATGATCCCCGCATAAATCAGCGCTGAGACGATACCGGGCAAAAAGCCCGCCAACAGCAGCTTACCGACGGATTCTTCCACGATGATCGCATAGATCACGATGATCGCCGAAGGCGGGATCAAAGTGGCCAAAGTACCGCCCGCGGCCACAACGCCTGCCGCCAGCTTTCGGTCATAACCGTATTTCAGCATCTCTGGGATGGCGACGCGGCTGAACACAGCAGAGGTCGCCGTCGATGCGCCAGACACGGCCGCAAAACCCGCTGTCGCAAAGACCGTCGCCACCGCCAAGCCCCCTGGCACCCAGCCGATCCATTTGCGGGCCGCATCAAACAGCTGTTTGGTCATCCCCGCGTGATAGGCCAGAAAGCCGATGAAGATGAACATGGGCAAGACGCTCAGCGCATAGGTCGAGGATTTGGAATGCGGGATCGTGCCCACAATCCCCGCCGCAGGGCCCCAGCCCAACAGCTCTACCAACCCTAACAGGCCTACAATGGCGGCAGCGAAGACAACGCGCACGCCGATGAAAATCAAAAACAGCAAAAAACCAAGTGCAATCAGCCCAACCGTAAAGGGGCTGTCAAATCCGATACCAAGGATCATGTGTTACCCGCGCCTTCTTCGCCCATAATTTCAGTGATTTCGTCTTGGGCCTGATGGGCCACGTCTTTCATCAAGACCACGCCAACCGGCGCCTTGCTCGGATCAACCGCCATTCTCAGCGAGCCCAACAGCTGGATCGCCAAACGGATCCACCACAGACCAAAGGCAATTGGCACCAGCAGCTTTGACGGCCACACCGGATATTCCGCATCAATTGTCGTGTCGCCCAGCGTATAACTGCGCAAAAAATGTCCCCAACCGTTCTGGATCAACACACCGATGATGATCAGCGCCACGATCAAACCAAGGCTCTCCACAATCCACAGGCTGCGCCCCTTCAGGCGACCAATCAGCAGGTCCATGCGAATATGCGCGCCCATGCGCTGGCAATAGGCCGCGCCGAGAAAGGCCATCGAGGCCATGGAAAGCTCAACCAGATCAATGTAGCCCGCCAAAGGCGAGTTAAAGACAGTGCGCAAGACGATCTGGGCCACGCCCAAACACATCAACGCAAAGATCGCAAACGCCGCGAGCAGGTTGGCCAGATTCTCGACCGGAATCGCCAGACGGTCTGCCGCCGACAAGAGGCTAGAGCCTTGGGACATCACGTCCTCCGAATGTCATAGGAAAATAGAGGCGCCCGAAGGCGCCTCCAGTCGGGAGTAATCCCTTAGTTCATTTTCGCCTTGGCTTCCTCGGCATATTCAAAGACCGCATCAAACACGCCCTGCGCGTCAAATGTATCTTTGTTCGCAGCGATCCAATCATCCCAAACCGGCTGACCGGCCACCTTCTGGAACTCTGCGAGTTGCTCGTCAGAATAGGTGATCTTGGTCATGCTGGCTTCAAACTCTGGCAAGTTCTTCGCATCCGCTGCCGCATAGGCTTCTAGCTCTGTATCCAGAACCAAATCGCGGTATTTCACCAGCAGCTCTTTGTACTGATCTGGTAGGGCGTCATGGGCTGTCTTGTTAAAGACCCAGCCACATTCAGATGTGCCCGGCGCAAGGTTGGATGTGAACCAATCCGCCTCTTCGCTGATTTTGAACGACACATGCGCATAGGTGTACGGGAAGGCCGCCGCATCCAACGCACCGCGTTGGAAGGCTGTCGATGTTTCGCCCGCTGGAAGGGTCTGCTTTACAGCGCCCAATTTCTCCATCGCGCTGCCAAGGCCACCGCCCGCGCGGACACGCAAACCTGCCCAATCAGACAGGTTCTGTGGCGGCGTGCCTTTGCCCAGCACCTCATACTGCGGCAACAGTCCGGAGGCGTATGGAACCGCGTTCCACTTCTCCATATCGGCCACAATCGCCGGATGCTCGAACATTTTGGTGCGTACGTATTTGTCGACTTGTGGATCACCCAAAGGCAGGAACGGCAAAGAGAACACCATCCATGCTGGGTTCTTACCTGGATGATAGAAGTTACAAATCGCAGCGCCTTCAAAGGCATTCAGCTTCAGACCATCAAGGTTCTCGCGCGAGCTGGACAACTGCGCGCCGTAGAAAATTTTAATGTTAAATTTGCCGCCAGTGTCCTCGCGCACTTTTTCGGCCATGGCTTCCATCCCAGCGGACAAAGCCCGTGGGTTACCCCACATCGAGATTTTCCAGAAGACGGACGGACCGTCTACGGTGTCTGCAAACGCAGGTACACCAGCCGTACCAAGTACCGCACAAGCCAATGCACCGCTGATCAAGTTTTTCACTTTTTTCAACGTATTTCCTCCCAAGGTTGGTGCGCAGAATCTGCCCACCTTTCAATATTATCGATTTTTCATTGATTTCTGTCAACATATCGGCAAAATTATTAGCAAGGAGAGGGTTTTCACCGAAACCGCGCGCGCACCCATTGGAAACGCCATATAACTGTGCGAAAAAGCGCGCCGAAATACGGGTCGTGAAAATCGATAATTCGCTATCGACAAATAGCCAGGGGGGGCCGATGAACATTTCCGGACAAGCCATGCCAACAGGTGACGGGTCTGCGACCCAACGCGCCTATAACACGTTGCGCAAAATGATTGTCACCGGTGTTCTGAAGCCAGGTGAAAAGCTCAAGATCGACGGGCTACGCCAACGCCTTGATACCGGCGCCTCCCCAATCCGCGAAGCGCTCAGCCTTTTGACCTCAGACAACCTTGTGGAACGTCTGGATCAACGCGGCTTTCGCACCGCCGAAATCAGCGCCGAGAACTTCAACGAAATTCTGACCCTGCGCTGTACGCTCGAAGATCTGGCCCTGCGCGAAAGCATCGCCAATCGCACGCAAGACTGGGAAGAAGATGTTGTTCTGGCCCATCACCGTTTGCGTCGCGCGAAAACCGAAGGCTCTGAAGCCTTCGAAGAGGTACACAAAGCCTTCCACATGGCCCTGCTGGCCAATGCGCAATCGCCGATCCTAATGAAATTCTGCTCGCAGCTTTATGATCTGAACATCCGCTACCGCTATTTGGCGGGCAGCGCGCTGAACTATCAAAAGCGCGACGTGGGCGAAGAACATTCTGGAATTTTGGAAGCGGCCATCGCGGGCAACACCCAAGAAGCCAGCGAGCGCCTGTTGACCCATTACCGCCTGACCGGCGAATTCCTATCGGGTCTTTTAGGAGACGGCGCGCTCGGTTAAACGCGCCGCCTGATGTTCAAGGATGCTAACCTTAGTCCTTTGGCACCAAAGTCAGATCAAAATTCACCTTCAGATAATCCCCCGGCACCTTGCCTGACAGCTCATAACCTTCCTCAGGGAAGCTGCCTGCTGGCATCGGCACGTAGGTCATCACCAAGTCTTTGCGCACGCCAAACACGGTGTCATTGTCCAGATACTTGTCATCCTCTGGGAAGACCTCTGTCACAAGCGGCCGGAACCCCTCAGCCTCTGCAATGAAGTGCAAATGCGACGGACGCCAAGGATGCCGCCCACAGGCACGCAGAATATCCCCAACCGGCCCATCAGACGGCACCGTATATTCCACAGGCCGCACCGAGGTGAACGCATAGCGCCCATCGTCCCCGACCTTTTGCAAACCGTGAAAGGAATAGGTGTCTTGGTCAGGGTCTTGGCTGGAATACAAACCATTCGGCGCCGTCTGCCAAATATCCAAGGTCGCCCCTGGAATGGGATTGCCATCAGGGTCTTTTACGATCCCTTCCACCAACAACACCGTATCGTCAAAGTCTTTGCGCATATCCGCGCCAACCGCCAAATCTGGCGATCCCGTGATATGGAACGGCCCGAGCACCGAAGACGAGGTGCCTTCAGGCCGATTGTGCAGCATATCCACCAAGGAAGACAGGCCCAACACGTCAGACAACAACACAAACTCATGCCGCTCTGCATCCGAAATCTCGCCCGCCTTTTCAAGGAAAGCGATGCCGGTGTTCCATTCCTCGTGGGTCAGGTTGGTTTCCCGCGCAAAAGCATGCAGATGTTTCACAAGGCTCGACAGAACTTCACGCAGGCGCGGGTTCATATCCTCGCCCATATAGCTCATGAACACATCGGTAATATTGTCTTTGGTGACGTCACGCATAGACGACTTCCTTTAGTTTAAAATGGCAAGACTCAAGGCTGGGAACCGGATCAAGAAGACCAGAACAATCAGCATAACAAAGGCAAAGGGCAGCGCGCCAAGAAACACATCCTTCAAGGCAATGCGATCATCATCAAGCGTCGCTTTGATGACAAAACAACTCAGCCCCAAAGGCGGCGTCAGCAGCCCGATTTCAGCGGCCACAACACTGACGATGCCAAACCACACAAGGCTCAGGCCCATCGGTTCGATCAGCGGCAGGAACAGCGGCACGACAATCAGAATGATCGAGGCCGTGTCCAAGATCGTGCCCAAGAACAGCATCAGGATCACATAGATCACCATGATCCAGAAAAAGCTTAGCTGATTGGCCGCCAGAATATCCGACAGCGCATTCGGCAAGCCCGCAATCCCCAGCATACGCGCATACATCGATGCCGCTGTGATCAGGAACAAAATCGCCGCTGTGATATGGCCGGTTTCAATCACGGTTTCCCAAAAGGTCTTCAACGTGATCCGACGACGCACCGCCGCGATGATAATCCCCAACAAGGACCCCGCGGCACCCGCTTCAACAGGGGTTGTCCAACCGGTGTAAATCCCGCCCAGAACCACCACGATCAGCAAGACAATCGGCAGAGTCTTGGCGATGATCTCGCCCCAACCCATCAGGTCTTCGTCTTCGATCTTTTCGCCGCCCACAAACTTGGGGGTAAAGCGGCCCATGAACCAGATCGCCGCCACATAAGCCACGGCCAGCATCAGGCCCGGCACAACACCGGCCAAGAACATCTCGCCCACGGATTGCTCTGCCACGAAAGAGTAAATGATCAACATCGCCGAGGGCGGAATGATCATGCCCAGAACCGAGCTACCGGCCACAACGCCCACCGCAAAGCGCGGGTTGTATTTGTGGCGCATCATCTCTGGCACCGACATCTTGGTAAACACAGACGCCGAGGCAATCGACGAGCCCGTCACCGCCGCGAACACCGCATTGGCGCCAACGGTCGCCATGCCAATGCCGCCCGTAATCCGGCGGAACCCTTGGTTCATCACGCCGTAAATATCCGCGCCCAATCCGGCCTTCGAGACGATCAGCCCCATAAAGGTAAACAGCGGAATGGTCGCAAAGGTATATTCCATCGCACTGTCGCCAATGGCGATTTTCAGCAGCGCAAAGGACAAGTCCACATTGTCGCGAATGATGTAGATCGCCAGAAAGCTGACCACACCCAGCGCAATCGGAATATATACGCCCATATAGATCAGAACGATAATCGCAATGATCGAGATCAGGCCAATTTCAACAGGAGTCATATGCCGTTATCCTATCGTTGCGCTTTGTCATCGCGTCGCGTGATGACATGTAAAAGGAAGTGAAGCGCACAGAGGCAGGCGCTTAGAAAGATCACCAGCTTGACCGGCCACCAAGGCGCTGTGAACACACCCGGCACGCCAAAAAAGTCTCGGCTCTCCCACATCTCGACGAATTCAGGCCAGATCGCATAGGCGACCAAAAGCATGAACACAGCGCTGATCACATCAATCAACCGACGTAGGAACAGCCCCTTGGCCGGTGCCTTCATCGACAACATGCCCAGCAAGCCGTCAGATCGCGTCAAACGCCCCACCCGCACAACGTCGGGAAGCTGCAGAAACACAATCAACACCATCGAGAATTGCACCACTTCAACGGCACCCAGGAAGGGTTTGTTAAACAATCCCCGGGCAATGATATCGTAGTTCACCACGGCAATCAGCGCGATGACCACAAAGGTGCCGGCGGCATTGGCTGCCATAGCCACTCCGCCGGCGATTTTGACGATAACGTCTCTCACGTACGCCGCTCCGCTTAGTTCGTTGCGGATTCAGCAGCCCAGTCACGCACTGGGGTAAACCCTGCGTCGGACAGCTTGCCCATATAGGCATTCAGCATATCGCTGCCTGGCTGACCTGCATCGTTCAGGCTTGCGGCCCATTCCTGTGCAAGGTTTGGCATCGCCGCCGCCCAAGAGGCACGCTCTTCAGCAGACAGTTCCACGATTGTGCCACCGGCAGCCACAAAGGCATCACGGCTTTCTTGTGCACGATCCATTGCGATACCCGCAACGTGGTCACGATAGGCAACAGCAACTTCACCCAGAACCGTCTTCACCTCATCAGGCAGACCTTCCCAGTAGTCTTTGTTCACTGTGATCGTCTTGGAATTCACAGCACCCAGATCCGCACGCAGCATGTAAGGCGCCACTTCTGCAATCTTGAAGGTCTTCGCCGCTTCTGGCCACAGCATCGCGTGATCCACCAGACCGGTTTGCAGCATGTTGTAGAAGTCCGTCAGACCACCACGCACACCCGCCGCGCCTTCAATACCTTCCAGATAGCGCAGGTTCATACCAGCACCGGCCACTTTGGACCCTTCCAGATCAGACAAAGACCCGATCTCGGATTTCGAGAAGACCTGATACGTGTCCAGCACAACGCCCGTCGCCAGATACACTTGGTTCTGCTCGGCGAATTCCGCTTGCATCGCTGGGTATTCTTTGGCGATCTCATCCACCGCTTGCGCCACCGCACGGGCATCCGCCGCCACGAAAGGCGTTACAGCAGACAGCGCTTGGCTTGGCAGTTTAGAGTTGTGGAAGATAGTTGTGACGATACCAATATCACCCAAACCCAGCTTCACACCTTCCAGAACGCCCTTTGGCTTCACGATTGTGCCGCCATAGCTTTCTTGCCAGTCCATCTTGTAATTGCCGGTCTCAGCCAGACGCTTGTCGACTTCAGGAATAAAGAATCCAGTGAATTCTTTCACCCAAAGCGCACGCGCTGGATAGCCGTCGATGACAACAGCTTTGATGGTTTCGGTCGCGAGAGCAGGCATGGCAGTTGCACCTGCCAACAGCGCGCCCATCAAAGTACGACGTGTCCATTTCGTAATCATAGTTTTCCTCCCAAAATCGGCTCTAAACAGAGCCTATTGTGGCCTTTTCAGGCCGTTCTCCAGTTTGTGACAACTGTCGTTCCCGCCGCTTCAAACAGTTTTGAAAGCGGACAGAATTTAGCGGTTTCACGTCCAACTGCTTGCAGTTGCTCCTCTGACGCTGGGCCGCTGGCAACGATATCAAGCGTGACAGAAACAAAAGGAACGTCGATTTCTTCTGTCAGGGTCACGCCGCGCCTGTCGAATTCACAGGACGCGTTGATCGTTAATGTGCCGATCTCAATATCAAGCTGATGGGCACATTTATGACCGATCACATTGGTGCAGCCGATCAGGGCCGCCAATGCGGTATCAGTCGGAGTGGGGCCGAGATTGGTTCCGCCCCGCTCGGTAGGTTCATCGATGGCAAAGGAAAGATCCCGCACCGCGATATTCGACAAGGAATGGCTGGGGCAATCTCCCTTTGCCCGCAACCGAACCGTATTCTTCATCTTTACTGTCATTCACTCTCCTATGGTCAGAGAATTGTGCAGATGTCCTCGAATGCGAACCGAGGCAGTTTCTGAAACAGTGCCGACTCATCGGCATAGCCTAGGTTACACAAGAAATTGGATTTCCATCCATTTTCCGCGAAAAATTCTTGATCGACGATTTCATTGGAAAAGCCAGACATCGCGCCCACATCCAAGCCCAGCGCACGCGCTGCGATCATGAAATAGGCCCCTTGCAGGGTCGAATTGCGATAGGCTGTGTCATGGGCGTAAGCCTCATTCCCAGCAAACATCGGCTTACGATCCTCATGCGGGAACAGGAAATCCAGACGCTCCCAATATTTCGGATCCCAAGCGATAATCGCGCAAACGGGCGCCGCGCGCATCTTATCGATGTTCTTGGCCTTCAACGACTTCGCCAAACGATCTTTGCCCGCCTCGCTGCGCACAAAAATGAACCGCGCCGGACATGTGTTCATGCTGGTCGGGCCATTGATCGTGATGTCGTAAAGCGTGTGCAGGATCTCGTCGCTGACCGGTTCATCTTTCCAAGCGTAATGCGAACGCGCATCGCGCAGGATCAGATCAATCGAGTCATCATCGAGCTTTGTCTTGCGAGAGCGAAGCGCCCGCACAGCCTCTTGAGCCTGTGCGCGCAAATCGTCCAAATTCTCTGGAGCCGCCACCATTATTCAGCCGCCGCCTGACCGGAAACCGCAGCTTCATCGACAATCGGGCTAGAGCAAATGCCAATGCCTTCGATCTCGATGTCCACGACTTCACCCGGCACCAACCAACGTGGGTTCGGCTTCTTCGCATGACCCACACCCGGAGGCGTGCCCATCGCGATGTGATCACCCGGCTTCAGCGTTGTGTACTCTGAAATAATCGCAATCGTCTGCGCAACAGACCAGATCATATTGCCAGTGTTGGACGATTGCAGAATCTCATCGCCCACACGGCTTTCGATCTTCAAACCAGCCGCACCCTCAGGCACCTCATCTGGCGTCACAACAAACGGACCAATCGCGCCGGTGTCGTCAAAGTTCTTACCTGGTGTCCACTGGTGCGTCTTGCGCTGGTAATCGCGCACAGAGCCATCGTTAAACACGGTATAGCCAAACACATGATCCAAAGCATCCGCTTCAGAAATGTGACGACCGCCTTTGCCAATGATCAGCATCAGCTCGGCTTCATAGTCTAAACGCTCAGAACAAGTTGGGCGCACCATCGGCGCACCAGCCGCCATGATCGAGCTTTTGCCACGCATGAACAACGCCGGATAATCCGGAATGTCATAGCCACCTTCTTTGATGTGCTCGACGTAGTTCAAGCCAAGGCAGATAATCGTGCCCGGCGCTTCAATCGGCAGTGCAGGTGTAATGTCAGCCACAGCAACCGTCGCAGCATCCGCGCTGATCTCGCCCAGTTTAGACAGCAGATCAGGGTTGCCCACGATGCCACTCAGATCAGAGCCGACCTCAGGATGAGCAGCGCTCAAATTAACAGCGCGATCGCCAGTTACCGCGAACACGCTCTGCGTGCCGTCTACGGTTCCCACAATAAAACGCATCGAATCCTCCATATTGATTGGACTCAGTTTTGACGATAAAAAGACCCTAAGTCAAATAAAATCGATTTTCTTGAATTTGCGGAATGGAGACCTCTCAATGCCACGCTGGAATGACTACAAAGCCGAAGCAAAATCACGCGGCGCATTGGCGCTAGAGCTATATATTGCTCAGTCTACGCCCGCCGGAGACCCTGCTGCGGTCAAAGAAAACCTGCCCGCGCATTTGGCCTATCAAGCCGAACTAGAAGCGGCCCAAAACCTCGTCTTTGCCGGTCCAATGTCCGACGAATCAGGTGAGATGATGGAAGGCATGGGCATGATCGTGTACCGCGCCGAAAGCTTCGAAGCCGCCCAAGCGCTGGCCGCCGCGGATCCGATGCATATCTCTGGCGCGCGTACATATGTCTTGCGCCGCTGGATGATCAACGAAGGCTCTGTGCAGCTTAACGTGAAACTCTCCGGCCAATCTGTGAGCCTCAGCTAGGATGTCTATGATGTCACAACGCAGTTTTCTGGGAGACATGCTCACCACCCTGTTCGAGCGTCGCCGCAGCAGCAGCGCCTCAGATGATGAGCGATCCCTGCAAGACATGTGTATGGCCTTGCTGGATGCCGAAGGCGAAGTCTCGGGCATTCACCTCGCCAAGGCGATCCTGAAACGCTACGCCCAGCTTGAAGACAGCGACAAGCTAGAGTTCTTCCGCTTCATGAACGACGCGCTGGAAATCGACGTCGCAGGCCTGCAAGCAGCCACACAGGCCTATAGCGAAAGCCATGACCTGAAAGACTACCGCCGCGTCGCCGCCAGTGCCGAGCCACGCCGTCAGGAACTTTTGCGCCGCCTCAACCAACCTCCGGGGGCCACCCCCGCGTTGGTGAAAATGCGCACCGATCTGCTGAAAGCCCTGCGCGCCAACCCAGACCTGCGCCGCTTGGATATGGATTTCCAACACCTGCTGCGCAGCTGGTTCAACCGTGGCTTTCTGGTGCTGCGTCAAATCAGTTGGGAAACCCCTGCCAGCATTCTGGAAAAGATAGTGGAATACGAAGCCGTGCATGAAATCGGCGACTGGGACGACCTGCGCCGCAGGCTCTACCCCTCTGATCGCCGCTGCTTTGCCTATTTCCACCCCACCATGCCGGATGAGCCGCTGATCTTCGTCGAGGTCGCCCTCACCATGACCGTGCCAAATTCCATCCAACGGGTATTGGCCGATGATCGAGAGCTCCGCGAAGCCCATGACACCAAAGTCGCGGTCTTCTATTCCATCTCCAACTGTCAGCAGGGCCTGAAAGGCATCAGCTTTGGCAACCTCTTGATCAAACAAGTGGTCGACGAGCTGCGTCAAGAACTGCCTGACCTCGACACCTTCGTGACCCTCTCGCCCATTCCAAAGCTCAACGCTTGGCTGGCCGAACAGGACACAGATGAAACCAAAGCCATCCTCAACGGCGCCGCCTCTCCGGAAGAGGTGCAAGACGCCGCAGCGGAGTATCTGACCACCGCCAAATCGGGCCGCGGCACGCCGTATGATCCCGTCGCCCGGTTCCACCTCGGCAACGGCGCGCAAATCTACGCGGTCCACGCCGAGGCCGACACCAGCGAAAACGGCAAAGGCCAATCCAGCGGCGCCATGGTGAACTATCACTACGATCTTGACCTGATCGAACAAAACCACGAACGGTTCGTACAAAATGGCGAGGTCTGCTTGGCCCCGTCCTTCAAACGTCCGCCTGAGACCAAACCATCCAAGAAACAAAGGACACCTGTGTAGTGGCCAACCATCTTTACGACAATCTCATCGCCCATCACGCAGACAATACGAACTGCTTCCTCAAACAAGATGGCGCAGACGACATCAGCTATGCGGATTTCATCAAAACCGCTGCAAAACTGGCCCATATCTTGGTGCAAAACGGTGTGGGCGCAGGCGACCGCGTAGTGGTGCAAGCCCCGAAAACCGTCGAAATGGTCGCGCTCTATATTGCCACCGTTCAAGCGGGCGGGGTCTTTCTGCCGCTGAACACAGCCTACAAAAAAGACGAGGTCGCCTACTTCGTCGGTGACGCCGCACCAAAGATCATCGTCTGCGATGGCCGCTCTGCCGACACGCTGGCAGACTTGGCTACCGACAATAACGCAACGTTACTCACGTTGAACGCCGATGGCTCCGGCTCGCTGACGGAGGATCTGGCCGCCCAACCAGACAGCTTTGAAACCGTAGATCGCGCCGCCGATGATCTGGCCGCGCTGCTTTATACATCCGGCACCACAGGCCGCTCTAAGGGCGCGATGCTCAGCCATGACAACCTGCTGTCCAACACCCTGTCGCTGATTGATCTCTGGCAGATCACAGACGCCGACACGCTGATCCACGCCCTGCCGATCTTCCACACCCACGGCCTGTTCGTGGCGATGAACACCTCCATCCGCACCGGCGCTTGCGTGCATTTCATGGCCGCCTTCAAAACCGATGCGATCTTGGATGCCATCCCCTCCGCCACCATGCTGATGGGCGTGCCCACCTTCTACACCCGCCTTCTGGGCGAAGAAGGTCTCACCAAAGACCTCGTGCAAAACATGCGCCTCTTCGTGTCTGGCAGCGCGCCTTTGTTGGCTGAAACCCACGAGGCATTTACCGCCCGCACCGGCCACTACATTCTGGAACGCTACGGCATGACAGAAACCAATATGAACACCTCCAACCCCTTTGACGGCGAGCGTCGCCCGGGCACAGTCGGCCACCCGCTGCCCGGCGTCGAAGTCCGCCTGACCAACCCAGAGACCGGCGCAGAGCTGGCCCAAGGCGAGGTCGGCATGATCGAAGTGCGCGGGCCAAACGTCTTCCAAGGCTATTGGCAAATGCCAGAAAAAACCGCCGAAGAACTGCGCGAGAACGGCTTCTTCATCACCGGCGATCTGGGCCAAATCAGCGAGGACGGCTACGTTTCTATCGTAGGCCGCGCCAAAGACCTGATCATCACCGGCGGCTACAATGTGTACCCCAAAGAAATCGAAGACGTTCTGAATGACATCGACGGCGTCCTAGAATCCGCTGTCTTCGGTATCCACGATGCGGATTTTGGCGAAGCCATCATTGCCGCCATCGTCCCAGAAGCCGGCACAACCACAGAGGCCGACGCCTTGGCCGCCGTGGTGAACGACAAGCTCGCGCGTTTCAAACACCCGCGCCGTTATGAAGTGATGGCCGAACTGCCCCGCAATACGATGGGCAAGGTCCAGAAAAATCTGCTGCGTGACCAGTTTGGTGGTTAATTTCTAGCAGATCAGACCTGAACCAAGCCCTAACCTTGGTTCAGGTCTTTTCCGACTCTCCCAAAGGTGACGTAGAATTAACTTACGTCACGTTGCGCATGACATCCCAGATCGGGCAAGGCAGGTTGGCCAAAGCGACTTTGGGAGGCAGCTATGACAACCTATCCACATCTTCTAGCCCCGCTGGATCTTGGGTTCACCACGTTGAAAAACCGCGTGTTGATGGGCTCTATGCACACGGGCCTTGAGGAAACCAAAGACTGGAACAGGGTTGCCGAGTTCTATGCCGACCGCGCACGCGGTGGCGTGGCTCTGATCGTCACAGGCGGCATGGCCCCAAACGCCGAAGGCGGCGTCTTCCCCGGCGCGGCTGGCTTGTTTGATGATCAAGACATCCTCAACCACAAGATCGTCACCGACCGCGTGCATGAAAACGGCGGCAAGATCGCCATGCAAATCCTGCACGCTGGCCGCTATGCCTATGCCCCCAACTGCGTCAGCGCCTCTCCCGTCAAATCACCCATCTCTCCCTTCCCCCCCAAAGAACTGGACGAAGACGGGATCGAGAAACAAATCCAAGATTTCGTCACAGCCACCACCCGCGCCCGCGACGCAGGCTATGACGGGGTCGAGATCATGGGCTCCGAAGGCTACCTGATCAATCAGTTCCTCGCCTCGCACACCAACAAGCGCACCGACCGTTGGGGCGGTTCTTATGAAAACCGCATGCGCTTTGCCATCGAGATCGTGCGCCGCTGCCGCGAAGCCGTTGGAACGGACTTTATTATTATCTTCCGCCTCAGCATGATTGATCTGGTGCCCAAAGGCGCAACACATGACGAGATCGTGCAGCTCGCCCAAGCCATCGAAGCCGCGGGCGCCACGATCCTGAACACAGGTATCGGCTGGCACGAGGCCCGCATTCCCACCATCGCCACCAGCGTCCCCCGCCGCGCCTTTGCGTGGGTCACGCAAAAGCTGATGGGCAAGGTGAACATCCCGGTCGTCACCAGCAACCGCATCAACACACCAGAAGTGGCCGAAGGCGTCCTCGTCGAAGGCTGCGCCGATATGGTCAGCATGGCGCGCCCGTTTCTGGCGGATAGCCATTTCGTCGCCAAAGCTCAAGCCGGCCGCGCCGAGACCATCGCGCCCTGTATCGCCTGCAACCAAGCCTGCCTTGATCACACCTTCGGCGGCAAACTGACGTCTTGCTTGGTGAACCCTCGGGCGTGCCATGAAACCGAACTGCCGATTGAACGCGCGGATACATCTAAATCCATCGCCGTGGTTGGCGCAGGCCCCGCAGGCCTGTCTGCCGCGCTGACAGCCGCGGAACGCGGCCATACCGTGACGCTCTATGATCGCGACGACAAAATCGGCGGTCAGCTGAACGTGGCCAAACAGGTGCCGGGCAAAGAAGAATTCTGGGGCCTTGTGGATTGGTACGGCACCATGCTGCGCGAAATGGGCGTAAAACCCGTTTTGGGCACATCCGTCACCGCTGATGATCTAACAGGCTTTGACGAGGTGATCATCGCCACCGGCGTCACCCCGCGTGATCCGCAAATCCCGGGGCAAGACCATCCCAAGGTACTGGGCTATCTGGACGTGCTGAAACACAAAGCCCCTGTCGGCAAACGCGTTGCTGTGATTGGCGCGGGGGGCATTGGCTTTGATGTCTCTGAATATCTGGTCCACGAAGGCGACAGCCCAACCGAGAACCTGCCCGAGTGGATGACAGAATGGGGAGTCTCTGATCCGGCCGAGCATCGCGGCGGCTTAGCCCCCGAAGGCGCGCAGCCCACAGCTCCCGCGCGTGAGGTGGTTCTGCTGCAACGCAAAGCCAAGGCGCTTGGCAAAGGGCTTGGCAAAACCACCGGCTGGATTCACCGCACGGCGCTGCGTATGAAAGACGTGCGCATGATCGGCGGCGTGAATTATGAACGCATCGACGACGAGGGGCTGCACATCAGCTATGGCGAAGCCCGCGAAAACCCCGAGGTTCTGCCGGTCGATAACGTGGTGCTTTGCGCGGGCCAATTGCCGGACAGGACTTTGGCAGACGCACTGGCCGACAAAGGCATCCCCAGCCATGTGATCGGCGGCGCGGATGTGGCCGCAGAGCTGGACGCAAAACGCGCCATCGACCAAGGGCTGCGCTTGGCGGCCTCTCTGTAAAGGGGCTTTGCCCCTCGCCCTATGGGCTCACCCCAAGGTATTTGTGCCAAGAAGAAGCCCAAGGCGGATTTTTATTGTTTCGAAATGTCACCTAGTGGGGCGCTGTTTGCAAAGGAATGGCGTCGCGCAGATTCGCCCCACAACCCAAAAATCGCATTATTTGACCTTAAATACAGACGCTTAGCGTGAATTTAGATCGTTTCCACGCTGTTTCCCTGCCATGAACGATCCCCGTTAAAACCCTGATATTGTCTGCACCCTGCCCCTTTCGCGCCCCATTTGATTGGCAAACCTAGGTCAACGAACGAGCACGAGGATAGCGAAATGGATCGCCTGACTGAAATGGAAGCTTTTGCCACGGTTGTAGACCAAGGTGGCTTCACAGATGCCGCAAAAAAGATGGGCATCTCCAAATCCGCCGTGTCTAAACATGTCTCTAGCCTTGAGGCGCGTTTGGGCGCTCGGCTGCTAAACCGCACGACACGCCGTGTCAGCCCAACCGAGATTGGTTTGGCTTATTATGACCGTGCACGCCGTGTTCTGAATGACGCTGGCGAGGCCGATAGCCTTGTCACCTCGATGCAATCTGCGCCATCTGGCCTGCTGCGCATCAGCGTCGCCACTGATTTTGGTGTGAACCACCTGTCTCCGGTGCTGGGCGAATTCCTTGCGGACTTCCCGGACATCACCGTGAATATGGTGCTGAACAACCGCTATGTTGAACTGATCTCTGAAGGCTTTGATATGGCCATCCGCATTGGTGAGCTGGAAGACAGCTCTCTGCGGGCCCGTAAGCTGACAGAAACCACGAAACGCATGATCGCCAGCCCAGAGTATCTGGAAAAGCACGGTCGTCCGCAAAAGATCGACGATCTGAACGACCATAAGCTGCTGCATTATTCCAGCCAGTCCAATGGCGCTGTGTGGAAACTGACAGCCCCATCTGGTGAAAAACGCCAAGTGCGCACCGCCGGTTGGCTTTCCGTGAATGACGGCCAGTCCCTGCTGAACGCAGCGGTCGCTGGTCTGGGCATCGCCTACCTGCCAAGCTTCCTGTACGCGGAAGCCATGGAGCAAGGTTTGGTTGTCGACGCCATCCCAGAGCTTCCTGTGGAAACCCAAGGCATCTATGCGGTTTACCCGCCGGGCCGTTTCACACAGCCAAAGGTTCGCGCCTTTATCGACTTCCTGGTCAACGCCTTTGCCGAAAAAGGCCCGACTGACTGGTAAGCCCCTCATTTGAATTACCCTGCCGGCATTATGCCCGACTTCCCCAGCCCTCGTGCTGGGGATTTTTTTGTTGCGCTCAAAATTTACCTGACTAAAGTCAGCTAAATGATCAGTGATATTAACAGAGTTCGCCAATTCAACCGTGCCACCGCTGTCGAAATCGGCGCGTTAGAGGAATCATTTCTCTCTCGGGGTCGCCCTTTGGGCAGCGCACGTGTGCTAAACGCGATTGGCCACGGCATGCAAAATGTGGCTGATATCCGCAAAACGCTGAAACTGGATACGGGTCTGCTCAGCCGGTTGCTGCGTGGCCTTGAGGGCGAAGGCCTGATCGAAACCCACCCGCACCCTGCAGACAAACGCGGACGGATTGCTGTGTTAACCTCCGCCGGACAGACGGAATTCGCACTGTATGAAGACTTGTCAGATCAACGCGCCACTCAGATCCTGGCGCGCCATAAAAATGCGCAGCGCTTGTTAGACGCCATGGATATTTTGGCGCTGGCTTTTGCCAAGGACTCGATCGAGATCATCGAGGCCGACCCAACCTCTGATGCGTCGGTCTATTGCATGACCTCTTATGCGCAGGAAGTCTCGCAGCGAATGAAATTGGAATTCGACCTCGCCAAATCCGGCGCCCCCGATTTAGACGCGGGCATGAAACGACCCAAAGGTGTGTTCTTTTTGGCAATGCTAGAAACCCGCCCCTTGGGCTGTGTTGGCATCAAAGGCGATGGCAGTTCCACAGGCGAAGTGAAACGTCTTTGGACCCTGCCCGCTGCCCGTGGTTTGGGTTTGGCAAAAAACCTGATGGCCGCCGCAGAAGGTGCAGCGCTAGAGTTGGGCATGACGCATCTGCGACTCGACACAAATCGCGCTGCCTTGCCCGAGGCCGCCGCAATGTATCAAAAGGCCGGTTGGACCGAGATTGATCGCTTTAACGACAATCCCTACCCCGACATGTTTTTCGAAAAACAGATCAGTCTTTAAGGCAAATATCGAATCGTACAATTCACGCCCTGAAAAGCGCGAATTGCCACCTTACCGAAAGATGAAGCCAGCGATCAGCCCGAGGTTTTCAGCGCCGAGATCAGCTTGTTCAGATCGCCGCGGTTCTTATCCAACATCGCGCCAATTTCGCTCTTTTCAGACAGGCGCAGGCTGATGCCTTCGATGACCATATCAAAGAACAGATTCTTGCCGGTCCGGTTGGACACAAGGAAATTCACCGCGAAAGGAGACTGCCCCGGCAGAAACGCCGTGCTGTTCACTTCGTAGTAGTTTTTCACCTGTTTGGTGCCGTTCACTTCGATCCGGCCACCCGCAAATTCGTTGAAACGCTTGCCGTATTTACGTGAAATATATCCAGTAAACGCAGAGACATAGCTGTTCTGCTGACCACCGCTCAGACGGCGTGCATCTGGGCCCAGCGCAGAACCCGCAATGAAAGAAACATCGCCGTAGCGTTTAAAGATCTTCTCGAAATCGCTGATCATTCCGTTCAAGGATTTGCCAGAACTGATCACCTTGTTGATGTCAGCGACAACGCTGTTCACCAGCACTTCGGCCTCTGCACTGCTCAGGGCGCTTGCCTGCATTGGCAGCAAAGAAACAGCGGCGGAGGCAGAAGAAAGAGCTAAAAAATCACGACGTTTCATAAGGTTATCCCCCAAATGGGTCAGCAAATGGATCTAGATCATCGTCTTGCACTTCTACACCAAGCTCAAAACGACGGTTTTGCAAATAAAGGCTACGCGCCTGCGCATAGCTGTCCGCGCTTTCATACAGAACGGAATCAATTGTGGTGCGCAGATCATAACGATCGCCCAAACGGTCTGCGACATTCGCCGCTGTCCCGATGTATTTTTCTGGGTTCGGCAGCAGCACAGATACCGGATCTAAGGTGAAATCCAGAATGGTGCCAACCGTGTCACGTTCTGTTGATGGGCCAAGCAAAGGCAGCTCAACATAGGCGCCTTCGTTAACACCCCACACATGGAATGTTTCGCCAAAGTCAGTCTTGCGACGTGGCACATGCACAGCGGAAGACGGATCTACAATGCCGCCAAAACCGAACAAAGTGTTGAACACCAGTCGAAAACTATTGCTGCCAGCACCTTTTAGATCGCCCTGCAAAACATTGTTCACGATGTCTGCTGGCAAAGACAAATGGTCAGCGAAGTTCGATACAATCAAACGGCCATTTTCCGGCACGAAGGTACCGTAACCATTTGAAACAGGACGGAAAATTACTTTATCAATTGCCAAGTTCAGCTCGTGAACTTCGCGGTTCGCCTCTTCCCGAGGGTCGTAGATTTCTGCCGAAGTGACGGTAGAATTGCTTGCGCAACCTGCGAGCAAACCACCCACAAGCAACATCGGAATAAACGCGCGCACAGGGCGCTGGCGGAGACGAGAGAAAAGTGTCACGGAAAGACTCAACTTAAATTGGTTAGCTCTCATTTAATTCACCATACGGCAGATTACAGACCCAGTCGGCTTTTACCTGACGTATTGTGGCAGTTGAGTAACATTCTTTCACCGTGGTCCAAGGTAATTTTGAAGACCGACGCAAAGCGATCAGAAATCCGCCGATGCTGAGCCAGATTGCGCTTGGCCTTTCAAAGCAGCCCCGATAGCGTCAACGCAACGGAAGAAGGAAAGATCGATGAGCGCGATTGAAGCAAAACTGGCCGAAATGGGCATTACCCTACCAGAGGCCCCTGCCCCAGCAGCGAACTATGTGCCTTATGTGCAGGTCGGTGATCTGGTGCATGTGTCTGGCCAAGTACCAATGGGCCCAGATGGGTTCTACAAAGGCAAACTCGGCGACACGATGAGCGTTGAAGAAGGTGCCGAAATGGCCAAACTCTGCGCGATCTCTTTGCTGGCACAGGCCAAAGCCGCCTGCGGTGGCGATCTGGATCGCTTGGTGCGTGTGGTAAAATTGGTTGGCTTCGTGAACTCCACTTTGGATTTTGGCGATCAGCCTCAGGTCATCAACGGCGCGTCCAACTTCATGGCTGAAGCTCTGGGCGATGCAGGCCGTCATGCGCGTTCTGCCGTGTCCGCGGCTTCTTTGCCATTTGGCGTACCTGTTGAAGTTGAAGGGATTTTTCAGATCAAATGACCCAATTGCCCGCAAGCTTTCTAACGCGCCCCGTTGCACATCGCGCTTTGCATGATGCAGCCAAATGGCGCCCAGAAAACAGCATGTCCGCCATTCGCGCGGCCATCGAAGCGGGCTATGGGATCGAGATTGATCTGCAAATTTCCGGCGACGGTCAAGCGATGGTCTTTCATGATTATGAATTGTCGCGCCTGACCTTTGCCGAAGGCTTGGTGGTGAACCGCTCCGCTGAAGAGCTGACGCAAATTTCGCTGAAGAACGCCTTTGAATGCATCCCCACCTTGGCCCAAGTGCTTGAGGTGGTGGATGGCCAAGTGCCGCTTTTGCTGGAACTGAAAGACCAAGACGGGCAGATGGGCCCCAAGATTGGCGCGTTGGAAGAAGCCACGGCAAAGGCGATCGCAGGCTACACAGGCCCGCTGGCAGTGATGTCGTTTAACCCGCATTCTGTCGCCAAAATGGCTGAGTTGTGCCCAGACGTGCCGCGCGGCATCGTCAGCGCTTCATTCAAGCCACCTTTGCTGCCAGACCTGCACCCTTCTGTGCGTGATCATCTGGTAACCATTCCAGATTACGAACGCACCGGATCTAGTTTCATCAGCCATCAAGTGAGCGATCTGACAAACCCACGGGTCGCGGAACTCAAAGCCAAAGGCGCAAATGTGCTGTGTTGGACCGTGAAATCGCCCGAGGTTGAAGCACAAGCGCGTGAGATCGCTGAGAATATCACGTTTGAGCAGTATCTCGCTTGAACCTGCCGCCCATCGCGCCAAATATGGCGGTGCAGGAGGGCCTTATGTCAGCAGCCATCGAAATTCAGGTGCACACATCCTTGGCTGGCATCGCCCCAACCGACTGGGACAGCTGCGCATGCCCTGAAGCCGTGGATGGCCGTCCAATTGATCCCTTCACCACCTACCGCTTTCTAAAAGCCTTAGAAGACAGCGGATCCGTGGGCTCTGGCACAGGTTGGTATCCGCAATACGTGACAGCCCATGCAGATGGCGCGTTAATCGCCTGTATGCCGCTTTACGCCAAAGGGCATAGCCAAGGCGAATATGTCTTTGATCACAATTGGGCCCACGCCTACGAAAACGCGGGTGGGCGGTATTACCCAAAGTTTCAGGTCGCCGTGCCTTTTACCCCAGCCACGGGGCGTCGTTTTCTTGTAAAACCCGGTTTTGAAGAGGTCGGACAAGCCGCGCTTTTGCAAGGGGCCATTCAGGTTGCCCAGCAAAACCAAGTCAGTTCGCTGCACACGACCTTTTGCACCGAAGAAGAAGTGGCGATTGGCCAAAAGATGGGCCTTTTGCATCGTACAGGGCAGCAGTTTCACTGGGTTAATCAGGGTTATACGAACTTTGATGCCTTCCTAGAGGACCTGAGCTCGCGCAAGCGCAAGAACATCCGTAAAGAACGCCGCCAAGCGCAGGATTTTGGCGGGGTGCTCAACAGCTACACAGGCGATGAAATCAAGCCCGAACACTGGGATGCGATCTGGGCGTTTTACCAAGACACGGGAAGTCGCAAATGGGGAACGCCCTACCTGACGCGCGCCTTCTTTGAGATCGCTCACGACACGCTGCGCGATGATATGTTGCTGGTCTTTGCCGAACGCGAAGGCAGCCCTGTCGCTGGCGCGCTGAACGCGATTGGCCGCGATACGCTATTTGGCCGCTACTGGGGTTGCCTTGAACACCACCCCTGCCTGCATTTTGAAATCTGTTACTACCAAGCCATCGATTGGGCCATTCAGAATGGTCTGGACAGGGTCGAGGCCGGCGCGCAGGGCGAACACAAATTGGCGCGGGGCTATATGCCAACCACGACGCATTCGTTGCATTGGATTGCGGATGAAGGATTCTCGGATGCGGTTGCGCGCTATCTTTTGGCAGAACGCGAAGCCATCGCTGATGAGATCGAAGTACTCACAGACTACGGACCGTTCAAAAACGAGGATCAGCCCGAAACAGATTGACGATCCGCCGCTAAGCGGATCGCCAGAAAATTCTTACAGCGCGTCCAGCATGGTCTCGCCGGAAGAAACGTTACATACGCCCGCTTCTTCGTCGATATTGACCGCTTTTACGACGCCATTTTCCGCCAGCAACGCATAGCGCTTGGAACGGTCGTGGAAGCCGATCGCTGGCACGCTAAACGCCAAATCAACCGCTTTGGTGAAGGTGCTTTCTGGGTCTGCCAAGAAAGTCAGGCCGCCGTCAGCCGCGCCTGTGTCTTTGTCCCATGCAGACATCACAAACGGATCGTTTACAGACACGCAGATGATATCGTCCACGCCTTTGGCCTTCAGCGCCTCTGCGTTGCGCAGAAAGCTTGGCACGTGCGCTGTGGAACAGGTTCCCGTGAACGCACCTGGCAGGCCAAACAGAACAACTTTGCGGTCTGTGGTCAGGCTGGACAGCTCAACAGTTTCAGGACCGTTCTCGCCCATACGGGATAGGGTCGCGTTTGGCAGGGTGTCTCCGACTTGGATTGGCATAATAGCCTCCTTGTTTGCGTTTTCCGTTACAGCCGATATAGGGTCCAGAAGAGATAAGACAAAGCATTTTCGAAAGGGATTTACCGTGCATGTCATTGTGATCGGAGCCGGACAAGCAGGCGCGGCCTGTGTCGCCAAACTACGCAACAGCGGGTTTGAAGGAGAGATCACCATGATCGGTGCGGAAACCGCCCTGCCGTATCAGCGTCCGCCTTTGTCCAAAGCTTATTTGCTTGGCGATATGGCGCTGGAACGCCTGTTCCTGCGGCCCGAGAGTTTTTACAGCGATAACAACATCACCCTGCGTTTGGGCGAGGTTGTGACGGCGATTGATCCGGCTGCCAAAACCGTTGCTTTGGCGGATGAAACCCTAAGCTATGATCACCTTGTGCTAACCACCGGCTCTGCGCCGCGCCGCTTGCCTGCTGCGATTGGGGGCGCGCTAGAAGGTGTCTATACCGTTCGCGATCTGCTAGATGTGGATGCAATGGCGCCAGAATTTGTGCAGGGCAAATCTGTCTTGATCGTGGGCGGAGGCTACATCGGGCTCGAGGCCGCTGCGGTTGCTGCCAAGAAGGGGCTGAAGGTCACCTTGGTCGAAATGGCCGATCGCATCCTGCAACGTGTTGCAGCGCCAGAGACTTCCGATTTTTTCCGTGATCTGCACAGCCAGAACGGTGTAGAGATTATCGAAGGCACGGGTTTGGACAGCCTGCAAGGCGAGGGCCGCGTGTCTTCTGCCCGCCTAAGCGACGGGCGCGAGCTGGAGGTTGATTTTGTGATTGTCGGCGTGGGCATCACCCCAGGCGCGGCCTTGGCCGAAACAGCAGGCGCAGAGATCGACAATGGCATCAAGACCGACGCCCAAGGGCGCACCAGTCTGCCAGATGTGTGGTCTGCGGGCGATTGCGCATCCTTCCCGTTCAAAGGCGAACGCATCCGTTTGGAAAGCGTTCCCAATGCCATTGATCAGGCCGAGGTGGTTGCGCAGAACATCATGGGTGCGGGCAAAGACTACGTTGCCAAACCATGGTTCTGGTCTGATCAGTATGACGTGAAACTGCAAATCGCGGGGCTGAACACCGGCTACACCCGCGTGGTCACCCGCGATCTGGGCCAAGGCGGCGTGTCTTTCTGGTATTACGCCGATGACACTTTGCTCGCCGTGGACGCCATGAATGCGCCGCGCGATTACATGATTGCGAAACGGTTGATCGAAGCTGGGAAGTCTCCTGATGCCGCCGCCATTGCAAACCCGGACACAGACATGAAGGCGCTGTTGAAAGCATGAGGATCATCGCAGGCTCTTTTCGCGGCATCGCTTTGGCTGCGGTTGGCAAAGGCGACGCGGGCGCGCATCTGCGCCCGACCACCGACCGCGTGCGCGAAAGCCTGTTTAACGTTTTGATGGGCGGGAAATACGGTGATCCCATCACGGGCGCCCGCGTGCTGGATCTTTTCGCCGGAACTGGCGCTTTGGGGCTAGAGGCCCTGTCGCGTGGTGCGGATCATGTGTGTTTTGTGGATGATGGGCGCAAGTCGCTGAGCCTGATCAAGCAGAACATCCAGCTGACCCGCAGCAAGGGCAACACACAGGTGATCTCCCGCGATGCCACGCGCCTGCCTGCAAATACCGACGCGCCTTATGATCTGATCTTTCTGGACCCGCCTTATGGCAAAGGCATGGGCTTAAAGGCCCTGCAAGCTGCTAAAGAAGGCGGCTGGATCGCGCCAGAAGCGTTGATTGTCTTTGAAGAAAACACCCCCCAGCTTGCGCCAGAGGGGTTTGAAGCGTTGGATAGCCGCAAATACGGCGACACCCATGTAACCTTTATGGAGCCTCTCGAAGGCTAAGGCTTATTCGTAGGTCGGGTGGAACTTACCGGTTGGCGAGAGGGTGAAAATATCAAACCCATCCGCTGTCACGCCGATAGAATGTTCAAACTGCGCGGACAAAGATTTGTCGCGTGTCACAGCCGTCCAATCATCCGCCAGAACTTTGGTTTCTGGGCGACCTAGGTTCACCATCGGCTCAATCGTGAAAAACATGCCTTCTTCCAACATTGGGCCAGTGCCCGGACGACCGTAGTGCAGAACATTCGGCGGCGCGTGGAAGACCTGACCAAGACCGTGGCCACAGAAGTCACGCACGATGCTCATGCGGTGGCCTTCGGCGTAGGTTTGGATTGCATGGCCAATGTCGCCAAAGGTATTGCCCGGCTTCACAGCCTCGATGCCCTTCATCAGCGCATCATGGGTAACCTGCACCAGACGCTCTGCTTTGCGGTTCATCTTGCCCGCCACATACATGCGGCTGGAATCGCCGAACCAGCCATCCACGATGGTGGTCACATCGATGTTCAGAATGTCGCCATCCTTCAGGCGCTTGTCGCCGGGGATGCCGTGACAGACCACGTGGTTCACAGAAATACAGCTGGCGTGTTGATAGCCCTTGTAGCCAATCGTTGCTGATTTCGCGCCTGCTTCTTCGACCTTTTCGGTGATGATGCGGTCGATCTCGCCGGTGGTTTGGCCTGGGAAAACATGCTCGGCGATCTCATCCAGAATACGCGCGGTCACAGCACCTGCGGCATGCATGCCTGCAAAGTCGACCTCTTGGTGAATTCTGATCCCGTCGCGGGTCTGGCCAGCTTTGCCAATCATGAAGGGGGCTCCGTCTTCTCAAATACACCCCCTACTTAGGGCGGTTTGCGCAAAAGAGCCAGAGGGGCTTAGCGCACAAATGGCAAAGCGCGCCCGATCGTGATCTGTTGCGGAGAAATCTGGCAATCATAGGCCAACACCTGCACGCCTGCGGCGCGGGCAGCATCAAAAGCAGCGGCATAGGTTGGGTCGATATCGTCGGCCAAGGTCACGTGATCTGCGTCTGTGCGCTGCACCAAATACAGCATCATCGCATCATGCCCCTGCGCGACCATCTCGGTCAATTCCTGTAAATGCTTTGTGCCGCGCGCGGTCACACTGTCGGGGAACTCGGCTTTGCCAACCTCTCGCATCAAGGTGACGCTTTTGACCTCTACATATAAATCAGGCTTGGCCTGATCACTCAGCAGAAAATCAATACGACTGTTGGTGCCGTATTTCACTTCAGATCGCACGGTCTCGTAATCCGCAAGCTCTGGCAGGTCTTTGGCCAGCAACGCCTGCTTTAACGCGCGGTTGGGTACCGAGGTATCCACGCCGGTGAAATGCCCGCCGTCATGTTCCACCAAGCGCCAGCCGTATTTCAGCTTTTTCTTAGGGTCATCGTTTGGCTCCAGCCAAATACGCAAGCCTTCGTCCTTTAGCCCCATCATAGAGCCGGGATTGGCGCAATGGGCGGTGATCTCTGTGCCGTCTTCCAAACGGGCATCCGCCAGAAAGCGTTTGTAACGGCGCAAAAGCGTGGCGGGGATCAAGGGCGTAGTGAACTTCATAGCCCTTGCCTAACGCAGCCAAGGCACTTTTCCTAGCGCGTGACGGCGCTTTGATCTTGCCGCGCCGCCTGTGCAGGCTATTTTGCGGGCAACAGCCGGAGAACACTATGCCAAACCCCACCGCCGCCATGCTTGTGATTGGTGATGAAATCCTGTCAGGCCGCACACGCGACGCGAACATGCACCACCTTGCCAATGAACTGACTGCGCAGGGAATCGACCTGAAAGAGGTCCGCATGGTCAGCGATGAAGCTCCTGCGATTGTGGATGCGGTGAAGGCCCTGTCTGGCTCTTACGACCACGTCTTTACAAGCGGCGGCATTGGCCCAACCCATGATGACATCACAGCCGATTGCATCGCCGAAGCCTTTGACGAGGCCATCGATGTGCGCGACGATGCGCGGCAATTGCTGGCCGATCACTATGCCCGCACAGGTAAGGAATTAAACGAAGCCCGCCTGCGCATGGCACGCATTCCTGATGGGGCAGAGCTGATCGACAACCCTGTGTCTGTCGCACCCGGATTCACCCTGCAGAACGTGCATGTTATGGCAGGTGTACCAAGCGTGTTCACCGCCATGGTTGCCAGCGTTTTACCAACCCTGACAGGGGGCGCGCCGCTGATCTCTCGTTCGCAGCGCATCGAACGTGGTGAAGGGGATATCGCAGGGCCACTTGGCCAATTGGCCCAAGACTACCCAGAGCTGTCGATTGGGTCTTATCCGTTTCAAGACAAAGGCAAACATGGCGCGAATATTGTTATGCGCGGTATTGATGAAGCCATGTTGGATGAGGCGATGGGCAAATTGGCAGAATTGTTCGCATGAGCTTACCAAGCCTAGAAACGCTTTACCAAGTGGCAGAAACCACTTGGCCAGCGCGCGCGTTGCAAGAGGTAGCGGGGTTCACCCTGCGTGATGGCGCTGGCGGCGGAAAGCGCGTTTCGGCGGCAACCTTGAATGGCCCCATGGATCAAATCGATCTGGCGCATGCTGAAACCGCGATGCGGGACATCGGACAAAGCCCACTGTTCCAGATCCGACATGGGGAAGAAGCACTGGATGAGATGCTGGCCCACAAAGGTTACGCCAAAATCGATGCAGTTAATGTTTATGTCGCCAAGGCCAGCGATATCGCGACCGATCGCCCACCGCTGACAAGCGCGATCCCATGTGCAGAATCCTTGCAGGTGCTGAATGAAATTTGGGAGGCCGGCGGCGTCAACGCCTCACGTCGGGCCGTTATGGAGCGGTGTACCCTACATAAAACACGGTTCATCAGCCGGCTTAAGGACAAGCCCGCTGGGGCTGCCTATGCGGCAGTGGATCAAAGCATTGCAATGCTGCACGCTTTGGAAGTCGCACCAGAATTTCGCCGCAACGGGCTCGCCACTTGGATCATGCGCCAATGCGCCTTTTGGGCTTTAGAGCAAAAGGCCAGCCACGTCGCTGTTCTGTGCACGCAGGACAATCAATCCGCCAATGCACTTTACGATCAGTTGGGCTTCGAAAAGGCGGGCCGCTACCATTATCGCTTGCAGCCGCAGTAACGCGTGTTACCAGAACGCCGGCAAATCCCTGCCACTCATACGGCAAGATACATTGCTATCGCAGCACGCTTCTTAGATACTCTGCGTAACCCGCTCCAACGCCAACCGATCAGAAAAGTAACGACCCTCGTGAAACTCAGCCTGCCTGCATTGACCTTCGCTCTTGCGCTGCCTGTGGCATCAGACGCTTTGGAGTTGGCACTGCCGTTTGATAGTACGCTGACCTATAGCGACGCATCTGAATCCGGAAGCTATGCTTTGCCAGATGCGCCTTATGACGAAAACTACCTGTCCACTCGTCAGATCACAGGCCACGTTTCGCGGCAAGTCTGGACTTTGGCAGGGCAGAGAACGGATACGGCCCAGCTGATCAATCCCATCAGAGAGCAGCTTCAAGACGAGGGCTTTGCCATTTTGCTGGATTGCACCACCAGCAATTGTGGTGGCTTTGATTTTCGCTTCGCCACAGAAGTTATGCCCGCGCCGGATATGTTCGTTGATCTGTCCGACTTCCGCTTTATCGCCGCGCTCAAGGATTCCAGTACAGGGTTTGAGGCCGTTGGCGCTTTAGTGAGCAAAACCGATGTCGCTGGCCTGGTTCAGCTGATCGTTGTGCGCCCCGAAGGCGCTGCCACAGCTGATTTTGCTAAACCAGATGCGAACGTCGTCATCACACCGCAGGGTTTTGAAGGCACACTTGCACCTTCCGATCTCATTAAGTCTTTAGAAGTCGCAGGGCATGTTATCTTGTCAGATCTTGCATTTGAAACAGGCTCCGCCAACCTCGCGGCGGGTGAATATACGTCTCTTAAAACGCTGGCGGACTATCTGCGCGTGCAGCCAGACGCCACGATTACTTTGGTGGGTCATACTGATAATGTGGGCAGCCTTGAGGGCAACCAAGCTTTGTCAGAACGCAGAGCACAATCGGTTTTGCGCGATTTGATTGACACACATGGGGTGCCCTCCAAGCAGGTCTCGGCGCAGGGTGTTGGCTACCTCGCCCCAATCGCGTCTAACGAAACAGAGGACGGGCGCACAGCAAACCGGCGTGTCGAAGCCGTTTTGCGCGCGCCCTAATTCCTTAGTTCACGCCAAGCAACCCTTTCAGAAGCTGCTCTAGAACGTTCTCGCGATTGTTTTGCCGCGATGGCTGTCGTGGCGCTGCCGCAGCAGGCGCCTGAGGCGCTGGCTGGATCTTTGGCGTGAAGGCAGGCAAAGGCCGCGGCGTCATCCCCTGTGTGATCCGTGACATGGTTTCTTTCCAGATCTCGGCCGGCAATCCACCACCCGTGACGCCAGTTAGTGGGGTATTGTTGTCATAGCCCATCCACACACCGACAACGTAGTCTGCTGTGAAACCAATAAACCAAGCATCTTTCGCCGCACTTGTGGTGCCCGTTTTGCCGGCAACTTCCCATCCAGGCAATTGGGCGCGCGCGCCTGTCCCTTCTGAGACCACCTTCTCCATCATATAGATCAGCTCGCGCGCGGCACCGTCGGAAATCACTCGTTCGCCAATACCGCCGCCAGAGCCCATCAAGGGCTCTTGATCGCCCTGCAAACGGAGCTCGATCAAACCATACGGTGTCACAGAAGACCCACCGTTCAAGATCCCCGCATAGGCTCCGGTCATCTCCAACAAGCTGGATTCGGATGCGCCGAGCGCCAACGCAGGACCATCCGCCAAATCGCTTGCAATGCCAAAGTCGCTTGCGACTTTGCGCACATAATCTCGCCCAACAGACTCTGAGATTTTGACCGCAGGAATATTCAGGGAATTCATCAACGCCCATTCCACGCTAACGTCCCCATAATATTTATTGGTGTAGTTGCGCGGGCACCATTCGCCAGAGCCGGGAATATTCAGGCAGTATGGCTCGTCTCGAACTGTATCGATGTGGGAGTATCCCAAGTCCAAAGCCGTCGCATACACAAATGGCTTAAAGGCAGAGCCCGTTTGGCGCTTGGCTTGCACGGCACGGTTAAACGCACCTGAGACCTGTGTTTTACGCCCACCCACCATCGCGCGCACGGCGCCATCGGCAGACATAACCACAATCGCCGCTTCCGCTTGCGACCCTTCGCGGACTTTGTTTTCGAAGACCCATTTCAAACCTTCTTCCGCAGATTCTTGAATGCGCTGGTCCAAAGTCGTCGAGATAATCACATCTTCTGTGGTGTTGCTCGTAAAGAACTCCGGCCCCGTCGACATCACCCAATCCGCGAAATACCCGCCCGCTTTGGCCTGCGCTGCATCTGACAAGACGGCAGGGTTTTGTTGCCAATGCGCGGTTTGCGCATCATCCAAAAGGTCCTGATCATTCATCAGACGTAATACAGTGGCTGCACGCGCCTGGGAGCGTTCCAAGCTGCTGGTCGGAGCCAACCGCGAAGGCGCTGTCAAAAGCCCAGCGATCATCGCGCCTTCGGCAGGTGTCAGCTGCGCGGCCGGTTTACCGAAATACCGCTGAGAAGCCGCCTCAGCACCGTAGGCACCACCGCCCATGTAGGCGCGGTTCAGATAGATCGATAGGATTTCATCCTTGGAGTATTTGGCCTCCATCGCCATCGCATAAATCGCTTCTTTCGCTTTGCGCGCGATAGAGCCGCGACGGCAATCCGCGACGTAAGCGGCTTCCGTTTCCCAGATGTCTTTGTCGTATTCGACGCCAAGGCAAAGCAGCTTAGCCGTTTGCTGCGTAATCGTAGAGCCCCCGTGCCCAGACAAAGGCCCCCGCCCTTCGCGCAGGTTGATGCGCACAGCAGAGGCAACGCCCCGAGGGCTGATACCGAAGTGTTGGTAGAACCGCTTGTCTTCCGTGGCCAGCACGGCGTTTTTCAAATGAGGCGATACAGATCCAGCCGTAACAGCGCCGCCGAACTGATCGCCGCGCCAAGCAAACACCGCGCGATTGCGATCTAGCAAAGTCACGGACCCTTGCGCGCGACCATCCAGCAGTGCCGTCACATCAGGCAAAGTCGTAAACACATAAGCGACGGCCAAGCCAATGATCATTGCGATCACTGCAGTCACACGCCAAGTGATGGTCCAAACGAGACGTATGATCCAACCCAGCACTTTTCGAAAGAAGCCCAAAATACCGCCACGCTTAGGAGCGGACTTACGGCGCGCCGCACCGCGCGCACGTTTCTTAGGCGCCGCTTTGGGTTTTGGCTTAGGTTTCGCTTTGCTGGCAGAGGTTTTCTTTCCGCCATAGCGCTTGTCCGCCACCAATGGTGCCCTGCGTTTGCTGGAATCACTCATTCAAAAATTGCCCGATTTCGCTGTTTTTAGGCATTTTAACCAATGTTCACCCAAATGTAGAGCCGCTGATTGGCAAGAAATCGCCTTCTTTTTGCGCCTACTTTTTAATCAAAGCTGCTTAATTGTTCAAATTTTGTGCAATTTAACCCTATGGAAAGGCCAAAATCTCGGCGTTTTCCTTCGATCTGCCCGTCAAAGACGCTTTTGTGTGCTGGCAACGTAACGACCGCATGACGGCGTTAGGCCATTGAAAGGGGAACACAGGGTGAAACTGGTTATTGCAACGATCAAACCGTTCAAGCTGGAGGAAGTCCGCGAAGCGCTGACTGAAATCGGTGTACGCGGTCTTATGGTGACTGAAATCAAGGGCTTTGGCGCTCAATCCGGTCACACTGAAATTTATCGCGGTGCTGAATACACTGTGAACTTCGTACCAAAAGTGAAGCTGGAGCTGGTTGTATCTGCATCCATGGCAGATCAAGTGGTCGAAACCATCAGCAACACAGCGCGCACTGGTAAAATCGGTGACGGTAAAATCTTCGTTCTGGACGTGGCGCAAGCCGTACGTGTTCGGACCGGTGAAACAAACGAGGATGCGCTGTAAGCGCGTCAGGGAAAAGGGACTTCTCACAATGAAACTCGCAAGCAAAATGGGGCTGGCCGCTGCAGCGGTTGCCATGCCTACGCTGGCACTTGCACAGGACTCTGTTCCTGGCGTGAATGCTTCGACAGACTCTGTCTTTATCTTAAACTCTCTGCTGTTCTTGATCGGTGGCTTCCTGGTATTCTGGATGGCAGCTGGTTTTGCGATGCTGGAAGCAGGTCTGGTTCGCGGCAAAAACGTAACCATGCAGCTGACAAAGAACATCGCACTGTTCTCTCTGGCAGCGATCTTCTACTACCTGATCGGCTACAACCTGATGTACCCACTGGGCACATGGTCTGTTGAAGGCGTTCTGTCCGGCGTTTGGGGCCCAGGTGTTCTGGAAGCAGTTGGCGTAACAGCTGACGCAGCAGACGACTACGGCTATGCATCCACTGGTTCCGACTTCTTCTTCCAGCTGATGTTCTGTGCAACAACAGCATCCATCGTTTCCGGTACTTTGGCTGAGCGCATCAAGCTGTGGCCATTCCTGATCTTCACAATCGTTCTGACAGCAATCATCTACCCACTTCAGGCTTCCTGGAAATGGGGCGGTGGCTTCCTAGACGCAGCTGGCTTCCTGGACTTCGCGGGTTCCACAGTTGTGCACTCTGTAGGTGGCTGGGCAGCTCTGACAGGTGCGATCATCCTTGGGCCACGTATCGGCAAGTACAAAGATGGCAAAACAGTTCCTATGCCAGGTTCTAACCTGACACTGGCGACACTGGGTACATTCATCCTGTGGCTGGGTTGGTTTGGCTTCAACGGCGGCTCTCAGCTGGCGATGGGCACAGTAGGCGACGTTGCAGACGTTTCCCGTATCTTCGCAAACACAAACACTGCTGCGGCAGGCGGTGCGATTGCAGCACTGATCCTGACACAGATCCTGTACAAAAAGCCTGACCTGACAATGGTACTGAACGGCGCACTGGCTGGTCTGGTGTCCATCACTGCAGAGCCTCTGACACCAACTTTGGGTGCAGCTACTCTGATCGGTGCAGTTGGCGGCGTAATCGTAGTCTTCGCAGTACCAATGCTGGACAAGCTGAAGATCGACGACGTTGTTGGTGCGATCCCAGTTCACTTGATCGCAGGTATCTGGGGTACAATCGCAGTTGTTCTGACAAACAGCGACGCGTCCCTGGGCACACAGCTGTACGCAATCATCGTGGTTGGTATCTTCACAATCGTAACATCCGCAGTTGTCTGGTTCATCCTGAAGGTGACAATGGGCATCCGCGTATCCGAAGAAGACGAGATCACTGGTCTGGACATGGCAGAGTTGGGCATGGAAGCATACCCAGAGTTCTCCAAAGGCTAAGCCTTACGGATCATAAAATTGGGAAAGCCCGGTGCAGCGCACCGGGCTTTTTCTTTTGCCTGAACAGTTTGAACTGCTGGCAACGTTTCAGTAAACTTCAAGGCAACGAATAGGGAAGATTTTCATGCCAGATCTCGCCACGCGCGCAAAAGAACTTGTCAGCCAGCTTGAAGAACGCGGTACGCTTGCGATCCGCACGATTGCAATGCCATCCGACACCAACCCATCAGGAGACATCTTTGGGGGTTGGCTATTGGCGCAAATGGATCTGGCGGCAGGCAACCTTGCCAGCCAAATTGCGCGCGGCCGTTGCGCGACAGTTGCCATTGATGGCATCCAGTTTCTACGCCCAGTGCACGTCGGCGATGAAGTGTCGATCTATGCCAAGATGGTGAAACTTGGCCGCTCGTCCATCACGATGGACATCCAAGCTTGGGCGCGCCATCGCAACGAAGCGACCGCGGAGAACGTAATCAATTCCAAGTTTGTCTTTGTCGCGATTGACGACAACGGGAAATCGCGCGCGTTGCCCGAAAACGCCGAATCCAACCTTCTGTATCGACGCGTGCCAAAAGAAGGTGAGAGTTAAGTTTCCTCTGTGAACTCCACCAAATCCCAAAGCGTGCCGTATAGATCTTTGAAGACAGCAACGGTGCCATAGTCGGCTGTCTTTGGAGGGCGTTCGAACACGACGCCCTTGGCAACATAGTCGTTGTAGTCACGCCAGAAATCATCTGTTTGCAGGAACAAGAAGACGCGGCCTCCGGCTTGATCCCCGATATACTGGGCTTGATGATCGTTAGAGGCTCGCGCCAAAAGCAGCGATGCATTGCCGTCCCCTTTCGGTTTCACCACCACCCAGCGTTTGCCTTGTTCGGGCTGGTATTCATCCTTTACCAAGTCGAACCCAAGCGTACCCACGTAGAAATCAATCGCATCGTCATAGTCGCGGACAACCAGTGCAATATGGGCGAGGCTTTGCTGCATCACGAGCTCCTGTCAAATTGGTTTATAGCTGGTTGCCAGCACGCCAATCGCGCGGTGTGCAATTCTTAACGCGAAGAAATTCGCGGTTGAAATTTGACTTCGTATTGAAGCCAGAGTCGAACATAGCCTGCGTGACATTGTGACCTGCTTTAAGAAGCGTAGCCGCATGTTCAATACGAAAGGCATTTATGTAACGCGAGACATTCTGTCCTGTTTCGCGGTTGATCGCTGAAGAAAGGCGCTTCGCCGGCACTGCCAACTTGCGGGACAACATCGACAGCGTGAGATCAGGGTTCAAGAACAAATCGCTCTCTGTCACGAGCGCATTCAAACGAGACATCAAAACAGCGTCTTCAAGCTGTTCTTCTGGCGCAATGAAAACCTCATGCGGCTCTTGAACGACCGCGATGGGCTTGGCCATTGCCAAAGCGCCAAGCGCAAGAACGCTGAGCGCACCGACAAACGTAATAATCCAAGGCGTAAGATTGGCATTGTTAAAAATATGATCAGCGGCAATCGCGACATCAGACACGGCTGAAACAATCAAGATCGCTCCGATGCCGCGCCAGATAATCAACGGGGTGCTCCCGTGCTGCAAGCCAACACGATGCAATCGGTCCTCACCCTCGCGCAACGACAGCAGCAGTGCCACGCCATATGCCGCAAAAATTAAGGGCACCAAAGCATCTATCAAGTTTGGATGTACGACAGCCGCCATCGCGACAGAGGCTGGCGCGAATAGGTGCAGCACATCCCTCTTTGAAAAGACCCGTACAGCAGTGGATTGAAAAGAGACCCAAACAAAGGCTGGGATGACCGTGGCTGTAATCGGCAGAACAAACCTAAAATCCACGAAGCCATAGTAGTGCACCAAAGCAAGCAGACCATTCTGAACCGCGCAAATCAGAAGAAGCGTACGCAGCCAACCCGCTCCCTCTCCTCGAAATACTGACTGTGCGAACATCACACACAAGAACAGCGTAAAAACCAATGGCAGCGGCAAAACCGGCATAAGATGTCTCCAATCAATAGGTGACGAAATAGTCCTAAAACCGGTTTTCGACTACCTAAAACCGGTTTTAGGACGACCGAAACAGCGGGTGTTGGCATTTGAGAAACATAACTTCTTTGAAAGGACGTAACCATGTTTCGCATCACAGCACTGACAATCGCAATCGCGGCAGGCATCGCAGCACAGCCGGCAAACGCCGACACAGTTGGCGTGCATAACTCTATGATCTTCGCAGACCACCACGGCCGCGATATGCAGCTAACCGTGTATTATCCAGCGCAGAACGACACTGGCGCGCTGACAAGCTTTGCCGAAAACCCCGTGTTCTTTGGCAATCAGATGTTTGAGGATGCCTCAGTTGTGGAAGGCGCGTTTCCGGTTGTTCTGATGTCGCACGGCCTTGGCGGGCGCGCTGCCGCGATGAGCTGGCTTGCCGCAGGTCTTGTTGAGAAAGGGGCGGTTGTTATTGGGGTGGATCACCCGAATTCGACCTTCCGGGATTTTGATATGCTCGCAGGCATGGATCACTGGACTCGACCGCAAGATTTGCAGGCGGCTTTGGATCACGTGGCAGCGTCCGAAATTGGGGCGAGCTTAGACATGTCTCGAATGTATGCGACCGGTTTTTCCTATGGCGGCTGGACAGCACTCAGCATGGGCGGTTTGCGCAGCAGCGCGGATGGTTATGCGCAGTATTGCGAGCAAACGAATGGCGGATCGACCCACTGTAACGATCTGAAACGCGCTGGAATCGATATGCGCGCGCTGGATGCCGACCAATGGGAAGCCTCATATCGCGATGCGCGAATCTCGGCGGTGGCTGCGATTGATCCAGCCTTTACCTATGGCACGCCGCAGGACATGGCGGATGATCTTATGGAAGAAGCGCTGGTGATTATCTTGGGCGAGGGCGAAGACCGTTTGCAGGCGACTGACATCTTCGAAACAGGCAGCGGTTTCGCCGCGAAACGCCCCGATATCCAAACGCAAGTGATCGCGCCAGCCTTTCACTTTTCGGCCCTGCCTTTGTGTAAGCCAAATGGCGCCGCTATCTTGGAAGAAGAAAAAGACGATCCGGTTTGCAGCGACCCAGAAGGCGCAGATCGCAAGGCCATCCACGAAGACATCGTGCAAGCCATTGCGGCGCATTTTGATCTGTAACGAAAAAAGCCACGCCGTACTGGCGTGGCTTTCTTAAATCGTATCTGCGTTTGATCAAACGCCGGCGTCGATGATCGCCTTCGCCAAAAGTGGCACTGTCTTCGCATTCAAGCCAGCAATGTTCATGCGGCTGTCGCCAACCATGTAGATGCCGTCGTTTTCACGGATCTGCTCGACCTTTTCAGGTGTGGTGCCGATTTGGCTAAACATGCCACGGTGTTCAGCGATAAAACCAAAGCGATCAGAGCCCGACAGGCGCTGTAGCTCATCTGCAAGCTGCTGGCGCAGGCCCAACATGCTCAGACGGATCTCTTCCAGCTCTGCCGCCCAATCCGCGCGCAGCTCTGGGTCTGTCAGGATTGTGGTTACAACGCGTGCGCCGTGATCTGGCGGGAAGGAATAGTTCTGACGGTTAAGGAAGTTCAGGTTTTGCTGAACAAGCGGTGTGTTCTCTGTACCCTCAGAAATCGCCATCAGGATACCTGTGCGTTCACGGTACACACCGAAGTTTTTAGAGCAGCTGCCCGCGATCAAAAGTTCTTTTACGGAAGAGGCCACCAAACGAGTCGCTGCAGCATCTTCTTCCAGACCGTCACCAAAGCCCTGGTACGCAATATCGATCATTGCGATCAGGCCTTTTTCGTTGATCAGATCAACAACAGCCTGCCACTGCGTGAGGTTCAGGTTCGCACCCGTTGGGTTGTGACAGCAGCCGTGCAGCAGCACAACGTCGCCTTCGTTGGCACCCGCGAGATCCGCCAGCATGCCGTCAAAATCAACCGCGCGTGTGTCTGTATCAAAGTAACGATAGGCAACTGTTTCAATGCCAAGATAGTTCAGAATAGAAACGTGGTTCGGCCAAGTTGGGTTAGACACGAAGACACGCGCCGTTGGGCTTGTGTTCTTCACCAGTTCAAACGCCTGACGCACAGCGCCCGTCCCACCCGGCGTCGCAACAGCGGCAATACGGCCACGCTCTACCGCGTCGCCCAATACCAAGCCGATCATCGCGTCTGCAAAAGCAGGGTCGCCTGGCAGGCCAACATAGCTTTTGGAATCTTGCTCTTCCACCAAACGGCGCTCGGCTTCTTTCACCGCGCGCATGACTGGGGTTTTGCCGTCAGCGTCTTTGTAAACACCTACACCCAGATCAACTTTCGTCGGGCGCGGATCTTCTTTGTACTTCGCCATCAGGGCGAGGATTTTATCAGCTGGTTGGGCTTTAAGATTGCTCAGCATTACGCTTCTCCGGTAGCAATTGGGACCGTTGGGAATGCGCCCCATTCGGTCCAGGATCCATCATAAAGCGCGTGATCGGTTTTGCCGAAGCGCTCCATGGCAAGACAAAGGATCGCGGCAGTGACGCCTGATCCACATGTCGTGATAGCGGGTTTGTTTAAATCGACGCCTGCCTGTTCGAAAATCGCTTTCAGCGCAGCAGGGTCTTTCATGGTTTTGTCTTCGTTCAGCAAACTTGCGTAAGGAACGTTACGAGAATTCGGGATATGGCCAGATCGCATACCTTCGCGTGGCTCTGCAGCTTCGCCAGTAAATCGAGCAGCACCGCGCGCATCAACGATCGCATAGTCACCCAGCTTAGAGGCATGGGACACCTGCGTGACGTCTTTCACCATCGCATCGCGCGGAGTGGCAAACATATGGCGGTCTTTGATGACAGCAGCATCGGTCGTCAAAGGGCGCTTTTCAGCTTTCCACTTTGGTAGGCCGCCATCTAGCACGGCAATATCGTCATGGCCCATCAGTTTGAACAACCACCACACGCGGGCCGCTGAAAACAGGCCAGAGCCATCATAGACAACGATCTGATGGCCATCACCTACACCCATCTCGCGAATGCGCGAGAGGAATTTTTCAACCGGTGGCACCATATGCGGCAGGTCAGAGCGATGATCAGAGATGTCTTCGATATCAAAGAAACGCGCGCCTTCGATGTGGCCCGCGTCAAATTCAGCCTTTGGATCGCGGTCTTCACTTGGCAAATACCAAGAGGCGTCCAAAATTCGAAGGTCCGCATCGCTCAGATGCGCGGCCAACCACTCGGTGGATACAAGTGTTTTCGGATCGTCTTGAGACATCGTCGCCCCCAAAGCTAAAAACGAATCTTGCCTACTACTCGGGGGCGTCAGTGGCAAGGCGCGGCGCCCCGTTTCGGGGCGCCACATGAAAGTTTTATGACTTATTTAGCAATTGCTTTGCGCACAACGCTTACCAGCGCCAATACAACACCGCCGCCAACGCCACCGCCGGCCACTTGGCCGATGATTGCGCCAAGGTCCAGACCAGCTGCTTCGCCCGCTACGCCGGCCAGATCAGGTGCGCCCACCATAGACAGCAAGCTGCCGCCCAGACCGCCACCAACGATACCAGAGATCGAGTTGATCAACGTGCCTTGGTTGATGCCTTTCAACACGCCACCGGCTGCGTTACCACCAACAGCACCTGCGATCAGACTAATAATCAATTCCATTCCATTCCCTCCGGGCCCTTTTGCATAGGCGCTCGGCTGGACCTAAGCCGAGGCACCAAAAGCATATGCCAAACATAGCAATTCTGTCGCATGGGAAATTTTCGGGGCTATTCCCCAAGGATCAAAACGATCTAAGTCTTTGAAAGTAGGTTTATTCGCCGTGACGCAGCAGGCGCTGCTTTTGGCGGCCCCAGTCACGTTTTGCATCTGACGCGCGTTTGTCGTGCAGCTTTTTACCCTTGGCGATTCCAACCTTCAGCTTCACATAGCCTTTGTGATTGAAATACATGACCATCGGCACAATCGTCATGCCTTTGCGTTGGGTCTCGTTCCAAAGCCGCGCCAATTCGCGCTTGCTGACCAGCAACTTACGGCGACGGCGCTCGGCATGCGCAAACATCGCTCGCTCGTATGGAGAGATATAGCTGTTCACCAACCAAAGCTCGCCATCTTTCACTTCGGCATAGCTTTCAGCGATATTGGCAGAGTTTTCACGAAGAGACTTAACCTCAGACCCCATAAGGATCACACCGCATTCAATGTCATCGTCGATGGCATAGTCAAAGCGCGCGCGCCGGTTCTCGGCGATCACTTTGTAATTTGGGTCTGATGTCGGTTTCTTGGCCATAGTCGGGTTTGATTACATCTGGGCAGAGGCGCTGTCCATGGGATTCAGCGCAGTTGATTTTCAGTCGTCCAGCAGTGGTGCAAATTCCGCGACGACTTTTTCATACACTTCGCGTTTAAACGGCACGATATTGGCAACCAATTCCGCAACCGGCAGCCAGCGCCATTCTGAGAACTCTTGGTGATCCACTTCGATGTTCACGTCGCTGTCTTGGCCATGGAACCGGAACAGAAACCATTTCTGTTCTTGGCCCTTATAACGGCCCTTCCAAATCTTAGGCACGATGTCATGCGGCAGATCATAAGCGATCCAATCCGCGGACTCTCCGATCAATGTGACCAAATCAGGAGACACACCGGTTTCTTCTTCAAGCTCGCGCAGTGCCGCGGTTTTGGCGTCTTCACCTTTATCGATACCACCTTGCGGCATCTGCCAAGCAGGCACCTCGCTGTCCAAGCGCTGGCCAACAAAGGCACTGCCATCGGCGTTCACCAACATCACACCAACATTCTGGCGATACGGAAGCTTTGCGATCTCTTCGGGAGTCATAGTCGTGTTCTTTCAAAAGAAAACACCAGCCAATCAGACAAACGCCTGAGAGGCTGGTGCGGTATTCAGGGTGCTTTAGTTATTTGGAACCAAAGCAGACAGACCTTTGAGAATATCGATGGCATAGGCCAGTTGATAATCCTCTTCGCGCAGCTCAGCTGCCGCTTCGGCCGCAGCGCGATCTTCTTCGATCTGACGGATTTCATCTTCGGTCAAGCTGTCATTGCCGAGCGAGCCACGCAGGTCCGCCTCGGTGCGGCTTGGACGATCATCCGCCTCTTCCTCGGCATTCAGATCTCGGCGTGGCTGTTCCACGACGATGTCAGGCGACACGCCCAAGGCTTGGATCGAGCGACCAGATGGCGTGTAATACCGCGCTGTCGTCAGACGCATCGCGCCATCACCACGCAGCGGCATCACCGTTTGCACAGAACCTTTACCAAAGCTCTTTGTGCCAACGACAATCGCGCGGCGGTGATCTTTCAAAGCACCGGCCACAATTTCAGACGCTGAGGCAGAGCCACCATTGATCAGAACGACCAAAGGCTTGCCATCAATCAAATCGCCTGGCGCCGCGTTGAAGCGTTCGCCATCTGCAACGTCACGACCACGCGTCGAAACGATCTCACCCTTTTCAAGGAAGGCGTCAGACACAAGGATCGCTTGGTTCAGCAAGCCACCTGGGTTGTTGCGCAGATCCAGAACCAGACCGTTTACATTGTCGATGCCACCGGCAGCTTCGATCTCTTTTTCGATACCCTCTTTCAGGTTCGGATAGGTTTGATCGTTAAACGTGGTCACACGCATCACCAAAGTCTCGCCTTCGGTGCGGGCGCGCACAGCTGTCAGCTTGATGGTGTCGCGGATGATCGACACATCAAACGGCTCAGTCTCGCCTTCACGCGCAACGGTGATGATGATTTCGGAACCAACTGGCCCCCGCATCAATTCAACCGCTTCGTCCAGTGTCAGGCCCAGAACGCTGTCACCATCCACATGGGTGATGAAGTCACCTGCTTCGATACCCGCTTCAGACGCTGGGGTGCCATCGATCGGAGAAACGACTTTCACAAAGCCTTCTTCCTGCGTGACTTCGATGCCGAGGCCGCCAAATTCACCGCGCGTTTGCAAGCGCATTTGAGCCGCATCTTGAGGCGCAAGATAGCTAGAATGCGGATCAAGAGAGGTCAGCATGCCGTTGATCGCAGCTTCGATCAGCTCGCTCTCTTCAACCTCTTCCACATATTGTGCGCGGATACGTTCGAAGATATCGCCGAACAGATCAAGCTGTTCATAAACGCTCGCGTTGCGATCCGCCTCTTGTGCGATCAATGGACCCGCGATCTGGGTGGTTGCCAGAATACCGGCCAAAGTGCCGCCCAGCGCGGCTACGACGAATCTTTTCATCCTCATCCATCCTTATTGGTTTGGAACCAGTCCTCGGGATTCACCGAAGTCTTGCCCTGTCTTACTTCTATATAGAGCGTTTCTGAGCGGTCCTGACCAGACCCTTCACTCACCTGTGAAAGAATGGCACCGATTTCCGGATCATTTCCGCCCATTAATCCCACCGGAGTGCCACTTGGCACCACTTCACCCACGTCTCCATAGACTGTTGCCAGCCCAGCAAAGACGAAAAGCAGGTCTTGTTGGGGCTCTAGAATGATCACATTGCCAAAATCCAACAGTGGCCCGCGATAGCGAATCGTTGCCGCGGTGGGTGATGTGACCAAAGCATTCGGGCGCGCCGCTAAAACCAAACCGGGACGCACCAAACCCGCCGCATCTGCCTCGCCAGGGCGACGCAAGATTTCTGATTGCACCGGCAACGGCAGTTGCCCTTTGCGGTGCGAAATATCTGGTAAGCTTGCAAGACCTTCTGGCTCGGGCGCCATTTCCGTTAAACCACTGGCAAAACCTTCAAGTGTTTCTGTCGAAGCAATCAACAAGGCTGTTTGAACAGGGTCTTCGGTGAAACGCTTTGGTAAATCTGTGCGCTCTGAAACGGCCTTGGATAAAGCAATCCGAGCCGCCTGCGCCCCATCCAATCCAGACTGCAAAGTATCTGCGGCCCCTTGTTGAAGTTCGGATAAGATCTGAACCTCTTGCAGGTTGCTCCGCAAGGTCGCTGCTTCGGCCTCTAGCGCAGGCGTTACATCCGCAAGGATCATCCCCGCCCGTGCTGTCCCTTCGGGCCCATCAGGATGCAGCAAAACCGTCGGGCTGCTGCCGCCGCCCAAAGACTGCAAGACACCGATCAACCGCGCGATGTCTTCCTCTTGAGATTGCAAATGCTGTTTAAGCTGCTGCTCGCGAATGGCCGCGCGGCGCAAACCCTCGCGCATCGCGGCCAGCCCATCTTCATAGGCCTGTACTGTCTGCGTCAAGGCTTTCACCCGATTGCGCGACGTGCTTGCTGATTGCAAAGACAATGAGGCCTGCTCTAGCTTCTCTGCCGCCGCGCGCGCTGTTTCTGCCGCATCAGTCTCGGCCTGGGCCGAAGCCACGCCAAGCACAAACGACAGAAAGAGCGCGATCAGTCTCATCGTTGGATCAAGCTTTCGCCGGTCATTTCTTCTGGCTGAGGCACGCCCATCAGGTCCAGCAGACTTGGCGCAAGATCCGCCAACCGACCGCCTTCACGCAGGCTTGCGCCCTCTGGGCCGTTCACTAGAACAACAGGCACCAAATTGGTGGTGTGTGCTGTGTGTGGCCCGCCTGTTTCAGGGTCGATCATCACTTCGCAGTTACCGTGGTCCGCTGTCACAATCATGGTACCGCCCGCTTTCAACAAAGCGTCTTGGACGGCGCCCAAGCCTTTATCAACCGCTGCACAGGCGGCCATCGCTGCGCCCAAATCACCGGTGTGACCCACCATATCAGGGTTCGCAAAGTTGGTGACAATCAGATCGTACCCCTTTTCGATCGCTGCCACGAATTGCTCGGTCACTTCACCTGAAGACATCTCTGGCTGCAAATCATAGGTCGCCACTTTCGGAGACAGAGGCATAAAGCGATCTTCGCCATCAGAAGGCGTTTCTTCACCACCGTTCAAAAAGAAGGTCACGTGCGGGTACTTTTCGGTCTCGGCCAAACGGAACTGGGTTTTGCCTTGTTTGGCCACCCATTCACCGAGCGTGTTGTGAATCGGTTTTTTCGGATACGCGGAGTCCATATAGGTTTTGTGGTCATCGGAATAATCCACCATGCCCAACATGGTCAGGCTTGGACGCGCACCGATGTCAAAAGCATCGAAATCTGGTTTACCAATCGCCGCCAAAATCTCACGCGCGCGGTCGGCACGGAAGTTCAGGCAGAAAACACCGTCGCCCTCTTTGGCACCCGCATAATCGCCCAGCACCGTGGCTTGAATGAACTCGTCGTTTTCATCGCGCGCATAGCCATCGTTTACGGCGGCCACAGCATTGTCCGCAGACAGGCCCTTGCCGTGGATGATCGCATCATAGGCTTGCGAGACACGTTCCCAGCGGTTGTCACGGTCCATCGCAAAATAACGACCTGTCAGCGTGCCCACTGTCGCGCCTTTTGGCAGATTGGCGTTCAGTGTCTCCAGATATTCTAGCGCAGACTTCGGTGCCACGTCGCGCCCATCGCTGATCGCGTGCAAAACAACCGGCACATCCAGATCCGTCAAGGCTTTGATCGCCGCCAGAACATGGGTCAGATGGCCATGCACGCCACCATCAGACACAACACCAATCAAATGCGCTGTACCGCCAGTTTCCTTAAGCTTGCCCGCAAAGGCCACGATCTCTTCATTCTTGAAGAAGGAGCCTTCTTCGATGGCCAAGTCGATTTGACCCAAATCCATCGCCACAACACGACCCGCGCCGATGTTTGTGTGCCCGACTTCAGAGTTCCCCATCTGCCCGCGTGGCAAACCCACATCAGGACCATGGGTGATCAAAGTCGCCTTTGGACCCTGTGCCATCATCGCGTCAAAAACGGGAGTTTCCGCCAGCAGTGGCGCGTTGCCTTCAGAGGCATCAGACAGCCCCCATCCATCCAAAATACAAAGGACAACAGGTTTAGGCGCAGTCATGGAAGCTCTCCGTTAAAAATCGTCGCTGCCTTCTAACCTGTGGCGCCTCTGGATTGAACTGCTTTCTGGTATGCAAGTCTACTCGACATGCAATTAAACGCCTATTGCCGCCCTTCGCGCAGCCATCCGCCAACAATAAAGCCCGAAAGGATCAACAACACCAACCACCCCGGCAACAAAGGCGTGCGCGTCAGGCTGAGTGTTTCAAAGGCATCGCGCGGCGTAATACCGATCCAGCCGCGTCCAGCCGCAGGCCGACCGGCGCGCACATTGCGAATGCTTGGCACGCCTTCTTCGACTGCTAAAATCCCACCGCGCATTGAAGCCACAATTGGTTCAAGGCCCGAAGCATCCGTAACCACATTCGCAAACTCTTTGGGCGCGGCTGGACCAAGCCCAATCACCGCTTGATGATCGCCGTTCGTCAGCCGGTACAAGCCCATATCCGGCCCATCAAAGGTGGCTTCAAACTGGCCCGGTTGGGTCTCAACCAACGGCAACGTTACCAATGCGCCATCAGGAGCTTCAATCGTGACCTCACCGACATCGTCTTGCAACGACCGTCGTATGACCCGCATGCGTTGACCATTGGCTTCAGCCCAAAGCGCTTCTTCTTCAAGGTCAGGTTCTCCCATCATCCAATGCGCCAAGCGCCGCAATAATTCTAGCTGAGGACCGCCACCATCATACCCCCTTGCCCAAAGCCATGCCTGATCAGACGCCAGCAAAGCAACGCGGCCGTCCCCAACACGATCAAGCACCAACAAAGGCCGCTCACCGGCGCCAGTCATAATCACCTGCCCACGATCCGGAACGACATCAATCAAGCGCAACCACTCTCCCCATTCACTGCCATCTTGCAGCCCAGCCGTCACAGGATGCCGGCCACCGAGATCGCTCACCTGCGGGACAAAAGGCTGGTCAATCACCAAGGCACTCGGCCCTGCTGGGATGATCTCTGACAGGGTTGATCGATACAGGCTCTGAGCGGTTGCGAAATCCGGCCCTGCCGAGAACAACACAGCACCGCCACCGCGGACATACTCCACGATATTATCCAGATAGAGCGCGGGCAAAATGCCTCGGCGCTTGTAGCGGTCAAAAATAATCAGATCAAAGTCTTCGATCTTTTCCAAAAACAACTCTCGTGTTGGAAAGGCAATCAACGATAGTTCATTCACCGGCACCCCATCTTGCTTGGCAGGCGGGCGCAGAATTGTGAAATGCACCAAATCCACAGAACTGTCTGATTTAAGCAAATTGCGCCATGTGCGCCCACCGGGATGAGGCTCACCGCTGACCAAAAGCACGCGCAATCGATCACGCACCCCGTTGATCTGCACAATCGCGCTATTGTTGCGATCCGTAAGCTCGCCTTCAGCAATGGGCACCGTGAATTGCAAAACATTGCGCCCGCCATGCGGCAAGGTCACTGGCACTTCCATGTCAACGCCCAACGGAATGGTGAAACTTTGCGGCGTCCCGCCATCCACTGAAATCTCAAGTGGCGCATTGACGGCATCTGGCCCCTGCCCCACGTCATCAATCCGCAAGGTCAGCATGATCGGCTCACCCAAAATCGCAAAGGCTGGCGCATTTTTAACGGTGAGCTTACGATCCCAATCTGTGGATTCTCCGGTGCGTAATACATGCAAGGGTGCTGGAAGATCAGGCGCTTGGTCCAGGTCATGAACCAAACCATCTGTTACCGCGATAATGCCTGCAACGCGATTAAGCGGCTCGGCTTTTAGGGCCTCGGACAAAGCGTTCATCATCGCTGTGCCACCATCATCAGAGGCATCCCCAATACGAAGCTGTCGCACCTCTGTGTTCCCGCGAGATTCCAAACGTGCAGTCAAGGTCGTGAGCGCCTGCTCGGTCTGCGTCTTCCGTACACCCAAATCTTGGCTCGCCGTCTCATCTGAAAGCAAAAAGACAATATCCGATAGGGGGGCACGGCTCTCGCGTTGCAACACAGGCCCCATAAGTGCAGCCAAAACCACGAAGGCCCCAAGACCGCGCCACCACCAGCCCGGAAGCCCGCGCCACAAGGACAAGGCAACCATGACAAAGGCAGCTGCGGCCAGAGCGGTAATAATGCTGATCGGCAGCAAGGGTTCAAACAGGATAGATCCAATCATTGGCCCAACCGATCTAACAATGCGGGCACATGCACCTGATCCGACTTATAGTTGCCCGTCAAAACATGGGTGATCAGGTTTACACCAAACCGATACGCCAGCTCGCGCTGACGCTCACCCGTCACGCCGCGCCCAACAGGATACAAAGGCACGCCTCGGGCATCCGTTGCCCAAGCCGAAGCCCAATCGTTTCCGCCAATCACAACGGGCGTTACCCCATCATTGAGGTTTCGAAACGGCATGCCTTCGACTTGCTCGGCATCAGGAGGCGCGGCCTCAACCCAAACGTCGCGATTGCTATGACGGCCCGGAAAGTCCTGCAACAAATAGAATGTTCGTGTCAGCACGTGATCGGATGGCACAGGTTCGAGCGGCGGAATATCCAAGGCGCGTGCCAGAATTTGCAATTTACGACCATTGGGGCTGGCCACGCCAAAACCCGCCAAATCGGAATCACGGGTATCGAACAAAATCATACCGCCCGATCGCAGATAGGTATTCACCCGATCATAGGCCGAAGGCGACGGCACGGGTTGATCGGCTGAAACGGGCCAATAAAGAAACGGGAAAAACGCCAATTCATCCGTTTCCAAATTCACGCCTCGTGGCGCCACGGGCTCAATAGCCGTGCGACGGTTCAAAACTGTCGATAAACCTAAAAGCCCTGCGTGAGACAAGGCATCCAGTGCTGAATCTCCTGTGACCACATAGGCCAAGGCGATTTCATCGGCCAAAGCCCCATGGTCCACACTCTGCGCCTGAGCCTCGGACGTCGATTGCACCACAACCAAAGCCAATGCCGCCAAACCGAAACCGCGCAACCGCCCTGACAGCAACAAAGACACCAGCGTATCCACCATCAGCAACACCAAGGCCGCGGTCAAAAACCAAACGGTCAGCTCTTTTGTTGCCGGCGCTTCATAGCCAGAGACTGGCACATGCGCAGGCCAAACAAATGGCTCCATCACATCATCTTCGCGCAAAACATTCCGCGCAAAACTACGCACGCCATCGCGGTACAGGCCGGCGCGCATATTTGGACCAACCGCCTCTGACAGCAAAGCACTGCCCTCAACGCCAACCAAGCTTTGTCCGTCAATCAATCGCCCGCTGCCCGTTAAAACGCGCACCGGTTGCCAATTGGTACCTTCCATGGCTGCAGCTTGATCCTCGCCCGCCGCTGACAATACAGTCAAGCGATCCAACATCTGCACAAATAGTCCCGACAGCGGCAAACCGGACCATTCTGCATTCGCGGTCACATGAAACAACACCACCTGCCCTTGCCCCAAGGTTTTACGTGTCACCAAAGGCGTGCCATCGCTCAGCTCTGCCAAAACGCGATCCGCCAGATTGGGGTCGGGCTGTGCCACCACCTGCGCGGTAACACGCACATCTTCTGGCACCGACAAGCCTTTGAAAGGACTATTGGCCGCAAAAGGCGCCAGTGCTTTGGGTTCACCCCAACTCATCGCACCACCAACCGTCCGCCCACCTACACGCAAGCGCACGGGCATCAGCGGATGCTCTTCATCACGACTAAGATCGCTCGCCGCCATTTGCGGTCCAGCAAACCGCAACAATAGACCACCGGCCTCCACCCATTCTGCCAACGCAGCCTCATCATCAGGCGCCAAAGCAGGAATGTCGGCCAAGATGATAACATCTGGGTTGGCCGGCAAAATTTCCGAAACAGGTCCGTCGATCAAGTCAGCCGTTTCGATCAACGCCTGCCTTAGGTAGTGTGTTGGGGACAAAAGCTCGAGCCCTTCTCGATCGCTTCCCACCTGCACAACACCAATTTCGCGACGCCGAATGCTATCGTCGGTCAAATAGCGCGCCCCAGCAGAAGACACGCCTTCAATTTCAAACTGTGTGATCCGGCCGCGTAGCTCTGAAGGCAAAGCGAATTCAGCGCTGGCCAAAGGTTCACCGGTAAAGTCCAAAACACCCTGCGCCAAAAGCCGCTCAACACCAGAGGGGTCAGTCCCCAAAATAGAGACTGTTTTCTGTGTCGTCACCGGAACGGATGCTCTGGCCTGCACAGTCAACACACCTTCTGCCTGCGATAGGCTGTGCAAGGCAAATACAGGCGCATCAGATTGCACAACGCGCACCTCGCCCCGCGCTTCCAACGCTTCCAAAACCTCGATGCGGCCCCCGAAAACCAAACCGTCTGACACCCAAAGCGTATCGAAGTTCCGTTCCGAAAGAGTGTCCAGAATAGGCTCTAACTTGGCAAAGTTGGGCTGCCACGATTGTGGTTCAAACTCAGTCACCCGCCGCGTCCAGACACTCGCTGGCAAAAAGTCAGGCTGCTCTGGCGCGGTCAGGCGCAAAATGGCCGCCTCTTGCTGTTGGCGATCGGCCTCTTGCAACGCGGCAACCACGACATCACTCTGGCGACGCCATTCCGGCGCACTGGCCCAAGTGCCATCTAACACAACCAACAGCGGACGATTGGAAGCACCTTGCGCCTTCGGATTCAGAATTGGCCCCGCGAAAGCAACAATCGCACACGCGATCAACACCATCCGTAGCAACAAGAGCCACCACGGCGTGCGGTCCATCACGCTCTCTTTGTCTTCCAATCCAAGAAGCAAAACCACGCCAGGAAAGCGCCGACGAATAGGCGCAGGTGGAACAGCCCGCAACAGCACCCAAAGAACCGGCAAAGCACCTAAGGCGATCAAAACCCAAGGCGCGGTAAAACCAAGAGACAGCCCAAACATCACTGCCCCCTTTCCATCGCGCGATACAGCCACAACAGCGCTTGCTGCACCGGTGCATTCGTCAAGTGCGTTTCAAACACCCACCCCGTCGCACGGGCCAATTGGCGCATGCGGTCTTTTCGTTCTGCCAAACGCGCCACATAGCGGTCTTTCAAATCGTTGGCTTTGCGCGTTTCATGACGCACCTGCGCTTGCATGCTTTCAAAGATAGCACGGCCCTGAAACGGAAACTCTTCTTCGGCGGGGTCCAAAATCTGCAGCAATGCCCCGCGCACGCCGCGATCCGCTGCTTTCGTCAAAGCGCTTTCCACCACGGAAATGTCGCCCATGAAATCCGATATGAAAACGGCGCGCGACTGCGGAATCATCGCCCGGGCTTCTGGGCTCCCATAGTCATCCACACTATCCTGCATCAGCATCTCGGAGAGACGCCAAATCTGCCCATCGCCACGTCTTGGCGGCAGTTCTAAACCAGCCAAGCCAACCCGTTCTCCGGCGCGGATCATCAAAATTGATATCGCCAGCGCCATCAAGCGCGCACGGTCCGACTTTTCCACCAAGTTCTTGCCGCTTGCGTAATTCATGGACGCAGAATTATCGACCCACAGCGAAACAGACTGTGCGATCTGCCATTCTCGTTGACGCACAAACTGCGCATCGCCTTTGGCCGAGCGCCGCCAATCAATCATGCGAAAACTGTCGCCGAGTTGCATCGGGCGATACTGCCAGAAATCATCCCCAAGACCCGAACGACGGCGCCCGTGATCTCCCAATAAAACCGTGTTGGCCAAATACTCCGCACGCGCCAAAAGCGGCGGCAACCGAGAGGCTGCCGCTTCAGCGCGACGTCGCAATTGGGGGTGTGTACTCAAGCAGCCACCTCACGTGTTTGGCTTGTGGCAATCACTTCGCGGATCAGATCATTCATATCTTCGCCCCGCGCCCGTGCCGCGAAGTTCAGTGCCATACGGTGGCCCAGAACTGGACCAGCCAATTCGGCCACATCCTCTGCGGATGGCGACAGGCGACCATGCATCAATGCCCAAGCGCGAGTCATCATCATAAACGCTTGCGCCGCACGCGGACCGGGGCCCCAAGCCACGACATCGCGCACGCGCTCGCTTGCAGTTTCATCATCAGGACGACAAGCGCGCACAATATCCAGAATACGCTCCATCACGCTTTCGCCGACAGGAATTTGGCGCAGCAGGCTTTGGGCCGCGATCAATTCATCTGCCGTAAAGACATCCGTCACCTGCTCATCCACAACGCCTGTGGTAGACAGCAGAATATCCCGCTCGGTTTCACGATCTGGGTAAGGCACTACGATTTGGACCAAGAACCGGTCAAGCTGCGCTTCCGGCAGCGGATAGGTGCCCTCTTGCTCAATTGGGTTTTGCGTCGCCAACACATGAAACGGCGCATCAAGTGGCCGATCTTCACCCGCCACAGACACTTTCTTTTCCTGCATCGCCTGCAACAACGCGGACTGGGTCCGCGGGCTGGCGCGGTTGATCTCATCCGCCATCAAAAGCTGACAAAAAATCGGCCCAGGCACAAATCGAAACTCGCGCCCGCCACCTTTGGCTTTTTCCAAAATTTCAGAGCCCAGAATATCCGCTGGCATCAAGTCCGGTGTAAACTGCACGCGGTTCCCATTCAGCCCCATCACGGTGGACAATGTTTCCACCAAACGGGTTTTCCCAAGGCCGGGCAGGCCCACCAACAAGGAATGGCCGCCACACAACAAAGACGCCAAAGTCAGGTTCACCACCTGCTCTTGGCCAATAAATCGTTTGGTAATCACCTCTTTGGCTTGCCCCAGTTTATCGCTCAGGGCCTCGATCTCTCCAACGAGGTCTGCGGGATTGGTCATGACAAATCTCCTGCATTCTATATATTTACTTTAAGTCTAGCGGGTTATGCGGAAATGGCAAAAACTATGAGTACACAAAATGTTGTAACACCTTCGGCTGAAGGCATCGCCGCCGCCGCGCGGCAGGCCAAAAGCAAAGGCCCAGCGCCCGTTCACCTATGGAATCCGCCGTTTTGCGGTGATTTAGACATGCGGATCGCGCGAGATGGCACATGGTATTATTTAGGCACTCCGATCGGTCGTTTTGAACTTGTGAAGCTATTTTCATCAGTTTTACGAAAGGATGATGACAATTTCTTTCTTGTGACTCCGGCAGAGAAAGTCGGCATCACCGTAGACGACGCCCCTTTCGTTGCCACCGACTTTGACGTGCAACAGGTTAACGGCGAACAAACATTGGTGTTTCAAACCCATGTGGGCGACACAACCACCGCAGGGCCAGATGCGCCCATTCGCGTCTCTATGGATCCAGACACCGGCGAACCAGCGCCTTACGTTTTGGTCCGCGCCAACCTTGAAGCGCTGATTGACCGCAAGACCTTCTACCGCCTCGTTGATCTTGGCGAACATAAGGATGGCTGGTTTGGCGTCCGCTCTGGCGGGGCCTTCTTCCCGATCATTGAATCCAGCAAGGTCTAAGCCAACTGCCGAAAACTGGCAGGGCCTGCTGCTAGGAAAGCTCCATCAACATCAAGAAGCTTTTCCATGACTTACCCTGTTCAAGATTCCCTCGTCTGGTGCGAAATCCCCGTCACCGATTTGGATGCAGGCACTGCTTTTTACGAGGCGCTGTTTAACTGCGAAATGAAACGCGACAACATGGGCCCAAACGAGGTCGCATGGTTCCCAAAGCAAAACGAAGACGATGCGGCGGGGCATCTTTACCCCGGTAAACCTGCAGAAAATGGCAACGGCCCGACAGTGCATCTGCATGCGCCTGACACACTCGAAGCCACCATCGAACGCATCCGCAAAGCTGGCGCCGACGTCATCGGCCCCGTGATCCCTCTGCCCGTGGGCCGCTTTCAATATGCGGTGGATCCGTTTGGCAATTCGATTGGGATTTTCAGCAAGGCTTCCTAAACAGCCAAAGCGAGAGGCAGGCTACCCTGCCTTTCGCGACGACATGGCGCGGCGCAAAACCACAACAAGCCCTGCGATCAACCCAATCAAACCACCTAAATAGCTAAAATCGTGCATGATGCCCGCCTTAGCAAAACCCACAGGATCGGACACGTCGCGTGTCACGACAAAATCAGGCAAGGTCTCTGCGGTCAGTGTGAACTCTGCCACCAAAACAGCGCCAACACCCAGAACCAACGCTACCAAAACCACGACAAGTGCCGCCCTTAGAAACGCCCGCACAAAAGCCCCAGTGCCGCGCACAAACAAGGCTGCAAAATAAATCGGCACGCCAATCACAACGCCCATCCACCAGCTCGCCTGCACCCCCACCAAAGCCGCGCCGATGCGGTTATGCAGAGCCGCATCAATACGGAACTGCTGAAACTTCAGCTCGTGGAAATAGACAGGGCCCACCGTGTAGGAAATTTGGTTATGCACAGCACCATAGGCCGCCGCCAAAAGGCAAGCAAAGCCCAGCAACACAGGAAACAACAGAACCTTACGCAACGCTTAATGCGCCTCCGCCCAGTTGTCGCCAACGCCAGAATCCACCACCAACGGCACATCCAATTTCACCGCTGGATCAGAGGCACCCTGCATGATCTCAGTCGCGACAGCGATCGTGTCATCCACCGCATCCTCAGCCACTTCAAAGATCAATTCATCATGCACCTGCAACAGCATCTTCGCCGGCAAATCCTTGATGGCGGCTGGCATCCGGATCATAGCACGACGGATAATATCGGCGGCCGTACCCTGAATAGGTGCGTTAATCGCAGCACGCTGCGCAAACCCCGCATGAGGCCCCTTTGCATTGATCTGCGGCATATGAATTTTGCGGCCAAACAGAGTCTGCACATACAGGTTCTCTTTCGCAAAGGCTTTGGTTACATCCATATAGGTGCGAATGCCTGGGAAACGTTCAAAGTAACGCTTGATAAAGGCCTGCGCATCACTGCGCGGAATATGTAGATTGCGGGCCAGACCAAAGGCTGAGATGCCGTAAATCACCCCAAAGTTAATCGCTTTGGCTTGGCGACGAACGTCCGGCGTCATCTGATCCAACGGCACATCAAACATTTCTGATGCCGTCATGGCGTGAATGTCATGCCCATCGCGGAACGCCTGCTTCAGCGCATCAATCCCCGCGATATGCGCCAGAATGCGCAGCTCGATCTGGCTATAGTCAAGGCTGATCAACTTATTGCCCGGTGCCGCCACAAAGGCTTCGCGAATGCGACGCCCCTCTTCACTACGCACCGGAATGTTCTGCAAGTTTGGATCAGTCGAGGCAAAGCGCCCCGTGTTTGCGCCCGTTTGCAAATACGACGTATGCACGCGCTTCGTGTCTGGATCGATATGATCCTGCAACGCATCCGTATAAGTCGACTTCAGTTTCTGCAGCTGACGGTAATCCAAAACGCGCTTGGGGAAATCATGGCTCGCCGCCAATTCTTCCAACACATCCGCAGGGGTCGACCATTGGCCGGTCTTGGTTTTCTTGCCACCTTCCAGTTCCAGATCTTCAAACAAAATCTGACCAACCTGCGCAGGCGACTGTACGTTAAACGGCTTACCCGCCAACTCGTGCAGCTCGGCTTCGTACTGCGCCATCTTCTGCGCAAAGGCGTTGGACATGCGGCTCAATGTATCGCGATCGACCAGAACCCCGTGCATCTCCATTTCAGACAGCACTGGCACCAAGGGGCGCTCTAGCGTTTCATAGACAGTTGTGGCCTGCTTCTGATGCAGCTGCGGCTTGAACTTCTGCCACAAGCGCAGCGTGATATCCGCATCCTCAGCGGCATATTTCACCGCATCTTCAACCGGCACCTTATCAAAGGTAATCGCCGATTTTCCCGTGCCCAGCAGCGTTTTGATCGAGATCGGCTTGTGATCCAGATAGCTCTCGCTCAGCACGTCCATCCCGTGGTTATGAATGCCCGCATTCATCGCGTAAGACATCAGCATCGTGTCATCAATCGGCGCAACGGAAACCCCATAGCGTTTGAAGATTTTGCAGTCGTATTTGGCGTTCTGGAAAATCTTGATGATCGCATCATCTTCCAGCACCGGCTTCAGGATCGCCAAGGCCTCATCCAGCTCCATCTGCCCCTCGGCCAGTTCATCGCCGCCAAACAGATCAGACGCATCCCCCTTCTTATGCGCCAGCGGCACATAACAAGCCTCACCCGCCTCGACACATAGCGAAATACCAACCAAATCCACCTGCATATCATTCAGGCCCGTGGTCTCGGTATCCACAGCAATCCAACCACGCTTATGCGCCTTGGCCACCCACTCTTGCAAAGCCGCCGCATCGCTGACTTGCTGATAGGCATCCACATCAAAAGGCTTATCCTCCGGCGCATCTGCCGCAGCACCAGAGCCCCCACCCGCCGCAGGCGCTTCATTGATCGCAGGTGCTTCAACACCCAACTGATCCGCAATGCGCTTGGTCAGCGTGCGGAACTCCATCTCGGCCAAGAAACCGGTCAAAATCTCTGGCTCTGGATCGCGCACTTCAAGGTCTTCAATCGTGAAGTCCAAAGACATCTCACAATCCAGCTGCACAAGCTGTTTGGACAGCTCAATTTGCGCACGGTTCTCGATCAAAGACTGACGACGCTTCGGCTGTTTGATCTCTTCAGCCCGGTCCAGCAGCGATTCAAGATCACCATATTCGTTGATCAACAAAGCCGCCGTCTTAATACCAATCCCAGGCGCGCCCGGCACGTTATCCACGCTATCGCCTGCCAGCGCCTGCACATCCACAACGCGTTCCGGCCCAACGCCGAATTTCTCAAACACACCCTCACGATCAATGCGCTTGTTCTTCATGGCGTCCAGCATCTCAACACCGTCACCCACAAGCTGCATCAAATCTTTATCCGAGCTGATGATCGTACACCGACCACCCGCTTCACGCGCCTGACAGGCCAGCGTCGCCATGATGTCGTCCGCCTCAAAGCCTTCGACCTCTTTGCACGCGATATTAAACGCCCGCGTCGCATCGCGCGTTATGGGAAACTGCGGACGCAAATCTTCCGGCGCAGGCGGACGATTTGCTTTGTATTTGTCATAAAGATCGTTGCGGAAGCTCTTGCCAGAGTGATCAAAAATCACGGCCACATGGGTTGGCGCGTCTGGCCCAGTGTTGCCTTCCACATAGCGATGCAACATGTTGCAAAAACCAGCCACAGCGCCAATCGGCAAACCATCCGATTTCCGCGTCAGCGGCGGTAAAGCGTGATAAGCGCGAAAGATGAACGCTGACCCATCAATCAAATGAAGATGGCAGCCCTTGCCGAACTTTGCGTCGCTGTTTTCGCTCATGATCCGCTCCTGTTAACTGACAAGTCTTTTGCCATGCCCTGCCCCTTTCGGCCAGAGGCGATATGGGAAAACACCACGCCCCTCCTAACAATTCATTCCTTCGCATTTGAACTGTTAAGCCCTCCGTAACACGTCAACGGTAGCTTGGCCTTGGGTGAGTAAAAAAGGTGGTGAAATGACAGCGCAGTCTAATCTGGCGCCAGTCATCATCAAACGTAAAAAAGTATCGGGCGGCGAAGGGCACCATGGGGGTGCCTGGAAAGTTGCTATAACACTTCCCTAATTAATCAGCGCTTTGCGCTGAGTTGCACAATTCCCCCACAAGGGAGTTCAAGAGCATCGTTCTGACGTTGCAGCCCAATAACGTTGAACTGCGCCACCACATCGGGTGCCTGCTCACTGTGCGCTTTGAAGTGCTAATGGAGTTCTAACCGCGCTCTATTCCTTTGCCCGCATTTGACTCAACTTCTCACGCTCTGCGCTCGAAACGACGTGCACCTGTATTGGGTAAGTGTTTGCGTTTGCCACGATTGTCATAAGTTTCAACGCCATCACGCACAGACCGTATATCTTGCAGCCGTTCAGACGCTGATTTTATGCCGCGCATGGCCGCCTCAAGGAGGCTTTGATTATATTGCATACGCGACTGCATCATCTGCACGCGCGGGCTTTCTTCGGTTTGCACACCAGACAATCGCTGCAATAGCTCTTCTTTTTCATTCAAAAGCTCTGCAAATTTCGAAAGGTCTCCGCGCAACACGTGCTTTCTTTCACGCTCCAGCAGCTCCTCGATTTCATCGAAAATCTCTAAAATGTCATTGCGCATTTTCACGCTCCTTTAGTGATTGAAAAAACATTTCTGCCAGCCCCAAACCGCCGGCCTGAACCATGGCGCGGGCCTGCTCATCCCGCAAAAACGAGGTGAATTGATCCTCCCCGGCACCCCCTCCAAACCCATCTGGCGTGCGCCCAACCCCTGCCTCCTTCAGCATGACAGACAAAAAATGCACCTCGAGTTCCTGTGCAACGTCTCGCAGTTTTTGATCCGGTACAGTCTTGGTCAGCCCCGCAGAGAGCGCGGTAAGATCAGTCATGAACTATCTCCAAATTGAAGTTTCTTTCTCAGGCTGATCGAAAACAGTTAATTATCTGGTAAGTGCGATTGCGCCACTTTGGGATTGTCTGGAAGAAATCCGAGGTCGCAATGTTCGTCATTCCTATTCCTGCATCACCTGTTCCTGTCACGCCTGTTGAAGGTGGCAACAAACCGTTGCCTGCTTTGAATGTCGAAGCGAAACAAAACTTAGGTAAAAATGGATCTAACGCCCAAACGTCACAGGCGGCGGGTCAGCAAGCCGAGTCAGGCGATCATAACGCTACCACTGAGCTACCGCTGAAGAAGAGACAAAAACAGTCTCTAATAAGCGACAATACGGCCCCTTCGGACGGCGCACATGCGCAACCAATGCCAGCGGATGCGCCTTTTTCAACCAACGCGCCACCAGCCAACATGCCCTTCGCTGCGGTGTTTGATCGCCTTTCCGCCCCAAAGCCAACGACAGCGCCACCCGCCCTTCCCGAGGCAAATCCACCCGTTTCTGAAAATTCGCCAGACGCAAAAGTGAACACAGAAACTCCGCCCGTTGCGGCCATCCCCCCGGCCCCAACCGCGCTAGATCTTATGGTGCAACCTGTGCTCACAAAACCGCATCAGCCGCCTCTGGGGCCCACGCCAGCCGCAGCGCGATTGCCAGCCCCTGCAGCACCACTTCAGCCCGCCGCGCCAAAAGCGTCGCCTATTCCCGTGCCGCAATCATCTGCCCCTGTTCCCACCGCTCAAATCAGCGCCCCGGTCGACCCCAATCTCAAGCCCCCTTCAACGGCGCCGACCCAACCGCAAATGCCCCTTTTCCAACCCCCAGAAATCAAGCCGCAGCCATCTCCTGCTGCTGAACCGATTTCACATCGGGCGCGCCCCACGCAGCCAATGTCGCCGCCCGCGCAACACATCTCAGCGACCAATCCATCCCCACCTCCAAACGTTCAATCTGAAGGGCCCAGCGCAGCGCCAAACACGCCCTTAGCACCGCGAGAACAAGCACCCGCTCTACCGGTCCAACCGGTTGTTCACAGCGCTCCGCCTCAAGCCCCAGCCCCAACCTTGGCGCCCCCAACCCCGCTCCCCAACGCACAGGCCCCGCTTCGGCGGGATGATGGGCAGAAACACATCACACCAACAGCGCCATTGCTCCCTGAAACCCAGCCTCCGCAAACGCGAACAACTGACACGATTCAAGCGCCGCCAACGCTGCCGCCCCGCGCCACATCTTCACCTGTCGATCTCACAAATCACGACGCTAATCCCCGCCTGACCGACTCCGCGTTCGAACCTCCTCAGCCCCGCGCGTCAAATGATCTCTCGGTCAGCCCACCCCAATCCCGACCCGAGGCGACATCCGCGCAAGAGCTGACCAAGCAAATGGTCGCCCACCTTCAATCCAGCCAAACGCGGCAAACCGAATTGCAGCTCTATCCCGAAGAACTCGGTCGCCTGCGCATGACCCTGCAAACAACAGAAACGGGCGTCACCTTGATGATTCAGGCAGACCGTCCAGAAACTGCCGACCTGCTGAAACGCCACCTGCCCGTGCTCACCAGCAACTTCGCCGCACTCGGCTTTTCCGACATCGCGTTTAGCTTCGGCCAAAACCAGCATGCCCAAGCCTCAAGGCAAGAACCGGAAGAGCTTTCCGTTATGACACCAACAGAAGACACCACCAATCTGCCGGCCCGCCCGCCTCGTCAAATCGCCACCGAAACCACCCTCGACCTTCGCCTTTAGGAGTGACCATGGAAATCGCGACCACCCTCAGCCAAACCACCCCCGCCGCCGCCACATCGTCTCCGGTCATCAGCTCTGATTTTGAAACCTTCCTCAAGATGCTGACGGCACAGATGCAAAACCAAGATCCCCTCAACCCGATTGACTCGACAGACTATGCAACCCAGCTCGCAACCTTTTCTTCTGTCGAACAACAGGTCCTAACCAACGATTTGCTCACGAACCTTCAGGCCGAAATCAGCGCGATGGGCCTGTCTCAATTGTCGAACTGGATCGGCATGGAAGCGCGGACCACCGCAAGCGCCTATTTCGATGGCAACCCGATAGAATTCATCCCGTCTCAAGTGATCGGGGCTGATAGCGCCGAGGTCGTTGTGACCAACGAAAACGGAACCGAGGTCGCGCGCGAGGCGATCGATCTCGCTAGCGAAAACGGGTTTTGGGATGGGCTGGATGCCGGCGGAACCCCTGTCCCAACGGGCCTGTATTCGTTTTCTGTCGAAAGCTACGCGAATGAAGAATCCCTTGGGCTTCTTCCGGCAGAGGTCTACACCACAATTACCGAAGCCAGACATGACACCGATGGCATTTTCTTAATGCTAGAAGGCGGCTCCCTCACCACGCCCACACAAGTCAGCGGTCTGCGACAACCCTAACGCTTGCTGCAAAACACGTTTGTTTCTATGGTCCGTCACATTCAAACAACGGCGGATTCACGTGATACTCGCGCTTGCCCTTCCTCCGGAAAGCTTGCGGCAAAAGGTTCAATCCATTTTGCCCTGGGCCGCATCCGGCGAATGGCGCCCGCTTTTTGGCGGGCGCAGCAATAGCGCGTGGCACCTCATCGGAAAGACCCCCGAACAATCGGCGGTGCTGAAACTCTATCGCACGCAGGCCAACAATCCGCTGTTTCCAAACGATCCAGACGCCGAGGCACGCCTATTGCGCCATCTCGCCCCGACGGGGATTGCCCCGCAATGGCTCGCGAGTTTCTCGCTGAAGGCGGGACAGTGCAACCTGTACCAAGCCATCCCCGGTAAAAGCTGGGCCGCAGACGTTTCCAAAGTGGCGGCCCTGATCCAAACACTGCACAGTGTCGCGCCGCCAAAACCCTTGCGACAAGGGCCAAACGGCAGCACCGAAATCCTCACGCAAGCCGATACCATTTTAGACAAATGCGAAGCAACTGCCCCCCTGCGAAGCCTACGCCCCACCCAGCAAGTGCCTCCAACGGATCATCTGGTTTTGCTGCATTGTGATATCGTTGCAAGCAATCTCATTCAGAACGAAACGGGCTTACACCTCATCGACTGGCAATGCCCCGCAGTTGGCGATGCGGTGGAAGATCTCGCGATCTTTTTGTCCCCCGCCATGCAGACCCTTTACCGCGGAAGCCCGCTTTCGAAGGCAGAGGTAAACCAGTTCCTCGATCTGTTCGATGCTACGACACGCAAGCGCTACCACATGCTTGCGCCACATTTTCACTATCGCATGGCAGCCTATTGCCTGTGGCAGGCCCAAAACGACCGCCCTGATTATATGGACGGCTACGCGGTCGAGCGCGCCGCCCTTCAGGCTGGTTAACGCAGCTTTTTCAAGATCGTCAAAGACGCATAGCCATCAGGCTCTACCCCAATCGAGCGCTGATAGGCCCGTACCGCATCAATCGTCAGCGGCCCGATCTTCCCATCAACCTTCACCGTATCAAACCCAGCCGCCGTCAAACGACGCTGCAATTCTTTACGCTCTGAAAAGGTCAGCGCACGATCTTCGCGCGGCCACCGTGATTTGATCTTGCCGCCACCATTGATCCGATCACTCAGATGGCCCACGCCAATCACATAGGCATCCGCCGCGTTATACCGCTCAATCGCATCAAAGTTCTTAAAGATCAAAAACGCCGCCCCCTTGCTGCCAGCCGGCAGCAACAAAGACGCAGAGCCATAGTTTTTCAGCGCAGTACCATCCGCACGGCGCACACCCAGGCTCGCCCAATCGCTTGGCATCTTCTTAATCTTCCGGTTCGCCAGCGCATAGTTAAAGCCACGCGGCAAGGTCACCTCAACGCCCCACGGCTGACCCGTCCGCCAGCCAGACCGTTTCAAATAAGCCGCCGTCGACGCCAAAGCATCCGAAGGATCATCCGACCAGATATCGCGTTTACCATCGCCGGTGAAATCCACCGCAAAGGCCAGATAGGATGTCGGGATAAACTGCGTATGCCCCATCGCACCCGCCCAACTGCCGACCATCCGGTTCGACGTGGTGTCGCCATTCTGCAAAATCTTCAACGCCGCAATCAGCTGCGCCTCAAAGAACTTCCCGCGCCGCCCATCAAAGGCCAAGGTCGCCAAGGCTTCGATAATCGGTGTATCGCCACGCACGGCACCGTAGGCTGACTCCAGCCCCCACACCGCCACGACAACTTCTTTCTCAACACCGTACTTGCGCTCAATCGCTTCCAGCTTGCGCTTATGTTTGCGCAAAGCCGCCTTACCGTTCTTCACACGGCTGTCAGAGGCCGCAGAATCCAGATATTCCCAAAGCGTCTTAGTGAACTCAGATTGGTTACGATCCCGCCGCACAACATCCGCGTTATACGACACACCGCGAAAGGCGCGATCGACAACAGATTGCGAAATCCCCTGCCGCACAACGCGGGTTTTGAAACTGCGAATCCAAGCCTCAAACCGCGCATTGGCCGGCACCACATCCGGCGCAGCAATGTCAGCCTGTACACTTGGCCGCAGCACAGGCCGCACCGAAGCCACCTGCACCCCCACAGTCTCGCTGCGCAGCACAGGCCGCAAAGACCGATCTGGCGCGGTCGCCATAACAGCCCCTGCGCTTCCAAGAAAAACACCGGCGCCCAAAACCAAACGGGTCAAAAAACCAAACTGCATAGCCCACCTCACACTGTACACTTGCCTCCAGCTAAGCCGATTTTCCATCTGCTTAAAACAGTGTTTTGGTTAACATTTCCCTTCAGGCGAGTATGCGCGCATTTTCTCCATATAATCGCGCAATAGGCTCACGCGGCGCGGGCGAAAGCTCTCGTCCAGCACTTCCAGATTCAACATCCGGTCCAAACGAAAGGCCCGAAAGTCGCTGCGCAAATGGCACCACGCCAGCAAACAGTGGCTTAACTGCATGTACGCAATCGACAGCGGATAAACCTCGCGCCGGGTCTTCGCGCCCAAGGCGTCCGCATAATCAAACCGAATACGCCGCTCATCCCAAGCCGCTTGCCGCAGCATCTTTGCATCCACCGTAGGCTCTGGCGGGCGATTGAACCACCGCGCCGACAACACCGCATGGCGCAACCGATGCGCCTGCCCTTCCGGCAAACGCGCCTTCAACTTGGCCAAAGCACCCTCTGCCGCCTTCGCCAAAGCCGGATCACCCACAGCGGTGACCTCGCGCAGGCCCAAAACCAAGGCTTCCAGCTCGTCATCTTCAAAGCCTAGCGGCGGCAGGCTGGCATCTTCAATCAGCGTATAGCCAAACCCCGCCTCACCATCGATCACCGCGCCCAAACCACGCAGGCTATCAATGTCGCGATAAATCGTGCGCACAGACACATCCATCTCATGCGACAACACCTGCGCCGTTGCAGGCGGCGGCAAACTCCGCAAAGCTTGCATCAATTGGAAAAGACGAGCGGTTCTAGACATTTCTCTTCTATACTCCACCCTACTGTCAGTTTTTGGCAAGAGGCTTTGCTAGCTAAACCCAAACAGGACAAAACCATGACACCAGAGATTCAAACCGTTTTCGATCAATACGACCCTGCTCCGAAAAAAGGGCTGCTGATCCTGCGCGATTTGATTTTGCAGCAGGCAGAGTCCCTGCCCCAAACCAAAGGCGTGGCCGAGGTGCTGCGCTGGGGTCAGCCCAGCTACATCACCCCCAACCGCAAATCCGCCAGCACTCTGCGGATCGGTCTGCACAAATCCGCCAGCTTCGCGATTTTCGCCCATTGCCAAAGCAAGGTGATCTCAAACTACGCCACGCGTTTTCCGGGATGGGATCGTTTCGATGGCAATCGCGCGGTGCTGTTCGAAGATGTCTCGCAGATCGAACCCTTCCGTCTGACAACCCTCATCCAAGACGCGCTGACCTATCATCTGAAGGGCCCAGATCGTCCCGATCTTTAGCGCACACATCCGCCCCTCTCGCGAAATGTACATTTCAGCGAGTCGAAGGGGCGAATTGTCACCTTTCTTAGAGCTTAACGCACCGTCCTACCGGCGCTTACGCGAGACCTTCCGCTTGGTCTTAGCCGCCTTCTTTTTTGACGCGCCATACTTGCGTTTCGTCGGCTTGCCACGCCCCCGCTGCGGACCCTTGCCGGTTTTCATCCCGTCAATTTCCAGCAGCTCCAGCGCAATACCCCCTGTCACCGGCACAGCTTCGGACAATCGCACCAAAACGCGCTGCCCCAAACCAATGGTCATACCGGTTTCAGACCCGACTAAGATATTGTTTTCTTGGTCATATTTGAAATACTCACGGCCCAACTCGCGCATCGGCACCAGCCCATCCGCGCCGGTTTCGTCCAGCTTCACAAACACCCCAAACCGCGCAATCCCGCTAACCTTACCGGTGAACTCATTGCCCACACGATCACTTAGGTAAGCCGCCATATAACGATCGGTTGTGTCGCGCTCCGCTACCATAGACCGGCGCTCGGTGTCCGAGATATGCCCGCCGGTTTGTTCAAGGTTTTCAATATCTTGCGGTGTAATGCCGTCATCGCCCCAACCATGCGACGCGATCAAAGAGCGATGCACAATCAAATCCGCATAGCGCCGGATTGGTGATGTGAAATGCGCGTAAGACTGCAACGCCAAGCCGAAATGGCCAAAGTTGCTTGGCGCATAATAGGCCTGCGTCATGGATCGCAGCGTCGAAAGGTTAATAAGCTCCGCCTCTTCCGTGCCCGCCGCATCGTTTAGCAACTTGTTCAAATGCTGGGTGTGCAGCACCTGCCCTTTGGCCAAAACGAAACCAGCAGAGCGTGCAACCTCCCGTAAACTATCAAGTTTTTCAGGGCTCGGCTCTTCGTGCACACGGAACAACAGCGGCGATTTCTTCGCAATCAACTCTTCTGCCGCAGCCACATTGGCCAGCACCATGAACTCTTCAATTAACTTATGGGCGTCCAAACGGTCGCGGAAATTGATCGAAGCCACTTTGCCGTCTTCGGTCAAAACCACTTTGCGTTCCGGCAAATCCAGCTCAAGCGGAGCCCGTTCCTTGCGCGCAATCTGCGTGGCTTCATACGCCGCATACAAAGGCGCAATCACCTCATCCATCAATTCCGCACAGCGTTCATTCGGATTGCCGTCTTTCGCGTCCTGCACTTCTTCGTAATTCAAAGACGCCACAGACCGCATCATTCCGCGCACAAACCGATGGGAAATCTTATGGCCCTTTGCGTCCAATTGCATCCGAACCGCCATACAGGCGCGCGGCACACCTTCGTGCAAAGAACACAAATCACCCGACAAACGATCCGGCAGCATCGGCACCACACGATCGGGGAAGTAACTGGAATTGCCACGTTTTTTCGCTTCGCGATCCAAGGCAGAGCCCGGCGTCACGTAATGCGCCACATCCGCAATCGCCACCCAAACCACATGGCCACCCGGGTTTTTCGGGTCATCATCCGCATGGGCAAAACACGCATCGTCATGATCCCGCGCATCCGCAGGGTCGATGGTCACAAGGGGCATATCCCGCAGATCTTCGCGTTTGCCCAAAGGCGCTGGCTTGGCCTCATCCGCCTGCGCAATCACCTCATCCGGAAAGGCATCCGGAATCCCATGCTGATGGATCGCAATCAGCGACACAGCTTTTGGTGCAGAGGGATCACCCAAGCGATCTACAATGCTTGCGCGCTGCAATCCCATACGCCCGCGCGGGCCGGATTGCTCGGCCTCAACCAATTCACCATCTTTCGCGCCATTAATGGCGCCTGATGGCACAAACCATTCTTTTTTTTCACCTTTATCGACAGGCACAATGCGCCCGCCTTCGGCGGTTTGGCGGAAAACGCCCAGAATACGCTGCGGGTTGCTGCCCACTTTGCGGATCAAACGACCCTGGTATTGCCAGTCCTCGCCCTGCACTTCGGTCAGCCGCGCCAGCAGCTTGTCACCTTCACCCAAAGCCGGATCAGAGGCGCGCAGGATCATGAAAATAACGGGCTCCGGCCCTTTGCCATGCCATTCCAGCGGCTCTGCCAGCAAATCCCCATCCACAGTTTGGCCAAGGATTTTCAACACGCTCACCGGTGGCAAACGATCCGGATCGTTGTAGCTGCGCTTGCGTTTTTCCAGATGCCCTTCGGCCTCCAGCTCGCGCAGCAGTCGTTTCAGATCAATCCGCGCAGCCCCTTTGATGCCAAAGGCTTTGGCAATGTCGCGTTTGCTGGTGAGGGTCGGGTTCTCGGAAATCCATTCCAGAACTTCCGCTTTTGTTGGCATTTTCATACCTGCGGCCTAGCACGCCCGCAAAGGGCCGTCACCGAGAAAGATGCTTCAAGGCTTTAAGATCAGCGACTGTGTCCACATCGCGCAACGTTGCCACATGGCCAATACGCAGATCTTTCATGGTTGCTTTGGAATCCGCCAAAGCATGTTCGCTAGACCACCGAACACCTTCAAACAGGCCTGATGGCACAGGGCCAACTCGCTTCATTCCGACCAACCAATAGCCCCCATCTGGTGCGGGGCCAAAGGTGGCGTCGTGATTGCCAAGCGCTTGAAAGGCTTCGGAAATACGGTCTTTCGTGATGCCTGGGATGTCTGCCCCGATAATACACACCGGCCCCGGCGCAGCACTACGAAACACGCGTGCCATACGATCCCCAAGATCGCCGCCACCCTGCGCGATACGCGGCAAATGTTCAGGCCAAACACGGCTTTGCATCCCCGCATGATCCGGCGCAACGGCCAAAACGGTCTCCCATTTCGGGCTTTCAATGCGGCGCAACAAGGCCGCCACCTGATGGCGGAACCACCATGCCGAGGCCGTCATCCCAAGATCACGACCCAAACGGGTCTTCACTCGGCCTGGCAGAGGCTCTTTGACCATGACGACCAGTTGCGGCCTCATAGGATGATCTCCATGTCATGATGCGGAATGCCCGCGTCATCATATTCTGGCCCGCACACCTGAAAGCCCAGCTTTTCATAAAAGCCAATGGCGTAATTCTGCGCGCCCAGCGCGATACGGGTGATGCCTGCTTCGGCTTTGAAATGATCGATACCATATTGCACCAAAGCCGCGCCCAGCCCCGTGCCGCGCTGCGACTTCACCACGCAAATGCGGCCGATCTTACCAGTTGTGCCACTTGTCAGCAGACGCGCCGTGCCAACAGGCACATCATCCACCGTCGCCAGTATATGGATCGCCTGACCATCCAGATCATCCATTTCCTCGGCTTCCGTGATGCCTTGTTCCCCCATAAACACTTCACGCCGCAGGGCATGTGGATGGGTCAAATCATCGGTCTGGAAAATCTGCCAGCTCATGCAAAATAGTCCTTTAGAACACGGCTATAGATCGCCTTAAGCTGCGTGATCTCTTCCAAAGGCACGCATTCATCCACCTTATGCATGGTCTTGCCCACAAGGCCGAATTCCACAACAGGACAGTGGTTTTTCATAAAGCGCGCATCAGATGTGCCGCCGCTGGTCGACAGTTCTGGGGTCACCCCAGTTTCCGCCTCAACCGCCGCCGAGATCAGACCAGACAAATCCCCCGGAGGGGTGAAGAAGCTTTCGCCCGAAATATGTGTCTTCGCCTCGATCTCCACGCCCGTCTCTTGCGCAACAGCGTCCGTCATCTCGTTGATCCATTCGGTCAAAGACGCGCCTGTGTGGGCATCGTTGAACCGGATATTCACCGTCGCCTTACATTCTGCTGGAATGACATTGGTTGCAGGGTTGCCCGTGTCCATCGTCACCACAGCCAGCGTAGAGGCATCAAAATGTGCTGTCCCTTGGTCCAACTCGTGCGAGGCCAAGCGGTCCATCAGCTTCGCCATGGCCGGCAATGGGTTCTTGGCGCGATGCGGATAGGCCGCGTGCCCCTGAATACCTTTGAAGGTGAACCACGTCGTCACAGAACCACGACGCCCGATCTTCATCATCTCGCCCATGGTGTTCGGGCAAGTCGGTTCACCCACCAAACACACGCTCATCTGTTCGTTTTGCGCATCCATGTATTCCAGCAATGTAGTGGTGCCATAGAGCGCATCCGCTTCTTCATCGCCGGTGATCGTCAGGATCAACGCACCATCCGGAGGCGTTTCACGCACCAAATCGATTGCAGCGGCCACAAAACACGCCACGCCAGATTTCATATCCGTCGCGCCGCGCCCATACATGATGCCGTCTTTCACATCCGCGCCAAAGGGCGGCATAGACCAAGCCGCCTCATCACCAACCGGCACAACATCCGTATGGCCGTTAAAACCGAATGTCTTCGCGTGCCCCTTGTCGCCCCAGCGCGCAAACAGATTGCTGATGCCGTTTTTATCAACGCGTGTGCAGGAAAAACCCGCCTCACTCAGCAGCTTTTCAAGCAACTGCAACGCCCCCCCTTCTTCAGGGGTCACAGACGGGCAACGGATCAGCTCTGCGGTCAGGGCAATCGGGTCAACTTGGGTCATACGGTCCTCGTAAATTCTGCAAAACGCCTACCTTGATTCAGGCCTCTGTGCAAACCACCGTTAGAGTTTCAGAAAACCTTTGTCGGAACAGCCAAGGCCATGATAGGCGTAAGGAAACCCGATCAAAAAACGGGATGAGCAGTCAGATGAATTTACAAAAACAAATGTGGTGCGCCTTATGACTTGGCTGGCCCTTGCAGACCAAAAGTCTCATGCCTTTCATGATGCCATGAAAGAGCCCATGTCGCTTGAGCGCGGCACGGTTATGATTGAGGCGAGTTTAACGTCCCAATCAAAACCTCAAACTTTGCTTGGCTTAACCCTGCAAACCGAACAAGACTTTGACTTTGCGATCAATGCGATGCCCAAAGGTGGCATTCATCTGTTAGTGCGCCAAGGGCAAGAAATGGTCCACGCGGCGCTCATTCATGACACTGAAGAGCAGAATGAACTCTTCCGCATCAGCTATGCGTGGGATCTACCCGCACAAAAGGCGCATTTAGTGATCGAGCGTCCGGGCACCCAAACCATTTCGCGTCGCGTGATCGACAGGCCACTTGGTCTCTCTCCGCGCGCAATCGAAGCTCTGGTCCGCCCGTCAAGCCTGCGACAAATGGCAGAAGATGTGGTCTTTGCGGCCATTTCAGATCAAGTCGAGCCGATTGGCCCGATGCCCGCAATTTGTCCAACCGCTCCGGTGCTTACACCCAACGGCCCCCGCCCTGCAGGGGAACTGCAACGCGGAGATTTGGTCATGACCCTTCAAGGGGAAGCTGTGCCAGTGCTGCAAACTTTGCGCCGCACAGTGCCTGCAAAAGGGTCCTTTGAGCCAGTGCGCCTGCGCGCGCCCTATTTTGGGCTTCAGAAAGATATCGTCGTCACGCCCGAAGCCCGCCTCGTTGTGGGCGGCTCACAAGTGGAATATCTATTTGGTGCAGACAACGTGTTGGTGCCAGTCAAGCACCTGACGGCCGACAGTTCCGCACGGATCGAAGAAGGGCATAAGCTGGTCACCTATGTTCAGCTTTTGCTGCCAGATCACGAAGCTATTATCGTTGGTGGCACCGCCTTGGAAAGCTTGGGAATCGGTCGCATTCGCCGAAAAAAGGATCTGGTGGGCGCAACGATTTTGGCTCAGTTTGATCCTTCAACCCTGCCAGAGCACCCGAAAACCGCATTTCCGGTGCTCAAACACTACGAAGCCGTAACACTTGCACATCTTCGCGCTGCGTAAACTTGCTTCACTTGAAGAGATTGTTTACCTCCCTGCTAAGACGTGGGGACGGCAAATGGCACTTCGATTTCTCGGATTTCTTCTAGGCTTATGCCTATTAACGACAGAACTAAGCGCGCAAACCATTCAAGTTGGAACGGTTTCACGGGCTCCCTTTTCCTTTGTGCAAGACGGCGCTGATACCGGCTTTTCAATGGACCTGATCGAAGAGATCAGCAAAGATCTGCGCCGCCCTTATACCATCAAGCGCTACCCTGAATTCCGCGACATGCTGGCCGCTGTGAACCTTGGGCAAGTGGATATGGCGATTGCCAATATCTCGATCACGTCCAAGCGGGAAGAGATCATGGATTTCAGCCATCCGATCTTTGAAAGCGGGCTTCAAGTCATGATGCCAAAGCGCTCGACCAATGAAGTGTCTTTGCTCAATGCTCTGCTGTCCACCGACCTGCTGATCGCCATCATTTTGGCCTTTGCCTTGCTGTTTGGCGGCGGCATGTTGATGTGGGTCTTTGAACGCAATGCGCAGCCCTATTTCGATCGCCCTGCCAAAGATGCCATGTTCCCGTCTTTCTGGTGGGCACTCAATCTGGTTGTGAACGGTGGTTTCGAAGAACGCGTACCGCGCTCGCCGCTTGGTCGCGTCTTTGCAGTGTTCCTTGTGGTGTCTTCCCTGTTCATCGTGTCCGCCTTCGTTGCACAGATCACGGCAGCTATGACCGTGAGTGCGATCAACCAAAATGTCACCTCGGTAAACGATCTATATGGGCGGCGCGTCGGCACGATCGAAGGATCGACTGCCGCCAAGTTCATGGATCGTCGCGACATCCAATATACGACCTTCGGTGATCTGGAAGAGATGCTGACCGCCTTTGAGGACCAAAGCATTGAAGCCGTGCTGTTTGACGCGCCTGTGCTGGCTTTCTACGTTCAAACACGTGGTAAAGACGTTGGTATGCTGACTGGGCCTGTGTTCTTACGAGAGAACTATGGCATCGCAATGCCATCCGGTAGCACGCTCAAAGAACAACTGAACCAGTCGCTTCTAAAGCTGCGTGAGAACGGGCGTTATGATCAGATCCACCATCAGTGGTTTGGTGATCTGAACTAAGCCTTATTGGATAGGCGTCTCGCCCGCGCTTTCTTCGCCTTTGAAGAAAGGTGTCATCTGCGCCACCACGACAGAGTTTTCATCCAGCGCACGCTGCATCAGCTCGCGTTCATCATCGTGAATGTCGTGACCCTGCGCTTCACGCTCGGCCAAGGTGCCATAGCCCGTAACGTCGAGTGGCGATAAGTCCGCCTGCTTGAGGATCGCAACAGTCTCGCGAACAGCCTCAGCCTCGTCTACGCCAGAGGCGTAAATCATCAAAGCGCCACCTGTGGCCTTCTTTGGTAGTCCATCCCCATCCTTACGGCCCACTTGCACAAGCAGCGTATAGACCTGTTGGCGGGATTTCTTTTTGGGTTTGTCCATCAGAAGCCTCGTTTGGCGATTTCGGGGAGGGGGCGCTGCCCCCGCCGTTGAAACAAGGTTTCAACGCCCCCCCCGAGGTATTTTTATCAAGAAAAAGCTGAAGGTAGCTTAGTCGCGCAGCAGCTCGTTGATGCCGGTTTTAGAGCGTGTTTTCTCGTCAACGCGCTTCACGATGACCGCGCAATACAGGTTTACGCCGTTCTTGGACGGCATAGAGCCCGCCACAACAACAGAGTAAGGCGGCACTTCGCCGTACATCACTTCGCCGGTTTCACGATCAACGATCTTTGTGGATTGGCCGATGAAGACACCCATGCCCAGCACAGAGCCTTCGCGGACGATACAGCCTTCGACAACCTCGGAACGTGCGCCGATGAAGCAGTTGTCTTCGATGATCGTTGGGCCTGCTTGCATTGGTTCCAGAACGCCGCCGATGCCAACGCCACCAGACAGGTGCACGTTTTTACCGATCTGCGCACATGAACCTACAGTGGCCCAAGTATCAACCATTGTGCCTTCGTCAACGAATGCGCCCAGGTTCACGAAAGATGGCATCAGAACAACGCCTGGCGCGATGAAGGCAGATTTACGCACGACAGCGTTTGGTACAGCGCGGAAGCCAGCAGCTTTCCATTGGTTGTCGCCCCAGCCTTTGAATTTGCTGTCGACCTTGTCCCACCAGCCAGAGCCTTGCGGGCCACCGGATTGCTCTTCCATATCTTTGATGCGGAAGCCCAGCAGAACTGCTTTCTTCGCCCACTGGTTCACGTGCCAATCGCCGTTGTCCAGTTTCTCGGCAACACGCAGGCTGCCGCTGTCCAGCGCGTTCAGCGTGTCTTCGATGGCTTCACGTGTTTCGCCAGTGGTTGCTGGGGTGATTGTGTCACGAGCCTCCCAGGCGGCCTCGATCGCGGTTTCCAGTTGCGCGTTTGACATTGTCTTTAGCTCCGTTCGTCAGGATTCGAAGCTTCATAGCGAAAACGCGCCGAAAGGTCATTAACCGATTGTCCTCTTGCGGCATGGTGACTGGCCATAAAGAAGCGAACCGGATAGGCGTTAGGGCAGAAACGCGATTTAAGGACGAAAGAATGACTGACGATCACCGCAAACCTTTGCGCGATGCGCAGACCGACCGCAGCTCTGCCCAAGAGGTGCCAGATACGCCGCAAACGCGTGCGCCTGAATACCGGTTGGCTTTTGCAGATGATGACTTCCTGTGCCGCGACGAGCTGCGCCCTGTGCGTTTGCAGCTTGAGTTGCTGAAACCGCAGATGCTGCAAGATGAGCAAGGCATCGAAAGCACCATCGTGATGTTTGGCGGTGCGCGCATTCCTGAACCGAGCAAGAAAGACACAGCCCGCACGCAGACCTTGGCGGACCTGTCCAAGTTCTATGACGAAGCGCGCAGCTTCGCCAAGCTGATGACCGAAAAATCCAAAGCCTCTGGCGGCAAGCACAATGTGATCGTCACCGGTGGTGGCCCAGGTGTGATGGAAGCGGGCAACCGCGGCGCTGTCGATGCAGATGGCGCGTCGATTGGTCTGAATATCGTATTGCCGTTCGAGCAAGCGCCGAATGAGTACGTTACACCCGAGCTATGTTTTAACTTCCACTATTTCGCGATCCGCAAGATGCACTTCTTGATGCGCGCCCGTGCGATCTGCGTGTTCCCGGGTGGTTTTGGCACCTTGGATGAGCTGTTCGAAGCGCTGACCTTGATCCAAACGGGCCGAATGGAGCGCGTGCCCTTCCTGCTGTTTGGTCGTAAATTCTGGGAGAAGATCATCAATTGGGATGCGCTGAGCGATGCGGGCACGATCTCTGCCGAAGACCTAGAGCTGTTCCAATTCGTTGAAACGGCTGATGAGGCCATGGCAGCGATTGAAAACTGGGGCAGCACATCGCTGCGCGATTCCGTTCCAGGCCGCTGATTGCCCTTGACCACTGAAAAGAAATGGCCGCCCCAAAAGGCGGCCATTTTTGTTTCAAACAACATCTTTCACTATCGAGGGCGGCGGCACCGCATCCACAAAGCTAGGGCGCATGCGCAGCTCTGTGGAAACAGCGTTGCGCAAGACATCAGCCACAGAGAGCCCACGGCGGGCGGCATCTTGTTGCAGCAAGGCCAAAAGCCGCGCATCAAGATCAAACATCACAGTCACTTTTTGCATCCCCTAAGGGTGCCGATAGCATACTAAGATTTGGTTAATCGCTCGGTCAAAGACGGGCTTATTTGCCCATGCCCGCCTCTGCTTCGATCTGCTTACGCGATTTGCGTGCGCGCTCTGTGGCAGATTTCAACTGACCACAGGCCGCCATGATGTCTTCGCCGCGCGGACGACGCACAGGAGAGGCAAAACCTGCATCATGAATGATGTTCGCAAACGCGCGGATACGGTTGTTGGAAGACCGCTTATAAGGCGCGCCCGGCCATTCGTTGAACGGGATCAAGTTGATCTTCGCTGGAATGTTGTGGCTCTTGATCTGCTGGATCAAACGATGCGCATCTTCGTCGCTATCGTTCACCCCATCCAGCATCACATATTCAAAGGTGATACGTTCTGAATTGGACAGGTTTGGGTAGGCCGCCAAAGATTTCAGCAGCTCGGCAATATTCCAACGTTTGTTGATCGGCACCAGCACATCGCGCACGTCGTCTGTGGTGGCGTGATAAGAAATCGCAATCAAGCAGCCGATCTCATCTGCGGTGCGCGCAATTTCTGGCACTACACCAGAGGTCGACAACGTAATGCGGCGACGGCTCAGCGAGATCCCCTCAGGATCCATCGCGATCTTCATCGCATCGCGCACGTTCTCAAAGTTATACAGCGGCTCGCCCATGCCCATCAGAACAACGTTAGACAATAGACGCGCTTCGCCTTTGTTGGTCTCACCTGGCTCAGGCCATTCTTCCAGATCATCCCGCGCCATCATCAGCTGACCAATGATTTCACCCGCCGTCAGGTTGCGCACCAGTTTCTGCGTGCCTGTGTGGCAGAAGGAACAAGTCAGCGTACAACCCACCTGCGAAGACACACACAGCGTGCCGCGATCTTCTTCAGGGATGTAAACAACCTCGACCTCATGACCGCCCGCAATCCGCACCAGATACTTGCGCGTGCCATCGGTGGACACTTGGCGCGAAACAACCTCTGGGATCTCGATGCTGAACACCTCGTCCAGCTGGGCGCGATAGGCTTTGGACAGGTTCGTCATATCGGCGAAGTCACGTTTGCCCCATTGATAGATCCACTGCCAAATCTGGCCCATGCGCATCTTGGCTTGTTTTTCCGGCGTGCCGTGTTCGATCAGCGCTGTGCGCAAGGCATCACGTGTCAGACCAACGATGTTGATCTTACCGCCTTCAGGCAGTTTGCGCGGAATGGTGTGAACGTCCTGCGTGATTGGGGCGCTGGTGGTCATTGGCTGAGTCTCCGGGAAATCAGGGCCGTCAGTTACACTATATATCTGAAAATGCAAAGCGGCGGCAGGGGCAATGCTTGCCGCAAAGCAAAAGGGCCAGACAACGCCTGACCCTTTATCTTGTTCAAAGCATCCGGTGCTTAGCTACAACGCTTGCTCGCGTCATCAACAGCGGCGGTAAAGCCAAGCAAAGAGAACGTGTCTTTGGTTTGTGTGCCACGGCCACTGCGCGCTGTCAGAACCGCGTTAGAGCCGCGTTTCATTGCAGCTACGATCTTCGCATCTTCTTCTGCAGACTGTGGCCAAGCCCATTCGCCATCTGTGAACAGATCAAAGCTTGTATCGCCAATCTGCATGGAAACGGTCGAGCCGGATGCAAACGGATAGCCGCCCGTAAATCCAACTTGGCCGCGCACATTCTGCGTTGGGCGGTAGAAAACCATCAGCAATGTCTGTGAACGGTTCACCGCAACCACCGCGCCATTACGTGTGTTCACGCTTTCTTTGAAGGTGCTCACAGCCCAGCATTCCTTTGGGCTGGCCTCTTCGAAAACGCTCCAATCAGTTTTGGCAGCCACCTGATTGTTGCTTTCCTGCGCCATTGCGACACCGCCGGACAAAGCCAGTGCAGCGCCAAGACCGCCGACGCGCGCAATAACACGTTTAAAATTCATTCCCATATCGACAGCCTCCAAGCTGTGTCTAACCTCAATTCCGCTGCCCTCGTCCGTTTCCCGGATCATTCTTTGGGCAATCCCTTCTCGATACAGGTACTTTATCCTAATTTCATATGGTGGCGAAAGCCCCGTTGGCACGAAATTGCCCATTATGTGAACTGGATAAAAGAAAGGGCGGCCAAAGCCGCCCCTAAAATTACATCTCGATAATCGGCGCCACTTCCACCGTACCGTCTTTGGCAAAGATCGGGCAGCCCTTGGCCAAGGCCATCGCCTCATCAATATCCGCGGCAGAAACCACCGTGTAACCCGACAGAGGGTTCGCCCCGCCATTGTCTTCGATCCCGCCAGCCGTCACAGTTTTAGACATGCCAACCGGCGCGCCGCCATCCACGATGGAGGGGCCGAGCTCTTCGTACCACGCCATCCAAGCCGCCATTTCTTTCTGGCCTTCTTCCGGAGACGTTGGGGCACCGCCCCCATGATAAGCAAAGATATATTTTGGCATCTGTTCACTCCTAGTATGCCGCCGCAAAGCGCGGCGTTGATAGGAAGAAGCTAACAGATACCCCTGACAATTTTTGGCAGCAGTATCTTTTGCTGCTTAAACGATCACATCCTGAGCGACCTGCGCCCCCACTCCGAAAACACGCTTGTACCGCGCGATTTCCTCTGCGGGGCCCATGGCTTTGTTCGGATTATCCGAAAGTTTCACCGTCGGCCGCCCATCCGCCTTAACCGCCTTACACACCATTGAAAACGGCGCCAAACGGTCGCCCGCCGTCAACCCGCGGAAGTCATTGGTCAGCAACGTGCCCCACCCAAACGAGCATTGCACGCGATTGCCAAACTGCGCCTGCAAGGCGCAAATCTTTTCAACGTCCAACCCATCCGAGAAGATCATGCGTTTGTCACGAGGGTCTTCCCCCCTTGCTTGCCACCACGCAATCGCCGCCTCGGCTGCTGTCGCTGGGTCACCAGAATCAATCCGAATCCCTGTCCACCCTGCCAGCCAATCTGGAGCGTGATGCAAGAACCCTTGCGAGCCATAGGTATCCGGCAAAATGATCCGCAGATTGCCGTCATGCTCTTCATGCCAATCCGCCAAAACCTGATACGGCGCCTGCGCCAAGGCCTCATCGGTTTGCGCCAAGGCCGCATAGACCATCGGCAACTCATGGGCATTGGTGCCAATCGCCTCAAGATCGCGGTTCTTGGCGATCAAACAGTTCGACGTACCAACGAATTTCTCGCCCAGCCCCTCAACCATCGCCTGCACAGCCCAATCTTGCCACAGGAACGAGTGCCGCCGACGCGTGCCAAAATCAGCAATGTTCAAACCGTCGACGCCTTGCAACCTTTCGATCTTCGTCCAAAGCTGCGTCATCGCCCGCGCATACAGAACCTGCAACTCGAACCGTTTCATGCGATTCAATTCAGATCGGCTACGCAGTTCCATCAAGACAGACAGCGCTGGAATTTCCCACAGCATGACCTCAGGCCATGAGCCTTCAAACGTCAGCTCATACTGATCGCCAACACGCTCGAGGTGATAGTCCGGCAGGCGCAGCGTCTCGAACCATTCCATGAAATCCGGGCGGAACATCTGGCGCTTGCCGTAAAACGTATTCCCGCGCAGCCAAGTGCTTTCCCCGCGGGTCAGCGACAAAGACCGCACATGATCCAACTGCTCGCGCAGCTCACCTTCGTCAATTAACTTGGCCAAAGGCACATCTGTACTGCGGTTGATCAACGAAAACGTCACCTGCGTGTTCGGATGGTTCCGAAACACGCTTTGACACATCAGCAGCTTATAGAAATCCGTGTCGATCAAAGACCGCACAATCGGGTCGATCTTCCACTTATGGTTCCACACCCGTGTCGCAATATCGACCATACTGTCCTCGTTTAAATCAGCGTCACACCCGCATCGCGCATCGCTGTCAGGCTTGCCGCGAGCGAACCCTCCAGATCAATCCCGCGACACAGATCAAGCGCAACAGACACATCATACCCCAAAGCCGCCGCATCCAGCGCAGAAAACTGCACGCAGAAATCTGTGGCGAGGCCCACCATCTGCACAGTCGTAATGCCGCGCGTTTGCAAATACCCGTGCAAGCCCGTTGGCGTGCTGCGATCATTCTCAAAGAAGGCCGAATAGCTATCAATCGCAGGGTTATACCCTTTGCGAATAATCATATCCGCCGCATCCGCCTTCAGCGCCGGATGAAAGGCCGCGCCTTGGCTGCCCTGCACACAATGATCGGGCCACAGCACCTGCGTGCCATAAGGCATATCAACCGTTTCATAAGGTGCCTTGCCGTCATGACTGCTGGCAAAAGAAGAATGCCCCGCCGGATGCCAGTCTTGCGTCAGAATCACTGCATCTGCGCCGGCCATGGCCGCATTGATCCCCGCAACAATGGTATCCCCCTCAGGCACCGCCAAAGCGCCACCCGGGCAGAAATCATTTTGAACATCGATTACAATCAAAGCCTTATGCATCAGCGCCTCCTGATCTACCCAATGGGTAGGACGCCGCCCCCAAGTCGTCAATGGCTAGGCTTGCCCAAGCGGTAAAATCGGCGTATTTGGCCGCCATGTTTACAGTTTGCGCCCTATATCACTTCACGCGTTTTGATAACCACACTGCGTTGCGTCAGCCCTTGCTGGACCTGTGTCTGAAAGAACAGATCACCGGCACGCTTCTGCTGGCCCACGAAGGCATCAACGGCACCATCGCGGGCTCACGCAAAGGCATCGACGCGGTGATCGCGCATATCCAGTCCCTTCCGGGCTGCGCCAACTTTGAGTGGAAGGAAAGTACGGCCAGCGCCAAGCCTTTCCCGCGCATGAAGGTGAAACTGAAAAAAGAGATCGTGACCCTCGGCCAACCCAACGTTGATCCGACAGCCCATGTGGGCAACTACGTCGATCCGGAAGACTGGAACGAGCTGATCCAATCCCCAGACGTGGTCACCATCGACACGCGCAACGATTACGAAGTCGGCATTGGCACTTTCAAAGGCGCCATCGATCCCGAAACGGAAACCTTCCGCGATTTTCCAAAATGGTGGGAAGAGAACAAAGAGCGTTTCCACAACAAACGCGTCGCCATGTTCTGCACCGGTGGCATCCGCTGTGAAAAATCCACCAACTACCTGATGAGCCAAGGCATCGAAGACGTGTACCACCTGAAAGGTGGCATCCTGAAGTACCTCGAAGAAGTCCCACAGGAAGACAGCACATGGGAAGGCGAATGTTTCGTCTTTGACGGGCGCGTCTCAGTGGGCCACGGCCTGAAAGAAGGCCCGCACGTGCTGTGCCACGCCTGCCGCCGCCCATTGATGCCAGAAGATCAAAACCGCCCAGAATACGAGGCGGGCGTCAGCTGCCATCAGTGCATCGACGAATATTCCGAGCACGACAAAACCCGTTTCCGCGAGCGCCAAAAGCAAATGCAATTGGCCCGCGAACGCGGCGAGCAACATATCGTCGGTTTGGATTGATCCAACCCCGCTGATCCTGTTTGATGCCCCAAACGGAGGGCATCGTGCAGGCACCTATCAAACTTTCCAATCGCGCCGCGCGCTGGCTTTGGCTGGCGTCCCAAGACCTGTCTGATGCGCCCACAGGTCCGCTTGATCTTTACAGCATCATCCAAAGCCTCGGCATGGTGCAGCTGGACACCATCCAAGTGGTCGCGCGCGCCCATCACCATATCCTCTGGAGCCGCAACCAAAACTACCGCGAGGACATGCTGAACCCGCTTCTGGCCAAAGACCGGTTGATCTTCGAACATTTCACCCATGACGCTAGCGTGCTGCCCATGGCGCTTTTGCCCGCATGGCAACGCCAGTTCCGCCGCATGGAGATCACCGCCAAACGCTGGCACGGCGATCTATCCGGCGATCCCTACCTGTCCGACATCAAATCCCGCATCCGCACCGAAGGCGCGCTGTCGACCCATGATTTTGACACCAAAATCCAGGGCGAGAAAAAGATGTGGGCCCGTCCGCCCCATAAAAAAGCGCTGGATTACATGTGGATGACCGGCGATCTGGCCACATGCTTCCGTGATGGGTTCACCAAATACTACAACCTGCCTGAACGCGTCTTCCCTGCGGACCTACGCCAGCGTCAAATGTCCGAAGCGGATGAGCTAAACACGCTGCTCATGGCCGCCATCAACCACATCAGCGCCGGCACCCAAGGCGAGATCCAGAAGTTCTGGGATACGTCTTCTGCCCAAGAAACCAAACAATGGCTTTCCACAGCAGGCCTCATCCCCGTGGAAATCGAAAACGCCGATGGCAGCATCACCAAAGGCTTCGGCGCGCCCGATCTGCAAGAGCGCCTACAAAACCTCACCGCCCCCACCTCCCGCCTGCGCATTCTCAATCCATTTGACCCCGCAGTGCGCGATCGCAACCGGCTCGAACGCCTCTTTGGGTTTAACTACCGCAACGAAATGTTCGTCCCAGCCGCCAAACGCATCTGGGGCTACTACGTCTTCCCAATCCTCGAAGGGGATCGTTTCGTCGGCCGCATCGAAGCCAAAGCCGACCGAAAAGCCAACACGCTCTCAGTGCTCAACCATTGGCCCGAACCAAACGCGAAATGGACCAAAGCACGCCAAAGCAAACTAGACGCAGAACTCACCCGCCTCGCGCGCCTTGCGAATTGCAAACATGTCACGTGGCAACAAACGCCCTAGCCCCTACTTTTTCTTGGCCTAAATACCTCGGGGGTTTGGGGGCAGCGCCCCCAATGCGCAGCATCTTTTCAAACCACCCAAAAACAAAAAGCCCCGCCAAATTGGCAGGGCTTTTCTAACTCATTTCAGAAAACCTTAGGCTTTCTTTTTGCCTTTGTGCGGTGCCCACAGACGTTTGTTTGTCAGGTACAGCAGAACTGTCAGCAAGGACAGGATCAGTACACCCGCAAAGCCTGCGCGCTGGCGGTCCATCATCTTAGGTTCCGCAGTCCACATCAGGAAGGCTGCGATATCTTCGGATGCGTGATGCAGATCATCTGCATGACCATCGTCAAACTCAACCAGACCATCTTCCAGTGGCGGCGCCATAGAGATCCAGCCACCTGGGAAGGCAGTGTTCTCATAGAAGGTTGTGCCAGCCTGAACTTTGGTTTCGCCAGTGTAGCCAGTCAGCAAAGCAACGATGTACTCTGCGCCGCCCATACCTTTAACCAGCTGGTTGATACCTGTGCCCTGTGGACCGTGGAAGCCAGCACGAGCCTTCGCCATCAAAGACAAGTCAGGTGCGTTTTCCAGGTTAGACGCTGGGAAGAAATCCGCAGGCTTCGCCGCGCGGAAGTCATCCAACTCTTCATCAAACACTTCGAAGTTATCCGCCGCATACTGACGGACCTGCGCTTCACTGAAGTGCGGGCCACCTTCGTCAGCCAAAGTGCGGATTGGAACGAATTTCAGACCGTGACACGCAGAGCAAACCTCTGTGTAGACTTTCAGACCACGTTGAAGCTGGTTCTGATCGAAGGCACCAAACGGGCCTTCGTATGAGAACGCAGTGTCTTCGATGTGACCAGTGCCACCGGCTGCCATTGCGGCACCTGCCGAAAGGGACAGGGCGGCAACTGCGGAGATCGCAAGTTTCTTAAGCATTATCCTGTTTCCTCTTATTCGGCTGATTTGCCGTAGTGATCATTGAAATCGTCTTCAATGGTCGCTGGAGCTTCTGTTGGTGTTTCAATCACACCCAGCAGCGGCAGCAGGACCAAGAAGTATGCGAACCAATAGGTCGCGCCAATCAACGAGATCATGGAGTAGATACCTTCAGCTGGCATCGCACCCGCCCACATCAGGACAAAGAAGTCCAAGATCAGCAGACGGAACCACCATTTGAACATCGGGCGGAAACGACCAGAACGGACGCTGGATGTATCCAACCATGGTGTCAGCGCCATCACAGCAATCGCACCAAACATCGCCAGAACACCGAAGAACTTCGCGTCGATGATACCGCCTGTGACCCAGCCAGCAAACATCACAACCCAAACTTCAGAGTCAAACGCACGCAGGATCGCGTAGAACGGCAAGAAGTACCATTCCGGAACGATGTGTGCAGGTGTCACCAGCGGGTTCGCTTCGATGTAGTTATCTGGGTGACCCAGATAGTTTGGCATGAAGCCAACGATCGCAAAGAAGACAACCAGAACAACACCCAGACCAAACAGATCTTTGATCACGAAGTATGGCCAGAATGGCAGCGTATCTTTTTCAGCTTCTTCTTTGGACCCACGGCGCACTTCAACACCTGTTGGGTTGTTGTTGCCTGTTGTGTGGAACGCCCAAATGTGAACGATCACCAGACCTGCAATCACGAATGGCAGCAGGTAGTGCAAGCTGAAGAAACGGTTCAGGGTTGCGTTATCAACCGCTGGACCACCCAGCAGGAAGGTTTGCAGCGCGTCACCCACGAATGGGATCGCACCAAACAGACCTGTAATAACCGTCGCACCCCAGAAGGACATCTGACCCCAAGGCAGAACGTAGCCCATAAAGCCGGTCGCCATCATCAGAAGGTAGATGATCATACCGATGATCCACGTGACTTCGCGTGGCGCCTTATAGGAACCGTAGAACAAGCCACGGAAGATGTGGATGTAAACCGCAAAGAAGAACAGCGACGCGCCGTTCATGTGCAGATAGCGGATCATATGACCGCCGTTTACATCGCGCATGATGTGCTCAACAGATGCGAACGCCAGATCAACGTGTGGCGTGTAGTGCATCACCAGAACAATACCGGTGACGATTTGCAGCACCAGGCAGAACGCCAGAACGATGCCCCAGATCCACCACCAGTTCAGGTTCTTTGGTGTTGGGATCATCAGTGTGTCGTAAACCAAACCAACAACTGGCAGGCGGCTGTGCAGCCACTTTTCAGCGCCAGTCTTTGGTTCGTAATGGTCGTGAGGAATACCAGACATGTCCGCTCTCCTTATCCGAGGACCAGTTCGCTGCCCTCGAAACGAGCAACAGGAACAGGAAGGTTTTCAGGAGCCGGACCTTTACGGATTCGGCCGGATGTATCGTAGTGAGAACCGTGGCATGGGCAGAACCAGCCACCAAAGTCACCTGCGTCACCCAGTGGAACACAACCGAGGTGCGTACACACGCCGATCATCACCAGCCATTCGCCGGATTCGTCCATCGCGCGGTTTTCATCCGCAGCGTCGGTGCCAGGTTTGTTCGCGTTTTGGGACGCTGCATCAATTGTCAGGTCTTCCAACGGAACCGCACGGGCTTCGTCAATTTCTTCTTGCGTACGGCGACGAATGAAAACTGGTTTACCCAGCCATTTCACTGTCAACTGCGTACCTGGCTGAATGCCAGATGTATCAACGCGGATAGAGGCCAGAGCCTTAACATCTGCGGAGGGGTTCATCTGATTGACCAATGGCCAAACAGCGGCGCCTGCGGTCACTGCACCTGCGCCTGCGGTGGCGTAATAGAGGAAATCCCTCCGGGTGCCTTCGTGATCTTCTGCGTGGGACACGAGGTTTACTCCAATTTCTGGGCCGGACTGGCCTATACCGGTTCGGGCCGCGCAAGCGCAGCCTCTCCAGCCCGCTTATTAGCGAAGCAAAAACACTGCGTCCAGCGCCCTTTCAAAAGAACGTGTTCAAAGCGTTGATGTGTCGCGCTTCCTTAACTAATTAGAAAGGGATAAAAGGGTTTCAAAACGATATTTCCTAGAAATTAACGAGGTCAGCTATGCGCAAACTGCTAGCATCTACCGCCGTAACCAGTGTGATTCTTGCAACGCCAGCCTTGGCAGAACTCGAAATCAGCGCCTATATCGGCACTCAATCCCTGCCACACAGCAATTTTACTGGTGATTTTGCAGGCACACCATTCAACCACACCTTCGCGCCAGAGGGCCGCTCTTTTGACGCACCGCCATACTATGGCCTGCGCGGCGTCTGGTGGCGGGAAAGCGGCTGGGGCTATGGTTTGGAATTCACCCACGCCAAAGCCTATGCCTCTGACGCGGATCTCATCGCTTTAGGCGCAGATCGCTTTGAATTCACCGATGGTCACAACATCATCACAGCCAACATCCACCGTCGCTGGGAAGACCAGTGGTGGAATGGCCGACTCAGCCCATATGTGCTGGGCGGCGTTGGTATCGCCCTTCCACATGTCGACATCCAGCCAACTGGCGGCACGCACACCTTTGGCTACCAATTGACAGGCGCCGCCCTGCGCGTTGGCGCGGGTCTGTCTATGTCGATCACCGAAAAGATGGCGGTCTTTGGCGAATACCAATTCACCTATTCCCAAAACGAAGTGTCTTTGGACGGCGGCGGCACAGTCAATGCCGACCTAAAGACCAACGCGCTGAACTTTGGTCTTAGCTACGCGTTCTAAACAGCGCATATGCGATGTCAGAAAGGGAGGCACCACGCCTCCCTTTTTCAATTAAGCGAGGTCCGCAGGAATCGTGCACTGCATACAGGGGCGCTGTGCAAATCCCTCATACCATTTTGCTAAAGCCTGATTCCCAGCCCGCCAATCCTTATCCGCATGGCGGAAATCCAAATACCCCAACGCGCAACCTACTGCGATATGCGACATGTCCACAGGGCCATTCAGGTGGCTGATCCACATATCATTCAGCGCACCGACCGATTTCATCGCTTTACCCCACTGCGCGTCCATCCAATCCGCATTTTGCAACGACGCATCGCGAAAACGCGATTCATAGACCACAGCCAAAGCTGCCTCGATCAGCCCATCAGCCGTGGCTTCAATCGTTAAAACATCCCAAAGCCGCGCTTCTGGATACATCCCAGCCCCAACGCGCGCGTCCAGAAAGCGACAAATCACGTTGCTATCATACAAAGCAGGCCCCTCAGGGCGGATCAAAGCTGGGATCTTCCCAATGGGATTCGCAGCCTGCACCAATGGATCGACCGCAAGCGGGCTGGTCTTCACCGTGACCACTTCGACCTCATCGACCTGCCCAGTCTCAATCAACAAGGCTTTGACTTTGCGGCCAAAAGGCGAAGCCGGAGAAGACATCAATTTCATAAATCACCTGCATAAAAACATGACGAAACGTCGTATCGATTCCGATGTTGCATCTCATGTCCAATATTGGCAAGTTGCGCGCGTTCTCAGGGCGGGGTGCAATTCCCTACCGGCGGTATATGGGCAAAGCCCCATGAGCCCGCGAGCGGCTTGGTTTCCAAGTGTCAGCAGATCTGGTGAGAGGCCAGAGCCGACGGTGATAGTCCGGATGAAAGAGAACGACAGACCGCGCCCCATGCCAGAGGCGTGTCTCTGTTCGTGATCGCCTTGGGTGACGTGTCGTGACCAAAGGAGAAACACTGTGACACACACCCGATTTGCTTTCATTAAAGCACAATGGCACGCGGATATCGTTGATCGCGCCCTCGAAGGGTTCTGCGAAGTTATCCCCGAAGCGCAGGTTGATGTTTTCGACCTTCCAGGCGCTTTTGAAATGCCACTCCTGGCCAAAGATTTGGCTGAAACCGGAAAATACGGCGCGATTGCCTGCGCGGCCTTCGTGGTCGACGGCGGCATCTATCGCCATGACTTTGTCGCGCAATCCGTTGTCGATGGGTTGATGCGCGTTGGGCTGGACACAGGCGTGCCTGTTCTGTCCGTGTCTTTGACACCGCATCAGTATCAAGAAACCGATCACCACAACGAGATCTACCGCGCGCATTTCGTCGAAAAAGGCCGCGAAGCGGCCCGTGCTGCGCTGGGTGTTCTGAAAACCCGCGCGAGCCTGCTGGACGCAGCGGCTTAAGAATATGAGGCAAGGGGGCTTTGCCCCCGCTGGTGATCCTTCGGGATCACCACCTCCCCCAAGGTATTTAGGTCAAGAAGAAGGTCGGAGAATCGCCTTCAGCCCAGACCGGATATTTCGTCATGATCGCGGCAAACTGGTCTGAGGCGAGAAAGCTTTCCAGCCAGCGGCGCGTATTGGCGCCAACCTCTGCATCAAAGCGCGCTTTGTCGATATTCGCAAATTGGCGCACAAAAGGCAGAATCGCCATATCCGCAAGACTTGGGCTTTCACCAAACAGGTAAGGCTTGTCGCCAATCAGCCCATCAAGCTCGGCCAAAAAGTCATACGCCTTGGCGCGTTCTGCTTCTGGATCCGCATCCTCATAACGCACATGGTATTTCGTGCGATCCAGCGCCTTTTTGAACGGACCGTCTGCCTTGGCTATGAGATCATGTCCCGCTTCTGGCATGGCCAGCCAACCTTGCGGATCAGACTGCGCCAATGCCCACATCATCACATCCAGCGATTCGTCGATCACTTGGTCGCCCGCCTTCAAACAGGGCACCGTTCCGCTTGGGCTGGTGTCTAGAAAGGCTGGGGCTTTGTCGCGCAACAGGATTTCACGCAATTCCACCTGCACACCAGAGGCCGCAATCGCAAGACGCGCCCGCATCGCATAGGGGCATCGACGGAAACTATATAGGATCAAACTCATGACTCGTATCTGACGAAAACAAAGGCAAAATGCAATCTTGTGTGACGCGCAATACCAGCCATGTTGGCGCTAACGTGGGTCGGGAGTTATCCAATGACTGGTATTTTATTAAGGCTTTTATCTGTCGCATTGCTCACCGCGATGTCCTCTGTGGTGCATCATCTGGCGCAAACCTTGCCGGTTGGGCAAATCATGGTCTGGCGCTCTTTCGTGGCCGCGCTTGTGATCTTTATCTTTGCGGGGCTTCGCGCACCACTGAGCAATCTTCTACCCAACAGCCTTCGAGCCCACGCCATCCGCGGCGGACTTGGCGGCGCGGCGCACCTCATTTCGGTCGAGGCTGTCAAACGGTCTAAGGTCAGCACATTGGCGCCGTTTGATTATATCGGCTTGGTCTTTGCCATCGGCATCGATGTGATGATCTTCAAAGCCGTCCCATCTGGGCTGGCCTTGATCGGCATGGGCCTGATCCTAAGCGCTGGGTTGTCGGTGTTGGCGACAGAAAAACGCGCTTAGGCCTTCAGCTGCACGCCCGCCTGACCAATGATCTTGGCCTGCACAATCGCGCCTTCTACCTGAGGCGCTTCAAATGACACCTCGGCGAATTGTTCTGTGCGGCCCATGTGGGGGTTCTCCATAAGGATCGCATGCATTTGCCCCTGCTGCGCCTTCAAATGCGCAGCCACCTGTGCATCACCTGCCGCACGCAACTGCGCTGCGCGGGCTTTGATCACATTGCCATTCACCTGCGTTGGGATCTTCGCCGCAGGCGTGCCTTCGCGCTTGGAATAGGGGAAGACATGCAGCCACGTCAGATCGCAATCTTTCACAAGCTTCAAAGAATTCTCAAAATGCGCATCAGTTTCGGTTGGAAAGCCCGCAATGATATCCGCGCCAAAGGTCATCTCTGGGCGCAAGCGTTTGGCCTCTTCCGTGAAGCGGATCGCATCATCGCGCAAATGCCGACGCGCCATGCGTTTCAGAATCAGATCATCGCCATGCTGCAACGACAAATGCAAATGCGGCATCAAGCGCGGCTCTGTTGCGATGGCCTGCATCAGGTTCTCATCCACCTCGATGGAATCAATTGAACTGATCCGCAGCCGCGGCAAATCCGGCACCAGCTTGAGAATCCGCATCACCAGATCGCCCAGTTTCGGCGTCGCTGGCAAATCAGCCCCCCAAGAGGTCAGATCAACCCCCGTCAGAACAACCTCGTTAAAGCCCTTGTCGACCAAACGTTTGATCTGATCGACCACCACGCCCGCAGGCACAGACCGCGAATTACCGCGACCGTAAGGAATAATACAAAACGTACAGCGGTGATCGCAGCCGTTTTGCACCTGCACATAGGCGCGGCTGCGGGTGCCGAAGCCATCAATCAAATGGCCTGCAGTTTCAGTGACTGACATGATGTCATCCACCTGCACCTTTTCGGTCTCGCCAATGAAATCACCGGCCATATCCTTGGCCATGCTTTTCCATGTATCCGGCTGCATCTTTTCAGTGTTGCCGATAACCCGCGTCACCTCTTCCATCTTGGCAAAGGTCTCGGGCTCCGTTTGCGCCGCACAGCCGGTCACGATGATCGGGCTATCCGGATTTTCACGGCGTAATTTACGAATCTCTTGGCGCGCCTTGCGCACTGCCTCTGCCGTCACCGCGCAGGTGTTCACAACCACAGCATTGCTCAGCCCAGCCTCTTGGCTCAGCTCTTTCATGGCTTCGGTTTCATAGGCGTTCAGCCGACAACCGAGTGTTGTGAACTTAGGCGCCGTCATCAGAGAGACGCCTCCAGAAAATCGAGGGTAAATTCACCAGAGAACACATGCATCGTGCCGCCAGTCATCCAGACGCCATCTTCAGCCCAATCGATCTGCAATGTTCCACCATCCAGATCAATCCGCACCTGACGCCCTGTCAGTCCACGGCGCGCTGCGGCCACAGCCGTCGCACAGGACGAGCTGCCAGAGGCCAGCGTTACGCCCACACCACGCTCCCACACACGCATGCGCAGATGGTTTTCACCGACAAGGCTGGCGAATTGCACATTGGTGCGCTGCGGATACAGCGGATCATGTTCAAACTTGGCGCCTAGGCCTTCCAGATCCACCGCCTCGGCGTCATCCACAAAGAAGGTGCAATGCGGGTTGCCCATGCCAGTCGCCGTTGGTGCGCCATCCAAGGGCAGCTCCAACGTATCCATCTCACGCGCCAAAGGAATCTCATCCCACGCCAATTGCGGATGGCCCATGTTCACAGATACCAAACCATTGTTCGCATCTTTGGCGTACAAAGTGCCGCGTTCGGTGGTCAGGGTCAGCGAATCTTTCCCAGTTTCATCCATCAACTTGCGCGCAATACAGCGAGTCGCATTGCCACACGCCGCCGAAGTCGACCCGTCGCTGTTGTAAAACACCAAATGCGCATCTGCTTCGCCCGATTCGATCACGGCAAGCTGATCAAAGCCCACACCACAGTGGCGATCAGCGATGGCTGTCACCAAGACAGGAGTCAGCCCGTCCGGACGGATTCGGGCGTCTATCACCACGAAATCATTGCCCAAACCGTGCATTTTCTCGAATTTTATCGTTTGTCGCGTCTCTGTCATGTCAGCGCATATAACGTTGCTCATCAGGTAATTCCACCCACGCGCATTTTTTCTCGCTTTTTGGGTTGACCCCCCCCGCCGTTATTCTTAGAAGCCCCCTCACGCACAGCGATGTGGGCCGTTAGCTCAGTTGGTAGAGCAACTGACTTTTAATCAGTAGGTCGAAGGTTCGAACCCTTCACGGCTCACCACTTCCTCCCTTTCTAAACTGTTTCACAGATTAGTCTCTCGGATGAAGTGCGTTTTGCCGCTCCCCTAAGCCAAAGACAGTGGCATTTGCTGCGCATTGCTCCATTGCCGTGGCGATTGCCCGTACATGCGTTTAAATTCCCGACTGAACTGCGACGGGCTGGTATAGCCCACGTCCATCGCCGCTTCATTCACAGTGGTCCCTTGGGCGATTCTCATCGCCGCGTTGTTCAAACGGATCGATTTCACGAATTGAATCGGCGACATGGTTGTGGCTTGCTTGAACTTGCGATGAAACACGGCGCGACTCATGCCGACCTGCGCGGCCATCTCTTCAATCGAAACGGTCTCGTCCATCTGTGCAGACATACGCTCAATGACCTGCGCAATGTCATTGCCCACACCAAAGGCCTGCCGCGCGACAGGCCCCGCCTGCCCTTGCAGCACCGCATAATACAGCTCGCGCAGCCGCCCCTTGCCCAGCACCGCCGCATCACGGGGCGTTTCTACCAGTTGCACCAGCCGCAGCAGGGCGTCGCTGAAGGCCCCGTCCCATTCCGCCAGCGCCAAGCCACCCTCAATCTGCCCGCCACGGCGTCCCGCGCCCACGGCGCGATCTGCTTCCATGATCAGCTCTGTCATGCCACGGGTATCCAACGACACATAGACCCCCATCAAAGGGACGTCAGGCGACGCCTTAGGCGTGCCCGCCTCAACCGGCATCGTCATCGGGCAACACAGATACCGGCTGCTGTCATATGCATACATATGCCCATCCAGCACGGCCTCTTTCGCGCCGCTGACAATCGCCACGATGCTCGGCTCATAAACCACAGGCGCGCATTGCACAGGGTCCGTCACGCGGAACAGCTTCACGCCCGCGATACCGGTTTCAAACAAACCATCCTCGGTCAGGTGGCGCGCGACTATGTCTTGGATCAACTGTTGGCTCATGCCCCAACACTAGGCAGCCAAAACCGCCAAACTCAACCCCATTGAGACGAATAGGCAAGTATTAGCGACCATTGAACCTATTTGAGAACACAACCAAGACATATCTACAGTTTCATCAAACCCACACACCCAGCGATAAGCTGGAAGGAGCCCAAGATGAAAAACAACCCATTTGGCCGCAAAGGCTGGACCCCCGACCACATCACATCCCTCACCGGCAAAACCTATGTCATCACCGGCGGCAACGCAGGCGCCGGATACGAGGCCACGCGCATCCTGCTGTCCAAGGGCGCGCAGGTTGTCATGCTCAACCGCAGCGCAGAGCGGTCTACCAAGGCCGTACAAGCCCTCAAGAAAGAATTCGGCATGGACGCCAAGGTCCGCTTCATCCGCATGGATTTGGCCAGCCAAGCCAGCGTGCGCAAGGCCGCAGCCGAGGTGCTGGAAACCACTCCACAGATCGACGCCCTAATGTGCAACGCCGCCATCGCGCAGGTGCCAGAGCAGCGGTTCACTGAAGATGGGTTTGAAAGCCAGATGGGCACCAACCACTACGGCCACTTCACCCTCTGTGCCCTTCTGTTTGACCGCATCGAAGACAGCAAAGGCCGCATCGTCGTCGTTGCCAGCCTCGGCTACAAAATGGGCCTGCGCACCATGCAGTTCGACGACATGAACTGGGATCAAAACTACCACCCCAACCGCACCTATTGTCACAGCAAGTTGGCGCAGATGATGATCGCCTATGAACTGCAAGACAAAATCAAAGCAGCCGGCAAACACACCCAAGTCTATGTTTGCCACCCGGGCGCCTCAGCCACATCGCTGATCTCCACCAGCGGCAGCCTGCCCATGCGGATCACCTATTGGCTGATGTCCAAGTCCCCGCTGGTGCAATCCGCAGAACGCGGCGCCTATCCCGAAGTCATGTGCGCCACGGCAGACGGCCTCGCCCAACGCGCCCTATACGGCCCAACAGGCCGCTTTGAATCCGTAGGCCCCGTAGGCCAAGGCACTCTGCATGACTATGCGTATGAAAAACCGGTGATGTCCAAACTCTGGACAGTCTCAGAGGAAGCCACCGGCATCACATGGCAGGTCTAAACCAAGACCGCCCCACCTCTAAAACAAAGCGGGCGTTGGAATGCTCCAACGCCCGTTTTTGATCTTATCCGCCGAAGTCATCCAGCATGATGTCTTCGCGATCCACACCCATCTCAAGAAGCATGTTGATCACGGATTGGTTCATGATCGGAGGACCACACATGTAGTACTCACAGTCTTCTGGGTTCGGGTGATCTTTCAGATACTCGTCATGCAGAACGTTATGGATAAAGCCGGTCAGCCCGCCCCAGTCATCGTCCGGCAGCGCATCAGACAGCGCCACGTGCCATTCAAAGTTATCGAACTGTTCTGCCAGCGTGTCGAAATCTTCGACAAAGAACATCTCTTTCTTAGAACGCGCACCGTACCAGAAGGTGATCTTACGATCGCGGTTCTCAAGACGTTTCAGCTGGTCAAAGATATGCGAACGCATTGGCGCCATACCGGCACCACCGCCAACAAACACCATCTCTTTTTGCGTATCACGCGCAAAGAATTCACCGAACGGACCAGAGATCGTCACCTTGTCACCTGGCTTCAGGTTGAAGATGTAGGAAGACATCTGACCCGGAGGAATGCCCTCGGTGCCCGGAGGCGGAGAGGCCACACGCACGTTCAGCATGATCAGGCCTTTTTCATCCGGATAGTTCGCCATGGAATAGGCGCGCTCAATCGGCTCAGAAACGGTAGACTCGTGCTGCCAAACGTTAAACTTGTCCCAGTCATCGCGATATTCTTCCTGAATATCGAAATCCTTATAGCTCAGGCTGTGCGCTGGCGCTTCGATCTGAATGTAACCACCTGCGCGGAAGTTCACATCTTCGCCTTCTGGCAGCTCTAGAACCAAGTTCTTAATGAAGGTCGCAACGTTTTCGTTGGAACGTACAGTACATTCCCACTTCTTCACGCCGAACACTTCTTCAGGAACTTCGACTTCCATGTCTTGCTTCACAGCCACCTGACAAGACAGACGGTCGCCACAAGACGCCTCACGCTTGGTGATGTGGCTTTCCTCGGTTGGCAGGATAGACCCGCCGCCAGAGTGAATTTTCACACGACACTGCGCACATGTACCACCGCCACCACAGGCGGAAGGAACGAACAGTTTTTGCTCCGCCAGCGTTTGCAGCAGCTTGCCGCCCGCTGGAACGGAAATGGTTTTCTCACCGTTGATGGTGATGTTCACGTTACCGCTGGACACAAGGCGCGAACGCGCCGCCAGAATAACCGTCACCAAAGCGAGAACGATCAGGGTAAATAGAATAATACCAAGGCCAAAAGTTGCCATGCTCGTAATCCCTTAAAGTTTCACGCCAGAGAAGGACATAAAGGCCATCGCCATCAGTCCTGCAGTGATAAACGTAATGCCCAGACCCTGCAGACCGTCAGGAATGTCAGAGTACTTCAGCTTCTCGCGTACACCCGCCATCGCAGTGATCGCCAGTGCCCAACCAAAGCCAGACGACACGCCGTAAGTCGTTGCCTCTGCAAAGTTGTAACCGCGTTCCACCATGAACAAAGAGCCACCCAAGATCGCACAGTTCACCGTGATCAATGGCAGGAAAACACCTAGCGCGTTGTACAAAGGTGGGAAGTACTTATCCAAAACCATTTCCAAGATCTGAACCAGCGCCGCAATCACACCGATGTAAGAAATCAGACCCAAGAAGGTCAGATCCACATCAGGAAAGCCCGCCCATGCCAGCGCGCCCGGCGCCAGCAGGTATGTCAGGATCAGGTTGTTGGCAGGCACAGTGATCGATTGCACGACCATCACGGAAATGCCCAAGCCGATCGCAGTCGAGATCTTTTTGGAAACCGCAATAAAGGTACACATACCCAAGAAGAAGGACAGAGCCAGGTTCTCAACAAAGATCGCCTTGACTGCGAGAGAGAGTAAACCTTCCATCAGTGCGCCTCTACCGTTTGAATTTTGTATTCACGCTCTTCCACTTGCTCTGTTTTCCAAGCGCGGAACGCCCAGATGATCAGACCAATGATAAAGAACGCAGAAGGTGGCAGCAGCAGCAGGCCATTCGGCACATACCAGCCACCGTTGTTCACTGTTTCCAGAATGGTGATGCCAAACAGGCTGCCAGAACCGAACAGCTCACGGATCACGCCAACCAGCATCAGGATCAGGCCATAGCCCAAACCGTTGCCCACACCGTCGATAAAGCTGTCCACTGGGGAGTTCTTCATCGCAAAGGCTTCGGCGCGGCCCATCACGATACAGTTCGTAATGATCAAGCCCACGAAAACCGAAAGGGTTTTGGAAATCTCAAAGGCAAAGGCCTTCAGCATCTGATCCACCAGAATAACCAAGGAGGCAATCACGACCATCTGAACGATAATACGGATCGAGCCAGGGATCTGGTTACGGATCATAGAGATGAACATCGAAGAGAAGGCGGTCACGAAGGTCACCGCAATCGACATAACGAAAGCCACCTGCAAGGAAGATGTCACCGCAAGCGCGGAACAAATACCCAGAACCTGCAAGGTAATCGGGTTGTTGTCGACCAATGGGTCGATCAGCATTTCTCTGCGTTTATGCGCCATTACACTTTCCCCGCTTTAAGGTTGTCCAGGAACAGCTTGTACCCGGTTTCACCCATCCAGAAGTTCACAAGATTGTGGACACCCACTGTTGTCAGCGTCGCACCTGCCAGCGCATCGATGTGATGCTCTGGGCCAGCGGCTGGAACAGCCTTGGTCACACTGATCTGCAAGTCACCCGCGTCGTCTGCCAGCTTCTTGCCGTTCCACAACGCTTTCCAGCGTGGGTTATCGACTTCAGCGCCCAGACCCGGTGTTTCCGCGTGCTCATAAAACTGCAAACCGAAGATGTCGTTGCCGTTCTCTTCCAGCGCGATGAAACCATACAGCGTGGACCACAAACCATAGCCGTGCAGTGGCAGGATCACCTTATCGATGGCCCCAGCCTCGTCGCGCAGCAAATACACAGTCACGAACTGACCCTGACGGCCAATCCCCGCCGGATCGTCAGACAAAGCAACAGAGGTCGCCGGATCGTCAGCCGCCGCGCGGTCATCAAAGGTTGCCGGATCAAACTGATCAGTGAACATACCGGTGGACAGCTCCAGAACCTGCGGCTCAAACGCTGCAAAGGATTCCAGCACGTCTTTTTCAGGATCGTAGATGCCCGCGACTTGCAGAATATTCACCTGCTTGTCTTTCAGCGCATTCACTTCTTGCAGCGGACGCAAAGACACAGCCGCAGCAGATACGATCATCGACGCAACCAAGCACAAAGCTACGGCCACAAAGACAGTCTTTTGAACAGAATCAGGCGGCGCAGCCAAGAAGCGGCGGATAAAGCCCTGCGGTTCGTTTGTTTTGTTTTCGTTATCGGACATGACGTTTTGCCCTACGTTTGATGTTGGCCTGAACAACGAAGTAGTCGATCAGCGGCGCAAACACGTTACCAAAGAGAATGGCGAGCATCATACCTTCAGGGAAGGCAGGGTTGATCACACGGATCATCACAACCATGAAACCGATCAGCGCACCGTAGATATAACGGCCCATATTGGTATGCGCGCCAGATACAGGTTCTGTCACCATAAAGACCAAGCCAAAGGCGTAACCACCCAGCACAAGGTGCCAATGCCAAGGCATTGCGAACATTGGGTTGGTGTCAGAACCAATCCAGTTCAGCAGCAGCGAGAAGCCGATCATGCCGCCCAGACAGCCCAGTACCATACGGTAGTTGGCAATCTTGGTCGCCAGCAAGAAGGCCAAGCCCAGCAAACACGCCAATGTGGATGTCTCACCCATAGAGCCCGGAACGAAGCCGTAGAAGCTATCCCACCAGCTCATGCCGCGGCCAGCCAGCTCTTGGAAGCCTTCGGATGCGGAAACCGCCAGCGCTGTCGCGCCTGTGAAACCATCCACCGGAACCCAAACACTGTCACCAGACAGTTGCGCAGGATAGGCGAAGTACAGGAAGGCACGACCGGTCAAAGCAGGGTTGAGGAAGTTCTTACCCGTGCCGCCGAACACTTCTTTGCCGATCACGACACCGAAGATAATGCCCAAAGCCACCTGCCACAGCGGTGTCGTTGCCGGAACGATCAGCGCATACAGCATGGAAGATACCAAGAAGCCTTCGTTCACCTCGTGCTTACGCACGGTTGCAAAGACAACTTCGAAGATACCACCGGCCACCAGTGTGACGATGTAAACAGGCAGGAAGTACAGCAAACCATGCAGCATATTTGCCAGCGGGTTTGTGTGGTCAAAGCCAATCCCCAGCGCCTCGATGATCGCAGCACGCCAGCCATTCGCACCAAACTCGGCAATCGCCATATTGGTTTGCAGGCCGGTGTTATACAGCGCCATCAAAATACAAGGGATCGTCGCGATCACGACATACGTCATGATACGCTTCATATCGATATAAGAACGCGCATGAGGAGCGACGGTTGTCACTGTCTTTGGCGTGTAAAGGAAGCTTTCGACCATCTCGTAAATTGGGAAATACTTTTCCCATTTGCCGCCTTTTTCAAATTGCGGCTCGATCCGGTCGAAGAAGTTACGCAGACCCAAGGTTTACCCCTCCTTCTCGATCTTAGCGAGGCTATCGCGTAGCGCCAGCCCGTATTCATATTTCGCCGGGCAAGCAAAGCCGACCAGACCCAAATCTTCTTCGTCCAATTCCAAAGCGCCCAGCGCCTGTGCTTGGTCCGTATCCATCACCAACAGCGCACGCAGCAACTGTGTTGGCAAAAAGTCTTGCGGCATCAAACCTTCGAACGTGCCCAGCGGCACCATCGCACGGCGACCACCGTTTAGGTTAGATGTCAGCGGGAACTTGCGGCCAGACAGGGCAGAGCCCAGAACCGGCTGCACCGCGTATTTCGCAAACATCGGACGGATCCAGCCCATCGGAATTTGCTTTTTATCTTCTTCGATCAAAGTGACCTGACGCGCATAACGGCCCAGATATCCACTCTCGCCTTCACCGGCACGGCCGCTCAGCACAGAACCAGAGATCATACGCACTGGCATGTCTGGCAGATCGTTCGCCGCCAGCTCTGCCATGGAAGCACCGGCAATCGTGCGCACCAAACGGGGGTTCGCACAAACAGGGCCTGCCAAAGAAATCACGCAAGAGGCGTCGTATTTACCTGTCAGCAACAGACGACCCATCACGATCACATCTTGATAGCCAATCGTCCAAACAGGTGTGTCACCAACAGGAGGCTGCAAGAAGTGAATATGCGTTCCTGCCAAACCAGCAGGGTGCGGGCCAGAGAATGTCGCCGCTTCAACGCCAGCAATATCGCCACCCGGTACAGATGCGCCTTGCGCATAGCACAGGTAAGTCGCGCCATCGGTCAAAGCGGTGATCGCTTCCAAACCGGCCTTAAAGGCATCCGCGTCTTCCGCGATGATCACAGCAGGGTCTGCCGCCAATGGTTCAGAGTCCATCGCCGTCACAAAGATCGCAGCAGGGCGTGTGCCCGGTGCAGGTACCTTAGAATAAGGACGCGTGCGGAACGCTGTCCAAAGACCTGCGGCGCACAGGCGCTCTGTCAGACCTTCAGCCGTTGCCACATCACCGACATTGGAAAAGTCGACCGCCTCTGCCGCGCCGTCTGCGGCTTCGATCTCTACGCTGATCAGCTTACGACGCGCGCCGCGGTTGATCGCTTTGACCTTACCCGCGACCGGAGACACAATCTGCGCCTCGGGAACGTCTTTATTAAGCATGATCGGAGTACCAGCTCCAACCACGTCACCTTCGGCGACAAGAATACGGGGTTTCAGGCCAATATAGTCATCACCAAGAACGGCGTAGGTGCTGACTTTTGGCGCAGCTTCGATATCGGCCTTCGGTGCCCCAGTGATGGGCACATTCAGACCTTTGCGGAGCGTAAAGCTTTTCACAGTGTCGAACCTCTAACGGAATTTTGTCAGGCTTATGCATCAAGTCGCGCCGAGACGAAAGTGGGTTATTATCGGTATATTGAACCTTTTGGGGTTGAATTCGCTTTTAATGTCGAAGACAAGCCTGATTGCTAGTCAACATGTCGGTTTAATAACCTAGATAAAGGGGTGATCTCTTGTCACAGCCAATCGCGCTATCCCGCCGTTCCTTCATTGTTATGTCTCTTGCACTTGCTGCATGTAAGCCAAGCGACAACATCCTGAAACTGTCAGGCAAAACTATGGGCACAACATATAATGTTGTTGCTGTGAACAAAGCAGGCGCAAGCGAAGCTGACGCACAAGCGCAAATCGACCTGGCACTGGCCACTGTAAACCAGCAAATGTCCAACTGGGACGCAGGTTCAGAAATCTCTAAATTCAACGCATACAACGGAAATTCCGCTGTATCCGTCTCCGAAGATCTGGCCACTGTCATGGCAGCAGCCGCAGACGTGCACACACAGTCTCTGGGCCGCTTCGACACAACAATGGGCCCACTGATCGAACTGTGGGGCTTCGGTGCAAACGGCACGACACAAGTTCCAACTGATTCTGCGATCCTCGCCGCACAAGCGCGCGCCGGTCAGCAAATCAAAGCAGGCGCAGGCGTTCTGCAAAAAACGCAGGCCGACACACAAGTGTACCTGTCCGCAATCGGCAAAGGCTTCGGCGCTGATAAAGTAGGCAAAGCGCTCGAATCACTTGGCCTGAACGACTACATGATCGAAATCGGCGGCGACCTTTACGCAGCCGGCAAAAACCCAGACGGTCTGCCATGGCAGATCGGCATCGAAAAGCCAGCGGCTCTGTCCGGCGGCGTGATGGATGTTGTGGGCATTTCCGGTCTGGGTCTTGCGTCCTCCGGTGACTACCGCAACTACTTCGAGAAAGACGGTCAGCGTTTCTCTCACGTGATCGACCCTGTGACAGGTCGCCCAATCACACACACAACAGCCTCCGCAACAGTTCTGGCCGACAACGCCATGCTGGCTGATGCATGGGCAACAGCAATGCTGGTTCTGGGCCGCGAGCGTGGTCTGGAAATCGCAAATGCAAACGACATCGCGGTTTTGTTCATTGAACGTGACACCGATTCCGCCGATCTTGCATTCAAGACTGTTGCAAACGATCGCTTCAAAGCACTGACAGCGTAACCATCAAGAAAGGCACAGCCCCATGGAAACATTCCTGTTCACATTTGGTCTGCTGCTTTTGGTCATCCTCGGCATGTCGCTGGGCGTGATTCTGATGAATAAAACAATCAAAGGCAGCTGCGGTGGCCTCAACGCCATCGCCGATGCCGATAAATGTCTGGTTTGTTCCAAAGACATCGACCCAGACAGCCCGCTGCGCGACCGTCTGCAATGCCCACGTGCCAAAAAAATGGCAGAGCGTATGCAGGCTGAAATCAACTAAGCCAAGCGCTTAGGCCTTCAGCGGCAAAAATCCCAAAACCAGCAACCCTAGGGCGGCCACAAGGCCGAACAGCCAAAGCTGCCATTTCGGCCCTTCGGCCTTCCAAACACGGCGATATTGCACGCCTGACAGGCAGGCGATCACGAAAATTATCGTTGCATAAAAAGGGGTTAGGGTCAGGGCAGCCAATTTTCTCTCCGCGTTTAACGATTCTGGCTTATGCTACACCTATAGTAGGACAGCAATAGTTTTGGGAGGAACGAGCATCCATGCCAACGTCTTATCAAGCACCCATGCGCAAAGACACGCAACAATCACGCCATGTCAGCCAAACACAGCAAAGCAATCTTTCACAAGAAAACGCCTCTGTGTCAGAGCTTCTGAAGGCCAAAGGCGACGCGCTCTTTTCCATCTCGCCTGAGGATACGCTGCACACAGCCGTGCAAAGCCTCAGCGAAAAGAAAATCGGTGCGCTGGTGGTGACGGATTCGGCAGGCAAACTCTGCGGAATCCTGTCTGAACGCGACATCGTGCGCAAACTGGCCGAAAAGCCGGGCGAAACCCTACCACTGAAGGTGGCAGACGTGATGACCAAAGATGTGGTCACCTGCGCCCCAGATGACGCGCTGGTCACCGTGCTGCAACGCATGACCAATGGCCGCTTCCGCCACATGCCTGTTCTGGCAGATGGCGCTTTGGCTGGCATCGTCACCATTGGCGATGTGGTCAACCTGCGCCTCACCCAACTGGAACATGAGGCGCTTCAGCTCAAACAGCTGATCGTCGGTTAAACACAAACAAGATGGGCGCCTAGCCCATCTTATACGCTTTGCGCGCAGCCTCGGTCGACAGGTAGCCCGCAAAGCCCTCAGCCTCAGACGTGCTGATCAGCCCCCGCGCCACCATATCTGCAAAGAACGCCGACACCCCACGCCGCCACACATCATGGCGCACAGGAATCGACAACAAAGCCCGCGTATCGTCGTTAAAGCCCGCAAGGTTATAGACCCCCGCGTTCTCGACCATCGCATCCAAATACCGCGCAATCCCGCGCGGACTGTCATGGAACCACCACGGCGGCCCCATCAAAAGCGCGGGCCAATAGCCCACCATCGGCGCCAGCTCGCGCGCATAAACCGACTCATCCAGACAGAAGAAGATCAACCGGAACCCAGGCGCATTGCCAAAACGGTTCAGCAAAGGCGCAAGGTCCGTCACCGGCGACACCTGCGCCGGAATATCCGCGCCCTTGTCTGGCCCATTGCTGGCAAACAAGCTTGGGTCTGTGTTGCGCCGCACACCCGCATGGATCTGCATCACCATACCGTCTTCCACAGACAGCGCCGCCATTTCCGTCAGCATCTGCGCACGGAACAGTTGCGCATCCCCTGCCTGCATCTGGCCCGACAAAACGCGATCCAGCAAAGGCTGCTTTTCAGCATCAGGCAAATCCGCCGTATGTGCCGTTGGCACCCCGTGATCCGTCGCCGTCGCGCCAAAGCGCCGGAAGACCGCCCGACGGCGACGGTGCGCCTCGATCAACCCATCCCAATCGGCAGTGTCGCAATCGGTCATCTCAGCCAGTTTCGCTAGGTTAGACACGAAATCGACCCGATCAGGGTCGCACACATCATCTGGCCGGTATGTTGTACGCACGCGCTCTGTCAGCCCCTGCGCCTCGAGCCGATCTTGCGGCTTCATCGGGTCCAAAGCGAATTCCGTCGTGGCGATCACCTCAATGCCCGCCTTATCCAAAACCGCCCGCGGTTTCAGATCATCCTCCTTCAAGCGCTCACCAATCACATCATACAGACGATCCGCATTCTCAGCGCTCAGGCGTTCATTGATGCCAAAGCCCCACTGCATCGCGTGATCAATCCACAACTGCGACGGCGTGCCCGTGAACAAATGAAAGTTCTGCGCAAACAAGCGCCAAGCCGCACGGCCCTCCGCCACAGGCGCCCCATCTTTGCGTGGCACCCCCAGATCATCGTACGACAGCCCCTGCGATTTCAGCATCCGCAGCACATAGTGATCCGGTGTCAAAAACAACGAGGTCGCATCGTCAAAATTCGGGTTATCCGCAAACCAGCTTGGGTCCGTGTGCCCATGCGGCGAAACAATCGGCAGCGCCGCCACACCCTCATACAAGCCGCGCGCAATCTTGCGCGTGCTCGGGTCCGCCGGAAACAAACGATCCGGATTCAGAAATTCAGCCATCCTTGGCGCCTTTATCTTCAAACAAGTCAGAATGATCCGCCACGATCTGCGGCAGGTCTTCCAGAATTTCACGCAAATGCATCCGCATCGCCGTATCGGCTTGCTGGGCAGAACCAGCCTCGATGCCATCCACAACAGCCACGTGTTGCGTCACCAAACGCTCCATCGGGAAGTGTTGCGCACTCAAAAACCGCACACGGTCCATCTGCGAGCGAATACCTTCAATCATCCGCCACGCATGGGTTTTCCCCGTCGCTTCGGCCAATGTGCGGTGGAACAATTCGTCCAATTCCGTAAAGCGCATATAGTCTTTCGCGTTCGCCGCTTGCGCCTGCAAACCGATCTGCGAACGCAGTGTCGCCACAAGATCCACATCCCGCGCATCCGCCAACAGCTTGCAAATATCCGCCTCGATCGCTTCGCGCACAAACCGCGCATCCATCACCGCAGCAACGTTGATTTTACACACAAAGGTTCCGCGCTGTGGGCGCACTTCAACCAGCCCTTCATCAGCCAGCTTGATAAACCCTTCGCGCACAGGCTGTCGGCTAACACCTTGTTCCTGCGCAATTTCTGCTTCTGACAATCGCACCCCCGGCAGCAATTGCCCCAGAATAATGCGTTGACGCAGATGCCAATAAACCTGCGGCCCAATCGGGCGGCTTGCATCCAAAACTTGGGTCATGTCAGCGCGCATGAAGGCTCCTTATGAAACGCGTGAAACACACTTAACTCTTTACTTCCATACTAGTCTACCACTAACTAAGCTGCTATTGATAGAGAACTAGAGACCTTTATGGCAGGGAGAGCCCGATGAAACAAACATGGCGTTGGTTTGGACCAAAAGATTTGGTCAGCGTACCCGACATGTTGCAAGCCGGTGTACAAGGCGTGGTGTCTGCATTGCACCATGTGCCAACCGGTGACATCTGGACTCCGGAAGAAATCGCCCAGCGTCAGCGCGAAATCGCAAAGCACGCAGATGGCACATCCACCGGCATCGCGTGGGATGTGGTCGAAAGCCTGCCCGTCTCTGAAGACATCAAGAAACAGACCGGCGATTACAAAACCCATATCGCCGATTACAAAACCAGCATGAAACACCTCGCCGATGCGGGCTTGCAGGTGATCTGCTACAACTTCATGCCGGTTCTGGATTGGACACGCACAAACCTCGCATGGCCCCGCCCAGACGGCGCGACCTGTATGCGCTTTGACAACGTCGACTTCGCGATCTTTGATCTCTTCGTGCTGAAACGCGACGGCGCGCAAAACGATTTCCCCGCCCACGTGATCGAAGCCGCCACAGAACGCAACGCCTCCCTCACAGATGCACAGCGCGACGCGCTGGCCCGCAACGTGATCTGCGGCCTGCCGGGCGCAACAGAATCCTTCTCGCTCGACCAAGTCCGCGAGCACCTCGCACAATACGATGGCATCTCCAAAGATCGCCTGCGCCAGAACTTCATCGACTTCCTCACCGAAGTTGTGCCAACCGCAGAAGACCTCGGCCTACGCCTCTGCTGCCACCCTGACGATCCTCCGTTTGATCTGCTCGGCCTGCCACGCATTATGTCTACGGAATCCGATTACAAGATCATCCTCGATGCGATCGACAGCCAAGCCAACGGCATGACCTATTGCACCGGTTCTTTGGGCGCCCGCGCCGACAATGACCTACCGGGTATCATCGAACGCATGGGCGACAAGATCCACTTCCTGCACCTGCGCAACGTCACCCGCGACAGCGACGAACTCGGCGCATCCTTCTTCGAGGACCGCCATCTCGAAGGCAGCACCGACATGGTGAAAGTCATCGCGGCGGTTCTGAAAGAAGAAGCCAAACGCAAAGCCGCAGGCCGCGCCGATTGGCAGATCCCAATGCGCCCAGACCACGGCCAAGACATCCTGTTCGATCAAGGCCGCCCAGCCCAACCGGGCTACCCTGCCATTGGCCGCCTCAAAGGCCTCGCCGAATTACGCGGCATCGAAGCCGCCTTGGCCCACACAGACCACGGACTATTCGCATGACCCAAGCGCGCCTTACAGACCTGTCCGCCGTCAAAGACGGTGTGATCAAACCGGGCTACACCCCAGCCGACCACGGCAACGGCATCGTGCACCTTGGCCTTGGCGCCTTCCACCGCGCGCACCAAGCCGTTTACACAGACGACGCCCTAGCCGCCTCTGGAGGCGACTGGCGCATCATCGGCGTCAGCCTGCGCAGCACCACATCTGCCGATCAATTGAACCCGCAAAACGGTCTCTACACAGTGCTTGAACGCAGCAGCGCAGGCACGAAACCCCGTGTGTTAGGGTCTATTTCTGGCGTTCTGGCAGGCCCAGCCGCCCTGCCCCAAGTGATCGAGGCGCTGACCGCTGAAGGCACCAAGATTGTATCGCTTACAGTCACAGAAAAAGCCTACGGCATCCGCCGCGACACAGGCGAAGCCGACACCAGCCACCCTGCTGTGGCCCATGATCTGGAAAACCCAGACGCACCGACCGGCGTGCTCGGCCTTATCGTCAAAGCCTTGCGCATCCGCCGCGATGCTGGCTTGCCAGCCTTTACGGTGCTGTGCTGCGATAACCTCGCTGAAAACGGCGCCCACCTGCGCAGCGGCACGCTGGATTTCGCCAAGCGTATCGACCCTAACTTGGCGGAATGGATCGCTGCGAACGTGACCTTCCCATCCACGATGGTCGATCGCATCACCCCGGCCTCCACAGCCCAAACTCTGGAAGACGCGCAAGCCGCCACCGGTTTCAGTGATCTTGCCGCCATCGAAACAGAGCCCTTCTCGCAATGGGTCATCGAAGACGATTTCACCAATGGCCGCCCAGATTGGGACAAAGGCGGCGCGCTCTTCGTGCAAGACGTGGTGCCCTACGAGATGATGAAACTGCGCATGCTCAACGGCGCGCACAGCATGCTGGCCTATGCCGGCAATCTATGTGGCTGCACCTATGTGCGGGACGTGATGGATAACGCCGACCTCGCCAAACTGGTCGACCGCCACATGCGCGCCGCCGCAGCAACCCTGCCTGACCTCGAAGTGGATATCGACGCCTACCGCGCCGACCTGATCAGCCGCTTCGAAAACAAATCCATCGCCCATGAAACCGCCCAGATCGCGCAAGACGGCACCGAAAAACTGCCCCCGCGCATCTTCGCGCCAGCGCTGGACGCCATCGCCAAAGGCCAAGACATCGATCCTTTCGCCTTTGCCGCTGCCGCATGGATGACCTTCGCGGTCGAAAAACAAAACACCCTGCAAGACCCCCGCGCCGATGACATCCGCGCCGCTCTTGCAAATGAAACCACGGCCGAAGGGATCAGCAACGCTCTTCACGCCCTCTCCGGATTTGTGCCAAGCGATCTGCAAGGCCACGCCCCTTGGCGTGCCGCCGTCGCCGCACATCTACAGGCAATGATGCAACAGTCTCTCCCAAATGTTGTGGCATCAACTGCGCGCGCTCTTTAGGGCGCATCGCTGCTTGCAAGAGGTCTTGGTCGCACCCCTCGCAGCCAAGACCTCACTGCAAACCTACCCCAAATCACGGATCGCCGGATAGGCCGCCCGCCATGCGCGATAGGCATCTTCATAGGCACCCACCCATTCCGCGCGAGGCATCACCGTGCGGGCGATCTCTGGCCGAGTCATGATCTCTTCAGGGTCCGCGCCCGTCGCCGCACATTGCGCCAACCGCGCCGCGCCCATGGCTGCTCCAAACTCCCCACGCGCAGGCACATCCAGCGGCAGGTCCAGCACAGTTGCACAAAGCTCGATCCAATAGGGCGACTGCATCCCGCCCCCAATCGCCAAAAAGCGATCCAACCGCGCACCTGTCGCTTTCAAAGCCTCAAGACTATCGCGCAGCGCAAAGGCCACGCCTTCCATCACAGCCCGTGTCAAATCCGCAGGCCCACCAGAGATATCAAGGTTCAAAAACGCGCCACGCACCGCACTGTCATTATGCGGCGTGCGCTCGCCTGACAGATACGGCAAAAACCGTACGCGCCCCGGCGCATCGATCTGATCCGGCAAGGCCCCCGCCAAATCCGCAGGCCTTTGCCCCACCTGCCGCGACAGCCAGTTCAAACTATCCGTCGCCGCCAGAATAACCCCCATCTGATACCACCGATCCGGCACCGCATGGCAAAAGCTATGCACCGCCGTGTCCGGCATCGGCGCAAAGCGATCCCGCGCCGCCAATAGCACGCCCGAGGTGCCCAGCGACACAAACCCATCCCCCTCTTGCAAAGCGCCCACACCACAGGCCGCAACAGCGTTATCCCCGCCGCCACCAGCAATCACCACACCCTGCTGCAATCCCAAAGATTTAGCCAATTCAGGGCGGATTAGACCCGCTTTTGCGCTGCCTTCCACCAGTTCCGGCATCTGATCACGCCGCATGTTGCCGTGACCCAGCAAAGCGTCAGACCAATCCCGCTTGGCAACATCCAACCAAGAGGTCCCTGCCGCATCGGACATATCCCCCACATGCCCGCCACACAGCCACAGGTTCAGGTAGTCCTTCGGCAACAGAACCTTCGCCACCTGCGCAAACACGTCAGGTTCATGCGCCGCGACCCATTTCAGCTTGGGCGCCGTAAACCCGGGAAACACGATATTCCCAGACAGCGCGCGCACCTCTGCAATCGCATCCAAATCCGCCGCTTCTGCATGGCTGCGCGTGTCATTCCACAGGATACACGGGCGCAACACGCGGTCCTGCTCATCCAGCAACACCGCCCCATGCATATGCCCCGCCGCCGCAATCCCGCGCACCGCTGCAAAGCCCTCTGGCTGCGCCGCACGCAATTCGGCAAAAGCCGTCTCACAGGCCGCAATCCAATCCGCTGGGACTTGCTCCGCCCAACCCGCCTGCGGGTGGCTCACCGAACAGGCCGCCTCGGCAGAACCAAGCGCAACGCCATCCGCATCCACCAACAAGGCCCGCAGGCCAGAGGTGCCTAGATCCAAGCCAATATACGTCTCTAACAAGGCGCTTTCTCCCTAAAGATCCCTAGCCCAATTGCGCCCGCGCCGCGCGCAAACCTGCTAAGGTCATCGCATCCCCGTCCAAAGGCGCAGCGATCACGCCTTGCGCCTTCAAGGCCGCTTGATACAGAGGCGTCAGATCAGGCGAGCCCACCAAGGCCACCTCCATCCCCAGCCAATAAGCCCGCGCGCCAGCCAGTTCGCTGCCAATCAACAGGCCCATCAACCGCGCCTTACCTTGCCCAGCAGCATCCTTGGAAATCAGCCCTTCCGCGTGCAAGCCATACAGCTTGCTCATCACCGCTTGCGGGCGGCTCATCCCATCAGAAACAGAGTCTAAAAAGGCGCTTTCGTCCCAAACATCCGCCTGCGCCAAACCACTCAAACTCGGCCCCGCCATCAACAGGCGCATCATCTCACCGGTCATGAAAGTCTGAAAACTCACGATCTCTTCGGCACTGATCCGCACCCAACGGGTCTGCGCGCCAACCAAACACAACACGCCATCAAAGTCTGTATTCTGATCAATGAAGCCCGCCACCTGCGTTTCCGCCCCATGCATCACATCCGCCGGTTTCTTCTGCTGCACACCAGGTAGCACACCCACAGCCATACGCGTGTCTTCCGTCACCATGCGCATCACCTGCGCTTTGGCAGGCGCCATCGGCACAGGCGTATAGGGCACCGATTGCCACACCACCGGCTCGCCCACTTGGCCACAACACAGCACTGGCGTCGTTTGCCCCTCCGGCAAATCCTGCGACAACTGCGCCAACAACGTCGCCTCCACCTCCGCAGGCGAGGCCCCATCCGCGCCGCGCGCCACCTCGCGCCTGTCCAGCACCTGCCCTTGCGGATCCACCAACCAAATGCGCAGACGCTCTGCGCCCCAATCAACGGCCACGAAATCCAGCATAAACAGAGCCCTTCTGATCCAATTCGTCTTATCGCGTATAGGCCAGTTAAAATGTGCTTTCCAGACCAGCACGTTTCCCCATTGACCTGCCCCAGATTTTACCCCCTCGTAGGCGCATGACACAAACCTCTTCGACAGACCGCGCCAATTTAATTGGAGCCCTTTGGATGATCAGCGCGATGTTCTTTTTCGCGCTGGAAGACTCCATGATGAAATTCGCCTTCGAACACATCCCGATCACGCAGGTCGTTTTGCTGTTCGGACTGGGCGGCGCGGTGTTCTATGCGGGCATGGCCCTGCGCAAAGGCCAATCGCTCTTCCCGCCAGAGGTGCTCTCCAAAGCGATGATCATCCGCTTCTTCTTTGAATCCGTGGGGCGCGTGTTCTTTGTACTGGCGCTGATCTATGCGCCACTGTCGTCGATCACCATCATCATGCAAGCCGCACCCATCGTGGTTCTGGCCGCCGCCGCCTTGGTGCTGGGCGAAAAAGTCGGCTGGCGCCGCTGGGTCGCCGTGGGCATTGGCTTGATCGGCGTTGGCATCATCGTCGGCCCAGGCAGCAGCAGCTTTGCGGCGTCTTCCATTCTGGCGATCTTCGGCATGCTCGGCTTCGCCCTACGCGACGTCGCCAGCCGCGCAGCGCCTAAAACAATCAGCAACGAATTGCTCGGCCTCTACGGCTTCACCGCCGTGATCGCTGGCGCGGGTATGCTAACGCTTTGGCAATCAGAGCCCTACGTCATCCCAACCGCCACAGGCGGCCTATTCATGTTCGCCTGCATCGTCGCCGGAGTGCTCGCCTACATCTGCCTGATGAAAGCCATGCGCACAGGCGAGGTCACGTTTGTCTCGCCCTTCCGCTTCAGCCGGCTGATCTCGGGTATCTTCTGCAGCATGGTCTTCTTCGGCGAATCCCTCTCCACGAATATGATCATCGGCAGCATCTTCATCGTCGCCGCGGGTCTGTTCATTTTCTGGCGAGGCCGCCAAGTCGAAACCGAATAAAACGTCCAATAAAAAACGGCGCCGCAGCGCCGCCATTTTCAGGTTTCGACTCAATTGTACATTTCAGACCCTGAAAGGGGCGAATTGTACACTTAAGCAAAGATTTACATAAAGGCCGCTGCCAGATGTTCGGGCAGGTCAAACTCGCGCAACGCCCGTGCCCGCGCATCAGCAGACATCTTGCGCGCGGTCTTTTTCACGATGTCCAAAACCTTCTCTTCCGGATGTTTCGCAGCGAATGGTGCGAAATACCATTTCACGAAAACAAAGCAGATCACATCTTCCAAAGCCTGCACCAATTCGTTGCGTTTGATGCCTTCCTTACGCAGCATTTTGCCGGTTTCTTCAACGGATTCAGCATCATAGCCAGCATCCGTCATCATGCCGCCCACAACAGTTGCGTGATGTGCGGCCAAATCTTTGCGCCACGTCAAATAACCAACGCGCCCCTCAGGGTAATCGGCGCGTTTTAGCACCCAGCGTTCAATATGCTGGCCCCGTGCAGCGATCTGCAACTCTTCGCAAGCCTCTGGAAACAAACGAGAAAGCTCTTCGCTCATCCGTTCGCCATACAGCAAAGCCTCTGGTTTGCCTTCGTCCATACGTGGATCTTTGGCATTTGCGGCGTCGATGGCGTCTAGAACCTGCTGAAGCTTGTCGCTCATGATGTTATCCTTAGTTTTCATTAGCTTAGCCTATATTACCACGGGATGCGCGATCCTCCCACCCCGCAAAACACCTTATTTTGCGCAAGAATTCGCAGCTTTCCCCACCGGCAAAGATTGAAACAAGCGCGCCAAACACGTAAGTGCGAAGGAAGTGAAATCAGGGGTTTTTATGGCAAACCATCTTTATCAAGGCGATCTTCCAGACGGACTGGATCTTGGCCCTATCGTCGCAATCGATTGTGAAACCATGGGTCTTAATCCACATCGCGATCGTTTGTGCGTGATCCAAATGTCCGGCGGCGACGGTCACGCGCATTTGGTGCAAGTGGCCAAAGGACAAACCGAAGCGCCGAACCTGTGCAAGATGCTCGAAGACCCTAACGTGTTGAAATTGTTCCACTTTGGGCGCTTTGATATCGCAGCCATGTACAACGCATTTGGCGCTTTGACGGCTCCTGTGTACTGCACAAAAATCGCATCCAAGCTCGTACGCACCTACACAGATCGCCATGGTTTAAAGAACCTGCTGCAAGAATTGGCGGGCGTGGATATCTCCAAACAACAACAAATGAGCGACTGGGGCGCACCGAAATTGTCTGATGCGCAGCTAGATTACGCCGCTTCAGATGTTCTGTACCTGCACCAACTGCGCGAGGTTCTGAACACGCGCTTGGAGCGCGAAGGCCGCACAGAACTCGCGCAATCTTGCTTCGACTTCCTACCAACCCGCGCCAAGCTTGATCTTGAAGGCTGGCCCGAAACGGACATTTTCGCGCACTGATGGCTCGGGGCGAGATCACATACTCGCAAGTGATTGCGTGGCTTAAGGTCGGTCTTCCTTTGATCGCCTTAACCGCGCTCTCTACGATGTTTATGTTTTCAGAACCGACATCCCCCACCAGCGCGATTCCATTTGCCAAAGTCGAACTAGAAGCCAAGGCAAAAGACCAACAAATCACGGCTCCCTATTTTTCAGGGCAAACGGACAATGGTCATGCCATTGAAATAAATTCGAAATTTGCCAAACCCGACCCAGAAAACGCACGCGTGACCTACGCGGAAGATTTGCACGCACGGATTAAGTTGGACGAGGACAACACGGTTCAAATCCAATCTGACACCGCGCGCATGAACAGCCTTGCGCTGCAAGCCGAACTGGCGGGAAACCTTCAGATTCAATCCTCCAACGGATACAACCTGCAGGGCGAAGCGCTTAGCTTGGACATCAACGCGGGCACCGCTGTCTCTGAAAGCCCAATTACAGGCACTGGCCCTGCCGGAGAATTCACCGCTGGGGGTATGCAACTTACCGCTGCCAGCCCAGAAGCCGGCGCGCGTTTCCTTTTCACAAATGGCGTTAACCTGCTATACACTCCGCAATAACTAAGAGGTTTGCTGTGTTTCGTACTTTGACTACTGCTTTTGCGCTCTCGCTGGGTCTCGCAACCGCAGCTATGGCCCAAAATTTCAAAGTCGACTTCGGCATCTCCAGTAGCGACCCAAACGCACCGGTGGAAGTGGCCGCTGACAGCCTGTCCGTTGATCAAGACACAGGCAGCGCGACGTTTGCAGGGAACGTAAAAATCTCGCAGGGCAACATGACAATGACAGCCCCACGTGTGAACGTTTTTTATAATGAAGATCAAAGCGGTATCGCGCGTTTGGTCGGTTCTGGCGGCGTGTCCATCAGCAGCGGGAAAGACAGCGCTCAGGCCCAAAATGCAGATTACAATGTGGACACACAGATCATCAATATGACCGGTAGCGTTCAGCTTGTTCAGGGCTTCAACTCTATGAGCGCAGAACGCATGTCAGTGAATGTTTCCTCTGGTACAGCAGAACTGCACGGTCGCGTCCGTACAGTGCTGAACCCAAAGGCGAACTGATGAGCAAACCAGACCTGAAAGTCGCCGAGGGCCAAAGCGGTCTACGCATCGAAAACCTGCGTAAAAGCTACCGCAAGCGCGTGGTGATCCGCGACGTTGGTCTGGAATTGCAACGCGGCGAAGTTGTCGCCCTGCTTGGCCCGAACGGCAGCGGGAAAACCACAAGCTTTTATTCCATCGCCGGCCTTGTTGTACCCGAAGGGGGACGTGTGATCATTGACGGGCAAGATGTCACCACCTTGCCAATGTATCGCCGTGCGAAGCTGGGCATTGGCTATCTGCCTCAAGAAATGTCTATTTTCCGAGGCCTTAGCGTCGAAGACAATATCATGGCGATTCTCGATATCGCGATAAAGGACCGCAACAAGCGCCGTAAGCGCCTTGAAGAACTGCTGTCAGAGTTCTCGATCGAGCACCTACGCCGCGCGCCCTCCTTGGCACTGTCCGGCGGTGAGCGTCGTCGCGTTGAAATTGCCCGCTGTTTGGCCGCTGATCCAAAGTACCTGTTGCTTGATGAACCTTTTGCCGGCGTTGATCCGATTTCCGTTGGTGACATTCGCCATTTGGTCGCGGATCTGAAAAAACGCGGCATTGGTGTCTTAATCACCGATCACAACGTCCGCGAAACACTGGAAATCGTAGACCGTGCTTACATCCTGCATGACGGCAAAGTGCTGATGTCAGGCTCACCAGAAGAAGTGGTCGAGAACGAAAACGTGCGCCGTGTGTACCTCGGCGATAACTTCAAAATTTCCTGATTTTTCAATAGGTTTCCTTCGAATCAGAAATTTTACTGCGCCGTCAAGATTGACAAACACGATTTTCACTGCCCCAATGAGGGTATGACGCGTGTGACCTTCGCCTTGCTGAAACACTCGCCCTTCATTGAAAGGGCTGGAGACGAGCAAGCCGCTCACGCGTTTAATTCCAACATACTGATCTAAGTCAACGTGCGCTTTTTGCGCGTGGACTAGGCTGAGGTATGTTTTTTTAGAAGGAGATCGTATGCGCTACCAAGTTTCTGGAAAACAGATCGACATTGGCGAATCCCTGCAACAACACGTTCAAGGAGAGCTTGGCTCAGTCGTTGGCAAGTATGCCGAACGTCCAACTGATGCTCAGATTGTGTTTTCCAAAAGTGCACATGAATTTGTTTGTGAGACTACCGTACACCTTTCAACCGGCCTAACGGCACAAGCCCGTGGCCGCGCTACAGAAATTTACGCCGCCTTCGATAATTGCAGCGAAAAAATGGAGAAACAGCTGCGTCGCTACAAGCGCAGATTGAAGGACCACCACCGCGACCGCGCCGAACCGGTTGAACTTTCCGGCGCTTCATCTTATATCCTCGCCACCGAAAGCTCCTCGGATGAGGCGGAACCGGACACATTGCAGCCCATGATCGTGGCTGAAATGCAGACCCAGATCCCGTCCCTGTCTGTTGGAGAAGCAGTCATGCAAATGGAACTTGCGGAAGCACCGGTTCTGGTGTTCCGGAATGAGGGAAAAGACGGGATAAACGTGGTCTACCGCCGTGATGACGGCAACATTGGTTGGATCGACCCGCAGTAACAGAGATGGGATAATCCCACTCGGAGATACAGGCTAAATGGACTTATCTACGATCCTACGCCCCGAGGCGGTGAAAGTGATTTCTGCCGCCTCAAGCAAACGTCGCTTGCTGCAAGAACTTGGCGACCTGGCTGCATCAAACTACGGTTTGAATGCGGGTGAGGTTGTGAACGCCCTGCAAGAACGCGAAGCGCTCGGCCCAACAGGTGTGGGCCGTGGCGTTGCCTTGCCGCACGCCCGCCTGCATGGTTTGGACACAGTACATGGCGCCTTTGTTGCCATGGGAAAACCGATTGATTTCAGTGCTGTAGACCGTCAGCCTGTTGATCTCGCCTTTGCACTTTTCGCGCCACACAATGCCGGTGTTGAACATCTAAAGGCGCTGGCTTTCATTTCACGCAAGCTGCGCGATCAAGCGATCTGCACGAAACTGCGTGCGAACCCAGATCCAGCGACGCTTTTTGCAATTCTTACCGAAGCAGACACGGTTCAGGCGGCTTAACTCGCCCAGCTTTCAAAGCCAAAAGTTACATAGTCTCGCTGGTACACATCTTGTGCCAGCTTTTCGACGTCTTCGTCGTAAATATCCGACAGATTAAAGGGCAGCCCTTCATCCGCAAACTGCGGTGCTGCCAAATCGCGACCAACCTTTTTTGCGAGTGCAGGCAAGTCTTCAGCCAGATCGCTTTCCCTCAGAATAACGTCGGGCAACGCCAGAACCCCAAAGCCAGTTACAATGCTAGCCTGAGAGACCCAGAACCCATCCTGACGAATCGCTGTTTGCCCCGCCAAATTGGCTTTCACAAACTCTAGGTATTGCTTGAACGCCGCCTTGTGCGCGGCTGCATCATAGTCGCTATCTGGCATTTTTTCTGGGATCGCCAAACCAAACCGATTTCGCAATGTGCGCCGAATGCGGCCATAGTTGTTCGGCCCGGTGGATAAGATCATGTTGCAGAAAACCGAATGCGCACGCTCTACCGGATGGCGCACAACGGTAAAGGTGCGGTGCGGCCGATGCTTGCGCTTCCATTGGCGCAACTGCTTTTGGTTCAGCTGAGTAGGCAATTCATCAGCCGTCACACCATCAGCTTCGGCCATCCAACGAACGATCGTCTCTGTCGGGCCCCCTTGGACCGGCATGAAATTCAAACCAAGCTCTTTGCCGACATAATAGCTCGGCACCGAGGCCCCACGACGCGGTTCGAAGTTTGGGGTACGGTTTAGATTAAACTGATCAAGGTCTCGCAGCGCGGCTGGAATATCGTCAAAGTTTTCGACCTTCTCTGAAATGTGGCTAGGATTTTGGCGTTTCAGCTTATCATCCAGCGCTTCAAGTTCTTGGCGAACACCCAGAAAGCGTGCCAAGCCATTCATGATCGAAATGTCCTGTAGGTCCTCATAGGCCACGTAGAACGCCGTTTGCCCGCGCCGCTGCATGGCGTTCATCAGTTCAATCTGAAACGCCTGCAGCTTCCCAACGTGCCGCGTAAATTCCTCGCCATCAAAGACCACTTTGCTGTCTTTTCGTTTACGCACATCGGTCAGCTTCCACTGCCCCGTCGCCTGCGCAATTTTCCAACTGACATAGCTGTCCATCGGATTACGTGTCAGGATAATTTTCGCGCAGCGCGGATCGTCTAAAATCGGCTCTAAGATGCGCAGGTCGTGATCATGGAAAAACCGAAATCCGCCAAGCGTGTCGGGGTCTTCTTTGATGGCACTGACAAGCTTCATCGGATCAGCATCGCGATCCGCCTGCGAGAGGCCTAACAATTCTTCTTTGTTAGGGTAGCCAATAAAATGCGGGTTAAACGCCTCACCGTGGCAGGCCAGCCCATCAAATGCGTTGATATTCGCTTCTAAGAAATTAGAGCCGGTGCGCATCTCGGCGAACACCACGAAGTAATCAAAGTTTTGGTTCATAGTTTATCGCACCAAATAAGGCCGGCTTGCCGGTTTAGAATTGCTGTTTACCTCGGTTGTTACCGAGAAATCACCCATCAAATAGGGGTGCATTCCCTGATTTTTCAGGTTCTGCAAGAATTGCCCAAACCCTGTCAGATCTGTCATTCTTGGCGCTTCAGACAAACGGCGAGGGCTGTGTTTCCCGATCTCATCAATAATGGTTTGCAACGGTTCCATCGGAGCCTCGATGAATTCCGCCATTGTCCAAATGCGAACACGCGCCTTCGACCAAGGAGACCGCATCGCCTTCAAAAAATCCGCTTCAATTTTCTGCAGGCGCGCCGCTTCGCTGCGGAGGTCAGAGAAACTACGGTTGGATTTAAATAATCGGATAGCCCAACTGCCGGAGATCACCGAAATCTGAGCATTCGGGTCTTTGGCCATCAACCAGTTGTTCTTTTGTAGATCTTGCGGACTGTATTGGAAGCACTGACGTTCACCGCGCGTGTTCCAAATGAGATTTGTCAAAAAGGCCTGCGGGTTGGAATCCCGCAAATTTGCATTGTCTGACAAGGCGCCATTGATCACAGTCTGGCGGCCAGAAAATTCTGCGCGATCCTTTGCAAACAAATGCCCATGCACCCGACATCCCGACGCCTTTGCAAGCCATGGCTCGAAGTCCTCAAACAGTTCTTCAAACCCCTGAAACACGGAATACGGCGAAGCAGTAACGCCATTTTCCCAATGACGATCCAAGAACCGAGACTGCATATAAAGCCCTGCACGACCAATCGTGCGACGCTCCACCGCTTTGGCAAACAGGCGATCAATTTTTGTGGGGTTCGGTTCAGATGTGCAAAGCTCTTGAACTGGTTCTGTCAAAAAGGCCTTGTACAGACGATCCGCGCGCGACCAGATTTTACGCGCGACAAAACAATCCGAGCGGCGCAAAAGCTGCAAATGGTCGTCGTAGAAGATATGCGGCTTGCCCTGATGATCGAACTTGGACAGGGTCAAAGACCGGCTTTCGATGTTGGTCGAATACAGCCGCGCCAAAGACTGAAAGTAGCTTTCGTCTGGAATCCAAACCTTCTGGAAATAGCGATCATAGATCGGGCGATCTGGATCTTTCAGAATTGAAGAAAGCGTCTTGCGCGTCAGGCACCACCATTGCGATCCCATATGCGGCACAAGGCCTTTGGGAATACGGCGCTTAAACTTCACAGCCCGTTGAAGGCGCACATAGCGATCAAACAGGAACCGCTTTTTCTTCCAAGAGAACGGGAAGCGCAGCGTAAAGCGTTCTGCTTCAAGCCCCCCCTGTGTCCAAGGGACATCTGCTGTGGTCGCTGACTCGATGAAATCTGTGCCGGGACGCGCATCGAGATAGGCCTTTAGCTCTGCAATGGGGCGCAGCGGCAGGCAAGACCCGGAAGACAGGAACACGTGCCGGACGTCACTAAAGCTGTCTAGCATCAGCTCCGATGCGGTTTGAGACGCGGCAACAAGCCCCCACATGCCCCATTCGCATTTGTGTCTTTTGCTAAACTTAATCAGCTCTTCAGACTTCAGCTCTGCCCGAAAATCGCGATAGGCCTTACGTGATACGGATGCATCCACATGGATGACAACAGGGCACTGCGCGGCCACCCAATGGCGCGCGACCTGAACGGCGCGTTGGAAATCGGTGTGCACCAACATGATCACTCCAAGTGTCATGCCCAATTTCCTTTCGACATAAGACCCAGAATTTCGAGCTGACGCCAGTTGATGTATTTCTCAGACCACTTGCACCACAAATCGGGCTGGTTCTTCATCGTTTCAGCATAAGCCTGATACTCAATGCTATTGGCGTAATGCTGCTTTCTGTTCAGCTCTTCCTGCGCCTTGTGCGAGAAGGTATTCAAGAATTTGGTGTGCAACAAAATCCCACTTGGTTTTTCGCCGCCCCATTCTTCGTAAACCAAATTCAAACCACGCGGCAAAAGCGCATGGGTCGAGCTGACATAGGCAAAGTTACGATCCCATTTCACCAGTGGAATCTTATTCAAGGCAGGTGCCTTTTGCGGATTGTCCTGAAAAAACGCGCGAGCCCTTGGCCCGCCTTGGATCCACAGGTTGCCGTATTGCGGGTTCTTCTTGATGGAATAGTTCCCAGCATCAAACCAAGAAGTGATTTCCAACGGGTCTTGGCCAGCCTGATAAGGAAACTCGTCGATCTGCCCCTTAGGGTACATATCAAGCAGCATTGCGGAGAAGCTGCGGATGGCGGATGTATCCAGCCAATCTGTCAGAGCTCGAACTGGGCGACTGTCACAAAACGGGTAAATGAAAAACTCATCCGGATCGACGACCAATGTCCAATGCCCATGTGCATATCTGCGCTTTAGGGCATTCATCCAATCCACACCAAAACTGGCGCTCTTGTAGCTGCCGTTCGTGTACCAAACAGAGATATCGCTTTTCCCAGCGAACAGATCCATCACGCTATCGGTACTGCCATTGTCCACGAATAGGAAATGGTTCACACCCAAATTGCGATAGTATTGCAGGAAGTACGGCATGCGAACGGCTTCGTTCCGCAAAGTGCAGACCAAAAGGATATCACCTGGCTTGATATTTCCCGTGTTATCCTGCTTGCAACGCAGCTGGCTGGATTTGCGCCAGGCACGCAAAATTTTGCGCTTACGATGCAGGCGCATCTGATATGAGCCCACAAGACCCATTTTACGCTAATCCACTCATCTAATTGCCCCTAGGTGCGATGACCCAAATCTGCCTTTTGACAGTCAATATGTCATAGTTTTATCTATGAAATCAATGGATTTAGAAAAGGTGGGGGAACCGCGGGTTAATACCTAAAATGCCTGCAAATCGTTCAACCGGAGGCTGTGATCTCGGCCAGCCAACCAGACGTTAAAAGACCCAAACTCTCTAGCTGCTGTGGCCCCTCATATTGGCAAGAACCATCATGATACAAGCAGGGCGCAGAGGTCAGCGTATCATAGTAATGATCAAATGCTGCGGGGTCGTTGAAGTGCTGCCCCCTCTGCTTTTCCGTTTCTGATTTAGAAACAATCTCGGGCAAAAACTTGGTATGCAGCAAAGCACCAGAAGGCTGATCACCACCCGGCCCATCGTAGGCAAAATTCAGCTCACGTGGCAGAATAGAATGGCACGAATTCACATAGGCAAACCGGCGGTTCCACTTCACCAATGGAATCTTGTTCAGCGTAGGGGAACGCTCTGGTGCCCGCTCAAAGAACGCTCTTTCACGCGCCCCTCCCTGAACCCACAAATTACCGAGTGGGTTTTGGCGCACGCGGCGGTAGCTTTCTGGATCGAACCACTGCAAAACCTCTCGCGGATCTTGCCCTGACTGATAGGTCTGCGCGCCCAGCGCTTCTTTCGGATAGAGATCCAACATCAAAGCCCCGAACGCGGTTTGCCCACGCGCCTCGAGCTGGGCAGTTAACCCGGGGATGTCGAGCCGATCATCTTGCGCGAACACCAAAAGTTCGTCTGCATCCACCATCAAACACCAGCGACCATGCGCGTACCGGATTTGCAGCCAAGTCATCCAATCAAGGCCGAACCTCGCGTTGCGATAACTCGCCTCTGTTCGCCAAAGTGATACGTCTGGTTGCTCGGACAGATATTCTAGGCTGCCATCGTCACTGCCATTGTCCACGATCAGAAAGTGGCCAATGCCGCGCGCGCGGTAGAACTTTAGAAAGTAGGGCAGCCGCAAAATTTCATTTCGCAAGGTCGTAACGGCAATCACGGTACGATCCGTTAATGAATCCGTACGATCATGCACCCGCTGCAATTGATGCCGAGACCGAAAAGAGCGCCACAAATAGCGTCTGCGCTTCAGGCGCAGCTTGTAGGCCGCGAGGGCTGAAATTGGTGGGACGTCAATCATAGGTTCAAAGCTTCCGTTCACCTTAACACATGCACGACAGCCCACGGATTGATCAACAAAAAACCTTTCAGCACCGCCCCCAAAAGAAAAGCGCCTTGCCACGAGAGCAAGGCGCTTTCACCAAAAACCAAAGAGGTTTAAGCTTTTTTCAACTGCACAGTCGGTGCATAGGCAATGAAGAATGGGTTTGCGAAATCTTCTTTGCCGTAAACCAGTGGCGAATGGTCATCAAAGCGTACAACTTGACCACCTGCGCCCAACAGGACGGCGTGACCTGCGGCTGTATCCCACTCCATCGTGCGACCAACGCGCGGGTAGATATCCGCTTCGCCTGTCGCAACCAGACAGAACTTCAAAGAAGAGCCAGCGCTCTTGCTGTCTTTGACACTGTATTTGTTGATGTAATCCTCGGTCGCCTGATCCCGGTGGGATTTAGAGGCAACGATCATCAACGCGGTATTGTCAGCTTCAGACACGTTGATCTCTTTCAGCGCACCAATGGTATCCAAATCAAACGCGCCGGTTTCTTCTACGGCTTGCCCATCCGCCTGCGTGAAAAACATACGATCCCGTGCTGGAGCATAAACAACACCACGCTGAGGCACGCCTTTTTCCACATAGGCAATATTAACCGTGAAATCGCCACGACGGTTGATGAATTCTTTTGTGCCATCCAACGGATCGACGATCAGGAAGGTATCACCTTTTGCTTTGTGGCTTTCGGCCTGCTCTTCAGTCACCAGCATAACGTCAGGAAAGGCTTTGGTCAGACCTGCCGCAATGATTGCGTCTGCGGCTTCATCTGCGACAGTCACAGGACTATCGTCAGATTTCAGTTTCACGTCGAAGTCGTCAGAATTGTAAATTTCCATAATTTTGCGACCGGCCTCGATGGCCAGGGTGCGCATAACGGGGATGAGTTGCTCGTAGTTCAAAGCCAGCTCCTGCGGATGCATTTGTTGAATATTTAATTTTGCCCTCTTATGCTTTGCGCAAGTAAAAACGGCAAGAATTCCGTCACCCAGCTTGAGGCTGAAAGGGCAAGTAAGAAAAATGTTCCAGCAATCTGGCCCAAAGACGACCATTCAATCAGCAATCACGATCTTTGAGCTCGTGTATCATTCCATCGTGCGCAGCGTTCGGAAAACACACGGTAATGCGGTGATGTCGCTGGTGTTAAACATGCTGCAAGCCGTGATCTTTGTTCTCGCCTTTTTCGTGATGTTCTCGCTGCTCGGCCTGAAAGGCGCAGCCATTCGTGGGGACTTTTTGCTCTACATCATGTCGGGCATTTTTCTGTTTATGACCCACACCAAAACCATGGGTGCGGTTGTTGGCGCCGAGGGTCCTGCCTCGCCCATGATGAAACATGCCCCAATGAACACAGCCATCGCGATTTTGGCAGCCGCTCTAAGCACCCTGTATATTCAGATGCTGTCGCTTTTGATGATCTTGTTTGTGTACCACGTGGCATTCACGCCTGTGGTTATCGAGCAGCCGATGGGCGCTTTGGGCATGCTTTTGCTTGGGTGGTTTAGCGGGCTTGGCGTTGGTCTGGTTTTTCTATCGATCAAGCCTTGGTATCCAAACTTGGTAAGTGTTCTGAACACGGTCTATGCACGTGTGAATATGATTGCCTCTGGTAAGATGTTTGTCGCCAACTCACTGCCAAACTTTATGCTCGCCATGTTTGATTGGAATCCGCTGTTTCACCAAATTGATCAGGCGCGCGGCTTTGTGTTCATCAACTACACCCCACGCAACACCAGTGTGGAATACCCGCTTTATGTGGCCTTGGTTCTGTTAACGATCGGCCTGATGGGCGAATTCTACACCCGTCGCCAAGCCTCGCTCAGCTGGGGATCTAAACGCTAATCCTGTCGAGGGTCATCGACACCCCGTAATGTGATGTTGATCCGCCCTCCTTTGGGCAACAGCGAAGATGACCCGAACCGGATGCGATCAACCCCATGGTACGCCAACCGCGCGGCGCCGCCCATGACCACCACATCCCCTGAATTCAGCCAAATCGAATCTGTCTTACCGCCCTTCTCCGCCCCACCCATGCGGAACAACGCATCATCGCCAAGCGAAATAGAAACCACAGGAACATCAAAGCAGCCTTCGTCCTTGTCTTGATGCAGCCCCATTCTTGCGCCTTCACCATAGAAATTCACCAGACAGCTATCAGGTAAACGAGCGCAGCCACTGACCGCTTGCCAAATACTCAGCACCGTTTTCGGAATGTCTGGCCAAGACTGCCCATTTGGGTGGTTGGCCTGATACCGATACCCAGATCGATCTGTCACCCACCCCAACTCGCCCGCAGAGGTCATTTTGACAGACATTTTTTTGCCGCTTGGTGTCATCGGCGCAAAGAAGGGAGCAGATTCGGCAACGTTACGTAAATCCTCAACCAGTGCCGACTGTTCTTCGGGGCTCAAGAAGCCCTTAAAAACCTGAAATCCTCTTATCTCTAGCGGCTTAAGCGCGCCCATCCTGTTTTCCCTGCAACACATGACCCAAAAACCAGCTAAATTTGCGAATAACAAACCCATCTGACGCTTGCAGCACCTTTTCTGGCTCCCTATATACCCTGCGAAGTGTAGTGACCAAAGGGTCCGCGCATTCAGGATCAAGGCAGGATGCCACAATGGGTCCGCGCCTTGGAATATCGCCTTAAGTAAGAAGGGATCGAAAATGGGTAAAGTTATTGGTATCGACCTCGGTACAACAAACTCTTGTGTGGCTATCATGGATGGCTCTCAAGCACGCGTAATTGAAAACGCAGAAGGTGCACGTACAACACCTTCCATCGTTGCATTCACAGATGACGAGCGCCTTGTAGGCCAGCCGGCGAAACGCCAGGCCGTCACAAATCCAGAAAACACAGTCTTCGGCGTAAAACGTCTGATCGGTCGTCGCTTCGACGACGCGGCTGTTGAAAAAGATAAAAAGATGGTGCCTTTCGCCATCGTCAACGGCGGCAACGGCGACGCTTGGGTTGAAGCACGCGGCGAGAAATACTCCCCATCCCAAATCTCTGCCTTCACGCTGGGCAAAATGAAAGAAACCGCTGAGTCCTATCTTGGCGAAGAAGTGACACAGGCGGTTATCACTGTTCCTGCGTACTTTAACGACGCTCAGCGTCAGGCGACAAAAGACGCTGGTAAGATTGCTGGTCTGGAAGTTCTGCGTATCATCAACGAACCAACAGCGGCGGCTCTGGCCTACGGTTTGGACAAAGAAGAAACACAAACCATCGCAGTTTATGACCTTGGTGGCGGTACGTTCGACGTAACCATCCTAGAAATCGACGACGGTCTGTTCGAAGTTAAATCCACCAACGGTGACACATTCCTGGGCGGTGAAGACTTTGACATGCGCATCGTGAAATACCTTGCGGATGAATTCAAAAAAGAACACGGCGTTGACCTGTCCAAAGACAAGATGGCCCTGCAGCGTCTGAAAGAAGCTGCGGAAAAAGCGAAGATCGAGCTGTCCTCTGCATCTCAAACAGAAATCAACCAGCCGTTTATCTCTATGGGTAAAGACGGCGCGCCTTTGCACATGGTTATGAAACTGACACGTGCAAAGCTGGAATCTCTGGTATCTGACCTGATCAAGAACTCCATGAAGCCTTGTGCGGCAGCTCTGAAAGACGCGGGTCTGACAGCTGGCGACATCGACGAGGTTGTTCTGGTTGGTGGCCAAACACGTATGCCTAAGGTGATCGAAGAAGTCACAAAATTCTTCGGCAAAGAGCCACATAAAGGCGTGAACCCAGACGAAGTTGTTGCCATGGGCGCAGCGATCCAAGCGGGTGTTCTGCAAGGCGACGTGAAAGACGTTGTTCTGCTGGACGTAACACCACTGTCCTTGGGTATTGAAACGCTGGGCGGCGTGTTCACACGCTTGATCGACCGCAACACAACAATCCCAACGAAGAAGTCTCAGACTTTCTCGACTGCGGAAGACAACCAGAACGCCGTGACACTGCGCGTGTTCCAAGGTGAGCGTGAAATGGCTGCGGACAACAAGATCCTCGGTCAGTTCAACCTGGAAGACATTCCACCAGCGCCACGCGGCATGCCACAGATCGAAGTGACCTTCGACATCGATGCCAACGGTATCGTGTCTGTCGGCGCGAAAGACAAAGGCACTGGCAAAGAGCAATCCATCACGATCCAAGCATCTGGTGGCCTGTCTGACGAAGACATCGAAGCAATGGTTCAAGACGCGGAAGCAAACGCCGAAGCGGATAAAGATCGCAAAGAGCTTGTTGAAGCACGCAACCAAGCGGAAAGCCTGATCCACTCGACTGAAAAGTCCATGGAAGAGCATTCCGATAAGGTTGATCCAACAACCATCGAAGCGATCGAACTGGCTATTGCTGCGCTGAAAGACGATCTGGAAGACGAAAAAGCAAACGCTGACAAGATCAAATCCGGCGTTCAGAACGTGACCGAAGCGGCCATGAAACTGGGCGAAGCGATCTACAAAGCAACTGCAGAAGAAGCCGGCGAAGAGCCAGCGGCAGCAGATGCGGATGCAGGTCCTGTGGATGACGACATCGTCGACGCTGACTTCGAAGATCTGGACGGCGACAAGCGCTAATCGCGCGGTCGGATCATGATTATAGGCCGGTCCGCTTGCCGGATCGGCCCTTTTCATATTCCGGCTTTAAGGAGTGACCTATGGCAAAACGCGACTTCTACGACGTACTAGGTGTCGGCAAAGGTGCTTCTGCGGATGAAATCAAAAAAGCCTATCGCAAGAAGGCCAAAGAATTTCACCCGGACCGCAATGCCGATAATCCAGATGCCGAAGCTAAGTTCAAAGAAGCGAACGAAGCCTACGAGATCCTGAAAGACGCTGAAAAGAAAGCGGCCTATGACCAATACGGTCATGCTGCCTTTGAAGGCGGTATGGGTGGTGGTGGCCAACGTGGCGGCCACCCAGGCGGCGACTTCTCCAGCGCCTTCTCTGACGTGTTTGATGACCTGTTTGGCGACTTTATGGGTGGCCAGCAACGCGGTGGCGGGCGTCAGCGCGCGTCTCGTGGGTCTGACCTGCGCTATAACCTGAGCGTGTCTCTGGAAGATGCCTATTCAGGCATGCAAAAGACCATTCAGGTGCCGACTTCTGTGGGCTGTGGCTCTTGTAACGGCTCTGGCGCGGAAGGTGGTGCAGAACCTGTTGTCTGCCCAACTTGCTCCGGTATGGGTAAGGTACGGGCACAGCAGGGCTTTTTCACCGTTGAACGCACCTGTCCAACCTGTTCTGGCCTTGGCCAGATCATCAAAAACCCATGTAAATCTTGTGGCGGCGTTGGCCGTGTCGAGAAAGACCGCAGCCTATCAGTCAACATCCCTGCGGGTGTTGAAACCGGTACGCGCATTCGTCTTGCTGGCGAAGGTGAAGCGGGCTTGCGTGGTGGACCTTCGGGCGATCTGTACATCTTTATCGATGTGGCGAAGCACCAGATCTTTGAACGTGAAGGCACCAACCTGTTCTGCCGCGTGCCTGTCTCTATGACAGCGGCCGCATTGGGCGGGGACATCGAGGTTCCAACGATTGATGGTGGCCGGAGCCGCGTGAAAATTCCGTCTGGCAGCCAGTCTGGGCGTCAGATGCGTTTGCGCGCAAAAGGTATGCCAGCGCTGCGTGGGGCGGGTCAGGGCGATATGTTTATCGAACTGGCGGTGGAAACACCGGTGAATCTAACCTCGCGCCAGAAAGAACTGCTGAAAGAATTTGCGGACCTGTCTGAAGAGAACAGCCCGGAAAGCAGCAGTTTCTTTAAGTCTGTCAAAGGCTTCTGGGATTCGATGAAAAGCTAAATCAGGAGACATCCTGATCAAGAACGCGCCTTCGGGCGCGTTTTTTGTTTGTGCTACCAATTTAACAAGCGGCTAACCATTTACGGCGCAGACTGAGGCCCATGGCCAAGTCTCATCGTTTTTCAGAACCGCCTTTGCCGATGTTTGGCGAAGAAACACCTGTATTATCAACGGGTTCTGGAAAGCAGCCGAGCTATCTGAAAGATCACCGCAAACGTTTGCGCGCGCGTTTTTTGGAAGGCGGCGCAGCAGCTATGCCGGATTATGAGTTGCTTGAGCTGGTTCTATTTCGCGCCATGCCGCGCCAAGATGTGAAACCACTAGCACGTAAGCTGTTGGAAAGGTTTGGCAATTTCAACGCTGTGCTTTCAGCGCCCCCAAAAAGATTGGCCGATGAGAAGGGCGTGGGGGAGGCCATTATTTGCGAACTTAAGATCATCGAAGCCGCCGCGCATCGTCTGGCACAGTCAAAAGTCATGCAAAGACAAGTGCTTAGCTCTTGGGATGCTTTGATTGATTATTGCAAAACATCGATGGGGCATAAAGAAATCGAACAATTTCGCGTGTTGTTTTTGGACACGAAAAACACCCTAATCGCGGATGAGGCGCAGGCGGAAGGGACGGTGAATCATGTACCGGTTTACCCACGCGAGGTGGTCAAACGCGCGCTGGAATTGAATGCCAGTGCCTTGATTTTAGTGCATAATCACCCATCCGGAGATCCTACGCCCTCGGCAGCGGACATCCAAATGACGGAACAAATTCACAGGGCCTGCGAGGTTCTTTCGATCACGCTGCACGATCATCTGGTGATCGGGGCCAGCCAACATTTCAGCTTTCGCGCGGAAGGCTTGCTGATCTGACGAAATGTACAATTCGACCCTTTCGGGTGCTGAAATGTACAATTCAAATCAAACGCCGATCAGCGCACCCAAACTTCGACTCGGCGGTTCACCTGACGGCCCCATGTGCTGTCATCACACGCCATGGGCAACGCCTCGCCAAAGCCTTCGACGGCAATATTCAGATCAGCCTCGTTCACGGTTTCGGCGGCAGCCAGAACCGCGTTTTTCACACCAGTGGCGCGGCGGGAGGCGATGGTGCGATTAACCTCGACGGAGCCTTCGCCGTCGCTAAACCCAACGAAAACCAATTCACGACCATCGTAGGTTCCGATTTCAAGCGCGCGGGCGAGTTGCTGGGCGTTGGAACGGGATTGCGCATCCATTTCAGCGGCGCCCGGTTTGAAGCGGAAAGTCGTCGTGAGGCGTGCGTGATTGCCAAGGCGCGCAACGACCGCTTGCAGATCGGCAATCGGGGCGTCTGAACCGATTTGTGCGATGGCGTTCACGAAACGCTGGCCCTGCAAGGCGATCGGGATTTCTTCAGAGGACTGATCCACAAATCCAGCGCGGCGGATCACGATCTGGGCGGCGGGTCCTCGGGTATAGGTTAGAAAGTCGCGGGCGACTTTGGGCAAGCGACGCGCTGGCAGATACAGGAACATTGGCGCGGTAAGAGGATAGTCTTCGGTTTTGATACCGCGCCGTGTGGCGTGGACCGCATAGCCACAGCCGCCTGTCAGCGGCAGGCGCGTGGCGTTGTTGCTGCTGGCATAGGTTGCGATACCAATCGCGAAGGGATCATTTTGGACGGCATCCACTAGACTGGTCATTTGACCGTGAAAGGTTGCGTTGCTGCTGAGGTTACGCGCGGACGGTTTCATCAAGCGGTCTTCGATCGCTTGCAGCAGGCCGGATTCTTGCAAAGGCACATGCAGAGCAATCGGCGCATCAGGGCCGCCGATGTCTTGCCAATTGTCGATGTCTCCCGCGAAGACCTTTGCCAAATCAGATGTCGAGATTTGACTGACAGGATTGCTGGGGGCGACAACCGGGATCAGCGCATTGAGCGCCAAAACACGGCTGCGGTTTTTGTCGCGCATATTGCCAAGGCCTGCCTCGAAGCCGAGGTTCGCCTCGGACTGGCGAATTTCGCGCAGGGACATGGTCAGGTCTGCTTCATCTGCCAGAAGATCGGCAAAGCCTTCGTCTGTGGTTGTTGCGTTGAAGTGGAAACGCGCAACGGGGTTTTGGGTGGTTGGGTCTGACAACTCGTAGGAAAAATGCTGCGGGTCCACCAGTTTGCGCGCCACACGGTAGCCGTTGCGCAGCGCAAAGCCATCCAGCAACGCCGGCATCAGGACTTCGGCCATGCCAGCGGCGCCAGAGATGGTGACGTCTGCCACATAGTCCACCAGATTGGGGCAAGCCGGGCCGTCACAGGTGACGCCAGAGCCGTCTACGGTGAGTTCACCGTAAACGGTGCGCACGCGGTAGAACTCGCCATCAAAGCCAAGCAGGGTGCCGGTGATCTCGACCGCGCCATCGGGCGAGGTGAGAGTCACGTCTTGCGCATGAGCCACTGTGGCTGCGCCAAACATAGAAAGTGCGGCGAAGATCGCCGCACGCAAGATTGTCATTTTAGTTCCCTAACTTGCGCGACTTATTTTTGCGCGATTGTCAGGTCTTGCAGCAGGTTTTTCAACACCAGAAAGTCACCTGTGGCGACACAATCTGGCATATCGAGATCAATTGCATGGGTTTGAGCGGCGGAACCTTGCTGAATTTGCAAAGTAGAGGCGTTGATCTGGCGACCACAGTTGCTGCCGTTGACCTCTGCCTCGACAGAAAGCTCTACTGCGCCGTCTGCGGCTGCACTGCCGGTTGGGAAGGTATAGACGTCTGCCATTTGGGAAATTTCAGACAAGCCATCGCCGAGACGCAGCATGAAACCGCCCTGTCCGCCAATCACCGCTGTCAGATCGCGGGTGTTGCCGTACCACACGTGGCCTTCTTCGCCATAGGCTGCGCCATATTCCAGCGCATGGATTTGCAGACCGGATTCGCCTGTCCATTGCAGGGCGACACGGTCATAGAATTGCAAAGACGGGACCTCTGTTGCGCCGCTGCGGGAGGCACCGTTTGAGAAGCTGACTTCGAAGGTTGCGTCCATTTCAAGGGCTGGGACTGTGATGCCGAGGGCACCTGTGTCATCCAGCACTTCGGAGAAGCTGAGACCTGCGTGGCTGATCACAACGCGTTCGTTGGGCAGGCAGCTGGCCATGATATCTAGGTTCACCATCGCCGCGACGGCTTGGGAGGCTGTGACATGGATATCGCAGCCCAGGATTGGCGCGTCTTCTTCGGTTGGCATTGCTGCAACCGGAGCGTCGGTTGCCACATCGAGGGCCACCATTTGAATGGGGAAGGAAACCTCTGGCACGTCGGCGCGTGGGAGGTTTGGTAGGGCGAGGTCATCCACCTTTGCGAGGCCCGGCGCGATTTTGGTTTCGCGCTCGGGTTGGACAGCCGATGCTTCGAGCGGCGCGCCGCCGTTAACGTAGAGGCCAACACCAAGGGCAGCCGCAGCTGTGACGCCGGCGGTGGCCAAACGGGCGGTGGACGCGGATAGCTTTTCTAGTTTCATCGGGGTCTCTCCCTACGTGAAAATACACGAGGAAACTGCCCAGAAAAAAGGGCGCCGATGTGGCGCCCCTTTGGTATCTGTACGGTATTTTGGTGCCGAAGCGGCTTAGGCCAGCTTGCCGTGGCAGTGCTTGAACTTCTTGCCAGAGCCGCATGGGCAGGCATCGTTGCGGCCCGGATTGCCCCATGTGTCTGGGTCGTTTTCGTCGAAGCCTTCGATCAGCGGTTCGAAGTCTTCCGCTGGCGCTTCGGCAGGGGCTGCCGCTTGCATCGCCGCCGCTTGGCGGGCCTGCATTTCAGCGATCATCGCTTGCTGTTCTTCTTCGGTCAGCGGACGGATTTGGCCAAGATGCTTGGACACATCAACACGCAGGCCATCCAGCATGCCTTCGAACAATTGGAACGCTTCGTTCTTGTATTCGTTCAGTGGGTCACGCTGCGCATAACCACGGAAGCCCACAACAGAGCGCAGATGTTCCAGCGTCAGCAGGTGCTCGCGCCATTTGGCATCGATGGTTTGCAACAGAAGCTGCTTTTCGATGTTGCGCATTTGCTCTGGGCCGAAGGCCACAGCTTTTTGCGCCATCAGCTCGTCAGAGGCTTTTTCCAGACGTTCTTGGATGTCTTCGTCATCCACGCCTTCTTCTTGCGCCCAATCAGACACAGGCACGTCAATGCCCAGCTGTTCGCGCACAGAGGTTTGCAGACCTTCGGTGTCCCACTGGTCGGCGTAGGTTTTTGGCGGCATGTGCACGTCGATCAGATCGCCGATCACTTCATGGCGCATGTCTTGTACGATTTCGGACAGGTCTTCTGCTTCCATGATCTCGCGGCGTTGGCTGAAGATCACCTTACGCTGATCGTTCATCACGTCGTCAAATTTCAGAAGCTGTTTACGGATGTCGAAGTTGCGGCCTTCGACTTTCGCCTGTGCGCGTTCTAGAGATTTGTTCACCCACGGGTGAATGATCGCTTCGCCTTCTTTCATGCCCAGCGAGGACAGAACCTTATCCAGACGGTCAGAGCCGAAGATGCGCATCAGGTCGTCTTCCAAGGACAGGAAGAAGGACGAGCGGCCCGGATCACCCTGACGGCCAGAACGGCCGCGCAGCTGGTTGTCGATGCGGCGGCTTTCGTGGCGTTCTGTTGCCAGAACGAACAGACCACCGGCAGCCTTTACAGCCTCTTCATCAGCCTTGTGGCTTTCTTCAATCTTGGCGCGGATGTCGTCTGGGTTGCCTTCTGGATCAGCGGCGAGCGCTTCCATCACTTGCATTTCGACGTTGCCGCCCAGTTTAATATCGGTACCACGACCCGCCATGTTGGTGGCGATGGTCACAGCGCCGATCTTACCGGCGTCTGCCACGATCTGCGCTTCTTGTTCGTGCTGGCGTGCGTTCAGAACGTTGTGTTTCACGCCTTCTTTGGTCAGCAGCTGAGACAACAGTTCGGATTTGTCGATGGAGGTTGTGCCAACCAATGTTGGCTGGCCCTTCGCATTTGCTTCTTTGACCGTTTTAACAATCGCGTCGAATTTTTCTTGCGCAGTGCGATAGACGGCGTCGTCGTCGTCGACACGCGCAATCGGACGGTTGGTTGGCACTTCGACCACGCCCAGACCGTAGATTTCAGCGAATTCTTCCGCTTCGGTCAGCGCTGTACCGGTCATGCCGCCCAGTTTGTCGTACAGGCGGAAGTAGTTCTGGAAGGTCACCTGCGCCAGTGTCACGTTCTCTGGCTTGATGGAGCAGCCTTCTTTGGCTTCGATCGCTTGGTGCAGACCTTCGGACAGACGGCGGCCCGCCATCATGCGGCCTGTGAATTCATCGATCAGAACGATTTCATCGTCGCGCACGATGTAGTCTTTGTCTTTGGTGAAGAGCTTATGCGCGCGCAGGCCTTGGTTGACGTGGTGCACCAAGGTGGTGCTTTCCGGCGCATAAAGCGATTGCTCTGCTGGCAGGATACCTGCTTCGTGCAGCTTGTCTTCGAGCCAATCGTTGCCTTCATCTGTGAAGGAGACGTTTTTGGTTTTCTCGTCCAGCGTATAGTGTTCGTCGCCGATGTCAGGGATCACAGCGTCGATGGACATATAGAGATCGGTGCGGTCTTCGGCTGGGCCGGAGATGATCAGCGGGGTACGCGCTTCATCGATCAGGATGGAGTCGACCTCATCCACGATGGCGAAGTGGTGGTGTTTTTGCGAGATCTGCGCGAGCTCGGATTTCATGTTGTCGCGCAGGTAGTCAAAGCCCAATTCGTTGTTTGTGGCGTAAGTTACGTCACAGGCGTAGGCGTTCAGCTTTTCGTCTTCTGGCTGCTGCGGGTAGATCACACCTGTGGTCATGCCCAAGGCGCCGTAGACTTTGCTCATCCATTCGGCGTCACGCTTTGCGAGGTAGTCGTTCACGGTGACGATATGCACGCCTTTGCCGACCAGCGCGTTCAGATACGCAGGGAAGGTCGCCACGAGGGTTTTACCCTCACCGGTTTTCATTTCAGAGATGTTGCCTTGGTGTAGGAAGAGGCCACCCATCAACTGGGTATCAAAGGCACGCAGACCCAAAGCGCGTTTCGCGGCTTCGCGGCAGTTGGCGAAAGCTTCTGGCAAAAGCGCGTCGACGGTTTCGCCGCCAGCCAGACGTTCTTTGAACTCGGCGGTTTTGGCGATCAGCTGTTCATCAGACAGTTGGGCGAATTCATCTTCAAGACCGTTGATCTTGGCGATGATCGGACGGGCCGCTTTGATCTTGCGGTCATTCGGTGTCCCGAAGACCTTTGCGGTCAATTTTCCAAAACCCAGCATCTGCTTATGTCCTTTGTTGACGTATTCTTGTGCCGCTTGTGCTTGCTCGTTCTGCCACCTGCTCCTACAAACAGGGCAAATAACTTTTGCAACGGCCTCAAAGCGATGTAAGGGGCCTATATAACAGTGTCAACGTCGCCAGCGACTGCGGCTTCAACCAAGGACGAAACAATGTCAAAAACATTCAATTTTCTGCGTGGCACAGCGGTTGCGCTCGTATTGTCTACACCAGCCTTTGCGGACGATTCGCCAAACGCGGAAACTGTGGTTGCTACAGTGAACGGTACAGAAATCACTTTGGGCCAGATGGTTGCCGTGCGTGAGACATTGGACCCGCAGTACCAACAGCTGCCTGCGGACGTTCTTTTTAACGGTATTCTGGATCAATTGGTGCAGCAGACGATGCTGGCGGGCACCTTTGGTGGCGACACACCTAAGCGCGTTGAACTGGCGCTGGAGAACATGGAACTGGCGTTGATTTCCGCAGAAGTGATGCGTGAGATCATCGACGCGAAGGTGACCGACGAGGCGATCCAAGCGGCTTACGATGCGCGTTATGCTGATTTTGAAGGCACTCCTGAATTTAATGCATCACATATTCTTGTTCCGACAGAAGAAGAAGCGATGGCGATCACGCAGGAAATTCGCGATGGCGCGGATTTTGCGGAAACCGCGAAGACTAAATCCACAGGTCCGTCCGGCCCGAATGGCGGCGAGCTGGGCTGGTTTGGTCCGGGTCAGATGGTGCCAGAATTTGAAGGTGCGGTTGTGAACATGGAAGTGGGCACTGTGTCTGATCCTGTGCAAACACAGTTCGGCTGGCACGTGATCAAACTGAACGATTCCCGCAAGCAAGATGCGCCTGCTTTGGATGCCGTGCGCGGCGAGATCGTTGGTGAAGTGCAGCGCAATGTTGTGGACGCTGAAGTGGCGCGTCTGACGGAGATTGCGGATGTTGATAAGACGGCATCTGAAGGTATCGACCCAGCGCTGCTGACAAACACAGATCTTCTGGAGAACTGATTTGGCTACCATCGACACTGTTTCACCGCTGGCCCCAGCGGGCTTTCCAGATTTGCCTGTTGTACAGGGCGTTTCTTTTGCGGCTGTGGCTGCGGGTGTGAAATATCAGGGACGCAAGGATGTGACCCTGATGCAGCTTGCGCCAGGCAGTACGGTTGCAGGGGTTTTCACCAAATCCTCGACCCGATCCGCCAATGTGCTGGATTGTCAGGCCAAGGTGGGTGTCGATAGCGATCAAGGCGCGGCGTTTATCATCAACTCGGGCAACTCTAACGCGTTCACTGGACGCGCTGGGGAAGGCTCTGTTGAGGCGATTTGCGCCGCGGTTGCGGGTGCGACTGGTCTGCCGGAGGAGCGGGTGTTTACCTCGTCCACCGGTGTGATCGGTGAGCGTCTGCCGCATGATAAGATCACGTCTAAGATTGGCGAGTTGGTGGAAGGCTTGTCTGAAGACGGCATCGAGGATGCGGCGCAGGCAATCATGACGACGGACACCTTTGCCAAGGGTGCCTCTGCCGTTGTGGAGATTGACGGTAAGCCTGTGACCATCGCAGGGATTGCCAAAGGCTCTGGCATGATCGCGCCGGATATGGCGACGATGCTGGTGTATATTTTCACCGATGCGAAAGTGTCGCGTGAGGTGCTGCAAACCATGCTGTCTGGACTGACGGACAAGACGTTTAACTGCATCACCGTGGATACGGATACGTCGACATCTGACACGCTGCTGTTGGGCGCGACAGGTGCGTCTGGTGTTGAGGTGACAGAGGCTACAGGTGTTTTTGCGGATGCATTGCACAAGGTGATGCTAGAGCTGTCGCATCTGGTTGTGCGCGATGGTGAGGGCGCAACGAAGTTTGTAGAGGTTCAGGTCACTGGCGCGACCAATGATGCGGATGCGCGCACCCATGCTTTGGCGATTGCCAATTCCCCATTGGTGAAGACCGCGATTGCGGGTGAAGATCCGAACTGGGGCCGTGTGGTCATGGCGATCGGAAAGTCCGGCGCCCCTGCGGATCGTGATCTTTTGCGCATTTGTTTTGGCCATGTGCTGGTGGCCGAAAAAGGCTGGGTGGCGGAAAGCTACACCGAGGAGGCTGGCGCGGCCTATATGACGCAGCAAGAGCTGGTGCTGAGCGTTGATCTTGGCTTGGGTGAGGGGACAGCCACTGTGTGGACCTGTGATCTGACGCACGGCTATATCACCATCAACGCGGACTACCGTTCTTAAGCGCGAGGCAGAGGTTATGAAGACAGTTTTGGTTTCAGCCGTTGCGCTGATTGATCGGGACGGGCGTGTGCTGCTGGCACAACGTCCTGAAGGGAAATCCATGGCAGGGCTGTGGGAATTTCCTGGCGGTAAAATCGAAGACGGTGAGACGCCTGAAGTCGCCTTGATTCGAGAACTTGAGGAAGAATTGGGCATCAATACGTGGGAAAGCTGCCTTGCGCCGCTGACCTTTGCGTCTCATACCTATGAAAAGTTCCACTTGTTGATGCCCCTGTTTGCTTGCCGCAAATGGGAAGGCACGCCGATTGCGCGCGAAGGACAGACGCTTAAGTGGGTTTATCCAAAGGATTTTCGCGATTTTCCGATGCCGCCGGCGGACATTCCATTGATCCCGATCATACGTGACTGGCTTTAAAGTTTTCATTTGGTCAAAAATTTCGCCACTTTTTTGCCATATTTGCTTTGGCTGAGGCGAAATTTAACTTTATGTAAAGATTAGATGACGTATCATCGTCATCGAAGACACTCACGCAATAATCGGTCTGGGGGATAAGACATGATTAAGACGGTAATGCTCGGACGATATATCTCGGTTCAAGGCTTTCTCGTGAAAGTACTGCCAAACGGCCTAATGCAGGTTCGTGACGGCGACAAAGTTTATCAGGGTAAACCTGTATAATCTTTGGGATTTGGATCAGTGATCCAGCCAAGATAAACACGACCACCTCAAAAAAACGCCGCATCCAGTAGGACGCGGCGTTTTTTAATTTCTCGTTGCTGGCGGGTGGCCCGCAAGCTGGAGATTAGTCCAGCTTACGTTCAACTTCTTCGCGCTCGAAGATCTCGATCACGTCGCCTGCGCGGATATCGTCGTAGTTTTCGAACGCCATACCGCATTCTTGACCAGACTGAACTTCCGGCACTTCGTCTTTGAAGCGTTTCAGCGTTTTCAGCGTGCCTTCGTGGATAACCACGTTGTCGCGCAGCAGGCGTACACCCGCAGAGCGGCGTGCCACACCTTCGGTGACCAGACAGCCCGCAACCTTACCAACGTTGGATACCTTGAAGACATCCTTGATGTTGGCATAGCCGATGAAGTTCTCTTTGATTTCCGCAGACAACAGACCAGAGGCCGCTGCTTTCACATCATCCACAAGATCGTAGATCACAGAGTAGTAGCGGATCTCGACGCCTTTTTGGTTGGCTGTGTTCCGTGCGGAAGCGTTGGCACGGACGTTAAAGCCCATAACCGGCGCACCGGACGCTTCGGCCAAGCCGATGTCGGATTCTGTGATCGCGCCAACGCCGGAGTGCAGAACGCGAACGCGCACTTCGTTGTTGCCGATTTTTTCCATCGCCTGAACGATGGCTTCTGCAGAACCCTGCACGTCAGCCTTAACAAGGATAGGCAGCTCGGAGACGTCTTCGTCGTCTTTCGCCTTTTGCATCAGCTGTTCCAGCGTTGTCGCTGCGCCAGCTGCTGCGCGCTTATCTTTGGCGGCTTTTTCACGGTATTCCGCGATTTCACGCGCCTGCGCATCGGTTTCTGTCACGTTCAGAACGTCGCCTGCTTCTGGTGTGCCGTTCAGGCCCAGAACTTCGACTGGAACAGATGGGCCAGCTTCGGCAACGCGCTCGCCTTTGTCGTTGATCAGCGCACGAACCTTACCGTACTGCTCACCCACAACGAAGATATCGCCTTGGCGCAACGTACCCTTTTGAACCAGAACTGTCGCAACTGGACCGCGGCCCACGTCAAGCTGTGCTTCGATCACGGCACCTTCGGCGGCGCGATCTGGGTTGGCTTTTAGTTCCAAGATTTCAGACTGCAGCGCAATCGCTTCAAGCAGCTCGTCGAGGCCTTGGCCTGTGACAGCAGAGACTTCAACGTCTTGCACTTCACCAGACATGGCTTCCACGATCACTTCGTGTTGCAGAAGCTCTGCACGCACTTTGTTGGGATCAGCCGCTGGCTTGTCGCATTTGTTGATCGCCACGATCATTGGCACTTCGGCCGCTTTCGCGTGGTTAATCGCTTCGATGGTTTGCGGCATGACAGAGTCATCCGCCGCCACAACCAGAACAACGATATCCGTTACCTGAGCACCACGAGAGCGCATAGAGGTGAAGGCCGCGTGACCTGGTGTATCGAGGAAGGACAGCGTTGTGCCGCTTTCTGTGACAACCTGATACGCACCGATGTGCTGCGTGATACCGCCGGCTTCGCCGGACACCACTTTCGCGTCACGGATCGCATCCAGAAGGGATGTTTTACCGTGGTCAACGTGACCCATGATTGTGATCACTGGTGGGCGAGATTGCAGGTCATCGTCTTTGTCTTCGACATCTTGAATAACGTCTTCAACATCAGAGTCAGAAACACGTACCACTTTGTGGCCGAATTCTTCGATGATCAGTTCCGCGGTGTCGGCGTCGATAGTTTGGTTTTGCGTCACCATCATGCCCATGTTCATCAGAGCCTTAACGACGTCTGCAACACGTTCTGCCATACGGTTCGCCAGCTCGGAGACAACAATTGCCTCTGGCAGCTGAACGTCACGGATTACCTTTTCGCGCTCTACAGAGCCACCCATCGCTTTTTGACGCGCACGCTCTTGCTTACGCTTCATGGCTGCCATGGACTTTTGACGCCCACCGGCACCACCTGTCGCTTGGCTGAGTGTCAGCTTACCGGAACGACGACCATCGTCTTGGCCACGGCGGTTGCCGCGCTGTTCGCGTTCACGGTCAGATTTGCGCGGTGTTGGCGCTGGTGCTGGCTTGCCAGACAAATCACGACGAGGTTTCTCTTCGGATTTTGGTGCAGGCGCAGTTTTCGCAGCAGCCGCTTCCGCAGCAGCGCGCTTGGCAGCTTCCGCGGCTTCGGCTTTTTTGCGTTCTTCCGCTTCGGCTTTTTCTTTCGCGCGCTGTTCCGCTTCGCGTTGCTCACGCTCTTTGGCTTCCGCCTCGGCGCGACGACGCTTGCGGTCTTCTTCGCGTGCTTTTTCTTCCTGAGCGCGGCGTTCCGCGTCTTCGGCTTCGCGGGCTTTCGCCGCTTGCAGAGCCTTCAGACGACGCGCCATTTCCGCATCAGTAATACCGCCCGGACGTTTGGACGGGTCACCGCCTGGCTGACCGCCGCCGGCTGGTTTCGCTGCGCCTGGTTTTGGCACCACAACGCGCTTGCGCTTGGTCTCCACCACGACGTTTTTGGTCCGGCCATGGCTAAAGCTTTGCTTCACATTACCCGGACGCCCGCCTGCGCCACGCAGACCCAGAGTCTTTTTACCGTCGTTATCGCTCATGTAGCTGTCTTACCCTTTCCGACGACCCCTGCCGCCGTGATTTCGCGTACGCCCTTTAGTCTTTGGGCTTCCTCTACAACTCTTTTCGTGAGTCCGCCAGACGCAAGCGCCCCGTGAACTACGTTTTGTCGTCCAAATGCCAAACCAAGCTCTTCGGTTGTAAGCCAACCGATGTAGCTGCCATAGTGTGGCGTACTGAGTTTTGTCTTGCCGCGACCGGAACCGTCCGCAGCTTGAATGAGAACTTCGGCCACCTCTTTAGAGAGCCAGTCCTTTACTTTTTCGTAGCCCGTCACGGCGTCACCGGACTTGCGTGCCAAGCTGATCAGATCAACCACGCGGCGCGCGAGCTGGGTTTCGACGTCATCGGCCAGAGTGGCCGGCGCGTTGACTTGCGCCTTGGCTGCACGGGTGAACATGCCTTTGGTTGCAGCTTTGGTGATCGCTTTGCGATCTGCTGCAACATACATGCCGCGCCCAGGCAATTTGCCCATGACATCGGGGTAGACCGTGGCATCGGGGCCAACAACAAAACGCACCAGCCCATACTTGGGCTGTGTCTCGCCAGTGGCGATACATTTGCGTTCCGGGCCATCTTCCCGGTTTTTCTGTTGTCCGCCTCGCGCCATGCTTCGGTCTTCCTATGCAGAGGCTTACGCCTCTGTTGTTTCTTCTTCTGCTTCGCCGTCTTCTTCTGCGGCATTTGCCAGCAGCTCTTCTGGATCAACCCAACCCAGAACAACGCGTGCGGTCATAACCATGTCCTGCGCTTGTTCCAGCGTGATGCCGAATGGTTCCAGAACGCCGTCGTCTTTGACGCGCTGACCTTCGACTGTTGTCCAGCCGCCTGCCAGTTCCCAATCGGCGCAGGTTGCGAAATCTTCCAGAGACTTCACGTCGTCCTTTGCCAGTGCTTCGACCATCTGAGGTGTCAGACCTTCGAAACCAATCAGGCTGTCTTCGGCGCCCAGCGCACGGGCTGCTTCGAGAGCGGCTGCGGCTGCGGCTTCCAAGTGATCACGTGCACGTGCTTGCAATTCGCCAGCTGTGCCTTCGTCCACACCGTCGATGACCAACAGTTCGTCGATTTCAACATAGGCAACCTCTTCGAGGTTCGCGAAACCTTCGGAAACCAGAAGCTGTGCAAAGAATTCGTCGATATCCAGCGCATCCACGAACAGTTTTGTGCGCGCTTCGAATTCTTTCTGACGGCGTGCAGATTCCTCTGCTTCTGTCATGATGTCGATGTCGAGGTTCGTCAGCTGGGATGCCAGACGTACGTTTTGACCACGACGGCCAATCGCCAGAGACAGTTGCTCTTCTGGAACAACAACTTCGATTTTACCGGCTTCGTCGTCCAGAACAACTTTGGTGACTTCGGCTGGTTGCAGCGCGTTCACCAAGAATGTTGGCTGGTCTTCGTTCCAAGGGATAATGTCGATCTTCTCGCCTTGCAGCTCGTTAACAACGGCCTGCACGCGGGAGCCGCGCATACCAACGCAGGCACCCACAGGATCGATGGAACCGTCTGTGGACAGAACCGCGATCTTCGCGCGAGAGCCAGGGTCACGTGCCACGGCTTTGATGTCGATGATGCCTTCGTAGATTTCAGGCACTTCCATTTTGAACAGCTCTGCCATGAACTCTGGCGCTGTACGGGACAGGAAGATTTGTGGACCACGTGTTTCGCGGCGCACGTCTTTGACGTAGCAGCGAATACGATCGTTCGGGCGGTATGCCTCGCGGCCGATCTTTTCGTTGCGGCGCAGGATGGCTTCGCCATAGCCTTGCAGATCAACGATCACATTGCCGTATTCTTCGCGCTTCACAACACCATTGATGATTGTGCCAGCCTTGTCTTTGAAGGCTTCGTACTGGCGATCACGCTCTGCTTCGCGTACTTTTTGCAGGATAACCTGTTTCGCGGATTGAGCGGCGATACGGCCCAGTTCAACTGGTGGAATTTCTTCAACGTACGTGTCGCCAACAGCTGGATCTTCCATGTACTGTTTGGCTTGCTCGACTGTGAATTCGGCTTGGTAGTTTTCCAGCTCTTCGTCTTCAACCACTGTGCGCACACGGGTAAAGGTTGCTTTACCTGTTTTGCGGTCGATGGACACGCGGATGTCCATTTCAGCGCCGTAGCGGGATTTCGCCGCACGCGCCAAAGATTCTTCCATCGCTTCAACAACCAACCCCGGGTCGATCATCTTTTCACGGGCGACGGCCTCGGCTGTTTGCAGAAGCTCCAGCTGGTTTGCAGAGGTAATTGCCATTTACTCAGTCTCCTCAGAACCGGATTCGGTTTCGATCTCGTCAAATTTATCTTCGTTCAAAGTGCCTGCCTCTTTGCGCTGTTTCAGCATTTCGGCAATCAGCTCGTCGGTCAGCACCAGCTTGGCATCTGCCAGCCAGTCAAATTGCAGACCGATGGTGCCTTGTTCCATGTTGATCAGGACCTCTTCGTTTTCGACACCGGCAAGAATGCCGCGAAACCGCTTTTGGCCATCGATCAATTCCGACGTTTCGATTTTGGCGTCATAGCCTTCGAATGTCTCGAAATCCTTGAGGCGTGTCAGGGGGCGATCAATGCCCGGGCTGCCCACCTCAAGTACATAGGATTCAACAAGCGGATCTTCAACATCCAACACCGCGCTGATCGCATTGCTGATCTGCGCGCAGTCGTCTACTTCGATACCGCCTTCGGGGCGTTCTGCCATGATCTGAAGGGTATTGGTTTTACCCCCCTGCAGCCGCAAACGTACGAGTTCGAACCCCATATCTTCGATGATAGGGGAGACAATCTCGGCGAGACGGCGATCAATCGCAGCTTTCGCAATCATGTTGCTCATGAGTCTTGTCCAAACACAAAAAAACGGGCGCGCGGCCCGTCGATCTTTCCCGGTGGAGCACCTGGCCAGAGCCTAGCGCGCCGCTGTTGAAGGGGGATATACGAGCTCAGGGCTGAGTCTGCAAGCCCCTTTGCCCTTAACGGGTTTTTAAGCGGTGGCTTGGCTAAATTTCCCTGCCCTTTGTGGCGCGTTCACGTAACTCGTTTTCAAGCAGGAATCTTACCATGCAGCATGTTTCTTCTGACCCTTATACGATGACCTATTTCAACCTACGCACAGCGCTTGGCCTGATTGCCGCCGCCTTCCCGTTGGTGCTGGTGATGGGCGGCTATGTGACCGAGGGGCAGATTTTGCCTTCGATCAGCGATTATTACTTTTCATCCATGCGCGACTTTGTTGTTGGGGCTTTGGTGGCGATTGGTATCTTTTTTATGGGCTATCAGGGGGATCAATCCGATGGGCGCGTGAGCCTGAACAGTATGAGTGCGGGGGGGGGCGGCGATTGGGCTCGCGTTGTTTCCCAACAAGCCCCACGCCATGGGAATTGAAACGCTGGTGCATGCGGTGATGGATGATCGCATTGCAGTGGTTTTGCATTTCACATCGTCGGTGGTGTTTCTGACCGCCCTCACCGTGTTTTGCCTGAACCGGTTTCAAGCAGGGGCCACGCCCACGCAAGCGCGCCTGTACCAACGTTGCGGCTTGGCGATTATCACCGCAGGCGTGGTGGCCACCTATGCGTCGTTCATGCGCGCCTTTGATTGGTTTGGCGCACGGTTTTTGATCGAAGAGATGAACGTCATCTTCTGGCTAGAAGCCGCAGGCATCTGGGCCTTTTGTTTGGCGTGGCTGGTGAAAGGCGCGGCAGAACGGCAGACCGCGGGCGCCGATCAATCGTCGCGCCATTTCGCAGCCAAGTGGGCGCCGTCGCAGTAAGGTTTGTTGCCGCTTTTTCCGCAGCGACACAGCACATATTTGCGATCTGACATGCCTTCTGCTTGCTGGCCCGCAGGGGATGTGACGTCGCGTACCCAGTAAGGGCCGTTCTTTTGCACCTCGATCTCGGCGCGATCTGGGATCAGATGCGCTTCTTCGGTCTGCGCCAAAGCCAAAGCGCCGGATGGACAGGCGGCGATCACGTTCATGACCTCGTCGATCGTGCCATTGTCTGGCTGCACCCAAGGTTTTGCCTTCGGGTTAAAGATATGTTTCGCCAGCTTGCCGCATTGCGCCGCATGGGAGCACAGGCGCGGATTAAAGGTGACGGTGATGTCGGTGCCTTCGTAGGAAAACAAGCGATCCGGACCTTCGGGTTTGCCACCTGTTGTGCTGTCAAAACCAGCTTCGGTATGAGAGCCATCGCAGAAGGGTTTTGTCTTGCTCGCCCCACATCGGCAAAGTGCCATGATCGGCTTGGCCTCAATCGGTTCACCGTCTGGGCCCCGCAATTGGGTGATGCCTTTGGCCACCAGCGGGCCGTGTTCACGTTCTTCAAAAGTCGGTTTCTGGGTCATGGCGCGTTTCCTTAGCTAGATCCTAGACCCAGCTTACAGGCACCAAAGCCTATGCCAATGAAAAGAACTGTGCAGAAATGCAGAGGGTCTCTGCGTTACGCAAACCACCAGCGTTCGATCATGCGACCACTGTCGAGCGCATGCAGATTGCCCAGCGCCTCGCCATGTTGCAGACGCGTGGTGTGGCCGTCGACGTAATGGGCGAACAGCGGGATCAACGCGCCGCCTTCGTTTGCCATCAGCGATTGCATCTCCTGATACATGCTGCGGCGTTTTTGGGTAGAGAGCTCTGCCCGTGCAGACAGCAGCAAATGCTGGAAATGCGGATTGTCCCATTGGGTTTCATTCCACGCGGCGCCATTCATCGCGGAGGCCGAGAAGATCGCATCTTCTGTGACGCGGCCAGACCATTGGCTGCCGCGCCATGCTGCGTTTTGCCATGTATCTTTCCAATAGCCCTGCGCGGGAACGGTTTGCAGCGCGATAGTCACGCCTGCTTTGGCAGCCGATTGGCGCAGCGCTTCGGCGGCTTCGGCTTGTGCCAATGGCATGTCTTGCGCCACAGGCAGGGTCAGCGTCAGCCCCCCTGCCCCTGCTTTGCGCAGGTAATGGCGGGCTTTGTCTGCATCATAGGATAGGCCTTTGAAGGACGGGTCATAGAATTGATTGGCTGGACCAATCGGGTGATCGTGCCCAATCTCGCCATGGCCCCGCAGTGCGCTTTGCAGAAGCTGCGGGCGATCCACCGCGTGTTTCAGCGCACGGCGCAGGTTGATATCATGAAACGGCGCTTGATCGACGCGCATGGGCAGGCCGACATGACGGTTGCCTGCGACTTGCGTCAGGGCGAGCTTTGGGTTTTGGCGCAAGGCGGCTTCTTGGCCCAGATCGATTTGATCAATCGCATCCACCTGTCCCGTCGCCAAGGCGCGACTGCGCTTTATCGGATCATGGATCGCCAGCAATTCGACAGCGTCAAACCAACCTTCTTTGCCATCTTTGTAATGCCCCGCCACGCGGCCCAACATGGCGCGTTTGCCAGCTTCAAAGCGGATCACTTTGTAAAGGCCAGTACCAATGCCGTGTTCCATCGCCTCGGCGATGTGATCAGCGGGATAGATGCACAGGTGGTAATCAGACAGCAGGAATGGGAAATCCGCATTCGGCGCGGCCAAATGGAAGCGGATTTGGTGGCTGTTGAGAATCTCGGTTTCGGTGATCGCTGCGACAATGCTGCGCGCGGGTGAAGCGGCATTGATATGCAGGTGCAGGGATTGCAGCACATCCAAGGCTTCAAACGGTTTACCGTTGTGGAATTCGACCCCTTTGCGCAGATCGAAAGTCCACGTTTTGGCATCCGCTGTGGCCTGCCAACTTTCCGCAAGCTCGCCCACCAATTCACCATTTGCGGCAACCTGCGTCAGCGTATCAAACACAGCGCCATGGGCGGCGACTTTCATGAAGGTATCGATATGGGTGCGGCTGTCCCATGTATCGCTGGGATGCGCACCAGACAAAGCAAGACGCAATACGCCGCCGCGTTTAGGCGCAGCGCGCAAAGGCAAGCCCGTCGCCGCAAGAAGACCTGCGGCGGCACCGGTTGTCAGCAAGCTACGTCTATCGAGTCGCCGCATCAAAAGCGCCTTTGCTTAAAAGTACCCAGCCACCAAAGCGTGGATTCGCTTTGGGTGCAACTAAACTTTCGGATAGCGGGTTCTCGTGGAACTAGTCCGCGAGGTCTTTCATGGCCTGCACCAGCTCTGAACTGATGCCCGGTTCGCTAAGCGCGTGGCCCGCATTATGGATCATGCGCAGGCGGGCATTGGGCCAGCGTTTGGCGAGCTCATAAGCGGAATACGGCGGGCAGATCATGTCATACCGCCCCTGCACGATGAAGCCTGGGATATGAGAGATACGATCCATATTGGCGAGGATTTGATCATCGCGATCCAAGAAGCCGCCGTTGATGAAATAGTGGTTTTCGAGCCGCGAAAAGGCGCGGGCGTATTCGGCGGGCGCGTGGCCGCTGGCGCCGGCAGAGTTCATGCTGGCCAAGGCGTTTTCCCATGAGGCCCACGCGCGGGCATATTTCACTTCGGTGTCGCGGTCTCCGCAGAACAGGCGTTTGTGATAGGCTGCAACCATATCATGTTGTTCGTCTTCAGGGATCAGCCCTGCAAAGCGCGCCCAGTTTTCTGGCCAGAATTGACCTGCGCCGCCGCCATAGAACCAATCCAGCTCGCGCTGCATCATCAAGAAGACCCCGCGCAACACCAAAGCAGCCACACGATCAGGGTGGGTTTGCGCATAAAGCAAAGACAGGGTGGCGCCCCAGCTTCCGCCAAAGACAATCCAGTCTTCGATGTTCAGCTCTTCGCGGATCATCTCGATATCGGCCACAAGATGCCATGTCGTGTTGTGTTCCACTGTCGCATGCGGACGAGACCGGCCACAGCCGCGTTGGTCAAAAAGGATAACGCGATAGACGGTTGGGTCAAAATACCGACGCATCGCAGGGCTACACCCGCCGCCCGGACCACCGTGCAGCACAACCACGGGCATGCCTTTGGGGTTGCCGGATTGCTCGACATAAATGGAATGCCCATCGCCAACGTCCATCATCCGCTGATCAAACGGTTCGATCGGCGGAAATAAATAGTGTTGTGCGCGTTTTTGACCCGAGTGTTTGTCCATAATCGATCTATATAGTATTGCGCGTCCAGATGAGCATATGGAGAGAAGAATGCAACCCACGTTGAACACTGTCGACCCTGCAGAAGTTGCAAAGTTTCAGGCCATGGCTGCCGAGTGGTGGGATCCCAATGGCAAGTTCAAGCCACTGCATATGCTGAATCCCTGTCGTTTGGATTATATCACACAACAGATTGCGGCTGAATTTAACCGCGATCTGTCGGCTGATTTGCCGTTTGAAGGGCTGGCCTTGCTGGATATTGGCTGCGGCGGCGGCTTGTTGGCGGAACCTATGGCGCGCCTTGGGGCGACAGTTGTGGGCGCGGATGCGGCGGCTGGGAATATTCCTGTGGCGCAGGTGCATGCCGAGCAAAGCGGGCTGACGATTGATTACCGCCACACCACAGCCGAGGCGATTGCCGAGGCGGGTGAAAAGTTTGATATCGTGTTGAACATGGAAGTCGTGGAACACGTGGCGGACCCGCAGGGGTTTTTGACTGTATGCCAAGAGCTGGTGAAACCCGGTGGCTTAATGATCTGTTCCACCTTGAACCGCACGGTGAAAAGCTTTGGCGCGGCCATCGTGGGCGCGGAGTGGATCATGCGTTGGCTGCCAAAGGGCACCCATGAATGGCACAAGTTCATCACGCCAGACGAGCTGTTTGATATGATCAGCAAAGGCGGGTTGTCGCCGGTGGACTGTAAGGGATTTGTGTTTAATCCAATTGGCTGGAGCTGGTCGATTTCAGACCGAGATTTCAGCGTGAACTATGTGACGGCCAGCACAAAGCCTGCTTAATTGCAGGTTTTGCTTTCCGCATCATATCGCCCACCTTGTTCGGCGCAGGCGTCGACGGCGGCGGCGTTCTGAATAATCGGTACGGAATACACCAACATAAAGGCAACGGCGGCGGCGACCGCAAAGAGGTTCATTGACCGTCTTTTGCCTTTCATGTGTCCTCTTCCAGTTTAACGCGCATCTCGCGCAGGATCGGTAGGGCAGAGCGTACACGATCTTCGCCAATATCCCCAACGATCTCTGAAATGATCGGGGCGATCCCTGCGAGGGCTGCGTCTTTGGCTTGGCGTCCGGCTGGGCTGATCGCCACCATTTTGCGGCGCGCATCGTCCCAATCGGGACGAATATGCACATAGCCTGCTGTTTCCAATTTACCCAAGGTGTTGGTCATCGCGCCGCGTGTGACGTGAAAGGTTTTGGCAAGCTGCGCAGGGCTGCGTTCTGCCGAGGCATGGGCCAAATGGTTCAGCACAGAGAAATGCGAGATTTCCATGCCCTTTGGAAGCGCCTTGGTCAGGCGGCTGCGGGCAAGTTGGTCTGCCATCAAGATTTCACTAAACAGGGAAATCGCTAAGGCATTGGAATCATTCTGGGCCATTAAACTCTGCATCATGTGTCAGCGACGGAATGCGCCTACGCGCTTGTGCCACTTTTTCACGATCAAGATCAACGAAAACGATGCCGGTGTCGGTGCCAGCGTCTGCAATCACCTCTCCCCAAGGCGAAATGGCCAAAGAATGCCCATAAGTCGACCGGCTGCGCCCGCGGCTTGCAGGATGCGTTCCGGTTTGCGCAGGGGCCAGAACCCAACAGCCGGTTTCAATGGCGCGGGCTTGCAACAAGGCCTGCCAGTGGTGCTTGCCGGTTTCGGGCGAAAAGGCCGAGGGCACGGTCAGCACCTCTGCTCCGGCATGGGCAAGGTGGCGGAACAGATAAGGGAAGCGCAGATCATAGCAGATGCTAAGGCCGATTTTCGCAAAGGGGGTATCGGCCACCACGGCCTGAGCGCCCGGACGATAGCCCGCAGATTCGCGGTAGGTTTCGGTTTCAGAAACCTGCACGTCGAACATGTGGATTTTGTCGTACCGCGCTTGGATATTGCCCTGCGGATCGATCAGAAACTGACGGTTGGCAAAGCGTCCATCGGGGTCGTCGGTTTTCAGCGCCAAAGACCCAATTGTGATCCAAACGCCCAGCTCCGCCGCTTGTTCGCGCAGGGCTTTAAGCATCGGATCATTGGATTCGGTCTGCAACACCTCAACCTGCCGCGAGCGGCTGGCAGACAGACAGTTGGTGACTTCGGGCGTCAGGATATAGCCCGCGCCTTGAGCTGCCGCTTCTGCCACCATGCCTGTGACCATCGCAAGGTTTTGCGCGGGATCATCGGACGAGGTGATTTGCAGAAGCGCCGTTTTCATCAGCTTGCCAGCATCTTATCCAACTTGCCGCCGCGCTCTAGCGCCATCAAATCATCGCAACCACCGACGTGCTTATTCTCGATGAAGATCTGCGGGAAGGTTTGGCCACCGTTGCTGCGTTTCACCATTTCTGGCTTACGCTCTGGGTTGTCCCACACTTTGATTTCTTCCAGCGAGACGTTTTTTGATTTCAGCAAACGCAACGCCGCCACGCAGAAACCGCACCCTGGGCGCGTGTAGATTTCGACTTTTTTCATTTCGCATTCCTTAGCTTTACGGCTTTGTGCGTGATTTAGGGCGCTTTGGCAACGCGTGCTAGGGCAATCACAGAGACCTCGCTGGCATGTGATTGCAAACAGACTTCGGTTGCACAGGAAAAGGTCGCGCCAGATGTCATAACGTCGTCGACCAATAGAACAGGGCGATCTTGGATAAGCTGCGCATGTTTGGGATTGAGGGACATCACGTTGTGGAGCCTCGCGTAACGTTCGGATTTGGTTAGACCATCTAGGGATGCTGTTTCCTGCGTGCGAAGCAAAAGGTCGGGGCATAGAGGCAGGTTTAGAAGCTTGGCAAGCTGCTGCGCCAAAAGTGCGGATTGGTTGTAACGCCGCTTTAGGAACCGTTTCCAATGCAAAGGAATTGGCGCGATCAGAGTGTCCGGCCTCAGCAAAGGCTGCGCCGCCTTGGCCAACCATTCGGCGGCTGGGATCGCAACACCGTGGTGATCTCCATGTTTTAATCGCAGCACCATCGCGCGTGCCGTGCCTTGGTACATCAAGGCTGCCCGCCCTCGCGCCCAAGGGCGATGCATCGCCGCGCAATCGTCACACAAGATGCCACTATGAACATGGCCTTCCAGCGGAATGCCACAGGCATCACAGACAAGCCCATGAATAAACGGCGTATTTGACCAGCAATCTGCACAAAGTCCTGCCTGAAAGATTTGCGCATCACAAGACACGCAAAGCGGCGGGTAAATCGCGCGTAAGGCTGTTTGAAATCGATGTCGCATCACCCTATGGTCCCCCTCATGGAAAACGCCCCGATCCTAACTGACCGCCCTGCCCTGCTGGCCGCCCGCGCACGGGCCGACCTTGGCAAAGGCATGTTTCTGCAAGAGACCGCTGCGGATGACATTCAGGATCGACTGGCGATGGTTAACAGAGAGTTCACCAAGCCCGCGATCATCACCGCCTTTCCAAACGTCTGGGCCCAGCGCTTTCCGGATGCTGTGATTGTGCCGGATGAGGATGTTCTGGATTTACAGCAAGGCGCCCATGATTTGGTGATCCACGCGATGTGCCTACATTGGGCCAATGACCCAGTCGGGCAGTTGATCCAATGTCGCCATGCGTTGCAGAATGACGGGTTGTTGATCACGGCCAGCTTTGGTGGCCAAACCTTGCAAGAATTGCGCGCCAGCCTTGGGCAGGCCGAAAGCGAGATCACCGACGGCTTAAGCCCACGTGTTTTGCCGATGGGTGAAATTCGCGATCTGGGGGCTTTGCTGCAACGGGCTGGCTTTGCTTTGCCCGTGGCCGACAATCTGGCGCTGCCAGTGCGATACCAAACGCCGCTGCACCTGATGCAAGATCTGCGCGCTATGGGTGAAGTGAATGCGCTGCAAGCGCGCCGCCGCAGCTTTAGCCGCAAAGACATGATGCTGCGCGCCTTTGAAATTTACGCCGCCACCTACCCCGATGAAGACGGGATCAAAGCCACGTTTGATCTGATCTTTATGACAGGTTGGAGCCCCGATGACAGCCAACCCAAACCGCTCCGCCCCGGATCTGCCGCACAGCGTTTGGCGGATGCCTTGGGGACGGATGAAACCAAAATCTGATCCGCGCGGATTTAGACAATTGACCGAAGACGCCTCTGCACTATGTCAGAGGAAACAAGAACAGGACACGCTATGCAGGACTCCCCCGCCATCGCAACTTGCCCCGCACATGCCGGCGCTGATCACCCAAAGATCGCGCGTGGCAAAACAGGCATCTTGCTCGCCAATTTGGGCACGCCAGACGATTACTCTTACTGGCCGATGCGCCGCTATTTGAACGAGTTCCTCTCGGACAAGCGTGTGATCGATTACCCCGCGTGGAAATGGCAGCCGCTGCTGCAAGCGATCATCCTGACGAAACGCCCGTTTAGCTCGGGTGAAGCCTATAAATCGATCTGGAACCACGAAGCGGGGGAAAGCCCGTTGATGACGATCACAAAGGATCAGACCAAGCAGTTCCGCAAAGTGATGAAGGCGCGCTATGGCGATCAGGTTATGATCGATTTCTGCATGCGTTACGGGAACCCCTCTACGGAATCCAAAGTGCGCGAGATGGTCAAAGCCGGCTGCGAACGCATTCTGTTTTTCCCGCTGTATCCGCATTACGCGGGGGCGACCTCTGCGACAGCGAATGATCAATTCTTCCGCGCTTTGATGAAAGAAACATGGCAGCCCGCGTCGCGGACAATCGAGCCGTATTTCGAGCATCCCGCCTATATCGAATCTTTGGCGACATCGGTCGAGGAAGCCTATGCCGAGCTAGACAAGAAACCAGACATTCTGGTGGTCAGCTATCACGGTATGCCACTGCGCTATCTGAAACAGGGTGATCCGTACCATTGCCAATGTCAGAAAACGACTCGCCTGCTGAAAGAACGCCTAGGCTGGGAAGACACGCAGATCAAAACCACTTTCCAATCGAAGTTTGGCCCTGAAGAATGGTTGCAACCTTACACAGTGGAAGAAGTGGCGCGGTTGGCCGAAGCCGGCCAAAAGAACATCGCTGTGATGGCGCCTGCGTTCTCTGCCGATTGCATCGAAACGTTGGAAGAAATCAACGAAGAGATCAAAGAGAGCTTTGAAGAGGCAGGTGGTGAAGAGTTCACCTATATCCCTTGCCTGAATGATCGCGATGATCACATCGAAGCCTTGGCCAAAGTGGCGGATGAAAACTTAGTAGGATGGGTCACCCCTAAAGGGTGATCTTTTCCAAAGCCGGAAAAGCAAAAGGGCGCCGCGAAAGCGACGCCCTTTTTCTATCAGCAACCGAAGCCGCTGAAAGAGATATTAGTCAGCAACTGCCGCTGCAACTACTGCGATCAGCAGCAGAGGAACGATGAAGTTAGAAGAAGAAGACGCTGCTTCTTCAACAACTACTGGTGCTTCGATAACTGGATCCGCCAGGGAACCAGCAAATGCTGTAGATGCTGCTGCAGACAGAGCTGCTGCTAGAACGAGTTTTTTCATAGTAACCTCCAAGAAATTCGCTTGCGTCATAACCAATTACGACGTCAAGCACCCAAGACTTACCTCGTGATTTAGGTGTAAACAGCAATTCGACCTGTTTGCAAACCCAATCGAGCGATCAAAAGCGCTTGAACGTCGATTTGTCGTCAAATTAGCAACACTTGTGTGCCAACTTTCGCCAATCCGAAGAGTTCGGCGATATGTTCATTATACAAACCGATGCATCCGTTGGACGAACGACGGCCAATTTTGCGCGTGTCGTGGGTGCCGTGGATTCGATAGTATGTCCAGCTTAGGTAAAGCGCGTGGGTTCCCAATGGGTTATCTGGACCCGGACCGATATATTCCGGCCATTCTGGGTTACGCTCTAGCATAGAAGGCGTTGGGCGCCAGCTTGGGCCTTCGACTTTGCGTACAACACTTGTGCGGCCGCGGCGCGTGAGGTCTTCGGTCAATGGAACAGAGGACGGATACAGTTTGTACGTCCCATCTTCGCCCCAATAATGAACGGCGCGGCTGGTGATATCAGACAGAATCGCCCCGTTCTTCAGGTTGTCGAAAAACGGCTCCCAGCTCATCGTGCGGAAACTAGATGTATTGCGGCGCACAACTTCGTTCAAGTCGCGCTCAACCTCTGTGGTGTTTGCGCTATTCACGTCTTGCGCAATCGCAGGCGCGCCCAAGAACGCTGCCCCTGTCGTCAGAAATGTGCGGCGTGCCACACCTGCTTTTTTCTCAATCGTCATGTCATTGCCCCTATGCATGTGCAATTTTCGAGGACTTTATGACTTGAAAGTCGCAGTCGCAAATCAAACAAGCGTCATTTGGCCGAACTCACAGCAATGTGGGCTTTCAACGCAACGCCAGTACGGATAGACCATCTGAGACGTTAAAATTCATACGTAAGGGGCCGAGCATGCGTATTTTGGCAAGCCTAATGGCAATTCTACTGGCTGTTTCCGCCTGTACCAGCACTGTAAGCAACCCACCTCTTGGTGCAGATGGGCAACCATTGCCACGTCTCTATCGCATCCGCGCTGCTGACGAATCAAAAATTCAATTCCGCATGTTGGATTCTGTGAACGCGCTGCGCGCAGCATCTGGCTTGGTCGCTGTCGAGCTTGACCCACGCCTTGTTGCAGCTGCGGCGACTCACTCTCGGGATATGTCGATCCAAAACCGCCCTTGGCATTTCGGCTCTGATGGTTCCTCCCCAATCCAGCGCATTGCGCGTGTGGGCTACCCAGGCGGGTTGATTGGTGAGGCCATTTCGGAAACTTACGAAACCGAACTGGAAACACTTGGCGCATGGATGGATGACGCTGGGCCGCGTTCGGTGATTCTGGACAAAGACGCCCGCCACATGGGCTTCTCTTGGCATCAGGAAAGCAACGGTAAGATTTGGTGGACCCTCGTCATGGGTGCGCCGCAAATCGCTCCAGTTTTGCCAACCGCAAGCACGACCACAACAAGCTTTGACTTAGCTGACCTTGAAGGCGCGATCGCAGCGGCTGAATAAATTTACTTGTAGATGGTGATGGGCGTCCCGTTCTTCACCATCGCATAAATTTCCTGCATCTCTTTGTTGGTGACGGCAATACAACCCGCTGTCCAATCCACGCCACCTTTGCGATATTTCCAAGGACGGCCGTGGATAAAGATATCTCCGCCAGGGCTAAAGCCACGCGCACGCGCATACGCGCGATCTTCCGCATTCGGGTAAGAGATCCCGATCGACAAATGGAACGCACTGTTTGGATTGCGGCGATCAATGCGATATTCGCCTTCCGGCGTGCGGCCATCCCCTTCGCGTTGTTTATGCCCTGTTGGACCAAACCCAAGACCCACATCATAAGACCGCAATGCACGGGTGCCATGCATCAGATACATTTTGCGCTTTTCTTTATACACCAGAACACGCGTCACTTCTGGACCATTGTAGGTTTCAAACTTGCTACTGCTGCACGCAGACAGCGCGAAAACGGCGATGAAAAGAAGGGCTAGGATACGCATTGTGTTCTCATTGACTGCTCACCCGCAACCTACCACGTTCCCACAAAACCGCCCAGCGCGCTTTTGCGTTTCACAAGAAATTGACCTTACCCGCGCGTGAAGCTGCCGACCACTTCGATATGGCTCGACCAGCGGAACTGATCCACCACCTGCACCCAATCCAAAACATAGCCCGCGCGCTGCAAAATCGCGGCGTCTCGGGCGAAGGTCACGGGGTTACAGGACACAAAGGCGATCTTAGGCACATCAGATTTCGAAAGCTCAATCGTTTGCGCTTCGGCCCCTGCGCGCGGCGGGTCAATCACCACTGCGTCGTATTTCAGATCAATAGGCATGACGGGATTGCGGAACAGATCGCGGGTTTCGGTGGTGACCTTTTTCAGCCCCACAGCATGACGCCACCCATGATCCAAAGCCTGCATCATGGATTTGATGCCCTCGATGGCATGCACCTCTGCCTTTTGCGCAAGGGGCAAAGAAAACGTGCCGCAGCCCGCGAACAGATCGGCCACTTTGGCCGCATCCCCGACGATGTCTTGCACGGCCTGCAACAAGGCAGCCTCGCCATCATGGGTTGCTTGCAAAAACGATCCCGGAGGCGGCGTGACTTTCGCGGCCCCAAAAGGCTGGAACGGAGGCATGCGGGTTGCAATCACCTCACCATCCCAAGCCAATCGCGCAAGGTTCAAACGCTGGGCCTCTTGGCCCAGTTGCGCTTGAAACGGGCCATCCAACGGCTTGCCACCAGCAACCGCAACATCCAAACCTTCTGGTGAAAGCGTGGCCGTCACAGATAGCTCTGCTTTGCGGGAGCTGCCAACCATAGCCAATTCTTCCGCGACCTTCAGCGCCGGCATCAAATCAGGATGTAGCAGCTGACAATCCGGTATTTCGGTGATCACATCGCTGGCACGCATATGAAACCCCGCCATCGCGCCCTTTTTGGTGCGGCGCACAGAAATCACCGCGCGGCGGCGACTTTGGGCAGGCGAAGTATGGATCGGGCGAAAGGTGGTTTCCACATTCTGCGCAGCCAAGGCTTGGCGCACTACATCCACTTTCCAATCTGCCACGAAATCATCGCTGGCATGTTGAAGGCTGCATCCACCGCAAGATTTATAATGCCGACACGGCGCTTTGACGCGCAGATCAGACGGCGTGACAACGCGCATGTTTTCCAGCTTATCCCCGTTCAGATCGCCAGAGACGACCTCACCCGGCAAGGCAAGCGGCACAAAGACAGGGCCTTCGGCGATACCGTCGCCGTGATGCCCCAAGCGGAGGATGGTATGTTCTGTCATGGGCGCGGGTTAACCGGTTCTGAACGATCTGCCAAGTCAGTTGCTTAGAAGCGCGTCGCGGGTCAGCGTGAAATCAGATGCAATCCACTCGGTTTCAAGCTGTTTCAGCAGGGCGCCCAAAGCTGGACCTTTGGCGCGGTCCATCAGATCAGCAGCTTTAATCGGGAAGACCTGCGCAGCCCCGCGATCTGCCTCGGCGCGCATATTGGGCAACAGAGGCATTTCCAATACGGCTGACCGCAGTAGCATCACGGAAACTGCGAAATCTGCATCCTGTCGATACGCCAGTTCAGCAGCAGAGGTCATTGCGCCAATGGCTTCGCGCAAATCAGCCAAAAGGCCCGCCTGTTTCTTACTAAGGCGCAGCGCTTGATCCGCTCCCTGCCCGCCTAGCGCGGCAAGGCGGCGGATAGCATCAGGCACTTCACCGGCCATCTGTTCTAGATGCACCAAAGGCGCGAGCGGTTTGTCAACTGCCCCTTCCAAAACCTGTGCCAAAACCCCTGTTTGACGCATTGCGGCAAGCGATGGAGCTGGGTCTTGCGCCGCCAGAAGTTTTAGCATTTCAGAGCCGACACGCTCTTTAGAAAGCGTCTCTATTCCAGCGGAATGTTCCGCAATTGCGGCCAAAGCGTCTGGATCCAGCCCCGCCGCAGCATCGCCGTACCACGCGTGAAACCGGAAATATCGCAGGATGCGCAGGTAATCCTCGCGAATGCGATCTGCTGCCTCATTGATAAATACAAACCGGCGTGTTTTCAGGTCTGCCAAGCCGCCTAAAGGATCAACCAATGTGCCATCTGATTTGGCGTAAAGCGCATTCATCGTGAAATCGCGGCGATGCGCGTCATCTTCCACAGATGTCGAAAACGCCACAACCGCCCGCCGCCCATCTGTGGCGATATCTTTACGGAAGGTCGTGATCTCATGCGGGATACCTTCAGCAATCACCGTAATCGTGCCGTGATCAATACCCGTTGGTAGAGCCTTCAAACCGGCAGTCTTCGCCAATTCCATCACAGTGTCAGGCAATGCATCTGTCGCGATATCGATGTCTGACACCGGCGCGCCCAGCAGAGCATTGCGCACACAGCCGCCCACCAAAAGCGCCTGATGCCCAGCGCTTTCCAGCATCTGGCAAACCTTTTGCGTGGTGTCGCATGTCAGCCAATCGCCAGTGACTTTCATGCCTGCATCCTTTCACACAGCCCACGCAACATACGCGCGGTCGCGCCCCAGATGTAATACGGACCATACGGCACCGTGAAATAATACCGGCGTTGCCCGCGCCAACGGCGGCCTTGGATCGAGAAGCGATTGATATCCGATAAGTGGCTCAGCGGCACACGAAACACTTCTTCTACTTCCCCCAGCTCTGGCGCAAAGGCAAAAGGCGCTTTGATCATGCCAACAACAGGGGTAACCGTGAAACTAGAAACCGTCTCATGTGGCTCTAACGTTCCCAAAACCTCGACGTTTTGCGGATCAAGCCCAATCTCTTCTTGCGCCTCGCGCAGCGCGGTGGCGACGACATCAGCATCACCTTCGTCCTTCTTGCCCCCCGGAAACGCAATCTGCCCCGGATGGTGTTTCAGATGCGAAGCACGTTTGGTCAGGATCACCATGGGTTGACCGTCCACCATCTCAATCGGCACCAAAACACCCGCCGGGCGCAAAACACGCCCCTCGGGCAAGCTCACTTCGGGATTGAGATCAAAGTCTGAAGACGCCTCACCCGCGCGCGAAAGCGCCGCGCGCAGTTCTGAGGCGACCTCGCTCATTCAGCCGATTTCTCTGCCTGAAACCCAACTGACTTTGGGTCCAGATCATAGTGCGCGCCGCAGAATTGGCAGTCTGCTGTGACACGGCCTTCATCATTGGTCATCTTTTCGATGTCCTTTGCCGAATAGATCGACAGGCTTTGGCGCACACGCTCTTCGGAACAGGTACAGCCAAATTTGACGGACTGTGCATCAAACACGCGTGGGGCTTCTTCGTGGAACAGGCGCACCAACAAATCAGACGGCGTTACGCTTGGGCCGATCAGTTCGAGGTCTTCGACAGAGGTCAGCAGTATATTGGCGCGGTTCCAGTTTTCTTCCTCATCGTCATTCAGAAGATCAGCCGCCGCCAGCAGACCGCCATCGCCGCTGCCGCCTTCACCAGAAACAGAAGGCGACGCCTTTGGCATGGTTTGCAGCATCACGCCGCCCGCACGCCAATGTTCCCCAACACCCGGCTCGGTGGATTTACCGAACTTCAAAGCAAAACGCGTTGGCAGCTGCTCGGATTGGGCAAAATACCCTTCCGCACTTGCACTCAGCGATCCGCCTGCCAATGGCGCGATGCCTTGATAGGGTTTGGTGCCTTCACCTTGGTCGATCAGAACTGCAAAGTATCCTTTGCCCAACTGATCAAACGGCAGTGCATCGGTCAGACGCTCTTCGTCAAAGCTGGCATAGGCGCGAATGCGTGCAGGTTCGCCATCTTTGGTTGGGCCATAATAATCCGTCGCGATCATGCGCACAGGACCATTCGTTTGCACCTGCAACGACAATTTCCAACGCAGGTTGATGGTTTGACCAATCAACGCCGTCAGCAAAGCCATCTCGGCCACCAAGGCTTCGACCGTGGCTGGATAGGCGTGTTGCTTGAGAATACCGTGCAGTACCCCATCCAGACGCGCTACGCGTCCGCGAATATCAGAGTTGTCCAATTGGAACGGCAGAACCGTGTCGTCCCAAGCAATTTTTTGTCCGAGCGTCATGGGGTTTCCTTACAGGCCTTAACTTGGCATACCGCAGCTATATAGGTGCGGCAAGTCGCGTGAAAAGGGCCATTAGCGTATGATGAAACGGTTTGGAACCCCGCCGAAGGCAGGACAGCGATACAAGCGTCGTCCGGGTGCATATGTTGTATTATTGCGCGGCGATGATGTGTTGCTGACGCAAGAGGACCGATCGGCCTTTGATTTGCCCCCTGAAATCCAGCTTCCGGGTGGCGGCATTGATCCAGGTGAGTCGCCTATTCCGGCCCTGCACCGCGAGGTCATGGAGGAAACCGGTTGGGTGATGAGCCAACCGCGCCGCCTTGGCGCGTTTCGCCGGTTTATCTACATGCCAGATTACGACATGTGGGCCGATAAGATTTGCACGATTTACGCAGCCCGCCCTGTGCATCGCCTTGGCCCGCCCCTAGAGGAAGGCCATACCGCTGTTTGGATGCCACGCGAAGTGGCGGCAGATCAGCTGGACAATTGGGGCGATCGGCATTTCCTGCGTCAAGCGCTACGTACCATCAAATTCTAACAAAACGCCCGAAATATCATCGTCAAACCGGCGCGCGCCTGCATATTCTTGCAGGTGCCAAATGAGCCTCTCAAAATAGTCCTGCCCCCGTCGCCCCGACAGGGTTTTGGCGATATGGGCCAGCCCCTCTTCTTCGAGCATTTTTCCCGCGAAGTTCTGACATTCTGTTACCCCATCCGATAGGATCAAAAGCCGATCCCCCGGATAAAGCTGGATTTCAAATTGATCATAGCGTGCGCCCGGCACCAACCCTACTGGCAATCCCCCCGGACCGCTTTGCTCAATCGCGCCGCAGGCCCGTTGGATTAAGGGGTGTGGGTGCCCCGCCTGCGCAATCGTGACAGTGCCACGAAGGAGATCGACCTCGCCCAGCATCATGGTGAAATAATGCTCTGTCTCGATCTCTTCCAAGAACAGATCATTCAACTGCCCAATCACCTCTGCCGGCGGTAGGGCCATCACCGAGCCATCCAGCAATCGGCGAAGCGCGATGTTCTGTTCCGGCGCAGAGGGCGACAGATACCCCGCCAATCGCGCGGTCATCAGGGCAGAGCTGACGCCATGGCCAGACACATCGATCGAGAAAATCCCTGCCTTGGTTTCATCGATCGGAAAATGCCCAACCAAATCCCCGCCCACATGACCGCTGGATTGCAGAAACAGCGAAATCAGGCAGCTTTCATAGGCCACCAAGCGATTGGGCACCAAGCTTTCTTGCAGGCGCTTCGCCTCGATCAAATCGCGATCTAGGTTGTCATGCACGCGCTGCAATTCACTGAGCGTTTCACCAATCACACGGTTCTTTTCCAACAATTCGCGCTGCATGCGCACGATCCGTTCGCCCGCCGAAATCCGCGCCTGCAGTTCCTGTGCGTTGATTGGCTTTACCAGAAAATCATCCGCGCCAAGCTCTAAGCCGCGGATCACCTCATCCTTTTCACTCTTGGATGTCAGAAGAATAAAATAGGCGTAATGCTCGCCCTGCTGCGCACGAAACTTTTGGCAGAACTCCAGCCCATCCATTTCAGGCATAGCCCAAGCCGATAACACCAAATCCGGCGCAACTTTCGCGCAAAGCGCTAAGGCCTCTGCCCCGCTCGATGCCTCGGCCACATCATACCCCGCCCGTTCAAGCGAGGCGCTAAGCACACGTCTCTGCAACCGGCTGTCATCCACCAACAAAACGCGTTCAATCGCGCCCGTTTGGGCAGGAGCCTCTTCTATGGTTTTTAACTGCGCGCTCACACCTGTGCCAATCGTTTGGGCCCAATCGTCTTGTCCATGGCCCTTAACTTACGGCAGGCTTCGTTAACGATTGCTGAAGCAAAAACAGAAGGCCTAGTTAGACTCTGTTAAAGAAACGCCTCTAATTTACCGCGACGGAGGCCAACATGATCAATTGGGACCAAGTGCACGCATTACGTCGCGAAATCGGGGAGGACACCTTTCCCGAAGTGGTAAACATCTTTCTTGAAGAAGTCGGTGATGTAATCGATCGTTTGGTTCTGTCAGACGATGTGATCTCTGATCTGCATTTCCTAAAAGGCAATGCAGAAACCCTTGGTTTTCAGATGTTCGCCAAGAAATGCCAGATGGCACTGCACGCCTTAGAAAACCACAAGCCCGAAACCGTCACCCTGCCAGACATCTGCGAATGCTATGAGGAATCACGCCAAGCCTTCTTTCGCGAGCTTTAGGTCGCACGCCTTAAATCAGACAAGGAACTGAGCCAAAGCCTCATCATTTGTGATGTCGGTATAGGTCATGCCAATGGCATCCAGCCGCTCAAAGAACCCATCAAAATTGGCTGAATCTTTGGTTTCAATACCAATCAATACAGAACCAAAATTGCGCGCCGATTTTTTCAAATATTCAAACCGCGCAATATCGTCTTCTGGGCCAAGAATATTCAAAAACTCTTTCAAGGCCCCTGGGCGCTGCGGTAGGCGCAGGATGAAATACTTCTTCACACCCGAATAACGCTGGGCGCGTTCTTTGACCTCTGGCAAGCGTTCAAAATCGAAGTTCCCGCCCGAGGTCACGCAGACCACGGTCTTTCCTTTGATCTCCTCCGCCACATCGGCCAGCGCATCAATCGCCAAGGCGCCCGCAGGCTCTAGAACAATGCCTTCGACATTCAGCATGTCCAAAATCGTCGTACAAATGCGATCTTCCGGCGCCGCCAAAACACGATCTGGATCGATATGCGCCAAACGCGCGAAGGTCTTTGCCCCAATCTGCGCGACAGCCGCGCCATCCACAAAACCATCAAGTTCGTCCAGTCGCACCGGCTGCCCAGCGCCCAAAGCGGCCTTTAGGCTGGTGCCGCCCGCAGGTTCCACCAAAGTGTAGGCGGATTTATCGCCGAAATAGCTGCACACGCCAGCCGCCAAGCCGCCACCGCCCACCGGCAAGACAATATGATCTGGGGCATGGCCCAGCTGACGATCAATTTCAGCCGCAACCGAGGCTTGGCCTTCGATCACATCTTCATCGTCAAAGGGTGACAAAAACGTCCCGCTCACCTCGGCGCAATAAGCCTGCGCGGCCGCAAGCGTATCGTCGAAATAGTCCCCAATCAGGCGAATTTCGACGGTGTCGCCGCCAAACACCTCGGTCTTGAAAATCTTCTGCTGCGGCGTGGTCACCGGCATAAAGATCACGCCGCGCACTCCGAAATGTTTGCACATATAGGCTACGCCCTGCGCGTGATTCCCCGCGCTTGCGCAAACAAACACATCACGCGACGGATCTTTCGCCATCACCTTACGCATCGCATTCAACGCTCCGCGCAATTTATACGACCGCACTGGCGAGAGATCTTCGCGTTTCAGATAAATCTCTGCCCCATAGCGATGAGACAAATGCGCATTGCGTTGCAACGGCGTGGCATCAAACACATCGCGCATTGCGGTTTGGGCCCGGCGGGCAAGATCCTGAAACTGAGTCATACCGGATTTCGTTGCCCATTCCTGACAAGAATACAAGGTCTATCTGGGTATACCGCCGTCCCGATCCCACATCGCTTACAGGAAATTAGCAGATTCAGTGCATCGCACCCGCCACATCCCTTGCCCTACACAGAAAAAGGCGATATCGGCGCTGCGTTGTCCGTTTGAAGGAAAGTAAAGCATGTCCGCGCCTAAGAAAGTTGTTCTGGCCTATTCTGGTGGCCTTGATACCTCGATCATCCTGAAGTGGCTGCAGACCGAATATGGCTGCGAAGTTGTCACGTTTACCGCTGACTTGGGTCAGGGCGAAGAGCTGGAACCAGCTCGTAAGAAGGCAGAGATGCTTGGCATCAAGCCTGAGAACATTCACATTGAAGACCTGCGCGAAGAGTTCGTGCGTGATTTCGTCTTCCCAATGTTCCGTGCCAATGCGGTTTACGAAGGCCTGTACTTGCTGGGCACATCCATCGCGCGCCCGCTGATTTCCAAGCGTTTGATCGAAATCGCCGAAGCCTCTGGCGCGGATGCCGTGGCACACGGTGCAACCGGCAAAGGCAACGACCAAGTGCGTTTCGAACTGGCCGCTTATGCGCTGAACCCAGATATCGCCGTGATCGCCCCTTGGCGTGAGTGGGATCTGAGCAGCCGTACAAAGCTGATCGAATTTGCAGAGCAGCACCAAATTCCAATCGCGACAGACAAACGTGGCGAAGCACCGTTCTCTGTGGATGCAAACCTGCTGCACACCTCTTCCGAAGGTAAAGTTCTGGAAGACCCAGCGGTCGACGCACCAGATTACGTATACCAGCGCACCGTCCACCCAGAAGATGCGCCTGACACACCTGAATTCATCGAAATCGGTTTCGAAAAAGGTGACCCCGTCAGCATCAACGGCACAGACATGAGCCCAGCGACTGTACTGACCGAACTAAACGAATACGGCCGCAAGCACGGCATCGGACGTTTGGATCTGGTTGAGGGCCGCTATGTGGGCATGAAGTCTCGCGGCATCTATGAAACACCAGGCGGCACCATCCTTCTGGAAGCGCACCGCGGCATCGAATCCATCACCATGGACCGTGGCGCAATGCACCTGAAAGATGAGCTGATGCCAAAATACGCAGAGCTGATCTACAACGGTTACTGGTACTCTCCAGAGCGCGAGATGCTGCAAGCGGCTATCGACGCAAGCCAAGAGCATGTGACAGGCACCGTTCGTCTGAAACTGTACAAAGGCCACGTGCGCACAGTGGGCCGCTGGTCTGATCACTCCCTGTATTCCGAAGATCACGTGACGTTCGAAGACGATGCAGGCGCATATGATCAAAAAGATGCGGCAGGCTTCATTCAGCTGAACGCTCTGCGTCTGAAGCTGATCGCGATGCGCAACAAGCGTGTAGCTAAGAAATAAGCGATCTACCATCGCAGTCTAAATCAGGCCCGCCTCGTGCGGGCCTTTTTATTTGCCCTAACGCCCCTTCACCATGCCGTGACCTAACGCCCCCGTGACTTGAGCCACAGGCACCCCTCGTGCAACCTGCCCTCAAATTCTCGGAGGATAGGTTATGAACCGTATCGCAAATTTGAAAATGTCTTTGCTGGGTGGGCTGATCGCAGTGGGCGCAGCCATCACCTGCACAACGGCCCATGCGGCCACTGAAAAGCTTTTGGTCGCAGGCGGTTGCTTCTGGTGCGTGGAAAGCGACTTTGAAAGCGTCTCTGGCGTGTCCGGTGCTGTGTCTGGCTTTGCCGGTGGCGCCAGCGCGAACCCAACCTACAAACAGGTCACCAAAGGCGGCACAGGCCATTATGAAGCGGTCGAGATCACCTTCGACAACGCCACAGTCTCACGCGATCAACTGCTGAACCTGTTCTTCCGGTCTGTTGATCCAACCGACGCTGGCGGCCAATTCTGCGACCGTGGCGACAGCTATCGCACCGCGATTTTCTACGCCAATGACGCACAGAAAGCGGCGGCTGAAGCGGCCAAGGCAGACGCCGAAAAAGCGCTTGGCCAAAAGATCGTCACACCGATTTTGCCAGCCGGCCCGTTTTACAAGGCCGACGCGTCTCACCAAGATTACTACAAGGGATCTAAGGTCATCCTGACGCGTTTTGGCCCGAAAAAGCAGTCCTCTGCCTATGTGGCCTACCGCCAAGCCTGTGGCCGCGATGATCGCGTGCATCAGCTTTGGGGCTCTGAAGCACCGTTTACCAAGAAATACCGCTAAGGCGGAGGCTGGGCAGCGGGGTTAAAACTCGGCTGCCCGCACGTCTTTTAGATCAGGGATCACATCTGCTGTCCCTTCGCGCATCACCATCAAAGCCCCCGCTTTCATCGCCAAGCCAATCGCTTGCTCCATCGGCATGCCGCGATCAAGGCACGCCAGCACATAGCCCGTGAACGTATCCCCCGCACCGGTTGTATCCACCACATCCACCGTGAAAGCATCAAACCGTTGATCCGTGCCTTTTTGCGTGTTGATCCAGCGGCACCCTTTAGCACCCAAGGTGATGATAATATCCGTGACCGATAGATCCGCTGGCGCGATGCCAACCTCATCTTCAAGCTGCTGAGCTTCGACCTCATTCAAGATCAAGAAATCCAGAAACGGCAGCACCTCTTGCACAGCCTCTGCCGAAAACGGAGCCGCCGCATAGGCTACATACATCGCCAGCTCATGGCCCATCTTGGCCGCGTAAGCCTGATTGTTGGTTTCGTTCTGGATCAGTAGCGTATCGCCCCGCGCGCTTTCACTTAGCGCTTGGCCAATCAGATTCTCGGAGATCCGGTCATTCGCACCCGGCAAAAGAACAATCGCATTCTCGCCATCGCGATCCACATTGATCAGCGCTTGGCCCGTCGGCACCTGATCCAAAACCGTGATGTGACGCGTGTCGACGCCGTATTCCAACAGGCGCTGCCGCGCCCAAACACCATCTGTCCCAACTGCACCAATATGCGAAACCAAAGCGGCCCCGCGAGATGCCGCAACAGACATATTCGCGCCCTTACCACCAAGCCCTTTGGACATGGACAGAGCAGCCAGTGTTTCACCAGGCTGCGGTAAGTGAGGCACCTGGTAGAATAGGTCCGCATTGATCGAACCTAAATTGTAAATGGCCATAAGTTACTCGTAAAATAAGGGGTTACCGACCACAAACGCGCACGGTCGGTAACAGCTTACAACATTAACCTTACATTAACCAACCTTACATGCAGCCAAAATTGCCATATTCAGAATGTCATTGGCTGTAGAAGATGTAGAGCAGATCTGAATTGACTCGCTGACGCCAGACAAGATCGGGCCGATCACCGTCGCACCCGCCATTTCCTGCATCAATTTGGTCGAAATGCTCGCCGAGTGACGGGCCGGAACAACCAAAATATTCGCAGGGCCGGTCAGGCGCTGGAACGGATAAGCCTCTTGTTGCGCAGGGTTCAAAGCAACGTCGACGGTCATCTCGCCTTCGTATTCGAAATCCACGCCGCGCTTGTCCAGAACCGCTGGCGCCAAATGCATCTTCTCAGCACGTTCAGACACCGGGTAGCCAAACGTCGAGAAGCTGACAAAAGCCACACGAGGCTCCATCCCCATATCCCGCGCAACACCGGCACAAGCCTCAGCGATATGAGCCAGATCATTTTCATCCGGCCATTCATGCACCAAAGTATCCGAGATCAGAACAATACGCCCATTGTGCAAGATCGCGGTCACACCCACAGCGCCAGCCTCGGCATTGGCATCAAACACGTGGTTGATGTTCTGCAACACATGCGCCGACTTACGAGTCGCGCCTGTCACCAAGCCATCACCGTGCCCATGTGCCAGCATCAGCGCCGCAAACACGTGACGATCGCGCGAGGCCATACGGTGCACATCAGCCATATCAAAGCCCTTACGCTGCAAGCGCTTGTACAAGAAATCCTTGTAGCTGCGCAGGTGCATCGTATTGGCGGCATTCACCACTTCGATCTCTGAAACCGCATCGCCCAAACCAGCCGCTTCCAGCTTTTGCGCCACATCCGCTTCACGGCCCACAACCAGCGCTTTGCCCAAACCATTGCGCTGATACATCACCGCCGCGCGCAACACGCGCGGGTCATCGCCTTCCGCAAAGATCATACGCGCCTGCGCATTGCGCGCGCGGGCATTCATGCTGCGCAGGATGCTCGCTGTTGGATCCATACGCGATTTCAGGCTCGCTTCGTAACCTTCCATGTCGATGATCGGACGACGAGACACGCCCGTGTCCATCCCAGCCCGCGCAACAGCAGGCGGAATACGCGTGATCAAACGCGGATCAAACGGCGTAGGAATAATATAGTCCCGCCCAAAAGACAGCTTACGCCCATAGGCCATCGCCACTTCGTCCGGCACATCTTCTTGCGCCAGATCCGCCAGCGCTTTAGCGCAGGCGATCTTCATCTCGTCATTGATGGCGCGCGCATGAATATCCAGCGCGCCACGGAACAGATACGGGAAGGCCAACACGTTGTTCACTTGGTTCGCATAGTCAGACCGGCCCGTGCCCACAATCGCATCCGGACGCACAGCCTGCGCCTCTTCCGGCGTGATCTCTGGGTCAGGGTTCGCCATCGCAAAGATCAACGGATCTTTGCCCATCGTCTCAACCATCTCTGGCGTCACAGCCCCTTTGGCAGACACACCAAGGAACACATCCGCGCCCTTCATGGCTTCTTCCAAGGTCCGCAGATCGGTTTTAATCGCGTGCGCCGATTTCCATTGGTTCATACCCTCGGTACGACCTTGGTAAATCACACCTTTGGTGTCGCACACCACGCAGTTGTCATGCTTGGCACCCATGGACTTCAACAGCTCGATACACGCAATCCCAGCCGCACCCGCGCCGTTCAGAACGATCTTCACGTCTTCGATCTTCTTACCAGACAGCTGCAAAGCATTCAGCAAGCCAGCCGCACAAATCACCGCAGTCCCGTGCTGGTCATCATGGAAGACAGGAATATCCATCTCTTCCTTCAAACGCTGCTCAATGATGAAACACTCTGGCGCCTTGATGTCTTCCAGATTGATGCCGCCAAACGTCGGCCCCATCAGCTTAACAGCGTTGATAAACGCCTCTGGATCTTCGGTGTCCAATTCCAGATCGATCGAGTTCACATCCGCAAAGCGTTTGAACAGAACCGATTTACCTTCCATCACAGGCTTCGCGCCCAGCGCGCCAAGGTTGCCCAAGCCAAGCACCGCGGTCCCGTTGGAAATCACCGCAACCAAGTTACCCTTGTTGGTATAATCATAGGCTGTCGCAGGATCCGCCGCGATCTCTTCGCACGGCACAGCCACACCAGGGGAATAAGCCAACGACAGATCGCGCTGCGTTGTCATAGGCACGGTGGCTTTGATTTCGAACTTACCCGGGGTTGGCTCTAGGTGAAACGCCAACGCCTCTTCGCGGGTGACTTTGGTCTTGGTCATATTCAGGTATCCTTTCAGGAGTCTTGCCTCATTAGCCTAGGCGAAAACCCCTCTCAACATGTTAGCGCCCAAACCAATGCCGATTTCGTCTTTCACCCCGCGCCCTAGGTTTGCTACACCCTATGAACAAGCACCGTGGGGGATCAGATTGTGAACGTAGCCAAACCGGCTGTGACGCCAATGATGGCGCAATATCTCGAGATCAAAGAAGCGCATCCAGACGCGCTTTTGTTCTACCGCATGGGCGATTTCTACGAGATGTTCTTTGACGATGCCGTGGCCGCTGCCGAAGCGCTCGACATCGCGCTGACCAAACGCGGTAAGCACGACGGCAATGAAATCCCAATGTGCGGCGTGCCCCACCACGCGGCCGAAGGCTATTTCCTCACCCTGATCCGCAAAGGCTTTCGCGTTGCGGTGTGCGAGCAAATGGAAAGCCCCGCCGAGGCAAAGAAACGCGGCTACAAAGCCGTGGTGCGCCGCGAAGTCGTGCGCCTTGTGACCCCCGGCACATTGACCGAAGATTCCCTTTTAGACGCCCGCCGCCACAACTATCTGGCCGCCTTCGCGCAGGTGCGCGACGAGGCCGCTTTGGCTTGGGCTGATATTTCCACCGGCGCTTTGCATGTGATGGTACTGCCGCTGGTCCGCCTTGGCGCAGAATTGGCGCGCCTTGCGCCGTCTGAGTTGCTGATCGCCGAGGGCACAGAGGCGGATTTGGCTGAAACAGTCTCTGATATGGGTGTCTCTATGACCCCTGTGTCGCGCGGATCATTCGATAGCACCTCAGCCGAAAAACGCGTCGCCGCGCTGTTTGGCGCGCAGGGTTTGGATGCCTATGGCAGCTTCTCTCGCCCCGAAATCGGCGCGCTTGGCGCGATCATCGATTACCTAGAGATCACGCAAAAAGGCAAACTGCCCCTGCTGCGTCCGCCGCAAAAAGAAAACACCGGCGGCACGATGCAAATCGACGCTGCGACGCGCCGCAATCTGGAACTCACCCACGCTCTATCTGGCGGACGCGCGGGCACGCTGTTGGCAACGATTGATCGCACCGTCACCTCTGGCGGCGCGCGCTTGCTCGAACGCCGCCTGTCTTCCCCGTCATTGGCTCTGGATACGGTTCTGGCCCGCCAAGCCTCTGTCGCCTTTATGGTGGAAAACGGCCATCTGGCCCGCGATCTACGCGATGCTCTGCGCAAAGTGCCTGACCTAGATCGCGCGCTATCACGCCTATCGCTGGATCGCGGCGGCCCGCGCGACCTAGCCGCTGTACGCAACGGCCTCGATCAAGCCGCCACCCTGTATGAGCTACTGCAATCCGTGGATATGCCAGAGCTTCTGACAGCCTCCGCGCAATCCCTTTCAGGCCACGACGTATTGCTCGACTTGCTCGATCAAGCCCTCGTCGCCGATCCCCCGCTTCTGGCGCGCGATGGCGGCTTTATCGCACCGAGTTACGACGCGGAACTCGATGAATCACGCCAACTGCGCGACGAAGGTCGCGGTGTGATCGCTGGTATGCAGGCGCAATATTCCGAGCAAACCGGGATCACGGCGCTGAAGATCAAGCACAATAACGTGCTGGGCTATTTCATCGAAACCACGGCGAAACACGCTGACACGATGATGTCTCCACCCCTGTCGGAAACCTTCATCCACCGCCAAACCACCGCCAACCAAGTGCGGTTCACAACGGTCGAACTCTCCGAGCTTGAAACCAAGATCCTCAACGCTGGGAACAACGCGCTAGAGATCGAAAAGCGTCTCTATGCAACCCTAAGACAGGCCATTTTGGATGCAGCCGGTCACGTCTCCAGCGCCGCGCGTGCCTTGGCGGAATTCGATCTTCAGTCTTCCTTGGCAGACCTCGCCACCAGCGAAAACTGGTGCCGTCCCGAGGTAAACAACAGCCAAGACTTCGCCATCACCGGCGGACGCCACCCCGTGGTCGAAAGCGCCCTGCGCCAACAAGGCGGCGCGCCTTTTGTGGCCAATGATTGCGACCTTTCCGGTGGTGATGATGCGTCAATCTGGTTGCTAACTGGTCCGAACATGGCCGGTAAATCGACCTTCCTGCGCCAAAACGCCTTGATTGCCCTACTTGCCCAAATGGGCAGCTATGTGCCCGCGCAAAGCGCCAGAATCGGCATCGTCAGCCAGCTTTTCTCGCGTGTTGGCGCCTCTGATGATCTGGCCCGTGGACGATCCACCTTCATGGTCGAAATGGTCGAAACCGCCGCGATCTTGAACCAAGCGGATGAACGCGCCTTGGTGATCCTCGATGAAATCGGGCGTGGCACGGCCACCTATGACGGCCTGTCCATCGCTTGGGCCACATTGGAACACCTGCACGAGGCCAACAAATCCCGCGCCTTGTTCGCCACCCACTACCACGAAATGACCGCCCTCGCCGGTAAGCTGTCTGGCGTCGATAACGCCACGGTGACTGTGAAGGAATGGGATGGCGAGGTCATCTTCCTACACGAGGTCAAACGCGGCGCCGCCGATCGCAGCTACGGTGTTCAGGTCGCGCAACTGGCAGGCCTTCCGCCATCCGTTGTCGCCCGTGCCCGCGATGTTTTGGACATGCTGGAAAAAGGCGAACGCGAAGGCGGCAATCAAAAGGCCATCATCGACGATCTGCCACTGTTTGCAGCCAGCCCCGCCCCAGCGCCACGTCCAGCTGCTGGCCCATCACCCGTCGATGAAAAGCTAAATACGATCAGCCCAGACGAGCTTACGCCCCGCGAAGCGCTCGATCTGCTCTACGAACTCAAAGGCCTATCGCAAAAAGACTGATCACCAGCTCCCGCTGGCCCCACCGCCAGAAGACGACCCACCACCGCCAGAGCTGCCACCCGAAGACGAAGAGCTGCTATCCCTGCGTGGAATAACCTCGAAGGTGAAATAGCGATCGTCGCAATTCTTGCAGTGGTAATCGATCCGGCGTTGCCCCGTCGAACTGGTGGTCGCAGCTTGCACAACAGTGCTATCGCCTTCGACGGTCTTATATCCGCAACTGCGACACGCCCCGTAGTTTGAAAACCAAGCTTTATAGACTTCGATGATGCGGTGATCGCAACTCGGGCAAACCCACACATCGTAATCCACGCTTTTCAGCCGTTCCTCAACCTTCTGACCGTCTTGCAGATAGGCATCCTCTTCACTCTCACCTAACCGATACATTTTCTCGCCATCCACAGGGCAAACACGGGGTTTGTTGCGTTTCCAGCGGCGGTACAAGCGATAGGCCAACCCCGCAACAAAAGCATAGGCCACCGCGATCCAATCTCCGATCCCGCTGACCAGCCGCGCCAAACGGTTCCAGATTTTTTGCACAGGGTTGGCATCAAATTCACCGGGCCACACGCCAGAGACCTCATGCACAATTGCATCCACACCGCGATCAATGCCCAGCGCGTAATCATCATCGCGAAACAGCGGAACGATCTTTGTATCAATAATCGCAGCCATGGCGTCATTCTTGGTGGCGCCATAGCCCGACCCAACCTCAATCCGAAGTTCTCGATCAAACCGCGCCACCAGCAACAAAACTCCATCGTTGCGCGCAGCGCTGCCAATGCCCCATTCATTGAAAAGGCCAGTCGCAAATGGCTCGATTGCGCCCTCATGACCGTAATCGGCCATGTTCACAATCGTGAGTACGGTGAATTCAATATCGCGTTCGTCACGCAACTCGACCAACTTACCGCGCAAAGCGGCTTCTTCATCTGCGGTCATCAGGTCCGCATAGTCGTTCAAATAGGTATCGCCTCGTTCGGGATAACTTTGCGCCCCAGCTTGCACAGCCAAAAAACACGCAACCACAGCAAAAATGAAATGACGCAAAGAAAAAGCCCCCGATGGTTCGAGGGCTTTCTAACATGTCTTACGCTGTCTGTTTAGACTTACGCAGGCTGAGAGCTCACGCCAACCTTGGCAGGGCGCAGCAAGCGGTCATGCAGCATAAAGCCTTCCGCAGACACCTGAATGATGTCGCCCGCTTTTGTGCCAGGCACCGGCGCTTCAAACATCGCTTCATGGTGGTTCGGATCAAACTTATCGCCAACCTCTGGCACGATCACTTCCAGACCGTGCTTTTTGAACACGCTCAGCAGTTCGCGCATGGTCAGCTCGATGCCTTCGATCACAGCCGGTGCTGCAGCTTTCTGCTCATCCGTGATCGCTTCGATCGCACGCTTCATGTTGTCGTAGACTGGCAACATATCACGCGCCAGCTTAGAGCCGCCGTACATCTCTGCATCACGACGCGATTTATCCGCGCGTTTGCGTGAATTCTCAACATCGGCCAGCGCCCGCATCCAGCGATCTTTATATTCGTCGCGTTCTGCTTTCAGCTCATCCAGCGCAATGGCTTCGTTTTCCAGCTCATCCAGATCCGCATAAGCTTCGGCTTCTGCTTCCGCGAGATCATCTAGAAATTCATTTTCGTTCGGCTCTGCCATCTTTCACCTCTATGTCTGGTCGGAAATCATCTTGCCAACCAGCTGCGCCGTATAATCCACAATCGGCACAATGCGTCCGTAGTTTAGGCGCTTTGGTCCAATGACCCCCACAGCGCCCACGATCTTTCGATCAGAGTTCATATATGGAGAGACCACCAAAGAGGAACCCGAAAGTGAAAAAAGTTTGTTCTCAGAGCCAATAAAAATGCGCACACCGTCGCCTTGATCCGCCAATTCAAGGAAATCAGCAATATCACGCTTGCGTTCTAGGTCATCAAACAGGTTCCGGATCAGGTCGATATCCGCTTCATCCTGTCCCTCGCCCAACAAATTGGACCGGCCACGCACAATCAATCGTTCTTGTGATTCGCCTTCATTTGCCCAAAGCGCCAAACCACTGTCGATCAGCGCCTTTGACAGCGTATCGATCTCTTGCCGCCGCGCGTCGATTTCTTTGCGGATGACGGTCTGCAATTCGCTTAACGTGCGGCCCTCAATCAAAGAATTCAAAAAATTCGCCGCTTCACGCATGCTGCTTGGCGTCTGGCCGGGCGGTGGGGTGAACAAGCGGTTCTCAACATGGCCATCCGCCATCACCAACACCACCAAAGCGCGGTCATGGGCAAGGCTTACAAATTCGATATGCTGAATAGGCGCTTCATGCTTGGGCGTTAATACCAAAGACGCGCCCTGTGTTACGCCTGACAAGGCAGAGCCCACGCGATCCAGCATAGACCCCACATCACCCGCGCTTTCACCAACCGTGGCATCAATCATCTGCTGATCATTGCGATCCAGATCACGCACTTCCAGCAGACCATCCACAAACATCCGCAACCCTTGCTGCGTCGGAATGCGCCCTGCGCTGACATGCGGGGAATCCAGCAGGCCCAGATATTCCAAATCCTGCATCACATTGCGGATCGTGGCGGCGCTGACCTTCTCGGAAAAGTCCCGCGTCAACGTGCGGGAGCCAACCGGCCCACCGGTATCCAGATACCCCTCTACCACGCGGCGGAACACCTCGCGCGAGCGGTCATTCATTTCATTCAGAACATCTTTGCGGTCTGTCATCGGCCTATCCAGTAAAGACGTCCATTAAAGAGCCTTCCGCAGAAAGGTCAATCGGGGTTGCGCACCTACACCGCACAAAGGTATCGAAGGAGCCAACATAAGCCCCAACCCAAAGGAAGCCACCATGCGCCCATCTGGCCGTCAACTGAACGAAATGCGCGACGTCTCTATCGAGATCGACGTCACCAAACACGCCGAAGGCTCTTGCATGATCAAAATGGGCGACACGCATGTTTTGTGTACCGCCTCTTTGGAATCCCGCGTACCGCCATTCATCAAAGGCTCCGGTCTGGGTTGGGTCACGGCTGAATACGGCATGCTGCCACGCTCCACCTCGTCTCGCATGCGCCGCGAGGCTGCTTCGGGCAAACAAGGCGGCCGCACCGTTGAAATCCAACGCCTGATTGGCCGCTCCCTGCGCGCAGGCGTCGATCGCGTTGCCTTGGGCGAGCGTCAAATCACCATCGACTGCGACGTCATCCAAGCCGACGGCGGCACGCGCTGCGCCTCTATCACTGGCGGTTGGGTGGCCCTGCGTTTGGCTGTGAACAAACTGATGAAAGCTGGCGACATCGTCACCGATCCGCTGATCTCTCCAGTCGCAGCGATTTCCTGCGGCATCTACGCGGGCCAGCCGGTGCTGGATCTGGATTACCCAGAAGATTCCGAAGCAGGCGTGGATGGCAACTTCATCATGCTCGGCAACAAAAACCTGATCGAAGTTCAAATGAGCGCCGAAGGCTCTGTCTTCTCTCGCGATCAAATGAACCAGCTGATGGATCTGGCAGAAAAAGGCGTCGACGAATTGGCAGCCAAACAACTGGCAGCCGTGGCATGACCCGCAAGTTCACCGGCGACACACTGCTGGTCGCAACGCACAACAAAGGCAAACTGGCAGAGTTCACAGAACTGCTTGCCCCTCACGGCGTCAAAGTCGTGGGGGCCGCAGAGATGAGCTTGCCAGAGCCGGAAGAAACCGAAGACACCTTTGTGGGCAACGCCCGCATCAAGGCACATGCCGCAGCGCAAGCCACCGGCCTGCCCGCCCTGTCTGATGACAGCGGCATCACAATCGACGCCCTCGATGGCGCGCCGGGCGTCTACACGGCAGATTGGGCAGAAACCGGCAATGGTCGCGATTTCATGATGGCCATGACCCGCGCCCACAACGAAGTCACCGCCAAAGGCCCAGACGCACCGCGCACCGCGCAGTTCCGTTGCACTTTGGTTTTGGCTTGGCCGGATGGACACGACGAAGTCTTTGAAGGCGTTATGCCAGGCAGCCTGACATGGCCGATCCGCGGCGAACACGGCTTTGGCTATGATCCTATGTTCATTCCAGAAGGCCTGAACATCACCTGCGCCGAAATGGACAAGGCCGAGAAAAACAAAATTAGCCACCGCGGCCTTGCCGTGAAAAGCTTTATGGCCGGCTGTTTTGGCTGAGGATTGGCAAAACGGGGGCTTTGGCCTTTATATCCATTGGCCTTTTTGTCAGGCCAAATGCCCCTATTGCGATTTCAACTCTCACGTCTCCCGCGAAATCGACCAATCAAGGTGGGTTAGAGCCTATATTTCCGAAATTCAGCGTGTCGCAGCCCTGACCCAAGGGCGCGTTTTAAACTCTGTGTTTTTCGGGGGCGGCACCCCGTCTTTGATGGACCCAGAGATCGTCGCGCAGATCATTTCTGAAATCCGCAAAAGCTGGCCTGTCGCCAATGATCTGGAAATCACACTCGAGGCCAATCCCAGCTCGGTCGAAGCAGGCCGCTTCGTGGCCTACCGCCAAGGCGGCGTCAGCCGTGTGTCCATGGGCATCCAAGCCCTGAACGACCGCGATCTACAACGCCTCGGCCGCATCCATTCCGTGGATGAAGCCAAAGCCGCCTTCGAGATCGCCCGCAAAACATTCGACCGCGTCAGCTTTGATCTGATCTACGCCCGCCAAGATCAAACCTTGGAAGCATGGAAAGCCGAACTGCGAGAAGCCCTGTCGATGGCGATCGACCACCTCTCGCTCTACCAACTCACCATCGAAACCGGCACCGCATTCGGCGACCGCTACGCCAAAGGCAAACTGCGCGGCCTGCCCCACGACGACACGGCCGCCGACATGTACCAAGCCACAGGCGACATCTGCGCCGAGGCGGGGCTAGAGAACTACGAAGTCTCCAACTACGCCAAACCGGGCGCAGAAAGCGTGCACAACAAGATCTACTGGCGCTACGGCGACTACGCCGGCATTGGCCCAGGCGCCCACGCCCGCCTCACCCTAGACGGCCAACGCTACGCCATCGAAAGCTGGCGCAACCCAGACAAATGGCTAACCGCAGCAGAAGCTGGCTCTGGCGAGAACGTCAAAACCCCCATCGCCCTGCCCGACCAAGCTGACGAAATGATGATGATGGGCCTGCGCCTGATCGACGGCGTCGATACGCGCCGCTGGGAAAACCTGTCGGGTCGCCCTTTACAAACCAGCCGATTGGACCATCTTGAGGATATCGGGATGATTACCCGATCCGACCACCAGCTTTTTGCAACGCCAGACGGTCGTATGGTTTTAAACACGCTCTTAGCCGAGATATTGGTGGACTAACAAAATGCGGTATATTTGGATGATCTTTGGCCTAACATCTATGGCCCTCGGCACCCTCGGTATCCTGCTCCCGCTGCTTCCCACCGTCCCCTTCCTGCTCTTGGCTGCCTTTTGCTTTGCTCGCAGCTCTGAACGCCTGCATTCATGGATGCTCGAGCATCCCACCCTTGGCCCGCCCATTCACGACTGGAACGAAAACGGCGCGATCAGCCTAAAGGCCAAACGCCTTGCCACCCTGTCTGTTGTGCTTGTCTTCGGCCTATCTTTGGCTCTTGGCCTGCGCCCCATGATCCTAATCATCCAAGCTATCACGCTCAGCTGCGTGATGCTTTTCATCTGGACCCGCCCAAACGCGTAAGGCCGCGCATCTCTGCACGGCCTCAATACTGCATGATCAGCTAAACCTTAGGTGACGCTTAGAATGCGGCACAGCTCATCAAGTTGATCCATATCTTTATACTTGATCGTGATCTGGCCAGATTCCGCACCCGCCTTATGGTCAATCGCAACCTTCATCCCAAGGTTCGCAGACAAATCGCCTTCAAGCGCCTTCGTATCCGCATCCTTTTCCACCTTAGGCTTCTTAGGTTTATCCAGATCACCAGAGGCATATTTCTTCACCATCGCCTCTGTCTGACGCACGGACAGCCCCTCAGAGACAATGCGCTTCGCAATCTCTTCAGCATGGTCAGAGGTAATCAACGCACGCGCGTGCCCCGCGCTCAGCTTGCCCTCTTCCAACATCTCTTGGATATCTGGCGACAGGTTCAGCAAACGCATCAGGTTCGCAATATGGCTACGGCTTTTGCCCAAGGCCTTAGACAGCGCATCCTGCGTATGTCCAAAGCGATCCATCAACTGACGATAGCCCGCCGCTTCTTCAACAGGATTCAGATCAGACCGCTGAATGTTCTCAATGATCGCAATCTCAAGAACTTCCGTATCGTTCAGCTCGCGAACGATAACAGGCAGCTCGTGCAACTGCGCCTTCTGCGACGCACGCCAACGGCGTTCACCCGCAACAATCTCATACTTGCCAGCAGCGCCTGGCTTCTCACGCACGATCAACGGCTGAATAACGCCCTTCTCGCGGATCGAGTTCGCTAGATCTTCCAGATGCTCTGGATCAAACCGACGGCGCGGCTGATCAGGGTTTGGCGCGATATTTTCAATCGGCACGACCATATCAGGACGGCGCGGCGCCTCTGCGCTTGGCACTGGGTGGTCAGCCTCATTTACATCTGCCATCAAGGCAGAGAGGCCACGGCCTAGGCCACGCGATTTTTGTTTATTTTCTGCCATGCTCGGCCTCCGTCGTTATGCCGCGACACCACGGTGTTTTATCAAAAGCTCTTTTGCCAGGTCCCGATAAGCTTCGGCACCCTTAGAGGTTGGATCATACTGCAAAACCGGCTGCGCGAAAGAGGGCGCTTCAGAAACGCGTACATTGCGCGGAATACGGGTTTCGAACACCAGATCCCCTAAGTTATCACGCGCATCCTCTTCAACCTGCTGCGACAGGTTATTCCGCGCATCAAACATCGTTAGAACCACCCCTTCAATTCGAAGGTTCGCATTTGCGGTTTGGCGCACTTCTCGCACAGTCAGCATCAATTGCGACAGGCCCTCAAGCGCAAAGAACTCACTTTGCAGCGGAATCAATACCGAATGCGCGCTGACCATTGCGTTTACGGTCAACAGGTTCAAAGACGGCGGGCAGTCAATCAAGATATAGTCGAATTCATATGCATCCATCGCGGGTTGGCGCAATGCATCATACAAAAGGAAAGAACGCTTTTCATTTGCCATCAACTCCATATCCGCGGAGCTGAGGTCTACAGTAGCAGGAATTATGAAAAGTCCTGATCCCTCAACCTGCTGAATAACTTCTTCAAGCTCTACATCACCAAGGATAAGGTCGTAGGTCGTAAGTTCGCGGTTTTCAGTGTCGACACCCAGACCTGTGGAAGCGTTACCCTGCGGATCTAGGTCCACCAACAAGACGCGCGCGCCTGCCTCGTCCAAAGCGGCTGCCAAATTGATAGAAGTGGTTGTCTTTCCAACTCCACCTTTTTGATTGGCTACAGCAATAATTTTCGGACCATTCCCACGAATTGGATCAGACACGCTTCACTTCCCTAATTTTCAGAATTACTGCACCTTCTTGGGTAACACTATTAATAGTTTCATAGCTAAAAGACCACGATTCCTCTGCCGTCAGAACTTCTTTTTTCCAGTTCACGCCCTTTGGAAAAAGGCAGGTTCCACCTTCACCCAAGTGACGACTAGAGAATTCAAGCAAAAGATTAAGATCCGCCAAAGCACGCGCGGAAAAGACCTCGGCATTTTGTGGTTCCGCCTTTTCAATGCGCTCAGTGATAACTGATGCTTTTACACCGGTCTCTCTTAGAACGGTTCGTAGAAAAGTACATTTCCGCAGATCACTCTCAATCAAAGTAACATTATACGGATAGCCATCTCCGGCATTCAATATCGCAACAACAAGCCCAGGAAATCCCCCGCCGCTACCTACATCCACCCAGTGGCCCGTCTTTTCGGCGCTTTGATTGTATATCTGTACTGAATCCAAAATATGCCTATTCCAAAGATCACCTATAGTGCTCTTTGAAACCAGGTTGATCTTCGGGTTCCACTTTCGCAAAAGATTGGCAAGTAGCTCTAGGCGCTCCAATGTTTCACGTGAAACATCAATGGCCTTACCTTCTTCATAGCTCATGCTGACTTTTCCGCCTTCTGAGCCTGACGAAGCTTAGCCAGCAATAGAGTAAGAGCAGCCGGCGTGACCCCTTCAACCCTCGCAGCTTGCGACAGGTTTGCTGGGTTGGCTCTGGAAAGCTTAAGCTTAAGCTCGTTAGAAAGACCCTCAATACCAGAGAAGTCAAAGCCTTCAGGGATAACAAGTTTCTCATCCCTCCTCATGGCATCGACATCTCTTTGTTGCCGATCGATATAGTTCGCATATAGCGCGTCACGGCCCAGTTGGATTTGAATATCTTCATCGACCTCTGAAAGCTCTGGAAGAAGCGGAACAAGATCTGAAAACTCTACGTCCGGAGAAGAAAGCAGCTGAAAACCGTTGCGCCGCACACCATCGTTTTTCATCTTAATTCCGGCAGCTTCTGCTTCCTTAGGAGAGAAAGCTTTAGTCTCCAGAGTTTCACGTCCAAACTGAAGCTTGCCAAATTTCTCAGAGAAAGCCACCTTGCGCGTATCTCCAACCAAACCCAGCTCTAAGCCAACCGGGGTTAGTCTCTGGTCAGCATTATCAGCGCGCAATGAAAGCCTGAACTCCGCACGCGAAGTGAACATCCGGTATGGTTCTGTCACCCCACGCGTGATCAAGTCATCGATCATAACGCCAATATAGCTATCTGACCTTCCAAAGTAATGAGGATCTTTGCCCGCAGCAGCCAGTGCTGCGTTCAAGCCAGCAACAAGCCCTTGTGCGGCAGCTTCTTCATAACCTGTTGTACCGTTGATCTGACCAGCCAAATAGAGCCCGCCGATATCCCGAACCTTCAAAGCACCATCAAGCGCCCTTGGGTCCACATAGTCATATTCAATGGCGTAGCCTGGCTGCAAAATAACAGCATCTTCTAACCCAAAGATTGATCGAACGTAATCATCCTGCACCTCTACCGGCAGCGAAGTAGAAATTCCATTTGGATACACCGTGTCGTCATCCAAGCCCTCGGGCTCCAAAAACACCTGATGCGACGTTTTATCTGCAAAACGAACAATTTTGTCTTCGATAGACGGGCAATAACGCGGCCCTACACCGTCAATATGCCCACCATACATCGCAGATCGATCTAAGTTGTCTCGGATAATCTCGTGGGTTTTCTCATTTGTGTGGGTAATCCCGCAGGAGACTTGTCGAGCAATGGGGCGTTTATTCATGAATGAAAAAACAACGGGATCTTCATCGCCAGCCTGCTCTTCCAAAAGATCCCACCGGATCGTTTTTCCATCCAGGCGTGGTGGCGTCCCTGTCTTCAGGCGCCCCAACGGCAATCCAAAACTATCAATTCGCTCTGCAAGTTTAACCGATGGCTTATCGCCCATACGGCCACCAGGCTTAGAAACATCACCAATATGGATCAGTCCGCGAAGGAATGTACCCGTGGTTAAAACAACTGCCTCGCTTTTTATCTCAGATCCATCTGCCAGCACTACGCCAGAAACATTCTGGCCAGTCATGATGAAGTCTACAGCTTCACCTTCGACCACAGTCAAATTTTCGCAGCCTTGGATCTCAGCCAACATTGTTTCGCGATACAAGCGGCGATCAGCTTGCGCTCTTGGGCCCTGCACTGCTGGCCCCTTACGTCTGTTCAATAGACGAAATTGGATCCCAGCTTTATCCGCAACGCGGCCCATGACACCGTCAAGAGCGTCAACTTCGCGAACCAAGTGGCCTTTCCCCAAACCACCGATCGCGGGGTTGCAGGACATCACACCAATGCCTTCGGTCTTCAGTGTAACTAGCGCTGTAGAGGCACCCATGCGAGCCGCAGCGTGCGCCGCATCACAACCGGCATGTCCGCCGCCAACAACGATGACATCAAAATGTTTCACGTGAAACACTCCTATTTTCCGATGCAAAAGCTAGAGAAAATCTCATCAAGTAGATTTTCCACATCGATCCGTCCAACAATTGTATCCAAAGCCCGAATCGCAGAGCGCAATTCTTCAGCTGCTATATCATAATGATCTGGGCCCAAAGCCAAAATGGACTTAGCCGCATTAAGCCCGTCATCTGCCCGCTGCATCGCCACACGATGACGTTCACGCGTTGCAATGCCAGAGCGCCCAGCGAGTTCTGAAAGGCATGATGTGATCTCTTCAACCAAATCAGAAACACCCTGCCCCGTTTTACCAGACACAGCGCCCTTAGTACTTTCCAAAGTATCAGCTTTCGCAGCAACCACGATATCGCCCGACATAGGAGCGAAATCAGGGGCCTCTCCTTGCTCAATCAAAAAGACTCGAATATCAGCATGCGACGCACGCTCTTTAGCGCGTTCGATCCCAATACCTTCCACATGATCGTCGGTTTCCCGCAAGCCAGCCGTATCTAGCAAAGTCACTGGCAGGCCTGCCAAGTCCATGCGAACCTCAATCACATCCCGCGTCGTACCCGCATATTCGGATGTAATCGCAGCCTCACGGCCTGCCAAAGCATTCAGCAAGGTCGACTTGCCAACGTTTGGCGCGCCAACAATTGCCACCTCGAATCCTGTCCGAATACGCTCCGCCGTCTCAACGCCCGCGATTTCTTTCGACAAATCTGCCTGTACACCTTCCAAAAGCGCATTCACCTCTGGCGTCACATCAACAGGCACTTCTTCATCTGCGAAATCAATTGTGGCTTCGATCAAAGCCGCGGCACGGATCAAATCTGTACGCCAACGTTCCGCCACACGACCCAGATCACCAGACAAAACACGCAAAGCCTGACGTCGCTGCGCTTCGGTTTCAGCATCAATCAGGTCCGCAAGCCCTTCGACCTGCGCCAAATCCATGCATCCGTTTTCCAAAGCGCGGCGGGTAAACTCCCCCGCTTCGGCCAAGCGCAAATCAGGTAAATCACCGAGAACCCGCAAAACGCGATTCACAACGGCAACCGAGCCATGCAAGTGAAGCTCTAAAACCTCTTCACCTGTGAACGAATTATTCTCTGGAAAGTACAAAACCAGAGCCTGATCCAGCCGAACACCATCAGAATCGCGTAAAACACGCAAAGCTGCCATCCGCGGCTCTGGCAATGCGCCAAACAAAAACGCCGCCGCCTTATCAACCGACGGACCAGACAGCCGAACGACAGCGACCCCCGCTTTACCGGGGGCCGTGGCTAAGGCAAAAATCGTGTCGTTCACGATATTCATGATGGCATCACGCGTTCATGGAGTCGAAGAATTCACCGTTGCTCTTGGTTTGCTTCAACTTACCCAGCAAGAACTCAACAGCATCTGTCGTACCCATCGGGTTCAAGATACGGCGCAGAACAAAGGTCTTTTGCAGATCTTTTGCGTCGACCAGCAGGTCTTCTTTACGCGTACCAGACTTCAGAATGTCGATCGCTGGGAACACGCGCTTGTCGGCAACCTTACGATCCAGAACAATCTCAGAGTTACCCGTGCCTTTGAATTCTTCGAAGATCACTTCGTCCATACGAGAACCCGTATCGATCAGCGCCGTAGAGATAATCGTCAAAGAGCCACCCTCTTCGATATTACGCGCCGCACCAAAGAAACGCTTCGGGCGCTGCAGGGCGTTTGCGTCCACACCACCGGTCAAAACTTTACCGGAAGACGGCACAACAGTGTTAAACGCCCTACCAAGTCTTGTGATAGAATCCAAAAGAATCACAACATCTCGTTTATGTTCAACCAAACGCTTCGCTTTTTCGATCACCATTTCAGACACAGCCACGTGGCGTGTTGCAGGTTCGTCAAACGTGGATGAAATCACCTCACCCTTCACAGAGCGCTGCATGTCCGTCACCTCTTCAGGGCGTTCGTCGATCAGCAGAACGATCAAATAACACTCTGGGTGGTTCGCTTCGATGGAATGCGCGATGTTCTGCAATAGAACCGTCTTACCGGTACGTGGCGGCGCAACGATCAACGAACGCTGACCTTTACCAATTGGCGCAACCAAATCGATCACGCGCGCGGAGCGATCTTTGATGGTTGGATCTTCGATCTCCATCTTCAGGCGCTCATCCGGATACAGCGGCGTCAGGTTATCAAACGCGATCTTATGCTTCGCCTTCTCTGGCTCTTCAAAGTTGATCGTCGTGACATTTGTCAGCGCGAAATAGCGCTCAGTCTCTTCAGGGGCTTTGATCACACCGTCAATCGTGTCACCCGTCCGCAGGCTGTGCTTACGGATCATCTCTGGCGACACGTAAATATCGTCAGGACCCGGCAGATAGTTAGCCTCTGGCGAACGCAAGAAACCAAAGCCGTCTTGCAGAACTTCCAGAACACCGTCACCGGAAACTTCCCATCCCTCATCCGCGCGTTCACGCAGAATTTGGAACATCATTTCACCCTTACGCATGGTAGAGGCGTTTTCGATTTCCAGCTCTTCAGCCATCGCCAGAAGATTTTTCGGGCTTTTCGCTTTCAGATCTGACAGTGCGAGTTTGTTCTCGGACATAGATATACCTTCGCCGACCTTAGCAGGCCGCAGATTAACAAAATGTAAGTCGGAAGACACTTAGCCCGGACGGGCCAGTGGTTGCCAAAACAGATAGGCGCAAACGCGCATCGAGTCAAACAGACTCAGAATTTAACGACCACGGAAAACACGATCACAATCATCAAAAGCGTCGGCACTTCATTCATCATTCGATAACGTTTGCCAGATAACGTGTTCTCACCCGCCTCAAACGCCTTACGACGCCCCATAAGCCAATGATGGAACCCCGTCATAGCAATCACGCTTACCGCCTTTGTATAGGGCCATACAGCGCCCCAATCGATAATCCCAGGGGTTGCCACCAAAAGAAGGCCAAAGACCCATGTGGCCACGCTAGCTGGGCCCATGATCACTTTCAAAAGCTTATATTCCATCATCTGAAACGTTTGATCCAGCTGATCGCCTGGCTGCGACTGTTCCGCATGATGCACAAATAGTCTTGGCAGATAGAACAGGCCCGCCATCCAACTGATCACCGACATGATGTGCAGTGAGAGAACCCAAGGGTAAAGCCCAGCAAGAAGGTCAGACATCGTTTCATCCTTTCGTGCCAGCTCGGCCTTACTAATAAAATAAATATTTATAAGAAAAGAAGATGATTTGGTAGTGTCGTCAATTTCTGTGGATTATTGAGTTTCACAGGTTTTATTCACATCCCAAAACAGCCTGTGAGTATTTCTGGTAAAAATTATCGACAAACTGTATTTTGATTTTAAATTGTTTTTTAATAAAGGTTTAACAAGGGAATTTCCACGCCTACCCTGTGGGTATCTCTGCGGACAACATTAGGCAAAAACGATTCCGCCACAGATTTACAGTTTTCCCAATCCCAAGTTTACGAATCTGGGAAAGCCCTCGCACAAAGCCAGAGTTATCTACCGCTTGCGCCGAGGCTGAATTTCATCGACAAGAAATCCGCAGATTTACACCGAAGTTTTCACGGGGTTATCCACATGGACACACCAATCATCCTCGCCTCTGGCTCAGAAATTCGTGCGCAACTTCTGCGCAATGCCGGCGTACCCTTCGAGGTTATGACAGCACCCGTTGACGAAGAGTTAATCCGCGAAAGCCTCGAAGCCGAAGGCACCAGCCCGCGCGACATCGCCGATTCCCTCGCCGAAGCCAAAGCGCAACGTGTCAGCGCCAAATTGCCAGGCGCCTTGGTGCTTGGTTGCGACCAAGTCCTTGATTTTGAAAAAGAAGTCTTCTCCAAACCCAAAGACAAAGCCGAGGCGCGCAGCCAATTGCAACGCCTGCGCAAGAACCGCCACACGCTCCTATCCGCCGCCGTTATATATGAAGACGGCAAACCCGTCTGGCGTCATGTCGGTATTGTCCGCCTATTGATGCGCGATTTTTCCGACGAATTTCTAGATGACTACATCGAACGCAATTGGGACAGCATTCAACACACGGTAGGCTGTTACCAATTAGAAGGCGAAGGGGTCAGATTATTTACCCGCGTCGACGGAGATTACTTTACAGTTCTAGGTATGCCCCTGCTTGAAATCCTTGCCTACCTCACCCTGCGCGGAGACTTGAAACGATGACATTGCCTTTAATTCCTTTGGCCGCTGTATTTGGGCACCCAATCGCGCATTCCAAATCGCCATTGCTGCATGGGCACTGGCTGAAAGAACATGGCATTCAGGGCCATTACATTCCGATGGATGTGAAACCCGAAGATTTCGAAACCGTACTACGAAACATGCACAAAATGGGCTTCCGCGGCGCAAACGTCACCACGCCTCATAAAGAACGTGCCTTGGAAATCGCAGATCAAGTGACAGATCGCGCCACGTTGATCGGCGCTGCGAATACTTTGATCTTCCACGAAGATGGTAAAATCCTCGCCGACAACACAGATGGCTATGGTTTTATCCAAAACCTGCGCCAAAACGCGCCGGATTGGGATCCAACTTTGGGTCCTGCCGTCGTGCTAGGAGCCGGCGGCGCAGCCCGCGCGATTGTGGCCTCTTTGCTCGATGTCGGCGTGCCGGAAATTCTGATCACCAACCGCACCCGAGTGCGTGCAGAACAATTGCGCGATGACTTTGGCGCGCGCCTCAAAGTGGTCGAATGGGTGCAAGCCCCTTCTATACTAGAGCAAGGCGCAACCGTCGTGAACACAACGTCCTTGGGCATGACGGGCAAACCTGATCTGAAAATGAACCTTGATGGCCTACAACCTGGCGCTTTGGTGACGGATCTTGTGTATACCCCGCTCGAAACTGATCTTCTGAAAGCGGCCAAAGTCAAAGGCTGCGTCACGGTTGATGGTGTTGGCATGTTGTTGCACCAAGCCACCCCAGGTTTTGAACGTTGGTTCGGCCCACGCCCCGAGGTGACCGAAGAATTGCGCCAGTTGGTACTCTCATGACATTCAAGCTTGGCCTCACCGGATCGATTGGAATGGGCAAATCCACAACGGCCCAAATGTTTGTTGAAGCAGGCTGCGCCCTTTGGGATGCAGATGCCACGGTGCATCAACTTTATGCCCCAAACGGCCCCGCCATTGCGCCGATTGTGCAGCTTGTCCCAGAGGCTTTGGAAGACACAGACAAAGGCCCAATCTTAAACCGCGCCATCCTGCGCGACGCGATCCGCGCGGATGATACACTTTTGACCAAAATCGAAGCCATCGTGCACCCGATGGTCAAAGCCAGCCGCACAGATTTCATCGCCGAAACCAAAGCAGATATTGCCGTCTTTGATATCCCCCTGCTGTTTGAAACCAAATCAGAAGCAAATTTTGACGCCATCGCCTGCGTTTACACCGATGCCGATACGCAAAAACAACGCGTCCTTGCCCGCGGTAACATGAGCGAAGATGACCTTGCCCTGATCCTCTCGCGCCAAATGCCGATCGATGAAAAGCGCAAAAGGGCTGACTTTGCGATCAAAACAGATACGCTAGACCATGCGAAACAGCAGGTTTCAGCCATATTAGACACCATTCGCAAAGGATTGCCTGATGCGTGAGATCGTACTCGATACCGAAACCACGGGCTTTGACGCCCATGATGGTGACCGCATTGTCGAGATCGGCTGTGTCGAACTGTACAACCACATGCCAACCGGCGAGACTTACCACGTTTATATCAATCCCGAACGTTCCATGCCGCAAGGCGCCTTCGAAGTTCACGGCATCGGTCCGGATCTGCTAGAACCGCCAAAAGAGCCGGAAGAAGGCCAAATTCTGCTGCGCGACAAGCCTATCTTTGCCAAAGTTGGGCAGTCTTTCCTTGATTTCATTGGCACTGATTCCAAGCTGGTGATCCACAACGCCAAGTTCGACATGAAGTTCCTCAACGCCGAACTCTCTCGCATGGGCTTGCCCGAAATCGCATGGGAACGCGCGGTTGATACGCTGGCCATGGCCCGCACCAAATTCCCGGGCGCACCGGCAACCTTGGATGCGCTGTGCCGCCGCTACAATATCAACAGCTTCAACCGGACTTTGCACGGCGCTTTGCTCGACTCCGAAATTCTGGCCGAGGTTTACCTCGAATTGATCGGCGGACGTCAGCCCGACTTCGCATTGGCCAACTCTGGCAGCGGATCGACCGGTGGCATCCAAGACGATTGGCGCCCAAGCGCGCGGCCCAATGCACTCCCCTCTCGTCTCACAGAAGACGAAAAACAGGCGCATGATGCGTTTGTTGAAAAAATGGGGGAAGAGGCGCTTTGGAATAAGCTAGGGTAAGATCCGCGCCGCCGGTTAAAAGCGGCGCAGGTCTTTGAATTAAAACGATTAAGCGTCCAGCTTCTTGCCAGCTTCCGCTTGCTGACGACGTGCCAGCTCGTTGCGGTACAGCGCAACAAAATCGATGGTTTCCAGGTTCAGTGGTGGGAAACCGCCATCACGTGTCACGTCAGAAACGATGCGACGCAGGAATGGGAAGATCATGCGTGGGCATTCGATCAGCAGGAACGGGTGCAGCTGCTCTTCAGGAATACCTTCGATCTGGAAAATACCTGCATAATCGATTTCCAAAACGAACAGCGTGTCGCCGCTTTCTTTGGATTTGCTGGTCACGTTCAGCTTGATCGCAGATTCATACTGGTGCTCAGCTGTGCGCTTTTTCGCATCCAGATTCACCTGAATTTGCACGTCTGGCTGCACGTCACCCTGCGCGCCTTTTTGCGCCAGAATGTTTTCGAAAGACATGTCGCGCACGTATTGTGCCAACACGTTCATTTTAACTTGTGGGGCTTGCGCTTGTGGCGCGGCGCCTTCGTTCTCAGCCATGGATCTACTCCGGTAAAAATAATTTTGCCGATAGCCTTATCAGGTCACCAGACAAGCCTCAATGTTTAGTCCAGCCAGAGTTCCCATGGGTGGGTTTTTTCTCGCCATCCACTTCTGAAAATTCACCATCAATCACGTCCCCTGCCCCTTTTGCGGCATGAGGATCAGCCTGTGCATTGGCGCGTGGATCAAATCCAGCTTGATGCATCGGGCCTGCACCCATGTCGAACCGCTGCACTTTGATCCGTGATTTCGCGTAGTTAAACACAAACACGCGCACCGGCGGCATCAGGAAAGCAAAACCAACCGCATCGGTGAAAAAACCGGGTGTCAGCAACAAAGCGCCCGCGATCAAGATCATCGCGCCATGGGCCAAAGGTTCGGCTGGGTCGCTTAGCTCAGAAAAGGATCGACGCAGATTGCCCATCGCCATCGCACCCTGCGTGCGCACCAGCCATGTGCCGATAATGGCCGTCAGAATGACAATCCCCAGCGTCGGCCACAGCCCAATCGCACCACCAACCTGAATGAAAAGGCCGATTTCGATCAAAGGCACAGCCAAAAAGGCTAGAAACAACCACATATCCTATTCTCCTTCACGATAGCGCGTGTGGACTTGACCGCGCTCACACCCTACATAGGTTTCAACTACGTTTGTTTCCATGCCCTGACACGAGGTTCTTATGAATTCGTCGCCTATTATTCAGCTTTTGGTTCTGGCCGGCATCGCCATCTTTTTGATCCTGCGGCTGAAAAACGCGCTTGGCACACGAGATGGCTTCGAGCCGCCACGTGACGCATCCGCGCCAGCCGCGCGCAAAGGCCCATCGCTCGAAGTGATCGACGGTGGCCCAGACCGTGACATCATCGATCACGTGCCAGAGCATAGCGATTCCGCCATCGCCCTCACTAAAATGAAAAAAGCCGAGCCTTCTTTTGGCGTCAGCGACTTTTTGGGTGGCGCAAAAGGCGCCTATGAAATGATCCTGATGGGCTTTGAAAAAGGCGACATCGCCCCGCTCAAAGACTTCCTGTCCGAAGATGTTTACGAAACGTTCGAACAAGTGGTGAAAGCCCGCGAAGAGCAAGGCCTGACCATCGATGCCTCTTTCATCGGTGTGCGCGAAACAGCCCTTCAAAAAGCCACCTTCGACAACGCCACAAGCGAAGCCGAAGTCACAGTGCGCTTCACTGGCGAGCTGACATATGTTGTACGCGACAAAGACGGCCAAATCGTTGAAGGCTCTGAGACAGAGATCAAACGTCAAAAAGACGTCTGGACCTTCGCTCGCGTGATGGGATCCAACGATCCAAACTGGCAGCTTGTTGCCACGGGCGAATGATTGCAGCGCTGCGGGCAGCATTGGTGGCGGGGCTAACCATGACCACATCACCTGCGGCCGCAGAGCCGAGCATTACGATTCTGAACTTTTCCGATCTGGACGGTTGGGAAAGTGACGATCACAACGCTGCCCTCAAAGTCTTCCGCAACACCTGCGCCGACCTAGACGCCCCCGATTGGCGCGCGGTCTGCGCGGCGGCGCCGACCTTTGGGGATGCCAAATCTTTCTTCGAACTGCTCTTCCGCCCTGTCCTGATCGAGGACGGCAAAGAGATGATGTTCACCGGCTATTTCGAACCCGAACTGCAAGGCTCGCGCGTTCCAACCGCCCGCTACCGCTATCCGGTCTATGCAAAACCGCCAGAGGTCCGGAACGGCACGCAATGGCTCTCGCGCCGTGAAATCGAAACCACAGGTGCCATGGTGGGGCGTGGCCTGGAAATCGCATGGGTCGATGATCCGGTCGAGCTGTTCTTCCTGCAAATCCAAGGCTCCGGCCGCATTCGCCTGCCCGATGGTAACGCGCTGCGTGTGGGCTATGGCGGCAAAAACGGTCACCCCTATCGATCCGTTGGCCAAGAACTTGTGCGCCGTGGTGTTTACCAGCCGCATCAAGTCTCTGCACAGGTCATCCAGAACTGGGTGAAACGCAACCCAGTGGATGGCGCTGAACTGCTGCGCCACAACCCATCGTATGTGTTCTTCCGCAGCGTCGACCAAGTGCCCGCGCACAAAGGCCCGCTGGGCGCAATGAACCGTTCGATCACCACATTGCGGTCGATCGCGGTGGACCCAGCCTACACCCAACTCGGCGCGCCGGTTTGGATTGAAAAGCAAGGCGCTGACCCGATCAACCGCCTGATGATCGCGCAAGACACGGGCTCTGCCATCAAAGGCGCACAGCGCGCCGATATCTTCATGGGCACAGGCGACGACGCCGGACGCGCCGCAGGCCGTTTGCGTGATCCGGGCCGCATGGTTGTGCTGCTGCCCATCCAACGCGCCTATGCTCTGCTGCCAGAGGCGGTGCTGTGAAGAAACGCGGCCTTTCTGAAGAAGACAAAGAGCTTTGGCGCAAAGTGTCCAATACCGCCAAGCCGATGCACACCGCCTCCGTGCGGTCCAATCGCGACCCCAGCGAAAGCCCCCTGCCCCTGCCGAAACAGATCGAGGTCGCATCCCCAAAGATGTCGGCCTTTAAAATTGGCTCTAAGGCCAAAGACAAAAAACCGACGCACAACTTGATGCCGAGCCTGTCAGATCAAGTGGCCAGCCAACCAGTGCAAATGGACCGCAAAGCCTTTGGCCGCATGAAAAAAGGCAAGCTTTATCCCGAAGCCCGCATCGACTTGCACGGCATGACCTTGGCACAGGCGCACCCTGCCCTGATCGGCTTTGTCATGCGCTCGTATGGCGAGGGCAAACGTCTGGTTTTGGTGATCACCGGCAAAGGTAAATCCAAACAGGATGACGGCCCAATTCCGGTGCGCATGGGCGTTCTGAAACACCAAGTGCCGCAATGGCTGCAAATGATGCCTTTGAAATCTGTGGTGATGCAGGTGTCAGAGGCGCATCTGAAACACGGCGGCAGCGGCGCCTATTACGTGTATCTGCGCCGGCCCCGCTAAAGCAAAACCGCGCCGGTTGGGGCGCGGTTTGATTTTAGGTATTTAGACCAAGAAGAAGCAGAACGCCCCGCGTTTACAAAACGTAGCGCGACACATCTGTCGATTTGCTCAGCTCGCCTAGGTGCTGATCCACAAAGGCTTCGTCGATTGTGATCTCTGAACCGGATTGATCGGGCGCATTGAAGGACAGGTCTTCGAACACGCGTTCCAGCACCGTGTACAAGCGCCGCGCACCGATGTTTTCCACCGATTGGTTCACGTCAGCTGCAATACGCGCCAGCGCTGCAATGCCGCCTTCTGTGAAGGTCACGGTGACCTCTTCCGTTTGCATCAGCGCCGTATATTGGCGCGTCAGCGCATTGTCGGTTTCGGTCAGAATGCGCACAAAGTCCTCTTCGGTCAGCGCCCGCAATTCCACGCGGATTGGCAGACGGCCCTGAAGCTCTGGCAGCAAATCGCTTGGTTTCGCGATATGGAAGGCACCCGAGGCAATGAACAGAATATGGTCTGTTTTCACAGGACCATGTTTGGTGCTGACTGTTGTGCCTTCGATCAAAGGCAGCAAATCGCGCTGCACACCTTCACGCGACACATCCCCGCCCCGCGCATCACTGCGCGCGCAGACTTTGTCGATCTCATCCAAGAAAACGATGCCATTCTGCTCGACGTTTTCCAAAGCGTTGCGCGTGACGGTTTCATCGTCCAGCAGTTTATCTGCTTCTTCACCGATCAACACATCGTAGCTTTCCGCCACAGTCATGCGTTTCCTGGTGGTGCGCCCGCCCATGGCTTTGCCGAAGATATCGCCAAGGTTCATCATGCCCATTTGCCCGCCACCGGGCTGACCTGGGATTTCAAACATCGACATTGGGTTGGACGTATCGGCCAGTTCCAGCTCGATCTCGGTGCTATCCAGCTCGCCGGCGTGCAGTTTCTTGCGGAACATCTCACGCGTGCCTTCGCGGGCGTCTTCCCCTGCGATGGCGCTGATCACGCGTTCCTCTGCCGCTTTTTGCGCATTGGCTTTCACCTCTTCGCGCATCAACTCGCGGGTTTGCAGGATCGCCGCATCCACCAGATCTCGCACGATCTGTTCTACATCACGGCCCACATAGCCCACTTCGGTGAATTTCGTCGCTTCGACTTTCAGAAACGGCGCTTTCGCCAGCTTCGCCAAACGGCGGCTGATTTCGGTTTTACCAACGCCTGTTGGCCCGATCATCAGGATGTTCTTTGGATAGACTTCATCACGCAGATCATCCGCCAATTGCTTGCGGCGCCAACGATTGCGCAGCGCGACAGCCACAGCGCGCTTCGCGTCGTTTTGGCCAATGATGAAACGATCCAGTTCCGAGACAATCTCGCGCGGGGTTAGGTTTGTCATAGGTCTTCCAATCAGGCAGAGATTTTTTCGACAGTCAGGCGACCGTTTGTGTAGACGCAGATGTCTGCTGCAATCGCCATCGCATCACGCGCAATGGCTTCCGCATTGCGGTCGCTGTCCATCATGCCGCGCGCCGCGGCCAAGGCGAAGTTCCCGCCAGAGCCAATCGCGGTGACATCATGTTCCGGCTCCAGCACGTCGCCAGCGCCAGTGATCACGAAAATATCCGCGCCATCCGATACAATCAGCATCGCTTCGAGCTTTTGCAGATATTTATCCGTGCGCCAGTCTTTCGCCAATTCAACAGAAGCACGGGCCAATTGGCCGGGTGTTGCTTCGAGTTTGGCTTCGAGCCGTTCCAACAAGGTAAAGGCATCCGCTGTTGATCCGGCAAAACCGCAAACCACCTCGTGGCCACCCGGTTTCAAACGGCGCACTTTGCGCGCGCTGCCTTTGATCACGGTCTGTCCCAAACTGACCTGACCATCGCCTGCGATTACAACCTCGCCGCCTTTCTTGACGCCGATGATTGTTGTGCCGTGCCAACCGGGGAAACTGTCTTCTGCCATGCAGGCCTCCGTAAAATCTTGAAATGAATATATGGTCTGGCCGCGCCTTGGGTGCAAGTCTTTGGCGAATTGTACATTTCAAAGGGCGAAAGGGGCGAATTGCCACCTTTCTGAAAGATTACCCCTGCGTGCGCAGCCGCCACTTGCCAGTTTGATCCGCCACAAAAGCCTCGATCGCGGCGGTGGCGACGACATGCTTTTTGCCGGTGTCTGCATCCACTACATCCAGCCCGCCTTTGACGGCCGTAACCGTGGCCACGCCGCGCGGTAGATCCGCGGCTACGGCTGCGCAATCCACTTGGTCCGGCTCTGCCACACCAATCGTCACGCGCACATCCATGTCTTTGTGATCCAGATTTGTCTTTGCAAACAATGTGATAGAGCTGTGATGCAGCGCATCCTGCACCGCGCGTTTGGCAGCTTTGGTATAGTCATGACCATACAGATCATTGCCCATGCCCATTTCCAGAATGATACGTTTTTTGTTGCTGTCTTGGCTCATGTCACAGGCTCCATATCAAAGGACACGGTGATTGCCGCATTGGCCACAACGGTTTTGCCATCGCGGTGGGGCGCGGGGATGTCCAAGCCACCTTTCTCAACAAAAACAGAGGGTTGTCCGTAAGGGAAGATTTTCAGCAAGGCGTCTGTATCAACCTTATCCGTCTCTGCCACGCCGATTTTAGCTTCGATGATCATCGCTTCTTTTGGGAAATCAAACAGCTCTGCCATGTTCACCGAGTTGTGCCAAAGCGCATCACGCAAAGCGCGCGCCGCTGCTTCGGTGTAATCTTCGCGGCGCAAAGATGTGCCCATGCCGAATTCAACAAGTACTTGGGTTTTCGCCATATCAACCTCTGGAATGTTTCGCCGATACCTTGCGCAATTGCATCGCGTCGGGAAAGGAAAAACGATACGTCCAGACAAAGAAAAAGGCGCCCCGATGGAGCGCCTTACTGTCTTTAAGATATTGAAATCTTACAGAGAATCTTCGATCCAGCTTTGCAGCGCCGCTTTAGGTGCCGCGCCTGCGCGGTTGGATACAACCTGACCGTCTTTGAAGACGAACAGCGCCGGAATGCCGCGCACGCCCATGGCTGCTGCAGCGTTTGGGTTGCTGTCGACGTCAACTTTGACGATCTTTACCTTACCGTCCATCTCTGCGGACAGTTCTTCCAGTGCTGGGCCGATTTGTTTACATGGGCCACACCATTCCGCCCAGAAGTCTACAACGACTGGAACATCGGAATTTTTGACTTCGGCGTCAAAGGTGGCGTCGGTGACTGCGACAGTAGCCATTGGACTCTCCTAAGAAGAAATTGCGTTGGCCCTGAACCTAGGTACAGGATGTAGGGGCGTCAAGGCAGAGTCACATTTCCGAGCGCATTCGTCACCAATTCTTGATCAAGTGGCATAAGCGATGCTGTCCGAGTCCACAAAAGCGCCGTCTTCACCGTTTTATCTGGATAAATTTGTCCCAACATTTGCGCATAGGCCCCCATCTGCCGCAAAAGCCCCTCTGGGGTTTGCTCGGGCGTATGTGGCGCGACCGCATTGGTTTTGAAATCAATCGCAATGACTTCTGTTTCGGTGACAATAAGCCGGTCGATCGTCCCATGCAGACGCGCTGTTTTATAAGCCGCTGTCAAAGAGACCTCCGCCAAAGTGTCTGGCGCGAAAACATGTTTAAGATCAGGGTTTTGCAAGACCTGTGACGCTTCAGCCAATAGCGTTGGCCAGTCCTCATCCGCCTCTTCCCCTGCATTTTTCAGCAGGGTTGGCGCGATGTCAGACCAGTCTTCAACGGGGGCATTCGGCAGGTGTTCGAGCAATAGGTGAATTTGCCGACCACGTTTCTTGGCGGCCTCTTCAACCAATCCCGTCTCGCCCGGCAAAGCCTTTGCGCCACCAAGCTCGGATGGGCTTAGGGTGTCTTGCGAAGGCGCAGGCTGCGGCGCACTTGCCTTAAAGTGTTGCGGTAGTTCAGTTTTCTGCGCGGCTTCTTGCGGAGCGATCGCAGTGACAGGCCCAGACCAATCCCCATGCGAATAGCGTAAGCCTTCGCCAAATGGGAACATCTGTTTTTCAGCGCCAAGCGAAGCCATGCCAGCCTGCGCAATCTGGTACCAAGTGTCGCCTTCCTTATCCAAGTCTCCCGCCGCAGCAATGATCAGCCATTTCTCAGCCCGGGTCATGGCAACGTATAGCAATCGCAACCGCTCTGCGCGCTGGGCGTCCAGCAAGCCTTTACGGGCCTCGGCCACAGCCTCTGGCGCCTCGGCGCTGGCGCTGTTCCAAAGCGCCAGATCATCGGTGCTGACGATTTGATCGGTGGATCGTAACAGGCGCTTGCCCGTGTCAGGCATGATCACAATCGGCGCTTCCAAGCCCTTAGATCCATGCACGGTCATCACCCTGATCTGATCACTCGCGCTGTCCATTTGTCGTTTGATTTCAAGATCATCCGTTTCCATCCAAACGAGGAAACCGGTCAGGCTCGGCACCGCGCTGCGTTCATAGGCCAGAGCCTGAGACAGCAATGCGTTGATGCCATCCTCGGCCTCATTCCCAAGACGAGACAACAATTTACGACGCCCATCGTGCCGCGTCAGGATGCGTTCGATCAGATCGTAAGGGCGCAAGAAGTCCGTCTTGCCCATCAGGTCAGACAGCACCGCAAGCGTGTCTGGGTATTGCTCTGCCCGATCGCGCAGGGCTTGCCAGAGCAAAGGCGTCGTGCGGCGATGCGCAAGGTCGAAAAGCTGTTGTTCGCTCCACCCAAACAGTGGAGAGCGCAGCACAATCGCCAGCGATAAGCTGTCTTCCGGCGTGGCCAAGAAATTCAGCAAGGCCGCCAAGTCGCGCACGGCCATTTCCGCGCCAACCTTCAATCGGTCAGCCCCCGCAATGGGCAGACCGGCGGCTTTACAGGCGCGAATGATTTCCTGAAACAGATCAGAGCGCCGCTGCACCAAGATCAAAAAGTCCCCTGCCCGCACTGGGCGCTGCGCATAGATGCCGTCTTCGCCCTTTTTGTCGGGGATCGTCATCTTATCGCGGATCATTCGTTTGATTTCGCGGGCGATGTTCTGGGCGAGGTAAACCGTGTGATGGGTTTCGCTTAGGCGATCAACAGGATCGTACCAATCCCCCTCTTCCGGCGCTTCGCTTTTTTCGACCACAGGCCACAGATCGACCCGCCCGGGCAAAGAGCTGTTGAAGGCGATGTGTTTTTCAAATTGCGTATCTGCGTGGGTTTCAAAGCAAGCGTCCACAACGCGCAGGATCGCATCAGAAGACCGGAACGAATATTCAAGCTCCAATGATTGCAGAGGCTGATCCGCCCCCTTCAATCGGTCCTGAAAGTCATTGCGCATGCGATCAAATTCAGCCGGATCCGCTCCTTGGAAGCTGTAGATCGATTGCTTTTTATCGCCGACCACAAAGATCGTGCGCTTTGTTTCGTCACGTGCGCCAGTTCCTGCGGTGAATTCCTGTGCAAGCCGTTCAATCACCTGCCACTGCACAGGGCTCGTATCTTGCGCTTCGTCCACCAAGATATGGTCGATCCCGCCGTCCAAACGATACAGCACCCATTCCGCAACGGCTTGTTCGGACAGCAAATTTCGTGCCCTTAGGATCAGGTCGTCAAAGTCGAGCCAGCCAAGGGTTTGCTTGCGGGTTTCGTATTTTTTCAGGAAAGCGTGGGCGAAGTCCCAAAGCGCAAAACTGCGCTGGGCGTTTGCAAAGGCGAGACGCTGGCTGCGCGCATCTTCAACGCGCATCATCAGCTTGTTCACCCGCTCAACCAAATCAGGGAAGTTCGCTTGTAGCTTCTTGGTGGGCACGCTCCCAATTTTCGCGGTGAAGGGTTCCTTGGCGCCACTCCCTGTTAGGAAGACGCTTTCTAGTAAGGGCAAGGCTGACAGATCAGGACCAGTGAAGCCAGTTAGTTTTAGGGCGTTCTTATTGTCTGTCGCGCCACCAGTTTTTAGGGCTTCTATAAAGCTGGAAATCAGGTCTGTTTCATCACCCAGAAAAACACTTGCCGCAATGCTGGCGTCAGTTGTGTTTGGCGCAAGGTCCAACTTGTTAAACAAGGCGTCTTTATCGACCGGCTGAGACAAGGCAGGCGCGTTGCGGCAAATTTCTGATGTAAGACGGTCAAAGCTTTCGCCTGTGTAAAACCGCGCAAGGCTATCCACCAGGTCCGCTTCTGCGCCATCCGCCATGTCAGACACGATGTCCTCACGCAGCAACGCGGCGGCGCGGTCTTCCATTTCCTTGAAAAGTGGGCTGACGCCAGCCTCAAGCGGGAAGCGCCGCAAAAGGGATGAACAGAACGAGTGAATGGTCTGAATTTTCAACCCACCCGGCGTTTCGATTGCGCGGGCAAACAGCGTGCGCGCCTCGCGCAGGCGGTCGCTGTCGACAGCGCCTTCAACACCGAGCTCAAGCAACTCTGTCCGCAGGCCGGCATCATCCTTCATGGCCCAAGCGCCAAGGCGTTTGAACAAGCGGTTCTGCATCTCGGAGGCGGCGGCTTTGGTGTAGGTCAGGCAAAGGATGTGTTGCGGCTGCACCCCATCCAGCAGCAACCGCGCCACGCGGTCTGTAAGGACGCGGGTTTTACCGGAACCGGCATTCGCAGATAGCCAAGTGGAGGCATCTGGCCGCGCGGCTTGAACCTGGCGTTCGGTGGCATCATTGCGCTTCATTGCAGATCCTCCGAAACGGGTTCTTCTGTGGCATCCCATTCGCCAAACCGAGACAGCTGGTCATAATCTGAAATATCCGTGTCTTTGCGCAGGGCGCGGCGCGCGGTGAAGCCTTGTTCGGCGTCCAAGTATCGCGTGATCAGTTGTTCGAACTCTTCCCAAACTTGTGCTGGTGGCATGTCAGCCAGCGGCGCCTCGACTTCTTTGGGCGAGTTGCTGAGGCCGATATAGACGGCGGCCGCTACATCGGCTGGCTCGATATTCTGGAAGCCTCCTTTTTCGGCCATTGCGGCCTCCAGCAGCAATTGCTTGTCGAAATATAGCTGTTCGTCTTTCGACGGGGGGGTGCCGGTTTTGTAATCGTAGATCACCAGATCGCCATTTGTGCTTCGATCGAGCCGGTCTGCAGTGCCGGTTAGGGTGAATCCAAGCGTAGGGATTTCGGTTTTTGCACGGGTTTCAAAGCCGATGGATTTGCCCGCGCTTTGGCGTTTGATTTCACCCTCAACAAAATACTCTGCCACGCGATTGAGGCGCGCTTTCCAAAGTGTGCGCGCTGCGGGCCAAGGGACGTTTTTGGCTAGAACAGTCTCTGAAATCGTCAATAGATGCGCTTTGGTCAGCAGGCTGCGGTCTTGAGCGACGTCTTTGACGAAACTCTCGAGTACCTCGTGGATAACAATACCGCGCAAAAGCGCATCCGGTGTCTTCATCAAGGAATCCATCGGACGCAGGCGCAATGTATGGCGCGCATAGATCGCATATGGATCGCGGATCAGCTTCTTAATCTCGGTCACCGAGAGCTGCGTTGGGCGCGCAGAAAGCGGCGGGCGAGGGGAGGGGCGTTTGGCGGGTTCGGTTGGTTGGGTTTCTTCCAGCGCCTTGGTTAAACCAAGCCAATGGTCGCCCCGCCCGCGCATGTCTTCCAGCGCCTGTTGGCCGCCTTGCTCTGGCAAGCCGTTGAGAAGGTTCATCAGGCGGTTGATCCAGCGAGACGGCACGGTTTCAGCCTCGTCCGAGCGAATAGATCGTGTGATCCAGACTTCTTTTGCGCCGACAGCTTGCTGGAAATCATGTGCTGACAAGCCAATGCGACGCTCGGGCAGCAAAAGCCCAGCATCAAAGCGCATTTTGCGGTTGAGCCATGGATCAGGGCTGGGACTCTCAGGCCAACTGCCTTCGTTTAGGCCACCAAGGATCATCAAATCTGCGCCTTGTACGCGGGCTTCGAGTGTGCCCCAGATCAAGATGTTTGGGTGCGGCGCGTCTCGGTCACGTACTTCGCCTTGGCCAATCACGGCACCAAAGATGTCGTTGTAGTCAGCTGCGGACAGCGCCCCTGCAAATTTCGCATTTTCAGAAAGGTTAGTGACGATTTTCGTGGCTTCGCGACCTGCTTTTTCATCCCAAAGCCCTCCGCTTCCATCTGTCGCGACAGACCCACGTGCAATGTGCTCAGCGAGATCGTGATGGTGTGTCAGTCGCTGTTCTAATGGGAACTCAGCAGTGTTTTCTTGATCGCAGAAACATTGCGTGAGCCAGACGGCCCAGTCTTCAGCCTCTTTTTGGGCTTTGCCCCAGGCAAGCAGGTGCTCTTGGTCGGGAAAGGTGATGCCCTTCCTGCGGATGTGCAATTCTAGATCGCGCGTTAAACGGAGGTGATCGTTCCGCCCCTCACCTGAATGCGTCAGTGGATGCTTGAGCAAGGTCAATAGCATTTCAGAGGTCAGTGGCTGCATGTACAGCGCCGCGACATGCCGAAAAAAACGCCCAGGAGGGGTGAGTTGCAAAGGCGTACCAGCGGAATCATCGGGCAGAATGTCCCAGCGATCCAAAGCCGCGGTGACTTGGCGGGTTAACATTCGGTCTGGGGTGATCAAAGCGGCTGTTTCACCATTTTCAGCGGCTTGGCGCAGGCGCAGGGCGATGGCTAAGGCTTCTTGCCGCATGGAATCCGCCTCGAGGAGCGTCATGTCGTCTGTGGCGCTTGTTAGATTGCCAAGTGAAGGGCCTTCGCGCAGCCATTGATCGGTGACGGGTGCAGGGCGCAACGCCAAAGAGACAAGCCGATTGCGTTCAGGGCATGGGGCAGGGGCGTTGTGCCAAGGGGCGACGTCTTGCGCGGAGAGATCCAGCGCTGACAGGACCTTCTGAAAACGGAACTGGGGGTGATCTTCGGCGGATAGGGCGTCGTTCAGGGCGTTCCAAACGGTTTCGGGTGTGTCGAAGTCAAAACCGGGCAAAATCAGTGCGCCTTGCGGCAGCTCTGCGATGGCTTGCATCAGCAACATTGTCGTGCCGCGGGAACCGGTGGAGCCTGCGAGAATAACAGGGTGCTGGGGCGGATCGATTTGCCATTTCGCGATAAGGCGTTCGACGATCATGCGCTGGCGCGTTTCGCTGTCTGGCGATTGATCAACGGTTTCTAAGAAGTGCCGCGCAATACCAAAAAACGCCTGCGCACGCTCCCAGTGTCCCGATTGATCTGTGATATCGAGAGCTTGGATCGTGTCTGGCGAAACCCCTTCGCCGCTCATTTCATCCATAAGGCCAGCGAGGCTATCGGCCAAATCGTAAAGTGATGCACGTGGGGCCAGATCTGGCTGGCTGTCGAGAAGTCGCGCAATCAGTTGGATTAGCTCGAACCGGCGACGTAGTGGGTTTACTGCAGGCGGGATCGATTGAACCGCAAGGTCTTTGCCAACGCTGCTGAGCAGACTGATCTGAGGTAGCAAAGCCGGTTCTGACTGATCGAACAACAGTCGCAGTCGGCGCGCCATGCGTTGCGTGTTGACGATGATCTGTACGCGCGCCAAGGCCTCGGGCGGCTGGCCTTGCATACGGTCGAACAGGCCCTTCATCAAAGCCTGCGGAAAGTCTGCGCCCAGTGGCACGCCAAAGACGCGGGCTTTGTCTTGTGGATCAAACATTGGCGTCTTTCAGATGTTGTTCGGCAAGGGCGATACTGTCTGCATTTCCAACATCGCACCACGTGCCAGGGTAGGGCAGACCGTACAGCGTTTCGCGTTTGCGCATGTCATCCCAAAGCAGGTTGAGGGAAAAGGCCCGCTCTTTGATATGCGTCAGCCCGTCTGTTTTCAGGATTTGGATACCACCGTAGATCGTGCCGGGGCCTCGGGTGATCTGTCCATCAGCTGCAATCGTAAAGTCGCCTGCGCCTTTATGGCCGATGGTGTTCTCGGTTGGGACACACAGCAAAAGCGCATCCATCTTTTCTGGGTCCCAAGCAGATTGCAGCAACGCGAACGGATTGGGTCCTTTCCAGATCGCATCAGTGTTGCTTGTGAATACGGGGCCCTTTCCCAGTAACGGCAACGCATTCCGCAGCCCGCCACCAGTTTCTAAAATCTCCGGTGTTTCTGTGAGGGTTTTCACGGGGGTATCGGCCAGATGCGCCTCAAGCTGGTCTGGTAAGTAGTGCAGGTTGGCGACAATGGTTTGAGGCTGAATAGCTTGCACCAAGTCCAGCGTATGATCGATCAGTGCTTTTCCCGCCACGGGGATCAGTGGTTTCGGCGTGGTTTGGGTCAGCGCGCCCATACGTGTGCCAAAACCGGCAGCGAATAGCATTACAGCGTTGGGACGGTCGCACATTGGTCTTTAAGCCTTTGCATCAGGGCCGCGTCTGGTGCGGGCAGGTCAGTTTTAATTAGGTCGGCCACCGGAGCCAGCGCAGGGTGGTCGAGGTCTTTCATCAAGTAGCCCCAAACACGCGGCAGAAAATCAATGTAATGTGGTTTGCCGAAATACATGGAAAGGCGCGCGAAAACACCGATGATACGTAGGTTTCGCTGCGCGCCAAGCAGATGATAGGCGGCAGAGAATGTGTCGGCATCTGCACCAGTTCGGGTGACATAGTGACGGATCATGTCGGTTTCGACGCCTTCCGGCACGTCGCGTCGAGCATCTTGAAGCAATGACACTAGATCATAGGCTGGATGGCCTAGCATCGCGTCTTGGAAATCAAGCAAACCAACCTTGGCCGCGCCGTTACGCTTCGGGAGCCAAAGTAGGTTTTCGGCATGGTAGTCGCGTTGGATTAGAACGTTTGGTGCTGGCAGCTTTTCCGCGAAAAGGGTTTTAAAGGCGAGGTAAGCTGCTTCAGCCTCGGCTTCGTAAGGAAGGCCTGCGCCACGGCGATACCATTGCCAAGCGAGGGCGGCCATTTCGGCCATGACATCGCTATCATAGGGCGCAAGATCGGATGGTGGTTCCTTGGCATGCAGGGTGATCAAAGCCTCTGTGGCGGCTGTGTAAAGCGTGGTTTCCAATGAAGGATCTGTGACCACCACACGTGCAAAAAGGTCGTCGCCAAGATCTTCCAGCAATAAGAAGCCGTGTTCTGAATCCTGCGCGAGAATTTGGGGGGCCGAAAGGCCGATACCAGACAGATATTCCGCAATCTTGACGAATGGGCGCACGTCTTCGTCTTTTTCCGGTGGAGCATCCATAAGAACGAGGGTTGTGCCATCTGGCTGCGTTAGCCGCTCATAACGCCGGTTAGAGGCATCACCCGCCAAAAGCGCGCGCTGGGCGTCTTTGGCGATTGTGCCTTGCAGGAATGTGTCGATCAAAGCCGTGCGATCAGTCATTCAAAATGTCTTTCAATCTGTCGTCCCATTTCGGGTCGGACCAAGTCAATGTGAGGAGCCGCTCTTCGGCGGTCTCTGTCAGTTTCAAATCTACCGTGAGGGCGCTTGAAGGGGTAAGGTCTGCCAGTCGATCTGGCCATTCTACGAGGCAAATTTCGGTTTCAAAGGCCTCTGTCAAACCAAGTTCCACAACCTCGTCTGGGTGGGTGAGGCGATAGAGGTCTGTGTGCCAAATTTCGATATCTTCTGCTTCATAGGTTTGGACCAGTGTGAAGGTCGGCGAGGGCACATCTTCGGCATAGCCAAGTTTGGCCTGGATCAAGCTGCGTGCGAAATGGGTTTTGCCAGCGCCAATATCCCCGATCAACAAAAGCACGTCTGCCTTCGTGAGATGCTTGGCAAAGGCCGCTGCAAGCGACGTCGTTTCCTCGGGGCTGCCAAGTTGAATTTGGGTGGTCTTCTTCGTCATGGCGCGAGGATACAGTGCGCTGTGATCCTCGCAAGTCAGAAGCGCCTCGAAGGCTAGAAATGTTAAGGTTTGAAGATTGGGTTTTCCGCGGTCATCAATCCCTCGGTCAATGGCATCTCAAGCTTGTCGCGCGGCCAGCTCACTTCGACAATCGCGCCTCGACCGACATGATGCGATGCGACAGGTGCGTAGGGATCATTGCCATTGCCAAACCGAAGGTCTGCGCCCGTGCGTTCCAAAAGGGTTTTGGCGATGAAAAGGCCGAGCCCCATCCCTTCGTAACCTGGGCGTTGTTTGCGTTCGTTTTCTGTGCGGCGGCTGGTGACAAACGGATGGCCAATACGACCCAGAAGATGAGGGGGATAACCGCGGCCGTCATCCATGATGCGCACGGTGATATGATCTTTGGTCCAATCTGCCTCGACCCAAACATTTTCGCGGGCAAAATCAACGGCGTTTTGGATGAGGTTGCGCAGGCCATGGACGATTTCCGGATGGCGCTGAATGATGGGAACGCGCCCCTCGGAAGATTGCGTGATGTCTTCGTTAAAGCTTAGGTTCTTGCCACGATTCAGGTGTGGCTCTGCAGCTTCTTCGATCACAGTCAAAAGCGGAGCGCTGCGCAGTTGTAGATCGTCTTTGCCCGCACGTCCCATGGATTGCAGAATATCGCGGCATCGATCCGCTTGCTGACGAATAAGCGCTGCGTCTTCGTAAAGTTCTGGCTTGTCTGCAAGTTCTTCCATCAATTCAGCGCTGGTGAGTTTGATGGTGGCCAGCGGCGTGCCAAGTTCATGGGCTGCCGCTGCAACAACGCCGCCAAGGTCTGTGAGTTTTTGTTCACGCGCGAGGGCCATTTGCGTGGCGGACAGGGCATCGGACATGGATGAAATCTCAGACGTCACGCGGCGCGAATAAAGCGACGAAAAGAAGATTGCGATCACAATTGCGCTGAGGTTGCCGTATTGAAAGATATTCGGGATGCGCAGAATGAAACCTTCAGTGGATCGCAAGGGGAGGTGAAATTGCAACATCAAGCTCACTAGAACCACGGCAACGCATGCCAAAGTGATCGTAGATCGCATGGTCAATGTGGCTGCAGAGATGGTGACAGGCCCAGCGATTAGCATAGAAAAAGGGTTGTTCAAGCCGCCGGTGAGGAACAACAGAAAACAAAGCTGCAGCAGATCGAGAAGCAGCATAGCTGCGTTTTCGCTTTCAGACAGAAGGTGGTTTTCTGGGAAAGAAAAGGTGGCGATCAAGTTGGCGAAAACCAAGACGCCTACGGCGAGATAGCAGAGTTGATACTCTAAGCTGAGGTTGAGAATTTGTTGGGCGACAAGAAGCGCCGTGAGCTGGCCGATCACGGCGATCCAACGCACTGTGGTGATCGTGCGCAATCGGATCCACCCACTGCGTCGGTGGCCTGAAAAATACTCTGGAGACTGGTCAGTCATGGTGCCTCACGCTTTGGGTTTCTTATAGTTATGCCGCCGATGCCGGTTTGACAAACACCTGCGATGGATTGGCGCGGCTGCGCGATTGTGATCTTACAGCTCTTGTTTTTCAAACGCGCAAAGGTTTTATCTGACGGACTTCTGAATAACACAGTGTCCGAGGTGAAGAATGATCAGAACAATTGCGACAGTTTCGACGGTTTCGATGATCGCGCTGATGGGCGGGATTTGGTACGCGTCAAACGCGCCGAAAGATACCGGTGATCAGTTCGCCCAATGTCGTGCGAGCAGTGTTGCTGGCGGTGCCTCAATTGGTGGACCGTTCGAACTGGTGCGCGAAGATGGCGTGACAGTGACGGACGCCGAGGTGATCACTAAGCCGACATTGCTTTATTTTGGTTATACCTTCTGCCCCGATGTTTGTCCTTTGGATACGGCCCGAAATGCAGAGGCTGTAGAGATATTGGAAGAAGACGGATTGATCGCGACGCCGGTCATGATTTCTATTGATCCAGAGCGCGACACGCCCGAGGTGTTGGCAGAATTCACTGACTACTTGCATCCACGTATGGTTGGACTGACCGGTTCTGCAGAGCAGGTGAAAGCGGCGTCTCAAGCTTACCGGACCTACTACAAGCGCCAACCTGCGGATGATGAGTATTATTTGGTTGATCACTCCACGCATACCTATTTGGTTTTGCCGGAACACGGCTTTGTAGAATTCTACCGACGTGATGCGAGCGCTGAAGCGCTGGCAGAGTCTGTCGCGTGTTTTGCCAAACATTCCTGAGGAAGCGGCGTTTGACCGAATAGGGCCTTAGGGCTACATGTTAAATAACGGTCTTTTTGGGAGGCTAAGCATGACAGAGATTGCACTCAAGAACATTGGTCCAGACAAGTCTTTGCTGCTTGTCGACGATGATGAACCCTTTCTGCGTCGCCTTGCAAAAGCGATGGAGAAGCGTGGGTTTGATGTTGAAACAGCGCCTTCGGTTGTCGCTGGCAGCGCGATCGCCACGGCGCGTCCGCCGGCCTATGCGGTAATTGATCTGCGTCTGGAAGACGGCAATGGCTTGGATATTGTAGAGATCATTCGCGAAAAGCGTGAAGACAGCCGAGTGGTTGTTCTGACCGGTTATGGCGCGATTGCGACGGCTGTTGCAGCCGTGAAAATTGGCGCGACGGATTACTTGTCTAAGCCAGCAGATGCACAGGATATTGTGAATGCCTTGCTGACATCCGAAGGAGAGCTACCGCCTCCACCTGAAAACCCAATGTCTGCGGATCGTGTTCGTTGGGAACATATTCAGCGTGTCTATGAGCTGTGCGATCGCAATGTGTCTGAAACGGCACGGCGTTTGAACATGCACCGCCGGACGTTGCAGCGTATTCTGGCTAAGCGCAGCCCGCGTTAAAGCTCGTAGCGCTTCCAGATTTTGTCGACGATCATACCGTTGTCTAGGGCGACATCCTTTAGGCGACGGTAGTTTTCGAAGCCTCTGCTTTGATAGTAAGACAAGCCGCTTTCATTGCCGGCGCGGATCACCGCGTGGATGAAACGGTATCCATGTTGCTTTGCGACAACCTTGGTTTTTTCGAACAGTTTGCTACCGACACCTAAGCCCACGGCACCGACTTTGACAAAACTGGCGATGTCACAGTCGGTTTCAGGCAAGTCAGGGTGATCTTGTATCCACTGAAAGCCAAGGATCTCACCTTTGTCGTTTTCGGCGACCTGCCAGATGGCGTTGTCTTGCGCCATCCAATCGCGCAGCTTGGATGCGGACACTGGGTTCACATAGGCAGTGGTGCCACCAATCGAGATGATCTCGTTTAGCAGGTCGGCCATTTGGCTGGCATCTAACGGGCCCGCTTGGCGGATGTGTAAGCTCATAGCTGGCTCATGAGATCAGCGTGGCGTTTGGTGAAATCATTGCGCACATCGACTGGCGGGCGCAGGCTGATTTCTAATCCCTCGGTGATTTCGGGTTTTGGCTTTCCGAAGAACTTGGCGGATTCTGCGTGTGAAAACCCTGCAATTTGCGTGGCTTCCATATAGGCGCTGACTTTATCAGCCCGTTTGATCTGCGCCTTGATGGTTTTCGGCAATGCAGCCGGCAGGCCGAACCGAATATGGATGGCGGACATTAGGCGATCATCTAGTTCTTCATAGTCCGGCCCAATGGCGGCTTTAACCGGCGAGATCATATCACCAATCACATACTCCGGTGCGTCATGTAAAAGCGCTGCAAGGCGCCACTTGATCGGAGCCTTAGGGTACATGCGGCTAAACAGCTCTTCGACCAGCAAGGAATGTTCTGCAACGGAATAGGCAAAATCGCCTTTGGTCTGCCCGTTCCAACGCGCGACAAAGGCAAGCCCATGGGCGATGTCTTCGATTTCAATATCGACGGGAGTTGGGTCCAGCAGATCAAGTCTGCGGCCAGAAAGCATTCGTTGCCATGCGCGCGCCATGAGGGTGCCTGTAAGTTAAATCAAAGTCTGTGTGTTTTTGTATAGAGGAAGCGCGCGATACGGCAAGACGGTTGGGCGATCACAAGACACACAAAATTCTGGGCCTGCCAAAACAGGTTAATGCCTTGTTAAACTGCTCGCATCACGGAGGGGGATCCGTGATATTATGGGCATAAAATAGCATAAAACGGGCAGTTTTTCAACGATTTCGCTTGATTTGGTACTTTTTCAGATTCAGCCTTGGGTAGGTGTTCACGACTGGCGTCGATTTTGTGAATACGAGTGCTTTGCCGACGCCATCATATGGCACCATACTGACTGCGAGGGGGGCACGATGCTTCCTCCCTGCGTGCCTCCTTCAAAGTACTGAAACCGAAGGAGACTGAAATGTTCAAAAGATTGATGACCGCCGGACTGTTGTTCGGCATGCTCGCCGCAGCCCCGCCTGCCCATGCCGCGAACTGTGCGTTACGCGCAGATGTCGTTGAACGACTGGAAAGCAAATACTCTGAGGCGCTGACTGCTGGCGGCTTGCAGGGCAATAAAAACATCCAAACGATGGTTGAGGTCTGGGCATCCGAAAAAACCGGCACCTTTACAGTGATCCTGACGAATGCGCAGGGCGTATCCTGTATTGTGGCGACTGGTACAGATTTTTTCAAACGTGAGGCGCCAATTGTGCCTGACGGCGTGAAAAGCTGAGCTAGGCAGCTCTTCCGACCCTCTCCTGCCATTGTCGAAGTTAGGTAGCAGTGCTATCTGACCCCAGACTTAGTGTGGCAAGGAGTACGGCGAGATGCCGACAGACTACATCGTAAAAGATATCGCTCTGGCAGATTTTGGCCGGAAAGAACTGGACATTGCTGAAACAGAAATGCCGGGCCTGATGGCGCTGCGTGCAGAGTATGGAGACAGCAAGCCTTTGAAGGGGTCCCGTATTGTGGGCTCTTTGCATATGACCATTCAGACAGCTGTTCTGATCGAAACGCTGGTTGCGCTGGGCGCAGATGTGCGTTGGGCATCCTGCAATATTTTCTCTACACAAGATCACGCCGCGGCTGCGATTGCAGCAGATGGCACACCTGTGTTTGCGATCAAAGGCCAATCTTTGGAAGAGCATTGGGATTACCTAGACCAATCCTTCATGTTCCCGGAAGGCCCGAACCTGATCTTGGATGATGGCGGCGACGCGACTTTGTACGTTCTGCTGGGCGCGCGCATTGAAGCGGGTGAAGAATTCGGCGTTCCAACATCTGAAGAAGAAGAAGTTATCCAAGCGCAGATCAAAAAGCGCATGGCTGCGAGCCCGGGCTGGTTTACAAAGACTCGTGACCAGATCCTTGGTGTTTCTGAAGAGACAACCACTGGTGTTCACCGCTTGTATGATTTGCAAAAGAAGGGCGAGTTGCCTTTCCCTGCGATCAACGTGAACGACTCTGTGACGAAGTCCAAATTCGACAACAAATACGGCTGTAAAGAATCCCTCGTAGACGGTATCCGCCGCGCCACAGATACAATGATGGCCGGTAAAGTTGCTGTTGTGATGGGCTATGGTGACGTGGGCAAAGGCTCTGCGGCGTCTTTGCGCGGCGCTGGTGCGCGTGTGAAGGTCACAGAAGTTGATCCGATTTGCGCGCTTCAGGCGGCTATGGACGGTTTCGAAGTTGTCCTGCTGGAAGATGCTGTTGCAGACGCTGATATCTTCATCACCACGACTGGCAACAAAGACGTCATTCGCATCGAGCATATGCGCGCGATGAAAGATATGGCGATCGTTGGCAACATTGGTCACTTCGATAATGAAATCCAAGTGGCGGCGCTGAAGAACCACAAGTGGACAAATATCAAAGAACAAGTGGATATGATCGAGATGCCATCTGGCAACCGCATCATTCTGCTGTCTGAAGGTCGTTTGTTGAACCTTGGTAACGCGACTGGCCACCCATCCTTCGTGATGTCTGCTTCGTTTACCAACCAGGTTTTGGCGCAGATGGAGTTGTGGAACAACGGCGACAACTACAACAACGACGTTTACATCCTGCCTAAGCACTTGGATGAAAAAGTGGCACGCCTGCACCTAGATCGTATCGGCGTAAAGCTGTCCAAATTGGATAAAGATCAAGCGGACTACCTAGGCATCAGCCCTGAAGGGCCATTTAAGCCGGAACACTACCGCTACTAAGTTGCCGTGAAATGAAGATGAACAAGCCTCGGGGGACCGAGGCTTTTTCTTTGTGTGCAGGCTGGTTTAGTCCGTTTGATTAGGGGGAAAAGTCCGAAATCTTTTCCTTTGCGATTGGAAAAATTGCCTCTAGAGTTTTTTGTAATGGGGATGTTCCCCAATATTTTAGATACTGGGAGAGTGATTATGGGAAAACGCGACGATCTGATCGCACAATATGCGGATGACCTGAAAAACAAATGCGGCATGCAGCCAGACATGGACCTGCTGACAAAGGTCACAATCGGTTGCGGTCCTGCAATTTATAATGCTGACGCATCTACCGTTGCGGCAACGCAACCAGCAGAGCTTGAGACGGTAAAGAACAACTTCCTAATCAAAAAGCTGGGCCTGTCTGATAGCCCTGCTTTGATGGAAGCGATCGACTCGGTTCTGGACACCTATGGTCGCTCTGAGCGCAACAAATACCGTGCGGTTGTCTACTACATGCTGACAAAGCACTTCGGCAAAGAGTCCATCTACGGCTAAGCCTTTCGGCCCATCCATTGGGTGGGCCAATCCAAATTTCCTAAAAATGTTGATTTATTTTAAGTGCTTAGCGTTTGCGCTGTGCATGTTTCTGGCCTAGGTTCAATCTTGCAGGCTAGGAAGGCCAGGACCTATTTTCAGTTCACGTGTGGTGCGTAGGGAGCACGTGGGGTAACGGGGGTTCTGGCGACTTTTGCGCTCTGGAATCCCCGTTAGATAGATAATTTGGTTTAGAACAGTGTGAGCACTAGGCCGATGATCGCGCAGCCGATCGTGGCATACCCACCATCAATAACCGTCAGTGCCCGTTTGCGGTCTGCAAAGGCATAGTTTGTCGCAATCCAAGGGGTTGCCAAAAACAAGCCAACTCCAATACCTGCAACAAGGCCTTTAATTGGCGCATCTATGCCGGCCAAAGAGAACACGTGCCGCATCATTCCAGCGACAATGATCAGACAAACAAATGAAATGATGAAAGGCTTTTTGTCAGCAGAGTTTGCAGGCCGCCCGTCTTCGCCGACAGCGATGCCAGAGGCCTCCATCCACGGTTTTGCCAAAACCATGTACCAAACTGCACCGAATGCAAAAGCAGCAATGGCTGCCACTATGACGTTGATGAATTCCATGTCCCTCTCCAGTTTTGCTTAAAGACAGCTGGAGTATGCCTAAATATAGGGGTTTTGGCTAGAGCTTCACACCACCCATAGTGGTTATGAGGTCCCATTCCTCTGGTGTCACCGGCTGAACAGAGAGGCGGGAGTTCTTGACCAGAACCATGGTTTCGAGGCGTTCCTCCGCCTTGATCTGCTCTAAGGATACAGGCGTTTTCAGAGATGCGATCGCCTTGATGTCCACGCATTCCCAGCGTTCATCGTCTGTGGTCGAATCTTGGTGGGCCTCAGCGATAACCTCGACGATGCCCACCACGGATTTCTCTTTCTGAGAATGGTAGAACAGCCCACGATCTCCGATTGCCATCTCACGCATGAAGTTGCGGGCCTGATAATTGCGCACGCCGTCCCATTCTTCGCCCTCATCACCCTTGGCTTGCTGGTTGTCCCAGCTCCATGTGGAGGGTTCGGATTTGAACAGCCAGTAACGCATTAACCGATCACCTTGTTCCAAGGTTGAATTTCGGAGCTTTCGAACAGATCCGCCAATTTGTAAGGGTCATTTGCAGCCCATTCTTCGGCCTCAGCGAGTGTGTCAAACTCTAGCACAATCAATGAACCGCACATTTCGCCAGCTTCGTTCAGGAATGGGCCTGCCATTTTCACCGCATCGGATGACTTAAGGTAAGCAACGTGCGCTTCGCGGTTGGATAGGCGTACGTCCAGCGCGCCTGGTTTGTCTTTGGCCATCAGTGCAAATAGCATGGTTATTCCTCTTTCTGTGGGCGTGCCAATAGGGCTGCCATAACCTCGGGGATGTTTTTCGTGCCGTCAAGCAAAGCCACAACAGCTTGCGTGATTGGCATGTCGATTTTCAAATCAGTCGCGCGTTGCAGTGTCGCGCGTGCGGTTGCAGCGCCTTCCACTGTGACGCTGGCATCAAAACTTTGACCTTGCCCCAAAGCAAGACCCAGGCGGTAGTTGCGGGACTGGTCTGAAGTGCAAGTCAAAGCGAGATCACCAAAGCCAGAGAGCCCAGCCAATGTTTCAGAGCGTGCGCCAAGGGCCTTGGCCATGCGGCCCATCTCGGCAAACCCTCGAGTCATAAGCGACGCACGAGCGCTCGCGCCGAGGCCGGCGCCAATTGCAGCGCCACAGGCAATCGCAATGACGTTTTTCAAGGCTCCGCCAAGCTCTGCACCGATCAAATCCGGAGTGCGGTAGATGCGTAGGTTTGGCGTTTGCAGAGCGTTTTGAAGGTCGTTTCCTGAGTTCTCACAGGCAAGTGTCAGAGCTGTTGGTAAGCCGTTGGCGATATCTGCTGCAAAGCTTGGCCCCGTTAAGATCGCAGGGGTCGCATTTGGGGCGGCTTGTTTCAAAATAGCGCTCGGGCCTTGGCCTGTCGCCATGTCGATGCCCTTGCAGCAAGCGACTAAAGTTTTGCGATTAAGGTTCGGTGCGCTTTCAAGAACTCCAGAAAGCGTTTGCATGGGGACTGCGAGCAGCATGATTTCATCATCTGTCGGCAAGCGCCCAGATACGCAGATGATGTTGTCCGGTAATGTCACGTCTGGCAAGCGTTTTGAATTCCGCCGATTGACCTGCATATTGGCCATCATGTCAGCATCACGCCCCCAAAGCGTAATACGATCATGGCTCTTTGACAGAGAGATGGCGAGGGCCGTTCCAAAGGCCCCTGATCCAATGACTGTCAGACTCACGCTTTCGCTCCTTTTTTACCACCACCTAAAAGGGCTGGCGCACGGGTGTCGAGCGGCCAACGGGGGCGAGCTGCTAGTGACATGTCATCCGATTTGCCCAGCTTAAATCGCTCAAGGCCCGCATAGGCAATCATCGCAGCATTGTCGGTGCAAAGTGCGAGAGGGGGGGCTGTGAATTCAACCGCGTGCTTGGCGCAGACCTCTTGAAGGCGCGCACGGACGGTTTGGTTTGCGGCAACGCCGCCTGCGACAGCGAGCAGTGGCGTTTGTGGGTTCATCGCAAGATATGCCTCAAAGGCGCGCGCTGTTTTCTTGGCCAACACATCTGCAACGGCTTCTTGAAAAGAGGCGCAAAGATCACTTCTGTCTTGTTCGGTAAGTCCGCCCTTTTCCGCAACCAAGGCATCACGGGCGCGCAGGATTGCAGTCTTTAGGCCAGAAAATGACAGATCACAGCCCGGCCGATCCATCAAAGGGCGTGGGAATGCAAACCGCTTTGGATCACCGGATTTTGCGGCTTGTTCAACAGACGGTCCGCCAGGTTGCGGTAGGCCAAGCAAGCGTGCGGTTTTGTCAAAGGCTTCGCCGGGCGCGTCGTCGATTGTTCCGCCAAGGCGCTTAAAGGTTTCAGGGTCTTCAGAGACCAAGAATTGGCAATGTCCGCCACTCACCAGAAGCATCAGATAAGGGAAGGACACCTGATCTGTCAGACGTGGGGTTAAAGCGTGGCCAGCCAAGTGATTTACACCGACGAGCGGCAGGCCAAGAGCGGCAGAGAGACCTTTGGCGCACATCACACCCGACAGCACGCCGCCAATCAGACCTGGGCCTGCGGTTACGGCGATGGCGTCGAGTTCTTTAAGTGGGACACCGCTTTCGGCAATTGCGTTTTCCACACAGATGTCTAGCTTTTCAGCATGAGCACGTGCTGCGATTTCGGGCACGACGCCACCAAATTCAGCATGTAGCGCGTTTTGACCAAAAACTTCGGAAGACAAAATCTCGGGCAAAGCACCTCCGGTTTGCCGTACAACAGCGGCAGCAGTGTCATCGCAGCTGCTCTCGATTCCCAAGATGGTTAATGTATTCGTCATCACGACCGCCATTGCGCCAAGTCCTATGGGCAGGTAACACCGTAAGGCGCTGTAAACAATGGGGCAGCCTGTGACAAAGCCAATGCCAACAGTATTGCTAACCCGCCCTAAAGCGCAATCGCAGGGGTTTGCGGCGTTGTTGAAAGCACGCGTGCCCAACGTGCAAATCGTCATCGCCCCGCTGATCGAGATTAAGCGCGCCTCATGCGTTCCTGACTTTTCGGGCGTCTCGGGCGCGATATTCACTTCACAAAATGCTGTGATACCAGCGCCGTCGGTTGGCCTTGCCGCTTGGTGTGTTGGCGAACGTACTGCGCAGGCTGCGTCTGCAGTAGGTTGGGACGCTTATGCCGCCAAAGGTAACGCCTCTTCTCTGCTTGCCCTGATAGAGGAGAAACGCCCTCGTGGCCGCCTTTTGCATATGCGCGGTGAAATTAGCCGTGGTCAGATCGCAGAACGGTTAAGAGCGCTTGGGCATGACGTGGACGATGCAATCATTTACACGCAGCCTTTGCTTCCAGCATCCGAGAAGATGAAAGCACTGCTCTCTGGGGAAAACCCTGTGATCCTCCCCTTGTTTTCCCCTCGCACGGCGCGTCATTTTGCCGATGTCGCTGATGTAAAAGCACCGCTACATATTGTGGCGTTAAGCCAAGCTGTGGCGGATGAAGTAAGGGATATACGTTACGGTACTTGCGAGATTGCGCCTAGGCTCGATGCTGAGGCCATGTTAGACGCGGTAAGCAAGCAAACTGTTATTGAATGACGCATTGTAGCTGAGCGCGCCCCTGCTTAAATTCGGCGTAAGAGATTGAAATTTTGGATTCGAAAGGTGGTAGTTCGTGGCCAAGGCAGACAAACCCGACACGTCAACCGAGAGCAAAGATAAACCGTCTTCTGAAATTGCAGAAGATGTGATTGACGCAGAGATTGTCGAAGACATGCCTGCCGAAGATGTAGAAACTGAAGAAGTTCAAGACGCTGCTTCAGAAGACACAACTCAACCTGAAATTTCCGATGAAGACACGGCTGATTCAGACCAAGAACAGTCTGAAGAAGCGGGCGACGAGGTCGAGGATGCAGCGGCTGACGCGCTCGAAGAGGATGCTGAAAATGCATCTGAGGAGACCGAGGTTGTTGCTGAAGCATCTGAACCTGCAGAAGCGAGCACATCCGCTGCACCAGCGCCAGTGAAGAAGGTTGGATTCTTCCCCGTTGCTTTGGGTGGCGTTGTCGCAGCGGCCCTTGGTTTTGGTGCGTCCCAATATGTTGGACCGTTGCTTGGTCAAAAAGATGATGCACTTGTGACTTTGGAACAAACTGTTGCAGCGCAAGCGGCCCAGATCGAAACGCTTTTGTCTGCTCAGGCGCAAACGGAAAGCGCTGCCAATGCCGCACAATCCTCTGTGTCGGCTTTCCAAGAGCAGGTCGCTGGTTTTGAAGGTGCCGTCAGTGATGTAAACGGGCAATTTGCTGATGCGTCGCAAGCTTTGGCGACCTTGGATGGCCGCCTGACTGCGCTTGAAAAGAACCCGATTACCCAGAACTTGCCTTCTTCCGCAATCGCAGCTTACGAGCGTGAGTTGGAAGACTTGAAAGCACTTGTGACAGCACAACGTGCCGAAGCAGAAACCATGGAAGAAAATGCCAAACTGTCTGCGCAAGAGGCTTTGGCTCGAGCTGCTTTGACCCGTGTGCAATCAGCGCTTGATAGCGGTGCGTCCTATCGTTTGGCTTTGACGGATTTGGGGACAGCGACTGGCACGTCAATTCCTGAAGCGCTGAATAGCTTTGCAGATGAAGGCGTGCCAACGCTCGCAGTTTTGCAGGATGAATTTCCAGCAGCGGCGCGTGCTGCGTTGGCTGCATCTCGTGTAGATCTGGCCTCAGAAGAAGGCCGTTTGACGTCTTTCCTAAAGGCGCAGGTCGGCATGCGCTCGCTGACGCCGCAAGAAGGTACGGACGCTGATGCCGTGCTTAGTCGGGCAGAAGCTGCGCTAAGGCGCGGTGATGTGGGTGTCGCATTGACGGAGCTTAACGCTCTGGAGGATGCAGCCAAATCCGAAGTGTCTTCTTGGGTTGAAGTCGCCCAAAATCGTCAAGCGGCTTTTGAAGCTGCTGACGCGCTCTCTCAATCTTTGAACGCGAAGTAAGGGTCAATTATGCTCTGGTCTCTTTCTAAAATTATTATTTTCGTTGTGGCCATCGCTGGCTTGGCGATTGGTGCAGGCTTCTTGATGGAGAGCGATGGTAAACTGACCATCGAAGCAGGGGGAGCAGAGTTTACTCTGGGCCTTTTGGAGACAGCGATTGCGCTTGTCGTTCTCGTTGTCCTTCTTTGGTTGTTGCTGAAATTGGCTTCTTTGACTGTTGCGGTTCTTAAGTTCCTGAATGGAGATGAAACGGCCATTAGTCGCTACTTTGATCGCAACCGTGAGCGTCGCGGTTATCAAGCGCTGACCGAAGGCATGATGGCCTTGGCTTCTGGCGAAGGGCGCACTGCGATGGAAAAAGCGCGCAAGGCAGAGCGCCTGTTGCGTAAGCCAGAGTTGACCAACCTTGTTACAGCTCAGGCTGCAGAAGTGTCAGGCGATCGTCGCAAGGCGGAAGAAGTTTACAAGCGTTTGCTAAAAGACGACGCCACCCGTTTCGTAGGTGTGCGTGGTTTGATGAAGCAGAAGCTGGCTGATGGCAAAACGGATACGGCGTTGAAGCTGGCGCAGACGGCTTTTGCCCTTAAGCCAAAGCATGTGGAAACACAGGATACGCTGCTGAAGCTTCAGGCCGAGAAGAAAGATTGGTCTGGCGCGCGTGAGACGCTGAAGACCAAACTGAAACACGGTTCTTTGCCCCGTGATGTGCACAAGCGCCGTGATGCGGTTTTGGCTTTGTCAGAAGCCAAGGACTTGGCGTCAGAGGATTCGTCTATCGAATTGCGTGAAGCGTCTATCGAGGCGAACCGCTTGTCTCCGGATTTGATCCCAGCGGCAGTGTTGGCAGCCAAAGGTTATATTGCGCAAGATCAGGCGCGTTATGCGACGCGTGTTTTGAAAAAGGCTTGGGAGGCTCAGCCGCATCCTGATTTGGCAGCGACCTTTGCAGAGATCGTGCCGGATGAAACTCCAGCTGCGCGTATCAAGCGATTTGGTGGTTTGACAAAATCTACAGCCGATCATCCCGAAACCAAGATGCTGATGGCAGAACTGCAAATCGCAGCCGAAGATTTCCCAGCCGCGCGTCGTGCTTTGGGTGATTTGCATGAAGCGGACCCGACCTCTCGGTCTTTGACCATCATGGCGGCAATCGAGCGCGGTGAAGGTGCCGAAGATTCCGTTGTCAAAGGCTGGCTGGCGCGCGGCCTGACCGCGTCCCGTGGTCCGCAGTGGGTGTGTGACAATTGTTCGAACATTCATTCTGAATGGGCGCCTGTCTGCGACAACTGTCAAAGCTTTGACACGCTGACTTGGAAAGTGCCGCCCGCAACTGCAACGATGAGCGCGACAGGTGTTGAGATGCTGCCGCTGATCGTGGGCGCGCTTGAAGCCCAGCCTGAAGTGGCCGAAGAGGTTGCGGAAGCAGAGGCGGATGTGATCGAGGCTGCGGACGTTGATGTCGTGGCTGAGGTTGTTGAAACCGAAGCTGAAGACACTAAATCACCGGCCTAATGAAAATCCCGACTGGGGAACAGGCGTTTTGCCTGTTCCCGCGGGTGCATCGCGCGCGGAGGGTAGGTCTTTGGGCGTGGTGTGTCATCGGCTTGGGGCAAGGTCTCGCCAAGTACATCATCCATTGGGTGACCCAACTCCGATAAGCGCTGCGACATGTCCTGAATGTCTTGTGCGATCAGGTGCACTACGATCCCTTCGCGTTGCAAATATCCTGTCACTTGTAACAACCGCCCGCCCATGACGATGCGGCGGAATTTTTCGTAGATCTTCGGCCAGACCACAACATTCGATACGCCTGTTTCGTCTTCCAACGTTAGGAAGATCACACCTGATGCTGTGCCTGGCCGCTGCCGTGTAATCACCAATCCGCAGACCGAAATACGCCCAAGCGGCGCGCTGGGCAGTTCGGCGTGAGGTGTCAGCCCATGTAGCTTGGGGCGCAGCAGCTCCATCGGATGGGCGCGCAGTGAAAGGCGCATGGCCACGTAATCTTCGACGACCTCTTCCCCTAGGTGCATCACAGGCAGGGTGACATCCGGTTCATATGTGCTTTCGCCATCAATCGGGTCATTAAACAGCGGTAGGGGCTTTTTGGCGCGGATGGCTTTGACTTTCCAGAGCGCGTCTCGGCGGGTCAGGTTCATATCAATAAAACCATCGGCCTCGGCCAAACGCTCTAGGGCACTTGGTGAAATCCCAGCGCGCAGCCAAACGCTTTCTGGGTCGGGGTAGCCATTGCCACGGGCGGCGACAATCCAGCCTGCGTCTTCTTCTTTGAACCCTTTGATTTGGCGAAACCCAAGCCGTAGCGCCAAAGCGCCATCTGCACGGCGTTCGAGTGTGTTATCCCATGTGCTGTGGTTCACGCAGATGGGGCGTACTTCCACTTGATGTTCGCGCGCATCCCGTACGATTTGGGCAGGGGCGTAAAACCCCATGGGCTGCGAATTGAGCAAGGCGCAGGCAAAGACTGCGGGGCGGTGGCATTTCAGCCATGCGGAGACATAGACCAGCATCGCAAAAGCCGCCGCATGGCTTTCGGGGAAGCCGTAATCGGCAAAGCCTTCGATCTGGGAAAAGCATCGTTCAGAGAAATCTTGATCGTAGCCATTCTGGCGCATGCCGGCGATAAACTTGTCTCTGAACACGCCAATTGTGCCAATGCGCCGAAAGGAAGAGAGCGAGCGGCGCAAGCGGTCTGCCTCTTCTGGGGTAAAGCCAGCGGCGACCACGGCGATTTGCATGGCTTGTTCCTGAAACAAAGGCACGCCCAGCGTTTTGCCCAACACGCCTTCTAATTCTTTGGAGGGGAAACTGACATGTTCCAACCCTTGGCGGCGCTTCACATAGGGCTGCACCATGCCGCCTTGAATGGGGCCCGGGCGAACAATGGCGACCTCGATCACCAGATCGTAAAACTCGCGCGGCTTCATGCGCGGCAAGAAATTCATCTGCGCGCGGCTTTCCACCTGAAACACACCAATCGCATCCGCCACACAGAGCATGTCATAGGTGGCGCTGTCCTTTTGGGGCACTGTTGGAATCGATAGAACTTCGTTGTCGTGTTGCTTGAGCAAGTCAAAGGACTTGCGAATGCAGCTGAGCATTCCCAACCCTAGAATATCGACCTTCAAAATACCCAAGGCATCGATATCGTCTTTGTCCCACTCGATCACGGTGCGATCATCCATGGCGGCGTTTTCGATCGGGCATAGCTCGTCCAAACGGCCTTTGGTGATGACAAATCCACCCACATGTTGGGATAGGTGTCGTGGAAACCCGATAATTTCGCCGATCAGCTTGATGGTTTGGGCAAGGCGTCGGTTGCTTAGATCGAGCCCAAGTTCTTTGATCCGTTCTGGATCAGCTCCGCCATTGGATTGCCCCCAAATCTGCCCTGACAGGCTTGCGGTGACATCTTGGCTGAGGCCCATGACTTTGCCCACCTCGCGAATGGCGGCGCGGGATCTAAAATGGGTCACCGTTGCACAGAGCCCAGCCCGATGGCGGCCGTATTTTTCATAGATGTGCTGGATCACCTCTTCGCGACGTTCATGTTCGAAGTCGACGTCGATATCAGGGGGTTCGCCACGGTGCTCGGACACAAAGCGTTCGACCACCATGCTGATTGTGTCGGGGCTCACATCTGTGATGCCGAGCAGATAACACAGGATCGAATTGGCTGCCGAGCCGCGTCCCTGACACAAAATACCCTGACTGCGCGCAAATTGCACAATGTCATAGACCGTTAAGAAATAGGCTGGGAACTTGAGCTTGGCGACCAAGGCCAGCTCTTTATGCATCTGCGCGATCGCTCGATCTGGTGCGCCATTGGGATAGCGGTGCTTCAAGCCTTCAGCAGCTAATCGGGTTAAACGATCTTGGGGTTTTTCATTGTCTGCGATTTCGTCAGGGTATTCATACGATAATTCACTCAGGCAAAAGCTGCATCTTGCGGCGATGTCGAGGGATCGCCGGATCGCAGCGGGGTGGTTGCGAAACAGTCGCGCCATGTCGTCATGGCCTTTCAAGCGTCGCTCTGCATTTGGGAGGGCGTTGGTGCCAATTTGGTCGATTGTGGTGTGTTCGCGCAGGCAGGTCAGCACATCCGCCAACTGCCGACGACTTCCGCGATGCATTAAGACCTCTCCCACAGCGACCATCGGCGCAGCGGTCTTATGAGCCCAATGGGCGCAGTGATCGAAATAGGCTTGGTCGCTGCCATCATAGCGTGGGGCGGCCCCCCAATAGACATGGCCAGGAAAATTGCGCTGCATGGCTTGAACGTGCGGCGCGGCTTGCGCGAGTTCGGCTTGCGGCAAGGCGATCAGGATCATGCCCAAGCATCCGTTCAGAAGATCAGCATCATCGAGCAGGCACTCCCCTTTTTCGGCGCGACGTTTTCCAAGGGTCAAAAGCCGTGTCAGCCTTGCATAGGCCTCTCTGTTGCGGGGCAGGGCGATCCAATCGACAGGGTTATCGCGCAGTACCAAGCGGCAGCCGACAATCAGCTTCGGAAACTTCAAAGCATCCGGTGTCGTGATGGGGGTTTGGCGCCCAATCTCTTGTCGAGAGGAGGCGTCTACCTGCTGCTGAGATCTGATGCGCAGCGCATCTTGGGCATCCTCTTTTAGCAGTTTTAGAGCGGAATAGGCTCGAACAACGCCAGCCACAGAGTTGCGATCGGTGATAGCAATGGCGTCAAGTTCCAGCTCTGTGGCGCGTGCGATCAATTCCTCTGGATGAGAGGCGCCTTTGAGAAAGGTGAAGTTTGTGGTGACGCATAGCTCTGCGTAGCCAACTGTGGGGTTCTTCGGCAGGGTGGTCATGCAAACTCCCCCTGCACGAACCACGCTGGATTTTGTGGTGTGTAGAACATCCATAGGCGGCGGCCTTGTTGGGTATACACCCGCCAGTAATCGCGAATACCGCTGTGCCAGCTTTCATCAGTCATCCACCACTCTGGTGCGATACGTTCTGGTCCTGTCGCCAGTGCTGTGGTCAGCGACATGCGTCGCCATCGTAATCTGCGCGGTGGGCGTGGGCCTTGTCCTGCCACGACCTCGGGCGGGAACAGTTTGAGCGGCCGTTGGCGCACGGGCATCCAGGTGTTGCTGGGCGTAGACCAAGCGGCGGGGGAAATCACATAGCTGCGTTCAGGGATATGGCTGTCTGCCGGTAAAAAGCGTTGGATGTTTTCCAAGCCGATGCGATTGCCAATGCGCGTGATCAGATCATCCAGCTGATCATCTGGCGCGGCACGGCTGTGGGTCATCTGCTGGATTGGTAGATCTTCGACCTGCGTGGCAACCAAACGCAGCTGATCAATGCCAAAGCCGCTGTCGATCTCATCCACGCCGCGTTCAAACAAAGGCAAAATACGCGCGGCATCGCGCATCGGACGTGCCAAGCGCAGTTCGACCTGCTGCTGTCCCTGATCCACTCGTCTTAAGGTCAGCTGCAGTACCCGCGCACCTGTTTCGTTTTCCTTCAGTCGCTGGCAAAGCGCAGTCAGCAAACGTTCGGTGCCTGCCATCACATCTGCGGCCAATCCAATGGGCTCGGGTAAGCTCATGCGCACTTGATAACGTGGTGCTTCTGGCAGCGGTGATAGGCTTTCTGGTAGATCCCCAAGCACCTGATCCAGTCGCATGATGACCTCGGCATCAAAGCGGCGGGTCACGGTGGCGCGTGGCAGGGCGACAAGATCGGCAATGTTGCGCACGCCAAGCCGTTGCAAGCCGACATTGGCTTTTTCAGACAAGCGCAGCGCGGCCACAGGTAGATCGCCGATCGCTGATAGGGTCTGCCCGCGTTCTGCAACGCCCTTGCCAAAATGCGCCAAGGCCCAAGCGGCTCCGCGCGTATCCGCCAATCCGCTTGAGACGGTCAGTTGTGCCTTGGCCAAACGCATGTGGATGTCACCCAGCAAAGCAATCTCGCCGCCAAACAGATGCGTTGATCCCGTGACGTCCAGCAATAGCCCATCATGGCCATCCAGCCCGACCCAAGGACAGAACCGTTTGGCCCACCGTGCCAGCACCTGCAAGAACATGGCGTCCGCCGTTAAATCCGCTGGGTGGCTTTGCAGATCTGGGCAAAAGGCGCGCGCATCGGCAAAGCCCATGCCTGGGGTTAACCCCTGCGCAAGGGCTTCGGTGTTGAGGCAATACAGGCGCTCTGTGTTGTTCTGTCGGTGGGTGAGGGCAAAGGGGCCATCGATTGGGCGTGCGCGCAGAAACCGGTCACTCGCCAGTCTTGGAAACCACAATGACACGACGCGTTTTTGCATCCCAGCGCACATCCCAATTTGTTAATGTTCCTGTTTTGTTCTTAATAATACTCCACCGTTGCAGAGTCGAGTCTGCCCCACCAAAAAGCGGCTCGCACTGCCAGCGTGTTTCTGCGGCGTTGCTGCCCATACCGTCTTGGATCAAGCAAAGACCGGTGGATTGTCCTGCCTCAGCAGCCAATTGCAAACGGCGCCCTGCGATGAGGCTAAGAGGTTTGCTGAGCTCCAAAAGGGTTAAGCTAACTGCCCCTGAACGCAGGGCTTCTTCGGCGCTTGCTAAGACCTCGGGCTGATCTTTGCCCTGCGCCACCAAAATTTCGCTAGGGGATATGAAGTCGGCGAGGCCCGATGGGTTGAGTTGATCTGCTTGCCATTTTTCTTTGATCCACAGAATCGCCCCTTTGTGCTGTGCAGCCAAGGCAAAGGCAAAACTATATGCGCTGGCACCGCATGCTTCATGCACGCGGCCACGTCGCAATGGGAAGATGTCAGTAAAACGGTCCATCGGTAGGTCGGCTGCTAAAAAGTGAGTCGCCTAAACTATAGGGCTATCTTTGTCCCTGATACAATCGGACCAAAATTTATCAACACTTTCGGCAGGGCTTGCGTTAGGGAAAGAAAAAGATCAAAACCCATGCGTTAGCGGTAACAATGTGTTAAACATTGATGAAACACAGACCGTTTTCTAGTATCAAAAACAAGCGTTTGCCGGCAATATCGTTGGTATAAACGACAAGACATGGCGATAGGACATGACACAGGTGATTCTATGCGCAGGCGAAAGCCTGATTGATATGCTGCCTCGCAACGAGGGCAGCGTGCCTATGCTGCAACCTGTTCCAGGTGGTGCTGTAATGAACACAGCCATTGCTTTGGGGCGGCTTGATGTGCCCGTGACATTTGTGTCTGGCGTTGGGCAGGACCAGTTTGGCCGCTTGATTCTGGATCATCTGGAAGACAGCAACGTGAACACATCGGGCACGATTGCGAGTGCGCGCCCAACGACGCTGGCCTTTGTCGACGTGACAGATGGCGTTGTGTCTTATGATTTCTACGATGAAAACACCGCAGGCCGGATGATTGAGCCTGCGCAACTGCCAGACGTTTCTGAAGATGTGTCCGCGGTTTTCTTTGGTGGAATCAGCCTGATCAACGAACCGGCTGCGGATTCTTATGCGACGTTGCAGATGCAAGCGGCTGATCGCTGTGTGGTCATGATGGATCCAAACATTCGCCCAAGCTTCATCACAAACGAAGACGCGTATCGCGCACGTTTGACCGGCATGTTGGCGAAAACAGATATCGTGAAGACCTCTGATGAGGATCTGGCGTGGCTGTTCCCCGAGGTCGATTCGTTCGAAGCTGGTATTCAAGCGCTGATGGATATGGGTCCTCAAATCGTACTGTTCACCGAAGGCTCTAAGGGAGCAACTGCGTACCGTAAGGCGGGTGATCCGGTGTTTGTAACGTCTGAGTCCGTCACGGTTGTTGATACGGTTGGCGCAGGCGATACGTTTAATGGCGGTTTCTTGGCAGCCTTGTCTGATGCGGACTTGCTCAACAAGGCTGGCATTCCAGACCTCACAGCAGAGCAGCTTGCGAACGCGCTGAAATTTGCAGGCAAATGTGCAGCTATTTCTGTGACGCGCGCAGGTGCCCAGCCGCCGCGCCGGAACGAGCTTTAATCAGCCATCATCAGATAGGGTCGCCAAAAAGGCGGCCAGATCGTCCAGTTGATCCTGTGACATATTCAGCGGTCGCAGGATCGCTTCGCCGTCCGAATGCAAGCGCTCCATGTCGATGGTATTGTAGTGGTCCAAGACCGCTGCAATGTCAGGCAGGCTGCCATCGTGCATGTAGGGCGCGGTATGCATCACGCGCCGCAACGAAGGCACGCGGAACATTCCAAAATTCGCGTGATTAAAGCGCACATTGCGGACCGCCCAAGCGCCAGTTTTTTCTGGGTCGTCGGAATAGGCGCTGTTTAAGGTGAAAGGGCTGGATTGCAGCGCAAGAATGCCAGCATGCCGTCCTTCATCTACGCCGCCTTCTGCAAGAAAGTAAGGGACACCTGCATCGTGAAATTCGCTGTTGGAGAAATTCGGACCAGAGTGGCAAAAGCTGCATCGTCCTTCGCCGAGAAACAGCTGTAAACCGCGCTGCGCGTCTTTTGGGTAATTTGCGGCTGTCGCCAAATCATCAACGGCCAAAGCATCCCTAAACCGATCAAACGAGGTTTGACCACTGCGCTGGGTTTCGACATACGCCGCAATGATTTTACCAAGGTTGGCTGCATTTTCTTCGGGTGAAACTGTATCTAACGGACCAGTTAAGGTTTCGATCTGCTCCCGTGTGGCATGGCCAAGCATCAACCCGTGTAGCGATTGAGGAGAATGGGCCATCTCATCTGAATGAAACAAGGGCGTTATACTTTGCGCCCAAAGGCTATCTGTATCGCCAGACCACCCAAACCACCGAAACTGATCCATATTCCACAATGACTGTGTATTGCGCTTTAATAGAGCCTTCCCAAGGCCTCGCGCACGCCCGTCTGTGAAATCTTGTTCAGGTTGATGGCACGTCGCACAAGAAAGATCACCGCTTAAAGATAATGAGGTCTCATGGAATAGGGTCTGTCCCAGCGCAATTGCGTTGGGATTGCCAGAAAAGCGATTGCTTGGATCTGTTTGGGCAACTTGTGGCCATGGACCGTGTTGTAAGGTCTGTGCGATCTCGGCATCACTCAGCAAGATATCCGCTTGGGTCGCTGTGGACGCCCCCGCCAAAAGGACGGCTTGCTTGAGCAAAAGAAGCAGTCTCACGGCACCATCATCTCGCCGCGATAGCTGTACCTTGCCTCATCTATCTTCACATCAAATTGCAGCTCCCAGAGACCTGGCATGTGAAAGACGATGTTCTCCATATGAAAGGTGCCTTCCGTCACTTGGCGCACGTCTACCGCGTAATTCATACCATGCTGATGCGCAGGCATGATGGCATCAAAGGTGACTTCTGCCGAAGCCGTGCCGCAAAGAGTAAGCGTGACATCGAAAGGGACGGAAGCAGGCGGTGTGATGTCAGTCACGAAAGCTACAGGCGCGGCTTCATCGTTTGCGGTCAATACAAGACCACTCTGATCAGAGCAGGCCAAAGCCATAGATGCCGACAGGGCGACAGCACCACTGATGCAAAGGGTCTTCATTTGGCCGCCAGCATCGTTTCTGCATTTTCATATGCGATCTTGCGGGCCACGTCGTCGGGCAAATCTTCAAACCAACTGCGCGAGAAATCTGCATGCGGCCCAACATAATGCCAGCGCTCTGGCGCAAATGTATCGGTGCCGACCATAAACCGATCTGGATGTGCCAAGAACAGTGCCTTCCAGCCTTCGTACAGGGTGCCATAGCTTGCCATTTCAGACCGATAGGCCAAATCCGCCCACAGCGTGGGGTAGGTATTCAAGGCATCGGAAATATCGTCAGGATCTTCAAAGCCCGAATGCGCCCAAAGCACACGCGCCTCTGGCCAAGTGTCAAATATCAGGTCGAGTGCTTCGCGATCCCCGTGGTGGTGCAAGATCAGGTTTCGGTCTTTCGCCATGCCAATCATGGCTTGGATCACATCGGTTTTAATGTCGTCCCCATAGGCGTGAAATTCGCCAATGGCCTCGTACTCGAACTTGCTAAATTTGTCCTCAAGGTAGTCAATCGTCGCTGGGTCATGCATCCATGTCCCTGTTTGACCACGGCGGCTGTAGGGCCGCAATGCAGGCACAATGATGTCTGGCGCAGCCTCAAGCAGAAGCTGCGTGCCACGATCGTCAGAGCTTGAAACCAAAGCTTTGCGCACGCCGGCCTTACGCAAGATTTCTACGATTTCTGTAGGTGGCACCGACAAAACAGCATCATGGCTGTAATGAATGTGAGCGTCGAAAATCGGCAGTTTTTCGGCATGTGCGGGTGAAAGCGCCGACAGCCCCAAAGCACAAGGCAGGATAAAGCGTATCATTAGAAAACCTCGAAAGATGTTTTTTAAAACTTAGCTCGCTCAAAGCGGCTGACAAGCAAACTTTGCATAGGGCTCAGGCGTAAGCAAAGAATCGAAGAAATCGAATGCAAAAGCTGGATTTGAAACAATTGGTATACTACCATACTGGCTGGAGGAGTTCGGTACGTCAGAGATTACGACGTCCGTGAAATTTTGGGGAATGAATATTCAATGAAAGTTTTGGTCGCTGGGACAGGCTTTGCAGGTGAAGGCCATGCAGAAGCGTTTCGTGCAACAGGTGCAGAAATTGTCGGAATGGTTGGGCGCACGCCACAAGTGGTGAACGACGTCACCAAGAAACTAAGCATCCCCTACGCGGGAACGGATTGGCAAGAAGCTTTAGATGTCTGCAATCCAGATATCGTTGCCATCGCAACTCCGGGCGGCGCGCATTATGCGCCGATCCGGCAGGCCATTGCGCATGGGTGCCATGTGTTCTGTGAAAAGCCGATGACCGAGAGCGGTGAAACAGCAGCAGAGCTTTTCGAGCTCGCTCGGAAAAAAGGTGTGAAAACAGCCTTTGCAGCAAGCTTTCGATACACGGCCAGTGTGCTGCATGCGAAGAAACTGATTGAAGACGGCGCAATTGGCGCCCCTTTGGAGGTCGAATGTATCTCCCACTTCAATCTTGAGAAGGACATCCCGTTTGGCTGGTCTCACCAAAAATCAGCGGGTGGCGGGCGACTGAATAATAACTTCACCCATACACTTTCGATTGTGACGTCGTTGATTGGCGACACTATCCAATCGATCATTGGCGAAGTTCGTGATGATCTTGGCAAAGCGCCGATTGTTGACGGGGTGCACAACTTCATGACGCGCCGCAACTTCATTCCTAAAGATTTGGATGATCCAAATTTGAAGTGGGGTGAAAGTGATGTGGAGTGGTCCTATACTGTACAGGCGCAAATCCAGAGTCCACTTGCCCCAAAACCAGTGTCTGTTTTGTTTAAACATGGTGGACTGGTGCCGCGCTTTAACGACGATCACATCGTGATCTACGGTGACAAGGGCGCGATCTACATCAAAGGGCATTACGGCAGCCGAGAGCTTTACCTTTACGGTGACAAACGCACTTGGGTTGAAACGCCCACACCGCAAGACATTCAGGACAGCATTCCAAAGGTTCCAGGTGAGACCGAGCAATGTTGGCACTATCTGGCCCGCGAATTCGTGAAAGACATTCGTGGGGAAAGCTTTGCACCATATCCGACCTTTAAAGATGGCGCGCAATATCAACAGCTGATCGACATTATTCGCCAGAATGGCAATTGGACGGATGTCTCAGCACTAAACTGATTACGAAGGAGCGGCCCATGAAAATCACTGCTGCAAAGGTATTTATTGGCGGCCCTGGAAAGAACTATGTGACGCTGAAGATCGAAACGGATCAGGGCGTCTATGGGCTTGGGGATGCGACTCTAAATAACCGTGAGTCGCTCACGGCGAAGTATCTGGAAGACTACATAGCACCGAATTTGATTGGTCTAGACCCCCGCCGGTCTGAAGATATTTGGCAATTCTTCTACCGTGGTGCATATTTCCGGCGCGGGCCAATTGCCATGGCCGCCTTCGGCGCTGTGGATATGGCGTTGTGGGATATCAAAGGGAAGCTGGCAAACATGCCGCTTTATGACCTGTTTGGCGGCAAAAGTCGTGAAGGCGCGATGGTCTATGCACATGCCACGGGGTCTGACCTTGAGGATCTGAAAGACTCTATCTCGTATTATGTCGAGCAAGGCTACAAAGCGGTGCGCGTGCAATGCGGCGTTCCAGGAATGCCAAGTGCCAGCTATGGGGTCAGTGAAACCAAAGGAGATGTAGAAAACTACATCACTGATTTCAGCGGTATCCGTCCGAAGGTCGAGGTTTGGGATAGCGATCTATACATGCGTTATATGCCCAAAGCGCTCGAGGAAATTCGCGATACCTTCAGCCCAGACCTGCATATCCTGCACGACGTGCATCATCGCCTGTTGCCGCGCGAAGCTGCGGCTTTTGCGAAGTCCGTCGAACCGGTTGGGCTGTATTGGCTAGAAGACCCAACCCCAGCGGAAGACCAAGACGCGCTGCGCCTTTTGCGCCAGCACTCCACAGTTCCGGTCGCGATCGGAGAGGTGTTCAACTCGATCTTTGATTGCAACAAGCTGATCGAAAATGAGCTGATCGATTTCATCCGAGTTGCTGTCACCTATGCAGGCGGGATCACTCATGTGAAACGGATTGTCGATCTGGCTGGTTTGCACCATGTGCGCACTGGCTTCCATGGGGCGCCAAGCCACTCACCCTTGTGCATGGCTGCTCAGGCGCATTTGAACGCATGGGCCCCTAACTTTGGCATCCAAGAATATCTGGTACTCGGCACGCCGGAATGTGACGCATTGTTCCCGTCAGACCATAAGATGGAAAACGGCCTGTTCCACGTGAGCGACGCGCCAGGTCTGGGCGTGGATTTCGACGAAAAAGAAGCAGAGCGCTACAGCTACGTCGCTGGAAGTCACCCAGTGGTGCGACTGCAAGATGGAACGCTCTGGAACTACTAGTCACTCATTCGGTCGAATGCGCGCGGCGGATTTGTTGGCGAATGCCTCTAGCCGTTCGCGTGCGGCGGGCTGCGTGTTCACGACACCGGCCACCACCGCCTCGGCATAGGCGGCATCCATGCCAGACATGTTGTTCAGGTGACTGATTGCAGAACAAATTGCGAAGTTGGTCAACGGCAGGTTCGCTGCGACGGCATCGGCCAATTCCATGGCCTTCTCTAGGCTCGAGCCTTCGGTGAGGTATTGCGCCAAGCCAAGATCCACGGCTTCTTGCCCTTGATAAACGCGTCCGGTCAAAATCATGTCGATCATGCGCGCCTTGCCGATCAGATCTGACACGCGAATGGTGGCGCCCCCTCCGGTGAAGATCCCGCGCTGTCCCTCTGGAAGGGCGAAATAGGTTGTGTCGTCCATCACCCGAATATGCGCTGCGCTTGCCAATTCCAAACCACCGCCAACAACGGCACCTTTCAGCGCGGCAATAATCGGCACCCCGCCGTATTCCATTTTGTTAAAGGCCTCATGCCAGCGCAGGCAGACATGCATGAACTCATCGGGGGTGCGATCCGCTTTCCAATGTTCCACCAAATCTAAACCGGCGCAGAAATGATCCCCCGCACCTGTCAAAACAATAGCGCGAATGCCATCGCGGTTCGCGGAACTAAAGAGCTGGATCAGCTGTTCAATCGTCGAAGCATCCAGCGCATTACGCTTGGCGGCCCGGTCTAGTGTTACGATACAAACACCATTGTCTTTAAGGATAAGGTCAAGGCTTGGGTAAATGCTGGGATCTGGCATGCGAAAGGCTCCAAAGTTATCTCTTTCAGACACTAAACCAAAAGAGATACAGCGCTGCACCGTGCCTTTACGACAAAATGCTTTCCAAAAGTGACAGCCTGTGTTGTGATCTAGCGATGAATACGCGCCCACAAACGCATCACTATGCTACGATCTCAGCAGAGTTTCTGCGCGACTGGCAACATGCGCTACACAAAAGGTGTCCTGAGAATGAAGTGCTGGCGCTCTTTCAGCGCGCTGGACTAACTCTGCAAAATGGAGAGCCGGTTGGTCGCGTGACGCACGCGCAGTTCGTTGCGCTCTACCAGATTGCAGCGTTAGAAACCGGTGATGAAATGATGGGTCTTTGGGGTCGCCCCATTCGTCCCCGCGCGCTGCAACATATGTTGACGACCATGCGGGATGCGGAAACCGTGCCCGCTGCATTATTTCGCTTCACAACTTTTTGGAACTTGCTGCTCGACGACTGGCAACTTGAAATCAATCAGTCGAAGCGCTCGCTTTCTATTTCTATTGTTCCTTTGGAGAATGCAGAACCGCAGCGCTTTGGGCATATGTTGATGCTGAAGCTGGCGCATGGCTTGGTCTCTTGGTTGGTTGGGCGTGAGGTGCCATTGCAGGATGTGCGCTTTACCTTCGCCCGCCCCTCTTTTGCTCAGGACTATGCTGCGCTTTTCCCGTTGTCTGTATCGTTTGATGCGGCTGAAAGTGCGGTGTCTTTTGACCTGAAAGAGCTCCAAAGCATGACGCCGCGAAGCAAATCAGACATGGTCCAATTTCTGCAGCGTGCCCCTGAGGATTGGATTTTTACCCAGTCTTTGCACCACAGTTTCAGTCTACGCACGCGTGCGTTTTTAGTAAGGACCCCTTGGCAGATGTCTACTTTGGATCACGCCGCGATTGAGTTTGGTATGACAGCCCGCACTTTGATGCGCCGATTGCAGGCAGAAGGCAGTGCATTTCAATCGATCAAAGATGATGTGCGCCGCGATCTCGCCATTCAGGCGCTTCAAACCACAGACCAAAGCATTGAAGAAATCTCACATACGCTCGGGTTTTCTTCGGCGGCCAATTTCCACAAGTCTTTCAAAAGATGGACAAGCCAAACCCCTGCGATGCTTCGCAAATTCAAACAGTAATTTGAGGGGAGAGTGGTGCCCAGAAGAGGACTCGAACCTCCACGTCCATACGGACACTAGCACCTGAAGCTAGCGCGTCTACCAATTCCGCCATCTGGGCTTAGATGTCGTGGAGCGGGATTTAGAGGGATGCGCAGGGGGAGTCAACGCGCTTTTTGAAGTTTTTGCAAAAATTCGGTTTGGTGTCTAAGTTTTAGATCCTTTCAAGGGGCAACCCATTTGAAACAAAAGAAAAGATCGGCATGCTCGTACTTGCGTATCAGGATTTGGGGTCAATTGCTGATTTTTGAAGCTTGTTCCAAACGCAGAGCGGCGGTATTTCCTTGGTAGGTTCATATTTCGGAGGCCTTCTATGTCGAAACTAGTCACAATCTATGGCGGTTCTGGTTTTGTTGGGCGCTATATTGCGCGTCGTATGGCAAAGGAAGGCTGGCGCGTGCGCGTTGCGGTGCGTCGCCCGAACGAAGCGATGTTCGTCAAGCCTTACGGTGCCGTTGGTCAGGTTGAACCAGTGCTCTGCAATATTCGCGATGATGCCTCTGTTGCTTTGGCAATGGACGGCGCCGATGCAGTCGTGAATTGCGTGGGTATTTTGGCGGAAACCAGCAAGAACAAATTCGACACTGTTCAGCACGAAGGTGCAGAGCGCGTGGCCCGTTTGGCGGCCGCTGCAGGTATCGAAACGATGGTACATCTTTCCGCGATTGGGGCGGATGCTGAATCCCCAAGCGACTACGCGCAGTCCAAGGCGTTGGGCGAGGCAGGCGTTTTGCAGCATATGCCAGACGCGATGATCCTGCGTCCTTCCGTTGTGTTCGGGCCAGAAGATGATTTCTTCAACAAGTTCGCAGAAATGAGCAAATTTGGCCCGATTTTGCCGATCGTTGGCGGTCAAAGCAAATTCCAGCCGGTTTATGTGGATGATGTGGCAAAGGCGGCCGTAAAGGGCATTTTGGGCAACGCGCAGGGCACTTTTGAACTGGGTGGCCCAAATGTGCTGACCTTGAAAGAAATCGTCAAAGAAATGTTGAGCGAAATTAATCGCCGCAAGTTGGTAGTGAACTTGCCGTTTTTTGTCGGTGGCTTGATGGGGCTTGGCTTAGATCTGGCGCAAAAACTGACCTTTGGTTTGGTGAACAATACCGTTCTGACACGCGATCAGGTGAAGTTGCTAAAATCTGATAACGTTGTCGCGGCAGACGCGAAAACATTTGAGGACTTAGGTATCGCAGCAACTCCAACAGAAGTTGTTTTGCAGGACTATCTGTGGCGCTTCCGTCCGTCAGGGCAATACGATGCCATCAAAGACTCTGCCAAGGGCCTGAATATTTAACAGCGCTTTACACAGCGAAGTGACACGGGCCCTTGCGGGCCCGTTTTTGTTTGGCGTGTTATGTATAGGCGATGAACAACAGGATCGCGCCGAGGATCACTCGATAGATCACATAAGGTGTAAAGCTGATGGATTGCAAAAGGCGCATCATGAGCTTTAGGGCCAATAAGGCCGATCCAAACGCGAGCACCACAGCAATCGCCGCATCGCGCCACTCTTGTGTGGTGAGGTTCAGGCCGGTGTCCACGATCAAAAACGCGCCGCTGGCGACAATGGTGGGAATGCTCATAAGCATTGCGATTTTGGCACTGTTCTCTCGATCATAGCCTAGGCCGCGTGCGCCGGTGATTGTTATGCCGCTGCGGGATGTGCCTGGGATCAACGCGAGCGTCTGCCAAAGACCTAGGATCAGTGCATCTTTTAGTGACCAATCCGTGTCGGTCTTTTCAGATGTGCCTTTTTGGTCCATCCACCAAAGCAAAACCCCAAAGCCCAACATCGCCCAACCAATGACCTTGATAGAGCGCATCATGTCGCTTAGCCCAGTGATGGATAGGATGGCGCCCACAACGATGACAGGGATCGTGGCAATCATAAGCAAAAAGGCCAGCTTTGATCCCGTCGTATCGACCCGCCCAGTTAACATGCGCGGAATGCCCATCAGGCCGGTCTTTACGTCTTGCCAAAAATACAAAACCACCGCCCCAAGGGTGCCAACATGCACGGCGACATCTAGAAACTGCCCTTGGTCCTCTGCGCCAAGCGCATTTGGGAGAAGGATCAGGTGTCCAGAGGAAGAGATCGGTAGAAATTCCGTAATTCCTTGGATTACGGCGAGAAGAATCAGGTAATAAAGGGCCATCGTACTTTCCAAATCATGCTGATTCTTCGTATAAACGAGCTTGAAAATAATGGTAGTGCCCACTTAGGTCCGGTTCGGACTTAAAAAAATCCAAAAACTTTGCCTTTTTGGTGAAATTCTTCGAATAAACGCAATATAGGTCAGCTTGGTTGCCTTTTATCCCCAAAACGGTTTGTTTAGACAGGCCGGACCGAAGAATTTGCAGGAGGCAGCTGCTGTGGCCAAGCAACCAATGCTAAAGTTTGTGGACATCGAACGGGACATGCCGAAAAAGCGTGCCGCGGATGACCGCAATAAAGACTATAACGAAATCTATGCGGCATTCGCCGAAGCAAAAGCGGAAGAGCAAGCAAGCCGCTGCTCTCAGTGTGGTGTGCCATACTGTCAATCCCATTGCCCGCTGCATAACAACATCCCAGATTGGCTGAATCTGACGGCAACCGGCCGTTTGAAAGAAGCCTATGAGGTGTCTCAAGCCACAAACACCTTCCCAGAAATCTGCGGCCGTATCTGCCCGCAAGACCGTCTGTGTGAAGGCAACTGCGTGATCGAACAATCCGGCCATGGCACTGTGACCATCGGCTCTGTTGAGAAATACATTACAGATACAGCATGGGAAAATGGCTGGGTGCAACCAGCGTCTCCTTCGGTTGAACGTGCTGAATCTGTTGGCATTATCGGCGCTGGCCCAGGTGGTCTGGCTGCGGCAGACATGCTGCGCCGCGCGGGTGTGCAGGTGACTGTATATGACCGCTATGACCGTTCCGGCGGCCTGCTAACTTACGGTATTCCAGGCTTTAAGCTGGAAAAAGACGTTGTCATGCGTCGCAATGAGCAGCTGGAAAAAGGTGGCGTGACCTTCAAGCTGAACTGCGAAGTTGGCAAAGACATTACGTTTGAAGACATCCGCAAAGCGCATGACGCTGTGATCATTGCCACAGGTGTTTACAAGTCTCGTGATCTGCAAGGTCCGGGTGCGGGTTCTGCGGGTATCGTGAAAGCGCTGGATTACCTAACCGCTTCTAACCGCTTGTCTTTCGGTGACACGGTTCCTGAAATCGAAAGCGGCGAGCTGAATGCCAAGGGCAAAAAAGTTGTCGTAATCGGCGGCGGTGACACTGCGATGGACTGTGTGCGTACGGCGATCCGTCAGGGCGCAGACAGCGTGAAATGTCTGTACCGTCGTGACCGTGACAACATGCCAGGTTCGCAGCGTGAGACACAGAACGCTGAAGAAGAAGGCGTTATTTTTGAATGGCTTGCGGCGCCAAAAGGCTTCCAAGGCGATCCAGTGAATGGCGTTGTTGTACAGCGTATGCGCTTGGGTCAGCCGGATGCATCCGGTCGTCGTAGCCCTGAGGTGATCGAAGGCTCTGACTATGTGGAAGAAGCTGATCTGGTCATCAAGGCGCTGGGCTTTGAGCCAGAAGATCTGCCAACCCTTTGGGGTCAGAAAGATCTGGAAGTCACACGTTGGGGCACTGTGAAAGCAGAGTTCACAACCGGCAAAACCGATCTGGATGGCGTTTATGCGGTGGGTGACATCGTACGTGGCGCGTCTTTGGTGGTTTGGGCCATCCGTGACGGACGCGATTGCGCCGAGGCGATTTTGAAGAATTTCGACGCCAAAACGGCCATCGCAGCTGAATGATCAAACAGTCTGAAATGTACAATTGGTACATTTCAGGCCCTGAAATGAACACTTCGCCAGATCGTTAAGATCCAACAGGCACCGGCCTAAAGATCGCAACTATGGCACCGAGGTTGACCTACCGAGTTAGGGAAGGGTTAAGACATGAAAAAAGTTTACGACGAAAACTGGGTTCGCTCAGAAGAAGCAAAACGCGAGTACATGGCCGAGAACGGTCTGTATGATGAATCAGAAGAACACTCTTCCTGTGGGGTTGGTCTGGTTGTTGCGGTTGATGGCAAATCCAGCCGTAAGGTTGTTGAAGCGGGCATCAACGCGCTGAAAGCGATTTGGCACCGTGGCGCGGTTGACGCGGACGGCAAGACAGGTGACGGCGCGGGTATCCACGTTGATATCCCTGTTGAGTTCTTCAAGGACCAAATCAAACGCACTGGCCACGAGCCACGCAAAGACGAAATGTTTGCGGTGGGTCAGGTCTTCCTGCCACGCACAGATTTCGGCGCGCAAGAAACATGCCGGACCATCGTAGAAACCGAAGTTCTGCGCATGGGCTATTACATCTATGGCTGGCGCCACGTTCCTGTGGACATCACGTGCCTAGGTGAAAAAGCGAATGCGACCCGCCCTGAGATCGAGCAAATTCTGATTTCGAACTCTAAGGGTGTGGACGAAGAAACATTCGAGCGCGAGCTGTATGTGATCCGTCGTCGTATCGAAAAAGCGGCTGCGAAAGCGGGTATTGGCGAGCTGTATATTGCATCTCTGTCCTGCCGTAGCTTGATCTACAAAGGCATGATGTTGGCTGAGCAGGTTGCGGTGTTCTACCCAGACCTGATGGACGAGCGTTTTGAATCCACATTTGCGATTTATCACCAGCGTTATTCCACAAACACCTTCCCGCAGTGGTGGCTGGCACAGCCGTTCCGCATGTTGGCGCACAACGGTGAGATCAACACGCTGAAGGGCAACGTGAACTGGATGAAGTCTCACGAAATCCGCATGGCGTCTGACTACTTCGGCGAGCTGGCGGATGACATCAAGCCAATCGTTCCGGGCGGTGCCTCTGACTCTGCGGCGCTGGATGGTGTGTTTGAAGTTTTCGTACGTGCGGGCCGCTCTGCGCCGATGGCGAAAACAATGCTGGTTCCAGAAAGCTGGTCCAAGCAAGCAGTTGATCTGCCACAGAGCTGGATCGACATGTATTCCTATTGCAACTCTGTGATGGAGCCATGGGATGGCCCTGCTGCGCTGGCAATGACGGATGGTCGTTGGGTGTGTGCGGGTCTGGACCGTAACGGTCTACGCCCAATGCGCTATGTCGTGACAGGTGACGGCCTGCTGATCGCGGGTTCTGAGGCTGGCATGGTGCCAACAGACGAAGCGACTGTTGTTGAAAAAGGCGCGCTTGGTCCGGGTCAGATGATTGCTGTCGATAAGGCAGAAGGCAAACTGTACCACGACACAGAGCTGAAGAATAAACTGGCGAATGGTCGTCCATACGGTGATTGGGTTGGTAAAATCCGTGATCTGGACACCGAGCTGAGCAAAGTGACAGAGAAGCCTCTGTTCACGGGTGAAGAGCTGCGTCAGCGTCAGATCGCTGCGGGCTATTCCATCGAAGAGCTGGAGCAAATTCTGGCACCGATGGCGGAAGACGCGAAAGAAGCGTTGGCCTCTATGGGGGATGATACCCCAAGCGCGGTTCTGTCTAATAAGTACCGTCCGCTGAGCCACTTCTTCCGTCAGAACTTCTCTCAGGTGACGAACCCTCCGATCGACAGCTTGCGTGAATATCGCGTGATGTCGCTGAAGACACGTTTCGGTAACCTGAAGAACGTGCTGGATGAAGACGGTTCGCAAACAGAGATCGTTCTGCTGGACAGCCCGTTTGTGGGTAACGCGCAGTTTGAAACACTGTTGGACGCGCTGGATGACACTGTGATCCGTATCGACTGTACCTTTGAAGTGGGTGCAGACGCGGGCGCGCTGCGTGAGAACCTTGAGCGTATCCGCGCTGAGGCGGAAGATGCTGTGCGGTCTGGTGCAGGCCACATTGTTCTGTCTGACAAACGTCAGGGTGCAGAGCGTGTTGCGATGCCGATGATCTTGGCGACATCTGCTGTACACAGCCATCTGACACGCAAGGGTCTGCGGACCTTCTGTTCCTTGAACGTACAGTCTGCGGAATGTGTGGACCCACATTACTTCGCGGTTCTGATCGGTTCTGGTGCGACTGTTGTGAACGCTTACCTGGCTGAGGATTCCCTTGCGGACCGTATTCAACGCGGTCTGCTGGACGTTGATCTGACAACAGCGGTTGCGCGCTATCGCGACGCGATTGATGCGGGCTTGCTGAAGATCATGGCGAAGATGGGTATCTCTGTGATTTCCTCTTACCGTGGTGGTCTGAACTTTGAAGCTGTGGGTCTGTCCCGTGCGATGTGTGCGGAATACTTCCCAGGCATGACCTCCCGTATTTCCGGTATCGGTGTGGGCGGTATTCAGAAGAAGACTGAAGAAGTACACGCCAAAGGCTTTGCGGGCGAAAAGAACGTTCTGCCAATCGGTGGCTTCTATAAGGCGCGTAAATCTGGCGAGACCCATGCGTGGGAAGCGCAGACCATGCACATGATGCAGGCGGCGTGTAACCGTGCCTCTTATGAGCTGTGGAAGCAGTATTCTGCGAAGATGCAAGCGAACCCGCCAATCCATCTGCGTGACCTGCTGGCGATCAAGCCACTGGGTGAAGCGATTGCGATTGAGGAAGTGGAAAGCATCACTGCGATCCGTAAGCGTTTCGTAACGCCGGGCATGTCCTTGGGTGCGCTGTCTCCTGAGGCACACAAGACACTGAACGTTGCGATGAACCGCATCGGGGCGAAGTCTGACTCTGGTGAGGGTGGTGAAGATCCAGCACACTTCGTGCCAGAGCCAAATGGCGACAACCCATCTGCGAAGATTAAGCAGGTTGCGTCTGGTCGTTTTGGTGTGACGGCTGAGTATCTGAACCAGTGTGAAGAGCTGGAAATTAAAGTGGCCCAAGGCGCGAAGCCGGGTGAGGGTGGTCAGCTGCCGGGTATGAAGGTCACAGACCTGATTGCGCGTCTGCGTCACTCGACCAAGGGTGTGACACTGATTTCACCTCCGCCGCACCACGATATCTATTCCATCGAGGATTTGGCGCAGCTGATCTACGATCTGAAGCAGATCAACCCAACTGTGAAAGTGACCGTGAAACTGGTTGCCTCTTCCGGTGTTGGTACGATTGCGGCAGGTGTGGCGAAGGCGAAAGCGGACGTTATTCTGGTATCCGGCCATAACGGCGGTACGGGTGCGTCCCCTGCGACATCCATCAAATACGCGGGTCTGCCGTGGGAGATGGGTCTGACCGAAGCGCACCAAGTTCTGTCTATGAACAACCTGCGTGAGCGCGTGACGTTGCGGACCGATGGTGGTTTGCGCACTGGTCGTGACATCGTGATGGCTGCGATGCTGGGTGCCGAGGAATACGGTATCGGGACTGCGGCGCTGATCGCGATGGGCTGTATTATGGTTCGCCAGTGTCAGTCCAACACATGCCCAGTTGGTGTATGTACACAGGACGAAGCGCTGCGTGACAAGTTCACTGGCAACGCGGACAAGGTTGTGAACCTGATCACATTCTATGCGCAAGAAGTGCGTGAGATCTTGGCATCTATCGGTGCGAAGTCTTTGGACGACGTGATTGGCCGTGCAGACTTGCTGGCGCAGGTGTCTCGTGGTTCTGCACACTTGGATGATCTGGACTTGAACCCACTGTTGATCACCGTCGATGGTGCATCCGAGATCGTGTACAACCGCGACAAAGATCGCAACGCTGTGCCGGATACGCTGGATGCGGAAATCGTGCGCGATGCGGCGCGTTTCTTGGAAGATGGCGAGAAGATGCAACTGTCTTACGCGGTGCAGAACACGCACCGTACTGTGGGCACACGTACATCCAGCCATATCGTTCAGAACTTCGGCATGCGTAACACGCTGCAAGAAGATCACCTGACTGTGAAACTGTCTGGTTCTGCAGGTCAGTCTTTGGGTGCTTTCGCAGCGCCTGGTCTGAAGATCGAAGTGACCGGCGATGCCAACGACTATGTTGGTAAGGGTCTGTCTGGCGGTACTGTTGTGGTGCGTCCTCCGATGAACTCTCCGCTGGTGGCAGCAGAGAACACTATTATCGGTAACACTGTTCTTTACGGTGCGACGGATGGTTACTTGTTTGCGGCGGGCCGCGCAGGTGAGCGTTTCGGTGTTCGGAACTCTGGCGCGAAAGTTGTGATCGAGGGCTGTGGCGCTTGTGGTTGTGAATACATGACCGGCGGTGTGGCTGTGATCCTTGGCACAATCGGCGCGAACTTCGGCGCGGGCATGACAGGCGGCATGGCGTATCTGTACGATCCAGAGGGTGCCTCTGCCCCGCTGATGAACGCAGAAACGCTGGTGACTTGCCCTGTGACTGTTGCGCATTGGGAAGAGCAGCTGAAAGGCTTGATCGAACGCCACTTCGCAGAAACCGGTTCCCGCAAAGCAGAAGACATTCTGCAAAACTGGGACGTGGAAAAAGGCAACTTTGTTCAAGTTTGCCCGAAAGAGATGCTGAACAAGCTGGCGCATCCGATCAGCGAAGAGAGCACAGCGATCCCAGCGGAATAAGCTGGAATAGAGACAAAAAGAGGCCCTGCAGGAGACTGCGGGGCCTTTTGCTTTTCTGTGCTGGCTTTTGCTGGGTGGTGATCTGGTGGTTGCGCTGAGGCTTTGCGGGCACTATCCAATTGCCAAGTAAGGCGAGTACCATGTCAAAGAAGACACCCCAGAAGAAGAAAAGCAAAGCAGCCTCTGCCCCAGCAGAGCGTTGGTCTGCGCGCCAAAAGCGCCGCCTGAAGCGGCTTATGTGGCGCAGTTTGATTTGGGTGGTGTCTTTGACGATTTTTGCGGTTTTGATTTTCACCGTGGTGAATCCGCCTTTCACTTTGACGATGTTTTCGGAAAAACAGCGTTTGGGGCAGGTGGATTATCAATGGACCCCAATTGAAAGCGTCGCGCCTGTGATGGCGCGGTCTGTTGTGGCGGCCGAAGATGCGAACTTTTGTGAGCATTGGGGTTTTGATCTAGGGGCCATACGTGCGGCGATTGACGAAGGCGGGTCTCGTGGGGCTTCGACGATTAGCCAGCAAGTGGTGAAAAACGTCTATCTGTGGCAGGGCCGCAGTTGGGTGCGTAAGGCGATGGAAACAGCGATCACCCCTTTGGTCGAAATGGCCTGGAACAAGCAGCGTATCGTTGAGGTTTATCTGAATATCGCCGAATTTGACGAAGGCGTGTTTGGGATCGAGGCGGCCTCTCGGCATTATTTTGGCGTTGGTCCTGAGGGTTTGAGCGCGTCGCAAGCGGCGCGGTTGGCGATGGTTTTGCCGTCGCCGAAGACGCGGAGTGCGTCACGGATCACTGCAGCGCAATCTCGCCGGGTCTCATCGATTATGGATGGTGCTGCGACCATTGCACGGGATGGGCGCGCGGCCTGTTTTGAGTGAGATTTCGCGCGAAAGGCGAATCCTGAGTTGAATCTGGTCGCGTATTTCTGCATTTAGAAAAACAATTGATTACAAATTGGTTCGACTATGGCTCGCTTATATCATGCTCCGCTTTCTCCATTCTGCCGCAAGGTTCGTTTGAGTCTTGCCGAAAAGAAGATTGAATGTGAGCTGGTGGAAGAGCGGTATTGGGAGCAAGATCCAGAGTTTCTGCGCCGGAATCCTGCGGGCAAAGTGCCTGTTCTGAAGATTGACGGCATGATGATGTCTGAGAGCGCTGCGATTTGTGAATATCTGGAAGAAGCGCATCCTGAACCGAGCCTGATGCCGAAAGGCAAGGAGGGCCGGTATGAGGTGCGTCGGTTGGTGTCTTGGTTTGATGATAAGTTTCATCACGAGGTGACTAGCAAGCTTTTGAATGAGCGCGTGTACCGCAAGGTGCAAGGGACGGGCTATCCGGACAGCACCAATGTGAAGGCCGGCGCGAAGGCGATTAAGTACCATCTGGACTATATGTCTTGGCTCCTGGATCATCGTCGTTGGCTGGCTGGGGACGTGATGACATTGGCGGATTTCGCCGCTGCGGCGCATCTGTCTTCGCTGGATTATATCAGTGATGTGGATTGGAACCGTTCCGAAGGGGTGAAGGATTGGTACGCCAAGATCAAATCGCGCCCTGCGTTCCGATCGATCCTTGCGGATCAAGTGCCGGGCTTTCTGCCGCCCGCCCATTACGCGGACCTTGATTTCTGATAGGGTGTGAGGGGGCCGTCTGCCCCCTTTTGTTGACGCATTGCATGCGTCCCCAATTTACCCCCGAAGGTATTTCGGTCAAGAAGAAGGACAGGGCTTTTGGATTTGAAGGCGCAGCTTGTTTCGGAAGCCGAGGCGATTGGGTTTGACCTGTGTCGCTTGTGCCGCCCCGATGCTGTGCCGCAGGTGCCAGCGGGGCTGAACGGGTTTCTGGCAGAAGGATACCATGGGCAGATGGGCTGGCTTGCGGATCGTGTGCATTGGCGGTCTGATCCAGCGGCTTTGTGGCCAGAGGCGCGTACGGTGATCATGCTGGGGGAAAGCTATACGCCGGACCATGATCCAACGGCTGTGCACGGCATGCCAGATCGCGGCGCGATTTCGGTTTATGCGCAGAACAAAGATTACCATGATTTGGTGAAGAAGCGCCTGAAGCGTTTGGCGCGTTGGTTGATTGCCCAGACGGGTGATGAGACGCAGGTGAAGGTCTTCGTGGATACGGCGCCTGTGCCTGAGAAACCTTTGGGGCAAGCCGCGGGTCTTGGATGGCAGGGCAAACATACCAATCTGGTGAGCCGCGATTTGGGCAGTTGGTTCTTTATTGGGTCGGTGTTTACCACACTCGAATTAGAGACTGATTCACCTGAAATCGATCATTGCGGGTCGTGTCGGTCTTGTTTGGATGCCTGCCCGACTGGGGCCTTTCCAGCGCCCAATCAGATCGATGCGCGGCGGTGTATTTCTTACCTGACGATTGAGCATCATGGCCCCGTTGATGAAGAGCTGCGGCCGATGATGGGCAACCGGATTTATGGCTGTGATGATTGCTTGGCGGCCTGCCCGTGGAACAAGTTCGCGGTTGAGGCGCGCGAGATCAGATATCATGCGCGGGAAGGCTTGATTGCGCCGCCTTTGGATGAATTGGCCGCCTTGGATGATGCAGGGTTTCGGGCGAAATTCTCTGGCTCGCCGATCAAGCGGATCGGGCGCAACCGCTTTGTGCGCAATGTGTTGTATGCGATGGGGAACTCTGGGCTTCAGGGCTATATTCCGCAAGCACAGGGTCTGATGTCTGATGAAGACGCCACTGTGTCGGATGCTGCGACATGGGCGGTGCAGCGCCTGAAGGGCGGCGCTGCTTAAAGGCTTATCCGCGTTTGGGTAGAACCCAATCGGCACGCGGGAAGTGGCAGGTGTAGCCGCCTTTGTTCTTTTCCAAGTAGTCTTGGTGGTAGTCTTCGGCGTCCCAGAAATCACCCACTGGTTCAACTTCGGTGACCACTTTTCCCGGCCACAGGCCAGAGGCGTTCACATCTGCAATCGTATCAAGCGCGCAGGCTTTTTGCGCCTCGTCCACATAGTAGATGGCCGAGCGATACGCGCTGCCGACATCATTGCCTTGGCGGTTGGGCGTTGTGGGGTCGTGGATTTGGAAGAAGAACTCCAAAATCGCGCGATAGCTGGTTTTGGCGGGGTCAAAGAGGATTTCGATCCCTTCTGCGTGACTGCCGTGGTTGCGATAGGTCGCGTTTGGCACGTCGCCACCGGTATAGCCCACGCGTGTTGCGAGGACGCCCGGTTGGCGGCGGATCAGATCCTGCATACCCCAGAAACATCCTCCTGCAAGAACGGCACGTTCGCTCATGTGATGTCCTCCACCTGATCAATGTAGGCACCATAGCCTTCGGCCTGCATGTCGTCGCGGTGCACAAAGCGCAGCGAGGCAGAGTTGATGCAATAGCGCAATCCGCCGCGATCGACTGGGCCGTCTGTGAAGACGTGGCCGAGGTGGCTGTCGCCGTGTTTGGAACGGACTTCAACGCGCTCCATCCCGTGCGAGCTATCGCGGTGTTCGGTGACGTTTTCGATGGGTTTGGTGAAGCTGGGCCAGCCGCAGCCGGATTCGTATTTGTCACCGCTGGCGAACAGTGGCTCGCCAGAGACGATATCCACATAGATGCCCGGTTCTTTATTGTTCAGCAGCTTGCCGCTGCCTGGGCGCTCTGTGCCGCTTTCTTGGGTGATCCAGTGTTGCTCTTCGGTCAGGGCCGCGATGGCAGCTGGGTCTTTTTTGTATTGGCTCATGGGTCAGCCTCCGTTCTGTGTCCACTGTATTAAATGGAGCGCGGCGGCAGAATTCAAACGGTTATTGCAAGGCGCTGACAGAGCTGTGATGCAATTGGCCCCGCCTTGGGTGGGCAGGGCCGGTGTATTTTAGGCTGTGGCCGCGTTGAGCGCGGTATCCAGCAGGGATTTGATTTGGCTTTGCGCGGTGCCGGCCACGATGCGGCCCAGTTCTTGATCGCCTTTCAGCGCGACCAGAGTAGAGCGGCGCGGGATGCCCAATGATTTCACCAGATCAGAGCGGCGGTAATCGTCCCAGTCGACGTTGATGAAGACGATGTTGCTGTCATAGGCGGGGTTGTCTTTGCGCAGGCCTTCGATGATGCCTTCTTGCACGGCGCAGGTGGAGCACCAGCTGGCGTGGAAGCCGAGGAAGACCGTGTCACCCGCAGCGAGGTGCTTTTGCACGAGGCCTTCGCTGTAGATCAGAGAGGCCTGCGCGAGAGTTGGCGCGAGGGCTGTTGTTGCAACGGCGGCTGTGGACAGGGCCAAGAAAGAACGACGGTTCATGTGAAATACTCCTACAAAGAGACGGATAGATTAAGCAGCCACGTTGGCATGATCTGGATCAGCGCGGCTTCGATATAGTGATGCACTTGGAAGAACAGCATGGCGCCGATTGCGATAAAGGCGATGCCCATGATGGGGCGGGCGCGGGTGGCGATTTTGCGCATCAGGGCTTGGCGTTTCTGCAAGGCAGATCGTGCGCCGTAGCCAAGGACGAGGATGATTGTTGAAACCCCAAGGGCAAAGGCGATCATGATGGCGGTGGCAAAGCCGAGGCTTTCGCCTTGGCTGGCCAGTGCGATTGCGCCGCCGAGGGTTGGTCCGACGCAGGGGCTCCAGACGGCGCCCAGCAAGAGGCCGCCGACGAATTGACCACGTAGGCCGCTGCGGTCGACGTTATCGAGCTGCCCGTCCGCCTGAGCGGCCATGCCTGCGGTTGCGGTTGAAAAGGCAGCAGAAAAGCGTGGGATGAGAAGCACCAGTCCAAAGCCAACCATCAGCAGTGCGCCTGCGCGTGAGATATCGTCGATCGACAGGCCAATTGCGTGGCCAAAGGCGGTGACGGCGATGCCCAATACGACGAAGGACAGGCTGAGCCCTGCTGCAATGGCAAGCGGGCCGTGGCGGCTGGCTTGCAATGCGGTGGCCAATACGATCGGCAACACCGGCAAAACGCAGGGATTGATGAGGGTCAGTAGACCGGCGAGATAGGCAAAAAGCAGTTCCATGCGGGCAACATGCAAAGATGTGGGGCGATTGTCATGGGGAAGGCGCTTTTCGCGCGATCAAGAATGCGTGTGTTGCCTAATGTTGGTGCGTCAGACGGCTTGATAAATTGGTCTGCTTGAAATTGCCAAATTTGGATATTTTAAAGATGCCTATTTTTCCCATACGGTAAGATGTTTTCTAGCCGTGAGACCTGTTATGTCTGAAGCCACCGAAATTTTGCCAAGCGTTTGTCCGCTGGATTGCCCTGATACCTGTAGCCTGTCTGTTGAAGTGTCTGATGGCAAGGTCACGAAGGTGCGCGGCTCGCATGCAAACCCGTTTACGGGGGGCGTGATCTGCAACAAGGTTTCTCGTTATTACGCCGACTTTGTTCATGGTGATACGCGTCTGGAATATCCGATGAAGCGCGTGGCAGATGGGCTTGAACGCATCACATGGGAGGAAGCGCTTGATCTGGTTTTTGAGGCCTTTCAAGGTGCAATAGAGACTGATGGTCCGCAGTCCGTGCTGCCGCTGAACTATGCTGGTCCGCATGGCGAGCTGGCGGGCGGTTCGATGGACAAGCGGTTCTTTAATCGCCTCGGTGCGTCTGAATTGTTGCGCAAGCCATTGTGCGGTGGGGTGCGTAGCGCGGCCTATTCCAGCCTTTATGGCAGTGCGCCGGGGATGCCGCCCGCGCAGACGATCCATAGCGATTTGATCATGATCTGGGGGCTGAATGTCACCGTGGCCAACCTGCATTTCACGCGGGTTTTGAAAGAGGCGCGCAGGGCAGGGGCCAAGGTTGTGGTGATCGATCCCAAGCGGATCAAACAGGCGCAGCAAAGCGACATGTATTTGCAAGTGCGGCCTGGCACGGATGTGGTTTTGGGGCTCGCCTTGGCGGCGGCGCTGCAGGCGCGGGGCGCTTGGGATGAGGCCTTTATAGATCAGTGGGTGCTAGGCGCGGATTCGTACCTAGCGCAGGCCCAGCAGTATACCGCGCAAGACGTGGCGCAGATTTGCGGCGTGTCGGTTGAGGATTTCAACACTTTGGTGGATTGGATCGCAGAGGCCAAAACCATGTCTACGGCTGTTGGTGTTGGGCTGGAACGCACGGCCTCTGGTGGGGCGGGCTTGCGGGCGGCGATGGCGTTGAATGCTGTCACGGGGCAACATGGGCGTTTGGGGGCTGGAATTGTCTCTAAAGCTGGGGCGGCGGTGCCGAAAACCAGCGATCTGTTGCAAGGCAGTCATTTGCGCAAAACGCCTGCGCGGATGTTTAACATTTTGGATGCGGCTTCGGTGATGCTGGATCGGGATATGAAAGATCCGATCAAGGCGGTGATGGTGTATAATCACAATCCTGTCGCGGTGCATCCAGATCAAAAGGCGATGATCCGCGCGCTGAGCCAGCCGGATGTCTTTGTGGTGGGCTGTGATGTGGTGATGACGGATTCCATGGCTCTGTGTGATGTGATCCTGCCGGCCTGTAGCCACTTTGAGCATGACGATATTTTTGGGGCCTATGGGCAGAACTATCTGCAACGGGCCGCGCCGGTGATCCCGCCGGTTGGTGAGGCTTTGCCGAATACCGAGATTTTCCGCCGTTTGGCGGCGCGGTTTGGGTTTGATGAGCCAGAGTTTCAAACCACTGATCGCGACTTGATCGATCAGGCCATTGGCGAGATTGGTCAGCGCCCAAGCGAACTGCCGTTGGATGATGCGTTGGAAATGGGCGGTGCGTTGGGCGCTGACAATGTCCTGTGCCTGTCTGTTGATCCTGCGACCCCGTCCGGCAAGATCGAACTTTATAGCGAGGATTTGGCCAAGACGTTTGATGCGGGTTTGCCGAAATACAGACCCGTTGAAAAGACGCGCGCGTTTACCTTGGTGACGCCTGCCTCTGACAAGCGGATCAACGCGACTTTTGGGGGCCATGCGGATTGTTTGCAGCAGGAACAGCTTGAAATGCATCCCGAGGATGCGGCGCAGCTTGGGTTGGCCTCTGGTTCGGATGTGATCTTGTTTAACGAGATGGGTGAAGTTTCGGCCACTTTGTTGATCAGTGATGCCATGCAGCGTGGGGTGATCTATTTGCCCAAGGGCGCTTGGGCGGCGTCTAGCACAACGGGGGTGACCGTGAATGCTTTGATTTCGACAGATGCGCGGTGCGATTTGATCGATGGCGCGGCCTATTACGATACCTTTGTGGATGTGCGTGCGGCCTAGTCTCTGCGTGCGGATTGGACTAGCCTGAATAGATAAATTCAAAACCTTAGGGCAGGCCAATATGCATCCGGTTTCTGTAGCGATGACCATTGACCGCGAAAGCGGGAAAGGCCTGTTTGAGCAAATCTATGAGGGTTTGCGCCAGCGTATTATGGGCGGTGAGATCGTTGCGGGGGATGTTCTGCCACCGACGCGTAGCTTTGCCACCGATTTAGGTGTGTCGCGGGCGACGGTTCTGAACGCCTATGAGCAGTTGATTGCAGAAGGGCTTGTGGTGGGTCAGCGTGGTGCGGGCTATCGGGTGTGTGCGGATGTCGAGATCACCTTGCCAACGGCCCCTAAGATAGAAGCGCCAGCCCAAGAGACGATGTTGCGACATGATCTCTTTCGTCCGGGCACGCCAGATTTGCGACTGTTCCCCCATCGCGCTTGGGCCAAAACGGTGGCACGTATGGCGCGCGTCGCGCCGGATGACATGCTAGGATTGAGCCCACGTTTTGGTCATGCGGATCTTAGGGCGGCGATCGCACAGCATGTGGCGGAATGGCGAGGGCTGCATGTTGACCCAGCGCAGGTGATCGTCACTGCAGGTGCCAGCGATGCGTTGGAGATGACCCTGCGCAGTCTTTGCCAGGTGGGGGATCAGGTGGGTTTGGAAGATCCAGGGTTTCAGCCCATTTTGACCTTTGTACAGTCACAGGGATTGAAGCCGCAGTTTCTAAAGACTGATGCGCAAGGCGCGCAGGTTCCCGCAGCGTGTAACGCTGTGATCCTGACTCCGAGCCAGCAATTTCCTTTGGGCGGCGCAATGGCAATGGCGCGGCGGGCAGAGATCATCGCTTGGGCGCAAGAGTCGCAGGGTTGGATCATTGAGGACGACTACGATAGTGAGTTTCGTTATGCGGGGCGTCCTATCCCGGCATTGGCCAGCTTGGATGCCAATCAGCGCACGATTTACATCGGTAGCTTTTCCAAGATTTTCGCAAACGGATTGCGGCTTGGTTATGTGATCGTTCCGCATAAGGTTTTGGATGCGTTTGAGGCCACGCAGCGCCGCTTTGGCACGCGGGCGAGTTTGATGCCGCAGGCGCCATTGGCGGCCTTTATGCAGACAGGTGAATTCTACCGCCATCTGCGGCGTGTGCGGCGGGTTTACGGTGGGCGGCGTAAGGTTTTGATGGATGGGCTCTTGCGCGACTTCTCAGATGTCGGCTCGTTCACGGATCACCAAGCTGGGATGCAGATCGCGTTTCATCTGAAGCCTCAGTTTAGAGACCATGAGATCGCGGATCGCGCCACCGCGTTTGGATTGGGCGTGGAGGCGCTTTGTTCGTATAGCCACCGAGCGGGCGGTCCGAATGGGTTGTTGTTAGGGTTTTGCGGATTTGATGAAGCGCAGATTTCCAGTGGCCTAGAGGTGCTGCGAAAGGTGTTTGATGCCGCTTAAACCACGCAAAGAAAAAGGGCCGCCAAAGGCGACCCTTTCCTAATCCGTCGATCAGAACCGATTAGCCGTTTACGCCGTCTTTCAGCGCTTTTGCGATTGTCATTTTGACAACCTTGTCGGCCTCTTTCTTGATCTGTTCACCGGTGGCTGGGTTGCGCACCATACGCTCTGGGCGCTCGCGGCAATAGATTTTGCCTACGCCTGGCAGTGTTACTGCGCCACCTGCTGACACTTCGCGAGTGATCAGGCCGCATACAGCGTCCAGGGCAGCACCTGCGGATTTTTTGTCAGCACCCATTTCCTCGGCCAGTGCAGCAACGAGTTGGGTTTTGGTCATCGGCTTTGCCATTTATTGGTCTCCTTATCATGCCCGTGTTTTGGGCCTCATGCGCGGCATTTAACGGAAAATTTTTGAACATGACAACGAAATGCTACGCAAAATCCCATATTTTCCGCGTTTTTTTGCGCATTTTCGCGAATTAGAGGAAGGCAGTCTCATCGAAAGACCGCAATTTGCGAGAATGAAGCTGTTCAAGCGGCATATCACGCAGATATTCCATTGTTCGAATTCCGATCATCAAGTGGCGTGCGACCTGTGTTTTATAGAAATCTGAGGCCATGCCTGGCAGCTTCAACTCGCCATGCAGAGGCTTGTCACTGACGCACAGGAGCGTGCCGTAAGGCACGCGGAAACGAAAACCATTGGCAGCGATCGTGGCGCTTTCCATATCCAGCGCCACCGCGCGGGATTGGCTAAGGCGTTGCACGGGGCCTTCGTGTTCGCGCAGTTCCCAGTTGCGGTTGTCGATGGTCGCGACGGTGCCGGTGCGCATGATGCGTTTCAGATCATAGTCGCTTAGCTTGGTTACATTCGCTACGGCGGTTTCCAGTGCGATCTGCACCTCGGCCAAAGCAGGCACAGGCACCCAAACGGGCAGGTCGTCATCCAGCACGTGGTCTTCGCGCAGGTAGGCGTGGGCCAACACGAAATCCCCAAGGCTTTGTGAGTTACGCAAGCCAGCACAATGCCCAACCATCAGCCATGCATGTGGTCGCAGAACAGCGATGTGATCGGTCGCGGTTTTGGCATTGGATGGGCCAACGCCGATGTTCACCAAAGTGATGCCGCTGCCATCTGCGCGGGTCAGGTGATAGGTCGGCATCTGGGGTTGTTTTTCGACCGGAGGCAGCTCTGCCTTTGGGTCGGTGATCTCCACATTGCCGGTGGAGACAAAGCTGACATAGCCGCTTTTGGGATCGGCCAGCATCTCGCGCGCATAGGCTTCGAATTCCGCCACATAGAACTGGTAGTTTGTGAACAGAACGTGGTTCTGAAAATGCTCTGGATCGGTGGCGGTGTAATGCGCCAAACGGGCCAAGGAATAATCCACGCGCTGGGCGGTGAATGGGGCCAAAGGCTTGGCTCCGTCTGCATAGGCAAATCCAACGCCATTCACGATGTCATCATTGGTGGTCGACAGGTCCGGCACATCAAAGACATCGCGCAGCGTGAAGTTGGCAGCGCCTTCCTGTGGGATGGTCAGAGACGTGTCATTCGCGACGGCGAAATGCACAGGCATCGGCGTGTCCGAGGCACCGATTTCGACCGCAACATTGTGGTTTTCGATCAGAAGGCCAATCTGTTGCGTCAGGTAATTGCGGAACAGATCAGGGCGGGTCACTGTCGTGGCATAGACACCCGGCTCTGCCACATGGCCAAAGGACAAACGGCTGTCCACCTGCGCAAAGCTGTGCGTTGTGATCCGGATCTCTGGATAGAAAGCGCGAATGCGCGGGCCCTTTGGCCCATCGGTCAGCGCGCTTGCAAATTCTTGGCACAGAAAACGGGTGGCCGTTTCATAAAGCTCACACAAACGATCCACGGCTGCTTTGGCATCTGTGAATGCCTCTGGCGTTTTCACCGAAGGTGTTTGAACAAGTGGATCTGTCGGAGTCATATGAGGCCTGTTTTCTTTTATGGAGCGCCCATGCTCTTACATCAAAGGCGCGGTTTCAAGTCATCGCATTGCGGTGGGCTGTAATTATGCTCTTTGCACTTTGTGGCGATTGCCCTTGCAAGGCAGATAGGTTTTCATACAGCCAACACAATAGGAGTGTTTATGCTGCCCTTTGAAACCTTTGTGACATTTGCCGCTGCCGCTGGATTGTTGGCGCTTGCCCCCGGACCTGACAATATATTCGTGCTGACGCAATCGGCGCTGAACGGCGTGCGCTCTGGCCTTTGGGTGGTGTTGGGATTGGCCACGGGTCTGGTGTTACATGCTTTGGCCGTGGCTTTGGGCTTGGCGGCTGTTTTGCAAACAAGCGCTATAGCGTTCACGGCGATCAAACTGATTGGGGCAGGGTATTTGTTGTATCTGGCCTATCAGGCTTTTCGCGCCCCCGCGCAACGCATTGGCGATCAAGCCCCGCGCCAGTCGGCCTTGGCGCTGTATCGGCGGGGCTTCATCATGAATATCACCAACCCAAAGGTGGCGATCTTCTTCCTCGCGTTTTTCCCGCAATTCACGGATCCCGCGCTGGGCGGTTTGGTCTGGCAGGTGGCGCAATTGGGCGCTTTATTCATCTGTGTCATGCTGATCGTGTTTGGCTCTATCGCCATTCTGGCGGGTGGGCTGAGTGAGAAGATGCGTCATTCTCCCTCTGTTCAGGTTTGGATGAACCGCATCGCAGGGCTTGTGTTCGTCGGGCTGGCTGTCAAAATCGCCACAACGCGCCAATAGAAAGACGACCCCATGAGCAAACCGATCGTAACGATTTCCTACTGCACCGGATGCAACTGGCTGCTGCGTGCCGGATGGATGGCACAAGAGCTGCTGCAAACCTTCCAGAATGATCTAGGCGGCGTGACTTTGGTGCCCGATGATATGGGCGGAACTTACGAAGTTAAGGTGGATCAGACCCTTATCTGGGAGCGAAAGCGCGACGGAGGCTTTCCCGAAGCGAAGGTCTTGAAGGCACGTATTCGCGATGTGATTGATCCGGAAAAAGACCTCGGACATATCGACCGCGCCGCGCAGAAAAGCGAGACCTGATGCGCAAGAGGCCAGAGTTTGATCACTTTGTGCATGCCCAAGAGCTGACACACGCCAAGGCATTAGTAGAGCTGCGCGGTGGCCTAAAGTTGAGTCATTGGATGTGGTGGGAATTGCCGCAGCTGCGCGGTCTAGGGAACTCGCCGCGTGCGATCAAATTCGGGCTGGAAGATTTGGAAGAGGCGACACGGTTTCTGGCGCATCCCGTGTTGGGCGTGCATTTGCTAGAGAACTGCATTGCGCTGATGATGCATCGCGACAAATCCCCCGAAGCGATTTTGGGGCCAGTGGATGCGCAAAAGCTGCGCAGCATGGCGACCCTGTTTGAACAAGTCCCCGGTGCGCCTGATGTGTTTGCGGATATCTTGCAGGTTTTCTTCGCGGGGATGCGCTGCCCACAAACCCAGCAAAAGATTGATGTGCTTTAAACTGCAAGCGCAATAACCACTGATACGCTTGCATGTGCCGCGCGATAACTTCAGGGTGCCCCTATGACGGATACCTCTAAAACACTGCTCTCACTTGGACACGGATTTTCAGCGCAAGCTCTGGCGGAACGGCTGGTTCCCCTCGGCTGGACCATCATCGGCACCACACGCAAACCTGAAAAGTTCGAGGCCATGCGCGCCGCAGGCGTCACACCGATGCTGTGGCCGGATGCTGTGAAACAGGGCATGCCGAAGGTCAGCTATATCCTGACCTCTGCGGGTCCCGACGAAGACGGCGACCCAATTCTGCGCGAGATCAAACCGCAGATTTTACAGATGGCGCCGCAGTTGAAATGGGTGGGGTATCTGTCCACAACTGGTGTGTATGGCGATCATGATGGGGGCTGGGTGGATGAAACCTCTCCGCTTGATCCGGCCACAATCCGCGGACAACGCCGTGTTGAGGCCGAAGAAGAATGGCTTTCGCTTACGGATCTTCCTGTACATGTCTTCCGCCTGGCGGGCATCTATGGCCCTGGGCGTGGGCCTTTTGCGAAACTGCGTAAGGGCATTGCGCAAAGGGTGATCAAGAAGAACCAAGTTTTCAGCCGCACCCATGTGGATGACATCGCGCAGGTGCTGCATGCCTCGATCGATCGACCCAATCCGGGGCGCGTGTACAACGTATGTGATGACGATCCGCAACCGCCAGAAGTGGTGATCGAATATGCGGCCAAATTGCTGGATATGCCGCCGCCCCCTGCTGTGCCCTTTGAAACGGCAAAGATGAGTCCGATGGCCCGCAGCTTTTATTCAGACAGCAAGCGCGTGCGCAATGACCGCATCAAAGACGAACTTGGCGTCACGCTGAAATACCCAGATTTCAAATCTGCGCTGCACGCCATGCTTAAAGAAGAACAAGCCTGACTTTTTCTTGGTGAAAATACCTTGGGGTCTGGGGCAAAGCCCCAGCGCCCTCCATCAAGCGCGCTGGCTTCCGATCTGGGCAACACCCAAAACATCCAGAACCTTCGCCTCGATCTGCTCTGCATTCATTGCAGCCACCGCATACATATCATGCGGGCTGGCCTGATCGATAAAGATATCCGGCAGCACCATAGAGCGATACTTTAGCCCCTGATCAAACGCGCCTTCTTCGGCCAGCAATTGCGCCACATGAGAGCCAAACCCGCCCACAGCGCCTTCTTCGATGGTAATCAAAGCTTCGTGGTTTTGTGCCAGCTCTAGGATCATGTCTTGATCCAATGGCTTGGCAAAACGCGCATCCGCGATGGTTGGCGTGATACCCTTGGCTTGCAAGGCATCAGCTGCCTTGCGCACTTCTTCCAGTCGCGTGCCGAAAGACAGCAGCGCAACGCGTTTGCCCTCTTGGATCATACGACCTTTGCCGATCTCAAGGATCTCGCCCTGTTCTGGCATATCAACGCCAACGCCTTCGCCACGTGGATACCGGAAGGCAATCGGGCCGTCGTCATAAGCGGCTGCGGTCGCAACCATGTGCTTCAGCTCTGCCTCATCCGCGGCGGCCATCACGACCATGCCGGGCAGATTGGCCATAAAGGCTACGTCAAAGCTACCCGCATGGGTCGCGCCATCCGCGCCGACCAGACCTGCGCGGTCGATGGCAAAGCGCACTGGCAGGCGTTGGATCGCCACATCGTGCACGACTTGGTCATAGCCGCGCTGCAAAAAGGTCGAATACATCGCGCAAAAAGGTTTCATGCCACCAGCCGCCAAGGCGGCGCAGAAGGTCACGCCGTGTTGTTCGGCAATCGCCACATCAAAGCAACGGCTTGGATAGCGTTCTGCAAACAGGTTTAGGCCGGTGCCATCTGGCATTGCAGCGGTCACTGCCACGATCTTGCTGTCTTGCGCGGCAAGGTCGGTCAGGGTTTGGCCAAACACGCTGGTATAGCTTGGCGCATTGGATGGCGCCTTTTGTTGCTTGCCGGTGACCACATCGAACTTGGCCGTCGCATGGCCCTTGTCGCGGGCTTGTTCGGCTGGGGCGTAGCCCTTGCCCTTCTTCGTGACTACATGCAGCAACACAGGACCCGTCGCGCGTTCTTGCATGGTGCGCAGGATCGGCAGCAGTTGGTCCATATCATGGCCATCAACGGGGCCGATGTAGCTAAAGCCAAGCTCTTCAAACAAAGTGCCGCCAACGGCCATGCCTTTCAGCATTTCTTTGGCGCGCTTAGCCCCTTCACGGAAAGGCTCTGGCAGCAGGGAAACTGCGCCCTTGGCAGCGGCTTTCAATTCTTGGAACGGCTCGCCGGAATACAGGCGTGACAGGTAAGACGACATTGCGCCAACAGGCGGCGCAATCGACATGTCATTGTCGTTCAGGATCACAAACAAGCGTTTGCCCAGATGGCCTGCGTTGTTCATCGCTTCATAGGCCATGCCGGCACTGATCGAACCATCGCCGATCACAGCAATCGCATCGCCAAGGCCGCCATCACATTTGCCACCCAGATCGCGCGCCACGGCAAAGCCCAAAGCGGCAGAGATCGACGTAGAGCTATGCGCTGCGCCAAACGGATCGAACACGGATTCAGAGCGTTTCGTGAAACCAGATAGGCCATCTTTGGTGCGCAGCGTGCGGATGCGATCGCGGCGACCTGTCAGGATTTTATGCGGGTAACATTGGTGACCCACATCCCAGATGATTTTGTCGCGCGGCGTGTCAAAAACCGCGTGCAGAGCGGTTGTCAGCTCGACCACACCAAGGCCCGCGCCCAGATGCCCACCTGTGACCGAAACAGCCGAGATCGTTTCCAACCGCAACTCATGTGCGATTTGGGCCAGTTCTGCGTCGCTGAACTGTTTCAGATCTTCCGGCGTGTTCACACGGTCCAGAAGCGGAGTATCGGGTCTGGCAGACATAGCTTGCCCTTTTCTTAGCTGTCCCGCGAGATAACGAAGCGCGCGGCCTCTCGCAAGGCGTCAGCGTCTTTTCCGTATACATCCAATGCGGCACAGCTGTCCTCGATCAGCTCGGCTGCGCGCGCCTTTGCCGCATCCATGCCCAGCAAGGATACAAAGGTGGCTTTGCCCGCTTTGGCGTCTTTGCCGAGGGTTTTGCCAACTTTGCTGGCGTCCCCTTCAATATCTAGCACATCGTCCCAAATCTGGAAGGCAAGGCCCAGGCCATCCGCGTAACGTTTCAAGGGCGCTGTGTCGGCCTCGGCCAAACGCGCACCTGCTTCGGCGGACCAGCTGAACAAGGCGCCAGTCTTGCCCGCTTGTAGCGCTGTGATTTCTTCAAGGGTCAGCGGTGTATCGGCGGTTTCCGCTGCCATATCCAATGCTTGCCCTAAAACCATACCGCGCGCACCAGCGGCTTGCGCAAAGCTCAGCGCCATATCTGCGCGCACCGTAGCCAAGGGCGAAGAATGCTCTGCAGCCACCAATTCAAAGGCGAGGCTTTGCAACGCATCGCCTGCCAGAACTGCAGTGGCATAGTCCCATTTGATGTGAACGGTGGGTTGGCCTCGGCGCGTATCGTCATCGTCCATACATGGCAGATCGTCATGCACCAACGAATAGGCATGCATGGCCTCAATCGCGGAGGCTGGCCAAATGGATTGTACCACTGGAATATCGTGCAGACGCGCGCTTTCGATCACCAGAAAGGCTCGCAAACTTTTACCACCTTGCACGGCGTAACGCATGGCTTGCACAACGGGCAAATCGCCCATCGGCTGCATCACATCTTCCAGATGCGCCTGCACTGCTGCGGCGCTGTCTGCCAAGCGGGGTTTGAACATGTTACTGGCCTTCGACCGGTGTCAGGCCGCTTGGTTCGCCATTCCCATCCAAAGTGATCGCGGCGACTTTTTCTTCAGCTTCTTTCAGCTTGGCCTCGCAACGTGCCTTCAGGGCTGCGCCGCGTTCGTACAGTTTGATGGAATCATCCAGTGCCACATCACCACGTTCCAGTTGGCCCACAACCTGTTCCAACTCGCTCATGGCTTGCTCAAAACTCATTTCCGCTACGGGCGTGTCACTCATGTACTGAACTCCTGTAAAACTTTCACGTGGGCGGCCACCGATTCCGCCAGCGCCTTAAGATCATAACCCCCTTCCAAAGTCGAGATCACTCGACCATTGCAATGTCGCGACGCGAGGTCGCAAAGCTGACGGGTGATCCATGCAAAATCGTCTGTTTCCCAATTGAGCTGCGCCAAGGGATCAGCGGTATGGGCATCAAACCCTGCTGAGATCAAAATGAGCTGGGGCTTGTAGCGGTCGATTGCGGGAAGGATGTCGTCTTCATACAGCGATTGCATCTCATAACCGCCAGACTGCGGCGGCAGAGGGTGGTTGAAGATATTGTTGTGCCCGCCCGTTTCATGGGGGTGGCCAGAGCCGGGCCAAAGCGGGCTTTGGTGGCTGGAAAAGAACTGCACCTTGGGTTCATTCCACAAAAGCGCCTGCGTGCCGTTGCCGTGGTGTACGTCAAAATCCACGATGGTCACACGGTCGAGCCCATGGCGTTTGATCGCATGCCGCGCCGCGATGGCAACATTGCCAAACAGGCAAAAACCCATTGGCGTTTCTTGTTCGGCGTGATGGCCCGGTGGGCGTGTAGCGATAAAGGCATTGGGCACCTCGCCAGACAGTACAGCATCAACAGCCGCAATATTGGCCCCAACTGCGCGGCGCGCAGCACCAAGAGACCCCGCAGACATATGTGTGTCGGCATCAAGCATGGCCAAACCCGCAGTGGGAGACTGCGCTGTCATCTGATCCAGATGGGCCTGAGGATGGCACAGTAGAATATCTGCATCACTGCAATCTGGCGCGTCGCGGCGATCAAGGCCGGTGACATCTTCAAGCGCTTGCATAATGCTGGATAGCCGCGCCACCTGTTCAGGATGTCCCTCAGGGGTGACGTGGTTCAAACACTCTGCATGTGAATAAAGCGCCGTTGTCATGGCTTGGATCAATCAGGGGCTAGCATATAGCCCGCACCGCGTACGGTTTGCAGGTAACGAGGCTGCTTTGGGTCGGTTTCGATCTTGCGGCGCAGACGCGTGATTTGAACATCCACAGCGCGTTCCTGCGCTTGGCCACGGTCGCGGCCCAGATCCTCGACCAACTTGCTGCGCGTAATCGGCTCGCCGGGTGTGGCAGCAAAGATCTTCATCAGTTGAATCTCGGTCGCGGTCAGGCGCACCAAATCGTCGCCCTGCCACATCTCGCCCCGTTCAATGTCGTAGCGAATATCGCCAAGACGCAGCACCTTTGGCGCGCTATCGGCGTCATCCGCTTCTGGCACACGGCGCAGAATGGCGTTGATGCGCAGCAGCAGTTCTTTCGGCTCAAAAGGCTTGGACAGATAATCATCCGCTCCGGCCTCTAGCCCAGCAATCCGATCTTCGGTTTCGCCTTTTGCGGTTAGCAACAAAATCGGTGTGGTGGATGTTTCACGAATGGCCTTTGTCAGGCTCACGCCATCTTCTCCAGGCATCATCACATCCATGACGATCATGTCGAAGTCCAACCCCGACAAGATGCGGCGCGCATGGGCCGCATCACGCGCGGCCGATACCAAGAAACCATTGCGGATCAGAAACTTTTGCAAAAGCCCACGAATGCGCTCGTCATCATCAACGATCAAAAGATGTGGCTGAAAGTTCATGTATCCTTGTTCTCCCGCATCGAGGCGTATTTGATCTGCAATTCCGTATCCATCATCGCTTCGAGTAATTTGCGGAACCCAGACACAGCCTCTGGCCCCGCTTCGCGATAGGCGCGGCGCATGCGTTCGCGTTGAGGATCAGACAGTTCAGATTCGAGCGCGCGGCCCTTGTCGGTCAGAAACAGATTACGCTCGCGTTTGTCGTGTTTGCCGATACGGCTTTCCACCAGCCCATCTTCGATGAGGGTGCGCAACACGCGGTTCAGCGATTGCTTCGTAACACCAAGGATTTCCAGCAGATTGGTCACTGTTGTGCCTGGTGCGCGATTGATGAAATGCACGGCGCGGTGGTGCGCGCGGCCATATTCCATCGTTTCTAGGATTCGATCAGGTTCGCTGAGCAAGCTACGATATGCGAAATAGATGGCCTCGATCCCTTGGCGGATCTGTTCATCTGTCAAAAATAGCAAGCTTTCGCCGCGTTGAATTTCGCCCATCCGGTTGTTTCCAATAAAATTTTAAAGTCTTGCCGATTACACTATGTCAGCCTTGTTGACACTCCAAGGGTGAATTGGTAGCGAATCCCAGTTTTTGCGATATTTTATGGCCGATCAGGACCTATTTCGCGCAACATTTGGAATTTACCTAATCCAGAGAAGGACATGACATGGCGGGCGCATATGATGATCGCGACGGCAAAATTTGGTTGGACGGCAAACTGGTCGAATGGCGAGATGCAAATGTTCACATCCTGAGCCACGCGCTGCACTATGCCAGCTCTGTCTTTGAAGGTGAGCGTGCCTATAACGGTAAAATCTTCAAAAGCGTGGAACACTCCGAGCGTTTGCTGAAGTCTGGCGAGCTGCTGGACATGCCGATCCCTTACACAGTGGAAGAGCTGGAAAAAGCGAAATATGAAGCGCTGGAAGCCAATGGCCTAACAGACGCCTATGTACGCGTTGTGGCATGGCGCGGCGCGGGTGAAGATATGGGTGTGGCCTCTGCCAAAAACCCAGTGCGCGTGGCTGTCGCTTGCTGGGAATGGGGTGCCTACTATGGCGACGCTAAGATGAAAGGCGCCAAGCTGGACATCGCAAAGTGGAAACGCCCATCCCCTGAAACCATTCCAACTGCGGCGAAAGCGGCGGGTCTTTATATGATCTGCACCATGTCCAAGCACGCAGCGGAAGCCAAGGGCTGCTCGGACGCGCTGTTTATGGATTACCGCGGCTATGTGGCCGAAGCGACAGGTGCAAACGTCTTCTTCGTGAAAGATGGCGAAGTGCATACGCCAATCCCAGACGCGATCTTGAACGGCATCACACGTCAAACCATCATTGCGATGTTGAAAGACAAGGGCATCAACGTGATCGAGCGTCACATCATGCCGGAAGAACTGGCTGATTTCGAACAGTGCTGGCTGACAGGTACAGCGGCAGAAGTGACCCCAGTTGGCCAAATCGGCGAGCATACTTTCGAAGTGGGTGACATCACCCGCGATGTAGCAGAAAGCTACGAGGCGCTTGTGCGCGCCTAAGCGCCAATGCAGCGAAGATTTGTAGGCCGGGCATTTTGCCCGGCTTTTCTTTTGGGCTTACCCTTGTGGTGTCATATTCGGGCGGGCTTTTCCGCGCTTCAGCCCCAGCTGGCGTTCACGCCAAATGATGATGATCCCACCAATCACAATCAGTACAGACCCCGCCAAGGTGTTAAATGTCGGGATTTCGGAGAACAGGACGTACCCGAAGGCAATCGCATATAGCATCGACACATAGTCAAACGGCGCAAGCAAGGAGGCCTCTGCAAACTTATAGCTCGAGGTTAGGCAAATCTGCGCAAGACCGCCCACAAGCCCCGCACAGATCAGATAGGTCAGCTCTGTCGGGCCGGGCACAACCCAGCCCAAAGGCAGGGTGAGCAAAGACAATACAGTGGCGGTCAGCGAGAAATAAAAGACAATGGCAGAGGTTTGTTCTGCCTGCGCGAGTTTGCGAATGTGGATATGGGCCAAGGCGCGAAAAACAGCAGAGCCAAGCGTCAGCGCCACGCCAAGCACCAGCATCGTTTCCACGGTATCGCCACTCAGAAAAGTCAGGCGCGGATACACAACAATACCCACACCAATCAGCCCGATCACAACCGCAGAAAAACGAAACAGGCGGATACGTTCGCCAAGCAGAATGGCCGCAAAGACCACCACCAGCATCGGCGCGGTAAAGCCAATCGCAGTCACTTCAGGCAATGGCAAAAGCCCTAGCCCTGCAAAGCCAAGCCCCATTGATGTGGTACCAATCACCCCACGCCAAAAATGCGCCATGGGGTTCTTTACCTTCAGGCCGGTGCGCAATTCTTTTCGCAAGATCAGCCAGACAATGATGACCAGCATCGCAAAGAAAGATCGGAAGAAGACAGCTTCGTAAGGTGGTACGGCGGGCTGCGCAGCCTTCACCAGCGAAGCCATGATGGTGAAGAGGAATAGCGCTGTCACCTTAAGCAAAATGCCGCGTGACACATTCGGTGTTTGGCGGCTTGTTTCGCTCATTTACCCGATTTTACCTTGGTTCTCGCCAACCTGCCCGCGATGCAGCAGCAGGTGGTCCAAGATCACGCAGGCCATCATGGCTTCGGCGACAGGCACGGCGCGAATGCCCACACATGGGTCGTGACGGCCTTTGGTGACCACCTCAATCGGAGAGCCGTCAATGCGGATCGACTGGCGTGGTGTCAGAATGGAAGAGGTCGGCTTAACCGCGAAGCGCACAACAACATCCTGACCGGTGGAAATGCCACCCAAAATGCCACCTGCGTGGTTGGAAGAATACTCGGGCCCGTTCTCGCCCATGTAAATCTCGTCGGCGTTTTCGGTGCCTTTCAGACGGGCGGCGGCCATGCCTTCGCCAATCTCAACACCTTTTACTGCGTTGATCGACATCATCGCGGCTGCCAGATCTGTATCCAGCTTGCCATAGATCGGCGCGCCGATACCGGCTGGAACGCCGCGCGCCACAACTTCAATCTCGGCACCCACGGAATCATGCGCCTTGCGCAGCGCTTGCAGGTAGTCTTCCCACTCTTGCGCTTTGTCAGCGCCGTTTGGAATCCAGAAATCGTTTTGCTCGATTGCATCCCAATCAAAAGCATCGCGATCAATCTCTACATCGCCCATGCGGGTCATGTAGCCTTTGATCTCTAGGCCCGGCACCAGCGCCTTGATGGCTTCACGCGCCACACCGCCGGCCGCAACCCGCGCCGCTGTTTCACGCGCAGAAGACCGGCCACCCCCGCGATAGTCGCGGTTGCCGTATTTCTGGTGATAGGTGATGTCCGCATGACCTGGGCGGAAGGTCTGAGAAATCTCGCCATAGTCACGGCTGCGCTGATCGGTGTTTTCGATCATCAGCTGGATCGGCGTGCCCGTGGATTTGCCGTCAAACACACCCGACAGAATTTTCACCGCATCCGGCTCGTTGCGCTGAGTGGTGTTCTTGTTCTGACCAGGGCGGCGCTTGTCGAGCCACACTTGCAGCATCTCTGCATCAACCGGCACATTTGGCGGGCAGCCGTCGACAGTTGCACCAAGGGCAGGCCCATGGCTTTCACCCCAAGTGGTCACACGGAAAAGATGGCCAAAGCTGTTGACGGACATAGATGCTCTCCTGTTTCACCCCTCCTTTAGCGCCAAAGGACCCGAGGGAAAAGCCTTTCACGCCAAGAGGGGTGCGATCAGGAGGGCAAACTGCCTAGTTTTGTTGGAGTCCAGCGGGTTGGCTGAACGGCGCAAGTTGGTCAAACAGCTCAACCACATCTGTACCGCCATAGTACAAATGCGGCCAGATCGGTCTGCGATCTGGGGAAAGCTGGTTGCGTTGCAGATGCTCCCCAGACAGGGCGCGCTGCACAGGGTTTACACCGACGAGCAAGTCGTAGCGGTCAAACCGTTGGTCTGATGTATGGGCTGCTGCTGGTGCAGCAAGCGTGAGAGGGAGGATCAAAGCCGCCATCGCGCCGCCCGTGAAGATATTCATTAGGCGAGTCATGATGATTTCCTTTATCATAAGAGCCCGTTTGGGCCTGTCCCTAAGATGACGTGGATAGGGCTGAATTTCTAGGGCACGGGCGATGAATTCGCTTCACACTTTTGCGACAGCGCGATGCATTTTCGTGACCCATTTGGCCAGGCGTCACATCCGTTTTTGAGGGTGGGGCAGGGTAAATCCACTTTGATTTACGCTGTATTTGTTTTACCCAAAGCAAACTGGTCACAGACATCGGCCCCGTGGCTCAACTGGATAGAGCAGCCCCCTCCTAAGGGGCAGGTTGCAGGTTCGAATCCTGCCGGGGTCGCCAAATGTCAAAGGCCGGAACGCAAGCCGGTGTCGCATGACCATATGCCGCGCAGACATTGCAACGCTTGATCATTACAGAGCGCTCACAGTAAGCTGCCCTTAACCAACTAAAGGAATGTCTTCTTGGCCAACGAAGTTCATCGCTCGCTGACACTACGCGACGTGTCCGAAGCCTCTGGCGTCTCTGAAATGACCGTAAGCCGCGTTCTGCGCAATCGGGGCGATGTGTCTGATCGCACGCGCGAAAAAGTGCTGCAGGCCGCGAAGGAACTTGGCTATGTGCCCAACAAAATCGCGGGCGCTTTGGCCAGCCAGCGCGTGAATTTGGTTGCGGTGATCATTCCGTCCCTTTCCAACATGGTTTTCCCCGAGGTGCTGGGCGGTATCAGCGAAGTTTTGGAAGATACGGGTTTGCAGCCTGTTGTCGGTGTCACAGACTATATCCCTGAAAAGGAAGAAAAGGTTCTGTATGAAATGCTCTCGTGGCGCCCGTCTGGCGTGATCATCGCGGGTTTGGAGCATACAGAGGCCGCCAAAGCCATGATGCGCTCCGCTGGCATTCCTGTGGTCGAGATTATGGACATTGATGGCACTCCGGTGGATGCGGCCGTTGGCATTTCCCACCGTCGCGCTGGGCGCAAAATGGCGAAACAGATCCTGAAGGCTGGTTACGAAAAGATTGGTTTCCTCGGCACAAAAATGCCGCTGGATCACCGCGCCCGCAAACGGTTCGAAGGCTTCACAGAGGCGCTCGCCAAAGGTGGCGTCGAGGTGCACGATCAAGAATTCTACTCAGGCGGCTCTGCCCTCGCCAAAGGGCGCGAGATGACCGAGATGATGTTGAACCGCTCACCTGATCTAGATTTCCTCTACTATTCAAATGACATGATCGGCGCGGGTGGTTTGCTGTATCTGTTGGACCAAGGCATCGATGTGCCAGGCCAAATTGGTCTTGCTGGCTTCAATGGTGTTGAACTTTTGGATGGCCTGCCACGGCGTCTGGCGACGATGGATGCATGCCGTCGCGCTTCTGGGCGCAAAGCGGCCAAGATCATCGCAGCGCGCGTGGCTGGCGAAGAGGCCAAAAGCCTGATCGAACTCACACCGAAGATCGACTTTGGTGACACGCTGAAGCGTAAGAAATCCTAGGCTTAGTCTTCACGGAAGGCGCGAGACATGGAATCCACGATGGGTTTCGTGAGATACTGAAAGAACGTACGTTCTTGCGTCGTGATCAAGATCTCGGCAGGCATGCCCGGGGTCGGAGCAAATCCCGGCACTTGGCCGAGCGATTCCGTCGCCAGATTGATACGTGCAATATAGACTTCAGGATTCGTTTGATCTGACTGGTTCAAAATTGAATCTGCAGAGACATAAATCACCTCACCATCCAGCACCGGTGTTGTGCGTTGGTTCAAAGCAGACAGCCGAATAAAGGCGTGTTGGCCCAATTGCACGCTGTCGATGTCGTTGCGTGGTATCAGCGTCTCAATGATCAGCGGAGCGTCATGCGGGATGATCTCTGCAATCTCTTGTCCGCCTTTAATAACCCCGCCAGAGGTGTGGTAATACATGCGCACAACGGTGCCAGCCACGGGCGCGACAATATCCGTACGCCGCAGCACGTCCTGTGCCTGTAAAATCTGTTCGGTGATGCTGTCCAGCTCTGCTTGTGCTGCGTTTAGCTCATCCAATGCGGCCTCTTTATAGGCATGCTGGGTCTGGATTGCCTGCTTCTTGAACTTGTCGATCATGGAATCGCTTTCGCCAATCTCGGCGGCGACACGTGCGATCTGTCCAGATGCTTCTACGATCGAGCGTTGCAACGAATTGATTTCAGTTTTACGGGTCAGCCCCTTTTCAAATAACGTTGCTTTAGACTCGTAATCTTCTTCCAGCAGCACCACTTGTTTCTGCAAAGATTGCCGTTGTTCTTGGTATCCCCATTTGCGCAGCTTTTGCGCTGAAATATTGGCGTCCAGCAAGCCTAACTCGTTTTGCAGCTTGTCACGCGACAGGGTGAAGCTTTGCATCTGATTGTTCAGGATTTGCGACAGGTCCACATTGTCATTGGCCTGCGTCTTGAGGCTAAGGGGAAATTCCAGCTTTTCGGCACTGGCATATTCCGCCTGAAACCGAGAGACCATCGCTTCAAGACGGGCACTACGCAGGCGCAACTCTTTCAATTTGGTTTCAGCTGCTGTGGTATCCAGCGTGATCAGCGGGTCTCCTGCATTTACAAAATCTCCTTCCGAAACAATGATCTGATCGATGATCCCGCCCTCAAAGTGCTGAAGGATTTTGTTGCGGCCAGTGGCAACGAAACTGCCTTGCGAAACAACGGCTGCGGCCAAAGGCGCGCTAAAGGCCCAATAGCCAAACCCGCCAAGGCAAAAGGTCATCAACAACAGCCCGAACAGCCCAATGCGCCAAACCTGACGGGGCAGTTCTGAATACCATTCTTGCGGCTGAGTGCGTTCATATGGAGCTGGTAGAATTGTCATGATCGTATCCTATGCAGGCTCTGGGCCGTTCAAGTTTGGATTGTTCTGCGGGGCAGGGGCTTGTTGCTGAGCTTCTGCGCCGCGCCGTCGTTGCTCCAGCTGTTGCAGCACCTGCTGACGGAACCCGAACATGGCAATACTGCCATCAGCCATCAGCATGATCTTATCCACCGACCCAAGCAGAGACGGCTTCTGTGTCACAACAATCACCGTCATATCATGGGCCTTTGCATGGGCCATCGCGCGCGCCAAAGCGGCATCACCAGCCGTATCTAGATTCGAGTTTGGCTCGTCCAGAACCACCAAACGGGGCTCTCCGAAGAATGCCCGCGCCAAAGCGATACGTTGCTTTTGCCCGCCCGACAAAGGCGTGCCATCTGCGGCGACCATCGTCTCATAGCCTTCAGGAAAGCTGGCGATCATCTCATGCACATCAGCCAATACAGCGGCTGTGTGAATTTGCTCATCCGTGGCGTCTTCGCGCATGCGGGCAATGTTCTGTTTGATCGTGCCTGGGAACAGTTGCACATCTTGCGGCAGGTAGCCCACATTGGTGCCAAGCTGACGCTGATCCCAATTGCGTAAGTCCATCAGATCAAGGCGAACCGCGCCTGATGTCGGCAGGATCGAGCCAACCAGCATTTTCCCAAGCGTTGTTTTACCTGCCCCCGAGTTGCCGATAATCGCGAGCGACTCGCCGGGTGACATCGAAAAACTAAGCCCATTCAGCACGACGCGTTTGGTGCCTTGGGGCACAAACAACAACCGTTCTACATCCAATCGACCTTCTGGATTGGGTAGGATCAAACGATCCTTGTTCAGCGGCGAACTTCTGAGCAACTGCGCAATCCGCCCATAAGCGGCGCGCGACAGTAAGAAATGGTTCCACCCTTCAATCGCACCTTCCACAGGCGCGAGGGCACGTCCCGCGATAATCGAGGCGGCAATCACCATACCGCCGGTGATCTCGCCATTGATCGCAAGCGAGGCCCCCCAGCCCAAAATCCCGATTTGCGTCAAAAGGCGCACAGCCCGCGAACAGGCTGCCGTAATGATATTGCGGTCTTGCGCTTTGACTTGTGATTTTAGCGAACGCGCTGTGTCTTGACCCCAAATCCGTACGGCCTCTGGGATCATCGCCAAAGCATTGATGATCTGACTGTTGCGCGCCATGGAATCCAAATGCAGGTTCGCGCGGCTTTGGTGTTGGTTTGCCTCGGCAAAACTGCGCGAGGTGATCCTTTGGTTGATCAGCGCAATCAAGAACAGCAGAAGCGCCGTGACCACAACGATCATCCCCAATTGCGGATGCACAAGATAGATCGCCAAAATAAAGAATGGCGTGAACGGAACGTCTAAGAAGGACAGCAAAGTGCCCGAGACCAAAAAGCCCCTGAGCTGCTGCAAATCCCCGAGCGTTTGATACTCGCGACCATTGCTATTCAGCGAGGCACGCGCCGCTGCGCTGAGGATCGGGTTCCCGAGCTGGGCGGCCACTTCCACTGCCGTGCGCATCAGCACAAATCGCCGTACCGCATCCAGAATGGCTTGCAGAAGAACAGCGCCCACAATGACCGCTGTCAGCATGATCAATGTGTCCATCGAACGGCTGGTCAGCACGCGGTCTGAAATCTGGAAAAGATAAACGGGGATCGCAAGGATCAACAGGTTCGTCGCGCAGGTGAAGGTGATCACCAACAGCAAGTTCTTGCGGATCGCTTTTAAGCCGCGATCCAATCCTTTGGAAAAGTCATTCGGCCCAAGCCGCGTATGAAAGGCAGAGCCTCCGCCACCGTTCCCGCCTTGGTTGGCGCGAATGGGCGAACTCGGTTTCTGTTTGCCGTCCTTACCCAAAAGTTTTCTTACAGAGTCTCTATACGAGTCAAACTCTGCCCCTTTGCCATCGGCGCTGGGTTCTGTCTTTGAGGTGTGATCTGAGGATCGCTCTGCCTGAGCCTCCGCACTCTGCGCGCGTGGCTTTTCTGTCCCGGTGTTATAATCTTTCAAACTTTTCTCCCCTTAATCAGGCCAGCATGGACTGCATGATATCCACTGCCACCTCTGCTGGGGCCTCGGCGTGGATACCTGTGTCTTCAGTCTGATCTGGCTCAAGCAACCCATCTGCCAAAAACAGAAAGGCTTCGCTGGCAAGGCCATCCATGCCCGCCAAAGCCAGCGGATCTTCTTCGCTGACAAAATCCGCTTGGTACAAAAAGGCATCCGTATAAGCGCCTTCATTTGTGTAAATCGATGAATCTATCCCTGCGTCGACAATTGATGCCACGTTGATCAACTCGTTATGGCCGGTGTTCACAGAAACATTCGCGCCCTCTGCTGATTGCAGCGTTTCCGAGGCCCATTCCAACTGATCCCCATCGCCGAGCACATTGACCTGTTCGACGATCTGTAGCTTCAGCAGGTCGCCTTTGACGTGGAGCACGCGCAGCAAGTCCAGCTCTGCAAAGGCGTCGTGATCACGATAGGTATCGACCTGTTGCAGGTCTTCGCCAGCGTCGGCGGTCGCTTCATTCTCGTCTTCATTTAAGGTGTGGAATGTGTCTACGCCCACCGTGTGGATCCGACCCCAGTTCATCAGAAGATTGTCCGAAGTCTCGATTTCGCCCGCAAACACGTCGTTATGGAACAGGTAATCGCCATCCAGCAGAACATTGGTCTGCGACACATAGTTAATGTCGATGCTATCGCCATCAACTATGATCAGATCGTAATGAAACCCTAAGCCAAACAGATTGGCCGCATTGGACAACGTATTGTCGCCCGTTTGCAAAAAGGTGTCATGGGCCGAAAAGCTGATACTCAGCGCGTCGCCATCTTGGGCAAAGTTGTACTGCTGGAAGAAGTTGTAGTTCAGCAAATTGCCTTCCAACGTCACGACGACAACATCGTCAGGCCCGTCTCCGGCCTCTGCGTCCTCGTCTATTTCTTCAATTGGGGCTCTTGCGGGCCAAGCTTCGGTTTCAAATTCAGCAGTATTATAGGTTTGGGTCCCTTGATCTGGCGTATGTTTTTCGCCGTTGATGTGGTCCACATCACTCCAGACATTCACCTGACTGATCACATCCGCAGACACAGCTTTGCCAGTCACAGAAATCACCGGCGCATCCAGCCAATTGGTAAATGTGGTGGTTTGGTTGAGTAAGACATTGCTGCCCGCGATAACCTCGTGGCTGGCCTCTTCTTGATCCTCAGAACTTAGGCTTTCACCGGAATCTGATTTTGCCTCACCAGTGATCTCTTCCGCGTCTTCCTCTTCAGAGGACGCAAACCGGTGGCTTACATCGCCGATCTCAAGCATGTCCTCAGCCCGTTCACCATTGATGGTGACCCCATCGGTGTCGCCATTAAAGGCCGCAAAAATCGTCGCGCCTTCGATGTCACTTTCGACGCCCTCCTCCTTCAGAGAAGCAACGTCATCGGCCAAGGCTAAGCCGGCTTCTTTTATCTGATCTTCATCTTGCGCTGGTGCAGGCGTGCGCAGCACTTGCAAGGTGTCTCCGATCGATTGCAGATAGTCCAAACCAGCATTCAAAAGCGCGGCTGGAATAAAGTCCGCAGACCCTTCAAAAGTGTTCAAGATATCCAGATCTTCTAGCGCATTATATTGCACGCTCACTGTTGCCAATTGCGACGGCAGTGGAATTTCAAAGACGGTTTGAATAGCCGCAGGTGTGCCTACCGCTGGTAAAAAAGCGCCCGGATTTCCAAAGCCTACAAGGTTAAACGGCGCTAATCCGATGCCGCCAGGCAAAAGCAGAGAAAAGTTGCTGACTGGAACCGATACAAAACTGAAAGGCCATTTAATATAGGGGAACATATCGTCCAACCCGTAGCCGCTGGTCAGGTTCACAGTGATGTTTAGAAGTTGACCAAGATCGGGGTTCTCAGCGATCTGAGCGGCGAAAGCTTTGTATTGGTCTTTCAAGCGCGCTTCTTCGGTCTTCAATTCAAAAATACCGATAAAATGGGCAATGATTTCTGTTTTATCGTCAAGCATAATGCAGCCCCTCGGTTAAATTGGACATTCGTCCACCAAAATATCTGCTCGCTCTTGTTGTTGTTGGATCTGCGCGACCCAAAGGCCGCGCAAATCAGTGTTTCACAGGTCGATTACGACAGGTCGTCGTCGCCGATCAGGGTAGAGCTATAGCCGCCGCCAACGACGGTCATATCAACAGTGTTCCCCAGAACGTTCGCGCCTTGCACGATGCTCTGGTTGAAGGCCGCGTTGTCCAGCGCCGCGTCTGCAGAAGCAGTCGAGTAGCCGTTCACAAAGCCATCATCACCGTTGTGAGAGCCCCAGGCACCACCGGTATGGCCGCCCATGCCGCCATCAGCAGAAGCATGGCCGCTTGCGCCACCATTGCCACCTGTCACAGCTGCGGCACCGCCAACGGCTGCTGCGTCTCCGGCCATACCGCCGTAACCGCTTGCATCTCCGCCGGCACCACCAGCGCCGCCAGCACCCGTCTGTGCATTTGCGAGGCCTGCGCCCATGCCTTGACCTGCGCCAAGACCACCGGCTGTGCCACCGCTTGCGTCACCAGACCCTGCGCCAGCTGCACCTGCACCACCGGTTCCACCGATTGCGCCTGCGCCACCGTCAGCATCGTTGCCGCCAGAGCTGGATGCACCAAGGCCAATTCCACCAGCGTCGCCGCCATTAGAACCCGCCAGACCCGCAGCATCACCGCCGCTAGAGCCCGCGAGACCTGTGCCCGCACCGCCATCAGCGTCTGCGCCACCTAGGCCCGCACCGATTGGAAGCAGACCAAGGCCGCCACCTAGACCGATGCCCGCTGCGCCAGCGTCACCGCCAACACCGCCGCCAAGCGCGCCGGAATCACCGCCAACACCGCCAGCCAACGCGCCGGAGTCACCGCCAACACCTGCACCGATGCCGCCAGCTGCACCAGCGTTACCGCCGTTGCCACCGTTACCACCGCCACCTTGGTTGTTTGCGTTGCCGCCGCTTCCGCCGTTGCCACCGTTACCGGATGTGCCGCCATTCGCGCCAACACCAACACCAACGCCTAGGCCACCTAGACCAACGCCAGTCGCTGTTGCGCTGCCGGTGTTGCCACCGTCGTCGCCTTCGGATTTACCGCCAGCATTGCCATAGTGCATGCCGCCAAGCGCCAGAGCGTGTCCGCCGTTCGCGTCATCCGCTTTGCCGTTGCCGCCAGTTGTGCTTGCAGAGCCAGCGCTACCGCCGTCTGCTTCATTGGCAATCCCTTCATCGGACTCAGCTTTGCCGCCATCGACTTTCTGAGTGGAAGAGTATTTGCCACTGTTGGCAACACGTGCGTCTTCGGTCACATCGTTGTCTTGCAACGCGTTAGACATGCCGTTGACAACACCCGTGTCATTGCCAGCACCGTCCAGTGCCTTCTGCAAAACACCACCAAGATTGATGTCGCCACCAATATCAGTGTTCATATCGCCATCCGCCATTGTGACGTCGCCCACTTTGGACCCATGCAGGTCAAAGTCTGCGAAATCATCGTCAGTTGGCTCCCAATCCGTCAGATCAACCTTAACGTCGACATCGACTTTAGATTTGTTGCTGACTTCGGATTTTGAAGACGAAGATGATTTTGAGTTGGCATTGGAGCCAGAATGGGATGTTGACCCCGCATCTGATGTCGCAATCCCTGAACCGGCACCAAGACCAGCACCCAGCCCAGCTCCAAGACCCGCCGACAAAGCATCAGAGCTTGTCGAGTTGTTATTGGAGTTGCTGTTGCTATTCCCGTTGTCGTTCTGGTTGCCGTTCCCGTTTCCGTTCAGGTTACCATTACCATTCAGGTTGCCATTTCCGTTCAGATTCAGATTCTCGCTACTCTGATTCTGACCCTGTCCTTGGCCTTGGGATTGTCCCTGACCTTGACCTTGATCTTGGCCCTGGCCTTGCAATTGACCTTGGCCCTGAAGTTGGCCTTGCAGACCAAATAGATGATTATGCCGATTTCCTGGCATGATGCTTCTCCCTTAAAATGGGGTGCGATCGATCACCAGTCATTCCAAAGTGATCATAGTCGACCCAATTGTGGTGAAATATCTCGACGCGTTTCGTTTGACTGAATCCAAAGATTTGAAACGTGACGAGGCTCGGTTGCCGCACAACTCCTTCCCCTTCCGTGTGGCAGCAGTGGCCAAAACGACAGCGGACAGAATCCACACCGGGGGTAGTTATTATTGAATCCGGCCCAAACTGTCGTTTTAGACCCAACCAAGGTCTCGGATTTGCGCCAAATCGGTAAGCTGGAGATTAGGTTTACATAAATGTGATCAATTCAACCTAAAGTTTAGATTTTCGCCTTTTCAGGGGGGTAGGGCGCAAATATCTTTCGTTTTCTGCGCTGCAGCTTGAAATTAACATAATAATTTTAGGGATCAGATTGAAATTATCCACAATTGGTGACATAATCCTTTTATGAACTGGGGATAATCTGTGGATAACTTTACTAAACCTTTGATTAATTGACGCCCGATAACGCGGCGATCTATCGTTCTTAGGTTGTTTTCACACATTACCACTCCAAGATGTCGATGCCGTACAACGACATCAGGAGTCAGGGCACAATCGAGCAGTTAGGGAAGGAAGACAGCTTTGCCGTGGGAGAGGCGAGGCTTTGTATACTTACTAGCGGCTGGATGAAATTTTATAGCCGCCTCAGCGTTGGAGGGACGTATGCCAAGTGTTAGAGCTTTGGCGCCGTTGACGCTGGAAGCCCAACATATTGTGGCATCCGGTGCCGACTGCGAATTTGCCGTATTTATTGGACCGCAAAAGAGTTTCACGCAAACCGTACTGCGGATCGTAGATGAAGAAATTGATGAAGTTTTGCCTGTACGCTACGAGTCATTTGATGACTTCATAGCGACGATCGCAGACCATGCGTCGGGGATCAGACTGGTCATCGTAGATGCCTGTGTCTGTGACACGGTTTTGCGCAAAGTGCGCGACCTTGTGCATGCCAACGCATCAGAGTTTCCACAACAACAAGTGCCGAGCTTCGTGGTGGCCTATTGGAACGAAGCGGATGCCCATTGCGTCTTTGAACGTTTGGGCGGCACCTCAGGGGTGCAGGGCTTCTTGCCCATGAACCAAAGCATCGACATTTGGTTGGCCGTGATGCGTTTGTTCCTAAGCGGGGGGACGTATTTCCCGCCAGAGGTTCAAGATCACCCAGCCCCGTCACCAAGCCAAGTCACGCCCCTGCAGCCAGTCTCTACGGGGGATGATGTCCAGAAGGACGTGCTGACAGAACGCGAAGTGGCTGTGATGGAAGAAGTGGTGAACGGTCTGCAAAATAAACAGATCGCCGCAAAGCTTCAGGTGTCAGAACATACGATCAAGCTGCACATTCATCACATCATCACCAAGCTGCAGGTCAGCAACCGCACAGCGGCGGCGATGAAGTTCGTTGATACTGCCCAGCACGTTAGGCCGTAACATGGAAGTGGTGGGTGCAGCCAATACCCCTGCCGCGCCAGAAGACGTTCTGGATGATGTGCTCAAACGCGTAGGCCGGTTGAACTACACGTGGACCAATACGGAAAGCCTATTGATCCACCTCATAGCTGGCCTCGCGAAAGTGCAAAAAGACGTTGCCGTGGTGATCTTCCTAACGCTCAGCACAACGCGAGCGCGGGTCGATCTGGTGCAGCGATTGGCAAAGATGAATACGGTTCCAACGACGTTACGAGATGACGTATTGGACCTCACCGCGCGGCTCACCAAAGAGGCGGCGCTGCGCAATAAATACAACCACTGCATCTATTCCTTTGATCCGGAAGAGGGGCAGCTGCAGACCATCATGATGCGCATCCAAGATCGGCGCAAAGATATTCGGGTTGGCAAAACAGAGCCAGTCACGACAGGGGAAGCCAGCAACATAGATCAAAGCATCAAACGCTTGCGGCAATTGAACGTAGATATTTGGGAGCTGGTGCTGCGGCATAAGTTTCCAGCGTAACGCAGAAAGCGTCGCGCGAACCGACTGACTGAATCCAAGACATTTTAGGGGGCAGATCTCTCGTGATCTGTGACGCTGGTGCCGTGTTGTGGCCCGTCGTCCAGTTGCGATCCGTAAACGCCTTTTTGAGGGCGATAGAAGGAGACGAAAGATGGGGATAGGACCGGTAAAAATATGTTTCGCAAGCGTGTGCAGCCTGTGGCTGGCGGGCTGTGCTGAATTTGGACAGATCACGGAATATCAAAAGCCCACCACGCCACTACCTGCTAAATTCGCAGCGCCTGTGGCCAGCCAGCAAAAGGTCTCTGTGCAAAATGCATGGTGGCGTAACTTTCGTGATCCGACGTTGGACAGGCTTGTGGCCATTGCTTTGCAAGACAATCTGCAACTGGCGCAGGCGCGGCTGCGTGTGGATGAAGCAGATGCCCTTGTGTTGACCACCGAAACAGTCTTTGACGTCAGCGGCCGGATCGAAGGCCAAGTGGCGGACAGCGCGCTGGGCGGTGATCGCAATCTCGCCTCGATCACGGGACGCGCCACGATCTTCGGCACCCAACGCTATCGCAACGAAGCCGCACGGGCGCGCAGCCTCATCGCCCAAGATGAACTGGATGCCGCGCGTCTGTTGGTGCTGTCAAACCTCACCACGGCGTATATCGATCTGCGGTTCGTGCAAAAGCGGCTGGGGTTGAAATACCAAGAACTGAAATCTTGGCAGCAAACCTCTTCTGATCTGAACGAACTCGCAGCGGCAGGCGCCACCACGCGTATCGAAGTGTTGCAGCCCGTTGCTGAAATCTCGGAAACACGCGCAGAAATTTCTGTGTTGTTGGTCGAGGTCGAACGCCAAAAGAACCGTATCGCCACCTTGCTTGGCAAAGTCGCTGGCGTGAATGCGGTGAACCTGAATTACAATGGCCAGCCTTATCCGCGGATCAAAACCTCATCGGGTGTCCCAGCGGATCTCTTGTCAAACCGCCCAGATATTCGCAGCGCCGAAAGCGCTTATCGTCTGGCGGTGGCCGAACTCAACGAAGCGGAAGCCGCGCAATACCCGAGCCTTGATCTCACCGGTACCTTGCTGGGGCGCAGTGACTTGTCTCCGTCACGCAATGGCATCGCGATCTTGGGGCTGAACATTCCAATCTTTGACCAAGGCGCACGTCAGGCGCGGGTCAAAGCGCAACATGCGCGGGTCGATGCGGCCTATCTGCAATGGAAATCCCGTGTGCTGATCGCGATGGAAGAAACGCAAACGCTTCTGCTGGCCCAAAGCAAACTCAACAACGCAGTGGGCTCGTCCAGCCAGGCGGTCAAACTGAATACCGAAGCGCTGAACCTGTCGCGCGAAGTGTTCCGCGCGCAAGAACTCTCGGTCCTCGATTTCGTGCGGCTGCAGCGCAACAAGCTCACCGCCGAAGCCAATCTTGCCCAAAACCGACGTCAACGCGCGTTGAACTACGTCGCTCTGCAAATCGCGCTCGGCGCGGGCAGCGCGACGCAAGTCGTTGCGCCAACCAACTAACCCATTAGCCATTTCTATAGGAGGGGACGACATGGCATCTTTCAAATTTCTCACCAGCAGCGCGCTCTGCCTCTGCTTGGCATTGCCCGTCGCGGCGATGGAGATCACAGATATGCAGGCCGCATATGATCAAGCCGAAGTGCTGCGCAAAACCGCAAGCTCATCTGCGGACATCAGCAAGGCTTTGGACATACAGCAAGCGCTATATGACCAAGGCAATCGCAAATCCTTGCTTCGTATCGCGCAACTGCAAGCCGCATTAGGGCAGGGCGACGCCGCTTTGAAAAGCTTTGAAACCGCCAGCGCAGCAGGCAGTGACTACGCGCGTTTTCTCATGGCGCAGCATCACGCCCAAGGTGATTTTGGCGCGGCGTCTCAGCCTGAATTAGGTCTTTCCATGCTCAAAGAGATGTTGGACGGCCCCAACAAAGCACGATCTGAACTGGCCTTGGCGCAGCTCTATCAAAAAGGCATCGGCGGCACGCAGGCTCAGGCGAACACGCTGCTCGCTGGCCTCGCCCTGCAAGGAAACAGCCGCGCGGCTGACTTCCTGTTGCGCAATCACGAACGGCGATCCACGCGTATGTCTGGCCTCAACCTGTCGGATGTGACCAAAGCGATGGAAGACAAAGTCGACCAAGGTGATACACGCGCGGCCAAAGTGCTGGCACGTGCCTATCTACGCCTAGCCCGTTACATTCCAAATGCCGCGCAAAAACACAAAATGCTGGTGGCGGATCATCTTGATATGTTGCCTGCCGCCTATCAATCGGCCGAGATTGTCAGCGCGCAGTATAACTACAAAAACCATGCCGCCTCGGCGCGGGATCTGGCCACGCAACTCGAACCTGTAACCGGCGAAGCCTTTGCGCAGGCCGCCCTGCGTTTGCGCGGTATCGAAAAAACCGCTTTCGTTTATGTGGTGCAAAAGGAGCTGTCGGAAATGGGGGCCTATTCAGGCTCTATTTCAGGCAAACTCACCAGGCCCACCATCAACGCGATGTTCGCCTATTGCCGTGAAAACGAGATCTTCGACACCTGCCAACACGGTCCGCTCAACTATGACAGCTCTCGCTTAATTGCGCGTGCGATCGGGGCAGACAAAGCGGTGCGACTTGGGGAAACCGCGCAGAACTGACCAGCCGATTAGGTGGGTCTTTTTTCACACATTCTGCCAGCGCGGCGTGGGCCAAGGTGCCCACAACATATAGTAGAGTGTGCTGAATAAAGTCTTGATCTAGCCAAGCATCGGGCCATCGCCCGTTTAGCCGATAGGTTAATAACCTAAAGACTTCACCCAAAACCGGCATAATCCGTTATTTTTAAATAAGAAAATACGTGTCTGTTGCAACAAGAATCAATGCCGCAGACACTTAGCGGGAGAAGGATAATGTTAACAAAGTGGATACACTGTATCGCCCTCGCGGCCACAGTCCCACTCTTAGGAGGAGGGACGACCGCAACGGCACAAAGCCTGTCACAGATCGATCAAGAGCTGCGGCAGGCGATTGATTTCAGAGCGTTGATTTTCAAGGGATGCTTGGGTCAACATGAATGTACCGTTGGGCCCATTTCACTACGGGCCACGCGTTTGAACGACGACAATGAAACTTGGACCGAAGCCACAATATATTGGGACCCTATTGATGGTGTCGGCATCCAAGACGGCGCGCAGAACGACGAGATCGACTTCGAAGAACGTCTCGAAGTGCGCTTTGCCAGCCCTCAAACGGTCGAGACGATTTGGTTCAGTGATCTGTTCCATACCGAAGACCGTCGCTATGGCTCGTTCCTCACGGATCGTGTGGAAAACGAACCCATCGATGCGGAAATCGCGGGACTTGGGTATGTGGTCGGCGAGGCCGAAGTCAGCAAACAGACATTCTCAGCCGAGGACCGTCTGCCTTGGGCCTCTTTCAACCAAGAGGTTTCGCTGAACTTCATCGAGAACGGAGATCTGCGTCGACGTGTGATCATTCAGGATGAGGTCATCACCGTGCTTGCGCCAAGCGGCACATCCTCGGAATCCGACATTCTGATCGAGAACGCCATTGGCTCCATCGACAAGGACAAGCGCGCAATCTTTGAAGGGGTCGAAACCGTCGAAATCGACATCAGCCCCATCCTCGCGGAATTTCACGGCACCAGCCTTTTCGCGGTTGGCACCACAAATTTCGATGTGATCGAGCGTGTCGCGGATAACGACCAAGCGCTGAACAATCTGCGTCTTGTGGCCGAAACCAAACGCACCACAATCGACATGTCCAATGGCGAAGTGCGCAGCGATCTGCTGGATGCAGCGGGGCTAGACGGTCTGACCTTCTTTGCGCCTTTTGATGCCAGCAACGATTTCTCAGTCGCGGGGATCATACTAGCCGGAGAGGAGGGTTAAGCCATGCGTTTGAAAACAAAACTTCTCAGCCTGTCCGCCCTAATCAAAGGCTTGATCATTGGTGCCTTTGCGGTCAGCCGTGCATCCGCCGTGATCGCACCGCCAGCCAATGATGATCTGGAACAGCTGAATGCCAACTGGGACCAATTGCGCGGAGAACTAGGACGTCGCGATATGACGGCCAATCTGTCGGATGAACTCGAGGACATCCTCGAGATGGCAGATTTGGAAAACAATATCGAATTCGCCGTGCGCACCTCATATGCGCTGGTGGATGATGCGGGGATTGCGGCTCTAGATGCCCGCTGGCTCGACACCATAATCTCGCGTGGGAACTCGCGTCAGATGGCACAGTATTTCGCTGTGCGCGCCTCGCTGAAACTCGCAACACCGGATGCCGAGCCAAACCTAAATGCATGGCTTTGGAACGCCGGTGGCGGTGGAGGCGGCAAAGATTGTGACGGCTAACAGCCGTTCAGAGGCCCCCCGAAAAGGCTAAGTTCTTATGATAACGAACCAAGCGTTCGTTTGAGGGGGGCTTGGCCTTTTCCTGTTGCCGCTAGGCAAGACAGGTTGCGATCTGGCAAGGTAATCACAATCGACCATGTCTTCGCACCGGGTGAGGCAAACACCTCTAGAATGCGATTGCTACGGCTGACTTGATTGGCCACGGGCGCTTCGCCGAATTGTTTGGCAAGCTGCGTCGTAACATGATCTCGATCGGCACATGTGGCTTTGGCGGCAAGGGCTCCTTGCGCGGAGAATAGCGCCGCGCACACCAGCAGCGCGCCTGCGATAGGCTGTTTCATACTGTCGTCCTCAATTCCAAATTCTAAGGCATATTCCTATGCGCTCTTATCTACGCTTTCAGAATGATGCTTGCGGAGGGTTTAAGAAAGCTTTTTCCCAAGGTCACGTGAAAAAATTCACATAATAGTTGCAGGCAAGATTCAGCCACCTGTGTGCAAAGGGTTGCTCATCAGCTTCCAAAGCGCTTCACCCGAGGTCAGATCACGCAATTGCACCATGCCATATCTACGCCGCATCCTCTGTGCGATCTCCACCGGATCTTGCTGGCCAACGTATTCATAGGTGAATTCATACCGGCCCAAAAACGGGATAGGGCGCATGACCTCACACAGAAAGACATAGCGGGCAAAGGGGTCGATATAGTGTTTGCGCAAAAGCGTGCGCAAGGCGAACCGCAACAGCGCACTTTCCAAATCGCGTACCAAGATACCCACCACGGGCAACGCCTGCGGCTCGCTCGTCCAGGCGGTTTTGCCGAGGGTCACATTCAACGCAGGCAAATGCGGCGCAATAGGTGTGGCTGAAATATTCGGAACAGCCACAGGCGAGGCCATCTGCTTTTCAGGAAAGTCCAAAGCCAAGTCGAATAGGTCTGTTTGGTCTAACTCGCTGTTCAGGTTCTGAAACTCCAACTGCGCGAGCCGCGCCCCGATAGTTTTATTCTCGCGGGTCAAACGACTGACCAAACCGGCTGAATAGGCTTTGCTCATCGGGCATCCTCCGGTTGACTGTCGCGCTGAAACGGTGTCAGCACCCGCGCGATCTGTTGGTCCAAGGCTGCTGTGTTCAGCCGTGGCTTCGGGCGGTTCGCAAAGCTCTCACCCGTTTGCACCTGCTGCATAAACGCATCGATCTTTTGCTCCAGCCCCTCTGGCGCATCCGCTTGCACGACCGACGCCCAACCCTGATCTGCCGCATAGCTGGCGCGCGCCACCTGATCATCCATCCGAATGTGGTTGGTCGGCGCAAACAAAACCGGCTTGTCATAGGTCAGCATCAATTCGTGAAAACTGTTATACCCCGTCGCCGTCACGACCCCGTCGATCCCCGCCAAATACCGGCTCAGCGGAAACAGTCGCCGAACCAAAGTGCCTTGTGTGCGCGGAGGCGCCGCCAAAGGGCTTTGCGCCCAGATCAGCCCGATCTTGTGCTTTTGCGCTTGCGCCACCAAAGCTGATTCGAGCGCATCCCAATCGCCATAGGCCCCACCCAAAGACACCAAACAGTACTTACCAGCGCCCAGCCCCATATGCGCCTTGGCCTCTTCGCGGGTGTAAGATGGCATGCCAACGGCCAAGGAAACGGGTTCACTTTCGTACGACTGACAGAACCCACGCGTATGCGCGCTGCGCGTACGTGTGGGGCCTTTGTCGACGGCGACCGCCAAATCCCCTGGCTCTAAGATCAGATCGCAAAACTGTTCGTTCTCCATAAACAGCGGGTCTGAATCAGGTCGCAACATGCCACGCCGCACCCAAAGAAACCCCGTCTTGCCACAACCGGGCATGCGCAAGGCGTCAAAGACAAAGCGATCAATATTTGCCCCGTCATAAGACACGACGTCGGGCTTGAAGGATTGCACAAGCAGCGCAAATTCATGCGTTTCAAACGCCCGCCAATCCGGTGGATGCGCCTGCAAATGCATGGCGGTTTGGCGCAGAACAATCGGGTGACCGGCCGCTTGCAGAATCTCGGCCGCGCGCGAGAAGCACCAGAACAGAACCTCAACGTCGCGCTGTTCTTTCAATGCCGATGCCAAAGCCATCATCCGCGTGATGTGGCCCAACCCAACCCCATTGGGTACGACAGCCAGAAGTCTTAGTTTCTGGGGCGTGCTAGGCAATACGCTTTCTGTCGCAAATCCGTTAGCATAGGTGGCCAAATCCACCATGTCTTGATCCTGCTCATCCTCTGGGGTGATCTGCGCCAATCGCCGCAACTTGGACCAAGAAAGCGCCTGCGTTTCCATCCGCCTTGCGTCGCGTGTGTCCTCTCCTTGATCCAGAAAAAACGTTGTTTCTTTGTGTTGACGATTGATCGGAAAACGGGTCTGTTGCGCTGAAATAGACACTAAATCAAGGCAAGCTAACACCCGCAACGCTAACAGTTCAGAGACGTCTTTCGCGGCCTCTTCTGTCACCGCCATAAGCGTGACATGGCCCGTGTCATGCTCTGCGAGACAATGTCGTAACACACGCAAATTGGCCGCCCAAGTCTCGGGATCTTGGGTTCCGTCGTTGCGCCGTAACATCACTGTGCAAGGGACCTCAGCGCTGGCCAAATCTGCAAAATGCGCCAGTGCCTCATCTTGCGACAAAAGCACGATCTCATCCACCGGATCCCCATGTCCAACCGGCGTTACCAGTGGCAAAAACAGATCTCGTTCGCGGCCTATTTGATCCTCTAGCAATTGACCAAGCGGATCAAAGGGCTGACCAATGACGCCCACGCGACGTTCAGAAGAGATGAGCACCCCGTTCATGTCTCCACTCCGCAATAGGTTTTCAAGAGACGCGCCATTACCGCATCGGCGCTATAACGGGTGCGAATAAAGCCAACCCGTGGATCAACTTTCGCAGCACGCGCCTTTGGTAACCACTTTGCCACCTGATCCGCTGCGGCTTCGGCGGTTACATCGTCTGGCAGCAACAATGCCCCAGCAGCACCGCGCCTTTGCAAGGCTTGAGACACGCCGCCCACATCGCAGGCTGCGACAGGCAAGCCGCAGGCTTGGGCCTCCAGCAACACATTCGGCACGCCTTCAACCCGCGACATCAGCAACAGCGTGTCCATTTGGCTATAAATACGGGTTGGATCGGTTTCACCCGTTTCGATCCGCAGATCCGCCATCCCCAAACGCGCAGCTTCTGAACGCACCTGCTCCAACATCGGACCATCGCCAAACAACACGGGGCGTAACGGTACATCCAGCCGGTCACGCAAGGTTGCCACTGTCTGCACCCACAACAAAGGCCGCTTGTTCAACGCCAACCGAAACACGCCCCCCACCGAGATAGCCTTATCCTTCCGACGGGCCACATAAGCAGCCTTGGTCTGCGCAAAGCGATCCAGATCAACAATGTTGTTCAGCGGCTCAACCACGTCCGGCGCCAGACCCAGCCATGTGTCATAATCCTTTTGCCCAGCTGATGAATTGGCCGTTAGCGTCACATGCCCCAACTGCGCAACCGAGGCCATCAGGCCACGTAACGCCACCAACTGTCCGTCGCGCCGCGTTTGCGGAGACATGTTACGCATGCTCAGAACCAACCGTTTGGTTTCCAACAGCACGCCTGCGACAGCACAGGCCGCGGCAGAGCGATCCTGCCACCCATGCACCACATCAGGTTGCAACCGAGACAACAGATGCCATAGGGGCACCACGTCTTGCCGCAATGCATAAGGTAAGGCGTCAAGCACCCGCGCCACATTGGGCGGCAAGGTCGGATTCGCCACAGGCTGCGCACTTAGGTCATAGATCGTTATACCAAGAGCCTGAAGGTCTGGCAGAAAGGCATCCATGGCGCGATCCGCCTGTAACGAGAACAACGCCACATCAAGCGATTCAGGCTCAATACCAGTGTCTAACAAGGCCTTTGCCAGAGCCACGAATTGTCGCTCTGCGCCACCAGCCTTAAGCGAAGCATTCACAAGCAAGATGCGCCCAGGGTCTTTGCGTTGCCCAGGCCACCCTGGTGGCTTGGGCGTCAGCTCTGCAAAGTCTTGTAAGGGCAACAAGGCATCAGGGCTACGCAATGCACTGGCCGCATCAAAGCTTTCGGGCATCTCCAGCCCATCTGGTGCACCAAAGGCGCATTGGTCCAGCACCCGTTTCACGCGGTCCCCTAAGGGCATGCGCCGCCGCCGAAGCCACGCCAGCAGCCCAAGCTCGCCGTGATCCAGCAGGCTGTTGCCAATCGCTTTGCCCTGCGCGAAGGACAAAGCCTCACTCGCATGTCGGCTAGAGGCAATCGCCCGCACCATCGCCAACATCAAACCGCGCTGACCAATCTGCAAAGCCAAGGCAATCCGTTGTTCTATGGCCAGCTCAGAACCAAACAATCGCGCGGCCACTGGTTCGGCATCATCGTAGCGCTCCAACCGTTGATAGAGACTATGTAACCGTACCAAAGCCTCTGTGTGATACCGCTCTGAGGTAGCGCTTACCGAGCGCCACACATCAGCGGCCGCCTCAAACCGGCCTTTCTGTTCATGCATCATGGCGCGCCGCATTAGAAACCGCACGTCATCTGCGAACTGTGTCATCGCCAGGTCGTTCAAGGTCATCGCTTTGTCGATCTCACCCGAATAGCGCAGCAAATCCACAGCAGCCATCGCGTGCTGGGCTGTCTGAGGCGTAATCCCATCCGTCAAGCGCAAGGCCGCCTCATGGCTGGTGCGCAGCCGCGTGCCGGCCTGCTGCCCGCGTGCCTCTGCCAAATAGGCGCGAGTCAGCAGTTCCAAGGCGTCTGGATGCGCAGGCATCTCGCCAAAATACCCCTCCAGAACAAAGATCGTATTTTGTATGTCACCCTGTTTGAAAAAGAACGCCGCCTCATCCAAGGTCAGCCGCTCATGCGCCCCGCCGGCGGCCCAAATATGCTTGCGCACCTCATGGGCAATCGGGTCATGACCGGCCTGCGCAGCACTGCGCGCGATATGCTCCCATAGGCCGGGAACATCACGTGGGGATTGGCCAGAACCAACCAAAAGCATTTGGGCAGCAGAAAAGCGATTGTGGAAGCATAGAGTAGTCACTTGGCGGCGAACTTGCGCGAAATCGTCCAGTAATCTACCTTGATCCATAGGTTTTCCCGTCAATCGAAAGGTAAACTCAGTATGCATGCACCCCTGCCACCTGGCAAGTTTTCCTTAGAAAACGCTGTGGACGTGCCATGCATGATGGGAGAAACAGACCTTGCGCTGATCCAGCAAATCCTTTCAGACCTGCGGCCCAACGCCCTTTTGCTTGAAGTTGGCCCATGGCTTGGCGGCATCAGTCAGCACCTTGCCCAATACGGCACGCTCCATGTGGTGGATCGGTTCATTTGGTCTGATCTGAACGCCCAGAACCATCCCGATATTCTGAGCCCCGGCCAATCTTTCCGCCCCCTCTTTGAAGACTATCTCGCAAAGCAGGGGGCCGCGCCGGTCATCCACCAAACCGAGTTAGAAGACTTTGCATGGGGCGGTGATCTGCTGGACTTCTGCCTGATCGACATGCCTCGCACAGCCAGCGATCTGTGGCACTGCTTGCACAGCATTGTGCCCAGTTTGCAATCCAACGGCTTTCTCTTGGTCAAACACGGTCTCACACCAGATCACCACGATATGACAGCGCTACTGGGCGCCTTGGTGGATCATGGCCGCTTGGCGCCGGTCAGAACAGGTCAGCCCCATTGGTGCAATATTGCGGTCTTTCAGGCCGGCCCCAAGAGCGCGCAGGCCTTACCCCATCGCAATAGCCTTGAGCTCATCACCGATGTGTCGGGCCATCAGATACAGCACGACACCATAACGCCAGAAACGCTGACCCTCACCGCCGCGCGCATGGGGGTAATTGCCGCTCAAGGGCAAACACCAGCGGCCTGCAGCTTACTGCGCCAACAAAAGCCCGATCCGCAGATGCTGGCAGCTTGGGGCAAGCTCGAACCGATGCTTGAAGTCGACAGCGCCCATGCAGGCGCCTTTGCGGCCTTTTGCGAGCTACTCGAATATCACCACAGCGCCCAAAGCAAATCCCACTGGGCACCGGCCAGCCAAAGCCTCACATGGGCGCTGCGCCACAGCTGGGCGGCTTATATGGATGAAAAGGATACGAACGACTTTGACATAGATGCGATCGCTCAGGCCTTCGCACGGGGAGATTTTAACGAGGACGAAGAGGGAGAGGACACATGACACATCTGGACAGAGTAGACGCGGAATACCAAGGCATCCCCTATATGACCCGACCACGCGCGGATTTGGTCAAAGACCTGATCACCCAAAACAATGTGCGCGATGTGATCGAGATCGGCTTCTTCCACGGCAAAAGCAGTGCCTATATCGCCGCAATCCTCGAAGATCAGGACGCAGGGCACCTGACCACCTTTGACCTTGCCAAGGCCCGTGAGAAGACACCCAATATCGAAGACATCCTTAAGACCCTAGAACTGTCTCACCGCGTCACGCCGCTCTTTGCCAAACGGTCTTATACGTGGGAGCTTCAGCGCCTCATCATGGCCGACCCTCGCCCGCAGTTTGATTTCTGCTTTTTCGATGGGGGCCATACATGGGACAACACCGGTTTTGGCATCCTGCTGATCGACATGCTGCTAAGGCCAGGTGGGCTGATCCTGCTAGATGATATGGATTGGACGCTGGAAGGCTCGAGCCATTACCAGAACAACCCGCACCTTCTGAAACGGTATGACCAAGACGAGCGTGAAACCCCAGCGGTGCGCCGCGTTTGGGATAGCATTCTGCCACATCTGGATTACGAACAGGTGCGCGAATACCCCGAGTATAACCTTGGTCTTGCCCGTAAAAAGCCAGCGGGCTGATCAGCGACGGCGGCGTTTTGCTTTCATCTGCTCTTGCGCGTTTTTCAACGCAATGCGGAATTTCGGCCCCCGCCGGCGGTTCAGAACAGCTTGGCAATAATAAGCAACGCGGCGTGGGTTCCCTTGCGCCTCAAGCATATCCAAGAACTCCCGCATAAAGCGTCCGGTCGTACGGCGCTTGCGCATCAGTTTATAAAACCCTTCCCGTGTGATCGTACCATCCAAGCAGCCGTCGATCACGGGTTTCAAAACGCCCATCTGCACCCAAAGCGAGGCCATCCGGTGGCCGAAGAACTTACAGGTGAACTTTTGAATGTTGTCGCTGTTAAACAGCGTCGCATGCATCGCGTCTTGCGGCATGCGCGGATCGTAAAACAGATACACATTTTTGGCCTGCGCCACGAGATCCGGGGCATAGCCATAACGATCTTTGAAATTGCGGCTCCAGGCCTTCAGGTATCGGTGCTCCCAAGGGGCAATCTGCCGATCGAGCGTCGCTTGCGGTGAAATCAAAATCACCGTCGCATTTGGAGCAGCCGCACTAAAGGCCGCCGCCGCGTATCCGCCCATGGACGCGCCATAAAACACGACCTTTTTGAACTTATCAAAAAAGCCTTCGTCCCGCAGGCGATCAAAGAAATCAAACACCGCCTCGTCGCGATACCATGTCCAATCATGGGCCATCAGCCCCAGCATCGACCAACCGCGCCCTGTCACAAACCCATAGCCCCAAGGCATTCGGTCGCCGGTGAAATTGTAAACGTGATCAAGGTTCTCAAAGGTCACGATCAGGGTGTCGCCTTTATCAACGTAAAGCGCCGAATGCTGATCACCCAGCTCTTCGAAAAACCCCTCTGCATCACCCAGTTCTTTCAGGTGATCCCGCCAGTCTGTCTTGCTTAACTCGCCCAGCTCTTGGGTCTCACCCTCAGCAGGTTTCTGCACCATCACACGTTTGCGGTTCCCGACTTCACTCAAAACAGTCACCTTTCCAAGGCTGGCCAGCATCTCAAGCTGTTCAGCTTCACGCGCTTTTCGGATGTCCAAAATGATCCGGCCACCCGCAGCTACATTCTGCTGGAAGAAGCTCATGTAAGCCTCAACAGAATAGTGAAAACCGCAGCCCAAAAAGCTCACGGCCAAATCCACCATCTCCAGATCATCCAATTGCGCCGCACTGGGATTTGTCGCAGTGATCCGAGACTTCTCGACCCCATTGCTGGTCAAAAACGCCACCGCCCGCGACAGGTTAGATTGCGCCCGCGCGCGATCATCAAACCCGAAGTGGCGGTCTTCTTTGGTTTCCACATCAATCAGGTCAATCTCGGCCCCAAAACGGTCCGCCGCGATCAGGTCGAAGAACGCATATCCACAGCCAATATCGGCAATCCGCGTCGGCGGGGTTTCCGCCAACACATCCGCCAAGTCTTCGAACTCTTTCGCCACATCCCGCATCGCGCGGCGGGCCAAATCGGTATTGGCCGCCGCCGCCAAAACCGCCAGCTCTTGGCTTTCCCCGTTGGTCCACTGATTGATGATCCGCCCACGATGCTGCACCCCTTCCAACACTTCAGAGCGTTGCAAGATGATGTTCACATAATCGGCGGTGCCGAACATCGAGAAGTCCAAAGAGTCGATGGGCTTGGTCATGGGCAAGGCCTATTGAAACAGTTTAGAGGCGCTGTTCACCAGCTGGGCCCGCCATTTGCGGATGTCTTTCGCCTCAACATTGTTGTTCTTAGCAAGCTGCCGGATGGGCTCTTTGTCCCGCAACGCTTCAATCGCCAGCATTGCGCGGAATCGTGGGTCATCCGGCCCGCCTTCAAACTTCGCCTGCCGCTCAGGGATCGGTGCGTCTTTCGGGCGGATCTCGTGTTTCTCCAGCATCCGATGCAAGAACGAGCCACGCCGTGGCTTGTTGTTCTCTTGCTCCAGCAAACGCGGTTTCATCCGCCGCGCCCAAAGATGCACGCCGCGCGTTTCATCGGTGAAGCTATCTTCTGGCGTAAACCGGCTCAGGATCAGCCAATTGCGATCCGTGAAACTCACGGGATAAAACGCTTTCTCAGACGAGGCATGTTTGATCTCGCCGCTTTCCTTCAAAAACCACGTCACAGCGCCGGGGCCCGTAAAGCCCCATTCTTGTTCCGTCATATGCACAGGGTTGCCCGCATCACGCTCTGCTTCCAAAGCGGCGATCTGGCGCGGCTTTAGCCAAGGGCCAATGGCATAGGGATCGTCAAAGAACTCCATCAGCATTTTAAGCGCGCGGCTGTTCTTGGGCAGGCCCAGCACAGCGTTACACACCAGCCCTTCCTTTTCCCAACCGAACACAGACTGGCGTTTGAAATCAAACGGGCGGTAGCACAGCACATCCGCGTCGACCCAGATCTTTTGGGTCTTCTTTAGAAGGTGCAGTCGCCACAGATCCGCGTGAATAGCGGGGCTACCGGTGACCGCATGGCGCAACATTGGCTCGGCCGGAAAGATCTCGGCCGCATCACCGGCGTGAACACCCTTAGGAAGGTTTTCAATCGGGTGATAGCTATACAGCGTGATGTGATGCCCTTGGTCTGCAAAGGACTTCAGGCACAGCTGTTCAAGCCACGTCAGGTTGCCGCCAATCCATAAGCTCGCAATCTCGGGTAATGTCGCCATGATCTGCTCTTTGTTCCAAATTTGGAAACAGTGTAACCATACTGTTTCCATTTGTCTTTAGCCGCGTTTGTTTGAATTGCGGGGAATTAATGCGCCGTGGTCTCCTGACGCTCGACCGTAAAGAAATAGTCCTCGGGGTGATCCGCGAGGGCCACCTCATCCGGCACCACATCTGGCCCCGCCAAGAAAACATTCGCCCCGAAATGTGGGAGCAACTTCGACAAGCGTTCCAACCGCTCTCCGGTCAGATCTTTGTAGAACTTGGCGTAGTTCTCTGTCGCTTTCAGCTCGTCGATCTTGGCGCGGTGTGCGGCGACACAACGCTCATGCATTGCGCGAATATCAGGGTCGGCCAGCAGGCGATCCATTTCAGCTTGCAAGGCCGGCAACATGCGCTGGATCGAATGATCCTCACCCACGTTGTGGTTCATACGGAACCAATAGGCCATGCCCTGATCCCGATCCACGTGGTTCACACGGCCACGGTCGCGTTTCACTAAAAAGCTCTCAGCAGATCGCACCGCATAATGGTTCAGGCTCACCAGATCATAGCCAACGGTTTCCTGCGTCGACCGCCACGCATTGCGGAAGAACTCTTTCGGCATCGGCTTGCCAGAGCCATTCACCCAATTGATCGCTTCCCACAACTGCGGATTCAGCCCCTTGGGGCGATGCACGCCCAGCTTCTTAAACAAGCCGATATTGCGGAACAGAGTTTTAAATCCCCAAGCCTGATGCGGCTTGCGCGTCATTTCATGGGCGCAGCGCGTATAGTCTGCAATGATTGGTCCGTCTTTGAATTCATGGATGTCCGAATTGCCAAACAAGCGCCACGTCAACGAGATCATATTGGCATCGGGCACGGCTTTGAACAGATCGGTCAGCGTGCCGTCACCCACCTTGATGTTGATGAACTCATCCACATCCATGCAGATCACCCAATCGGCGTTCTTGATGATGTCTTCTTCCTCACCCGCCTGCAAAGCCGCGTGCTGTGGTTTCAGCCCCGTGTCACGAAACGGGTTATCGCGGTGCTGCACGATGCCTTTTTCCATCAGCAAATCGTGGAAGTCATCGGTGCCATCGGTGCAGTCATTGGTGAAGACCATGAAGTTATCCACCCCAATGGCCCGATGATAGGCGATCCATTCCAGAATGAAGGGCCCCTCGTTTTTCATCGTGGTGATGATCGTAACCGAGTTCTTGGTCTTATCCACCTTCGGCGGGTCCATCACCGGCATGCGCACGGGCTTATGCCCCCATTCCTGACGCGCCATAGCCAGCAAGGTTTCGTCTTCAATCAGCGAGGTCTTCGGCACGATCTTAGACACAGAATCCACCGGATGCCGCAGCCCCATAAACCGCAAGAAAGGCGCGCGCTCATTTGGGGCAGGGGTAGCCCTCACCACGCGCACATAACGCCAAACAGCATCGTCACCCGCAACAGCCGGCGCGACACACCAACGGGCCCGCGGTTTGCCCGCATCAAACTGGCGGCAAATATGATCGGCGAAATGCTCTTCATCGCCATCCCGCACACGCCACGGGTAGCAATGATGCCCAACCAGCGTGATCACCCCGCTGCTGGCCTCCTGCGCGCGATCAAACACATTTGCCCCGCGCGCCTTCACCAGCAAATCGGTTAGGTCGAGCTGCGCCACAGCGCGTGCATCATTCAAGAACCGCGTGCGCAGCATCTCAAACAGACCAAGCTGCCCTAAAGGCGCCTGCCAAGGGTCAGCGTCAGGGATCTCCATTCGGTCTTTGCCGGGCGCATCCGGCGCAGAAAACGGGTGCTGCTCTGCCGGTGCATCCAACTGGCCCAAAGGCGCATCATACTGCACCACCACCACGCGCTTTAGCCCATCGATAGAGCCGACTTCAGTCTCTAAATCACCCAAATAGGCGCTATTCTCACCCAGCTTTGCGCGGTCCACAATCAGCGCCGATTCAAGCCCGTGATGCTCGGCATGCCAGCGCAACCAATCCAAGGTGATCTTCGCGCTTTGCCCATTGCGCACGGCAATCGCGCTGTTCAGCCCAGCAAACAAATCCAATTGCGCTGGGCTGACGAGCACATCGCTCTGTGCCTCGCCAATCTGCACAACAGGGCGCTCCACGCCTGCGGCCTGCACAATCACCCCGTCCCCAACCGAGCCAACCGCGTCAAACACGGTCCCCGGCCCAGCGGCCAAGCCATCGACATCGGTGTGGGCAGCGAAGAACAAACGCGCGCCGTGATCCACGGCAACCGCATCTAAAAGAACCGCAGGACCAATTGTCTGCGGTGAAATCGTAATATGTTGAAAGGCGGTCATGGGCCTTCTACCTGCTCTTGCCCATTGCTTGGGCTTTAATCTTGTTGGCTTTTCTGCGCCTGATGATACCACGCGATCAAGCGTTTCTGCAAATCTTCTGGCACAATCGCGCTGCTGCCTGCTGTGATAATCTGGGTCATCAGCTTTTGCGTCGCAGGATCTTGGATCAACGACTCAAACCGTGCGCGATGCCAGTCCAGCGCTTCTTCATGCAGGCGGCGCAAACCAGGCAGGGCCATCAGCTTCTCATACTGCGCCAACGTCGCTGGGCGCATCGCCGCGATCGAGGTATCCTCAACCGTATTGAAATTGCGTTCCACCCAGTAATTCAGCCCGATGTCTTTCTTGCGGTTCGGTAAACCACGCGCACGTTTCACCACAAACCCCATAGCAGACCGCAAAGAATAATGGTTGATCTCAGCAAGGCTGCGCCCCGCTGGATTGCCGTACATCGAAATCCGCCCCTGCGACATGGCGAAGTCTTCCGGCAGGAACCTACCCGCCCCATCCACCATGATTGGGCGGCGTGATTTAGACAGTTCTTTCTGCTTCGGACGATGAATGCCCAGCATGTTAAACGGCCCATTGGGCTGGAACAGGGTCTTACATTGGCTCGCAGCGATAGGATACATCGCATCTTCTGGAATGGCGCGGGTGAACTGCTCGGTCATCGGCGCATCCACCAGATCAACCACATCGTTGTTCCCAAACAGGCGCCACTGCAACACAATCGCATCCGCCTCGGGCGAGCAGGCTTTGATCAGCGCATCAAACGTATGGTCACCCACTTTGATATTGATGAACTCATCCACATCAGTGACGTAAATCCAATCCGCTTTCTTACACAGCGGATGTTTCCACGCGGCTTTCAAAGCCTGCCATTGGATCGATTGCCCCTCTTCCCGCTCATGCTGGATATGGCGCACAATGCCCGCCATCTGCAAAGCCTTAAGGATGTCTTGAGTGCCGTCATCACAATCATTGGAATAAATCAAAAAGTCAGTGACCCCCGCCGCACGATGGTGGGCGATCCATTCCAAAAGATACGGGCCTTCATCCCGAACGGTTGTAATGCAAAGAAGTCTCAAAAGAGGTGCCTGTGGTTTTTCAAGCACCATAACATGAGAAGGGCCGTTGAACACGGCCCTTCTGTAAGATTTTTCATGTGGGGTTGGGCTTAGCCAGCCAAGCAACCGGAAATGGTTGTCGCCAGATCTGTCAACAAAGCCGTGTACAGCGCCGGGCCAGGCTCGATTTTCGCGCCCAGCGGGTCCAGCTCCAAGCCCTTTGCAGTGTCACCTGCAACGGTCGCAACCAAACGTGGATTGAACTGAGGCTCCGCGAAAACGCATTCAACTTTGTACTCTTTGATCTCTGTTTCGATGGCCGCCAAACGACCCGCAGACGGAGAGCTCGCATCAGACAGTTGCAACGCACCAACCGCCGGAATGTCAAAAGCTGTCTCGAAATACTGATACGCATCATGGAAGACCACGTAAGGCTTGTCCTTCGCACCTTCCAAAGTCGCCGCAACGCTTGCTTCAACCGCTTCGATTTCTGCTTTCGCCGCTTTTGCATTAGCCGCATAGGTTTCTGCATTCGCAGGGTCTAGCTCAGACAGACGGGCCGCAAAGGCGTCTACCCAGAAAGCTGCGTTATGCGGGTCGAGCCAAGCGTGCGGATCATGTTCGCCGTGGTTGTGGTGATCATGTTCGTCACCGTGGTCGTCATGATCATCATGATCGTCATGCTTTTCGTCATCATGGTGATCATCGTCGTGATGCTCGTCATGGTGCTCTTCTTTTCCACCATGGTCGTCGTGATGCTCGTCATCATTGTGATCATCGTGATGGTCGTCACCCTCTTCCGCACCAAACACCGCATCATGGCGGCCTTTCAGAAGATGCGTGCCCTCAAGATGCAAAAGCTCCAGTGCCTTCTCTTCGCCAGACAGCGTCGTGATCGCATCTTCCAACCAAGGCGTCAGATCTTCACCCATCCAGATCACCAGATCCGCGTCAGACAGGGCCTGTGCATCAGACGGACGCATAGAATACCCATGCGGAGACGCGCCCGGTGGCAGCAGCACATCAGGCGTACCAACACCTTCCATCACGCGTGCAACAAGAGAGTGAACAGGTGCGATATCCGCCACAACTTTTGGCGCTTCTGCCAAAACAGGGCTTGCCAGCAAGGTCGTGGCAGTCAATAGACGAAGGAACATGGTGAGCTTTCTGTTATGCTTCTAACAGGGACTTGCGTGTAAAGAGGATGTTATAATATATCAACCCCAATTCGATAGGTAGGGAAGCATGGCGCCACACGGGTTTCATCATCACAACCACGATCATTGCGTTGAAGAAGCCATGGCGGCTGCAGAATCCTATTGCGCCGCGCATAAACTTAAGTTCACGCCGGTCCGTCGTCGCGTTCTAGAAATCCTTCTAGAAGAACACAAAGCGCTTGGGGCTTATGACATCTTGCCAACCCTCGCCGAAGAAGGCTTGGGCAGCCAGCCACCCGTTATCTATCGCGCGTTGGATTTTCTGGTCTCCAAAGGGTTCGTGCATAAGATCGCCCGCCTGAACGCCTATATCGCCTGTTCTCACCCAGGTAAAAACCATGCGCCTGCCTTCATGATCTGCCGCTCTTGCGACGTGGTTGTGGAAACCGAAAGCCTACCAGCCCAAGCCCTGACCACAGCGGCAGACAGTATTGGCTTTTCCATCGAAGCCACGGTTGTCGAGGCCGAAGGGCTTTGTCCAAAATGTCAGGCACCTGACGAATGACCCTCATTCAGACAAAAGATATGACCGTCCGCTTGGGCGGCCATGTTGCGTTACGCAACGTGGATTTCTCGATTGCCCCTAAAGAGATCGTCACAATCGTTGGGCCAAACGGCTCTGGCAAGTCCACTTTGTTGAAAGCTTTGATCGGCGCGGTTAAGCCCGAAGCAGGCTCTATTACACGGCAAAACGATCTGCGCATCGGCTATGTGCCGCAAAAGCTGCATATTGATCAAACCCTGCCGATCACTGCCAAACGCTTTCTGTGCTTGCCGACGCGCCGCAATGACAACGACATCGCCGCAGCCCTCGCGCGGGTTGGCGCGCATGATCTGCTCGACAAACAAATGTCTGCGCTCTCTGGTGGCCAATTCCAACGCGTCCTGCTGGCCCGCGCCCTGCTGGAAAAGCCTGAACTGCTGATCTTGGACGAGCCAACCACGGGCCTCGACCAACCCGGCTCCGCCGCGCTTTACCGCCTGATCGCTGATCTGCGCGACGAACTCGGCGCGGCCATCCTGATGGTCAGCCATGAACTCCACGTCGTCATGAGCGCCAGCGACCGAGTGATCTGCCTGAACGGCCATGTCTGCTGCCACGGCACGCCTGATATCGTGGCCTCCGCCCCAGAATATCGCGCGCTCTTTGGCACGGGCACACAGGGCGCCTTGGCGCTCTATCGTCACGACCATGATCACAGCCATGACCATGCGCCCAAAGATGACACCACAGACAAAAACACAGACGAAACTTCCTGCGATGAGGGTTGCTGCTAATGCTTGATGATTTCCTCATCCGCGCCACCCTCGCAGGCATCGGCGTCGCCCTCGCCGCCGCGCCTTTGGGCTGTTTCGTCGTATGGCGCCGCATGGCCTATTTCGGCGACGCCACCAGCCACGCAGCGATTCTCGGCATCGCGCTGTCGTTCGCCTTGTCGATTTCTGTCTTCACAGGGGCGCTCGCCATTGCGCTGATCATGGCGGTCACCGTCTCCATCTTGTCTGGTCGCGGTTACGCAATGGACACGCTTCTCGGCGTCATGGCCCACTCTGCTTTGGCGCTGGGGCTCGTAGCGGTCAGCTTCCTGCCCCATGTGCGGCTTGATCTGATGGGCTATCTCTTTGGCGATATCCTCGCCGTGTCTAAAAACGACCTGATCGTGATCTGGGGCGGGGCCGCTTTGGTGATCAGTCTTATGGCGTATCGCTGGTCCGCCCTTCTGACCGCCACCTTGAACGACGACCTTGCCCGCGCCAGCGGCATCGATCCGCGCCGCGAACAACTCATCCTCACGGTCTGCCTTGCGGTTGTGGTGGCCGTGGCGATCAAAGTTGTGGGCGTTCTACTGATCGTCGCCATGCTGATCATCCCCTCCGCCGCAGCGCGCCCCTTGGCGCGAAATCCAGAATCCATGGCGCTCATCGCCGCCGCCCTCGGCGCGCTGTCTGCCATCCTTGGCCTGCGCATGAGCTATGTCCACGACACGCCAGCCGGTCCAAGCATCGTATGCGTCGCGGCAGGCCTCTTTGTCTCGGCGCTGATTTTGGGCCGTGTTAGAGCCTCTTTCAGCTAAAGCATCCCAACCAAAAACACGCATTAGAATTCCTGCTTGCAAACAGGGCTACTAGTATGGAAGTGTGGCGCCCAACTTTGGAGGGCCCTCATCATGACACGTAATCCAGCCGAAAAGACCGGCCCAATCTGCACGACCTTCCCGTCAGACACCGCCAGCGCGGCCGATTGGATCGATTGGTTCTGGACCGACTTTTTCACCGGTTGGATCAAGCGCACCCGTGATGACAATGGCATCGGCTTCTTCGACTTCCTGCACGAAGACGGCTCCCCGGGCACGCCAAATCGCAAGACCATTCTGGCACAGGGCCGCTTGTTATTTACCCTCTCCCACATGGCGCTGATCTCCGGCAACCCAATGCACTTCGAAGCCGCCAAAGCCGCCCGCGACGCCGTGCGGTCTTTCCGCAAAGCGCCGGGCCTGTACTGCCGCGGCGTGAACGGCACAGGCGGCCCAACCGGCGAAGCAACAGATCTGCTCGCCACCAGCTACGACCAAAGCTTTGTCATTTTGGGCCTGTCCACATGGGGCAAGCTCTACCTAGAAGAAGACGTCACGGACGAACTGGAAGAGGTCTGGGCCGCCGTCGAAACCACACTGCATGACCCAGTGACAGGCATGATGCTGGAACACGACAACCTGCCAGACCCCACCGCGCCAGACGCGCCACCACGCGCGCAAAACCCGCATATGCACCTCTTCGAAGCGGCGATGCAGGCTTACGAGATGACAGGCCGCGACATCTGGCTGACCCGCGCCCAATCTATGCGCGCCAAGGGTCTGGAATATTTCTTTGATACAGACAGCGGTACCATCGGCGAATTCATCGCGCCGGATCTCACACAACTCCCAGGCCGCGACGGTCAATGGCGCGAGATTGGCCACCAATGCGAATGGGCATGGCTCCTGCTGCGCGAAGTCGATCTGGGCGGCGATCCCGCCATGAAAGACGTGGCTGCGCGGATGCTCGACTTTGCCGACAAACACGGCTTCCAACAAACCGGCCCAATGAAAGGCGCAGCCTTTGATGCGGTGTCTTGCGATACAAGCTGGCGCGAAGAAAAGTTCCTGCTCTGGCCACAAACCGAGGTGATCAAAACCTACGCAGTCCGCGGCGACAAAGCCAAAGCCGATGAACTCGCACTCGTGATCTTCCGCCAATATTTCGCAGGCCGCGCGGCCTATGTGAACCAGCTTGATGTGGATGGAAACGTGCTGTGGAACGAAGGCCTCTCGCGCCTACACTACCACCTTGTACTCGCCCTCACCGAAGGTGCCCGCGCAGGGTTCTGGGCGAACCCAAGCTAAAGCGCTTAGCTCTTAAACCAAGCGTCTAAGGCGTCTGGCGTTGGCTCGACATATTGAGCCTCGCCACCGCAGAACTCTTCGAATGCAGCACGGTTTAAGGTGTTCACACCGCAGACCACCGGCACATCCAGCATCATCGCCTGACCAATCGTGTCGCGAAACCCGCGCCCATTGGCTTCGTGTTTGCCAAACTTGTTCAGCACCAGCAAAGCCACATCGTCGCTCAAGCGAGTTTGCACTTCGGCCACCGCCTGTTCCAAAGCCGCAGGGTCCAAACGACACCCCCGCGCCTCTGGTCCCAAATCTTGCGAAATTCGGATCGTCGGCCCATCAGGCATCACATCCACATCCATGTCGCAGGCCCGACAATCCGGCCGATCGGAATTCACCTGAACCACGCCACACACATGCACGCCCTGCGCTTCTTGCGCCTTAGCAAAGCGATACAGGATCTGATCCAGATCCCCTTTGCCCTTGGTCATCGTATAGGCGATTTTCATCTGTGTTCCTTTCGCTTCGGCGAGCATAGCAAAGCCAGACCCACCCGTCGCTGAGACCTTATGTCATGCCCGCAATATAGCTCAGCGCCAAGTCATGGATCGCCTGCCGATAGGGCGCAGGGCCATGGCTGATACGCGAGACACCGGTTTCAACCAATTCCGCCAAAGGCGCTGTGTCTGCCACGCGCAGCACGTTGATCGGCAGCTCGAAATCTTCGCACAATCTGGCAATCAGATCACTGTCCACCAGCCCGGGCACAAACAACCCACTTGCGCCGGCTTCGGCATAGGCCTGCAAACGCTCTACCGCTTGCGGCATCAGCCCCGCGTGCCAATCACGGTTGGCCTCGCGTAAGAACACATCAGTGCGCGCGTTGATAAACAGATCGACGCCAAACTCCGTCGCCGCCTCTCGTGCTGCACGGATGCGGCGGCAATGGTCTTCGACCTTATGCAGCCCTTTGCCACCGATCACCTGATCTTCAATGTTGATCCCCACAACGCCCAGCTTCAACAGGCGCGTGACATTGGTGGACACAGCCGTTGGCCCTAGCCCATACGCGCCTTCAAAATCCACCGACACCGGCACATCCACCGTTTGGCAAATGCGGCTTGCGGTCATCAGAACGATCTCTAGCGGGACCTGCTCGCCATCATCAAACCCTTGGCTGGCCGCCACAGACCAACTGCCGGTCGCCACAGCGCGCGCGCCCGCTTCGGTGATCACACGGGCAGAGCCAGCGTCCCAAATGTTGTAAAGCATCAGAGGATTTCCCTTTTGATGCATCTGGGCAAAGGCGTGGGCCAGTTCGGCTTGGGTCATAGGGGCTCCGGTCTTTCAAAGGTGAAGGCATGACTATGCCAAGGCAGGCGGCACCGCAATTGGACAGGGCGGGATTTAGGTATTTGGATCAAGAAAAAGCCGAAGGGCAGGGCGCCTTACAGCAAATCCCACAAGAGTTTCAGCGCCAGCGCAAGGCTTGTGACAACCAGCAGCGGTTTGATCAGCCGCGCGCCGATCTTTTGCGCCAAAGAGGCCCCCAATCGCGCGCCAAAGACCTGCGCCACACCCATGGCAAGGCCCGTCATCCACCACGGGGTGGCCACCACGGCAAAGGCCAGCAAAGCCCCAGCGTTTGAGGCGAAGTTCAAGAGTTTCGTATGGGCCGTGGCCTTCAGAATGCCGTAGCCCCCAAGGCTGACAAAGGCGAGCATGAAGAAGCTGCCCGTGCCCGGCCCAAGCAACCCATCATAGCCGCCAATCAGCGGCACCATCGTTGCGGTGAACAAGGCAGGCGACATGCGGCGCAAACGTTCGCGATCATCCAAGCCTTTCTTGAGGGCGAAATAGATCGCAATCGCGATCAGCAAAATAGGCAGGATAAAGCGGATCAAATCAACCGGCAGCTTGGTGACCAGCAGGGCCCCAATAATAGACGCCACAAAGGACACCAGCGCGGGCACGATCTGCTTGCGCAAATCCACATGCCCGCCACGTGCATACATGATCGCCGCCGTAGCAGATCCAAAGATCGCTTGTACCTTATTGGTGGCCAAAGCTGTGATGGGGTTCGCCCCCGTCAGCAACATTACCGGCAAGGCAATCAGCCCGCCGCCCCCTGCGATGGAATCGATGAAGCCAGCGACGAACCCCGCCACCAGCAAAAGCATCAAGATGTCATAGGACACCTCAAACATCGCGCTTACGCCGCAAATTCATTTTTGGCATAGCCCTGCACATACAGCAGCGCTGTCAGATCGCAGTGGTTGATGCGCACGTTGCACTGCGCTTGCAAGGCTGGCTTGCCGTGCAGCGCCACACCGGCGCCGGCGTTTTGCAGCATCAGCAGATCGTTCATGCCGTCGCCCACAGCAATCACATCCTCGCGGGTGATGCCCAGCTTGGCGGTGATCTCATCCAGCGCTTCCAGCTTGGCTTCGCGGCCCAAGATCGGGCGCACCACTTTGCCGGTCAGCTTTTCATCGGCTACTTCCAACGTATTGGCGCGGTTCTCGTCAAAGCCCAGCTCGGATGCCACTTTGGCCGTAAAGGCGGTGAAGCCACCAGACACCAAAGCGCTATAGCCGCCATTGGCTTTCATCGTCTGCACCAGCGCCAAACCACCAGGCATATATTCGATACGGGTTTTCAGAACGTGATCGATGATGCTTTCCGGCAGGTCTTTCAGCAGGCCCACACGCTCATCAATGGCGCCTTCAAAATCCAGCTCGCCGTTCATCGCCTTGGCGGTGATGTCAGCCACACGCTCGCCGACGCCCGCCTCGGCGGCCAGCTCGTCGATGCATTCTTGTTGGATCATGGTGCTGTCCATATCGGCCAGCAGCATTTTCTTCCTACGGCCCTCGGCGGGCAGTACCACCAGATCGATCTTCTCGGCCTGAAGCGATTCCCAAACCTCATCCAGATTGCTTGGCATCTGACCCAAAGAGAACTCTGCCGCCTCGCCGGTCGCCAGCCATTGGGCCTCACCGCCGCCCCACGCGTTGCGCAGGTTTTCAACAGTGGCCGCATCCAAAGACGGGTTGGCAGGGTTGGTCATAAGCGTGGCGATGAACATAGGGGCGTTCCTTGTAAAACAGGTGTTCCTTGGCCCTTAGCGCAGCCCACGCCCGTTTTCCAGCCTGTTTCAAAAAGGTTTCCCATCGTGAACCGCGATCTGGCTCTGCGACAAGAAATCCACGCGCTGCGCGAAATTAATGCATTTTACCTGTTGCCCGAGTCACTCAGGCCGACTATGTCCGGCGGCGGGACACCCTTCCCCAACGAAGGGCATTTATCTGGAAGGATAGCTAATATGGCTACTCAGCAACCGGCAGCGCGCCCGGCAAACCCGCGCTTTTCCTCTGGCCCATGTGCCAAACCCCCTACATTCGAACTGTCTAAACTCGCAGATGCGCCTCTGGGTCGCAGCCACCGTGCCGCTGTTGGCAAGGCCAAGCTGAAAGACGCCATCGAAGGCACACGCGAAGTTCTGGGCATCCCGGCTGATTACAAAATCGGCATCGTTCCTGCGTCCGACACAGGCGCAGTTGAAATGGCTCTGTGGTCCCTTCTGGGCGAACGCAAAGTCGAGATGCTGGCTTGGGAATCCTTCGGCGCAGGCTGGGTGACAGATGTTGTCAAACAGCTGAAAATCGACGCGGAAGCGAAAATCGCAGACTACGGTCAAATCGTTGATCTGGCCTCTGTTGATTTCAACAACGACGTTGTCTTCACATGGAACGGCACCACATCCGGCGTCCGCGTTCCAAACGCAGACTGGATAGACGCAGATCGCGCCGGCCTGACAATCTGCGACGCCACATCCGCAGCCTTCGCGATGGATCTGGAATGGGACAAGCTGGATGTGACAACATTCTCTTGGCAGAAAGTTCTGGGCGGCGAAGCGGCACACGGTGTGATCGTTCTGTCTCCACGCGCTGTTGAGCGTCTGGAAAACTACACACCAGCATGGCCTCTGCCAAAGATCTTCCGCATGACCAAAGGCGGCAAGCTGATCGAAGGCATCTTCACAGGTGCAACGATCAACACACCTTCTATGCTGGCAGTTGAAGATTACCTGTTTGCTCTGGATTGGGCACGTTCCATCGGTGGCCTGAAAGGCCTGCAAGGCCGCGCAGATGCAAACGCACAAGCCGTGTTTGATTTCTGCGACGCCAACGACTGGATCGCAAACCTCGCCGAAGATGACGCGACACGCTCTAACACATCTGTTTGCCTGAAGTTCACAGATGATCGCATCAAAGACGGTGCATCCTTCGCCAAAGCCGTTGCAAAACGCCTAGAGGCCGAAGACATCGCGCTGGACATCGGTGCATACCGTGACGCCCCAGCAGGCCTGCGCATCTGGTGCGGCGGTACTGTTGAAACATCCGACATCGAAGCAATGCTGCCTTGGCTGGCATGGGCCTTCGAAGCCGAGATCGAAGCACAAGCGTAATCAGCGGTGCGCCTCAAGGCGCACCCTACCCTTCCCAATTCGTAGGGTGTGCATTCATGCGCACCGCCCCGACATACAGAAAAGGACCAAACCCATGGCCCCTAAAGTACTCGTATCCGACAAACTGTCTGAAACCGCCGTTCAAATCTTCCGCGACCGCGGCATCGACGTCGACTTCATGCCTGACCTGGGCAAAGACAAAGAGAAACTGGCTGAAGTGATCGGCCAATACGACGGTCTCGCGATCCGCTCCGCGACCAAAGCAACCGCTGCCCTGCTAGAGCACGCTGACAACCTGAAAGTCATCGGCCGCGCCGGTATCGGTACAGACAACGTCGACAAAGAAGCCTCTTCCAAAAAAGGTGTGATCGTTATGAACACACCTTTCGGCAACATGATCACAACAGCCGAGCACGCCATTGCAATGATGTTTGCGGTTGCACGCCAAATCCCAGAAGCGTCTGAATCCACACACGCTGGCAAATGGGAAAAGTCCAAGTTCATGGGTGTCGAGCTGACAAACAAAACTTTGGGCGTCATCGGCGCAGGCAACATCGGTGGCATCGTTTGCGACCGTGCCATTGGCCTGAAAATGAAAGTGATCGCATACGATCCGTTCCTGTCTGAAGAAAAAGCAGACAAAATGGGCGTTCAAAAGGTTGAGCTGGACGAGCTGCTGGAACGCTCTGACTTCATCACCCTGCACGTGCCGTTCATCGCAGGCGTGACAGAAAACATCCTGTCCGCAGAGAACCTGGCGAAAACCAAAAAAGGCGTTCGCATTATCAACTGTGCCCGCGGTGGTCTGGTTGACGAAGAAGCACTCGCAGAGCTGCTGAAGTCCGGCCACGTGGCAGGCGCAGCCTTCGACGTATTCGCAGAAGAGCCAGCGAAAGAAAACGCGCTGTTCAACCTGCCAAACGTTGTGGTGACACCGCACCTCGGCGCGGCAACAACCGAAGCGCAAGAAAACGTAGCCCTGCAAGTGGCAGAGCAAATGTCCAACTACCTGCTGACAGGCGCCGTTGAAAACGCGCTGAACATGCCATCCGTGACAGCGGAAGAAGCAAAAGTCATGGGTCCATGGATCAAACTGGCAGACTATCTGGGCGCCTTCGCCGGTCAGATGACAAACGAGCCAATCAAAGCGATCAACATCCTCTATGATGGTGTGGCCGCCGATATGAACCTCGAAGCGCTGAACTGCGCCGTGATCGCGGGCATCATGAAGAAAGCCAACCCTGACGTGAACATGGTCTCCGCACCGGTGATCGCGAAAGAGCGTGGCATTCAGATCTCCACAACCAACCAAGACAAAGCTGGCGCATTTGACGGCTACGTCAAAGTGACTGTTGTGACAGACGAAGTTGAACGCTCTGTTGCGGGTACTGTCTTCTCTGACGGCAAGCCACGCTTCATCCAGATCAAAGGCATCAACGTTGACGCCGAGATCGGTGAGCACATGCTCTACACAACCAACGAAGACGTTCCAGGTGTGATCGGCACCTTGGGTCAGACATTGGGCGAAAACGGCGTGAACATCGCGAACTTCACATTGGGTCGCTCCGATGTGGGCGGCGGCGCAATTGCGCTGCTCTACGTTGACGCGGAAGTGCCAGCAGACGTTCAAGACAAACTGATCGCGACTGAAAAGTTCAAGCAAGTCAAATCCCTGCGCTTTGACGTGGCTTAAGCTTTAGCGACAGCTAAAACCTACGGAATGCCGCCCTTTTCGGGCGGCATTTTGCGTTCTTAAACTTGTCTAGAAAGTGTGTTGGTACGCAGCTTCAGGCCTATCGAGGTGGCGTGAGCTTCGCTTCAAAACGCCCGCCTGAAATTAAGTCTTTACCGGTGACGGACCACTGATAAGCGTAGATCCAAGCTTTCCCCCCGCTGCCAACCTCATGACGCAGGCGCTTATATTCTTGCGGCTGTGGAAAATCAGGCCCAATGCATTCATAGGTATCTAACGCGGCAAGCAAATCACCGCCTTCAGGCAACCGATACAGCTCGCCATGAACCGGCCCCCCAGCTGGATCTAAAACCAACCCAGGATACCAATCAATCAAATACAGTTGCCCCAATACGGTGGCCTCGCCCACAAAGGTGGCCGCCTCTTGAAACCGATGGTAAATATCCGCGTCCGATTGCCCGCGCATCAGCGTGCCGTAAACGAACAAGAAGTCCTCTGCCATGCCCTATCTCACATTCTTCTTAAGAAGGCAGATAGGTGTTCAAACCCATAAGTATCAAGGTAGGCCACGATATAGTCCTGCTCTTTTAAACGGCGCAGATAATATTCAAACATATCCATGATTTCTTGGCGCTTCACGTTGCCGTAACTGTGCTGAATGGCAAGGAACTCAAAGAAGTTAAGATAATCCGCAAAATCCTCATGCAGGTCAGAATCTGCATTCACTTCGATATGCCGCGTCAGGCGTTTGATCTCTTCTTCGGGCGCATAATCCACAAGACGCCGCATACGTTTGAACCGATCCGTCTCGTAAAACTGCGTATACAGGCGATAAATCCACTCACTGCGCCGCCGCTTGGCCTCTCCGCGATACGTGAACACGGCGTATAATCCGCCTACGGTTATAGCAATTGGCTGCACGTAGGTTAAAATTTCAGACAATGTGAGTGTCATTTTGGTTCCAGTTCATCCCAGCGCTCTATTTTTTCCAGTTTGGTTGTTGAAGCTTCATAAACGCAAGGCATAAGTGCCCCAACGCCCCCCATTTGCAAAAGCGCATTTCTATGACCAACCCAATCTACATCGTCGGCGACATCCACGGCTACATGCCCAAGCTGCAAACCGCGCTGCAGCGTATCCACGCAGACGGTGGCCCAGACGCGCAGATTGTGTTCCTCGGCGACTATATCGACCGCGGCCCCGACGCGCCGCAAATCCTCGACTTCCTGATCGAAGCACAAACCATGGCCCGCCCGTGGACCATGCTGAAAGGCAACCACGACACCTTCCCGCGCCGCTTCATCGAAACGCAAAGCTCCTACTTTCTGCCGAGCCGAGACCTCTCTTGGCTGAACCCCAAAGCAGGCGGGGCAGAGTTCCTGCAAAGCTACGGCATCCTCACCGAGGGCCGCCCCGACGCAGACATCGCCCTCGACGCCGCCCGCCTCATCCCGCAGGCGCATCTGAACTTCCTCGATACGCTGCAACTGACCTTCGAAACAGAAGACCTCTTCTGCGCCCACGCCGGCATCAAACCGGGCGTGCCGCTGGATCAACAGATCGAGCAAGACCTGATCTGGATTCGCCACGAATTTCTGGACGACACGCGCGACCACGGCAAACTGATCGTGCACGGCCACACGGCAGTCGAGCACCCCGATCACGCCGGCAACCGCATCAACCTAGACGGCGGCGCAGGCTTCGGCCGCCCGCTGTACCCAGCGGTGTTTGAAGGCAAAGAGGTCTGTCTGCTCAAAGAAACCGGCCGAGAGCCACTGCGCGCGCTGGCCAACGCCTAATCGCGCCGCACGTGGCCTGTGATGGTCGCAGCGCCCAAACCGGTTAAGATCCACCCAAAGGCCTTGGCAAACCAATTGCTGACCCAAAGCACTTTGCCAAGTGGTTCTTTTGTGGTTGGTGTCCAATTGGTTTCTTGTTCCAGTGGCACCAAAGGAACAACCACATCAACGGCGTAGGCGAAGCTTTGAAAGGTCTCGTAGTGTTGGCCAGCTTTGGCATTGTCCAACCAAGCCAGCGTCGGGTTTGCAGCATCAAGCGCACGCCGCCATTCTTTGGAGGTCATCACGATGTCCGAGTTCGGCACCATCCCGCCAGAGACCATGGCCAAACAGCTGAGCAGCCAAATGAAGACGATAGCGCCTATGCCCCAAAGCATCACATTCTGTGGCGAATACCCGTAGCCTACAAATCTGCGCAAACCACCGCGCGCAAATGAGTGCATAAAGTTTTGTAGTTTTAAACGGCGTATTTGATTTTTGAGATCTAGCCTCTTGTGGTGATCAGTCTCGGCGTACAAGTTTTTGCGAGTATCGCTTATCGCCGTTCTGAAATCCAATTGATACTGTTGGTCGATTAGGCGCTCTTTTTCTAACAAGACCCGACGACGCAAAGAATCTTGCCCCTGCTCGCCATAAACCCTAGCCAATTGTTGGTAGATCTGAGGTCTAAAAATTTCGAATGTGCTCTGATCCTTTGCAAGCCAATTAAGTCTGTCCCCTACATTCAGTGGGTTCTTGAAATATCGATATTGAAATTGATCAAGGGAAACGTTTTTTACCTTTTGCCAGCTGTCGAAGTCATCGTTTAGGATTGTGATTTGAGCCCCTGAAAGGTTAATAAACCCTTCAAATCTATGGATGTTAGTCCACTTTAGCTCCCTCGCCTGGAGATTTTCTAAGTGAAGGGTAAATTCAGGTTCGTGATCCTTTATTAGTTTCGCCTCAGAGAAATCCAAACTTCCATTGATCGTTGCGCCGCTTAAAGAAAGTACAGAATTTATTTGTCCCGCTGCGACCGAGAAATCTCCGTCAATTCTTGCACCTCGGGCCCACAGGCCTCCCTGAATTTCGCAACCATCTAAACGCAGACCTCGAATATTGGCATGATCAGCGTAAAAACGCTTTGCGAAGTAACAGTTTAGAAAAAATGTTTGTCCCTTAGTAGAGCACCCGTCTAGATCAAAGTTATCTTCAATATAGGCACCAAATAACCATACACCCTGCTCATGCAGCCCCGCTTTTTCACACCCCCCTGTAATCAAGTACCGCAACAAATCCGCGCCAATGTTCCGCTCTGCGCTGGGTTCCATCGGCACAGACCCATCCCCAAGCGTGCATATCCAACCATTCTGACAGGCCTCGATCAACTCGTCTTCCGCCGCGCTCAGATCATCGTCGTCGCGTGCTACCTCGATATCTATCCATGTCCGAATGTTGCGCTTCGCTGCCATCGTTACCAATCCGTTTAACCAATACCGGCACCCTAACCGGACAGCCGGTAAGCGCCAAGCAACCTATGCGGGATCGATAAACTTTAAACTTCCTTTAACCAAACATCCCCTTTTGCGCCACATTCCCCACCCGTTTTTGCACCGCTTTGCAGCGGATCGTCCTCTGGTGGGGGCGTGTAGTGTATAGGTGAACCGATGCAAAACGCACGTCAAATGCAGACAGCAACGCAAACTTCCGGCGCATTCGAGAAGTTCGTGACAGCTCAGAAAGAGCAAACTCCATCTACCATCCGTTTGTTGAACGGTATCGGAGAGTCGACGTTGTTTAAAAAGTTCAAATACTGAACCTAAAAGCGGCGGGCCAAGGGTCCGCCGCTTTGGCCTTCTGCCTATCCCCAGTCCAAAACAACCTTGCCAGATTTGCCCGATTTCATCGCCGCAAACCCCTGCGCAAAGTCATCCACCGCAAAGCGATGGGTGATCACGCGGCTCACATCCAGCCCGTTTTGCAACATGGCGATCATCTTATACCAGGTCTCAAACATCTCGCGTCCATAGACGCCTTTGATCGTGATGGCCTTGAACACAATGCGTGACCAATCCACCGGAGATTGCCCAGGCGGAATGCCCAGCAAAGCGATCTTTCCGCCCATCACCAAGGCTTCGACCATCTGATCCAACGCCTGCTGATTGCCGGACATCTCCAGCCCCACATCAAACCCCTGCGCCATGCCAAGCTCGGTTATCACATCCGGCAGCGCCTCGCGCGTCACATCCACCGCGCGCACGGTGGGCACCACATGTTCCGCCAGCGCCAAACGATCTGGGTTCACATCCGTAATCACCACATGCCGCGCCCCCGCATGGCGCGCCACAGCCGCAGCCATTATACCAATCGGCCCAGCCCCCGTGATCAACACATCCTCACCCAGCAAATCAAAACTCAGCGCCGTATGCACCGCATTGCCCAAAGGGTCCAAGATCGCGCCGATCTCATCGGGAATGTCATCCGGCAAAGGCACCACGTTAAACGCGGGCAGGCGCAGATACTGCGCAAAAGCGCCCTGCACATTCACCCCAACCCCGCGCGTGCCTGGGTCGAGGTGAAACTTCCCCGCCCGCGATTGGCGGCTGTCGGTCTCAATCAAATGCCCCTCGCCAGAGCAGCGCTGCCCAATCGACAAACCGCTTACATCGCGCCCCAGCTCGACGATCTCGCCGGCAAACTCATGGCCCGTGATCATCGGCGTAGGCACCGTATGGGCCGCCCAATCATCCCAGTTCCAAATGTGAATATCCGTGCCGCAAATGCCGGTTGTCTTGACCTTTATCAGCACCTCATCCGGCCCAATCTCTGGCACCGGCGCTTGCACCATCCACAGCCCTTCTTCCGGCTTGGATTTCTCCAGCGCGGTCATGGTGTTTTTGGCGGTGTTTAAGCCCGTCATGAGATCACCCCCAAATCTCGGCCCACCTTGCCAAAGGCGGCCAAAGCCATGTCCAGTTCACCGCGGCTCAAGGCGGCATTCATCTGCGTGCGAATACGCGCTTGCCCGCGTGGCACCACCGGAAAGAAAAAGCCCGAGACATACACGCCTTCCTCAAACAGACGCGCGGCCATCTCTTGCGCCAACGTCGCCTCGCCGAGCATCACCGGCACAATGGCGTGCTCGCCCTCCAGCAGGTCAAAGCCCAAAGCCGCCAGCCCATCCCGCCAGTAGCCCGTGTTCTCAAACAGCTTGGTGCGCAGCGCATCGCCCTCGCGCACCAACCGCAGCGCTTCTAATCCAGCGGCCACAATCGCAGGCGGCAGAGAGTTGGAAAACAGATAAGGGCGGGCCCGTTGGCGCAGCAGGTCAATCACCGGCTGCGGCCCTGCAATATAGCCGCCAATCGCGCCGCCCAAAGCCTTGCCAAGGGTTCCTGTCAGAATATCCACCTCCACGCCAAAATGATCCGGCGTGCCCGCGCCATTCGGCCCCATAAACCCTGTGGCGTGGCAATCATCCACCATCACCACCGCATCATAGGCTTTCGCAATCCGCGTGATCTCTGGCAGGTTCGCCAGATAGCCATCCATCGAGAACACCCCATCCGTGGCGATCATCACATGCCGCGCCCCAGCGGCGCGGGCCTCTGTCAGCTTGGCCTCAAGATCAGCCATATCGTTGTTGGCATAACGGTACCGCTTGGCCTTACACAGACGAATGCCGTCAATGATCGATGCATGGTTCAAACTGTCAGACACAATCGCATCTTCCGGTCCCAACAGCGGTTCAAACAAACCGCCATTGGCATCAAAGCAGGCGGCAAACAGAATGCTGTCATCCTTGCCCAAGAACGCTGCCAAAGCCTGTTCCAAATCACGGTGCACATCCTGCGTGCCGCAGATGAACCGCACCGACGCCATGCCGAACCCTTTTGGTTCCATCGCATCTTGCGCCGCTTTGATCAGGGCAGGGTGATCCGCCAATCCCAGATAGTTATTCGCGCACAGGTTAATGACCTGCCGATCCCCCACCGAAATCGCCCCCCCTTGCGGCGAGGTGATCATGCGCTCGCGCTTCATCATCCCCTCAGCATCGATCTGGGCCAGCGTGTCGGTGACATGGGAAAGGAAGGCGTGTGTCATGGTGTTCTCCTAAATACTGGAATCACCTCTATCATGACGGAAGAAATTCCCAAATACAGGATTTACACTTTTTAGGAAATTTTCCGTGATAACGGATTCAAGGGGTGAAACCCATCGCCTAACCCCAAAAAGCAGAACGCCCCCCGCTGCGAAAAGCGAGAGGCGTTGCTGAATTTTCCAATTGTACATTTCAGCAGGTGAAAAGCACGAATTGTCACATTTCTAGAAAGTTAATCAGGCGTTCTGAACCACCAAAAGCGCCCGCGCCGGACCATCCCGCGCTTCGATGCTATGGGTCACATCCGCTTGGTAACGGGCGGTATCCCCCGCCAGCACATCTTCGGCTGCAGAGCCGGACACAACCCGCAAACTGCCCTCAATCACGGTCAAATGCTCGCGTGTGCCACGTGTATGCGCTTCACTCAGAACCTTACCGCCCTTAATAAATCGCAGATCATACAGCTCGTGTTTGCCTGCATCTTCTGGCGGAGACAAAATGCGAATACGGCAGCCTTCGCCACGGTTTTCAATGCTCGGCGTCTGGGCAGAGCGCAAAACCTCTACGTGATCAACCGTTGCGCCTTCGTCCAAAAGTCCTGCAAAATCAACCTCTAAGGCGCGTGTCAGGTTCCAAAGGGTGGCGATGGTCGGGCTGCTTTCGCCACGCTCAATCTGGCTCACCATAGAGCGGGACACACCAGAAAGCTTGGCCACAGCGTCCAATGACAATCCCTGCGCGCGGCGCAATTCCTTCAGACGGGCGGGTAAAAGGTTAAGAATTTCATTGTCCGTGTTCATGCTCTTCACCTGCCGTGCCGCAACGTCGAAGTCAATCCGCCGTTGGGTCATTATAGGAATTTCAACGGAAAACTGACAGAATCTCCACAATTCTTAAAGCTTCGGAGCCCCCATGACTGATATCGTAATTCTAGACGGCGCACGCACTGCCATTGGCACCTTCGGCGGCAGCCTCGCCCAAACCACGCCGATTGACCTTGGAACAATCGTTGCAAAACAAGCGCTTAGCCGTTCCGGAGTAGAGGGCGCCCAAATCGGTCACGTGGCCTTTGGACACGTTATCAACACTGAACCGCGCGATATGTATCTCAGCCGTGTCGCTGCAATGCAGGCAGGCATTCCGCTTGAAACCCCAGCGATGAACGTGAATCGCCTTTGTGGGTCTGGCCTGCAAGCCATTGTTTCTGCGACACAATCCTTGATGCTCGGCGATGCCGATTTCGCCCTCGCCGGCGGCGCAGAGAACATGAGCCGTTCGCCCTACATTGTCCAAAACCAGCGCTGGGGCGCGAAAATGGGGGATGTGAAAACCGTCGATATGATGCTCGGCGCGCTGACATGTCCTTTCGCAACGGGCCATATGGGCATCACAGCAGAAAACGTTGCAGACGAACATGACGTGACCCGCGAAGACATGGATTCCTTCGCACTGGACAGTCAAACCCGCGCAGCCCATGCGATTGAAAACGGCTATTTCGCGGATCAAATCGTTCCGGTTGAAGTGAAAAAACGCCGTGAAATCATAGAGTTCACTCAGGATGAGCACCCAACACCATCCACAATGGAAAGCCTTGGTAAACTGCGTCCAGCCTTCCAAAAAGACGGACGTGTCACAGCGGGCAACGCCTCTGGCCTGAACGATGGCGCAGCGGCGTTGGTTCTGGCGCGTGCAGATGCGGCTGAAAAGGCGGGTCTGAAACCGAAAGCGCGCGTGATCGGATATGCACATGCAGGCGTTCGACCAGAGGTGATGGGCATCGGCCCAGTACCAGCCGTGCAGAACCTGCTGGCGAAAACGGGCATGAGCATCAATGACTTCGACGTCATTGAATCAAACGAAGCCTTCGCGTCACAGGCTATCGCAGTCAATAAGGGTCTCGGTCTGGATACAAACAAGGTGAACCCAAATGGCGGCGCGATCGCTCTGGGTCACCCGGTTGGCGCCACAGGCGCGATCATCACCGTAAAAGCGCTCTATGAACTGGAGCGTATCGGTGGCTCAAAAGCCCTGATGACCATGTGTATCGGCGGAGGCCAAGGCATCGCAATTGCGATTGAACGCCTCGGCTAAGGTATTGAAATAAAAAACTTGTGCGGCGCTTATTCAGCGTCGCGCAAGAACACCCAACGGTCGCCTTCGCTCATGTCGGGTTGGTACTGATAGCCGCCCAGATCGAAATCTTTGATCGACTCTGCTTCGGTCAAACGACGCTGGATCATAAATCGCGCCATGCTGCCGCGTGCTTTCTTAGCAAAGAAACTTACGATCTTTGGCTGCCCGTTCTTCATTTCCATAAAGACCGGCGTGATCACCCGTAGTTTAAGTGCCTTAAGATCCACCGCACCAAAGTATTCCTGTGACGCACAGTTCACCAGAATATCTGTGTTCATCTCTTCGGCATGTGCGTTCAGCGCCTTGGACAGATCATCACGCCAGAACTCATGTAGGTTCTTGCCGCGACGTGTCTTCAAGCGGCTGCCCATCTCCAAACGATAGGGTTGGATCGCATCAAGCGGACGTAACACCCCGTAAAGACCGGACAAAATCCGCAAACGATCCTGCGCCCAGCTGATTTCATCTGGATCCAAAGACTTGGCTTCCAGCCCCACGTAAGTATCGCCCGCAAAGGCATACATCGCTGGGCGGGTGGCAAAGGCGTCTGGTTCCATCTCGAAGGCTTTGAACCGATCGCGGTTCAGCTTGGCCAAATCATCGCTCAGACCCATCAGCTTTTTCAAATCGCCCAAGGTCAGATTACGCGCTGTTTTCACGAGCTTTTCGGCTTCGCTATGCAAAGCAGGCACAGTGGTTTTCTGGTCCACTGGATCCCAATCCAAACGTTTGGCAGGCGAGATGGCAACGAGCATTTTGGTTCCTTTTCAATCAGGCTTGTACTGATTTAGTCTTCACTTTGAACAACGTACAGAAAAGCTTCGGCAAATCGGTCAGCGCGTTTGTCCCCCAGCAGCCGCGCCATGCTGGCGGTGTCTTTTGGGCGTGTCGAGGCGACCTTTGCCAAAAGCGAAGCAGAGCAGGTCAGTGGCTTATCAATCCCATCCGGCCCACGGGCCAAATCGGCTTGAACCTCAAGCAGCCGATCATACAGCCCGCCCGCATCGCGCCCTGCTAATTTGCGGCGGCTTGGATGCAGCACCTCGGCCTCTCCAGTGATGACCGACAGGAAATCATTCCCGTAGCGTTCCAGTTTCTTCGCACCCACACCGCCGATTTGGGCCATGTCGTCCAAATTGCTCGGACGTTTTTCTGCCATTTCAATCAAAGTCTTATCGTTGAAGATCACATAGGCTGGGACCTTCGCGGCCTCTGCCAAGGCGCGGCGTTTGGCCTTTAGGGCAGAGAGCAAAGGTGCGTCTTCTTCGTTGATCAAGGCTTTCACCGCAGGGCGGCGGCTCGCTTTGCGGATGGTGTCGCGGCGCAACTGAATAGACGCTTCACCGCGCAAAATGGGCAAGGCGTCATCGGTCATACGCAAGGCGCCATGGCGTTCAGGATCGGGGCGCACCAGATCGTGCCCCATCATCTGGCGAAACACAGCCTGCCACTGGCGTTTGTCAAACTCCTTACCCACGCCAAAGGTTGGCAAAGCATCATGCCCCTTCTGGCGCATCCGGTCGGTTTCATTGCCGAGCAGCACATCAATCAAATGCCCAGAGCCGAACCATTCGCCTGTACGCAAGATCGCAGACAAAGCTTTGCGCACTGCCTCGGTGCCATCAAACACATCAGCTGGCGTTTCACATAGATCGCAGTTGTCGCAGTGCACCTGCGTTTCGCCAAAATATCGCAACAAGGTAGAGCGACGGCAATGCAGTGCCTCTGCCAATCCCAGCAGAGCGTTCAGGCGCGCGTGATCTGCAGCGCGCATTTCTGGCGGGGCCATGCCTTCGTCGATTTGCGAGCGGCGCAGGCGGATGTCTTCTGCACCATACAAAGTCAGCGTTTCCGCAGGCGCGCCATCACGTCCCGCACGGCCGATTTCTTGGTAGTACGACTCGATGGACTTGGGCAGGTCCGCATGGGCCACCCAGCGGATGTCGGGCTTATCCACGCCCATCCCAAAGGCCACGGTGGCCACAACGATCAGCCCGTCTTCGCGTTGGAAACGCGTTTCCGTGATGCGGCGTTCCTCTGGGTCCATGCCGCCATGGTAATGCAGCGACAGATGCCCCGCCTCGCGCAACGCCTGCGCCAATGCCTCGGTCTTGGCGCGGGTGCCGCAATACACAATGCCAGATTGGCCTTTGCGGGCATTGGCGAAGTCGAGGATTTGCTTGCGTGGGCTATCCTTCGCCGCGAAAGCCAGATTGATATTGGGGCGGTCAAAGCCGTGCAAAAAGGTTTCTGGCTGATCTTCGTCAAACAGGCGGCGGATGATCTCTTGCTGGGTTTCCGCATCGGCTGTTGCGGTGAAGGCCGCAAGCGGTACATCCAGCGCGCGGCGCAGCTCGCCAATGCGCAGATAGTCTGGGCGGAAATCATGGCCCCATTGGCTGACACAATGGGCCTCGTCTACCGCAATCAGAGACACCCCAATGCGGCGCAACATGCCAAGGGCAGCGCCCGATGCCAGACGCTCCGGCGCGATATACAGCAGCTTCAACCGGCCTTCTTCAATGGCCGCCCAAACCGCATCGGTTTCTTCTTCGGTATTGCCAGAGGTCAGCGCACCAGCCTCAACCCCCGCTTCGCGCAGGGCGCGCACTTGATCGCGCATCAAAGCAATCAAAGGCGAGATCACAACGGTGATCCCGTCGCGCATTAAGGCGGGCAGCTGATAGCACAGGGATTTCCCACCACCTGTGGGCATAATGGCCAGAACGTTTTGTCCAGCCGCCACGGCATCAACGATCTCTTCCTGCCCAGGGCGGAAGCCGTCAAATCCGAAAATGTCGCGCAACAGGGATGCGGCGGCCATAAAAAATCCTGCAATGAGTGGTTTGCTCGTTGCAGGATTTGAATCATATCAAGCAAGGGCGCACAAGCGCCGCTGGCCATATCTGCTGGATTATCAGAGCAGAATGGCAGGCAGGATGTAATCGCTTAGGGAAATGACGATGATAAAGGCCACCAATGGTGCCAGATCCAGCGGATGGGTGTTTGGCAGGATATTGCGGATCGGGCGATAAATCGGCTCGAGCAGACGGTTCAGACCGTACCAAATCTGCGCCACGAATTGTTGGCCAAGGTTCAGAACGTTGAAATTAATCAGCCAGCTCATGATGAGGTGGATGATCATAATAAAGAACAACGTGTCCAAAATCAGTTTCAGCGGGCCGTAAATCGCCATCATGGGTCGCATTTCCTTTTGTATCTCTGAGGCACACCTAAGCGCCGCAACGTCAAATCGCAAGAGTGCCGCGAGGTCTTGCTTGACCAAAGCTCTGTTAAACGGAAAGTCGGAGGCAAGGAGAATTAGTATGTATCCTCTGCTACGTTTTTTCTGGGGCGCGTGGCGTTCCAAACGTCTACCTCCAATTGGTCTGCACGACACACATGTATCGCGACATACTTGTATGCCTTGGGATATCGATCTTTGGAACGAGCTGAACAACGGCCGCACGTTAACTCTCTATGATCTAGGGCGCATCCCTTTGGCTGTGCGTTCTGGAATGTGGGCTACCCTATCTCGAAACAAATGGGGGATGACGGTAGCGGGCTGCATGGTGCGTTATCGTCGCCGTATCCTGATGTTTGAAACCTTTGAAATGCGCAGTCGCGCGATTGGGTGGGACGACAAGTTCTTCTATATCGAGCAATCGCTTTGGAAAAAGCACGGTGAGTGCGCAAACCATGCGGTCTATCGAACAGCAATAATCCATAAAGGGAAATTGGTCCCCGCACCTGTGGTGATGGCCGCCCATGACAGTTCAATCCAAAGCCCAGACCTGCCTGAATGGTTGCAAAGCTGGCTTGCCACCGAAGAAAAGCGCCCTTGGCCGCCGATGCAACCCGTAGAATAGATCGGGTGCTTCCGTCATATCTCTTGCGTTGAGCGGGTACGCTTCGTAAGTCTTAAAGCGACAGTTGGGGGCATGTCATGACACGAGTATCCGCGCGCAAGCGCATCTGGGGATGGTTCTTTTTTGATTGGGCAAGCCAGCCGTACGCTACGCTGCTTTTGACCTTCATCTTTGCACCCTTTTTCAAAGAGTTGATGGGCAGTGGCGCCGAGGCGCAGGCCTATTGGGGCAAGGGTGTTGGCATTGCTGGCATTGTCATTGCGGTCTTGGCGCCAATCCTTGGAGCAGCGGCTGATACCGGCGGCAATCGCGTGCGCTGGATTTGGCTTTTTTCCGTGTTTTATGTTCTGGGGGCCTTTGGCCTTTGGACCGTCAGCCCCGAGAATTTCAATCCAATGACGGCCATGCTGTTCTTTGCGATCGGCCTGTTTGGCATGGAATTCGCAACGATCTTTACCAACTCTATGCTGCCAGACCTTGGCAGCCGCGAAGAAATCGGCCGTATCTCGGGCAACGGTTGGGCCTTTGGTTATTTGGGCGGTTTGATTGCCTTGATCATCATGCTGGTTCTTTTCGCTGAAAGCGCAGAGACCGGAAAAACCATGGTTGGCCTTGATCCTGCTTTGGGCCTAGACGCTGCGGCACGCGAAGGCACACGTGCGGTTGGTCCTCTTGTGGCGATTTGGTTCATGGTCTTCATGGTGCCATTCTTTCTTTGGGTGCGTGACCCAAAGACCGAAAAAGCCCAAAAGGGCGCTGTCACCTCTGCCCTCGGGTCGGTTGTGAAAACCATCAAATCCTTGCCATCAACGCCGTCATTGTTTGCCTATCTGGGCAGCTCGATGTTCTACCGTGATGGCTTGAACGGCATGTATGTGTTTGGCGGTATTTATGCTGCAGGCGTATTGGGCTGGTCTGTGCCTGATGTCGGAAAGTTCGCAATCCTTGCCATTATTTCAGGTGCGCTGTTTGCCATGATTGGCGGACGCATGGATCAAAAATTTGGCCCCAAGCCTGTGATCAGCTTTTGCATTGTCCTGCTGACACTGGTGGCGGTGGCTATCGTCTTTATTAGCCGAGAGTCTGTTTTGGGCGTGGCTGTGTCTGATACCTCTAGCCTGCCAGACATTGCCTTTTATATCGTCGGCATTCTGATTGGCGCAGGCGGCGGTGCCTTGCAGTCCGCCAGCCGTACCATGATGGTCGCGCAGGCCAATCCAGAACGCATGACAGAGGCCTTTGGCCTGTATGCGCTCGCCGGTAAATCGACAAGTTTCATAGCGCCTTTGTCCATTGGGGTTATGACGGAGTTAACCAACAGCCAACAAATCGGCATTACTCCGCTAATCGGTCTTTTTGTTTTGGGCTTTCTGCTGTTACTCTGGGTAAAACCAGAAGGGGACAGAGCAGTATGGAACGTATCCTCCTAATACTTTTGGCCATTGTCACATTGGCTGCATGTAAATCTGAAACCGAAACTGTTGCTAACGTGCCGACGCGGCAAGCTATTCCTTCTACAATGCAAGGCGTGCCTGCGAAGCAATTGTTTGGCGCGCATGGTGGCGGATCCGTTCAATCCTCAGTCCCGCATGGCAGCTATGCCAAAGGGTGTTTGGCTGGGGGGGCTCAGCTCGAAGAAACGGGTCCAACTTGGCAAGCCATGCGCCTGTCCCGCAATCGCAACTGGGGCCATCCGGAAACGGTGCAATTCATTCGTGACCTGTCTAAGAAAGCGGCAGCCCAACCTGGATGGGAAGGGTTGTACGTTGGGGACATCAGCCAACCACGCGGCGGCCCTATGCTGACAGGGCACCGAAGCCACCAAATCGGTATGGATGTTGATATTTGGATGCTGCCGCCGAAGCGCCTGAACCTCACGCGGAGCGAACGCGAAAACATTAGCTCGATCTCGATGCGCCGCGCGAATGGCGCCTATGTGAATTCCAGCTGGACGCAGCAACACCACAACATCCTGAAAGCCGCTGCAAAAGACCCGCGCACTGCGCGTATCTTTGTTTTCCCAGGGGCGAAGGTGCAGATGTGTAAAGACGCCAAGGGCGATCGCAGTTGGCTTCGTAAGGTCCGCCCTTGGTGGGGACACCACTATCATTTCCATGTGCGCTTGCATTGCCCGGATGACGCGGCTGGATGCGTCAACCAGAACCCGCCTCCGGCAGGGGATGGTTGCGAAGATGCACAGACTTGGGTGAACAATATTTTGAACCCACCGCCGCCAAATCCCAATGCCCCTAAGCCCACCCCTCGAAGAGAGCTCACTGTTGCGGACCTGCCAAACCAATGCGTAAACGTTTTGCAATCGCAGTAACCGCAGCGGCCTTTCTAGGCTGGCAAGTCAGTGCGACCCCTGAAGGACCAGCAGAATTCATTTCGACAGTCGAATGGCAGTCGAATGAAAGCTGGTTTGGTGGTTTTTCTGGGCTAGAGATTTCAGAAGATGGTGCCGGCTTCGTCGCCATCAGCGATCGGGGGCAAATCGTCACCGGGCAGCTTTCGCGGCAAAATGGAAAGATTGACCAAATCACCCTTGCCGAAAGCCATCCGGTCCGAGGCCTAAAGGGGCAAACGCAATACAATTACAAAGGCGACACAGAGGGGCTGGCAATCCGTGAAGATGGTCGCCTGTTTGTCTCTTACGAGGGCAATCATCGTGTTTGGGCGTATATGTCTGTCGGCGCGAAAGCGGCTGGCCTGCCGCGGCATCCTGATTTTAGGAAGATGAACAACAACGGTTCACTGGAAGCCTTGGCTGTCGATGCGCAGAACCGTCTTTATACCTTTCCCGAGGATGTCTCGATCCTCTCGGAACGCATTCCGGTCTATCGCTATACACGGGGTGTTTGGGAACAGCCGTTTGATCTCCCCAAACAGGGCAGCTACAAAATTGTTGGTGCCGATATTGGGCCAGATGGAAAGCTCTATCTGCTCGAACGCAACTTCACCGGTTGGGGATTTCGCAGCCGCGTGCGACGGTTTGATCTGTCAGACACAGGCCTTGGACCTTCGGAGACATTGCTGCAAAGCACCACTGGATTTCACGATAACCTTGAAGGGTTGTCTGTGTGGCAAGACAGCGAAGGCCATCTGCGCTTAACGATGATTTCCGATGACAATTTCAAATTCTTTCAACGTACAGAGTTTGTGGAATACCGCTTAACCGATCAAATCTGATCGCGAAAACATGTCAAAACGTTAACCAACGGTGCAGCCTTGAGCCGTTGGTGATCTAAAAGCGTTACATTCTTTAAAGGCCAGTAACCTTTCGTGACTCATAAGCAGGCAGACACAGCATTGTGGGGCAATGAACTATAAAAACCACATTATTTTGTTTTGACTTCTGCGTTTTCTGTGGCACGCTGAAGGTACGCGAAACACATTGAAAGGAGGTGCCCATTGTCTAGAGAAGGAATGGAGAACGGTGTCGGAACATTTCGGAGGGATTGTAGCTAGGGCAGCCCCTAGAGGCAAAAACAACGAATTGGTCGCTGCCTAACCGGCGCACCTCCCAACATCTCGAAGGGCTGTCTCTCGCGTAGAACAGCCCTTTTCGTTTACCCCGTGATCGGGCAAAATCCCCCCATGCTTGTCATCAATGATCAAATCACCCTGCAAGACTGGGAGCTCACAGAACAATTCATCCGCGCCTCAGGGCCGGGTGGGCAGAATGTGAATAAAGTCTCAACAGCGGTCGAGCTACGCTTCGAAGCAGAACGCTCCCCCAATATCCCGGGTCCGGTGAAATCGCGCCTGAAACGATTGGCTGGCCGCAAGTGGAACAAAGAGGGCGCGTTGATCATTCAATGTGACGAAACCCGCAGCCAATCGCGCAACCGCGAGATCGCACGCGAGCGTTTGGCCGAGCTAATCCGTAAAGCTTTGGTAAAACCTAAACGTCGCATTGCCACAAAACCAACCTACGGCAGCAAACAACGCCGCTTGAAGGCCAAGAAAGTCCGTGGCGAAGTCAAATCACTGCGCGGGCGCGTGTCTGAAGACTAGGTTTTTTCTTGAGTGAAATACCTCGGAGAGTCGCCATAAGGCGACGGGGCAGCGCCCCCAGTCGAACCGGTTGGTTACAGAACCTTGATCACGTCTTTATCGATGCCCAGCATATAACCGCGCCGCGCAATGTTTTTCACCAATAGCTCGCTGACCATCTGATTGCCCAAACTATCGCGCAAGCGTTTGATCCGCGTGGCCCCGGCCGCCTCTTCGCAATCCGCGGAAGGCTTGCCAGAGATCACAGCTTCCAGTTCGATACCACTCAGCACATCGTCATCCATGCGCGCTTCAGCCAACACCGATAGGGTTTCCATGGCCGCGTCCGTCAGCTTAAAGCCCATATCGTTCAGATAGACCTTTTTCTCGTCGCGGCTAATCAACAAAGAATTCACCTGAATGCCGGATCGTTCAATTTGTGCCATTCGGCGGTTCATGGTGATTAGCATGACCAAGAACACCATCGCAGCGATCATCATGCCGGTGGCGAAGATCAACAGAACAAAGATCACCATGCGATAGCTCGACAGGATCTCGGCAAAGGATGTGCCAGACTGCGCGAGGATTTCCAAAAGCTTCAGCTCGGCCTGTGTGGTCAGATCATCGTTTTCGACAAACAGTTGCTCCACCCGTGCGTTAAACGCGTTTGCATCGGGCAGGGTCAGCAACAACAAAGCTCCGGCCCCCAGCAGGATCGCAACGATGGCAATCACACCAAAGGTAACCACCTTGCTGCCGATCTGCCGCGCTTCAATAGCGGAGGTAGAATTGTCCTGCATCGTTTTTCCTTTGATCAAGGCCAGAGGCCTCAAACACTGACAGAACATTCAGCAAAACCCAACCACCTGCTTTCAAACGGCCCTCAAGTTCGCGTGTTGCCGCTGCTTTGCTGCAGTCAGATCGCAGCGCGGCAACGCCATAGTGCAGGCGCAGCGGGTTGTTTTGTTTGGCTTTGTAATCTGCATAGCAATCCTGCGCGCTAAGGGCAGAACCCGCAGTGGCAAGACAGGCAGACAAAAGAAGAAGGCGGATCTGTTTCATGGGGTCACTCTGCTGCGAAGCGGGTTGATATTCAATAACAACTCGCAATCAAGCGATGATATTGGATAACAGTGCGCCGTTATTGCCTGTCTTTCCCGCCATTGGCCAAGCTGACCTCATCACCTCGTTTCCCCGACGAGAAATCAGAATCGCTTGCCCCAATAGGAAAGGCCATACCCCATGTCTCGTAAGTTCATTACGTCTATCTTAATCGCCGCCGTCACCGTCACCGGCTTCTCTTTATCTGCTGCCCCTGCGAAAGCGGGCAATGAAGATATCGCCAAGCTTTTGTTTGGGGCGGCCACGCTTGTCATCATTGGCAAAGCCATCTCAGACAATAACAACAGCGGCCACACGACCACGCGTCGCGATTCAGTGCCAACATATCATGTGACACCAAAGCCAACGACCAAGCCCAAGCCACATCGCAACCGTAAAGCTTTGCCTGCGTCCTGCCTGCGCCAGCATTACACCAACAATGGTCGTGTGCGCATGATGAGCAATCACTGCCTCTCTCAGAAAGGCACCCATGTCAGCCGCCTTCCTGAAAGCTGTAAAATCCGAGTGCGCACGGATCGTGGCACGCAACGCGGCTATCAGATGCGCTGCCTGCGCAATAACGGCTACACGCTTGCGAGCAATTGAGGCGAGTAGAGGAGGAGTGTCCCCATCTCCACTGCTCTGGAAACCGGCTCCCTTTTTGGGGGCCGGTTTTTTCTTGCAAGCACGCAGAATCTGCGCTTTCACCACGGGATGACACAGCCTGACTATAAATTTGAAACCGACGCCCATGACAGCGGCTATGACCTGATCTGCGGCGTAGATGAGGTGGGGCGCGGACCTTTGGCGGGGCCGGTTATGGCCGCCGCAGTGATCTTGGACCCGAACAACATTCCCGAAGGGCTGAACGATTCTAAGAAGCTGACGGCGAAGCGTCGTGAAGCTTTGTACGAACAAATCCTCGAAACCGCGGATGTCGGCTTTGGCGAGGCCTCTGTTGAAGAGATCGACGAGATCAACATTTTGCAGGCCAGCCACCTTGCGATGGTGCGTGCTGTGGCAAATTTGAAGGCGCGCCCAGATTATGCGCTGGTGGATGGGAAAATGTTGCCCAAATCTCTGAACATTCCAGCCGCCGGAATTATCAAGGGAGATGCAAAAAGTGTATCAATTTCAGCGGCTTCGATTGTGGCGAAAATAAGGCGCGATCGTCTCATGCTGACTTTATCGCAACAGTTTCCCGGTTATGGTTGGGAGCGCAATCAGGGTTACCCAACAAAAGAGCATCGTGAATCTATCCACAGGCTGGGGATAACACCACATCATAGGCGATCTTTTAAGCCCATACACAACATCTTGTATCAAGCTTAAAACTTAAATTATTGAATCAAAAAGAAATTGACGCGGATTCCGGTTTAGTTGATCCTGTGGATAACCATAGAGCACTTAAGTGCCAGGTTAGCAAATAGAGCGCAAAAGCGCCGACGAGCACACTGAGGCAGTAAAATGACGAATAAACCGAAGACAAAGGGCGCGGCAGCGCTCCCTTTAAACACGATCCTATCTGGTGACTGCATCGAAATGATGAACAGTCTTCCTGAAGAGTCAGTGGATCTTATCTTTGCGGACCCACCGTATAACTTGCAGTTGAAAGGTGATTTGCATCGCCCGGATAACTCTAAAGTGGATGCTGTGGATGATGAGTGGGACCAGTTCTCCTCTTTCGCCGCTTATGACAAATTCACCCGCGAATGGTTGGCTGCGGCACGTCGCTTGCTGAAACCAAATGGCGCGATCTGGGTGATTGGCAGCTACCACAATGTATTCCGCATGGGTGCGGAACTGCAGAACCAGGGTTTCTGGATTTTGAACGATGTGGTTTGGCGCAAATCCAACCCAATGCCGAACTTCCGTGGCAAGCGTTTCACCAACGCGCATGAAACTATGATTTGGGCGTCCAAGTCCGAAGGCGGCAAGTACACCTTTAACTACGAAGCTCTGAAAGCGCTGAACGAAGGCGTGCAGATGCGCAGTGACTGGGTTCTGCCGATCTGCACAGGCCACGAGCGCCTGAAGAACGAAGCGGGCGAGAAAGCCCACCCAACGCAAAAGCCGGAAAGCCTGCTACATCGCGTTCTGGTTGGCTCGACCAACCCAGGTGATGTGGTTCTGGACCCATTCTTTGGCACAGGCACAACTGGTGCCGTGGCGAAAATGCTGGGCCGTGATTTCATCGGCATCGAGCGTGAAGCGGCTTATCGTGAAGTCGCTGAAAAGCGCATCGCCGGCGTTAAGAAATACGACAAAGAGGCGCTACAAGTGTCGACGTCCAAGCGCGCGCAACCACGTGTTCCTTTCGGCCAGTTGGTCGAGCGTGGCATGCTGCGTCCGGGCGAAGAGCTGTATTCCATGAACGGTCGTTACAAAGCCAAAGTGCGTGCAGATGGCACCTTGGTTGGCAAGGACGTCAAAGGCTCGATTCACCAAGTGGGTGCGGCCTATGAAGGCGCGCCAAGCTGTAACGGTTGGACCTATTGGACGTATAAGAAAGAGGGCAAGAAAGTGCCTATCGATCTGCTGCGCCAAGAGATCCGCGCCGAGATGGAAACGCGCCCGAACTAATCGTCGGTTTACAGAACATCAAGAATACCTTGGGCCGCCGGCATGGCTGGCCCAATCCCGAGGTACCGCCGGTGCCTGTGGACTGACTACACATGGCACCATGACTTGCCCCGCCCTAGGCGGGGCTTTTTTTGTGGGTGGTGTTCTTGGGGCGCTGCCCCAAACCCCGAGGTATTGGGATCAAGAAAAAACCTAGCGCGGCTTTGGGTTGAGCGCCTTGTTATAGGGATGCCAGTCAGTGATCTCTGGGTAGTATGTTTTGCGCCAGCTGCGCACGCGTGGGTTCATCACGCGCTTCCAAAGCGGCGGGATCATCGCGGCCATGGTCATCAGCGGATAGCCATAGGGCAGCTGCGGGGCTTCTTCGCCGGTGTAGTTTTGCAGCAATGGAAAACGGCGATCAGGCTTGTAATGGTGATCGGAATGACGCTGTAGATTGATCAGCAGCCAATTCGTGGCTTTGTGGGCCGCGTTCCAGCTGTGATGTGGTTTGACGTGTTCGTATTTGCCATCCCCCAGATGCGCGCGGGTGAGGCCGTAGTGCTCCACGTAATTCACAAGCTCAAGCTGCCAAATGGCTGTGAAGGCCTGCACAAGGAACAATAGCAGCCCCATCCAGCCCCCAAGAAGAAGTGCGAGGATCAGCATGATTGCTTGCAGTCCCCAGTAGCGCCAAAAGGGGTTTTTGCGGTTGGTCCATGGCAGGTCTTTACGTGCCAGCATGGCCTTTTCCGCCGCAAAGGCGCTTTGGCCGCATTGGCGCAAGACGCGTGGGAAGAAGCGATGAAACCCCTCGTTATAGCGCGCTGTCACGGGGTCGCGCGGCGTTGCGACATAGCGGTGATGCACCAGCAGATGCTCGCTGCGGAAATGGGAATAAAGCACCATCGACAACAGAATATCCCCAAGCCAACGCTCGAAGTTGTTCCGTTGATGCATGAGCTCATGGCTAAAGTTGATGCCCACCGTGCCCGTGACCACGCCAACACCGAAGAACAGCACCAGCTTCTCCCAAAGCACCAAATGGTCCGCTTGCGCCGTGAATGCGAGAATGCCGAAAAGCGTGAGGAATTGAACCGGAGGCCAGACCAGCGTGATCAGCCGATACCAGAACAATGTGTCATCTGGCGTATTAGGATCGAGGTTGTCGAGGTTTAGCCCAGCCGCCGCATCGACAATCGTAAAGATATGCCAAGCCACAATCGGCACAGCGATTGTCCACCAGCCGCCCTGAAAGGCCCCGATCCAGATCAAGGGGATCAAGATCATAGGCGCCCAGAAGGGCAGCGCTTGGGTAAAAGAGGCTCTTTGGGCGTTTGACATGGGCCTGCTCTGACTGTTTGTCGTTGCAGGTATAATGAATCCTTTAGCAGGCTTGGGTCAATCAGCGGCTTAGGATTTCGTCAGGTCAAAGGCTTTGCGCATCACAGTTGGCAAATCACTGGGGCGGAATTGATCTGCGGGCAGGAAGTCTCCGGCAGAGATTTTGCGATCCATCGGCACAAGCGCGGTTTTCACTGTCAGGCGCAAGTGAAAGTGGGTGAAGGTGTGCCGCGCTTCGGTGTTCAAGGTTTTCCAATCCGCCTTGATTGGCGCGCTATGCCTGGGCGCGGCCTCTTCCTGCCAATCTGATCCCGGCCAGCCAAGCATTCCGCCGAGCAAGCCTTTGTCTGGGCGACGTTCCAAAAGCATGGCCCCATCTATGCGTCGCGCTATATAGACCACGCCATAGCGGGTGGGCTTAGGTTTCTTTGGGGTCTTCTTTGGTAGCTCTGCTGCCGTTCCAGCGATGCGTGCTTTACATGGCGCGCGCCAAGGGCAGATGCCGCAGGCTGGATTCTTGGGCGAGCAGATCGTAGCGCCCAAATCCATCACGGCCTGCGCATAGTCGCCGGGGCGCTCTTGCGGGGTTAGCGAAGCCGCAAACTCGGTCAAAATCGGCTTTGCAGTTGGCAAAGGCGTGTGTTCATCAAACAAGCGCGACATCACGCGTTCTACATTGCCATCTACCACGACAGAGGCCTGATCAAAGGCAATCGCACTGACGGCGCCTGCTGTATAAGGGCCAACGCCGGGCAGTTTCAGCAAAGCATCGTAGGTTTCAGGAAAGCGCCCATCGCATTCATCCACCACATACCGCGCGCATTTCAGCAAGTTGCGCGCGCGCGCGTAATAACCAAGGCCTGCCCATTCTCCCATCAGGTCGCCATCTTCGGCAGCAGCTAAATCTTGCACCGTAGGCCAGCGTTTGGTGAAGCGCAGGAAATAGTCTTTCACAGCAGCAACGGTTGTCTGTTGCAGCATGATTTCAGACATCCAAACCTTATACGGATCAGAGATCACACCGGCCTTGCGGTCCGCAGGACCCACACGCCAAGGCATCTTACGGGCATGCACGTCATACCAGTCCAGCAAATCAAGGGCTTTCGGAAGATCACGCAAGTGTTATATCCTCTGGGTCAATGTGGCACTGGTCATTGCGTCTAGGCGCTTTACACTAGCGCTTAACCCGAAATGACAAGGTTCCTGATGCGCCGTCCGTCCTACAAAGGCTTTCAACGCACGTCTACCCTGCTCCGCGATAAGATCCGCGAAGCGGGTGAAACGCGTGGATTCGCCGTGACGCGTGTTTTGACCCATTGGGCCGAGATCGTCGGGCAAGATACCGCTGCTGTATGCAAACCGGTTGATGTGAAATATGGCCGCCAAGGATTTGGCGCGACCTTGACCGTTCTGACAACCGGTGCCCAAGCGCCGATGCTTGAGATGCAGCAGGAAAAGCTGCGCGAGCGGGTGAATGCCGCCTATGGCTATAACGCGATCTCTAAGCTGCGGATCACGCAGACAGCCCCTACCGGATTTGCTGAAGGTCAGGCGCAATTTGCGCCGGCGCCTAAGGCCGAAAAACCACCGCCAGATCCTGCGGTGTCAAAAGAAGCGAACACCATTGCGTCGCCCGTCCAAGATGATGGGCTACGCGCAGCGCTGGAAACTCTGGCGACAAACGTATTATCCAAATCAAAGAACTCAGGAAGGTTTCAGAAATGAACCGTATCATCCCAATGATTGCTGTGGCTGTTCTGGCCATTGGCGCAGGCTTGTACTTCTTCACGCAGGGCGGCAACAACGCAGCCATCGCGCAAACCACAGAAGTAGCCGCTGAAACCGCAGCAGAAGACACTGCAGCAGCCACGGAAACAGACGGCATCCAAGACATGGTGCTGGGCGATCCAGACGCGCCGATCACAGTGATCGAATATGCATCCTACACCTGCCCACACTGCGGCAGCTTTCACACAAACACCTATCCGCAGCTGAAAGCGGATTTCATCGACACAGGCAAAGTGAAATTCGTGTTCCGCGAAGTGTATTTTGATCGCTTTGGTCTGTGGGCGTCCATGATTGCACGTTGTGGCGGCCAAGAGCGTTTCTTCGGCATCACCGATCTGCTGTTCAAATCCCAAGCGGATTGGACACAGGCAGGCGATCCTGTCGGCATCGCGGATGCGATCCGCAAAGTGGGTCGTCTGGCAGGTCTGAGCGAAGAGAACCTGCAGTCTTGCCTGCAAGACGAAGACAACGCCAAAGCACTGGTGGCATGGTACCAAGACAACGCCGCGAAAGACGACATTTCCAGCACGCCGTCTTTCATCATCAATGGCGAGAAATTCGGCAACATGAACTACGCAGACTTCAAGTCTACTCTGGAAGGTCTGGAGTAAGCTTTAGCGCTTAACTGAATTACTGAAACGCCCGCCATAGCGCGGGCGTTTTTATTTGGACAGGATGCGATCCAAAAGCGTGTCGATGGGTGCCCAATCGGTGATTTCTAGGCGCACAGGCAGGGTGAGCACACGCATGCGGTAGTCTTTCGGCAAGCGCACGGAATCCTTTTCGGTGGTCACAAGCTGCGCGCCCAACCTTGCGGCATCTGCATCCAGTCGAGCGAGCAAGGCATTGCTTAGCGGTTGGTGATCATCCAGCGCATGGGTTTGCAGCAAAGTCGCGCCAAGGCCACGTAGCGTTGCAAAGAACTTCTCTGGGTAGCCAATGCCAGCAAAAGCGAGGAAGGGCGTACCTGTCCAATCCATACCAGTTTGCAGTGGGGAGACTTCACCTGTCGCATGGGTCGTTGTGATCGCGTCGCCCCAAGCACCAGCGAAGCTGGTCTGATCGGCAGCCGCGCCGATGCTGAGGGTCAAATCTGCACGCGCCATCCCCACGGGAACCGGTTCACGCAAAGGCCCCGCTGGGATGCAGCGGCCATTACCGAAGCCGCGTTTGGCATCCACCACAATGATCGAGGCATCCTTGTGCAGAGACGGGTTCTGAAACCCGTCATCCAGCAGAATAATCTCGGCGCCAGCCTCTTGTGCGGCCTTGGCACCCGCTGCGCGATCTTTGGAAACCCATGTTGGGGCAAAGGCGGCCAACAGAAGCGGCTCGTCTCCAACTTGATCCGCGCGATGGCTGCGTTCATCGACCTGCACAGGCCCTTCGAGCGATCCGCCATATCCGCGTGAGACAACATGTGCCTGTACACCACGGCTTTGCAGATGTTGGATCAATGCAATCGCTGTTGGGGTTTTGCCGGTGCCGCCTGCGTTTAGGTTGCCAATGCACAATACAGGCACATCCGCTTTGAATGGCTGAGCTTGCGCGATGCGCTTGGCTGTGGCCTTCGCATAAAGTGCGCCGAGTGGAGATAAAGCCCGTGCTTTCCATGAGGGCGCATCAGCAGGCGTGTTCCAGAACTTAGGTGCTTGCATCGCCCTCGGCCTTTTGATCCATTGCGTCGCTGACGCCAGAAAGGATTTGATCAATCACGGCAGCTCCTTCAGAAACGGTTTCCCATCCTGCATGAACCATTTGCGCCACTTTATCAGGCGCCATCAGGCTGTCCAATGCGGCAGACAGGCTTTGTTCATCTTTGACAATCCGTGCGCCCCCTGCGCGGGCCAGTCGCGAGTAAGCATCCAGATGATATCGCACGCTTGGGCCATAAAGGATTGCCGAACCAAGGGCAGCGGCTTCGAACGGATTGCGACCACCTTGGCCAGCGACCAAAGAACTGCCCATCAGCGTGATCGGAGCGGTCCGATAAAATAGCCCAAGCTCGGCGGCGTTCTCTGCCAGAAGGATGTGGGTTTTCTCAACAGGCATTTCGCCTTCATCCCACAATGCAACACGCCAATCTTCGGATTGCAGCTTTGAGTGAATTTCAGAGGCCTCTTTGGGGGTGTGCGGAACCAGAACCAAAAGCAATCTTGGGGATTGTCGCAAGGCCGTGCGATGGGCGGCGAGAATTGTTTCCAACTCCGTTTTGTCAACATAGGCCGCCAACCAAACGGGGCGCGCCGTTAAGCATTCGCTGAGGTCTTCTAGATCGGTTTCCGAACATTTGAGCGCAGGACACTCTTCAAGAAGCGGGCCGCTTTGATGCACTTGGGTATAGCCCGCCAACAATCGGCTTAGTCTAAAATGGCTGGTTTTGTTGCGGGCGTAAATCGCTGTGAACAATTGCAATGTTGCGCGCAAACTATCAGGCAGCCAGCGCCAATTACGTTGTTCTAGCGCGAGTTCATCTGCGCCTAACAGAAAGCAAGGGACATTCCTTTGGTGGGCGCCATGTATCAGTGCGGGACGCATACCTGGACCATGCCACAACAAGATGTCTGGCTGAAAGAAATCGAGAAACTGTGCCACGTCCGCAGGGTTTTCAGAGGGGGCTGCAATGGCCCAAATGCCATCGGGCAGGCTGAATGGCTGTGCTTTGCGATTGGGGATCGTCAGTATCACTTGGCCTTCGCCGCGTTGAGCAACCAACCTCAGCGCGAGATGTGCCATCGCGCTGGCATGCTCTCGGTCCGCGCAATGAATCCAGATCACAGGGCCATCTGGGCGCGCTTGATCAGGGGTTTCCCAAGTTGGCGTTTCGCGTCTTGCAAAGGCCAAATAGGCGGAAAGTGGAAGAGAGCGCACCATATCGATCTATTACCAGATCCGCAGCATCAGGCCAAAGCGCCAAGGATTTGCGGGAGCAAATCTGGGTTGGTCGCGATCATGCCGCGCAGGCGCGGATCAGGGTTGTTAAACCGCAACGGCGCATTCTTTTTATCGCGGGTGACGCCTCCAGCTTCTTGAACGATCAAATCGCCAGCCGCCACATCCCATTCCCATGTTTTGCGCAAGGTGAGCATGGCGTCAAACCGCCCTTCTGCCACCAAGGAAAGCCGATAGGCCAGCGATGGGCGGTGGCTGCGATTGACCTGAGGCATCTGCGCCCAATTCACTACATCCATGGCGGGCCGCGCGGCAAGAACTTCTGCGCCAATAAGGTCCGTACGGGTCCCGATGGACAATGGTTTTCCGTTAAGGAAAGCGCCTTCACCTGCAGAGGCAGTGTACAGCTTACCGAGCAAAGGTAAGTATATCGCCGCCGCTGTCACAACGCCCTTATGCGCAATGGCAAGGGAATGCGCCCAAGTGTTCTCGCCTTTGATAAAGCTGCGTGTGCCATCAATCGGATCAATAATGAACACATGATCCGCGTTCAAACGCGCATCATCCGCTTCGCTTTCTTCGGACAGCCAACCATAGTCTGGCCGCGCAGCTTGCAGTTCGGCCTCGAGCATACGGTTCACCGCCAAATCCGCCTCGGTCACAGGGCCGGCGTCATCAGGCTTGTCCCAAACCTCTGGGTTTTGACCCGCGAAAGGGCTGGCGATCTCTCCGGCGGCTTTCGCAGCCTCGATCAAAAGCGCAAGATCATTGGCCGGCAAGAGTCATCCCCTCTACCAGCAAAGAGGGTACAACGCGCGACAGGTGGGTGCGCGCGTCATTGGCTGGGATGATAGACCGCAGCATGTCGCGCAGATTGCCAGCAATGGTGCATTCATTCACCGCATGGGTGATTTCACCATTTTCCACCCAAAGCCCTGCGGCTCCGCGTGAATAATCGCCGGTGTTGGGGTTGATGGTCGAGCCAATCATCGAGGTCACGATCAAACCCGTGCCCATCTGAGCGATCAAGTCCTCACGGCTTTTCTGCCCCTGTGTCAGGGAGACATTCCAACTGCTTGGGGAGGGCGGGCCGCCCACGCCGCGCGCGGCATTGCCGGTGCTTTCCATGCCAAGTTTACGCGCGTTGGCCAGATCCAAGGTCCAGCCGGTGAGCGTGCCTTCATCCACGATGGCGCGCTTGTGTGTTTGCAGGCCTTCCGCATCAAACGGCCGCGATCCAGAGACCCGCGGGCGGTGCGGGTTTTCAATCAAGGAAATACCATCTGGCAGCACCTGTTCACCCAAAGCGTTCAACAGCCAAGAAGATCCGCGCGCAATTGCTGCGCCGTTGGATGCGCCAAGCAAGTGGCCGATCAACGAACCAGAAATCCGTTCATCAAACAAAACTGGGAACGCTCCAGTTGGTGGTTGTTTGGCGTCTTGCCGCGCCAATGCGCGTTCCGCCGCGGTTTGTCCAATCTCGGTTGGGCTGCGCAGGTCCGCTTGGAAGATACGGCCGTCCCCGTCGTAATCGCGCTCCATCTCGGCACCTGTGCCTGCGATGGCCACACAAGATAAGCCGCGATCTGTACGTTGATAACCGCCGGCAAACCCATTGCTGGCCGCTAAGAAGATTTTGGTTTCACCATAGCCCGCCGAGGCCGATTGCACCTGTGAAATGCCATCAACAGCCATGGCCGCAGCTTCAGCTTCTGCGGCATCGTCTTGCAAGGCCTTCGGATCAGGCTCCGAAGAGGGATCATAAAGCTCAAGCGCGTCGACATCCCATTCGGTTGCCAATTGGCTTGGATCGGCCAGACCCACATGAGGATCTTCCGGTGCTTCCTTGGCCATAGCCACTGCGCGTTCGGCCATCATATCGATCGTGCCTTGGCTGATGTCAGAAGCAGACACATTCGCCTGACGTTGCCCGACAAAAACCCGCAAACCGATGTCTGTGGCTTCGGACCGTTCAGCGTGTTCTAGCTTGCCCGCGCGCACATCAATCGACACAGAAGTGCCCTGCAATGCAATCGCATCCGCGCTCTCTGCACCTGCGGCTTTGGCGGCGTCCAGCAAACGCTGGGCCAGGTCTTGCATCTGATCGCTCATAGGGCCTCCGGCTTTTCGTTATAATTCAGGTAGACTGCCCAAAGATGCAAGGCAAGGGTGGGCCAAACGAAAGGCCGCCCAGCATATCTGCCAGACGGCCCTTTGCCTGAAAAAAGGCGTTTATTTAATGCGCTGACCGTTGGCCAGAACATTGCCCTCTTCGGTGACTTCAATGCGCGAGGTCAACTCGTCTTCGGCAGAGCCTGGACGGGTAAACAAGCCCATCATCATCCGCGCACCAAGCGCGTCTTGTTCGCTGACGATGCCCATTTTGATTAGATTATCCAGCAGGCCATTGCCGCCGAGCAAACGGAAGTCTGCCGCGCCTTCAGGGCGTGGAAAGCCGTCAAAGCTTTCCATATCAGAATTATCGAAGGTAAAATCGCCAGACCCAGTCAGTTCAGCACCCGCAAGTTCAACAACCAGATCATTCAGTTGCAATGTTTTCAATTCACCTGGGAATTCGTCTGCCTCTTCAATGGATGGGTCCATCAGGTCTTGGAACAGACGCATTTGACCGGTCAGATCAAAGGCCACTGTGGCGGGTTCGCGGGGCAAGACGACTGCTGGATCAAAGAGGTTCCACAGCAAGTCAGGTACAACAAGGCCGCCAAGGGTCATGCCAAATCCAAACTCTTTGTCGTCCTCAGAAGCAGTCAGAGGCATTTTCAGCGTATAGCCAGCTTCTTCCATCGTAAACGACACAGGCAGCGGAATATCAGCGCCCGCCAAGCTGACCGAGATATCGTCGCCTTTGCCTGTGTAATCAAACCCGTCTTCGCCCAAGGCCATGTCCAAGGAGCCAGAGCCAGAACTCATTTCCATTGAGAACGGATCACCATCGGCCACAGCTTGTACCGAGGCTTGTGCGCCGTCTTGTGCGAAGGTGCCCGCAAAGGCAAATCCGGCGTTAAAGAAGGCCGTTGGGTCGGTTGCATCATATTCGGTTGGAATTGAGCCTTCACCTTCAAAGCGCATGCCTTCGACCGCACCGGTCATGATGATATTTGCATCTTCAGAAGCGTCGATGAAACGCACATTGTAGGTGGTGGTTTCAGCCTCAAAGGATTGCTGCACATCGCGCATCTCGCCGATGTCCATTGTCGAACTGCCTGAAACATCATTAAGCGAGACTTCAAAAATGACCTCGTCTGGTGCTTCGCCCTGCACTTCCAAATCTGTCAGCGCGATTGAAATAGAAGCGGCACTGTAGTCGTAATTCAGACTGCCCGTATCACCAGACACGATCGTGGACATGTCGGACATATCCATCTCTACCGTTGCGACGGCGCTTTCGCCTGCCGCTGGGCGCACATCAAATTGCATGGTGGCTTTTTCAGGAAAGCCCAAGGCCACTGTGCCATCACCTTGGTCGGTGAAGGTCAGTTTGGGCCAGGTCATGTTTATGCGGCCTTCGTCTTCAGGCAGCTCCATGGTTGTGACGAGGTCGGTTACAGTCAGCGTATCGCCGGAGGTCACCTCGTTGGCTTTGATCTGATAGCCAAACTCGCTCATGTAAGTTTGCCAGTCGGCCCAAACCTCGGCGCCGGTAATATCTGCGAATGCTGTTGTCGATGTCAGCGCGCAGGCCATTGCGGTGCCGCCAACCAATTGAGTCCAACGTGTCATCTGGAACCCTTTCAAAAATAAAGTCCCTATTAACTTCGGGTCTCACCCCCATCGGGTCAAGGGCTTAGGGCTAGACCCGACTCGGAAGCGGCGTTAGCACTTGGGAAAATGCAACCATTGGGGGTCTGACATGAGCGATTTGTCAGGAAAAACGGTTTTCATCACGGGGGCGAGCCGAGGAATTGGCGCCGCCGCCGCGCGGGTTTTTGCCGATGCGGGGGCGAATGTCTGTCTTGTGGCGCGCAATGGAGATGCGATTGGCGATCTGACTGCCGAAATCGGGCCAAAGGCGATGGCGATTCCGTGTGATGTCAGTCGGTTCTGGGAAGTGGAAAAGGCAATGTCGGCTTGCGCGGCAACCTTTGGCAGCTTGGACATCGTGATCAACAACGCGGGCATTCTAGAGCCGATTGGGCATTTGCACGAAGCCGACCCTGAGGCTTGGGGGCATGTGATTGATGTAAATACCAAAGGTGTTTTCAATGGGATGCGTGCGGCGATTCCGATGATGTTAGAGCAAGGGGGCGGGACTATTCTGACGATTGGATCGGGCGCTGCGTCTAACCCTTACGAAGGTTGGGGCGCTTATTGTGCATCTAAAGCGGCGGCTTTGATGTTGACGCGGACGGTCCATAATGAAGTTGGCGCGAAAGGCATTCGCGCGATCAGCCTGTCTCCAGGCACTGTGGCAACGCAGATGCAGCGGGATATTAAGGCGAGCGGGATGAACGCTGTCAGCACTTTGGACTGGGAAGATCACGTGCCGCCGGAATGGCCGGCCAAAGCCTTGCTGTGGATGTGCAGCGCGGATGCAGATGAATACTTGGGCGGCGAAGTGAAATTGCGCGATGAGGTGGTTCGAAAAGCCAGTGGTTGTCATGATTGATTTGATCAAAGAAGACAGCGGGCTTTGGGTTGTAACGCTCAACCGGCCGGATAAAGCGAATGCTTTGACGGCTGAAATGTTGCAGGAATTGATCCGCATTTCAAAGGCGGCGAAAGACGCGAAAGCCCTTATTATTAAGGGTGAAGGCAAGGTGTTTTCGGCAGGGGCAGATCTGAAAGAAGCCCGCGCAGGCTTGGCGACCAGCCCTTTGTGGGAAGAGCTTTCCAGCGCTGTTGCGGACTTGCCTTGCCTGACGATTGCGGCCTTAAACGGAACGCTGGCAGGCGGCGCGAATGGGATGGCTTTGGCCTGTGATCTGAGGATTTCCGTGCCGACGGCGAAGGTGTTTTATCCGGTGATGAGCCTTGGGTTTTTGCCGCAACCCTCCGATGTGAAACGGATGTCTGAACTGGCAGGGCCAGCGCGCGCTAAGATGATTTTTATGGCGGGGCAGAAGATCACGGCGCAAGAGGCGTATGATTTTGGGGTGATTGATCGCATTGTGGAGCCGGAAAATCTGATGAAAACCGCACGAGAGTTGGCGGCTTTGGCTTTGGCGGCAAAGCCTGATCTTGCGGCGCAGATCAAGGCCATGTGCAACGGCGCCTAGGCGTTTCGCGGCGAAACCGTTGCGTGGTTTGCTGTCCTGTGGGCGGAGCCTTAACACTTCAGAAAGGTGGCAATTCGCCCCTTTCGACGGCTGAAATGTACAATTGAGGGAAACTGACTTTCCTACATGATTGTTCTGAAAGCGGGCACCTAGTAACGTCACCAAGATTTGTTTGAGTACTTTAGGTGATTTATGGACCCTTTTTTTATTATGGCATTGGTTTGGTTTATCGGTGCGCCTTTGTTTTTTATTTTATGGCTATTAGGGAAGCGGAAACTTTCAAAAGCTAAGTTGGAGCTTGAGAAATACTCTGAGATACAATCGATAGAAAACGAAGTAGATCGCCTAAAGAGTGAGAAGCTGAGCCTTGAAGGAGATCAAGACAAACTTCGGAAAACTTATGCTGAAAAAAAGAGGTATCTAGATCGGCTTACCGAAAAGGTTGCCGTTTATGACGAACGCTTATCATTTTCTGAGCTTGGTGTTTATGAACCTCATTTTGAGTTTGGAGATAGTGAGGAATTCAAAGAGCAAATCAAGGCGCTTCGTAGCCGGCAAAAGGACATGGTTCGAGCAAAACAAGCTACTATGTGCCCTACTGATTGGACTGTTGATGGCAGTCGCTCCAAGGGGCAAGCAATGATAAATCGTCAGGTGCGCTTAACACTGAGAGCATTTAATAACGAATGTGAAGCGGCCATCGCCAACACACGCTGGAACAATGTGGTTGCCATGGAAAAACGAATTCTGAATTCAGCAAAAGCCATCTCGAAAGAGAATACGTCTATGAACCTGTTCATCAACGATGAATATGTTGCCTTGAAATTGGATGAGTTGCATTGCACCCATGAATATCGCGAACAGTTAAAGATCGAAAAAGAAGAACGTGCAGAGATAGCGAGAGCTGAAAGGGAAGAGAAAAAACTTCTTGCCGAAGCGCGGGCAGCCGAGAAAGAAGAGATGAAGTTTCAAGCTTTGCTTGAAAAGGCGCGCAAAGAGGTGAGCGGAGGCAACACCAGCGCAGAAATGAAACGAAAGATCGAAGAGTTGGAAGCGGCCTTGCAGGAGGCGCATGACAATACCGAGCGTGCGCGTTCGATGGCGGAGATGACCAAGTCTGGATTTGTCTATGTCATCTCGAATGTCGGATCCTTCGGTGAAGACATGGTCAAAATTGGATTGACGCGCCGCCTCGACCCAACGGACCGGGTGAAAGAACTCGGAGATGCTAGTGTTCCGTTCGGCTTTGACACTCATGCGATGATCTATTCTGAGGAGGCCCCTGCTTTAGAGGCAGCGCTTCACAAAGAGTTTTCTGAAAAGCGCGTGAATATGGCGAATATGCGTAAGGAGTTCTTTCGTGTCTCGCTGAATGATGTTGAAGAAGCTGTGGCAAAGCTCGCTCCAGATGCGGATTTCTTCCAAGACAGGGAAGCACAAGAATGGCATGAAACCATGGCGCGCCGGAATGAAAAGCTGCAGTCCATCGTCGAGAGCGAGGAAGAGGCTCTACCGTTAGCTATCTGAAGTAAAATGCAAAATCGCCCTCCTGGGGGAGGTCGGGCGATGCCCGGGCGGGGCCGGGCTGGTTCATATTTCAGCCAAAAGAAAAACGCGGCAGGGGTCTGCCGCGTTTCATTGTTTTGCTATGGGCCGAGGTTAGTCGGCTTTTTGTGTCCATGCAGTGTGATCTACGTCCAAGTCTGGGAACTTGGCTGGGTCGAACACTGGGCGTGCCACGCCTGCTTTGCGTTGCTCGTCGAAGTCGGCCAGAACGCGGCGCAGGATTGGGAAGAGCATCATCAGAGCCAAAAGGTTGACGATGGCCAGAACGCCCATCAGCGGATCGGAGAAGAAGAAGATCGCTGTGGCACCTGGGGCTGAGGCTCCCAAGAAGACGATGGCCATCAGAACCAGCTTGAAGATGAAGATCGCGCCGCTGTTTTTGGTCAGCACGGTGATCGCGTTTTCACCCAAGTAGTAGTTGTAGATGATGGAGCTGAAAGCAAACAACAGAACCGCGAAGGTTAGGAAGTAGCTTGTCCATGCGCCGAGGTTCTCGACCAGAGCGTTTTGCGTCAGCACAACACCATCGATGTCTGCGCCCGGTTGGTACACGTCACTGACAAGGATCATCAGGGCTGTACATGTACAGATGATGATTGTGTCGATGAACACAGAGAAAGACTGTGTGATACCTTGGCTGATTGGGTGACGTACGTCTGCTGTCGCCGCAACGTTTGGTGCGGAACCCAGACCGGCTTCGTTGGAGAAGAGACCACGACGTAGACCCTGTGCGATGGCTGCGCCCATGCCGCCGCCGACTGCTTCTTGGAAGCCGAATGCGTTGGCGAAGATGCTGCCGAAGGCTGCTGGGATGTCTGCGATGTTGATCACGATCACGATCAGCGCCATTGCGATATAGCCAAGCGCCATGAACGGAACGATGATGTCAGAGGCTTTCGCGATACGCTGGATGCCACCGAAGACGATGAAGCCTGTGCCGGCTGTCAAAAGCGCGCCTGTGACGAGGCGGTTCAGGCCGAAGGCGTTTTCTGCTGCGCCGGCCACTGTGTTGCCTTGGAACGCAGGGAAGCCGATGCCGAAGGCTGCGATCAGACAGACAGCGTAGATCACGGCGAGCCAGCGGTAGTTTTCACCAAGACCGTGCAGGATGACGCGTGCTGGGCCACCGCGGAAGGCGCCGTCGTCTTGGCGGCGTTTGTAGACCTGTGCCAAGGAACATTCCACAAGGCTTGTGGCCATGCCAACGATGGCAATCGCCCACATCCAGAAGACCGCACCTGGTCCACCCAATGTGATCGCGACAGCGACACCGGCGATGTTACCGCCGCCGACGCGTCCACCAACGGAAACGAAGAGCGCTTCGCGGGCTGTGATGGTGTTTGGATCCGCGGATTGCGCGTCGCCAGACAGCACGCGGAACATGCGTTTGAAATAACGGAATTGTACGAAGTTTGTGCCGATGGTGATGAACACACCAAAGACCACCAGGAATGGGATCAGCGCCCACCCCCACGTGAGATCACCAATGATCCCGAAGAATCCTTCGATTACAGACATTACTATCCCCTTTGCTCGGTCTTTTTGACCGTTCTTTGTCGTTTTGTGAGGCATGGTTTTTGACTGTGCGTCATGCCCCGTCACTCTAGCTGTGCACAGTGTTCTTTATTGGTAGGTAAAATGCCTGTTTAAACAGGGGATTTCTAGGCGAATTTTTCGTCGAAAGCGCGAATAGAATTTTATGAAACAATTTAAAGGGTTATGTGCTCAAATTTTGATCTGGCGGTAAATTTTTGTATAAATTGATGGCGGGGCCAGCATGGTTTACGCAAGAATCTTGCGGCTTTGTGTTGGGCTGGGCCGTTCAAATCGTTTCTCTTGAGGTTTGCAGTTCGAGCAGGCAAGAATAGGCGACATGAGGTTATGCCAAAGGGGCAAAAGCATGGAAAACGCACCGCAATTTGTACATGACGCGCTGGGCTATGCGCAGCAAGGTTGGGAGATTGCGAAAGAGTGGTTGATCAGCCCTGCGGCTTGGTCGCAATTTGCCATTCTTGTGGTGGCGTTCCTGATTGCGCTTTGGATTACCAAGCGCTTGCGTCCTTTGATTACGAAATGGCTGACGCCGCCTGAAGGGCAGCAGGGCTATATTGCCAGCGCACGTCGCTTTGTGTTGCAATTTGTGCCGCTGCTTTTGCCGCTGGTGGCCTATGCGTTGACCGGAATTGGCGAGAATATCACGCGCAGCATGTTTGGCTCTGGCGCGGTGATCGCCTTTGGGAACCGGTTGATCCTGTTCTTGGCGGTGCGCATTCTGGTGAATGAGGTCGTTCAGGATAGTTTCCTGAAGGTGCTTGGGAAATACCTATTGATCCCAGTGGCGGCTTTGCATGCGCTGGGCTTGCTGGAGTTGGTGACCACCAAGCTGGATGCCACTGTGGTGCCGCTGGGCAACCTGAGCTTCTCGCTGTTGTTCCTTGTGCGCTTTGCCATTGTGGGTGGCGCGATCTTCTGGTTGGGGCGGTGGTCGAACGCGCAATCCACGGCGTTGATCCAGAAGCAGGAAGAGATGCGTCCTGCGACGCGGGAATTGGCGACGAAAGCGGCAGAGATCTTTATCTTTGGCATCGCCTTCTTGTTGTTGATGAACATCATGGGGATCTCGCTTACATCGCTAGCGGTGCTGGGTGGTGCCATTGGTGTTGGTCTGGGTTTTGGTCTGCAAAAGATCGCGTCGAACTTTATCTCGGGTGTGATCCTGCTGCTGGAAGGGCAAGCGACGGTTGGCGATTATGTCGAGCTGGATGGCGGCGAAGCGGGTACGATCGTGAAGATGACCGCGCGGGCGGCGATCTTGGAGACCTTCGATGGGCGCTGGATTGTGGTGCCGAACGAGGATTTCATCACAACACGGGTGGTGAACTATTCCGATAGTGGCTCGGCCAATCGATACGAAGCACCGTTTTCTGTGAGCTATGAGACCGACATCAACAAGGTGCCTGCGATCATCGAAGAGGCTGTGGCCAAATTGGATTTCGTTTTGGATGACCCTGACGGGCCGGATTGTGAGCTGCGTGGCTTTGGGGATTCTGGCGTGGATTTCGCGGTGGAGTTCTGGGTGAACGGCATTGATGACGGTAAGAACAAGTTCACGCCACAGGTGATGTTCGCGGTTTGGAATGCGCTGAAAGACAACGACATTGAAATTCCGTATCCGCATCGTGTGGTGAAGATCGAAGGCGGCTTGCCGTCTTCTGGGGAATAAGATCAATCATGGCACAAGCATTGATTATCGGAGGCGGGCCTGCGGGCCTGATGGCGGCGGATGTTTTGTCGGCGGCGGGGCATTCTGTTGTTGTGGCGGAGGCCAAGCCGAGCCTGTCACGGAAGTTGTTGATGGCCGGTAAGTCGGGTTTGAACCTGACGAAGGATGAGCCGTTTGACCGGTTTCTGTCGGCCTATGCCGAAGCGGCCGATGATTTGCGGCCGATGCTTACGCAATTTGGGCCAGAGCAGGCCGTGGCTTGGGCTGAAGGGCTGGGGCAAGAGGTGTTTACGGGCTCTACAGGGCGTATTTTTCCGAAGACGATGAAAGCGTCACCTTTGTTGCGGGCTTGGCTTGGGAAGCTGGGCGCGCAGGGTGTTGAGGTGCGTACGCGGCATCGTTGGGTGGATTGGTCTGAGGATGGGTTTGGATTTGACACGGCTGAGGGTCGGCAGGTTTTGAACGCCGATTGCGTGGTTTTGGCCTGTGGCGGCGCGAGCTGGGCGCGGCTGGGCTCTGACGGGGCTTGGGCGGATATGCTGGGGGAGGCCTGCGCGCCCTTTGCGCCTGCGAATGTAGGGTTCGCGGTGGATTGGTCACCGCATATGGCCAAGCATTTTGGCGCGCCGGTGAAGGGCGTTGCGTTGCAGGCGGGTGATCTGCGCGGGCGCGGGGAGTTTGTGATTTCGCAGAGCGGTTTGGAAGGTGGCGGGATTTACGCTGTCTCGCGTGCATTGCGTGAGGGCGCGGCCTTGACGTTGGATTTGCTGCCGGATGTTTCGGAGGCGGATCTGCGGAGGCGTTTGGAGAAGCCGCGCGGGAAGATGAGTATCTCGAACTATCTTCGCAAGGTGGTGAAGCTGGACCCTGTGAAGCAGGCGTTGTTGATGGAATTTGCGCGCCCGTTGCCGGATGATCTGGCGGGGGTTTTGAAAGCGCTGCCGGTGGCTTTGGCTGGGCCTGCGCCGATGGATCAGGCGATTTCGACGGCGGGTGGTTTGCGGTTTGATGCCTTGAATGACGGGCTGATGATCAAGGATCGCGCGGGGGTCTTTGCGGCTGGTGAAATGCTGGATTGGGAAGCGCCCACGGGGGGCTATTTGTTGACCGCTTGTTTGGCCACGGGGCTTTGGGCCGGGCAGCATGGTTTGGCGTATTTGGAACGCTCTGCTGACATTGGCTGACAGGGCGGGGTGATACGGTTCTTCAAAGAGTGATCTTATGAAGGAGCGAGATATGCCAGCCAATGGAGGGTGCCTGTGCGGCGCCGTGCGATATCAGGTGAAAGAGCGGCCGACCGAAGCGGGGGCGTGTCATTGCGGCATGTGCCGCAAATGGAGCGGCGGGATTTACATGGCCTTTCGGGTGCCCGGTGCAGAGGTGCGTTTGAAGGGTGAAGAACATATTGGCCGCTACAAAAGCAGTGATTGGGCGGAGCGGTGTTTTTGCAAAAAATGCGGAAGCTCGTTGTTTTACCGCGTGACACTGGAGGGGCCGCATTTTGACAATCACCATATCGGTTTTGGCACGCTAGATGATCAGAGTGGCATCCCGTTGACGAGCGAGATTTATGTTGATCGCAAACCGGAGGGCTATGCCTTTGAGGGGGATCATCCGCGTCTGACGGAGGCAGAGATTTTGGCCATGTATGGCGGTGGTTGAGGCGCTGTTGGCGTTTTAGGTATTTAGACCAAGAAGAAGAGAAGGCTGCGCTTTGGCGCGGCCTTTTTAGGTATTTGGGTCAAGAAAAAGCGGGGGGTTTAGCGGCGGGCCAGCATGGCGAGGCGCAGAAGGGCGCGTTCGACGAGGGCCATGGCGGGTGCGTTTTGGCCCGCGCTGCGCAGTTGCAGATCGGTGTCTGTGAGGATCGTCAGCGCTTGTTCCAGTTTGGCCGCACCCCAGCCTTGGGCTTGGCGCAACATGCGGTCGCGGCGGGGGCCAAAGATCGGTGGGCGCATGCGGGCGATGCCTTGGGCTGCGCCGCCTGGATCGGAGGCGGCTGTGTAAAGTGCGCGGAAGTGGCGGGTGGCGCCAATACAAAGACCCACGGGCTGGGTGCCTTGGGCCTGTAGTTTCATCATGATCGGGCCGATTTCGCCGGGGCGGCCTTCGGCGACGATGTTGAGCACATCATCCAGTGCGGCTTCGGTTGAGAGCGGGGCGCAGGCGGCCACGTCTTCGGATGTCGCGGCGGAGGTGTCGCCATACTTATAGAGCGCGAGTTTTTCTACGGTTTGGCGGAAATCGCCCGGATCGAGTTCGCGCGATAGGTTTGTGAGGTCGGTCATGGCCTCGCGGTCGATGTTCTGCAGGCCAGCTTTGTTCAGTTCGGCTTCGATCTCTTCGCGGCTGGGGGGATCGTTGTAGATGCCGACGGCATAGGCGTTGGAATGAGTTTCAAACGCTTTACGGATTTTGGAGCTGGCTTTGAGCTGCCCTGCGGTGACGACAAGCTGGGCATCGTCTTGCGCCCAGTCTTCGAGGGCGGCCAAAATGGCTGGGGCGGCGGCATCTGTTGCGTCTTCCACGAAGGCCACGCGCGGGCCGGGGAAGAAGGAGACGGCTTTGAGCGCATCCACCAATTGGGCAGGGTCTTTGCGCAGGCTGGCGCCGGGAATACGCGTCAGGCGCATTTCTTCTTCGCCTTGCGGGCCGATCAGAGCGGCGATGAGCTCTTGCCGTTTGAGGGCAATGCGCATGGCGTCTGGGCCGTAGATCAGGATGCCTGTGCGGCTGGGATCTGGTTTGGCAAAGTAGCGGCTGGCGTCCCGCGCGTTGAGTTTCATGCGGGCAGGCTGTCGGCTTTGGCGACAAGGCGCAGCACGATTTGATCGGCGAGGATCACCATCAGGCGCTCGAAAGCGTCGCGTTCTGCGGAGAGTTCGGAGACGGTGGAGCCCGTGGTGGAATAGCCTGTGAAGCTTTCAACCTTGCCGCTGATCAGCACTTCTCCCGTGCCAAGATCACGCAGCGCGTAGGTGGCGTTGCCTAGAACTTCGATACGGGTGGTTTCGTTGTCTGACGTCAGCGCCACGCCTTCGGTGCTGGTATCGATGGCAACTGACAGCCCATAGGTGGGGGTGGCGGCGCGGCCCAAGCGGTGTTCGACTTGGCGTGTGAGGTAGAAGCCGTTGCTAGTGTTTGGCTCATCCACCAGAACCGTATTGCGCAGCGCATTGGCTGCGCCGTTTGGCCCATAAGCAGGGGTAAAGCCGCAGCCCGCCATAAGAAGCGGGCCAGCTGCCAGTGTTAGAAAGCTGCGACGATTAAATGACGACATTCACAATCCGGCCGGGGACAACAATGAGTTTCTTGGGCTGGGCCCCATCCAGCGCACGTTCGACAGCTTCGTGTGCGAGGGCGATTTTTTCAACCTCTTCCTTGCTCATGTCCGCTGGCACGCTGATTTCTGCGCGGCGTTTGCCGTTGATTTGGATCGGCAGCGTGACATTGGCCTCGACCAACATAGATTCATCAGCCACTGGCCATGGCGCGTTGATCACCAGACCTTCGCCGCCTTGGTGTGCCCAGATGTCTTCCGCGAGGTGCGGGGTCATTGGGGACATCAGTTGCGCCAAAGTCATGATGGCTTGCTTTTGCGCTGCTGCGCCTGCTTTGGATTTAGACAGGGTTGCGGTGAAACCATACAGCTTGGCGATGGCTGCGTTGAAGCCGAAGCTTTCCACGCCGTTGGTGACATCGCGGATGGCTTTGTGCATTTCGCGCAGCAGGTCTTCGTCGCCTTGGCCCTTGGCATCGGCATCCATTGCGCCGATTTTGTCGCAGAGATTCCACACACGGTTCAGGTGTTTGTGCGCGGCTTCGGCGCCAGAGGCTGTCCATTCCACGTCACGCTCTGGAGGGGAATCGGAGAGAACGAACCAGCGGGCTGTGTCTGCGCCGTAGGAGTCGATGATCGCCAGAGGGTCCACCACGTTGTTTTTGGATTTGGACATTTTGGCGGATGGGATCACGGTGATCTTCTCGCCTGTCTCTTTCACAACAGTTTCGCCATCGCGTTCTTCGACTTCTTCTGGGAAGTGGAAGACATCGCGGCCGTGTTCATCTGTGCGCTCTGCGTTTTTGTAGATCGCGTGGGTCACCATGCCTTGGGTGAAGAGCGCGTTGAATGGCTCTTTGGATCTTTCTGGCAGGTGGCCTGCGATGTTCATCGCGCGGGCGAAGAAACGGGAATAGAGCAGGTGCAGGATCGCGTGCTCGATGCCGCCGATGTATTGGTCGACGTTCATCCAGTAATCTGCTTCGACCGGATCGGTTGGCGTGTCGGCCTGAGGTGCGGTGAAGCGGGCGTAATACCAAGAGCTGTCCACGAATGTGTCCATCGTGTCGGTTTCACGCTTGGCCGGCTTGCCGCAGGCTGGGCATGCGCAGTCGCGCCATGTTTCGTGGCGGTCCAGCGGGTTGCCCGGTGTTTGGAAGTTCACATCGTAAGGCAGCTCGATCGGCAGGTTTTCTTTTTTCTCTGGGACAACGCCACAGTCATCACAGTGGACCACTGGGATTGGGCAGCCCCAATAGCGCTGACGGGAGAGGCCCCAGTCGCGCAGGCGGTATTTGGTGACGCCTTGGCCCCAGCCTGAATCTTCGGCAGCATCAACGGCTGCGTTCACAGCCTCGTCGCCTGTGGTTTCGCCAGAGGAGGCAAAACCTTTGACGTAGCTGACTTTGTCGGTTTTGCCTGGAACGAATGCGCCCTTCACGTCTTCGCCGTTGGTGGGTTCGAACACCGGAACAATCGGCAGATCGTATTTGGTGGCGAATTCGAAGTCGCGTTCATCATGGGCGGGGCAGGCGAAGATTGCGCCTGTACCGTAGTCCATCAGAATGAAGTTGGCGATCCAGACCGGCAGTTCCCAACTTGGGTCCAGCGGGTGTTTCACCTTCAGGCCTGTGTCAAAGCCCAGCTTTTCGCCGGTTTCGATGGCTTCTTCTGTTGTGCCACCCTTACGGCATTCCGCCACGAAGGCTGCGACATCGTCGTTTTCTGCTTCGAGCTGTTTGGCGATCGGGTGATCCGGAGAGATGCCCACGAAGGATGCGCCCATCAGCGTGTCTGGGCGGGTCGTGTAGACATCAATTGTGCCTTCGCCATCGGTGCGTTCAAAGCCGAATTCCAGACCGCGGGATTTGCCGATCCAGTTTTCCTGCATCAGGCGCACTTTTGCCGGCCAGTTTTCCAAGCTGTCGAGCGAAGCCAAGAGGTCTTCGGAGAACTCAGAGATTTTGAAGAACCATTGTGTGAGTTCACGGCGTTCGACCAAGGCGCCAGAGCGCCAGCCGCGGCCGTTTTCGACCTGTTCGTTCGCCAGAACGGTCATGTCGATTGGATCCCAGTTCACCACAGCGTTTTTGCGGTAGACGAGGCCCTTATCGAGGAAGTCGAGGAACATGGCCTGTTGTTGGCCGTAGTATTCTGGATCGCAGGTGGCAAATTCGCGGGACCAGTCGATGGACAGGCCGAGCGGTTTCATCTGCTCTTTCATCGTGGCGATATTGTTGTACGTCCAGTCTTTTGGGTGGCCGTTGGATTTCATCGCGGCGTTTTCTGCCGGCATGCCGAACGCGTCCCAGCCCATTGGGTGCAGAACACTGTGGCCGGTGGACATCTTATAGCGCGCCACAACGTCACCCATGGTGTAGTTGCGCACGTGCCCCATGTGCAGCTTGCCCGATGGATACGGGAACATCTCGAGCACGTAATACTTCGGCTTGTTCTCGTCGCGAACGGCTTTGAAGGTATCGGCCTTGGCCCAAGCCTCTTGCCATTTGGCTTCGATCTGAGCGGGTGTGTAGCGCGTCATGGGGGAATCCCTTTGCAATCGTGGTCTTGGCCCTTTGTGGGCGTTAGGCCGGTGATATGCGCCTGAAAGGGCTTGGTCCAGTGCTGGCGGGTGAAAAATGCGGGTTTAACGCGGGATTCAGACATGTCTATAAGGTTCTAAGAGGTCAGTTCCCTCTGACAGCACAGTTTTTGCGGGCGTTTATGAATATTCTCTTCATCCATCAGAACTTCCCAGGGCAGTTTAAAAACCTTGCGCCAGCTTTGGCGGCGAAGGGGCATCGCTGCGTGGCTCTGACGAAGCGGGTGAAGGAGTCGAAGACATGGCGCGGTGTGCGCCTGCTGCCCTATGCGATTAAGCGCAAGCAGGGGCAGGGGGTGCATCCTTGGCTTCAGGATCTAGAGGCGAAGGTTATTCGCGGCGAGGCTTGTATGCGCGCTGCGCGTCAGTTGAAGGACAAGGGCTTTACGCCAGATGTCATCGTGGCGCACCCGGGTTGGGGTGAGGCGATGTTTTTACGGGATGTTTGGCCGAATGCGCGGATCGGTCTGTTTTACGAATTGTTCTATGGTTTGGATGCCGGAGATGTTGGGTTTGATCCAGAGTTTGTGAAGGCAACGGCGGAAGACGACGCGATGCGGTTGCGGCTGAAGAACCTGAATAACGAGCTGCATTACCCTTTGGGGGATATGGGGCTGAGCCCGACCCACTATCAAGCGCAGACCTTCCCGCAGAAGTATCAAGACCGCATTAGCGTCATTCATGATGGGATTGATACAGAACAGGCGGCGCCAAATCCTGATGCGGTTTTGTCGGTGAAGGGGCGTCAATTTAGTCGTGCCGATGAGGTGGTCACCTTTGTGAACCGAAATCTGGAGCCCTATCGCGGGTATCACATCTTTATGCGGGCCCTTCCGCAGATTTTGCGCGATCGCCCAAATGCGCAGATTCTTATGGTGGGGGGCGATAAGCAATCTTATGGTCCAGCCCCTGCGCAGGGTGGCAGTTGGAAGCAGATCTTTATCGATGAGGTGCGTGGGCAGATTTCGGATGAGGATTGGGCGCGTGTGCATTTCATCGGTCAGATTCCTTATGATCAGTTCCTATCGCTTTTGCAGATCGCGCGGGTGCATGTGTATTTGACCTATCCGTTCGTCCTGAGCTGGTCTTTGCTTGAAGCCATGAGCAGCGGCGCGCCGATTGTGGCGAGTCGCACGAAGCCGGTCGAAGAGGTGATCACCCATAATGAAACAGGGCGACTGGTGGATTTCTTTGATCCAGAGGCTTTGGCCAATGAGGTGAGCGCTTTGCTGGAGGATGAAGCGGCACAAGCCAAGCTGGGCGCAGCGGCACGGGCTTTGGTGAAAGAGCGTTACGATCTGAAGACTGTCTGCTTGCCTGCCCAGATAGAATGGGTGGAGCGCCTTTATGCGATGGAAGCAGGTGGCGTAGATCAGTGATCTGCACCTTTTGCGCGGTTTTTTGTTCGGCTTGTAACTAAGAGAGCGCTTTAGAAGCGGCCGTCGCGAATGCGCAGTTGGCGCGCGCGAGCCAGAATCGCGTCTTCGACAGCACGGGTTGTGCTTGCAGAGACATCACGACCACCGCGCGTTTGCAGTGAAAGGTGCAAAGAGCGCGCATCCAGAGCTGGATCACGGACCAGAACAGTCGCGCGATAGGCGCGGCCGCCGTTTGGCGGTGTGCCATAGCCGGTGACGATGACGCCAGAGAATGGGTCGACAGATTCGATTGGCAAGAAATCGAGCACTTCGAGCGAGGCCGCCCAAATGTATTTATTCACTTTAACAGTGATGTCGCTGTTGTTTGGCTTGAAGATATCCCAAATGGACGTCCCGCGCTCTTCAACAGGAATCGCACGATTGGAAGAATCAGCGCCGTCTGTTGTGCCTGATCCGCCGCCATTTCCGAATCCGCCACAGGATACCAGTGCCGTTAGCGCCAAAGAGGCCACAGTTAGTTTTGTTCGGGATGTGAAGGTCATGGTCTCGCCCAATCTGCTCATTTCTGTAACGTCCTATCTAAGCAAACGGTGCAGAGCAAGGATTTTCCCTATTCTGTATATATAGAGGGGCTGTCGGCGGGGAATTGCCTTGAGGCACTGAAAGCATGCCGTAAATAAGGGGCTAGGTGCGGTTAGTGTGACAACATTGCATCAACTTATTGCCACATTTTGCGTGAAGCTTTTGCCAAGCTTGCAAAGTACCCCCGAAAAAAGCGAAACCCTCGTCATACCCTTTCCGGATTCACCGGCTGGGGCAGTAATTTGGAAATCCGAGGGAAAAGACTATGAAAAAAGTTCTCTTTACATCCACCGCGCTGGTACTGACAGCTGGTGTTGCATCCGCAGATATCGCCATCACTGGTGGCGCGAACATGGGTCTGAAGTACAACGGTACTACAACAACTGTTCATAACGAAATCGACTTCAACATTGTTGGCACAGGCGAAACAGACGGCGGCGTTGCATTCGGTGCATCCATCGACCTGGACGCAGACTCCAACAATTCCACAAGCACAACTAACGCTGTTAGCGATCCAGAAGTGTTCATCTCCTACAACGGTCTGAAACTGTCCGTAGGCGACATCGACTCCGCAGCTGACCGTGGTGGTCTGTCTGACCTGGGTTACGACGGCATCGGCATCGATGACGTTGCAGAAGAGCCAGGCGTAGGCACAACTCGCGGCTTCGGCGGCGACGACGTTCGTGTTGACTACTCCTTCGGTGACATCTCCGTTGCAGCATCCACAGACTCTTCCGCTTCTGGCGATTGGGCGATCGGTGCATCTGCTTCCTTCGACGCATTCTCCGTTGATCTGGGCGCAGGCGACACAGGCGGCACAGACTTCTGGCACCTGACAGCTGGTTACTCTGCTGGCGCGATCTCCGCAAAAGCAACTTACGGCGAAGTTGGTACAGCTGACGCGTACGGTCTGTACGTTGCGTACACAACTGGCGACGTAACTGTTTCCGCAGCATATGCTGACGACGGTTCCGCAGACGCATACGGCATCGGTGTTGCATACGACCTGGGCGGCGCGACAGTTGCTGGTGCAGTAGGCGAAATCGGCGGCACAACTGTTGCTGACCTGGGTATCTCCTTCTCCTTCTAATTTTAGAAGCTGAAGTACCTAAGTTTAGGGCAGGTCATTTGACCTGCCCTTTTCTTTTGCCCGCATTTGGTGTTCTGTGCGCATCAAAGACGTAAGAGGGCAAATCAGATGTCACTTTCTGATATTCAAGCACGCATTCACAAAGCGGAAACCAAAGCAGGGCGCGCCGAAGGGAGCGTTCAGTTGATTGCTGTGTCCAAGGTCCAGCCGAATGAACGGGTTGAGGCGGTTCTGAAAGAGGGCCACGGGCTGTTTGGGGAAAATAAGGTGCAGGAAGCGGCTGGGAAGTGGCCGGCTTTTCGCGAGGCCTTCCCTGACACCAAGGTGCATTTGCTTGGGCCCTTGCAGACCAATAAAGCCCGTCAGGCGATGGAGCTGTTTGACGCCATTCATTCCGTAGATCGCCCGAAGCTGGCCAATACGTTGGCGCGTTTGGCGCAAGAGATTGGTCGTTGCCCTGATCTGTTTGTTCAGGTGAACACGGGTGAGGAAGAGCAGAAAGCCGGTGTGCTGCCTGCGGATGCGGATGCTTTCATTGCGGAATGTCGCGCGCTTGATTTGCCGGTGAAGGGCTTGATGTGCATTCCACCAGTGGATGAAGAGGCAAGCCTGCATTTTGCGTTGCTGGCGAAGATCGCAGCGCGCAATGATGTTGAAGGCCTATCCATGGGCATGAGCGCGGATTTTGAGAAGGCCGTGGCCTTGGGCGCGACCCATGTGCGTGTGGGGTCTGCGATCTTTGGGGCGCGGGACTACGGCTAAGGCCTAGCGCGCCCGCACGATCAGGCGGGTGCCAAACGTAATATGCTTTGCGATCCAATGCAGATGATCGCGGCGGAAGGCGACGCAGCCTTCGGTTGGGAAGCCTTTCCGGCGGTATTGATGCAAGAAGATGGCGGAGCCTTTGCCCTCTTTAGCATTTGGCCAGTTCCAATCTGTCATCAGAACAAGATCATACAGCGGATCAGCGCGGCGTAATTTTTCGTGGCTATGCCCGTATGGCGCGCGCACCCATTGGTTATAATCGGGTTGGCCGCTGGCATCGGACCAGAGATCAAAGGTGCCAATTGGATCGGCCCATGGCTGAGGGGCAGCCAGGCGGTCTGGGCGGTACATCATGCCGAGGATGCGGTGGGTGCCCACCGGTGTGGCCCCGTCGCCTTCGCGTTTATTGGTGGAGATGCCGCCTTTGCCGATGGTGCAAGGAAAGCGGCGGCCTGCGTAGAGAAGACCCGTTGGGGTCAGAATCATGTCGCTCAAAACATATGCCCAGATTTAGAGGCTTTGGTGGCGAGGTAGGCGCGGTTGAAGTCGTTTTCGCCCACCTGAAGCGCCACGCGTTCGCTGACGGAAATGCCGTTTTCTTCCATCATGTTGATCTTTTTCGGATTGTTCGTCAGCAGACGTACCGCGCCGAAGCCGAGTTCTTTGAGGATATTTGAGCCGATGCGGAAGTCGCGCTCGTCGTCTTCAAAGCCGAGGCGGTGGTTGGCTTCGACCGTGTCAAAGCCCTGATCTTGCAGCGCATAGGCGCGCATTTTATTGGCGAGGCCGATGCCGCGGCCCTCTTGGTTGAGGTACAGCAGAACGCCTGCGCCCTCGTCGCCCATTTGGCGCAGGGCTGCGTTTAGCTGCGGGCCACAGTCGCATTTCAAAGAGCCAAGAACGTCGCCGGTAAAGCAGGCGGAGTGCAGGCGTGCCAGCACCGGAGCGCCGCGCGAAGGCTTGCCAATTTCGATGGCGTAATGTTCCGCGCCGCCGTCTTCGGGGCGGAAGATATGCAATTTGCCGGCATTCGAGGCTTGGATCGGCAGCTTGGCGCCCGCCACGGAATGCATGGGGCTGGAGCTGGCCAGATGCGGCAGAGACGCCTCTTTTGGTAGGCTGGTGAGGCCGTTTTGCAGGGCGAAATCTGCTGCGTTTGGCAGGGCGCTCATCACGACAGAGGGCAAAAGCTGCGCTGATTTGACCAAATCGATGGCCAAACGATGTAACGAAACGTCGCCATCACGCTCTGTTTTAAATGGTCCTTTAATCGGCATTTTCAGATCATCCGCCGGATCTGCGACGCAATTGACCCAGCCAGACATGGCGTCATCGGGCAGGATAATGCGGCTGATATCGCCGTCATAAACCTGCGCCTTGAGGGTTTCTGCACGGCGCGCGGTGACCACGAGGCTGAGCGGCTCTCCAAGGCTGCGGGCTTGCGTAAGACGTTGATCTGTAATGGTTTCTGCGGCTTGAACGAGGAAGGCTTGCGCATCATCAAACAGCACAATTGGCACCCCCATGCGCAGATCAGCGCGGGCGCGGGCAAGGCGTTCTAAGATGTTTGGCGCAAAGCTCATATCAGACTCTTTTCCAGTAGCCCGTGACATGTAGTGCCTTCTAAACAAAAGTGAAACATTTCTACACGCATTTACACGTCGACGTGAAATGATTGCAGCACACCTTGAGAAAAGGCGCAACTGGGCGCAGTTTTAGTTCAAACAAACACGGAGACGCCCGATGGGACAGCTCAAGAAAATTCTACTCGTTGATGATGACGATGATCTGCGCGACGCGCTGGCCGAGCAACTTGTTATGACAGAAGACTTTGATGTCTTCGAAGCCGCGAATGGCGCCGATGCCATGAGCCGCGCAAAGGAGGGCCTGTTTGATCTGGTGATCCTTGATGTGGGCTTGCCGGATACAGACGGTCGCGAGCTGTGCCGCCTGATGCGCAAGCAGGGTGTGAAGAGCCCGATCTTGATGCTGACCGGTCATGACACCGATGCAGACACCATCTTGGGTCTGGATGCGGGCGCGAATGACTATGTGTCTAAGCCGTTCAAATTCCCTGTGCTTTTGGCGCGTATCCGTGCGCAGCTTCGTCAACACGAGCAAAGCGAAGACGCTGTGTTCACGCTTGGGCCATATACGTTCAAGCCAGCGATGAAGCTTTTGGTCACTGAGGATGAGCGTAAAATCCGCCTGACCGAGAAAGAAACCAACATTCTGAAGTTCCTGTACCGCAGCACAGATGGTGTGGTGCCACGTGACATCCTGTTGCACGAGGTTTGGGGCTATAATGCGGGTGTGACCACGCATACTTTGGAGACGCATATCTATCGTCTGCGTCAGAAGATTGAGCCGGATCCAAGCAATGCGCGCCTGTTGGTGACAGAGTCTGGTGGCTATCGTCTGGTATCTTGACAACTTATAGGTGAGTTCCAAATGCAACATAATAAGCCAAACTGGTTTGGCTGCGTTGACGGAACGAGTCTGGATGTGAGATTCTGACTGTAAGTTAAGACCCCGTGCATATCCGGGTAATGATATGTACCTCCCTGTTGGACTGGCCCGAGCAAATGCTTGGGCCTCTTTTTTTGCGCGGGTTTCGGATTGCTGTGGTGTTGGTTTTGCGCTTTTAGTAGGCTCTGCTGAAATTGCCACATCCGGAGCGCGCTATGTCTTTCACTCTTGCCACTTGGAACATCAACTCTGTGCGGTTGCGGGAGCCGATTGTGCAAAAGCTGATGAGCGAAGAAGCCCCAGATGTGCTGTGTTTGCAGGAGTGTAAGAGCCCTGTGGAGTTGATCCCAACCGAAGCGTTTGAAGCGCTTGGCTATACCTATCGCGTTGCGCGGGGGCAGAAGGGGTACAATGGCGTGGCGATCTTTTCGAAGATCCCGATGGAGGAAGCGGCTTCTGAGGATTTCGCAAGCCTGGGCCATGCGCGGCATATTGCGGGCAAGCTGGAGAACGGCGTGACGGTGCATAACTTTTATGTGCCTGCGGGGGGCGATAAGCCGGATCGCGAGATCAACGAGAAGTTTGGCCAGAAGCTGGACTACCTGACCGAGATGCGGGATTACTTCAAAGCTGAGGCGCCGAAGAAGTCTATTCTTGTGGGGGATTTGAACATCGCACCGCGGGAAGATGATGTTTGGGATCACAAGAAGCTTTTGAAGATCGTCAGCCACACGCCAATCGAGGTGGAGCATCTGGCTGAGGTGCAAGAGGCCGGCAACTGGGTGGATGTGACCCGCCAAGATATTCCAGAGGGTCTGCTGTACAGCTGGTGGAGCTATCGCGCCAAGGATTGGGATGCGGCGGATAAAGGCCGTCGTTTGGATCATATTTGGGCGACGGCGGATATTGCCAGCGCGGGCCATTCCAGTCGTGTTTTGCGTGATGCGCGCGGTTGGGAAAAGCCAAGCGATCATGCGCCTGTGTTTGCGACGTTTGATCTGTAACACTTCGTTGATTTGTCACCATGCGCCCCTTGGCAGGGGGCATGGAACGCGCCATATAGGGCGCAACACATACCAAGAGGTTTTCCATGTTTGAACTCGGTCAAGGCACAGAAGCACCGGCGGCGGATCTGATCAAAGACGTCACCGAAGCGACCTTTATGCAGGACGTTGTTGAAGCGTCGATGAAAGCGCCTGTGATTGTGGATTTCTGGGCGCCGTGGTGTGGCCCATGTAAAACCTTGATGCCTGCGTTGGAAGCGGCTGTGACCAAAGCCAAAGGCGCGGTGACATTGGCCAAAGTCAACGTGGATGAGAACCAAGCCATTGCCGGCCAGTTGCGCGTGCAATCTGTGCCGACGGTCTATGCGTTTTTCCAAGGTCAGCCGATTGACGCCTTCCAAGGCGCGGTGCCGCAAAGCGAGCTTGAAGCTTTTGTGGCGGGTGTGATCGAAAAGTCTGGTGGTTCTGCTGATGGTGGTTTGGGTGAAGCGCTGGAAGCGGCTGAGACCATGCTGGAAGAAGGTGCGTTTGAAGATGCGGCGCAGACTTTTGCGGCCATCTTGGGCGAAGACCCTGAAAGCGCTGTGGCGCTGGCGGGTTTGGCGCGTGCGACCATTGCGATGGGTGATCTGGATCAGGCCGAGGCGATCTTGAACGAAGCGACAGGTGCTGTGGCGAGCTCTGCTGAGGTCGAGGCTGTACGGGCGCAGATTGCGCTGGCGCGTCAGGCGGAAACCGCTGGCCCTGTAGCTGAACTACGTGCTGTTGTGGATGCGAATGCGGATGATCACCAAGCGCGGTTTGATCTGGCGCAGGCGATGCATGCGGCGGGTGACGCTGAAGGCGCTGTGGATGAGCTGCTGGAATTGTTCCGTCGTGACCGTGAGTGGAACGATGGCGCGGCCAAGGCGCAGTTGTTCACGATCTTTGGTGCGCTGAAGCCGGAAGACGCGATTGTGCTGAATGGCCGCCGCAAACTAAGCTCTCTGATATTTGCCTAAACGCATTTCCGCGCTAGGCTCTTACGTATGATCAAAGCAGCCGACCTTCCCGACCTGTTGCCGGTGTTTCCTTTGCCGCGCGCGCTGCTGTTGCCGCGGGCGCGTTTGCCGTTGCATATCTTTGAGCCGCGTTATTTGGCGATGCTAGAGGATGCGCTGAAAACGCCGCATCGGATGATTGGGATGGTGCAGCCCTGTCCGATGGATGAGGCTTTGCATCACATTGGCTGTGCCGGGCGCGTGACGCAGTTTTCGGAAACGGAAGACGGGCGCTATATGATCACCCTGTCTGGAATTTCACGCTTTGAGATCGATGCCGAGGTGGATGGGTTTCAGCCCTATCGCCGGTGCCGCGTGAAATGGGGCGGGTTTCAGCGCGATTTGAGCAGTGCTGAAAAGGATGAAGGGTTTGATCGTAAACCGTTTCTTGGGCTGTTGGAGCGTTACTTTGATGCGCAGGAATTGGACACGGATTGGGTGTCTTTGAAGGAAGCGGACAATGAAATGTTGATCAATTCATTGGCGATGCTTTTGGATTTTAATACAGAAGACAAACAGGCGCTGTTGGAGGCGCCAAGCCTTGCGCAGCGGCGAGAGATACTGGCGACTTTGCTAGAGTTCTCGTTGCTGGGGGGCGATGCAGAGGACAGGATGCAATGAGCGAGACATCAAAGTTTGACCCGAAAATGCTGGAAGCCTTGATCTGTCCGCAGAGCCAAGGGCGCCTGAAGTATGACGCCGAGGCGCAAGAGCTGATTTCGGAGAACGCGCGTTTGGCGTTTCCGATTCGCAATGGCATTCCGATTATGTTGCTGGATGAGGCGCGCGAGCTGGATTAAGCGCTTAGCGCATCAGCTTTGGCAAATCACCTGATAGCCCCGCAGCCTCGCGCATGAAGCGCAGGCGCAATGCGGGGCTTTTGTTGATCAGCCCCATGCCTAGATCGCGGCCCAAGCGCAGCAGCGGGTTGTCGTTGGAGAAGATCTTGTTGCTGAGATCGGTGGCGGCGACCATGGCCTGCGTGTCGAAACGGCGCCATTGTTCATACCGTTCGAGCACCAAGATCGAGGCGATGTCTTCGCCGCGGCGTTTGGCTTCGGTCAGCACCTGCACCAAAGCGCCCACATCGCGCAGACCTGCGTTCAGGCCTTGGCCCGCGATGGGGTGCAATCCGTGGGCGGCATCCCCCACCAGTGCGGTGCGGTTGGCGATGAAACGGTCTGCCACTGTGAGGCCCAGCGGATAGGTGAAGCGGCTGCCGGCAAGTGTGATCTCGCCCAGAAAATCCCCAAAGCGCGGCTTGAGCACCTGGATGTAATCGTCATCCGGTAGGGCGTGGATGGCGGCGGCGTTCTCGGCGGTTTCTGTCCAGACGATAGAGCTGCGATTGCCCGACAAAGGCAGAATGGCCAGAGGCCCTGCTGGCATAAAGAACTGATGCGCGACGCCGTTGTGGGGCAATTCATGCTGGAGGGCGCAAACGAGCGCGGTTTGTTCGTAGTCCCATCCGGTGCGGGTGATGCCCGCGCGTTGGGCCACGCCGCTTTGACGGCCATCGCAGCCTACCAGCAGGCGCCCGCGCAGGGTTTTGCCAGAGGCCAGCGTGATCGCTGCGCCTTGATCGTCTACATCTTGCGCCACAACGCTGTCTTCGGAAATCAGGGTGATCTTGTCGTTGCTGTTCACAGCAGACAAGAAGGCGCGATAGAGAAAACGATCTTCGAGCATGTAGCCCATAGGGCCTTCTTCCATGTCGGCGTGATCGAAGTGCAGGAAGAAGGGCGAAGGCCCTTCGCCTGCGCGCCCGTCGGTGACTTTGATATCCAGCATGGGTTGGGCTGTGTCTTCGACCGCGTCCCACACGCCAATGGCGCGCAAGAGCCGTGTTGAAGCCAGTGCAAGGGCATAACCACGTCCGTCAAAATCGCCCTCGGCCCGCGCGGTTTGGGGGCGGGCGTCGACCATGATGACGCTAAAGCCAGCTTGCGCCAGACCCAGCGCGAGGGCAGGGCCGTTTAGGCCGCCGCCTGCAATCAGAATATCGCAATCAAAATCCATAAGCTTCAATATGATGGTCGCTTCGGGATTGTCCATGCGCCTTGGGGTCGCTACCGTTCACAAAACCAGATTTGGAGCATGAAATGTTTGATTGGCTGAAAATGAGCGCGACCCAGTTGGGGCAGGGGATTGGCGATGGGGCGATTGACCCTGTGGCTTTGACTCAAGCGTTTCTTGGCGCCATCGACAGCCATGCCTTGCGCGATCAGATTTATGCGCGTGTGACCCATGATCGGGCTTTGGCTGAAGCGGAAGCTGCGGCAGAGCGTGCCCGTGCGGGCGAGCGTCTGTCGCCTTTGGATGGGGTTCCGGTGAGCTGGAAAGACCTGTTTGATTCAGCAGGTGTGGCGACAGAAGCCGGATCAGCTTTGTTGAAAGACCGCGTGCCCGCGCAGGATGCGGATGTGCTGCAGCGCGCCACGCAGTTGGGGCTGGTGTGTTTGGGCAAGGTGCATATGTCTGAACTGGCCTTTTCGGGCTTGGGCATGAATCCTGTCACCGCCTCGCCGCCTTGTGTGAACGATGCGGGGGCGGTGTCTGGCGGGTCTTCTTCTGGGTCGGCAGCCTCGGTGGCTTTTGGGCTGGCGCCTTTGTCGATTGGCACGGACACAGGCGGGTCGGTGCGTATTCCGGCGGCTTGGAATGATTTGGTGGGGTTGAAAACCACCTCTGGCCGGATTGGCAAAGGCGGCGTTGTGCCGCTGTGCCCGAAGTTTGATACGATTGGCCCGATTGGGCGCACGGTGGAAGATGCGGCGCAGGCTTTGGCTGTTCTGGATGGCTCTGCCGTGGCGGATTTAAAAAATGCTTCGCTGAAAGGGCGGCGCTTTGCGGTTTTGGAAACCGTGGCTTTGGACGATGTGCGCGAGGCGCCGATGCAGGCGTTTGAAAGCGCTGTGGATCGTCTGCGTGAGGCGGGCGCGCATATCGAAACGATTGCCGTGCCGGAACTGGCGCGGGCGATGTCTTTGAGTGGGGTGCTGTTTACATCAGAGGCTTACGGCGTTTGGCAGGAGGCGATTGAAGCTAATCCTGATGCGATGTTTGCTGAAATCCGTGAACGCTTCCGCAGCGGGGCGCAGTTTAGTGCGGCGCATTACGTGGCGGCGTGGCGGGAGCTGAAAGAGATTCGCAAAATTTGGAATGCACGTGTGGCGGGGTATGACGCTGTGCTGACCCCAACCGCGCCGATCTTGCCGCCGAATTTGGCGCGCCTGCAAAGCGATCACGAATATTACGTCACCGAAAACCTGCTGGCGCTGCGCAATACGCGGATTGGCAATTTGATGGGCTTGTGCGGCGTGAGCTTGCCAACCGGCGTGCCAAGCTGTGGTTTGTTGATCAATGGGCAGCCACATCAGGAAGAACGCACACTGCGTTTGGCCGCTGCGGCGGAACAGGCTTTGGCCTAACCGCTTGGCGTAAAAGCCACAACTGGCGGGAAACTCTGGCAGATTGTTCTGGGTTTTTCTGGACGGGCGCCGTGGAGTTGGTTAACTTATCCACAAACGGGGCGCCAATGATCCCGACAAACTGAGGCAGTGTTATATGTTTCCCGAGCGGTTTTCGAACCTTCCGGCTTATGCGTTTCCGCGCTTGCGGAGCCTTCTGGACTCTCATGAGCCAGGTGGCGAAGTCGTACACATGACAATTGGGGAGCCAAAACACGAGTTTCCTCAATGGGTTACGCAGGTTATCGTTGATAACGCGGCTGGCTTTAACCAATATCCTCCGAATGAAGGCGCGCCTGAGTTGCAGCAGGCCAATGCCGATTGGCTGCAGCGCCGGTTCGGTGCGAAAGTGGATGCGGCGACGCAGGTTATGGCGCTGAATGGCACGCGTGAAGGGCTGTATAACGCCACGATGGCGCTGTGCCCTGAGACGAAAAACGGTGAAAAGCCGATCATTTTGATCCCAAATCCGTTCTATCAGGTCTATATGGTTGGCGCGATTTCTGTGGCGGCTGAGCCGTATTTCTGTGCCGCGACTGTCGAGAATGGCTTTATGCCGGACTATAGCGAGCTGCCCGAAGAGGTGCTGAAACGTGTGGGCGTTGCGTTCATTTGTTCGCCGTCTAATCCGCAGGGTGCCGTGGCAAGCCGGGATTACCTCGAAAAGCTGATCACGCTGGCCGAGAAGTACGATTTCAAAGTCTTTGCGGATGAATGCTATTCCGAGATTTACCGCGATGTGAAACCAGAGAGCGCCCTGAAAGTGGCGCAGGATATGGGCGCAAACCCTGAGACCGTTCTGGTGTTCCATTCGCTGAGCAAACGCAGCAACCTGCCCGGATTGCGCAGCGGGTTTGTGGCCAGTGGCCCAGAGAACCTGCAGCATATCAAGCAGTTGCGCACCTATTCAGGCTCTCCTTTGCCGCTGCCTTTGCAGCGTGCGGCGGAGAAAGTGTGGGCTGATGAGGTCCATGTGGAAGAGAACCGCCGCCTTTATGCGGAAAAATTCGACATTGCAGATCGGATCTTCGCGGATGTGCCGGGCTATGCCAGCGCTGAGGCGGGTTTCTTCTTGTGGCTCCCTGTAGAAGACGGGGAAGCAGCGGCGTTGAAACTGTGGACAGAGACCGGCGTGCGTGTGCTGCCGGGCGCATACCTCAGCCGCGATGTAGACGGGGAGAACCCCGGTCATAAATATATTCGGGTCGCACTATTGGCCCCAAAAAACGACGTAGAAGCGGCGCTGAAGACAATTCACGCCACGCTCTACGCATAAAGTTCGAGGTGTAACCATGGCATATCAGGCGCGCGGGCGGGATCCGCTTCTGGATAGCAACACGCAGGCGGCGATTGAAAAACGCGGCAAAGAGCTGATTGGCATTGCTCTGCTTTTGGCAGGGCTGATGGCCGCGGCGATGATTGCGTCTTATACGCCGGATGATCCGAACTGGATGTCTGCCACGGATGCGCCTGTACAGAACTGGATGGGTCGCTTTGGTGCCTCACTTTCTGCGCCATTGTTCATGATTATTGGTTGGGGCAGCTGGGGCATTGCGCTGATTGCTTTGGCATGGGGCCTGCGTTTTACGCTGCACCGTGGGGAAGATCGCGCTGTCAGCCGTGTGTTGTTCGCACCAATCGTTCTGGCGGTTGCTTCTGTCTATGCGGCGACTTTGGTGCCGAGCGAAACTTGGACCCATAGCTTTGGCTATGGCGGTCTGTTTGGCGATACGATTTTGGGTGCTTTGCTGACCGTTCTGCCTGTGGGCACAGCCTTTGGTTTGAAGGTGCTGTCTTTCTTGATGGGGCTTGGTGTTTTGGCGCTGATGCTGTTCGTGACGGGCTTTACCCGTCCGGAATTGAATTTTGTGGGGCGTTTCTTGTTGGTCGGCGTGATCATGACCTATGCCAATCTGATGACCTTGTTGGGCCGTGGAGCGACTGGTGCGGTTTCCGCCGCGCAAACGATGCAGGCGCGTCGCAGCGAAAAGCGCGAGCAAACGCAGGTCACACAGGGTTGGGCGGCCTCTATGGATGATATGCCTGATGACCAATACGCGCAGAATTATGCGCCAGAGTATGATGAGCCTGTTGTTGAAGACGCGCCGAAGCCAGGCCTGTTGGCACGTGTGCCGGGCCTTGTGAAACGGTCTGAGCCGGTTGTGATGCCTGAGCCAGAATTGGTGGAGCCGGAGCTGAGCGCGCCGGACATGGAAGCGCCGGGTGAAGAGCGTATCAAAGCGAAGATCGCGGATGTGATCAAAAGCCGTGTGCGCAGCAACAAGCCTGTTTACGCGCCCGACCTTGCGCCTGTGACCAAAGGATTGGGCCGTGGCCCGAAGCCGTTGGTGTTGCAGCCGGGTCAAGAAGCCGCCGCACATGGTCTGCCGCCAGAGCCGCCGTTGACGGCGAATATGGCTGCGCCGCAACCTGTGTATGAAGATCAGGCGCCGTATATCGAAGCGGAAGAAGAAGTGATGGAAGCAAACGTTGTGCAATTGCAGCCAACGGCCATGCAACCTGCTCCGCAGCCCGCGCCGCAACCGGTTCCTCAGCCGATGCCGCAAGCTGCGCCACAGATTCCAACAGCCGAGCCGCGCAAAGTGGTGCAACATCCGCCGCGCAAAGCTGTGCAGCCGTCCGCTCGTGCGCAAGCCGAGGCGCAGCCGCAGTTGGCCTTTGAAGAGAAAGGCAGTGATTTTGAACTGCCGCCTTTGAACCTTTTGACCAGCCCGCAAAACATTGAACGCTATGTTCTGAGCGATGAGGCGTTGGAAGAAAACGCGCGTATGCTCGAAGCGGTTCTGGATGATTATGGCGTGAAGGGCGAGATTGTTTCTGTGCGTCCGGGCCCTGTTGTCACCATGTATGAGCTTGAGCCTGCGCCAGGTCTGAAAGCCAGCCGTGTGATCGGTCTGTCTGACGATATTGCGCGCTCTATGTCTGCTTTGTCTGCACGTGTTTCCACGGTGCCGGGCCGGTCTGTGATTGGTATCGAACTGCCGAACGAGAAACGCGAGATGGTGGCCTTCCGTGAGATCCTGAGCTCTCGTGAATATGAGACTGGTAGTGGCAAGCTACCGCTGGCTTTGGGTAAAGACATTGGCGGTGACCCGGTTGTCGCAAACCTTGCGAAGATGCCTCACCTGCTGATTGCGGGTACAACCGGTTCCGGTAAATCCGTTGCGATCAACACGATGATCCTGTCGCTGCTGTATAAGCTGACGCCGGAAGAGTGCCGCCTGATCATGATCGATCCGAAGATGCTGGAACTGTCAGTTTACGATGGCATTCCGCACCTGCTGTCCCCTGTCGTTACAGACCCTAAAAAGGCGGTTGTGGCTCTGAAATGGACAGTTGGCGAGATGGAAGATCGCTATCGCAAGATGTCTAAGATGGGTGTGCGGAACATCGATGGCTATAACAGCCGTGTCGAAGATGCGCTGGCCAAGGGCGAAACATTTAGCCGGACGGTTCAAACCGGTTTTGACGATGAGACTGGCGAGCCAGTGTTTGAGACCGAAGAGATCATTCCAGAAAAGATGCCGTATATCGTCGTCGTGGTCGACGAGATGGCCGACCTGATGATGGTGGCCGGCAAAGAGATCGAGGCCTGTATTCAGCGCCTTGCACAGATGGCCCGTGCGTCTGGTATTCACATCATCATGGCGACGCAGCGACCGTCTGTTGATGTGATTACCGGTACGATTAAAGCGAACTTCCCAACGCGGATTTCCTTCCAAGTGACATCCAAAGTGGACAGCCGCACGATCCTTGGCGAGATGGGCGCCGAACAACTGCTGGGCATGGGTGACATGCTGTATATGGCGGGCGGCGCGAAGATCACACGTTGTCATGGCCCATTCGTAAGCGATGAAGAAGTCGAAGAGATCGTGAACCACCTGAAGAGCTTTGGTGAGCCAGAGTATGTGGGCGGTGTTGTGGATGGTCCGAAAGAGGACAAAGCCGATAACATCGATGCGGTGCTTGGTTTGGGTGGCAACACCAACGGCGAAGATGCGCTGTATGACCAAGCGGTGGCGATTGTGATCAAGGATCGCAAATGCTCGACATCCTACATTCAGCGGAAACTGGCGATTGGCTATAACAAAGCCGCGCGACTGGTGGAGCAGATGGAAGACGAAGGCGTTGTGTCTTCGGCCAACCATGTGGGTAAACGCGAAATTTTGGTGCCAGAGCAATAAGCGCTTTTTGGCCAAAGTGACAATTTATTGAAAAGGGCGGGCTGTAACCGCCCTTTTTTATTACTAGATTGATCTTATGAAACAGATGACGTTTTTGATGGCCCCCGCCCTTTGGGTTGCGATGGCTGCGCCAAGCTGGGCTGAAAAGCTCTCGCTTGATGATATCTCTGCCTATTTGAACAAGCTGGGCGCCGCCCAGACGAGCTTTACGCAGATTAATGATGACAATTCGATCTCAACTGGCACGTTGATGATCAAACGCCCGGGCCGTGCGCGGTTTGAATATGATCCGCCAGAGGCGGCTTTGGTGATGGCGGGCAGCGGTCAGGTTGCGATCTTTGATAAGAAGTCTAACGAGGCCCCTGAATCCTATCCGCTGCGCAAGACGCCGCTGTGGGTTATTCTAGAGCCCAATGTGAACCTGAAGCAGCGCGATATGGTGGTGGGGCATAGCTATGATGGCACGGCCACGACGATTACAGCGCAGGATCCTAAGAACCCTGAATATGGCTCGATCCAACTGCATTTCACGGGCGATCCGGTACAGCTGCGCCAATGGGTGATCAATGATTCCAACGGCGGGGAGACGACCGTGGTTTTGGGAGATTTGGATCAATCGGTTTCCTTGGCGAACCGCTTGTTTAATATCGAGCGCTTGAAGCAATTGAATGCGCCGGCGGACGACGATTGATCTGCGCGGTATGATGTAAAAAAGGGGCCGCTTGGGCCCCTTTTTTGTATCTGTTTGGTGCCTGCCGTTAACGGCGATAGCGGCGGCAGCTGGCCAATTGCGTTCTGTAGCGATCGGAACGGGTGCCGACTTCGGCAGCCACGCGAACAAGCCATGCTTTTTGGTTGTAAGAGCCCCGGGCGTAACCCGTATGACCTTCGTGATAGGCGAGGTATTGGCGACGCGCATCATGCAAAGAAATGCCGTTACGTTCGCGCGTTTGGTTCATGTACCAGCCCATGAAGTCTGCTGCGTCACCGATATCGGTGCGTCGTGCCCCTGGGCGACCGCGGGCTTTGCGGTAGTCGTCCCACGTGCCGTCGAGCGCTTGAGAATACCCATAGGCGCTGCTGGCGCGCCCCATTGGAATGACGCCAAGCGCATAGCGATGCGGTGGACGTGCATTAGAGATGAACTTGCTCTCTTGGTAGAGCATCGCCATGATCACATGGGTTGGGACACCCCAACGACGTTCGGTCGCTTTGAAGGCGCGCACAAACTGTGGGCGCTGGTTCAAGATGGAACAGGCATCGTTTAAGTTTCTGGGCGCCGATGTATTCCCGCCGCCGCAGGCTGCGACGAGCAAAAGAAGTGCTAGGGCGCGAAAGTATCTGCTCATTGGCCTCTCGCTCTTTGTATAATTTTTCTTAGATTATAGCGGGATTCGCAAAAATTTTAAATCACAATCCTGCGTTGATTGGTTTTGAACGGCGATTTCTTGCGTGTGTTCCAAGCGTGATGGTGGCAGTTGGTAGACAGACTGTTTCGCAAAAATAGGGCGTCCTCAAATGGACAAATACCCCTTGAAAGCGTTAGTTTTGGCCGGTAGGGGCTGCATGTTATGAATCACACTCGCGCGAAATATTACCTTGGGCAAATCGTTCGTCACCGGAAGCATCCGTTTCGGGGTGTGGTGTTCGACGTGGATCCCGAGTTTTCAAACACGGAAGAATGGTATGATGCCATTCCCGAAGAAAGCCGCCCGAAGAAAGAACAGCCTTTCTATCATTTGCTGGCTGAGAACGATCAAAGCTATTATGTGGCCTATGTTTCTGAGCAGAATTTGATTGCTGACTATTCAGGGCAGCCGGTCGAGCATCCTGACATCAATGATTTGTTCGGACCGTTTGAAGACGGGCATTACCCGCTTCATTTCCATATGAACTAAAATGCGGCGCTGTTAGGCGCCGTTTTGCATTTCATCTTCTAGGGCCGTTTCGGGTGCATCGGGGATGACGAACTGCACTGTGTTCACAGGTTCAACGCGTTGGTAGTTTAGGTCTTGGGTTAGGCTGCGAACCAGTGACCAACCCCAGCCGCCTTCGGGTAAATCCTGCAATTCTGTATCGATGTTGGGCGGCAGGCCTGCAGGTAATTGATTGTGCGGCATGGAAATTCCGTTGTCGGCGATTTCAAAGCGCAAACACCCCGCCTGACGCCAGCAGGTCACTGAAAACCAACCGGAATTTGTGGTAGGAAGGGCGTGTTCTACGATGTTGTTCAGCACTTCTGTCACAACGATTTCGGTTGAGGTGCGGGCCGTATCGCCAAGTGCATGTTGGGACAGCGTACTGCCCAATTGCAGCATGGTTTCGCGCACCTCTTCCAGTGAAGGGTCTGGCGACGATGTTTTTTGAAACAGCTCTGTCACAGCGGGCATTGTTAAGTCTCATCCATGATGTCTGAGTGTTCCGTTCAAAGTGTTTCTGGCGCCAGCGCATCTTCGAGCGTGTCGTGAATTTCGAAGATCGTGTTCATCCGTGTGAGGGTGAAAACCTTTTGCACGGTTGGCGTCAGCGCAACCAATTCAAAGCTGCGGTCTTTGCCCATCAATTTCATCGCGGCGACGATGGCACCCAGCCCACTTGAATCGATGAAATCCACGTTTTGCAGGTTTAGGATCACACGCTTTACCGAAAGATCTACAGCGCTGCGCACCGATTCTTTGAATTGCAGCGCGGCAGAGGCATCGATGCGCGGGTCTTGCACCAAAAGCACCACAGCATCGCCATGGGTGTCTGTTGTTAAGTTCATGGAACCCTCATTTTTTGCACTGAAATCAAGCCTAGGGGCAAAAGGTTACCAATGTCTGATTAGGTCGTGAAAATTCTTGTTGATTTTTCACCAATGACGGCCATCATGAAAAAGTCGTTCAAATTTTCATGTAAATCGGGAGAATCTCATGTCCTTTGCCCCACCAGATCGCGCCAAAACTCTGGGCGCAGATTTGCGTGCCCTGCGCAAAACGCGCGGCCTGACCCTGACGGAATTGGCCGAGCAAATGGATCGCTCTGTCGGTTGGTTGTCGCAGGTGGAGCGTGACAAATCAGAGCCGTCGATTTCAGATCTGCGAGACTTTGCGCGCTGCCTTGGGGTGTCGATGTCGATGCTGTTTAGCCATGACGCGGTTCCCGCAGAAGAGCAGGGGTATATCGTGCGGGCGGCCTCGCGTCGGCCGATGGGCTCTGGCGAGGAGGGGTTGATCGAAGAGCTGCTCTCGCCTGATCTGACCGATGATTTCGAAATGGTGCATTCCACCTTTCAGCCCCATTCCAAGCTAAAAGACCCGATCCGCCGCCCGACCCAAGAGGTGGCCTATGTGATTTCAGGCCAATTGGATCTGCAGATCGGGGATCGCCGTTTCACTGTGTCTGCCGGTGATAGCTTCCGCATTCGCGGAGAGGCCTATCAGTGGTTCAACCCCTATGACGCGCCAGCGGTTGCCATTTGGGTGATCGCACCGCCGGTTTATTAAGGAGCCTTTTGATGTCTGATTTTCCGACCACGGCGCGCGTCGTGATTATTGGTGGGGGCGCGATTGGTGTGTCCACGCTGTATCATCTGGCCAAGGCGGGCTGGACCGATTGTGTATTGCTGGAAAAGAACGAGCTGACGGCTGGGTCTACGTGGCATGCCGCAGGCAACTGCCCGAACTTCTCGGCCTCTTGGGCGGTGATGAACATGCAGCGCTATTCGTTGGAAATGTATCGCGGGCTGGCCGATGAGGTTGATTACCCGATGAACTACCATGTGACCGGCGCTTTGCGGTTGGGTCACACGAAAGAGCGGATGCAAGAGTTTGAGCGCGTGGCGTCGATGGCGCGATATCAGGGGTTGGAAATGGACCTGATGAGCCCCAAAGAAGCGCTGGAGTATTACCCGTTCATGGAAACCCATGATCTGGAAGGCGTGCTTTGGGATCCTTTGGACGGCGACATTGATCCTGCGCAGTTGACTCAAGCCATGGCCAAAGGCGCGCGTGATTTGGGGGCGAAGATCCAGCGGTTCTGTCCTGCGACGGGCGTGAGCCGTGAGGGCGACGAATGGGTCGTGCATACGGACAAAGGTGACATTAAGTGCGAGTTCGTGGTGAACTGCGCAGGCTATTACGCCAAACGCGTGGGCGAGTGGTTTAAGCCCTATGGCGGGCGGGATGTGCCTTTGACGGTGATGTCGCACCAGTATTTCCTGACCGAAGAAATCCCTGAAATCGAAGCTTGGACCAAAGAGAATGGGCGCAAGCTGCCGATGGTGCGGGATGTGGATAGCTCTTACTACCTGCGCCAAGACAAGCATGGCTTGAACCTTGGCCCGTACGAGCGGAACTGTAAGGCCCATTGGGTGACGCAACAGGACCCGATGCCCGAGGACTTTAGTTTCCAACTCTACCCTGACGATCTGGATCGTTTGGAATGGTATATCGAAGACGCCATGGAGCGTGTGCCTTTGTTGGGCACGCAGGGCGTGGGCCGCGTGATCAATGGCCCGATCCCCTATGCACCGGATGGTTTGCCGCTGATGGGCCCAATGCCGGGCGTGAAGAACGCCTTTGAAGCGCATAGCTTTACCTTCGGCATCGTGCAGGCTGGTGGCGCTGGCAAGGTCATGGCGGAATGGATCACCGAAGGGGAAACCGAATGGGATATGTGGGCGGTGGATAGCCGTCGCTACACCGAACATGCGGATTTCGATTTCTGCCTGAACAAGGCGCTGGAAACCTATGGCCACGAATATGCGATGCATTTCCCGCATCATGAATGGCCGGCGGCGCGCGATAAGAAACAGTCGCAAAACCATGAGCGTTTGCTGGCCGATGGCGCGCAGATGGGGGCCTATAACGGTTGGGAACGTGCCAATTGGTTTGCCAAAGAGGGTGACGACATCAGTGAAGCGGCCACCGAAACATGGGAGCGTAACGGCCCTTGGGCGGTGCGCGTGAAAGAAGAGGTCGAGGCGGTCACCACTGGTGTGGGTGTGATCGATATGTGTGGTTTCTCTCGCTACGAATTGTCTGGTGCGGGCGCGGCGGATTGGCTGCGTGGGCAGGTGACGGGTGGCTTGCCGAAGGTGGGCCGGATGAACCTGATCTATTTCGCAGATACGCGCGGGCGGATCGTGACGGAAATGTCGTGCATTCGTGAGGGGGAGGATCAGTTCACCCTGATGACCGCCGCCGTGGCGCAATGGCATGACTTTGAACTGCTATGGCGTGCGATGCCGTTTGGCCTGACCTTGGTGGATAAAACCTCAGACGTGGCGACATTCTTGGTTACGGGTCCGAAATCGCGAGATCTGTTTGCGGAGCTAACAGAGGCTGATCTATCGTTGTCTTGGCTCTCGCATCAACAGACACAACTGGCTGGAGCAGCTTGCACCTTGGCGCGGGTTTCCTTTGTGGGTGAACTTGGCTGGGAGGTGCATTGCGCCACCCAAGATGCGGCGGCGGTGTACACGGCGTTGCGCGATGCTGGCGCGTCTGCTTTCGGGATGTACGCGCTGGATGCGATGCGGATCGAGAAGGGATACCGCACGTGGAAGGGCGATTTGTCGAGTGACTATTCCATGCTCGAGGCTGGCTTGGGCCGCTTTGTGAAGCTGACCAAAGAGGGAGATTTCCCCGGCAAGGCTGCTTTGGTTGAAGAGACAAAAACAGGCTCTAAAAAGGGCTTTGTGACCCTTGTTGTAGAAGACAGTGACAGCGATGCGCCTTACATGTCGACCCTGTGGAAAGACGGCAAAGTGGTGGGCGAAACCACCAGCGGGGCCTTTGGCTATCGCGTGAATAAATCCATCGCGCTGGGCATGGTGGCAGCAGATTGCACCACGCCAGGTACAGAGCTGGAAGTGGATATTTTCGGGGTGCGTTGCAAAGCGATCGTGCAAGCCGATGAGCCGATGTTTGACCCAGAGAACGCACGTTTGCGGGCATAGGAGATCGTGATGAAAGAGCATCCAACCAAAGCGCGGGTTGTGATCATCGGCGGCGGTGTGATCGGGTGTTCGGTGGCCTACCATCTGGCCAAGAAGGGCTGGACTGACATTGTGCTGCTGGAACGTAAACAGCTGACTTCTGGCACCACATGGCATGCGGCGGGTTTGATTGCGCAACTGCGGGCGACCAAGAACATGACGAAGTTGGCGAAATACTCGCAAGAGCTATACGGCGAGCTGGAGGCGGAGACTGGTGTAGCGACTGGGTTTAAGCGTTGCGGTTCGATCACCGTGGCGCTGACAGAAGAGCGCAAAGAAGAGATTTATCGCCAAGCTGCCATGGCGCGGGCCTTTGGGGTTGAGGTGGAAGAGATCAGCAACGAACGGGTTGCAGAGCTGTATCCGCATATCAATCTGGAAGGCGTGAAAGGCGCGGTTTACCTGCCGAAGGATGGGCAGGGTGATCCGGCCAATATTGCGTTGGCCTTGGCCAAGGGCGCCAAGATGCAAGGCGCGCGCATTCAGGAACGGGTGAAGGTCACGGGCATTGCCAAAGAGGGCCGCGAAGTGATCGGCGTGGATTGGGAAGCCGATGATGGGTCCGACAGTGGCCATATCGCCTGCGATATGATCGTGAATTGCGCGGGCATGTGGGGGCGCGAAGTTGGCAAGATGGCGGGCACCAACGTGCCGCTGCATGCCTGCGAGCATTTCTATATCGTGACGGACAATATCGAGGGCATGACCCAACTGCCGGTGCTGCGCGTGCCGGATGAGTGCGCCTATTACAAAGAAGATGCCGGTAAAATCCTGTTGGGCGCCTTTGAGCCAGAGGCCAAGCCTTGGGCGATGAAAGGCATTCCGGACAGTTTTGAATTTGACCAATTGCCTGAAGATTTCGATCACTTCGAACCGATTCTAGAACAGGCCGTGGAACGTGTCCCTTTGCTGGCTGAGGCGGGCATTCATACGTTCTTTAACGGCCCCGAGAGCTTTACGCCGGATGATGCCTATCACTTGGGTCTGTCGCCAGAGATGGACAATGTTTGGGTTGCGGCTGGGTTTAACTCGATCGGGATTCAATCGGCTGGCGGGGCTGGCATGGCTTTGGCTGAGTGGATGGACACAGGCGAGAAGCCCTTTGATCTGGGCGATGTGGACATCAGCCGGATGCAGCCGTTCCAAGGCAACAGCTCTTATCTGTATGAGCGGTCTAAAGAAACGCTGGGTCTGCTGTATGCGGATCACTTCCCGTATCGCCAAAAGGCGACGGCACGTGGTGTGCGCCGGTCTCCGTTCCATCAGCAGCTGCTGGATTTGGGTGGCGTGATGGGTGAATTCTCTGGCTGGGAGCGCGCCAATTGGTTCGCCAAAGACGGTCAGACGCCAGCCTATGACTACAGCTGGAAGCGCCAGAACTGGTTTGAGAACAGCGCGGCCGAGCATCGCGCCATTCGTGAAAACGTGGGCATGTATGATATGTCCAGCTTCGGCAAAATTCGCGTCGAGGGGCCGGATGCGCAGGCCTTTATGAACTATATCGGTGGCGGCGATTACAACGTGCCAGTGGGCAAGATCGTGTACACGCAATTCCTGAACCGCAATGCGGGGATCGAGGCGGATGTGACCGTCACGCGTCTGTCTGAAACCGTGTATCTGGTGGTGACCCCAGCGGCGACGCGCCAAGCGGATCAGACGTGGATGATGCGTAACAAAGGCGAATTCAACGTGGTGCTGACGGATGTCACCGCGGGCGAAGGCGTTCTGGCGATTATGGGGCCGAAATCGCGTGAGGTGCTGCAGGCGGTTTCGAATGCGGACTTCACCAACGAGGGCAATCCATTTGGCACAGCGCAAGAGATCGAGATTGGCATGGGCCTCGCCCGTGCGCATCGCGTGACCTATGTGGGCGAGCTGGGCTGGGAGATTTACATGTCGACCGATATGGCTGGGCATGTGTTTGAGACCCTGCACGCAGCCGGACAAGAGTTTGGCATGTCGATGTGTGGTCTGCACATGATGGATAGCGCGCGGCTGGAGAAAGGCTATCGTCACTTCGGGCACGATATAACCTGTGAAGATCACGTGCTGGATGCTGGGCTGGGCTTTGCGGTGAAGCCAGATAAAGGCAGCGACTTCATTGGGCGAGAGGCCTTCTTACGCCGTAAAGAAACCGGCCCTGAAAACCGCCTTGTGCAGTTCAAACTGACCGATCCTGAACCGCTGCTGTATCACAACGAACCGGTCCTGCGCGATGGCGAGATCGTGGGCTACCTGACCTCGGGCAACTATGGGCACACGCTCGGCGGCGCGATGGGCCTAGGATACATTCCCTGCGCTGGCCAAAGCGCCGCCGAGGTGTTGGCTTCGACTTACGAGATTGATGTTATGGGGGATCGTATCACGGCTGAGGCGTCGCTGCGCCCCATGTACGATCCCACATCATCTCGGGTCAAAGCCTAGCCATGCCAGAAACCAGTTAGGACGAAATTGGTTTCATGCCGCATCTTTGTTGAGTGTGGTAAACGCAAAGATACGTCATATTGGCATGACGCGGGAAATGCGGCTGTCGTTGGGGAGCTGACAGTCGCATTGGCTAAACATGTGGTTCTGATGTCTGTTGGTTTGTTTAAAAGGGCGGGCTGTGCTTGGGCCGGTGCTGCTGCGTATTTGACCGCATAGCCCAGAAGGGATGCGGTGCCGATCGCGGCAATCAAAGCGTAGGCATAGACCATTGGGTGCCCCTTTTTGTGTGGTTCAAAAGGTTGTACGCCTCAGCTTTGAGTTTCCGTCGCGGTTTTTGTATTTCTTTGCAGATTTTCCCGACGCGCACGTAAGCAGAGTTTGGCCCGTTGCTTGCTGCGCAATGCGCAACGCTGTATTGCCAAGCCTATGAGCCAGATCACCCCATATGACCCGCCGCAAGACCCGCTGGATATCCTGCATGAAGATGCGCATATCGTTGTGGTGAACAAACCCAGCGGTTTGCTGTCTGTGCCCGGGCGGGGAGAGCACCTGGCGGATTGTTTGATCAGCCGTGTGCAGGCCGTTTTCCCAGAGGCTTTATTGGTGCACCGATTGGACCGCGATACCTCTGGTGTGATGGTCTTTGCCTTGACCGCTCATGCGCAGCGTACCCTGTCGATGCAATTTGAAAAGCGGACGACGAAAAAGACCTATGTGGCGCGGGTGTTTGGCAAGATGGCCGAGAAAACCGGCACCGTTGATTTGCCGCTGATCGTGGATTGGCCGAACCGCCCTTTGCAGAAAGTGTGCCACGAGACCGGCAAAGTGGCGATCACCGATTGGCGGGTTCTGAAGCAGACGGATGATGAAACGCGGGTACGCCTGACCCCGAAGACAGGCCGCTCGCACCAACTGCGCGTGCATATGCTGGCCTTGGGCCATGTGATCTTGGGCGATCCGCTGTATGCCACCGGGGCTGCTTTGGCATATCCGCGTTTGATGCTGCATTCTGAAGAGCTGCGCATCAGCCATCCTGAAAGCGGCAAGGGCTTGAGCTTTCGCGCCAAGGCCCCATTTTAATCAAGCGCCCTCGCTTGCCCCTTGACGCTCGGTGAAATGCGGGCTCCTGTGTGCGCATGATTTAATGCAATTCGGGAGGTTCCAATGGGACTAAGAATTAACGACGTGGTACCTGATTTCACGGCAGAAACCGATCAGGGCGAAATTTCATTCCACGATTGGATTGGCGATAGCTGGGCGATCCTGTTCTCGCACCCAAAAGATTTTACTCCGGTTTGCACCACAGAATTTTCAGCCGTCGCACAATTGGCTGATGAATGGGCGGCACGTGGCACCAAGGTGATTGGTGTGTCCGTAGATGGCGTGGAAGAGCACAAGGGCTGGAAGAAAGACATAGAAGCCTACGGCAATGCGCCGGCTGGTTTTCCGATCATTGCGGATGGTGAGCTGAAGGTTTCTAAGCTGTTTGATATGCTGCCAGCCGAGGCCTATCTGCCAGACGGTCGTACGCCCGCACACAGCGCGACGGTGCGGTCTGTCTTTATCATCGGGCCAGACAAGCAGTTGAAGCTGTCTATGACCTATCCAATGACCGTGGGCCGCAACTTTGCAGAAATCCTGCGTGCGCTGGATGGTTTGCAGATGTCTGGCAAGGGTGTTGCGACGCCTGCGAACTGGGTGCCAGGCGAAGATGTGATCATTCCGCCAACGGTTTCGAACGAAGATGCGACTGCGAAATTCGGTGAGTTCGAGACGATCTTCCCATACTTGCGCAAGACAAAAGCGCCTGAGTAAAACCTAGACCTTTGTCCAGCCCTGAGCCCAAATATCGGGGTTGGATAATTTTGTTTTACCAAACCAAGTTTGCGGTGCGATGACATTGCGATTTTCGTTTTGGTTCAACCAAGCGCCCCACCAAGAAAACGAGCTATTCGCAATGATGTTGTGTTGGCACAAAGACATCAGGTGCATATCCGCATAGTCGCTTTCTTCACCGTTGTGATCGACGATTACAGTTGTTCCCGGGAGCTGCAGGTTGTTCGCGGCCCAGACTGGGTCGTCAGAGAAGACAAAGATTTGGAACTCTTCTGGAAGCTTTTCCTGCAAAGCTGCAAGAGCCCTGTCATAGTAGGGCTGTGCACATACGACATGAGAGGCGTTAGAGACATAGTCGCCGCGCCGCAGGTGCAATGAAGTGGCGTTTTTCGTTTCACTAATCTGTTGGACCAATTCGGCGTTTTTGCCTTTAGCTTCTGGAAATTTGAAGTCGTCCCGAATGGTTTCGGCACAATCGGAAAAGTACTTTTCCGACTGCCAGTACCCGTGCAGATATACATTGTCCGGAAGGCTTAGCACTTCGGGGCAAAAACCAAGTTTTGGCTCTCGATAAAATTTGGGGCTTCGGCCAAAAGCCCGCCACAAATGGTATTGTAGTTTATGGGTGTGTTGTGCTGGCGGTAGGTCAGTCGAACTTGCTAGATTTAGGTCGAATACTCGCGTCAGGGATCGTTCGCCTCGTGCCAATGCACGACGATCATCTAAAACGACATCGACGTCATGGCGCAAAGACAGTGCTCGTGCCGCAGCGTATTGAAACATTTGATTGCCGGTGCGGCCATGAAAACGACAATAGATCATGAGATTTTGGATTTTCGGGTAATATAGGCACGATAACGACTGCGAGAAATCGAACGCTTTAGTTTATGCCATAAATTTCTTTGTTTAACTTGTATTGTAGAGCCGCCGTGAAGGCTTGCTGCGCTTGAGATGTGACTTGGCCAAACTGTGAGGCTATCCACACCTGTGACCCAGCGCATTTGTAGCCAGGTATCTACAGGACGATCAATGAACTCAGATCTATCAACAAGTCTCTCAGCTGCGGTCTTTCCGAGAACATACAAAGCAGCCGTAAGGCCAATTTCCTTTGGTCTGAAAAAATGAGCTATGTTGTTCACAACAACATCCTGTGCAGGGCGTTCTCGGTTTTTTATTGGGAAGCGTATCAGGGAGTCTTTGTTTGCAAGTGCGAGTGCTTCTTGCAAAATGGCATCAAAGTCGGGGCCGGTTTGAATATCATCTTCTACAACGATGCCAAAATCGGCTTGCCCGTTTGCAATTTTCTGCCAAGCAGCGCGGTGAGACAAAAAGCAGCCAATTTCTGATTTTCCCAGTGTAAATGGGTATTTTGGTTCAAAAACCTTTTGCCGAATAACTTTCGATAACTCTAATTCTGAAATTTCTTTACCATCGATCGCTGACAAAACGATTGCATTGGGTAAAGCACGCTTTAGGTCCTCAACCAGTGGCTTACGTTGTGTGCTGCGTTCTAAATGAATGATGTATGAGTTAACCATGTCGATTTGGTAGTGAGTTTCACTGACAAGGTCCACAGTACTGAATCAAAAAGGCCCCCGCAATCGCGAGGGCCTTTCTATTTCAAGCAATCAGACCTTAGTCGTCAGCTTTTTCTTTTTTCTCTGGGGCGATCTCTTCGCCGGTTTCCTGATCTACAACTTTCATAGACAGGCGAACCTTGCCGCGATCGTCAAAGCCCAGCAGCTTAACCTTAACTTCCTGACCTTCTTTCAGAACGTCGGAAGGGTGGTTCAAGCGGCGGTTTTCGATCTGAGACACGTGGACCAGACCGTCGCGCTTGCCGAAGAAGTTCACGAAAGCACCGAAGTCTACGATCTTAACCACTTTACCAGTGTAAACCGCGCCTTCTTCTGGCTCTGCCACGATCGCGTGGATCATGTCGTAGGCTTTCTGGATGGAGTCACCGTTCGGAGATGCAATTTTGATCACACCTTCGTCGTTGATGTCGACTTTCGCGCCGGACACTTCAACGATTTCACGGATAACCTTACCACCGGAACCGATCACTTCACGGATCTTGTCGGTTGGGATGTTCATGGTCTCGATGCGAGGCGCGTGAACGGAGAAGTCAGAGGTGCCAGACAGCGCCTTGTTCATCTCACCCAGGATGTGCATCCGGCCGTCTTTCGCCTGTGCCAGCGCTTTTTCCATGATCTCAGGTGTAATACCTGCAACCTTGATGTCCATCTGCAGAGACGTGATGCCGTTTTCGGTACCCGCCACTTTGAAGTCCATGTCACCTAGGTGATCTTCGTCACCCAGAATGTCTGTCAGGATCGCGTAAGAGCCATCGTCTTCCAGGATCAGACCCATCGCAACACCAGCGACGGCTGCTTTCAGTGGAACACCCGCGTCCATCATGGACAGGGAGCCACCACAGACAGATGCCATAGAGGAGGAACCGTTGGATTCAGTGATCTCGGACACAACACGTACTGTGTAAGGGAAGTCAGTTGCCGCTGGCAGAACCGCCTGCAACGCGCGCCATGCCAGTTTACCGTGACCGATTTCACGACGACCTGGGGAACCCACGCGGCCAACTTCACCCACAGAGTATGGAGGGAAGTTATAGTGCAGCATAAAGTTGCTGCGGAAGTTGCCGTGCAGCGCGTCGATGATTTGCTCGTCGTCGCCAGTACCCAGCGTGGTCACAACCAGACCCTGTGTCTCACCACGTGTGAACAGTGCGGAACCGTGTGTACGTGGCAGGAAGCCAACCTGGCTTTCGATTGGGCGAACAGTGTCTGTTGCGCGACCATCGATACGCGTACCTGTTTTCACAACGTCGCCGCGCAGGATGCCTGCTTCCAGCTTTTTCATTGCGGAACCCAGGTTCGCGTCTTCCAGTTGCTCTTCGCTCAGCGCTGCTTTGATCGCTTCACGTGCTGCGGCAACAGCGGATGTACGCTCTTGCTTGTCTGTCAGTGCGAATGCTGCGCGCATTTGCTCTTCGCCGGCTGCTTTTACAGCTGCGAACAGGTCAGCGTATTCTGGTGGTTGGAAGTCGAACGGCTCTTTCGCCGCGTCTTCGGCCAGATCGATGATCAGGTCGATCACTGGCTGGAAAGCATCGTGCGCAAACTTAACCGCACCCAGCATTTCTGCTTCGGACAGTTCGTAAGCTTCGGATTCAACCATCATCACAGCGTCTTTGGTACCGGCTACAACCAGATCCAGACGTTGGTCTGGGTTGTTGCGCAGGTCCTGCATGTCATCAACAGTTGGGTTCAGAACATATTCGCCATCTTCAAAGCCAACACGTGCTGCGCCGATTGGGCCCATGAATGGTGCGCCAGAGATGGTCAGTGCCGCGGATGCCGCGATCATTGCAACCATGTCTGCGTCGTTCACCAGATCGTGGGACAGAACGGTACACATGACCAGAACTTCGTTTTTGAAGCCTTCCACGAACAGCGGGCGGATCGGACGGTCGATCAGACGGGCTGTCAGTGTTTCTTTTTCAGTTGGGCGCGCTTCGCGCTTGAAGAAACCGCCTGGGACTTTACCCGCGGCATAGTATTTCTCTTGGTAGTGCACGGTCAGAGGGAAGAAATCCTGACCTGGTTTTGGTGCCTTTGCAAAGGTCACGTTGGCCATAACACTGGTTTCACCCAAAGTGGCGATCACAGTACCATCAGCCTGACGGGCAACTTTACCCGTTTCCAGTGTGAGCGTCTCTTCGCCCCACTGCATCGATTTTTTAACTTCGTTAAACATCATCGTATCCTAGATGGGAGCACTCCCGGCCCTCCGGGTCTCCCGTTTAAATGACGGCCCCATTGCCGCCGACCCTGAATATCTTGCTTTGATGGCCCCGGGTCGTGGGCGCACCGTCTCAGATAGATCGCCCATACATTGTTTTTTTAGGTTTGGGAAGAAAAAGGCGGTGGGTTTGCGCCTTGCCCCAAAGAAAAACGCCCGCTGCAAAGCAACGGGCGTTTCGATCCGAATGATCTGGTCTTAGCGACGCAGGCCAAGACGTTTGATCAGGTCCGCGTAACGCGCCTCGTCCTTGCCTTTCAGGTAGTCCAGCAGCTTACGGCGCTGAGCAACCATTTTCAGCAGGCCGCGACGGCCGTGGTTGTCTTTTTTGTGTGTTTTGAAGTGCTCTGTCAGCGTAGAGATACGGGAAGACAGGATCGCAACTTGTACTTCAGGGGAACCAGTGTCGCCCTCTTTTGTTGCGAATTCTTTCAGAACGCGTGCTTTTTCTTCAACAGTGATCGACATCGGGATCTCCTTTGTTTTTAAAGGGTTAAGGGCACAAGCCGGGATGTCGTCCAGCAAGGTCCTGTAAAATACCCGCAGGTGATTCCATTGCGGAACCATCAGCAGATGGGGGCGTATAGGCTTATTTTACTGGGATTGGAAGGGGTTATTCGTTGTTTGGCGTGGCGGGTACAAGCGAGATATCTGCCGCGGTGAGCATGCCGCCGCCATGGATGTGCAGCAGGGTTTCGCCGTTGAGCGAAACGTGGGCGATGTTGGAATCTGTGGGGTCGGGCAGGACAGAGATGTAGGCGTTGTCCAGATCATCTAGCGGGACCATCAGAACCACATTGTCTTCGTCAGGGTTGAAATCGGTCCATATCGCTGGCGTATCTTCGCCAAGCCAATCGCCGATATAGACTGTATCCGCATCTGCGCCGCCGGTGATCAGATCGTTTTTGCCTGCAAAAATCGTGTCTTCGCCATTGCCGCCAGACAGGCTGTCGCCTGTGTTGTCGGTTGCGCGGCCATCGAGGATGTCTGCGCCTTCGCCGCCGCTGAGGGTATCTCCGCCAGTGCCGCCGTGCAGAAAATCACTGCCATTTCCACCACTTAGCCAATCATCACCGGCATCGCCATGCAGCGTATCATCGCCTGTTCCGCCGTTCAGAGAGTCATCATCCGCGCCGCCATGCAACGTGTCATCACCCGTTGCGCCGGCGAGCCAGTCGTTACCGTCATCGCCTTGCAACAGGTCTTGGCCCGCGCCGCCTTGTAAAGAATCTGCATCGGCGCCGCCTTGCAAAGTGTCGTCGCCCAGATCACCAAACAGACGGTCATCGCCTGCGCCGCCGGTGATTAAGTCGTTGTTTTCATATCCATTTATCTGATCTTCCCCTGCATCGCCCAACAATTGATCTGCGCCAGTATTGCCGGAGAAGATTTGATCTTGAGTGGTGTCTTCTTCGTGGCTGTCATCATCAGCCACATCGGAACCGGTAGAGCTGGAGACGCCCACGAAGGACGCCCCCAGTGCCACCATTCCCAATAGGCTTGCAATGATCCACATGCGTGTTCCCCTAAGGTGCTTACCCAAAGCCTCCTTATTGGAACACGTTTTTTCACAAGCATAAACAACAACTTAGATTGTTGGTTAATAGCCCGAGTAGATCGTGGTTACTGCGCGCTTTCGATTTGCTGAACGATCTGTGCGGCCCAATCTCCGATGATGGGGAGGAATTCGATTTGGCTGAGCCAGAGGGTTACGGCCGAAAGCAAGATCGTTGCGCCAACAGCGGAGCCCAGACCGAAGGCCAAGCCACGGGTGAATTGGAACAGGATCAAGCGCCAGTAGGAATCTTGCACGCGAATGAAGCGGTGTTTGTTCAAACGCGCCAGTTCTGTGGCCAGAGAATTCAGAGCGGCTTGGTCAGTGCTGTTCATTTTATCACCTTATTTCAATGGGTTGATGCCACACTTCCGGCTTTTGCGCATAGGCCACATAAAGCGGATGGCGCGGGTGGCCGTGTTTGGTGAGGCCAAATGTATAGAGATCGCGGCTGGATTTTTGGGCCGCTGCAAAGAGCAAATCACGCACTTTTTCGCCCTGATCCAGATGCGCGCCGTGGGTGCCCCAAGCGGCGATAATGACATCTGCCCAATCACAGGTGTCTTGCAAAACTTGTTTGTTTTCAGGGCCTTCTGGGGAAGTGTGGCGCCGCATTTTATGCGGGTCTGTCTCGCGTAGGGCAAAGATATTCACCGCGCGAAAGCCGCCAAATCCCAAAGCACGGGCGCGGCGTTCGCAGCGTTCGATGGTGGGGTCGTTCTGAATTTCTGTGGCTTTGGAAGGGTTTAGCATCACAAAGGCAACTTTTTGCGCTGCCTCATCCCAGATTCGGGTCAGCGCATAGCGGTAGACTTCGTCGTCTGAATACCACGCCTCGGAGGCGGCATCTTCTTTTTGGAACTGTCGCTTAATCATTCGCTAATGTGTCAATTCGCGTTTTTCAGGGTCTGAAATGTACGATTCCCGAAAGCGCCGTACATGGGCAGAATTGGTGAACGCAAAGGTTAACGCAACTGCGAAGATTTAAGAGGTAGTTTCCGGCAAGACAAACACGCGATTTGGGTGCAGTTCTCCGGCTTTGAAGGTGCCGACTGCGACGGGCACACCGTTCAGGCTGGCCCAGCAATCTTCGCCATAGTCCACGTCTTGTGCGATCACCATGCCGGGGTTCCCGTTGCGCAGACGCACGGCGCCTTCGGGTGTGCAGGTGACCTCTGGCAGATCGGTGAGACCTTCGGCGATCGGGCGCAGGTGCGTGTCTAGTTCTGGCTGTTTGGCCATCTCTTCGATTTGCTCCATGCTCAGCCCATCGCTAGCTTCGAACGGACCAGACCAGACGCGGCGCAATTCGCGTACGTGACCGTAGCAGCCCAGAGCCTCGCCCAGATCGCGGGCGATGGAGCGCACGTAGCCGCCTTTGCCGCAGGTCAGTTCGAGGAAGACATGGTCTTCGTCTTCGCGGTCTAGCATCACGAGGCTTTCGACCCAAAGTGGGCGGGCGTTTATCGTGATGTCTTCGCCATCGCGGGCGAGTTTATAGGCGCGTTGACCGTCGATTTTCACGGCAGAGAATTTTGGCGGCACTTGCTGGATGTCGCCGACGAATTGGCCGAGCGCGGCTTTGATCTCGTCATCATTCGGGCGATTGGCAGATTCGCGGATCACTTCGCCTTCGGCATCATCGGTGTTGGTCGCTTGGCCCAAACGCACGGTGAATTCGTAGCATTTCAAAGCGTCGGTGATGTAGGGCACGGTTTTGGTGGCCTCGCCCAAGGCAACGGCCAGAACGCCCGTGGCATCTGGATCAAGCGTGCCTGCGTGGCCGGCCTTTTTGGCCCCAAGCGCCCAGCGCACCTTGTTGACCACCGATGTTGAGGTGATGCCTGCCGGTTTGTCGACAATCAGCCATCCAGAGATGTCACGTCCTTTGCGGGTGCGGCCCATGGGAATCCTCAAACTTGGTACGGTGTTTCAAGGCGCGGGGGGTACAAAACAAGGGGTGTTTCGTCAATGCGCTTATTGTGCGGGTTCCACGACGCCCACAATCGGCCCAAGCCAAAAGCCGGGATCAGAGCGGCCGAGGGACGGCACATGCATGCGGCTGACTTTGCCATCAAAGTACAGCGCTTGTGGCAGGTTCAGTGCGTCGCGGAAGTAGCGCGCGAAGGTGTGGAAGTTCAGCGAATTCTCGGATTTCACAAAGACCGCGCGACGGCCATCGGCGGATGTGCCTACGCCGTTGCGGATAAAGGCGGATGTGCTGTTTGCGAGGAACTTTGGGTGCAGCTCGCCATCGATCACCAGCATCGGGCCGGATTGGGTGGCGAAGCGGCAATCTGGTTTCTGAGCATCGAAATCAAGCGTTTCATAGACATCCGCGCGGCCCGTGCCGATACAGAAGACACCATTGGGCAGCAGGCCGAAGTTGCCGGGGCTGGCATTGGTGAAGAGGCGCTGCTCTTGCGTGCCGTTTTCAAGGTAATAGCCAACGGGGCGGCGATCTGGGTGATACATGCCTGCGTTGGTGGCAAAGCTCAGCGTTTCGCCTTTGGGCAGTTGTGTGTCGATGGCAGAGAAATGACCGAGGATTTGCCCATCCTCATCGCGCAGGAACAGGCGCAGGTCTTCGCTGCTTGTATCGACTTCGCAAACGGTCAGGCGGTTGCCTTCGAAAGTGTCGTTACGGCAGTCAACAGCCGCGGCGCAGATTGGCCAAAGCGCAAGGGATGCGAGAAGGCCAAGGAGGCGGATCACTCAGGGCTCTCCGCATCGCCATCACCATCGACGTCGCGGCGTACGGCGGCGTCATCCAGCATGCGTTTGGTGGCGTCCATCTGATCGTAGGTCAGATCGAGCTGGAAGCGCATTTCTGGCGTATGTTTCAGTTTCAGCTTGTGGCTGATCATACGTTTCATTTCGTGCTGGTTGCGGGCCAAAAGCTTGATGACTTCGTCTTTGCCTTTGCCGCCCAGAGGCAGCACATAAGCGGTGGCAATGCGCAGATCAGGGGACACGCGCACCTCGCCCACGGTGATGGACATGCGGTTCAAGTCTGTGTCGTGGATTTCCCCACGCATCAGGATCTCGGACATCGCCCGGCGAATGGTTTCCCCAACGCGCAACTGGCGTTGGCTTGGACCGTCATGAAAGCTGTTCTTTGCCATAGGGCTCACTTAAGCGGTTTTGCCCCCTTTGCCAAGCGGGGCAGATTACAGTAAAGGCAGGGCAATACCGTAAAGGAGAGACAGATGGAAGAGCTGCCAGGCATTGTGATCACCGGCGCATCGGGCCGTATGGGCCAGATGTTGATGAAGACCGTGATGGACAGCGATAAAGCCCGTCTGGTTGGCGCGGTGGAGCGTGAGGGCCATGATTGGGTGGGCCAAGATGTGGGCGTTGCCATGGGTGGCGCGCCTGTGGGGGTCGTTGCGACGGATAACGCGTTGGAAGCCTTTGAAAAGGCGGATGCGGTGATTGATTTCACAGCGCCTGTGGCGACGATTGCCTTTTCCAAAGTGGCGGCCCAAACCGGCTGTGTGCATGTAATTGGCACAACGGGCATGACGGATGAAGAGATCGCGCAGCTTGAACCGGCCAGCAAGGAAACAGCGGTGATCCGCGCAGGCAATATGAGCCTTGGGGTGAATCTGCTGACGCAGCTGACCAAAAAGGTTGCGGCGGCGCTGGATGACGACTTTGATATCGAAGTGATCGAAGCGCACCACCATCACAAAGTGGATGCCCCGTCTGGCACAGCTTTGATGCTGGGCGAAGCGGCGGCGGAAGGGCGCGGTGTTGATCTCGCGGATGTGCGCGATTCTGGGCGGGACGGTATCACCGGCGCGCGTAAGAAAGGCGACATCGGGTTCACCGCTATTCGCGGCGGCGACATTGTGGGCGAACATGATGTGCTGTTTGCCGCAGCGGGCGAGCGTATTGTGCTGCGCCATATGGCCACGGATCGCGTGATCTTTGCGCGCGGCGCCCTCAAGGCAGCGCTGTGGGGGCAAGGCAAAGCGCCGGGCGCCTATGATATGATCGACGTTCTGGGGCTCTGAACACCCCTAGATTTCTGCTTGGTTCAAATACCTTCGCCGAAGGCGATAGTCAGCGGGCGGCCCTAAGCGGGTCGCCTATGCTGTTTCTGAGGCCTCGGCTTTCACATCCACATGACCAAAGCCAAACATGCGCTTGGCCCATTGGTAGTTGATGATAAACCCCTTCACCCGAGGCAGCAGCAACAACGCGCCAACCACTGCGACGGCGGAAATGGTCAGCGCCATCATCATCGGTGAGGGGCGCAGGTGGGACCAAACGATATGCAGCGCCAAGCCTACGAGGTGGCCAACGATCATGATGGTCACATAAGCCGGGCCGTCATCGGCGCGGGCGTGGTGCAATTCTTCCCCGCATTCGCTGCAGCTATCGTGGGTTTTCAGATAGGAATGCAACAGATGCCCTTCGCCGCAGTTTGGGCAGCGCAGTTTCAAACCCCGCATCAGGGCTTGTTTCATCGGACGATCTTCGAGGTGTTGGGTCTGCATGATATGCTCCTAAGCGATGTGCCGCGCGGCGAAAGGGCCGGGGGCACAGTGCTAAGGGCAATCTAGTGAGGGAGGTATCCCTCTGCAATACGCGTGGGCTGCGACGAAGGCGCACGTGGGTTTTGGGCCAAGGCTTGGGGCCGCAGCACGCAAATCAGAAATCGACAGCGATTCCTTTTTTCTCCCAGTCGCCGAAGCGCACAGGCTCTGGGCCGTCGCGGCCGCCGAGTTCTGGGGCGAGCTCTAGCTCTTGCGCTTTTTTACGGCGCTCTTCTGCTTCTGCCAGTGCGCGTTGGGCGGCTGCGGGCAGGGCGTTTGTGTCTTTTTCGGATTCGCTCATGCTGCGGGGTTCCTTTCAACTTAGGCCCTTGATATACGCCCCCATCCCAATTGGACAAGTCATCTAGGAGTCCCTTCATGTCGCAAACCGGCGTTCAAGCACGGCGTTCTGCCGTTTATCTGCTGGATCAGGTCATGGGAGAGGGGCGTTTGATGTCCGAATTGATCACCTCGGGCGCTTTGGAAAAGCTGCAACCGGCAGAGCGCGCGACGGCGCAGCGTTTGGCGACGGATACGTTGCGGGGCCTAGAGCGCGCGGATCGTTTGCTGCAAAAACACCTGCAAAAGCAGCCACCTTTGACGGTGCGCAATGCCTTGCGTGTGGCCACTGTGGAGCTGTGCCAAGGCGGTGCAGCCCATGGGATTGTGAACAGCGCGGTGGAGATCGTGGGGCGCAATAAGCGCACGGCTTCGATGAAGGGCTTGGTGAACGCGGTTCTGCGTAAGATTGCCGAGGGCGGTCCTGACGCATGGGACGAATTACGTGTGCCACGTATGCCGAAATGGATTCGCGATCCTTTGGTGATGGCTTGGGGCGCGGATACGATTACGGAAATTGAGAAGGCGCATTATGCCGGTGCGCCTTTGGATTTGACGGCCAAGGGCGACAAAGGTGCGCTGCACCGCTCGCTGAAGGGCGAGATGCTGGAAACCGGCACGGTGCGTTTGCAAGAGCACGGGCAGGTCTCGACCATGCCGGGCTTTAAGAAAGGCAGCTGGTGGGTGCAGGATGCAGCGGCGGCTTTGCCGGTGCAGATTTTGGACCCGCAAGAGGGCGAAGGCATTCTGGAACTTTGCGCAGCGCCCGGTGGTAAGACCATGCAATTGGCGGCGGCTGGCGCGAAGGTGCGAGCGGTGGATGATAACCCCGCGCGGATGGATCGCGTGCGCGAGAACCTGAAGCGCACCAAGTTGGATGCGCGTTTGGTGGTGAATGACGCGCTGAATGAAAACGGCAAATGGCGGGCGATTTTGCTGGATGCGCCGTGTTCTGCGACGGGCACGATGCGCCGCCATCCGGATCTGCCTTATGCGAAAGACGGATCAGAGATTGGTCCGTTGATCGAGCTGCAAGCGCGTATGCTGGATCATGCGATTGATTTGCTGCTGCCTGGTGGGCGTTTGGTGTTCTGCACCTGCTCTTTGTTGCCGGATGAGGGTGAATGTCAGGTGGAAGACGCTTTGGCGCGCCATAAAGACATCACTGCGGATCGCGAAGCGCTGATGCTGCCGGGGATTGATCCGACGTGGATCACGGAAGAGGGCGGTTTGCGTCTGCGCCCGGATTATTGGGCGGATAAAGGCGGCATGGACGGCTTTTACATCGCCTGTTTGCGTAAGTCTGCCTAAGCCGCCTTATCCCATCGTTTAGTTATGAGGTGGGTTGCGGCTGTCTTGGACGCGGCGCTCGTATTCTGGCCACGTGGAGCGGATGTATCCGAGAATATCCCAGACATCTTCTTGGGTGATGGTGTCTTGGAAGGCGGGCATGTTGCTGGAAAATCCAGTGACCCCGCGTGCGGCGAGGGACTGTTGGCCGCCAAACCAAGTGTAATCAAACAGTAGTTGATTGTCGTGATGCCATGTGTGACCTGACGCGTCATGTGGAGGCGCGCGCATGGTGCCGTTTTCGTCTGGTGTTTGCCAATTTGGTTGGCCTTGCAGTTGGGCGCCATGGCAGGCGGCGCAGTTTTCGGCGTAGAGCGTTTGGCCATTTGTGATGTCACGGTTTTCGAGTTCATGTGCGGCAAAGGACGCCGTGGCTGAAAGCGAAAGGGTTGCGATGAGCAGTATTTTGTTCATGGAGTCCGACCTGTGTTTTCCTATCTGATAGGGTTTCCACCTGCTGGAAGGTCAAGGCTCAATTCGCCTTCATTTTTGCTTGGGTTTGTAACTCATTTATTGAGTGTGATGATTTCTGAAGATTCAATCGGTGACATTCATCCCCACCGCGCGTAAAATCTGTTAAAACGCCACAAGAGCGTAGAGGCAGAGTTGATGTTTAATCCAGATGGTCTTGGATCGCGATACACGCGTGCCATGCACAGGGTGCATGCACGGCTGAGCGCTATGGCGCAGCCGGCGACGGCGTTTACCTCGACACCAGAACCCCGCACGATTGGTGTTTTTGCTAAGGGACGCCAGCTTTTAGCCGGAAATTTCCTGTTCGCGGGTCATCTGATTGTGGCGCCAGAAACGTCGATTTGGGATCTGGATGCGCCGGATGAAGAGTTCGGCCAAGATCTGCATGGGTTTGCTTGGCTCGATGATTTGGCAGCCGTAGGTGATTCTGCAGCGCGCAAGTCTGCGCAGGCTTGGGTGTGGCGTTGGATTGATCGGTTTGGGCGCGGACGTGGCCCGGGTTGGACGCCAGAATTGGCAGGGCGTCGCCTGATCCGTTGGATCAACCACGCGATCTTTTTGCTGCATGGCCAAGACAAAGAACAATCAGATGCGTTTTACCGCTCGCTTGGGCAGCAGGTGATTTTCTTGTCGCGTCGCTGGCATACGGCGCCTGCTGGGTTGCCGCGGTTTGAGGCGTTGACCGGTGTGATTTACGCAGGGTTGGCGCTGGAAGGCATGGCGCAGCATGTGGAGCCTGCTTTGAAAGCGCTGAGCAAGGAATGCAAGGCGCAGATCGATGAGCAGGGCGGATTGGCGACGCGTAACCCAGAAGAGTTGCTGGAAGTGTTCACCTTGCTGACCTGGGCGCGGGCGGCGCTTGCGGATGCGGGGCGTGAGCCGGCGATGTTCCATCAAGAGGCGATCACGCGGATTGCACCCACATTGCGCACCTTGCGCCATGCGGATGGCAGTTTGGCGCGGTTCCATGGCGGTGGTCGTGGGATGGAGGGCCGGTTGGATGCGGCGCTTGCGGCGAGTGAGATTAAAGAACGCAACGCTAACGGTATGGCCATGGGCTATGCGCGCTTGTCGGCGGGGCGCACGAGTTTGATCGTGGATGCCACCGTGCCGCCCAAGGGCGTGCATTCGGTGAATGCCCATGCGTCTACTTTGGCGTTTGAGCTGACCAGTGGGCGGCGGCCTGTGGTGGTGAATTGCGGCTCTGGCATGAGCTTTGGCGAAGACTGGCACCGCGCTGGGCGGGCGACGCCAAGCCATAGCGCTTTGTCGCTGGATGGGTTCTCGTCTGGCCGTCTGGGCGAGGCGGGTAATGGATGGCGTGAAGAGCAATTGATTGATGCGCCTAAGACCGTGCCCGTGCAGTTGAGCAGCGCCAATGACGGCACACGGTTTGAAGGCGGGCATGACGGGTTCGAGGCCACGCATGGTTTGACCCATGCCCGTACTTTGGAGCTGACATTTGACGGCCGCGGCATGGTGGGCGAGGATCTTTTGCTGGCGATGAAAGATGCCAACAAGCGCCAGTTTGATCGCGTGATGGACGCCAAAAACCTGCAAGGCGTGCCCTATCAGGTGCGATTCCATTTGCATCCGGATGTGGATGCCTCGGTGGATATGGGCGGATTGGCCGTGTCTTTGGCCCTTAAAAGTGGTGAGCTTTGGGTGTTTCGACACAATTCAGGGGCGAGTTTGAGCCTTTTACCCTCGGTTTATTTGGAAAAAGGGCGATTAAAGCCCCGTGCGGCCAAACAGATTGTTTTATCCGGTGTCGCTATGGAGTATGCGACGCGCATCCGGTGGTCTTTGTCCAAAGCGCAAGAAAGCGCGGTTGCGATCCGAGACCTGAACCGAGATGAGACCGACCTGACACATTGATTTGGACCCGACACCCTGATGACTGATCTTTATCCTATCCGCCGTGCGCTGATTTCTGTTTCTGACAAGACTGGCTTGATTGAGCTGGGCCAAGCGCTGAGTGCGCGTGGCGTTGAATTGCTCTCTACTGGTGGTTCGGCCAAGGCGATGCGTGATGCGGGCTTGGCGGTTAAGGATGTGTCTGAGGTCACTGGTTTCCCAGAAATGATGGATGGCCGCGTGAAGACGCTGCACCCGATTGTGCATGGTGGCCTGCTGGCGCTGCGTGACAATGACGATCACGTTGCGGCGCTGAACGAACATGAGATTGGCACGATCGATCTGCTGGTTGTGAACCTGTACCCATTTGAAGAGACCGTTGCCAAAGGCGCGGATTACATGACCTGCATCGAGAACATCGATATCGGTGGTCCGGCGATGATCCGCTCTGCGGCGAAGAACCATGGTTTTGTGAACGTGGTGACAGACGTTCAGGATTACGACGCGCTGCTGGCTGAGCTGGAAGCAAACGAGGGTCAGACAACTTTGGCGTTCCGTCGCAAGCTGGCGCAAACGGCTTATGGCCGCACAGCCGCCTATGACACTGCGGTGAGCACATGGATGGCAGGCGCGATTGATCTGGATACGCCGCGCCGTCGTTCCTTTGCGGGCGAAGTGGTGCAGACATTGCGTTACGGTGAGAACAGCCACCAAGAGGCGGCGTTCTACACAGATGGCTCTGGCCGCCCAGGTGTGGCGACAGCCAAGCAGCTGCAGGGTAAAGAACTGTCTTACAACAACATCAACGACACAGATGCAGCATTTGAGCTGGTGTCTGAGTTTGATCCGGCCAATGGCCCAGCGGTTGCGATTATCAAACACGCGAACCCTTGTGGTGTGGCTGTGGGTTCTAGCTTGGTGGAAGCTTACCAAAAGGCGTTTGATTGCGACCGCACATCTGCCTTTGGCGGTATCGTTGCGCTGAACCAGCCTTTGGATGTGGAAACAGCCAAGAAGATCACTGAAATCTTCACCGAGGTTGTGATTGCACCTGGCGCGTCTGACGATGCGATTGAAGTGTTTGCGGCGAAGAAGAACCTGCGTTTGCTGCTGACAGAGGGTCTGCCTGATCCACGTCAGCCGATCACATCGTTCAAGCAAGTGGCTGGCGGTATGCTGGTTCAGGATAAAGATGTGGGCGCAGTTGCCGAAGACGAGCTGAAGGTTGTGACCAAGGTTGCGCCAAGCGCAGAGCAGATGGAAGATCTGCAATTTGCGTGGAAAGTGGCAAAGCACGTGAAATCCAACGCGATTGTCTACGTGAAGAATGGTGCAACGGTTGGCGTTGGTGCCGGCCAGATGAGCCGTTTGGACAGTGCCAACGTGGCAGCGGCGAAAGCGGCGCGTATGGCGGCTGAACTTGGTTTGGATGAAAGCCTTGCGAAGGGCTCTGCTGTGGCGTCTGATGCGTTCTTCCCATTTGCAGACGGTCTGATGGAAGCGGCTGCGGCAGGTGGCACATGTGTGATCCAGCCGGGTGGCTCTATGCGCGATCAAGAAGTGATCGACGCGGCAGATGAAGCGGGAATCGCAATGGTCTTTACAGGCATGCGTCACTTCCGCCACTAATATAACATCTGGCCTGCCCCTTGGGGCGGGTCAGTCTGGCTCCCAGTAGAGGCGATAGGCCCAGCCAGGGACCCGTATGGGACAATGTAGAGGACCGGGCGATGAAACTGGTGTTTTGGGCAGGCTTTTGGGCGTTTCTTGTGGATCAGGCGAGCAAGTACTTTGTGGTACATGGCCTGAACCTAAGCGAAGTGGGGCGCATTGAAGTGCTGCCGCCTTTGTTGAATTTCCACATGGCTTGGAACCGTGGCATCAACTTCGGTCTGTTGTCTGATAGCTCGGTGCTGGCGAAATGGCTGCTGATTGGGGTGGCCGTTGCGATTTGTACCTTTGTTTATTTTTGGATGTTGAAGGATCGCCCGGGCAAGCTGGGTTTGATCTCTGGCGGTTTGCTGATTGGCGGCGCGCTGGGCAATGTCGTGGATCGCGTGCTGTATGGCGCGGTGGCGGATTTTCTGAATATGTCTTGCTGTGGGTTTGTGAACCCTTATGCCTTTAACGTGGCTGATATTACGATCTTCGCCGGTGCGCTGGGTCTTGCCATTTGGGGCGGAGAGCAAAAGCAGGCGTGACGACAGCGACAGGATACGTTAAAGCTGTCGGAAATGGCAGGAGTTGAGCAATGCGCATAGCCCGCGTGGTCTTGGTAGGAATGGCACTTTTGGTGTCTGCTTGTGCGAACGAGCGCGGCATTCGTGTGTTGGATTCTGGCGACAATGGACCAGATGAATTTGCGATTATTCCGAGCAAGCCTTTGACTGCGCCTGAAACCTATGCCGAACTGCCTGCCCCAACGCCGGGTGGCAGCAACCTGACAGATCAAGATCCGTTTGCGGATGTGGCTGTGGCTTTGGGTGGTCGTGCAGACAATCCAAGCGCGGATGGGTCTTTCCCGTCATCTGACAGTGCTTTGGTTTCCTATGCAGCACGGTCTGGCAGCGGTGCTGGCATTCGCGAGCAACTGGCGCAAGATGATGAAAAGATCCGTGGTAACTTTGCGCGGTTCACTGGTTGGCGTTTGGCCAATCCGGATCGGTACAACGAAGTGTACCGCCGTTATCACCTGAACGCGGGTCGCGAGCTGTCTCGCTGGCGCGCGGCTGGTGTGAAAACGCCAACGGCACCACCAGCGCCATAAGTTTATCTAATTTGACGACTGGCCCCGGACCGTAGGTTTGGGCATCGGCCCACCTCCCGTAGGAGGGCGATGCGCAGACGTGGCCTCTTGCCTTTGGTGAAATGTCATAAACCCTCCTCACGATCGCGCCAGCAGGGTTGAAGCGGCGTGAATAGGGCGTAACTATCATCTTAAATCGCAAGAGGAGACGCTATGCGGCGTATGTTTATGCTGGCGGGACTGGCTGCCTTGGCAGCTTTACCGCTTCGAGCCCAAGAGGCTGTGACGGATTTCATGCTGGATAATGGGATGCAGGTGGTCGTGGTGGAAGATCACCGTGCGCCGGTTGTTATGCATATGGTCTGGTACAAAGCGGGGTCGGCGGATGAGCCGGCGGGCGTCTCTGGCGTAGCGCATTTTCTGGAACACTTGATGTTCAAGGCGACGGACACTTTGGAATCCGGTGAGTTTTCTCAGATTGTCACGGCCAATGGTGGGCAGGACAATGCGTTCACCAGCCTCGATTACACGGCCTATCACCAACGCGTGGCGGCGGATCGGCTGGAGCTGATGATGCAGATGGAAAGCGACCGTATGGTGAATATCCGCATCATCGAAGACGATATTCTGACCGAGCGGGATGTGATCTTGGAAGAGCGCAATCAGCGCACGGAAAACAGCGCGGGGGCTTTGTTTCGCGAACAAGCCACGGCTGCGCAGTATATGAACCATCGCTATGGTGTGCCGATCATTGGCTGGAAGCACGAGATGGAGCAGCTGGACCTTGAAGACACGATGGCCTTTTACGAGCGGTTCTATGCGCCCAATAATGCGGTGCTGGTTGTCGCCGGTGATGTGACGCCGGACGAGGTGAAGGCGCTGGCGGAAACCTATTACGGCGTGATCCCTGCCAATCCTGAGCTGGAAGAACGCGTGCGTCCGCAAGAGCCACCGCAACTGTCTCCGCGGCGTTTGCAGTATCGTGATCCGCGTGTGTCGCAGGAATATGTGTCGCGGTCTTATCTGGCGCCGGAGCGAGATTCTGGGGATCAGCGCAAGGCGGCGTCATTGATGTTGCTGGCGAACCTTTTGGGCAATGGGCCGAACTCGGTTCTGGCGAAAGAATTGCAGTTTGGCACGCAGCAGGCGGTGTATGTGACGGCCTATTATCGTGGCTTGTCTTTGGATGACACGACCTTTGATTTGATCATTGTGCCAGCACGCGGGATTTCTTTGGAAGAGGGTGAGGCGGCCATGGATGCCACTGTTGCCAAGTTCATCGAAGACGGCGTGGATAGTGCGCATTTGGAGCGCATCAAGATGCAGCTGCGTGCCAGCCAGATCTATGCGCGCGACCAAGCTGACAATGTGGGCAACCGCTATGGCCGCGCTTTGACCAGTGGTTTGACCGTGCAGGATGTGCGCGAATGGCCTGAAATTTTGCAGTCGATCACCGAAGAGGAGATCATCGCGGCTGCGAAAGAGGTGTTTGATATCAATAAATCCGTCACCGGTTGGTTGATGAAACCGGAAGCCGTGGAAGAGACTAGCAAGGAGGTGTCGCAATGATGCGTTTTGTATTGGCCGCTGCATTGGCGCTGGCCGCTTTGCCGTTGCGCGCTGAGATCGCCATTCAGGAAGTCACCAGCCCGAAAGGTGTGAAGGCTTGGCTGGTGGAAGAACACTCGATCCCCTTTGTGGCTTTGGAGCTGCGGTTCAAAGGTGGGGGTAGCTTGGATTTGCCAGGTAAGCGCGGGGCGACCAATTTGATGGTGGGCTTGCTGGAAGAAGGCACCGGCGACATGGACGCGCAGGATTTTGCGCGCGCGGCTGAAGAATTGGCGGCGCAGTATGATTATGACGTTTATGATGATGCGGTGTCGATTTCGGCGAAGTTTCTAAGTGAGAACCGCGAAGAGGCTTTGGATCTGTTCCGCCAGTCTGTTGTGCTGCCACGGTTTGATCAGGTCTCGATTGATCGAGTGAAGGCGCAGGTGGTGTCGGTTATTCAATCGGATGCGAAAGATCCGAACCGGATTGCGAGCCAGACCTTTAATGCTTTGGCTTTTGGCGATCACCCCTATGCGACGCCCATTCGCGGCACCGAAGACAGTGTTGGTGCGTTGACGCGCGATGATATTGTGACGGCGCATCAGAATGCGATGGCGCTGGATCGGATTTACGTGTCGGCCGTGGGGGATATCACTCCTGAAGAGCTGGGGCAGGTGTTGGATGATCTTCTGGATGGCTTGCCTTTGACGGGCGCGCCTTTGCCTGCGGAAGCTGAATATGCGTTGAGCGGTGGTCAGACTGTGGTGGATTTCGCCACGCCGCAATCGGTGGCTTTGTTTGGCCATGAAGGGATCGAACGCCATGACGAGGATTTCTTTGCGGCCTATGTGCTGAACGTGATCATGGGTGCGGGCGGGTTTGACAATCGCCTGATGCATGAGGTGCGTGAGAAGCGTGGGCTGACCTATGGGATCAGCACTTTCTTGATCCCGAAGGATCTGGGAGAGCTGTATCTGGGCCGTGTCGCCAGTGCCAATGATCGCATTGGTCAGGCGATTGATGTGATCCGTGATGAGTGGACGCGCATGGCGACGGAAGGTCCAAGCGAGGATGAGTTGAGCCGTGCAAAGACGTACCTGACGGGCGCCTATCCGCTGCGCTTTGATGGCAATGGGCCGATTGCGAATATTCTGGTGGGGATGCAGATGGATGATCTGCCGCTGGATTATGCTGCGACACGCAATGACAAGGTGAATGCGGTGACGTTGGACGATGTGAAACGCGTGGCTGCGCGGATTATGCGTCCGGAGGATTTGCATTTCGTGGTGGTCGGCCAGCCTGCTGAAGGCGGCTAAGACCTGCTGGATTTGAATGTGAAAACGCCCCGCTGATTTGGCGGGGCGTTTTGTTTTGGTTGGATGGTTTGGGCTTATTCGCCGTAGGGCACCCAGATGTTTTTGACCTCGGTTGCGGCTTCCAAGAACAGGCGGCCTTCGCCGTCCGGGCCGGACCAATCGCGCGCTTGGCCGTTGTTGACCCAGGTGCGTTTCAGGTTGCCGGCGCTGCCCGCTTCGATGGCGCCGGAGATGTCAGCGCTACTGAAGCTCCAGACCGCATCGACGTTCAAGTGATCGGAGAGGGTTTTGGCGAGTTCCGCGTGATCGCCTGTAACGATGTTCACCACGCCCGCTGGCACATCGGAGGTTTCTAGCACTTGGTAGAAATCCAGCGCGGCCAGTGGGAAGGCTTCAGACGCGGTGAGGACCACGCGGTTGCTCATTGCGATGGCAGGCGCCATCAGCGAGATGAGGCCCAGCAAGGGTGCCTCGTCTGGGCAGATCGCGCCGATGACGCCGACTGGTTCTTTCATCGCCAAAGCGACGCCGCGGATCGGAACGCCGTGCACTTGGCCGTCGTATTTGTCGGCCCAAGCGGCATAGGTGAAGAGGCGCGAGATGGCCTGTTGCACTTCGTTTGCGCCGCCTTTCTTGCCGGTGAGGGCATCGATGCGGGATGCGAATTCATCGGCGCGGGCTGATAGGTTTTCGGCGATGTAATACAGGATTTGCGCGCGCAAATGGCCGGTGGTTTTGGCCCATGCTTTTGCGCCTGCTGCTGCCTCGACCGCGTTGCGGATGTCTTTGCGGTTGGCGATTGGGGCTTGGCCCAACAGCTTGCCTTTGGCGGTGTAGACGTTCTGCGAATAGCCGCCATCTGGACGGGCTTGTTTGCCGCCGATGTAAAGCTTGGCCGTGCGGTCTAGGGGATCGGTTGGGGTATCGTCGCCCGTGAACGCCTCGATCTTGGCGAGTTTCTTGGGCGCGTTGATCGGTTTGGTATAGGCTTGCAGCCCTTCCCATCCGCCTTCACGGCCAAAGCCGCTTTCGCGCACGCCGCCAAAGCCAGCGGCGGCGTCAAATAGGTTGGTGGCATTCACCCAGACCACACCAGCGGTGAGTTTCGGGGCGATGTCGAGGGCGAGGTTGACGTTTTCTGTCCAGACCGTGGCGGCCAGCCCGTAGCGGGTGTTGTTGGCCAGCTCGACCACCTCGGCTGGGGTGCGGAAGGTCATGGCGCAGAGCACGGGGCCGAAGATTTCTTCTTGCATCAAGGTCGATGCGGTGGACAGGCCGGTGATCAGGGTGGGCGGGTAGAAACAGCCGCCCTCTGGCATGTCGATTTTGGCTTGGTGCGTTTCGCCGTCGGTGTTGGTGTCGACCATCTGGGTGATGGTTTGCAATTGCACGGGGTCAACGATGGCGCCCACGTCGATGCATTTGTCGAGCGGGTTGCCGATGCGCAGACCGTCCATGCGGGTTTTGAGCTTGGCGTAGAACTTATCTGCGATGCCTTCTTGCACCAGAAGGCGCGAACCGGCGCAGCAGACTTGGCCTTGGTTAAACCAGATTGCATCGACGAGGCCTTCGATGGCGCTGTCGATATCGGCGTCGTCAAAGACGATGTAGGGCGACTTGCCGCCCAGTTCGAGTGTGAGCGCCTTGCCGGAGCCTGCGGTGGCCTCGCGGATTTTGCGGCCCACGGATGTAGATCCTGTGAAGGCGATTTTATCGATGTCTTTGTGATTGACGATCAACTCGCCCACGGCGCCATCACCGGTGACGATGTTCACAACGCCCTTTGGCAGGCCGGCTTGGCGGCAGATGTCAGCGAATAGCAAGGCAGTGAGGCTGGTGTATTCGGCTGGCTTCAGAACTACGGTGTTGCCCATGGCGATGGCGGGCGCGACTTTCCATGCCAGCATCAGCAGCGGGAAGTTCCATGGGATGATCTGGCCGCAGACGCCGATGGCGTCGCGGTCGGGCAATTCGGCTTCCATCAGTTGGGCCATGCCCGCGTGATAGTAGAAGTGGCGATGCACCAGCGGGATATCGATGTCGCGGCTTTCGCGGATCGGTTTGCCGTTGTCCAATGTTTCCAGCACCGCAAAGAGGCGGGCGTGTTTTTGGATCAGGCGAGCAATCGCATACATAAAGCGCGCGCGTTGATGGCCGGGCAGGGCGGCCCATTTGCCTTGGGCGCTGCGGGCGGCTTTGACCGCGGCGTTTACATCGGCTTCGCTGGCTTGCGACAGGTTTGCCAGTACTTCGCCGTTGGCTGGGTTTTTGCTTTCAAAGCTTTCAGTGGCCTCTGTGAATTTGCCATTGATAAAGTGGCCAAAGCTGCTGCCTTGATCCACCAGCCATGCGAGGGCGTCTGCCGCGGATTCAGGGGCGGCGCCGTAGTCCATCGTGTCGAAAATCTCTTTTACGGAAGTCATCGTTTTCGTCCTTAACCCATCGCGTGGCGGTAACCGGCAGAGTAGTTGCCGGTGACGTGGTGTTCGAGCTGGCGTTCAATATCACCCAGCAATGAGGATGCGCCAAAGCGGAAGAGGTCTGGCTGGAGCCAGCGATCGCCCAGTTCGTCTTTGATCAGGGAGAGGTAGACCAGCGCGTCTTTGGCTTTGGAAATGCCGCCGGCGGGTTTGTAGCCGACGCGATAGCCGGTGCGGTCGTAATAGTCGCGGATGGCGCGGATCATCACGAGGGACACCGGCAGGGTGGCGTTGACGCTTTCTTTGCCGGTGGAGGTTTTGATGAAATCAGCGCCCGCCATCATGCAGACCAGCGAGGCGCGGGCGACGTTGCGCAGGCTGCCGAGCTCGCCCGTGGCCAAGATGGCTTTGACATGGGCATCTCCGCAGGCTTCGCGGAAGGCTTTCATTTCATCATACAGCGCCTGCCAATTGCCTTGCAGCACGTGGCGGCGGGTGATGACGATGTCGATTTCCTTGGCGCCAGCGGCCACGGATTGGCGGATTTCTTCGACACGCAAGTGAAACGGAGACAAACCCGCCGGAAAGCCAGTGGACACGGCTGCCACCGGAATGCCGGTGCCTTGTAAGGCGGTTACAGCTGTTTCGACCATATCGTGATAGACGCAGATCGCGCCGGTGGTTAGGTCTGGCAGGCCGAGAGTGCTTAGCAGATCAGCGCGCACGGGCTGTTTGGCTTTGCTGCACAGGCGTTGCACGCGGCCTTCGGTGTCATCGCCGGAGAGCGTGGTGAGGTCGATCATCGAGATCGCCTTGAGCAGCCAAGCGGCTTGGTGATCTTTCTTGACCGAGCGCCGCCCTGGCAGGGTTTTGGCGCGTCTTTCGATGGCAGATGTATTGGCTTGCACGCCGCGCACCCACTCTAGATCGAGGGGCATCCCGGGATTGCGGGGCTCGACCGCTTGGGGCAGTTGAGCGGATGTCTGTGAAGGTGTGACCGTTTGCATGTTTCACTCGTGTCTGGAACCGCGCCAAGCTGTCACGCAACCGGCGCTTTTTCAAGCGGAATGGCTGGGGCTGGCTTTGATTTTTGATCAAATGGTCAAGCTAAATGAGAATAATTCGCAATTGCGTTGACTTTGTTGCGAATAATTCTCATATTCAGTCTCAAGAAAGAACTCCGAGGTACCTATGCGATTCTCACGCAGACTTTTTATGGCAGCAGCGGCCAGCTTGATGGCTTTGCCTGTTTATGCGGCTGAGAAACTGTCGGTTGTTGCGACAACTGGCATGATCGCGGATGCGGTGCGTCAAGTTGGTGGCGATGCTGTGGACGTGCGGGGGCTGATGGGTCCGGGCGTTGATCCGCATGCGTACCGTCAGACGCGCACGGATATCGTGGCAATGACACGCGCAGATTTGGTGCTGTGGCATGGCTTGTACCTAGAAGCGCAGATGGAAGAGTTTTTCCACGATCTGGCTGAGAAGCGCACTGTTGTGGCTGTGGCTGAAGCCCTGCCGCAGGATATGCTGCGCGGCCATGATGATTACGACGATAAGTTTGATCCGCATGTGTGGATGGACCCAACCCTTTGGTCTGGTGTTGTCACTGAAGTGCGCGATGCGCTGACGGCGATTGCGCCGTATCAGGCGGATGTGTTTGCGGCCAATGCAGCGGCGCATATTGAAGAGCTGACGGCGCTGAAAACCTATGCGGTTGAAAGCCTGGCCACTGTGCCAGAGAGCGCGCGTGTCTTGCTGACGGCGCATGATGCTTTTGGCTATTTCGGTCAGGCCTATGGGTTTGACGTGCTGGGTGTTCAGGGGATTTCCACGGAATCCGAGGCGGGTTTGAACCGCATTGGCGAATTGGTGGACTATCTGGTGGATCATCAAATCGGTGCTGTCTTTGTAGAAAGCTCTGTCTCTGATCGCGGCATGCGCGCGCTGATCGAGGGCGCTGCGGCCAAGGGCCATACGGTGAAAATCGGTGGCGAGCTGTTTAGCGATGCGATGGGCATGGATGGCACTTACGAAGGCACCTATGTGGGCATGTTGGATCACAATGTGACCGTGATTGCTGATGCCCTCGGTGGCGATGTGCCGGCGCGTGGACTGAACGGCAAACTGGCCGCAGGCTACTAAGCGCAGGATCGGGAGGCGGATATGACACTGGCATTGGCAACAGATCACGGCGCGGTTGTTCAGACCCTGAACGACAGCCCTTTGGCTGTGCGCGGCATGACGGTGTCTTACGGTGAAAAGCCTGCTGTTTTCTCGGTTGATATGACGGTGCGCCAAGGGGCGATGACAGCGATCATTGGTCCGAATGGCGCGGGAAAATCGACCCTATTAAAGGCCGCTTTGGGTGTTGTGACACCTTTGGCGGGTCAGGCGACGGTGTTTGGCAAGCCTTTGGCGCGTGAGCGTCACCGCATTGCCTATGTGCCGCAACGCGCTAGCGTGGATTGGGATTTCCCGACCCGCGTGATTGATGTGGTTCTGATGGGCTTGTACCGCGAGCTTGGCCTGCTGCGCCGTGTGCGCGCGCGCCATATGGATAAGGCGATGGATTGCCTTGATCGCGTTGGCATGCGTGACTTTGCGGATCGCCAGATTGGGCAACTGTCTGGTGGCCAACAGCAACGTGTGTTCTTGGCGCGGGCTTTGGCGCAAAGCGCGGATCTGTATTTGTTGGACGAGCCTTTTGCGGGCGTCGATGCGGCAACAGAGAAAGCTATTATTGATGTGCTGAAAGCGTTGAAAGATGCGGGTAAAACCGTTGTGGCGGTGCATCATGATCTGGCGACTGTGGCGGATTACTTTGACGATGTGTTCTTGATCAATACGCGCAAAGTGGCGGAAGGCTCTGTCGACACAACCTTTACTGCTGAAAACCTGAATATCGCTTATGGCGGCCGTTTGGCAGGCGCGCAGTTGGAAGCTGCGGCAGGCTGAGATGTGGCTTGATGCGCTGACTTTGCAGTTGGGGTATAACGCCACCCTTGTTGCGCTTGGGGCGATGTTTTTGGGCATTGCAGCCGGCGTGACGGGTACTTTCCTTTTCTTACGTAAACGCGCTTTGGTGAGCGATGCGATCAGCCATGCGACCCTGCCTGGAATTGGGCTGGCCTTTATGGTGATGGTGGCCTTTGGCGGTGATGGGCGCAGTTTGGTTGGGCTGCTGTTTGGCTCGGCCCTGTCTGCGGGGTTTGGCCTGTTGTGCATTGGCTGGCTGACCCAGCGCACGCGCTTGGCCGAGGATGCGGCGATTGGGGCTGTGCTGTCGGTGTTCTTTGGCTTTGGCGTGGTTTTGCTGACCGTAATCCAAACCATGAGCGCGGGGCGGCAGGCGGGGCTTGAAGGCTTTTTGCTGGGATCAACGGCTGGGATGCTGTGGAATGATGCGATGATCATTCTTATCGGCGGCGCTTTGACGATGGCAGCGGTGGTGGCCTTTCGGCGGCCGATGTCTTTGGTGGCCTTTGATCCGGAGTTCGCAGCCTCGAGCGGGATGAACGTAGGGCGGATTGATCTGATGATCATGGGGCTGGCTATGGCTGTGACGGTTGTGGGGCTTAAGATCGTTGGGCTGATCCTGATCGTAGCGATGCTGATTATTCCGCCAGTGACCGCTCGGTTTTGGACGGATCGCACGGATCATCTGGTGATCCTGTCTGGGGCTTTTGGCGGTTTGGCGGCATATGTGGGCGCGGCTTTTTCTGCAGCCGCGCCGGACTTGCCAACAGGGCCGATCATTGTGCTGGTGAGCTTTGCGTTTTTCGTGGTGTCTATGCTGGCCGCACCGGGGCGTGGTGTCTTGGTGGCGCTGCTGCGGCATCGGCGGTTTCAGCGGCGGGTGCATATGCGGCAGGGCTTGCTGGCTTTGGCGCAGGGGCAGCCGATTTACGAAGGCTATACGATGCGCTTGCTGGCCCGTGCGGGGCTGGTGCAGCGCGATGGCGTACCCACCGAAGAAGGCAAGGCGCGGGCTGCGAAGGCCTTGCGGGATGAGAAACGTTGGCAGCTTGTGCGGGCCGATCAGGCGCTGGAAGGTGCGGCGGCCTTATATGATGGTTTGCGTGCGTTAGAGACTGTTTTGACCCCAGATCAGATTGCAGAAATTGACCGCCGCATGGGCGGCCTTGCGGGGGTAGAGGCATGATGGGGGCTGAATTTGTTCCGCTGAGTTTGCCTCCGCTTTTGATCGGAGTTTTCGCTGCGATTGCCTGCGCGCTGCCGGGGAACTTTTTGTTGCTGCGGCGGCAGGCGTTGATTGGGGATGCGATCAGTCACGTGGTGTTGCCTGGTATCGTGGCGGCGTTTTTGATCACTGGTGTGGTGGCCACAGGCCCAATGATGCTGGGAGCGGCTGTTGCTGCGGTTTTGGCTGTAGGTCTGATCGAAGCGATCCGCCGTTTGGGCCGGATCGAACCAGGCGCGGCGATGGGGCTGGTGTTTACGGCGATGTTTGCAGGCGGCGTGCTGCTGCTGGAACAAAGCGATACCTCGTCGGTGCATCTGGATGTGGAGCACGCGCTGTATGGCAATCTGGAAAGCCTGATCTGGCTGGACGGTGAAGGCTGGCACAGTTTGCTGGAATGGTCCGCGGTGCGCGAGATGCCGGAAGAGCTGTGGCGTATTCTGGGGGCCTTGCTTGGCGTGTCTGGGTTTGTTTGGCTGCTGTGGCGGCCTTTGAAGATCTCGACCTTTGATGCGGGGTTTGCGCAATCGGTGGGTGTGCCAACCACGTTTGTAGGGCTGGCTTTGGTGGTTGTGTCAGCCGTGGCGGCGGTGGCGGCGTTTGATGCGGTGGGCTCGATCATTGTGATTGCCATGTTCATCTGCCCCCCTGCAGCGGCGCGGTTGATGACCAATCGATTGGAAGTTCAGATCGCCTGGAGCGCTGTGTTTGCGACATTGTCTGCGGTGTTGGGCTATGTTCTGGCGGGCTATGGCCCCCTGTGGATCGGCGCGGGCCATGCGGTGAGCGCGGCTGGGATGATTGCAACGGTCTCGGGCGTGATCTTAGCTTTGGCGGCGTGTTTTGGGCCGTGTCGCACACGGTCTGGCGCGCCTGCGGTTTAGGGCAAATCGGTTAACTTTGGCCACGGGATTGAGGTGGCAGAATCGGCGCGTCTTGTGCTAGATTTGGCGTTATGGCGCATGTAGACCCCAAAATAAGCGAAAATCTCCCCGTTATTCGTCAACTTGATGATAGCGCGATTAACCGTATTGCGGCTGGTGAAGTGGTGGAACGCCCAGCCAGCGCGGTGAAAGAGCTGGTGGAAAACGCCATTGACGCTGGGGCGCGCCGGATTGAGGTGGCGATTGCCGATGGGGGCAAGACGCTGATCCGTGTGACGGACGATGGCGTCGGCATGTCTGCCGAGCAATTGCCTTTGGCCTTGTCGCGCCATGCCACATCGAAAATTGATGGCACGGACCTGTTGGATATTCACACCTTTGGCTTTCGCGGTGAGGCTTTGCCCTCGCTGGGGGCGGTGGGGCGCTTGACGATCACCTCCCGCATGGCAGGCGGCGAGGCGCATACGGTGTCTGTGTCAGGTGGCGTGATGTCTGCGGTGAAACCGGCGGCTTTGGGCGCGGGCACGATCGTGGAATTGCGCGATCTGTTTTATGCGACCCCTGCGCGTTTGAAATTCATGCGCAGTGACCGTGCCGAGAGCCAAGCGATCACCGATGTGGTGAAACGGCTGGCTATGGCCGAGCCGTTCATTGGGTTCACATTGCGAGATGTGACAAGCGGCGGAGAAGGCCGTGTGACCTTCCGCGCGGATGGCGAAAGCGGTGATTTGTTTGACGCGCTGCATGGGCGCTTGGCGCGGATTTTGGGATCGGAATTTGCCGAGAACGCTTTGCGGATTGATGCAGAACGCGAAGGATTGCGGCTGATTGGCTATGCGGCTTTGCCGACTTATTCGCGCGGCTCTGCGGTGGCGCAGTATCTGTTTGTGAATGGCCGTCCTGTGAAGGACAAGTTGCTCGTTGGGGCGTTGCGTGGGGCTTATTTTGATTTCCTATCGCGCGACCGCCATCCGGCGGCGGCGTTGTTTATTGATTGTGATCCGCAGCTTGTAGATGTGAACGTGCACCCTGCGAAATCTGAGGTGCGGTTCCGCGATCCGGGGTTGGCGCGTGGACTGATCGTGTCGGCATTGCGTCATGCTTTGGCAGAGGCGGGGCATCGGGCCTCGACCACGGTGGCAGGCGCGACTTTGGGCGCGATGCGGCCGGAGCCAACAGGCGCGCCGCGGGTCTATCAGATGGATCGTCCTTCGATGGGCGCGCGTCATGCGGCCTATGAGTATCAAGCGCCTGCGCAAGTGCCGGCTCTGAGCGAAGCACCTGCGGCGTGGGATGCCGCGCCCGGCGCGTCGCTGATGGAAGCGCCTGTGGCGGGGCGGGTGGTTGATGCCCCTGCGCAAGACGAGGTGGCCGAGGATCATCCTTTGGGCGCGGCACGCGGGCAGGTGCATGAGAATTACATCATCGCGCAAACGCAGGATGGCATGGTGATTGTCGATCAGCATGCGGCGCATGAGCGGTTGGTCTATGAGCGTTTGAAAAACCAGATGGGGGAAAACGGCGTGGCTGCGCAGGCCTTGTTGATCCCAGAGATTGTGGAATTGTCAGATGGCGATTGCGCGCGGTTGTTGGCGGTGGCTGAGCCGCTGAGCCAGTTGGGCCTGACAATTGAAGCCTTTGGTGGCGGCGCGGTTGCGGTGCGCGAGACTCCTGCGATTTTGGGCGAAGTGAACGCCAAGGCCATGGTGCTGGATATTCTGGACGAGCTGGACGATCAGGGCGAAAGCCATCTGGTGCAGGCCAAGATCGAGGCGATCCTAAGCCGCGTGGCCTGCCATGGCTCGATCCGATCTGGGCGCCGGATGCGGGCCGATGAAATGAATGCGTTGCTGCGCGAGATGGAGGCCACTCCGCATTCGGGGCAGTGCAACCACGGGCGCCCGACTTATGTTGAATTAAAGCTGGCCGATATTGAGCGGCTGTTTGGACGGACCTAATGGATTTCACGGACCCGAATGTGCAGATGTATGCGGCGATTGGCGCTGGCATTGTGGTGCTGTTGATTTTGCTGATGCTGTGGTCGGTGCTGCGGGCCTCGGCGCGGTCGTCTTATCAGATGGCAAATTTGGGGCAGCGTGTGGATCAGCTGTCTTCTGGGCAAGACCATCTGAGCGGTAGCTTGAACAACGTGGCGCAGACGCAGGCTGTGGCGCAAACCCAGATGACCAATTTGATGGAGCAGCGCTTGGGGGAGGTGCAGATCAATCTGCATGAGAACCTGTCGAACGTGCAGCGCCGCACGGGTGAGAACCTTGCCAAGATGCAGCAGCAGATGGCGGATAACCTGTCAGCTCAGCAGTTGAAGTTGCAAGAGAACCTGAGCGAAATGCAGCTGCGCACGAACCGATCGATGACGGATTTGCAGGAAAAAATGGGGCAAAGCCTGATGGGCAATGCCAAGCAAACCGCGACCTCTTTGACGGCTTTGCAGGAACGGTTGGCGACCATCGATAAGGCGCAGGAGAACATCACCAAGTTGTCCGGCGATGTGCTGAGCCTGCAGGACATTCTGAGCAACAAGCAGACGCGCGGGGCTTTTGGGGAAATCCAGCTGAATGACATCGTGGGTAAGGCGTTGCCAAAGGATAGCTATGCTTTGCAATACACGCTGTCCAACGGGAAGCGCGCGGATTGTTTGATCCATTTGCCGAACCCTCCGGGTCCGATTGTGATCGATAGTAAGTTCCCGCTGGAAGCTTATGAGATGATGATTGCCTCGCAAACCGAGGCAGAGCTGAAGGCGGGCATTCAGATGTTCAAGACCTCTGTGCGCAAACACATCAAGGATATTTCGGAGAAATACATCCTTGAGGGGGAGACCGCGGATGGGGCGCTGATGTTCTTGCCGTCTGAGGCGATTTACGCAGAGCTGCATGCGAAGTTTCCGGATTTGGTGCATGAAGGTTTCACCGCGCGGGTGTGGATCGTGTCGCCGACCACCTGCATGGCGACGTTGAACACCATGCGGGCGATCCTGAAGGATGCGCGGATGCGCGAGCAAGCGGGGGCGATCCGTAAGGAGTTGAGCCTGTTGCACGGGGATGTGGATCGTTTGGGCACGCGGGTGGAGAACCTTGATCGGCATTTTGGCCAAGCGGCCAAGGATATTTCAGACATCAAGATTTCGGCCGACAAAGCAGGGCGGCGTGCGCAGCGCCTGGATCGCTTTGATTTTGAAGAGCTGGAAAATGAGCAACCCAATGTGGTGCCTTTGACCAAACAGCCGGGCGAGTGATCCCCCTCTTACAGTTTCGCACAGCACGCTTTGCAGAAATGCTGGATTGTACTTGCCGCGCGTTTGTCTAACACTCTGCGCTAAAGACGGCGCTGCGCCGTGACTGATCTTGCGAGGATGTTATGCAATTGAACGATGCGACTTTGCTGCGCCAAGCGGTGCCTGTGGGCACGCGCTGGATTGAGGCTGATCCAAAAGCGGATACTGCGATTTACAACCCGTCCAATGGGGCTTTGGTGGGCTATGTGCCCGCGCTTGGTGCGGATGAAACGCAAGAGGCGATTGAGGCCGCAGAGGCGGCGCGTGGTGAATGGGCTGCGAAAACGGCCAAGCAGCGGGCGATGGTGATCCGCCGCTGGTTTGAGTTGATGTTGGAAAACAAGGATGATCTGGCAACGATCCTGACAACCGAGCAAGGCAAGCCTTTGGCTGAGGCTAAAGGCGAGATTGGCTATGCCGCGAGCTTTCTAGAATGGTTTGCTGAAGAGGCCCGCCGCACCTATGGCGAGACCATTCCGCAGCCTGCGCCGGATCGTCGGTTGGTGGTGATCAAGCAACCGATTGGTGTTGTGGCGGCGATTACGCCTTGGAACTTCCCGAGCGCGATGATCACGCGCAAGGTGGGCCCTGCCTTGGCGGCGGGGTGTTCTGTGGTGCTCAAGCCAGCGCCGCAAACGCCGTTCTCGGCGATTGCTTTGGCGATCTTGGCGGAACGCGCGGGTTTGCCGGCGGGTTTGTTCTCGGTTGTGACTGGGGATGCTGTGGCGATTGGTGGCGTGATGACGGCCAGCCCGATTGTGAAGAAGATGACCTTTACCGGCTCGACTGGTGTGGGTGCGAAACTGTATGAGCAGTCCGCGCCGACGATCAAGAAACTGGGCCTAGAGCTGGGCGGCAACGCGCCGTTCATCGTGTTTGATGATGCGGATGTAGATGCAGCTGTGCAGGGCGCGATTGATTCAAAATACCGCAACAACGGACAGACCTGTGTTTGTGCGAACCGGATTTACGTGCAGTCTGGCATCTATGATCAGTTTGCTGAAAAGCTGGCCGAAAAGGTGGCGCAGATGCGCACTGGTGATGGGTTTGAAGAGGGCGTTGTGTTTGGCCCGCTGATCAACGAAGCGGCTTTGGATAAGGTCGAGCGTCACGTGGCGGATGCTGTGGCCAAGGGTGGCAAAGTGACATTGGGCGGACAGCGCCATGAGAAGGGCGGCTTGTTCTATCAGCCGACCATCGTGTGTGATGTGACGGCGGATATGGCCGTGGCGACCGAAGAAACCTTTGGCCCGCTGGCGCCGCTGTTTAAGTTTGAAACCGAAGAAGAAGTTGTGGCTGCAGCCAATAACACCGAGTTCGGTTTGGCGGCGTATTTCTACACCAAAGACAACGCGCGCAGCTGGCGTGTGGGCGAGGCGTTGGATTACGGCATGGTGGGTTTGAACACCGGTTTGGTGGCCACAGCTGAGGCGCCGTTTGGTGGCGTGAAGTCCTCTGGTCTGGGGCGTGAAGGCGCGCGTCAGGGGATTGAGGAATTCATGGAAGAAAAGCTGCTGGTGATGGCGGGGCTGTAAGGGCTGCGTTGGAGCCTAAGCCAAATCGAAGATTTGGCAGCGCCCGAACACTGGTAAATGCACAAAAGAAAAAGGCCCGCGTATTGCGGGCCCTTTGCGTTTCAAGCGGCTGAATTTAGAAGTCGAGGTTTTCGACGCTCAGCGCGTTTTTCTGGATGAATTCGCGGCGTGGTTCCACCACATCGCCCATCAGCTTGGTGAAGAGATCATCGGCTTCCACCATGTCTTCGACCTGAACTTGCAGCAGGGTGCGCGCATCTGGGTCCAGCGTGGTTTCCCACAACTGATCCGGGTTCATCTCGCCCAGACCCTTATAACGTTGCAGGGTCAAGCCACGCTCGCCTTCGGACAGGATCGCGTGCAACAGGTCCAGCGGACCGTGGATGATCTGGCTGCGGTCTTTGCGCACGAGGGTCGCGGCAACGCCGTAGACCTCTTGCAGGCTTGCGGTGAAGCTGCCGGTTTTGCGTGCCTCGCCAGAGCGAAGCATTGGGCCATCCAGCGTGCGCACTTCTTCGACGCCGCGCAGAATGCGGGCCAGTTTGATGCCGTGATCCTGCGTGATACGGCCTTGCCAGCCGCGTTCATATTCTAGTGCAATCAGATCAAGACGGGCTGCGACCTTGTCGGCCACGCCTTGCAGGTCAGATTCCACGGCGCCCGGAACGAATGCGCCTGCGATGGCGGCTTGTTCCAGAATGTGGCGGGGGTAATGGGTTGGGAAGGCATCCAGAACGCGCTTGAGCTGGCGTGCTTCGGTGACAACGCGGGCCAGATCGGCGCCAACGATTTCTTCACCAGACCCCAGACGCAGCACTGCGCCTTCGATGCCTTGCTCGACCAGATAATCATCCAATGCGCCTTGGTCTTTCAGGTAAACCTCGGACTTGCCGCGCGCCACTTTGTAGAGCGGTGGCTGGGCGATATAGAGGTGCCCGTGTTCGATCAGTTCAGGCATCTGACGATAGAAGAAGGTCAGCAGCAGCGTACGAATGTGCGCGCCGTCGACGTCTGCATCGGTCATGATCACGACTTTATGGTAGCGCAGCTTTTCGATGTTGAATTCATCGCGGCCAATGCCGGTGCCAAGCGCCATCACAAGGTTGCCGATTTCTTGGCTAGAAAGCATGCGATCAAAGCGCGCGCGTTCCACGTTGAGGATTTTACCACGCAGCGGCAGAACCGCCTGTGTGCCGCGGTCTCGGCCCGTTTGGGCAGAACCACCAGCGGAGTCACCCTCCACCAGGAAGACTTCGGTTTTGGATGGGTCTTTTTCAGAACAGTCTTTCAGCTTACCAGCAAGGTAATTCACATCCATCGCGGTTTTGCGGCGGGTGAGTTCGCGCGCCTTGCGCGCCGCTTCGCGGGCCATGGCGGCCTCGAGGATCTTGCCGACGATCATCTTGGCGTCGTTTGGATTTTCTTCGAACCATTCCGCAAGCTTTTCACCCATCAGACCTTCGACGGCTGGGCGCACTTCGGAGGAGACCAATTTGTCTTTGGTTTGGCTGGAGAATTTCGGATCCGGCACTTTCACGGACAGAACGCAGGTCAGGCCTTCGCGAGCGTCATCGCCGGTAAAGGTGATCTTTTCCTTCTTCGCGATCCCGCTTTCCTGCGCGTATTTCGTAAGCGTACGCGTGAGAGCCCCACGGAAACCAGCAATGTGCGTACCGCCGTCGCGCTGTGGGATGTTGTTTGTGAAAGGCAGAACATTCTCGTGGTAGCTGTCGTTCCACCACATCGCCACTTCGACGCCGATGTCGTCTTTTTCACCGATCACATAGATCGGCTCCGGCATCATTGGGGTTTTGTTGCGGTCAACGTACTTCACGAATTCCTTTACGCCGCCATCGTAGAACAATTCTGTCTTCAAAGGCTCGGCTGGGCGTTCGTCTTCGAGGATGATGCGCACGCCGGAGTTTAGGAAGGCCAGTTCGCGCAGGCGCTTTTCCAGCGTCTCAAACGAGTATTCCAGATTGCTGAACGTGTCTGTGGAGGCCAAGAAGCGTACTTCGGTGCCGGTGTGGTCGCCAGCATCGCCCACGACTTTCAGGTGTTCGGATGTTTCGCCGCGGACGAACTTGGCGAAATGTTCCTTACCATTGCGCCAGACGCGCAGTTCCAGCCAATCGGACAGGGCGTTTACAACGGAAACACCCACGCCGTGCAGACCGCCGGAGACCTTATAGGAGTTGCTATCAAACTTACCGCCCGCGTGCAGCTGGGTCATGATCACCTCGGCAGCGGAGACGCCTTCTTCGGGGTGAATGTCCACAGGAATACCGCGGCCGTTGTCGGCCACAGACACGGAATTGTCGGCGTGAATTTTCACGGTGACGTAGTCTGCGTGTTTGGCCAGCGCCTCGTCGATCCCGTTGTCGACAACCTCGTAGACCATATGGTGCAGACCAGAGCCATCATCGGTGTCGCCGATATACATGCCTGGGCGTTTGCGAACCGCTTCTAAGCCTTTGAGAACTTTGATAGATTCCGCGCCGTATTGCTCGGGGTTTTGCGCGTTGTCGCTCATACAGGGTCGTCCTTTATAATTTGCATAATTTATACCCTTTAGAGCGGGGATTGTCACGCGAATGACGTGTTTTTTTAGGGGCTCGCGCGGGTCCTTGCGCAGGGCTTGCTGCGCCCATGATCCGTGCGGTGATATTTCTATTTTCCAGTAGCAGTGGTAGAAGTTGTTAAGCTGATTTTACAAAAAGGGATATTTGAGAATGCGCGCAGAGCTTGAGGTGATGGTGGCCGCTGCAAAAGAGGCTGGAGCGGCGTTTTTGAAGGACTTTGCGGCCCTGCAAGCGGCTGATCATGGGATCGAAGATGTAAAGGCTTTCACAGCAGAGGCTGACCAGCGCGAGGGCCTGACATTGCAGGCCGCCTTGATGGCGGCAGCGCCCAGCTATGGGATTTTTGTGGAAGGTCTTGAGGAACGCGCAGGAGAGGGGGCAACCCGTTGGATCGTGGATCCTATGGACGGTACCGCGAATTTTGAGCGTGGCATGGCCCATTGGGCGGTGACCATTGCGCTTGAAGAAGAAGGCGAGATTGTTGCCTCTGTGGTGTTTGATCCGGTGAAGGACGAGCTGTTCACCGCAAGCAAAGGCGCGGGGGCTTGGCTGAACGGCACACAGCGGTTGGCGACCTCTGGCAAGGCTGCTTTGGCGGATGGATTTATGGCCACGGGTATGCCCATGGCGGGGTCTGCGATGATGGGGCCATCACTGGCCACTTTTGGGAATGTGCTGAACGCCTGTTCGGGTGTGCGCCAATGGGGCGCTGCGGCCTTGGATTTGGCTTATGTGGGGGCAGGGCGTTTGGATGGCTATTGGAACACGCGGTTGAAGCTGTGGCACTATGTGGCAGGCATGCTGGTGGTGACCGAAGCAGGCGGTTCGGTGGCCCCTGTCGAGCCGGAACTGGGTTTAGGTGCCGGTGGCTTGGTGGGCATTTGCAGCGCGCAGATGCAGGCTGAATTTGCCAAGGTGACTGGCTGAGCTGCGCGCGTTGGGGTCGTGCTGCAGGTTTGGGATTAGGTATTTAGGTCAAGAAAAAGCTTAAGACGGCAGTGCTGAGAGGCCGCCGGTTTCTGTGACTTCGATGTATTGGCCGCGATCTTCGAGTGCGTCGAAGAGATGCGGTTCAGTGCCTGTCATCCATGCCTGCGCGCCGAGGGTGCAGATTTCATCGTAAAGCGCGGCGCGGCGGTTGGCGTCTAGGTGGGCGGCGACTTCGTCGAGCAGCAAGAGTGGCGGGGTGCCGATGTCTTGTGCCAGTGCGCGGGCGTTGGCGAGAATGAGCGAGATCAGCAGGGCTTTCTGCTCTCCGGTAGAGCAATCCGACGCGGGCACGCCTTTGGCGGTGAAGGCTGCGTACAGATCAGACCGGTGTGGGCCGACCAGTGTGCGCCCTGCGGCGATGTCGCGGGGACGGGATTCGGCGAAGGCTTCGCTGAAATCCTCGGCTGTGTCGGGCATGGCGCCTTCGACCTGTTGCAGCTCTAGTTCAGCCACGGGGAAGCTGGTTTGCGTCTGCGCTTGAGCTTCGCTGAGGCGGGCAATGGTGGTTTGTCGATTGCCGTGCAGGCGCGCAGCGGCGCTGGCCATTTGGTTTTCCAGCGCCTTGTACCAATGGGCGTCGCGGATTTGTTCTTTCAACAGGCGATTGCGTTCTCGCATGGCTTTTTCATAGGTCAGCGCGGCCTCGGCATGATCTGGGAAGAACGACAGCGCCGTGCGATCCAGAAAGCGGCGGCGGCCTTCGGCGCCTTCGATCCAGAGACGGTCCATCGCGGGAATAAGCCAAATGACGCGGCAGATTTCGCCCAGTTTGGTTTGGGGGATTGTTTTGTCGTTCAGCTTGATCTGACGGGCGGCGCCCTCTTCAGACCATGTTTCGATCTGTTGATCTGCGCCACCTGTTTGCAAATGGCCGGTCAGTTTCCAGCCCAATGCTTCGGGGCGGCGTGTCATGTCTTGCGCGCTGGCGCGGCGGATGCCGCGGCCGGGGGAAAACAGCGAGACTGCTTCCAGGATATTGGTTTTGCCCGCGCCATTGGGGCCATGGATCGCCACAGGGCGTGCATCACAGGTGATGCTGCTGTGTTTGTGGCTGCGGAAGTGGCTGAGGGACAACTGGGTGAGGGCAAGAGTCATAAGGCCTCCTGCAAATTTGCGGAGGCCTTACGGAATTGGGATATGCGGTGAATGCGGCTCACACGCGCATTGGCATCACAACATAGACGGCAGAAGTGTCATTGCCTTCGCGCATCAATGTTGGGTCGCCCGCAGAGTTGAACATGAAGACCGCGTTTTCGCGATCGACCTGACTTGCGATTTCTAGAAGGTATTTGGCGTTAAAGCCGATTTCCAGACGCTCGTCGCCATAGGCCACGGCCAGTTCTTCTTCGGCCGCGCCGGAATCTGGCGCGTTGACGGAGAGGATCAGGCGATCTTCATCCAACGCAAGTTTTACCGCGCGCGAGCGTTCGGAAGAAACTGTTGCCACGCGATCCACGGCCTGTGCAAATTCAGATGCGTCTACTTCGAGACGGCGTGTGTTGCCGGCTGGAATGACGCGCGTGTAATCAGGGAAGGTGCCGTCGATCACTTTGGATGTCAGGGTGATGTCTGGTGTCGCGAAACGCACTTTGGTTTCAGACACAGACACGGCGATGTCCATTTCATCGTCGTCCAGCAGTTTGCGCAGCTCGCCCACGGTTTTGCGCGGAACGATCACGCCTGGCATGTCGGTTGCGTTGTCTGGCAGATCGGAATCGATACGCGCAAGGCGGTGGCCATCGGTGGCCACACAGCGCAGCACCTTGCTGCCATCTGCTTCTGAGACGTGCATGTAGACGCCGTTCAGGTAGTAGCGGGTCTCTTCGGTAGAGATCGCGAATTTGGACTTATCAAACAGGCGGCGCAGCTGCGCGGCGTTTGCTGTGAAGTTGCAGGCATATTCGCTGCTGGCCATCACAGGGAAATCTTCTTTTGGCAGGGTCGCCAGAGAGAAGTTAGAGCGACCGGCCTCGACTGTCAGGCGGCCAGAGGTGCCGTCGTCTGTCAGGGTGACCATCGCGCCGTCAGGCAATTTGCGCACGATTTCGTGCAGCGTGTTCGCAGAAACGGTGGTTGCGCCTGCGCGTTCGACCATGGCGTCTGCCTTGTCGACCACTTCGATATCCAGATCGGTGGCGCGGAATTGAACCGTGTTGCCTTCGGCTTCGATCAGCACATTGGCGAGGATCGGAATAGTGTTGCGTCTTTCAACGACTGATTGGGCCTGAGATACTGCTTTCAGCAGAGTGCCACGTTCGATGCTGATTTTCATCTCTTCATCCTCCGAAGTCCTGGCCAGATTGCCGGGAGGGTCACAGTAGCGCACTCCCCCTGCGGCTCAAGCCTTTTTTGCTTTTTCAACCGTAATTTAGGGGGCGTCAAGCGCGCATGGAAAAAGCGGGCCGATTTGGCCCGCTTTGCTTTGAATTTTTGCGTAACTGTTACGCTTCGAGCGCGCGGCGCAGCATTTCGATGTCTTCTGCGATCTGCCCGTCAGAGCTGCGCAGTTCCTCGATGCGTTTCACGCCGTGCATCACTGTTGTGTGGTCACGACCACCAAAACGACGCCCGATTTCCGGCAAAGAGCGGCTGGTCAGCTGTTTGCACAGGAACATCGCCACCTGACGTGGGCGCGCAAAGGTGCGGACACGTTTTGGGCCGATCATGTCGGACAGGCGAATGTTGTAATGCTCTGCCACACGCCGCTGAATTTCTTCGACGCTGATCTTACGCTCGGAAGCGCGCAGCACGTCAGACAGACAGTCTTGTGTCAGGTCCATTGTGATTTCGCGGCCCACGAGGGATGCGAAAGCAAACAGACGGGTTAGGGCGCCTTCTAGAACGCGAACGTTCGTAGAAATGCGATGCGCCAAGAATTCTAGAACGCCGTCTGCGATTTGCAGATCAGGGTATTGGCCGCGGTATTGTTCAACCTTGTTTTGCAGAATGCCCAAACGCAGTTCGTAGTCGGTTGGGTGCAAATCAACGACCAAGCCGCATTGCAGACGAGACTTGATGCGATCTTCTAGATCTTTGATTTCACCCGGCGCGCGGTCGGCAGAGATGATGATCTGTTTGTTCTGATCCACCAAAGCGTTGAACGTGTGGAAGAATTCTTCCTGTGTAGAATCTTTGCCTGCAATGAATTGCACGTCATCGACCATCAGAACGTCGACAGAGCGGAACATCTCTTTGAAGTCCATCATCTTGCGGTCGCGCAGAGCTTGCACAAAACGGTACATGAATTGTTCAGCTGACAGGTACAGCACGTTCAGGTCTGGGCGCTGTGCTTGTAGCTCCCATGCGATCGCATGCATCAGGTGGGTTTTACCCAAACCGACGCCGCCATACAGAAACAGTGGATTGAAGGAGACAGGACCACCTTCCGCAACACGGCGGGCCGCGGCATTGGCCAATTCGTTTGGTTTACCCACAACGAAACTGTCGAATGTAAAACGTGTGTCCAGCGGAGCGCCTGGAAGTTCTGGTTTTGCCGACTGAGTTGCCGGCGCAGATGCCGCCGCCTGAGCGGACAAAGAGGAGGCGCTTGGAGCGGCTGCTTTTGGAGACGCAGAGCTCGCCGGAGCGATAGACGGAGAGTTTACGCTATTGCGGTTGGCTGGATTGCCAACACGGAAGTGTACACGCTGCACGTCTGCACCAACCTGAGTCAGTTGGTGAATAATAAGATCGCCAAAGTTTTGGGATACATAGTTGCCGATGAAGTTTGTTGGCACTGTAAAAGTGGCCACCCCATCTGCGAGTTCCGCCAAATGCAGCGGTTCAATCCAAGCTTTGTAGTTGTTCTGCCCAACTGTGTTTAAAAGGTCCTCTTGAAGAGATCCCCATTGCTCCTGAGTCATTCGTCCCCGATTCCGCCGTCTTGCCGTGTGGGGCCGCAGCCCCAAATATTGCCTTTCCCAGACTCACGTCACCACCCATAGAATCAAGGGAAGCCAAACCCGCAAACCACGCATAAAACAAACCTGTCCTGTCCGAAGAAAGTCCCCACTCTCTTCAGTGTGTCTGTCAAAGCGCACATGTGTGCGAGTATAGGCAAAGGCGCAAACTGGCCGGAGACACCCTCGCACCAATCAATTGGTGGTTGTCATTCCGGCACTTCTTGCAAGCATGTGATCAGAAAACTGACCCGCGCCTAGCCCCCCCGAAGTGGCGATGTGAATCGCAAGATCAAGTTAGCAATATCGTCCGCGGGCGAGCAACGACTCTTCGAACTTGACTCTAAGATTCGGTAAAAAGAATCTACGCTGGTCGCAGGTTGAGACAATAAAAAAAGGCACTTCCATGCAGGAAGTGCCTCATTTTTAGGAAGTCTGATAAAGACTTAGCCCAGAGATTTCACACGTGCCGCCAAACGAGAGATTTTGCGGGAAGCTGTGTTTTTGTGGAAGATGCCTTTGTTTACACCGCGCATTACTTCCGGTTGAGCTGCCTTCAAAGCTTCTGCAGCCGCAGCCTGATCGCCGGACTCGAGAGCTTCTTCAACTTGACGCAGGAAAGTGCGGATGCGGGAACGACGTGCTTTGTTAACTTCAGTACGACGTACGGCCTGACGGGCGCGTTTTTTTGCTTGAGGTGAGTTTGCCATGAATCTCAGACCTTTATGACTATGTGTTTCGTTGCGTTTGCGTAAACGGCCCCAACACTGGGTCTGCCCGATCTCTCGGGTCGATTCGTGCCTAAGCGGGCTTCACGCGCATGTATGACGGCGGCGTATACATAGATTCTCGGGTAAAGGAAATAGCTAATTCCTAGAGGCGAGTGCCCGCGATAGGGCGCAAATTTCCTCGCAAAATGCTGCGTAGCAGAAAAAGAGAATCAGAGTTTTCTGATTCAAAAAATCTGCGTTGCCCCAAAAACACAAAGGCCGCCCATTGGGCGGCCCTGCGATTCTATGTGGTAGATCTTATTTGTCGCGGAATTGCGCTTCGCGCTTTTCCTGGAAGGCGGACATGCCTTCAGATTGATCTTCTGTCGCAAACAGCGAGTGGAACAGGCGACGCTCAAACAGCAGCCCTTCGGAAAGAGTGGTTTCATAGGCGCGGTTCACTGCCTCTTTTGCAGCGATGCTGGCAATCACAGACTTTTCCGCAATCTTCTGCGCGGCACCCAAAGCTTCTTCCATCAGCTTTTTGCCTGGGACAACGCGTGACACCAAGCCAGAGCGTTCTGCCTCTTCGGCATCCATGAAGCGGCCTGTCAGGTGCATATCCATAGATTTGGATTTACCCACAAAGCGCGTCAGGCGCTGCGTGCCACCGATTCCGGCAATCACGCCAAGGTTAATTTCAGGTTGGCCGAACTTTGCGGTTTCAGATGCGATGATGAAATCACACATCATGGCCAGCTCGCAGCCACCGCCAAGCGCATAACCAGACACGGCAGCGATGATCGGCTTGCGTGTGTTGATCACAGAATTGGATTCGGGTGCGAAATAGTCAGACAGGAACATTTCAACGAAAGTCTTCTCGGACATTTCTTTGATGTCTGCGCCTGCGGCAAAGGCTTTGTCCGAGCCTGTCAGCACGACGCAACGCACTTTGTCGTTTTGATCTGCTTCGGCCAGCGCTTGGGCCAGTTCCCCCAACAGTTGGGAGTTCAGCGCATTCAGCGCATCCGGGCGGTTCAGTTTGATCAGTGCAACATGATCTTCAACTTCGACGATGATCGTCTCAAAAGCCATGAATCTGCTTTCTGTTGTTTCAGTCAAAGACGATTTCTTACCATTTGATGAGGTCGGATCAAGTTATCTTTGGCATTGCGGACAATAGAAAGATGAGCGTCCAGACTGCGTGATTCGGGCCACCGTACCGTTGCAATCGGTTGCGCGGCAGGCTTCGTTTTCGCGCCCATACACATCAAAGGAATGCTGAAAATATCCAAGTTCTCCATCGGCTTGGCGGAAATCTTTCAGCGAGGAACCCCCTGCTTTTATGGCCTCTGACAGCACATCGCGGATGATTGGCACAAGGCTGCGAATCCGCTTTTCCGATAGATTGTTGACCGTACGTCGCGGAGCTATTTTTGCGCGAAAAAGCGCCTCGCAAACGTAGATATTGCCCAATCCTGCAACATTTTTCTGATCCAGAAGCGCTGATTTAATAGGCGTTTTACGCCCCTTCAGAACTGTCACAAGATGATCTTCGTTGAAATCATTGCCCAAAGGTTCCGGCCCAATGCTGGCCAAAAGCGGGTGATCGGCGGCGGTGGCCGTGTCCAAAAGATCCATCGCGCCAAAGCGGCGTGGGTCATTAAAGGTCACACGGGCGCCATTGTTCATGTCGAACACCACATGGTCATGTTTTTCAGGTGCGGGGTGATCGTGCACGAATTGGCCCAGCGGATCGCCCGAGATCAACATGCGCCCAGACATGCCCAGATGAATCAGTAGCGTTTCCTGCGTGGACAGATCCGCCAGAATGTATTTTGACCGGCGTCGCAATTGCAGCACTGTGGCTCCGGTCAGACGCTCCGCCATATTTTCGGGGAAAGGCCACCGCAAATCAGGGCGATTGACCTGCGCTTTACGGATCACAGCGCCCTCCATTGCGGGCACAAGGCCGGTGCGCACGGTTTCAACTTCGGGGAGTTCAGGCATGGTCTCTCCTGCATTACGGTTGGTTTTGGATAGCGGGTTTTACACGTATTAGGTAGGGCTTTGATCCGCCGCGCTATTCTGCGCATTGTCTGCCTTGGCTGGGGCCTATATGTAGAGCACGACAATCAGATTGGCAGTGATATGACCGAGACCCCACAGAACACCACCCACTTCGGTTTTGAAACCGTCCCCGAATCTGAAAAGGCGGGGCGCGTGCAGGGGGTCTTTGGCTCTGTTGCCAGCAAATATGATGTGATGAATGACGTCATGAGCATGGGCATCCATCGTATCTGGAAAGATGCGATGATGGATTGGCTCGCGCCGCGACGTGGTCAAAAGCTGCTGGATGTGGCCGGCGGTACCGGTGATATTTCGTTTCGTTTTCTAGAACGGGCTGGCGAAGGCCATGCCACGGTCTGCGATCTGACAGAGCCGATGCTGGTCGAAGGGCGCAAACGCGCCGAGGCGGGCAATCTGGCAGATAGTCTGGATTGGATCACGGGCGACGCAATGAGCCTGCCTTTCGCGGACAATACGTTTGATGTGTATACGATCAGCTTTGGCATTCGGAATGTTACCCGTCCGCAGGAAGCCCTGAACGAAGCCTATCGTGTTCTTAAACCGGGTGGGCGGTTGATGGTGCTGGAATTCAGCCAAATCCCGAACCCTGCCATGCAATGGGCCTATGATCGCTATTCCTTCAATGTGATCCCTAAAATGGGCCAAGTGATCGCCAATGATGCGGACAGCTATCAGTATCTGGTGGAATCGATCCGCAAATTCCCAGATCAAGACACCTTCCTAAGCATGGTGCGTCAGGCGGGGTTTGAGAATGCGAAATACCGCAATCTGACCATGGGCATCGCTGCGCTCCACTCCGGATGGAAAATCTAAGATGCGTGGACCTCATAATATCTGGCGTCTGATCGTAACGGGCGCCACATTGGAACGCACCGGCGCGATGGGCGTTGTGCTGGAAGCCTTCGAAACACCGCGCGCGTTGCGGTTGCTTGCGCGGGGCATGGTGTTCCCGTTTCGCTGGCTGGGCTTTAAGGGCGATGTCAGCCAGCCGCCAGTCGTGCGGGCATTGTCGGCTTTGGGGCCGGCCTATATTAAGTTCGGCCAAATTCTATCGACCCGCCCTGACGTGGTGGGCAGCGATATGGCCGCGCAGCTGCGTGTTTTGCAGGACCGCCTGCCGCCGTTTTCCGTTGAAGAAGCAAAGGCCGCTGTGGAAGCAGAGCTGGGTCAGTCTGCGGATGAGGTCTATTCCAGTTTCTCTGAGCCTGTTGCTGCGGCGTCCATCGCGCAGGTGCATCAGGCGACCTTGACGGAGACAGGCGAAGTGGTTGCGGTGAAAGTGCTGCGCCCGGGCATTGAACGCGCCTTCCGCAAAGACGTAGACGCGTTTTATTTCGCCGCCAGCATGATCGAATTCTTCCTGCCGTTCTCACGCCGCCTGAAACCGCGCGCCGTGATCGAGCATTTTGACGGCGTGGTCACCGGCGAGCTCGACCTGCGTCTTGAAAGCTCTTCCGCCAGTGAGTTTGGCGACAACACCGCAGGGGATGCAGGGTTTCAGGTGCCCGTGATCAAATGGGATCATTCTGGCCGCCGCGTGATGACCATGAGCTGGGCTGAAGGTGTGTCTTTGGGCGACAACGACGCTTTGGATGCCGCGGGCCATGATCGCCATGCTTTGGGTAGCCGGATTTTGGAACTGTTCCTAAGCCATGCTTTGCGTGATGGGTATTTCCATGCAGACATGCACCAAGGCAATCTGAAGGTTGCCGCGAATGGTGATATCATCGCCTATGATTTCGGGATCATGGGGCATATCGACGAATACACCCGTCGGGTCTATGCCGAGATCCTGTTTGGCTTCATTCAGCGCGATTATCGCCGCGTGGCGGAAGTGCATTTCGAAGCAGGTTATGTGCCGCAGGGCCAAGACATCGACGAATTCACCCGCGCCATCCGCGCCGTGGGCGAGCCGATCTTTGGCATGGATGCCACCAAGATTTCTATGGGCCGCGTGCTGAACTACCTGTTCGAAGTGACAGAACGGTTCGGCATGGAAACCCGCCTCGAGCTGATCTTGCTGCAACGGACAATGGTTGTTGTGGAAGGTGTAGCGCGGTCTTTGGACAATACGATCAACATCTGGGATGTCGCTCAGCCTGTGGTCAGCGATTACATCAAGGATTCCATCGGCCCGAAGGCTTTGGGCCGTGATCTGATGAAAACCGCCCGCGTGTTGGCCCGTTTTGGGCCGCGTTTGCCGGGGTTGGTGGAAAGCGCCTTGATCGATCAAGTGACGCCAAAAGAACCAGCGCGTCGCCGCATTTGGCCTTGGGTGGCTTTGGGCGGTGTTGGCGGGGCTGCGATTGGTGTCGCCTCTGCCGCAGCGGTGATTTTGCTGGGCTGATCTTGGATGCCTCCGGCGGAGGTATTTGGACCAAGAAGAAATCTGAACGCAAAGAAAAAGCCCCGCTGGCATGGCGGGGCTTTCTTTGTGTCTGTGATGTGCGCTTGCTTAGAGCAGGCCTGCGTGTTGCATCGCCGCGTCGATCTGCGCTTTGGTGCTGTCCAGCAGACCTGTCAGCGGAGAGCGGACTTCTTCAGAGCAAAGACCCAGTTTGGACATGGCGTATTTTGCGCCCACCAGACCCGGTTCGACAAAGATGGCTTCGTGCAGAGGGAAGAGCTTGTCTTGCAACTCTAGCGCCTTGGCGTAGTCGCCGTTCAATGTGGCGGTTTGGAATTCTGCGCAGAGGCGTGGGGCCACATTGGCTGTGACAGAGATACAGCCTTGGCCGCCGTGCGCGTTAAACGCCAGCGCTGTGCCATCTTCGCCGGACAGTTGTGCAAAGTCGGTGCCGCAGGTGATGCGGGTTTGGCTGACGCGGTTCAAATCGCCAGTTGCGTCTTTCACGCCCACAACGCGCGGTAGTTTCGCCAGCTCGCCCATGGTTTCTGGAGACATGTCCACGACGGAACGACCTGGGATGTTATAGATGATGATCGGCAATTCGCAGCAATCATGCAGCGCCGTGTAGTGCGCAATCAGGCCGCGCTGTGTTGGCTTGTTGTAATATGGGGTCACAACCAAACCTGCGCTTGCACCGGCTTTTTCAGCGAACTGCATAAGGCGCATGGCTTCCAGCGTGTTGTTGCTGCCAGCACCAGCGATCACAGGCACGCGGCCTGCTGCGGCGCGGACAACTTCTTGGATCACGGTTTCATGCTCTTCATGCGTCAGGGTTGGGCTTTCGCCTGTTGTCCCCACTGGCACGAACCCATGTGTGCCTTCGCCGATGTGCCATTCGACCAGCTTCTTAAGCGTTTCCAAATCCAGCTCGCCGTTCTTGAACGGCGTGATGAGTGCGGGAAAAGACCCTTTGAACATGTCACGCTCCTTTGTTTTGCGTAGCTGGGCGAAACGCCCGTTGATAGATCGCGCGGACACTAGCGATATGTTGCCAGTTTGCCAAGATTGTCATTGGACCTTTGGCTGCGCATCCTACATGTTGGCTCGTATCCTGTTTCACTTAGGAAAATGCAAGCATGTTACCGCGTTTCTTCGCAGTTCTTTTGAGCCTGTCACTGTTTGGCGCGGCTGGCGCCCCAACTTTGGCGCAGGGTGTTTTGGGCGCGGCGATGTCTTCTGTTCGGGCAAAAGACTGGGCTGGCGCGGCGCAAGCGGTGCGGTCGCGTTCGACGGCTGCGCAGGATGTGGTTGTGTGGCATCGCCTGCGCGCTGGCGTTGGCACGGCGCGCGAGACGCTGGCGTTTTTGGACCGCAATGGCGATTGGCCAGGTTTGCCGTATTTGCGCAAACAGATGGAACCTGCCTTCAAAGGGGCCTCTAACGCGCGCATTCTGGCGTTTTTTGATGGGCAGTCGGTACAAACCGCCGAAGGGGCTTTGGCCTACGCAGGCGCTTTGCGCAATGCGGGTCGCTCCGGTGAAGCAGATGCAGAGATTGTGCAGGCGTGGCGAACGCTTGCCATGAGCGACACCATTCAGACGGAATTTCTTTCAAGCTATGGGCGTGTGTTGCGCGGCCATCATAAGGCGCGTTTGGATCACGCGCTTTGGAATGGCTGGCGCGAGAATGCCTTGCGGATGTATCCGCTGGTAAGCGAGGGGCAACAGAAACTGGCAGCCGCACGTTTGGCGCTGCGCCGTGATCTAGACGGGGTGGATGCCTATATTTCGGCCGTGCCAGATTCGCTGTCTGGCAATGCAGGGCTTGCGTTTGAGCGTTTTTCTTGGCGCGCGCGTAAAGGGCGTAATGCGTCGGCGATAGAACTTTTGTTGGCCCGCAGTGAGGCGCAAACGCTTGGCGAAGCCTCTTCTTGGGCCGGATGGCGCCGCGCCTTGGCCCGCAGCGAAATGCGGGCAGGGCGGCATCGTCAGGCCTATGCGGTGGCCACGCGCCATGGGCTGACAGAAGGCAGCGCCTATGCCGATCTGGAATGGCTCGCGGGCTATCTGGCCCTGCGTTTTCTGAACAGCCCGGGCATTGCCTTGCAGCATTTCGTGCGTTTTGAACAGGCGGTGGAAACGCCGATCTCTTTTGGTCGTGCTGGCTATTGGATTGGTCGCGCCTATGACGACATGGGCGAGCGTGAAAACGCGCAACGGGCTTATACAGGCGGCGGCCAATATCAAACCACTTTCTATGGCTTGCTGGCGGCTGAAAAAGCAGGCCTGCCGATCAAACCTGAACTGGCTGGCCGCAACGCCCCATCATGGCGCGGTGCGCCATATACGCAGACCTCGGTGCATGAGGCTGCGGTCTTGTTGTTGAACAGCGGGGAGCTGTCCTTGGCAGAGCGTTTCTGGACCCACCTTGCCGAAAGCCAAGACCCGGCCACGATGGCGCAGATGGGTCAAATGGCGATCGAGATCAACGAGCCACATATCGCCATCATGCTGGGCAAACGCTTTGCGCAATACGGCCAGACCATTCACGCGCCATACTATGCGCTGCACCCTTTGGCAGAGCGCACGAACCTGCCTGTGCCAACCGAAATGGTGTTGTCGATTGCTCGCCGCGAAAGCGAGTTTGACCCAAGCGTTGTCTCTGGCGCCAATGCGCAGGGCCTGATGCAAATCCTGCCCGGCACCGCGCAGGATGTAGCGGGTGAATTGGGCATCAGCTACAGCAAGTCTCGCCTTCTGACCGACCCAGATTACAACGTCACCCTAGGCGCGGCCTACCTGAAAGGCTTGGTCGAAGAATTTAACGGCAACGTTATCATGGTGTCTGCGGGCTATAACGCAGGCCCACGACGCCCAGTGCGATGGATGGAAACCAACGGCGACCCGCGCCGTCGGGGCGGCATGGATATCGTGGATTGGATCGAGCATATCCCGTTTAATGAAACCCGAAACTACGTGATGCGGGTCTCTGAAAGCCTGCCGATCTATCGCGCACGTTTGGGCAAAAACCCACTGCCAGTGCCCTTTAGCCAAGAACTGGTGGGCAGCAGCCTGCGTTAAGCATTGTCTTGTTGTTCGCGCCACAGCGTGAACAGCCCCGCGCCCACAATGATGCTGGCCCCCAGCGCCACATTCATGCGCAGGGTTTCTGAAAACACGGTGATGCCAACCGCCGCCGCAAAAGGCAGTTGCAGGTATGAAAATGGCTGCACCGCACTGGCCTCTGCCACGTCATAGGTTTTGATCAGCAGGGAGTGCCCCACAAGGCTCATCGCGCAAAGCAGCAATAGCCAGAGCAGCGCTTCCCCCCAAATCGGTTGCCAAAAGAACGGGCCGATCAGGCTCATCACAACGCAACCGCCAATACCGGTATAAAACCGGCTGGTTTCAGCACTGTCATAGCGTGACGCATAACGGGTCATGATCGCATAGGCGGCAAATAGGATCGCGCCCACCAAAGGGATAATCGCCAGTGGCGAGAACACGCCTTGATCCGGTTGCAAAATGATCAGAACGCCCACAAAACCCGCGCCAATTGCGGCCCAACGACGCCAGCCCACATGCTCTCCCAAAATCGGGCCAGATAGGGCAACAATCAAAAGCGGATAACAGATGAACACCGCATGGGTCTCGGTCAGGCCAATCAAGCCAATCGCCCCCACGGTCACACAAATCTCCAAGGCCATCACGATGCCTCGCGCCCATTGCAGCCAGGGCAATTTGGTCTTGGCGATAGCGCGCACGCCCCCGTGGCGCTGGGCCACGAGGATCACGAAAGCCGCCATCACCCAATAGCGGATCATGACGATCTGAAAGATGCTGTAATCCTCAATCAAATGGCGCGAGATCCCGTCTTGCAACGCAAAGATCAACGCGGTGAGGCTCATCAAAAGAATGCCAAGACGGTTGTTGGGTTCGCTCATGCGGATGTCTTTCGTGCAATGGTCATATGGCGCTTGCGGCCAAAGCCGGGCACGCGGGTGACGTCAAAGCCAGCCTCTTCTAAGTTGCGGCGCACAAAGCCCGCAGCGGTATAGGTGGCCGCCGTGCCATCGCGCGCGGTATGCGCGCCCACGGCTTGCATCAGCTCTGCATCCCAAAGCTCTGGGTTCTTGGCTGGGGAAAACCCATCCAAGAACCATGCATCAGCCTGCCAAGCCTGCTGCGCCAATGTGCTGCGGGCATCGCCGATCACCACCTCAGCCTGAAGGCCTTCCAAGGTCTTCAAGCTCGGGTCTTCCGCCCATGCCTTCACCAAACGCGCGGCGTAGGGGGCGAGCTCTGGAAAGGCCTGCAAAGCACGCTGCATCTCATCAGCGCTCATCGGAAAGGCTTCAAAACTGGTGAAGCGCAGCGGCGTGGTTTGCCCAGATTGCTCCCAAGCTTGCCACGTGGCCAATAGGTTCAAACCGGTGCCAAAGCCCAGCTCTGCAATATGAAACCCTGGCGCAAAGCGCTCTGGTAAATCATTGCCCGCCAGAAACACATGGCGCGTTTCATTCAGCCCATTGTCCAAGCTGAAATAGGGGTCATCAAACCGCGTAGACACGGGGATCAATTCATCCCGCCATTCCAACGATGCTGACTGGTTGCTCATGTCCAAATGCCTTAAAGGTGTCGGGCAATAGGCCCAGCCTGCAGCTTTGGGCGAAACCAAAGGATTTGGCAATGGTTGATGTCACAGTAAGGGGCGCGGGTATTTTTGGCCTGTCTGTGGCGTGGTCCTGCGTGAAACGTGGGGCGAAAGTTCAGATCATCGACCCCAACGGTGTGGCAGCGGGGGCTTCGGGCGGCATTGTTGGCGCGCTTGCGCCGCATACGCCGGAAAACTGGAACGTGAAAAAGGCCTTTCAGTTTGAAAGCCTGATCATGGCGCAATCCTATTGGGACGAGGTTGAAACGATCAGCGGATTGCCCTCTGGCTACGGTCGCTTAGGACGCTTGCAACCCATCGCGGATGATCGCGCTTTGCAATTGGCCAAGGCACGGGCCGAAGGCGCGCAAACGCTTTGGGAAGGCAAAGCCAACTGGCGCATCATCCCCGCGCAAGAAGTTGGTGACTGGGCGCCACAAAGTCCGACAGGTTTCCTGATCCACGACACCCTCAGCGGACGCATTCACCCCCGCCAAGCCTGCGCGGCCCTTGCCAAAGCGCTTGAAGCCAAAGGCTGTACGATTACAGCAGAGGGGACCGATAAGGGCCAAACCGTCTGGGCGACTGGCTATGAAGGCCTGCTTAAGCTTTCCGAAAAAACCGGCAAGCCCGTGGGAAATGGCGTCAAAGGCCAAGCCATCCTTTTGGATCTTGATCAACGTGAGGCGCCTCAGCTTTTCGCGGATGCCCTGCACATCATCCCGCATGCTGATGGCACAACGGCAATCGGCTCCACCAGCGAGCGTGAATTTGACCACCCCACCAAACCCGATGCGCAAATCGATGCTGTGCTCGATCGCGCCATCGCCGCCTTCCCTGTCTTGAGAAACGCCAAGGTCCTAAAGCGCTGGGCAGGCGTGCGCCCCCGCGCCAAAAGCCGCGCACCGATGCTGGGCAAACACCCGCTTCTTGCGGATGCCTTCATCGCCAATGGCGGCTTTAAAATCGGCTTCGGCATGGCTCCCAAAGCAGGCGAGGTCATGGCGGATTTGATCCTCGACAACCGCATGGTCATCCCAGAGGCTTTCCTGCCCGATGCCTCGCTCTAAAGCGGCTTTACTTTTTCTTGGCAAAAATACCTTGGGGTGAGCCCGCAGGGCGAGGGGCAACGCCCCTTTTGCCAAGCGCTCTAAAATCGGACACGCCTGAATAGGTATTTAGATCAAGAAAAAGCCCGCCTCTGCGCAAACAGAAACGGGCTCGTGTTGTTGTGCGTTTTAAAGCGCGATCAAGCTGCGGTTGGCAGGATCACAATTTCCACGCGGCGGTTTTGTGCGCGGCCTTCCGGTGTCAGGTTTGACGCAATTGGCTGGTCCTCACCACGGCCAATCGTTTGAATACGGCCAAACGGAACGCCTGCATCGAGCAGAACATCTGCCACCGCATTGGCGCGGCGTTCGCTGAGGCCATAGTTATATGAGGCGTCGCCTTCGTTATCTGTGTGGCCCAAAATCTGGATTGTGCTGTCAGGGTACGCCATCAGGTTACCGGCAACTGCGTTCAGGTCACGCTGCAGATCGCTGCGCACTGTCGAGCTGGCTGTTGCAAACAGAATGTCCTGTGGCAGCGTCACAATCAGGCGGTCGCCAGTATTGGTAATCTGCACATCGCTGTTGCCAAGGTCACGGCGCAGGTCTGCTTCTTGTTTGTCCAGCTCATTGCCAACCAATGCGCCGATACCCGCGCCAACAGCCGCACCGCGGATCGCGCCTTTGCCGCTGTTATCTGCGGTAATCGCGCCAAACAGGCCGCCGACGGCCGCGCCAATCGCTGCACCGTTTTTGGTCTTTGTGCGGTCAATGCCCGCGTAATTTGGATCAGTACATGCGCTCAATGTCAAAGCAGCGCCTAGGGATAGGGCAATCGCCCCTTTTGCTCGGATCATGTTTGCCTCTTTCTGCAAGTCCGTTTCACCGGATATTTAGTATCTGCTTGAAGTGTGCGCCTTTAGAACGTCTCTCACAAGGGGGAAATCGGCGCTCTTTCGCCCATTTTAAAGGGTTTTGGCGAGGATTGGCCGGTCAAAAGCGCGCTAAGCGCTATCGCGGCGGGCCCCTTCGTAGGCCAGCATGGCGCGTTTCACCGGCAATCCCCAGTGGTATCCACCGAGTCCCCCCGATTTGCGCAATGCGCGATGGCAGGGCACAAGCCAACTGATCGGGTTGCGCCCCACCGCCGTACCAACCGCGCGCACGGCCTTCGGGTTGCCGATGCTTTCCGCGATTTCAGAATAAGTAGACACATGCCCAGAAGGGATCGACAACAGGGCTTCCCAAACTTTGATCTGCAAAGGGCTGCCGATCAGATGCAACGGGGTCACCATGTTTGGCACAGGAGTAAACGACGCCTCAACCCAAGCCTGCAGCTTGGCCCCGTCCTGCACAAACTGCGCCTTTGGCCAGCGTGAAGACATATCTTCCCATGCCTCTGCCTCGCCGGTTTCGCTGCCAAAGGCCATGCCGCAGATGCCCTTGTCGGTGCCCATCACCAAGGTCTGCCCAAATGGCCCCGCAAACCAATCCCAATAGATCACAAGCCCGCCGCCGCCCTTGGCATAATCGCCCGGGCTCATGGCTTCCCAACTCAGGAACAAATCATGCAACCGACCTGTGCCCGATAGGCCCACCGCCTGCGCTGTTTCCAAAGTGGTGAACCGATCGCGCAGCAGGGCTTTGGCATAGCCCAATGTCAGATATTGCTGAAACTTCTTAGGCGACACACCCGCCCATTTAGAAAACAGGCGCTGAAAATGCGCGGGGCTCATATCCATCTGCGCGGCAAGCTCGTCCAAAGACAGGGACGCCTCGGACTGATCAATCAGCTCAATCGCGCGGCGCATCACGCCGTAATGGTAGCTTTGGGTTGCATCACTCATCTGCGCCTCCTGTCTGGCCTTTGAAACCTAGAATGCGCCCCGCGCAAAAGCGACCCGAAAACTGCGCAATTGATCTTGTGCGTTTGGCCAATTAAGCCAGATGTCAGCCTTACAGCCCGATATGCCAAAGGACGCAAAGAGACACCCATGGCCAAGCAGCTTGATTACCACACCATCCGCGAGATTTTCACCCGCTTTCAAGAGGCGGCGCCCGAACCCAAAGGCGAGCTGGATCATGTGAACGCCTATACGCTTGTGGTGGCTGTGGCCCTCTCTGCGCAGGCGACAGATAAAGGCGTGAACAAAGCCACTGCAGAGCTGTTCAAAATCGCGGACACCCCGCAAAAGATGCTGGATTTGGGCGAAGAGCAAGTGATCGAGCATATCAAGACCATTGGCCTCTATCGCAACAAGGCCAAGAACGTGATCAAACTCTCGCGCATCTTGGTGGATGACTACGGCGGCGAAGTGCCCAATTCTCGGGCTGCCTTGGAAAGCCTACCTGGTGTCGGGCGAAAAACGGCCAATGTGGTGTTGAACATGTGGTGGCAATTCCCAGCCCAAGCGGTAGACACCCATATCTACCGTTTCGGCAATCGCTCTGGTGTTTGCCCAGGCAAAGATGTAGTGGCAGTCGAACGCGCAATCGAAGACCATATTCCCGCGGATTTTCAACTTCATGCCCATCACTGGATGATCCTACATGGGCGCTATCACTGTAAGGCGCGTAAGCCTTTGTGTGGCACCTGTTTGATCCGCGATCTCTGTATGTTTGAGGACAAGAACCTATGAGTAAGTATCAGGTTGTCGGCATCGGCAACGCCATCGTGGATGTGATCAGCCAGTCTGATGACAGTTTTCTGGATCTGATGGGTATTCAGAAAGGCATTATGCAGCTGATCGAAAAAGAACGCGGCGAAACCCTTTATGGCGCGATGACCAACCGCGTGCAGGCGCCGGGTGGCTCTGTAGCCAATACGCTTGCGGGCTTGGGCAATCTGGGCCTGACAACCGCCTTTATCGGCCGCGTAAACGACGATGCGCTGGGCCGTTTCTATGAAAAAGAAATGATCGCAGGCGGCACGGATTTCCCGAATGCACCCGTTGAAGGTGGCGAGCTGCCAACCTCGCGTTCTATGATCTTCGTCTCTCCGGATGGCGAGCGTTCTATGAACACATATCTGGGCATCTCGTCCGAGGTTGGTTCAGAGGATGTGTCGGAAGAAGTCGCAGGTCAGGCGAAGATCCTCTTCCTCGAGGGCTATCTCTACGACAAGCCACAAGGCAAAGAAGCCTTCACACGCGCTGCCAGCCTGTGTCGCGCGGGTGGCGGCAAAGCCGGTATTTCCCTGTCAGATCCATTCTGCGTTGATCGTCACCGCGATGATTTCCGTATCTTGGTGAAAGAGCTGGATTTCGTGATTGGCAACGAGCACGAATGGAAGTCACTCTACGAAACCGAAGATTTGGACGAGGCGCTTACCAAAGGCGCAGCGGATGCGGATCTGATTGTCTGCACACGATCCGGCAAAGAAGTCGTGCTGGTTCAAGGTTCTGAAAAAGTATCCGTGCCGGTGAATGAAATTGTGCCAGTCGACGCGACAGGCGCTGGCGATCAATTCGCAGCGGGTTTCTTGTATGGCTACGCCACAGGTCAATCGCTTGAAACGTGTGGCCGCATGGGCTGCATCACCGCGGCGGAAGTCATCAGCCACTACGGCGCACGTCCTGAAACAGATTTGAAACAGCTGTTCGTGAAAGAAGGGCTGCTGTAAGCGGGTTTTGAGGGCGCGGGATTTAGGTATTTAAGACCAAGAAGAAGCACAGGATGCGCCTCTTTCGCAGACCGGTTCGCGCGCCGCGAATGCTATCTGGAAAGAGGCGACTTCTCCTTGGACGGTCATCGGCTCCTCAGCCTGTACCGTAAATCTATCAAAAGCTTTGAAGGTTAATTTCCCGTTGCTTCTTCTTGGAAGAAATACCTCGGGGGTCTTAGGGGGCAGCGCCCCCTAGGCTATGTTTAGTCGCCCAGCTTGGCGTGGATCTCGTCCAGATCGATTTCCCCAACCGGAAGCTTGTTCCCTGGGTTTTCGAAGTCGTATTTGAACAAATCAAAGTCGCGTTTGTACATCTCATAGACCAGATGCATCGACATATCGTCAAAGTAGTCTTCGACGGGATGCGCGCGTTTTGGGCCGTGGCCTTCGGATTCGTTGAACCGTGGCACATCATCCAAGACAATCGGATTGGGCACTTCAATAGCATCCAGAACAGATTGCATGCCGTCGTTGAATTGTTCCGTCCAGAAAATATTATCGTAGCGTCCGCCGTTCACGATGAAGGTGGACACATGGCCAGAGCTGGCGGACCAGTGAATGTCTGGGTCCATCGGGCGGCGCCAGCGAATGGTGTCGCGCGCGAACAATAAGAAGCGGCGGAAGCTTTGGATCTGGTCAAACTCTTGTTTACCGTCGTCGCCGCCCACTTCGATCCCGTATTTCTGGATCAGCATCGGCACCATATTGCCACGATAGCGTTTGCCATTGCGTTGGATGCCGCAAATTTTGTCGAAGAAGGAACTCAGGATACGCGTGTAAGGGTTGCGCACGCATGTGAAAGCATAGCTATCATGCCCATGCACCACTTTGCTGATTGGGTCTTTGCTATCGTCCTGCGCCCATTTGTGCAGGCCGGTTGTTGAGTCGTGAATGTCGCCGTCAAAATATTTGCCGTGATCCGTGTAATACATGATCTGGCCAATGGTCGAGCAGGCGCATTTCGGAACGACGCGGTACACAACGCTCTGACTTTCTGTCATCCAGGTGCCCGGGAATCCCATAGCTCTAGCCTCCGGTTCTGTCTTTTAGCTTAAATTCTTTAAGCCACATTTTTATGTGGTCTTTAAAAAAGCAAAATTCTTCAGTTTATTCAATCTATGTTAGCCTATAAAAGGTCAACAATCGGGTTAACACAGGGTTACAGTTTCCACTATGGCAAAAATCGCTTTTATCCTGCTATGCCACAAAGACCCGCAGGCGATTATTCAACAAGCGCAGCAATTGACGGCCACTGGCGATTTCATTGCGATTCACTTCGATGCGCGTGCCAAACCGGAATATTTTCAACAAATTCAAGACGCTCTGGGCGACAACCCGCATGTCACCTTCGCCACAAAACGCATCAAATGCGGCTGGGGCGCGTGGTCTTTGGTGCAAGCAACGCTGTACGCAATCGAGGCTGCACTGCGTGATTTTCCGCGCGCGACACACTTTTACATGCTCTCTGGCGACTGCGCTGCAATCAAAACTTCGGAATACGCGCATCAATATTTGGATGAAAACGATTACGATTTCATCGAAAGCTACGATTATTTTGAAAGTGACTGGATCAAAACTGGCATGAAAGAAGAGCGGTTGACCTATCGCCACTTCTTCAATGAGCGCACCCATAAGAAACTGTTCTACGCCTCTTACAATCTGCAAAAGCGTTTCGGTCTGACTCGTAAAATCCCGGAAGATCTGCAAATTCAGATCGGCAGCCAATGGTGGTGTCTGCGCCGCCCAACCATCGAAGCTGTGATGGAGATGGTGAAATCCCGCAAAGACGTGATGCGCTTCTTCCGCACCACCTGGATTCCGGATGAAACGTTTTTCCAAACGCTTGTACGCCATTTGATCCCGGGCGATGAGATCAATACACGCACGCTGACCTTCCTCATGTTCACTGACTACGGCATGCCACTCGTGTTCTACAATGATCACTACGACATGCTGCTAAACCAAGATTACTTGTTCGCGCGTAAGATCAGCCCTGATGCGGTTGAGCTGAAAGAACGGCTCGGCAAGCTATACGCCGCCAAAGACGTTGAATTCAAAATTTCGGGCGAGGGGCCAAGCCTGTTTAAATTCGTCACAGGCCGTGGCCGCGTCGGCCGCCGCTTTGCCAACCGGTTCTGGGAAACCGAAGCGACTCTGGGCCGTGAACGCGAATTGATGATCCTCGTGTGCAAAAAATGGCATGTGGCCAAGCGTATGATGGCCAAGATCAAGCAAGAGACTAATATCCCTGCGATCGATTACCTCTTCCATGAAGAACACACGGATCTGCCGGATCTGGGCGGCATCCAAGCCACCATCGAAAAGCGCACGCGTCACCGTCGCGCTTTGATCCGTATGTTGTTTGATTACTTCCAAAGCAACCGCATGATCATCTGTATGGATCCAGCGTCGATAGATTTGCTGCATGATTTCTACAACGACCGGTCTGTGACACGGGCGTTGGAAATCCAGTGTGATTATTCCGATGATTATCTGACAGGCCACGCCAACCGCATTGGATTGGCAGGCGAGCTGACACCGCCAGAAACGCTTGCGCGTATTCTTCCAACCATTCGCCGTGACATGGAAGATGAAAGCGACGCGATCCGCGATGCCAACTTTGAGAACTATGGCCGTATTCGCGAAAATGATGAGATGGGTGATTTCATGCGCCCGATCATGGATTTCTTAAGCGTCAGCGAAGACAAGGCGCGTTCCATCGCGACCACACCGCATCTGTTTGCGGATTGATTTGGGGGGCAGGATTTTGTGAATTTCTGCGCTCACTTTTCAGTGCTTAGAATTCGCAGATCGTCACCAAATATACGTGTCGCGATCAAACGCGTAGTCGAACGGAAAAATAGACGCGTATTGGGTTGGCCCACCAGGGCTCCTTTGAGTTTGAATTGGTGCAATTAGGCCCCTTGGTGGGTTTGGTGGTTTGTTTCCAAAACGATCAGAGCTTACGAGATGATGATGGTTACCAATCTTGCGGCCGGTCTTAAGAACGTCTGGCCAAACGCTTGTGTAGGCACGCCCCACACACATAGTGTGCGGCCTATGGTCTGGTAGGCCGCGCCAAAACCAATTGCCCCATTCCTCTGTTTGCATAATTTCCGCGTACACCACATCGAATGTTACACACAGCTTTTCAAAGAGAGATATGAGGCGTTCTAAATTTGCTGGTTGCGCGAACAGCTTGGGGCGGAGTTCGAAGCAAACATTGCACAAAAGAAATTCCCGACGAAGGGAGTGTTTTTGCGGATAACTCTCGAAAGTCTTCTGGCATGGCGTTTGAACGAAAATATGGCCAAAGGGCGTTTTTGACTTCATGAAGATGTCCGTTTCATCCTTGAAGGATGAAATTAAGTCTGTGACATCTCCTTGTTCAACTTTGCCTTGCAGCGGTTCGTAGTAGCCGTATCGTGTCGGAACGGCTTCAGGCATGATAAGAGCAATTTCCCGAAGCATGTCCGCAAAACCGGTTTCGTAGAATTTTTCGCCACCTTGGAAATGAAATGACATCCAACCGTTGTTACTGGGTTGGATGTCAATTGCTGCGATCTGGCCCGATGTTGTTGGCGTTTCAAAATGCTCTGTTTGCAGATCAATGAGGACGCCTTTTGTTTCGAGAACAACCGCTTTTAGCCAAGCATCCACGTTTTCCTGATCCGAAGCCTTAAGGTCTCCTTCTAGGTGGATTCTATTGAGGAGGCGTTTCTTCCCGACGGTGGGTAGATAGTTGTCAGGGATGTCTTCTTCTTCGACACGATCTGGCCCATCAACGCGAATATGACTGCCGTCACTGGTCTTTGGTGGATCTAGCGACAGCTTGCGGCTCGTATACAGCTCAAAATCGTAACTCAATCAATCGGTCTCGCTTGTTCAATATTGGATCAATGCCTTCAGTCCGATCATACTGGTCTTCTTCGGAGACGCGAGAAACAATAGTAGCCAATCGCGTATTCGCAGCGAATTTAGCGCATATTCGTAAACGGGCCATCAAACGGGGCCTCAATGCCCGTTTACGCCCCGCGCGTTAGCTCTAGGAACACATCTTCCAAATCGGCTTGCTCTGTCTTCACATCGCGAATGCGAATGCCCGCGGCACGCACCGCGCCCAGCACGTCTTCGGCGCTGGTTTGGCGGGTGTGATAGGACAAAGCAATCGCGCCATTGTCGCGCTGACAGGCCGTAATGCCCTCCAAATCGGGCAGGGCGCTTGGGGCCTCTTCGGGCATAATCACCATCGTTTTTGCATCCAGCCCGCCCAGCAGATTGCTGGTGCTGTCCTGTGCGATCTTCGCGCCGTTTTGAATAATGGCGATCTCATCGCACATCTCTTCGGCTTCTTCCAAATAATGGGTCGTCAGAATGATCGTCGTGCCGTGCTCGCGGTTCAGCATTCGCACGTTTTCCCACAGCATCTGGCGCAGTTCGATATCCACACCAGCGGTGGGTTCATCCAGCACCAACACCTGCGGACTGTGCACCAGCGCCTTGGCCAGCAACAACCGCCGCCGCATCCCGCCAGACAAAGTACGCGCATAGGCGTGGGCCTTGTCTTCTAGGCCCACCAGCCGCAAAATCTCATCGCTTTGGCGCTGCGCCTTCGGTACGCCATACAGGCCAGCCTGCACTTCCAACGCATTGCGCGGCGAGAAAAACGGATCGATGTTCAGCTCTTGCGGCATCACCCCAATGGCGGCTCGCGATTGGCGCGGGTTCTCATCTTGATCAAAACCCCAGATGTTCACCTTGCCCGAGGTCTTGCGCACCAGCCCCGCCATGATGTTGATCATGGTCGACTTACCGGCGCCATTTGGCCCCAAAAGCCCAAAGATAGAGCCTGCTTTCACATCCAAATCCACGCCCTTCAGCGCGTGTTTCTCTGCACCTGCCCCTTGGCTGGCGTAGGTTTTCGTTAGGTCGCGAATTTCAATTGCATTCTTAGTCATTGCGAGGCTTGCCCCAAAAGCAGAGTTCAATCATAGTCGCGCATAGCCAAACCGGATGTAAACGACAAGCTGAAGGATCCGCCAAATGTCGATTGATACGCCAGAAACCAAAATTGTGGATAGCTATCGCGTGTCATGTGACGGTGGCGAGGGGGCCTTGGGCCACCCACGCGTCTGGCTCAGCCTATCGCATGAAACCGGCAAGGTCGAATGCCCCTATTGCGATTGCGTCTACATCCACAAAGACCACGCGCATAAATACAGCGATCTGCTGAACGCGGCCTAAGCCCTTCCTTTAAAGATGCGTCTGCGCGTAATGGCGATCTCGCGGGTCTAAATGCGGGATGCCGTTAAACTGCGTCAGCAGCGGCGCATCCATAAAGCTTTGCACGTTATGCATGGACGAGTTGTAGATCGCCAAACACATTCTGGCCCAGCTCTCTTCTTCCAACTTCAATGTATTGCGCATCACTGTGCTGATCACACCCGCCGAGGTCACCACCAATGCTGGGCCTGATCCTTCCAGAATTTCCGCAATCGCCGCGCTGATACGGGCGTTGAAGTCTGCAAAGCTCTCGGGAAGACCGTCCAGCTCATCATGCATCCAGGCGGCAAAAGTCTGCGGCATATGGCGCGCGAATTCTTCACGGCTTGTCGGGCGGGCCAGCCCCTTTTGCTCAAACATCGCCAGCTCAAGCGCGAAATACCCAAACTCATTCAAACGCGCATCCTGAACGATCTCGCCATAACGATCCGCACCCAAACTTTGCGCCGTTTCGATATGCCGCCGCAACGTACCGCAATAGACCCGCGTGTAATGCGCCTGTGTCTGCGTCAGATACTCCCCCAACCACTGCGCCTGCTGATGGCCCAAATCCGACAGCTTGTCATAGCTGGCCTCATCCTTGGCATGGGTGTTGGCCTGCCCGTGGCGGATCAATGTTATGTGGGACATGCGCTTTCCTTTGTCCGAAGTCTAAAACCCGATGCCGCTTGAACTTGGTACCGGCACCCAAGGCGTGATCCGATCAGCCCATATGTCGCGGATACGAAAGTTTTGTGACCGTCAAAGCTCTGATAGCTCGCCAAACTCACCTTGAAAATGCGTTTGTGGCTTGGCCCTTGCCTCTGCTCGGATAAACTTAACGTCACAAAGTGGAGGTCAGCATGAGTGCCAGCATCACATTTACCCTCGATGGAGAAACCGTCACGGCGCAGCCGGGTGAAACCATTTGGGAAGTGGCCAACGGCAAAGGCCTCGTGATCCCGCACCTGTGCCACAAACCCGCCCCCGGCTATCGGCCCGACGGCAACTGCCGCGCCTGCATGGTCGAAATCGAAGGCGAGCGCAGCCTTGCAGCCTCCTGTATTCGCGAACCAGCCGACGGCATGGTCGTCACCACCAACTCCGCCCGCGCCACGAATGCGCGCAAAATGGTGGTCGAATTGCTGCTGGCCGATCAGCCGCCCCGCGCAGAGGCGCGCGATAAATCCAGCCACCTCTGGGATATGGCAGATCTGAATGGCGTCAGCGAAAGCCGCTTCCCTAAGCTCGAAGAGGGGCGCATCCCCTTATTAGATGACAGCCACGTTGCCATGCGCGTCAATCTGGATGCCTGCATTTCCTGCAGCCTCTGTGTGCAGGCCTGCCGCGACGTCCAAGTGAACGATGTGATCGGCATGGCAGGGCGCGGCCACGAGGCTTATCCCGTCTTTGACATCAACGATCCCATGGGCGCTTCCACCTGCGTGGCCTGCGGCGAATGCGTGCAAGCCTGCCCAACCGGCGCCCTGATGCCCGCCACCGTATTGGACGACGCTCAAACCGGCGACAGCGCCGACTTTGAAAGTGAAACCGAAAGCGTCTGCCCCTTCTGCGGCGTGGGCTGCAAAGTCAGCCTCAAGGTCAAAGACGGTAAGGTGAAATACGTTGAAGGCATCAACGGCCCCGCCAACGAAGGGCGTCTTTGCGTCAAAGGCCGCTTTGGCTTTGACTACATCCACCACCCCCACCGCCTGACCAAACCCCTGATCCGCCGAGACGATGCCCCAGCCAAAGGGCTCAACGTTGATCCGGGGGATCTCTCCACCCACTTCCGCGAAGCCACATGGGACGAAGCCCTAGGCCTTGCCGCGCAAAAACTGATCGATTTGCGGGCAGAAGACCCTAAATCCGTCGCGGGCTTTGGATCCGCCAAATGCACCAACGAAGAGGCCTATCTCTTCCAAAAGTTCATCCGCCAAGGGTTCAAACACAACAACGTCGACCACTGCACGCGCCTGTGCCACGCCTCGTCTGTGGCGGCGCTGATTGAAAACGTCGGCTCAGGTGCGGTCACCGCCACCTTCAACGAAATCGAAAACGCAGATGTGGCGATTGTGATCGGGGCCAACCCCATCGAAAACCACCCCGTAGCAGCCACCTATTTCAAACAGTTCACCAAACGCGGCGGCAAGCTGATCGTGATGGACCCGCGCGGCGTCGGCCTACGCCGCTTTTCCGATGAAATGGTGCAATTCCGCCCTGGCGCAGATGTCAGCCTGTTGAACGCGATCATGCATGTGATCGTCGAGGAAGAGCTATACGACGCAGATTACATCACCCGCTGGACAGAAAACTGGCAGGCCGAGAAAGACCACCTGCGCCAATTCAGCCCCGAAGCGATGGAGCCGATCTGCGGCATTTCCCCCGACCAAATCCGCCGCGTGGCGCGCACATTTGCCAAGGCCAAAGCAGGGCTGATCTTCTGGGGCATGGGCGTCAGCCAACACATCCACGGCACAGACAATTCGCGCTGCCTGATCTCGCTGGCATTGATGACTGGCAATGTCGGCAAACCGGGCGCTGGGCTGCATCCCCTGCGCGGCCAAAACAACGTGCAAGGTGCATCAGACGCGGGCCTGATCCCGATGTTCCTGCCCGACTACCAAACCGTCACATCCGACGATGTGCGCCGATCCTTCACCGATGTGTGGGGGGGCGGAGACTTCTCCAACGAACCGGGCCTCACCGTCACCGAGATCGTGGATCATGTGTATGCCGGCAAGATCAAAGGCATGTACATCCAAGGCGAAAACCCCGCCATGTCCGACCCCGATGTAGACCATGCGCGCGAGGCGTTTGCCAAGCTCGACCTGATGATTGTGCAAGACATCTTCTTAACCGAAACCGCCAACTTCGCAGACATCATCCTGCCGGCGTCGACGCTCTATGAAAAGAACGGCACGGTGTCTAACACCAACCGCCAAGTGCAACGTGTTCGCCCTGCCGTCACCCCACCGGGCGAGGCCCGCGAAGATTGGCGCATCACGGTCGATCTCGCCCAACGCATCGGCCTGCCGTGGGACTATCCAGATGTTTCTGAAGTCTTTGCCGAGATGAAACTGAACATGCCAAGCCTGAACAACATCACGTGGCTACGGCTAGAAACCGAAACGGTGACCTACCCATCCCTCTCTGAAACCGACCCGGGGCAAGCCATTGTCTTTGGCGACGGCTTCCCCCGCCCAGACGGCCGCGCGCGTTTCACCCCTGCCGCGGTGATCGCGCCAGACGAAGCCCCCGATGCCGAATACCCAATGGTCCTCACCACAGGCCGCCAGTTGGAACATTGGCACACAGGCTCGATGACGCGCCGTTCAAAAGTGCTGGACGCGGTAGAGCCAGAAGCAAACTGCTCCCTTCACCCCAAAACCCTACGCCGTTTGGGCGTAAATGCAGGTGAAATGCTTCGCCTCACCACCCGCCGCGGCAGCATCACCGTCATGGCCCGCGCCGACCGAGCTGTCTCTGAAGATATGGTGTTCCTGCCTTTCGCCTTTGTGGAAGCGGCAGCGAACATCCTGACCAATCCCGCAATAGACCACTACGGCAAAATCCCAGAATTCAAATTCGCCGCAGTGCGGGTCGAAGCCGTTTAAGCAACCGCCAAAGCGCGATCCAACCGCGCATAGCCACGGCGCTGGGCGCGTTTGCGGCGGCGGTCCGCTTCGATCGAAGCGTCGCGCAGGTTGCTAAAGGTCAGCTTGGTGGCGTTGGCTTTCCCACCCGCAATGCCCCATTCACACATGACAGACACGTTGTCGAACAGGTCATAGGCCAGCTCCACACGGTAATACCGAGGGCGGCGCGTGGCGCGTTGGCGATATAGCAGACATACAGCCATAGGTAGAGGTTAACGCTCCATAAGGGACGAATCAACTACCTTGCCCGACTCGCCAGTTCAAGAGTCCTCGACATCTTTCTGTTTCAGCGCCCCTGCTGACGGAAGTTGGCGGGATTACGCACGCAAATACGATCGCCCCTTGATGCGTCACATTTCCTACATAGATTGGGCGAAACCACCGGCTTAACCTAACGACAAGACCAAAAAAGGGGATGAGCAAATGCCAGTGCATTGGGACGATCTAAAAACAGTCATGCATCTTGTGCGCGAAGGCTCCTTGGCCAACGCCGCCGATACGCTTGATGTCAGCTACACCACCGTGGCCCGCCGCGTGAAACGCGCCGAAGATGATCTGGGCCTGCGCCTGTTTGAACGTCTGGCCGATGGCTACCACGCCACCGATGCAGGGCTCGAAGTGGCCCGCAAAGCCACCGCGATGGAAACCCAAGAAAACGATCTGATGCGCGGTTTGGCAGGGGCCAGCCAAACCCTCTCCGGCGTTCTCACCGTCACCGCGCCGCAATTGGTCTGCACCACCTTGCTGGCGCCTGCCTTTGAAGAGTTCATCGAAACCTACCCCGACGTCGATCTGCGCGTGCGCTCTTCACTGGAATTGCTCGACCTGAACCGCCGCGAAGCAGATATCGCCATCCGCATCAGCAATGATCCGGGGGACAGCCTGATTGGGCGGCGCTTGTTGTCCCAGAAAAACGCCGTCTATGGCGTCCAAAAATGGGTCGATCAAATTAACACAGACCCCCAAGCGCTGATCGAATGGGTGGTGCTTGAACCGTTCCAAGATCTGAGCTTGGAAAAAACAGCGACACATCCCAACCACCGCGCGCGTATGATCACCGATGACATGATGTCCCTCGTCAACGCCGCCTGCTCTGGCATGGGGATCCTGCGTATGCCAACGATCTTGGCCGAACGCTATGACTGCCTCAAACCGATCTCTCAGATCCCGCAACGCGACATTCCCGATATGTGGATGGTCGCCCATCGCGATGTCTGGTCTTCCGCGCGCGTTGTCGCCTTTCGTGAAATCCTGCTCAGGCATCTGGCCACACTGACCTAAATTTTCTCAGAAAATATCTCGCGACATAAAAAGACCCCCGCTGACATTTCTGTACAGCGAGGGAGTGGGAGTGACTTTTCCCGGAACGTTACTGAGGCAGACGAGCCGAGATTTCCGGTCTTGGAAAAGGAAATGAGTCTTGAACTCCGATAGGTTCAATATACCCCATTAAGGAGAGTAAATCTAGATGTAGTGTGCTGAACTCTCAAACTGGGCTTATATTGCGCGGAATTTCGCGTGTCAGCCAAAGGCACTGTGGTTTCGGCTGCGTCAGATTTAAACGGGTGTGATTGTGAGGAAAGCGGCTGAATTAGGCCTTGTATAAGGCGCCGCTGCCTTATTTGCCGCAAAACAGGGGTCACATTGAGAGCGAAACAGGATTAATACTCTGTTTTAAAAGAGTATTCCCTTGCCACTTTTTTGCCTTATTTGCGGTTTAACCTTGCCTTAATACAAATAAAAGCAGCGTTAACGCTGTGGAGCAGGCATGCCGACCACCTATACAGACCAGTTTTGGATTCTGGACCCATTTGCGCCCCCGCCAAGCGGCACCACCCTGGCAGTGCGCGTTTATGATCTGGTAGACAGTGACGACGACGACGATATCGATCGCCGTGGTGGAGACACCGTGAATGGCGTCGATGTCACGCGTGTTTTCCCCGGTGATACCGTTTCGGTCACCTATGCAGATGGCACGCGCACAACGGTCACCGGCACAACCTTTTACCTCTCCAGCGGCATTCAGGTATTTACGCCAACCGATGGCAGTGTCCTGCAAGACGCCACCTTTAACAGCTCCACCTATGTCACCACGCAGGGCGTGCTGAATGTAAACACGGATCTCGGGCCACCATGCCTCACGCATGGCACTTTGGTTGAAACGCCAAACGGACAGGTGCCGGTCGAAGACCTTAAAGTCGGTATGCAAGTCATCGGCGAAGATGGCGCGCCGCTCACTTTGCGCATGGTGCTGAGCACTGGCTTTGGCGCGCGTGAAATGCGCGAAAACGACAAGCTCCAACCGGTGCGCATCGTGGCAGGCGCTTTGGGCAACGGCCTACCGCGCCGCGATCTTGTCGTCTCGCGCCAACACCGCATGTTGCTGAACGCCCCCGTCGTGGAACGTATGTTTGGCGATAGCGAAGTTCTGGTGCCTGCGGTGAAACTCACGGCTCTTCCGGGAATCTATGTCGATCCAACCCTGCCGCGCGTGGTCTATTACCACTTGGTCTTTGATCAGCACGAAATCATCTACGCCGAAGGCGCCGCTACAGAAAGCCTCTATACAGGCACCGAAGCCCTACGCTCTGTGCCCAGCGAGGCCCGCGAAGAATTGCTGCTGATGTTCCCTGAATTGCGCGAGCAATCCGGCATGAACGTGCCTGCCCGCAAAATTCCGGAACGCAAACAGCAAAACCGTCTCGTAGGCCGTCTGGCCAAGAATGAACAAACGGGTCTCAGCCGCGCCTAAATCCATGCATCTCGGAAATAGAACCGGTGAGGCCCAGCCTTAACCGGTTCAAAACCTATGGCTGCCATCCTGCACCCCAAGGACAACCAAAACAGAGGTGCCAACCAACCATCGCCAACGAATAGGCAAAAGAAAAACCGCTCTGAAACAGAGCGGCTTTTAATCTCGTGTCTTTAAGACAACGACAAAGGTAAGCGAAGCTTAGCCCTGACGTGCTTTAAAACGGCGTTGCGTCTTGTTGATGACGTAAACGCGGCCCTTACGGCGCACAACACGGCAATCGCGGTGACGCTGCTTGAGCGAGCGGAGTGAGTTCTTGACCTTCATAGCCTTCTCCTCATATCGCGGCGCGGCGTGCGCCTGTTAACGGGCAACCCAATGCGGCGGGTCGATGAATTCATGGTGGGCGATACAAGGATCGAACTTGTGACCCCTTCGATGTCAACGAAGTGCTCTACCGCTGAGCTAATCGCCCATGAAACCTTTGCAGATCAGTGCCCTTTAATAAAAAAGGGCGCGGATACCCGCGCTGGTGGGGGGTCTATAAAAGGAGTCGCAAAGGGGATCAAGGGCTTTCGACAATTATATGTTTCGGTCTATGATTTAATCAAAGCAGGAGTCTGAATGCCAAAGCGCGCCTATACAGTCGATATCCCGACGGAACTGTCCACATCCGTGGTTTTCGCGTCCCCGCACAGTGGGCGTGATTACCCAGATTGGTTCTTGGGTCAAACGATTCTCACTGCAAAAGCCTTGCGCAGCAGCGAAGACGCCTATGTGGATCGCCTGTTTGATGTCGCGTCCGAACTCGGCGCGCCTTTTTTGCGCGGCGCAGCCCCGCGCGCCTTTGTGGATTACAACCGCAGCGCCGAAGAACTTGATCCCGCTTTGATCGCCGGCATCATCGGCAGCGGCAAAAACCCCCGCGTCGCCTCTGGCCTCGGTGTGATTCCGCGCGTCGTCGCAGGCGGGCGGCCCATCTACCACGGAAAGCTTCAACTCAAAGAAGCGCAACGCCGCATCGAAACCTACTGGCGCCCCTATCATGACAAGCTGCAAACCCTGCTGAACACCACGCGCGAACACTTCGGCGAGGCGATTCTGATCGATTGCCACTCCATGCCGCACGAGGCCCTCGATTCCGTGCGCGCCCCCGATGGCCAGCGCCCCAATATCGTTCTAGGCGATCGCTTCGGCGCCGCCTGCCGCGCCGATATCACCGATCACGTCGAAGCGGCCTTTATCGACGCTGGCTTTAGCGTCTCACGCAACTCCCCCTTTGCAGGCGCCTATATCGCCCAACACTATGGTCGCCCCTCGCGCAATCAACACGCGCTCCAGATCGAGATTGATCGCTCCCTTTATATGGACGAGCCCAGCATCACCCCGCACCGCGATTTCCAAGAGATGCGCCGCCGCTTGCAAGAGGTGGTCGGCAATATCGTTGCCATGGGCCAGACCCCGCAACAATTGGCCGCAGAGTAACCCAGCCAGAAACACGGCCTTCGCACGCAATCCCCCTTTACCCGCAGGCCCCTTTGCGCCTATCAGCGCGCATATCTCTTGACCAAATGGGAACGCACCATGTCTGCTTCTAAACGCATTGTCCTCTCCAGCGATCACGCCGCCATCGATCTGCGCCAAACCATCGCAAAACATATCGAGGCCAAAGGCTACACCGTCACCGATATCGGGCCGACAACACCTGAAAGCACACATTACCCAAAGCACGGCGCAGCCGCAGCCAACACAGTGGCCAAAGGCGACGCGGATCTGGGCATCATTCTTTGCGGCACAGGGCAGGGCATCATGATGGCCGCTAACAAAGTGCCGGGCATCCGTTGCGGTGTCTGCACAGATACATTCTCTGCCAGCATGATCCGCGCCCATAACAACGCCAACATGCTCTCCATCGGCGCACGCGTCACAGGCGAAGGCCTCGCGCTGGAAATCGTCGATGCGTTCTTGGGCACAGACTTCGAAGGCGGCCGCCACGCCACCCGCGTGGATATGATCGAAGGCGACGCCTGATCATTCAATGAAAGGCAGGCGGCAGGGAAATCCCCGCCGCCTGTTCTGTTTAAGCTGCTTCTGCCGGCGCATGCACAGCGCCAAAAGCGATGGAAATGCGGTTCCATGTGTTGATCATGGTCACCACTGCCGTCAGCTTCACGATCTCTTCCTCATCAAACTGCTGCCGCGTCGCCGCATAAAGCGCATCTTCCGGCGCATCCCGCCCCAGCAAAGTCACCGCTTCCGCCCAAGCCAAGGCTGCGCGTTCACGCGGCGTATACAAAAAGCTGTCTTTCCAAGCGGGCAGCAAATCCAGCCGCTGCTGCGTTTCGCCATCCTTGCGCGCTTCCTTGCTGTGCATATCAATACAATAAGCGCAGCCATTGATCTGCGAGGCGCGCAGCTTCACCAAATGAATCAACGAGGCTTCCAGCCCCGCGCCTTCAATCGCGCTGTTCAGGGTCAGGAAATGTTGCACAAGGGTAGGGGCCGCGTCCCAATAGTTTAGGCGTGGTTGCATGAATCTCTCCAATGTCAGGTTGGGTTAGGGTTTGCGCCTCGTATGCTCTGCCACGTAATCCGCACTCCGCTGCACGACGCGCGGATCACTGGTTTCCACAAAATCCTCTACGATCGAGGCGATCGTCACATCCGCCAAAGCCGCGCGATACGCGGCTTCAGCCTTCCACATCGCCAGTTTGATCCCACAAGGGGCCGGAAAGGCATCATCTCCCAAACGACAAGGCCCATTGCGCCGGATTTCCTTACACCGAAACGCATGCTGCGGGCCTTCAACCGCCAGAACAATATCCAAAAACGTGATCTCACTGGCCGCCCGCCCCAACCGGTATCCCCCCGTTGGACCAGGCTCTGAAATCAGAATGCCATCCGCCACCAAAGCCTTCAGATGTTTCACCAAATAGCTCGGCGAGACCTCAAACCCCGCCGCCATGGCCGCCGCTGGCAACACAGCCCCCTCGGGCAAACCCGCAAGGCTGGCAGTGCAATGCAACGCTGTTTCCACACCATCACTCAGTTTCATCTGGCTCTCCTGATTCGTGGATAAAAATTATCATGGATACAAATTATCCACAAATGATTCCGCGTTTTACTTTTTCTTGGTTCAAATACCTCGGGGGTTTGGGGGCAGAGCCCCCAAGTGTTCCATTGCGACGGGCAGCGCCCCCAATCAAGCCCTCACCGCCGGATCCCACGCCCCTTTTGGATCGCATCCTTGCCAAATCGCGCACGAATGGAATCCGTCGCCCGTTCTGCCTTCCGCCGCTGCGCGGCCTGCGGGTCCAGCAAATCACCACTCAAATCCGCCGCGCTCTCGTCGACAATATCCGATATCCCCACACCAATCAGACGATACGGCCCTTCATTGCCCACCTGATCAAACAGCCCCCGCGCAGTCGCGTAAATCGTATCGGCCATCTGCGTGGCATCCCGCAGACTCACCCGCCGCGAAATCAGCGAGAAATTCGCGCGTTTCAGCTTCAACACAACCACACGCCCCGCCTTGCTCTTGGCCTTGGCGCGATCCGCCACCTGCTCACTAAGCCGCCAAATATGCCCATCCAGCACATCCAGCGAGCTGGTATCCTCAAAAAACGTGGTCTCTTTGCTGATGCTCTTCACAGGGGCCCGCGCCGAAATCTTCCGGCTGTCTTGCCCCCGCGCCAAATGCCACAGACGAAACCCCATGCTGCCGAAACGATCCGCCAACTCTTGCTGATCCCACCGCAGCAAATCCGAAAACGTATGAATCCCCGCACGATCCAGCGACTCCTGCGCCGCTGGCCCCACGCCCCAAATCAGGCGCACCGGCTTGTCGCGCAGAAAATCATCGGTCTCCGCCTTGCCAATCACCGCAAACCCCTGCGGCTTATCCAAATCACTGGCCACTTTCGCCAAGAACTTATTGTGCGACAGCCCAATCGAGCCCGTCACCCCAATTTCATCCTTCATCCGCTTCACCAGCCGCGCCAGCATCACCGCAGGCGGCGCGCCATGCAGTTTCTCGGTGCCGGTTAAATCCATGAACGCCTCATCCAGCGACAATGGCTCCACCGAAGGGGTCAACTCGTCCATCAAGGCGCGAATCTTCCGGCTGGTCTCGGCGTAAACCTCCATGCGCGGCTTCACCACCACCGCATCAGGGCACAGCTTCATCGCCTGAAACATCGGCATGGCAGAGCGCACGCCACGAATACGCGCCACATAACAGGCAGTCGACACAACGCCGCGGTGCCCACCACCAATAATCACCGGCTTATCGGCCAGCTCCGGATTGTCACGTTTTTCCACACTCGCGTAAAAAGCATCGCAATCCATATGGGCGATGCTAAGATCAAACAGCTCGTCATGCCGCACGATCTGCATCCCGCCACAAGACGGGCAGCGTCGGGTGTCATGCACCTCAGTAAAACAATCGCGACACAAAGCAGGCATTTCAAAATCCGTATGGAACAGGTTTCCAGATTAGCATTTCAAAACGGCGATTCCATCCAGTTTATCGGCGCCAAGCTGACGGTTTTTGTCGGCAGCCGTATCATCACGCTGCTGCGCGATGACAACCCAAAGATCGCATGGCCAAACCACTGGGATCTTCCGGGCGGCGGGCGCGAAAACAGCGAGAGCCCCTTTGACAGCGTCGCCCGCGAAACCATGGAAGAGGTGAACCTAAAGCTTAAACCCACCGATCTGCTCTGTGCCCGCGCCTATCACAGTCGCGGTCATGATCGTTGGTTCTTTGTCGCGCGTCTCAGCGAAGACCGCGCCGCGCCCATGCAGCTTGGCGATGAGGGGCAGCAGATCAAAATGATGACGCCGGATGACTATCTTACCCATCCCAAAGCCATCCCGAATTTTCAAAAACGCATGGCTGATTGGATCGCGGGTCTTTAGCCGCTTAGCGGTTAGACCGCACCGCCTGTGCAGAGTTCAGCTCTGCCACAATCGCCTGCGCCGCCGCGCGCGGATTTTCAGACCGCCAGACCGGACGGCCCACAACGATATGGTCTGCCCCATCCGCCACCGCATTCGCAGGGGTCGCAACACGCTTTTGGTCACCCAAATCCGCGCCCGCCGGACGCACACCAGGCGTCACGATCAACTTGCCCTCGGCCTCTGGCAGCGCACGGATCAGCGCCGCTTCTTGCGGGCTGCAGATCACGCCATCCGCACCAGCCACAAAGGCATTGCCCGCACGTTCCTGCACCAGATCGCGAATTTCACCGTCTTTGATCAGCGCGCCATTCAGGTCTTCGCGATCCAACGACGTCAGAATAGTCACGGCGAGAATTTTCATATCAGACCCGCCAGCCCCTTCTTTGGCCGCTTTCACCACATAGGGGTCGCCATGCACCGTTAGGAAATCCAGATCAAACTGCGCCAAACCCCGTACTGCGTTTTCCACAGTCGCGCCGATATCAAACAGTTTCATATCCAAGAAGATACGCTTGCCAAACTCGCCCTTCAGCTCGTTTGCCAAGGCCAAACCGCCGCCTGTCAGCATACCCAAGCCGATCTTATAAAAAGACACGGCGTCGCCAATCTCTTCCGCCAGCTTCAGCCCAGAAACGGCATTTGGCACATCAAGGGCAACAATCAGGCGGTCATCGGCTGGGGATTGGGTCATCACAAAAGGCTCCGGCTGCAAAGAAATCGGCCCTTCCTAGGCCGCAATCCCTATACGTGCAAGGCTTACGCGCCTAAACCGCCCCGAATCCTGCTAGTGCATCAAAGGGATCGCATGGGGCGCCAGCTTGGGCGGCGCATTGCGAAACTCTGGCAAGCTACACAACTGCCGCATCGCTTCTTGCGCCAACGCGGCATTCAACGCGCTGCGCCCCATGTCATCTGTGCGCGGTACTTCACATTTCACCTGAAACCGCGCGCCGTCGTCGCCATGCAACAAAATCATGCCGCGACACAGCCCATTCGCCGTTAAGTGCCAAGATTGTAATTCTGTATGGGTAACCTGCATAAAACCTCCTATTCAGAAGGTCATTGTGCCGCCAATTTATTAATAGGTCCTTGATCCTGCGCGAGGCTCAATTCCGAATCCAAATTGCCATCCAGCTCTAATGAATCTTGCCCCGTGCGAAACTCTGGCATGCGGCGCAATTGATAAACCACCTTCGTGGCCACCACTGCACTAAAATCCGCGCCATCGGCCAGATCCGCATCGGAAACCGTACAGGTGGTAAACACCCGCCGCGCCGGACCATGCAGGCAGATCGTCACAGTCTCCACCCCCCGCGACTCATCGCGGGTCTGGTCGACTATTTCTATTTTCTGAATCAGCATGGCAGCACCAGATTCCCAAAACTCCCTCTTAAATTGCAGGTTGCGCGCAGGCGTTTCACAGTGAAACTTTTCCTGTCTTTCCCCGTAACTTGTATTTGTCCACAATATCTTCTGATCTCAGAAGTTTCTTCTATCCAAAAGGGTTGAAGCTTCACAAAAGGGTGACCAAATTAGAACCGAGGCCCATAATGGGGCGTGCCGCTTAGCGGGCGCCATTCCAACACCGGGCGCTTATAAAAGGAGAATACCGATGGACTTCAACAAGTTCACCGAACGGTCACGCGGTTTCGTTCAAGCAGCGCAGACCATCGCCATGCGCGAAAACCACCAACGGCTTTTGCCAGAACACCTTCTGAAAGCATTGCTGGATGATGATCAGGGTCTTGCGACCAACCTGATCTCTCGTGCTGGCGGCGCGCCTGCCCGCGTGGCAGATGCGGTCGAAACCGCCGTGGGCAAAATCACCAAGGTCTCTGGCGATGCTGGCCAGCCCTATATGGACAATCAAACCGTCAAAGTGCTGACCGAGGCCGAGAAAGTTGCCAAGAAAGCAGGCGACAGCTTCGTGCCGGTCGAGCGCATCTTGATGGCTTTGGCGCTTGTGAAATCCAAAGCCCGCGAAGCTTTGGAATCAGGCGCTGTGAATGCACAGGCGCTGAATGCTGCGATCAACGACATCCGCAAAGGCCGCACCGCCGACAGCGCCTCTGCCGAAGAAGGCTATGATGCGCTCAAGAAATACGCCCAAGATCTGACGGAGCGGGCCCGCGAAGGCAAAATCGATCCGATCATTGGCCGCGACGAAGAAATCCGCCGCGCCATGCAGGTGCTCTCGCGCCGCACCAAGAACAATCCGGTTCTGATCGGTGAACCTGGCGTGGGTAAAACCGCCATCGCCGAAGGCTTGGCCCTGCGCATCGTCAATGGCGACGTGCCAGAATCCCTACGCAACAAACAACTGCTCGCCCTCGACATGGGCGCGTTGATCGCAGGCGCAAAGTATCGCGGTGAATTCGAAGAACGCCTCAAGGCGATCCTCACCGAAGTCACCGAAGCAGCGGGCGACATCATCCTGTTCATCGACGAAATGCACACGCTTGTGGGCGCAGGCAAAGCCGACGGCGCGATGGATGCGGCCAACCTGATCAAACCGGCGCTTGCCCGTGGCGAGCTGCACTGCGTCGGCGCCACCACCTTGGATGAATACCGCAAATACGTGGAAAAAGACGCCGCCCTCGCGCGCCGCTTCCAACCGGTGATCGTGGAAGAACCCACCGAGGAAGACACCGTGTCTATTCTGCGCGGCATCAAGGAAAAATACGAGCTGCACCACGGCGTGCGCATCTCTGACAGCGCATTGGTCGCTGCGGCCAACCTCTCCAGCCGCTACATCACAGATCGCTTCCTGCCTGACAAAGCCATCGACCTAATGGACGAAGCGGCAAGCCGTCTGCGCATGGAAGTCGACTCTAAACCAGAGGAACTGGACGCGCTCGACCGCCAAATCCTGCAATTGCAGATCGAAGGCGAAGCCCTGCGTCTGGAAGACGATCAAGCCTCTAAGGACCGTCTTGAGAAACTGGAAAAAGACCTCGCCGATCTGCAAGACCGCTCCGCCGAGCTGACCGCCAAATGGCAAGCGGGCCGCGATAAGCTGTCCCAAGCGCGCGATCTGAAAGAACAGCTCGACCAAGCCCGCGCTGACTTAGATATCGCCAAACGCGACGGCAATCTCGCCAAAGCCGGAGAGCTGTCTTACGGCGTGATCCCAAGCCTTGAAAAGCTTCTGGCCGAAGCCGAAGAAGAAGGCTCAGACGCCATGGTCGAAGAGGCCGTGCGCCCCGAACAAATCGCCGCCGTGGTTGAACGTTGGACAGGCATCCCGACGTCGAAAATGCTGGAAGGCGAGCGGGAAAAACTGCTGCGTATGGAAGAAGATCTGCACAAGCGCGTCATCGGCCAATCCCAAGCAGTCACCGCCGTATCGAATGCTGTGCGCCGTGCCCGCGCGGGTCTGAACGACGAAAACCGCCCGCTGGGCTCGTTCCTCTTCCTTGGCCCAACCGGCGTGGGGAAAACCGAGCTCACCAAAGCCGTCGCGGATTTCCTGTTTGACGACGACAGCGCCATGGTGCGCATCGACATGTCCGAATTCATGGAAAAACACGCGGTCGCCCGCCTGATCGGCGCGCCTCCGGGCTATGTGGGCTATGATGAAGGCGGCGTCCTCACCGAAGCCGTGCGCCGTCGCCCGTACCAAGTCGTGCTGTTTGACGAGGTGGAAAAAGCCCACCCCGATGTCTTCAACGTGCTGCTGCAAGTGCTGGACGACGGTGTCCTAACGGACGGGCAGGGCCGCACGGTGGATTTCAAGCAAACGCTGATCATCCTCACGTCTAACCTCGGCGCACAGGCGCTCAGCCAATTGCCGGATGGGGCTGATGCCTCAGGTGCTCGCCGCGATGTGATGGACGCCGTACGCGCGCACTTCCGTCCGGAATTCCTGAACCGTCTGGATGAAACCATCATCTTCGATCGTCTGGGGCGCGAGGATATGGACGGCATCGTCGACATCCAGCTGGCGCGCCTGATCAAACGGCTTGCTGCCCGAAAAATCAGCCTCGCGCTGGATGCCGATGCGAAAACATGGCTGGCAGATGAAGGCTACGATCCAGTTTTCGGCGCACGCCCTCTGAAACGGGTGATCCAACGCGCCTTGCAAAACCCATTGGCCGAAATGCTGCTGGGCGGCGACATCAAAGACGGAGACACAATCCCCGTCTCCGCCACCCCCGAGGGCCTCAAAATCGGAGACCGCCTCGGCACCTCCGGCCGCCCAAAACCAGACGACGCAGTCGTGCATTAAACCGTAGGCCGGGCTTAAGCCCGGCTTACCCATCCGTAGGGTGGGGTTTCACCCCACCTTTTACGACCCCTCACAAATCCAACGTCAACTGCACCGGCTTGGGCGGCGGCACCAAATCCGCCAATGTCACCCCGAGCCGCTCTTGCGCCGCCAGAACGATCTGCGCCGAGGCGCGGGCATCTTCGCCTGCGTCGTGGTGATCAAACTCCAAACCCAAAACGGTCTTCAAATTCGCGAGCCCATGCCCGCCATTGCCCTTCAGCTCTGGCCAAGCCTTGCGCGCCACTTTCACGCTATCCACCCAATACCATCCGGGGCGTTTCAGCCCATGATGCAAACAAGAGGCATCAATTGCCTTTTCATCAAACCGGCTGTGCTGCACCAAAGCATGCTGTGCCAGAAACGGCTCTAACACCGCCCAAAGCTCCGGAAAGATCGGCGCGCCGCGCACAATGTCGGGACTGATTCCAGTCAATTCGATATTAAACGGGTTAAAATCCATCTGCGGATCAACGTAAGACGACCAGGTTAACACTTCGCCATCCGGCCGAGCGCAGCCCAAACCAATCTGGCTAATGCTCGCGCTATTGCGGTTCGCCGTTTCCACATCCAACGCGACAAAGCGAAACTCGCCTGCCCAAAGCGGTGCCATCAATGCGGAAAGGTCGTTTGAACTCATATCGCTGTGGTCGGCCTTGGCGCGCAAAAGGTCAACCTTATTCCCGCGCCAAAGCTCAAATCAGTCTCTCTTAAGCGTAAAAGCAGATTTTATTGCCATCTAGGTCTCGCGCATATCCTGTATAACGCGGCCCCCGAGGCCCCGGCGCGCCCTCATCTGTGCCGCCCAAATCCAGCACCATCTGATGCAAGCGATCCACCGCCTCTTGTGATCCCGCGCCAAAGCCAATCATCGTGCCATTGCCCGCTCGCGCGCTTTCGCCATCAAAAGGCAAAGCCACCGCAAAGGCGAACTCCTCGCCACCCCAATAGGTCATCCGATCGCTCGCCCCGATTTGCGCAATCCCCATCGTGTCAAAAATCGCATCATAAAATCCCACAGCCTGCGCCATGTCATTTGTGCCCAGCACCACGTAATCCATTTTCATTCTATCGGCTCCTTCGCCCAGTCGTACGTTTCTGCGGTTCGGTATCTCATGCGGTGCTGTCAGTTTGTGGCAGGGGCCTTTCGCAAATCCTACTGCCGGTTTCTGGCCACAGCCCAAACCGAGCCTAAACGGATGTCTGAAAAGCGCACATATATAAAGTGTACATTTCAGACGCCGAAAGGGGCGAATTGCCACCTTTCTTGAATGTTAAGGCTGCGCACGGGCCCCTTCACAGAAAAGCTACAAGACTGTCGCGCAAACCTCGGATAACCTGCCCCTAGGTACTGAGAAGAAGGAAGGCACCTATGGGTTTTGCCATGAACGCGGTCAACGCTTTGGCCGTTTTATTTGTTTTTGTCGTGGGCGTTGCCGCCCTGTTGATGTTGATCGTGTTCGTCATGGACCGTCTACAAACACAGGATGCGATCCGTCGGAACTATCCAGTGCTTGGGCGTTTCCGTCATATTTTCAGCACCTTAGGGGAGTTCTTCCGCCAGTATTTCTTTGCCATGGACCGTGAAGAGCTGCCCTTCAACCGCGCCCAACGCGAATGGATTGGCCGTGCGGGGTCCGGTAAAAGCAATACGGTGGCCTTTGGGTCCACCCGCAACATCGCCGTGCCCGGCACGCCGATCTTTGTGAACGCCGCCTATCCTCCGCTGGATGATCAGTATTCCAAAACCGAACCTTTGTTGATCGGCCCAACCGCCCGAATTCCGTATAACGCCCCGTCTTTCTTCAATATTTCCGGCATGAGCTATGGTGCTTTGTCTCGCCCAGCGGTCACGGCTCTCAGCAAAGGCGCCAAAAAAGCAGGGGTTTGGATGAACACAGGCGAAGGCGGCGTCTCTCCGTTTCACCTAGAAGGCGGTTGTGATTTGGTCTTCCAAATCGGCACAGCGAAATACGGCGTGCGTGATGAAGCCGGCAACCTGTCTGAAGAGCGTTTGAAAGAAGTTGCGTCGCATGAAACCGTTAAGATGTTCGAGATCAAACTCGCTCAAGGCGCCAAACCCGGCAAAGGTGGTATTCTGCCTGCCGCCAAAGTGAACGCCGAGATCGCCAAGATCCGCGGCATCCCAAAAGGGCAGGCGTCTATCTCTCCCAATCGCCACACAGATATCGCCAATCACAACCAATTGCTTGATATGGTTGTGAAAATTCGCGAGGTCACTGGCAAACCGGTTGGCATCAAAACCGTGGCAGGCTCTGTGGCCTCGCTGAAGGAGCTGTTCGCAGCCTTTGCAGAGCGCCCCAATGACGTGCCTGATTTCGTGACCATCGACGGCGGCGAAGGCGGCACAGGCGCAGCGCCCATGCCATTGATCGACCTTGTGGGCATGTCGATCCGCGAAGCCCTGCCTGTTGCGGCGAACCTGCGGGATGAACACGGTTTTCATGACCGCATTCGCTTGATTGCCAGCGGTAAGCTTGTGAATCCGGGCGATGTGGCGTGGGCTTTGGCTGCTGGCGCAGACTTCGTGACCTCTGCACGTGGCTTCATGTTCTCGCTGGGCTGTATCCAGGCGCTGAAATGCAACAAGAACACCTGCCCAACTGGCATCACCACACATGACAAGCGTTTCCAAAAGGGCTTGGTGGTGAAAGACAAATTCGAACGCGTGGCCCGCTATGCCACAGAAATCATTCACGAAGTTGAAACCATCGCCCACTCTGTTGGTGTCCCTGAGCCACGCGAAATGCGCCGTCGCCATGTGCGTATCACGCAAGATGGCGGGGCATCCTTGCCGATGAATGAGATCATCCCAAGCTTCGTACCCCCTGCAAAATAAAGCGGTTTGGGCGGGTTTGTTACAATCCGCCCACCAGATCGTTATGGGAATTTGTTTGGCGTCGCGCCTGCCAGCCTCTACATCTTTGGTAACTTCGAAGGAGTAAGACATGGCGCATCGCTGGACGAACGACCTCACACGGGATGATGTCACCCCGTACAAAGACTATTTGAACCGCCGCCAATTGATGGCCGGTATGACAGGCCTTGGTTTGGCTGGCCTTGTTGGCACAGGCTCTGCAGCCGCTGCAACAGACCTTACGCCAACAAGCTACGAAGACATCACGTCTTACAACAACTTCTACGAGTTCGGCACAGGTAAGGGCGACCCAGCCACCTATGCGCATCTGTTGAACACACAGGATTGGTCGATCCAGATCGACGGTTTGGTCGATCGCCCCGGCGACTACAAATTCGACGATGTTATGAAAGAGATGACGGTCGAAGAGCGTATCTACCGTTTCCGCTGTGTCGAAGCATGGTCCATGGTCGTTCCTTGGAACGGTTTTGAACTCAAAGACTTGCTAGATTTGGCGGGCGTTCAGTCCGAAGCCAAATATGTGGCCTTTGAGACCCTGTATCGCCCAACCGAAATGGTGGGCCAGCGCCTGCCAACCCTGAACTGGCCGTATGTGGAAGGCCTGCGCTTGGACGAAGCGATGAACCCGCTGACCATTATGGCGACTGGGATCTACGACAAACCTATTCCAAACCAAAATGGCGCTCCGCTGCGTTTGGTGGTGCCTTGGAAGTATGGCTTTAAGTCCATCAAATCCGTCGTGCGTATCACGCTCACAGATTACGAGCCGCCAACCAGCTGGAACCAAGCCGGTCCCCGCGAATATGGGTTCTACTCCAACGTAAACCCTGAAGTAGATCACCCACGCTGGTCTCAGGCCACAGAACGTCTGATCGGTGGTGGTGTCTTCGCCAAGCGTCAGGACACGTTGATGTTCAACGGATACGAAGAAGAAGTCGCCGGCCTTTACGAAGGCATGGACCTGCAACGGAACTTCTAATCATGATTGACCGTCTCAATACCCTGCTGCGAAAACTGCCAAGCTGGCCGCTGTATATCCTAGCAGCGATCTATCCGGCTTGGTTGTTCTGGCAGGCGTTGAATGGCGGTCTGGGCGCAGACCCTGTGAAAGTGATGGAGCACCTGATGGGCGAACGCGCCCTTCAGCTTTTGATCTTGGGTCTGGCCGTGACGCCGCTGCGCAAGCATGTGGGGCTGAACCTTATGAAGTTCCGCCGCGCCATTGGCGTGATTGCCTTCTTCTATGTCGCAGCGCATTTGCTGGTATGGCTGGTGTTGGATGTGCAGCGTCTGGATCTGATTTGGGCGGACATTGTGAAACGCCCATATATTACCGTGGGTATGGCGGGCTTTATTCTGCTGCTGCCTCTGGCGATCACGTCTAACAACTGGTCTGTCCGTAAACTGGGCAAGCGGTGGCGCAAGCTGCATAAGCTGACATATGGCGCCTGTCTTCTGGGCGGGCTGCATTTCGTGATGCTGGCCAAAGGATTTCAGATCGAACCATTGCTGTATCTAGGGGCCGTGGTTCTTCTACTGGCTTTGCGAGTGAAATTGCCCAAAGGCCTTCTGATTGGCCGAAACGCTTAAGTCTTTCAGAATCGCGAGAAAATTCACGATTCTTGGATAGCGCGATTCTGAATCACTCAAGACGTCGCTTTTCACGATATGGTATCAGTGAGCGCTAAAGACCCACTATATAGAGCCTTCCCCTTTTCAAGCCGCGTATCTGCTGAGCATATATTCTGCGCTTGAAGGCTCTCTAAGGTTCCTCAATCGCAAAGTTGAAGTTTCTCAACTGCGTAAGTTATTGAAAACGTTTGTATTTCACAAAAGATTCAAAAAAGTTCGTTTTTCTTGCAGAAAGGGGTTGCGGGTGTTTGGTGTTAGGCTTAGAACCCCCTTCACCGGCGGCGCTGAGGCGCTAACGGCGGG
>CANMPK010000001.1 GCA_947499725.1 uncultured Paracoccaceae bacterium | reverse complement strand
GATGGTACTGCTGCTTAAGCTGTGGGAGAGTAGGGCATCGCCAAACCTAATAAACAACCAATATCTCTCGACGATGAAATATAACAAAAGCCCGTGACCTTCTTGGTCGCGGGCTTTGTTGTTTTAGGCAACAGAGCAAGTATTCCAAATCATAAGCCCTTGAACGGGGTGGCGGGCTACGGGCCAATGCAGAAAGCCAACAACATTTCACTTGGCAGCCCCTTTGCAATCTAGACTTATCGGCTCTGCACGTTACAAGAGAGTCAGTTTCGCAACAGGTGGAGACAACAATGGCCGACGGTACTTTTGCAGCGCTTCTTTTGCTGGGTGGTTTGTTTGATATGACCAGCAACCATTGTGGCACAGAAAATGGGTGTTTGGGGCGCAGCGACGTCACACCACGTTTTTCGATTTCCGGTGGTCAAATCATCGAACGCCAAGCCTCTGTCGCTAACGAAATTTACGTCCGCTATGATTTAGGTCACCGCAATGGCCCGTTTGGCCATGCGATTGGGTTTTCCTTAGGTGAAAACGGCGAGGCTTGGATTGGGGCAGGGCAAACTTGGAAGGTCGACCTTGGTCGTACCAGCCCATTCTATACTGAATTGCACGCCATGGTTGGCCTGTATGAGCCTGGCAGCGGCTTTGATCTGGGTGGCCCGATTGAGTTCCGCTCTGGTATCGAAGTGGGCTATGAAAACAATGCGGGTTGGCGCTATGCGATCAGTTACGACCACCGCTCGAACCTTGAAATCTACAGCAACAACCCGGGTGTTGAGACTGTTCAAGCACGGGTCAGCATCCCGCTGCGTTAAACCGCGGCTTTGCGCATCAGGTAGATATCCATAATCCACCCTTCATCAGCCCGTGCTGCCGCGCGGGCTTTTGTGATTTTGTCACCGACCTCAGATAATGCGCCTGAAATCAAAACCTGCTGTGGCATGCCCACATAGGCGCCCCAATAGATGGTCACATCTGTGTCTGAGATAGGCTGGAACGAGCATTCCCCATCCAGCATCACAGCCACCGTATCTACACCAGATGGCCAACCACCTTCACGCAGCTTGCGGCCTGTCGTCACCAAGAAAGAATTGCCTAAGCTGTTGACTGGAATGGCAAAAGCCGCCGTCAACATTTGCAAGCTGGTGATGCCCGGTACGACCGACACATCTAGATCCAGCCCCTTGGCTTTCACCCGATCAGCAATGCGCAATGTGCTGTCATACAGGGAAGGGTCCCCCCAAACCATCAGGGCCACGTTGGCATCAGCACCCGCATGGGCCGTGATCAGTTCCGCCCAGATGCCCGCCAAAGCATCATGCCACGTATTGACCCCATCCAGATACTTCGGGGTCTTTGCATCACGCACAGGATAGTCAAATTCCACCACCTTGGGGGAACCTGTCAGCAAACGATCCACAATATCGCGGCGCACATCAGCCAGCGTGGTTTTCTCGTCGCCTTTGCGGGGCAGCAGGATCACATCAGCGGCGCTTAACACATCAATCGCCTGACGGGTCAGGTGATCTGGATTGCCAGAGCCAATACCCACCAGAGACAAAGTGATCATCGTGCAGCCTCGCTTAGTCGCTCTCGGCCAATTCGCCGAAAAGGATCAACCCCGGTGCGGAAGAGATCGTTTCTTTCAGGCTCTCGGCCAACTCTTCCATGGTCATGCGCGTCAGGGTTTGATCCGCATGGCTGACGTTCTCTGCCAACAATGCAGGACAATCGCGGCGCAGGCCGGATGCAAACAGCTTTTCTGCCAATTCAGGGAAGGTGCGCTTTGGCATGAACAAAACGGTCGTCGCGCCTGGGTCCGCCAAGGCTTGCAGGTTCAAATCCCCCGGCAGAGCGCCTGCCACATCATGGCCGGTCACAAACTGCACACGGCGCGCCACAAGACGGCGTGTCAAAGGAATGCGGGCTGCTGCGGCTGCTGCGCAGGCAGAGGTCACACCTGGAATGATTTCATAATCAATGCCGGCTTCACGCAGCGCGACCATTTCTTCTTCCAAACGGCCAAAGATGCCGCTGTCACCAGATTTCAAACGCACCACATGGGTGCCATTCTTGGCGTAATCCACCAATAGCTGGCTCACATGATCTTGCTTGGGCGAGGGGCGTCCCGCGCGTTTGCCAACGCCCACCAAATCCGCGCCATCCTTAGCATGTTCCAAGATGGCACCAGCGCTCAGGTCGTCAAACAACACAGCATCTGCTTTGCCCAGACGGTCCACCGCCTTAAGGGTCAAAAGCTCGGGATCACCCGGACCAGAGCTGACGAAACTGACAAATCCACTCATTCTGTGGCCTCTGCAATTAGGTGGAAGAAGGTACCAGTGACATGGTCTTTGACCGAACCGGTTTCAGGCACCGGATTGCCATCAGCGTCGCCCACCTGCGCCAAAGGCGCGTCAGGCTCTTCCAAGATCGTTGAATAGTGGAACTCATGCCCACGTAAGCGTTGGCCTGACTTAAAGCCCAGCATCGGGGCATTCAAGACAGCTTGGCGATATCCAAGGTGGAATTTGCGTTTTTCATAGCTTGTGACCAGCCCTAATAGGCCCAGCATCTCATGGCGGGTGCCCTCTTTGTCGATCAGGGCCTGCCCCAACGCCATATAGCCCCCGCATTCCCCATGTACCGGTTTGCTTTGGGCATGGGCCTTTATCGCTGCGCGAAACGTGCTGGCTGCGGCCAGTTTGCCGGCATGCAGCTCCGGATAGCCTCCGGGCAGCCACACCAAATCCGCATCTGCCGCAGGGGCTTCATCGGCGAGAGGCGAGAAGGGCGCAATCTCAGCACCGGCTGAACGCCATCCTTCCACCAAATGCGGATAGGTAAAGCTAAAGGCGGCATCCTGCGCCATCGCGATCTTTTGCGCGGGTGGCTTGGGCAAGGCTCCGGTCTGCACAGGGCCAGACAGGGCCGCTGCCTTGATGGCTTCTAAATCCACATTCTCTCTTAAGAAGGTGGCATATCCAGCAATGGCCGCTTCCAAATCAGGATGCTCCGAGGCTTGGATCAATCCCAAGTGCCGCTCTGGCAGGGCCAGATCGCCTCGCCGTGGCAGAACACCCAGCACCTTGACGCCCGCATGGTCCATCCCAAGCCGCGCAAGGCGTTCATGGCGCGGGCTGGCGCAGCGGTTCAGAATAACACCCGCAAAAGGCAGGTCGGGATTATAGGCTTTAAATCCAAGCGCTGTGGCGGCAGCAGATTGCGCCTGTCCGCCCACATCAATCACCAAAACAACCGGCCAGCCCATGGTCAGCGCCGTCTCGGCGCTCGACCCAAAGCCGCTCTCGCCCCTCGTAGCCACGCCATCAAACAAGCCCATCGAGCCCTCGGCCACCACGATATCCGCGCCCGCCGCTTGCGCCGCAATGCCGCCCACCAGTGACGGCGGCATGGCCCACGTATCAATGTTAAACGAAGGCCGCCCCGCCGCTGCGCGGTGAAACGCGGGATCGATATAATCCGGCCCAGACTTAAACGGCTGAACCTTCAACCCATCTTCCGCCAAGGCGCGCAAAAGCCCCAGCATCACCGTGGTTTTCCCCGTCCCAGACGAGGGCGCGCTCACCAGCAAACCGGCAGGAGGTGTCTGTGTCATCAATCGTCTCCGTGTTGCCAACTGGCCCAATCGCTATCCGCAGTTTGTGGGCGATAGCGGCGGTCGTAATCGGTGGCATAAAGGCAGCTTTCGTCAAAGCCTTCGCCCGCCAAAGCAGGCCCCACCAAAATCAAAGCTGTGCGGGTTACATGTTCTGGCACATCGGTTTTCAACCCAGCCAAAGAGGTGCGGATGATCTGCTGATCTGGCCAACTGGCGCGATAGACCACCGCCACAGCGCAGTCCGCCCCATAATGCGGCGTAAGGTCGGCAATCACCTGATCCAGATTGCCAATCGACAAATGGATCGCCAAGGTCGCGCCGGTTTTGGCAAAATTCTCAAGCATTTCCCGCTCTGGCATGGTCGAGGCACGCCCCGGCGTGCGGGTCAAAACAACAGATTGCGCAAGGCCGGGCAGGGTCAGTTCTGTACCCAAAGCCGCTGCCGCTGCGGCAAAACTGGGCACGCCTGGTGTCACCGACACTTCAATGCCTTCAGCTTTCAAACGGCGAATTTGCTCGCCCATCGCAGACCAAACCGACAGATCCCCAGAATGCAGCCGCGCCACATCTTGGCCCTTGGCCTGCGCCGCTTTGCACTCAGAAACAATGGCATCCAAATCCAAAGGCGCGGTGTTCACAATCCGCGCGCCTTCTGGGCAATGGGCCAAAATCGCCTCTGGCACCAAAGACCCCGCATAAAGGCACACAGGGCAGGCGGCGATCAAATCGCGCCCGCGCAGGGTGATCAAATCCGCGGCCCCAGGGCCCGCGCCGATGAAATGAACGGTCATGCCGTATCCTTTGTCTTATCTAGCCCTGCGATGGCGCAGGTGGCCATGCGGTCTTCCGAGATCACGCGCGTGGCAATCAAGCGGCTTTCTGGGCCAGCCACCGCCAAAGCACAAGCCTCTGCCACGCTGCCCGTGCCGCGTTTTTCAATCACGCGCGGCGCTTGGGTTGGCGTCGCAATGCTTTCTAGCACCTCAGCCGCGACAGGCTGCACAGGCAAGCCCACCTTGGCCGCAAAAGCAACCAAACAAGGCGCATCTGCTTTATCCTCTGGCACCGCCAAAGCATCCGCCCTGCCACCAGCAGCTTGATAGGCCATCAACAGGCTGTCCGCTGTGGCCGCCCCGCGATATCCAAACCCAGCCACCTTCATAAGGTGACGCACCATTGTTGGATCGGATAGCTGGATTTCCACCCGCGTTTGCGCCCAAGCGGCTGGCTGTTGCTGATCTCAACCCGCATCAAATCTCCGCCTTTGTCGGCATGCCATTGGCTTAGCAGCATTTCAGCTTCCAGCGTCACACCATTGGCCACCAAACGTGTGCCAGCAGGCAGGGCCTCCCACAACCAGCGCAGCATCTCTTCGTTTATGCCGCCGCCGATAAACACCGCATCCGGCGCTTCAAGCCCTTGCAATGCCTTGGGTGCGGCCCCTGTAACCACTTGTAAATCAACACCAAAGCTTGTCGCATTCTCTGCAATCCGCGCGGCACGTGTTTCATCGATTTCAATCGTCACAGCCGACATAGAAGGATCACACAACAGCCACTCAATCCCGATCGAGCCTGACCCGCCGCCAATATCCCAAAGGTGCTCCCCTTTGCGCGGCGCAAGGGCCGACAGGGTCAAAGCCCGCACCGGCCGCTTGGTGATCTGCCCATCGTTTTCAAACAAATCATCCGCGCGCCCCGTCGCAAGGCTCAGCCCCGCGTCGCCATGCGCTTCAATCCCAACAGACACAGGATGCACAATGTCATCCGGCAAGTCATCCAAGGCAAAGCTGCGCACCCGTTCGCGCGGCCCGCCAAGGGCTTCCAAAACATGCAAGCGGCTCGCGCCAAAGCCCGCACCATCCAGCCAAGTCGCCAAATCATGCACCGCTTTCCCATCGCGCAAGGTCGCCAAAAGTCGCGCGCCCTCAGCCAAGTCGCGGCGCAGCTTCGCAAAAGGCGCTGCGTGTAAGCCCAAGCACGGCGTCTCTTGCAAAGCCCAGCCCAAAGCCGCCGCCGCCAAAGACATCGTGCCAACCGCAGGCAAAGCCCGCCATTCACCCGCATCCAGCGAGGCCACCAGAACCGATCCAGCCCCATGCCAGAACGGATCACCCGAGGCCAAAGCCACCACGCGCCGCCCGCGATACGACATCAACACCGGCAGTCCATCGGCAAAAGGCACAGGCCATGTCACCAATTCGGCGCTCACATCCGGCAACAAATCCAAATGACGTGCCGCCCCCATGATAATTTCCGCCTTTTCCAGCGCGGCAAGGCTTGCAGGCGGCAAGCCATCTGGGCCATCTTCGCCCAACCCAACAATGGTCAACCACGGCAAATCAGATATGTCAGACACGGCGCAGCAACTCCTTATTCTTGGCGGCACAGCCGAGGCCAGCGCCCTTGCGCAAACCATAGCCGATCAGGGGCTGCGTGCCACCTTCAGCTATGCAGGCCGCGTGCGCAGCCCCAAAACGCAGCCTTTGCCGACCCGCGAAGGGGGCTTTGGCGGTCCTGAAGGCCTTGCCGACTACATCCGGCAAAACGCCATCACCCATGTGATCGACGCCACCCATCCCTTTGCCGCGCAAATGAGCTGGAACGCCCACAAAGCCTGCACCCAAACGAACACGCCCCTTGCAGCGCTGACTCGTCCGCCATGGCAAGCCGATCCGCTGGACCGTTGGGAACATGTGCCGGATATCGACAACGCGGTTGCCGCTTTGGCGAGACCCGCGCAGCGCATCATGCTGGCTCTCGGACGCTTGCACATGAACGCTTTCGCGGCCCAGCCGCAGCATCATTACGTTTTGCGTGTGGTCGATACGCCCGACATGCCGCCCCTGATGCCGCATCACACAGTCACCGTGGCACGCGGCCCTTTCGCGCTGAAGGACGATTTGAAACTCTTCCAAGATCAGCGGATCGAGCTGCTGGTCTGTAAAAATGCCGGCGGGCAGGGGGCGATTGCCAAAATCCACGCGGCCCGCGCGTTGAACATTCCGGTTCTGATGATCGACCGTCCGCACCTGCCGCCACGCACCGAATGCGCCACGCCTGATCAGGTGCTGGACTGGCTCGCCTCTCATCCGCTTACCGAGCGTGGGGTGTAAACCAAAGGCGCGCCATCACGCTGGATGATCCGCGTTTGTGACGAGCCCAGCAAAACCACAGTCCGCATATCCGCCATATCCTCGGTGACCTCGGTCAAAGGCACGATTTTGATGGTCTGATCTGGGCGGCTCACATTGCGTGCAAAGATCATCGGGCGATCATCGCCACAGGCATCGCGCAATGTTTTCAACGCCTTACCAAAGCCTTCAGGCCGAGATTTCGAGCGCGGATTATAAAAAGCCATCGCAAAATCCGCCTCCGCCGCAAGGCGTAAGCGCTTTTCGATCAAGTCCCAAGGCTTCATATTGTCAGATAGGTTGATCGCGCAGAAATCATGCCCCAAAGGCGCACCGCAGGCCGCAGAGGCCGCCAGCATCGCCGTGATCCCCGGCAAGATCTGAATATCCAAATCACGCCATTCTGGCTTGCCATGTTCCACAGCTTCCAGAACCGCCGCAGCCATCGCAAACACCCCCGGATCACCGGAAGAGACCACAACAACCCGCTTACCATCCAAAGCCATATCCAGCGCGTGCTGAGATCTGTCGATTTCCACACGATTGTCCGAAGGATGCAGCGTCAGCCCATCGCGCGGCGCAATACGCCCAACATAGGGAATATACCCCACAACATCCGTCGCCTGATCAATGGCGGCGGACACCTCGGGCGTGATCAAATCGTCATTCCCGGGGCCAATGCCCACAATGGTGAGTGATCCGCTCATGGGCGGCGCCCCTGACCATGCACAATGATGATCGAGAAGTAAGGCGTTACCTTTTCCGTCATCTCAGACAGTTTGCACACGCTTTGTTTGGCCATCGTGGCGAATTGCACCAAATATGCGTCTTCGTATTTGCCGCCCGCCTTGAGGGCACGGACAACCTTATCAAAGTTCGTGCCGATCTTCATGATGACCAAAGCGTCGGTGTCTTGAATATGCTGCACCAGTTTGTCTTCCGCATGGGTGCCCATCAGCACCGTCAGCACATCATCGCCCCAGGTGATCGGCGCGCCGGTGGCAGTCCATGCGCCAGACATGCCGGTGATCGCAGGGATCACCTCGACCGGTACATGATCTTTCACGCGCGTGTAGATATGCATGAAAGAGCCATAGAAAAATGGATCGCCTTCACACAAAACCACCACGTCCTCACCGGCCTCAACCAAAGCAATCAGATGCGCTGTCACCTCGGCATAAAAGCTCGAGAGCATTTCATTATAGCGAGGGTCGGTTAAAGGAATTTCCGTGGTCACCGGATATTCCATCGCAAATTCAATCGCTTGATCAGGGATCATGCCTTCGACAATCTGCCGCGCTTGCCCCTTGCGACCCGCCTTGCGGAAGAAGGCGATATGTTTGGCGTTGCGGATCAAACGATCCGATTTCACGCTCATCAACTCTTGATCGCCCGGCCCAAGGCCAACGCCGTAAATCGTGCCTGTCATGCTTATTCCTTCCGGCTGGCGATGGCGTTGATCGCCGCAACTGTCATGGCAGAGCCGCCCAAACGCCCCTCAACAATACAGCAAGGCACGGGCTGATCCGCCCAAAGCGCATCCTTGCTTTCGCGCGCGCCGACAAAGCCCACCGGAAATCCGATGATCGCCGCAGGACGCGGGCAGCTTGGATCTTCCAGCATGTTCAGCAAATGAAACAACGCAGTCGGCGCATTGCCAATCGCCACAATCGCGCCGCCCAGACGGTCGCGCCAATGTTCCAAAGCAGCAGCAGAGCGTGTGTTGCCCAGCTCTTTGGCCAATTCATGAATGCCATCAGCATGCAGCGTGCAGATCACTTCGTTGTCCGCAGGCAAACGCGGCCGCGTCACACCGCCCGACACCATACGTGCATCGCAAAAGATCGGCGCGCCGTTTTCCATCGCTGTGCGCGCAGCGGCCACCATACCGAAGGAGAACTTCACATGCTCTTCCAAACCCACCATGCCAGCGGCGTGGATCATACGCACCACAACCTGCTCTTCGTCTTTGTCAAAACGCCCAAGGTTGGCCTCACGCCGGATGGTGGCAAAGCTCTCATCGTAAATGGCTTGGCCGTTCTTTTCATACTCGTAAGGCATCATAAGTCTCCGATGCGATCCAGCAGCGCGTCTGGAGCGATATTCATTTCTGCAGGCTCATCCCATGGACGGCCGTCGCGAACAAGATCAAACGCACCGTCACGGCCCACAAGTGTCAGGGCTTGTCGGCGCGGATGGGCGCAGCCTTTGCTGCATCCGCTGATATGCAGCGGCTTTTGGGTTTTACCCGCCAGCGCGCGGGCGATTGCGTGGGTCGGCACTGTCGCGCTGGCGCATTTTGGCGCGCCAGAGCAGGCTTTCACCCGTAGCAACGGATCATCTGGTTGGGTCACTAAGCCCTTCGCCGCCACTGGCGCTGCGTTTTCTGTTTGGATCAGCCGCCAAGGGGTTACGCGCAGCGCGCGGCACCCGCTGGTTTGGACCAGACCGCGCAGCAAAGCTGCCTCGATCTGCCCAAAAGGCGCGCCGTAAAAAGCGCCACCTTCTGCAGGCCCAGCGGTGAAAACCGCGCGTGGGCTTGGGGCAGGGGTCATGTCCCATCCCTCAGGCAAGCGCGCGTTTGCAACATGGCGCTTCATCCGGCCCGCATCCAATCCACCAGACTGTACAAACCATTGCGCCATCTGCAGCGCCGCATCCACTGCCGTATCTGCAGACACCAAACGCCCAGCGCCGATACCATCAGCGCACAACAAGATCTGCCCATCCAGCATTTCAAACCGAATATCCGCAGGATCATCCCGCAAGATCGGCGCCACGCCACAATCCACCGCAAAGCCAAATTTGGCAGGAAGATCAGGCAATTCGCCCAAACGATCTACCAAGGCCAAAGCCAACTGATGGGTCTCATCCCCAGCCACCCAATCAGGGTTCACCAAGATATTGCGTCGCATCTCCAGCGCTGGATCATCCGGCAACAAATCCAAGGCCGCAAGCTCTTGCAGCAAGGCCTCGTGATCCGCCGCATCCACCCCGCGCAGCTGCACATTTGCGCGGCTCGTCACATCCATCAGGCCAGAGCCATAGCGCTCTGCCAAATCACAGACCGCCAAAGCCTGATCCGCCGTCAGCTGGCCCAATATGGGCCGAATACGCACAACCAGCCCATCACCCGACATCATTGGCCGGTAAGCGCCTGGGCACCAGCCTTTTGGCGCTGGGCGTGATCCTGCGCCGCTCATTGCAAACGCTCCATCGCATCTAAGATCGAGTTGCGCCGTGTCTGCCACAGTCCAGCCTCTTGCAAGGCGGCAAATCGATCTTTCATCGCGGCCAAAGCCTGCGGGTTTTGATCCTGCAAAAACGCCAAAACGTCCTCATTGCCCAAAGTCGCATCAAAATAGGCGTCAAACAGCGCCGGATGCACCGCATCTGCCAAATGTGAAAACGCCGCCATATGGTCCAGCGTGGCAGCAATTTCGGCCCCGCCACGGAACCCATGGCGCATCATGCCCGCCAGCCAATCGCCATTCGTCGCCCGCGCATGCACCACACGCGCCACTTCTTCATTAAGCCCACGCGCCCGAGGCCGCGCCGGATCGCTGCTGTCCAAATGATACAAAGCCGCATCGCCACCGGTGACATATTGCGCGGCGGCAAACCCCGCCTCATGATTGGCATAATCGGCCGCCAGCAAAATATCCGTCTCTGGCAAATCCTGTAGATGCACAAAGCTATCCGCCGCCGCCACACGATCGCGCAGACCCGCCTGATCCTGACGCGGCGCATCAGTATCCAGCGCCCATGAGGAAGCCGACAACCAAGCCTCCCCCGCTTGCGCACGGCCTTCCTCGGAATAGTCGCTCATGTCGCCCATGCCCAAACCATAGCTGGCCGGCGCAGGCCCATAAACCCGTGGCGCAGGCACGCTGCCCACAAAGGGGTTCCAGTCACTGCTTTCGTCACGCTCTGCCAAGGCACGCACCGCTTGCGAAAACAGCGCAGACAATGAAGGAAAAACATCACGGAACAAGCCAGACACGCGCAACGTCACATCCAAACGCGGGCGCTCTAGCAAAGCAATCGGTAGGATTTCAATGCCAGACACACGCTCTGACCCCTCATCCCATACAGGTTTCACCCCCAGCAAATGCAAAGCCATGGCGAATTCTTCACCCGCCGTGCGCATGGTGGCAGAGCCCCATAGATCCACGATCAAGTTTTTGGGGTAATCCCCCTCATCCTGCAAATGCCGCCGCACCAGCTCTTCGGCCAGCTTCACCCCCTGCGCATAGGCAGACCGCGTCGGCACAGATCGCGGATCGGTCGTAAATAGGTTCCGCCCTGTCGGTAAAACATCACTGCGCCCACGATAGGGCGAGCCTGACGGCCCCGCCGCAATCCGTTTGCCCCGCAAGGCGCGCAAGAGCCCATCGCGTTCCGACAAAGCCGAGGACGCCGCATCAAACGCCTCTTGCCCCACTGGCGCGCGCCCAAACACATGCAGCCCATCGCCAAACTGGCTTTCCTTGATGTCACACACAAAAGTATCAATACGCGTCAAAGCCTCAGCCAAAGACGTGGCCGCATCCATGCCCAGCTGCTCTGCCAAGCCCAAAGCCTCCGCCTCGGCGCGGATATCATCCTGCAAACGATCCCGCCGCTTCGGGTCCAAACCATCCGCGTTGGAAAACTCATCCAGAAGGCTTTCCAAATAGGCAAACCGTTCTGGCGCTGCGCTGTCTTTTAAGGGCGGCGGCACATGGCCCAAAGTCACAGCCCCAATGCGCCGCTTGGCCTGCGCAGCCTCGCCGGGGTCATTCACGATAAACGGATAGATCACAGGGCGATGAGCGGTCAGAACCTCGGGCCAACAGTCGCCAGACAAAGCCACGGATTTCCCTGGCAGCCATTCCAGCGTGCCATGCGCGCCCACATGCATCAAAGCATCCGCGCCGAACTGCGCGGTCAGCCACAGGTAAAACGCCACATAGCTATGGCGTGGTGTGCGAGCCAGATCGTGATATTCATCCACGCGCAGATCAGCGCTGCCACGTTCTGGCTGTAAGGCAACCAAGACATTGTCGCGCTGCACGGCGTTAAACGCAAAAGCCCCACCTTGCACCAATGCATCCGCCTCTGGCGCGCCCCAGACCTCTGCCAAATCATCCTGCAAGGCTTGGGGCAGGGCCTTCAACGCCTCTGCATACCAATCTAACCCAACGGAAAGCTGCGCATCGCCCAGAACCTCGGCCAAAGGCGTTTTATCCGCGCCCACCGCATAGCCGGTGCCGCGCAGGTCCTGCAAAATCGCATCCGTGCTGGCCAAAGCATCCAACCCGACCGCATGGGCCATATTCCAATCCGCCCCCGGATAGGTCGACAACACACAGGCCAGTCGCGCGTGGTCAACAGGGGTTTGCGCCAAATTCACCCAGTGATGCACCTTCTGCACCACCGCCTCGATCCGATCCGCCAAAGGGCGATGCGCAAAGCGGGAATATTCTAAAACCGGATCTTTCTTTCCCGGTTCTTTAAAGCTGCTGACGCCCGCAAACAGTCGCCCGTCCACTTCGGGTAGAACCACATGCATCGCCAAGTCAGCAGGGGCCAATCCCCGCTCTGCCTCGACCCAAGCTTTCCGGCGCGAGGTTGCCAAAGCCACCTGAAACACTGGCGCCTCTGTGGCATCCAGCGGAGAATTCCCATCCGCTCCTTTGCCCGAAAAGGCCGTGGCATTCACAATGGCGCTGGGCTGAAGTTGCTTGAGCGTCTGGGCAATCCAAGCTGCGGCTTCCGGCTGCTTCAAGGATGGCGCAAAAAGCCCAATCACCTCATAGCCCTGCGCCTCAAAGGCCGCAGCCATCGCCTCAATCGGCGCCATATCCGCAGAGCTTAGGTAAGAGCGATAGAAGCTCAAAGCAATCAATGGCTCATCTGTCAGCGCCGCTGCATCGCATACCCCGTCAGACAAACGCCACGCCCCATAAGACGGCAAAGCCTTGCTGCCCTCAACCGGCCCCGCATAAAGCCCTGCTGCCAAAGCAAGCTGCGCCAAAGCCGCCTGCGCCGCGACAGCACCGCCCGTGTCACACAGGTGCTTGAGCCGATCCAGAGTCGAAGCCGGCACAGTCGACACGTCATCCAGCCGCCTATCGGCGCGCCCATCCGCAGGCAAAACCGCTAAGGCGATCCCGTTGCGCCGCGCCAAATCCTGCAATTGCTGAATGCCATAAGGCCAATAGTTGATCCCGCCGATCAGTCGCACCAAAACGGCTTTCGCCCCCTCAAGGGTTTGCTCCACATAGGTATCAACAGACAGCGGATGTTTCAGCGCAGACAGGTTGGCCAAACGCAAGCTTGGCAGCGCCCCATCTGCACGATGCCAGCCTGCCGCAAAAGCCCCTAGATCACTGTCGGAAAAGGACAACACCACCAGATCCGCAGGGCTTTGCCCCAGATCCATCGGCGTTTCCGCTTCCTCTAATCCGTGGCTTTCACGAAAGACGACATGCATTGTGCTTACCCAGTCAAAGCCGCCAGAATGGCCGCTTTATCGATATTATCATGCTCCGCAATCACAACGACCCGACCTTGACGGTTTTCATCTGACGTCCAAGGGCGATCAAACTGATGCCGCACCCGCGCGCCAACCGCCTGAACCAGCAAACGCATGGGTTTGCCCTGAACGGCCGCATAGCCTTTCAAACGCAGGATATTTTGCTCATTCGCCAGCTTTTCCACCTTTGCCGCGAAATCCGCTGCATCCACTTGCTCTGGCAAATCAATGACAACACTGTTGAAATCATCATGGCTGTGATCATGGTGGTGATGGTCATGATGATGGTGATGATCCGCATGATCATGGTCGTGATCATGATCGTGGTGGTGATGGTGGCTTTCATGATGCGATGGGCGCGCCTCAATGTCATCTTCCGCTGCGGAGTTCAAACCCAGAACCACGCGTGCATCGATCACGCCTTCAGCCACTTCCACAACCGGTACTTTACGCGGCGAGGTCTCTTCAATCACAGCCTTCGCCTGCGCAACCCCATCGGCACCCGCCAAATCCGGCTTGGTCAGCAAAATGATATCGGCGCAAGACAGTTGATCGCCAAACAGCTCTGACAATGGCGTTTCGTGATCAATCCCTTCATCCGCTTCGCGTTGGGCATCTACCGCTGCCACATTGGTCGCAAAGCGTCCCGCAGCCACAGCCTCAGCATCCGCCAAAGCAATCACGCCATCCACGGTGATCTTGCTACGAATATCCGGCCAATCAAAAGCCTTCAGCAAAGGTTTCGGCAGGGCCAAACCCGACGTTTCAATAACGATATGTTCAGGGCGTGGCTCCAACGCCATCAGCGCTTCGATTGTCGGGATGAAGTCATCCGCAACCGTGCAGCAAATGCAACCGTTCGCCAGCTCCATGATGTTTTCAGCAGGACAATCCGGGATCGCGCAGGATTTCAGAATGTCGCCATCCACACCCACATCGCCAAATTCATTCACAACCACAGCAAGGCGTTTGCCCTGCGGGTTTTGCATCAGGTTACGTACAAGTGTGGTTTTACCAGCGCCCAAAAAGCCGGTGATCACGGTGACGGGTAGTTTTTCTAAAGTGCTCATCGGTCTCTTACTCTGGCAGGTTAATCGGCGGCACGCGCGCGATGCAGTTTTTACGGAAGTGAACAGGGCGCTCGCGCCACGGCACGATCCCATCGGCGGTATTGGCATATTTGACAATACCTTCATGCACCAACGTTGCGTCGTCAGCGCCGGTGAAGTTGCCGTACACATATGTCCAGCGATCCGTACCGCCGCGTACGGCAAGGCTACAGCCGCTGTCACAGTTGCTGAGGCATTCTACCGCTCGCACGGTCACATGCGCAGGCCAGTCCATCGCAGACAAAGCCTCGGTCAATTGCGCCCCAGGGCGCGGGCCTTCGATATCAGTGGGTTGCCCAGCACGGCAGGTCGCACAGACCAGCAGCTCTACAGGCGCGAATTCAGGTTCCAAATTGTCTCTCCCCAAAGGAAGGACAAGGGCGAATAGGGCGGGGACGTGAGATACGTTTTCCCGACACCGGAACACCCCGTCCGGTTTCATGTCATCTCCGCTGGCAGGTCTCCCGGCTTACAGATCCAAAGGCTTTCGCCTTAACGGTCATTCATCCTTCCCGGCCTTTGGCCAGTGGCTTTTGAATGACCTCTCCGGTCACGGTCGCGGGGGCGGCTGCGCTTTGGTACATTCAAACCTTGTCGCATTCCCTTTTCACCTGCTCTAAGAACAGGAACCAACAAAACGGGAATGCGCGATAGGGCGCAGCAAGTCAAGGACAGAGGAAATCGCTGTGACAGACACAACCGACCAAAACGCGCGCCACGCGGAAAAAATGAAGAAAATCAAAGCGGCACGCGATCGGATGATGGCGACGAAGACCGAAGAAAAAGGTCTGGTGATGGTGCATACCGGCCCGGGCAAAGGCAAGTCGTCCTCGGGATTCGGTATGATCATGCGCTGTATCTCTCACGGCATGCCCTGCGCCGTTGTGCAATTCATCAAAGGCGCCATGGCCACAGGCGAACGGGATTTCTTGGAAAAACACTTTCCGGACGAGTGCAAATTCTTCGTTTCTGGCGAAGGCTTCACTTGGGAAACCCAAGATCGCGAACGCGACATTGCCAAGGCGCAAGCTGGCTGGGAGCTGGCCAAACAACTGATCCGAGATGAGGCGTACAAGTTTGTACTGCTCGACGAAATCAACATCGCCCTACGCAATGACTATCTGGATATCGACGAGGTTGTCGACTTCTTGTTGACCGAAAAACCAGACATGACCCACGTCTGTCTGACAGGGCGCAACGCCAAGCCAGAGTTGATTGAAGCCGCGGATTTGGTCACGGAAATGACTTTGGTGAAACACCCGTTCCGCGACGGTATCAAAGCGCAAAAGGGTGTGGAGTATTAACCACCGTTCCAAATGTCCATTTGGGCGGCTGAAAGTGGCAAATTGTACAATTCGCAAGGCAACAGCATGAGCAAAGCACTGATGATCCAAGGCACCGGCAGCAATGTTGGAAAGTCTCTTTTGGTTGCGGGTCTTTGCCGAGCTGTAAAGCGTCGTGGCCTGTCCGTCGCGCCGTTTAAGCCTCAGAATATGTCCAATAATGCAGCGGTTACGGCGGATGGCGGCGAAATTGGTCGTGCGCAGGCGCTGCAAGCCAAAGCCTGCGGTGTACGGTTATCCGTACATATGAATCCGGTATTGCTGAAGCCGGAAACGGACACCGGATCGCAAGTGATTGTGCAAGGCAAACGCTTCGCCACAGCCAAAGCGCGCGATTACGCCAAGCTAAAGCCGCAACTTATGGAAAAGGTTCTGGAGAGCTTTAACCTTCTGAAATCAAATCATGATTTGGTTGTAGTGGAAGGCGCCGGAAGCCCTGCCGAGGTAAACTTGCGCGCCGGAGACATCGCGAACATGGGCTTTGCACGGGCTGCTCAGGTTCCTGTTGTGCTCGCTGGGGATATCGACCGCGGAGGTGTCATCGCACAGATGGTAGGCACGCAAACCGTGATCGATCCACAAGACGCAGCCATGATCCATGGCTTTTTGATCAATAAATTCCGTGGCGATCCAAGCCTATTTGACGATGGGTACCAACTGATCCAAGATAAAACTGGATGGCAGGGATTTGGGGTTCTTCCATATTTTTCAGAAGCTTGGAAGCTACCAGCCGAAGACGCACTGGATTTGCAAGGCTCGCACCATGGGGGCGACACGCATATCGTGTGCCTCGGCCTTTCGCGCATTGCCAATTTTGACGATCTTGATCCCTTGGCGCAAGAACCAGGCGTGCGCCTAACCATCCTGAAGGCAGGCGAAGCCATCCCAGGCGATGCAACGCTTGTTATTCTTCCAGGCAGCAAATCCACCCGCGCTGATCTTATGTTTTTGCGCGAACAAGGCTGGGATACAGATCTGTACGCTCATGTGCGGCGCGGGGGGCATGTGCTTGGAATTTGTGGGGGGTATCAGATGCTTGGCCAAACTGTTGATGATCCACAAGGCATTGAAGGTGCCGCGGGCAATACCAAAGGGCTCGGCTTGCTGAACATTCAGACTACAATGACAGATGACAAACGCCTGACCGAAACATCGGCTGTACACACCTGTACAGGTGCCGACATTACCGGATACGAAATCCACATTGGCCGGACACAAGGCCCCGATTGCGCCCGTCCATTTGCGCAGATCGACGGTCGTCCCGAGGGGGCGTGCTCTGAAACAAACCGGGTTCAAGGCAGCTACTTGCATGGGATGTTCCACCAAGATGCTTTCCGCAAAGCGTTTTTGGAAAACCTTGGCGCGCAAACCTCTAGGACGAGCTACGCCCAAACGGTTGAAACGACTTTGGATGCCCTCGCAGATCATATGGAGGCGCATTTGAACATAGATGCCTTGCTGTCCCGTGCCTTGCGTCAGCCGAACGCCTAGTCAATAGTGCCCCTTACGAAACGGAGCTCTACCAGCCTATGCCGCGCCTTCACAACTTGCTTGCCCCCTTGGTGATGTGCCTGTCCGCCATGGCCGCCAATGCAGAGATCACTGTCTTTGCTGCAGCCAGCCTACGCGGGGCTTTGGATGAGGTGAATACGTCTTATTCTGATGATATTACAGTGTCTTACGCCAGCAGCGCGACCCTTGCGCGGCAAATCCAAAACGGGGCACCTGCGGATATTTACATCTCAGCCAATCCGTCTTGGATGCAGGTTTTGCAAAACGAAAGTCTCGTGCAAAACCCTCCTGCAGAGCCTTTGTTTTCCAATCAATTGGTGGTCATCGGCACAAAGCCAGACGCAGACTTCAAGCTTGCCAATTTACCAAACCTCCTAGACCCCGCACGCCTTGCTTTGGGCATCACCAAGGCTGTGCCCGCAGGTATCTATGCCAAAGAGGCGTTAACGTCGCTTGGCGTATGGCAGGACACAGCACCTTTCACTGTACAAACCGACAATGTGCGCGCCGCATTACGATTGGTGGCGCTGGGCGAAGTCGACTATGCCATCGTCTACCAAACCGATGCCCTGCAAGAACCGCGTGTGCATGTCTTGGCGCACATTCCGCAATCGGCGCATGCGCCCATCTTGTACCCTGCTGGCCAAATCGCAGACACTGATCAAGCCGCGCAATACCTTGCCTTTTTGCATAGCCCTAAGGCGCAGGCCATTTTTGCCGAATACGGCTTTGTGCCGATCTCAAAGCCCGCCAAAGGTGGCTCATGATTGGTGGCGAAGCCTTTCTCACCGAGGAAAGCTGGCAGGCGGTTTTTCTGTCCCTCAAAGTATCCCTTTGGGCAACAGTTCTTAGCCTTCCTCTCGCGGTTTTCGTGGCCTATGTGCTTGTCCGTAAAGAGTTTTGGGGCAAGCAGCTCCTGAACATTCTCGTGCATTTGCCGCTGATCCTTCCGCCGGTTGTCACCGGTTATCTTTTGCTCAGCGTCTTTGGGCGCCGCGCCCCAATCGGTGCTTGGCTTGAACAAACCTTTGGTCTTGTCTTGGCCTTTAAATGGACGGGTGCAGCCCTTGCGGCCGCTGTGATGGCCTTTCCTCTCATGGTGCGCGCATTGCGGCTTGGGATCGAAGCCGTCGATCCAAAACTTGAACAAGCGGCGCAAACCCTTGGCGCGTCTCCCATTAAGGTGCTGACATATATCACCTTTCCAGTGATGTTGCCCGCGATCTTGGCTGCGAGCGTGTTGGGATTTGCCAAAGCCATGGGGGAATTTGGCGCGACGATCACCTTCGTGTCCAATATCCCTGGCCAAACCCAAACCATCCCTTCGGCCATCTATGGATTTCTGCAAGTGCCGGGGGCAGAGGGCGATGCGCTGAAGCTGATCCTGATGTCCGTGGCCCTATCGGTTGGGGCTCTGCTCTTGTCCGAAGTTTTGGCCAAGCGGCTCACTCAGACAGGAGGCCAAAAATGAGCCTTTCTGTTGATATTCAGCACCAGCTTGAAGGCTTCCATTTGAAGGCAAGTTTCACGGCGCCCAGCGGTGTAACAGCTTTGTTTGGGGCATCTGGATCTGGCAAAACCAGTGTGATCAATGCGGTTGCTGGGTTGATCCAGCCAGACCAAGGAGAGATCGCGCTGAATGGCGTAGATTTCCTGAATACGCGCAAAGGCATCAACTTGCCGCCGCACAAACGCGGGGTCGGTTATGTTTTCCAAGACAGTCGCCTGTTTCCCCATATGTCGGTGCTGCGCAATCTGCGTTTTGGGGGCCGTATGCAGGGCAAAGCCCCTAATGCTGCCTTGGAAGGCAAGATCTTTGATATGCTGGCGCTGGGCAGCCTGCTGGACCGTATGCCTGTTGACCTGTCGGGCGGTGAAAAACAACGCACGGCCATTGGCCGCGCTTTGCTGGCGGAACCCACGCTTCTGATGATGGACGAACCGCTCGCCGCGCTCGATGAGCGCCGTAAGCAAGAGATTTTGCCTTATCTGGAACGCCTGCGGGATGAGGCTGGCTTACCGATCCTCTATGTCAGCCATTCTGTGTCTGAAGTGGCGCGTCTCGCCAATCACTTGGTGGTTATGCAAGACGGTCAGGTGGTGCAATCGGGCGCTGCTACGGACGTGCTTAGCGATCTGAATAGTGCGCAGCACATCAGCGCAGATAGTCTGGGTGCAGTGATCACAGCGCAGGTACAGGCCCATGATAGTGATGGAATGACCGTCCTTCATACTGAAGGCGGACCATTGTATCTGCCCAATTTGCCGGCAGACATCGGCAGCCAACACCGCCTGCGCATTAAGGCGCAAGATGTGATGCTAAGCTTGTCAGAACCCGCAGGTATTTCGGCGCTGAACTGCCTGCAGGGTGTGATCAGCGATATTCAAAACCATCCAGCGGGAGGGGTCTTGGTTCAGATTAGCTGTGCTGACAGCCGTATTCTGTCACGCATCACCCAGCGCTCGCTTGCGGCGCTGTCGTTGCAAAAGGGGCAGCAGATCTTCGCCGTGGTAAAATCTGTCTCGCTTGTGCAGGGCGATATCGGTCTAAGAGAATCTTAACCAAATCGTAAAAAACTAGCGCTTTGCACCAAGCACATGCATAACGGCGGCATGGAACTTTGGATCATCCTCGCAATCGGCGCAGCGTTTTTGCAAACTGTGCGCTTCATGCTGCAAAAGCATCTCAGCAAAGTCACACTCAGCGCCAGCGGTGCCACCTTTGCACGGTTTCTGTATTCCGCGCCCGTGGCCGTGCTGATCTGTACGCTATTTCTAACCCATAAAGGGCAGGGCGTTCCAAATCTCGCCAATGATTTCCCGATTTATGCGGTGATAGGTGCCTTTGCGCAGATCACGGCTACGGTCTGTACGGTGCTGCTGTTTGGACGCCGCAACTTTGCGGTCGGCCTCACCTTCACCAAAACCGCGGTTCTTATGTCTGTACCAGTGGGATGGATCTGGCTGGGCGACAGCGTCTCGGCGATTGGTCTTTTGGCCATCACAATTGGGTTCTTTGGTGTGATTGTTCTGTCGGGCCCGATCGACAGCACCGATGTCTGGTGGCGACGCCTCATCAGCCCCTCTGCTGCGCTGGGTCTCGCCGGAGGCGCGCTTTTCTCGGTCTCTGGCGTGGCTTACAGAGGCGCGACCTTGGCGGTGCAAAGCCCCGATCCATTTGAACGCTCTTTAGTGACATTGGCCATTGTCACAAGCCTTCAGCTGACATCAATGGCCCTTTGGCTGTACATCCGAGACCGCGCTGAAATCAAACGCGTCGTCGGCGCATGGCGCAGCGCGTCCTTTATTGGTCTCACCAGTTTGGGCGGCTCTTTTGGTTGGTTCTCAGCCTATACGCTGGAAAACGCAGCCTACGTCAACGCGGTTGGTCAGGTCGAGGTGATCTTTGGCATCATCGCCACCATGTTGTTCTTTCGCGAAAAGATCACAACGCGTGAGTTTTTCGGCATCGCCCTGATCACGGTCAGCGTTCTTGGCCTGATCATCTGGCGATAAGCCGTTAATCCGCTACGCCCTGCGCATGCCCCTTGAGTTTACCAAAGAGCATGGTTTCCGCGCCGCTATGGAAAAACGGCACTGATTTGGGGGGGGCAAGGTCCGGCAAACGCCCCGTGACCTCAGCCAATACCACCTCAGTGATAAAAGGCAGGTCAAACTTGCGGGCCTCGGCCAATTCCACCCATTGCAAATGAGAAAGCTCGTCGCAGGCGGCACTGAAATCATCCAGATCACCCGCGATATGCTTGGCATCCAGCAAAAAGAACCGCGCATCAAAGCGGCGTGGACGGCCCGGAGGCGTGATCGCCCGAAACACAAATCGCAAAGCAGAGGCATCCGGCACATATCCACGCGCCGCAAACCCTTGCCAATCCGTTGGGACCTCGCCTTGCCAAGCCCCAGCCGTGCCCAGAACCAAGCCCGTTTCTTCCCAAAGCTCTCGAACCGCCGCGACAGGGGCGGCCACCGGTAAGCCTGCACCTGTTTCATCGCGCAACTCTTGGGCAAGAGTTTCTGCGCAACTGTCGGGCAAGCCACGTGCCAAAGCGATATCATAATCGCCGGAATCTACGGCACCGCCAGGAAAAACAAACTTGTTTGGCATAAAGGCCGCTTTCGCGCCGCGCTGCCCCATCAATATCTTCGGAGCCGTGTCGCAATCACGCACAACGATCACTGTCGCGGCGTCTCGAATAGGCACATCTGTCGGTAAATCGGGTTTTGTCATCCGGTTAGCCTAGCGAAAGAATACTGTTTGAACAGCGTTTTCCGTCAGGGTTTCAAGAAATGACATGAAAATTACGTAACGAAACCAAGCCGTTCGACGAAAAGTGTATTTTTTACGACGGAAAGCTTCAGCCCGCGCGTTTGAATATATGAAAACGGGCAGCAAGCCTGTTTCACATTGAAAAAAGGAAACGAAAATGAAACGTGCAGTATTGGTCTCTGGTGTAACTGTTGTCGCTCTGGCTCTGGGTGCTGGCGTAGCATCTGCCAAAGACGGCGGCAAAGGTCGTCATCACGGCCCACGCCTGGACTTTGAAGCAGTGGATACAAACTCTGACGGTTTGATCACCCCTGCGGAAATGGCGGCCTATGGCAAAGCTCAATTTGACGAGGCAGATTCAAACAGCGACGGCCTGCTGTCCGCCGAAGAACTGGCAGCAAAATCCGAACGCGCCAATGAAGAGCGCGTGGCCAAAATGATTGAACGCCGCGACACAGACAAAGACGGCTCTCTGAGCTACGAAGAGCTGACGCCTGACGAAGACCGTACAGCGAAAATGTTCGAACGTCTGGACGCTGACGAAGACGGCGCGATCAGCAAAGAAGAGCTGGAAGCGATGAAAGACAAGCGCAAAGAAAAACGCAAAGACAAGCGTAAAGATGAGCGCAAAGAAAAGAGCGACGATAGCTCTGAAGGCTAACAGCCAACCCTCTGGCCGCGTTCTGCTCGGGCGCGGCCAGATCCCTGAACCATAGGCCACTGCATGTGGTCTACACGATTGCCAATAGGTGCCGAAAACGCTACTCCGACAGGACAATGGACATGCCGCGAGACAGTTTTCAAGACGCAAGTGACGATGCCCTGTTGGTGCTCTATGCCAACGGTGATGCTTCGGCTGCGCGCGTTTTGACGATGCGGCTTACCCCTAAGGTATACGGCCATGCCTATCGGCTGTTGGGGGACCAAGCAGAAGCCGAAGATGTTGCCCAAGAGGCCTTGATCCGCCTTTGGAAACAAGCGCCAGACTGGCGTCTGGGCGAAGCCAAAGTGACCACATGGCTGTATCGCGTTGTGGCCAACCTCTGCACCGATCGTTTGCGCAAAACCCGTGGGGTCGCGCTGGATGCGGTGCCGGAACCAGAAGATGACAGCCTCAGCGCGGCAGAAACCATGCAAAACGCGGCGCGGGCCACGGCCTTACAAGAGGCACTGAACACATTGCCAGAACGGCAAAAACAAGCCGTGGTGCTGCGGCATATCGAAGGGATGAGCAATCCCGAGATCGCCAGCATCATGCAAATCGGGGTCGAGGCTGTCGAAAGCCTGACCGCACGCGGGAAACGGGCTCTGGCCAAAGCATTGGCAGGGCGAAAGGATGAATTGGGGTATTCGGATGACTGACAAACATATGGATGACCTTCTGAACGATCTCTTTGCCGAGGCAAAGACAGATCAATCAGCAACGCCAAGTGACGATTTCATGGCGCGTATGCTGGCGCAGGCCGAGGCCCACCAGCCTGAACCGGCCCCCTTGGCCGCGCCGGTTGCCCCTGCAAAATCACGCGGCTTTCTGGCTGGTCTGTTTGACATGGTCGGCGGCTGGCAGGGGGCCTCTGGCTTGGCCGCGGCCACAGTCGCCAGCGTTGTGATTGGCTTTAACGGCGCAGATGCTTTGACGATTGACGGTCTTCAGACCATCATTGCAGGTGATGCAGATTACTACCTCTCTGATCTGAGCGGGGATTTCAGCTTTGAGTTCGACGAAGGATAAGACATGACGGAAGAGACACAAAACAAACGTCCGCCGATGCGTATGGGCTTTCGCATCCTTCTGATCGCCTCGCTGACCTTGAACCTTGTGGTGATTGGCTTGATCGGCGGCGCTGCGCTGGGCAAAAGCAAAGAAAGCGAACGCCCAGAACGTGTTGCGGACTTTATGGGCGCCTATACCCGCGCGCTGCCGTCGCAAGATCGCCGTGCCATCGGCGAAGCCATCCGTGACAGCCACCGCAAATCAGGCGGCAACCGCGAAGCCGCACGTCAGCAGTTTGAAAGCTTCCTGACCATTCTGCGCGCCAGCCCCTTTGATGCAGACGCTTTGAAGTCAGCGATCGAGGGGCAATCCACAGCGTCGGCAGAACGTCGCAGCGTGGCGCAGAAAATTTGGCTAGAGCATGTGAGCAACATGAGCGATGCGGAACGCGCAGGCTATGCTGATGACATTGAAGAGCAGGTCAAACGTCGCAGCGCCCCCAGAAAAGGCCCGAAACCGCAGTAAATATTACTGCGGCATCTCGCAAAATCGAACCTGATCGCGCCCATGCAGCTTTGCATCATACAGCGCGCGATCAGCTTCGCTGATCAACCGATCCACCGTTAAATCCGTACGGCAAGCGCCGCCCAACGTGGCGCCAATGCTCATCGTAACGGGAATGCTGCTTTCATCCCCTTTCAAGCTCACCGGCCGTTCACGCATCAAGCGGCACAGCCGACTGGCAAAGGCCTGGGCATCCTCGGCACTGATATCGGGCAGCGCGACCAGAAACTCTTCGCCCCCAATGCGCGCCACCAAATCCACAGGCCGCAAGTTTTCCCGCATCCGTCGCGCGGTCTCCGCCAAAACAGCATCCCCCGCAGCATGGCCATATTGATCGTTCACGGCTTTGAAATGGTCCAAATCCACCAAGAAGACCGCAAAATGCCGTTTTAAGTGAACCGCTTGCTTTGAAATCCGCTCTAGATGGGGCAGGGCATAGCGCCGGTTGAAAAGCCCTGTCAAAGGATCCGTCACTGCGGCCTGCAACCCCGTTTGCACATTGTCGCGCAGCCGATCCGCCAGCCGCTTTTGTTGCACCAAGGTCGACAGGCGCAGCGCCATTTCTTCAGGGTCAAACCCTTCAGTCATCACATCATTGGCCCCAAGATCCAGCGCATCGGCAAGCAACCGGCGGTGCTCCTCAGCCAAAACCACCAAAATCCCAGAATGCCGCGTGCTTTTGCCCGCTCGAATTTCCGCCAAAAGGCGCAAGGCCAGATCAGGGTTGTTTTCATTGACCGCAATCACAAAGACATCTGGCACCTCCATCTGCCGCACAGCCCCCATCGCTTCGCCCAGCAATTGCGTGGCGAGATGAAACGGCACCATAGGCCGTAAATGCGCCTTCCAACGCACGCTGGTCTGCGCATCCGGCGCGGCCAGCAGGATACGCGCTTGGCTTTGAAACGGCTCAACCTGTTCAGCCAACCCAAGCACCTGATTGGTGCTTTCGCGCAGCTTGTGTTCTTCGGCAGAGGCATGGGTGCGGATCAAACTACGCAGACGCGCCAGCAGCACCAGATCATCCAGCGGGCGCACCAAAACATCCGTCACCCCCGCCTTTAAGGCCTTAATACGATACGCGCGGTCCGGCTTGGCCACCAGCAACACGATCGGTACATGTGCAAACCCAACCAACTTCCGAATCTGCGCGCAGAACTCTAAAGAATCGCAATCGGTTAAATGCCCGTTGATCAAAACCAAATCCGGTCTTGATTGCTCAAGCAATGCCTTGGCCTCATGCGCATCAGAGGCTTGAAAAACCTCATAAAACGCCGCACTTAACCGAACTTTCAATACGATGCGGTTCGTGGCGATGCTATCGACGATCAGCAGTTTGCCAGGCATCTATCCAATCCTTGCCATCCTTTTCCGCATCATGCGAATAGTAAGGTTAACAAACCCTTTCGAAGGTTAACGAAATGTCTCTTTCCGCCGAATCCGCTGAAACCATCGCCTTGCAAGCACTGGGCTGGCTGGCCGCAAATGAAGAACTCATGCCGGTGTTTCTCGGCGCCACGGGGGCTTCCGTGGATGATCTGAAAGCGCAGGCAGGCGACCCTGCCTTTTTGGGCTCGGTTCTGGATTTCATCACGATGGACGACGCATGGGTCGTGTCTTTCTGCGACACCATCGGGCTGGATTACACACAGCCCATGATGGCCCGCCAAGCCCTGCCGGGCGGCGCGCAAATGAACTGGACCTAACCCCGCGGAAATGCCCTTTGACCCAGCCCAACCCTCATGCCAAAAGGATCACGGGGCAGGGCAAATCACACAAGAGGGCATGATGCAGATCAAAGCCATCCTATTTGATAAAGACGGCACGCTGTTCGATTTCGAAAAAACCTGGAGCAGCTGGACCATCGGGATCATAGATCACTACGCCGAAGGCAATTCCGCCAAAGCCCAAGAGATCGCAGACACCATTCAATTCGATCTCACCGCCCGCAATTATCTGCCCACCAGCCCAATCATCGCTGGCACCAATCGCCAAGCCGCCGAGTTGGTCGCCTCGGTGCTGCCCAACCACGATGTAGACGCGGTCGAAGCCTTCATGGCCCAAAGCGCCAGCCAAGCCCCCTTGGCCCCCGTTGTGCCTCTGCGTGCCTATTGTCAGGGGCTCGCCGCGCAGGGTTATAAACTGGGCGTCATGACAAACGACAGCGAGCGCAGCGCCTTGGCGCATCTCAAAGCTGCCGAGATCAGCGATATCTTCGATATGATCATCGGGTTTGACAGCGGCTATGGCGCCAAACCCGACCCGGATCCATTGCTGGCCTTTGCAAAGCAAATCAAAATCGCCCCAGAAAACATCGCCATGGTCGGCGACAGCACCCATGATCTGATCGCAGGCCGCCGTGCCGGTATGATCACCATTGGCGTTCTCACTGGGCTGGCCCGACAAACTGATCTCGCCCCCTATGCTGATATCGTCCTACCTCATATCGGCCATATCCCCGATCATCTGGCGCATTCAGAAGCTGCTTTTACATAAGCCAAACAAGTCGCTAGGGTGGGGCAGTTGATCTAAGGATAGGTGCCCCATGCAAACCACTGCGAAAACCGAACTGTTCACCCGTTTGGGCATGGTTCTGATTGGGGCGATCGCTGGTCTGTCCCACTGGGCACTTGCTGAATTGCTCCCCGACATGGTCGATAATCACCGCTTTTACTTGCTGCTGGCCAGCGCCTGTTTCGGCTTTTTCGTGCTGCTTTTGGTGCTGCTCGGCGAGCTTAAACCAAGCGAAGCCTTTGGCGTCTCTGGTGTGCTCGCCATGACAGCCGCCGCTTTGGTCTATTGGCACAGCGGGCGCTTTACAGATGTAGATCAGCAATTTGATGTGCCCTTTGCCTTTGTTGCTTGGGCAGTGCTTTTAAAGCTTGGCGCGCCTTTTGGCGCAGCCGTCGTCAAAGGCCGCGTGCGCGATTACACCTACCTCTTTGATACCGCATGGGGCATTGTCGTGCGCTATCTGGCAGCATGGGTTTTTGTAGGCCTCTTCTGGGCGCTCTTGATGCTGTCAAACGAGCTGCTGGGCATCGTGGGCATCACCATCATCGAAGATCTGCTGGGTTACGACGTTGTGCCCTTTGTCCTAACTGGCGCCGTGCTTGGCCTCGCGCTGGCCGTTGCGCAGGATCTCAAGGCCTATATCTCACCCTATCTGGTATTGCGCCTTTTACGCCTTTTGCTGCCCATGCTGCTGGTTGTGGTGCTGGTGTTTATCGCGGCCCTACCGGTGCAAGGGCTCTCGACCCTGTTTGGCAGCTTCTCGGCCGCGGGCATCGTGATGGGCATCGCCATTGCAGCGATCACCCTCATCACATCTGCCCTAGATCGCGACAATACCGACGCAATCTCGAGCCGCTTCATGATCTTCACCACCAAAGCGATGGCGCTTGTGTTGCCGGTTTTGGCGGGGCTCGCGCTTTGGGCGATCTGGCTGCGCGTCTCTGAATATGGCTGGACACCAGAGCGCCTCGCCGCCAGCATCGCGGCCGCTTTTGTTCTGGCTTATGCGCTGCTCTATGCGGGGGCGATCCTGCGCGCCAGCGCTTGGGCAGATCACATACGGCAGGCCAATATCATCTTGGCATTGGGCGTTATGGGAGTCGCCGTTCTGTGGCTGACCCCAATCTTGAATGCCGAGAAAATCTCTGCACAGAACCAAGTAAACCGCTATCTGACGGGGCTTGTGCAAGCCAAAGACTTCCCCGCTTGGGAATTGCAAAACGCATGGGGCCTTGCGGGGCAACAGGCCGCCACAAAGCTGTCAGATCTGCCGGAAGACACCCATAGCCAAATCATCGCTGATTTGGACCGCGCAGCGGCTCAAAACAAATGGGAATTTAACCGCGAAACCGACACTTCGGATGATTTGGATCACGCGCAATCCCTGTTTGAAAGCCTGCAAATTCACCCCGCAGAGGCGACAATCACCGCAGAAGCGCTTGTCGGACTAGCGACATATACAGAAAGCTGGGCCAACATCTGCCAAGAGCCAGCCACATCAAACTGTCAGCTTATGATCGGGCCTTTTGCGAACTTCGGCGAAGAGGCCGGCATTTTCATTATTCCCGGTGATCAATCTCGCACGGGGGTGTTTTTGTCAGAACTTAATGACGACGGGTTTACCTACGCCCGCAGATTGCCATTGGGGGATGCGGTTCAGATCGATGATTTGATTGAAAACATCACATCTGGCAATTGGCGCATCGCCCCCTCCAGCCGGCAATCGCTTTGGGTCGGGGAAACAGAACTAAGTGCAGACAATTAGATCTATTGCATGAATTTTAAGACCTTAGCCCGATACTTTAAGGCGGGTAATCAAAGGTCTTACTATGCATGGTCTGGTGAACAGAGCCGTCGAATGTTTCGTGCGCGACACTTATAGCGCCGACAATTGGCGCGCCGTGGCGCAAGCCGCCGCGCTCGATAGCGCTGAATTTGAAGCGATGTTGCGCTATCCAGATGCCGTCACGCAAAAGGTGCTGGTCGCGCTTGTGGCGCAAGTGGGGCTCGATCAGTCCACCTTACTGGAAGATATCGGGACCTATCTTGTAAGCCATCCCAACGCCGAAGCTGTCCGCCGCCTTCTGCGCTTTAGCGGCGTCAGCTTTCTGGACTTTCTGCATTCGCTCGACGATCTGCCAGCCCGCGCGCGCCTTGCCGTGCCCGATTTGGATATGCCGTCGCTGGAACTCTACGATCACGGGGCCCATAGTTTTAGCCTGACTGTGCGCCATGATGTGGCTGGGTTCGGCTATGTCATGATGGGCATTCTGCGCACCATGGCGGATGACTATGGGGCCTTGGCTATCCTTGACCTGGTCGACAGCACGGCAGGCATGGAAATCATTCAAATTCAATTGGTTGAGATGACCTTTACAGATGGCCGCAGCTTTGCCCTTGGGGCAGCCAAGTCATGACGATTTTCAATCCCCTCCCAACGCTCGGCGCACCGCTGGATGTTCTGTGCCCCATGCATGTGGTGCTTTCGTCAACAGGCCATATCCGACACGCGGGGCCCACACTTGCGAAAATCCGTACGGATGCTTTGGTCGGAAAGCGCTTCTTAGAAGTCTTCGAGCTGCGCCGCCCCAGAAACGTACACACGATGCGCCAGCTTTTGGACATGCACGGCAGCAAACTGCACATGCGCTTTCGCGATGCGCCCCACACGGCGTTACAAGGCGTTGTGGTCACCCTACCAGAAGGCGAAGGCGCGGTGGTGAACCTCAGCTTCGGCATCAGCATCCTAGAGGCGGTGGGCACTTATGATCTCACCAGCGCAGATTTCGCCGCCACTGATATGGCGATCGAAATGCTCTATCTGGTCGAGGCGAAATCCGCCGCTATGGAAGCCTCGCGCACGCTCAATCATCGTCTACAGGCCGCAAAAGTCGCCGCTGAAGAGCAGGCCTATACAGATACGCTCACGGGGCTGAAAAACCGGCGCGCGCTCGATCACATCCTGCCGCGTATGATCGAAGCCGGTAAAGGCTTTACCCTTATGCAGATGGATCTGGATCGCTTCAAAGCCGTGAACGACACGCTGGGCCATGCGGCTGGGGATTTTGTGCTGCAACAAGTCGCCCGCATTCTGGTGGATGAAATTCGCGACAGTGATGATGCGGCGCGATTGGGTGGGGATGAATTTGTACTTTTGTTCCAAGGCACTATCCCCACAGATGTATTAAAAACCATCGCCGCGCGCATTATTGAGCGCATCGAGGTGCCTATGGATTTCAAAGGCCAAGCCTGCACCATATCGGCAAGCCTCGGCATCATATCAGGGGATCGATATTGCCAACAAACCGCAGAAGAGTTGCTGATCAAAGCGGACCAGGCACTATACTTCTGCAAAGAGAACGGGCGCGGGCAATTCGCCTTTTACGACGAAGGTAAAATGTCGAACGTTATCAAAGGGGAAGGTGGGTAAAGTTAAGGTAAATGGCAGCCCGTAGGGGAATCGAACCCCTCTTTCCAGGTTGAAAACCTGGCGTCCTAACCGATAGACGAACGGGCCAGACTGCACTGGCAGTATACCTCCAGACCGAGGTCTGGCAAATGCTTCGGTGGCAGCCCGTAGGGGAATCGAACCCCTCTTTCCAGGTTGAAAACCTGGCGTCCTAACCGATAGACGAACGGGCCGTGCCGAAGCGTGAGGCGGTATTTATGCAAAGCCCGTGATTGGCGCAAGCGGAAAATTACACGGTTTTTAATTTTTTTCTCTGCCTTGGTTTCGGTGCAGGGGCGCTGCCCCTCTGCGGCTTAACGAAGTTAAGCCACATTCACCCCGAGGTATTTAAATCAAGAAGAAAACCGCAGGTTTACGCTGGGCTGGCATCCTCTAGGCGCAACTGCACAGATTGCCGTCCGCCCCATGTGTTGATTTCCAAACGACCTGCCAAATGAAAGCGTTGCCCGCCGTGTTTTTCCAGCGCCGGTCCAAGGGCCGTGTCAAAAGCGCCAAAACAAATCGCTTCAAGCCGCGCGGACATCCCATCGCCAAAGGTCACTTTCAAATGGCTCTCGCCAATGCGCTTGGCGAAGCGAATCTCTGCATCAGGAAACACAAACCGAGGCGCAGGGGCCCCCGCACCAAAGGGCCCAGCCGCTTCGATCTGGTTGATCAAATCAATCGAGGCCGCGCCGGGCATCAGCATCCCATCCAATTTCAAGTCCGCAGGCCCCATTTGATCGGCGCCTTGCTTGGCCATCAGTTCTGACAGGCGCTCCATCGCCGGTTCAAGCTTGTCACGCATCACCGTCAAGCCTGCCGCCATCTTGTGCCCGCCACCTTTCACGAGCAGCCCTTCGGCGGCCAGCTTTTGGATCGATGCACCCAAATCGACGCCCGACACAGACCGGCCAGAGCCTTTGCCCACATCACCGTCGAAGCCAATCACAATCGACGGGCGGTTCGTCGCTTCTTTCAAGCGGCTCGCTACAATGCCAACAACGCCCGGATGCCACCCTTCGCCCGATGCCCAGACTAGGGCCTTTTCCACACCGCGCTCTTCCGCCTGATCCAATGCCGCCGCGCGCACGCCAGCCTCGATATCTCGGCGTTCGGTGTTCAGCATATCCAGCCGTTCCGCCATGGCGGAGGCCTCTTGCGCATTATCCGTCGACAGCAGTCGCGCGCCCAAATCCGCTTGCCCAATACGGCCACCCGCGTTGATACGCGGGCCCAGAAGAAAGCCCAAATGATAGGTGCTGGGCGCCGTGTCCATACGGCTGATATCAGCCAAGGCCACCAGCCCCACACGCTCGCGCCGCCCCATCACTTTCAGACCTTGACGCACCAATGCACGGTTCACCCCGATCAGAGGCGCCACATCTGCCACCGTCGCAAGCGCCACCAAATCCAACATCGCCATCAAATCAGGCCCTGTTGCTCCATCCACGCGCATTTGGCGATTGGCTTCCACCAGCATCAAAAACACCACAGCCGCCGCACACAAATGGCCCAACGCGCCATCTTCATCTTGGCGGTTCGGGTTCACCACAGCGTGGCAGTCCGGCAGGGTCTCGCCACCCAAATGGTGATCCAAAACAATCACATCTGCCGCTTTGGCCGCCGCAATCGGCTCATGGCTCAGCGTGCCACAATCCACGCAGATGATCAGATCGTGGTTGGTCGCAAGCTCGGCCATCGCCGCTTCATTTGGCCCATAACCTTCATCAATGCGGTCCGGCACATACAGCGTGCTGGGGATCCCCATGGCCCGCAGCCACACCACCAGCAACGCGCCAGAGCTGCCGCCATCCACATCGTAATCCGCAAAAATCGCGATCTTCTGGCGCTGCTTCACCGCCTGCAAAAACCGTTCCGCCGCGCGCTCCATGTCTTTCATCGAACGCGGATCCGGCAGCAAATCCCGCAAGGAGGGCGCTAGAAAACTTTCCGCCTCCGCGGCGCTAACGCCGCGCCGCGCCAAAACCTGACAGACTGGTCGGGGCAGGGTGGTGTCTTGGCTCAACGCCTCTGCGGCGCGATCCATTTCAATGCTAGGCCCAACCCAGCGCCGCCCTGTCAGCGATGAAGATACATTTAGAAAGTCAGCCATATCAGTCCGTTTTCATCGGCATTCGGCAGCATATATGCCGCACAGATCGCGTTTTAGAACGCATCAGCAAGGTAGAGGTCTCCAGCCAACCGCCGTCGCGTTTGACACCAGGCAAGAGCGTGCCGCTGGTCACGCCAGAGGCCGCAAAAATCACATCCGCTGTCACCATTTCGTCACGTGTGTAAATACGATCAAAATCGGTGATCCCAGCCTTTTCGGCACGCCGGCGTTCGTCATTGTTTCGAAAGATCAGCCGCCCTGAAATCTGCCCGCCCATACATTTCAGCGCTGCCGCGGCCAACACGCCCTCAGGCGCGCCGCCAGAGCCCATGTACATATCTATACCCGTCGTCGCGCTATCAACGCAGTGCATGACGCCCGCAATGTCGCCATCGGTAATCAACCGTACAGAGGCGCCCGTTTGCCGTACATCATAGATCATGTCCTCGTGGCGCGGACGTTCCAGAATACACACAGTGATGTCTTTTGCCGTACATCCTTTGGCCTTTGCCAAAGTTGTCACACGATCCGCAGGTGACATATCCAAAGTCACAACGCCCTGCGGCAAGCCCGGCCCAACGGCCAGCTTATCCATATACACATCCGGCGCATGCAACATCGATCCACGCGGCCCCATGGCAATCACCGTCAGCGCGTTGGGCATGTCTTTCGCCGTTAACGTGGTGCCTTCCAAAGGGTCCAGTGCAATATCAACTGCGGGGCCTTCGCCCGTGCCAACCTCTTCGCCGATGAACAGCATCGGGGCTTGGTCCCTCTCGCCCTCACCAATCACCACGGTTCCGGAAATATCCAGCAAATTCAATTGCTCACGCATCGCATTGACGGCAGCTTGATCAGCAGATTGCTCATCCCCACGGCCCACCCAATCGGCAGAGGCCAAGGCCGCTTGTTCCGCAACGCGGGCCACACTTAAGGACAGCATATGGTCTGGAAAATCAGGCAAATCGGTCATGAATGCGCATCCTTTATGCAAATGCCAAAACACTACCGAGACAGGCCCGCGCGGGCAAGCATTTGCCGCGCGTACCGATGGTTCTGTTAAACGCTTTCAATACGAAGCGCGACCGGAGCATTTTCCAAAACGCCCGTGCCTTGCATGTCTTCAATCGCCGCCGTCAACGCGCTGCGCTGGGTCTTGTGCGTGACAATCAGCACAGGGGCAGAGCCACCGTCATGCTGCGACTGACGCATACGATCAATGCTAATGCCAGCTTCACCCAAAGCGGTTGTCACTTTGGCCATCGCGCCTGGACGATCCAGCAATTGCAGGCGCAGATAATACGGCGCCGGAGAGTTAGATTGCGCAGGTGTTACCTCTTCCAGCTCTGCCGCAGGCACGCCAAAGGTCGGCAGGCGCAAACCGCGTGCCACATCACAGACATCACCCATCACGGCGCTGGCTGTCGGGCCTTCACCCGCGCCAGGGCCACGCAGAACAACTTGCTCTACCGCGTCGCCTTCGATCACAACCATATTCGTGCCGCCCTTAAGCTGGCCCAATGGGCTGTCAAAGGGCACCAAACACGGAGACATGCGCTGCTCTAGGCCACGCCCAGTCATCTGAGTCACGCCCAGCAGTTTGATGCGATAGCCCAGCTCTTCCGCTTGGTTGATGTCCTCGATGGAAATCCGCTGAATGCCTTCCAGCTCGACGCCATCAAAGGCAACTTTGGTGCCGTAAGCGATGGAAGACAGCAGCGCCAGCTTGTGGCCCGCATCAATGCCGCCCACGTCCAAATTCGGGTCCGCTTCCAAATAGCCAAGCGCATCTGCCTCGGCAAACACCTCATCATAAGGCAGGCCGGCGTCTTGCATCCGTGTCAGGATGTAGTTGCAGGTGCCGTTCATCACACCCATCACGCGGGTGATGCCATTACCGGCAAGGCCTTCCGTCAGCGCTTTGATCACAGGGATGCCGCCGGCAACCGCCGCTTCAAACCGGATCAAGCTGCCGCTGGCCTCGGCCGCTTCTGCCAAGGCTTGGCCATGCACCGCGAGCAACGCTTTGTTCGCTGTGACAACGTCTTTGCCCGATGCAATCGCTGCTTCAACCGCGTCTTTCGCAGGGCCTTCATCGCCGCCGATCAGCTCGACAAACACATCCACGTCATCGCGTTTGGCCAAGGCAACCGGATCATCTTCCCACGCGTATCCATCCAAAGACACGCCGCGATCCTTGCCTTTGGATCGTGCAGAGACCGCTGTAATCACAACAGGGCGCCCCGTACGCGCAGCCAACAAATTGGCTTTCTGGCGTACAATTTTGATCACGCCGACACCAACGGTGCCGAGCCCTGCAATCCCTAGGCGCAGAGGTGTTGTCATTGCAGTCTCTCCTTTGACTCATATGCTGCTTTGCCGTGTAGCGCTTTCGGCGCGGAGCTGCAATCACAGTCAGGTAAACTTGGCGGGTGATCTGACAAAAAGCCAAAGGAAAGCTGGGCAGGGCTCAATGCGCGGGTTTAATAAACGTCCCATTGCGCAATTCCGTGAAGGCCTGATGCAATTCTTCACGGGTGTTCATCACAATGGGGCCGTGCCAAGCCACCGGCTCTTGGATCGGCGCGCCAGAGATCAGCAAAAACCGTATACCCTCAGGCCCCGCTTGCACGGTCACCTCATCACCCGTGCCAAAGCGCACCAGCGTGCGATTGCCCGACATATCGCGAATGTTCAGCTCTTCTCCGGCCACTTCTTTCTCAAGCAACACACCAGACGGCGCACTGGCATCGGCAAAAGCGCCAGAACCTTCAAAGATATAGGCAAAGCTGCGGCGATAGGTATCCACCGGAAAGGTCTTCTTCACCCCCGCTGGCACGTAGATATCCAGATACTGCGGATCGGCCGCGATCCCATCCACAGGGCCGGTTTTGCCCCAGAACGATCCGATCACCACTTTCACACGTGTGCCATCGTCTTCCAAAATCTCAGGGATTTCAGCACCTTTCACGTCCTGATACCTTGGATCGGTCATTTTCAACGAGGCCGGCAAATTGGCCCACAGTTGAAACCCATGCATCTGCCCCTGCGCATTCCCCTTTGGCATCTCTTGGTGCAAAATGCCGGAACCCGCAGTCATCCATTGGATGTCACCGGCTCCAAGCGCGCCTTCATTGCCCAAGCTGTCGCTATGTTCCACAGATCCTGACAAGACATACGTAATGGTTTCGATCCCACGATGGGGGTGCCAGGGAAATCCCTGTGCAAAATCCTCGGGGCGCTCGTTGCGAAAATCATCAAACAACAAAAACGGATCCAGCTCTGATGGATCCTGAAACCCAAAGGCGCGATGCAGGTGAACCCCAGCCCCCTCAAGGGTTGGTTTGGCGGTTCGTGTCTCAAGGATCGGACGTAAAGACATGGCGGTCTCCTTTCACGCCTTAACCTAGGGAGTGTGCGGGCATGGGCCAAGCGAAGCTTCTGTGCAGCGCTGAACGAGACCTGTGCTGTGCTGCAAATATCGACGGTTTACCGATGGGTGTCGATTTTATCGGTTGCACAAATGCGATGTTTTCGCCGTTGATGTGTAGTAATTCCCAAGATTGATTTCAAAAATCATGCAAATTTTCGATATTGAGTATCCTGAGGGGAAGGGCGTGCTCTCTCAGCGATCTAAGCCCGCTTTGGTCGCCAAATTGAACGTTGACTGGGGTTTTAAGAGTTGTTGTTTAAAATCAGTTGCTTGACTGCTTTGTTGAGCGTGTTGAAAGCCAAGCGGGTCACAATCAGCAGGCTGAGGGCGCTTTTAGAAAATATCTATTCTCCACAGCCAGTGGATGAATTCATCCACAAGACAGGCAACAAGCTTCTTACGTATTTCAAACAAATTGCAAGCAACACTTAAAGTCGCAACCTGAAGATATGCACAGGTTATCCCCAAGCATTTCCCTTGTTTGAAGTTCCGCCTCTCTCGCCCGTTTCGCGCGCCTAATGCGCATTTCGCGCCAAAGGAGCGACTGTCCAGCAATCCGACACTGTTTGACCATCATTTTCTAAGAGCTTTGTGTCAAATGATCGATGAAGGTTAACGGTATTATAAAAATGATTGAAAAATCTGACAAATTAGTATCAAATACAATTGATTATTCAGTAACTTGTGTCGTATGATCTAAAAAATGGAAAAAATAGACGAAATCGATCGCCAGATTTTGCAAGTGGTTCAGCGTGATGCAGCCTTATCCCAGCGGGATATCGCGGCGCGGGTGGGGCTCAGTCAGAACGCGCTATGGCGGCGGATGAAACGTCTAGACCAGGCAGGCTTTATGCAGGGCGCGCGCATGCGGATAAACGCAGCGCAGCTGGGTCTGGATCTGACAGTCTTTGTCATGGTCCGGACCCGCAACCACACACAGGAATGGGCGCAGTCCTTCCGCGACCACATCGCTAAAATCCCCGAGGTCGCAGAAATGCACCGTATGGGTGGCGATTGGGATTACATGCTCAAGGTCGTGACCCGCGGCATGTCCGGCTACGATGCCGTACAGCAGAAAATTACAAATGGATTTGAATTGGACGCGCTCTCCGGGCTCTTCAGCATCGAAACCATGCTAGAGGACCGCCCGCTACCGGTTGCTTCTTAATCCGTATCTCTGCGTACGGTTATCAAAACGTCACAAAAACTTCGTACAGATACGCTTGAAACGAATCCATCATATCGATAATTCCCGATATATGGATAAGACAAAAGCACTCCTCGCCTTCGCGGCCCTCAGCCAGCCCACGCGGCTCGATGCCTTTCGACTGCTTGTTCAAGCGGGCGAGGGCGGTTTGCTCGCTGGTGAAATCTCCGATGCGCTGGATGTGCGCCAAAATACCATGTCCAGCAATCTGTCGATTCTGCTGAACGCTGGGCTGATCAAAAACACGCGCGAGGGCAGGGCGATCCGCTATGTCGCAGATATGGACGGTCTCGCGGGGCTGCTTGGCTTCGTGATGCAAGATTGCTGCGGCGGAAAACCTGAACTTTGCCACCCGATTATCGAACAACTCACTTGCTCATGTTAATGGACCCAGATTGATGTCTGACAAAACATACAACGTTCTATTTCTTTGCACGGCCAACTCTGCTCGCTCTTTGATGGCCGAAATGATCCTAAACGCAGAAGGGGGCGATACCTTCAAAGCGTTTTCCGCAGGATCTTCGCCAGCAGGCACACCAAACCCTACGGCCGCCCAGCTTTTGGCGCGCCAGTATGGGGATGTTTCCGCCTTGCGCTCCAAAAACTGGGATGAATTTGCAGCCCCAGATGCACCGCAAATGGATTTTGTGATCACAGTTTGTGACAAAGCAGCAGGCGAAGTATGCCCCGTTTGGCCAGGCCAGCCAATGTCGGCCCATTGGGGCATGCCAGATCCTGTCTCTGCCGACGGAAACGACGCGCAAAAAGCCGTGATCTTCGCCAAAACCTTCGCGCAACTGCGCAGCCGCATCACCGCCTTTGCAAACCTACCGATTGCAGAGCTGGATAAGATCACGCTGAGGCAACGCGTTGATGAAATTGCACAAATTCAAGAAGAAGCCGTATGACGACAACTGAAAACTCCCCTGAAATCTTGGCAGACAGCGGCCTCGGTACTTTCGAGCGCCTGCTGTCCCTTTGGGTCGCACTCGCGATCGCTGCGGGGCTGATCCTTGGCGTCCTGTTCCCGTCGCTGTTTCAAGCCTTGGCGGCGATGGAGGTTGCCAAAGTCAACCTGCCCGTGGCGGTTTTGATCTGGGCCATGGTCTTTCCGATGATGGTGGGCGTAGATTTCGGCGCTCTGAAACAAATCGGCGACCGTCCAAAAGGCATTGTGATCACAGTGATCGTCAACTGGCTGATCAAACCCTTCACAATGGCTGCCCTTGGGGTGTTTTTCTTCAATACAGTCTTCGCCGGATTGATCCCACCTGATGACGCCCAAGCCTATATCGCGGGCGTCATCCTTCTGGGCGCCGCGCCATGCACGGCAATGGTCTTTGTCTGGTCCAACCTCACCAAGGGAGACCCAACGTACACGCTTGTACAGGTCTCCGTAAACGACGTGATCATGGTCTTCGCTTTCGCGCCCATCGTGGCTCTGCTGCTGGGCGTCAGCGACATAACCGTACCGTGGGATACGCTTTTGATTTCGGTGCTGCTTTACGTGGCGCTGCCCCTCATCGCAGGTCTCATCACCCGCAGCGTGCTGATCAAACAGGGCGGCGAACAGGCGGTTGAAACCTTCCAATCCAAGGTCAAACCTGCCTCTATCTCTGGTCTTCTGTTAACCGTGGTTCTGCTGTTCGGTTTCCAAGCCCCCGTCATTCTAGACCGCCCCTTGGTAATCGTCCTGATCGCTATTCCGCTTTTAATTCAAAGCTACGGCATTTTCTTCGTCGCCTATGTCGCTGCCCGCATCTGGGGCGTGCCGTTTAACGTGGCAGCGCCTTGCGCCCTCATCGGAACCTCTAACTTTTTCGAGCTCGCCGTCGCCGTTGCCATCAGCCTCTTCGGTCTTGGCTCAGGCGCCGCGCTGGCCACCGTTGTGGGGGTCTTGGTCGAAGTACCGGTCATGCTCTCACTTGTTGCTTTCGCCAACCGCACACGCGGCTGGTTCCCTTCTTAATGCGCCTTCTAAGGAACTGAAACTATGACAAATATCGCAATCAACGGCCTCGGCCGCATGGGTAAACTGGTGCTGCGCCGCCTGTTTGATATGGGCCTTGGCGATCAGATCAAACTGATCAATGATCCCTTCGGCGCCATCGAAACCCACGCGCTTTTGGTGGAGTTCGACACGGTCCATGGCCCTTGGAAAGGCGAGGTGAGCTTTGATCAGGAAAGCCTGACAATCCAAGGCAACAAGATCGCCTTCACGCAGGAAAAATCCCCATCCGATCTGCCCCTCAGTAACATCGATCTGGTCATCGAGTGCTCTGGCAAATTCAAAACCCAAGACACGCTACAGCCTTATTTCGACGCTGGCGTGAAAAAAGTGGTGGTCTCGGCCCCTGTGAAAATCGACGGCGCGGCCAACATAGTCTACGGCGTGAACCACGACATTTACCAAGATCAAAACATTATCACCGCTGCCAGCTGCACCACCAACTGCATCGCGCCGGTTGTGAAAGTGATCCACGAGGCCTTCGGGATTGAGCAAGCCAGCTTCACCACGATCCACGATGTCACCAACACGCAAACCATCGTCGACAAAGCCCACAAAGACCCGCGCCGTGCCCGCTCTGCACTGAACTCTTTGATCCCAACCACCACAGGCTCTGCCAAAGCGGTCATCCAGATTTTCCCAGAGCTTGAAGGCAAGATCAACGGCCACGCCGTACGCGTGCCACTGCTGAACGCATCGCTCACCGATATCGTGTTTGATGTGGCCCAAGACGTCACCGAGGCTGATATTAACGCCGCCATGCAAACCGCCGCAGAAGGCCCGCTTCAAGGCATCTTGGGCTTTGAAGCCCGCCCGCTGGTCAGCTGCGATTACACAAACGATGACCGCTCCACCATTGTCGACGGCCCCTCCACCATGGTCGTGAATAAGCGCCAAGTGAAAATCTACGCCTGGTACGACAACGAATGGGGCTACGTCAGCCGCCTTGCGGATATCACCAAAATGGTTGCCGAAAGCCTGTAACCCAAAGCCTGTAAGCGAAAGTCAAAGACATGTCAGTCACCGCTCAGAAATCCCCAAACGGCTTGGCCGCCTATATCACGGTCACCGCCGCCTATTGGGCCTATATGCTGTCAGATGGCGCGCTGCGTATGCTTGTGCTGCTGCATTTTCACACGTTGGGGTTCTCAGCGGTGCAACTGGCCTATCTCTTCCTGCTCTACGAGCTTATGGGCATCGTTACAAACCTCTCCGCCGGCTGGATCGCCGCGCGGTTTGGTTTAACATCAACGCTTTACATGGGGCTCGCCTGCCAAATCGTGGCACTCGCCGCCCTTGCGCAGCTTGACCCAAGCTGGAGTCTCACCACATCAGTGATCTTCGTCATGTGCGTGCAGGGTCTGTCGGGGGTGGCCAAAGACCTGTCCAAAATGTCGGCCAAGTCCGCGGTGAAAATCCTCGCCCCAAAAGACGACACCGGCGCCCAAGAAGGCCTCTTCCGCTGGGTTGCCATCCTCACAGGCTCCAAAAACGCGGTCAAAGGCTTTGGCTTCCTGCTCGGCGCAGCTTTGCTGGCCACCGCTGGCTTTCAAACCGCGATTTGGGCCATGGCCGCCGTGCTTGCGGTAATCCTGCTTGGTACGGTTCTGTTCATGCCATCCGGCCTGCCGCAGGGCAAAAAATCCGCGAAATTCTCACAGGTCTTTTCCAAGAATACACAGGTCAATCGCCTCAGCCTTGCACGCATGTTCCTCTTTGGCGCGCGCGATGTGTGGTTCGTGGTTGGCATTCCAATCTACTTCTATGCGGTGCTGTCCGATGGCAGCCACGAAGGCAACCGCGCGGCCTTCTTCACCATCGGCACTTTCATGGCGATCTGGATCATCCTGTATGGTCTGGTGCAGGGCTTCGCCCCTAAAATCCTGAAAGCCAAAGACAAATCCATCGATCAAATCTCGCAAGCCGCCACGCTTTGGGTGGGCATCCTTACGCTGATCCCAGCCGCATTGGCACTGATGGTCTACCTGCAAGTGCCCCAGCTCACAGCGATCCTGATCGCGGGGCTTCTGCTCTTTGGCTTTGTCTTTGCGGTCAACAGCTCGGTGCACAGCTACCTGATCCTCGCCTTCACAAGCGATGAACGCGTCACAATGGACGTTGGCTTTTACTACATGTCCAACGCCGCAGGGCGCTTGCTGGGTACGCTGCTCTCGGGCCTCAGCTACCAATTCGGCGGGCTGCCCCTTTGCCTTGGTACGGCAGCGCTCATGGCCGCGCTCTCCACGCTCGCCGCGCGCCAACTCACACGCTAAACCACCTCAAACCTCGCCCTTGCATCCCATCGCAAGGGCGGGGCGCTCCCCCTTGATTTCTTCTTGATCCAAATACCTTCGTCGAAGGCATCCGCCATTTCAGCGAAACCAAAGGGCAGAAAGTGCAGAACCGCTTGACCAGCAGGCGTTTCCCCGCCATATCCGCCCTATGACAAAGCTTTCGAAAATCCGCAATTTCTCCATCGTCGCTCACATCGACCACGGCAAATCCACGCTGGCTGACCGTCTCATCCAAGAGACCGGCACCGTGGAAGATCGTGACATGAAAGAACAGCTGCTCGACAGCATGGATATCGAACGCGAGCGTGGCATCACCATCAAGGCCAACACGGTCCGCATCGACTATCAAGCCGATGATGGCGAGACCTATATTCTCAACCTGATCGACACCCCAGGTCACGTGGATTTCGCCTATGAAGTCTCCCGCTCCATGAAAGCGGTCGAAGGCTCTCTGTTGGTTGTAGACTCCACCCAAGGGGTCGAGGCGCAGACGCTCGCCAATGTCTACCAAGCCATTGAAGCCGATCATGAAATCGTGCCGGTTCTGAACAAGATCGACCTGCCAGCCTCTGATTGCGACCGCGTGGCCGAACAGATCGAAGACGTCATCGGCATCGACGCCACAGGCGCGCTGCAAGTCTCTGCGAAAACAGGGCAGGGCATCCGCGAAACCCTGCAATCCATCGTTGACCACCTGCCAGCCCCAGAAGGCGACCGCGATGCGCCGCTTAAGGCGATGCTGGTGGACAGTTGGTACGATGCCTACCTCGGCGTTATCGTTCTGGTGCGCATCATGGATGGCACGCTGAAAAAAGGTCAGCGCGTCAAATTCATGTCCAACAACACGCTGCACAACGTAGACCGCGTCGGCGTGTTCCGTCCTGAAATGGAAATGATCGACGAGCTCGGCCCAGGTGAGATCGGCTTCCTAACCGCCTCCATCAAACAGGTCCGCGACACGCGCGTGGGTGACACGATCACCAACGATCGCAACGGCACCGAAGTCGCTCTGCCGGGCTATAAGCCAGCACAACCCGTTGTGTTCTGTGGCCTTTTCCCAGTGGACAGCTCCGAATTTGAAGACCTGCGCGAAGCCATCGACAAGCTGGCCCTGAACGATGCGTCCTTCTCCTTCGAAATGGAAACCTCCGCCGCGTTGGGCTTCGGCTTCCGCTGCGGCTTCCTTGGCCTGCTGCACCTCGAAGTGATCCGCGACCGCATCGAACGCGAATACAACATCGAGCTCATCACAACCGCCCCGTCGGTGATCTATCACGTCTACATGAAAGACGGCGAAATGATCGAGCTGCACAACCCGGCGGACATGCCAGATATGTCCAAAGTCGACCACCTCGAAGAGCCACGCATCAAAGCGACCATTCTGGTGCCAGACGAGTATCTGGGCGACGTGCTGAAACTCTGCCAAGACCGCCGCGGCATCCAAGAAGACCTCACCTACGCGGGCACCCGCGCCATGGTGGTCTACGATCTGCCGCTCAACGAAGTGGTCTTTGACTTCTACGACCGCCTGAAATCGGTCACCAAGGGCTATGCCTCCTTCGATTACCAAATGATCGGCTACCGCGAAGATATGCTCGTGAAAATGTCCGTTCTGGTGAACGACGAGCCGGTGGATGCGCTCTCCACCATGGTTCACCGCGACCGCGCCGAACAGCGTGGCCGCGCGATGTGTGAAAAGCTCAAAGACCTGATCCCGCGCCACATGTTCAAAATCCCAATTCAAGCCGCCATCGGCGGCAAGGTCATCGCCCGCGAGACTCTGTCAGCCCTGCGCAAAGACGTGACTGCGAAGTGTTACGGCGGCGACGCGACCCGTAAGAAGAAACTGCTCGAAAAGCAGAAAGCGGGTAAGAAGAAGATGCGCCAATTTGGGCGTGTGGATATTCCGCAAGAAGCGTTTATCTCAGCTTTGAAAATGGACGACTAGTCCATTTTCAAAGACGGTGGGCGAAAGCGAATGACGCAGTCAATCGCGTGCCCACACCAGCACAATGACGCGATGATCATTCGTAGGGCGGGGTTTCACCCCGCCTTTTTTGTTTCTTCAAGCGAATGCAAATTTGTTACCTTGGAAAAGTTGTGTTTCCTACCTTGAGCAAGTTAGGGATTGCATAAATGTGAAGGTTCTAAACAAGTTCTTTAAATAGGAATAAATTCGGATAAGAATACCTTTAATTTCAAAGGACTTTTATCAATGTCGGAACCAATTGGTGAATTGCACGTAGACAAAGAGAGCTCACCGCCAATTTTTGTCGAAGCGTGGGATTTAGAACGTAGGACGGACGAATTTCTTAGGTGGTTAGAGGCTAACTTCGAGCCTGCAGACTCTCACTATTTCGTTTTTGTTGATTTTGAAAATGAACGAGAATTACAAGACGAACTAGAACAATTCGAACAGCATTTAGAAAGTATCCTAAAATGGGTTTGGGGCCACAGGCTGCTCGTTAATGAATTTGACCAACTCTTACATCGACTAAAGCAAAAGGTTCCGCTGGATTGGCTTCCTCATGAAGATCGTATCTCGGTTGAGGAAGTGCTGGTTGAAGAGGAAACCCTAGAAGAGCTATTTGAGCGTCTTCCCACGATAGAAAAGCATTTGGAACGTATTTCAAAGGTCCTAGAAAGCAACATTGGCCACAATCGGTTTCCGCAGGAGATTGCAAAGACAAAGGCGGAGATACAGAGTGCAAAGTCGTTGATTTCAAGATTAAAGGAAATTGAGCCTAGCTCGGTTTCAGATAGTGAAGAAGCTATTATTCGTAAATTCGCTAAGCTATGCATAAGCATTGGCGGTGCTTGGATGAGATACTTGGGTAAGAAAGCCGACGGTCTTATTGAAGGTTTTATTAGTACTGCTGGTCCCGAAGCCGGTAAATGGACAGCACGAGGCTTAGCAGTTTTCCTAGCGGGCTCAGGGGTGAAAGACTTTGGCGAACTTCTTCTAAAAGCTCTTCACTAAACTTTACATGTCTTTAGGCGGCCTTAAAGAACGCTTGCATTCAAATAACGTCCTTCCCTCGGTCGGGCGCGGCACTACAAATCCCCCTCGACCTCTCCTCCAAAATACGCTCTAACACCCGCGAAGGCGCATTGTGATTCCCGTCGATTCGACGCCCATCACCAAGTCGCCCCCCAAAATCGCACCTAAAAGCGGCCCAAAACGCGCCCCCAAAGCGATTTTCTTTTTCAAGCTTACAACCCAGCCGATCCGCAAAAGAATTTCCAGTTATCCACAGGAAATCCACAAGCTAACTCAAAGGCTTACCCCCAGAAAAATCACATAACGTCTAAAATTTTTCTGGACGGATCGCGGATTTGAATGCCAACCTGAATACATCGCAACGGCGTCGCAAGGCACCAAGCGGAACGCAAAGGTCTCCTAAAGCAGGAGCGAGAGCGGAACGGAAACGAGCCATTCTCGCGTTGATCGCCAAGGGACGCTGGCCGAAACGGCAAGGCACTCTTTGAGGGCTGAACTGGGAAGGTAGCGCATAAAGCCAATGCGGGGCTTGCAAAGGTCAGCCGGTTTTCGGTCCTCGGATCGGGGCAGGGCAACCAAAGTAGGCGGAGACAGCCGACTTGTCTTTCGAGGCGGGGAAGGGTGCTCTCAAGTGTCAGATTGTAAAATCTGGGGCGACTTGGATGGACGTGTCAGGAACGTTGGTCAGGTTTTCGACCCGAGAGCTTCGGTTTTCGGCCGGGTTTCCTATCGCCAAAATTTCTGAGGCAGACATTCCTCGAAGGCGTCAGTATCTGGATCTTGGGCTTCCTGGGATCTTCTGCACGGACCGCGTCTGAGCATCTGACGTCTTCACACCTTCTGGTGTGAACACCCCCTCTCAGAAATGAGAAGGGGATGTTTGCGTTTCCACAAACAACCCCCGTGTCAGCACTGCATCCGCGTCTATGCATCTGTGCCAACAGCAATATCCGCTGCATGGTTAAAAATCAACTCAATGCAGGAGTTTTCACAAGATATTGTGGTTTTGTTGGGTTTTTGCCTAAATCTATACGTGACTTGCGGGCGGCTAAATCCAAATTGTTTGAATTGTACAATTCAAACCCTGAAAGGGTCGAATTGACACATTAACGATTCATCCACGCACGGCACGTTGCAATAAATTCCGTCGGCTTTTCCGCATGCAACCAATGTCCCGCATCCGAGATTTTCACAAACCCCGCCTTCGGGAAAAGCGTGCGAATCCGGCTGCGATGTTCTGGCAAAACATAGTCCGATGTGGCGCCCGACAAAAACAGTGCAGGGGCCTCAAACGTGCCGTCCACATCCTCTGGAAAGCCCATGATCTTCGGCATCTCCGCCTCAAGCACATCCAAATTCAACCGCCAGCGTTTCTCTTTTAAATCAAGAGATTGCGTGAAGAAGGATCGTAAAGACGGATCGTCGACACCCGCCGCTTCCAGCATCGCCAAAGCGTCAGAGCGTTTTTCAACCCTATCCAAATCCACCGCGCGCATGGCGTGAATAAAGGGCAATTGCGTGTGCGAATACGCCACCGGTGCGATATCCGCGACGATCAGCCGTTTCACCAAATCCGGCCGCGTCAGCGCCAATACCATCGCGGCTTTTCCGCCCATCGAATGCCCCAGCACATCGGCTGGTCCGATCTCTTCCAAAACCTCTGCCAAATCAGAGGCAAGGTCATGATAAGTATGGGTTTTTCCGCGTGGACTGTCGCCATGATTGCGATGATCCACCGCAAAAACCTGCCGCTCATCCGACAGTTTTTTCGCCACAACTCCCCAGTTTCGCGCCGAGCCATACAGCCCGTGTACAATCAACAAAGGAGTCTTATCGGTCGGTTCGCCATGGGTAATCATATTCAGCATGCGCCTGTCGTATCACACTAAGCCTTTTGAGCAAGCCAAACCCGTGCTAGAGTTCTACCAGAGGGTGTATAAGTGATTGATCAAAAGCACTTTAACGATGATATCAAAAAGCTGTTGAAGCTAGTGGATGCTAAATTTGGCATCCAAACGGATGATCTATCCTTTGCCATGCGAAAAATTGGTCGCCGATTGCCGCAGTCTGTCCATCGCCATGCTGCCAAGTTGGTCGAAGTTCAAACCCAATTGGCGCATCCCAAAGTCGCCCTTCAAATTGATGAAAAACCTCTCGTAAAGCCTTACGCAACCGTGCTTTCCGCACTTGAGGGGTATGATCCAGCAGACCGCCGCAAAGGTGCCATTCTGGGCGTGTTAGGCACCGTGGCATTCAATTTGATCGCCGTTTTTGTGATCTTCGTGATCGTTTTGAAATGGCGCGGTTTTGTCTAGAGAACTGTAAAAACAAAACGCCGCCAGATCTCTCTAGCGGCGTTTCAATTAATCTTTTCAGTCCCTTACGGGAGAACCTTTACAGGTTCGGGTACATCGGGAACTTCGCGCAAAGCTCTGCCACTTCGGCTTTCACTTTCGCTTCTACCTCTGCATTGCCCTCGTCGCCATTCGCGGCCAGACCTTCGACAACTTCGATGATCCAATCTGCGATCTGACGGAACTCAGCTTCGCCAAAACCACGTGTTGTGCCCGCTGGTGTACCCAGACGGATACCAGACGTCACAAACGGCTTTTCAGGGTCAAACGGAATACCGTTTTTGTTACATGTGATATGCGCACGACCCAGAGCTTTCTCGGTTGCGTTGCCCTTCACGCCTTTCGGGCGCAGGTCAACCAGCATCACGTGTGTGTCGGTTCCGCCTGTCACGATGTCCAGACCGCCCTTCATCAGCTGATCTGCCAGCGCAACAGCATTGGCGCGAACGGCTTTCTGGTATGTCTTGAACTCCGGACGCAGCGCTTCACCGAAAGCAACCGCTTTGGCTGCGATCACGTGCATCAGCGGACCACCCTGAATGCCAGGGAAGATCGCGGAATTCACTTTCTTTGCAATGGCTTCGTCGTTGGTCAGGATCATGCCGCCACGAGGGCCACGCAGCGTTTTGTGCGTGGTTGTTGTCGCGATATCTGCATATGGGAACGGGGAAGGGTGCTCGCCCGCTGCAACCAAACCAGCAAAGTGCGCCATGTCGACCATCAGGTATGCGCCAACAGAGTCAGCGATTTCGCGGAACTTCGCAAAGTCGATCTGACGTGGGATCGCGGAACCACCTGCGATGATCAGCTTAGGCTGATGCTCTTTTGCCAGCGCAGCCACTTCATCATAATCGATGCGGTTGTCTTGACGACGTACGCCATACTGAACAGCGTTGAACCACTTACCAGATTGGTTTGGCGCCGCACCGTGTGTCAGGTGGCCACCGGATGCCAGGTTCATACCCAGAATGGTGTCGCCTGGCTTGATCAGCGCAGTGAAAGCACCTTGGTTCGCTTGGGAACCAGAATTCGGCTGAACGTTTACGAACTCACAGCCAAACAGCTCTTTTGCACGGTCAATCGCGAGGTTCTCAGCAACGTCAACATACTGACAACCACCGTAGTAACGGCGACCTGGGTAGCCCTCGGCGTATTTGTTGGTCAGCACAGAGCCCTGCGCTTCCATCACAGCAGCAGATACAATGTTTTCAGAGGCGATCAGCTCGATTTCGTCGCGCTGGCGGCCAAGTTCGTCTGTGATAGAGCCAAACAGCTCTGGATCACGGGAAGACAGAGATTCAGTGAAGAAGCCGGTATCGCGGGTTGATGCGTTCATTGGCGGTGCTCCAAGATAGGTGAATTTGAGGTGTTTCCTAAAGGAAACTATTCAAAGATGAAAGGAAGAAACAACCGCCTTTACGTAATTCTAAGCAAGAACACTGGCACCTTGGATAAACTTGTGTTTCTTTCGGAACCAACAGTCGGCCTTTGGAAACAGGATTGAGCCAAAACATGGCAAAAAGAATCGCTTTTCTCGCTTCAGACGCACCCAATGCACAAACCGCGCGCGCGGCTTTGACAGGGCGCTACAGCAATGTGGCGGTGGAAGACGCTGACGTGATCGTGGCCTTGGGGGGGGATGGCTTCATGCTGCAAACCCTGCATGCCACGCAATCCTTGTCCGCGCCGGTTTATGGCATGAACCGCGGTACGGTTGGGTTCTTGATGAATGAATACGTCGAATCCGATCTGATCGAACGGCTGGAAGCCGCTGAAGAAGAAATCATCAATCCATTGGCGATGAAAGCCACGCAATCTGACGGCAATGTGCACGAAGCCTTGGCGATCAACGAAGTATCGCTTTTGCGCCAAGGGCCACAGGCGGCAAAACTTCGTATTTGGATCGATGGCCGTCTGCGGATGGACGAGCTTGTGTGTGACGGGGCGCTGCTATCCACACCTGCGGGCTCTACGGCTTATAACTATTCCGCCCATGGCCCGATTCTTCCAATTGGCTCGGATGTCTTGGCCCTTACGGCCATTGCGCCGTTCCGCCCACGTCGTTGGCGCGGCGCGCTTGTGCGCAAGGAAAGCCATGTGCGCATCGAAGTGACCAATCCTGAAAAACGACCTGTCATGGCAGATGCCGATAGCCGTTCTGTGCGGGATGTCGTGTCTGTGGAAATCAAATCAGAGCCAAACGTAGGGCACAAAATCCTGTTTGATCCTGGTCATGGTTTAGAAGAACGCTTGATCCGCGAACAATTTGTCTAAAATACCCGCTGCATATCGTCAGATGGGAAAATACAAATAAAAACGGGCGCTTAAAGCGCCCGCCTTACCATCTTTACCGAAGCAAAGCTTACAGCAGTTCCAGACCGCCAGCGCTTTCGCGGCCGTCACGGCCAGCTTCCAGCTCGTAGGACACTTTTTGGTTGTCCTGCAGGCCTTGCAGACCTGCGCGCTCTACTGCGCGAATGTGAACAAAAACGTCCTTGCCACCATCTTCTGGTGCAATGAAGCCGTAGCCTTTGTCGGTGTTAAACCATTTTACGGTACCTGTAGGCATATCCGTATCTCCTAGTATGTTGCCCGCCCGCGGAATGCGTCGAGTCCTTGGCGTCTGTGCAGAATCGAATGCAAGATCGCCGAGGCAAACAAGGAAAACGATAGATGGCACGTCGTGCGGGCATAGGCTTCGCACGACACGCATTGCATGTAAAGCGCCAAATCGAGGGTTAAGCCTCTGCGTAGCCAAGGGTTTTCAATGTGCCTTTGATGTCATCTAATACGGATGGGTCGTCAATTGTCGCTGGCATTTTCCATTCTGAGCCATCGGCAATCGAGACCATCGTACCGCGTAAGATTTTGCCAGACCGTGTTTTTGGCAAGCGCCCGACAACAGCGGCCTGTTTAAATGCAGCCACCGGCCCGATCTGATCGCGAACCGATTGTACGACTTCTGCGATAATATCCGCATCAGGGCGATCTGTACCGGCATTCAACACCAAAAAGCCCAATGGCATCTGGCCCTTCAACTTGTCGGCCACTCCAATCACAGCGCATTCCGCCACATCTGGGTGGGCAGCCAGCACCTCTTCCATCGCGCCCGTTGAAAGACGATGGCCTGCGACGTTAATCACATCATCCGTGCGCGCCATGATGTACAGATAGCCATCCTCGTCCATCATCCCCGCATCGCCGGTTTCGTAATACCCTTCAAAGGTATTCAAATAGGCAGATTTAAACCGCGCTTCTGCCTGCCACAGCGTTGGCAAAGTGCCTGGGGGCAGGGGCAGCTTCACCGCAATGGCGCCCAAGGTGCCAGCGGAAACTGGCTGACCAGCGTCATCCAAAATCTCAACATCATACCCTGGCATCGGCACAGCTGGTGATCCAACTTTGATCGGCAGGCTTTCAATGCCCAAAGGATTAGCCGCAATCGCCCAACCGGTTTCGGTTTGCCACCAGTGGTCAATCACGGGCACGCCCAGCCGATCTTGCGCCCAATGAATCGTATCAGGGTCCGCACGTTCGCCGGCCAAGTAGACCTGCTTCAAGCAATCTAGATCGTAATCCGCCACCAAAGCGCCTTTGGGGTCTTCGCGCTTTACGGCGCGCAACGCAGTGGGTGCCGTAAAGAACGACGTGACCTTGTGTTCCGAAATCACGCGCCAAAACGTACCTGCGTCTGGCGTGCCAATGGGTTTACCTTCAAACACAACCGTCGTGTTGCCGTGGATCAACGGCCCGTAACAAATATACGAGTGCCCAACGACCCAACCCACATCAGAGGCCGCCCAGAACACATCGCCTGGCTTGACGTTATAAATCGCCTCCATCGTCCAGTTCAGCGCCACCAATTGCCCCGCCGTATGGCGGATTACGCCCTTGGGCTGACCAGTCGTGCCAGAGGTATACAGAATATAAGACGGATGATTGCCCTCAACCGGAACGCAATCCGCAGGCGTCACGCCAACCTGAAACCCATGCCAATCCAGATCGCGCCCTTCGGTCAGCTCTGCCAAGTGCTGCGTACGTTGCAAGATCGCGCAGAATTCCGGTTCGTGGCTGGCAGCCTCAATGGCGCCATCCAGCAAAGGTTTATATTCAATGATCCGCGAACCCTCGATCCCACAAGAGGCCGCCAAAATCGCTTTTGGCTTGGCATCATCAATCCGCACGGCAAGTTCGTTGGCTGCAAAGCCACCAAACACCACAGAATGGATCGCGCCAATGCGCCCGCAGGCCAGCATTGCGATGATCGCTTCTGCCACCATGGGCATATAAATCAGTACACGGTCGCCCTTTGTGACGCCCTGCGCTTGCAAAGCCCCTGCAAGCAGCGCCACATCATCCTTAAGCTGGGCATAGGAAATCTTGGTCTTTGTATCGGTGACAGGGCTGTCATAAATGATCGCAATACGATCCCCATGCCCTGCTTCTACATGGCGATCCACCGCGTTCCAGCAGGTGTTCACCTTGGCATCGGCAAACCATTCGTACAGCCCATCCCCTTTATCTGTCAGCGCCTTGCTGGGCGCTTGATCCCAGTCGATGGCCTGCGCAGCCTCCATCCAGAACCCTTCAGGATCGGTTTTCCAACGGGTGTAAACCTCTTGATACGACATGGCAGATCCTCCCTTTGCCACCAAAATTAGTAGGGGGCAGGGCAGCGCTCTGTAAAGATATTGCGAGAGCATGCGTGAAAAAACGGTGAATTTCTTTGCAATACTGCAAGGATTTGCAGTGCAAACTGCTGCAAAGTTTAAGCCAATTTGCTGAATTTACATGGGTTTGCAAAATTTACAGAAACTTGACAGGGCTGCACGCCTGATCTGTGAACTCTGTCAATCACGCAGGAAAAAGCCCCGCAGGCGGGGCCTGCGAGGCTTGAAACTCATATAACTGAACCTTTAGCCGTATTGGCTGACCGGCGTGCCAGCAATCGCCGCCATATTCAGCAAGCCACGAGCTGTGACAGATGGCGTTGCGATATGGGCGCGGTTGCCCATGCCCATCAAGATCGGCCCAACGGCCAAAGCGTCAGCCTTCAGTTTCAGAATATTGCGCGTTGCGCTGGCCGCATCCGCATGGCCAAAAATCAGCACATTCGCAGGGCCGGACAGGCGGCTATTTGGCAGCAAACGCTGACACAGCTCAGGATCCAGCGCCGCATCAATGTTCATCTCGCCTTCGTATTCGAAATCCGTCTCCATACCATCCAGCAAGGCAATCGCCTCGCGCAGACGCTTGCCAGAGCCTTCTTTCTGATTGCCAAACTGTGACTGCGAACAGAAAGCAATCCGAGGCTCCACCCCAAAACGCCGCGCATGACGCGCCGCGCCCTGCGCCACCAGCGCAAGTTGCTCTGGCGTTGGCAAAGACCACACGTGGGTATCTGCCACAAACAGCGGCCCATCTTCCATGATCATCAAAGACAGGGCCCCATGCGGTGCATAGTCTTCGGTGCCCAGCACTTGATTCACATAATCCAAATGCCAACGGTATTCACCGAAAGTGCCGCAGATCATGCTGTCTGCTTCGCCACGATGCACCATTGTGGCAGCAATTGCAGTGGTATTCGTGCGCATGATCGCGCGGGCGATATCCGGTGTGACCCCTTTGCGGGCCATCAGTTTATAATAGGTTTCCCAATAATCGCGATAACGCGGATCATTCTCTGGGTTCACCAGCGCAAAATCACGCTCTGGTCGCACAGACAGGCCCAAACGTTCGCAACGGCGTTCAATCACCTCTGGACGGCCAATCAAGATCGGTTTCTCTGTGGTTTCTTCCAGAATGGTCTGCGCCGCGCGCAATACGCGCTCATCTTCGCCCTCGGCAAAAACAATCCGGCGTGTAGACGCGCGCGCGCTTTCAAACACAGGGCGCATCAACAAGGCAGACTTAAAGACAGACTCGTTCAGCTTTTCTTTATAGGCCTCAATATCCTCGATCGGGCGCGTCGCCACACCAGTTTCCATCGCAGCCTTCGCCACAGCGGCAGAGACAATGCCCACCAATCGCGGATCAAACGGTTTTGGGATCAGGTAGTCCGCACCAAAAGTCAGCTGTTCGCCCTGATAGGCCGCCGCTGCCTCGGCAGAGGTGGTGATCCGCGCCAGTTCTGCGATGCCTTCCACACAAGCGATCTTCATCTCGTCGTTAATTTCGGTCGCGCCCACATCCAGCGCTCCGCGGAAGATGAACGGGAAGCACAGCACGTTGTTCACTTGGTTCGGGAAATCACTGCGACCTGTTGCGATAATCGCATCTGGCACCGCATCACGTGCAGCGGTTGGCATGATCTCTGGCGTTGGGTTGGCCAGCGCGAAGATGATGGGTTTCTGGCCCATACGCGCCACCATGTCTGGCTTCAGCACATTCGGACCAGACAGACCCAAGAACAGATCCGCCCCATCAATCACATCATCTAGCGTGCGCAGGTCCGATTTCTGCGCATAGGCCGCTTTCTGCGGGTTCATATCCTCGGTGCGGCCCTCATAAACCAAACCATGTACGTCACACAGCCAGATGTTTTCGCGCTTCACACCCAGTTTCACCAGCATATTCAGGCAAGCAATCCCTGCCGCGCCCCCACCGGTAGAGACAATCTTGATGTCCTCAAAAGACTTGCCCGCCACATGCAGCGCATTGGTCGCTGCTGCGCCCACAACAATCGCTGTGCCGTGCTGGTCATCATGAAAGACAGGAATGTTCATGCGCTTGCGGCAGATTTCCTCGACCACAAAGCAATCCGGCGCCTTGATGTCTTCCAAGTTAATCGCGCCAAAGGTAGGCCCCAAAGCGCAGACAATATCCGCCAGCTTTTCTGGATCGGTCTCGTCGACCTCGATGTCAAAACAATCGATATTGGCGAACTTCTTAAACAGAACCGCCTTACCTTCCATCACCGGCTTGGATGCCAAAGCGCCAATATTGCCCAACCCCAAAACCGCAGAGCCATTCGTGACAACCGCCACCAAGTTACCCCGCGCTGTGTATCGGCTGGCTGTGGAGGCATCCTTGGTGATCTCAACACAGGCTTCCGCCACACCCGGAGAATAAGCAAGCGATAGGTCACGCCCATTGGCCAAAGGCTTGGTCGCGCGAACCTCTAATTTCCCTGGTTTCGAAAATTCATGGTAATCCAAAGCAGCCTGTCGTTGGCTGTCGTTTTTACGATCGGACATGGTCACCTCATTCTTATTTTCGTTTACCGCTAAACTATTTTTTGACGAAAGGGAAACCCTGCGTATGCTTGAATTTTAGGCCTTTTCGATAAGGGCGAACTGGTATCCCAGATTTGGGGCTTAAGAGTGAAATTTTACCGTTGAGTTAAAATAATTTTTACCTCACAAATGACAGTCAAATTGTTACGAATGTATGACGAGGGGCAGGGAAAATATGTGTCTGAAAGAACAAGCGCTTAAGGTACGTGAAAACGCCTATGCCCCATATTCCAACTTCAAGGTGGGCGCGGCTTTGCGCACAGAAGGCGGTGATGTCTATACAGGGTGCAACGTAGAAAACGTGGCCTATCCCGAAGGCACCTGCGCCGAAGCAGGGGCAATCGCCGCGATGGTGGCAAATGGCCAAAAGCGCCTCACCGCCATCTATATCGTCGCGGATGCGCCCAAACCGGTCTCACCCTGCGGGGGGTGCCGTCAGAAACTGATCGAATTTGCTGATGGCGACGCACAAGTCACCATGGCCACGCTCGATGGTGTGGAAAAAACCATGACCCTCGGCGAACTCATGCCCGGCGCCTTCACAGAAGAGCATCTGGAGAACACTTAATGCAGGCCCGCGCAGTTATCGCAGCCTTGCGTCAGGGGGATATGCCAGATGCCGAAGCGCTAGCTTGGTTTGCGCAGGGTTTGTCCGATGGGCAAGTCACCGATGCACAGGCGGCGGCTTTTGCGATGGCCGTATGTCTGAACGGGCTTGATGCCCCAGCCCGCGCCAACCTAACCCGCGCCATGCGCGACAGTGGCGATACGCTGGATTGGTCTCTTGATGGCCCCGTGATCGACAAACACTCCACCGGAGGGGTGGGCGATTGTGTCTCGCTTGTGCTGGCACCAGCCTTGGCGGCCTGCGGGGGCTATGTGCCGATGATCTCGGGCAGGGGGCTAGGCCATACCGGTGGCACTTTGGATAAAATGGAAGCCATTCCGGGTCTGCGCGTCGACCTGCCAGAAGATCGCTTTCGCCAAGTGGTCAGCGATACGGGCGCGGCCATTGTCAGCGCCTCGGCCAATATCGCGCCAGCAGACAAACGGCTTTACGCGATCCGCGATGTCACGGCGACAGTCGAAAGCCTCGATCTGATCACCGCCTCGATCTTGTCCAAGAAACTGGCCGCAGGGCTAGATCATCTGGTGCTTGATGTGAAAACCGGCTCCGGCGCTTTCATGAAATCCACAGAGGACGCCCGCGCCCTTGCACAATCCCTTGTCAGCACGGCCAATCTCGCCGGTTGCCAAACCACTGCCTTGATCTCTGATATGAACGCGCCGCTCGCCCCCGCGCTGGGCAACGCGCTCGAGATCGCCGAGGTCATGCGCGTATTGTGCGATGGCGCGCAAGGCCCGCTGCTGGAACTTTCCGCAGCATTGGGCGGCGTGCTCTTGGCCAATGCGGGCCTTGCCAAAGATGTCGACACTGGCACGCAAATGATCCTTTCCGCGGTGTCATCAGGCAAAGCTGCCGAGGCCTTTGGCAAAATGGTCTACGCGCAAGGCGGCCCCGTGGCCTTTGCTGAAAACTGGCAACGCTTCCTGCCCGAAGCGCCTGTTATTGTAGAAGTTCCTGCGCCCGCCCCTGGCTACATCACCCAAATCAACGGCGAGGCGCTGGGCCTTGCGGTCGTCGCCCTTGGTGGCGGGCGCCAAGTGGAAACAGACACAATTGATCCAGCCGTTGGCCTATCCGATGTGGTCACCCTTGGCCAAAAGGTCAGCAAAGGCCAGCCGCTGCTGCGCATCCATGCCGCCCGCGAGGCCGCTGCACAAGCCGCTGCGCATTCGGTGATAGACGCGATCTCAATTGGTGCTAAAACGCCCCAGACACAACCGCTTGTCATCGAAAGGATCGACGGATGAGCCGCGCCTTTCTTGTGGTTATGGATTCCGTCGGCATCGGCGGGGCGCCAGATGCCGCGCAATTCACCAGCGATGGCCACCCAGATACGGGCGCCAATACGGTTGCCCATATCGCGCAGGCCTGCGCTGCCGGCCGCGCCGAGGAAGGCCGCACAGGGCCGCTTAACCTGCCTACGCTCGATGCGCTGGGCCTTGGCGCCGCGACGCGACTGGCCTCGGGCGACGAAACGCCGAACCTGAACGCCACGCCAACCGGCTATTGGGGCGCCGCCACCGAACATTCGCTGGGCAAAGACACCCCCTCGGGCCATTGGGAAATGGCAGGCCTGCCTGTGCCGTGGGAATGGGGCTTCTTCCCAGACACGCGCCCAAGTTTCCCCGAAGATCTGATCCGCGAAATCACAGCTCTAGGCGGCATCGATGGCATCTTGGGCAATTGCCACGCCGCTGGCACCGCCATCATCGATGAGCTCGGCGCGCTGCATCTGCAAACCGGTTTCCCGATTTGCTACACCTCGGTGGATAGCGTTTTCCAAGTCGCCGCGCATGAGCATCACTTTGGCCTGCAGCGCTTGCTCAGCTTCTGCGAAACCATCGCGCCACTGCTGCACAGTATGAAAATCGGCCGCGTCATCGCGCGCCCCTTTGTGGGCGATGAAACCTCTGGGTTTACCCGCACCACCAACCGCAAAGACTTCGCCATCATGCCGCCCAAACCGGTGCTGACGAACTGGGTGCAAGATGCAGGCCGTACTGTCTATGGCATTGGAAAGATTGGAGATATCTTCTCGATGCAGGGCATTGACCAAAGCGTGAAAGGCACCGATGCCGCGCTGATGGATCACTTGCACAGCCTTGCTGACACCGCAGAAGACGGCAGTCTGACCTTTGCCAATTTCGTCGAATTTGACAGCCTGTATGGCCACCGCCGCGACGTGGCAGGCTATGCCCGCGCTTTGGAATGGTTCGATGGTCAAATTGCACAATTGCTGCCCAAACTGCGACCAGATGATCTGTTGATAATCACCGCAGATCACGGCAATGATCCCACGTGGTTTGGCACCGATCACACGCGCGAACGCGTGCCGGTTTTATGTCACGGCCCCAAAACGGGCAGTCTGGGTATCTGTAATTTCACCGACATCGCCGCCAGTATCGCGGCCCATCTGAATATCCCGAACCTAGGGTCGGGCAGGAGCTTTCTATGACCGTGCAAGACCTCCCCAAAGTCGAGCTTCACCTCCACCACGAAGGCGCCGCGCCACCGGCTTTCATCCGCCAACTGGCGTTCGAGAAAAAGGTGGATGTCTCCAAGGTCTTTAACGAACAAGGCGGCTATGCCTTCCGCGACTTCGTGCATTTTCTATCGGTCTATGAAGCCGCCACCTCGGTTCTGAAAACACCTGAAGACTACGCCCGTCTTACCACAGCCGTTCTTGAAGAAAGCGCTGCAAACGGAGTGGTTTACACGGAGAGCTTCATCTCACCAGATTTCTGCGGCGGCGGCGATGTAGCCGCATGGCAGGAGTATCTTCACGCTATTCAAGAGGCTGCACAAACCGCAGAAGCCAAACACGGTATTACCCTGCGCGGCGTTGTCACCTGTGTGCGCCATTTCGGGCCGGAAAAAGCCAAGGCCAGCGCGCTTTGCGCTGCCGAAACCGCTGGCGATTGGATCGTTGGCTTCGGGATGGGCGGCGATGAAGGGCAGGGGCATCAAGGCGATTTCGCTTATGCCTTCGATATGGCTCGCGAAGCCAAACTTCAGCTCACCACCCATGCCGGTGAATTCGGCGGCCCGCAAAGCGTGCGCGAAGCGCTACACGATCTGAACGTCGCCCGCATCGGCCACGGCGTGCGCAGCATCGAAGATCCGGCTTTGGTGCAAGAACTGATCGACCGCCAGATCACGCTGGAAGTCTGCCCAGGCTCTAACGTTGTTTTGGGGCTTTATCCAAATTTCGCAGCCCACCCCATCAAGCGCCTGCGCGACGCAGGGGTGAAGGTCACGATCAGCACCGATGACCCGCCGTTCTTCGCCACCACCATGCGCCGCGAATACGACATGCTTCACCAAGCCTTTGGCTGGGACGCCGAAGATTTCACCGCAATGAACGTCACCGCTGCAAATGCAGCCTTCTGTGACGCAGACACGCGCAAAGCCATTCTGACCAAATTGGACCCCGCAACATGACACACAACCTGACCATCGTTGACCATCCTTTGGTGCAGCACAAACTCACGCTGATGCGTAAAGTTGAGACTTCAACGGCGGAGTTCCGCCAATTGCTGCGCGAGATCAGCCAGTTGCTCGCCTTCGAAATCACCCGTGATCTGCCGATGACAGAAACCGAGATTCAAACCCCGATCCAGACAATGCAGGCCCCAGTGCTAGACGGCAAAAAGCTCGCCCTGATCTCGATCCTGCGCGCGGGCAACGGGTTGCTGGATGGGGTGCTTGATCTGATCCCCTCTGCACGGGTTGGCTTTGTGGGCCTGTACCGTGATGAAGAAACGCTAAAGCCTGTAGAATATTACTTTAAAGCCCCGTCAAACTTGGAAAATCGCCGCGTCATCGCGGTGGATCCGATGCTGGCCACAGGCAATTCTTCCGTCGCTGCGATCGACAAGTTGAAAGAGGCAGGCGCCAAAGATATCGACTTCCTGTGCCTGCTCGCGGCCCCCGAAGGCGTCGCGCGCATGCAAGAGGCACACCCCGATGTGCGCATTGTCACCGCCGCTGTGGATGAGCGTTTGAATGAAAATGGCTATATCATTCCAGGCCTCGGCGACGCTGGCGACCGGATGTTCGGCACAAAATAATTCCTATGCGTGCTTTACTCATTTAGCGGATTTAGGCTAAACTGCCCCCATATCTTGTGGGGGCATGATGCAGTTTAAAAAAGTACTCGCGATCTCATTCGTTTCATCCGTGTTGGCGCTGCAAAGCGTGAACGCGCAATCTTTGCGCCAAGACAGCACACCGGCTGAATTCCCGCCGGCCTCTTTCTCTGGCAAGCAATATGTCGATAGCCGCGGTTGTGTTTTCATCCGCGCAGGCGTCGATGGGGCCGTGAACTGGGTGCCGCGCGTTGCGCGAGACCGCAAGTTGGTTTGTGGCTTCCAGCCCTCGATTGCGAACGCGCAGCCGACAGTGACGCAAAAGCCAAGTTCCAATGTTGTGCAGATCGTGCCTGATACGGTTCCTGCGCAGACCACAACAAAAGTAGCAGCGAAACCTGTTGCAAAGCCAGCAGCCCCTGCGCCGGTAACCGTGGCTGCTGCAAAGCCCGCTCCAGTGAAACGTGTTGTCCGGACAGCCCCAAAGCCTGTGGTCATCGCAGCGCCGAAACCAGCACCGGTTAAAACCGTCAAAACGGTGGTGGCCCAACCGCAAACAACCGCGCGCGTGTCCAACCAATGTTCAGGCATGTCCGCAAAGAGCCGTCAGTACATGCAGCACCCATCTGCAAAGGTACGCTGCCACTCGCAAAATGTAAGCCCGTTGCAAACGGCATCTGTCTCGGGTGCTGCCACCACAACCTATGCAGCACCAAAAGTCACATACGCCGCGCCAGCAACAACGGTGACCACAAGAACCGTCGCCCCTCAGCGCGGTCAGATCGTCACGCCAGGTCAGGTTTCAGGCCAAACCCGCGTTGTGCCGCGTCACGTGTATGAAAATCGCGCCAATGTTCCACGCGTCCACCAACCGCCAAAAGGGTATAAATGGGTGTGGGATGATGGCCGCTTGAACCATCACCGTGCCGAGCAAACTTTTGACGGCATGGCACAGACCGACGCGATTTATACAAAAACGCTGCCACGTCGCCTGAAATCCGTTCCTGCGACAAACTACTATGTAGGCACTTCTGCTCAGAAGAGCTCTGGCGTTAAGACAATCGTATCTTCCAAAAATACCCCAGCGACAAAAACTGTGGTCGTCGGGCAAGGATCTTACGTTCAGGTCGCAGCTTATAAAACCTCTCAAGACGCACAGACAGTGGCGCGCCGTGTGCGCGCAATGGGCATGCCTGCAAAGGTAGGCCGCGTCACGCGCGGGGCAGAAACCTATCGTTTGGTTTTGGCTGGCCCCTTCGCAAATAGCGCTCAAGCGCAATCTGCTTTGAACAAGGCACGCTCAGCCGGATACGCCAACGCGAAACTGCGCTAAGCAGAGCCCCCGAAAACAAAGAACCCCCAGAGCGTGCTCTGGGGGTTTTTCTTTGCGCATTTAAAAGCGTCTTAGCTGTTGCAGATATTTTGCAAAGCCTGCCAACTGCGCGCATCTAAGATGTCCGGAACCTCTCCAATCAGGCTATCGGCCTCGATCAGGTCAATTGTGCTTTCTCCCGAAATATCAACAGCATACCCGTAAGGCGCGCCCTTCAAGTTCAAAGAAGAAAAGTGTTCAACCAAAGCCGAAGATTCAATGTCGAAGGGCGCTTCGGTGGATAGGGTTTCGGCAAAGCCGCTCAGAATCTCCGGCGTCAATGTACCGGTCGTCAGCAGGCGAAAGCTTGTGCCAAGGCCAGAGCTTTCCAACAGGTAATCCAGCGGCGCGCGCAGCTCGGAGCGCAAACCTTCTGCAGCCACATATCCCGCAATCACTGCGGCATCATCGTGATCTTCCAGGATAGAACGCGCCAGCAAAACGGTGCCGCCCGGCAAAGAAGCGGTCTCACGAATGCCGCCTGGCAGAACCACGATTTCAGCCACTCCGGTTCGTTTCGCAAGATCCTTCAACGCCTGATCCGCTGCGTCAGATCGGCAAGGCGTGCCGGTGAAACTCTCAGAATGTGCAAGAATATCCTGCCCAATCACCACACGGTTAATGTCTGGCACAACCGAGGCCAAATGTTTGCGAAGCGCGTCGGGCAGCCAGAAAACGCCGCCAGCCACAATTGCCGTCGCCATGACAACAAACACACCCGTGCGCAACCGGCCAGAACGAGGCTCTTTCTTGTGAATGGCCTTGCGCAGTTTTTCGATCGCCGCAACGAATTCTTCTTCGCCTTCGGGCAACTCCAAGGTTTCTTCTGGGTCGCCGTAGGGGTGGAAAATCGCAGGGGTCTTACCGGGGTTGGCGCGTTCAATCGCAGGGATAGACCAATGGGCCAAAGGGCGATCCTGCATATCAGAAATCACCAACGTCGCATCCCCAATCGAGGCAATCACCTCACGTCGTTGCGCATCCGCTTGGTCACGCCAAAGCGCCGAGGCCTCAAGCCGCTGGTATTTGTTCAATGCTGTCATCAAATTTGCCCTAAGGGACTGCTCGGTTGGTTTTTTATAAAATTACACCGCTTTGATGCTTTGCGCAATTGTTGCCGACACTTGTCTGCAAAGGCTGGCATCGTGTATTCGTGCAGGCTAGCATACGCCCATGATCCTGTCCCGCGGCCGCCGCTATATCTTTGTTCATATTCCGAAAACCGGTGGCACAGCGCTTGCGCTTGCGCTGGAAGATCGGGCGATGAAAGACGATGTGATGCTGGGCGATACCCCCAAGGCCACCAAGCGCCGCCGCCGCGTCAAAGACGTTGAGGCCTCTGGTCGGCTTTGGAAACACTCAAGGCTCTCTGATATCGTAGGTCTGGCCACCGAAGAGGAAATCGACAGCTTTTTTACCTTGACATTGGTGCGTAACCCGTGGGATCGCATGGTCAGCTATTACCATTGGCTGCGCATGCAGACCTTTGATCATCAGGCCGTGACACTGGCGAAAGACCTAAGCTTTAGTGAGTTTCTCAATCACGACCACACACAACGCTCGATGCGCGCATCGCCCTATACCAGCTACATGACCACGCAAGCGGGGCAAGAGCGGTGCAGCCTCTATATTCGCCTAGAACACTTCGCCCAAGACGCAGAGCCTCTGTTTGATCATCTGGGCTTCACGCTTGATTTGCCGCAAGCCAATGCCTCTGACCGCAGCAAAGATTTCCGCAGCTACTACACCGAAAAAGATGCCGCCTTGTTGGGCGACATCTGTCAGGCGGATATCATCCGCTTTGGATATGGGTTTGACGATTAAGCTGCAGCAGCTGGGCTGAACTTGTCGTAGAAACCACGCTCGCCACCGGACAAATCCCGCAGCAGGGCAGGGCAGGCAAACCGCGCGCCGAACTTGGCTTCCAGCGCATCGCATTGCTCGGCCGCCCAAGGGGCACCCACGATATCCAACCACGCAAACGGACCACCAGACCAAGGCGCAAAGCCCCAACCCAAAATCGCGCCCACATCGCCTTCGCGGATATCTTCCAACACGCCTTCTTCCAGCGCGCGCACGGCTTCGAGCACCTGCGCGAACATCAGGCGGTTTTGCACTTCGGCCAGATCAGGCTGCTCTACCAAACGCGGATACTGCGCCTGAATGCCATCCCAATACCCTAGGCGTTTGCCCTTTTCGTCATAGTCATAGAAACCAGCCTTGGCTTTGCGGCCCAAACGACCCTGTTCTTCCATCCAGAAGATCACATCGTCCACCGCGCTATCCGGATAGGCGTCACCCATGCCAGCGCGGGTTGCGCGGGCAATTTTGGCCCCCAGATCGATAGAGGTTTCATCCACCAGCTGGATCGGCCCAACAGGGAAGCCCAACAGCTGCGCCGCATTATCAATCAGCGACGGCGCAACGCCTTCACCAATCATGCGAATGCCTTCGTTGATGTATGGAATGATACAGCGATTGGCATAGAAGAACCGCGCGTCATTCACCACAATCGGAGTCTTCTTGATCTGGCGCACATAATCCAGCGCCTTGGCCACAGCCCGATCACCGGTCTCTTTGCCTTTGATGATCTCCACCAGCAGCATCTTTTCAACAGGGCTGAAGAAGTGAATACCAATGAACTGTTCCGCACGGCTCGAGGCCTTCGCCAGTTCTGAAATCGGCAGGGTCGAGGTGTTGGACGCAAAGATCGCATCCTTCGGAATGATCGCCTCCACCTTCTGCGTCATCTCAGCCTTGACCTTCGGATCTTCAAACACCGCTTCGATGATCAAATCCACGTCTTTCAAAGCATCCAGATCCGTTGTGGCAGTGATCTTCGCCAGCATCGCTTCTTTCTGCTCAGGCGTCGCTTTCTTGCGCGAAATACCCTTGTCCATATAGGTCTCGGAATAGGCTTTGCCGCGATCCGCCGCCTCTTGGTTCTGGTCGATCAGCACCACTTCAATGCCCGCCTTGGCAGAGACCAGCGCAATGCCAGCTCCCATCATGCCAGCGCCCAAAACGCCAACCTTCTTCACACGCTCATCATCCACATCAGGACGGTTCGCGCCTTTTTCCAAAGCTTCTTTGTTGATGAACAGGCTGCGGATCATCGCGCCAGAACTTGGGTTCATCAACACATGCGTGAACCAACGCGCTTCGATCTTCAGCGCTGTGTCAAAAGGCACTGTCGCACCTTCATAAACCGCGCTCAGCAGGGCCTTGGCCGCAGGGAAAGCGCCCCATGTCTTGCCATGCACCATCGCCGAGGCACCCACATAGGTCATGAAGCCCGAAGGATGATACGGCGCGCCGCCCGGCATTTTATAGCCTTTCTCATCAAAGGCTTTCACGATCTTCGGCGCGCTCAGAACCCAAGCCCGCGCATCCGCCATTGGATCGGCGGACACCTCATCAATCAAGCCAGCCTGCTTGGCCTTCGCAGGGCTGCTCAGCTTACCTTCCAGCAAAAACGGAGCCGCCATCATCGCGCCCATCTTGCGCACCAAACGCGTTGTGCCACCAGCGCCTGGGAAAATCCCGACCATGATTTCCGGCAGGCCAATCTTGGCCTTTGGATTGTCGGCCGCAAAAATGCGGTGCGTGGCGAGTGGAATTTCCAACCCAATGCCCAAACCCGTGCCCGGCATCACACACGCAATCGGCTTGCCGCCTTTGTTGGTTTTAGGGTCCATGCCTGCGCGTTCAATTTTGCGCAGAACACGGTGCATGTTCATGATGCCATCAAACAAGCCCTTGGCTGGGTTGTCGCCTGCCATCTCTTTCATCTTGGCGATGATGTTCAAATCCATCCCGCCCGCAAAAGTGCCTTCCTTGCCAGAGGTGATGATCGCGCCAACGATGGCCTCATCTGCCAACACCTGATCCACACAGGCTTCCAGCTCTTGCAGAGCCTCAAGGTTCAGCACGTTCATGCTCTTGCCTTGGGTGTCCCACACGATGGTTGCGACGCCCTCAGCATCGGTTGTCATTGTAAAATCAGCCATGTTCACCTCCTGTGAAAGGGCGGCCGTCTTTGTGGGTGAAATCGTAAACCCCATCTTCGACGGTCACTTTCATATCGATATCGCTGTACCAAGCGGTCTCGGTCGGGGTACGTGTGCCCACAATCAGAAACCGCGCCTCAGCGTCGGATTTGTTGATGATGCAATGCCCATTGGCATCCCCAGCGGGAAAGGCCGCGAAGTCACCGGCCTTTAGCTCTGTCTCGCCATGATCATCTTGCAGCACGCAGGTGCCTGCGATGACCATCATGAATTCGTCCTGCTGTTCGTGCCAATGACGCAGGCTCGATTTCGCACCGGGCTGCAAAATGGTGACATTCGCCCCAAACTGCGTGATCCCACCCGCATCGCTAATGCGCAAACCAGAACGCCCCTTCACCTCTTCCTGAAATTGTTCAGGATAGCCGGTGCCGAACTGTTCAGGCACTTGTGACAGATCAATTTTCGGCATCAAACGCGCTCGATAATCGTTGCCGCGCCCATGCCAGAGCCGATGCACAATGTGGCCAAACCGGTCTCTTTGTCGGTGCGCTCCAGCTCATCCAGCAGCGTGCCAAGGATCATCGCGCCGGTTGCGCCCAGCGGGTGGCCCATCGCGATCGAGCCGCCATTCACGTTCACCTTCGCCGGGTCCGCATCAAAGGCCTGCATGAAGCGCATCACGACCGAGGCAAACGCCTCGTTCACTTCAAACAGATCCAGATCGCCAATCTCCATACCGGTTTCGCGCAGGATCTTCTGCGTTACAGGCACAGGGCCGGTCAGCATAATGGTTGGGTCTGTGCCAATCTTGGCCGTCGCTTTAATGCGCGCGCGTGGCTTCAGCCCCATACGCTCGCCAAACTCTTTGTTGCCGATCAAAACGGCAGCAGAGCCATCCACGATACCAGACGAGTTCCCCGCATGGTGAATATGCTCGATCTTCTCCAGATGCGGGTATTTCATCAGCGCGATCTTATCAAAGCCCGGCATGACCTCGCCCATGTCCTTAAACGAAGGCTTCAGCGCACCCAGCGACTGCATATCCGTCTGCGGGCGCATGTATTCATCATGCTCCAAGATCGGCAGACCGTTGATGTCGTAGATCGGCACAACTGACTTCTCAAAATGCCCCGCATCCCAAGCGGCCTTGGCGCGTCTCTGGCTTTCCACCGCCAGCGCATCCGCCTGATCACGGGTGAACCCGTATTCAGTCGCGATGATATCGGCTGAAATCCCTTGCGGAACAAAGTAGTTATCAATCGCAATAGATGGATCAACCGCGATAGCGCCGCCATCCATCCCCATCGGCACGCGGCTCATGCATTCCACGCCACCGGCGATATAGGCATCACCACCGCCACCGCGCACTTGGTTGGCCGCCATATTCACAGCCTCAAGCCCAGAGGCACAAAAGCGGTTGATCGACACGCCCGGAATGCTCTCATCCAAGTCAGATGCCAAAACCGCCGTCCGCGCCAAACACGCGCCTTGCTCGGCCACTTGGGTCACATTGCCCCAAATCACATCCTCGACCGCATGGCCTTCCAGATTGTTGCGCGATTTCAAGGCGTTCAATACGGCTGCGCTCAGCTTCGGAGCCGTAACCTCATGTAACGCACCATCCTTACGCCCTTTGCCACGCACACTGCGCACAGCGTCATAAATGTAAGCTTCCGTCATGGTCTGCTCCTCACTGGCCGCGGTCACTGGGGTGACCCGGCATCAAGTCATAGGGGTGCTTCCACCCAGGAAGGTTTTCGATGTTGCTCAGCCAACGATCCATGTTGGGCCAATCGCTGCGCACAAAGCCAAAAGGTTCTGGGTAAAACAGGTAGCTACAGTTTGAGAAATCCGCATTCGTCGGCCCGTCCCCTACAATCCAGTCGCGCCCCTCAAGGTGTTTTTCCAGAACCGCATACGCGCCCTGCAAACGACCTTGGTAGAAGCCGATGACCTCTTGCGGGCGCTTGTCTTCCGGCAGGAAGTTCATCAAGAACCGCGTGATCCCGGTTTGGCTGGACATCTTGTGATTGTCCCAAAACACCCAACGCAGCACTTCGCGCTTTTCTTCAGGTGTTGTGCCGCCAAATTTTCCTGTTTTTTCAGTGATATAATCCTGCATCACGCCTGATTGGCTGATCCGCACGTCGCCATCCACCATGACTGGCACTTCGCCCATAGCGTTCAGATTTTGCTTATAGTCGTCGCTTCGCGCTTCACCGGCAAAGAAGTCGACGTAAACCGGCTCCCAATCCAAACCAGACAATTCCAGCGCCAGAGCCGCCTTGTAAGCGTTACCGCTTTCACCAAAGCAATAGAGTTTAATGGTCATAAGTTCCTCCAAATTCAGGCGTCGGAGCTGGGGGTTTCACACCCCCAGACCCCCGTGAGGTATTTTTGCCAAGAAGAAAACCACGCGGCTTTTTCTTGATCTAAATACCTAAGTCCAACAGTACAGCGCACGCCCTCTTAGCGTTTGCGTGCATCCAGTTCCAAATTGAACTGGCGCAACCGGTGCGCCAGCGTATCGTCATCTGTAATGGCGTCAAAGTTTTCAAAGACGAAAGACATTGCCTCACCTTCATCCAACCCAGCCTCATGCGCAAAGCGCTTGAGTTTGCGGTAAGCATCCTCCGTCAGCGCGATGGGCATACGGCGGGTTAGGCGAAAGCGTTTGGGCATGGTCTCTCCTTAAAAAGCCTCTGCGTCCAATGCCATAACGGTATCAGCACCGGATTCGATGCGCGCAAGGTGCATCGAGGTGGCTGGCAAACGCCGCGCCATGTAATAGCGCGCGGTGGTCAGTTTTGTCTCATAAAATGCAGTGTCAGAGGTGCCATTTGCAAGTGCGGTATTGGCCGCCTTGGCCATTTGCGCCCACATCAAGCCCAAGCAGACATGGCCGAACATATGCATAAAGTCATAAGAGCCCGCCAGCGCATGGTTTGGGTTCTTCATGCCGTTCTGCATGAAATACATGACCGCCGCTTGCAGATGTTTCGACGCGGTTTTCAAAGGCGCGATGATATCGGCCAAAGCCTCGTCCTCACCATTTTCTTGGCAGAAGGATTTCACCAGCTCAAAGAAGGCCGTCACGTGTTTGCCGCCATCTTGCGCCAGCTTACGTCCCACCAGATCGAGCGCCTGTACGCCATTGGCACCTTCGTAGACCATGGTGATCCGTGCATCGCGTGTGAACTGGCTCATACCATGTTCTTCGATATAGCCATGGCCGCCGAATACCTGCTGGGCCTGCACGGTCATGTCATAGCCCTGATCGGTCAGGAAGCCTTTGATCACAGGCGTCAGCAAAGACACCAAGCCATCCGCATCTTTGTCATTATTGCGGTGCGCTGCATCAATCAGTTGCGCGCCCCAAAGCATGAAGGCACGACCACCTTCAATAAAGCTTTTTTGGTCCATCAGTATGCGGCGAACGTCTGGGTGCACAATCAGCGGGTCCGCTGGACCGTCAGGGTTTTTTGGGCCCGTTACATCGCGTCCTTGCAGGCGATCCTTGGCGTAGATCACCGCATTCTGATACGCGGCTTCCGCTTGAGACAAGCCTTGCATGCCCACACCCAGTCGTGCTTCGTTCATCATGGTGAACATGGCACGCATGCCTTTGTGTTCATCGCCCAACAAGTAGCCAGTGGCCCCGTCATAGTTCATCACACAGGTCGCATTGCCGCGCATACCCATCTTGTGTTCGATGTTGCCCACAGACAGATCATTGCGCGCGCCCAAAGAACCATCTTCATTGACCATCACTTTTGGCACGATGAACAAAGAGACACCTTTGATGCCTTCTGGGCCGCCAGAGATTTTCGCCAACACCAGATGGATAACATTGTCAGACATGTCGTGATCGCCGGCAGAGATGAAAATCTTCTGGCCTGAAATCTTATAAGTCCCATCCGCCTGCGGTTCGGCCTTGGTGCGCATCAAGCCCAAATCCGTACCACATTGCGGCTCGGTTAGGTTCATGGTGCCAGTCCATTCGCAGCTGACCATCTTAGGCAGATAAGTCGCCTTTTGCGCTTCTGAACCATGCGCCAAAATTGAAGAGGCGGCGCCGTGGGTAAGGCCCTGATACACCGAAAGGGATTGGTTCGCGCTGGTAAACAGCTCGCCAACCGCAGTGCCAAGCAAGACTGGCATATTCTGGCCGCCATATTCCTCTGGCAGATCCAAGCCTGTCCAACCGCCTTCTTTGACCTGTTCAAAAGCCTCTTTGAAACCCGTTGGGGTGGTCACAAGACCGTTTTCAAAGGTACAGCCTTCGGTATCGCCCACAATATTCAGGGGTGCGATCACTTCACTTGTCAGCTTACCGGCTTCCTCAAGCACGGCGTTTGTGAACTCAGGCTCCAGATCGGCATAGCCAGGAATGTCACTCTTGTTCACTTGCAGAACATCATGAAAAATGAACTGGATGTCCTTTGTTGGGGCGGTATAGGTTGGCATGAATTTCCTCCGGGTTTTCGTAATAGCTTGCAGCCTATTCAGCCGCTTTTTTGGATTGCTTCAGTGAGGCGATCATCTTGTCGCCCCACTTAAGTTGTTGTTTTAAGTCGCCAATTGCCTCGTCCAGCTCGTCGCGCTGGCGTTCCAGCTCCATCAATCGATCTTTTGCGATCGAATAGGTCTCGGTCAGCTGGGTGTGTTGCTGATCCCCTAGGTCATACAGGTTCAACAGTTGGCGGATTTGTTCTAAAGAAAAGCCAAAGCGCTTGCCGCGCAAAATCAGCTTTAGCCGCGCGCGATCGCGGCGCGTGAACAGGCGTTTTTGGCCTTCACGGATTGGGAACAGAAGTTCCTTCGCCTCGTAAAACCGAAGCGTGCGTGGCGTGACGCTGAAACTGTCACACATCTCGCGGATCGTCATTTGGTCATCTGACATATTACACCTACTACGTGCTGCGCACCTCAAAGCCGTGAAGCTCTGGGTATGGTTACAGGAGTTTTGTCAGCTTACGTAACTAATACCTTACGTCAATTATTAGTTTACGTAACGCTACTATACGTAAGGATAGTAGTCTCGATTTGGACGTTACGTCATTTGGACACGTCGATGCGTGTCACCAGAAGAATATGGGTTTGAAAGGCTCTCTAGGCGATCAAAAATAGAATCACAAAAGATCGCCCAGAGCCAATTCAGTCGTCAATAAAGTGTAGGGCAGAGCCCCTTAAATATTTTTAACGGCGGTCTCTCGCAGGCTCTCGAGCTCGGCAATTGCTTCGTCCAATTGTTGGCGTTGATCGTTCAATTCCTCCAATTGGCGATCGGCAACACCCACAAAGGCCTTCAACTGCGCTTCGCTGCCTTCGTTGTCATAGATCAACAACCATTGGCGCAAATCTTCAAGTTTCATGCCAAATTTACGCCCTCGCAGGATCAAAGTCATGCGAGCGATTTCACGCGCTCCATAGAACCGCGAACGGACCTCGCGCTCGGGTTGCAGAAGCTCAATATATTCGTAATAACGCAAAGTTCTTGGCGTTACGTCAAACTTGGCGCACATTTCTTTAAAGCTAAGACGCTCGGTAGTCATATCTCTGTCTCCCTTACTGGGAATTTAGGCAGCAAAATTCGGGAGGGCAACCGTCGTGCGTGAAAACAAGTTTTCTTCTTATAGCCCAAAAAGGGGATACAGGTGTCAGACAAACCGTTGAATTTCGCAAGAGAGTTCCTTCATGCATTGCCCCATGCACAAGCATTGGACATGCAATTGATTGATATAAAAGAAGGCGCCGCAGAGGTGCACATGCCCTATGATGAACGCTTTATTGGCGACCCGGAAACAAAGGTCATTTCTGGTGGAGCAGTTTCGGCCCTTCTGGATACGTGCTGCGGCGCTGCGGTCTTCGCGCACCCACAGCTTTCGACGATGACAGCCACCTTAGATTTGCGCATCGATTACATGCGCGCTGCTGTGCCGGGGCAAACGCTGCGCTCCAAAGCAGAAGTTTACCACGTGACCCGAACTGTCGCCTTTGTGCGGGCAAAAAGCTATGACGATGATCCTGACCATCCCGTTGCCACAGCCACTGGGGCCTTTACTGCGGAGATGAAATCATGAACCGTAAGCGTCCAGAACCCGTACAAGTCATCAAACAACGTCGCGACGCCGCGTTGAATGCGCTGGTTCAATCGATTCCCTATTCTCAGTTTCTAGGCGTGCATTTCGATCGCCGAGGTGACGAATTAACCGCCATCATGACCTATCAAGAGAGCAATATCGGCAACCCCTCTCTGCCAGCTCTACACGGCGGAGCCACAGCGGCCTTTCTCGAAATGACAGCCCAGATAGGGCTAAGTTGGTCGCGTCTTTGGCAAGACATGGAAGATGGCACTCTGTCTTTGGATCAGATCGAAGCAGGACACCTGCCGCGCCTGCCAAAAACCATCGACTTTTCAATTGATTACCTGCGATCCGGCCTTCCGCGCGATGCCTATGCCCGCGCCAAAATCAACCGATCTGGCCGGCGATATGCCTCGGTTTATGTAGAAGCCTGGCAAGACAATCGAAGCCGTTTGTTCGCGCAAGGCACGGGCCATTTTGTGATGCGGGATCAGCCTAAAACGAACCCAGAGTAAGGCTTTTATGCGCGCCGACAGCCCACAACCCATCACGCACAAGCGCATCCTCAAAATCGCGCTACCTGTGGTGCTGTCCAACGCCACTGTGCCGATTTTGGGCGCAGTGGATGTCGGCGTGGTTGGTCAATTGGGCGAGGCGGCCCCGATTGGGGCCGTGGCGATGGGGGCAATAATCCTTTCATCGGTCTATTGGATCTTCGGGTTTTTGCGTATGGGCACCGCGGGCCTCGTCGGGCAGGCCGTGGGCGCGGGCGATCAGGCGGAGGTCTCCGCAAACCTGACCCGAGCCATGCTGATCGCGCTGGCTGGTGGTCTCTTGTTGATCCTGATGCAGCCCCTGATCTTTGCTGGCGCTTTTGCATTGTCGCCAGCCTCGGCTGAAGTTGAAGAATTGGCCAAGGCGTACCTTTCTATACGGATATGGACAGCACCTGCTGCGATTGCCGTATATGCCTGTACGGGCTGGCTGGTTGCGATGGAGCGCACCACTGGCGTGTTCTGGGTGCAGCTTGTTATGAACGGCGCCAATATCCTGTTGGATCTGTGGTTTGTTCTGGGGCTGGGGTGGGGCGTTGAGGGCGTGGCCATTGCCACAGTGATCGCCGAAATCCTTGGGGCAGGGCTGGGGCTTTACCTGTGTCGCGACGCCTTTGAAAATCTCGAATGGCGCAACTGGGCGCGTGTTTTTGACCGTGCCAAGCTGATCCGAATGGGCTTGCTCAACGCCGATATCCTAATCCGATCGGCCATCCTGATGGCGATCTTTTCCAGCTTTGTTTTTCTAGGCGCGCAATTTGGCGATGTGACCCTCGCTGCCAACGAGGTCTTGATCCAATTTACCTATATCACCGCCTACGCGATGGACGGTTTTGCCTTTGCGGCCGAAGCGCTTATCGCCCGCGCCATCGGGCGCAAAGATACCGCGCGTCTGCGTAAATCTGCAGTGATGTGCAGCTTTTGGGGCGCCACAACCTGCGTTAGCCTTGCCATTGCTTTTGCGCTTTTGGGCCCTTGGTTGATTGGGGTCATGGCGAAATCCACCGAGGTGCAGGCAGACGCGCTGCGCTATCTGCCTTGGATGGTCGCCGCACCCATCTTAGGCTGCGCAGCCTGGATGCTTGATGGTATATTTATCGGCGCAACGCAGGGCAAAGACATGCGAAATATGATGATCCTAAGTGCCATCATCTATGTCATCGCTGTTCTGGCGCTCATCCCACTTTGGGGCAATCACGGCCTTTGGGCCGCTTTGGTTATTTCTTTCGTAGCGCGGGGCATCACCCTTGGGGCACGCTATCCCGCGCTAGAAAGATCCGTGGCTTAAAGGATGTCCAAAACCGAGACAGGCGGGCGACCGATCCGCGCCTGACCATTGGCCAAAACAACAGGGCGTTCGATCAACTTTGGTTCTGCCAGCATCGCCGCGATCAGGTCATCATCGGCGCTATCTTTCGTAAGATCGCTGTCTTTGAATGCTTGTTCTCCGCGACGTACCAAATCAATTGGCTTGATACCGAGAAGCGCAATCACCTCGCGCAGCTCTGTTTCAGAGGGCACATCTTCTAGATATTTTCGGACTGTGACGTCACCGCGTTCTTGCACCAAAGCCAAAGTCTCGCGAGATTTAGAACACCGCGGGTTATGCCAGATTACAGTCAAAGCCAGTCCTCTCTTTTCGTGCCAACCGCCTCTGCGACATTGGCAAACCCATCACGCGCCAACAGTTCATCCAGCCCTCGCACGATGTCTTCTACCATCGACAGACCGCCATACACCAACGCCGTATAAAGTTGTACGACTGACGCGCCGGCCAGTATCTTTGTGTACGCTTGCTCGGCATTGGACACGCCGCCTACGCCCACCAAAGGTAGTTTTCCTTCGGTCAATTTTGACAGCTGCGCCAAAACGCGAGTGGATTTTTCAAACAAAGGCGCGCCAGACAAGCCGCCTTTTTCGTCACGATGCGCCGAGCGCAGTCCTTCGCGATCCAGCGTCGTGTTTGTTGCAATGATCGCATCCAGACCGCTTTCCAAAGCGACTTCTGCAATCTCGGCCAGCTCATCTGCTGTCAAATCAGGTGCAATTTTCAAGAACACTGGGATCTTCCGATCCAAACCAGCGCGCGCCTCCATAACGCCCGCCAACAAAGCAGACAACGCGGCTTTACCCTGCAAATCACGCAGCTTTTCAGTGTTCGGAGAGCTGACATTCACCGTCGCAAAATCCAAATGTGTTCCGCAATGGGCCAGTACTTTGGCAAAATCCGCCGCACGATCCTCGGAATCCTTATTGGCCCCCAAATTCAAGCCAATCACTGCATCCTTAGGGCGATGCGAAAGACGGGCTGAAATCGCTTCCATTCCATCATTGTTAAACCCAAATCGGTTGATCGCTGCTTGATCTTCCGTCAGGCGAAACAAACGCGGTTTCGGATTGCCTGGCTGCGGCCGCGGCGTCGCGGCGCCGACTTCAAAGAAGCCAAAGCCAGCGCGAGACAAACCCAACAAGGCTGTCGCGTTCTTGTCAAAACCTGCGGCCAGGCCAACGGGGTTTGGCAAATCCAAGCCGGCAAAATGTGTGCGCAAACGCGCGGATGTCACCAAGCCTGGCGAGGCTGCAGCGCCCAATTGCAAGGCGTTGATCGCCAACCCATGTGCCTTTTCTGGATCGACCTTATGCAACAAAGGCATCCCGATTTTTTCTAGAAAATTCATACGCCTGCCTCCGTTGGAAATTGATGCATGCCGCTTTCAACGGGCAGGGGCTTGGCCCACAAAACCTCATCCAAACGCAGAGACCGATACAGATGCGGGAACTCTGCGCCACCGCGCGAAACCTCCCATTTCAGCGCATCGCCCATGTCATCCGCCTCAAACGCTAAAAGCCAAAGCCCTTCAGCTCCCGCAAAATGCTTCGCAGCCGTTTCAGCAACCTGAGTTGCCGTGGAAAAATGCACGAACCCGTCCGCCAGATCCACCGGCGCCCCGAGCGTTTCGCCTTTGGTCTGTAATTCAGCCCATTCAGCGTCATGGAATATCTTGAAAATCAGCATGCCAGCGTGATGCGACGCATCCGCCTCTAGGTCAAGGCCAGTTTCCTTGCAAAACAGGCAAAGAAACAAGCGCGCGAAAGAAAGGGAGCTGACCGTCACAGAGATTCGCGCATCGCACATCTGGATATCTCAAAATAGAGCTTTTTCGGCGTGCCCATTTTTTCATCTGCCCTTACGTCACCCTTTCCGAATATTGGCGATAATTTGCTCACTTTTTTCCGGCGCATTTTCCAACCCGAAACACCGAGCCTCTCAGAAAATCAGCGTTAATAAGGGTTAACGTACAAAGGAATACGATTTTTCGACACAAACCGTACACGGGCGTCACCGATATTTAGGCGAAATTCGAAGGCAAGCCCTTCATGATGTCATGATCCTGTTACCGAAAAAACTTTACTACGCGCCCCAAGAGAGATTTTACTCTTAGGGAAAATTTTGACCAAACCTTCAAAGACGAACTGAAAGGAAAACGCTATGTTCTCGCGTCTTTTCACCTCTGCGGCCGCTCTGGCGATCTCTGCAGGCGCAGCGGCAGCTGACTATAAGCTGACCATCCTGCACACAAACGACATTCACAGCCGTGTTGAGTCCATTAACAAATACGACTCCACCTGTAATGCGGAAGGCGAGGCAGAGGGCTCTTGCTTTGGCGGTGTGGCACGTATCAAAACCCTGATCGACGCCAAGCGCGCCGAGATGGCCGACGATAATCTGTTGGTTCTGGACGCGGGCGACCCGTTCCAAGGGTCTCTGTTCTACACAACCTACAAAGGCGCAGCCGAAGCAGAATTCATGGAAGCCATCGGCTATGACGCCATGGCCGTGGGCAACCACGAATTTGACGATGGCCCAGCGGCACTCAAAGCCTTTATCGACTCCGTGTCTTTCCCAGTTGTCTCCGGCAACCTTGATCTGACCTCCGAGCCATTGCTGAAGGATAAAGTTGCAGATCATGTTGTACTCGAAGTCGGCGGCCAAAAGATCGGCATCGTCTCCGCGCTGGCGACAGACACGGTCGATACATCTTCCCCAGGCGATAACGTTGTCTTCCAAGATGAAATCGAAAGCCTGCAAGCAGATGTCGATGCGCTGACAGCAGAAGGCGTGAACATCATCATCGCGCTGACCCACGTTGGTCTGCCAAAAGACCTTGAAATTGCTGAGAAAGTCAAAGGTCTGGATCTCGTGATCGGCGGTCACTCTCACACTTTGCTGTCCAACACATCTGACCGTGCCCAGGGCGCATACCCAACAATGGTGGGCGATGTTCCGGTTGTGCAGGCCTATGCCTATTCCAAATATGTGGGCGAAGTGACGCTTTCGTTTGACGATGCGGGCAATGTCACATCCGCCGCTGGCGAGCCAATTTTGCTGGATGCGTCTGTCGAGCCTAACGCAGACATGGCCGCACGCGTCGCAGAAATGGGCGCGCCGATTGAAGAAATGAAACAGCGTGTCGTCGCGGATTCCAGCGATGTGATCGTGGGTGATCGCAACGTATGTCGTGCCGAGGAATGCTCCATCGGTAACCTCGTTGCAGATGCGATGCTGGATCGTGTGAAAGATCAAGGCATCTCTATCGCAATCCAAAACGGTGGTGGCCTGCGTGCGTCCATCGATGCAGGCGAAGTCACAATGGGCGAAGTGCTGACTGTACTGCCTTTCCAAAACACACTGTCCACGTTCCAGGTTTCTGGCCAAACCGTGATTGATGCTTTGGAAAACGGTGTCTCTCAAGTGGAAGAGGGCAAAGGTCGTTTCCCACAGGTTGCGGGCTTGAAATTTACTTTCGATATGTCTGTCGCGCCGCTCGAAGGCCGCGTGTCTGATGTTCTGGTTATGGAAGGGGATGCATGGGTCGCGATTGATCCGGCGAAAACCTACGGTCTGGTATCCAACAACTATGTGCGTGGTGGTGGCGACGGCTACAAAATGTTCCGCGACGCGGACAACGCCTATGACTACGGTCCTGATCTGGCAGATGTGACTGCAGAGTATCTGGCTGCAAACGCACCATACGCGCCGTACACAGATGGACGTATCACCAAGAAGTAAGCGTACCCCTTTGTACGTTTGGGCCCCGTGCGTGAAAACGCGCGGGGTTTTCTTTTCTTCATTGCCTCGCTTGAGTAAAGTGATCGCATGGACCATCCGCTGATTGATCTCATCAACCAAAAAATCGCCGAGGCTGAAGCCAACGGAGATTTCGATAACCTGCAAGGCTCGGGCAAACCGTTGCCACAGGAAGATGATCCAGAAAATGCGATGCTCAATCGGTTGGTGAAAGAAAACGGAGGCGTGCCTGAGTTTGTGTCTTTGTCACGTGCGTTGGAAAAGCTGCGGGCGGAGCTGCGCGAGACCGGTGATCGCACCCGACGACGCGAGATCATGAAAGAGATGTCGCTGATGGATGCCAAGATCGAAATGGCGCGCAAATCTTATAGGTAATGCGATTGTACATTTCAGCGGGTGAAACGTACCAATTGCCACATTTCTCAAAAATTAAGGCTGCGCACTGGGCAAGCCAAATCGGGGCGTTAAACTAACGTCATGTGTGGACGATTGGCCGTAACAGTTCCCAGCGACGCGATGGCGCAAATGTTTGCAGCAAGCCCTGCAAACAACCTGCCGGACGTGCCAAATTATAACACCTGCCCAACCACGCAAATCCATGTTGTGAAGTCTGAAAACGGCGCACGCCAGCTGGTTTCGATGCGTTGGGGGTTTTTGCCATCGTGGTATGACACGCCAACAGATGGCCCTTTACTCATCAATGCTCGGGCGGAAACGATTGCAGAAAAGCCTGCGTTTAGAAAGGCTTGTCGAGAAAGGCGCTGCTTGATTCCCGTCACAGGATATTATGAGTGGACAAAAGACGAGGCTGGGAAACGCTGGCCCTGGTACATTCACAGCGATGAAACCATCGCCTTGGCAGGCATCTGGCAAGATTGGCAAGGCGGCGAAGAAACCCACCGCACCTGCGCGGTTGTTACGATTGGTGCAAATGAAACCATGTCTGCCGTGCATCACCGAATGCCCGTCCCGATTGCACAACAGGATTGGGGCAAATGGCTTGGCGAAGACGGGCATGGCGCTGCAAGCCTTATGACACAAGCGCCAGAAGCGTATTTTTCCTTCTATCCCGTTGATCCTAAAGTGAATTCCAATCGGTCGAGTGGACCTGATTTGATCGAGCCTTTCGACGCAATAGATGATGATCCAGCGCCTTTATTGATCTGATCTTATCGAAAGGCGCAATCTGGGGGTGGTCTTTCAGCGAGAAAGCGAGTGAAGTCACCACAAAGCTTTGATCATCTGGATAGATGCCATGTCAGAACGAAAAACACGTATATTTATCAATGGGTTTGGCCGTATTGGTCGCAGCCTTTTGCGAATCCTATTGGTGGACCCGACCTATGCGGATTTCGAGATCGTTGGCTTGAACGATATCGAACCCTTGGAAACATGCGCTTATCTCTTCGAATTTGACTCTGTCTTTGGGCCATACCCTGGCGAAGTTGATCATACGCAAGACACGTTAATTGTGGATGGTCGCCAAATCCCATTTCCGGGAGTTACAGATATCGCGGGCCTCAACTTGTCTGATGTGGATATCGTACTGGAATGTACGGGTATGACCGGCAACCGTACAGTGGTCGAGCGCGGTCTTGAAGCCGGCGCGAAAAATGTTTTGATTTCAGGCCCTTCGGACGAAGCCGACGTGACCGTCGTGCTAGGTGCAAACGATGAAATGATGGGCACGCATCGCATTATTTCTAACGCGTCCTGCACGACCAACGCATTGGCCCCATTGATGAAAATACTTGATGATGCCTTCGGGTTGGAGAGCGGTCAAATGACCACCGTACATTGCTATACGGGTTCTCAGCCGACAGTGGATAAGCCTCGTGCCAACCCCGAGCGCAGCCGCGCTGCGGCATTGTCTATGGTGCCAACCACCACCAGTGCGCATCGCATGATTGACCGAGTGTTACCGCATTTGAAAGGGAGGGTCGAAGCACGTGCGATCCGAGTACCCACCGCTTCGGTCAGCGCGATTGATCTGACGATACAGCCGCAAACGCAGGCCTCGGTTCAACAGGTGAACGAGGTTTTGAAAGCGGCCACAGATCAAGGCATCTTGGGCTGGACCAAGAAGCCGTTGGTCTCAACTGATTTACGTATGCGCCGTGAATCCTTGGTGGTTTGCGAGCGAGAAACATCCGTTTCCGTGGGTGGTCTGATCCGCATTTTCGGCTGGTATGACAACGAATGGGGCTTTTCCTGCCGGATGTTGGACATGGCCCGCAAAATGGCAGAACGGCAATAAAAAAGCCCCGCTAAAAGGCGGGGCTTTCTTTTAACTTCAATCGCTTAACGCTTACTTGCGTTTCTTAGGCGGCATCAGGTCTGTGATCGTGCCTTCGAACATTTCTGCCGCGAAGTTCACAGTTTCAGACAGGGTTGGGTGCGGGTGAATGGTGTGACCCAAGTCCACCGCATCTGCGCCCATTTCGATGGCCAGCGCAACTTCGGCGATCAGATCACCGGCATTCGGACCAACAATACCTGCGCCAATCACGCGGTCGCCGTCTTCATCAAACAGCACCTTCGTCAGACCTTCAGAGCGGCCCAAAGACAGGGAACGACCAGACGCCGCCCATGGGAAGACGCCCTTGCCAACCTTGATGCCTTCGGCCTTGGCTTGCGTTTCGGTCAAGCCAACCCACGCCACTTCAGGATCAGTGTACGCCACAGATGGGATCACGCGCGCATCAAAGAAACGCTTATGGCCCGCAGCAACTTCGGCTGCCACTTTGCCTTCGTGTACGGCTTTGTGTGCCAGCATCGGCTGCCCCACAACGTCACCAATCGCAAAGATATGCGGCTGACCCGTACGCTGTTGATTATCAACAGAAATGAAGCCACGCTCATCCACGGCAACACCGGCTTTTTCAGCATCGATCAACGCGCCATTCGGCTTACGGCCAACAGCTACTAGAACCTTATCGAAAGTGTCCGTTGTCACGCCATCTGGGCCTTCCATCGTGACCTTCAGGCCAGATTTCTGTGCTTCGATTGCTGTGACTTTCGTCTTGGTAAAGATGTTCTCGTAACGGCCTTCGATGCGTTTGTGCAGTGGCTTAACGATATCTTTGTCAGCACCGGGGATCAGCTGATCCATGAACTCAACGATGGTCACTTTCGAGCCCAAGGCATCATACACAGTCGCCATTTCCAGACCGATGATCCCACCGCCCAGAACCATCAGACGCTTTGGCACGTCTTTCAGTTCCAATGCGCCAGTGGAGTCGATCACGCGCTCATCATCATGTGGAATGAACGGCAAAGTGACAGGCACAGAGCCGGCAGCGATGATACATTGGTCAAAGCTGACAGTGGATTTTTCACCGTTGTTATCCACTTCGATCATGTTCGGGCCAGTGAATTTACCATAGCCGTTCACAACCTGAACCTTACGGCCCTTAGCCAAGCCGCCAAGGCCGCCAGTCAGTTGATTTACAACACTTTCTTTCCATCCACGCAGAGCGTCCAGATCGACTTTAGGCTTGGTGAATTTGATCCCAAATTCGCCCATTTCCTCGGCTTCTGTGATGACCTTTGCGCCATGCAGCAGGGCTTTGGACGGGATACAGCCTACGTTCAAGCAAACGCCGCCAAGGTTGCTGTCTTTCTCGATCAGAACAACCTTTTTGCCCAAGTCTGCTGCGCGGAACGCTGCAGTGTAGCCACCCGGGCCAGAGCCCAGAACAACCACTTCTGCATGCACGTCACCCGCGCCTGTCGCTGTTCCAGTGGCCGCAACTGCTTGTGGAGCGGCTGCTTCTGCTGGCGCTTCGGCAGGAGCAGCGTCCGCTGCGCCGCCTTCGGCTGCGTCTAGGATTAGGATCAAAGAGCCTTCGCTGACAGTGTCGCCTTCGGAAACCTTGATTTCCTTAACAACACCGGCTGCTGGGGCAGGGACCTCTAGGGTCGCTTTGTCGGATTCCAGTTCGATGATTGGGTCTTCGGCTTCGATGGCATCGCCAACGGAAACCAGGATAGACACCACAGGAACCGCGTCGAAATCACCAATATCAGGGACTTTAACTTCCATTGATCTCTCTCCTTACCACATCAACTTGCGCATATCGCCAAGCAGGTTCTTCAGCGTCACGGTAAAGCGTGCCGCCAAAGCACCGTCGATGGCGCGGTGGTCGTAAGACAGAGACAGTGGCTGCATCAAGCGAGGTACGAATTCTTCACCATTCCAGACCGGCTGCATTTTGGAACGTGTCAGACCAAGGATTGCAACTTCTGGCGCATTCACAATAGGTGTGAAAGATGTGCCGCCGATGCCGCCCAAAGACGAGATCGTGAAGGTTGCGCCTTGCATGTCTGGGCCTTTCAGCTCGCCTGCACGCGCCTTGCCAGACAGTTCCATAAGGTCTTGAGAAATCTCAACAATGCCCTTGCGGTCTGCGTCTTTGATCACTGGAACAACCAAGCCGTTTGGCGTGTCTGCCGCGAAGCCGATGTTGTAATACTCTTTCTTGATCAGCTTATCGCCATCTGGGTGGATAGAGCTGTTCACTTCCCAATGCTCTTTCAGAGCGGAAACAGAGGCTTTGACCACAAAGCTCAGCAAAGTCACGCGATAGCCGTTTTCTTTGGCCATCGTGTCCATTTCTTTGCGGTACTTGTCCAGATCTGTGATGTCCGCTTCGTCGTTATGTGTGACGTGCGGGATGTTCAGCCAAGAGCGGTGCAGCGCAGGGCCAGAGATCTTTTTGATGCGCGGCATGTCAACATCTTCGACCTTGCCGAACTTGCTGAAATCAACAGCTGGGATCGGTGGGATACCCATGCCGCCTGATGCCGCCGGTGCTGCGCCTGCTGGTGCAGTGGAAGTTTTCAGATGCGCAGTGATGTCTTCACGCAGGATGCGGCCCTTACGGCCTGTGCCGTTCACTTTGGCCAAATCGATCTCCAGCTGACGCGCGAAGGCACGAACAGATGGGGATGCATGCGCTTTGCCGAAGCCGCTGTCTGTAACAGAGGCCGCCGGTGCAGGCGCTGCCGCTGGGGCAGCAGGGGCTGCTGCTGGCGCTGCTGCGGCTGGTGCCTGTGCAGGGGCGGCAGGCGCCTCTGCTGCGGCTTCACCTTCCAAAAGCAGAACCAAGCTGCCTTCAGATACGATGTCGCCTTCGGCCACTTTAATTTCAACGACTTTACCAGCCGCTGGGGAAGGAACCTCAAGTGTCGCCTTGTCGCTTTCCAGCTCAACGATTGGGTCTTCTTCTGCGATCACGTCACCAACGCTGACGAGAACGGATACAACCGGAACTTCTGAGAAATCCCCGATATCAGGTACTTTGACTTCAATTGCCATGATCTTTGTCTCCTCTGTCCCGATCACACCAGACGCGGGTTCGGCTTGTTGCCGTCGATGTCGTATTTCTTAAGTGCTTTTTCGAGCACGGCTTTGGTGATTGCACCGTCACGGTACAGATCAACCATTGCTGCTGCTGCAATGTGGTTTGCATCCACTTCAAAGAAGCGGCGCAGGTTCACGCGGCTGTCTGAACGGCCGTAGCCATCTGTGCCCAGAACGGTGTAGCTGCGTGGCACACATGTGCGGATTTGCTCGGCAAAGTTCTTCATATAGTCGGTTGCTGCAATGATTGGGCCGCTGGATTTCGCGAGCTGCTTGGCAACAAAAGACTCTTTCGGGTCTGCCAGCGGGTTCAGACGGTTCTGACGCGCTGTATCCTGACAATCACGCGCCAGCTCGTTGAAGCTTGGTGCGGACCAGATTTCAGATGTGACACCGAAATCTTCTTCGAGCATCTCAGCCGCCTTCATCGCTTGGATCAAGATCGTGCCAGAGCCCATCAGAGTCACGTGTTTCTTGCCAGGTTTTGCAACCTCTTTGAAACGGTACAGACCTTTGATGATCTCATCCTCAACGCCGGCTGGCATATCTGGATGCTGGTAGTTCTCGTTCATCAGGGTCAGGTAGTAGAAGACGTCTTCTTGGTCTTCATACATACGCTTCATACCGTGCTGAATGATCACAGCCACTTCGTGTTGGAAGGTCGGATCGTAGCTGATGCAGTTTGGAACAGTGCCCGCCAGAATGTGGCTGTGACCGTCTTCGTGCTGCAGGCCTTCGCCGTTCAGCGTTGTCCGGCCCGCGGTGCCGCCCAGCATAAAGCCACGTGCACGGCTGTCGCCTGCGGCCCATGCCAGATCGCCAATACGCTGGAACCCAAACATAGAGTAATAGATGAAGAATGGGATCATCGGCACGCCGTGGTTGGAATAAGACGTTGCCGCCGCAATCCAATCTGCCATCGCGCCTGCTTCGTTGATGCCCTCTTGCAGAACCTGACCATTGGTCGATTCCTTGTAGTACATCATCTGATCGGCGTCTTCCGGCGTGTAGTTCTGACCCAGCGGGTTGTAGATCCCCACAGAGCGGAACAGGCCTTCCATACCAAAGGTACGGCTTTCATCCGGTACAATCGGCACAACGTTTTTGCCCATGTTCTTGTCACGCAGCAGCGTTGTCAGAATACGAACGAAAGCCATTGTGGTTGAAATTTCACGGTCGCCTGTGGATTTCAGCTGTGCTGCGAATTTGTCCAGCGCTGGGATTTCCAGCTTGTCAGATTTCGCTTCACGTTTCGGGAACTCACCGCCCAAAGCTTTACGGCGATCTGCCAGATAAGCCTTTTGCGCGTTGTTCAGCTTAACAAATGGCGCTTTTGGCAGATCTTCGTCGCTGACCGGGATCTCAAAGCGATCACGGAAGGCGCGCAGTTGATCTTCGGCCATTTTCTTCTGTTGGTGGGTCGTGTTCTGACCTTCACCAGCAGAGCCCATGCCATAGCCTTTGATGGTTTTCACCAGCAGACATGTTGGCTGACCCTTGGTGTCAGATGCGCGTTTGAAGGCAGTGTACACCTTCTCCGGCTCGTGGCCACCGCGACGCAGCGCGAAGATTTGCTCGTCAGTCCAGTCTTTTACCAGCTCAGCTGTTTCTGGGTATTTGCCAAAGAAATGCTCGCGAATGTAAGCGCCGTCTTTTGATTTGAACGTCTGGTAGTCACCGTCAACGGTTTCATCCATCAGCTGACGCAACTTGCCAGAGGTATCTTTCTCCAGCAGCGCGTCCCAGCCTTTGCCCCACAGCAGTTTGATCACGTTCCAACCCGCGCCGCGGAAGCCGCCTTCGAGTTCTTGAACGATCTTACCGTTGCCGCGCACCGGGCCGTCCAGACGCTGCAGGTTACAGTTCACAACAAAGATCAGGTTATCCAGACCTTCGCGTGCCGCTAGATCGATGGCGCCGCGAGATTCTGGTTCGTCCATTTCACCGTCGCCGAGGAAACACCACACTTTGCGGTCTGCCATATCGATATGGCCGCGGTTGTGCATGTATTTCATGAAACGCGCTTGGTAGATCGCCATCAATGGGCCTAAGCCCATGGAAACAGTAGGGAATTGCCAGTAGTCCGGCATCAGCCAAGGGTGCGGATAAGAGGACAGACCGTTGCCATTTACTTCGGAACGGAAGTTTTCCAGCTGCTCTTCTGTCAGGCGGCCTTCCATGAAGGAGCGGGCGTAGATACCTGGGATCACGTGGCCTTGGAAGAACACCAAGTCGCCGCCGTGGATCGCGGATTTGGACCGCCAGAAGTGGTTCAGGCCCACGTCATACATCACAGCGGAAGAGGCGAAGGAAGCGATGTGACCGCCGTATTCGCTGGAGACTTTGTTACGGCGCACAACAGTGGCCATCGCGTTCCAGCGGTTGATCGTACGGATTCGCCATTCCATGTCCATGTCACCCGGGAAGGGTTCTTGGTCATCGGTTGGGATGGTGTTTTGATAAGGCGTCGTTGCAGAGAACGGCAGCGTCGCACCAGCGGCGCGGGCTTGTTGTACTGCTTTATCAAGTAGATAGTGGGCGCGATCCGCACCGTCCCGTGCGATCACGTCTTCGATGGCTTCTTGCCATTCGCGTGACTCGACTGGATCGATGTCTTCGAAATTCGTCATGGCGGCCTCCTCCTCGCTGAATGATTTGGACTGTTATAGTTTAATGTTAAACTACTTAGGTAGGTCGCCAGCGTCATACCAGCCATGCGCCCAGCGGGAAACTCCTTTTTTTGCTTGCATTAAAGTGCTGAGCGGGCCTGTAAATCCCAAGGGTTTATAATTGTTTAATATTGAATGGATTGTGGGGGGAGAGGCGGAGGGCCGCTGGTTTTGCAAGTGTTGAAATTGCGTGAAGAGGCCGCGCGGAGGGCGTTTATCTTTCGGTAATGTACCATTTCGCCCCTTTCAGGGGCTGAAATGTACGATTCGGGAATTTAGGGTTTTGGTGGGGTCGGTGGGTTGGAAACCCACCCTACGTTAACGGTGGTTAACTTTTGTGAGGTTGATGGGGAACCTTAGACCGGCACCGCCGGTCAGCGCCCGACCGCCCCCATGGGAGGGCGCTTTGCTTCCGCCCGCGGTCGGGCGATGACCCTCATTATTTGTTCTTTGTTTGCAGTCGAGGGAAGTAGATTAAACATCCAACTCTTCAACAAACCGCGCGTTCTCTTGAATATACTCGAAACGCTTCTCGGGTTTCTTACCCATCAGACGTTCCACCAGATCAGATGTTTCACCCGGTTCGTCTTCGTCGATGGTCACGCGGATCAATGTGCGTGAATTTGGGTCCATCGTGGTTTCTTTCAGGTCTTTCGCGTCCATCTCGCCCAGACCCTTAAAGCGGCTCACGTCGATTTTGCCTTTGCCGCCCAGACCTTTTTCCAGCATCGCGTCGCGCTCTGCTTCGTCGACGCAGTAGACGCGTTTTGCGCCTTGGGTCAGACGGAAGAGCGGTGGGCAGGCCAGATACAAATGGCCTTGGTCAATCATTGGGCGCATTTGAGTGTAGAAGAAGGTCATCAGCAGGGCCGCGATGTGGGCGCCGTCGACGTCCGCATCGGTCATGATGATGATCTTGTCATAGCGCAGATCATCGACGTTGAATTTCGTCCCCAGCCCCACGCCAAGCGCTTGGGTGAGGTCGTTGATCTCGGCGTTGGTGCCGATTTTATTGGACGCCGCGCCAAGCACGTTCAGGATTTTACCGCGCAGTGGCAGCAGGGCTTGGTTCTTACGGTTGCGGGCCATTTTGGCGGAGCCGCCCGCAGAGTCACCCTCGACGATGAAGAGCTCTGTGCCCTCGCGGTTGGTGGCGGAGCAATCGGTTAGCTTGCCCGGCAGGCGCAGTTTTTTGGTGGCTGTTTTGCGCTGCGTTTCTTTTTCTTGCTTGCGGCGCAGGCGTTCTTCGGCGCGCAGCACAAGGAAATCAAGGATCGCGCCAGCGGATTTGTTGTTGGCGGCAAGCCAGTTGTCAAAGTGGTCGCGCACCGCGTTTTCCACCATTTTATTGGCGGATTCTGTGGATAGGCGGTCTTTGGTTTGGCCCACAAAGGCGGGATCGGCGATGAAACAGCTGACGAGGGCGCAGCCGCCGGCCAGAAGGTCGTCGCGGGTGATTTGCGCCGCTTTCTTGTTGCCGACCAGTTCGCCGTAGGCCTTGATGCCTTTTAGGATCGCGGCCCAAAAGCCTGTCACGTGGGTGCCGCCTTCGGGCGTAGGCACGGTGTTACAGTAAGATTGGATGAAACCGTCGCGGGTTGGGGTCCAGTTGATGGCCCATTCCACATAGCCTGCTTCGTTGAACTTTTCTTTGAAGTCGACCTTGCCCGCAAAAGGCGCATCCGCGTAGGCGGTGGAGCCGTTCAGGGTTTCTGTGAGATAGTCAGACAGGCCGCCCGGGAAGTGGAAGGTGGCTTCTGTTGGGGTCTCGCCATCGTCGATTTCGGACTTCCAGCGGATTTCAACACCAGAGAACAGATAGGCCTTAGAGCGCACCAAGGTGAAGAGACGCTTTGGTTTGAAACGGTGTTTGCCGAAGATCTGCTCATCTACGTGGAAGGTGACGGTTGTGCCGCGCCGGTTGGGGGCGGTGCCGATCTTTTCCAGTTTGCCCTGCGGGATGCCGCGGGCGAAGCTTTGTTGGAAAACCTCTTTGTTTTTCGCAACTTCCACGATCAAGCTGTCGGAGAGTGCGTTCACAACGGTGGAGCCCACGCCGTGCAGACCGCCGGAGGTTTCATAGGCTTTGCCAGAGAACTTACCGCCTGCGTGCAGCTCAGTGAAGATGACTTCAAGCGCGGATTTGTCTGGGAACTTAGGGTGTGGGTCAATTGGAATACCGCGCCCGTTGTCGACCACTTTCAGGGAATAGTCTTCGAGCAGCGTGACTTCGATGCGGTTGGCAAAACCAGCCACGGCTTCGTCCATCGAGTTGTCGATGATTTCTGCCGCCATGTGGTGCAGCGCGCGTTCATCCGTGCCGCCGATATACATGCCGGGGCGTTTGCGAACCGCTTCGAGCCCGTCCAATACGTCGATGGACGATGCGTCGTATGTGTGTTCGTCTTCGGTTTCCGCGAGTAGGTCGGTCATGCGCTGCTCTTTTGATTTTGGTTGAGATCATTATTCCACCGCAACCCTACTTGAGCAAGGGCTGGGGCTTGGAATTGTCAGAATGCTTTGTTGGAGAGGGGGCTTTGGGCGGTTGGTTTGGTTAATGCGGGGTAAATGACAGCTTTGTAAAAAAGGCGCTTTTGGGTTGCGTCGGGGGATTCTCGCGCTTTAGGCTGTTTGGAAGGGCAGAATACATCTATGGGGAGAGCGTCATGGCATGGGCCAACTCCGCCGAGGCACTGGGGCGCACACAGCGACCAGCAGACCGCGAAAACGAGCGGAATGAAAAAGACCGCGAGAAACGGGCACTTGAGCGTTCAAATGCGCAGGATTTGAACGAGCTTGAGAGCTATATCGAACATATCACAGGGCTGCATCACGCGCTGATTGACCCAATTGATTGGGCAAGCGTTGCGGCACGTCGGCCGGATCAGCCGCCGTTCAATGGCAATGTGCAGGCTTGGCAGCAAGAACAGCAGATGTGTCAGAAGGTGATGGCCAAGGATGACGGCATGATGCTGGCGATCCTGAAGAAAGAACAAACCTTGACGCAGATCCATAAGCTGGGGCGCGGCTTGGGCTTTTCCGTTTTTGGGGGCGTGGTGCATGCGGTGCTGACCCTGCATGATCAGGGGATCGTGCCGGACTTTCAGTTTAAATACATGCCAAGCGGCAAGCTGACCGAAACGAAGATGCCGCGCGATAAGATGCTGAAACTGTATCGCTCTTATGTGAACAGCGCGTCTTTGAAAGTGGCCTCTGATATTTTGCGCCTTATCCCCGCGGATGAGGTTGTCGTTTCATCGATCGGGCATAACCCTGCGCTGGATGCGGATTACGAAGAGGATTGGCCGATCTTATCGGTGCAGTATCGTCGATCCGATTTCATGCGGTTGGATTTGCCGAATACAGATCCTGTGTTGGCACATCAGATTTTCACGCTGAAAGAGGCCTTTGAGCCGCTTCAGGGCCATGGGCCGATCACACCTCTGATGGAAATTCCGCACAGTATGGCGCTGCAATAAGTTTTGCTTTTTGAAAGCTAGACATTGGTTTCGTAACGTCTTTGCTTTCGGACTGTGTTTCACTGTTTTTATTCGCTACATAACGGCCCAAGGTATTAGCGGGAGCCAGAACAGTGGGCGACACAAAAGGCAATCCAACTCTTGATCCAAAGGATTGGGATGAGTTTCGAAAAGACGCGCATGCGCTTCTAGAGGACTGTATCGATCGTATGCAAAATGCGGGAGATCATCCTTGGCAGCCTGTTCCTGAAGATTTGCAAGAGACCTATGCGATTGGCCAAGGCGGCGATGTGATGGCGCGGCTGCGTGATGAGGTGATGCCTTATCATTCTGGCGGCACGCATCCACGGTTTTGGGGCTGGGTGCAGGGCTCTGGTCTTGCGACAGACCTGACGGCGGGTTTGGTCACAGCGGTGATGAACTCTAACGCAGGCGGGCGCAATCACGGCAGCAACTATATGGAACGTGCCGTTCTGGATTGGACGCGCCAGCAGATGGGCATGCCAGAGAGCGCCTCGGGCGTGTTGGTCACCGGCACGTCGCAGGCGACAGTGGTGTGTTTTGCGGCGGCGCGTGTGCGGGCTTTGGGGGCGGCGTCTCGTACCGCAGGGCAGGGCGATGCGCAGCTGATCTGTTATGCTGGGCAAGGTGTGCATAATGCCACGCGTAAGGCGGTTGAGCTGTTGGGCATTGGGTCTGACAACCTGCGCTTTGTGCCGCTGGTGGATGGCAAAATTGACCCGCAGGCTTTGACAGCGATGATTGCCGAGGACCGTGCCGCTGGCAAACAGCCGTTCTTGATTGTGGGGACAGCGGGATCTGTGGATCTGGGTCTGTTTGACGACTTGAATGCTTTGGCGGATGTGGCTGAAGCCGAAGGGCTTTGGTTGCATGTGGATGGGGCTTTTGGCGCGTGGACACGTATTGCGGATGAACCTTATCGCAGCTTGAGTGACGGCATTGGCCGCGCGGATTCCATTGCGCTGGATTACCACAAGTGGATGTATGTGGGATACGATTGCGGCGTGGCTTTGGTGCGCAATGAGGGTGAGCATCGTGCGGCCTTTGCGGCGCGTCCGGCGTACCTAAAGGGCAGCACGCGTGGCGTGGCCAGTGGCGATCCTTGGTTCTGTGACTATGGCGTTGACCTGTCGCGCGGCAACCGAGCCTTGAAGGTTTGGATGGCATTGGAAAGCTTTGGGCCAGAGGCTTTTGGCGAAGCGATCACGTATAACTGCACCTTGGCCAAGGTGATGGCAGACGAAGTGTCTCGTCATAATGCGATGGCTTTGTCGCGTGATCCTGTTTCGAATGTTTGCGTGTTCTCGGCGAATGGGTCTTTGCCCGCAGAGGAACAATCTGCACTGAACACAGAAATCGCGATCACCTTGCAGGAAAGCGGCGAAGCGGTGTTTTCAACGACCATGGTGGATGGGGTGGAAGTGCTGCGTGCGGCAATCGTGAACCATCGCAGCACCGAAGAAGACGTGCGCCAAGCGGTTCAGGCGGTGGCGCGATTGGCGGCTAGCTGATCTGACGCAAGAGCTTTGCGATTGGCATCAATGTTTTGAAGGTGCTGCGCAGAGTCTCGACCGGATCGGGCATTTCATCGAAGTCGCGCCAAACGGTGAGCGATTTGCGGCGTAGCAGGATATGGCGTGGGTGGTCTTTGCTGTAGGGCGCGGGAACGCGTTTGAGCTCTGGTTCGTCCACGCGGAAGCCTTGCGCTTTCAGGTCGATCAGCGTGTCGACCACATCCACCCCGTTTGGGCCATCAATGGTGTTGCGCCAGTGGATCATACTGTCTTTTTCAAATGCCATCATTCCTGCGCCAATCGAGATATACTCTGGGCTGATGCCAAAGAACCAACCGATGGATTGACGGCCCGGGCTATGGGTTGTCCACGCCATATGCAGGTGTTGGTGATAGGGTGTTTTGTCTTTGGAGAAACGCACATCGCGGTGTGGGCGGAAGAGCTTGGTGGTGACCTGTTTGTCGGTCATTTTATGGAGCACCGGCACCATGTGTTCGAGCAATAGTTCCGCTGGGCGTTTCAGCTCGTGATCGTACCAGTCTTTGTTGTCTTGGAACCAGTCGCGCGTGTTGTGGAGCGCCAGCTCGCTTAGGAAACTGCGCGTATCGGGCACCAAGTTTGCAAATGCATCGCTCATCGCTGCTCCTATCTGTCTGTTAAGTCTGGCTAAGTTGCAAAGGATCGTCCAGCATTTTTTGCATTTTCAACCTATGCGGGTTTTCTGGTTTTTGATCCTTTGGTCAGATGGCGCTTGTGGGGGATTGGGAACCTGATAAGCATTGCGTCATGACACAATCCGACATGACATATCGCGGGCATTTGGGTGCCTTATTCACCTTGGGCCTGCCGCTTGTCGGCGGGCATGTGGCGCAGTTTGCGGTTGGTTTGACCGATACGATCATGCTGGGCTGGTATTCGGTCGAGGCGCTGGCCGCGGTGGTTTTGGGGTCAACGCTGATCTTCCTGATCTTCATTCTGGGGGCGGGTTTTGGTTTGGCTGTGATGCCGATGGTGGCGGAATTTGCGGCGCAGGAGGATGAGGTGTCGATCCGTCGGACCACGCGCATGGGGATTTGGCTGTCGGTGATTTATGGGATCCTGATTTATCCGGTCTTTTGGTTCTCGGGGCCTTTGCTGATCTTGGCAGGGCAGGTGCCAGAGATTGCCTATGCGGCGCAGGATTACGTGCGTTTGGCAGGGCTGGGCCTTGTGCCGGGCTTGGTGGTGATGGTGCTGAAAAGCTATTTGGCCGCACTTGAGCGCACGCGGATCGTGTTTTGGGTGACGGTTGTCGCCGCCGCGGCGAATGCTGTGGTGAACTATGCGTTGATCTTCGGCAATTGGGGCGCGCCTGAGCTTGGTATGACGGGGGCGGCAGTGGCCTCGCTTGTTGTGCAGGTGGTGATGCTGATTGGCGTGTTGGTTTACGTCTTTGGCTGGGCGCCGCAGCAGGGGCTGTTTGCGCGCATGTGGCGTATGGATTGGGCGGCTGGCGGTGCCGTGTTCCGTTTGGGCATGCCGATTGGCTTTACCACGGTGGCCGAGGTGGCTTTGTTTGCAGCGGGCACAGTGATGATGGGGTGGCTTGGCACGATTGAACTGGCGGCGCATGGGATTGCGCTGCATTTGGCGGGGCTGATGTTCATGGTGCATCTGGGCCTCAGCAATGCGGCGACCATTCGTGCGGGCAATGCGCTGGGGCGCAAAGATGCAGAGCATCTGGCCAAGGGCGCGCGTATGGCGATTTGGGTCAGCCTAAGCTTTGCGATCTTCTCGATCATAGTGTTCCTGACCATTCCAGAGCTGCTGGTGGCCTTGTTCCTTGATCAGACGGATCCGAATTTTGACGCTATTATTGAATATGGTGCGCTGTTGTTGATCGCGGCGGCGCTGTTCCAGTTTGTGGACGGGGCGCAGGCGCTTGGCTTGGGCTTGTTGCGCGGCATTCAAGACACCAAAGGCCCGATGATTATGGGCACGATCAGCTATTGGTGCGTGGGCGTGCCGGCCAGTTATGTGGCGGGGTTTGTCTTTGGGTGGGGCGGCCTTGGCGTGTGGTTCGGCCTTGGGCTGGGGCTCGCTGTGGCGGCGGTGTTGCTGATGATCCGGTTCTGGCGGGGCCAGATGCCGGATCTGCGCGCAAAGTTCGCGAGCGTTTAATCCGCCGCTTTGGATTTGCCGATCTTGCCAAGGTGGGTGATCTCAAATCCTTCTGGGGATTTCAGGCCGTAGCCCAACACGCGGTCAAAGCCAGAGTGTGCCAGCCAGAGGGCGCCAAGGCTGATGATCAGCGGATTGGCCAGCCCGTAGCCAATACACAGAATAACCGCGCCAAAGGCATAGGTGTGCAGCAGGTTATAGGCGATGGCGCCGCGTTTGGGGCCAAGCAGGTAGCCCGCGAAGGTGAGGTCTGGTGCGAGGAATATCAGAACAGCGGCCCACCAGCTAAAGGAGGCGCCGTGATAGGCGTAAAGGCAGAAGCCGAGCGCCAAAAGGAATGCGCCCTCTGCGCGTTGCCACAGTTTTGCGGTGTACATTAGAAAATCCAATCCAAAAGCCAACACGGGGTTGGCTTTCATATTGGTCGGGTCGTGGGGCAATTCAAGGGGAAACTGAACTGGTGAGTTTAGTTTTTACCCTCATCCAAAACACGTTCCGCTTTTTTACGCACGAGCACGGTGCGCAGATCGTGCATCGCCATCAAAAGCGTGTCTGTCACCATGTCCAATTGCTCGTCCGTTGCGGTGCTTTGCACCCAATGGGCGGTGTGGTGAAGCTGGTCGATATGGCGCAGGATGTCGTCCATCTTGCGCCATTCAAGGGTTTCTTCGCGGTCAGCAATCCAAGTTTTGATCGCTTCTTTGTCTTCGCCTGAGAGTTTGCGATCGCCATGCGCGCGGACCTCGCCGGTGCGCATGACGATTGTAGCGATCTGCTCCATCTCGATCCGGCGATGACGGTTCGCCGTATCCACACGAAACACAGCGGCCCCCGCATCGCGGGTTCGGAAGAAATAGTTCGGCAGATCTACAGCCATGTCATCCCCTGATTATGTCAGTGACGCGCAGAAGTTTTGAATACGCGTGCAGGCCTCTTTCAAGGCTTCGTCAGACGTTGCATAGCTGACACGGAAGTTTGGGGAAAGCCCGAAGGCGGCTCCGAAGACCACGGCCACGTCTTTTTCTTCCAGCAAGGCTGTTGCGAAAGTTTCGTCATCCACGATCACTGTGCCTGCCGGAGAGGTCTTGCCGATCAGCCCAGCAATGGATGGGTAAACGTAAAAGGCGCCTTCTGGTTTTGGGCATGTGATGCCATCGATGGCGTTGAGCATCTCAACCGCCATGTCGCGACGGCGCACGAATTTCTCGTTGTTTGGGGCGATGAAATCCTGTGTGCCGTTGATCGCTTCGATCGCGGCCCATTGGCTGACAGAGCATGGGTTGGATGTGGATTGGCTCTGGATTTTGCGCATGGCGGCGATCAGGTGTTCTGGACCGGCTGCGTAGCCGATGCGCCAGCCTGTCATTGCGTAGGCTTTGGACACGCCGTTACAGGTCAGGGTGCGATCATAAAGCTTTGGTTCGATTTCCGCAGGGGTGCAGAATTCGAAGTCATCATAGGCCAGCAGTTCATACATATCGTCAGACATGACCCAAACATGCGGGTGGCGCAGCAGAACATCTGTCAGCGCTTTGAGCTCTTCTCGGCTATAGCCTGCGCCGGTTGGGTTGGACGGGCTGTTGAAGATGAACCATTTGGTTTTGGGCGTGATGGCGGCTTCAAGTTGCTCGGCTGTTAATTTGAAGTCGTTTTCCAACGTCGCGGCCACAGGCACCGGAGTGCCGCCGGCCAAGAGCACCATGTCTGGATAGCTGACCCAGTATGGGGCAGGGATGACGACCTCGTCCCCTTCGTTCAGGGTGGCCATCAGCGCGTTATACAGGGTTTGCTTGCCACCGGTGCCAACGGACACCTGTTTCACGGTGTAATCGAGGCCATTGTCGCGTTTCAGCTTGTCGCAAATGGCCTGCTTGAGTTCCACAATGCCATCTGGCGCGGTGTAGCGGGTTTTGCCTGCATCAATTGCGGCTTTGGCAGCAGCGCCAATGTTGGCTGGCGTGTCAAAATCCGGCTCGCCAGCAGAGAGACCAATGATGTCACGGCCCTGCGCTTTAAGCTCTGCAGCTTTTGCGGTCATCGCGATGGTGGGCGATGGTTTGACGCGATCAAGAGTTTTGGCGAGGAATGACATAGCACGTGGCCTTTATGAAAGAACGATTGTGCAAGTCTTAGGACGGCAGCCAAGGGCGTTCAAGCGCCAACATGGCTGAGAGATATGGGTTGCCCTAGCTGGGTTAGACCGATATTTGCACTTCGCAATGCTAGATGCCCGAAAGGCCCGCCATGACCGAGACTTATGAACACCGTTTGAAGCGTATGAAGATGCGGTCTATGCGTCGTGGGATCAAGGAAATGGATATCATCCTGAGCCATTATGCGGATGAAAATCTGGCTGATATGGATGCAGCGGCATTGGATTTATATGATGCTTTGCTGCACGAGAATGACCAAGATCTGTATCAATGGGTCAGTGGTCAAGCGGATGCGCCAGAGAAGTTTGCGGCCCTGATCGCAACCATCGCGGCCTTTACCCAAGCCAGCAAATAGTCAGCATTTTAGGTAAGCCACCTAATTTAACGGATTATTCTTCAATAGCCGTCAGTGTCCTCTCTGTACCGAGATGGAGACTGATATGAGTATGCATCATTCTATGGGCTTGGCGGGGGACCGCGGCTTTATGACTGGCTATTTGGATGCCCTGGCGCTTGTGGAACGTCTGCATCGACTGTTGCTGGATGTGATCAAGGATGAATTTGAACGCGTCGGCGTGTTGGAGATCAACGCGGTGCAGGCGCTGTTGTTGTTTAACGTGGGCGACAATGAGGTCACGGCGGGCGAACTAAAGACGCGCGGATATTACCAAGGCAGCAACGTGAGCTATAACCTGAAGAAACTGGTGGAAACCGGTTATATGCACCATGAACGCTGCGAGATTGACCGCCGGTCAGTACGGGTGCGCCTGACAGAAAAAGGGCGGGGCATTCGGGATGTGGTGGCCACACTGTTTGAACGCCATGCGGATGGTTTGGTGGAAAAGGGCGTGCTGGGCCACGAGGGGCTGGAGGATATTACATCCTCGCTCAAACGGGTTGAGCGGTATTGGAGCGATCAGATCCGCTATATCTATTAGCGGATCTGATGAATTGTCTTACCAGTGACCGGTGTTTTCCATGCTGGCCCAAGGCTCTGCTGGGGCAAGGTGTTCCCCTTCTTGCAAGAGCTCGATCGAGATATTGTCTGGTGAGCGTACAAAAGCCATATGCCCATCGCGCGGCGGGCGATTGATGGTGACGCCATTGTCCATCAGACGTTGGCACATCTCGTAGATATTGCCGACGCGATAGGCCAAATGGCCAAAGTGGCGGCTGTCACTTGGGAGGCCGTCGTCGCCATCCCAGTTGTAGGTTAGCTCGACCGGGCAATCTTCTTGGCCTTCAGGGGCCATGAAAACCAAAGTGAACCGACCCCCTTCGTGATCTTTGCGGCGGATTTCTTTCAGGCCAATCAATTCAAAAAAGGCAATGGATTTTTCAAGGTCCGCAACACGCACCATCGTGTGCAAATAGGTTACTTTCATAAGGGGCTCTCCTGTTTGGGGGCAGTTTAGACTGCGCCGAAGGCTTGTCGAGAGAAACTATCATGAGAGTTTATCTTGTGGCATGAAAAAAATGTGACACGAGATATAGCGCCTCGCGACGTGATCCGCTATCAAATGACTCTACGCTTTTGCTTTTAGCCGGACGGGGGCAACGTTGCAGCAATATCACGACGCACTTCAGCTTATTCTGGATCAGGGTGAGACGACGACGGATCGCACCGGAACAGGAACAACCTCGTATTTCGGGATGCAATGTCGCTATTCGCTGGCGGATGGCTTTCCTTTGGTGACCACCAAGAAACTGCATCTGCGATCTATCATTCATGAACTGCTGTGGTTCGTGAGCGGCGATACCAATATCCGGTATCTGCAAGAAAACGGCGTGAGCATTTGGGACGAGTGGGCTGATGAAAACGGCGATCTGGGTCCCGTCTATGGACACCAATGGCGCCGCTTCCCTGCGCTTGATCCCGTAGAAACGCCGGAAGGCGAAGAGCAGCTGTTTCGCAAAAACACGGTCGATCAAATCGAAAATCTGGTGGAGATGATCAAAACCTCACCGGATAGCCGCCGTTTGATTGTGTCTGCTTGGAACCCCGCAGATGTACCGGATATGGCGCTGCCGCCGTGTCATACTTTGTGGCAGGTGAAAATTTTGGGCGGCAAGCTGCATTTGCAGCTGTATCAACGCTCGGCGGATATGTTCTTGGGCGTGCCGTTTAACATTGCCAGCTATGCCTTGCTGCAGGTGATGCTGGCGCATGTGACTGGCTATGAACCAGGTGATTTTGTGCATACGATTGGCGATGCGCATATCTATTCCAACCATATGGAGCAGGTGGAAACCCAACTGTCGCGCACGCCAAAGGCGCTGCCGCAGCTCAAGATCAAGCGTCAGGTCAGCTCGATCTTTGATTTCACCTTCGATGATTTTGAAATTCTAAACTACGATCCTGATCCGATCATCAAAGCACCGGTGGCTGTTTAAATGATTTCTTTGATTGTGGCCCGCGCCCATGGTGGTGCGATTGGCAAAGACAACGACATCCCTTGGAGCGCGCCAGAGGACTGGAAATTCTTCCAGCGCGAAACCCGTGGCGGCGCCATGATTATGGGGCGCAACACGTGGGATAGCCTGCCAGTTAAGCCGTTGAAAAACCGTTTAAATATTGTGGTGTCTTCGCAAGAAGGGCTGGGGGAGATCACAGTGTCCTCGGTCGAAGATGCGGTGAAAGCAGCGCATGATGCTGGGTATCATCGGATTTACGGAATGGGCGGCGCTGGGATTTATAAGGCGATGTTGCCTTTGGCGGATCGCTTGTTGATCACCGAAGTCGATATCGACGTACCAGATGCGCAGATCTTTTTTCCTGAGTTTGACGCAAAGGATTGGCATCTAAATGTCAAAAAGGAACTTCGTGTCGAAGCGCCTGCGTGTGTCATGCATGAATACCTGCGCAAACGGTCCTAAACCGCACTTAAAATGTCACGCTTTATGGGCAATTTGCTGATTTTCTGTGACAAAAATTGACTGAGCTGCAAAATGTAGTAGTCTGTGCTAGAAAAAGACCACCTGAATAAACATGAGCAGATCGAACAGAGAAGGTGCCAGACATGTTTAAGAAAATTATGTTCGCCGCAGCTTTGGTGTCTATTGCAGCACCTGCCCACGCGACTTGCGTTATCTTTCCTTGCAAAATCAAAGAAGATCCAATTATTGAATTCGTCCCTTCGATCCCACCGCAAACGCCTGCGGGTTGCGCGTATCGTGCGGCGGCGTCTAGCGACAACATTTGCCCAGCCGGCCTTCAGCCTGTGCAAGCGGGCGGTATGATCAGCTGTGGCGTTCCTGTCGCAGGGGAAACATGCACGCAGCCTGCTGCGAAGAAGCGTGTGAAAACCGTGAAAGTCTATACACAGCCTGCGCCAAAATCGCGCTTGGTCTGCCCAGTGGGCGAAAAAGGCTGCTACACCACGAACTAAGGTTGGCGGCGTTCTTCATGTTTTTGGGAAAGAGTGGGGCGTAAATTTACGCCCCGCGCTGTTTTAGGCGAGTTTTAGATCGCTTGCCATCTGGCGGCCATCACGGCCTTCTGACATTTCAAATTCAACTTTCTGATTGTCTGCCAGACCGGTGAGACCTGAACGTTCTACCGCAGAAATATGAACAAATACGTCTTTGCCACCCTCATCAGGTGCAATAAAGCCGTAGCCTTTAGTTGTGTTAAACCATTTTACGGTGCCACTCGGCATACCGTCTCTCCTTCTACTTAGTCAGTCTCCCCAACGCGGGGTGCGACATATGCTTCAAAGGCCTTCGCAAAGTAGCGTGAGACGAACGAAACCAAATGTCCTATCGGGATGATTGCACGGACCATGTAAAAAGCAAGCAAAACTAAGGTAATTAATTCATTGGCTTAGACAGTTTGCCTAATAATTAGAGGGAAGAAATGAAACTTTACGGGCTGAAAAACTGCGACACTTGCCGTAAGGCGCTGAAATCACTGACATCTGTAGAGTTTCTTGATGTGCGCGCAGATGGGGTGCCTTCGCAAATAATTGATCAGGCATTGTCGCAATTTGGAGCGGCTTTGGTGAACACACGGTCCACCACATGGCGCCAATTGGACGAAGAGACTCGCAAAACAGATCCGAAAGAGCTGCTGGCGGCCCATCCGACGCTGATGAAACGCCCCTTGATCGAGGATGAGGGCACGCTGTATCTGGGCTGGGGGAAAGATGTTCAAGAAGCCCTTGGAACATCGTAAAGGCCACCTTATCTGTTGTCTCCAAAGGAGAACGTCATGCGCAATGCAGCACTTGTTTTAGGGATCATCGCCGGTGTGATCGGAATGATCGTGGGCTTTTTTGGCTTTGGCTATGTTGAGCTGATTGACCAATATGGCGAGTTGGAAGGCTTGGCTGAGCAAGTCGACAATGTCGAACTGGTGCGCACCATGTCGCTGCTGTCGCCGATTTTGGCGATTGCGGGTGGCGCGATGGCGAAGGTACGGGCTTTGTGGGGGGGCTTGCTGTTGTTGGCCTCAGCAGGGGGCATGTATTGGGCCTTTGGGTTTAACGCGTTCACGATGTTCCCAATTGCCTTTGCTGGGCTCGCCGGAATTCTGGCGGTTGCGGCAGGTAAACCTGACGAGCCCAAGGCACATTTTTAATTAGTCTTCAGACTTTACAGAGCCTTTTAGAATGCGGTCCAGCGACAGCGGACCCGCGCCTTTGATCACGAGGATCAGCAGCATCAGCACCCAAAAGGCGCGTTGGTCCATGATGTGGGAATCTGAGAAGCGATCGAACAATGCGCCGATTGTTTTCTCATCCGCGCCGTGGCCGTAGATGTCTGTCAGGGATTGTACGAAGACAAAGCCGATCATGCCCAGTGCGGCCAAACGTGTGAACAGGCCGATCAGCAGTAGGATTGGCAGTACAAATTCAGCAACAGTACCAGACCAGACAACTGCCCAGTGGAACAGGCCAAATTGGCTGACGTCATAGCCGACGGCTTCGAAGGCCTTCGGGAAGATTTGTGCATAGGCGCCTGTGCTTGGCACAAACAGACCAACAAAACCATCACCGAGTTTGGTCATGCCGGACTTCCAGAAGTATAGGAAGAGCACCGCGACAAAGGTGAAACGTGCCAGAGTTGGTAGGATCCAGTCTTGGCGCTCTAGGCGGCCAAAGACGGCGTTGTACAGGGAAATCAAAGTGTTCATAGCTTGTCCTCGATTGCGATTTGGGTGATTGCGCCGTTTGTGAGCAAGAGGCCGAGAACGGTACCCAGATCAAAGTTTTCTACCATGTTTTCAGCGCTTTCTGCGGCGTCACCAAGGGTTTGGCCTTGGCGCATGGCGGTTATGAAGTCTGCTCCGCCGGCGGGCAAAGCATGGGGGGCGGGGTCAAACTCGGGACGTAGGATCAGCACATCCTGCGGTCGAGATTGGGGTTTAGGGGCGCCTTCGATCATGTTGTAGGCCCAGATGTCGTAGATCGGCCAATCCGAGCGGATCAGCTCCATCGCAGGGGCAAAGGTGAAGGTCGCCAGTGGAAGCTGCTCTGGATCGATTTGACCCAGCGCGTCAGGGGCAATCGCCTGCGCGTCTTCTGCGTGATAGGCGCGGCGCAGGGCGAGTTCGACTTTGGCCACATCTGGCAGGTAGCCCAGATGCTGCAGAGGTTCAAAACCGCGCAGAAACCCCGGGAAGGCGGCGCCGTAATGCATCATCACGGGGGCGCTTGGCGGGGATTGGCGTAGGAAAAGCCCAGCGATGGGTTTGAAATTGGCATCCCCGAGCAGTTTGGCAATCACCGGAAAGCCGGTTTCCAAAGCCTCGGTCAGAGAAACAGCCACGTTATTGCGGTACACGCTAAAGCGGCGGCCGGCTGGGTTGCCGTGGCCATCTAGCAAGCCCTCGGGCACTGCCACTTCGGCATCGAGCATCGCGGTGCGGAATTCGGTTTGGTCGATGCTCATGCGGGCACCTTGATCAGAGCTGCGGCGGCGCGTTGGCATTCTTTGGCCAGCACAGGCCATTCTGGCACATCGGTGTCCCATTCAACCAAGATCGGGCGTGGGCCAGACAGGGACAGCGTGTGGTCCAGCAGGGACCACACAGGGTCTACCACTTCGGCGCCGTGGCTGTCGATCAGCAGAGGTTTGCCGTGGTCGTCTTCGTCTTCATCATGGCCGCCCAGATGGATTTCACCAACAGCTTCAAGCGGATAGTCGTTGATATAGCTGCGTGGGTCGTAATCAAGGTTGGTGGCTGACACAAAGACGTTGTTCACATCCAGCAACAGGCCACAGCCGGTGCGATTGGCGAGCTCTCGTAGGAAGTCAGGCTCGGACCATGTGCTTTCGGCGAAGGCCAGATAACTGGACGGGTTTTCCAGCAGCATTTGGCGGCCAATGGTGTTTTGCAATTGGTCAATATGCTCTGCCACGCGGGTGAGTGTGGCCTTGGTGTAGGGCAGAGGCAGAAGATCGTTGAAATATTCGCCGCCATGGGTGGACCACGCCAGATGTTCAGAGAACACGGTGGGTTTCAGCCAAGAGACGAGATGTTTCAGGCGTGCAAGGTGTTCTGGATCAAGCGGGGCTTCGCCGCCGATCGACAGGCCAACGCCATGCACGGAAATGGGGAAACGTTCAGCAAGGTGACGGATCTGCGCCAAGGGGCGACCGCCATGACCCATATAGTTTTCAGCGTGAACTTCGAGCCATGCGACGGGATCAGGGTTTTCCATGATCTCGGTGAAATGCTGCGGCTTGTAACCGACGCCGGGCTTGTGGGGCAGGGCGGGCATGTTCTCAGGCGCATCAAACATAAATCACCTTTATCGCGACTTGGGTCTTTGAGGTCTTCAAAAGGGTGGCGCTGCCCCGAAGGGCAGCACCGAGGGAAAGCTTATGCTGGCAGGTCGCGGCTCAGCTCTTCCAGAGAGCCTGTGCGTGGTGTGCCGTCTGCCAGAGCTGGAAGCTCGATGTCAGAGCATGTGCCTGCGTCAACCAATGTCCAAGCGTTACCTTGGTAATCAACAGTGGATGTGCCTGCGCATGTTGTGCCTGGGCCTGCTGCACAGTCGTTTTCACCTGCCAGAGAAATACCGAAGCACTTTTCTTGGCCAGCTGCGGAAACAGAGTGTGTTGTTGCTGCTGTTACTGCTGCTGCAACGGAAGCGGCGACTGCCAGTGTTTTTACTGTCTTAGACATGTGTATCGTCCTTTTAGAGGTTAAAACTCGATACCGCGATTTGCGGTGTGAGAACAGAATAACCTTGGTCGTTTAAAAATTTCTAATAACGCATTCGTGGGTCACGTCCCCGTTATCGAATGTCAGGGTCAAAGTGCAAAAAACCTAATAAAATAAAGAAAGCCGGACCAATTGGCCCGGCTTTGTTACGCTATTTCTGTGAGAATTGTTACAGTTTTTAGCTTTCTTCTGTCAGCAAATCAGGTGCTGTCGCCTCTTTTTTCAAAATTGAAACAATTTCGTCCAAAGGCTGAACCTGAGTTTGCTTCTGACCCAAGCGTCGTGTGGAGACTGTGCGGTTCTCGATCTCTTTCATGCCGATGGCCAAGATCACAGGCACTTTGCTGAGCGAGTGCTCGCGGACCTTATAGTTGATCTTTTCGTTGCGCAGGTCAGCTTCGGCATGCACGCCCACTGCTTTCAGCGCATCGACCACCTCGCGGCAGTAATCATCGGCGTCAGAGACGATAGAGGCCACAACCACCTGACGTGGCGCGAGCCAGAACGGCAGTTTGCCTTCCCAGTTCTCGATCAGAATGCCGGTGAAGCGTTCCAGCGAGCCAAAGAGGGCGCGGTGCAACATAACCGGCGCGACTTTCTCGCCGGATTGGCTGACATAGGTCGAGCCAAAGCGTTCCGGCAGGTTGTAATCCACCTGCAGGGTGCCGCACTGCCAGTCACGGCCAATGGCGTCACGCAGAACATATTCCAGTTTCGGGCCGTAGAAGGCGCCTTCACCTTCAAAGATCGTGTATTCGAGACCCGCTTGATCCAATGCGGATTTCAGCGCGCCTTCGGACAGATCCCAGCTTTCGTCGCTGCCGATCCGGTTTTCTGGACGGGTGGAGAGTTTGATGTGCACGTCTTCAAAGCCGAAGTCTTTGTAGATGGACAGCACCAGATCGTTGACCTTCAGACATTCTTCGGTCAGCTGCTCTGGGGTACAATAGATATGCGCGTCATCTTGGGTGAAGCTGCGCACACGCAATAGGCCATGCAACGCGCCGGATGGCTCGTAGCGGTGAACCTTACCAAATTCCGCCAGTTTCATTGGCAGATCGCGGTAGCTGCGTAGGCTGTGGTTATACAGCATCATATGGCCCGGGCAGTTCATTGGCTTGAGCGCATAGTCGCGGTCATCATGGGTTTTGGCCAAGAACATGTTTTCCATGTAGTTGAACCAGTGACCGGATGTTTCCCACAGGGCGCGGTCCATGATGTCTGGTGTGTTCACCTCTTCATAACCGGCTTCTTCCTGACGGCGACGCATGTAAGCGATCAGGTTCTGGAAGACACGCCAGCCATTTGGGTGCCAGATCACAGAACCCGGGGCGACTTCTTCGAAGTGGAACAGATCCATCTCGCGGCCCAGCTTGCGGTGGTCGCGTTTGGCAGCTTCTTCTAGGAAGTTCAGGTGCGCTTTCAGGTCTTCTTTGTTTTTGAAGGCCACGCCGTAGATACGTTGCAGCATCGGGCGATCGCTGTCGCCGCGCCAGTAGGCACCGGCCACGTTCATCAGTTTAAACGCATCTGCTGGCACCTGACCTGTGTGTTGCAGGTGAGGGCCACGGCACAGGTCTTGCCATTCGCCATGCCAATACATGCGTAGCGGCTCATCGCCTGGGATGCTTTCGATCAGCTCTACCTTATAAGGCTCGCCGCGATCTTCGTAATATTTCACAGCAACATCACGTTCCCAAACCTCTGTGCGGACAGGGTCGCGTTTGTTGATGATCTCTTTCATCTTGGCTTCGATTTGGCCGAGATCTTCTGGAGTGAACGGCTCTGCGCGGTCAAAGTCATAGTACCAGCCGTGTTCGATCACAGGGCCGATGGTGACTTTCACGTCTGGCCAAATCTCTTGCACGGCGCGTGCCATGATGTGGGCGCAGTCGTGGCGGATCAGCTCGAGCGCTTCTGCGTCGTTGTCTTTCAGAGTGTTGATTGCGATTTTCGCGTCAGCCTCGATAGGCCACGCCAGATCCCAATGTTCGCCATTCACAGTGGCGGAGATCGCTTTTTTCGCAAGGGATGAGGCAATAGAGGCTGCGACCTCGGCAGGGGTGATGCCTGCGTCATAGGATCGTGCGTTGCCATCGGGGAAAGTGAGAGAAATCTGTGCCATTGTTTGGCGCTCCTCGTCAGTTTGGCGTCTACGAAACGCCCGGTTGCGGGTTATATGGTTCGCGCGCTTTGTGACCTGTGTTGCGCGGGCTGTCAACAGGGGCTGAGGGGTTTCACCCCTCCGCCGGAAACAGGGTTTCCGCCTCCTCCCCAAGGTATTTGAGCAAGAAAAAGCACAAGTCGGTTTAACGCTTTGACGTGGCATTCTTTCTTGGGTTTAAGTGAGCTTAAAATGGAGGGCAGAATGGCGGATTTTCTGACAACCCCTGAGGGGCGGCAGATTGCCTATCATAAGACTGAGGGCAAAGGCCCCTGCGTGGTCTTTCTGGGCGGATTGAAATCAGACATGGAAGGCACCAAGGCGGTGCATCTTGAGGCGTGGTGCCGCGATCAGGGCCGCGCGTTTTTGCGGTTTGATTATTCGGGGCATGGCGAGAGCTCTGGCGTCTTTGAAGAGGGCTGCATTGGCGATTGGCATGAAGATGCAGTGGCTGCGGTGACTGAACTGGTTGAGGGGGCTTATGTACTGGTTGGCTCTTCCATGGGGGGGTGGCAGTCTTTGCTTTTGGCACGCTTGTTGCCTGCGCGTTTGGCGGGGCTGGTGACCATTGCGGCTGCGCCGGATTTCACGGAAGACAGCTATTGGGCTGGTTTTGATGATGCGCAGAAGGCCGCGCTGGAACGTGAAGGCTTCGTGGATTTGCCGAGTGATTACATGGATCCTTATCGTGTCACCAAGCGCATGATTGAAGATGGCCGCAAGCGTCTGGTTTTGCGTGCGCCTTTGACGTTCGATTGCGCGGTGCGGTTCTTGCAAGGCACGGAAGATACTGCCGTTTCCACAGACACCGCCGTGCGCTTGTTAGACCATGCCAGCGGTGAAGATATGCGGCTGCTGCTGGTAAAGGGGGCGGATCATCGCTTTTCCGACGCGCGCTGTTTGGGCCTGATTGAAGATGCGATTTCAGAAGTGATTGCCCTTGCTGCTTAAGCTGGCAGGTGGGCAAAAGAGCAGGAGCTTTGTGTGAGCGAGCCGATTGTATTTCTACCGGATGTTTTGTGTGACGCCCGTTTGTTTGGGCCGCAATTGGCGGAGCTGTCTACTGAATTTGCAGTGATGACAGCGCCCGTGACCACGGGAGAGCGGATTTCTGAATTGGCCAGTGCCGTATTGACGCTGGCGCCGCAGCGCTTTGCTTTGGCGGGCGCTGGGCTTGGCGGCTTGGTTGCGATGGAGATTCAACGCCGCGCGCCAAAACGCTTGTCGCGGCTGGCGTTGATTGCCACATCGCCTTTGCAGGAATGTCCTTTTGGGCCGGTGGATTACGAGCCCATGGTGGTCGCGGCCCGCACCGGGAAGTTGCGCGCGGTGGCGCAGCAATTGTCGGGCGTGTCCGCGGATGAGGCGCAGGGCGCTGTCTTGGCCTTGATGGAAGATATGGCGCTGGCGGTGGGCACGGATCGTTTTGTCGGTCAGGTGCGTGCCTTGCAGCGGCGGCGGGATATGCAGTCGGCTTTGGCTAAGTGCACTTGTCCCTGTTTGATTTTGGGCGGGGCCGAGGATCGTTTGGTCGTGCCCAAGCGCCTCGAATCCATGGCGGGTTTCTTGCCAGATGCCGAGATGGTGGTGATTGAAGGGGCAGGGCATGTGCCCACGTTGCAAGCACCAGCCGAGGTCACGGTAGCGCTGCGCCAATGGATGGCGCAGCCGCTTGTTTTGCGTAAATGAGTGGCGTCAGAAACCGAAAGCTAGATTAGGCCGCCGCGTTTTTGTTGGCGGCTTTTTTCTTTGGTTTCGGGCTGTTTTCGGTAATGAAATCAAGCACCAGCGGGCGGATGTTGTTGCGCCAGCTTTTGCCTGCAAAGATACCGTAGTGGCCGGCTTCTGGTTCTAGATGGCTGGCTTTTTTATCCGCTGGCAGGCCTGTGAGCAAATCGAGTGCCGCCACACATTGGCCTGGTGCGGAAATATCGTCTTTCGCGCCTTCGACCGTTTTCACCGCAACCGTTGTGATCTTACCGATGTCGACCTTACGGCCCGCGACCGTAAATTCATTTTTGGCGATCTCGCCATTCTTAAAGATTCGTTCAACAGTTGAGAGATAGAACTCGGCAGGCATATCCATGACTGCGAGATATTCATCGTAGAAGCGGTTATGTGCGTCGTGATCGGAGGCTTCGCCTTTGGTCACGCGCATGATTTGATCAAAGAAGGCTTGCGAGTGCCGATCGGCATTCATCGACATAAAGGACGACAATTGCAAAAGCCCCGGATAGACGCGGCGACCCACGCCATCATATTTAAACCCAACCTGTTGGATCATCAATTCTTCAAGCTGGCCCATCGTTACGCTATGGCCAAAATCCGTCACATCTGTTGGCGCCGCGTCCGGATCGATCGGCCCGCCGATCAGCGTCAAAGAACGTGGCTGGGCTGCTGGGTCTTCTTCCGCCAAATAAGCGGTGGCTGCCAAGGTCAATGGCGCGGGTTGGCATACGGCGATGATATGGGTGTCTGGCCCAAGGTCGCGCAGAAACTCAACCAAGTACAAAGTGTAATCTTCAATGTCGAATTTTCCAGCACTGACCGGAATATCGCGTGCATTGTGCCAATCGGTTACAAAGACTTCACAATCAGGCAATAGCGAGATTACAGTGGAACGAAGCAGAGTCGCGTAATGGCCGGACATTGGTGCCACCAGCAAGACTTGCTTATCTCGGCGCGTGCGCCCCTGGACGGAAAAATGAATAAGGTCACCAAAATCGCGTTCTACAACAGTCTCAATTTGAACAACGTGATCTTTTCCGTCTTCGCAGGTAAAGGAATGAATACCCCAATCCGGCTTGGTCACCATACGCGCAAAGCTGCGTTCTGTGACTTCGCCCCAGGCTTTGATCCAAGCCAATGCAGGGTTCGGAACAGTCGAGAAAACAGGGTAGGAGGCCATGGCCAGGGCGGAGGCGCCGAGCCATTGGTTCGTATTTCGAACGGTTTCCATCAGATCATAAGTCGCCATATAGCGCATGGGCATCTCCTGTTTTATCCCGTTTTTGCGGGTCTGTTTGGCCAAATAAGTGGCCAAATCAATGAATGCTGCATAGCAGCGAAGATAGAGGGTGGAATTTAATATGACAACTCAAGACGAGGTTGTGGCCGCGAAAATCGATAAACTCGGTGAAAACTTGGTAAAAGTCGAGGAGCTAACGCAGCGCTTGGTTGAGTTGATGATGACCCGAAATCCATTAAGGCGAGAGTTGTCAGCGCCGAATCAAGACGTGTTTGCAAATGCAGCATCGGCCTATTGGGCGGATATTATGCAAAATCCCAATAAGCTGATCGAACAGCAGATGGCGTTTTGGGGCCAGTCTGTTCAGCATTTTGTTGATGCGCAGGCCGTTCTGGCGCAGGGCAAGCTGGAGATCGAAGAGGCAGAGCCCGAAAGTGACCGCCGATTTGCCAACCCTCTGTGGCAGACCAACCCTTACTTCAATCTTGTTAAGAAACAGTATCGGCTCAATGTCGACACCATGCGTGACGCGATCGCCCAGATCGACGAGGATGATCCGATCGAACGCCAGCGTTTGGCTTATTTCACGGAACAGATCGTTGAGATGATGGCCCCGACCAATTTCTTTGCGACCAATCCTGATGCCTTAGAGAAGGCGCTTGAAACCGAAGGCCAATCGCTTGTGGCTGGTTTGGAGAACCTGATCCGAGATCTTGAGGCCAATAATGGCGAGTTGATCGTTAAGCTGGCTGATGACACGGCCTTTGAGCTTGGACGGAATGTTGCCACGTCGCCGGGCAAGGTTGTGTATCGCAACCATATGATGGAGCTGATTCAATACAGCCCGACCACCGAAGAGGTGCATGAAATCCCGCTGGTGATCTTTCCGCCATGGATCAACAAGTTCTACATTCTCGATCTAAAAGAGAAGAACAGCATGATCAAATGGCTCGTCGATCAGGGCTATACTGTCTTTATGGTCAGCTGGATGAACCCTGATCGCTCTCATGCGCAGATCGCCATGGAAGATTATATCGAAGATGGATACCTGACCGCTTTTGATGAGGTGAAGAAAATCACCAAGCAAAAGCAGGTGAATGCGGTGGGTTATTGTATTGCGGGCACCACATTGCATCTGGTGCTGTCTCTGCTGAAAAAACGCGGCGATAAATCGGTGAAATCGGCCACCTTCTTTACCACGCTCACGGACTTCAGTGATCAAGGGGAGTTCACACCGTTTCTGCAAAATGATTTTGTGGATGGCCTTGAAGCGGAAGCCAATGAAGAGGGTATTTTGCGCTCTTTCATTATGCAGCGCACCTTTAGCTTTTTGCGCAGCAACGATCTGGTCTACGCACCGGCCATTCGCAGTTATATGATGGGAGAAGCGCCGCCGGCCTTTGATCTGCTCTTTTGGAATGGGGACGGCTCTGGCCTGCCGGGCAAGATGGCGGTGCAATATCTGCGCCAGCTTTGTCAACAAAACCTGTTTGTCACTGACGGCATCAAGTTAATGGGCGAGACGCTGCATATGAAAGATGTCTCATTGCCAGTTTGCGCCATCACCTGCGAAACCGATCACATTGCGCGCTGGAAAGACTGCTATCGCGGGTTCCAGCAATCCAGCAGTAAGGATAAAACCTTTATCGTTTCAGAAAGCGGCCATATCGCGGGGATTGTGAACCCGCCTTCGAAAAAGAAATACGGCCACTATACAAATAGCGATTTTAAGAAAGACGCAGAGAGCTGGATGGCTGATGCAGACTTCACTGAAGGCTCGTGGTGGCCGCGTTGGGACACATGGCTGTCACCTAAGTCTGGCAAGAAGATTGCAGCGCGCGAGCCGGGCGATTCGAATCATCCTGTGATTGAAAATGCCCCTGGTAGCTATGTTAAGGTGATCGCAACCCGCTGATTTTTCTTGAAAAGGTAAGGTTTTTCTGCATTGCAGCGAAAAATACTTGAAATGCTGCACTGCAGCACGCATATTGTTCGCAGATGCAGAAACGCGGGGATGGCCCGCAACATCTTCAAGGAATTTAGACAATGGCTAAGACTCAAGACATGACGGCGATGCTGAAAGACATGATGGGCGCATTCCCTGTGGATACAGCGGCGCTGGACAATGCTTTCAAAAGCACAGCAACACTGAACGAAAAAATGGCTGGTGTGGCTCTGGAAGCTGCAGAAAAATCTTCCGAGATTTCCAGCAAGTGGACAAAAGACACGCTGTCCAAGCTGACAGACATGTCCAAAGCAAAAGCAGAGCCTGCAGACTACGCAAAAGCGATGACAGATTTCGCTTCTGCACAAGCTGAAGTGGCGGCAGAAAACATGGCGGCTTTCGCTGAAGTGGCGAAAAAAGTTCAAGCTGAAACTGTTGAGCTGGTAATGGCGGCTTCCAAAGAAGCAACAGAAGAAGCAACAGCAGCCGTGAAGAAAGCAACATCCGAAGCAACGGCTGCTGCAAAGAAAGCGACAGCGAAGTAAGATCGATCCTCCCAGATCTATCTGAACATTAAGTTCGAATTGAAAGGGCGTGCTGCCAAGCGCGCTCTTTCTTTTTATTCTGCGCTCGCATAAGCTTCAAAAAACTGTCGCACAATGAGGAGACGCACAGTGGCTGAGGCTGAAACACCACTCTTGATCAAGCGTTACGCAAGCCGGCGTCTTTATAATACCGAAACAAGCGACTACGTGACTTTGGACGACATCGCGTCCTTCATTCGCGATGGCCGTGAAGTGCAGATTATCGATCTGAAAACCGGTGATGATCTGACCCGCCAATACCTGCTGCAAATCATTGCGGAACATGAAAGCCGGGGCGAAAACATGCTGCCTGTGAATGTGCTGAACGATTTGGTGCGCTCTTACACCACGCAGGCTTCTAGTGTTGTGCCGCAGTTCTTGGCGACCAGCTTTGAAATGCTGCGTGATGGGCAATCTAAGATGATGGAAAACATGTCGACCATCAATCCAATGAACCCAATGGGCGCGATGCAGGCTCAGCAAGAGGCCTTTATGAAAGCGATGACCGCTGGCATGGCGAATTGGCCAAACGGCGGTTCGGAGCCAAGCGCGGACCCTGCGAAAAACGGGGAAGAGGGCGAAGAGCTGGACGATATCAAAAAACAACTGGCCGAACTTCAGGCCAAATTGTCCAAACTCTCCTAAGCAAAACGGCCCCAAATTGGGGCCGCTTTTCATTTAAGGGGTAGGGGTGCTTAGGCAATCGCTTGTCGCGGCGCCATCACATCCTGAACCGCTGCCATCAAGACATCTGCAATTGCGTCCAGCTCGTCTTTTTTCAGACGGGCCGGCAAACGCACATCGCAGGCTTTCATGAGCATTTTACGCGTTTGCGGCAGCTCTGGCAGGTTGGGCACGAATTGCCAGTTCCAAAAGGCGCGGGCGTTGTCCTTAGAGGCGCCAAAAACCTGCACCTTAAGGCCGCGCGTTTGCGCGGCGCTTTGGAAGGCAGCGATTTGGGCATCGTCCATATCCACGAGATTGAACTGAATGCTATCCGGCGCGCGCTCTTCTGGGGCCAATTTGTCTGGCACCTGCATCCACGCGCTTTCGTTTAGGCGGCTGGCCACATAATCGTGGTTGGCGCGGCCATCACGCACGCGGCGCGCCACTTCGGGCAATTGCGGACGAATGATCGCCGCAGACAGGTTACCAAGGCGCAGGTTGTACAGTGGCAATTTGTTCTGCCAGCGCGCAAAGGCGGCCTGCAGATCACCGGTGTTTTCACCTTCTGGGGCTTTGTGTTTCTGCCATGTGTGCTCGTAAGCGCCAGACATGATCACCGCGCGGGCCACCAGATCAGCATCATCTGTCACCAGAATGCCGCCTTCGCCTGCGTTCACCAGCTTGTAAGACTGGAACGAGAAACAGCCGATCTTGCCAATCGTGCCAATGTTGCGCCCGTTCCACGTGGTGCCCAGCGAATGGGCTGCGTCTTCGATCACAGGGATATTCTTGGCATCACACAGCGCCATGATCGCGTCCATATCCGAGGTATGGCCGCGCATATGGCTGATGATCACGGCCTGGACCTCGTCCAGTTTGGCGGTGAAATCTGCGATGTCGATGCGATAGTTTTCGCCCACTTCGCACAGCACTGGCTGCAAATCTGCATGCACCACCGATGACGGCACAGCGGCAAACGTGAAGCCAGGGATCAGCACCTTCGCATCGCGTGGCAAATCCAGCGCTTTCAGCGATAGAAACAGCGCGGCAGAGCAAGAGCTGACCGCCAACGCATATTTGCTGCCCAGAAGGGCTGCAAATTCAGCTTCCAAAAGGGCAACTGGCGCATCCTCTGGCGCGGTGTATCGAAACAGGTCCGCAGATTGCAGCAGACGGTCGATTTCGGGGCGGGCAGAGTCTGGGATCGGCTCGGCTGAATAGACGTCAGGTAGAGACATAGATTTTGCTTTGCTTAAGTTATACTTCCAGAAACATAAAACTATGCGTGAGTCGTGCCTAGTTCTTTCTGGTTAAAACCCGCGAAAAAATTGATCTATGGCAGGGGGGGCACGCTAGCGCGGCATGCGCAGGAAATCTGCGATTTGATCGGCGATCACCTCATTGGCGGTCGGCTCGCCCAAATCCAGCATAACCTCTTGAATTTGCTCGTCGGTTAGCTTGCCTTCGGCGGCGTAATGCACAAGGCCTTCGATGGCATCTGGCCCAAATTCTGGGTGGAACTGAAAGCTTAAGGCGCGGTCGCCATAGACGATTGCTGCAGCTTCACAATCGTCGTTCTTCGCAATCACATGAGAGCCTTCGGGCAAGCGCGTCACTTGATCCTGATGCCAGGCATTCATTGGCAGGCTGACCCCGCCAAAATCGTATTCTTTGCGGCCCACCATCCAGCCGCCTTTGTACTTCTCGACCACTCCGCCAAGCGCCTGCGCGATCAATTGGTGGCCAAAGCAAATGCCTACAATCGGGCGGCTGATTGTCACCGCTTCGCGCACCAGTTCTTCCAGTGGGGCGATCCAGTCGTGATCTTCATAAACGCCGCATTTAGAGCCCGTGATGATCCAGCCGTCGCAGTCTTCTACGCTGTGTGGGAACTGGCCCTCAAAGACGCGATAGGTTTCAAAGGTGAAGTCTTGCCCCGTCAGCATGAACTTGAACAGGTTGTCCACGTCACCCGTGACCTCCTGCATTTTAGGATCGAAAGAGCCTGCCTGAAGGATACCGATTTTCATGCTGTACCTCTTAAATGAACCGCTGCGCGCCTCTTGCCATAGGCGGGCCGTTTAGGCCAGCGCGATCAGCGGATCAGGTTCAGGCGGAACTTCATACGCGGCAGTTTCGTCTGTGGCATATGGCGATTCAAGCGGCGGTTGGCCACGCCAAACAGACCGATCAGCACCAAAGTCAGCAGGATGAAATAGCCCGCCAAGATGGGGTAGGGCACGAAGGGGTTGAATGTCTTATCCGCAAAATAGCTCGCGTAATACAACGCATCGCCCTTTTGGCGCAGGGCCGGAAAGCCCGAGAAGAACACCAAGGTCGTCGCGTGAAAGAGAAAAATCGCCTCGTTCGTATAAGACGGCCAAGCCAAGCGCAGCATGGTCGGGAAGGTGATACGCCGGAAGCGTTTAAAGCCGGTCATACCGTAGGCATCCGCCGCCTCAACATCGCCTTTCGGGATCGACAGCAGCGCGCCATAGAAGATCTCGGCGGTATAAGCAGAGGTATTGAGAAACAGCACCACCAAAGCGCCAAGCGCCGCCGAGGTGAAGGGATCAAACACGGATGAAACGCTCTTCAAGCTTAGGAACAGGAAGTAGCCAAAGAAGAACTGGATAAACAGCGGGCTGCCGCGGAACACAAAGATGAACCATTCCGCAGGTTTGCGCGCCATTGGGTTGGCGCTGGATTTCCCTACGGCCAAAGTGACGGCTAAAAAGAAGCCTGCCAGCAGGGCCAAAACGCCAAAGTATACGTTCCAGATCATGCCAGAGCCGATCAGTGTGAATTGCTGACACAGGGTGAAATCGCCACGTGGCAACAGACGTTCCCCATAGCCGAGAGAGCGAAAGGCGTAGTCGCTGATGGTTTGCAAGCAGCTCATGCGGCAGCCTTTCTTTGTGCTTCGCCACCCATAGTGGCTTGGCCTTTGGTCAATCGTTTCATGATACGGTCCAGCACGACCTCAGAGACTTTGGTGAACATCAAATAGAACACCAGCAGCGCGAGGAAGTACCACATGCGCCAGTCCCCATGCGGGTAATCGGTGAAGCGTGGGTTCTGTGTGCCGCCAAGCTCGCGGGCCCAGTAGACGATGTCTTCCACGCCCAGCAGGAACAGCAATGGTGTGGCTTTGATCAGCACCATCCACAGGTTGGACAGGCCGGGCAGGGCATAGACCCACATTTGCGGCACCAGCACGCGCCAGAAGGTTTGGCGGCGTGTCATGCCATATGCCTCTGCCGTTTCAAGCTGCGCACGCGGCACAGTTTGCATCGCGCCATACATCACATTGGCTGCAAAGGCGCCAAAGACGATGGCAAAGGTCAGAACCGCAAGGAAGAAGCCATAGGTTTCATGCACCCATTGCGGGGCATTGCCCAGCGGCAGTTTGGCCGCATCACAGACCACAAAATCCACGCCGCGCCGGATCGGCTCGTCCCAATCTGGGCATTTCACCTTATGGCGCAGCCATTCAAAGCCTTGGTCTAAGGCAATGACAAAAAACAAGAAAAACGCAATGTCCGGCACGCCGCGCACGATGCTGGTATAGGCGCGACCCAGCCAGCGCAGGGGCAGGATGGTCGAGCGCGACGCCGTTGCGGCCCCAAAGCCAAACAGCAACGCCATAGGCGCGGTGATTGCCAATAGCAGCAACACAACAAACACAGAGACATACATGGCGGAATGCTTACCCGTGGTGAGGTAGCAGCTGAGCCATGCAAGATTGTCTAGCGTGGACGGGTCGGTGCAATAGGAAAACATCGCGGTCCTTTGAAAGTCAGAAGGTGGAGCGCGCAAAGTGCGCGCTCCGATAGATCAGATTAGACGTCTTGGTTCGCCGTAAGGCTTACCACTGACTGGAAACCTGCCATTTTGCGATCAGCTCGTTCAAAGAACCGTCTTCTTTCATGGATGTGATCGCCGCGTCGAACTTGCCGCGCAGCTCTGCATCGGATTCACGGAAACCCATGCCAACGCCGCCACCGATCGCTTCGGTGCGCTCTAGTTTCACCAGACCGTCTGTGCCAACCACAGTGTCGATGAAGGAAGAGTCCGCCAGAACCGCATCTGCTTCGCCGTTGCGAACCGCTGCGACTGTTTCTTCTGGTGTTGCGAATTCGATCAGAGTCCAACCTTGGTCTGCGATGAATGCCGCTTGCAGAGTGGACGCCTGCGCTGCGATGATGCCGCCTTCCAGATCAACACCTGCGTCCAAAGACAGGTACGCGGATGGATCTGGTGGTGTGTAACCCTGTGTGAAGTCGATGACTTCTTCACGCTCTGCAGTGATGGACATGCCCGCGATGATCGCATCGTAGTTGCCGGACACGAGGTTTGGAATGATGGAATCCCAGTCATTCTTGACCCACTCACAGGTCAGCTCTGCGCGTTCACACAGCTCGTCACCCAGATCGCGCTCAAAACCGTCGATTTCGCCAGCGTCGTTTACGAAGTTCCAAGGCTCATATGCGCCTTCTGTCCCTAGACGAACAACGCCATGGCCATCCGCCATTGCGAAACCAGCTGTCAGGGCCAAAGCCGCTGTGCTTAGTACGAGTTTCTTCATTTTATTAACTCCCGTTGTGTTTTTTTATTAGATTGTTCCGGTTGAAGACAGAAACTGCTTCAACCGTTCAGACTTAGGCGCACCAAACAGATCGGCAGGGGCACCTTGCTCTTCGATCAAGCCTTGGTGCAAGAACACCACTTGGCTTGAAATATCGGCGGCCATCTTCATGTCATGCGTCACGATCAACATCGTGCGCCCCTCTTCCGCGAGTGATTTAATGACTTTGATGACTTCTTGTTCCAATTCTGGGTCAAGCGCAGAGGTCGGCTCGTCAAACAAAAGCGCCTCCGGCTCCATGCACAGCCCGCGCGCGATGGCGGCGCGTTGCTGTTGCCCGCCGGACAATTGCGCAGGGTAGACATCGCACTTGTCGCCAATGCCTACCTTGTGCAGATAACCGCGGGCTTTTTCTTCTACTTCGTCTTTGTCGCGGCCCAATACAGTGACCGGCGCTTCCATGACATTTTGCAGGATGGTCATGTGGGACCACAGGTTAAACTGCTGAAAGACCATGGAAAAATTGGTGCGAATACGCTGAACTTGTTTCGGATCGCCCGGCTTACGGTTCGCGCCCGTGCCTTTCCATTGGATCGGCTCGCCTTTGAAACGGATCTCGCCGTCTTGGCTGTCTTCCAGCAGGTTACAGCAGCGCAAAATCGTGGATTTACCCGAGCCAGAGCTGCCAATCAGCGAGACCACATCGCCCTTGTGGGCAGTAATATCGACACCTTTGATGACATGAAGGTCGCCATAGGACTTTTGCAGTCCTTTGATCTCAAGAACCGGCGTTTTGTCCGTCACAATATGTCCCCGCGTCGTTAGTCAGTTTTTAATTTCTGACAAGTTGGTCGGAAAAGTCGGGCAAATGCAATGAACAAATCGACAGTTTTGGGGAGTTTTTGTGCGCTATTTGTCAATTAGCTTTCAATTGATCAAAAACGTAGCGTTCAAGTTTGGGAGGGAAAGGGCGCGAGCGCCCTTAGTTTGCCACCCTTTGACGCGCCAAGGCGCTGTCGCGATCGTTGATGCCCAATAGGCTGGAGACCAGACGCACCAAGGCATCTTCTTCCGCATCCCGCGCGCCATCTGCTAAAACCACTTGCCACAGGGCTTCGATCACGCCGATGCGTTCCTCAAAAGCGACGGCATCTTTGATCGCGCGGGTAAAGCGCACGGTGTCTGGCGCTTCGGATTCCAAGGTTTCAGCTTCGCGGCGCAAAGCCGTGGCATCTGCTTGGCTTAGGCCATAGCGCGCACCAATAATGCGATCAATCCGCGCCACTTCTTCTGGCGCATAGTCGCCATCGGCACGGGCAATGCGCACCAATAGCGCGCTGAGCGCAAGGCGCGCGTCATCGTCATTCAATGGGGCGGGTTCGGGCGCCGTCAGGCGTTTTAGAAAATCAGCAAACATAAGAATTAGATCGGGCTTTGGCGCGCAAAGGTCAAGTCAAAGCGGTGCCACCTGTCAGCAGGAAACCGCGCTCTAGTGCGGAGCAGGGCTGTCGGACGGGTTGATCCCCAGAACACTCTCAATTTCATGCAACGCCGCGTCTTCTTCAGGGGTGTCACGACCGTCTGCCAAAATGACCTTCCACATGGCATGGATCATTTCCAAACGGTGCGCATAGTCCACGTGTTGGCGAATTAAGAGGCCAAAGTCGGGGGTGCCAGGGGCTTGCGCCTCAAGCTTTTCGCAGGTTGCACGCATCTTTGCGGCTTCAACGGCATTGATTTCAAAGGTCTTAGACAGGATTTCATCGATTTCAGCGATTTCTGTCACATGATATTCGTGGTCAGATTTCGCGATCCGCACCAGCAGGGCACCCAGCGCCAATTGCTCATCCGGTTCTGGCAAAGGGGTTGCTTGTTTGGGCTTACCTTGCAGCCGCGCGATCAATCCATCCCACATTGTCATCACCCCTTCTTGACGTTGGCTTATTCTGTAAGAAGACCGCACTGAACGCAACGAAAAGCTGGGGGGAAAAACAACGCAAGGATGTCTTTCTTTCTGGGCGATACACGCAAAGCGACTTATGCGCGGATCAAGCGTTTCTTAAGTTGGGTTTTGTGCAACGGCAGTTGCAGAATATGATCGACGCGCATGCCGCTGCTTATCACTTTGTATCCACGGTTGCGCGATAAGCCTAAAAGCCGTGTGTCGGATGTCATGATCTCTAGAAAAGTGCTTTCAAATCCGCGGGATTGCAAAAGGGTTTCTAGATCTTTCAAGAGCTTAGATCCAATGCCTTTGCCTTCATGGTCTTGATGGACCCAAAGGTCTGTCACTGTGTTTTCACCATCAGCGGCCGCAATATAGCCGAGCGGACCAGCGTCATCTTCGACAAGCAGAACATTTTCAGGCTGTGCTTTGACGAAGGCTGCGAATTGATCAACCGAGACCCGCCCACGCGTGGTCTTTGGCAGGGCCTGCCCAATGCCGCGGGTCCATGCGGCATATCCGATAGATGCAAGTGATTCAGCGTCAGACGAAGCCGCCTGACGAATAGTAAGTGTGTGCATGTGTCCTCCCCAGTCGCGCCATGCAGTATCGGGCGACTATAGCACAGGCGGACGTGTCTGGGGGGAAATCTATGAAACACCCCTAAAAACGCAGAAAACGCCGCCAATGGCGACGTTTTCGCAAGAAAGTCTTAGCAACTTCTTAAACGAGGCGAGAATTGTCCTTCGCCGCGCGAATGAAGTCTTTGAACAGCGGATGCGGATCAAACGGTTTGGATTTCAGTTCTGGGTGGAACTGAACGCCGATGAACCAAGGGTGATCTTCCCATTCCACGATTTCCGGCAGTGCGCCATCTGGGCTCATACCAGAGAACTTCAGGCCGGCTTTTTCAAGCTGTTCGCGGTATTTGATGTCGACCTCATAGCGGTGACGGTGACGCTCTTCGATGGCTGTTGTGCCATAGACATTTGCCACGTTAGACCCTTCGGCCAAAGTCGCATTATAGCCGCCCAAACGCATGGTGCCGCCTTTGTCATCATCGGCTTTGCGTTTCACCTTGGCGTTGCCCTGAACCCATTCCTTCAGGTGGTAAACCACTGGCTCAAAACGCTTTTTGCCTGCTTCATGGTCAAACTCTTCTGACCCCGCATCAGACACACCCGCGACGTTCCGCGCCGCTTCGATCACGGCCATTTGCATGCCTAGGCAGATGCCCAGATATGGGATCTTATGCTCGCGCGCATATTGCGCAGCTTTGATCTTACCTTCGGTGCCACGCTCGCCAAAGCCGCCTGGCACGAGGATCGCATCATAGCCTTCCAGATGTGGCGCAGCATCTGCCTTATCAAAGGTTTCCGCATCCACCCAGTTCACTTTCACACGCACGCGGTTGTGCATGCCGCCGTGGACCAGCGCTTCTTTGATGGACTTATACGCATCCTCAAGTTGCGTGTATTTGCCCACAATCGCCACAGAGACTTCGCCATCTGTGTTGTGGATACGGTCTTGAACGTCGTTCCAACGATCCAGCTTTGGTTTTGGGGCAGGGGCGATGCCAAAGGCATCCAGAACCGCCTGATCCAAACCTTCGTGATGGTACGCCAAAGGCGCTTCGTAGATGGATTTCAGATCATAAGCGGCCACAACCGCCTCTTTGCGCACGTTACAGAACAGCGCGATCTTCTCGCGTTCCTTTTCAGGAATAGGCTGCTCTGAACGGCACACCAGAATATCCGGCGCTATGCCGATGGATTGCAATTCTTTCACAGAGTGCTGTGTCGGTTTTGTCTTCAGCTCGCCAGAGGCCGCCAGATATGGCAGCAGTGTCAGGTGCATAAAGATACATTCGCCACGTGGTTTGTCGTGGCTGAACTGACGGATGGCTTCAAAGAAGGGCAGGCCTTCGATGTCACCCACGGTGCCGCCGATCTCACAGAGCATGAAATCCACTTCGTCTTCCCCAATGGAAATGAAGTCTTTGATTTCGTTGGTCACATGGGGAACAACCTGAATGGTTTTGCCCAGATAGTCACCACGACGCTCACGCTCTAGAACGTTGGAATAGATACGGCCAGAGGACACGGAATCAGTCATACGGGCTGGCACGCCGGTGAATCGCTCGTAGTGGCCAAGGTCCAGATCGGTTTCCGCGCCATCGTCGGTGACGAAGACCTCGCCGTGTTCAAATGGGCTCATCGTGCCTGGGTCAACATTGAGATACGGATCGAGCTTGCGCAAACGTACCGTATAGCCGCGCGCTTGCAGCAATGCGCCCAATGCAGCTGAAGCAAGACCTTTGCCCAGCGAAGACACAACACCACCCGTAATGAAAATGAACCTTGCCATAGGTTTGGCGACCCCCGTGATTGCCGTTACGCCGTTTTCGGACGGCGAAAAATTCTAAGAATGCGAGTACCGGCGGTAATGAAATTACCGATGCATCACGGGACTCAAGATATAAAGGATTCGCTCACGTTTGGCAATATGACCGCAAGATGCTGTTGCGGTCTGCCCGATTATCGCAAGCTATTGTAGCATGCTCCTTGGTTGGAGCTGCTGAATGTGCGGAATTATTCGGCGCGTGGCACCAGCGGCGCATCATCACCTTCTGCCGGTGGCAGCAGGGAATCTGTCGCTGGCGCAGGAACTGTTTCGCTGGTTGGCGGTGTCAGTTCAGTGCCCAAGCTATCGATCACAGAGTTGCCGCCTGCGTTCTTCGCCGCGATCACTGTCAGAGCGATAGAGGTACAGATAAACGCCGCTGCGATGATCCATGTTAGCTTGCCCAAAGCGGTCGCTGCAGAGCGGCCAGACACGGCGCCATTGCCGCCGCCGCCACCCATGCCAAGGCCGCCACCTTCAGATCGTTGCATCAGCACGATACCGATCAGCGCGAGAGCCAAGAGAAGATGGATGATAAGTACGACGTTTTCCATGATGGCCTTGTCTTTGCAGAGCTTCGATAACTTCAGCGGGTATCTATGCAGTTTTCCGCCCTAGGGCAAGGCGGATTCGAACGGTTCAGATCAGAGGATGGGTTTTTGCTGATTTTTGGGGGGCAGGCCCCCAAACCCCCGTTTAGGTATTTGGGCCAAGAAGAAGCTTATAGAGGGCGCTTATTCGTCCACGTCGTCCATATCTGCTTGACCGGAGAGCTGCCGGCGCACGAGGCTCCAGCTTAGGCCAATTCCGAGTACACAGGAGAGCGAGAAAATGCCGAGCCATGTGTTCAGGCTGCGGTTTTCAAGGCTGAGAACGCCCCAATCATATAAGACCCACATGAGCGCTGCGACGACAGCAAGGATCAGGAACATGCCAAAGCCGCCAATCGAACGCAGGGTGGCGCGTAGGTAAATGATATAGCCAATCAACAGGATCAGCCCCATCAGAACTGTGACTGGTAATTCGGTACTGTAATGCGCCATGCTCCAGCGGACATAGTTATAGTCCGTCGGATTAAATGTGACTGCCAATAGCAGAAAGGCGAAAATCCAACGTAGGAAATAGCCCATCCGGTCCCCCATCTTTTCTTTAGCATTTGCGTAAAATGGGCAGTGCTGTCCAGTCTTTCAGGGCAAAATGCAGAGTTTTCCCCAGATTTCATGTCGCATTTGCACATTTAGCGGTTTCACAGGGCTGCACCTGTCGTTAAAAGGGCGCGGGTTTGAACTCTGATTTAAGGACCGAACATGGCCAATGTTGTTGTCGTCGGCGCCCAGTGGGGCGATGAGGGTAAAGGTAAGATCGTAGACTGGCTGAGCGAACGCGCAGACGTCATTGCACGCTTCCAAGGGGGCCACAACGCGGGCCATACCCTCGTGATTGATAGCAAGGTTTACAAGTTGCACGCGCTGCCTTCCGGCGTTGTGCGTGGCGGAAAACTGTCTGTCATCGGCAACGGTGTTGTTCTGGATCCTTGGCATCTGATGAATGAGATCGCGACCGTGCGCGAGCAGGGCGTGGATATCTCTCCTGAAACATTGATGATCGCGGAAAACACGCCGCTGATCCTGCCAATCCACGGCGAGCTGGATCGTGCGCGTGAAGAAGCGGCCAGCAAGGGCACCAAGATCGGCACAACCGGTCGCGGCATTGGCCCAGCATACGAAGATAAAGTGGGTCGCCGTGCGGTGCGCGTGGCTGATTTGGCTGACGAAGCCACTTTGGAAGCCCGCGTAGACCGCGCTTTGCAGCACCATGATCCGCTGCGCAAAGGCTTGGGCATCGAGCCTGTTGATCGCGACGCTTTGATCACAAAGCTAAAGGAGGTTGCGGCAAGCATCCTCCCTTATGCCGCCCCAGTCTGGAAAGTTCTGGCGGAAAAGCGCAAAGCCGGCAAACGTATCTTGTTTGAAGGCGCTCAAGGCGCGCTGCTGGATATCGATTTCGGTACTTATCCGTTTGTGACATCTTCCAACGTGATCGCTGGCCAAGCCGCGACAGGTGTTGGCGTTGGCCCGGGCTCTATCGACTACGTGCTTGGCATCGTGAAAGCCTATACAACACGCGTTGGCGAAGGCCCGTTCCCAACAGAGCTGGACGACGAAGATGGCAACCGTCTTGGCACACGTGGCCACGAATTTGGTACCACAACAGGCCGTAAGCGCCGCTGTGGTTGGTTTGATGCGTGTCTGGTGCGCCAAACCTGCGCGACGTCCGGCATCACAGGGATTTCCCTGACCAAGCTGGATGTTCTGGATGGGTTTGAAACTCTGAAGATCTGCATCGGCTATGAGCTGGACGGCGAGCGTTTGGATTACCTGCCAACCGCGGCAGAGCAGCAAGCGCGCTGCACGCCGATCTACGAAGAAATGCCGGGCTGGAGCGAATCCACCGAAGGTGCGCGCAGCTGGAACGATCTGCCAGCCAATGCGATCAAATACGTGAAACGCGTGGAAGAGCTGATCGAATGCCCTGTGGCACTGCTGTCAACTTCGCCAGAGCGTGACGACACGATTCTGGTCACTGACCCGTTCGCGGATTGATCTGATGGCGCTGTCTTACAAAGCACGTCGCCGCTGGGCTGTTGTGATCCTGTTGCTGGGTCTGCCAATCTACATCCTGTTGGCCACAATCGTGGCCACAGCGGTGGTGGCTTGGTTTGATCGCCCGATCTTCTTGCTGCAACTGGTGATCTATGTGGCCCTTGGCGTGCTTTGGATCGCGCCCTTCAAAAGCATCTTCTTGGGTGTTGGCCAAGAAGACCCCGACGCGCCGGGGCTGGATCAGAAGTAAGCCTTGCGCAAAGCATAAACATATGGCCCTCTTAAAACACATAACATGAGGGCCATATGGCACTGTTTACCTTAGCTTTTCCCAACTGGCCCAAGGCGCACGCAGACTGGGCGGAAGCACATCGACAAGCTGCAGGGTTACCCGTGGCGCCCCATTTTACCTTTGTATTTGGTGTCACAGATGTGCCGCGTCAGACTTATCTTGAGCATATCGCGAATGTCGCCTCTCAGACCTGCGCCATCGATTTCCACTGTCGCCACATAGCACCTTGGACCGATCATCGTGACACGTCTGGCTATGGCTTTCTTGTGCCTGATCAAGGCAATAGCGCGATGTATGCGTTGCACAACGCGCTGTATTCAGGACCCTTGGCCCATGCGCGCAAGCTGGATGTGTCATTTGTACCCCATCTGACCCTTCAGAAATTTCCCGATCTGATCCAAGCCAAAGCCTTTTGTGACGCCGAAAACGCAAAGGGTCTTTCTATCAAGGGGCAGCTGAATCATTTGGCGGTTATTGACGCCGCGGATGGCCAACATAGCGAAATTGCACGCTTTGATCTTCAATAGCCCAAACCAAAAAGGCCGCTGAGAATTCAGCGGCCTTTTCGTTAAATCTTAGTGAGACTGTAAAACCTTAGATCAGCCTGCAGCGCGGTCAGATGGTTTGAAGTTGATCGCTTCGGATGCGGTGAAGCGACCACCGGCAATCTTTTCGATCTTCTTATCGCGCAGCAGTTGGCCAAAGCTGGCCAGACCGGCTTCGCGCTCAAACGGCTGCTCGCCAACCTGATAGGCCAGACGCATCAGCATCGGGCGTGAGAAACGCTGGCGACCTTCAACAAAGGTCATGTAAGACGCTGCAGCTTCCAGAACCTCTGGCAACTGTGTTGCGCCTTGAGATTCAGCAAACTCAACAAAATCCGCCATACGCTCATTTGGCGCAGAGGTGTCTGCCTCTTGAACAGCCACACGGCGCGGGCGCACAGTCTCTTCAGAGCCGTCCACACGCTGTTCTGCGACCAGTTTCAATGGAGCAGCGCTCTTGCGAGGGCGAACCGCATCCGCCAAGTCCGCGCGATAAGCATCTGAAATGTTTTCTTTTTTCAAAGAAGAACCAGCCTCTTTTTCAGCTTTCGTTGCGGCAACAGCGGCGCGCAGATGCGCAATCGCGCTACGACGACCTTTGCCTTCTGGCTCGTCCAGTTTGGTGTTGGCTTCCGCCAAAAGACGATCCACAGCCGCATCTTCCGTCGCTGGTTCCAGCGCACGGCGGGCACGACGTGGGCGTACCGGAGCAACGGGTTCTTCAGCAACCTCTACAGGGGCCTCTTCAACCTCTGCAGTCGCAGGGATGGGGGACTCCTCTTCAGGGGCCAAACCCAGTTCCGCATCCAGCGCAGAAAGCTCAGCCATCAGCTCGTCTTCGTCATCACGAGACAGAGATGTCTCGGCAACGGGCGCCGCCTTTGGTGCAGGCTGTGGCGCAGGTGTTTCAACCGGCGCTTCCGCGACAGGTGCAGCTTCTGGCAGGTCCAGAGAGTCTTCTTCTTCAAGCAGACCGTTCTCAACCGCATCCTCAAACTGTGCGCGCTTCATACGAATAACGCGCGCCCGTGGCTTGGTTGCCGCAGGTGCTACAGGCACAGGGGATGCTTCTGTCAGCTCCAGATCATCTTCTTCCAGATCCAGATCTGCAATATCTTCGTCTTTTGCTTCAGCAGCCATTTCGATCGCTGGCTCAGCAGCTTCAAACGTGTCAGCGATTGGCGCTGTCATGTCTTCCGCATGTTGATCCTCGATGAAATCATCTGCTTCAGGCGCTGCTTCCTGTGTGGAAACAACAGCACGAATACGGCGCAGTTTTGCGGCGATGCTATCTTCTTCTGGCGCTTCCGATTCTGGATCATGCGCGACATTTACAATGTCTTCGTCGTCATCTGCGCTGGAGATCGTATCAATCGCTGCTGTCAAAGAGTCATACTCTTCTTCAAACATGTTGTTAGAAACCTCATCGGCCTCTTCAGCGATTTCATTCAGATCATCCTCAGCAGAAGCAACAGCGACATCCGCTATGACATCTGCAATCACATCTTCAGAAACATCTTTAACATCTGGCTGAACAGGTGTTGCTTCCGCAGTTTCAACCTGTGGAGCAGGTGCGGCGACTGTGTCAGATGCGTCCAGAACCAGCGGTTCTGCATCTGTCTTTACAGGGGCCTCGGCCTGCGCCTCAGCGACAGCTGGGGCTGCGCTCAGAACAATTGAGCCAGCTTCTGTACGCGCCTGAACGCGGCGTTCGATTTCGCGTTCAGCGATGCGCGTGAGCATTTCTGCATCTGGGGTTGGCGGCTCGGCACCGAAGTACCGATCGTCAGCGGCCAGATCCCGGAAATACTCTGCAATTGCTTTCATGGCTTCAAAGGACTCATCGAATCCTTCCAAGGTACAGGCGAATGTCCCGTACGAAACCGTTAGAACTTTGTTATTGGTAACCATTGGATTCGGGTCCTTTGCACTACTTGGTGCCTGTTTACCATGTTGAGGGTGGCCAAACGTGACCGATTCTGTGCCAATGAGCGTATCATTTTAGGGCTAAATTGGGGCAGAAGCTTCTCAAGAAGGCGTGAAGGAAAGGCGAATGCGTGATCATAACTGAAGCAAATGCTGTCACTTTAGTCGGGGCAGGGCAAGCCACCAGTGCGGAAATTAACCGTTGTCTCGCTTTAGGGCCGACTTTGGTCGCCGCGGATGGCGGGGCTTTGCATTGTCAGGCCGCAGGGCACACCCCCAGCGCCATCATCGGCGATATGGATAGCCTGCCAACCCGCGATCAAGCGCAGGCGGGCGACAGCCTGCACCCGATTGCCGAGCAAGACAGCACGGATTTTGAAAAGGCCCTGCGCAACATCGATGTGCCTCTGATCCTTGGGGTAGGCTTCGCGGGCGCGCGTATTGATCACCAACTGGCCTGTTATAATGCCCTGACGCGCTTTCCTGAAAAACGCTGCATTCTATTGTCTGATACAGACATCGCCTTTCTTGCCCCCGCGCAGATGTCGCTTGATTTGCCGGCAGGCACCCGTGTGTCCTTGTTTCCGATGGGGCTGGTGTCCGGCACCTCAGAGGGGTTGCAGTGGCCGATCAACGGGCTCACCTTCACGCCAGACGGGCAAATCGGCACCTCCAACAAAGCCACAGGTGCCATCGAGGTGATGTTCACGGCGCCCAAGATGCTGATGATCCTGCCGAAAGCCTATTTAGAAATAGTTGCGCGGGTGCTTACTGTGCCGCGCGGTGAATGGCGCGCTCTCTGAAGACAATATAAAGCCCGGCCACAACGGTGATCACAATACCAAGCGCAGCCAGACCATTGGGCAGGTCACCAAATACGATAAAGCCCACAATGGTTGTGATTGGGATTTCAACGTAGGTCAGCGGCGCCAAGGTGGTCGAGGGCGCAAAGCGCAGAGACCATGTCATCAACAGATGCGCCAAAGTGCCCAACACGCCCGCAAGCAGCAGTAGCCACAAGACCTTACCTTCAGGGATCACAAAGCTGACGCCCTCAAACCCCAGCTTTTGGCCGATCAGCAGCAAAGGCAACAACAAAGCGGTCGCCATCCAACCGCTGCACATCTGAATATCAATCGGGTCCATCTCTTGCGCGATTTGACGGCCCACGAGAATAAACAGGGCAAAGGCCACGGCCACCAAAAGCGGCCACAGCGCGGCCAAGCCCACAGAGACAAAGCTGGGTTGGATCACCAGCAAGGTGCCGCAAAAGCCCACACAGCAGGCCAGCAGGCGATGCTTGCCAACGGTCTCGTTCAGAAAATACTTGCCCAATAGCAGCTGCAAGAACGGCATCACAAAGGCAATCGCCACCGCATCGGCCAAAGGCAGATACCGCAAAGCCATGAACATGCCGCCAATCCCGACGATATGAAACAACGTGCGCAGCAAGATCAGCCCCAACTGTCGCCGCGTGGGGCGCAAGCGTTGTTTGGACATCAACGCAAAGGGCGTCAGAAAAGCCGCCTGTAAGACAAATCGGTAAAACACAAAGATCGCCACAGGCACCAAAGGCCCAAGCAGTTTCACCACCGCATCACCCATCGGGGCAACACAGCTAAAGCTGAGCATCAAGAGAATACCAAGAAAGGTGCGATCACGTGTCATCCGGCGACGCTATGCCTGCGCTCGTGAGATGACAATAGCTGCTTTGGGCCAATAAGCCCTCTGTGCTGATCGCATGCGCTTCTAGAGCGCCGCACAAAGCCGCACAAAAAAGAGGGGCCGACGCAAAGGAAAAGCGCCGGCCCAGTTTTGTCGCCAAGGCTGGAAACCCCTTAGCGACGGGGAATGGTTTGGAATTAACGGTTCATCCGGTTGTCGATCAGATCATCCACAACAGCAGGCTCCGCCAAGGTCGACGTATCACCCAAGGCGCCGTAATCATTCTCTGCAATTTTGCGCAGAATACGGCGCATGATTTTGCCAGAACGTGTTTTCGGCAGGCCCGGTGCCCATTGGATCAGATCAGGCGAAGCAATCGGCCCGATCTCTGTCCGCACCCAAGTGCGCAGTTCTTTGCGCAGCTCTTCTGTAGGTTCTTGGCCAGACATCAAAGTGACATAGCAATAGATGCCTTGTCCCTTAATATCATGAGGGTATCCCACCACAGCGGCCTCTGCGACCTTCTCATGGGCAACCAACGCGCTTTCCACTTCGGCGGTGCCCATCCGGTGACCAGAGACGTTGATCACGTCATCTACACGGCCGGTGATCCAGTAATCGCCATCCTCATCACGGCGACAGCCGTCACCGGTGAAGTAGTAGCCTTTATAGTCCGCGAAATAAGTTTTCTCGAACCGCTCATGATCGCCCCAAACGGTGCGCATCTGGCCCGGCCAACTGTCTTTGATACACAGAACACCCTCAACGCCATTGCCGCTGATTTCTTCACCAGAGGCAGGCTCCAGCACGACAGGTTCAATCCCAAAGAACGGTTTCATCGCAGAGCCCGGCTTGGTTGCATGCGCGCCAGGTAGCGGCGTCATCAAGTGACCACCGGTTTCCGTCTGCCACCACGTATCCACAATCGGGCAGGTGCCACCGCCGACAACATCGTTGTACCAATTCCATGCCTCAGGGTTGATCGGCTCACCCACAGTGCCCAGAATTTTCAGGCTGGATAGGTCACACTTCGTAACGAAATCATCACCTTGGCCCATCAAGGCACGGATCGCCGTTGGCGCCGTATAGAACTGGTTCACCTTGTGCTTTTCACACACCTGCCAGAAACGAGAAGCATCTGGATAGGTAGGCGTGCCCTCAAACATCAGCGTGGTCGCGCCATTGGCCAGCGGGCCGTACACGATATAACTGTGACCCGTCACCCAGCCCACATCCGCGGTACACCAGTAGATATCGCCATCATGGTAATCAAAGGTGGTCTCATGCGTCAGCGCTGCGTACACCAAATAGCCGCCCGTTGTATGCACAACACCCTTCGGCTGCCCCGTGGAGCCAGAGGTATACAGAATAAACAGCGGATCTTCAGCGTTCATTTCCTCGGCAGGGCAGTCTGTCGATACGTTCGCCGCCTTGGCGTTGTAATCCACGTCACGGGACACATCCCACGCCACATCACCACGGGTGCGACGCACCACCAGTGACTGAACAGAGGCCGCGCAGCTTTCCAGCGCCTTATCAGCATTGGCTTTCAGCGGCGTATTGCGCCCACCACGTGGGGCCTCGTCTGCGGTAATGACCACTTTGGCTTCACAGCCATTGATCCGCGCCGACAAAGCATCCGGAGAGAACCCAGCAAAAACAATAGAGTGGATCGCGCCAATCCGCGTACAGGCCAGCATCGCATAGGCTGCCTCAGGGATCATCGGCAGATACAAGACCACACGGTCGCCTTTGCTCACACCCATGTCCTTGAGAACATTTGCCATGCGGCAGGTGTTCTCGTGCAGCTCTTTATAGGTGATGTGCTGCGCTTCGTCCTCTGGGCTATCAGGCTCCCAGATGATCGCTGTTTGATCTCCACGTGTTTCCAAGTGGCGGTCAATACAGTTGGCGGACACATTCAACGTACCATCAGCAAACCAGTTGATGTTTACGTTGCCAAAATCATAGCTGACGTCTTTGACCTGCGTGAACGGTTTGATCCAATCAATGCGCTGACCTTGCTCACGCCAGAAAGCCTCTGGGTCAGCGATAGATTGCGCATACATTGAATCATATTTCTCAGCGTTCACATGGGCTTGCGCCGCCAAATCCGCCGCGGGGGGGTAGGTGGGGGTGGTCATTGTAAATCCTATATTCAATCTGCAGTCCGGCGCGCTGGGCGCCGGCTGCTCCTCCGATCAGATAGCCAGATACTCTGCCCGAAGTTCTTCATTATCAAGCACTTCCTGCGCAGTCCCATCAAAGACAATTCCGCCGGTGTCCAAAATTACGGCGCGATCGGCCAATTTCAACGCACGCACCGCATTCTGTTCAACGATGATCGTTGTGATGCCCTGTTCTTTGATGATGCGCAGCGTCTTTTCGATCTCGTCCACGATCACCGGAGCGAGGCCTTCATAAGGCTCATCCAGCAGCAGAACTTTAATGTCACGCGCAAGCGCTCGGGCGATGGCAAGCATCTGTTGCTCACCGCCCGAGAGTGTGACCCCCTCCTGTTTACGTCGCTCCCCGAGACGTGGGAAAAGGTCATACAGGCGATCCAGAGACCAACCAATCGGAGGCGCGATCTGCGCAAGCTGCAGATTCTCCTCGACTGTTAGGCCCGGAATGATGGAACGATCTTCCGGAACCAAGGCAATCCCCTCAGCGGAGGCCTGATAACTTTGCATGGAATGCAGCGGCTTATGATCTAGCCAGATTTCACCATGGGTGACCTGTGGGCTGCTCATGCGTGCGATGGATCGCAGGGTCGAGGTTTTCCCCGCACCGTTGCGCCCGAGTAGGGCGAGGATCTCGCCCTCATGCACGTTGAAGCTGATGTTCTGCACAATATAGCTTTCGCCATAATAGCTTTCCATGTTCCACACCGACAAATATGCAGGTGCGGTTTCGGCGTGGTTGCGGCCTTTTGAAAAATCTGCGGGTCCGTTCATCGTCATGTCCTCGCTTATGCCGCTTCCCCAAGATACGCTTCGCGCACCTTCGGATGGCCTTTGATATTGTCGGGCGTGTCTTCCACCAGCGGTGTGCCTTGGGCCAAAACGGTGATCCGTTCTGCCAAAGAGAACACCACATGCATATCGTGTTCGATAATGGCGATGGTGATGTCACGCTCGTCTTTGATCTGTTTTAGCAGATCAATGGTGTTGTTGGTATCCGCACGCGCCATGCCCGCTGTTGGCTCATCCAGCAGCAACAGCCGAGGCTCTTGCGCCAAACACATGCCGATCTCAAGGCGACGTTTGTCCCCCCGAGACATGGACGCCGCGTTCATGCCGCGCTTGTCCGCCATGTTCATGTCGACCAGAACTTTTTCCGCGTTTTCAACGATGTCGCGTTCTTTCATCATGTTCGCAGTGGCATGCATACGGAATGCACCATCGCGCTTGGCGAAGATCGGGATCATCATGTTTTCCAAAACGCTCAGCTCTCCGAAGATCTCTGGCGTTTGGAACACGCGGGAAATGCCCATCTGGTTGATCTCATGCGGGCTGCGCCCCAGAACAGACTGCCCATCAAACATGACAGAGCCAGTGTCAGGGATCAGTTTGCCCACCAGACAGTTCAGTAGGGTGGATTTACCGGCCCCATTCGGGCCGATAATCGCGTGAACCGAGTTCTCGGCAACCGAGAGGTTCACATCTCCAAGTGCTTGCAGGCCACCGAACCGTTTGCCTACGTCTTTGACGTCAAGAATTCCCATCCGTCTTACTCCTTATTCCGCAGGTGTGGTTTTTGTGGCCTTTTCGGCCTTTTTGCCTTTGAACATGGCCTTGATGCGCTGTCCGCCTTCAACCAGTCCGCCCGGCAGGAAGATCACGATCCCCATGAACATCAGACCCAAGGTCAGGTGCCAGCCCTTACCAATGAACGGGTGAATGATGGTGACCATGAAGTTTTCCAGACCATCCGGCAGGAAAGAGAACCACTGATGCAGCAGGTTGTCGTTGATCTTCGAGAAGATGTTCTCGAAATATTTGATCAAACCAGCACCCAGCACTGGGCCAATCAACGTGCCCACACCGCCAAGGATCGTCATCAGAACCACCTCACCAGAGGCTGTCCACTGCATACGCTCAGCGCCAACCTGTGGGTCCATCGCCGCCATCAGGCCACCGGCCAGACCCGCATACATGCCAGAGATCACAAAGCAGGCCAGCATATAAGGGCGTGTGTTCAGGCCCGTGTAGTTCATACGCTGCTGGTTTGACTTCACAGCCTTCAGCATCAGACCAAACGGAGAGCGGAACACGCGGATCGCGAGATAGAAGGCCAGCAGCATCATCACGGCGCAGATGTAATAGCCCCAGTTAAAGGTCCAAACCCAGCTACCCACTGGCAGCTCAAAGGAGGCGCTCATCTCGATGCCAAACAGGGATGGCTTCGGAATGTTGCCATCCGCCGACGCACCGCCACCCAAGAAGCTTGGCAGAACACGTGGATCGTTCAGGTTCGTTTGCAGACCTGTTTCACCACCTGTGATTGGCGTCAGAACAGAAGCGGCCAAGGCAAAGGCCATCTGTGCGAATGCCAAAGTCAGGATCGAAAAGTAGATGCCCGAGCGACGCAGGGAAATCCAACCAATCGCCAAGGAAATAACACCCGCAATGATGGTGGAGAAAATGATCGCTGGGATCACGTTGATCGTCAGCAGTTTCATCATCCACATGCCCGCATAAGAGCCAGCGCCCAAGAAGGCTGCGTGACCGAAAGACAGGTAGCCTGTCAGGCCAAACAGGATGTTAAAGCCAATGGCAAAGATGCCAAAGATCACAAAACGCTGCATCAAGTCAGGATAGCCTGCGTTGAACTGCGCAAGGGCAGAGCCCTCAGGGAAAGGGTTCAAAATGATCGGAGCAAGGGCCACCAAAGCCGCCACGATCAGCAAAAGGGACGTGTCTTTTTTGTCCAAACCAAACATGGGTTAGTCCTCCATCACGCCTTTGCGACCAAGCAGGCCACGCGGACGGGTAAGTAGAATGACGATGGCTGCCAGATAGATGACAACTTGGTTGATGCCAGGAAGCAATTCGATGACCTGACGCATAGAGGCAAAGCTTTCCAGAATACCCAGAACAAAGCCTGCCAGTACCGCGCCGGGCAAAGAGCCCATGCCGCCAACAACAACAACAACAAAGGAAATCACGAGGAAATCCATGCCCATGTGATAGTTCGGCGAATTGATCGGCGTGTACATCACGCCCGCCAAGCCAGCCACCGCAGCGGCGATACCAAACATGATGGTAAAGCGGCGGTCGATGTTGATGCCCAGCAAGCCAACCGTCTCGCGGTCCGCCATGCCAGCGCGCACAACCATGCCAAATGTGGTGAATTGCAAGAAGGCAAACACCGCACCGATCAGCACCATCGCAAAGCAGAAGTATACGATACGCCAGTACGGGTAGATGATCGCGCCTGCGTCAAATCCAACAGCCGCACCAAAGTCGAAAGACCCAACAAAGGCTTCCGGCGCAGGGGCAGGGATCTGGTTGGCACCAAAGTAGTATTTGATGATCTCTTGCAGAACAATCGCAAGGCCAAAGGTCACCAGAATCTGGTCCGCATGTGGGCGATTGTAGAAGTGTTTGACCAATCCGCGTTCCATCAGAACGCCGATACCGATCATAACCGGAATGGCAAAAAGGATCGACAAAGGAACAGCCCAATCAATGATGGCGGCACCGGTGCTTTCTCCAAACCAGTCGTAAATGTAAGGCACGTCGACCTTCAAAGGATTGCCCAGAAAGTCCTTGCGGCTTTCGTCAATCACCTCGTGGCTCAGTGTCAGGATGCGGCTTAGTGTGACGGTGCAGAACGCACCCAGCATGAACAGCGCACCGTGCGCAAAGTTCACCACGCCAAGCGTACCGAAGATCAAGGTCAGACCAAGCGCAATCAGCGCATAGGCGCTGCCCTTATCTAACCCGTTCAGGATTTGGAGGATTATCTGATCCATGTGGCCCCCCCTTGGGTCCAACTGAAGTCTTTCGACAAGATTGCTTTCAAAAAGCCTCTTATCTTCTTGATTTTATTCAGGAAGATGGTGCCTCGCCGAAGGGCGAGGCACCCAAAGGCTTATGCGCCCGGGTTACAAGAGCCCAGCTCACCACCGAAGATGGAAGCGTCGTAAGACACTTGCTCAACCGGTGTGACGTCAACGATTTCGAGCAGATCGAATTCGTTTTCTGGGTTCTCTTTACCTTTCACAACAAGCACGTCTTTGAAGCACTGGTGATCTTCGGCGCGGTACAGTGTTGGACCATTGCCCAGACCGTCGAACTCATAGCCTTCCAGAGCTTCAGCAACCGCACATGGGTTGAAAGAGCCTGCGCGCTGAACAGCGTCAGCATACAGCAATGTCTGACAGTACACGGTGTGCGCGGCCTGAGATGGTGGGAAGCCGTACTTCTGACCGAAGGACTGAACGAATGCGTTTGTGCCCGCGTATTTCGCGCCACCAACGTTTTCCAAAGACCAGTGCCAGTTTGTGGACCCAAAGATGCCAGCAACGTTCTTGCCCGCACCACGTGCCATCAGACGGGAATACAGCGGAACAACGATTTCGAAGTTCTTGCCGTTTGCTTCCGCTGCACGCAGACCAAACTGAACCGCAGATGTCAGCGAGTTCACCATGTTGCCGCCGTAGTGGTTCAGAACCAGAACGTCCGCACCAGAGTTCAGAACAGGTGCCACATAGGAAGAGAAGTCAGTCTGTGCCAGAGGTGTTTTCACCGCTGCAACTGTTTCCCAGCCCATAGCTTCTGTGGATGTGCGAACCGCTTCTTCTGTGGTGTAACCCCAGTTGTAGTCCGCTGTCAGGTGATAGGCTTTACGGTCTTTACCATAACGATCTGCCAAGATTGGCGCCAGCGCCGCACCAGACATGTAAGAGTTAAAGAAGTGACGGAAACCGTTCGCTTTTTTGTCCTTACCTGTTGTGTCGTTAGAGTGTGTCAGACCAGCCATAAAGATGATGCCTGCTTCTTGGCAAAGCGCTTGCACAGCAACCGCAACACCAGAAGAAGAACCGCCAGTGATCATCACCGCGCCATCTTTTTCAATCATGGACCGTGCAGACGCACGCGCCGCATCAGGCTTTGTCTGAGTGTCGCCAGTCACGAACTCAACCTTCTTGCCCAGAATACCAGCGCCTTCGAGCGCCTTGGACGAGAAAGTATTCATCATGCCGCCGTCGCCGCCGCCATTCAGATGCTCAACTGCCAGCTCATAAGCACGCAGCTCGTCCGCACCCTCGTCCGCGTAGGGACCAGTTTGTGGAACGTTGAAGCCCAGTGTCACAGATGAACCTGTCGGATCATTTGTGAAAGCTGACACAGAGCTACCAGTAAAGATCGTTGGCACGGCCAGGCCGGCACCGGCAACGGCCCCAGACTTTAGTACGCCACGACGCGATAGTGTCGATTTAGACATTCGAAGTATCCTCCCATTTATGGATGGTGCATAAACCGGCTCCTCTTCCGGCTCATGCGTGCATTTACATGCCTACCCATTATCCGGTAGGGATGGAAAACTTCTCAACAACTCCTTTTAACTAAATAATTTTTTTGTAAAGAAACTCACCTTCTGTTAGGTGTCTTTGTAAAGTTTTTATTTGGCACTGCAGAAAGGTGTTGAAAAGACACTGAAATACGGCTCGGTAATTGGGGGGAGACATGGCCCGAGACAGCCTCGTAGGCAGCCGCATCAGAGAGCGGCGCGTGATGAATGGTATACGGCAGGCAGAGCTTGCAACGCAGGCGGAAATTTCTGCCTCGTATCTCAATCTCATCGAACACAACAAACGAAGAATCGGTGGCAAGCTGCTGGTAAATATCGCTGCGGCCTTAGGGGTAGAGCCTTCTGTGCTCTCCGAAGGCGCCGAAGCTGCCCTGATCGCCACCCTGCGCGAAGCGGCGGCGTCCAGCGGAAAAACCGAAGTCGAATTAGACCGCGTCGATGAATTTGCAGGGCGCTTTCCAGGCTGGGCCGAAGTGCTGGCGGATCAATATAAACAAGTGCAGTCGCTCGAACGCACGGTACAGTCTTTGACAGACCGACTGGCCCATGATCCACATCTGGCCACCTCCATGCACGAGCTGCTGACAATGGTCACCGCCATTCGCTCGACCGCAGGAATTTTGCATGAAAACGATCAGATCGAACCAGAATGGCAGGGGCGCTTTCACCGTAACCTGAATGAAGACAGCCTACGCCTCGCCGAAAGTGCGCAGACTTTGGTGACCTATCTTGATGGTCAAGACGAAACCGCAACCAAAGGCAGCTCACCACAAGAAGAGCTAGACGCTTTCTCAAAAGAAAATAACTACCATTTCCCAGCCTTAGAAACCGCTTCTGGCTGGCCTGAAGATCTGGTGAAGGGGGCCAGCACGCTGACGACAGTTGCCGCGCGCGACATGGCGAAACGCGTTTTGGATGCGTATCAACACGATGCCAAACGCCTGCCGCGCCCTGCATTCTTAGAAGCCATCAATCAAATCGGCCTCAAGCCAGATCTTCTAGCGCAACGTTTTGATGTCAGCCTATCCACCATCCTGCGCCGCTGCGCGGCCATGCCGGACGACGCTTTGCCCATGCCCGTGGGACTGGTGGTCTGCGATGGCTCCGGCGCTTTGTTGTTCCGCCGCCAATTGCGCGGGTTCTCATTGCCCCGATTCAGCGCCGCTTGCGCCAAATGGCCTTTGTTCAAGGCACTCTCGCAACCCATGCAGCCCGTGCGCGGCATCGTCGAGATGGCAGGACATGATGCGGATCAGTTCGAATGTTTGGCAATCGCCGATCGTATTTCCGCCGTCAGCTTTGAAAAAACACCACTTTATAATGCCTATATGCTGATCTTGCCGCGTCTTGATAAAGTCGAAGACCCACGCCTTGTCGGCAGCACCTGCCGCATTTGTCCAAGGGCCAAATGCGAAGGGCGAAACATGCCGTCGATTCTGACGCAGGGCATTTAATGGGGATTTAACTTGGTTTTTAGATGCATGTCGGTCTAAGAATACGTCAGCGCGCGCTATGCTTACTGGGGAGGAATGCATGAGCAAGCGAGTTCTTCTGATTGAAGATGAACCGAATATTATCGAAGCCATCAGCTTCATTCTGTCCCGCGCAGGCTGGGATGTCGTCACTCATTCTAATGGGCATGACGCCATTGAAGCTGTGCAAAACAGACAGCCCGATGTGGTTATTCTGGATGTCATGCTGCCTGGGCGCAGCGGATATGAAATCCTGACAGACCTACGGGCTCAAGACGAAACAGCCAGCTTGCCGGTGCTTATGCTCACGGCGCGCGGGCAAACCAAAGACCGCGAAATGGCGGAACGTGTGGGGGCCAGCCTCTTCATGACCAAGCCTTTCTCTAACGGAGAAGTGCTGGACGCAGTTAATCAACTGGTCGGCGCATGAGTACTGGCCGCTCTATGATATTTCTAGAGCGGCAAACCTATCGCCGCCGCCGCCTGATCGACTGGATTCGCATGTTGCCCATCATCGGGCTGATTCTGTGGCTCGTGCCGCTGCTTTGGCCTGTGGATGGCTCGGGGCAGGTGTCTACGTCAGATGCGGTGGTGTATCTTTTCGCCGTTTGGTTCGTTCTTGTGGTGATCAAAGCGATCTCCAGCACCGCCCTCGCGCGCGCCCGCCGCGCCGAAGATGCAGAGCGCGGAAAGCCTGATCAACCAGAGCAAAACTGATGGGTAGCTTAAACACCATCGTTGGCGTCAGCCTTGTCTATGTGGCCTTTCTCTTTGCCGTGGCCTTCGCCGCCGAACGCGCCGCCAAAAAGGGGCGAGGGAACTGGCTGAACTGGCCTGTGGTCTACACGCTCTCTCTGTCTATCTATTGCACCGCTTGGACGTTTTACGGCGCCGTGGGCTATGCCGCGCGATCCGGTTTGGAATACCTAACGATCTACATCGGCCCATCTTTGGTGCTGTTTGGTTGGTGGTGGGGCCTGCGCCGCATGGTGCGCATCGGGCGCACGCAGCGCATCACCTCTATCGCTGATATGATTTCGTCTCGTTATGGTAAATCCAACTTCCTTGCGATTGCCGTAACCCTATTGGCCGTCATCGGTACGACCCCCTATATTGCGTTGCAACTTCAATCAGTTACCACCAGTTTCGCTGTTTTTGCCGGCACGGGATCCGATCAAGTTGATCTCACCGCCACAGCACTTTGGGTGGCCGCAGGTCTGGCCATCTTTACCATTCTTTTCGGCACCCGCACCTTGGATTCCAATGAGCGCCACTACGGCGTTGTCATGGCCATCGCGGTAGAAGCCATCGTCAAACTCTTCGCGCTTTTGGCGGTGGGGGTCTTTGTGGTCTGGGGCATCGCCGACGGCCCAGCCGATATCCTAACGCGTATCGAAAGCTCTGAAATCTCCACTTGGCAGATCAAAGGCGGACGCTGGGCGGGGCTGATCTTCCTATCCGCTGCCGCGCTTCTGTGCCTGCCGCGCATGTTCCAAGTCATGGTGGTCGAAAACGAAAACGAAGACCACCTGCGCACCGCCAGTTGGGCTTTCCCAGCCTACCTGATGATCATGAGCCTCTTCGTCGTGCCGATCGCCGTGGTGGGCCTTGATCTGCTGCCAGCCGGCTCAAACCCAGACCTTTTTGTCCTGACGATCCCACTCGCCACAGGCAACGAAAGCCTTGCGATGCTCTCGTTCCTCGGCGGCTTTAGCTCGGCCACCTCCATGGTCATCGTGGCCTCGCTGGCGCTGGCCACAATGGTGTCCAACCACGTGGTCATGCCGATTTGGCTATCCGCCACAGGGGCAGGGGGCGCCAGTGTTTCAGGCGATGTGCGCAGCGTTGTCATCCAATCGCGCCGCCTGTCCATCGCAGCGGTTCTGGTCCTTGGCTACCTCTACTATCGCCTCTCCGGCGGCGGCAGCGCGCTGGCTTCCATCGGCTTGATTTCTTTCGCAGGTGTGGCGCAATTCCTACCATGCTTGCTCGGTGGCATCTTCTGGCGCGGCGCCAACCGCAACGGCGCCATCGCAGGCCTTGCTGTGGGCTTCATCCTCTGGGCCTATTGCCTGCTTCTACCAAGCTTTGGCACAGGGACGTTCCTGTCAGCTGAGGTCATGGAAAACGGCCTCTTCGGCCTCGCATGGCTGCGCCCCCAAGCGCTGTTTGGCATCTCTGGGCTCGACCCGCTGATCCACGCGGTGCTTTGGTCTATCTCACTGAATACATTCGCCTTCTTCGTGGTCTCGATCTGCGGCATCCCATCCCCCATCGAACGCCTGCAAGGCGCGCAATTCGTGAATGTCTTCGAACACTCCAGCCGCGCCCCCACATGGACAGACGGCACCGCGAAATCCGAAGACCTAATGGTCATGGCCCAGCGTATCCTTGGCGCCCGTGAAGCGCAGCGTGTCTTCGAACGTGAAGCCAACCGCCAAGGCATCCCCGGCCTTCTGCCCGAGCCAGACGCGGATTTCCTGCAAGTGCTCGAACGTGAACTCGCCGGCTCTGTCGGGGCCGCCACCGCCCACGCGATGATCGGCCAAATCGTCGGAGGTGCGTCTGTGTCGGTGCAAGATCTCATGGCCGTGGCCAATGAAACCGCGCAGATAATGGAATACTCCAGCCAGCTTGAAGTCAAATCAGACGAGCTGTCCCGCACCGCCCGCCAATTGGGGCGTGCCAATGAAAAGCTGCTGCAAGTCTCTGATCAAAAAGACGAATTCCTCAGCCAAATCAGCCACGAGCTGCGCACGCCGATGACATCCATCCGCGCATTCTCCGAAATTTTGCGCGACAATGACCGCCTCAGCAACCGCGAGAAACGCAAATACAGCGGCATCATCAACACCGAAGCCGTGCGCCTGACGCGACTACTGGACGACCTGCTGGATCTCAGTGTTCTAGAGAACGGCCAAATCACCCTAGACCAAGGCCGCGCCAGCCTGCGCGAAGTGATCGAGGCCTCCTTGGATGCGGCGCTCAACCACACAGAAGTCAAACTTAAAGTCATCCGCAGCCGTCGCGATGAAGAAATCATGCTGGATACGGATCTGGATCGACTGTCTCAGGTTTTCATCAATTTGATCAGAAACGCGCAAAAATACTGCGATGCGGATCAGCCTGAATTGCAGATCCACACCTATGAAAGCGACGGGGTCGTGACCGTTGATTTCATCGACAACGGCACCCCCATTCCGGATGGCGCACAAGAGATTATTTTCCATAAGTTCTCGCGTGTTAACCCGCAAAAAGCGGGCGGGGCAGGGCTTGGCCTCGCCATCTGCCGCGAGGTGATGCACCGCCTTGGCGGAGAGGTGTCTTACCTGCCTGGACAAGGCAGCACAGCCTTCCGCGTCACGCTGCCGCAACAGTTAAAAATTGCCGCGCAATAGCAGTAAAAGCTGCACCCTATAAAGACATTCGTAACGCTCTGCGCCCTATGGTCAGGCTGCGCCAGGTGAAATTCGGCGGGGTATATGGGCGAAATGCAAAGACAGGCTTTGTTGCGCAAATCTAATGACGCATCGCGCGGCAATTCTGCCGTCGCTGCGCCTTCAACTGGGTCAGCCGTGGAACGCGGTCTGCCCCTGATCTTCGCACGCGCTGCAGAAGATTGCTTTGCGCTGCCTTTGCTGGTGACCACTTTGTCTGCCAAAGCCCTTCGGATCGAAGACATCCAGCAAGCCCTGCCGGAAAGTGGGCTATACATGCTGCTCGAAGGCCCGCAAGGCGCCACAGGCGGGTTGATCGTCGATCTCGCCACGGTCTGCGCGGTTCTGGAACACCTGACAATGGGCCGCGTTTTAGGCCGCGACCCTGATCCAGATCGCCTTCCAACGGCGGTTGATGCGGCGCTGGTGTCCTCTGTGTTTGACGCGTTGTTGCAATCAAGCGATGACACTTTTGCGCAAAACGACATCGAGGAATGGCCTGCCGGTCACCGCTTTGGCAGCATGGTTGAAGATGCGCGCACCTTGATGCTGTCATTGGCCGGAACGGGCTTTACGAGCTTCGATCTAGATCTGTCCATCGGCGCAGCCAATGTGGCATGTCGTGCAAAAATGATCCTGCCGAATGAAGACCTCGCCCAACAGGATGAACACAGCCCCGAAGCACTGGCCGCCAAGGCCGCGCTGTTTCGTGAAAATGTCATGCTGGCGCCCGCTGAACTGAATGCCGTGTTGCATCGCATCACCTTGCCGTTTGATAAGCTTGCAGCCCTAAAGGTCGGGGATACCTTAGAAATTCCGCTTTCCGCTTTGCAGAATTGTGCTTTGGAAATCCACCAAAACGAAACCATCTCCAAAGCAGCGCTTGGGCAAATGAACGGGCAACGCGCGATCAAACTGATCTTGCCAGCGTCGCCGGCGGAAACATCCGATCAACCAGAGGCAGGCCCAACAGAAACAGCCAATATCACGCCGTTGCCGACAGCCCCGCAAACCCCAGAAACTGCAGAAACAAAAAAGGCCCCGCCAGTTGCGGAACCTTTGCCATCAACGCCCGACCCAGAACAGGCTGCGATTGAAAATCTGGATATCGACGATCTCGATCAATTGACCGATCTCAGCTAAGGATCAATCCTTGGCTTGCGCCGCAATCATCGCTACCTGCGGACGCAACGCATCCAGCTGATAGCCGCCTTGCTCTGCCGCTGCGAACAAAGCATCCGCTGGCACAGAAGCCGCATTGCCCAAAACCCAAGCCACAGTTGACCGCGTACCAGACGCGCAATAGGCCAAAGTTTTGCCAGAACAACGCTCCAAAGCATCCAGCTGCGTGCCCAAACGATCCGGCGTCATCGTGTCATGGGTGAGGGGGTTGATCACAAACGTGACCCCAGCCGCCTCTGCGGCCTTTTGCATCTCGCAGGCATGCAAGTCTGCCGGAATCTCTTGGTCCGGACGGTTGCAAATCACCGTCGTAAAGCCAAGATCGGCCAAAACCTGAATATCCTCCACAGAGATTTGCGGAGAAACACAATAGCGGGGCGTGATTTCACGAATATCCATAGGCCTTGATTACTCGGCTCAGGCGCCACTGTCCAGCGCGTCGCGCAGCTTTGGTGCAATCAACATGCCCAACAGCATGGCCGCGAAAAACACCCAGACCGGCCAACCGCCAAATCCGACCGAGGCAATCGCAGGCCCCGGGCATAGCCCCGCCAGCCCCCAGCCCATGCCAAACAGCACCGATCCAACAACCAAGGGTCGCCCGATCTTTGGCTCAGGCGGCGCTGGGAAATCCCCGCCCACCAAAGGCGTGCGCCCTTCGGTAAAGCGCCAAGCAATAAACATCGGCACAATCGCCCCGCCCATCACAAAGGCCAGCGTCGGGTCCCAGTCGCCGAAAATATCCAGCCATCCCTGCACCTTAGTGGTATCCGTCATGCCAGAAATCCGCAGGCCAAGCCCAAACAAACCACCGGCAACCAATGCCAAAACAGACCGTTTCATCAGATCACCCCCAGCACATGGCGCATCAATGCCACTGTCAGCCCGCCCGCACCAATGTAAAACACCGTCGCCACAATCCCGCGCAGCGAAAGACGCGAAATCCCACAAACCCCGTGCCCCGAGGTACACCCATTGGCCACCCGCGTGCCAATCCCCACCAGCAAACCGGCGGCAATCAGCACAATCACATTTGTGCTAGCATGGGTCTCACCGCGCCCAATCAGCGGAATAAACAGCAAAGGCGTCACAAGAACGCCGGCCAAAAACCACAGCCTTTCGCGCGCATTGCCACGGCCAGAGCCATCCACAAGACCGCCCAAAATACCGCTCGCGCCCATCACGCGCCCATTGCCCAGCAAAAACACAGCCCCCGCAAGGCCAATCATCAGCCCGCCCAAAAGGCCCATTATCCAATCTGTCGGCACACACACATCTCCACGTTACAACTTATTCAGCGGCACCTTCAGGTACACGCCACCATCCTCTTCCGGCTCGGGCATTTGGCCCGCCCGCATATTCACCTGCAAAGACGGGATGATCAGCTTAGGCTTGGCCAAAGTCGCATCCCGCGCATCGCGCATCTGCACAAACCGCGCTTGCGAGGCATCCCCGCCGATATGCACATTCCCCGCGCGCTGTTCCCCAACAGTGGTTTCCCAAGCAAAAGCATCCCGACCGGGCGCCTTATAGTCATGGCCCACAAACACCCGCGTTGCGTCGGGCAAGGCCAAAATGCGCTGGATTGAATCAAACAACATCTCAGATGAGCCGCCCGGAAAATCACAACGCGCCGTACCGAAATCCGGCATAAACAGCGTGTCGCCCACAAAGGCCGCATCGCCGATCACATAGGTCAAGCAAGCAGGCGTATGACCGGGCGTATGCATCACCGATCCGCGCATTTGCCCAATCATCACCGCATCGCCTTCTTCAAACAGCGCGTCAAACTGGCTTCCATCGCGCTGAAAGGCAGTGCCCTCGTTGAACACCTTGCCAAAGGTATCCTGCACCGCGGTGATCTGCGCGCCGATGCCGATTTTACCGCCCAAGTGTTCCTGTAAATAAGGCGCGGCCGACAAATGATCCGCATGCACATGGGTTTCCAGCAGCCACTCCACCACCAGCCCTTCGGCCTTCACAAAGGCAATCACCTCATCCGCCGAACGGGTATCGGTCGCGCCAGAGGCGTAATCAAAATCAAGCACACTATCGATGATCGCGCAGGCAGAGCCAGTCGGATCCGCAACCACATAAGACACAGTATTCGTCGCCTCATCAAAGAAAGCGGTGACCAGTGGGGATAGGGGGGCAGAGCGTGTCATAGCATCTCCTTTTCATTACATATACAAAAAGCAGAATGTGTTTTCAAGCCTTGCGTCTTGACCTGTATCAATGTGGGCAGGGCACAGCCTGATAAACGTTAAAACAAGGTAAATTGCGGTTCCTAGGGATTTCCCGTAAGAGACAATTCCCGAAAAGGATTTATAAATCTGTTTCAGTACTACCTTAAGGTGCAGCCATCGCGACGCCGACCGACGCAATAACGACACTAAGAGAAGACCCATGACAGTTGCCAAAGATCTTGAAAACGCAGAAGAAATCGCGCGCCGCATTGCTCACACAACAGGGGCGCAGCGCTTTGAACTGCATGATGATCTGCACCGTTCTTTGTCTCGGATTCGCTTGAATGGCGGCGAGGTGCCGGCCAAGCTGCATCGTCTTGACCTTGATCTGGTCGACGAGGCGCTCGAAGTATCCTTTGATAATATGCCTGTCTGAACAGGTGCTTAGGCTTGCCAGATGCTAAAACACCCTTACTAATAGGGAAAACAGGCAGCGTCTAAAGTACAGAGGTTCAAATGTCAGGCTTAGTCACGCATTCAGCGCATGGACCCGTCGTGCAATTGACCTTTGCAAACGGGACCGACAATGCTCTGGATGCGGCTGTCTGCGGGGCACTTATTCAAGCTTTGAATATGGCCCTAACGAATCCAAAAACAGAAGCTGTGGTCATCACCTCAAAGGGGCCCGTGTTTTGCGCGGGGCTTGATCTGACTTGGCTAGAACAAGCGCCTTTGCCGCAAGAACTGCTGCACCTGTGTGACCTCATTGAAAATGCAGAAAAACCCGTGGTCATGGCGCTGCAAGGCGACGCGATTGGCGCTGGTTTTGAACTGGCGCTATGTGGCCACTACAGAGTGGCCGCGCCAAATATTCGCGTCGGCCTTCCGGGCATTTCACTAGACCTGCCACCCGTCGCCGGCGCAACACAGCGCCTTCCGCGTTTGATCGGCGCCGAGGCGACGCTGCAAATGCTTTTGTCCGGTGGCACCATCACCGGCGCAGCGCTCGGCCCTGTGTTTGACGCCGAAGTTTCTGGCGAATTCAGCCAAGGCGCGATCCGGTTTGCGATGGATATTTTGGCCGAAGGGCGACAGGCCCTGTCAAGCGCATCGCGCAACGAAGGCTTTGCTGATCCCTTGGCCTTTCAAGACAGCATCCGCAATACGAAAGAGCGCGCCGCAAAAATCGGCCCAGTGGCAGATGGCATTCTCGCTGCAGTAGAGGCCGCCCCCTTGCTGCCTTTCACGGCTGGTTTGGAACTTGAAAAAGAATTTTTTGCCGAACACCAAAGCACGCCGCGCGCACGCGCCCTGCGTCATATGCTCATGGCAGAAGGTAAACTGGCCCATCGCGCCAAAACATTGATCACCTCCAGTCAATCGCTGGATCACTTGGCCATCGTGGGCGGCACGCCCCTTGGCGCCAGCCTTGCGGCGCGCTGTCTGATCGATGGCTTGTCGGTCACTTATGTTGTCACGCAGTCAGAAACACGGGCTGAGATCTTAGAAAGCATCAAGCCCTTTCTGATCGATGGTCTGAAATCAAAGGGCGCTGATCTTCAGAGCTTGGATCGCTATTTTGACGAACTCGAAACAGGCCACGATCTCGAAGCCTGTGGCGGAACGGATCTGGTGGTCGATGCCTCGCAAGACAAGCCAGAGCAAAAGCTGCGAATTTTTGAAGACCTTGGCTATCTTTTGCCCGCAGACACGGTCTTGGCCTGCACCAGCAGTCGCGTGCCCTTAGAAGACTGCGCAGAAGCCTCGGGCCGTCCCAAACAAGTCGTAGGCCTGCATTTCCCATTGCCCGCGCACAACCGCCCCGTGATGGAACTTTGCCGCAAACACGATATCAGCACCTTTGCGACATCACTGGCCGCGCAAATGTCGCTTTCAATGGGTAAGTCTCTGGTTGAAATGGAAAATATTCCAGGTCAGTCAGGCGCGACCGTGCTGGTCGCAATGTGGGAAATGACCGACCATCTGCTGCGCCACGGCGCGGGTATCACGCAAATCGATTCAGCCATGCGCGCGCTCGGATTTGCGCAGGGCCCGTGTTTGGCTCTGGATCAACGCGGCATTCGCGCGGCGCTCTTGTTGGCCAAACAAGTGTATCACGGCGTCACCGCCGATCTCCCCGTGCTCAGCGCCATGTCCGGCGAAGGCCTTTTGGGCGTGCGGGCAGGGGCTGGTTTTTATGACTTCAGCATTGGGATGCCGCAAGAAAACCCCAAGGCTCAAGATCTGATCGCCGGAATGCAAAAAGACACAAGGCAGACGCCCAGCAACCAAGACATCCAATCCAAGATCATGGCCGCCATGGCCAACGCCGGCGCGCGCCTTCTGCGTGAGGGCGCCGCGAAACGCCCCTCTGACATCGATGTTCTGATGGTGAATGGCTACGGCGTGCCCCGTAACATGGGCGGCCCAATGCAACACGCCGATACAACGGGTTTGCTGGCCACCAAGAACCTTCTGTCCGGAACAGGCAAAGCCCTACAGGCAGATCCCTTACTGCTGGACCTGATCAAAAACGGTCAGACCTTCGCAGACCTAAACCGCTAAGGTATTTATTAGCTTAGGAAAATCCCCATTGTGACGGTCATCAAACCGATCACAGACAGGAACAGCGACCCCAGGTTCAAAGGCATCACCTTCTGAACACCGTCACGCATCTCTTCGTCACTCAGGTTCTGCCCCTTCAGGCGCACCACCTTAACGATCGACAGAACCAAACCCGCCAAACCGATCACTGACAAAAATGCGCCAACATAAATAAGCCATTCCATTGCGTCACACCCTTTTTCTCGTGCACGCAGCCCGCCTAAAGCAATGTGTCGCCACTCGCAAGGCCAAGCCGCGAAACCCTGCTTGCAGCACCGCCAGCACCTCGCTAGGGTGCGCCCAAATCAAGAGACAGGAGACAGCATGTCCGAAGATGTGACAGAGTCGAGCTACCGCGTAACCGCAGACGAACTGCGCCAGTTCGTTGAGCGTATCGAACGCCTCGAGCAAGAGAAAAAAGACATCATGGATCACCAAAAAGAGGTGATGGCCGAAGCCAAAGGCCGCGGTTATGACGTCAAAGTTCTGCGCAAAATCATCGCGCTGCGCAAACGCGACGAAAACGACATCGCCGAAGAAGAGGCGGTTCTAGAAATGTACAAAGAAGCGCTTGGCATGAGCTAAGGCCGCCAAGCCAAACGACATTTCAATAAATGATCAAACCCCGTGCCCCCCGCGCGGGGTTTTGCTTTGCGCCATCTATGCCGCAATGCGCCTCACGCGCAGGTGATTTCTATCGGCGTCCAGCCTGTGCCAAACTGCGCCCCATAGAAGCGCGCATTTCAAAACAAAGGCTTGGCCCATGCTCAATCGTCGTCAGATCTTCATCGCAACCGCAGCACTCGTTGCCGCGCCAAATGCGCTCTGGGCCAAAACCATCAAACGCTTCAGCCAAGGCAAAGATGGGCTGGCCCTCAAAGGCTATGACGCCACCGCCTATGTAGAAACCGGCGCGCCCGCGGATGGCACTGACGCCACAACCGTCACATGGAAAGGTGCCACTTGGCGTTTCGCCACCGCAGCAGATGCCGATCTCTTCCGCGCCAATCCCGAAGCCTACGCCCCACAATTTGGCGGCTACTGCACCCGTGCCATGTCATTGAAAAAAGAAGTCCCCGGCGATCCAGAGGTCTGGCGCCTCCACAATGGCAAGCTCTATGTCTTCTTTGCTGCAAAGGGCGGCGATATTTTCGATGAGGGCCGTGATGAGATGATCGTCAAAGCCCAAGCCCATTGGGATGGCCTCAGCTTCACCGAATAACAAACAGCCTTAGTCAGCGGAAATCTGAAAAACCGGCGGCAGCACCAAATTGCCAGCCCCTTCGTTGCTGTTCATACGCTTGAACACAGCAATCGCAGTGGGCGAGGTCAAAGGCACAGAGTGGTTCAGCCCTTTCTCTGCCAATGCGCTGGTGTCTACCACGGAAATCGGCAAATCCCCCACCGCGCTGCGATCCGTGGCAGAGCCCAACCGATTGGTGCGCCCCGTCAACCAAGCTGACAGGCGCAGGGCTTTGTCTTGTTCCGTGGCCACAATCACCGTGGGTTCTGGCAGTTGACGCAAGCGGCTGGCCTGACTTTGAAACAGTTCCCCATCAATATCTGGCGCCACCATGAACAGCGCATCAATCTCTTGACGAATGTTCAAACTCCCAGAAATCTCGATCTGGCGGAGGGTCTCCATGATCAATAGGTTCCCAAGGGAATGTCCCATAATAATCAGTTTCTTACCGCTCTGCCGCGCCAGCGCGACAACCAAGTCTTCCAATGTATCGCGTGCGATCAGAACGCTGTCGCGATCATATACATATCCGGCAGGGTTGGCCGCACTCGGCCACGAGAACAGCACACTCGGGCTGTCCATCTCAAAATCATGCCGCAGTTGGGCAAGCTGATACACGGCTTCACCGTGGCGTAAATTGTAGCCATGCACGAACAACATGATCGTATCATCCGGATTTCGATCCAAAGCACGAATGAAACGGCGCACATCGCCAAATTCACTCTGTTGCAGCGTCACAAAATCAGTGGCTGCATCCGGCTTGCCTTTGGGCCATTCAATCTCTCCCAGCTCATGTGTCGGCGGCACCGACACTTGGTTCATCTCATATCGTACAGCCTCAGGGCGTGGCTTGCTGCGTTGCCCATCCAAAGGTGGATCGGTCGGGCGAAAATTGGCAACCCAGATGTTATGCACCGTGGCGTCGGGGGCAGAGGGCGCAAAAGCAATGTCGTGACGCTGGGCACAAGACACAAGAAACCCGCAAGAGATCAACAAAACACAAAGACGCAGCACGGTTGAAAAAGCCTTTTTTCACCTCTCAGCGGATCAGCGACCCGAAAAGAGTGTTTATGACAAACGATGAATACAACTGTTTTGGCGCAAGTCGCGTGCAAAAACCAGCACAGATCTGGCGTAAAGCTGAATTGTACATTTCAGACCGCGAAAAGCGCGAAATGCCACCTTACTCAAAAATGAACCCAGCGACCGTTGCGGGCTTAAGGGGTCAGCAGCCGCACGTTTGGCATGGACTGAATCAGATACACATCTTCGTCGTAAAGTTCGGTCACCTGATCCACATGCGCGTCCGTCCATCCGGGATAGGTGACTTCGGTTTCGATGGCCTCGTCTTTGACGAATTTCTCAAGAAACGCCGCCACAACACGCCGCTTCTGGATTGCACTCATCCCAGGGCGTTGTTTGATAAAATCTGTAAATCTTTCAAAGCCTTCAGCGCTCATCAGCTCTTTCAGAAAATCCGAAGTGCCGGTGAGATTAAACAGTGGATCAACGCCAGAAACCTCTCGCACGATTTCGTCCCAGATCAGTGGAGAGTCTTCATTGCACCACACTGTGACCGGCACGTTTGGAAAGTTCTCCTGAAGCCGTTCAAAGAATTCTGACCACCGCAACGTCATGGGATCGCTGTGATTCAGCAGCGTATCCACATCTTCGCCCTTATGTCCCATAAGCAGACTAGAAACGAAGTTCGCTGGATTGCAAATCGCGTAAAAAAGCTCCACCTCTGCGCCGTCGAACATGTTCAAGAAGGCAGATAACCTGTTGAATTGCCCAGGGAAAAATGTATCTCCGCCAATCGCAAGGCGCGGCACGCCAAGAAAGGTATCGGTCGAAAATACCACGCGTTCTGCATGTTGGTCGCCAACGACTTCATCCCAAAACTGCATCCGCAGAGCATCATCTCCGGTGCCGTCTTTAAACCGGTTGGTGACTTGCTTGATCTGTTTGCGATAGCTGCTTGGTCGCGGAATAATCGTGCCTTGCTCGGCCAAAGCCTCACGGTTCTTGCCAAGACACAGCTGCAAACGGTTTTCGTCTGTGTAAGGAGCACCAAAATGTAACGCGACCTGCATAGCATTTGTTCTTTCTTAGATTTGGGCCTCAATATAGCTTCGTTTCTGGACAGCGAAACCAGTTTCAGGCAACAGAGCGTTATGAAAATGCAATTCAAAGCCCTGAAGCCACGCTCAGCTCTCGGATTGATCCTAAATCCGTGGTCGCTCGGCGCGATCTTGATCAGTTTGCTCGTCCTCGCTCCGATTGTAGCGGTGGCCGTGATCGCATTCTTTCCGACGGAAAACATCTGGCCGCACCTACTGGCGACGACTTTGCCGCGCTACCTGCGCACAACTGTGGTTCTGATGCTCAGCGTCGGCCTGCTCTCCGCCTGTATCGGCACGGGCGCAGCTTGGTTGATCACGCGCTATCGCTTCCCGATGTCGCGCTGGCTTGAATGGCTTTTGCTGATGCCGCTCGCCATTCCAGCCTATGTGGGCGCCTATGCTTTGGTGGATTTTCTGGAATACGCAGGCCCCGTACAAACGGGGCTAAGGTCTTTATTTGGTTGGCAAACATCGCGTGACTACTGGTTCCCAGAGATCCGCTCACTCGGCGCGGCAGTGCTGGTTTTGTCAGGTGCGTTGTTCCCATACGTTTACATCCTCACCCGCGCAGCGTTCAAAGAACAATCCGCCTCAACCGAAGAGGTGGCGCAGTCTTTAGGGGCAGGGGCCTTCGGTCGCTTCTTCCGCGTTGGCCTGCCGCTCGCACGCCCTGCAATCGCCGCGGGCGCAGCGATTGTGATGATGGAAACGGTGAATGATTTCGGCACGGTCGATTATTTCGCCGTGCAAACCCTGACCACGGGCATCTTCAACGTCTGGCTCGAAAGCCACAACGTTGGCGGGGCCGCCCAGATTTCATCTGTGGTTTTGGTTCTGGTGATCTTTCTTGTCACCATGGAAAAAGTCAGCCGCCGTAAGATCAAGTTCTTCAACCTCTCTAGCCGACACCGCCCCGCAAAACGTGTGCAGCTCAAGGGCTTTGCGGCCTTTTGTGCCATGTTGGCATGTTTGCTGCCCTTCCTGTTTGGCTTTGTGCTGCCCCTCTCTGTGATCGCGAGCCACGCCATCGACAACCCCGAACGCTGGGCAGATGCGGGCTTGATCAAAGCGATGTCCAACACCGTCACTGTCGGAGGGATAGCTGCGGTTGTAACGGTTCTGGCAGGGGTCTTTCTTGTGTATGGTGTGCGGCTGTCGGGCCGTAGTTTGCCTCGATTGCTTTTGCCATTAACAACAATCGGTTACGCAGCGCCTGGCGCCGTTTTAGGTGTGGGTATTCTCTTCCCACTGGCCTTCTTAGATCACCGTCTTGCCGACTTTATCGAGAGCATCACGAATGAGCCGGCTGGCCTGTTGCTCACGGGGTCTGCCTTTGCCTTGGTCATTGCCTATTGCGTGCGTTTCTTTGCCATCGGTCAAGGCGCAGCGGATGCCGCCATGGGACGCGTTTCGCCGAGCCTTGAAATGGCAGCGCGGTCACTGGGGCGCACCCGCGCGCAAACCCTGCGAGAGATCTACTTTCCACTGATCAAAGGCTCTATCGGCTCTGCCCTGTTGCTTGTCTTTGTGGATTGCGTGAAAGAGCTGCCTGCCACGATGCTGCTGCGCCCGTTCAACTATGAAACATTGGCCACACGCGTGCACGACCAAGCCAGCTTAGAGAACCTAGGCGATGCCAGCCCTGGCGCAATTCTTATTATGGGTGTTGGTCTTGTCGCCGTGTTGTTGCTGGCCCGCGCAAATCGCTAAAGATTAGGGTCCAGCAAAACCCGTGCGTTTTGCACATGGCGTTCAACCAAGTGCTTTTGCTCTTTGTTTGTCGGTATAAAACAAGCGGGCTCACGCGCTTCCATATCTGCAAGCTCTGGGAAGAGTTTCATCATCTCTTCGCGCGCTTCGCTGCTGACAGATTTCAACGCCTCTTTGCCGGTAAAGAGGCTTTCAGATGGCGCACCTTCAGCGAAAACGACTTCATGATCCTCGAACAGCAAGTGGTGATAGGTGACAGACGTAACGTTGGTATCGACAAAGATGCCCGGTAGTTCGGTCAATTTGATCGCCGAAATCAAAGCCTGTGATTTGCCAAACATACGTTCTGCAATTTTGGACTGCACCAACATGCGGTGCTGGCGCGAAACCAGAAGATCACGATGTGGCAATCCATTGCCCATCGCCCCCGCGCTGATACGCACTGGGCGCAGCTTTTGGTCGGTCTGCAAAGCCCTTTGAGAAATGGTGCTGGACATGTTCATCACCAGCGGCTGAAAGCGATCGTCATTGGTCAAGATCAACTGACCTGGTTGTAGATCTTCCACGGCGACAAGCCCGTGTTTCGTTTGAATCAAAGTGCCTTCTGCAAAGCAGACGACCTCATCGTAATCCCAACCAACTGTGTGACTTTGGTAGCTGCCGAGTGTCGCGCCTTCGGTGAATTCAGAGCCCGCTTGCGGGGCAAAATACCAGCCGCCATCGGCTGTGTAGAAGAAGTTAAAATCTTCTACGTGATCGTTGCCTTCCGTGTCGGTAAAGCTAACGGCAATCTTATAGGGGTTACTCCCTGTGATATTTGCGCTGCCACCATCAATGCTAACGCTTTCATTGTTGTCTGTGCGGCCATCAACAGAGTCATCATCATCGGTAAAAACCGCTGTATGTGAATCGTTATATTCTGCGCGATATCCAGTGCCGCTCCACTGGAAGACTGTCATTGTATATGTTGGCATTTGGTTTTTTTTGCTTACTCGGGCTTTTCTCAGCCAATTACGCTGACCTAAGGGTACCTAAAAAGTTTAAATTTGTCGAATTATTAAGGGTTAAGAATTATTTAACCTCCTCCAGAAAAACCTTTTTCGGGCTTGGAAACAGTTTGTCGTATCAGTCTGTCTGCATTTTCTAGAAAGGTGGGCTATAACATCTAAAGCGACGTTAAGAGGGAAGCATTAATAATGGTGCGTTGGGTTCGGTCACTTCTAGTTGGTGTTTTATGCCTCTGCGCGAGCCTTGCCGCCGCGCAGCAGCCAGCACAAAAAATCTATGTGTTTGGCAATAGTCTCATTCACCACCCAACCGAAATTGACGACACCAATGTCCCGCATTGGTTGGCGTATTTCGCAGCGCAAGATGATGTGAGCTTTGGCTTAGACGGCGAATGGGAATTTCTGCGCGCCATGGTGCAAAACCTTCCCCCAGATCCGCAATGGGGCTTTTCCAATGTGCCTTCTGCATGGCCCCGTGGCGCAGCTGGGTTTGACGCGGTCGGCTATGACACCATCCTGATGAACCCGACGAATTTCATTCAGTATCAAGCACCTGAGGCGCCTTACGAGGGGGAGAACCCGCAAGGTGAGTCCCCCTTGTCGATCACATCAGATTTGTATGCGGCAGTGGGCCAAGGCAAGCGCTTCGTGATCTACGAAGGCTGGGCGGATATGGCCTCTTTCCTGCGCAGCTTTCCACCGAACCGTCGGCGTCTTGGGCGTTACCATGCGTTTAATGCGGGGGATTATCATGATTGGTACACAGATTACGCGGCGCAATTGCAGGCCGCGCATCCCGATGCCCAGATCGAATTGATCCCCGTCGCACGCATTTTGGCGCGGGCCTTTGAAGAAACGGGTCTAGGAGACATTCCTGTCGAGGCGCTTTATTTAGATGACGCGCCACATGGTGCGCCGACCACGTATTTCCTAGCTGCAGCAATCACTTATGCGGGTTTGTTTGGCCAAACTCCGAAACTCGCGACCCTGCCGGACGCTGTGCATCCGCTGGTCGAAACCCATTTCGCAGATTTCTTAGCGATCGTGGCGCAGGAAATGCCTATGCCGCAGAACCAAGCCAATACTGAGGCGCCAGAAGCTCAGCCAGTTCAAAAAGCAGCGACAGAAATTGTGCGCGGGCAAACGGATGCACCGGCTTTGGGGATGGGCTTGAATGGCGTGGCTGATTGGTCCTCTCAGGTCGCCTTTGTGGATGTGATGAAACAGGCCCGACAATGGGTTGGCCATCTGCCTGGGCAATATGGTGGCTGGGGGCAGCAAGAATTGGAAGAGGGCGGTTTTTTAGATGAAAACGGCTGGCCTACATCCATTCCCGATGCGCTAACAAAGATTGAAACGCTGACTCTGACAGATTTTCCAGAAGACGCGACACAACATTCTGGCGTCTACCGTCTGACCTACGAAGGAACGGGAAAGGTCGATTTGGCCGGATCTGCGCGCGCGCTTCGATATAGCGAAAATGAAATCACCTTTCGGTTCCAACCTGGAGACGGGTTTATTGGGGTCGTGATCAACGATACCGATCCGAACGGGACGGGTGATTACGTGCGCAATATTCAGATTGTGCGTGAGGACCAAATTCCTTTGCACGAGGCTGGGGTCGTTTTTAACCCAGAGTGGATCGCGCTTATCGAAGATGTGCGCCTCGTGCGGTTTATGGATTGGATGCTGACCAATGGGTCTTTTGTCGAGACGTGGGACAAGCGGCCGGTTGTCGAGGACTATAGTTTCACAAGGCGCGGTGTACCGCTGGAGTTGATGCTACAGCTTGCCAATCAAATCGGGGCGGACCCTTGGTTTAATATGCCTCATCTCGCAGATGATGACTATTTCAAAGCCTTTGCGGAACAGGTGCAGGATGGCCTGCGCCCTGGGCTGAAGGCCTATGTCGAATATTCGAACGAACTTTGGAATTTCCTGTTCCCGCAAACCCATTGGACCGTAGCGCAAGCGCGGGAACGTTGGGGCGAGAAGGGCGAAGAGGATTGGATGCAATTTGCCGGCATGCGGGCGGCACAGATGTCCAAGATTTGGACGGATACCTTTGAAAACAAAGATCGTTTGGTGCGTGTGATCGCCACCCATACCGATTGGCCGGGCCTCGAACAGGGGATGCTAACAGCGCCACTGTCTGTGGCAGAGGGCGGCGCGCGTCCAGTTGATCTGTTTGATGCCTATGCGGTAACGGGGTATTTTGGTCACGAGTTAGGGGGCGAAGATTTTGCCCCTAAAGTGATGGAATGGATCCAGCAGGACCCAACCTTCGCTTTGGCCACAAAAAACGCCGTGGACACGCTGCGCCAAGGGTCGCTGAAAGCGCTGTTGACCGAGGCGTTGCCCTACCAAGCCAAAGTTGCCCAAGAGCATGGTCTTGAATTGATCATGTATGAAGGGGGCACGCATATCGTTGGCCATGGCGATTGGACGGGCGAAGAACAACTGACCGACTTCTTCACGCATCTGAATTATACGCAAGACATGGGCGCGATTTACCAAGAGCTTTTGCAAGGCTGGAACGCCGCAGGCGGCACTTTGTTCAATGCTTTTGTCGACGTTGCCAAGCCAACCCAATGGGGAAGCTGGGGCGCCCTGCGCCATTTGGGGGATCAGACACCACGCTTTGAAGCGTTGACGCAATATAACGCGACAGGCGCAACATGGGGCACGCGCACTGCAGATGACTTTGCACAGGGCCTACGTCTGACGGCAGGGGATGCAGGCGAAACAGTTCAAGGCACTGTTTACGACGATATCTTGCTAGGTGGCGCGGGTGATGATGAACTGATCGCTGGCGGGGCCCAAGACTATCTTCATGGCGGAGAAGGCGTCGATCATGCGGTCTTGCCAGGTTTCATGGAAGAATACCGGTTTTTCCGCGAGGGCAAGCGGCTGCACGCCGCCTCATCGCATGGGGATTTCCGTCTGTTCAGTATCGAAACACTGGCCTTTGCAAAGGCACCAGATCTGATCGTTTCCGTGTCAGATTTCTTCTGATACGCGTAAATCTAAAGACTCGCGTGCGATCAGTTCTGCCCCTTTTTCGCAATTGAATTTTTCCATAATGCGCGCGCGGCCGGCTTTCCCCAGCTGCATCGCGTCTTTTGGATTTTGCGCCAATAGACGAATGGCAGCCGCCAATCCCTCTGGGGATTTAGGCGCGACCATGACGCCATCCACGCCATCGCGGATCAATTCCGGAACGCCGCCCGCGTTGGTGCCAATCGTCGGTACTTCACAGGCCATGGCTTCCATATAGGCAACGCCCAAGGGCTCATGCCAACTGGCCAAAGCGAACACATGCGCATTCAGCAAATAGCGGCGCACCTCTTCAGCGCTAATCGCGCCAAGCAAGCTGACGCTCTCTTGTAGCCCCAACTCAACGATCTTCTCTTCAAGCACTTTGCGAAAGCCAGAGCCGCCGTCATCGTCTTCACCCGCAATATCAAGACGCACGTTAAGGCCTTGATCCCGCAGAGATTTGACCGCTTCCATTAGGTCTTGGTGACCTTTGACGATATTCAAACGACCACAGGAAAAAATGCGCAAAGGCTCGCCTGATTGATGCGGTGAATAGGGTGTGTCGCGTTTCAACACATTCAGATCAACGCCCATGGGCTGAATAAACAGACGCTCAGGCAAATCTGGGCCCAATTGGGTGGGGAGTTCTTTGCGCAGCTTCTCAGTGATCACTGTCGCGAATTTTGCATGGCGCCATTTCAAACGCTGGCCCGGGCCGTAATCTGACATCGGCCCGTGCAATGTCACGCTGTAGCTTGGCCCGCCCATCTGTTGGGCGAACATTGCCACAAGCGAGGCGCGCCCACAGGAATGCGCGTGCACATGGGTGATCCCCTGCGCCGCGCAGCTTTGTTTCAACTGCCAAGCCGCTGCTGTTGTGATCGCCAAATCTTTGCCCAAGGCCTTGCCTTCTTTGCTCAGGTCTCGCGCATAAACCGACGGCGAAACCGCCAAAGCCGTACGCGCGGCGGCAACAGGATCGACCTTGCCCAGATATTCTGTGCGGGCCATCGCTTCGTCGGACCATTTGTGCGAAATCAGACCTGCGGCTGGCTTGCGTGTGCTGAATAAAGCGACATTTATGCCCATACGTTCGAGCGCAAGAATTTCACGCCAAAAGAAAATATGGGTCTGTCCTGGGAATTCAGGTATCAAATAGCCAAGAGTTGGGGATTGTGACACGTTTACGCTCGATCTTTATTGACTTGGGGTAGGTAATTCGGGCACCCCCTTTCGCAACGAGCTAACATATATATCGCCATAATCCGAGCAGAAACAGATAAGCGATAGACAGGATACAGGATGAAAACCAGCGTCATCATCCCGGCAAATAATGAAGCCCTTTGGATGAGCACCTGCCTAGAGGCTATTTTTGCCTCGGTGCGCATTGAGCAGTTGCAGATTGTTGTAGTCGCCAACGGCTGCACAGATAACACTGCTGATATTGCAAGACGTTACACGGTTCTAGCCGAGGAAAAAGGCTGGCAACTGGATGTGATCGAGCTTGAGGTCGGCAATAAACTGCACGCTTTGAATGTCGGCGATAACGCAGCGCTGGGGTATTTGCGGATCTACTTGGATGCGGATGTGCGCGTCAGTGAACGTTTGCTCTATCAGCTTGAAAACGCCCTAGATCGCGACGAGCCTGCCTGGGCCAGTGGTCAGCTTCATATGGCCGCCGCCAGCCGCATCAGCCGCGCCTATGCACGTTTCTGGAGCAAGGTGCCTTTCATGGCCAAAACCGTTCCCGGTGCAGGGGTTTTTGGCGTGAATGAATCAGGGCGCGCGCGTTGGGATAAATTCCCCGAGATCATTTCAGACGACATGTTCGTACGGTTGCATTTCAAAGCCCGAGAACGCCTATCGGTGCCAGCCGGCTATGTTTGGCCGGTGGCCGAAGGGTTGCGCAACTTGGTTAAAGTGCGTCGTCGTCAAAACAGAGGCGTCGCCCAATTGGCCGAGCTTTATCCTCAGTTGATGAAAAACGAAGACAAGACCCGCGCCAAACCAGCTGAAATCGCTCAGCTTGCTTTCGCCCGTCCCATTGGGTTTTGCGTCTATACTTTGGTGAGCTTGATCGTGAAATTCTCTAAAGATAGCTCTGGAAACGAATGGAAACGAGGGCGATGATCGGAGTTGGCAGCAAACTAACAGCACTACGCAACGGCCAAGGCATTGCGGCACGCGCCTTTCGGGGCTCGGCCTTTACTGTGCTTAGCTTTGGCGGGGGGCAGGTGCTGCGCCTTGCATCAAACCTGATCCTAACGCGGCTTTTGTTCCCTGAAGCCTTTGGCTTGATGGCGCTTGTCTATGTGTTCATGCAAGGGCTGAACAACTTTTCTGATGTCGGGATCACCCCGTCAATTATGCAAAGTAAACGCGGCGATGATCGCGATTTCCTGAATACGGCATGGACGATTCAAATTATCCGCGGCTTTCTCTTGTGGGGGGTGACCTTCGTCATTGCGATCCCAGCGGCGCAGTTCTTTGAGGCCCCAGAACTGGCTCAGCTTTTGCCTGCGGTTGGGGTGACCCTTGCGATTATGGGCTTTAACCCAACCCGGTTTGATACAGCGCACCGGCACATGGCCTTTGGGCGGTTAACCGCAATTGATCTTATTTCTCAGGTTGTTAGCCTGATTGTAGCTGTCGTTGCTGCCTATATATTGCAAAGCGTTTGGGCCCTTGTGATCAGCGGCATATTCGGCGCGCTGGTGCATCTTGTTTTGATGAGCCTTTACCTTCCGGGCGAAGGCAATCGTCTGCGTTGGGAAAAGGCTGCGACCCAAGAATTAGTGACCTTTGGAAAGTGGATTTTCCTAAGCACCGTTGTTGGCTTCTTTTTGGTGCAGGGCGACAAGATTATACTTGGTAAATTCCTGTCTCTTGAGACGCTCGGTATCTACAATATCGGCTTCTTCTTGGCGGGTTTTCCTCTCTTGCTTGGGGCGCTTTTGAACCGGCGTATTCTCATCCCGATCTACCGTGATTGCCCTCCAAAAGCCTCGCGGGAGAACTACAAACAGTTGCAGAAAATGCGGTTTGTTTTGTCTCTGGCCTTGATGGGCGCTTTGTTCTTCATGGCCGTATTGTCCAGCTTCCTCATCGATATCATGTATGATGAACGGTATATGCTGGCAGGAGGCATCTTGGTGCTGATCGCCTGTTCTCAGGTGCCGCAGGTGATTGCATTAACCTATGATCAAGCGGCTTTGGCAGCTGGTAACTCTCGACAGTTTTTCGTGCTAAACTTTGCACGTGCGGTATTTATGTTGGCCGGTTTGTTGATCGGTGTTCAGTTGTTTGGATTGCCCGGCGCATTGATTGGGCAAGGCGTTGCAATGATATTGGTCTATCCGTTTGTGATTTGGCTTGCACAGGATCAAGGCACTTGGGATCCCGTGCATGACGTTAGCTTTACGATTTTAGGCGCCATTTTGATGGGGCTTGCGCTCTATGTAAACTGGCCCGCGGTCGAAGGGGTGCTTGCCTTAAAGTCGCCATAATTCGACCAAGTTGACGTTAGGTTTGATTGCTACTGTCCTAAGTGAATTCCCCTTATTTCATAGGGGAGAGCAGCACGATTGAAGAGACTATGGCGAAGACGTTGAACGAAAGCGACTGGAACGAAAACGATATTGCAATCGTTGGTATGGCTGCGCATTTGCCAGGCTCTGCGACGCTTGACGCCTATTGGGCCAATCTGCGCGACGGTGTGGAGTGCATTTCTGAACTGTCCGAAGAAGAGCTTTTAGAGGCGGGCGAAAGCCCCGCAAAACTGCGTCACAAGAACTATGTGCGCGCCGCAGCGATTCTCGAAGATTTTGACCATTTCGATGCAGAGTTCTTTGGCCTGAGCCCCAAAGAAGCCGCAATCATGGATCCGCAACACCGCCAATTCCTTGAAGTGAGCTGGGAAGCCTTGGAAAACGCAGGCCATGTGCCAGAGAAATTCAACGGCGATATTGGCGTTTTTGGCGGCTGCGGTATGGGCAGCTATTTCTACTTCAACCTATGCAGCAACAAAGACCTTGTAGACAGCACAGGCATGTTCCTGTTGCGCCATACGGGCAATGACAAAGATTTCCTGTCTACACGCCTGAGCCACATCCTGAACCTGAACGGACCAAGCATTTCGGTGCAGACCGCCTGTTCCACATCATTGGTGGCAGCGCATTACGCGTGCCAATCCTTGCTAAACGGCGAATGCGATATGGCGCTGGCTGGCGGCGTAACGATCGAGATGCCGCATCGTCGCGGTTATGTGTTTGAAGATGGCGAAATCCTTTCGCCAGATGGCCATTGCCATGCTTTTGACCACCGCGCCCAAGGGACCGTGTTCGGCAGCGGGGCAGGGGTTGTCGTGCTGCGCCGCATGCGCGAGGCGCTTGCCGATGGCGATCACATCTGGGGCGTGATCCGCGGCTCTGCGGTGAACAACGATGGTGCTGCCAAAGCTGGTTATCTTGCGCCGTCTGTTGATGGGCAGTCTTACGCGATTGCCGATGCCCAAGCCATGGCCGATGCGCCAGCCGATACCATCGATTACATTGAATGCCACGGCACCGGTACCTATCTGGGGGATCCGATCGAAGTGGCAGCCCTCACGGAAGCCTTCCGCGAAACCACACAAGACACAGGGTTTTGCCGTATTGGCTCTGTAAAAACCAACATTGGCCATTTGGACACGGCAGCAGGCGCAGCCAGCTTGATCAAAACAGCCCTGTCGCTGCACCACAAAAAGATGGCCCCAAGCCTTGGGTTTGAAAAGCCAAACCCAGCGATTGATTTTGACACCAGCCCGTTCAAGGTAAACGACACGCTGACGGATTGGGTGAGCCATAAAGGCCCACGCCGCGCCGGTGTGAACTCGCTGGGTGTTGGTGGCACAAACGCCCATGTGGTTCTGGAAGAAGCTCCAGAGCGCCCAGCCTCTGACGAAGCAGAATGGCCTTTCCATTTGCTGACCATTTCAGCGCGCAGCACTAAGGCGCTTGACGCAAACTCAGCCGCTTTGGCCGCGCATATCCGCGCCAACCCCGATCAGTCTTTGGCGGATGTGGCCTACACCTTGCAAGAAGGTCGCCGCGCCTTTGAAAAGCGCCGCGTGCTTGTAGCGCGCGATGCGGCTGAAGCGATTGAGTTGCTTGAAACCAAACTCCAACGTCGCGTCTTTGATCATGCCGCTGAAACCGAGAACCCAGAACTGGTGTTTATGTTCCCAGGGGGCGGGGCGCAGTATGCGCGGATGGGCCAAGACCTCTATGAAACCGAGCCGGTCTTCCAAGAATGGATGGATCGCGGTCTGGATATTCTGCAAAGCAAAGTGGATCATGATGTACGTGCGCTTTGGCTGGCTGAAGGGATTTCGTTGGAAGAGGCAGATGAACGCCTGAAGCAGCCATCCCTACAATTGCCGTTGATCATGATCGTGGAATACGCGCTGGCGCAGCTTTGGCTGAGCTGGGGCGTGCAGCCCAAAGTGTTGGTGGGCCATTCCATGGGCGAAAACACCGCAGCCTGTTTGGCGGGCGTGATGTCCTTTGAGGATTGCATCGGGCTTGTTCTGCTGCGTGGGCAACTGTTTGACACAGTACCCGCAGGCGGCATGCTCAGCGTTCCCTTGTCGCGCAAACAGCTAGAGCCGCTGCTTGGCGATGATCTTGATATTGCAGCACAAAACGCGCCTGAACTCATTGCGGTTTCTGGCCCAGTTGAGGCGCTGGATCGTTTGCAAAACACACTGGCAGAGCAAGAGATCGAAGCCCAACGTATTGCGATTGATATCGCTGCGCATTCGCGCATGCTCGAACCGATTTTAACGCGTTTTGGCGACTATCTGCGCAGCATCGATTTGCACGCGCCGCAGATGCCGATCATCTCAAACCGTACCGGCGTGGAGATGACGCCAGAACAAGCGACTGACCCAGAGTATTGGGTGGATCACTTGCGCGGCACTGTGCGTTTTGCCGATTGTATCGCCACCTGCGCCGACACCACGGGGCGCGTGTTCCTAGAAGTCGGCCCGGGCAAAGCGCTTAGCTCGCTTGCGCGCATGAATGGCAATGTGGCGACTGGTAAAACCCTTTCCAGCCTGCGCCATCCCGAAGAAGAGATTGAAGACGATATCTATTTCGTCAGCCTATTGGGTCGCCTTTGGGCCTGCGGCATTTCCTTTGATTGGGAACAAATCTGGGGCGAGGCGCGCCGCAATAAGGTTGTGCTGCCCAGCTACCAATTCCAACGCAGCCGGTACTTCATTGAACCGGGTAAGCCGATGCAAGAAGCAGCAGAAGATCTGGTGCGCATCGAAGATCCAACAGATTGGGGCTTTCAACAGGTCTGGAAACCACGCCTCGCGGAATGCGACGTTGATGTTCAAAGCGAACTAAGCGAAGCCGACGTCCACAGCTATCTGATTTTCGCAGATGAAGGTGGGCAGGGCGCGACCCTCGGCCATCGCCTGAAAGAGGCTGGTTTTGACGTCACGCTTGTGACCGCCAGCGATGCATTCGCTAAATTACCTAATGGCGACTACACGCTGTCGCCTGAGCGCGGACGCGAAGACTACGATCAGTTGCTCGCCGATTTGATCGCAGGTGGGCGCGCGCCGGATCGTATCATCCATATGTGGCTTTTGACCGAGGATGAAACCTATCGCCCAGGCAGCAGCTTTTTGCATCGCAACCTCGAACAGGGCTTTTATTCTCTGATGTTCTTGGGGCAGGCCATCGTTGATGAAAACCTGCCGGGCCCAGTGCTTCTCACCTGCGTGACCAACGGCGCTGCCGCCGTGCGCAGCGAAACGCTGGCCTATCCTGAGAAAGCCACCATCCGTGGCCCCCTTGGCGTGATGCCGCGCGAAATTCCTTGGGTCAGTTGCTTGTCAATTGACGTTGATCGCACAGACGACCTGACAGAGCGTTTGATCGAAGAGCAGCTTGCAGATCCAATCTCCGCTCAAGTGGCGTATCGCGGTGAGAAACGCTTTGAGCAAATTACCAAAGCCAAGGCCTTGCCCGAAGATAAGGCCATCACTTGGAAGGCAAATGAAACCTATCTGATCACAGGTGGGTTCGGTGGGATTGGCCTGACCGTGGCCAAAGAAATGCTGGACGCAGGCGCCAATGTGGTTTTGCAATCGCGCAGCGCTTTGCCAGATCGTGCTGATTGGCCGAAGGTCTTACAGTTTAATCCCCCAACCGACAAAACCGTGCGCCAAATCCAAGCGGTGCAAGATCTAGAGACGCGCACAGGGCAGTTGCTGGTCGTGGAAGCAGATGTGAACAACATCAGCGAAATGAAAGCGGCCACGGCCAAAGCCAAGGAACAGTTCGGCCAGATCAACGGTGTGATCCACGGGGCAGGGGTTATCAATGATGCGCCCATGCTCGGAAAATCCACAGCAGATGTCGAAGAAGTTCTGGCGCCAAAAGTGCATGGCACCCTTGGGTTGGATCAGGTCTTTGCAGATGGGGATTTGGATTGGCTTGTGTTGTTCTCTTCAACATCAACAAGCATCTCTCCCGCAGGGCAGGTGGACTATGTCGCCGCAAACAACTTTCTGAATGCCTATGCACAGTCGCGTAAAAACGACAAAACCCGAGTGGTTGCCGTGAATTGGGGCATCTGGACAGATGCGGGCATGGCAGCAGACAGTATGGCTGAACGGACAGGCGAAGGGGTCTCAATTGACTTCCGCCCAATCGAGGCGCCCTTTCTACAAGAGCTGCGCAGCGATACCGATGGCAGTGTGATCTTCCAAGCCACGTTGACCAATGAAAGCTGCTGGATGCTGGATCAGCACCGCACCTCAGCTGGCCAAGCGATTTTGCCTGCGACAGGCTACTTGCAGATGATCTCCGAGGCGATGCTCGCATTGGATGAAAACCGCGCTTACGAAATCCGAGATATGATGTTCTTGCGCGCCTTCCATGTTGCCGACAATCAGGTCCGCAAGCTGCGCCTGCAACTTTGCCCAACCGATCTTGGTTATGATGTGAAAGTGCTCGGGGATTACGCCGACGGCTTTGTTGTTCATGCAGAAGGTCGTATTGCAATCGTCTCGCTTCCACAGCCAACGGATGTAAATTTACCAGCGATCCGTGAACGGTGTGTGCCTGTTACGCAGGCCGCAGATGGCGACTATTTGGTCAGTGACCAAGAAAACCATCTGAACTTCGGCCCGCACTGGAACGTGCTGCGCAGCAAGGCGACAGGGCAGGGCGAAGGGCTTGCCGAAGTGGCTTTGCCCGCTGACTTGAAGAGCATTGTGACTGAAATCAACTTGCACCCAGGTCTATTGGATTTGGGGACAGGTTGGGCGATGTCTTTGATCGATGGCTATCAGGGAGAACACCTTTGGGTCCCTGTGCGCTATGGCGCATTGCGGCACTATGCGACCTTACCGTCAAAAGCCCTAAGCTGGGTCAAAGAGGTACGCGGCGGAGAAGAAACAGGCTCTGTAAGCTTCGATATCGTTTTGACAGATGCCGAAGGCAACGTTTGTGTCGAAGTTGATCGGCTCACTCTGCGCCGCCTCGAGCAAGGGTTTGCAATAGACGCCTTGCCGCGCCCGAACGCGAATGAAATCCTGCGTGATCATGCGCTTGAGACCCAACAGGCATTGTCCCCGAACGAACAGCGGCTTCAATATAATCTCTCGCAAGGTATTCCTGCCTCCCTAGGCGCGCAAGCACTGCGTCGTGCGATTGGCATGGGTTTGGCCCAAGTTACGGTTTCATCACTTGATATCAATGGCTTGTCAGCGCAGCTTGATGCGCTGGGCGTGCAGAATGAAAAAGAAACGCAAGGCTTCGAACGGCCAGAGCTTGAAACAGATTTCCTCGCGCCATCCACGGCGATTGAACGGACACTCGCCGGCTTCTGGCAAGATCTTCTGGGGGTCGAACAAGTTGGCGTTCAAGACAGCTTCTTTGATCTTGGAGGGCACTCCCTGATTGCTGTGCGTCTCTTTGCCATGGTGAAAAAGGCTTATCGAATTGAATTCCCAATCTCTATTTTATTCGAAGCCCCAACCATCCAGCAATGTGCGGCCCTGATCACGGATCGTATTGGTCCACAAGACGGTGCCACCGAAGAGGCAGCCCCGCGAGAAAAGAAGAAAGAGCGTCGATTTACGCACATTGTTCCGATGCAACGCTCGGGCGAAAGCGAGAAAACGCCCTTCTTCTTGGTGGCCGGCATGTATGGAAACGTGTTGAACCTGCGCCATCTGGCAAGGCTGATCGGAACAGACCGGCCGTTCTATGGCTTGCAGGCGCGTGGGCTCTTTGGCGACGCCGCGCCGCATGACGATCTCGCAGAGGCTGCACGCGATTACGTTGCTGAAATGAAGCAAGTACAGCCGAAAGGTCCGTACCTGATTGGCGGCTTCTCGGGTGGCGGGATCACAGCCTATGAAATTGCGCATCAGCTCGAAGAAGCTGGCGAAGACGTTGCCTTAGTCGTGATGCTTGATACGCCTTTGCCTGTGCGCCGTGCGCTCACCCGCCAAGATCGTTTTAAGATCCAGTTGCAAGAGCTCAAGTCTGGCGGCTTTGGCTATCTTTGGCGCTGGGCGAAAAACCGTGTCCTTTGGGAGATCAACAAGCGCCGCGCGCCAGAAGTCACTCAGGAAGGCGACGGCACGCAGTTCCACAATGCCGAAATCGAAGCCGCCTTTTATCGCGCGCTGCCGAAATACGAAATGCGCCCGTGGAATGGTCGGGTGGCCCTCTATCGTCCGCCATTGGTCGGAAAATGGCAGGTCGGCGCAGACAGTTGGGTCAACAGCGAGCGCACCTATGTCTTACACGACAACGATTGGACACAATGGGCGCCAAACCTAAGCGTTACCGAAGTGCCGGGTGATCACGACAGCATGGTCCTTGAACCGAACGTCCGTGTCCTGGCGACCCATATTCGTAAAGAAATTGAACAAGCTGAAACCGCTGCGCAAGTTGTGGTGCCATTTAGAAAAGCTGCTGAATAACAATGACAAACCCTTGCATTTTAACCATTATTTTAAACTATCGAACGGCTGAGATGACCTTGAAGTCAACCGAAGCGGCCTTGCAGTCGATGCAAGGTCTCTTGGGTAAGATTTTGATCGTCGACAATGACAGTCAGGACGGATCTTTCGAAACGCTACAGGCGGGTGTCGCAGAAAAAGGCTGGGACAAAGCGCGGGTGGAAGTCGTGCAATCAGGCCACAATGGTGGCTTTGGGGCAGGCAATAACCACGGCATTCGTCTTGGCTTTGACAACGCTTTAGACTGCGGCGCACCAGACTATGTTTACATCTTGAACTCAGATGCTTTTCCCAATCAAACAACCATCAGCACGTTGCTAGACCATATGAACCGCAACCCAAAATGTGGTTTTGCCGGTAGTCAAATCTTGAATCAAGACGGTCAAGCCGAGCGGTCTGCCTTTCGCTTCCCAACCATTTTAGGCGAATTCGAAGGCGCTGTGCGCTTTGGCCCTGTGAGCCGTTTGCTTAAGAATTCGATCGTCTCTCTGCCGCTTTTGGAGAAAACCCAGCAAGTGGATTGGGTTGTTGGCGCGTCTTTGATGATGCGTGCCGAAACACTGAGAGACACCGGCCTCTTTGATGAGAGCTTTTTCCTATACTTTGAAGAAACCGATCTTTGCCTGCGTGCCAGCCGTGCCGGATGGACCGTCGACTTCGTGCGCGAAAGCGAGATCATGCACATTGGGTCAGTGTCTACAGGCATGAAAACATGGACGCGTATCCCGCAATTCTGGCTGGATTCCCGCCTGCATTACTTCGTGCAAAACCACGGCGTGGTCTACGCCTCCGTTGCCTCCTTCGTGCATCTCTTTGGCGGAGCTCTCGCGCGGCTAAGATGCCTGTTGCAAGGTAAATCCTTAGACCAGCCCAAATATTTCCTCATTGATCTGGCATTACATGGGGCAAAGGCCGTCTTTCGTAAGACGGGATTGAAAACAAGAAACATTACCTTTCCCAAGGCAATAAGGCCTGCGGATGGAGGATCTGGATGAGTTTTGAAGGCATTCCAAGCGGCGCACCCATGCGCGCAGCGCTCATTGGCAATGAGTCGCTTCTGATCGAATGCGCCAAGATTTGGCGCAGCAGTGGTCACGAAGTTGCCATGATTGTCACGCGGAATGCCGATATTGCCGACTGGGCAAAAGCGCAAAAGATCGATGTGTTGCATCACTCTGGCGCATTGAAAGACTTCAATATTGATACCGGATATGATTGGCTGCTGAGCATCGCCAATCTGCAAATGATCCCGCAATACATGCTGGATCAAGCCAGCCATGGTGCTGTGAATTTCCATGATGGACCGCTGCCCGCCTATGCTGGCCTGAACGCGCCAGTCTGGGCCCGCCTTGAAGGGGCAAATCGGCACGGCATCACATGGCACATGATCGAAGGCGCGGTAGATGAAGGCGATATCCTCGTTCAGCGCAATTTTGATATCTCTGAAAATGATACAGCGCTGACCCTGAACACCAAATGCTTTGAAGCCGCATTGAACAGCTTTGCTGATGTGGTTGCAGCATTGGCCATGGCTGAACTGCCACGCCAGCCACAAGACCTCAGCAAGCGCAGCTATTATGGCCGTTTCAAACGTCCAGAAGCGTTTGGCCTCATCGATTTAAACACCACCAGCAAAGCCGTCGTGCAAATGGTGCGCGCGCTGGATCATGGTGACTATCTGAACCCACTTGTTACGCCAAAGATCTCAGTCGATGGCATGGTTCTGGCGGTCCAATCCGCCAAAGCCACCCGTGATCAAGGCGCAGCCGGAACCGTTCTGGCCAAAAGCCAAGACAGCCTGACCGTCGCAACCAACGACGGCGCAGTGCAACTTGGCGGCTTGCGTCACCTATCCGGCGCAAAGGCAGCGTTGTCACAAGTGCAACTCAACACGATCTGCAACCTTGGGGCAGACCGCACAGCGCTCTGCGCAGCTCAAGATGCGACAGTAAAAGCCGAAGATCACTGGCGCAGCAAACTCGCCGATTTTGCGCCGCTACACCTGCCGCTGGTCAAAGCCGCAGCGCAATCACCTCAGTTTCAGACTCTGCCGGTTTCTCTGCCAGAAACCTTAACGGCAGAGGCACGCCTCGCTGCATTGGCACTGCTCGCCCAGAGCAGCGGGGCGGAAAATTCCGTTGATCTGGCACTTGCTGCCGATCACGCACCAGAAGCCGCAGCCTACCAATCCAGCTGGGTTCCGCTAAGCTTTGAAATGCAAGCCGATACACCAATCACGCAGCTGCTTGACCTAGCAGAAATTCAGCTTGCCAAGGCCAAAGGTAAACCCGCCTTCGCCCTTGATTTGGCGCTGCGCGATCCAGCGATTACGGATATCTCAACCCCTGATGTAGCGGTTAGCTTTGGCGGGCAAGTCTCTGATGCAGCAATGACTTTTGACATTGCCAGCAACAGGTTGACCTTTGATGAAACACGCTTGCCAACCGACCACGCAGAGCGCCTGATCGCGCGTTTGGAATTGATCGCAAATCAATTGGCCAAACCAAGCGGCACGCTCTCTGATCTGGAGATTCTACCAGAAACCGAACGCAAATCACTGCTGACAGAATGGAACCAAACCGCAGTTGATGTGGATTTAGAGACCTCCATCCACGAAGCCATCGCAGCACAAGCCGCCAAAACACCGGATGCAACCGCATTGGTGTTCGAACACCAATCGCTAAGCTACGCAGAGCTGAACATACGCGCCAACCAAGTGGCCCATGTGTTGCAAGCGGATGGGGTGCAAAAAGGCGATGTGGTCGGCATCCATTGCAAACGTTCGCTGGATTTGGTGATCGCTTGCCTCGGCGCAATGAAGGCAGGCGCAGCTTACTTGCCGCTTGATCCGGGCTTTCCTGCAGATCGTCTGGCGATCTATGTCGAAGACAGCGCCGCCAAGTTCATCATTTCGCAATCTGCAATCCAAGCGGACCTGCCAGAGTCAAAGGCCTCTATCCTAACCATCGACGCCGATCCCCGCATTGCGCAGGCCGATAAGTCCGATGTGGACGCAGGCGCAAAGGGCGCAGATCTTGCCTATCTGATCTTCACCTCAGGCTCCACTGGCCGCCCAAAAGGCGTGATGGTGGAACATCGCAATGTCGCAAACTTCTTTGCGGGCATGGACAGCGCTGTGCCGCAAAACGGCGCTGGCACTTGGCTCGCGGTCACCAGCCTGTCCTTTGACATTTCGGTGCTAGAGCTCTTCTACACCTTGTCTCGCGGCTTCAAGCTGGTGCTGTCCGGCGATGAAAGCGCCACGCAAATCTCTGATGGCCCTGTGGGCTCTGGCGCCTCCGGCATCGATTTCAGCCTGTATTATTGGGGCAATGATGACGGCGCAGGCAAAGGCAAATATGAACTGCTGCTCAAAGGCGCGCAATTTGCCGATGACAACGGCTTCTGCGCGGTCTGGACCCCAGAACGCCATTTCCACGCCTTTGGTGGCCCATACCCGAACCCATCGGTCACCGGCGCAGCCGTGGCAGGTTTCGTGAAAAACATCGGCGTGCGTGCAGGCAGCTGCGTTGCGCCGCTGCACCATACAGCCCGCATTGCCGAAGAATGGGCTGTAATCGACAATCTGACAGACGGCAAAGCTGGTCTGGCCATTGCCAGCGGCTGGCAGCCGGATGATTTTGTGCTGCGTCCAGAAAACACACCACCGGCCAATAAAACCGCGATGTTTGAGCAGATCAAAGACCTGCGTACCCTGTGGAAAGGCGAGCCGGTTGAGTTCCCGCGCCAAGACGGCACCATGATGCCGGTTGTGACTCAGCCGCGTCCTGTGTCTGACGCGCCCGAGATCTGGGTAACCACCGCAGGCAACCCTGAAACATGGAAAGAAGCAGGGCGCAACGGCGCCAATGTGCTCACACACCTTCTGGGTCAAACCATTGACGAGGTTCAGGAAAAAACCGCGATCTACCACGCGGCCTTGCGCGAAGCGGGGTATGATCCGGCCAAGTTTAAAGTCACTCTGATGCTGCACACCTTCGTGGGCAACACCCGCGAAGAGGCCCGCGAAACCGCGCGGGATCCGATGAAGAATTACCTGCGCTCTGCCGCTGGTCTGATCAAACAATACGCTTGGGCCTTCCCAGCCTTCAAAAAACCAGACGGGGTGAAGAACCCATTCGAGCTTGATCTGACTGGGCTGACAGATGAAGAAATGGACGGCATCCTAGATTTCGCCTTCCAACGCTATTTCGAAGACTCTGGTCTGTTTGGCACGGTGAACGATTGTGTGCAGCGCGTTGAAGAGCTTAAGAAAATCGGTGTCGCCGAAGTGGCCTGCCTGATTGACTACGGCATCCCAACACCTGTTGTTTTGGATGGTCTCACGCGCCTTGCGCAGGTTCTCAAGGAAACCAACCAAGAGATCGGTGTGGCTGACAGTGATGTCTCAATCGCGGGCCAAGTCCTGCGCCACAAGGTAACCCACCTGCAATGCACGCCATCTATGGCGCGTATGCTGACCATGAATACAGAAGCCAGCATTGCGCTTGCTCAAGTCGATCATTTGATGATTGGCGGCGAGGCTCTGCCGGGCAAACTGGTCGGCGAGCTGAACGCCATCACAGACGCAACCATCACCAATATGTACGGCCCCACTGAAACCACGATCTGGTCCTCCACGGCCAAAGCAACTGCGGATGATGGTATCGTGCATGTGGGCCAACCGATTGCCAACACGGGTCTCTATGTTCTGGATGACGCGATGCAGCCCGTTCCGCTTGGCGTGGCAGGTGAATTGTACATCGGCGGGGCAGGGGTGACGCGTGGCTATTGGCAACGCGATGACCTTACGCAAGATCGTTTCGTGAAAAGCCCGTTTGACACAACTGACCGCCTTTATCGCACCGGCGATCTGGTGCGCGGGCGTTTGGACGGCGGCCTTGATTTCATTGGCCGTGCCGATCATCAAGTCAAAATCCGCGGCTATCGAATTGAACTTGGCGAAATCGAAAGCCGTCTTGAAGAGATGCAAGGCATCAACCAAGCCGTTGTTATTCCACGCGAAGACAACCCAGGTGATGTGCGTCTTGTGGCTTACCTGCGCGGCGATCAAAGCGACGCAATGATGCGCGCGCACCTGTCAGAACATCTGCCGGATTACATGGTGCCGCGCCACTTCGTGCGCCTAGACAGCTTTCCGCTGACACCAAACAAAAAGGTCGATCGCAAAGCGCTGCCCAAACCATCTGCGCCAAAACCTGCGCCGCAAGCCATTGCGCCAGTGGCATCCGCGCAAACCAGCGCCAAGGGCCAAGCCGCCATCCAACAGAGCCTTGCTGCAGTGTGGGAACGTATCCTCGGCATCGCAAATGTTGGGCCAAACGACAACTTCTTTGATCTTGGTGGCCACAGCCTTTTGGCCGTGCAGGCGCACCGAGAATTGCGTGATAGCTTGGGCTTCCAAACCCTTTCCATCACAGACATTTTCCGCTTTCCAACGCTGGGTGCACTGGCAGAGCGGATTGAAACGCTTGGGGGATCAGCCCCTGCGCGTACCACAGAACAGCCGGTGCCGCCGGCTGCGGGGCAGCAACCACAACCAATCGCGTCAGCCGGTCATCCGCGCCAAGACGCCATGCTAAAACGCCGTGCCTTGCGTGCACGCCGTCGGGAGATACAATCATGACCCTGCAAATCCGTCGTCTTTCCATGCTCGAACAGGGCGCGCGCTCCTTGGTGCCTATGGGCGTTGCCGTCGCTGTGTCCTCGCCACTGGCCGAACCAGAACCGCTTTGGCCTACGGAAGAGCAAGCCATCGCCAACGCGCAACCTGCGCGCCAGCGTGAATTTGCAGCAGGCCGTACCGCAGCCCGCAAAGCGCTGCTTGCGCTCGGCCGCGCGCCCTCAGCGATCCCGATGGGCGAAGATCGCGCGCCAATCTGGCCACGCAGCGTTGTCGGCAGCATCACCCATGACAAAACTGCCTGCGTTGCCGTTGTCGCAGACCGCGACCGTTTCCGCGCACTTGGTGTAGATATCGAACCAGCTCTACCAATCGAGGCCGAAATCTTCGCTGAAATCTGCCGCCCAGAAGAACTGGCTTGGCTGCGCCAATTGCCGTTTAACGCCCGTGACTTGGTCGCGCGTCGCTTTTTCTCAGCCAAAGAAGCGATCTACAAATGCCAATATGCCATCAGCCATGAAATGTTTGATTTTCAGGCGCTGTCTTTGATCTTCGACAACCAAGGCCGCTTTGATGCGCGACTGATGCAAGATGTCGCTCACCTGCCAAAAGGAACAATGTTCAAAGGTCTGTCCGCCTCGATTGGTGACCAAATCCTGAGTATGTGCCATATGAAAGAAGGTTTTTCAGATGATGCTGAATATCCAAATTCAGCCATCGGATGAACACATTGCGCTAATATAAGGGGCGCAAATCAAAGTAAATAAACGAGCACAGCCCCTTTAGGGCCCCAAGGAAATACGCGAAGACATGAACAGGCTTGCCACAATTGATGAACTCCTCAGCGCAGTTCTACGTCACATCGTTTTGCTGGCAGTTGTCGTGGCCATCGGTATTGCTGCGTCATTGTTTTATGCACTGAGCTTGCCGCGCGAATATGAAACCACGGCGCTGATTCAAATTGAACAGCCGCAGGTTCAGCAGTCTTTAGGCGCCGCGCCCAATTCGCAAACCCTGCAACAGTTGCAAATCATCGAACAACGCGTGATGTCTCGCGGCAATCTTCTGACAATCGTAAATCAAGAAAACCTGTTCGGAGAGCTTCCGGATATGTCCGAAAGCGATAAGGTCCATGCCCTGCGCGAGTCAGCGCAGGTGACGCGGGTTTCCGATCCAACTTTGGCATGGCGCCCAGATATCACGCCGACTGCTCTCAGCATTACGGTCCGTTTGGGTGATCCTGAATTGGCCGCGCGCGTGGCCAATACTTTGGTGTCAAATGTGCTGGAAGAAAGCCGTCAATCGCGCTCTCAACGGGCCGAAGAAACCTTGGCCTTCTTTGAAAGTGAAGAGGCACGCCTGAGCATCGAGATCGACGGGCTAGAAGGCGAACTTGCTGACTTTAAACGAAATAATCTCAATAGCCTGACCGGCGGTTTGGCTGCTCAGCGCGAGCAACTCGCATTGCTTGAGCAAGAGAAACTAGTGCTGGAACGTGAGCTGCTTGAATTGAATGCCGGCAACCGCGGCGCGCGAAACAACATTTTCATCAGCCGCGTTGAACAGTTGGAACAGCAGCGTGATTTGTTGGCAGAGCGCATTAACGTGATCCTCGAATTGGAACGCCGCGCGCCAGATGTTGAACGTGAACTCAGCCGTCAGGAACGCGAGCTACAGAAGCTTACAGATCAGTATCAGGTCATTACGCGCAATCAGGCAGAGGCCGAGATGGGGCTCATGCTGCAAGCGAGCCAACAAGGCGAGAGTTTCCGCGTTCTAGAGCCAGCCATTCCACCTGAACAACCGATCGCGCCAAACCGCAAACGCATCGCCTTTATGGGCTGTGTTTTGTCCGGTTTCCTGGGTATTTTGCTCGTCGCAATCCTAGAACTGCGCAACCCGATTATTCGCACGGAAAACCAGCTAGAGCGCCAACTGGGCCTACGTGCCGTTGCCGTTATTCCGAATGTGCAAGTGGCGCATGAAAAGGTGTGGCGCAAGCTCACTTGGGTGGTTGGAATCACGGTCTTTGTCTTGGCTGTACTGGTGATTGTGGCGCTTGTGACGGGCCGGTAATCCCAACAGAATCACCTCTATCAAAGGCGCCTTATTGGCGCCTTTTTTTGTGCCTTATTCCTTATTTCGAGCGAATCTCTATAGGGTTTTCTGCAGCTGCATCGTGCAAAAAGGCGAGATTTGAACCAATACATCCCGATTTCAGAGATTTTGCCTATAAGCGAAACACCATTAATTTCGTGTTTAGAAACAGTTTGAAAGCAAACGCCGTATTAGCAGGCTTTTTGGAACCAAGTTTTGGATAATTGTGCCGACTTCATGGGGGAATTTCGATAGTTTCTCCCTTAATTTAAGAAATATCGTTTAAAAACAACAAGCTACCCCTATGCGTGTATTTCTAACTTCTGGACGGTTTTCGCCGCATTTGATAGAACAGCCTTGTGAGTTGATTAGGAATCAAGTCGTAAAATTAGTGAAGGGCCGGCTCGCTCTCATGCTGATGAATTCAGCAGTTGGGGGCAACTTAGGGCGAGCATAGGTCTGGAAACCTCAGTGGATAATGCTGCGCGTGCTGCGTAGCAGAGGGCTTTTTACGAGTGGTTCTGTGAAGAGGAAATGGGATGGCTTATTTTGATCGACGCGATTTCGCGTTGGCAATACCAGAACGTTCGGCCCCCGGACTGTACCGCAAAGTATTCAAACGTGCTTTGGATATTTTGGTTGTTCTCATGCTGGCAGCGCCAGTTGCCGTAGTTGTCGCTATCTTGGCGGTATGCGTTGCGATGGACGGTAAATCTCCGTTCTATTTGCAAAAGCGTGTTGGCAAGAACGGTCGTGAATTTAGCATGATCAAACTGCGCAGCATGGTTCCAGACGCGAAGGCAAAGCTGGAAGACTATCTGGCCAGCAACGAAGCCGCACGTCGGGAATGGGATCACCATCAAAAGCTGAAAAATGATCCGCGTATCACGAAAGTTGGTCACGTGATCCGCAAAACATCCTTGGACGAGCTTCCGCAGCTTTGGAACGTTTTCGTTGGTGAGATGTCTCTGGTTGGTCCACGCCCAATGATGACATGCCAGCGCAAGCTGTACCCGGGCCAAGCTTACTATACCATGCGCCCTGGCATCACGGGCCTTTGGCAGGTGTCTGATCGCAATGAAACAAGCTTCGCGCAACGTGCTTTCTATGACAATCAATATGACTCCGAACTTAGCTTGAGCTCAGACCTGTCTTTGCTGATGCGCACGGTTTCCGTTGTTGTAAAAGCCAGCGGTCACTAACGAACACTCACAACCGCGCCCGCCTTGGCGCTTTTGGAAAACATATGCTTTTGTCGAAGCTGCCATGAAATTGGCGCGTTTTCCTGCTAATCCTTTTGCATAGGCTTTCGCTGAGTCGATCCTGTGGTCTGCAAAGACCGCAGGATTTGACGTTCATATAACCGAAGGCCAGTTGGACGAAACACAAGGAAAAGCGCAGAATGCCAAACGGATTGGCCTTTCTCGTACTCGGTATCTGGCCACTTGTCTTGGTGGCGCTCTTCCGGTTTTTACCGCCGGGGCGTGCTTTGATTTGGGCCTTTCTCAGCTCGTACTTGCTTTTGCCTCCTGCGCCGACAGCCTTCGATTTTCCGTTGATGCCGCCACTGTCTAAAGACACTTTGCCCAATATCATGGCGGTGCTGCTGGTCTATACAATGACCAAAGTGAAGAAGCCTTTGCTGCCAGGCTCAAACATAGGCAAGGCTTTGGTCTTTACCTTTATCTTTTGTCCGGTCTTCACGGTTTTCACCAACCCAGAGCCGTTGATCTTCCCGCAACTTGGGGTCCGCGGCCTATATGCGATGGACGTGGTCGCGCTGGTGATGAACCAAGCGATCATGCTCTCCAGCTATCTATTGGCCCGACAATTACTAACCACACGCGAAGATATGCGAGATCTCTTGGTCGCATTGGTGATCGCTGGCGTGTTTTACAGTTTCCCGATCTTGCTTGAGATCCGCCTAAGCCCTCAGTTGAACATCTGGATTTACGGCTTTTTCCAACACAGCTTTGAACAAGCCGTGCGTGGCGGAGGCTTCCGCGCGCTTGTGTTTCTATCCCACGGGATTTGGACGGCAATGCTGATTATGATGTCCGTCACCGCTGCGATCATACTATGGCGCAATGAAACAGGCTGGGCGCGACTGAAATACCTGCTCGCAACGATCTTCTTGGCGGGGGTCCTTGTTTTGAACAAAACCCTCAGCCCGTTGCTCTATGCCGTTGTCATCATCGGGGTGGTGGTCTTCAGCTCTTGGAAAATGCAACTGCGCACCGCTGTTGTTTTGGCGGTTTTGGCCTTTTCCTACCCCATGGTCAAAGCGATGGATCTCGTCCCAGAAGAGCGCATTCTAAGCGCCGCCGCCGCAGTGAACGACGACCGCGAAGGGTCTTTGCGTTTCCGTTTTGACAATGAAAACATCCTTCTGGACCGCGCTTTGGAAAAGCCGATCTTTGGGTGGGGGTCATGGGGCCGAAATCACATTCGCGATGCTGTCTCTGGCACAATCCTATCAACGGCAGATGGGCGCTGGATTATCACGCTCGGGGTGTTTGGCTGGGTGGGCTATATCGCTGAATTCGGCTTGTTGATCTTACCCATTCTTTTGCTGGCCTATGAAACACGACAATCGGCCAAGAATGAACGTATGCAATGGTCTCAGCGCAGTGCTGTGACGATCCCTGTTAAGCGATCTTTTGAACGCGAGAACAACGCGGCCTACCACCCAAGCCCGATTGCAGCAGGCATGTGCTTGATCCTTGCCGTGAATGTGGTTGATCTATTGCCAAACGCAACGCTGACAGCGCTGACGTGGGTCCTCGCTGGGGCATTGCTGGGCTATGCGGAACGTGTCAAAGCACGCAACGCAGAAGAAACCGCCAAAGCGCGTTTGGCGCGTGGCGGTATCTTAACGAACCCAATGTGATTTAGCTCTGTGTTGCCTCTGGCGGCGCATCAGTCCGGATCACCTTTGCCGGAATGCCAGCAACGGTCTCATAGGCACCGACATCTTTGGTCACAACAGCATTCGCGCCAATGCGAGCATGTTTGCCAATGGTCAATGGGCCAAGGATTTTAGCCCCAGCACCGATATCAACGTGCCCTTCAAGGATCACAGCGCTCGCAAGGGTCACTTGTTGAAAAATCATGCAGTTCGGACCGATCTTACAGTCCTGATGCACAATAATCCCAGTCGGGTGGGGCAGCTGTAAACCGCCAGCCACGTCCATATGCTGGTGAATTTCTGTTTGCGTGACAACAGACCAAAACCGATGCACCAGCACCCAATATTTTGCGCAGAGTTTGCCGACAACACCGCCCTTTTCTTGAGCCGCTTGATAGCGCCGCACAGAGCGGATCAATTTTGGACCAGGATCCCAAAACCGACGAATGCGCTCACGCGACAAATCTGGCGTGTCAGCAGAAACCTTTTCGTAATGGGGGAGGGGTGTCCCGCTCATAAAGCATCTTTCTGGCGCAACCGGAAGGCCGCACGCATTTGGCTTGGCATGATGGTCGCGCAATCAAAATAGCGTTTCGCCAATCGTTTTGGATTGCCCATCATGCGCCAAAGCCATTCCATTGCGACTTTACGCACAATCAAAGGCGCGCGCGTTTGCGCACCTGCAAGAAAATCCAATCCAGCCCCAATGCTGGCAAAGCCAACACTTGGCGCGATCTCGCGACCATAAGCAGCAAAGCGTTCTTGTTTCGGCGCACCCAACGCCAGAAAACACAGAGACGCTCCAGATGCTTCGATGGTTTCCAAAGCGTCCTTGGCCGCAGGGCCCGTGGGATCAAACCCAAATTCAGGCGCAATCATGCAAACGATCTGCGCACCGGGCACCGCTTGGCGCAGCGCTTCAGACGAGTCCATCAGGGCTTCTTGCGTGCTGCCAAACAGCGCGATCGTACATTTTGCATCCGTCGCCCATTCTGCCAAAGGCACCACAAGCTCTGACCCGGGCAAAAGCTCAACCGGTTTGCCTGCAATCTTAGACAGCCAGACAATCGGATTGCCATCCGCCACAACCAAATCCTGCGAGGCATAGGCCCCATAAAACGCTGTATCACGATCCAGTTTCACAAGGTGGTCCAGATTGATCGTCGCCAAAGCAAAGCCATCGCGCGCGTTGAAATGATCGCTCACGCGGGCCTTCAATTGATCTAAATTGGGCACGTTCACAGCAATTTGGCCATGTCCGGTTTCGAAATACATAAAGTGCTCCAGATAGTCTTTCGGATGATCTACGATGGGATCTGGGTGTTTTTGTGGCATCTTAGATCTTTTTTCACTTAGTCTCAAATGTGGGGGCGTCGTCTTATTCTTGTCCATTTTGCTTTGTAAGACGGGCGCAAAGACAGGCAATTTCGCCTGAAAAGAATTGAAAGCGAGCAGGCAAAGACATGAGTTCTGTGTCGATCATCGGCTGCGGTTTCGTCGCGGACCTTTACCTAAGGTCTTTCGCGACCTTTCCGCATGTTCAAATCGCGGGCGTTTACGATCAAGACAAAACCCGCCTTCAAACCTTCTGCGACTATTGGGATGTGCCGCAATGTGGCACCCTGCAAGAGCTTTTGGACAATGCCCCAAAAGGCAGCCTGATCCTGAACCTGACCAATCCGTCCAGCCACTATGAAATCAACGCCGCCTGCCTGAACGCTGGCCACCATGTTTATTCTGAAAAGCCTCTGGCCGTATCGATGGATCACGCCAAAGCCTTGCACGATCTTGCGGGCGACAAAGGCCTCATGATGGCCTCCGCACCCTGCAGCGCCTTGGGCGAAGCCGCCCAAACCCTCGGCAAAGCCCTGCGCGACCAAGTCGCTGGCACACCGCGTCTGATCTATGCAGAACTCGACGATGGCTTTATTCCGCAAGCCCCATTCCAAGACTGGCGCAGCGAAAGCGGCGCGCCTTGGCCGGCCGAAGATGAATTCCAAGTGGGCTGCACCCTCGAACATGCAGGCTATTACCTCAGCTGGCTGATCGCCTGGTTCGGCTCTGTGCGCCGCGTCGTTGCCGCCTCTGCCGAGGTGCTGCCCGACAAAGACCCAAGCGGGCAGGGCACACCAGATGTATCAATCGCAACGCTGTTCTTCGAAAACGGCCCCGTTGTGCGTCTGACTTGTTCCATCGTCGCGCCGCATGATCACCAAATCCGCATCATTGGCGATGAGGGCGTGCTGACCGTCAAAAAAGCATGGGATAACAGCGCCCCTGTGAAATTCTACCGCCGCCTGCGCATCCGCCGCCGTTTGCTGGAAAGCCCGCTGGGCCGCAAAATCAAACTTGGCAAGCAGACCCACCCAAAAGTCGGGCGCTGGGGCGCGGCCAGCATGAACTTCGCGCTTGGACCTGTCGAAATGCTGCAAGCCATTGAAAAAAATACACAAAGCCGCCTATCAGGTGATTTCGCTCTGCACCTGAATGAGGTCACTTTGGCCATTCAAAACGCAGGCGACAACACCGGCGCGCAAGACATGACAACCCGCTGTGACCCAATGGAGCCAATGCCATGGGCGCGCTGACACATATCGCATACCTGACAGGGGAATACCCCCGCGCCACGGATACCTTTATCCAGCGCGAGGTCGCAGCCCTGCGCGACTTGGGTCATGACGTTTCCACCTGCTCGATCCGCGAAACAGGGGCTGAACATCTGGTCGGCGAAGAACAACGCGCCGAAGCGGCACGCACCTTTCATGTGCTCAAAGCCGCGAAATCGCCGTTGCATCTTTTGAAATGCCACTGGCGTTTCCTGCGCGAAAATCCACGCCGCTATGGCAAAGCCTTGCGCCTTGCGCTGCAAACCAATCCGGGCGGCGTGAAATCCACGCTGTATCAGCTGTTCTATTTCCTAGAAGCAGCCGTTTTAGGTGATCATCTGCGCAGCCAAAATGTCACGCATCTGCACAACCATATCGCCAAATCCTCTTGCACGGTGGCTATGCTGACATCTGAAATGACGGGCATTCCCTTCAGCTTCACCCTGCATGGCCCCGATATCTTCTTCGCGCCAGACCATTGGCGGCTCGATAAAAAGATCGAGAAAGCACGCTTTGTGGCCTGCATCAGCCATTTCTGCCGCTCCCAAGCCATGAGCTTCAGCGCGCCGGATCACTGGTCCAAATTGCACATCGTGCATTGCGGCGTGCAGCCCGACCGATATGCCAGCGCATGCACTCAAAACAGCAAAGCCCAGCTTTTGTTCGTGGGCCGTTTGGCCGCCGTCAAAGGCTTGCCAGTTCTACTTAACGCCTTGGCAGATCAACCCGAAGTCTCGCTAACAGTGGTTGGCGACGGCCCAGACCGCGCCGCTTTGGAAAACCAAGCCAAAGACCTCGGCCTGACAGATCGCGTTGATTTCGTGGGCTATAAATCCCAATCAGACGTCGCAGACCTTCTGACCCAACACGATATCTTCATCCTGCCCAGCTTCGCCGAAGGCGTGCCTGTTGTGCTGATGGAAGCCATGGCCGCCGCGCGCCCGGTCATCACAACCCGCATCGCAGGCGTGCCTGAACTGGTCGAAGACGGCGTGTCTGGCAGTCTTGTGCCGCCGAGCGATCAAATCGCGCTTGGCGAAGCCATCGAAAACCTAAACACAAACAAAGCTTTGCAAGCTGAAATGGGGCAGGCGGGCCGCGCCAAAGTGCAGGCGGAATTTAACATCGCCCATGAAGCGGAATGGCTCTCAAACCTGTTTGAAGGCTACACCCAAGACACCCCACCCAACACCCTGCGCCCGAAAGGACCAACGCCATGACAACCCTCGCTGTCATCGCCATCGGCCGCAACGAAGGCGCGCGCCTTCAGGCTTGTCTTGCGTCGCTGCAAGGCAAAGCGGATCGCGTGATCTACGTCGATAGCGGCTCGGTTGATAATTCTGTCGCCAACGCCCGCGCCATGGGGGCAGAGGTGGTTGAACTAAAAGCAGACCGCCCCTTCACCGCCGCCCGCGCACGCCGCGAAGGCTACGAGCATCTGCAAACCCTCGGCACAACCGACTACGTGCAATTTGTTGATGGCGACTGCATGGTTGTGGATGGCTGGCTCGAGGCTGCCGTTCAAGCCCTCGAAGCAGACCCACAACTAGGCATCGTCACCGGTTGGCGCCGTGAAATCTATCCCGAGGCCAGCCTTTATAACGACCTCTGCCACGCTGAATGGGATCGCCCAGAAGGCGAGATCGACACCTGCGGTGGCGACATGATGGTTCGCCCGCAAGCTCTTGAAGAAGCAGGTAACTTTGACAACACAGTCATCGCCGCCGAAGACGATGAATTCTGCGTGCGCGTGCGTGCGCAGGGCTGGAAAATGCGCCGCCTGCCACATGAAATGACCCGCCACGACGCAGCTATGTTGCGCTTTGGCCAATGGTGGCAACGCGCCATTCGCTCAGGCCACGGCTTTGCACAAGTGGGCCATATGCACCCACCATATTTCGCCACAGAACAAAAGCGCGTGCTGGCCTATGGCGTTGCCGTGCCAGCCCTTGCGCTGATCGCTTTGCTAACCTGTAAATGGCTGCTGATCCTGCCACTTGGCATCTATGCTGTGAATTACCTGCGCACCGCCAAAGGCCTTACCCAAAACGGCATGGAGCGCAGCCGCGCCTACCGCCACAGCCGCCTTCTGACCCTATCAAAAATCCCCAATGCCATCGGCATGGCCATCTTTCATTGGCGTCGTCTGAAAGGACGCCGCATGCAAATTATTGAGTATAAGTGACATGACCCAAACGCCTCTCCGCACCGCAATCATTGGCGCAGGCTATATCGCCGACTGGCACGCCGAAGCGCTGAAATCCACCAAAGGCGCAACCCTTACGGCGGTTTGCGACCTGTCGCAAAGCGCAGCCAATGCTTTTGCCGAAGCCCATGGCGCACAGGCTTTCACCGATTTGGATGAGTTGATCGCAGCAGATATCTGCGACGTGGTTCACATTCTGACCCCGCCCAATTCCCACGCAGCATTGGCGCAGAAATGCCTCAACGCGGGGCTGCATTGCTTTGTCGAAAAACCTGTGGCGCTGTCCGCCGAAGAGACACAAGCCATTGTTGATACAGCAAAAACCACCGGTAAGACCTTTGCCGCCGGTCACAACTTCATGGGCCTGCCCAGTTACCAACGCCTGAAAGCCGCCAAAGCGAGCGGCGATCTGGGCCGTATCACATCTGCCGAAATCAACTGGCACTTCCCCCTCGCGCCCCTGCGCTCTGGCCCCTTTGGGCTTTGGTTGCTGCGCGAGCCAAAGAACCTGCTGCTCGAACTCGGTCCGCATCTTTACGCCTTTGCGGTTGATCTGTTTGGCCCGCTCGACATTGAATACCTCAGCCTTGGCAAAGCCATCGCCTTGCCAGCCGATACTGACCGCCCGCAAAGCTGGCGCATTCTGGCGCGGGCAGGGGATGTGGATGTGACCTTTAATATCTCCATGGTCGAAACCATGGACGATCGCTCTGTCACCGTGCGCGGCTCCACCGCACAGGCCCGCTTGAACTACGCGCATGATACGTTGGTTATCGAGGCTGAGAACGCCTCGGATATCGTGGTAAACCCACTGCGCAAACAGCTTTCCCTTGCGGGTCAAAACCTACGCGAAGGCGTGGTGAATGCGGCCCGTCAGGTCTCATCGCTCAATCGCAAATCCGCCTATGGCATCAGCTTCCAAGGCGCTTTCGCGGCCTTCTACGACTCCTTGCAAACCGGCCAGCCACTGGATGCACGCTTTGACGGCGATGCAGCGGTAAACGTCATGCAAGCCATTGATGACACGTTGAAAATGCTACCCAAACAGGGCGCAAAACCTAAGCCGAAGACCAAAAAGAAACCAAAACCATCGGTTCTGGTCATCGGCGGCACAGGCTTCATCGGCCGCGCGCTCACACGCAAACTGGTCGCCCGCGGCAAAGATGTGCGCGTGCTGTCACGCGGGCAAACCGGCCCGTTTGATGACATCGCAGATCACGTCGAACTCTATTCCGCGCCACTGACCAACCAAGACGCGCTGGTCGAAGCCATGGACGGCATCGAAGCCGTATACCACCTTGGCAAATCGCTCGACACCACATGGGAAGCCTGCCTTCAAAACGACGTCGGCGTCACAGTTGGCATCGCCGAAGCTGCGCTGATGGCTGGTGTGAAACGCTTCATCTACACTGGCACCATCGCCAGCTACGACATGAGCGATCCGCAGCAAACCATCACCGAAGACACGGGTTTTGCCGAGGATATGGAAGATCGCAACCTTTATGCCCGCTCCAAAGCGAAATGCGAGCATGAGCTTGAAATGATGCACCATTCCCGCGGCCTGCCGCTGGTGATTGCCCGTCCGGGTATCGTCGTTGGGGCAGGGGGGCCATTGCAACACTGGGGCATTGGCCGCTGGCACGGCGCCGGCGCAGTACGCATCTGGGGCAATGGCACAAATATTCTGCCGTTTGTTCTGATCGAAGACGTGGCCGAAGGCCTTGTTCTGATGATGGAAAACGAAGCGGCAATTGGCCAAAGCTTCAACCTCGTGGCGGATTCAATGATGTCCGCGCGCGATTACTTCGGGGCGATCCACAAACGCCTTGGCGCCAAAATCGATGTGGCCTCGGGCAATCTCACCGCCTTCTGGATGGTGGATGCAGTGAAATACCTGCTTAAGAAGCACGCCCTGCGTCGCCACGGCGCGATCCGCCCCTCGCTGGCCGATTGGAAATCCCGCGCGCACCTTTCGCCCTTTGACAACAGCCTGCCCAAAGAGGTGCTGAACTGGCAGCCAGAAAGCAGCAAAGCCGCCTTCATCGACGAAGCCATCGACAAGGCCAATTTGCTTGGTTTTTAACGCCGCCGCCATAATTTCCCCGCATTCTTATGCGAAGCAAGCGCGAACCGATTAGGAAAGCCCATGCCGAAGAAACAGCTACCAGAACCGCAGAAGTCCGATGTCTACATGACATTGGGGGATGAGGCGCAGGTCCTGTGGGACGAAATGCACCAAATCCAGCTGGACAACGCCTATCTGATGCGCAAGCGCATCGTGACAGCGCAGAAAACCGATCCAGCGCACAAGCGTTTTGACATGCTGCGCACACGTCTTTTGTTGGCCATGCGCGACAATGGTTGGACCCGCGTTGCCGTTTGCGGCGTCAGCGAAGGCTGCGGGGCAAGCTTTATCGCGGCCAATTTGGCGATGTCCGTGGCGCGTATGCAAAGCGTGCGCACCATCCTGTTCGATATGCATTTCACCAATCCGCAACTGGCTGAAATCCTAGGGGTGCAAAACCCAGGTCGTTTGTCAGACTATCTCGCAGGCCATATCGCCCCCGAAGAATACCTGATCCGCGCAGGCCAATCGCTGGCACTGGGCCTGAATGACACCAAGGTGACGAACTCTTCTGAGCTGATCCAGCAGATGATGACCTCAGATGTTTTGTCCGAAATGCAGGATCTTCTTGCGCCGGATATGGTGATCTTCGATCTGCCGTCCGTTCTAGACAGCGATGATGTTTTGGGCTTCCTGCCAAACGTAGACGGCGTGCTGCTCGTCGTGGGCGGCGGTCAGTCCACGCCTGAAGAAATTCAACGGGCCGAACAAGCACTTGGGGATCGCACCCAACTGTTGGGCGTCGTTCTGAACAAAGCAGAAAGCCTGTTCTCTTAATATTTCAATAGCTTAAGTTTGAAAGGTTCGGTGGCCAATGCTCCCGAACCTCTTTGCATTTGCGACTGCAACGCTAGTGAACTGCCCCACGGCCAAATCCAGCGCCAAAGTTTCGGGGCAGCCACATAGATTTTTCCCCAATTTTTACCATTACAGAGCTACCCCTTATCCGATAGCGTCTACTCAGACGGCAAAGCTGGCCCTAAAATCCACCTGTCCCAGCATCCACATCGTAACCGGGGTTCCCATGTACGCTCAAAACAAACCTAGCAAAACATGGATCATCATGTGCTTGCTGTTTGTCTTTGCTTTCAGCATTCGCTTGATCGGCATCGATCACGGGGCGCACCTTGGCGAAACCGGCCTTCAAGAAGCGATGCTGATCTTGCAGGATCCGCTAGGCCAGCTCAAAGGTGGCACCTCGTCTTTGCTCACCTATATGACTGCATTGTCCTTCGGGGGGGTATACGGCACCGGCATGGCCTTAAACTGGTGGGACAGTCTTGAGGCATTTCAAGCGCATTCGGCCAACAATCCAGAGCTCCTCCGTCTCACCAGGCGCGCGCTCATCGCAGCCACCGCCGCCGTGATGACCCCGCTAAGCTTTGGCTTTGCAAACGCTTTAGGTCTCAGCAGAAACGAAGCTGTCGCTGTGGCATTGCTTGTGGCGCTTGCCCCGATTTCTATAGTCCTGTCATATGTTTACGGCGCAGACTTGCCCTTCGCGGCGATCGCGATGTGGTTGGCTTACCTCAGTTTACGTAAGTCCCAAGCGCCCGATCGAAAACGCCCCGACTGGGTTCTGGGCATGGCGCTCGGCCTAGGGCTTAGCATCAACACAGCCTTTGCATTTCTAACCGTTCCGCTGATTTTGGCACATGTATTGGTGCTGCTCCCACAGCTCGGCCTCCGCCGCTTTGCTGGCGCAATGCTGCGCAGCGTACTGGCCTGTCTTGCCTTTTGGGGTCTCTTCAACTTCAGCGCCTTTCAAGGCATCCAAACCCTCTTGCCGGTATTGCCCACGCTTGTGGCAGAACTCTGGGCAGATCTAACGCTGCCCGCCGTGCAATATGATCATGTCATCCACCAGTTAGGGCTGCGCCTTGTCCATTGGCAAACAGGTCTTGGAATTCTCACGCCTGTGGCCTTTGTTCTGTTTCCGCTTTTGGTCTTCAGCTTCAAGCAACCCGCCGTGTTGATGGCATTGTGGGGCGGGTTGGTTTTAGGGATGTTCTTTCTGGCGCTCGGGGTCGCAGGGGACCAATCAGAAAGCCTCTGGGCTGGCTACTTTGTAAGCGTCCAACTCCTAAGCGCCCTAAGCCTCGTGGCACTCACGCGTTTTTTGCGTCCAGTTGGGGCCGTATTCACTTTGGGCAGCTTGCTTTTTGCGCTGATTGGTTGCGTTGGCATCTGGCAGCAAACCACGGCGCGGCCGCTGTCCTTTGATGTGCCGCTGTATTTGCAAACCCAACAACAGGGCCAAAGCGCTGTCAGCAACATACAATTGCAGCAGGTAAACAATGCAGAAGGCGTGGTACGGGTCTTGCCCTCAGAAAAGCTTGCCGCAAAACCTCTGGCGGAATGGCAAGCCGAGGGCGTGACCCTCTTTGTGATCTCTGGCCTGTCTGATCTGCGCGCCGCCGCCCCAACCCCAGAAGAGCGCAGCTTTTACAACGATCTCGCCATGCGCTGCAAAATCGTGGCCTCCTTTGCCCCGCGCAAACCTCTTTTCTTAGAAAAACAAACCACAGTCTTGGAGTGCCAATCCAAACAACAGGTCTCGAAACCCAAACCCTCCACGTAAAGAGGCACGGCGCAGGCTGTGGAACGCACTCTCTATACCTACCTGTGGGAATCGCCTAGGAAGGGCACAGAAAAGATGCACACCGCGCAGCTCTGGATATGCGCGTTGAACAAAAGGACTTCGATCTGATGAGCACCGTTCTCGAACAACTCCGCGAAATGACCACCGTGGTCGCTGACACTGGTGACGTTGATGCCGTAAAGGCCTGGAACCCTGTGGATTGCACAACCAACCCATCTTTGGTGTTGGCCGCCCTGAAAGACGAAGCTTCCGAAGAGCTGGTGCAAGCTGAAATCGAGGCAGGCAAGAAGTCCGGCAAAGATGCCAAAGGTGTTGTGGATACACTCACCGTGGCCGTCGGCGCACGTCTGGCAGGCTTGATCCCGGGTCGTATCTCCACAGAAGTGGATGCAAACCTGTCCTTCAACACTGCGGCATCCGTCGATCTGGCCCGTGCCATCATCGCTGATTACGCAGAGCGCGGCATCGACAAGAACCGCGTTCTGATCAAACTGGCCTCCACATGGGAAGGCATCCGCGCCGCAGAAATCCTGCAAGGCGAGGGGATCGACTGTAACCTGACGCTGCTCTTTGAACACGCACAAGCCGTGGCCTGTGCTGATGCGGGCGCTTACCTGATCTCCCCATTCGTGGGTCGTATCACTGATTGGTACAAAAAGGCCGAGGGCCGCGATCACTACGCCCCAGACGAAGATCCAGGCGTTCTATCCGTGCGCGGCATCTACGACTACTACAAGTCCAACAAGATCGACACGATCGTCATGGGCGCATCCTTCCGCAGCACAGACCAGATCAAAGCCTTGGCGGGCTGCGATAACCTGACCATCGCGCCAAAACTGCTGGAAGCCCTGCAAGCTGAAGAGGCCGAACTGCCCCGCGTTCTGTCTGCTGACAACGCAACTGGCGTTGCTCCAGTGACAATGGACGAGGCCACATTCCGCTGGCAGCTGAACGCCAACCCAATGGCGACAGAGAAGCTGGCCGAAGGCATCCGTAACTTCGACAAAGATCACCAAACCCTGATCCGCATGGTTCAGGAACGTATGGCGGGCTAAATCTTCGCTCAAGAAATCTCAAAAGCCGGGCCAGAAAGGGCTCGGCTTTTTTGTGTCTGATCAACGGGTTGCCGCCCATAGTTGAACGCCAAAAGCGGCATTAAAGCCGCAAGCCGCAGAACAAATTTTCAGGGGGGTAAATGGTGCGGTCGAGAAGACTCGAACTTCCACTCCGGTTAAAGAACAACGACCTCAACGTTGCGCGTCTACCAATTCCGCCACGACCGCACATGACTGGTGAAGCGGTCTATAGCGAACCGCAAAACGGATGAAAAGTATAAAATGAAACGACGCTTGGAAAAACCAAGCGCCGCTTTCGAAAGTTCTAAGCCAACCGTTTAAACGCTGCGCAACACCGGCAACCGCGCCAGAACTTTCTGCATAGGGCGATCCTCACGCACCCAAAGCCGCCACAAGACAATCAGCGCCACAATCACCGCCGAGGCCCAAAGCGCCGGCCAACCGTTGCCCTCAAAGAAAGCGCGGGTGAACAGGCGCTCTGGCAGGAAATTCAGCACCATCGGAATGCCTAAACCGTAAGTCGCCAAATTCCGCAGCCCCGTCTTATGGCGCTTGATATCGCGGCGGATCGCAGCGCGGATCGTGCTGTACAGCGTCCACAAAGTCAGAACAGCCAAAGCATGCAGCGGGCTAAACGGGCCAACCATGCCGAAATTGGATATCGCAAAAGACGACAGCGCTGTGCCTGCCATCGCAACCGCCCATGTATAGCCCATGATCTTATGCATCCGATCCCGCGTTTTGCGCCACATCACAAAAGGCAGCATTCCAATCGAGACCAAGGCACAGACAACATGCAACTGTACGGCAAAGTCGGCTTGGGCGAGGGTGGCTAGGCTATCCATAGGTCTGTCTCCGGTCTGCAAAGAAGCGTTCAATTAATCGTTGAAAAACATCTGCACCGCTGTCAGACCCGTCTCTAGTACAATGACGTAAATGGTCGGAGGTCTACGTGAACGACACGCCCCTGCAGCTTGCGAAGCGCGAAGTGCAACAGAGTTTTGCCAATAAAACCAAACTCATTGGGCTTTTGGGGATTGGTGTGGTGCTTGGCCTGTCTGGTCCGTTCCAAACGTCAGAAGTCATGCAGACTGTGCCGCGCGTCATCTATTGGGCGGCGCTTTGTGCGCTCTTTTATTTCCTTGGCAGCTTTGTGGCGACCTTCGTAAATGCCCTGCTGTCGCGTCTGGGCTTGCCAGAATGGCCCGCCACCATTGGGGCAGGGCTGTGCACGGGGCTTTCGATCTTCGCAGCTCTGATGCTGATCAACATCGCGCTCTTTGATCTACCGCCAGAAGCGATCAAAGGCATGTTGGGCCTTGGGGTGAATGTGGTTGTGATCTCTACGATCATCACCTGCGGCATTGTCTATTTCAAACGCCACGCAGGTGGCAAAACCGAAGAAGCCGCACCGCAACCACCCGCCATCCTGCGCCGCTTGCCCCTCGAAAAGCGCGGGGCGCTTGTGGCGATGTCTGTCAGCGATCACTATGTGCAGGTGACCACCACCAACGGCCAAGAACTGCTGCTGATGCGCCTATCTGATGCGATGGACGAAGTGGGCGACACAAAGGGCATGCAGGTGCATCGCTCGCATTGGGTGGCGCTCGATCACATCACCGCCGCCAAACGCGACGGGGCAAAAGCCATCTTGACCCTCAGCTCTGGACAGGACATTCCTGCCAGCCGAACCTATGTACCAGCTCTGAAAGAGGCGGGGGTCCTCCCCGGATAAATATGGTTGAATGGATCATCAGCAACGGGCTGACCGACTATGACGAAGCGGTTTCTTTTATGGAGACCCGCGCCGCCGCGATTCACGCAGGCGAGGCCAAAGAATGCATCTGGCTGGTTGAACACCCACCGCTTTACACCGCTGGCACCTCTGCCAAGGTTGAAGACCTGACCGACCCTGATCGTTTTCCGGTCTACGATACCAAACGCGGCGGGCAGTACACCTACCACGGCCCGGGCCAGCGCGTCGCTTATGTGATGCTCGATGTGGCCAAACGCGGCAAAGACGTGCGCTGCTTTGTGCGTGATCTGGAAAAATGGGTGATTGAAACGCTGGACCAATTCAACATCAAAGGCGAAATCCGCGATGGTCGCGTGGGCGTTTGGGTTGTGCGCAACGACAAGCCGAAAACCATCACCGGAGCAGACGCCGAAGACAAAGTCGCGGCCATCGGTATTCGTCTGCGCAAGTGGGTCAGTTTTCATGGCATTTCCATCAACGTCGAACCGGATCTTGAACATTTCACCGGCATCGTCCCCTGCGGCATCACCGAACACGGGGTGACCTCATTGGTTGATCTCGGCCTACCGGTCACCATGGATGACGTTGATGTGGCGCTACAAAAGGCATTCGGCGAGGTTTTTGGGCAATCACTCTGATGTCATCGCCCCGCGCCAATTTGTCCATTGGAACCGTGCGCGCACTGCATTACCTCTGCCTTGAACGCGCTGATCCATGAGGACACTATGAAACGACTTAGCACAGCACTCGCCACAGTCTTTTGCGTCACAGCCCTGCCAGCCTTCGCCGAAGGCGATGCCGAAGCGGGCGCCAAGGTCTTTGGCAAATGCCGCTCTTGCCACACGATTGCAGATACTGATGGAAACGTGATCGTCAAAGGCGGACGCACGGGCCCGAACCTATATGGCATCGTAGGCGCAACCGCCGGCAGCGCCGATTTCCGCTACACCAAATCTTTGATGGCGCTGAACGAAGCAGGGTTCGTCTGGGATGAAGCCAAAATTGCCGAATTCGCCGCTGATCCACGCGGCTATCTGAAAACCCAAGGCACCGACGGCAAAACCCGCATGACCTTCAAGCTCAACAAGGGCGGAGCAGACGTGGCAGCCTATTTGGCCACATTCTCCGCCGCGCCTGAAGCGGCTGATGAGACCACAGCCACCGAATAAACCGGCTGAAACACCAAGAATACAAACCCCATGCACCCCCAAATGCATGGGGTTTTTCTTTATTTCTTTAACTTAGCGTTTAACCAATCTTTGTTGACGGGGCGGGGGGCTGATTTATTCTAGGAGAAATCCAATAATACCTTGCAAGGATACCCCATGGCCGCAGCTCTCTCAGTGGATAAAACTCTGACCCAAGCGCGGCAGGCCGTCAAAAAGCAAGACTGGCTGGCGGCGCAATCCTTGTGCCAACGGGTGCTGGATAAGTTCCCCAAGAACAAACGCGCCCAGCAAACCTTTGCAGACCTGCGCAGCAAGGCCACACCAAGCCTGCTAGAAGCCGCCCAAGAGGCCGAGCGCAGCCAAGACTGGCACGCCGCCCGGGCCAACCTCGAAGCCGCCGCCGCCCTCGCGCCGGATATCCCGCAAATCCAATACGCCCTTGGCGCCTGTTTGGTCGAGCTCTCCGATTTCAATGCGGCCCTCGGCATCGCCGATAGCTTAATCGCGCGCAATTCAAACGACATTGAAAGCCTGAACCTGAAAGGGCGGGCTTTGCACGAAATCGGCGACGCCGAAGCCTCCAAAGCCGTGTCTGAACAGGTTCTCAAACAAGCCCCAGACAACGCCATCGCGCAACGCAACCTCGGGCTTGTGGCCCGCTCGCAAGGTGACAAAACCAAAGCCGCACAGCATTTTCAAGAAAGCCTGCGCAGTCGCCCGAAAGATGGCGCCATTCACGTGAACATGGCAGCGGTGCACACGTATAAACCAAACGATCCACATATCACCCAGATGCGGCAGGCGATTGCCTCGATCGGTAAAGATAATCCAGACAGCGCCCCAATCCACTTTGGCATGTTCGAAGCGCTGCACAGCCTTAAGGAACACGACGAGGCGTTTGCCTTTTTGGCGCATGGCAACAAGCTCTCAGCCCAGAAACACCCGTATAACCTGCGCGCTGATCTGGAATTGGCAGGGTTTGCCAAGGCCACTTTCCCCAACCCCATCACACGCCCAGACACGCAAGCGGCACCGCCCTTCGTGTTTATCACCGGCCTGCCACGTTCTGGCACCACCTTGGCCGAACGCATCCTATCCCGCGCGCCAGACACCCAAGCTTGCGGCGAGCAGGTCTTTGTACGTGAAGCAGTCATCGAACGCTTGATGGATATCCAGACCCGCAAACAGCAAATCTGGACGCAGAAAGATTTCGAGATCCTGCGCGCGCAGCTTCTGGAAAACTACGCCAGCATCAGCGATGGCAGCACCATTCAAATCGATAAAATGCCACTGAACTACGCGTGGATGGGCTTTATCGCGACGGCCTTGCCAGAGGCGCGGATCATTCACATGAACCGCGATCTTCGGGCGGTGGCGTGGTCGCTCTATCGCAATACCTTCCGCAAAGGCATGCATGATTTCATCTATGACTTTGACAGCATCGCCAAATATATGGTGCTTCACCGAGAGCTGATGACCCATTGGCGCAGCATCTGCGCGGATTATCTGTTTGATCTCAACTATGCGGATCTGGTCACCGACCAAGCGAATGCCACCCGCGCCTTGGCAAAAGGGGCCGGAATCGATTGGCATGATGATTTGATGAGCCCTGAAAAAGCAAAAACCCACGTGCGCACCTCCAGCGCGGGGCAGGTCACGCAACCAATCTACAGCGGCAGTGATGCCGCGTGGAAAACCTACGAGACCCAGCTTGCGCCTCTGATGAAGTCGCTCAAACAGGTCGAATTAATTTAAATGAAATTTCCAAGCGGCAAATTGTCTTTGGAAAAAATGATGCAACTCCCTGAAAACAAAGGGGGGCTTTCCCAATTTTCTTGTAAATTCAGCGAATTTTCAGTGGGGCGCGTCATTTTTTCTTTGTCTGCGTCAAATACGGTCATTGCCGCGCCGCGTTTGGCACACTAAAACGTGCAGGAATCCGCGCAAGAGGTGACTCTTGCGCCACTCATGCACTTCAACAGGAGGCGAGGCATGGCAGACGCAGCCATTCACGGCCACGAACACGAGGACAACCGCGGTTTCTTTACCCGTTGGTTTATGTCCACGAACCATAAAGACATCGGTCTTCTCTACCTTATCGTATCAGCATTTGTTGGCTTGATCGCCGTTGCATTGACTGTAGGCATGCGCCTCGAGTTGATGGAACCAGGCGTACAATACATGTGCCAAGAGGGTCAGCGCTTCCTGCAGCTGAACGCCACAACAGAAGGCTGTACACCAAACGGTCACCTCTGGAACGTATTCATCACCTACCACGGTGTCTTGATGATGTTCTTCGTGGTTATCCCTGCGCTGTTCGGCGGCTTTGGTAACTTCTTCATGCCATTGCAGATCGGCGCGCCGGATATGGCGTTCCCACGTATGAACAACCTGTCTTTCTGGCTGTATGTTGCTGGTGTGACCTTGGGCGTTGCGTCCATGTTCTCTCCAGGCGGTAACGGTCAGCTCGGTTCTGGTGTAGGCTGGGTTCTGTACCCACCGCTGTCCACCAGCGAAGGCGGCATGTCCATGGACCTCGCGATCTTCGCGGTACACGTCTCTGGTGCCTCTTCCATCTTGGGTGCGATCAACATCATCACAACCTTCCTGAACATGCGTGCCCCAGGCATGACACTGTTCAAGGTGCCTCTGTTTGCATGGTCCGTCTTCGTGACAGGCTGGCTGATCCTTCTGGCCCTGCCAGTTCTGGCTGGCGCGATCACCATGCTGCTGACAGACCGTAACTTCGGTACAACCTTCTTCGATCCTGCCGGCGGCGGCGATCCGATCCTGTACCAGCACATCCTGTGGTTCTTCGGTCACCCAGAAGTTTACATCGTGATCCTGCCGGGCTTCGGCATCATCTCTCACGTGATTGCAACATTCGCACGCAAGCCAGTCTTCGGCTACCTGCCAATGGTTTGGGCGATCATCGCGATTGGTGGTCTGGGCTTCGTTGTTTGGGCACACCACATGTACACAGCGGGTATGTCCCTGACACAGCAAACATACTTCATGCTGGCCACCATGACGATTGCGATCCCAACTGGGGTTAAGATCTTCTCTTGGATCGCGACAATGTGGGGCGGCTCTATCGAGTTCAAAGCACCTATGATGTTCGCATTCGGTTTCCTGTTCCTGTTCACAGCAGGCGGCGTGACCGGCATCGTACTGTCCCAAGCGGGCGTAGACCGTGCATACCACGACACATACTACGTTGTGGCACACTTCCACTACGTGATGTCTCTGGGTGCGGTCTTTGCGATCTTCGCGGGCATCTACTTCTACTTCGGTAAAATGACAGGCCGTCATTACCCTGAAGTGGCAGCGCACGTTCACTTCTGGATGTTCTTCATCGGCGCCAACCTGACCTTCTTCCCACAGCACTTCTTGGGTCGTCAGGGTATGCCACGTCGTTACATCGACTACCCAGAAGCGTTCGCATACTGGAACAAGATCAGCTCCTACGGTGCGTTCCTGTCCTTTGCGTCCTTCCTGCTGTTCTTCGGCATCATGTTCTACGCGGCCTTCCGCGGTAAGAAAGTGACCGAGAACAACTACTGGAACGAATATGCGGACACACTGGAATGGACACTTCCGTGCCCACCACCAGAGCATACGTTTGAAATCCTGCCAAAGCAGGAAGACTGGGACAAAGGCACTGCGCACTAATCCCGTCTGACACAGACACCGCAAAGGCCTCAGAGTACCCCTCTGAGGCCTTTCGCTTTTCACCCAAGGACTTTGTGCAATGACCGACTTTGCTCACATCAAGCAGGGCACCCAAGCGGCCTATGATCGTAAAGCCCAGGATTGGGACACAGGCCGCAAAGCGCGCGAAGGCGAAGCGGGCTGGATCGCCAAGCTCCTAAAAGACCTTCCCCTAGAAAGCCCTGTGTTGGATCTGGGCTGCGGCACGGGCAAACCGATGGCTGACTACATCCTTGGGGCAGGGCACAGCCTCACGGGCCTAGACAACAGCCCCAAGATGATCGCCATCGCCAAAGCCAATTACCCGCAAGCCACATGGCAGGTGGCCGATATGGCCAGCATGTCCCTCACAGAAACCTACAGCGCTATCCTCAGCTGGGATGGGTTCTTTCACCTCACCCCACAAGAACAACGCCAAACCCTGCCCATACTCGCCGCAGCCTTGCGCCCAAACGGGCGCCTGTTGCTCACCATCGGCGATGGCGAAGGGCAAATCACGGGCAACGTCTATGGCGAAACTGTTTACCACGGATCACTCTCTCATGAGGAATACACCCAGATCCTAGAAAGCCACGGCCTAGGCGATATATCTATCACCATGTACGAACCCTCTGGCGTGGGGCGGATCATCCTCATGGCCAGCAAACCAGCGGAGTAACCTTGTGCCCTATGCGTGGTCAAATACCCCCAGCGGCCCTGTAGTGCTGTCCCTGACGGCGCACCGCTCGCTCTCGCCCCAAGGGTTCCGCAACATGATCCTGATCACCGCAGGCATGATGGCGCTGCCGCTGCTTGGGCTGCTGGGCACAGCGCAGCTCTGGTGGATGCTCCCCTTCCTTGCCGTGGGGCTCTGGATGCTCTGGTTCGCGCTGAAACGCTCCTACAAAGACGGTCATGTGCGCGAACAGCTCACCCGTGAAGGCGACGAGCTCACGCTGATGCACCAACCCGCCCGCGGCAAACCCAGCACGTGGCAGTGCAATATCTATTGGGCCAAGGCAGAACTCCATGCGTCCAGCGGGCCAGTACCTCAATACATCACCCTCACCGGCAATGGGCGCACCGTTGAACTGGGCAGCTTCCTATCCGAAGAGGAACGGGTGATCTTGTTCAAAGAGCTCATCCGCTATCTCGGGGATCCCCGCCATGAAACACAGGGCGAGACACTCGGGTAACACCCTTAGGAAAACCATTAAAACACGACGTGAATGACTGGTTTCGACACGGCGAATCCACCATAGTAATTTCGAATGAAGAATGGGGTGCAGAAATGTACAAAACCGGAAGTGTATTGATCGCTGCGGCATTGGCTTTAACAGCATGTGAAGAATTTGAAGGCGGCAACGCCAGCGGGTTTGCAACCCTCTCTGAAAGCGTGATCGAAATCGCCGCGCCAAACCAAGATTTGAAGGCTGTGCGCATCAACGCCGAAGACGGCTGCTACGAATACCGCCACATCGGCCCGGTCGAAACAACCTTCCTGCCGCTGCGCACCAAGCAAGGGCGCCCAATCTGCACACAGGTTGAAGAAACAGCGACACCGGCCAAAGCCTAAGGCTTTCGCCAGCACAAACAAAAGCAGAAAACAAAAACGGGGGCCCGCAAGCCCCCGTTTTCTTTTGATATCTTGTTCTGCTTAGCTAGGCGCAGTCACTGTGTTTTCCGTTGGGTACAGGATCGCAGTCGAGCCCTTTGCAACGTTGTCGTACAGATCGATAATATGCGCCATCACCATGCGCACACAGCCAGAGCTGGCGCGGCCACCAATGGAACGCGGGCTCGGGGAGCCGTGAATGCGCAAGTATGTATCGCGGTTGCCTTCATACAAATACAGCGCACGAGAGCCGAGCGGATTGCTTGGACCGCCGTTCATACCATATTCGTGCTGCTTATATTTCTGCGGCTCGCGTTTGATCATCGCCGGCGTGGGTGTCCAAGTTGGCCACTTCGCTTTGCGTTTGATCGTATAGGTGCCTGGCTCGTACAGGTTGCCCTTTGCAATCGCCACGCCATAGCGCATCGCCATGCCATCTTCGCGAATGTGGTACAAATAACGCGCTACCGCATCCACGTGAATGTCCCCCGGTGTCAGGCCAGCGTTGGCTTCGACCAAACGCGGCAAAAAGCGTTTGTGCAAACCCCAAGGGTTAGATGTTTCTGGCACATAATTGGCTGGCGTCACACGCGCATCCCAAGCGGCCCAGTTCGATGGGCTGGATGTTGGGCGTGGCGGACGCGGCGCAGAGGTCGGCACCGGATCAATGACTGGGGCAGGGGCCTCTGTTGCCACGGCTTCAGCCGCGTCTTGTGCAAAGCTGGCAATCGGAGCAGAGAACAGCGCTGTGCTGGTCATCACAAAGTGGCGTCGGGTCAACATAGTATTCGTCCTTGCGTTCATCTGAATCGCTATGGAAAGCAATTGTTAACAATATAAGTCCCCAGAAGGTCTTCACCAGTCACGTTCCTGCGATGTGGTGATTCCCTAAAAAGCGGTGACTTTTTTGCAAAATGGATCGGCTGTTTATGCGATTTTGGTGAAGGTTCTGTCAAGAAAAGCCGCCCGTTTTGGGCGGCTTTTGGCAGATTCTTGAATTGTACATTTCAAAGGTCGAAAGGGGCGAATTGCCACCTTAACAAAAGATGACCTATGCGATTCCGCCGTCGATCAACCCCTTGGCCATCTGCGCATAGGCCTTGGCCATATCACTGTCACCTGCAGCAATCGGCGTTCCAGAATCGCCGGCCAAACGGGTCTCCAGATCAATTGGCAAAGCGCCCAAAAGCGGCACGCCCAGCTTCTTGGCCTCGTCTGCCACGCCGCCATGGCCAAAGATATGCTCTTCATGGCCGCAATTGCTGCATTTGTGGAAAGACATGTTCTCGATCATGCCAAGTACAGGCGTTTTCAAGGACTTAAACATATCAATCGCCTTACGTGCATCGATCAAAGCCACATCCTGCGGGGTAGACACAAGGATCGCTCCGGTGATGTTTGCCTTCTGACAAAGTGTCAGCTGCACATCACCCGTGCCTGGTGGCAGATCGACCAGAAGCACATCCAACTCGCCCCATTGCACCTGTCCCAGCATCTGCTGCAACGCGCCCATCAACATCGGCCCGCGCCACACCACCGCCTTGTCAGGGTCCAGCATAAAGCCAATCGACATCAGCGTAACACCATGAGATTCAAGAGGAATAATGGTTTTCCCATCCGGCGACGCAGGGCGCTTTTGAATGCCCATCATGCGCGGCTGAGACGGGCCATATATATCAGCGTCCAGCAAACCCACCTTACGACCCTGTTTCGCCAGCGCCACAGCAAGGTTGCTCGAAACCGTAGATTTCCCAACACCGCCTTTACCAGAGCCAATTGCGATGATGCGTTTCACGCCTGCAATTTCCATCGGACCATTTTGCGGTTTTGGATGGCCGCCAATCTTCAAAGACGGCGGCGCTTTCTGTTCATGCGCTGTTAGGGCAGCCGTTACTTTGGCGACACCCGGAATTTGTGCAACAATTTGCTCGGTAACTTGGCGCAACCCTTCCATCTGTCGTGCCACTTCAGGGGAGGGGGCTTCGATCACAAAGCGCACAGAATCCCCATCAACCGTTAATGCGCGGATCATGTCGCGACTGATCAGATCGCCGCCACCTGGCAAGTCCAGAGTCGCCAACGCGTCCTTAATTTGTTGTTCCGAAACAGCCATTTTGCCCTCCAAATACGTTGCGCCACTAAGACATAGAAAGCGCCAGAAGCAACAAAATTTAGGCAATTTTGATAACGTAAAAGGCTAAGTTGTTGATAATAAGTTAATTTTTGGGTCAGTCTTTGCTATTCATTTTCTGCATAGCGGCATTGCAAAGGTGGCGATTGTGCGGATGCAGCAATTCCCTATATCTTTATCACAACAAGACGAGAGTGAAGACAAATGGCATACGCAGCACAGTACACAGTTTCCGCACCAAAGGTTTCCTTCTTTGCGGACCTGAAAGCGAAATACGCTCTGTATAAAGAGTTTCGCAAAACAGTATCTGAGCTGAGCGATCTGACCAACCGTGAGTTGGCTGATCTGGGCCTGTCCCGCTCTGGTATCAAAGGCCTCGCCATCGAAACGGTGTACGGCAAGTAATTCAGTTTCGGAAGACCTCTCCTCCTCCCTGGTCTTTCGAGAATAGCGGTGACATCTTCCTCCTCCCTGATGTCACCGCAGTTATTCGGGCTAAACGCCCAGACATTTCAGGCGCTACCTCCTCCTCCCTTGGGGCGTCTGATGCAAGACCGGCGATGCTCTCCTCCTCCCTGCATCGCCGGCCCTGAACAACGGATCGAATGATCCAGATATGCAGAAGGCCTCTCCTCCTCCCTGGCCGGATGCTGAAAAGAACGGTGGCGCCCTTCCTCCTCCCTGGCGCCACCGTTTTTTTATGTCTAAAGCCCATCAAACTGCAGATTTACGGCATGGAACTGCCGCAGTTTTGCTTTAGAACCTTCCCAAGACTTGAAACAATTCCTAACGCCAAGTTGCATATTCGTTGGCTGATACGCGTTCGGATCTGGGTTAAAAGAAGAATGGGCAATAGTGCCCGCAAACATGAGGCAAAGATGAAGTGGTCCCGCTTATCATTGATGTTGCAGACCTTGTTCCGTCGCAAAATGTCGGAGCCGGAACCTGCTTTGCGTCGCCGACGCGAGCCTCAGATTCATGTGGTTATCATGGATGGCACCATGTCTTCGCTTGCGCAGGGCATGGAAACCAATGCGGGGCGGGCCTATCGCCTGATTGATGAGATTTCGCCAGCTGTGTCTTTGTACTACGAAGCTGGTGTGCAGCTCACCCATTGGAAGAACGCTCCGGACGTGATGATGGGGCGTGGGATCAACCGCCAGATCCGCCGCGCCTATGGGTTTTTGGCCTCACGCTATCGTCCGGGTGACAAGATTTTCCTGTTGGGATACTCGCGCGGGGCCTATGCCGTGCGCTCGCTTGCAGGTGTGATTGATCGAATTGGTTTGTTGCAAGCCAACCAAGCCACGGAACGCAATGTGCAGATGGCCTATCGCCACTACCAAATCGCCCCAGGCAGCGCCGCGGCGCAGGATTTCGGGCAAGCGTTCTGCCATGACAACGTGGAAATCGAAATGATTGGAGTTTGGGATACGGTTAAAGCACTGGGAGTGCGATTGCCGGTTTTGTGGCGTTGGTCCGAAGAAAACCACAAGTTTCACAATCATACGCTGGGTAAATCCGTGAAAAATGGCTTCCAAGCCTTGGCGATGGATGAAACCCGTTTGGCTTATACCCCCGTCTTATGGGACAGCGATAATGGTTGGACAGGCCATGTTGAACAGGCTTGGTTTAAGGGCACACATACCGATGTCGGTGGCCACCTTGATGGTTATGAACCAGCGCGCCCCTTGTCGAATATCCCATTGGTGTGGATGATGGAGAAGGCGGAAGACTGCGGGATGCCTCTGCCGAGTGATTGGCGGTCGCGATTCCCACAGGATGCCGCGGCACCATCGGTTGGGCATTGGCGCGGATGGGCAAAGATCTTTTTGCTACGTGCGAAACGTCGCATTGGCGAGGATCCATCAGAATATATTCACGACAGCGTCGAAAACAAAGCACCAGCGCGATTTAAGTTTTTCCAGAAGCGCGCTTGAAACAAAAAAGCCCCAAAGCATAGCTTCGGGGCTTTCTTTTAAGGTTTATGCAGGCTTACGCCGCATTGCTGATCTGTGTTTCAGCCGTAATACCAAGCGCAGCACATACATCTCGCGTCAGTTCTGGGCGGTTGAGCGTGTAGAAGTGCAGATCGTTTACACCTTCTTTCATCAGGTCTTGGCAAAGCTTCGTGCTGAGCTCTACAGCCAAAGCATCTTGGCGACCTTCTGCGCCTGCTTTTTCAAAGGCCTCATCCAGCCATGCCGGAATTTGCGTGCCACAACGTTTGGCAAAGTTGCGCGCGCCTTTCCAGTTTTCGATCGGCAAAATGCCAGGCGTGATTGGCGCATTGATACCTGCTTTGACGCAGTTATCGCGGAACCGTAGGAACGCTTCTGGTTCAAAGAAGAACTGGGTCAGCGCTTCGTGCGCGCCCGCATCTACTTTGGCTTTCAGCCAGTTGATATCAGCCTGTTGATCCGCAGCCTCTGGATGCTTTTCAGGGTAGGCGCCAACGCGGATTTGAAACTTGTCTTTTTCCGCCAAAGCTTCGATCAGCTCGACACTGCTTGCAAAACCTTCGGCATGCGGCACAAAGCTGTCGCTGCCTTTTGGTGGGTCGCCACGCAGCGCAACGATTTCAGAAACGCCCGCTTCAAAGAAGCTTTCAGCGATATCCATTGTTTCGGCTTTGGTGGCATCCACGCAGGTCAGGTGCGCGGCCACGTTCATACCGGTGATTTTATGCAGCGCAGCAACGGCATCGCGGGTCAATTCGCGCGTTGTGCCGCCGGCACCATAGGTGACAGAGACAAAGCGTGGCTTAAGCGGGGCCAGCACTTGCACCGTGTCCCAAAGGCGGAAGGCACCTTCAAGGTTTTTAGGTGGGAAGAATTCTAGCGAGATCGTAGGGTTCGTCATCATTTCGGTCCAGTTTCGAGTTGCGCTCTTGTGACATAAAGCTGGATGTGAGAAAAGTTCATAATACTCAATAACAACATGAGTTTCATATGAAGATGCACATCGAATTCCGACACCTGCGCACCGTGAAAGCGATTCACGAATGTGGTGGATTGGCGCGTGCAGCGGATCAGTTGAATATAACGCAGTCCGCTTTGTCGCATCAAATCAAAGGCTTGGAAGAGCAGGCCGGAGTGGAGCTCTTTGTGCGGCGTTCAAAACCCATGCGTTTGTCCGCTGCCGGTTTGCGGTTTTTGCGTTTGGCAGAGCGCATTTTGCCAGAGGTGCAAGCGCTGGAAGAAGAGTTCAGCGGCCTTCGGGATGGCAATGCGGGGCGTTTGCATATCGCGATTGAATGTCATGCTTGCTTTGAGTGGCTGTTTCCAGTGCTAGAGCAGTTCCGTAAAAAATGGCCAGACGTGGATGTGGATATTCGCCCGGGTTTGGCCTTTGACGCGCTGCCTGCTTTGCAGAAGGAAGAGGTGGATCTTGTTGTCTCCTCTGATCCAGAGGATTTGAAAGGCGTCACCTTCTCGCATCTCTTTGACTACAAGCCAGTTTTTGTGGCCTCTAGCCAGCACCCCTTGGCGCAGAAGGACTTCATCGATGCCGAAGATTTCCGCGGCCAAACATTGATCACCTATCCAGTGGAACGCAGCCGTTTGGATATTTTCAGCCAGCTCTTAATGCCTGCCAAGGTCGAGCCAGAGCGCGTGCGTCAGGCGGAGTTGACTGCCGTGATCTTGTTGCTGGTTGCTTCTAACCGCGGTGTCTCGGTTCTGCCGGATTGGGTGGTGCGCGAGGTGAAATACAACTCGGATTATGTGACGCGCCAGTTGACCAAAAAGGGCCTAACGCGCGGCTTGTTTGCCGCAACGCGCGAAGATGATTTGAACAAAGCCTATATGACCGATCTGATCGAACTCGCAGGGATCGAGGCCAAACGGTTACAAAGCGTTTAAACCGCGCCAAAAGCCGCGAATTTTCAACCTTAGCCCCTTGGCAAAAGAGGGGTCTGGGCGTATACGCGCGATCTGATGTCAAAGGAGCCGAACCATGGCGGTCAGCGCAAATCTTAACGTAATGATGAAGGCCGCCCGTAAAGCGGGTCGTTCCTTGGTAAAAGACTTCCGCGAAGTCGAAAATCTGCAAGTGTCCACAAAGGGCGCAGGCGACTTTGTCAGCCGCGCAGATATCGCTGCAGAAGAGATCATCAAAGAAGAGCTGATGACCGCGCGCCCAACCTATGGCTGGTTGGGTGAAGAAGGTGGCGGCGAAGACGGCCAAGACCCAACACGCCGTTGGATCGTTGACCCGCTGGATGGCACAACCAACTTCCTACACGGCATGCCGCATTGGGCGATTTCTATCGCGCTGGAACACAAAGGCGATATCGTTGCTGGCGTGATCTATGATGCTGCGAAAGACGAGATGTTCTATGCCGAAAAAGGCGAGGGCGCCTGGCTGAACGACAGCAACCGTCTGCGTGTGTCTGCCCGCCATCGCATGATTGAATCCGTGTTTGCGACAGGCGTTCCATTTGGTGGCCGTAAAGAGCTGCCAGACACGTTGCAAGACCTTGCACGCTTGATGCCTGCTACTGCTGGTGTGCGCCGTTGGGGCTCTGCTGCGCTGGATATGGCCTATGTGGCGGCAGGCCGTTACGAAGGCTATTGGGAGCGTGGTTTGAACGCTTGGGATTTGGCGGCTGGTATTATCATCGTCAAAGAAGCAGGCGGTTTTGTTCAGGCGATGGACCCAGAAGATGATGTGCTAGAAAGCGGCACGGTTCTGTGTTCGAACGAGCCGATCTTTGATCAGTTCGCGAAGGTCATTCGCAACACCTAAAACAAAGCGCCCCGCGGGGCGCTTTTTTGTTTCTTATCTGTCGCTTGGGTGGTTTTTCCCATCCACCCAAGGCACATCTCCAAGGTCACGAGGATTGATGCCTTCAAGGCATGCAACGTTGATCCCATATTGGTTTGGGTTCGATCGTCTTTGATGGTGCGTATAGACACCGCAGGTCCTGCAAAAGTAGTGTTTCGCGGTTTTCGTGCCCCATTGATACAGGCTTAGGTTTTCAGCGCCTTTTACGATCTCGACCCCATCCAAATTGGCACTTACAGCAATCGCGCCACGACGGGCGCAATAAGAGCAATCGCAACGGCGAGCCGTCGACAGCCCCTCTGCGAGGGTGACCTTCAACTCAACGGCGCCACAATGGCATTTCGAAGTATAAATCATTTGCGTCTCTGAACCTTTGGAATACTCGTGCGTTGAAACCGGTACTGCGTTTCAGGGTGGGGCGGGTGCCAATCTGTGCGCTGCCAGAACCGCGGGCCTCCGTGGCCCAGCCAGATCGGGATTATCAGCACAAAGCCGATGATAAACCCGCCTGCGTGCGCCCAATAGGCAACGCCGCCGCCCGCGCCTGCAAGGCTGTTCACCATCTGAAGGCCAAACCAAAGGCCAAGCATCAGCCAAGCTGGTACGGTGAAGACTTTGAAGAAAATGATTAAGATCAACAGGATATCGACCCGTGCTTTCGGGTAAAGCAACAGATAGCCGCCCATCACCGCCGCAATCGCGCCAGAGGCGCCAACGGTTGGAATGCCGCTGCTTGGGTCTGCCAAGGTTTGCGCCAAGCCCGCGCCAATACCGCCGACCACGTAAAACAGTGTAAAGCCCACATGGCCAAGCTCGTCTTCAAGGTTGTCGCCGAAAATCCAGAGAAACAGCATGTTGCCCAGCAGGTGCATGATCCCGCCGTGTAGGAACATCGAGGTGAAAAGCCCTTGGTAATCATAGCCTTGCGTGATCCGCGTCGGGAACAAAGCGTAGTCTGAATAGAAGGCAGAAAGCAGCGCTGGCTGGCTTTCCAGAGGCCATGAATACAGGAAGATACAGACGTTAATCGCAATCAACGCGTAAGTGATTATGGGCGTGCGGCCTGACGGGTTATGATCTCGAATAGGAAACATATTGCCACGCTGGCCCTAATCCTAACGGGCGTCAAGCGGCTTTGGGAGGAGAGGGTATGCGTTTCAGTTTTGCAGCTTTGTGTCTTGTGATTGGTGCGCCGGCTTTGGCTTGTCCGGCTTTGCCGGATCAAACCCAAGCCTTGGATGAACTCTTTGAAAACATTCAGAAAGCTTCAGGCCCTTCAGAGGGGCAGGCTCTGGGGCGAGAGCTGTGGCAAATCTGGACAGCTGCGCCTGATCAAGTGGCGCAAGAGATGCTGAACCGCGCAATGCGTAAGCGGGAGTCCTATGATTTCTTTGGGGCCAAGTCGGATTTGGATGCTTTGGTTGGCTACTGTCCGGATTATGCAGAGGGGTATAATCAACGCGCTTTTGTGAATTATCTGAGTCAAAATTTCGAGGCTGCCTTGCCAGACCTAGATCGTGCTTTAGCCTTGCAACCAAGGCATGTTGGCGTTTTGACGGGGCGTGCTTTGACCTATTTTGCCTTAGGGCGAACGGCAGAAGCGCAGGATGATTTGGTGGCCGCTGTCGCGCTAAACCCTTGGATTTCAGAGCGTGCGCTTCTGGAAAATCCGCCTACTGCGCCTGGAAGTGATCTTTAACGCAATCGACCTCTTTACACCCTCGGTGGTCACGCTATTGTCGCGCGCACTTGCTTGGTGATTTGCACCCGCAAGGGCCCGCGTGGTGGAATGGTAGACACTGGAGACTTAAAATCTCTTGGCCGTATGGCCGTGCCGGTTCGAGTCCGGCCGCGGGTACCAAAGCAAAAAACGCTCTCCGATCTGGAGAGCGGTTTTTTATTTGTATTGAATGGTTTAGTTAGTCGCGTGTGCCCGCGAATGTTTCCTGCCATTCAGTTACTTCGTCGTCCGTGATCTTGCGGAACGTCACTTCCGGAACCGTAAACTCATGGCCAACTTGCAGGGCGGACAGGCGCGCAGCCACGTCTTCTGGCCAGCTTGTGTCAGTGACGTTCATGGAAGCCAACAAAGACGCGGAGGCATCAGGAATGAATGGCGCAGACAAGACCGCGTAGAACGGGATCAGGTTCAGCGCGAGGCGGATCTGAATGGCTGCCTTGTCTGGGTCTGTTTTGAAAGTGGACCACGGGGCGACAGTTTGCAGATATTCGTTGCCAGCCGCCCAAATTGCACGCAGCTCCTGCGCGGACTTACGCACTTCCATATCTTGCATGTGCTGCTCGTAAGCGCGCGTACGGCTTGTTAACTCATTTATTAACGCGAGTTCTTCTTCGCCGTATTCTGCGCCTTCTGGAACAGCCTCTGAAAACTTGCTGCGGCAGAATTTTGTGACGCGAGAGACGAAGTTCCCAAGCACATCTGCGAGGTCTTTGTTCACAGAGGATTGGAAGTTTTCCCAAGTGAATTCGCTGTCAGAACTTTCTGGCGCATGGCTGAGAAGCCACCAGCGCCAGTAGTCGGCTGGCAGCAAGTCTAGCGCTTGATCCATGAAGACGCCGCGACCACGAGAGGTCGAGAATTGGCCGCCGTCATAGTTCAAGTAGTTGAAAGATTTAATGTAATCCACCAGCTTCCAAGGTTCCCCAGAGCCAAAGATGGTCACTGGGAAGGAGAGTGTGTGGAAGGGCACGTTGTCCTTGCCCATGAACTGGGTGTAGGTCACATCGTCGGCGCCTTTGTCAGTGCGCCACCAGCGCTCCCAATCGGTGCCTTTGTCTGCGTCGACCCATTCTTGAGCGCTTGCGATATATTCGATCGGAGCGTCGAACCATACATAGAAGACCTTGCCTTCCATGCCCGGCCAATCCTGTTCACCTTTTTTAACAGGAACGCCCCAATCAAGGTCACGCGTGATGCCGCGGTCTTGCAGGCCGTCGCCGTCGTTCAGCCATTTTTTTGCAATGGATGTCGTCAGAACCGGCCAATCGGATTTGCTGTCGATCCACTCTGCCAGTTTGCCGCGCATTTCGGACTGGCGCAGGTACAGGTGTTTGGTCGCGCGCTCTTCCAGATCGGTGGAGCCGGAAATCGTGGAGTAGGGGTTGATCAGATCGGTTGGATCAAGCTGTTTTGTGCAGTTGTCGCACTGATCGCCACGGGCGCTTTCGAAGCCGCAATTTGGGCAAGTGCCTTCGATGTAGCGGTCTGGCAAAAAGCGGCCATCGGCGTGGGAATAGATTTGTGTTTCGCTGACTTCGCGGATCAAGTCGTTCTCGGCCAACTTACCTGCGAAATGCTGTGTAAGTACTTGGTTTTGCTCGGAAGATGAGCGGCCAAAGTGATCAAAGGACAGGCGGAACCCTTCGGCGATTTTGGCCTGAACCTCGTGCATTTCAGCGCAGTATTCTTCGACCGGTTTGCCCGCTTTTGCGGCGGCCAATTCTGCGGGGGTGCCGTGTTCGTCGGTGGCGCAAAGGAACAGCACTTCGTTGCCGCGGCCTCGTTGGTAGCGGGCGAACAAATCTGCTGGCAATTGGCTGCCCACAAGATTGCCGAGGTGCTTGATACCATTGATATATGGGATGGCCGAAGTGATCAGGTGGCGCGCCATGGGTGTTTCCTTTGTCCGTCGTTGCTTTCCTCTAGACCAATCTGAGGCGCAGTTCCAGAGGGTGTGAACGGTGGGTTAATATTTGCGAAAGGTGGCAATTCGCCCCTTTCGACGGCCGAAATGTACAATTGGAATTTCATAGAGCGGATTGCATGGAAAAATACCGGACGGTTTGGAAACCTGATGGTAAGGTTTTGCTGATTAGATCACATGCATGGGTAAAGGCAGGATCAGATTTTGGTTGTGAAATTCCGGCAATTCATTTGGCGTATGTTGCTGCTGTTTTGGGCGGTGTGTTTCGCGCAGATCGGGCTGGCGCGGATGGCGGCTGCGCAGCAGGTTGCGATTACGATTGATGATTTGCCTTATGTAATGCCATCGCGGGTTTCGCCAGAAGAAGGGGCGTTGATAACGCAACAGGTTGTAGTTGCTTTGGCGGCTTATGATGCGCCCGCTTTGGGGTTTGCAGTAGGGCAGAACATGCAGGGCGCAGGGGTGCAGGCGCTGAATGTGTTTGCTGGGGCGGGGCATCCGCTTGGTAACCATAGTTGGAGCCATCCTGACTTTGGTGAGCTATCGGCCTGGGCTTTTCGGCGTGAGTTGCTGCGCACGGATCGACAGCTGTCGAAATGGTCTGCTGATCAGTTGGGGGCTGCCGATGTCTGGGCTTTTGGGGCTTCGGGTGGCCTGTTTGAAGAAACGGGCGCTGCCGAGATTGGTGCTGGAAGTCAGGAGGCGCAAAAAGTGCCGTCTGGGCAAAAACTAACAGTGAAAAAGCCGACTGGGCAAAAGCCGGCTGGGCAAAAACTGGTAGAGAAAAAGCTGGCAGGGCAAAAGCCGGCTGGGCAAAAGTGGTTTCGCTTTCCGTACCTGCGCGAAGGCAAAAGCGCGGCGCAGCGCGATGCTGGGGCAAAGGCTTTGGCGAAACAGGGCTATCGCAATGTTCCCGTGACCATCGATACAGATGATTGGGTGTATAACGATCAATACATGAAGGCCCTTGCGGACGGGAATGCGGTTAAGGCGCTGGAGATCGGCGCGGCCTATTTGGCCCATATGCAAGAGCGCACGGCGCATTTTGATGCTTTGGCACAGAAGGTGTTGGGGCGAGAGGTGCCGCATATTTTGCTGCTGCATATGAACAAGATAAATGCGGATTACTTGGAAGAGTTGCTTGGGTGGTATGCGCAAGAAGGCTGGCAATTCGTGAGTGTGGATAAAGCCATGCAGGATGCGTTTTATGATTTGCCGGATGTCTATGTGGGCCCAAAGGGGCTTTCAAAGCTGGAGCGCGTTCATGCGGTGCAATGAGTTTGCAAATGGGGCCATCATTGAAGTCACCAAAAGGGGGGGAGATCTTCAGAGTTGATAAGATCCGAATATGAAAAAGGCGCGCCATGGTGGCACGCCTTTTGGGTCTGGGGAGTGTTTGAACGCGCGGCTTAGGCGGTCATGTGTTTCTTAAGGTAGTCGACAACCTCGGGTACCATGTTGTCGCCAAAGCCGTCTTCTTTCGCGCCGGATAGCGCTTCGAGTGTGGCGCTGGCGATCCATGTGCGGGCGCCGAGGTCTTCGGCCATGGCGTTGTAATAGCTGAGGTCTTTGCCTGCGTTGCCAATGGAAAAGCCCATGTCTGGGTTGCCATCAACGGCGTAGTTGCGCACGAAGTCCATCATCATGGAATGAGATGGGCCAGAGGAAAGAATGGAATAAACCGTCTCGCGCGGCACGCCGGCGGTATCTGCCATGGCAAAAGCCTCGGCCATAGCGACGGCGGTGGACATGGCCATGTAATTGTTGATCAGCTTCATCTTGTGACCTGCGCCCAATGGGCCAAGGTGGAAGACGTTTTCGCCCAGTTGATCCAAAATAGGGCGGACCTGATCGAAGGTGTCTTTGTCGCCTGCGCCCATGATGTTCAGCTTGCCTTCTAGCGCGCTGGCTGGGGTGCGGCCCAGAGGGGCGTCTAGGAAGGTGGCGCCGGTGGCGGCGATTTCATCGCCCAGCGTGATGGTGGAGTTTGGCTTGGAGGTGCCAAAGTCGATAACCACTTTGCCCGCACTCAGACCCGCGATCACGCCGGTGTCGCCGCGCAGACGGCCTTCGACCTGATCAGAGGTGCTGACGCAGAGCATGATGACGTCGACGGCTTCGGCCAGTGATTTGGCATCGGTGGCTTCGGATGCGCCGCGGGCGATGGCAGCGTCGATCCGTGTGCGGGAGCGGTTGCCCAGTACGGTGAGGTCGTAGCCACAGGATTGCAGGCGCTCGACCATTGCGGCGCCCATAAGACCAAGACCGATAAAGCCAATTTTAGGTTTACTCATGGTGAAAACTCGTTGTTGAATGCGGCGACTGGGCCACTGCGTTGAAGTCTATTGTTACAGTATATAACAAATTTTCCAAATTTGTAAAAAAATGTAAAATTACGCTACGAGAGCAGATTTCAGCATTACCTCTTGCGATCTGCGGTGGGGGGCATAGGTTTTGCCTAAGCACGAATGAGGACAAGCTATGAAGATGAACCCGCTGGGCCGTACGGGGATTGAGGTGTCTGCCTTGTCTCTGGGGACGATGACTTTTGGCACGCAAACGCCGCTGGATGATGCATTGGAGCAGATGGACCTGTCGCTTGAGGCAGGGATAAACCTTTGGGATACGGCGGAAATGTATCCGGTGAACCCTGTCAAAGCGCAGACGCAGGGTACCTCTGAGGCGTATTTGGGGGAATGGTTTGAAAAGACCGGTCGCCGTGGTGAGGTGGTTTTGGCGACGAAACATTCCGGTGAAGGCTTGATGCATGTACGGGGCGGGGCGCCGACCTCGTCTGAGACGATTGCAGATGCCATTGAGGGCAGTTTGAAGCGGCTGAAGACCGATTACATCGATCTGTACCAGTTTCATTGGCCAAACCGCGGCAGCTATATGTTCCGTAAGAACTGGGATTTTGATCCGAGCCATCAGAACAAGGAAGAGACCTTGGCCAATATGGCGGATTGTCTGGAGGCTTTGCAGAAAGAGGTGGATCGCGGGACGATCCGTGCCTTTGGTCTGAGCAATGAAAGCGCTTGGGGGACGACGCAATGGGTGCGGGCGTCTGAGGATAAGGGATTGCCGCGCGTGGCGGCGATCCAGAATGAATATTCCATGCTGTGCCGCCTGTTTGACACGGATCTGGCAGAGACTTGTTTGAACGAAGACATCGGCCTGTTGGCCTATTCGCCTTTGGGTACGGGCTATTTGACGGGCAAGTATCAGGGCGGTGCGATCCCAGAGGGCTCGCGCATGTCGATTGGTAAGAGCTTGGGTGGGCGTAATACGCCGCGTGCTTATGAGGCCACGCAAGCCTATTTGGATTTGGCGGCAAGGGCTGGGCTTGATCCGGTGCATATGGCGTTGGCGTGGTGTATGCAGCGACCGTTCATGGCCTCTGCGATTTTTGGGGCCACCAACGTCGAGCAACTGAAGCATATCATTGCGGGCAAAGATCTGGTTCTGAGCGATGAAGTGATGGCCGAGGTGAACAAAATTCATCGCGCCTATCCGATGCCGTACTAAGGGCTTCGCGGCTTTTTACCAAATTCATACCAAATACTGGGGCCTCGCCTTATGCGCTGATTTACGCTAGGGGAGGCCCCAACTTTATGGGGAGAACATCATGTCAGATGAGGTTTTGGTTCGCGCAGAGGCTTCTGTGCCGCGCTTGTGGTTGGCGGTTGGTTTGCAGACCACTTTGGGTGCGATGGTGTTGTACATCGCCTTTACAGAGCCACCAGAGCTGCATTGGCAGGCGTTTTTGATTGTGCTGGGCGGCTTGTGTCTGTTTCTGGCAGAGCGCACCTATGCGGCGCGTTTGGTGGCTGTGGAGCTGACCAAAGAAGAGCTGCGCGATACATCCGGTGCGGTGATTGCGCGGATCGAGAATATCAAAACCATTTCGCGTGGGGCCTTTGCGGCGAAACCTTCGCAGGGGTTTACGTTGATTTTGAAAGAGAAAAGCCCGGCGCGTTGGCTGCCGGGCCTTTGGTGGCGCGCTGGGCGCCGTATTGGGATCGGTGGGACCGCCCCAGGAAGCCAAACCAAGGTTATGGCTCAGATCCTGGAGTCTTTGTTGATCGCTCAGTTCCAAGAGGAACTTGAGAAGAACCAACCCACAGGTGAATGATCAGCTTTCGCTGAACACCAGCTGAGGCGCATAGCGTGGGCGGGCATACACATATGTGCCAATGCCTGTCCCGCCGAGGCCGATTTTCGTGCTTTCATCACCGCCAAATTCAAACGGTTGATAGTACGGCATCGTGGTTTCCACGATGATCAACGTATCAGCATCGGCCATCACAGGTAGGCTGTCCTCATAGTTGTTAAGCTGAGCTTCATTCAACGCTCCGAATTCGTCGCCGCGTACCTCGGACCAGTTGAGGATCAGATGATCCGTGTCCGCATCATAGGTGACAACGGTGACGCGCATAGACGCATAGGTCAGAAGCACTTCATTCCCATCTTCATCTTCTACGGTCCCTGTTGACGCCTGAGGTGCGAGCACCAGATCGTCGTACAGTTGGATCGCACCGTCGAGATATTCAGGCGTAATCGCATTGGTTTCCCGCGACAGCATATCGCTGATCGTGTGGGTTGCTTTTACCGCCGCTGATTTCGTGCGGACCGCATCAAAGTAGATGGCCATTGCTGCGAGAGCCCAGAAGAGCAGGGGCAGAATGATTGCCGTTTCGCTTGCGATGACACCGTCTTCGCGACGTGTGAAGTTTTTGATATATTTCAATACATTGCGCATGGTCTTACCGAGGCTCCTGTACGAAAGCTGTTGTGTATTTCAGATAGGCATTGCCATCCTCATCAAGACTTAGAGGTGTCAGCATGAACCAGCCTTTGAAGATTGGTTTATATGCCAGGCAAGCACGCATCACGATCATTTCATTGTCTTCGCCGAAGCTCAGATCAGACATGTCGGTGACGACAAACCCATTGTCGAGGCACGAGAAGTTATCTGGAAGATCTTCCCATTCACGCAAGTTGCGCTTGACCATCTCGAGCTGCAAGTTGGCATGACAATCATCCACCAGATTACGAGAGCAGATGACGTTCTTCAGGTTGGCGTGCGATGGTTTGGCACCTGTGTTCAGGCGAATGAAACGAACGGTTTCATCCATGGTGCGTTCCAAAGCGACGTGGCGCATGGTTGTGACGCCGACCTCGACCCCTGCGAGCAGGAAGCCCACGAAGAAAGGGAAGGCGAAGACAAAGGCAACAGCGATGGTACCATCTTCTTTGCGCAGGAAGTTCGCAAGTTTTTGCTTGATTGACTGCATCATTGGATCAACCTCAGTTGGCGGATGGAGGACGCGATGGCCGCGAATGCATCCGTGATTTCAAGACCATCTACGTCAAAGTAGTGGCTGACAGAGCTGGCACAGTCCTCGAGGACCTCTTGCCCGCTTGTTGGCGCTTCGAAGCCGATTGTGAAGACAACGATTCCTGCTTCTTTTGCAGCATCACAGATTGCTTTGGTGCGCAGATCTTTGGTTGTGCCGCCCACATAGCTGCGCACGTCGTAGAACCAGTCGTCTGCAGCTTGGCTGTCGTTCATCCAAGGGTAGTAGTGTTCAAACAAGTTGTACTTGATGGATGTCCGCGCCCAAAGGTCTGCATAGCTGACAACTTCGGCAGAGCCTGGTTCGTTGACTGTGACAGTGGTTGTAACCTGACGGTAGCGGCGGCAAGAGCCGTTGCGACGGTAGGAGTAGCACTCGTAATCGGTTTCGGTCTCTTCATAGACACCTTCACCATAAGCGTGGTCCATCCAGTCATCAGAATGCGGCCAGTAGAACATTGGTTCTGTTGTGTTGCCGTCATTGTCTTCATCGCCATAGTCTTGGCCGATGTAGACGGAATAGACTTCTTCTTGCTCGTTCCACCAAATGTTGGATTCACCTGTGCGGAAGTCATCTTCGATGAAATATTGGGATGTGTTCTGACCGTCGGTCATCAATACCACAATTTTCATGGACTCGCCGGAGTCTGTATCCAGTGGGTGGTTTTCAAAGGCCACAGGCACGTGACCATTGTAGGACATCTCCTCGATCGCTGGGCGAATGGATGGGAGCAGCAAGGACGTGCCCCATTTCATGCCCACATCGATTGAGGTGTTGCCACCGCCCCAAAGGGTGTCGATGAAGTTTTTCAGCATGGTTGGATCGTTTTGCATAACGACCATTTCACGTGTATTATCAGTGGCTTCCACGCAGACTGGGCTTGTCACGAAGTCGTCGTTGTCACGACGGTCGTTGCTGTTCCACGGGTCAAAATGCATGGTGCGCTGGAACTGATCGGTCAGATCAATCTCGGGATACACAAAGTCATCTTCTGTAAAGTTAATACAGTTAGAATATGTGTGCTCATCCGACAGGTTTGGAAATTCTGCTGCCAGAGTTTCTGGCATGGAGACCTGCGTTGCGTAAGGCACGATAGAGAAGGAGAGTTTGCCTTCTTCTGTTGTGGCTGTCAGCGTATCAACAAAGTCTTTCGCCGCCGTTTTCAGGTTTGTCAGGCGGCTGTTGCTGTTCATAGAGCCGGACACGTCCAACACCAAAGCGATTTCCAAGCTGCCAACGGCTTCTTCGGCGGCTGTTTCTGTCGACATTGTCATGGTTGGGCGCCCACGGAACGTCCAGTTGCCTTCCTCATCCCGCGTGTTGTTAAAGATCCGCAAGATCTGGGACACAGAGGAGGTCTCGGCGTCAGCATAGACATAACGACGGCCTAGAGATTCCACGGCGTAGGCATTGATTAGGTCAATGTCGATTGGGGATTTTTCGATGTAGTCGGTTACAACTTCAGTTGGCTCAAGTTCTTGATCCAGTGAGGCCGCTGCCAGAACAGCGCTATCCATTGTACTTTGAAGTTGGCCACGGCGCATTTCTGCGATCATTGTGTCAACGCTGACCCCCCCGACCATTAAGATCATCAGGAAGATAAAGCAGGCCAACCACGTGATCGCACCGTCTTCTTCACGGCGGAACTGGCTGAGAAACTGCAATGTTTCAGCGACTGTTTTCTTTCGAGAATGGTGTCCCATTTCGTGTCCCTCATTTGCGCCCCCAAAGCCCACGGGTTGCGGACTTCGGATACTCTTACTCACGATCTTTATGACGGGTGAATTGGGCCTTAGTGGGGCGAAATGTGACCGATTTTGGTCAATTTAAGCCTGAATTCGTGGCGATAAGGATTAATTAGGAAATGTTTCTATCAAACTGCGCAAATTGTTAACGCATTCGAAACAGCGATCTGTTAGGAAGAATCACATAAGTGCGTGGAAACAATATTCTAAAAACGATCAAAAAATGTGCAAACTGGAATACCAGTTGTACGCTCCGCGCTCTTATAGGGGAATAGTCGCGGCCTTGCGCCGCCTTAGCTTGTCCGGAGGAAAAAGATGAGCGCACAAAACGAACCCAGTTTCCGTGAAAGTGTCGATTTGATGTTTAGCCGTGCGGTGGCCCTGATGGACCTGCCGCCTGGTTTGGAAGAAAAGATTAGGGTTTGCAACGCAACCTATACAGTCCGCTTCGGGGTGCGACTGCGTGGGGGTATTAAAACATTCACGGGCTATCGTTCGGTACATTCCGAACATATGGAGCCTGTGAAAGGTGGTATTCGTTTCGCATTGGGTGTGAACCAAGATGAGGTTGAGGCGCTTGCGGCGCTGATGACCTATAAGTGTTCACTGGTCGAGGCGCCGTTTGGTGGTTCCAAAGGTGGCTTGTGCATCGATCCGCGCGAATACGATGAACATGAGCTTGAGAAGATCACACGCCGCTTTGCTTACGAGCTGGCCAAGCGTGACCTGATCCACCCATCGCAAAACGTGCCTGCGCCTGACATGGGTACTGGTGAGCGTGAGATGGCATGGATTGCTGATCAATACGCTCGGATGAACACCACAGACATTAACGCGCGCGCCTGTGTGACGGGTAAGCCGTTGAACGCTGGCGGGATCGCCGGCCGTGTTGAGGCCACAGGACGCGGGGTGCAATATGCGCTGCGTGAGTTCTTCCGTGATCCGGAAGGCATGAAGAAAGCTGGCCTGACAGGGAAGCTGTCTGGCAAACGCGTGATTGTGCAGGGTCTGGGGAACGTGGGTTACCACGCAGCCAAGTTCTTGCAGGATGAAGATGGCTCCGTCATCACCGGTATCATTGAACGTGACGGGGCTTTGGTGAATGCCAAGGGTCTGGATGTAGATGCCGTGCGCAATTGGATTGCGGAACATGGTGGTGTGAAGGGCTATGCCGATGCCACCTATGTGGAAGATGGCAGCAAGGTTCTGGAAGAAGAGTGCGATATTCTGATCCCAGCGGCTTTGGAAGCTGTGATCAACCTTGGCAACGCAGAGCGTGTGAAAGCGCCATTGATCATTGAAGCGGCGAACGGTCCTGTGACCGCGGGCGCGGATGAGATCCTGCGCAAGAAGGGCACTGTGATCATTCCAGATATGTATGCCAACGCCGGTGGTGTGACCGTGTCTTACTTTGAGTGGGTAAAAAACCTGAGCCACATTCGCTTTGGCCGGATGCAGCGTCGCCAAGAAGAGGCGCGTCACCAATTGGTGGTGGATGAGCTGGAAGGCCTGTCTGACGTCATGGGCGAGAAATGGTCTTTGGGTGATGGGTTCAAGGAAAAGTACCTGCGCGGTGCGGATGAGCTTGAACTGGTGCGCTCTGGTTTGGATGACACGATGCGGATTGCCTACCAAGCGATGCGCGATGTGTGGCATGGCCGTGACGACGTCGAAGACCTGCGCACAGCGGCGTACCTTGTGTCGATTGATAAAGTGGCAGCCAGCTACCGCGCGAAAGGCCTGTAAAGGCATCGCAAAAGTTTAGGGGGAAACCTCTCAGAAAAAGCCCACTGATGTGGGCTTTTTTTGTTGCGGGTGATTTGCAACACTGACATTCAAGCCAAATACCAATGGCAAGCACCAATGGAGGGTAGAATGCGCGTTGCAACACCGATTGCTTTGATCTTGATGGCTCAGATGGGCTTTACAACAGCGGCTGCGGCCGAAGATGTGGATCCGGCGAAGGCCGCGCAATGTGATGCGCTGGGCGGTGTTGTGGATCAGCTTGTGACCCTGCGCCAAGAGGGCAAACGCGAGAACCGCGCTATTCGGATGCTTTCTGGTGATAAGTCAGACGTCGAAGAAAGCCTGCGCCCTGCGGTGCAATTTCTGTCTGGCTGGGTGTATTCGCTGAGTGATGCCGAGCTGACATTTGAGCCAGGTGCCAAATACGCTGAGACCTGCAAAACGCAGTAAGCCTTTCTGCTGAATGACCACGCGCGTGCTGGACATTTCCGCGCGCCCCTTCCTATAGTGACGCATGAGCCTGCCTCCTGGATTTATGGATGAACTGCGCAGCCGCACCAGCCTTGTTCAGGTGGTGGGGCGCAAAGTCATGTGGGATCAACGCAAGTCGAACCCTGGTAAGGGCGACATGTGGGCGCCATGCCCGTTTCACCATGAAAAATCCGCGTCTTTTCATGTAGATGACCAAAAGGGCTATTACTATTGCTTTGGCTGTCAGGCCAAAGGGGACATGATTAATTTCGTTCAGGAAACGGAAAATGTGCCCTTTATGGAGGCGGTGAAAATCCTTGCGGAAGAGGTAGGGATGAAGGTGCCAGAGCGCGATCCGCAAGCCCAAGCCAAGTCGGATAAACGCACGCTGCTGACCGATGTGATGGAGCAGGCGGTGCAGTTCTTCCGCATGTCGCTGAAAACCGGCGCTGGGCGGGATGCGCGGGACTATCTTGAAAAGCGTGGCCTGTCTGGGGCGCAATGGGATCGCTGGGAGATCGGCTTTGCGCCGGATGGCTGGCAGAACCTGTGGGATGCTTTGAAGGGCAAGGGCGTGCCGGATGAGCTGATCCTTGCGGCGGGTCTGGCGAAGCCATCTAACAAGGGCAAGAAGCCTTACGATACCTTCCGCAATCGCATCATGTTCCCCATTCGCGATGGGCGTGGGCGGGCGATTGCTTTTGGTGGTCGGGCGATGGATCCGAATGACCATGCGAAATATCTGAACTCTCCGGAAACAGAACTGTTTGATAAGGGCCGTAGCCTTTACAACCAGAAGCCCGCGCGCGAGGCAGCGGGTAAGGGCAAGCCGTTAATTGTGGCCGAGGGCTATATGGACGTGATTGCTCTGTCTGAGGCAGGGTTTCAGGGCGCGGTGGCGCCTTTGGGCACAGCCATCACCGAAAACCAATTGGCGCTGTTGTGGCGTATTTCGCCCGAGCCGATCATTGCCTTGGATGGCGATAAGGCCGGTGTGCGGGCGGCGCAGCGGTTGATTGATTTGGCCTTGCCGCTGTTGGAAGCAGGCAAAAGCCTGCGCTTTGCAATGATGCCTGAAGGGCAAGACCCGGATGATTTGATCAAAGCCAAGGGCGCTGGCGCCGTTCAAGCGGTGCTGGATCAAGCGCAGCCGATGGTGGACCTGCTGTGGCAACGCGAGATTGAGGGCAAAAGCTTTGATAGCCCTGAGCGCAAGGCGGCTTTGGATAAAGCCCTGCGTGAGAAGATCAAGCTGATCCGCGATCCGAGTATCCGCTCGCATTATGGTCAAGCGATCAAGGATATGCGCTGGGAGCTGTTCCGACCGCAGAAACAAGGGTTTAGCGGCGGGAAGTCCGGCGGCAAGAGCCGATTTATCCGTGCGGGCGCTCCGATGAAGGCACAGGCGAGTACGAAGGCCTCGACCTTGGTGTCGGCAGATGAGGCGCAACAGCAGTATTTGCGCGAAGCGGTGATTTTGGCCTCGGTTGTGTCGACGCCTGCGGTGCTGGATGAGTTTGAAGAGGGGCTGGAGAACCTGCATTGCGCCAATGAGGATATGCGGTTCATTCGCGATCTGTTGTTGCGGCAGGCCCATCGTGGGGTGACAGATTTGAAGTCTGTGATCGAGGATGCGATGGGGCCGGAGGCTCTTGATTTTCTGATGGGCAATCCACATGTGCGCATTGCACCGCCGGTGATGAAGCCGGGGGATGAGGAGATCGCCCGATTGATCATTGCTGAGTCCCTGCGAAAGCTGGGCAGCCTTGCCGGTCAGCAAGCTGAAGTGGCTGAGGCGATTGAGGTGATTGGCGATGTGGAAGATGAAACCGTGACTTGGCGTTTGGCGCAGGCGGCGGATGCTTTGCATAAGGCGCCATTGATGCCAGAGGAAGACTCGGCAGAGTTTGAAATGGGGGACAATGGGGCCCCGATTGATAAAGATGAAAGACGGGCCCTTGATGCCCTGATGGAGAATATTAGTTTTACCAAAGGCAAGTGAGTGCGATTCGCCTCATGTGGTAAATAATTACTAAAGAATATCGGGTATATGGGTGTGCGTACCACCGAATCACGCTATTGATTCGTTCTAGACGAATCACCCACGCCCTTTTTGCAGGAGCAGCGCATGGCCGCCAAAGATAACGACGACCGCAAACCAGACGATCAGGACGCTGAAATCTCTCTGGATATGAGCCAAACTGCGGTCAAAAAGATGATCGCCGAGGCGCGGGAACGTGGCTACATCACTTACGACCAACTGAACCAGGTGTTGCCACCGGATCAGGTGAGCTCTGAGCAAATTGAAGACGTGATGTCGATGCTGTCTGAAATGGGCATCAACATCATCGAAGATGAAGAAGTTGAAGAAGAAGAGCAGAAGACCACAGCGCTGGTTGATACCTCTTCTTCGAACCGCGAAGTTACGCTTGGTTCTGGCAATCAGGAAAAGCTGGATCGCACCGACGACCCTGTGCGCATGTATCTGCGCGAGATGGGCTCTGTTGAGCTGCTGAGCCGTGAAGGCGAGATCGCGATTGCGAAACGCATCGAGGCGGGCCGCAATACGATGATCGCAGGGCTGTGTGAAAGCCCGCTGACGTTCCAAGCGATTACGATTTGGCGCGACGAACTTTTGTCTGAAGACATTCTGCTGCGCGACGTGATCGATCTGGAGGCCACCTTTGGCAACCAGATGGGGGACGAAGAAGAGGAAGAAACGCCAGCCGTTGGTGCTGTGGCTGCTCCTGAAAAGAAAGAAGCCGCGCAAGAGCTGGATGCTGATGGCAACCCAATTGCCAACGATGACGACGATGATGACGATGACGAGCAGGCCAACATGTCTTTGGCCGCGATGGAAGCTGCGCTGAAGCCGCGGGTTCTGGAGATGCTTGATCGTATCGCTGACGATTATGAGATGCTGTCTGAAATGCAGGACAGCCGTATTTCTGCGACATTGAATGAAGATGATACTTTCTCTGCCGGTCAGGAAGAGAAGTATCAGACCCTGCGTGCGGAAATCGTTGAACTGGTGAACGAGCTTCACCTGCACAACAACCGTATCGAAGCGCTGATTGACCAGCTGTACGGCATCAACCGTCGTATCATGTCGATCGACAGCTCTATGGTGAAACTGGCCGACCAAGCCCGCATCAACCGCCGTGAGTTCATCGAGGCCTATCGTGGTCGCGAGCTGGACCCAACGTGGCTGGACGAGATGGCGCAAAAGTCTGGTCGTGGCTGGCAGATGTTCATGGAACGCTCTGTTGAGAAGGTACAAGAGCTGCGCAATGATATGGCGCAGGTTGGTACTTACGTTGGTTTGGATATCTCTGAATTCCGCCGCATTGTGCAGCAGGTTCAGAAGGGCGAAAAAGAAGCCCGCCAAGCGAAGAAGGAAATGGTTGAGGCGAACCTGCGTCTGGTTATTTCCATCGCCAAGAAATACACGAACCGTGGCCTGCAATTCCTTGATTTGATTCAGGAAGGTAACATCGGCCTGATGAAAGCGGTTGATAAGTTTGAATATCGCCGTGGTTATAAGTTCTCGACTTATGCGACATGGTGGATCCGTCAGGCGATCACCCGTTCGATTGCAGACCAAGCACGCACAATCCGTATTCCGGTGCATATGATCGAAACGATCAACAAGCTGGTGCGGACAGGTCGTCAGATGCTGCACGAGATTGGCCGCGAGCCAACCCCAGAGGAATTGGCAGAAAAGCTGCAAATGCCTTTGGAAAAAGTGCGCAAGGTTATGAAGATCGCGAAAGAGCCGATTTCTTTGGAGACGCCAATTGGCGACGAAGAAGATTCGCAGCTGGGCGATTTCATCGAAGACAAGAACGCGGTTCTGCCTTTGGACAGCGCTATTCAGGAAAACCTGAAAGAGACCACAACCCGCGTGCTGGCATCGCTGACGCCGCGCGAGGAACGTGTTCTGCGTATGCGTTTTGGGATTGGTATGAACACCGACCATACGCTGGAAGAAGTGGGTCAGCAGTTCAGCGTTACGCGTGAGCGTATTCGTCAGATTGAGGCGAAAGCGCTGCGTAAGCTGAAGCACCCAAGCCGCAGCCGCAAGCTGCGCAGCTTCTTGGATCAGTAATTCTGTAAGATAAGGGGGCGGTTTCGCCCTCTTGTTTTTTGCTTTGATCGTAAGCCTTTATCGTTCTGGAGTGATCATGTCCTTTTTGTCCAAACTGTTTGGCGGCAAGCCGAAAGAGGTTGAGCCGGATCTGTACGGCGATTACCGCATCTATCCTGAACCGCAAAAAGAAGGCTCGCAGTATCGCGTGGCTGGGCGGGTCGAGAAGGATTTTGACGGCGAGACCAAGACCCATGATTTCGTGCGGGCGGATACGGCTGGCTCGTTAGAGAGTGCTGTGGAAGCGACCATTCGCAAGGCGCGTTTGCTGGTGGATCAGCAGGGCGACCGGATTTTCAAATGACTTTGCGGCAAGCGCCGGTGATGGGTGCGCTTGCTTTTGCCGGTGACTTTGACTGCATTGATGCGTCATGACGGGCGATGTCGATCTGCCTGATGCTGTGATCTTTGACGGGCATTGCGTGTTATGCGCGCGTTTCTTTCGATTTGTCTTGCGCTATGACCGTGCTGCGCGGTTTCACTTTGCTGTTGTGCAAAGCCCGTTGGGGCGCGAGGTTTATGCGGCGCAGGGTTTGCCTGATGACCCTGCTGATACGTTTTTGGTGATCTGCGACGGGCAAGTGTTTCAAAAGCTGGATGGGGTTTGTGTGGTGCTGGGGCAGCTCGGTTGGCCCTGGCGCATCGCCGCGGTTTTGCGTGTTTTGCCTGCTGGGGTGAAGGGCTGGCTGTATGACCGCGTGGCGCAAAACCGGTATCGTGTGTTTGGCCGTAGCGCGCAGTGTTTGGTGCCAACGCCAGAGATCATAAGCCGATTTTTGCCGCGTGGGCTGCCCTGACCGGCAAGCCTTCGCAGAGGTTTAAAGGTGTTGATTTTTCGATAGGTGTTTTGCACGCTCGTGTTACGTTAAGTCAAACGCCTATACGGTAATTCACAAAGGGGATTGTGATGCGATTTTTGAAACGGCTTTTTGCGATTTTCGTGGTTTTGATATTGGCGCTGGTGGCGATTGCTTATGCCTTGCCAAGAGAGGCCTCTGTGGCGCGATCCATTGATATCAATGCGCCTGCGTCTAGCATTTTTGGACATGTGAATAATCTGAAAGCCAATGAGGAGTGGTCGCCTTGGCTGGACCGCGATCCTGAGGTGGTGCTGACCTATAGTGATATTACCGAGGGTGAGGGGGCTTCGATGAGTTGGGCCTCTGAGCATCCACAGGTGGGTGTTGGCAGTATGGAGATCTCTAAGAGCATCGAGAACCAGCGCATTGAGACCGCTTTGGATTTTGGTGAGCAGGGCACGGCGGATGCGTATTTCGAATTTGCCGAAAACGGTGGGATTACCAATGTGACGTGGGGCTTTACCACGGATCTGGGCATGAACCCGATGAGCCGTTGGTTCGGCTTGATGATTGATGGTTTTGTTGGCCCTGACTACGAGCTTGGTTTGACCCGCTTGAAGGCTTTGGTGGAAGGCTAAGGTTTTCGACCTATTACAAATGGTCCTTACAAAAAAGGCCGCGCTGGGTGCGCGGCCTTTGGTGTTTTAGGCTGGGCGATTAGGCCAGATGTTTGTTGAAGAAGTCGATCGTGCGATCCCAGGACAGGGTCGCCATTTCTTCGTCATAGCGCGGTGTGGAATCGTTGTGGAACCCGTGGTTCGCGCCTGGGTAGATATGGCCCTCGTAGGTTTTGCCGTTGGCTTTCAAGGCTTCTTCGTAAGCTGGCCAGCCTTCGTTGATACGCTGGTCTAGCTCGCCATAGTGCAGCAGCAGAGGCGCTTGGATTTTTGGCACATCTTCCACGGCTGCCTGACGGCCATAGTATGGCGCCGAGGCTGCCAGTTCTGGATAGGCCACAGCCGCCGCATTGGCCACGCCGCCGCCGTAGCAGAAGCCGGTGATCCCTGTTTTGCCGGTGGTGATTGGGTTGTCCATCAGGAACTCAACCGCTGCGAAGAAGTCGTTGAGAAGCTTGGTGCGATCCACGGTGCGCTGCAGCTCGCGGCCTTCGGCGTCATTGCCTGGGTAGCCACCAACAGAAGACAGCCCGTCTGGCGCAAGCGCAACAAAGCCAGCCTTGGCAACGCGGCGCGCGACGTCTTCGATATATGGGTTCAGGCCGCGGTTTTCATGGACAACCACGACTGCGCCGCTTTTTTCGGTGACAACTTCGCCATCCACAGCAGGGCGCACCAGATAGCCACGCACTTCGCCGTGGCCGTTCGGGGATGGGTAGGTGATGTATTCTGCTTTGATCTCTGGATCGGTGAATTTCACTTGTTCCGCCCAAGCATAGTTTGGCTGCATCAGGTCAAACGCGGCCAGAGCTGTCATGCCTGCAACGGTGTATTTACCAGCGCGCTTCAAAAACTCGCGTTTGGTGATTTGGCCGTGGGCATAGAAATCGTAAAGTTCTAAAATGGCTGGGTGAAAATCTATTGCGGTAAGGCGTTCCATCGTCTTTTCCCTCGGTTGGATTCTAATGACTGCAAAGAGGCTAGCACTAAAAAATCGATTTTCCATAGGGGCAGCTGTCACTAAGGCGTGAAGAAAGAAACAGAACGATGACACAGACCGTATTTCGCCTCTCGACCCAAGGGCAGGGGCTGTATGAATTTACCCGCGATGTGACGGGCTGGGTGACGGCGCGGGGCGTGGATCAGGGGCTGCTGACGCTGTTTGTGCGCCATACGTCTTGTTCGCTTTTGATCCAAGAGAATGCGGACCCTGAGGTGCAGGTGGATTTGCGTAACTTTTTCAATCGTTTGGTGCCGCCAACAACGGATCCGTCGATGTCGTATCTGACCCATACCTATGAAGGGCCGGATGATATGCCTGCGCATATCAAAGCGGCGATGATGCCGGTGAGTTTGAACATTCCGGTTTCGGGCGGTGCGCCGGTGCTGGGCACGTGGCAAGGGATCTATTTATTCGAGCATCGCGATGCGCCGCATCATCGGCAGGTTGTTGCTCAGATTATAGGCTAATCCTTTATCTTGCGTGTGCATTTCCCCTCTACCCAAACTGTAGCGGCTGTCCTATAGTGGCTGTGGATAACTTGGGGGATAACCCCATCTTCAATGGCATTTGTTCTTCTGGGGGATTGTGATGCGCTGTCCGTTTTGTGGAAATATCGATACGCAGGTGAAAGATTCGCGTCCGGCTGAGGACCATGTTTCGATCCGACGTCGTCGCTTTTGTCCGTCTTGTGGTGGGCGGTTCACAACATATGAGCGCGTGCAATTGCGTGATCTGGTGGTTGTGAAAACATCCGGTCGCCGTGAAGACTTTGATCGTGACAAGCTGGAGCGTTCGATCCGTATCGCGTTGCAGAAACGTCCGGTCGAACCAGAGCGTATTGACCAGATGATCAGCGGCATTGTGCGTCGTTTGGAGAGCCTTGGGGATACGGATATCGGATCCAAAACCATTGGTGAGATCGTAATGGAAGCCTTGGCGCGGATTGATACCGTGGCCTATGTGCGCTTTGCGAGTGTTTATAAGAATTTCCAAGCCGCAGATGACTTTGATAAATTTGTCTCAGAGCTAAGACCGCATATCAAGCCAGAAGACGAGTGACCCAGTCAGACAATCGGTATATGGCGCTGGCCCTGTCTTTGGGGCGGCGCGGCCTTGGCCGGTGTTGGCCGAACCCAGCCGTGGGCTGCGTGATTGTGCGCGATGGCCGGATTGTGGGGCGTGGTCACACGCAACCGGGTGGGCGCCCTCATGCGGAACCCGTAGCCTTGGCGCAGGCGGGAGAGCTGGCGCGTGGGGCGACGGCTTATGTAACGCTTGAGCCTTGTTCGCATTATGGAAAAACGCCGCCCTGTGCCTTGGCCTTGATTGAGGCGGGCGTTGCGCGGGTTGTTGTAGCGGTTGAGGACAGCGACGGGCGTGTGTCTGGCAATGGGTTCAGGATGCTGCGCGAGGCGGGCATTCAGGTGGATGTTGGCGTTTTGGCGGATCAAGCCGCGCGCGATCTGGAAGGGTTCTTTCTAAAGACGGAACAAGGCCGTCCCTTTGTGACGCTGAAACTGGCGCTGACGCTGGATGGGCGTATTGCGACGGCGACGGGCGAAAGCCAGTGGATCACCGGCCCAGAGGCGCGTCGGCGTGTGCATATGATGCGCGCGCGTCATGATGCGGTGCTTGTTGGTGGTGGTACGGCGCGGGCGGATGATCCGTCGTTGACGGTGCGCGATCTGGGGATCGACCATCAGCCGGTGCGGGTTGTTGTGTCGCGTCGGTTGGATTTGCCATTGATGAGCAAGCTGGCGCGGACGGCCAATGAGGTGCCTGTTTGGCTGGCCCATGGGCCGGATGTGGATAGCGAGCTGTCTCGGACCTGGGAAGGGCTGGGTGCAGATCTGATTGGGTGCGAGCTTGAGAGCGGGCAGGTGTCTGCGGCGTCTTTGCTGCAAGGCTTGGGCGCGAAGGGTCTGACGCGGGTCTTCTGCGAAGGGGGCGGCGCTTTGGCGGCGTCGCTTTTGGCGGCGGATTTGGTGGATGAGCTTGTGGTGTTCTCGGCTGGAATGGCGATTGGCGCAGAGGGTTTCCCCGGTGTGGGCGCAATGGGCATTGATCGTTTGTCTGCCGCGCCGCGGTTTGCTTTGCAGTCGCAAGAACATGTGGGCGCGGATGTGCTGACCACTTGGCGGCGCCCAACCTGATTTCTTTTAAAATGAAGTGCTTAGCGCCAGAGGTTCGCGTGGCTGGCCAAGAGGCCCTGCGCTTTGGACAGCAAACGATTTAGCAGACCCGGGTGAGGAATGTCCCCTTGGGCCAGACGCTCGACAGCGACTTCGACCGAACATGGCTTGCCGGTTTTGGGATCAAAGTATCGCGGTGCATCGATCAAGGCTGCGTGCACCAAACCGGCCAATGACAGCTTGGCTTGGCGGCGCAGGGGCACTTTGCCTAGGTCTGTTGTCAGCCCCCAACCGGTATAGAAGGGCGCGCCGAGTGTGGTGACTTTGCTGCCGCGTAATAGCGCTTCGAACCCTGTGAGCGAGGTCATGGTCCAAACCTCTTGGACTTGCGTCAGCAGGCTGGGCAGGTCGCCATCGGTGATGACCATATCTGCCAAAACACCCGCATCTGCCACATGGCCTTCGCGTAGGCCTGCCAGCACGTCAGGGTGGGGTTTGTAAAGGATCACCGCATCAGGATTGGCGGCGCGGGTGGCTTTCAGCAGCTCTCGGTTCGTGGAGATGTCATCGGTGCCGCGCAGGATCGACGCGTCGTCTTCCACTTGGCCAGGGACGAGGATCAGATGGCCCTTTGGCAGGTCGATCTGCGTGCCGCCGAGGTTGTATTTTGAAAGACCCAAGTTGTTGAGCGTGTCGATCAGATGTTGCGCGCGGCGGGTTTGATCGGGGCGAAGCTCTGCGCGGGCGGCGATGAGGTTTTCCATATCGCTTGGTTGGGTTGGGTCGTAGTAGATGCCGCTTGTGTCGCTGATCAGCGATAGGGGCGGGATAAGCGCAGCGCCTAGGCCGCGAGACCGTAGAAAGCCGTCCTCGATACGTGTGGCTTCGGTTGGGCCGTCTTTGACGCCCCAGACCATTTGCGGTGCGTCGCTGGCGGGTTTGTCGAAGGTCAGCTTGCCGTGTTGGCCATAGAATTGCTGTAGGTGCTTGCGTTTCCACAGGCGCATGCTGTGGGCGTTCCAGCCTTTGTGATCTTCGCGCCATGCGCGGGCTTGGGCTTCGAGGTTGTCTATGACGTCTTCCAGCTCGCAAAGTTGATCGCTGACGGGATCGTACCAACGCGGATAGAGCATCATGGCCGCTGCAAAAAGCTGCGCGCGGGTGAGTTTGCGGTAGCGGCGGGAGACAGGGCGTTCATCGTCGGTGAGGCCCCAGCCGGCATAGAAGGGCTGGCCAAAGACGCGCGGGCGGTGGCCTGCGTAGATGGCTTCAAAGCCCATCTGTGAGCTGAGGGTGTAGACACCCACAGCGCCCTCAAACAGCACCCAAGGGCTGATGGGCGTGTCCCAAAGCGATACGCGGTGGTTTACGTCTTTCTCGCCATAATATCCGCTGCGAAACCCCTGTTGGGTTTCGGGATGGGTTTTGATGATCACGCGCGCGCCGGGGTGTTCTTCTTGCGCCATGACCAGCATTTCTTGAAAGAAAGCGTCATTGGCGCCGCTGGCGCGCACAGAGGCATCGTCGCGGGTTTGGTCGATGACTAGCACATAACCCGGCTCTGGCGGTTCTATGTCCAGCGGGGTGGCGGCGTATTTGGTCAGGTGGGATTCTTTGATGCGTTCGATGCAACCACGGGCGCGGCGCAGGAGGTCTGCGTCGTCCAGATCGCCTTCGGCCAGAAGCTGTTCGAGATCGGATTTGGTGGATGGGTCGAAGTGAATGCCGCTTTCATCGATGCACAGGCCTAAAGGTTGCTCGCCTTTGCGGCCCGGAAAGAGGCCGCGCAGAAAGGCGTCTTCGACGCGCACCAATGGAGCCTCGTGTTTTTCGGCCATGGCTTTGCCGCGATAGGCGGTGGGGCTGTCGCCCCAAATGCCGACGCGATCGCCGTCTTTTGGGCGGCCCGTGGTACAGTTGTATCCAGATAGGGCAAGGATGCGGCGGATGCGGCGGTTCAGGAAGCCGCCGTTATAAACAAAAAGCCGCCGAGGAATTGGATCCTCGGCGGTGTGATCTTGATAGGTCTCAGGACCGAGCATTAGCCGCCAGAGGCCAATGTGGTCAGCGAGCTTACAGAAGCTGCAGAACCGGTGATGGACGAGATTGTCTTGTCCCACGTGGTGAATGGCGCTTCGGTTACATACAGCGTGTCGCCATCGCGGATCGCGAAGTCACGTGCTTGGAACATGCCGTTTGGTTGGGTCAGGTCCAGAACGTACACAAGACGCTGATCGCCTACCAAATCGGAACGGCCCATGACATTGTTGGCAATGTCTGCAGGTTCGTTACGGAAGACGAAGACGCCCTTTGGATCAGCTGTGCCTGCGTTCAGGCCGCCCACTTGTGCGATTGCTTCGATTGCAGACAAGGTTTGCGTTTCAAAGGTTACGCGACTTTGCGCGCCTGTGGCGCCAAGTGCTGTGAAAGCACGTGTGTCAGCCTCAACCAGAATACGGTCGGAGCCACGCAGAGCAATGTCGAGATGTGGATTGCTATACAGATCTTCGAACCAGATTTTGCCTGTTTGCCCTTTACGGGAGACGGTCACCAGCGCGATTTCAGGTTCGATGGCGACGCCACCTGCACGGGCCAGCATGGCTGACAGGGTGCGTGTTGGGCGCTCGATTGGGTAGACGCCCTGCGCTGCGATTGCGCCAACGATAGAGACCGTTGCGCCATCACCGGCTGCGCGGCGGACTTCGACCTGAGGGTCTGGTGTTTGATCTTCCAGCTTAGAGCTGATGATGCGGCGGATGGCTTCTGGTGTGTTGCCCGCGGCGCGGATGCGGCCTGCGTATGGCACGAAGATAAAGCCCGCGCCATCGACTTGAACTTCTTCAAGGATCGCAGCGACTTGGCCTTCTGGGCCGAGCAATGGTTTATCAACGTTTTCCCAGATGGTTAGGGACAGCACATCGCCTGGGCGGATGGTGTCAGACCCAAGCTGGCCCGCGTTTTTGAAAGCATCAGAGAAGCCAAGGGCAGGGGTCACTGCGGTGGCTTGGGTCACGCGGTCGTTTACAGAGACAACGAAAGCATCGCCGTTTTTCTGTACAGAGCCTGCGAAAATTTCGCGTTTATTTGGGCCAGGACGGGGTAGGCCACAAGATGATACTACGGCGAGAGCTGCCACAACTGCGACGCACTTCGCCCAACGAGATGTTTGGGGTTTCACTGCTCGGTCTCCTCGACCTATTATTATTCTGCCTCAGTCTTTTGCGGTAACATACCTGAATCGCGAGGGAAAATCTACCGCTAGACCTAGTATGTCTTAGTTAACAGACCGCAACTGTTGCCTTGGGGCCGCTGTTCCGGAGGCCAGCGCTTCATATGGATCGTCTGCGGATAGCATCATGTCGACTACTTGGCGCAGCAATTGGCGGCGACCACGACGGGAATAGAAGCCGCCTGCCACTTGGCTGGTTTCCAGCAAAAAGCGGCGGTATTCGCGATAGGCGATCATGTCAGGGCGGATCGCGCCTGAGAAGAAGCTGCTAAGAGATTGGTTTGCAATAAATTCTGGCTGATCATAGACGGCTTTGCCGAAGATCTTCAGCGGAATGCCGCGCCACAGAACCTGCTGGCCTGCGGTGGAATTCACTGTGACAGCGCTGCGCGCGTCGTTCAGAAGCTGGGCGAGTTTACCGCCGCGCACGAAATGCACGCGATCTTCAATGCCGTATTTCTTCGCCAAACGTTGGATTTCGCGGCGCACTGGCACGCGGCCATCTTCCAACGGGTGCGCCTTGAACACCAAGTGGTGGTGCTGCGGCGCGCCTTTGGCGAAGTTTTCAGCCACGAGATCAAGGAACTCGGTCATTGTGGAGAAAGGCGAATGTTCTTGGAAACTGGAGTCATGTTCCAACTGCAACAGCGCCAAATGGTAGGGGAAGCCGCCAAAGCGAATGCGATGAGTCGCAACGCGACGTTCAATGGCGTGGATCGGCATGCGCAGCAAACGGCGCAGGTATAAGCGGAATTCTTGGGTGACAGTCAGGCTGCGGTGCGGGCGGAAGCTTTTGAACTTGCCGTTCGCGAACATCACAAACCAATGATACAGCGCGCCATAGAATACATGGTGCCGCATGTCGCCCCAATGGGATGGGGGCAGGGGCGTTTCCATATCTGATCCCTCAAGCGCCTTTTGCATCTGAGGGATGTTCATATTCATCAAACGTGAATTGCCGTTCGAGCCGCCCCGTTCATAGGTGACCCAGAAAGGACGCAGGTAGCCTTCTTCGAAGATGTGCACGCCGATGCCGTTGTCTTTTGCGATCTTGACGGCATCGGCGTGAATGGCGCGGGTGTCGCCATACAGGGCGATGTCAGTGATGCCTTTGTCTTTTAGGATTTGGGCAAAGGTTGCAGGCCAGTCATCTAGAGCGCCATCAAATGGGATGAATTTCTCTTTGTCTTTCCAGAAGAAGGCGTCGCCCGCATTGAAGCCAACGCGCCAAACCTGTGCGCCAGAGCGGCTAAGCATCTGGGCGAGTCCTTGGAAGAACGGGCCATGCGGCCCTTGTAAAAAGAGAAAGACGCGATCTGCGCCGCCTGCTTGTGTCATCTTTAACTGCCTAGTTTTTTGCAGCTTATCACGCCGCTTTTTTATTTGGGTTAATTTACCAAGAAGGCGAAATTAAGGCACCTTGTCTAAATCGGGGTGTCGCGTTACCTGTTTGGCATAGTCATCTAGGAGAGCTTTATGTTCACGGGCATCATCACCGATATCGGTGAAATTCGCAAACTCGAGCAACGCGGCGATTTGCTGGCGCGCATTGGCACAAGCTATGATGTGTCTACGATTGATCTGGGCGCTTCGATTGCAAGCGATGGGGTTTGCTTAACCGTGATCGAAATGGGCGACGACTGGTATGACGTTGAGATTTCAGCGGAATCTGTTGCGAAGTCGAACCTTGGTGGTTGGGTCGTTGGTAAGCGCGTGAACCTAGAACGTGCCTTGAAAGTCGGCGACGAGCTGGGCGGGCATATCGTGTCTGGCCATGTGGATGGCGTGGCAGAGGTGATTGCGATGGTCGACGACGGGGATAGCACCCGTGTGACGCTGCGCGCACCAGAAGAGCTGGCGAAGTTCATTGCGCCGAAGGGCTCTGTTGCTTTGAACGGGACCTCATTGACGGTTAACGAAGTCGATGGCCGTGACTTTGGCATTAACTTCATTCCGCACACCAAAGACCATACCACATGGGGTGATGTGAAGGTTGGTGATGCGATCAACCTCGAGATCGATACTTTGGCGCGCTATGTGGCGCGTTTGAATGAGATGACGCCTTCATAAGCGGGCGCGCGTGGCTGCGCCTTTTGTGCAAATATTTTGAATTGATACACTAGTCATTCACCTGGTGGCCCCTTAGATTACAAGGGGTAAAGGCAGGAAAGGCCAGCTATGAGTTTTGAGACCCCCGGACCGGTAGAAGCATCTCTGCGCACGGCCATCAGCCCGATTGAAGAGATCATCGAAGAAGCACGTGCAGGCCGTATGTACATTCTGGTGGATCATGAGGACCGCGAGAATGAGGGGGATCTGATTATCCCTGCGTCTGCGGCCAATGGGGATGCGATTAACTTCATGGCAACGCATGGGCGTGGCTTGATTTGCCTGACCCTGCCTGCGGAACGGATTGAAGAGCTGGGCTTGCCGATGATGGCGATGCACAATTCTTCGCGTCACGAAACAGCCTTTACCGTGTCGATTGAGGCGCGTGAGGGTGTGACCACTGGGATTTCCGCGGCGGATCGTGCGTTGACTGTGGCCACCGCGATTGATCCGGCGTGCTCTGCAGCGGATATCGCGACTCCGGGGCATGTCTTCCCTCTGCGTGCGCGTCGGGGTGGGGTGCTGGTGCGGGCAGGCCATACGGAAGCGGGTTGTGACATCAGCCGCCTTGCCGGTCATTATCCGTCTTCTGTGATTTGTGAGATTATGAACGAAGATGGCACCATGTCTCGTCTGCCGGATTTGGTGAGCTTTGCGGAAAAGCATGGTCTGAAGATCGGGACGATCTCTGATCTGATCTCTTACCGCGCGAAGAATGATAATTTGGTGGTTGAAACAGACCGTCAGGTTGTGACTTCGGAATTCGGCGGGGACTGGGAGATGCGTATCTTCACGGATCAAACCCATGGGATTGAACATGTGGTGATGATCAAAGGGGATATCACAACGCCAGAACCTGTGATGGTGCGCACACATGCGCTGCACGAAGCCAGTGATTTGTTGGGCTTGGGGCCAAAACCTGCGGATGAGCTAAGCCGCGCGATGCAGATCGTTGCAGAGGAAGGGCGCGGGATCGTGTGCTTGTTCCGCAATCCGCGCAGCGCTTTGTTTGCCAATGAAGACGAAGGCCCACGCACGATCAAACAGATTGGACTTGGCGCGCAGATTTTGAATAAAATTGGGTTGAATGAGCTGATTTTGCTGACAAATTCGCCTTCAACCAAGTATGTCGGGCTTGACGCTTTCGGTCTGTCGATCGTTGGCACGCACCCAATTGAGATGGAGTAACCCATGGCCGGAACAGAACAGCATTACATCTTGGAACGGCCAAGTTTTGATAAGCCGGTGAAACTGCTGATCGTGGTCTCTCCGTATTACAAAGATATCGCAGATAATATGATTGCAGGCGCTGTGGCAGAGATCGAAGCCTGTGGTGGTACTTACGATATTGTCGAGGTTCCGGGTGCTTTGGAGATCCCAACGGCGATTGGTCATGCAGAACGTCTGAGCAATTTTGACGGATACGTGGCTTTGGGCTGTGTCATTCGCGGCGAGACCACGCATTACGATACCGTGTGCAACGACAGCAGTCGCGCCATTCAACTGCTTGGTTTGCAAGGACTTTCTATCGGCAACGGCATTCTAACCGTTGAAAATAGACCTCAGGCTGAAGTGCGTGCAAACCCAAAAGATCAAAATAAAGGTGGTGGAGCGGCCGCTGCGGCCTTGCATCTGATCGCACTTTCGCGCAAATGGGGCAGCCCGCGTAAAGGAGTCGGTTTTATGCCTGCTTCGGATGAGATCAAACTGGCGGGCGATTTTTAAAGGTACACGAGCCGCATGACCTCTGAGACACGTTCAAACCTTTCTGGGAACCAGAAACGCAAAATGAAATCCGCCGCCCGCTTTTTCGCGGTGCAGGCGCTGTATCAGATGGAACATTCTGATCAGACTTATGATCAGGTTCGGGTGCAGTTTCTGGATCACCGCTTTGGCGAAAAGTTTGATGGTTATGAGATGCTTGAGGGCGATACCTCACTCTTTTCTTCCTTGCTGGAAGAGGCTGTGAACCATCAGGCTTTGATCGACCAAATGACAGATCGCGCGTTGGTGGCCAAATGGCCATTGGGCCGCATCGACAGCACTTTGCGTGCGCTGTTCCGCGCTGCAGGTGCAGAGCTGACGCAGCATGATACGCCGCCAAAAGTGGTGATTGTGGAGTTTGTTCAGGTCGCGCAGAGCTTCTTCCCTGAGGGAAAAGAGAGCCAGTTTGTGAACGCTGTGCTGGATCACATGGCCCGCGAAGCCAAGCCGGAAGCGTTTTAAACGCCCATCTGAAATGTACAATTCGCCCCTTTCAGGTGCTGAAATGTACATTTCACAACAAGCCTTCACGTTGCGGTGGCTTTAGCCTTTGAGTGCCCCGAAGTTTTGCGGGGCATTCCATAGACCCAAGCTGTGAACTTGGGTAGTTTGCCCCGAACAAGGGGGCACTTAATGACAAATGACAAGCTGACAGAGCCGAGCGAAAAGCGGGTTCTGTGTTTTGGCGATTCAAACACTTGGGGCTCGGTTCCTGTGACAGGTCAACGATATCCGCGAGATGTGCGATGGGTGGGGCGGCTTGGTGGATTGCTTGGCCCTGACTACGACGTGGTGTCAGAAGGGTTAAGCGGGCGTACGGCGGTTGGTCCTGATCCTGTGATGCGCCTGAATAGCGCCTATGATGATCTGCAGGTTGCGTTGCGCAGTCATAAGCCGGTGCATCATGTTGTGCTGATGTTGGGAACCAATGATTTTAAGCGCCGATTTGGTTTGTCAGAGTTTGATATCACAAACGGTTTGGCCCATTTGGTGCAGTTGATCCTGCGATCTGGTGAAGTTGTTGCGGGGTCTTCTGCGCGCTTGATCTTGGTTGCGCCTTTGACTGTGCGATTGGATGGGGCGCTGGCTGAAAAAGAACGCCGGAAACGGCTGTTGGATTTTTCAGATGGGGTGGAGGTGTCACAGCTACTGCCAGCCTGTTTGCAAAAGCTGGCAGAAGACGCAGGCTGCGCCTTTCTTGATCCAAACAAGACTTTGCAAGCCAGTGAGGCGGATGCCATTCACTGGGAGGCTGAGACCCATGTGGGGTTTGCTGATTTGGTGGCCCAGAAAATCTTGGGGTCTTAGAAGTCTAGACCCAGATCGACTGTGCGTGCCGAATGGGTCAACGCGCCCGAAGAGATGTAGTCGACACCGGTGGCCGCAATCGATGCGATGCGGTCGAGTTTCACATTGCCGCTGGCCTCGGTTTTGATGCGGCCATCGACCATTTTGACTGCTTTGCGCAGATCGTCGTTGTCCATGTTGTCTAGCAGGACAACAGATGCGCCGCCGACTTCGAGAACCTCGGTCAATTGGTCCAGACGGTCCACCTCGATCTCAACCGCCATCATGTGGCTGGCGTGTAGTTTGGTGGCTTCCAGAACCTGACGCACGCCGCCAGCGGCTGCGATGTGGTTGTCTTTGATCATGATCGCATCAGACAGCGAATAGCGGTGGTTGTGACCGCCACCATGCAGAACGGCGAGTTTTTCCACGAGGCGCATGTTTGGCGTGGTTTTGCGGGTACATGTGACGCGCGCTTTGGTGCCTTTGGCTTCGGCCACGAAACCTGCGGTTTTGGTGGCGATGCCAGTCAGGCGGCCTGCGTAGTTTAGGGCCACGCGCTCGCCAGACAGGATAGATGATGCCTTGCCTTTGATTTCCATCAGCACGTCGCCTTTTTTGCAAGGCTGCCCATCGGTAATATGTGTGGTGATTTCCAGCGATGGGTCCACAAGGCGGAAGGTCAGTGCGGCCACTTGCATGCCAGAGACAACCGCATCTTCGCGGGCGTTCAGTTTGGCATTGTAGGTGACGTCTGCAGGGATCACCGCGCGGGTTGTCACGTCGCCGTAGCTGCCCAGATCTTCCATCAGGGCGTTTTTGATCATCGGTTCTAGGATCAGATCAGGGACGGTGGCAAAACTCATGTGGTTTCCTTTAGCAGCGTATCGCGCGCGTTCAGCGCGTTGGCATAGGTCATTTCAGAGCGTTCCCCAGCGCCGGGGAGCGTGTCTGGGAAATCAGAGCGTTCATGGGCGCCGCGCGATTCCTCGCGCTGCAGAGCGCAGAGCGTGATCAGCGTGGCTGTGGCGCACATGTTTTGAAAGCTTGGCGACGGATCGCGCTGTTCGAGCGCTGCGATGTTGTGCAGCGCTTGCATCAGCCCTTCGGCGTTGCGCACAACGCCCACGTGGTTGGTCATGGTTTGGCGCAGGGCGGTGACGGCTTCGGCGTCTGGCGGGTTGCCATCGCCTTGGAAATCCAGAGAAATTGCCGCGCTCGTGCCGGTAGGCGCAGGGATCTGCGCCTCGATGCCTTCGGCGCAGATGCGTGCGTAGACCAGCGCTTCGAGCAGGCCGTTGCTGGCCAGACGGTTTGCGCCGTGTAGGCCGGTGCTAGAGGCTTCGCCGCAGACCCAGAGGTTGCCAAGGGTGGCTTGGCCTGAGGTGTCTGTTTTGATGCCGCCCATGTGGTAATGCGCGGCAGGAGCGACAGGGATTGGGTCTGTCGCAGGGTCGATGCCGTTGCGGGCGCAGTATTCTGCGACGCTTGGGAAAAGCTCTTTGATTTCTGCGCCGATGCTGTCGCGCGTGTCGAGCATTGGGCGTTTGCCCGCTTGCACCTGCGCGAAGATCCCACGGGCCACAACATCGCGCGGGGCGAGTTCGGCGTCTGGGTGCAGGGCTTGCATGAAGCGTTCGCCATCCTTGTTGATCAGGATTGCGCCTTCACCGCGGAGGGCCTCGGTGGCCAAAGGCGCTGGGTCTTCGCCCACGTCCATCGCGGTTGGGTGGAATTGCACGAATTCTGCGTCAGCAATCACAGCGCCTGCGCGGGCGGCCATGCCGATCACCTGACCGCGAATGCGGGGTGGGTTGGTTGTGACAGCGTAAAGCCCGCCAGAGCCGCCGCCTGCCAGCAAGTAGCCTGCGCCGCGCAGCATGATGGGGGCGGAGCGGGTCTCGTTACTGTCTTGGATGGCGATGCCGGTGACTTTGCCATCTTCTGTGTCCAAAGACACAGCCATCGTGCCTTCGAGCACTTGGATGCTTGGGGTTTTGGCGACTTGGTCGATCAACGCGGCCATGATTTCGGCGCCGGCTTGGTCGCCTTTGACGCGGACCACGCGGGCATAGCTGTGGGCGGCTTCGCGTGACAGCACGTATTCGCCATCGTCAGTGCGATCAAAGGGCGTGCCCATGGTTGTGAGGTCGAGAATATGATCACGCGCTTCGCGTGTGACCATCTGGGCGACATCTGCGTTAACCGTGCCTGCGCCAGCATTGAGCGTATCGCGCGCGTGGCTTTCTGGGCTGTCGCCGGAATCCATCGCCGCTGCAACGCCGCCTTGCGCCCAAGCAGAGCTTGCGCCTTTGCCAAGCGGTTCAGGGGAGATCATCACAACCGGACGCGGCGCGAGTTTCAGCGCGGCATAGAGCGCGCCAAGACCGGCGCCCACAATGACGATGCGATCGGTTGTGACGGTTTTCATGTCTATCCTTTAGATACCAAGCTGGCGGGATAGATCGATCATGCGTTGCACGGACAGGCGGGCTTTGTCGGCCATCTCAGGGTCAACTTCGACCTGATTTTCCATTGTGTGCAGCACGTAGAGGACCTTCTCTAGCGTGATTTTCTTCATGTATGGGCACATGTTACATGGGCCGACGAAATCCACCTCTGGCAGTTCGTCAGCGATGTTGGACGCCATCGAACATTCCGTGATCAGCATGGCCTTTTCAGGCTTTTCGTCATGCACGTATTTTAGGATGCCGCTTGTGGAGCCGGAGAAATCAGCCTCGGCCACAACGTCTGGCGGGCATTCCGGGTGGGCGATCAGGCGGGTGCCTGGGTTCCATTCGCGGAAGTCGCGGAGATCTTTGGCGGTGTATTGTTCGTGCACGATGCAAGAGCCCGGCCAGTAAACCACGTTTTTGTGGCTTTCGTTTGCGACGTTTTGCGCCAGATATTGGTCCGGGGTCATGATGACCGTATCGCTTTCCATCGCATTCACGATGGCCACAGCGTTGGAGCTGGTGCAGCAGATATCGGATGCGGCTTTTACTTCGGCGGTTGTGTTCACATAGGACACAACAGGGGCGCCTGGGTATTTGGCGCGCATTTCTTCAACGCCCTCGGCGGTGATGGATTCTGCCAAAGAGCAGCCCGCTTCCATATCTGGCATCAGCACGGTTTTGGATGGGCTAAGAATTTTAGAGGTTTCCGCCATGAAGTGGACGCCACATTGGACGATCACATCCGCTTCGACTTCGGTGGCTTTGATCGCCAATTGCAGGCTGTCGCCCACGAAGTCAGACACGCCGTGGAAGATTTCCGGGGTCATGTAGTTGTGACCCAGAATGACCGCGTTGCGCTTGGCCTTCACTTCGTTGATGGCTTTGACGTATGGCGCGAAAGTCACCCAATCGGCGGGTGTGATCACGCGGTCCATTTTGGAATAAATGTCTTGCATGGACGCCGCGAGATCGGCGTTTGGTTCAAGATCATAGTGTTCTGAAAGTGTTGAGCGCACGTTGGTAAGATCGAGCAACGGTCTGTTCCCTGATAGCTGCAGTACGCCGCGTTTACACGGCTGTTACATCATAGGCTAGGCTTTTAAGGGTAAAATGGGGAAGTTAAGGGCGATTTTCCCTAAGTTTTTTCCGCATGGGAAACAAATTTCTCTGACTTGAGGGGGCATTTTGCTGAGATAGAGTGCTGAAAACATGCGGTTTCTTTGGGGCTGGGGTGAAAAATCTGCATTTTCAAGATGTTTTGAGCGGCAGATTGACGCGATACTCTGGTGGTTTGGGCGGAATTTAACCCATTGCGCATAGGATGCTTTAGAAGGGCGCTGAGAGACTAGACCTTTGCCTTTCGATGGGGCATACCAAATTGGCAACTTGCGGAGGCAAATATGGGCATTCTGAACACTCTACTGAGCGCAGTTACCTGGTGGAACGGCCAAACCCTGAACACACGTGTGCATACATGGCGTAAAGGCGAAAAGGTGGGCGAGGATGATCAGGGTAATATGTATTACCGCAACCGCGACGACAGCAAACGCTGGGTGATTTACAACGGTGAAGTTGAGGCGAGCCGGATTGGCGCGGATTGGCATGGTTGGCTGCACCGCACCTTTGACGAAGTGCCTTCTGAAAAGCCGCTGAAACACAAAGTGTGGGAAAAGCCGCATCAGGAAAACCTGACAGGCACAGCAATGGCCTATGCGCCAGCGGGGTCTATTCGCGCGAAAACGCCAGAGGCGCGTGCGGATTACGAAGCTTGGCAGCCAGAGTAACGGATTAATCATGGAAGCGCAGAAGACAGAAATCGCAGTCGGCGGTATCGTTTTGGCCGCCGCAGTCGGCTTTGTTTTGTATATGGGCCAGACCGCTGGTTTTGGCGGCAAGTCTGGCGGCTATCCGTTGACGGCGTCTTTTCGATCTATCGAAGGGGTGACTGTTGGCACGGATGTGCGTTTGGCTGGGGTTAAGATTGGCTCTGTCACCGATATCAGCCTGAACCCAGAGACTTTTCGCGCCGATGCCGAAATTTCTGTGATTGATGGCGTGTCTTTGCCGGATGACTCTTCGATTGTGATTTCTTCCGAGGGCCTGTTGGGCGGGAACTATGTGGAACTGCTTCCGGGTGGCTCTCCCTTCAATCTGGAGCCCGGCGGAGAGATTTATGATACGCAGGGCTCGGTCAGCTTGATTTCCTTGTTGTTGAAATTTGTTTCTGGTGGCGACGAATGAAGTGGCTGAGTGGCATTGCTTTGGCGTGTTTTTGCACGGCTGCTTCGGCGCAACAAATTGTTGTGGAAGAGCTGAATGGGTTGGAAGAGGGCATTAGCCTGACTCAAGCACCGATCTTTGAGCATATCACCGAAGAAGCGCGGGCCGTTGCTGGCACGGGCGCAATTCTGCGTGGTTTGGACAAGGTGACGGGTGATGTTGCCGATGTTGAGCTGCAAAACGGGTTTAGCGTGACCTTTGGCCAATTGCGGATCGACTTGGCGGAATGCCGCTATCCAGATGACAACGCCACGGGTGAGGCCTATGCCTTTCTGACGATCTATGACGGGCCGGATGCGGTCGATCCTTTGTTTCAGGGCTGGATGATCGCATCTTCTCCAGCGTTGAGCGCTATGGATCACGCGCGTTATGATATTTGGGTTCTGCGCTGCACCACGTCTTGAACGCTGGGTAGGGGGGCTGACTGAATGTCAGCCGCTTTTGTGATCGCTTCTGACAATTGATCTAGGTATTGCGCGCGCGGGATTTCGATGGCCCCGAGCGAGGCAAGGTGCGGCGTGATGAACTGCGTGTCAAACAGGGTGAAACCTGTGTTGTGCAGATGCGCGGTGAGGAAGGCCAAAGCGATTTTGCTGGCGTCTGTGGCCCGCGAAAACATGCTTTCGCCAAAGAAGGCCGCGCCAAGCGTGACGCCGTAGACGCCGCCGATCAGCTTATCTTCTTCGTTCCAAACTTCCAATGAATGCGCTTGCGCTGTTTCATGCAAGTTCATGTAAAGGCTGTAAATTTTCTCGTTGATCCAGGTGTCTTCACGGTCTGCGCAGCCATCAAGCACTTGGTCAAAGGCTTCATTCAAAGACACGCGAAAGCCGCCTTTGCGCATACGGCGCGCGAGGCTGCGGGAGATATGGAAATCTGAGATGGGAAAGACGCCGCGGCGTTTTGGGTCGACCCAGAAGATTTCTGGATCGTCCCGATGTTCTGACATAGGGAAAACCCCCATGGCGTAGCCGCGCATCAACAGTGCAGGTGTGATCTCTGCCATATGATGCGCGTCCTAATGCTTAGCCGTATGTGGCTTCCAGCCATTTTTCCAGCCAGTGAATGTTATACTCACCAGAGTGAATATCACCTTCTTCCAGCAGGGCGTGGAACAGAGGCACCGTTGTATCGATACCGTCCACGATCAGCTCGCCCAGAGCGCGGTGCAGACGGGCCAGAGCCTCGTCGCGGTCGCGGCCATGTACGATCAGCTTGCCGATCAAGCTGTCATAGTAAGGCGGGATGGAATAGCCGGTGTAGAGCGCGGAATCCATACGAACCCCCAGACCACCTGGTGCGTGATACGCGGTGATCTTGCCTGGGCAAGGGGCGAAGTTTGGCAGACGCTCGGCGTTGATGCGCACTTCGATAGAGTGACCGTTGATTTCCAGATCATCCTGACCGAAGGACATATCCATGCCAGAGGCAACGCGGATTTGTTCGCGCACCAGATCGACGCCAAAGATGGCCTCGGTGACTGGGTGTTCCACCTGAAGACGGGTGTTCATTTCGATGAAATAGAACTCGCCGTTTTCGTAGAGGAATTCGATTGTCCCCGCGCCGATGTAGTTGATTTTCGCAACCGCATCCGCACAGACCTTACCGATGGCCGCACGTTCTTCTGGGGTGATCGTCGGGCCTGGGGCCTCTTCGAACACTTTCTGGTGGCGACGCTGCAAGGAACAGTCGCGTTCACCCAAATGAACTGCTTTACCTTTACCGTCGCCGAACACCTGAATTTCGATGTGGCGTGGTGTGGTCAGGTATTTCTCGATGTAGACTTCGTCGTTGCCGAAGTTAGATTTACCCTCGGCGCGCGCTGTCATGAAGGCTGATTCCATGTCCGCGGCTGTCTGGGCCACTTTCATGCCGCGACCACCGCCACCGGCTGTGGCTTTGATGATCACTGGATAGCCGATTTCTTCGCCGATCTTTTTGGCTGTTGCCAGATCAGGAACGCCACCGTCAGAGCCCGGAACGCATGGAACGCCCAGTTCTTTCATGGTGTCTTTCGCGGTGATCTTGTCGCCCATGACGCGGATGTGCTCGGCTGTTGGGCCGATAAACGTCAGGTCATGGTCTTCCACGATCTGCACGAAGTTCGCGTTTTCAGACAGGAAGCCGTAGCCTGGGTGGATCGCTTGAGCGCCAGTGACTTCACAGGCGGCAATCAAGGACGCCATGTTCAGATAGCTTTCGGTGCCCGGTGCCGGGCCGATGCAGATGGCCTCATCTGCCATGCGAACGTGCATCGCATCGGCGTCTGCGGTGGAGTGCACCGCAACCGATTGGATGCCCATCTCGCGGCAGGCGCGGATCACGCGCAGGGCGATCTCACCACGGTTGGCAATTAGGATTTTGTCAAACATACCCGTGCCTTACTCGATGATGACCAGTGGTGCACCGAATTCAACAGTTCCGCCGTCTTCGACCAGAATGCGTTTTACTGTGCCGGATTTTGGCGCAGGAATGTGGTTCATGGTTTTCATCGCTTCAACGATCAGCAGTGTGTCACCTTCAGAAACGGATGCACCCACTGTGATGAATGTTGGCGCGCCTGGTTCTGTTTGCAGGTACACGGTACCAACCATCGGAGAGGTCACTGCGCCCGGATGGCTTGCAGGATCTTCGCTTGCGGCTGGTGCGGCTGCAGGTGCTGCGGCGGCTGGCGCTGCTGCTACGGCTGCTGGTGCCGCTGCGATTGCAGCTGGTGCAACAGCGGCTGCAACCACTTCTTGCTGACGGCTGACACGCACGTTCATGCTGTCGTCTTCGCCGTATTCGCGCATAACTTCTACTTCAGTCAGGTCGTTTTGCTGCAGGATTTCTGCCAAAGCCTGGATGAAGGCTACATCAGACTCGTGGGTTTTCTTGCTCATGTTTGTCCTCTGTTGCGCAACATTACGCGCGTCTAGATTGTTTCCCCTAGAGGGTGCTTATAGGCGATAATTCACGTAAGGAAAAGCGGGGCTTTTCGGGTTGCAGAAATATCTGCTTGAGGGCCGGAAACAAGGGGAAAACAGGTGCTAAAGCGGCATTCCGGAAAGCTTGGCCACCAGTTCGGCCAGTTTGCGGGCACCGAATTTTTTGAGCAGACGCGCGCGGTATTCTTCGACGGTGCGGTAGCTGAGATTAAGCGCAAGGCCGATCTCTTTAGAGGTTTGGCCGCGGCATGTGAGGATCGCCACTTCGCGTTCGCGCTGGGTGAGCTCCACGACAGGGCGTTCATCTGATAGGTCTGCAAAGGTCCAGACGCCACAGTGAAACGGATTGTCTGGCGTCAGGGATTTGCCACGCACACGGCACCAGAACATGGTGCCATCGGCGCGTTTCATGATGCGTTCGTCTTGATAGGAGCCTTGTTTTTCAAAGGCGTCTCGGACGCGTTCACCAAAGCTTTCAAAGTCTTCGGCGGAGGCATAGAATTCAGCAATCGACAGGCCCTTGCAAGCTTCCACGCTGGTTTGAAACATATTGGCAAAGGCATCGTTGGGCGTGCGTATGACACGGCTTTCCAAGATACACATGCCAATGGGCGCGTTTTTGAAGGCGAGTTCTGCGATGCTCATAGGGGTACAATGCACAGGAATTGTGCCGTGCCAAGGGCGTTGGAAGAAGATTGCGCTAACGTAGCGTGGGTAAAAGGCGCCAGATCAACACCCGCAAAGACAAAAGCCCAGCACAGTGGCTGGGCTTTTGGTTGGTATTGGTAGTGGCTTAGCTGACGATATTGGCGGCTGTTGCGGCGCGCAGCTCGTCTTCGGAGACGCCATCGGCCAGTTCCACGATCTTCAGGCCGCCTTCGACCACATCGAGAACACCCAAGTTGGTGATGATGCGATCGACCACGCCTTTGCCTGTGAGGGGCAGGGTGCATTCTTTGAGCAGCTTTGAGTCGCCGTGCTTGTTGGTGTGATCCATCACAACCACAACGCGGCCCACGCCCGCCACAAGATCCATTGCGCCGCCCATGCCTTTGACCAGCTTGCCCGGAATCATCCAGTTCGCCAGATCGCCGTTTTCGGCAACTTCCATTGCGCCCAGAATCGCCATGGCGATTTTGCCACCGCGGATCATTGCGAAGGATTGCGCACTGTCGAAATAGGCGGTTTGCGGCAGTTCCGTGATGGTTTGCTTGCCGGCGTTGATCAGGTCTGGGTCTTCTTCGCCTTCGTAAGGGAAGGGGCCCATGCCCAGCATGCCGTTCTCAGATTGCAGCGTCACCTCGACGCCCTCTGGGATGTAGTTGGACACCAGCGTCGGGATACCGATGCCGAGGTTTACATACCAGCCGTCTTGAAGTTCTTGCCCTGCGCGGGCGGCCATTTGGTTACGATCCCAAGCCATGATTATGCCTCCTCGCGCGTGCGTGTGGTGCGCTGTTCGATGCGCTTTTCGTGATCGCCTTGGATGATGCGATGCACATAGATGCCTGGCAGGTGGATCGCATCAGGGTCGAGCGAGCCTGTTGGCACGATTTCTTCGACTTCTGCGATACAGATTTTGCCGCAAGTGGCCGCTGGTGCGTTAAAGTTGCGTGCGGTTTTGCGGAAGATCAGGTTGCCGGTTTCATCGGCTTTCCACGCTTTCACGATGGATAGATCAGCAAACATGCCTTCTTCCATGATGTAGTCTTCCATGGCGCCATTTTCGCCGGTCGGGAACTGCTTTTCCATTTTGCCTTCGGCAATCACGGTGCCCACGCCGGTTTTGGTGAAGAAACCCGGGATACCTGCGCCGCCTGCGCGCATACGCTCGGCCAATGTGCCTTGTGGGTTAAATTCCAGCTCAAGCTCGCCAGAGAGATACTGACGCATGAATTCTGCGTTCTCGCCCACGTAGGAGCTGATCATCTTTTTCACTTGCTTGGTTTGCAGCAGGATGCCGATGCCAAAATCATCAACGCCTGCGTTGTTGGAGGCAAATGTGAGATCTTTTGTGCCAGCGTCTTTGATGGCGTCCAGCAGCAATTCTGGAATGCCGCACAGACCAAAGCCGCCAGCGGCGATGAACATGCCGTCAAACAGCAGGCCATCCAGCGCGTCCGCCGCGTTTGAATAGACTTTTTTCATGAAAGGGTTCCTCCTTCGGATTGAGGGTAGGTATTGGCGCAAGGCCCATTTGAGTCAACGATTGCAGGGGGGCTTGGTATTTCTACGGTAGTTTATACGTATAGGGTGCCCAAAGCTTAAAACGCGGTGATGAAGAAATGGCTTATGTTGAAAAGAAAAGAGCCGGGACTGGCCCGGCTCTTTGATTAATCTTCTTTTTTCTTCGCGGTTTTCTTGGTGGCTGCCTTTTTCTTGGCAGGCTTTTTCGCAGGGGCTTTTTTCTTTTTCACGCCCTTGGCTGCGGCCTTTTCGTTGACCAGTTCGATGGCCTTTTCCGCTGTTAGCTCTTTTGGATCAATGTCCTTTGGCAAGGTGGCGTTGATCTTTTCCCACTTCACGTAGGGGCCATAGCGCCCTTCCATGATGCTCATTTTGCCGCCATCTGGGTGATCGCCCATTTCACGCAGGGCTTTGGCGGCTGCACCGCGACCTCGGCCCGGATTGGCACGTTTTTCGGCCAGCAGTTCCACCGCATGGTTCATGCCGGTGTCAAACATTTCCATGTAGTTTTTCAGGCTGACATAGGTTGGTTTTTCATCATCTGGCAGCTTGTGCATGATGTAAGGGCCAAAACGACCCAGGTTCGAGCTGATGCGCCCGCCTTCTGGGTGATCGCCCACGTGACGGGGCAGGGACAGCAGTTGGACCGCTTGTTCCAGTGTCGTCTGGTCTTTTGGCCAGCCGCCGTGACGTGGCAAAGGCAGCGAGCTGCGCTTTGGACGTTTGTTTTCTGGGGTGACTTCGCCGCGCTGAACATATGGGCCGTAGCGGCCGTCTTTCAGCCAGATCTCGTCTTCGCCATCTGTGCCCAGCAGCTTGTCGTCGCCTTCAGAGCCAGCGATTGTGCGGGTGTAGTTACATTCTGGGTAGTTGCCACAGCCCACAAAACCGCCGGTGCGGGAGGTTTTTAGGTGCAATTGACCTGTGCCGCATTTTGGGCAGATGCGTGGGTCTGTGCCGTCTTCGCGTGGTGGGTACAGCTGCGGTGCCAGCGCTTCGTCGAGTTTGGTCAGCACTTCAGAGACGCGCAGATCGCTGGTTTCGGCGATGGCAGCGGAGAAGTCGTTCCAGAAGGTGTTCAGGACGTCTTTGTAATCCATGTCGCCTGCTGACACATCGTCGAGGCTGGTTTCCAGATCCGCGGTGAATTCATAGCCCACGTATTTGCGGAAGAAGTTCATCAGGAAGATCGTTACGATCCGCCCTTTTTCTTCTGGGAACAGACGGTTCTGTTCTTTGCGCACATATTCGCGGTCTTGGATGGTTGTGATCACGGATGCATAGGTGGATGGGCGGCCGATGCCGAGCTCTTCCATGCGTTTGACCAATGTCGCCTCGGTATAACGGGGCGGAGGCTGTGTGTGGTGTTGCAGCGCGAGAACGCCTGCGTTTTCAGACAGGATCGCTGATGTGGCCCGTTGCATGCCGCTGGTTTCGACAACGGCGTCATCGGTGCCAGTGGCTTTGGCGTATTGCGCGGACAGACCGCCGCCGAACACGGCTGGTTCGCCTTGCATGATTTGCGGCAGGCGCTTGTCGTCGTCATCTTGAGCAACGTCATCGCGGCCTTCTTCGTAGACGCGCATGAAACCGTCAAACATGACCACCTGACCGGTGGCGCGCAGGCCGACTTGCTCGTCTTCGGAGGCGATATTAACTGTTGTACGCTCCATCTTGGCGGCTTCCATCTGGCAGGCGATGGTGCGTTTCCAGATCAGATCGTAGAGCTTGCGCTGATCCTCTTCGGAGACTTTGAGCTTGGAGGCATCCATATTCATATCCGTTGGGCGGATACATTCGTGGGCCTCTTGCGCGTTTTTGGCTTTGTTTTTGTAAATGCGCGGCGAGGATGGGACGTATTCGTCGCCATAGCGATCTTTGATGGTGTCGCGTGCGGCAGTGACGGCTTCTGGAGCCATGTCGATGCCGTCGGTACGCATATATGTGATGTAGCCTGCTTCGTAGAGGCGTTGCGCGGTGCTCATACATTGGCGGGCGCCCATGCCGAATTTACGGCTGGCTTCCTGCTGCAACGTTGAGGTCATGAATGGCGCAGATGGGTTGCGGTTGGCGGGCTTGGCCTCAACCGATTTAATGTAAAGATTACGAGATGTTACCGCTTGAACTGCAAGTTCCGCGGCGGTGCTGTCTTTCAGCGACATCTTTTCGATTTTGTCGCCGCCCAGCATCGTTAGGCGCGCTTCGAAGTCTTTGCCGCGTGGGGTTTGCAGCAGGGCTTTCACAGACCAGTATTCCTGTGGATCGAAGGCTTCGATTTCCATCTCGCGTTCGACGATCAGGCGCAGGCAAACCGATTGCACACGGCCCGCAGAACGCGCGCCTGGCAGTTTGCGCCACAGTACGGGCGACAGTTTAAAGCCCACAAGATAGTCGAGCGCGCGGCGGGCGAGGTATGCCTCAACCAGCGGTTCATCGACTTGGCGCGGGTTTTTCATCGCTTCAGTGACGGCGGCTTTGGTGATGGCGTTGAAGACCACCCGAGACACGGGCGTGTCTTTCTTAATAGCGCGGCGTTTGCGCAGGGCTTCTTCCAGGTGCCAAGAGATGGCTTCTCCTTCGCGATCGGGGTCGGTCGCGAGGATCAGTGCGTTGTCGTCTTTCAGAGCGTCGGCGATGGCTTTGACGTGTGGGCGGGACTTGGTGTCGACCTCCCATGTCATGGCGAAATCGTTCTCTGTGTCGACCGATCCATCTTTGGATGGCAGGTCGCGGATGTGCCCGTAAGAGGCGAGAACAGTATAGTCAGAGCCCAGATACTTATTAATGGTTTTGGCCTTAGCCGGGGACTCTACGACAACAACTGGCATTCAATTTCCTCTCGACTCAATTCGGTCGGCCTTATGGCTGGCAAAAATGTGGTGGGGAAGGGGTGAATGTCAATGACTAGGAAAAAGACTGTGCGAAACGACGTAAAAAAGCGTGGTTTCTGGGCATGGTTAACAGTTTCGTGACAAAAGACCGCCTGCATCGCGGTCGATTTGGCCGTGCATTTCCAAATCGACCACTGCTGGGGTGATCGAGTGAGTCGCGGCATGTAGATCACGGATTAGCTGATCTTCGGAGAGCGGGGCGGGGTTGAGACGGTCGAGGATGCGTTGGTGTAGTTTGGCGGTTTGGCGCAGGGTGCGTTTGGCGCGAAAGGGCGTTGGTTCGGGAAGGGCGAGTTCTTGTTGGATGGGTGCGATGGGGCGCAGGGCTTGCATGACGTCATCTGCGCTGCGCACCAAAGTGGCCCCGTCGCGGATCAGCATGTTGCAGCCTGCGGCGCGGGCATCAAAGGGGTGGCCGGGCACTGCCAGAACATCGCGCCCTTGATCGAGCGCAGTTTGCGCGGTGATGAGACTGCCGGATTTGGTGGCGGCTTCGATGACCACGGTGGCACGGGCGAGGCCAGATATGATGCGATTGCGTGCGGGGAAGTGGTGCGCACGCGGGTGCATGCCGACGGGCTGTTCAGAGAGGATCAGCCCTTGTTCACGCAATTTATGGGCCAGATTTGTGTTTTCGGTCGGGTAGATCACATCTACCCCGCCACCAAAAACGGCGACGGTACCGGTTTTCAGGGCGGCGTCATGTGCGGCGGTATCGATGCCGCGGGCCATGCCGCTGGTGATCACTTGGCCTTTTTCGCCCAGACCTGCGGCCAATTGCGTTGTCATGCGCAACCCGAGCGATGACGCGTTGCGCGCGCCGACGAGGGCGATTTGCGGGCGGGATAATAAAGAGAGATCCCCAAGCGCCCAGAGCATCGGGGGCGCATCGCGCAGATCGCAGAGGGATTTTGGGTACAGATCGTCGCCATAAAACAGCAGCTGCGCGCCGATGTGTTTGGCGGCTTTCAGTTCTTGCACGATCGAGGCAGGCGGGCAGGGGGTGTAATCTGTCACCCCGGCTTTGCGGGCCACATCGGGCAGGGCATCTAGGGCGGCGGCGGCGTTGCCGTGTTCGCGCAGAAGGCGGAAGAAGGTGGTGGGGCCAACGCGGCGCGATCGCAAAAGACGGAGCCACAGAAAACGCTGTTCTTCCGTGTTGGGTGGGAGTTGGGGGTGAGTGGAAGAAGTATTGTTGCCGTTCATCCGTGGCTCCGCCTGCTTGCAAAGCCACGTTAGATTTTGGGTGGTTAACGGCCCGTAAAGCGGGCCGATAAAAATTGCGAAAGCTTAGGTTGCTGCGCCACCCACGGTGAGGCCGCCGATCAGGACGGTGGGTTGGCCAACGCCAACCGGTACCCATTGGCCGGCTTTGCCGCAGTTGCCCATGCCCGGATCAAGCGCCATGTCGTTGCCAAGGCCGTGGATCTGTTTCATCGAGGTTGCGCCATCGCCAATCAGCGTTGCGCCTTTCACCGGCGCGCCGATCTTGCCGTTTTCAACGCGGTAAGCCTCGGTACATGAGAAGACGTATTTGCCGTTTGTAATGTCGACCTGACCGCCGCCGAAGCCAACGGCGTAGAGACCGTCTTTCAAAGAGGCGACCAAATCCTGCGGATCACTGTCACCGCCAGCCATATATGTATTGGTCATGCGTGGCATTGGGGCGTGAGCGTAGCTTTGGCGACGGCCGTTGCCAGTAGGGGCCACATCCATGAGACGGGCGTTTTGGCGGTCTTGCATGTAGCCCACAAGAATGCCGTCTTCGATCAACACGTTTTTGCGCGATGGCGTGCCTTCGTCGTCGATGGTGATCGAGCCGCGACGATCTGGGATCGTGCCGTCGTCGATCACGGTCACGCCTTTGGAGGCAACTTGCTGGCCGACAAGACCTGAGAAATTAGAGCTGCCTTTGCGATTGAAGTCGCCTTCAAGGCCATGACCGACGGCTTCGTGCAACAGGATGCCCGGCCAGCCAGGGCCGAGCACGATGTCCATCTGGCCCGCTGGGGCAGGGATGGCTTCTAGGTTCACAGTTGCCACGCGCAGGGCTTCGCGGGCTTTGGATTGCCAATCTTCTGGCGCGATCAAGCCATCAAGGCCCACGCGACCACCGCCGCCTGCGCTGCCGGATTCGCGGCGGCCGTCTTGTTCGACGATCACGCTGACGTTCACGCGGGTCATGGGGCGGGTGTCCATGATGATTTTGCCGTCCGGTCGCATGAGGACGACTTCTTGGATCGAGGCCGCCAAAGAGGCGGTGACCTGCACAACCCGAGAATCAAGGTCGCGGGTGAAGGCATCGATCTCACGAAGTGTGTCGATTTTTACAGGAAAAGACGCGCCGGTGATCGGATCATCATCGGTATAGAGCTTTTGATTTGTGGCAATCGGGCCCTCGGCCATGGTGCCGCCGCCATCACCCACAGCGAGTCGCGCTGTGGTTACCGCGCGCTTGAGGGCAGATTCGGAAATTTCGGATGAATGGGCGTAGCCAGTGACCTCTCCGGTGACGGCGCGCAGGCCAAAACCTTCGGATGCGTCGTAACTTGCGGTCTTTACGCGCCCATCATCATAAACAAGTGATTCCGCACGGCGGCGTTCTAGAAAAAGTTCGCCATCTTCCGCCCCCGCAGTGGCTTCGCGCAGCATTGTAAGGGCGCGGCCTTCATCCAAAGTGGTTTCAAACGGGTTAAATTTGGCCTGCATAATCTGTTCCTAGCATCGAGTTTTTGAGATAAATCAAAAAAGCGTCTGTTTGACGCAAGCATATTCCTTTATCTGCGTGTCAGAATATGGTTCATAGCACCGACAAAACAACGGGATTCCGTCTTTCAGGCGATTTTCTCTCCGCAGACACGACGTAAATACGCAACCGATCAGGGTGACACATGCGAATTCTTTCGACCCTCATGGGACTCTGGGCAGCTTTCACCGCCCTTCCTGCCATCGCTCAAGACGCCGAGCATATTGGCAAACCAGTTGATAAAGGCCTGGGTTTCCAGCCTGCCGTGACAGAACTGTCACGTGACATCCAATCTTTGGATTACATGATCAACATCATCATTTTCGCTATTGTTGCATTCGTTGCAGTGCTGATGCTGTACTGCATCGTGCGCTACAACCGCAAAGCAAACCCAAAACCTGCGACTTTCACACACCACACCACTTTGGAAGTGGCATGGACACTGCTGCCAATTCTGGTTCTGGTGTTCATCGGTGCGTTCTCTCTGCCGGTTCTGTTCAAGCAACAGGAAATTCCTGAAGGCGAACTGTACATCAAAGTGACAGGCCACCAGTGGTACTGGACTTATGAGTACCCAGATCTCGAGCTGGAGTTTGACAGCTACATGATTGGTCAGCCTGCGACTTTGGGTGCGGACGACGAGGCTGTTACGCCTTACGTTATGGACGCAGCGATGGAAGCAAAACTGGCAGCAGCTGGTTATGAAAAAGACGAATTCCTGCTGGCGACAGACACACGTGTTGTTGTGCCTGTAGACACAGTGGTTGTTATGGGTGTGACTGCGGATGACGTGATCCACTCTTGGACAATCCCTGCGTTTGGCGTGAAGCAAGACGCGGTTCCAGGTCGTCTGGCGCAACTATGGTTCAAAGCTGAAAAAGAAGGCGTGTACTTCGGTCAGTGTTCTGAACTGTGCGGCAAAGACCACGCTTACATGCCGATCACTGTAGAAGTGGTAAGCAAAGAAGCGTTTGAAGCTTGGAAAGTGAAAGCAGCAGAAGAGTTTGCTGCGAACGGCACTGTTCCAACGGCTTACACTGTGGCTGCGGCTCAGTAAGTAACCAAGATCTTGGGCGCGCCTTTCGCGGGGCGCCCTTGTTGACTTTGGGCGGGCTAGGGCCCGCCTTTACCAAATAGGACATGACATGAGCGACGCCAGCATTCATTCGCAAGCGCCAGAGCAAGAGGCCTCTTTCGGGGATTACTTTGCTTTGCTGAAGCCGCGCGTGATGTCATTGGTTGTTTTCACCGCGATGGTTGGCCTGTTGGCCGCGCCGGGCGGGGTGCATCCTTACATCGCTTTCTGTGCAATCCTGTTTATCGCGGTTGGCGGTGGGGCCTCTGGCGCGCTGAACATGTGGTATGACAGCGATATTGACCAAGTCATGAGCCGCACCAAGACCCGTCCGATTCCGTCTGGCAAGGTCACGCGCGAAGAGGCCTTTGCGATCGGTATGACACTGTCTGTCATGTCTGTGATTATGCTCGGACTGGCGACGAACTGGATGGCGGCAGGCCTGTTGGCCTTTACGATTTTCTTCTACGTGGTGATTTACACCATGTGGCTTAAGCGCTGGACCCCGCAGAACATTGTGATCGGCGGTGCGGCAGGCGCTTTCCCTCCGATGGTGGGGTGGGCTGCTGTGACGGGTGGCATCTCTGTTGAGAGCGTGCTGATGTTCACGCTGATCTTCATGTGGACACCTCCGCATTTCTGGGCGCTGTGCCTGTTCATGAAGTCTGATTATAAAGATGCTGGTGTGCCGATGCTGCACGTCACGCATGGGCGCGCTGTGACGCGTAACCACATTCTAGTTTACACATTGCTGCTGGCAGGGATTGCGATTGGCATGGCGTTCACAGGCGTTGGCGGCAAGATCTACCTTGTGACCGCCGTTGTACTGAACGCATTGTTTGTGCTGGGCGCGATCAAGATTTGGCGCCGTAGCGATGAGGCCTGTGAAGCAGATGATCATAAGGTTGAGAAGCGTTTCTTTGCGCTGTCCCTGATGTATCTGTTCCTGCACTTTGGTGCGATTTTGGCCGAAGCGGCCTTGGCACCTTATGGATTGGGAGGCTGGTAATATGAGCTTTCGCGAAGAACACGAACTGCACAAACGCCGCTTTGGGCGTAACCTGGGCGTCGCTTTGACGCTGGGCGCTTTTGTCGTGTTGTTGTTGGGACTGACCGTTGTCAAAGTAACGCGCGGCGACTTTGAGCCGGAAAGCGTGAAGGTACAGACCCAATGAAAATGGATACAAACACGAAAACTGTGACAACACTTGTCGGCGTCGTGCTGGTGATGGGTGCATTGGCTTGGGCCTCTGTTCCTTTCTACAACTGGTTCTGCCGTGTCACGGGTTTTGGTGGTATCACGCAAGAGGCGGATGCAGGATCTGATGTGATCTTGGATCAAATGATCACTGTGAAGTTCGACGCTTCTAAAGATCGTGACATGATGTGGGATTTCAAACCACATCAGTTGGAAATGAAATTGAAGATCGGTGAGACAGGATTGGCTTTCTATGAAGCCTATAACCCGACAGATCGTCCGATTGCAGGGCAGGCGAGCTATAACGTTGCCCCATATGAAGCAGGCGGTTTCTTTTCCAAGATCGACTGTTTCTGCTTCACCGAGCAAGTTCTGATGCCAGGTGAGCGCGTCGACATGCCTGTGACTTTCTTTGTCGATCCAGAGATCGTTAAAGATCGTGACGCAAAATATGTTAAAGAGATCACGTTGAGCTATACGTTCTACGAAATCGATCTCCCCGAAGAAATTGCGACCTTGACCGACACGGTCAAAGACGTAGAAGTTGAAGCAAAGCAAACCTCAAGCGAGGGATAAGAAATATGGCGCACGCAAAAAATCACGATTATCACATTCTAGAACCGTCCTGGTGGCCATTCCTTGGCGCTCTGGCAGGCTTTATCATGCTGTTTGGCGCGGTACTTATGTTCCACGACAATGGCCCTTGGATGTTCCTGATCGGTCTGGCTGGCACTTTGTATGTGATGTTCGGCTGGTGGGCTGACGTTGTGAATGAAAGCAACATCGGCGATCACACAAAGGTTGTTCAGATCGGCCTACGTTACGGCTTTATTCTGTTCGTGATGTCCGAAGTTATGTTCTTCGGCGCATGGTTCTGGAGCTTCTTCAAGCACGCGATCTACCCAATGGGTCCAGACAGCCCTCTGGTTGACGGTATTTTCCCACCAGCGGGTATCGAAACTTTCGATCCTTGGCACCTGCCGCTGATCAACACATTGATCCTGCTGTGCTCCGGTTGTGCAGCGACTTGGGCGCACCACGCGCTGGCGCATGAAGACAACCGCGAAGATATGAAATGGGGCCTGATCATCGCTGTTGCGCTGGGTGTTCTGTTCACAATCTTCCAAGCATACGAATATAGCCACGCGGCCTTTGGTTTCTCTGGCAGCATCTATGCGGCGAACTTCTTTATGGCGACAGGCTTCCACGGCGCGCACGTGTTCATCGGGACTGTGTTCCTGCTGGTTTGCTTGATCCGCCTGCAGCGTGGCCACTTTACAAAAGACCACCACGTTGGTTTTGAAGCGGCAGCTTGGTACTGGCACTTTGTTGATGTGGTTTGGCTGTTCCTGTTTGCAGCTGTGTACATCTGGGGCCAATAAGCCTGAGTGGTTCACGGCAAAGGTTGAACCTTTCGCCAACATAAGATTAAAGCAAGTCGCGGTGGATGCGTTCACCGCGACTTTTCCTATCTAAGGGACCGAGCTTTGCGTCGTCTTTTCCTTCCATTGTTTTTTGGCATTCTGGGCACAGCGATCTTGCTGTGGCTTGGCTTTTGGCAAGTTTCCCGTTTGGAGTGGAAAGAAGGTGTCTTGGCCGAGATCGACCGCCGCATTTCGGATGCACCGGTGGCCATTCCCGCTGAGCCGACCGAAGAGGCGGATCAGTTCCTATCTGTGACCGCAACTGGCTTGATTACGGATCAAGAGGCGCATGTTCTGGCGTCTAGCAAAACAACTGGCGCGATCTATCGCGTGGTCGCGGCCTTTGAAACCGAAGAGGGGCGTCGGGTGTTGTTGGATCGAGGTTGGATCAAGCCTCCATCAAAGGACGATACGCGCGCGCCTGTACAGGCCACGATTACCGGTAACTTGTTGTGGCCGGATGAACGTGATGGCTATACGCCCGAAAATGATGTGGCTGGAAATATCTGGTTTGCCCGTGACATTGCCCAATTGGCAGAGGTTTTGAACACCGAACCGGTTCTGGTGATCACCCGTGGCACCAATGAAACAAATCCTGTTGTGACCCCAATGCCGGTAACTTCTACTGGTATTCCGAACGATCACTTGCAATATGCTGTGACGTGGTTTGGCCTTGCCTTTATTTGGGTGGTCATGACGCTGTATTACCTGCGCCGGATGCGCTCTGATAAAAAGGTTTTAGAACCGTGAAATATATCTCGACCCGTGGTAACGCCCCAGAGCTGAGCTTTGCTGAGGCGATGTTGACTGGTCTGGCCCGTGATGGTGGCCTGTATGTGCCTAAGAAGATCCCAACCATGGCGCAGGATGATATCGCTGCTTTGGCGGGGCTGTCTTATGAAGAGATCGCCTTTCGTGTGATGAAACCTTTCGTGGGCGATTGCTTCACGGATGAGGAGTTCCAAGGCATTATTGCGCGGGCTTACGAAGGCTTCCGCCATGCGGCGCGTGCGCCTTTGGTGCAGCTTGCGCCGAACCACTATCTGCTGGAGCTGTTCCACGGCCCGACGCTGGCGTTCAAAGATTTTGCGATGCAGTTGATCGGTCAGCTGTTCCAGTTTGAACTGGGCCGCCGCAATGAGCGCGTGACGATTGTAGGCGCGACCTCTGGTGATACGGGCTCTGCTGCGATTGAAGCCTTCCGTGGTTTGGACAATGTGGATGTGTTCATTCTGTATCCGGATGGCCGTACCTCCGACATTCAGCGCAAGCAGATGACAACGCCGGATGATGCGAATGTGCATGCTTTGGCGTTGGATGGGGACTTTGACGAATGTCAGGCCCGTCTGAAAGATATGTTCAATGATTTTGAGTTCCGCGACGGTGTGAAACTGGCGGGTGTGAACTCGATCAACTGGGCGCGTGTTTTGGCGCAGGTGGTGTATTACTTTGCCTCTGCCGTGTCTTTGGGCGCGCCGCATCGCAAGGTCAGCTTTACCGTTCCAACAGGGAACTTTGGGGACATCTTTGCAGGGTTCATTGCCAAGCAAATGGGCCTGCCGATTGAAGATCTGGTGATCGCAACCAACCAGAACGACATTCTGCACCGCACCATGGAAACCGGCGCGTATACGAAAGATGGCGTGAAGCCGTCGATCAGCCCGTCTATGGATATTCAGGTGTCTTCTAACTTTGAACGCGCCTTGTTCTTTGCCTATGACCGCGATGGCGATGCTGTTGCGAAGTCTATGGAAGAACTCAAGGATGGCTCGTTCACCATCAGCCAAGGCGCGATGGATTATCTGCGTGAGAACTTCAGCTCTGGCCGTGCCAGCGAGGAAGAGACTTATGCAACGATTAAGTCCGAATATGCGGCCTGTCAGGAAGTGCTGTGCCCACACTCTGCTGTTGCGGTGAAAGTCGGGAATGAGAACCTGTCTGAAGTGCCGATGATCACTTTGGCGACCGCGCATCCTGCGAAATTCCCAGATGCGGTGGAGAAAGCTATCAAGACGCGTCCTGCATTGCCGCCTCATATGGCGGATCTGATGGAGCGTGAAGAGCGTATGTGTAAAGTGCCAAACCAGCTTGTATTGCTGCAGACCCTTATCAAAGATCGGATTGCAGCGCGTTGACCGTTAGACAGCACACATTAGACAATGGCTTCCGCATCGTCACAGAAGACATGCCGGGGCTTCAGTCTGCTTCGATTGGGGTTTGGGTTTCTGCAGGTGGGCGTCATGAGACGCCAGTGCAGAACGGGATCGCGCACTTCCTAGAGCATATGGCCTTTAAGGGCACCTCGCGCCGCAATGCGTTGCAGATTGCCGAGGCGATTGAAGATGTGGGCGGTTATATCAACGCTTACACAAGTCGCGAAGTCACAGCCTATTATGCGCGTGTGCTGAAAGGCGATGTGCCTTTGGCACTGGATGTGATTGCAGATATTCTGCGTGATCCGATTTTTGATCCAAATGAGATTGAGATCGAACGCGGTGTGATCCTGCAAGAGATTGGTCAAGCGCTGGATACGCCGGATGACGTGATCTTTGATTGGCTGCAAGAGCGCGCCTATCCGGATCAGCCGATTGGCCGCACCATTCTGGGCCCTGAAGACCGTGTGAAAGCCTTTGGGCGCGAGGATTTGGCGGGTTTTGTGCGCCAACACTATGGTCCAGAGCGCATGGTTTTGGCGGCTGCCGGTGGGGTGGATCACGATGCGCTAGTGAAGCTGGCGCAAGAGCTGTTTGGCGATATGAAGCGCGGCGTTGAGCCTGTGACCTTGGCCGCGGCTTTCTCTGGCGGGGAATACCGTCAGGAAAAGACGCTGGAGCAAGCGCATTTTGCCCTTGGTTTGGAAAGCCCAAGCTACAAGAACAACGATATTTACACGGCGCAGATTTACTCTGTTGCATTGGGCGGTGGCATGTCTTCGCGACTGTTCCAAGAGGTGCGTGAAAAGCGCGGTTTGTGTTATTCGATTTATGCCTCCACTGGGGCCTATTCTGACACAGGTATGACTACGATCTATGCGGGCACCTCGGGCGAGCAGATTGGCGATTTGGCTGAGATCACCATCGACGAGCTGAAGCGCGCGGCGGATGATATGAACCCGAAAGAGATCGAGCGCGCCCGTGTGCAGATGAAGGCAGGTATGTTGATGGGGCTTGAAAGCCCGTCCAGCCGTGCTGAACGTCTGGCGCGTATGGTGTCGATTTGGGATCGCGTGCCAACCTTGGAAGAGACCGTAGAGAAAATTGACGGGGTCACCGATGCGGATGTGCGCAAGATTGCAGAGCATTTCGCGGTAGAGGCCAAAGCGGCTCTCGCGTTGTATGGTCCGATCTCGTCTGCGCCTGACATGGAGCGTCTGCAAGCAAGGCGCGTTGCGTAATGTTGCTGGCCCGTAAGAAAGTTCGCATCGAAACGGAACGCATGTCTTTGCGTTTGCCGGTTCATGGGGACTATCGGGAATGGGCTTGGCTACGCGAAAGCAGCGCAGGATTTTTGACTCCTTGGGAGCCAGCTTGGGCGGCTGACCATCTGGTGCGTAAGAACTTTACCAATCGCGTGTATTGGGCACAGCGGTCTGTGAATAGCGGCACCGCTGTACCGTTGTTTATGTATGATCGTGATCAGGGCCATCTGGTTGGGGCGATTACGCTGGATAATATCCGGCGGGGGCCTTCGATGGCGGGCACACTCGGCTATTGGGTGGGACAGGATTACGCGCGCCAAGGCTATATGCGTGAGGCGATTGAGGCTGTGGTGCATTACGCGTTTAATCGCATGGACCTTAGCCGGATCGAAGCGGCCTGTTTGCCAGAAAACGTGGCGAGCCGTGGGGTTTTGGAAAAAACCGGTTTCAAATATGAAGGCGTTGCGCAAAGCTATTTGCAGATCAATGGGCGGTGGCGCACGCATGTATTGTATGCAGCGTTGCGCAATGATCGTCGCGGGCGCACGCAAGCGGGTTAGTCGCAGCCCGTTGATGAAGGGGCTGACATGAGTTTCGCAAAAGCAGATCAGAGTTTTGTGGATGGGCTGGCGGCAGAGCTGCCAGCGGATGCTTTGCGCGCGCTTGAGCCTCGGTATTTGGAAGAGCCGCGCGGGCATTACAGCGGGCAGGGCGGCGTGTTGGCTTTGCCTCGGTCTGCTGAAGAGGTTTCGGTGATTGTGCGGGCCTGTCAGGCCGCGACAGTGCCTTTGGTGCCCTATGGGGGCGGCACGGGGCTTGTGGGCGGTCAGGTGATGCCTGAAGGCGCGCCGGTGGTCTTGTCGCTAGAGCGAATGAATAAGGTGCGGTCTGTTTCAGCGCAATCTAATGTGATTGAGGTCGACGCTGGGTGCATTCTGGCAGATGTTCAGACTGCGGCGGAAGATGTGGATCGGGTGTTCCCTTTGTCCTTGGCTGCGCAGGGCAGCGCGCGGATTGGCGGCAATTTGGCGACCAATGCAGGCGGGCTGAACGTGCTGCGGTATGGGTCGGCGCGGGATTTGTGCCTTGGGCTTGAGGTGGTTTTGCCAAGTGGTGAGATTTGGCACGGGCTGTCTGGCTTGCGTAAAGACAATACCGGCTACGATCTGAAATCTTTGGTGATTGGCGCGGAAGGTACTCTTGGGGTGATTACAGCGGCATCACTGAAGTTGTATTCCAAACCAGTGGCTTATCAGACGGCCTTTATGGCGGTTCCTGATGTGAATGCCGCTTTGGCGTTGCTTGGTATGGCGCGTGATCAGCTGGGCGAAACGGTTAGCGCTTTTGAGTTGATCCACAAACAAAGCTGGGCGTTTCTGGCAGAGACTTTCCCTGAGTTGCGCGCGCCGTTTGAGGATGCGCCAGAATGGACTGTGTTGATTGAAACAGGGCTGCCCAAGGCGATGGCGGGGCAGGATGTTTTGGAAGGGCTGTTTGCGGATGCGTTTGAGACGGGTTTGGCGTTTGACGGTGTGATCGCCCAATCCGAAGCGCAGCGGCAGGCCTTTTGGACCCTGCGCGAAACCATACCGTTGGCGAACAAAAAGATCGGATCAATCAGCAGCCATGATGTGTCTGTGCCGCAAGAGGCTATGGCGGAGTTTGTTCAGGCGGGGCGCGCGGCTGTGGCCAAGTTTGGCGCGTTGCGTGTGAATTGCTTTGGACATCTTGGAGATGGCAATTTGCATTTCAATGTCTTCCCGCCGCAGGGCGAAAAGAAAAGCGAATACAAACACCTAAGGGATGAGGTTCAAGCCGCTGTGCATGATGTTGTACATCAGTTTGGTGGATCGTTCAGCGCAGAGCATGGGGTGGGCCGTTTGAAAACCGGCGATCTGGCGCGCTATGGCGATCCGGCGAAACTGGCGGTGATGCGGGCGGTGAAAAACGCGCTTGATCCAGCGGGGATTATGAACCCCGGTGTTTTGTTCGCGGATTGAGTTTTTCCAAAGCAGAAAAGAATTGCGCCTCACCCTTGGGGGGATGAGGCGCGGGTGATCAAAAGATCGGTGCAAGCAGTGCCGGCTCCCAGTCGGCAAGATGGTTATCAACCGGAAACCTTAATGTTTGCTTTATAGCCCTTCAAATTCGCAAAGAATTTGCACATCAATTCCCATGTCTTCCAAACGTTTGCGGCCACCAAGGTCTGGCAGGTCGATAATGAAAGAGCAGCTTAGGATTTCGCCGCCCAAACGCTCGATCAATTTGATGCCGGCTTCGGCGGTGCCACCGGTGGCCAGAAGGTCGTCCACAACAAGGATTTTCTCGCCAGGTTGAATGGCATCATCATGGATTTCGACAATCGCCTCACCGTATTCCAGTTTGTAATCTTGCGAAATGGTGGTGCCTGGCAGCTTGCCCTTTTTGCGGATCGGCACGAAACCAACGCTGAGCTGGTGGGCGATGGCGCCACCTAGGATAAAGCCGCGAGCCTCTAGGCCGACAACCTTGTCGATACGCTCACCGGCGTAAGGGTGCAGCATTTGGTCGATGGCCATGCGAAAACCGCGTGGGTCGGCAAATAGGGTGGTGACATCGCGGAACATGATCCCTTCGTGAGGGAAATCAACGATGGTGCGGATGTAATCTTTTACGTCATTGCTTTTGCGCATGGCGGTGCCTCTTTTTGATCGGGCGGTGTTTGGAGGAGCCCGCCTGCGATTGCAAGCGGGATGGGATTAACCGAGGACGCGGCCAGCGACGGCGTCGAGCTTGGCCACAAGCGCGGGGTCGCGCACTTCTGGTGCGGTCATGATCGCGTATTCCAGCGCCTTGTCGCAGCCATGTGGGCAGTCTTCGCGTGTTGCGCCCAGCAGGGCAGGCAGGCGTTTCACCAAGTTGCGGCCCTTTTCAGAGTTGCCCATCAGGGTTTGGATGATTTGCGTGACGTCTACTTCGCCGTGATCTGGGTGCCAGCTGTCGTAGTCGGTGATCATGGCGACGGAGGCGTAGCAGAGCTCTGCTTCGCGGGCGAGTTTGGCTTCGGGCATGTTGGTCATGCCGATCACATCGCAGCCCCAGCTTTCGCGGTACATTTTGGATTCTGCCAATGTCGAAAATTGCGGGCCTTCCATCGCAAGGTAGGTGCCGCCGCGGTGTACGGTGATGCCCGCGTCTTTACCTGCGGTTTCGCAGGCATCAGACAGGCGTGGGCAAGTTGGGTGCGCCACGCTGACATGGGCCACGCAGCCTGTGCCGAAAAAGGATTTTTCACGTGCGAAGGTGCGGTCAATAAATTGATCTACAATGACAAAATCGCCCGGCGCCATGTGTTCGCGGAAAGACCCACAAGCAGACACAGAGATCACATCTGTTGCGCCAATGCGCTTGAGCGCATCGATATTGGCGCGATATGGCACTGTGGTCGGCGAGTGTTTGTGGCCACGGCCATGGCGCGGCAGGAAGGCCATTTTGACGCCTTCATAAGTGCCCGTCAGGATTTCGTCAGAGGGTGCGCCCCAAGGCGTTTCTACCGCGTCCCAGCTTGCGTTTTCCAAGCCATCGATGTCGTAAATGCCAGAGCCGCCGATCACGGCGATACAGGTGTCTTTTTTAGCTGCGCTCACGGGGCGGCTCCCTTTTATGCGTTTATGATTTGCTTTAGTTTTGGCGTGCTGCGCCTGCATATGCAACCTTAAGGCTGATCTATTTCACGCAACTGTTAGCGCTTATTGTGCGCGCTCTTGTGAGATGAGCGGATTTCCTTTAGGGGCAAGGCAATTCATCAATTTGCAGACCGAATAGGACCGCCATATGAAACGCACGGTTTTGGCGAATTTTGCCAAGAATATCTCTCCGCCCAATCTGTCGATCATGCAGGATGAGGGCTGGTCGGTGGCTCGAGTTCGTACAGAGCTTTTGTCTGGCCTGACAGTGGCCTTGGCTTTGGTGCCAGAGGCTGTGGCCTTTGCCTTTGTGGCGGGTGTTCATCCGCTGGTTGGTTTGTATGCGGCCTTTATGGTTGGCTTGATCACCGCGTTGTTTGGCGGTCGTCCGGGCATGATCTCTGGCGCGACAGGCGCTTTGGCGGTTGTGATGGTGGCTTTGGTTGCAGAGCACGGCGTTGAGTATCTGTTTGCGACCGTGGTTCTGATGGGGATTTTGCAAGTGATTGCAGGCGCGATGCAGTGGGGCAAGTTTATTCGCCTTGTGCCGCATCCGGTGATGCTTGGGTTTGTAAACGGTCTGGCGATCGTGATTTTCCTCGCGCAGATGACGCAGTTCAAAGATCCTGCGAGCGGTGGGGCTGAATGGCTTGCCGGTGCGTCGCTGGTGTTGATGCTGGGCCTTGTGGCGCTGACCATGGTGATCATCTGGGGCATGCCTAAAATCACCAATGTGATCCCTGCGCCTTTGGCGGGTATTGGTATTGTTGCGATCTTGGTGATTGTGCTGGGTCTTGATGTGCCGCGTGTTGGCGATATGGCCAGCATCGAGGGCGGCTTGCCAATGTTCCACATTCCATTGGTTCCGTTGAACTGGGAAACGCTGCAAATCATCTTGCCGTATTCTGTTATTCTGGCAGCGATTGGCTTGATCGAAAGCTTGCTGACATTGAACCTAGTTGGTGAAATCACAGGCAAGCGCGGCGGTGCATCCCAAGAATGTATCGCGCAGGGTGCGTCTAACATTGTGACCGGTTTCTTCGGCGGCATGGGCGGTTGCGCGATGATTGGTCAGTCTATGATCAACGTGAAATCCGGTGGCCGGACGCGGATCGCGGGTATCTTTGCGGCGCTGTGTTTGCTGCTGTTCATCGTTGTGGCCAGCCCACTGATCGAACAAATCCCACTGGCTGCGCTGGTTGGTGTGATGTTCATGGTGGTGATTGGCACCTTTGCTTGGAACTCTTTGAAGATCATGCGCAAGGTTCCATTCACGGATGCTTTTGTGATTGTTCTGGTAACTGTTGTGACTGTGGCCACAGACCTTGCGATTGCGGTTGTGGTTGGTGTGATCGTGAGCGCCTTGGCTTATGCTTGGAACAACGCGCGCCGCATTCACGCGGTGGAGCGTATGTCTGAAACAGACAAAGGCGCGAAGGTCTATGAAATCAACGGCCCGCTGTTCTTTGGCTCGACAGATGGCTTTACCGAGCTGTTTGATGTGGCCGGTGACCCTGAAAGCGTGATCGTGGACTTTAAGTACAGCCGTGTTGTCGATCAGTCTGCGCTCCAGGCGATTGAAGCCATCGCTGGCAAGTATGAAGAGGCGGGCAAGAAGCTGACCCTGCGCCATCTGAGCCGAGATTGCCACCAGTTGTTGACCCGTGCTGGGCATCTGATGGTGGATAGCTCTGACGATCCTGAATATGGGATTGCTGTGGATTACGGAGTGCGCACAGGCATTCTGGGCGGGCACTAAGCCTTCGCTGATAAGCAAAAAGAAACCGGCGTTTGTAGCGCCGGTTTTTTTGTGTTTGATGTTTGGGTCTTGCTGGCGCGGGTCTATTGGCCCGGGCGTTTGAGGCTGAAAACCTCATCTACTAAGGCGTAGTCTTGATACCCCATGCGCGCCAAGGGGCGGTAGCTGGTGACGTCAAAGCGTCCGTCGACCATATGTTCATCGCGCATATGCACGCCTGTGACTTGGCCCAGTACCAAGAAGTTCGCAGCGCCTTCTAAAGGCACGATCTGAGTACGCTTACATTCAAGATTGGCCGGCGCGATCAGCACTCGAGGGCAATTGATCGTTTCGCAGCGCGCGGCTTCAAGGTTTGCCGCTTCGAACTCATCCGCTTCTTTTGGCAGGGCCGCTGTTGACGCGTTCATCGCATCGCGCAGGGTTTCGGCCACGATATTGATGCAAAACACGCCAGTCGCGCGGATGTTTGAAACCGTGTCTTTGCTGATCTCTTGGTCCGGTTTTGTGCCGGTCGACGCGAACATCACCTGTGGCGGCGTGTCTGCGACCGCGTTGAAGAAGGAATAGGGCGCAAGGTTTGCGACGCCGTTATTGTCTTGCGTAGAAATCCAGGCGATGGGGCGCGGAGAGACAATTGCTTTGAGGGGGTTATGGGGCAGGCCATGACCATCTTCTGGGCGATAAAACATCAAATGCTCCTTCGTGTTTGCCCAAGTCGTATCGGCATGATAGGGCGGTTTCCACCTAAAAACGGTAATTTGAACAAGGGGCGCGGCAGGTGTTTCATCTGACCCAAGAAACAGAGGCAGATTGGTGGGAGGTCGAGGCCCTCTATGATCTATGCTTTGCGCCTGGGCGCGAGGCTCTATCGTCTTATCGTTTGCGCGACAATGTTCCTCGGGTGGCTGACCTTTCGCTTATTGCGCGGGATGAGGATGATATTCTGGCTGGCGCGATCCGGTTTTGGCCGATCTATGTTGGAGACCACGCGGCGCTGTTGTTGGGCCCTGTGGCGGTTCACCCAACGCGGCAAGGGGAAGGGCTTGGCGGTTTTTTAATCCGCGAAAGTCTGGCCGTGGCTGCAGGATTGGATTGGGAGCGGGTCATTCTTGTCGGAGATGCGCCGTATTATCAGCGGTTTGGCTTCACGAAGTTGTCTGGCGTGACGATGCCGCCGCCTACAAACCCAGAGCGTGTTTTGGGCTATGATCTCAAACCTGAGGCTTGGCAGGGCGTTACCGGTGATGTTCGGCCATATGTAAAGGGTTGAAACATTCAGGCTGCCTTCCCAAATTGAATGCGGAGGGCCTGATATGCGTGATTTAACCACCAAAGACATCGATGCTGAATTGGACAAGCTGGCCGCGCGTTACCGCGGGGCAGGGAGCCTTGCGATTGATGTGCTGAACCTGCTTGGCAAGCAGGCGGATGGTTTGGTGGATAGCTTGCCAAGGCCTGTACGTGACAAGTTGGAAGACGCCACCGAGCAAGCCCTGAAACAGGCAATGAAGGCCGCGCATCAGTCGCGGCGGGTTGTGAAGTGCGATCAGAACGGCTGGTTGCACACGGCGATTGCCACCACTATGGGCGCTGCGGGCGGTGTGGGCGGTTTGCCTTCCGCTTTGGCTGAAATCCCGTTGACCACGACAATTTTGCTGCGCGCCATTCAGGATGTGGCAGAAGACTACGGGTTTGATCCAGCGAGCGAGGCTGTGCAATTTGATTGCGTTCAAGTCTTCGCTGTCGCAGGCCCAATGGCAGATGACGATGGTGCGGACCTAGGGTTTTTGGGTGCGCGTATGGCTTTGTCCAGCGGTGGCGCACAAAAGCTGATCGCTTGGGTCACGCCGCGTTTGGCAGCGGTGATGGGGCAGAAGCTGGCAGCGCAGGCGGTGCCTGTGTTGGGCGCCGCGACAGGGGCGGCCACGAACTATGCCTTCACGCGCTATTATCGCGAAATCGCCCATGTGCATTTTGGATTGCGCCAATTGTCGATCGACGCAGGCGTGCGGCATGACGATCTGCTTGTCGCGTTTCGCAAGAAAATGACGCCGGAGCTTGAAGCGCAATGAAATCTTACTGCTGCTTCAAGTAGTCCATAACCGCTTGGCGCGCGGATTGATCGCCGCTTTCACGCGCCTCTTCAATGACCGCTTTGACCTCGGACAGGTTGGTGCGCATCAGCAGGCTTTTAACGGGTCCGATTGACGCTGGGCGCATCGAGAGTGTGCGCAGGCCCATAGCTGCCAGACATAGCGCTTCGAGCGGACGGCCCGCGTCTTCGCCACAGAAACTGACAGGTGTGTTCGTCGATTGGCAACGTCGTGCGATGCCTTCGATGAAGCTGAGATAGCTGATGTTCAGCGTATCATAGCGACGGCGCACCCGTTCGTTTTCGCGGTCTGCCGCAAAGAAGAATTGCTTTAGATCGTTGCCACCAATTGAGATAAACCCGACCTCTTCAAAGAACTTTTGCGGCGCAAAAGCTAGAGATGGGGTTTCCAACATTGCACCAACGGTAATGTCATCTGGGATCACATGGCCCAGACGGCGTTCGCGTTCGATGGCTTTGTCCATTTCCGCACGGGCGGCGCGGTATTCTGCGAACTGGGCGATGAAAGGGAACATGACCTTCAAAGGGCGTCCATTGGCTGCGCGCAAAAGTGCTTGAAGCTGCATGCGCAACACGCCTGGTTTATCAAGGCCAACACGGATGGCGCGCCAGCCGAGGGCTGGGTTTGGCTCGTCCTGTGGCGCCATGTAGGGCAGAACTTTATCAGAGCCGATATCCAACGTCCGGAAGACAACCTGTTTATCGCCAGCGTTGTCCATGACGCGGGCGTACAGCTCTGCCAGCTCTTCGCGGCGCGGCATTTGGTTACGGACCAGAAACTGCAATTCAGTGCGGAAGAGGCCAACGCCTTCTGCGCCTGATCCCTTCAGGGAAGGCAGGTCCGCCATAAGGCCAGCATTCATATGCATCGCGATGGTTTCACCGTCCACAGTGGTGGCTGGCTTTTCGCGGATCGAAGCGTAGCGTTCTTGTGCATTGGCGTGCATCGCGATCTTGTCACGGAAGGCGCCAACAACGGATTCATCTGGGCGTAGGTGGGCAATGCCTTGATCGCCATCCACCATGATGTGATCGCCATTCAGAGCTTCAGTGGTGATGCGTTCTGCGTGGATCACGAGGGGGATCGCAAGGGCACGGGCTACGATGGCGGCGTGAGAGCCGACGGAGCCTTCTTCCAGCACGATGCCTTTCAGTTTACGACCGTATTCCAGCAATTCTGCTGGGCCAATGTTGCGCGCGATTAGAACCGGATCTTCGGGCATTTCCGCGCCGGTGTTGCTGCCTTGGCCGGTTAAGATACGCAGCAAACGGTTGGACAGATCGTCCAGATCATGCAGACGATCCCGCAGATAGGCATCTGTTGCCTGCGCCATACGGGCGCGTGCGGTGGATTGTTCTTTTTCCACGGCGGCTTCGGCGGACAGACCTTGGGAAATATCCTGCGCCATGCGCCGCATCCAGCCTTTGGAATTGGCAAACATGCGGTAGGCTTCAAGAACCTCGAGCTGTTCTTTGTCGCCACCCGCTGCGCCTTGCAGCATCTTATCGACACCTACGCGCAGTTCTTCAATGGCTTCGTCGAGGCGCTTTTGTTCGGCTTCGGGATCTTCGGCAATCGGGTTCACGACCACAACGCGTGGCTCGTGCAGCCAAACATGACCTTCTGTAGCGCCTTCTTGGCCTGTCGTGCCTTTGAACAGAACTGGCTGTTGGTGCAGCGGAGACAGGGCGTCTTCTTCGCCAACAAAAGCACCGAGCTCCGCCATTTCAGCCAGAACCATCGCCACGATTTCCAACGCATAAGTTTCGTCAGAGGAAAAGTCGCGCGGTTCTTTGGATTGCACAACCAACACGCCTAAACGTTCGCCGAGGCGTTGGATTGGGATGCCGCAGAAAGAGCTGTAAATCTCTTCGCCGGTTTCCGGCATGTAGCGGAAGCCGCGTTGTTGGGTGGCATTCGCCGTGTTGATAATGCGCCCACGGCGGGCGACGCGGCCCACGAGGCCTTCGCCCAGTTTCAAGCGCGTTTTATGCACAGAGTCAGGGTGCAGACCTTCGGTTGCACATAACTCGAGTGTTTCGGGATCTCGGAAGAGGTAGATAGAGCACACTTCGGTGCCCATAGAGCTCGCGATCAACGACGTGATTTTATCAAGCCGCGCTTGACCTGCACTGTCGTCGGCCATCGCCTCGCGCAAACGCCCAAGCAGTTTGCGGCTTTCGCTGCCTGTTCTTTCAGCCATTCCGTCCACCCGCCAGCGCGCAACCTTCTGCACGCTGGCGCGTGGTCAGGCCTTAGCTGGCTTTTTCTAGTTCGAATGCATCATGCAGGGCTTGGACGGCAAGTTCCATGTATTTCCGGTCTACAAGTACAGAAATTTTGATTTCAGAGGTCGTAATGACCTTAATGTTGACGCCTTCATCAGAAAGAACCTTAAACATCTTAGCAGCAACACCAGATTGAGAGCGCATGCCGATGCCAACAACGGAAACTTTCGCAACTTCAGAATCAACAACAAGGCTGTCGAAGTTCAGGTCTGCGCCACGAATTTCATTCATGGCAGTCTCTGCGCGCTTCACCTGATCGATTGGCAGGCTGAAGGTCATGTTCGTGCGGCCATCTTCAGAGTTGTCCTGCACGATCATGTCGACGTTCACACCTGCGTCGGACAGTTTGCCAAAGATCGTCGCTGCGATCCCTGGGCGGTCTGCTACGGAAAGAAGGGTCATTTGGGCTTCGTCGCGGGAATAGGCGACACCTGCTACAACGTTGGTTTCCATGATTTCATCCTCATCACAGACGAGCGTACCAGCTTCGTCAGATTGTTCTTCAAAAGAGCTAAGTACCCGCAGTTTCACCTTATGGCGCATCGCCATCTCAACAGAGCGGGTTTGCAGAACTTTCGCGCCCAAGGACGCCAGTTCGAGCATTTCTTCCAGTGCAATTTTATCAAGCTTGCGGGCTTTTTGGCAGATGCGTGGATCTGTTGTGTAGATCCCGTCAACATCGGTGTAGATGTCGCAACGCTCGGCGCCAAAGGCGGCGGCAAAGGCAACGGCTGTGGTGTCGGACCCACCGCGGCCCAGTGTTGTGATGCGGCCTTCTTCGCTGATGCCTTGGAAACCAGCGACAACTGCCACTTTCATGCCTTCGCCAAACTTAGCGTTGATGTTTTCGGTGCCAATTTCTTCGATGCGGGCTTGGCTGTGTGCCGAGCTGGTTTTCAGCGGCACTTGCCAGCCTTGCCAGCTGCGGGCCGGCACGTCCATCTCTTGCAATGTTAATGCCATCAGGCCAGCCGTGACGTTTTCACCAGAGCTAACAACCGCATCATATTCGCGGGCATCAAACAGAGGGGAGGTTTCGTTGACCCAGCCCACAAGCTCGTTGGTTTTACCAGACATCGCAGAGACGATGACGATCACGTCATAGCCCTTTGCAACCTCTACACCCACGCGTTTTGCGGCGCGGCGGATGCGATCTAGGTTTGCGACGGAGGTGCCGCCAAATTTCATTACCAATGTTGGCATGGTTTTCGGTCCTGCCTTTGTGTTCTCTTAAGCTGGGGGGCGGTTTACGCTTTGACGGCTGCTGAAACAAGCGCAACAGTTTGTCTTAACGTTTAAAACTTAGCTTTGGAGCGCTAAATTTGATGGGTGAGGGGCGTTTTGGGCAGGTATACGGAGCCGTTGTCCAATTTAACAGAAAACGAGGCTGTGCTTTCAGAGCGCCGAAGGAATCAGGTCGACAAGTGTTTGTGTGTCAGTTGGATTTTCGGCCAGGGCGGAATGGGAGCGGGGCCACAGGGATGCCCTCGTCAAGCAAGCTCTTGGCATCGTCAGCATTTGCTTCGCCGTAGATGGAACGCTCAGGCGCGTCACCTAAATGAATTGCACGTGCTTCTTCGGCGAAATTCGTGCCGACGTAATCAGATGTTTCTTCAATCTTCTTACGCAAAGAGCTTAGTGCGCGCTCGATTTCAGAGTTAGGTTCGCTCAGTGACATTGGCTCGGAGGCATTGGCATCGCTGTTTTGTGCCATTGGCTGCTGTGCTTCAGCTTGAGTGGCCGGTGCTGTCGGTTCCGCTGCTTTGCGAGCTGGGCGGACTTGAGGCGCCATCAAAGCCTTTTCAATCGAAGAGCATCCACAGGTCTCGCACACAACCATGCCACTGGCGCGTAGCTTGTCGTAGGCTTCAGCATTCTGAAACCAACTTTCAAACTGGTGGCCTTTGGAACATTTAAGTGCGTAACGGATCATACTATTCTACCAACTCGTGTAAGATCGGTGTTTACGCGGAATCCGGCTTTGTATCAACCTGATCTTCTTTAATGTGATGACGAATTGATTTGGGATTAAAGGACTTAATGATCTGAGCCAACTCTGGTTCTTGCACCAGTTTCGCAGCTTTTTTGCGTGACACCCATTTGCGTTGCCGTTGGCCGACTTCCGGATAGTTTTTCTTTAGTGTCTTTGCTTTGACGGGGTAGACCATTGCCAAGCAGGGTAGAGTCACTTCTTTTTTGGATTTGTCGCGTTGCTTGTAATAAGAGTACAAGCCCAGACAAACGTCGCTGGCATTGCCGATTACCCCTGCTTCTTCCCAAGCCTCTTGGGCTGCGGATGCAGCTGGGGTCATGCCGAGCATAGGCCAGCCCTTGGGAATGATCCATCGCCCAGAGCGTCGGCTGGTGATCAGCAGGAACTGAATTTCTCCGCCCTTGATGCGATAGACAAGTGCCGCAAATTGGCTGCGGACCTCGCTTTTTTTGGCGCGGTTGATCTTGATCGGAAGTTGTACTGTCATCTTCATCGCTACCACTGCTCACCGATTTATTGATCCTGTCATTAAAGCAGGTTTGTATCGGCATTTTTGGTTATGAGCTTGTAAATAAGGGAAAAACGCGAAAATCGCAAGTTTTGGCCCAATTTTGTTTCGCTAAGTGTTTGATGTGACGCCACGAAATACCCTGAGAGGCGTGAAGAATAGCAGGCATGGGAAAATATGGGCCCATTGTGGGTTAGCGGCGTTCTCTGGGGGTAAATCAAAGTTTTTTACGAGATCTTGTCGAAAATAGATGCCATTTTTATGACGTTTTCGGGTGGATTCTTGGTGGCTTCTGAAAAATCTGGGAATTTATGGTCCCTTAGTGTGTTTTTGCAGATTCCTATATGTAGACCCCCTTTTTTGTGTGGATTCTATATGTTGTGGTTGAGCTGCGTTTTGGGGTGTTGCTGATTTGACTCAATCCCATATGGGTGCAGAAAATCCCGTGAATTCCCAAAATTGTTGTTGATTTCCATAAATTCCCATGGCATCCCTATAACCACGATGAGGACGGGAGATTAAGGGGCGCTAAAGACCCCAAATAAAAAAACTCTCAAGTCAGGTTTCATACAGGCCCCGCTTTCATCGAACCAAGAGATCCGGCGCGCGAGCGAGCAGACATCCCCCCAGGTGGCGCGCGCAGCTGGACATACCCCCGCATAGCGGGACGAGGGCGGCGAATTGGGCAGTGGCAGCAGCTCAATTCGCCGTTTCGTTTCTCGGGGTAGATTTTAATCGGGGGTCAACAGAAGGGCGGGTCAGCTCGTGGCACGCAGGTTCAGAGGCGAAAGCCACCATAAGGTGGATACGAAGGGCAGGGTGTCTATCCCGGCCTCTTTTCGCCGTGTGCTTGAAGCATCTGATCCTAACTGGAAGTCTGGCGACACTCCTGAGCTGGTAATTGTTTACGGGGATCACCGTCGTAATTACCTAGAATGTTATACCATCGAAGCGATTGAAGAGGTTGACGCAAAGATCGACGCACTTCCGCGCGGTTCGATGGAGCGTAAAATGCTGCAGCGCCTTTTCCACGGTCAGTCTTTCCCGACAACGGTTGATGAGACGGGCCGTTTGGTTTTGCCTGCAAAGCTGCGCAATAAAATCGAACTCGATAAAGAAGCCTTTTTCATTGCGGCCGGTGACACGTTCCAGATTTGGAAGCCGGAAACCTATGAAAAAGAAGAGCTTTCCGCCACAGAAGAGTGGTTGGATGAGCTGCCGGATGATTTTGATCCACTGATCTTCCTTGATCAGCAAAAGGAGACGTAGGGCATGGCGGACGAGGCATCAAAGAAGACTGACGCCCCGCATATCCCCGTGCTTTTGCGCCCGCTTTTGGCGGGCGTTGCGCCTGTTTCTGGCCGTTGGTTGGATGGCACCTTTGGTGCCGGCGGCTACACGCGCGGATTGCTAGAGGCTGGCGCTGATAAGGTCTATGGCGTTGATCGTGATCCATTGGCTTTTGAATTGGCTGGTGACTGGGTTTCTGGATATGGCGAACAGATTGAGCTGGTCGCTGGCGTTTTTTCTAAAATGGATGAATATGCCGAAGATCTAGACGGTGTTGTGTTAGATCTAGGTGTCAGTTCAATGCAGCTCGATCTTGCAGAACGTGGCTTCTCTTTCATGAGAGATGGCCCGTTGGATATGCGGATGAGCCAAGATGGCCCTTCTGCGGCTGATTTGGTGAATGAAGCCTCTGAAGAAGAAATTGCAGATGTTCTGTTTCACTATGGCGAAGAACGTGCAAGCCGTCGTATCGCCCGCGCGATAGTGCGTGAACGCGAGGCGAACCCGTTTAAGACGACGCTGCACCTTGCTGATCTTATTGAAAAAACACTGCCTCGCACGAAGCCCGGGCAAAGCCATGCGGCGACGCGTAGCTTTCAGGCTTTGCGCATTGCTGTGAACGATGAATACGGTGAACTATTCCGAGGGTTGATGGCTGCAGAACGCGCCTTGAAGCCCGGCGGTCTGCTGGCTGTGGTGACTTTCCATTCGATTGAGGATCGGATGGTGAAAAAGTTTCTACAGGCCCGCGCAGGGCGCACCGGCGGTGGCAGCCGCTATGCACCAGAGGTGCAAAAAGAGACGCCGGCCTTTGATTTGCTAACGCGCAAAGCTGTTGGGCCGGATGATCAAGAACTCGAAGAAAATCCACGCGCCCGTTCTGCGAAGCTGCGGATTGCACGCCGCACAGATGCTCCGGCGGGGGAAGTGGATGGTAAGAAAATCGGTATGCCGATGTTAACGGCAGGTAAGTCTGGGGGACGTCGATAATGCGCAGTCTTTTGTATATGCTGACAGTGGTTTCGGTGATTGGTTTGGCTTTCTGGGCCTATCGTGAAAATTACACGACACAAGAGGCGCTTGGCGAAACACAGCAATTGCAAACCCAAATTGGTCAGGCCCGCAATCGCATTGCGATGCTGCGCGCAGAATGGGCGTATTTGAACCGTCCCGATCGTTTGCGCGATTTGGCAGACTTGAACTTTGAACGTCTGCAGCTTTTGCCGATGCGCCCAGAACAGTTTGGTCGCATTGAGCAAGTGTCCTACCCGCCGCTGAATGGTGAAGGGATCGACGGGATTATCGAGGTTTCCAATCAGGAGGGGCTGTGATGATCAGAACGCCACTTCGCCCTCTTGCGACGATTATCAAGGCCCGCTCAGAGGGTGATAATCCCGACGCGATTGAAAAAGAAAATATTCGGAAGCGGCACGAAGAGATGCGTGATAGCTCTCGTCTTCGGGCAGAGGGCCGGCTTTTGGTTTTGGGCGTCGCCTTTGTTGCAGCCTTTTCTGTGATTGGCTTTCGCATGGGTACGCTTGCAACAAGCGAAGCGGAAGAGCCGCGCGCGCAGGCATCTGGTGCGGCGATCTTGGCGCAACGTGCGGATATTGTGGATCGGCACGGGCGTATTTTGGCGACCAATCTGGAAACCTTCAGCCTGTATGCGCAACCGCACCACATGATCGACAAAGAACGTGTGGTGAAAGAACTGGTTCAGATCTTCCCTGATCTAAATGAGCAACGGTTGCTAAAGGACTTTACAGGAAAGAGAAAATTCCTGTGGGTGCGCAAAAAACTTAGCCCTGAGCAAAAGCAATTGGTGCATGAAATTGGCGATCCGGGTCTTCTGTTTGGCCCGCGCGAAATGCGCCTGTACCCAAATGGTAAGTTGGCGGCTCATGTGTTGGGTGGTGCTGGTTTTGGACGTGAAGGCGTAAGCGCTGCCGAGGTTATTGGCGTTGCTGGGGTTGAGAAGACTTTTGATGAGGTTCTGCGCGATCCAGCCAATGGCGGGAAAGCCCTAACTCTTTCTTTGGATTTGACGGTTCAAGATGCGGCCGAGCGTGTTCTGTATGGCGGTATGAAACTGCTGAACGCGAAAGGCGCAGCATCTGTTTTGATGGATGTGAAAACAGGGGAAGTTATCTCTCTTGTAAGCCTGCCTGACTTTGACCCCAACAATCGTCCTCGTGCTTTGACAGAAGGCGATGCAGGCGACAGCCCTTTGTTTAACCGCGCACTGCAGGGCGTTTACGAATTGGGTTCAACCTACAAAATTTTCACAGCGGCTCAGGCTATGGAATTGGGTTTGGTGAATGCCGAAACGATCATTGATACCAAAGGGCCGATGAAAGTTGGTGGGCACCGTATCGGTGAGTTCCAGAACAAAAACTACGGTAAGTTGTCAGTCACAGATATTATTGTGAAGAGTTCGAACCGTGGCACGGGCCGTATGGCTTTGGAAATTGGTGCGACGCGTCAGCAAGAGTTTCTAAAGTCACTTGGCTTGTTTGAACCGACCCCAATTGAAATTAGTGAAGCGAAAGGTGGCAAGCCACTATTGCCGCCACGTTGGACTGATTTGTCCGCAGTGACGGTGTCTTATGGCCACGGTTTGTCTAGCACTCCGCTGCATTTGGCCTCTGCCTACGCGACACTTGCCAATGGCGGGCGTTTGGTAAAGCCAACGATCCTGAAGCAAGATGGTCCGCAAAACGGTCCTCGAGTGATGAGTGAGCGGGTTGCCGCCGAAAGCGTGGAGATGCTGCGCAAGGTTGTCACTGAAGGCACAGCGAGCTTTGGGGAAGTGCCAGGCTATTTTGTGGCGGGTAAAACAGGGACCGCGGATAAGCCAAAGCCGACAGGTGGGTACTATGATGACAAGGTGATCAATACGTTTGCCTCTGTTTTTCCAGCAAATGATCCGAAATACGTTTTGGTTGTTACCCTAGATGAACCGATCGAGACGTCAGGCACAAAGCCACGCCGTACGGCTGGTTGGACTGCCGTTCCAGTGGCAGCACAAATCGTTGAACGCGTTGCGCCTCTTCTCGGATTGAGACCACACGTTGAACCTGCGCAATTGACTGATATAACGCTTGCATCACACTAACGCCAAATAAGGGCATCATATGGCTGTGCAGGCAAAGTCACTTTCAGAGTTGGGGCTGACCGCCACAGCTGGTCGTAATCCTGAAATCACGGGTGTTGCCGTAGATAGCCGAGAGGTGAAAGAGGGATTCCTCTTTGCTGCCTTGCCCGGAACGCGCGTTCATGGCGCGACATTTATTCAATTTGCTTTGCGCATGGGGGCATCTGCGATTTTGACAGATGCCGAAGGTGCAAAGATTGCGTCCAACGAATTGGCAGCTTCCGAGGCTGCTTTGGTGATTTGCGAAGATCCAAGACAGGCGTTGGCCTTTACCGCTGCCATTTGGTTTGAGCGCCAGCCCTCTGTTGTCGCGGCTGTGACGGGCACCAATGGCAAAACATCTGTGTCCACTTTCTTGCGCATGATCTGGCAGGAAATCGGCCTGCCGGCTGTGAACCTTGGCACAACAGGTGTTGAGGGTGATTTCGAAGCACCGCTGAACCACACAACCCCAGAACCGATTACATTGCATCGGACTTTGTCATCGGCTGCTGAAGCTGGGATCGAGGCCGCCGCGATGGAAGCCAGCTCGCATGGGCTGGAGCAGCGTCGTTTGGACGGTGTGCAACTGTCTGCAGCAGGGTTCACAAACTTCACGCAGGATCACCTCGATTATCACGAGACGTTTGATGATTATTTTGATGCCAAAGCAGGCCTGTTTGCGCGCGTGCTGCCAGAAGATGGCGTGGCTGTCATCAACATCGATGACATGCGCGGCACGGATATGGCGGCCATTGCAATGGGACGCGGGCATAAGGTTCTGACCGTTGGGCGCCACGGCGCCGACCTAGAACTGCAAGCGCAACGCTTTGATGCGACGGGGCAGGACTTGCGGTTTTCCTTTAATGGCAAAGCCTACCAAGTGCGTTTGAATCTGATCGGCGGCTTTCAAGCAGATAACGTGTTGCTTGCAGCAGGTTTGGCGATTGGTTGCGGAGCCGACCCAGAGCGGGTGTTTGAAATTTTGCATGAATTGAAGACAGTGCGCGGCCGTATGGAACTTGCGTCAACTCGTCAAAACGGCGCCGCGGTGTTTGTGGACTATGCCCATACGCCAGATGCCGTTGCCACCGCGTTGAAAGCGATGCGTCCACATGTGATGGGCCGTTTGGTCGCCATTGTTGGCGCGGGTGGAGATCGAGATGCTGGAAAACGCCCTTTGATGGGGCAGGCTGCAGCAGAAAATGCGGATCTGGTTTTCATCACAGATGATAATCCACGCAGTGAAGACCCAGCGTCTATTCGCGCTCAGGTCTTGGAGGGCGCGCCATCTGCGATCGAAGTGGCAGATCGCGCCGAGGCGATTTTGCGCGGCGTTGATGCGCTAGGAGCAGGAGACGCTTTGTTGATTGCTGGAAAAGGCCATGAGACCGGACAGATCGTTGGTGATGATGTTTTGCCATTTGATGACGCAGAACAAGCAAGCCTCGCCGTTTTGGCGCTTGATGGGGGGCATCCGTAATGCTTTGGACTGCTAAAGAGGCTGTTGCTGCGACAGGTGGTTTGTCTGCAATTGATTGGGACTGTTCCGGCGTTTCCATCGATACACGCACCTTGCAAAAAGGTGATCTGTTCGTGGCTCTAAAGGCTGCGCGCGATGGTCATGACTTCGTGGCGCAAGCTTTAGAGAAAGGCGCAGCGGCTGCTTTGGTAAGCCATATTCCCGAGGGCGTCGAACCGGATGCTCCTTTGTTGATTGTGAAAGATGTGCTGACCGGCTTGGAAGACTTGGGCAAGGCCGCGCGCGCACGTGTCGCGGGAAAAGTGGTTGCCGTGACAGGATCCGTTGGCAAGACCTCAACAAAAGAAATGCTGCGTAAGGTTCTGTCAGGGCAGGGAAAAACCCATGCGGCCGAAGCAAGTTATAACAACCATTGGGGGGTGCCGCTGACATTGGCACGTATGCCGCGGGATACGGAATTTGCCGTGATCGAAATCGGTATGAACCACCCCGGAGAGATTGCTCCGTTGGCGAAGATGGCGCGCCCGCATGTGGCGATGGTGACAACTGTGGCACCGGCCCATCTGGCCGCGTTTGAAAGCCTTGAGGGCATTGCACGTGAGAAAGCTTCGATTTTCGAGGGGCTTGAGGCTGGCGGCACTGCTATTTTCAATGGTGATCTTGAAGTTTCTGATGTGCTTGCAAAAGCGGCGAATAAGGCGGCTGAGGTCTGTGTTTCTTTTGGCGAAATGGACGATGCCACGGCGCGTTTGTCCGAAGTAAAGATTGGCGACAAAGCCACAACAGCACAGGCGACTTTGGCAAACGAAACCTGTTTGTTCAAAGTGCCTGTTCCCGGTCGGCACTATGCAAAGAATGGCATAGGTGCTTTGGCGGTGGCTGAGGCATTGGATCTCGATTTGGCGATTGCAGTTTCCGATTTGGGCCAATGGGAGCCAGGTGCAGGGCGCGGTTTGCGCGAGGTGATCGCATTGGATTCTGTGGAAAGCCAATTGACCATCGAGTTGATCGATGATGCCTATAATGCAAACCCAGCCTCTTTGGCGGCGTCGCTCGAAGTTTTGGCAGCGGCAGATGTGACCGATGGCATTGGGCGTATCAAGTCTGGGCGTCGAGTGGCTTATTTGGGTGACATGAAAGAACTCGGCGCGAGCGAAGAGGAACTGCACCGCGCTGTTGCGACTTATCCGAGCCTGCAAGAGATTGATGTTGTGCATTGTATCGGGCCTTTGATGCAATCTCTGTACGAGGCTCTTCCGGCTGAAAAACAGGGTCGATGGACAGAAACCGCTGCTGAAATGGTCGAAGGCCTCGCACGTGATCTAGATGCAGGGGATGTCGTTCTGGCAAAAGGATCGCTTAGCATGGGAGTCGGACGCGTTGTTGACGCAATCCGCAAATTAGGCCATGTCGCGTCCAGCAATAATGAGGGGGCATCTTAATGCTGTATTGGCTCACATCACTGTCAGATGGCGGCGATTTCTTTAACTTGTTTCGCTACATCACATTTCGTGCCGGTGGTGCCTTTTTCACAGCATTGATTTTTGGCTTCATTTTTGGTCGCCCGTTGATCAACGTTTTGCGTCGCAAGCAGGGCAAAGGCCAACCTATTCGTGAAGATGGCCCAGAGGGGCACTTTGCGAAAGCGGGCACGCCAACTATGGGTGGTTTGCTGATCGTGGGCGCTCTGGTGACCTCGACATTGCTTTGGGCGCGTTGGGACAACGGCTTTGTATGGCTGGTTTTGTTTGTGACACTGGCCTATGCGGCGATCGGTTTTGCGGATGATTTTGCTAAGGTGAGTAAGCAAAACACCAATGGGCTTTCAAGCAAGGCGCGATTGTTTCTTGGCTTTTTGATTGCCTTTGTTGCCAGCTATTGGGCGACCCATCTTCATCCGGACGCGTTGAAATATCAGATCGCTTTGCCGGTTTTCAAAGATATTCTTTTGAACTTTGGCTACCTATTTATTCCGTTTTCTATGGTGGTGATCGTCGGCGCGGCGAATGCTGTGAACCTGACAGATGGTTTGGACGGTCTTGCCATCATGCCGTCCATGATTGCGGCGGGTGCTTTGGGCGTAATTGCTTATGCTGTTGGCCGAGTGGACTTTACTGAATATCTAGATGTGCATTACGTGCCGGGCACTGGTGAGATCTTGATCTTTGTATCAGGTTTGATCGGCGGTGGCTTGGGCTTCCTATGGTATAATGCACCTCCTGCGGCTGTGTTCATGGGCGACACTGGCTCCTTGGCACTCGGCGGCGCATTGGGCGCAATTGCTGTATCGACAAAGCACGAATTGGTATTGGGTATCGTAGGCGGCTTGTTCGTGGTCGAGGCCCTATCTGTGATTATTCAGGTTCTATACTTCAAACGCACCGGTAAGCGCGTTTTCCTAATGGCACCAATCCATCACCACTATGAGAAAAAGGGCTGGGCAGAGCCGCAGATCGTAATCCGTTTCTGGATCATTTCTTTGATCCTCGCGATGATTGGCCTTGCGACCTTGAAGGTACGCTAATGATTCCTGTTCGCGGATATACCGGGCAACGTGTTGCCGTCTTAGGGCTTGGCCGCTCTGGTCTGGCTGCGGCGCGGGCATTGCATGAAGGCGGGGCTATTCCTGTCTGTTGGGATGACAATGCTGCCGCACGGGATGCCGCGACTGAAGAAGGCTTTGAGGTCAAAGAGCTGCATAAGGCGGGTGCTTTTGATGACATCACGCGGCTGATTGTGTCGCCTGGTATTCCGCATTTGTACCCAGCGCCTAACCCAGTCGTGCGCGCAGCCATGGTTGCGGGCGTTCCTGTGGACAATGATATTGGGCTGTTCTTTCAGTCATTCGCCACAGAAGAATGGGCGAATTTTGATGTTGATCCAAAGGTTGTGGCGGTTACCGGATCTAACGGGAAATCAACCACATCTGCATTGATCCATCATGTGCTGGAAAGCACAGGTCGAAATACGCAGTTGGCAGGCAATATCGGTCGCGGCGTTTTGGACATTGATCCTGCTGCAGATGGGGATGTGGTGGTGCTGGAACTCAGTAGCTATCAGACCGATCTTGCGCGCTCTTTAACGCCGGACTTGGCGGTTTTTTCAAACCTATCACCTGATCATTTGGATCGTCACAATGGCATGGGCGGTTACTTCGCTGCGAAGCGACGCTTGTTTGCTGAAGGCGGTCCAGATCGTGCGATTATTGGCATTGATGAGGATGAAGGATTGTACCTTGCCGGGCAATTGTCGGAAAGCGCCGCTGATGATCGCGTGATCCGCATCTCGACCGAGCAGAAACTGACTGGCCCAGGTTGGCAGGTTTTTGCACGCAAAGGGTTCTTGTCTGAGTATCGCAAAGGCCGTCAGGTTGGTTCAATCGATCTGCGCGCGATCAAAGGCTTGCCTGGGGCGCATAACCATCAAAACGCATGTGCAGCTTACGCAGTGTGTCGTTCCTTGGGGTTAGCCCCGCGCGTGATCGAGCAAGGGTTTGCCAGCTTTGGCGGCCTGCCACATCGCAGCCAGATTGTGGCTGAGGCCAATGGCGTGACCTTTGTGAATGACAGCAAAGCGACCAATGTGGATTCCGCAGCTAAAGCGCTATCAGCCTTTAAGAACATCCGCTGGATTTGCGGTGGGCTTGAAAAAGAAGGTGGATTGGACGGTTTGAAAGACGCAACAGGGCAGGTTGTCAAAGCCTATGTGATTGGCCGAGAAGCTGCTCATTTCGCGATGCAGCTTTCAGGGGTCGATGCCGAAATCTGCACGACGATGGAAACAGCTGTCGCCAAGGCGATTGCGGATGCGCAAGAGGGTGAAACCGTTTTGCTCGCGCCTGCAGCTGCAAGCTTTGATCAATACGATAGCTTTGAAAAGCGCGGTGCGCATTTCATTGAGCTGGTCAAAGAGACGCTGAAATAGCGCGACCTGCAGCAACGGCAGAGCTCCACGCCCATTGGAAATTGTATCCACCCAACCATCCAGTCACGTCCATGGCCTCGCCAATAACGTAGAGGCCCGATTGTTTTTTGGCTTCCATTGTTTTGGAAGACAGCTCGTCAGTATCAATGCCACCAAGTGTAACTTCGGCAGTCCGATAGCCTTCGGTGCCAGAGGGGACAGCGCGCCAATCGCGCAGCGCTTGAACCAGCTCTTTTAAGGCAGCATCGCTTTGGTCGGCCAAGTTGCCCTTGAGTTTTAGCGCTTCAGAAAAATGTTCTGACAATCGGGCAGGGAGGTAATAGCCTAAAACGGTCGAAAGGTTCCGTTTTCCATCGGTGGATTTACGGGACTTTAGCTCTGCAAAGAGATCGGTATTTGGGAAAAAGTTGACCGAGATCTCTTGCCCTTCACGCCAATAGCTTGAGGTTTGCAGCATTGACGGCCCTGACAATCCACGGTGGGTGAACAGCATAGCTTCTTCAAAGGATGTGCCATCCGCTGTCGCACGCACATCATGGGCAACGCCAGCAAGCGGCTTAAAACGCCCTTCTGGGAAAGTGAAAGGCACAAGGCCTGCGCGGGTATCCGTAACGCGCAATCCGAATTGCCGCGCGATGTCATATGCAAAGCCTGTCGCGCCCATTTTGGGAATGGATTTGCCGCCCGTTGCCAAAACCAAATTCTTGCAAGTGACATCCGTTTGCTTGCCGCCGTCGACAAGCGAAATTTGATAGCCGCTCGTGTTTGTTTTGATCGCCTTAACAGATGTGTTCAGTTTTAAAGTCGCGCCAGCCTGTTTCATTTCGGCCAGCAGCATGTTCACGATGTCCTTAGAGGAATTGTCGCAAAACAACTGGCCCAATGTCTTTTCGTGATAAGCGATGCCATGTTTGGCAACCAGATCGATGAAATCCCATTGGGTGTAACGACTGAGCGCGCTTTTGCAGAAATGCGGGTTTTGCGACAGAAAATTTTCTGCGCTGGCATACATATTAGTGAAATTGCAACGCCCACCGCCTGAGATGCGGATCTTCTCGCCCGCGGCTTTGGCGTGATCCACCAAAAGCGTTTTGCCACCCGTATGGGTTGCGCACATCAAACCCGCTGCGCCTGCGCCTATGATTACCGTATCAAACTGCATAGGCGCGGCTTGCCTGACAAATCTGCACGGGTCAACCCTGCGGGCGGGCGCCGATCCTGTCTTGCAAATCTCGCTGTTACCAAACCCTTAAGAAGTTGACGGCAAAACGTCACAAATCGCGCTGTATCAGAGGCTGTAATTTAACCAGCCAACGCGGAGACGAAAGATGCGTGAGCAAGATATTCAAGACCTTTCCTTTGATGATTATGACGAGCTGCGCAACCCGCGCTCTGAGCACAATGCGTTTGATGATGTTGTAGAAGCAGCGATCTCTCGTCGTGGCTTCCTTGGTGGTGCCTTGGCCTTTGGTTCTGGCGCAGCAGTGATGGGCTCTACCTTCCTAGCAACAGAGGCACAGGCCGCAAATCGCTTTGGCTTTACGCCAATTCCAACCTCCACAGCCAACACTGTGACCCTTCCAGAAGGCTATGAGTGGGAAGTGCTCGTGAAATGGGGCCAGCCAATGTGGTCTGGCGTTGAAGACGTTGATCAAGCCACTGGCGGCACAGCAGAAACACAGCTGAAATCTTTTGGTGACAATACAGACGGCATGTCTGTGTTTGCAAAGGGCGACAAGCAAATTCTGGCGGTGAATAACGAGTACATTCAGAACAAGGTTCTGCTGAACAACCGCGAAGACGGCAAAGCGATCAACGCGGACGACATCCAGAAAATGAAGAACGCGCACGGTATTTCCATTCTGGAAATTGAAGAGGGCGAAAACGGTTGGAACCCAGTGCTGGATTCTGAATACAACCGCCGTATTACCATCGACACACCGATGGAACTGACTGGTCCAGTGGCTGGCCATGATCTGGTGAAAACAGATGCAGACCCAGAAGGCAAAACGGTTCTGGGCACATGGAACAACTGCGGTAACGGCGAAACCCCTTGGGGCACATACCTAACCTGCGAAGAGAACTTTAACGGGTACTTCGGTTCTGCAGATGAAAACCAAGAGCTGCCAGCGGAATTCAAGCGTTATGGCGTGTCCACATCTTCTCGCTACGGCTTTGAAAAGTTCGACGAGCGCTTTGATCTGTCAAAGAACATCAACGAGCCAAACCGCCATGGTTACATCGTAGAGATTGATGCGACTGATCCAACATCTACGCCAAAGAAACGCACCGCTTTGGGTCGCTTTAAGCACGAAAATGCCGAAGTTGTTTTGGGTTCGGATGGTCGCGTTGTCGTCTATATGGGCGACGATGAGCGTGGTGAATTCCTGTATAAATTCGTTTCCAAAGACGCATATGTGGAAGGTGGCGGTACCGAAGGTCTGCTGAGCGAAGGTCAATTGTATGTGGCAAAGTTCAATGACGACCTTTCTGGTAAATGGCTGGCGCTGACACCAGAAGCAACTGGCATGAGCCAGGAAGAGATCTGCATTCACACGCGTGTCGCAGCTTCCAATGTTGGTGCGACGACGATGGACCGTCCAGAATGGGTCGCGGTGAATCCTTTGCGTGTGGAGGCCTATTGCGCCCTGACAAACAACAAAAACCGTGGTCTGAAACCAAATGCAGGTGGTGATGAAACGCCAGTGGGTGGTCCAAACCCTCGTGAAGCCAACAAATACGGTCAGATCGTGCGTTGGCGCCCTGAAGGTGGTGAGCATACAGATGATACCTTCACATGGGATCTCTATGTGATGGCGGGTAACCCGAAGGTTCACCCAGATGGCCTGATGGCCGGCTCTGCAAACGTCAACGAAGGCAATATGTTCAACAGCCCTGACGGCATGGTGTTTGACAGCAAAGGCTTGCTGTGGATCCAAACCGATGGTGATTACAAGAACGAAGGTGACTTTGAAGGGCAGGGCAACAACCAAATGCTGATCGGCGATCCTGCAACGGGTGAGATCGTGCGTTTTATGACGGGCCCGAACAATTGCGAAGTAACGGGCCTGTGCTTCTCAGTTGACCGCCGCACGGCTTTTGTGGGCATTCAGCACCCAGCCGCAGATTTCCCTGATGGTCCGGGCACTTTGGCACGTTCCTGCGTTATTGCAGTGAAACGCACAGACGGTGGTGTGGTCGGCTAAGGCCTTTGCACAAAAACTTAGAAGGCCCCATCAACAGGTGGGGCCTTTGCCTTTCAGAGTCATAATGAGACACGAATAGGCAACGCGGCTCCTATTCCAATCTCTATGCTTCCCAAGAGTCGAATCACCTGTTAGAATCCCCTTAGATCCGGAGAACCGGACGTTTTGAGGCAGACTTCGGCAGGTATCCGATGACAGAAATGGTTTATGGCGCGCTCCCAGTACGGGATGCAGAGCCGATTCTTCCTAAATGGTGGCGTACTCTAGATAAGTGGACGATGTTCTGCATCTTGGCGCTTTTTGCTATGGGGCTTTTGCTTGGTCTTGCAGCGAGCCCGCCTTTGGCTGAGAAAAATGGATTTACCCATTTTCACTATGTGACACGACAATCGATCTTCGGCGGTGCGGCTTTGCTCGCAATGTTCGTTACTTCGATGATGAGCACCAAGCTGGTGCGCCGTTTGGCGGTGGTCGGCTTTGTGATCGCGTTTTTGTCTTTGATGATGTTGCCCTTCTTTGGGACCGACTTCGGAAAGGGCGCAACACGCTGGTATTCGCTTGGGTTCGCTTCCGTTCAACCTTCAGAGTTTTTGAAACCTGGGTTTGTCGTGGTTGCCGCATGGTTTATGGCTGCAAGCCAAGAGATTAACGGCCCGCCAGGTAAGCTATGGTCATTCATGTTGACCGTCGTGATCGCTCTTATTCTGGTCATGCAACCCGATTTTGGTCAGGCGTGTCTGATCCTGTTTGCTTGGGGCGTCATGTATTTCGTCGCTGGGGCACCAATGGCGTTGCTTTTGGCCATGATGTGCATGGTCATTGTTGGCGGCATGATTGCTTACAACGCCTCTGAACACTTTGCGCGCCGGATTGATGGCTTTCTTGCCGCAGATGTCGATCCAACCACGCAGCTTGGATATGCCACAAATGCAATCCGCGAAGGCGGTGTTTTTGGGGTTGGGGTCGGCGAAGGTCAGGTCAAGTGGAGCCTTCCAGATGCCCACACAGATTTCATTATTGCTGTAGCGGCTGAAGAATACGGGCTCATTCTGGTTCTGGGCATTATCCTTCTGTACGCGATCATTGTTGTCCGCAGCTTCCTGCGCCTGATGCGCGAGCGCGATCCGTTTATCCGTCTGGCGGGGACAGGTCTCGCCGCGATGTTTGGCGTTCAGGCGATGATCAACATGGGTGTCGCTGTGCGCTTGCTGCCAGCCAAAGGGATGACATTGCCCTTTGTGAGTTATGGCGGTAGTTCATTGATTGCAGGCGGTATCGCGGTGGGCATGCTATTGGCTTTCACACGCACTCGTCCGCAAGGTGAGATTGGTGATATTCTTCGAGGCCACTACAGATGACAAAAACACCGCTGCTGTTGATTGCGGCTGGAGGCACAGGCGGGCATATGTTCCCTGCGCAAGCCCTTGCTGAAGCGATGCTTGCCAAGGGGTGGCGCGTTAAGTTGAGCACCGACAGCCGTGGCGCCCGATATACGGGCGCTTTCCCAGAGGCGGTTGATATCGAACAGGTCTCATCGGCGACATTCGCGCGCGGTGGAATCGTTTCAAAGCTGGGCGTTCCGTTCCGAATTCTTGGTGGTGTTATGGGGGCAGTCATGAAGCTGCGCCGCGATCGTCCTGATGTTGTCGTTGGGTTTGGTGGTTACCCGACAATTCCAGCGATGGGGGCTGCAACCGTTTTGGGGTTGCCCCGAATGATCCACGAACAGAACGGCGTTCTTGGCCGTGTAAACGAACTTTTTGCAAAACGTGTAAATGCGATTGCTTGCGGCACATGGCCCACGAACCTTCCTGAGGGTGTTGACGGTACACACACTGGTAATCCGGTGCGGGCGACAGTTTTGGATCGCGCTGGGGCAGGGTATATCCCACCGGGCGACTATCCGATGTCGATCTTGGTGATCGGGGGATCGCAAGGCGCGCGCATACTTAGCGATATTGTGCCTCCTGCGATTGATGCTTTGCCAACTGAATTGCGCAAACATATTCGGGTATCTCATCAAGCACGCGGCGAGGATTTCGACCGCGTAAGCAAATACTATTATGATCAAGGCATTCACGCCGATGTGCAGGAATTCTTTACCGATATCCCAGAACGCATGAGCGAAGCACAGTTGGTGATTTCACGGTCCGGTGCGTCATCCGTTGCAGATATTTCAGTGATTGGTCGCCCTTCGATCTTGATCCCATTTGGTGCCGCGACCGGCGATCATCAAACAGCCAATGCGCGCGGTTTGGCTGAGGCCGGTGCGGCCATCGTTATTCCTGAAGGCCTTCTCGAAGTGGATAGCCTTTCAGAACAAATTCAAACTATCTTGTCTCATCCGCAAGGCGCACAAGACATGTCGCGTGCAGCTATTGCCGCTGGCTTGCCAAATGCAACAGAAACTCTGGTTGCCATGGTCGAAGAGCTGGCCTCTAAAGGGAAATAAAATGAACGCAGCAACGAAACTGCCGGGCGACGTCGGGCCGATTCACTTTGTCGGCATCGGTGGAATTGGTATGTCTGGCATCGCTGAGGTTTTGCTAAACCATGGCTATGTGGTCCAAGGTTCTGATCTGAAGGAAAGTAAGATCACCAAGCGCTTGGAAAAAACAGGCGCTCAGATTTTCATAGGTCAAAAAGCCGAAAACCTTGAAGCTGCTGAGGTGGTTGTCATCTCGTCCGCGATCAAGCCTGGCAACGCAGAGCTAGATGAAGCACGTCGCCGGGGGTTGCCTGTGGTGCGCCGCGCTGAAATGCTGGCTGAGTTGATGCGATTGAAATCCAACATTGCTGTGGCGGGAACGCACGGGAAAACCACCACTACGACCATGGTTGCCGCTTTGTTGGACCACGGGAAGTTTGACCCAACGGTCATCAACGGCGGCATCATTCATGCCTATGATTCAAACGCGCGCGTGGGCGATGGCGAATGGATGGTTGTTGAAGCGGATGAAAGCGATGGCACCTTTAACCGCCTGCCTGCGACGATCGCAATTGTGACAAATATCGATCCAGAGCACATGGAGCACTGGGGCGATTTCGATACACTGCGTGCTGGCTTCCAAGAATTTGTGTCCAACATTCCATTCTATGGATTGGCAGTGTGTTGCACGGATCACCCAGAAGTGCAGGCCTTGGTTGGTAAGATTACAGATCGCCGAGTCGTGACGTTTGGCTTTAACGCGCAGGCGGATGTACGGGCGACAAACCTGACTTACAAAGCAGGCGTTGCACATTTTGACATTGTTTTGCGCAGTGAAGATCTGACGATTGAAGGCTGCAGCTTGCCGATGCCTGGGGACCATAATGTTTCCAACGCATTGAGCGCGGTCGCCATTGCGCGTCATCTTGGGATGCGTGCAGATGAAATTCGCGAAGCTCTTAAAAACTTTGGTGGCGTGAATCGACGGTTTACCAAGGTTGGTGAAGTAAATGGCGTCACCATTATTGATGATTATGGTCATCACCCCGTTGAAATTGCTGCTGTTCTTAAGGCAGCACGCCAAGCCTGCGAAGGTCGCGTGATCGCGGTGCACCAACCACATCGTTACAGCCGACTGCAGTCTTTGTTTGAAGACTTCTGTAGCTGTTTTAACGAAGCAGATGTGGTCGCTATCGCAGAGGTTTTCGCAGCGGGTGAAGACCCTATTGAAGGCGCAAGCCGCGATGATTTGGTCGCAGGGCTTATCGCACACGGTCACCGAGAAGCGAGTGCGTTGATAGCCGAAGATGACCTTGAACGTTTGGTGCGGGAACAAGCCAAGCCAGGAGACATGGTCGTTTGCCTTGGTGCAGGTACGATCAGCGCATGGGCCAATAGTTTGCCGGCTCGCCTGCAAACATAAAGGTCTAGAAATGTCGTATTCCATGATCGCCGCTTTGCTTTGGATGGTTGTCGCGAACGTTCGTGCGATGTTTCCAAGCAAAGACAATCACTGGCAGTTTGCCTATGCGATGATAGCGATCGGCTTGCCCATTTTGGTTTGGGTATTTGTAGATCACGGCTTGATGCTTGCCGCCATTTTGCTTGTTGGTGCAATGTGGGTTATGCGTTGGCCTGTGATTTACTTGGCGCGATGGATTAAGCGGGTCGTCCGGCTATGAATGCAGACATGTTATTTCTGATTGGTGGCACGCTGGCGCTCTTGCTGGCAGTTGCCTCTTTCGTTCTAACGCAAAGAAATGCCTGGAAAGCGATCGCCTTGTTGGTCGCTTTGTTCGGTGGGATGAATATCGGGGTATTCATTTGGTCTGAAATTCTAGATGGCTGGAGCAGTTTTCGCCTATTCCTTTTCTGGATGACGGCGCTGCTTCCTCCGCTGCTTGGTATTGCAATAGGTGCGCTGCTAGGGGCGGTGGTAAATTGGCGGATCTCCAATATCTCTTCTAAATCGCGCAAAAAAAGCCGCCTAACAATAAAGCGCGCGCCCCGCAAAGCGCCGGCGCCAGACGAAATTAAGGTTGTAAGAAATGATTGAAATGCCTGAAGTGCGCGGCAAACTCACACATGGCCGCGCTTTGGCGGATCTCACTTGGTTGCGGGTTGGCGGCCCTGCGGATGTTCTTTTTCAGCCAGCGGATGTGCAAGATCTGCAAGATTTTCTGGCCGCGTTAGACCCTGAAGTATCTGTTTTCCCAATGGGCGTGGGCAGTAACTTGATCGTGCGCGACGGCGGGTTGCGTGCTGTTGTCGTGCGTATGGGGCGAGGGTTCAATCACATCTCGATTGATGGGCGTCGTGTCACAGCAGGAGTGGCTGCCTTGGATGCGCATGTCGCCCGTAAAGCGGCCGAAGCTGGCGTAGACTTAACATTCTTGCGCACGATCCCGGGGGCGATTGGTGGCGCAGTGCGGATGAATGCTGGTTGCTATGGCTCTTATGTTGCGGATGTTTTCGTTGAGGCAACAGCCATCACGAGAGAAGGCAAGTTAGTAAAGCTGTCTGCGGATGATCTGAATTTCCAATATCGCCAAACGGATTTGCCGGAAGGGTGGGTCATCGTTGAAGCGGTGCTTGAGGGGGAAGCGGGTGATCCAGCAGAGCTGGCCGAGCGCATGGAACATCAGCTTGCCAAGCGTGACGAAACTCAACCCACAAAAGATCGCAGCGCAGGCAGTACTTTCCGTAACCCAGCTGGGTTCTCCAGCACGGGCCGGTCGGATGACGTACACGACCTAAAGGCTTGGAAAGTGATCGACGACGCAGGTATGCGCGGCGCGCGCATTGGCGGCGCGCAAATGAGCGAAAAGCATTCGAACTTCATGATCAACACCGGTGGCGCAACTGCCGCAGATTTGGAAAATCTTGGTGAGGAAGTCAGAAAAAAGGTTTTCGAACAAAGCGGTTTGACTCTAGAGTGGGAAATCAAGAGGGTCGGAGAATTTTAATTCGGCCACATGTGCGAATTAATTGTATAGCGCACCCATAAAATACTGGCGAAGCCCGAAGAATTCGGGCTACTAAGCCTAAAAGGTCCCAAAAAGGGGCAAAGAAAAGGGTCTAAAGACCCAAAATTTGAGGCGCAGAGTGGGTATGTCGAGCAGGGCAACCCCGAAAGTGGCGGTACTGATGGGAGGCCCCTCCGCGGAGCGTGAGGTGTCATTGTCATCTGGGCAAGAGTGCTCCGTTGCTTTGAGGGAAAGTGGATTTGATGTGGTGATGGTCGATGCCGGCCAAGATCTCGTGTCAAAATTACAAGAAATTAAGCCAGACGTTGTTTTCAACGCGCTCCATGGTCGGTGGGGTGAAGATGGTTGCGTTCAAGGCCTGCTTGAATGGCATGAAATTCCCTACACGCATTCTGGTGTGGCCGCGTCTTCCGTCGCGATGGATAAAGAAAAGTCCAAAATCGTCTACCGCAGCGCCGGTTTGCCTGTCGCTGAAAGCAAAGTCGTTTCCAAAGCCGAAATTCAGGCCGCACATGTTATGCAGCCGCCTTATGTTGTGAAGCCGTTCAACGAGGGCTCCTCGGTTGGCGTTTATATCGTGCAAGAGGGCGCCAATACGCCCCCAATCATTGCTGATGACATGCCGGATGACTTGATGGTCGAATCCTATGTGGCTGGGCGTGAACTGACATGCACCGTTATGGGCGATCGCGCCTTAACCGTCACGGATATCGTGACAGATGGTTGGTATGATTATGATGCCAAGTATGTCGCAGGGGGGTCGCGTCACGTGGTGCCAGCCGATCTGCCACAGGACATTTTTGATGCTTGCATGGACTATGCTTTAAAAGCCCATCAGGTGCTTGGCTGTAAGGGCATAAGCCGCACAGATTTTCGTTGGGATGAAACCAAGGGGATGAGCGGATTGATCCTTTTGGAAACCAATACCCAACCCGGTATGACGCCAACGTCGCTTAGCCCGGAACAAGCGCAGGCATGCGGTGTGTCCTTTAAGGATCTTTGCCGCTGGTTGGTGGAGGATGCCTCATGCAACAGGTAACGCCTCGCTCTGATCCTGCACCGTCTCGTTTGTCTTATCGCTTTGAGCGCATGATGCTCACGCCGGTTTTCCGGCTTGCGATGCGTGTTGTTTTGCCATTCAGTGTTGCGGCGATTGGTGCTGCGGTTTGGCTTGGCGACCAAGATCGCATGGACGCTATCAATATGAAGATCGACGAGCTGCGCACCAGTATCGTCGAACGCCCTGAGTTCATGGTAAATGCCATGTCTATCGAAGGCGCAAGCACTGGCGTGGCGGACGATATTCGAGAAATCTTACCAGTCGATTTTCCGGTCAGCAGTTTTGATCTGGATCTCGACCAGATGAAAGAAACCGTCGCTGGTTTGTCTCCTGTTAAATCCGTTGTTGTAAGTGTGCCTCCTGGCGGCGTTATGAAGATTACGGTTGTCGAACGCACACCTGTTGCCTTGTGGAGAATGCGAGATGGCGTTCATCTGGTCGATAAAGAAGGGTACGTTGTTGCTCAGGCCGCCAGTCGTGAAAGCCACCCAGCGCTACCAGTGATCGCAGGTGAAGGCGCAGAAGCGCACACAGTCGAAGCGCTTCACATTCTCAGATCAGCGGGTCCGTTGGCTAAAAGAACGCGCGGCCTTGTTCGTGTTGGGCAGCGCCGTTGGGATTTGGTTTTAGATCGTGGGCAACGCATTATGTTGCCTGAGTTCGGTGCAACAGCGGCGTTAGAGCGTGTTGTCGCACTCAGTCAAGTACAAGAAATGCTGGAACGCGACCTAAGCGTAATTGATATGCGTTTGGGCGACCGGCCAACAATAAGAATTGCAGAAAGATCGGTTGAAGCCTGGTGGCGCATCCGTGACGAGCAAGCGGGGCAATAAAGATGTTTGAGCTGTATCAATCTCAACGCGCAATGCGCGCCATGCGAAAAGCGGCAATGCAACGAGGCGTCGTCGCAGTATTGGACGTGGGGACGTCCAAGATTGCTTGCCTCGTTTTGAAGTTTGACGCGACCGATCACATTGGTGAACTGGATGGGATCGGGTCATTGGCCGGCCAAAGCGGATTTCGCGTCATCGGGGCCGCGTCCACGCGATCACGCGGGGTGCGCTTCGGTGAGATTTCTGCCATGCAGGAAACAGAGCGCGCTATTCGAACAGCAGTTCAAGCAGCCCAAAAGATGGCTCAAATTCGTGTGGATCATGTGATCGCATGTTTCTCTGGTGCGGAACCACGTTCCTATGGTCTGGATGGGCGCGTCGAGCTTGAAGAGAACATGGTTTCAGAGCAAGACGTTGCTCAGGTTCTCGCCAGCTGTGATGTTCCAAATTATGGGCAAGGGCGCGAAGTCCTGCATGCGCATCCTGTGAACTTTTCGCTGGATAACCGTTCAGGACTGGCTGATCCACGCGGTCAGATGGGGCAAGAGCTAACGTGCGACATGCATATGCTGACTGTCGATGGCACAGCGATTGCGAATTTGGCGCATTGTATCAAGCGGTGTGACCTTGAACTCGCTGGCATTGCAAACTCTGCTTATGTGTCTGGCCTGTCTTCTTTGGTAGAAGACGAGCAAGAACTAGGCGCGGCTTGCATTGATCTGGGCGGTGGGGCGACCAGTATTTCGATCTTTATGAAAAAACACATGATCTATGCCGATAGTGTCCGCATGGGTGGGGATCATGTAACCAGCGACATCTCTATGGGCTTGCAGGTTCCTGCAGCAACGGCTGAGCGCATCAAAACTTTCTATGGTGGTGTTCACGCGACTGGGATGGATGATCGTGAGATGATCGACATTGGTGGCGATACAGGCGATTGGGAGCATGATCGTCGTACCGTTAGCCGAGCCGAGTTAATTGGGATTATCCGCCCTCGAATGGAGGAAATCCTAGAAGAGACTCGTGTGCGCTTGGATGCTGCTGGCTTTGAGCATCTGCCGAGCCAAAAGATCATTCTGACAGGCGGGGCAAGTCAGATCCCTGGGCTTGATACCTTGGCAAGCCGCATCTTGGGGCAGCAAGTACGTTTGGGGCGCCCCATGCGCGTTCACGGCTTGCCTCAGGCGACAACGGGTCCTGGATTTAGCTCGGCGGTTGGGATGTGCCTCTTTGCGACTCGCCCCCAGGATGAATGCTGGGACTTCGATTTGCCTGTCGAGCGACACAGCAACAAAACCTTCCGCCGCGCTGTTCGCTGGTTTAAGGCCAACTGGTAGCAAGTTTTAACCCGATTTACGTCGACATGAGGTGGCTTTTGGGGTAAATTTACTTCAAAGGGCACCTGAAAAGCCCTGGTTAGGCCAGAGCAGTCTTACCAAATGAATCACTTATCTCACGCGACCCCAGTAGGGGTGGTGCCCTTTGTCGTGTTGTGGTGCGCGCTGAAAAAACCGCAATATCTATTTGTTTCGGCGAAATGTCGCAGATTGTGGCAAAATTTTGTCCACAATTTGTGGATAACTTTGCATTTTGACGTGACGATTCAATCCACAGGGGTTATTATCATGGCCAGAGTACGAGAAAAAATGCCCGCACAAGCGAGGCAATAAGACAGGCGGACGCTCTTATGACACTGAACTTGACGTTTCCTGAACAGGAAGACTTGAAACCTCGCATTACCGTTTTCGGTGTCGGGGGCGCAGGCGGCAACGCCGTGAACAACATGATCGCACAGCAGCTGGCTGGCGTAGACTTTGTTGTTGCAAACACAGACGCACAAGCTCTGCAGCAAAACAAATCTGAACAGCGTGTTCAGCTTGGCGTGAAAGCCACCGAAGGTTTGGGGGCGGGGGCCCGTCCAGCCGTTGGTGCCGCAGCCGCTGAAGAAAGCATTGAACAGATCGTTGATCATCTGGCTGGCGCACACATGTGCTTCATCACAGCCGGCATGGGTGGCGGCACCGGTACCGGTGCTGCTCCGATCATCGCACAAGCCGCACGTGAGCTTGGCGTTCTGACTGTTGGTGTTGTGACCAAACCTTTCCAATTCGAAGGCGCGAAACGTATGCGTCAGGCGGAAGCCGGTGTTGAAGCGCTGCAAAAGGTTGTCGACACACTGATCATCATTCCAAACCAGAACCTTTTCCGTCTGGCGAATGAAAAAACCACATTTACCGAAGCCTTCGCCATGGCAGACGATGTTCTGTACCAAGGTGTTAAAGGTGTGACTGACCTGATGGTTCGCCCTGGTCTGATCAACCTCGACTTTGCTGATGTTCGCGCCGTAATGGACGAGATGGGCAAAGCGATGATGGGGACAGGCGAGGCGGCTGGCGAAGATCGCGCGATCCAAGCGGCAGAAAAAGCCATTGCAAACCCACTGCTGGACGAAATCAGCCTGCGCGGTGCAAACGGCGTTCTGATCAACATCACTGGTGGTCACGATTTGACACTGTTCGAACTGGACGAAGCGGCCAACCGTATCCGCGAAGAAGTCGATCCAGATGCGAACATCATCGTGGGCTCCACTTTGGATACAGATCTGGAAGGCGCAATGCGCGTATCTGTTGTTGCAACAGGTATCGATGCGGCTGAAGTTACAACAGATATTCCAGTGCCACGTCGTTCTTTGGCTGAGCCTTTGAAAACATCCGTTGCGATGGAAGAAGCACCACAGGCAGAAGCGACACCAGCACCCGTTGCTGAAAAAGAACCAAGCCTTTTTGGTGAAATGGAAACTGAGCGTGCTGCTTCTGAAGAGCAGATGGAAGATATCTTCGAAGAGCCAGCGCCTGCACCGGTTGCAGCTCCGGCGCCTCGACCTGCAGCGACCGCGCCTGCGCGTACTGCAGCAGAAGATCTGCCGCCACCGGCGTACCAGCCACAAGTGGCTCAGTTCCAACCGCGCCATCAGGAAGTATATGAAGAAGAAGAAGCTGCCTACGTTGCGCCAAAAGCGCCAGCGCCAGGGACACCTTCTCCTGAAGCAATGGCCCGTCTGCGTACAGCTGTAAGCAAAGCGCCAACAGCGCCGCAACCACGTCAGAAAGTGGTCGCTTCCGAGCCTGCACCTGTTGAGGAAAAACCTCGCTTTGGGATCAATTCTTTGATCAACCGAATGACAGGCACAGCAGCGGAAGGTGCAGCGCAAGCCGCGCCAGCACAGCCTGCAGCGCAACCGACTGCTCAAGCGGCTCCTCAAGAGGATCCAGAGCAAGAACGCATCGAAATTCCTGCCTTCTTGCGCCGCCAAGCAAACTAAACATTTCAATATATTACAAAGAAGGGCTGCCAGAGTTGGCGGCCCTTTTTCTTTTTAATCAGTGGGTTAGGTGGGTTTTGGCGATCTTTTGCCTATTGCTTACGGGGATGTTTCAGCACGTTGCAATGTTTGAGTTGTGAAATGTTTGGGCAAACTTTAGCTCTATAGGGCGTCTCGGGATGGGACACGAAGTCTGGGGTTCACTTTGCAAAATACCATCAAATCAAAAATCCGCTTTACGGGTGTGGGCCTGCATTCTGGTGCACCAGTGCAGATGACACTTGAGCCTGCATCAGCAGATTATGGTATTTGGTTCCAACGCACCGATGTGATGACAGGCGATAGCCTGCTTCCAGCGCGTTGGGATCTTGTTGAGCAATCCCCACTATGTACCAAATTGGTTAACACCTCTGGTGTTTCTGTTTCCACGATTGAGCATATCATGGCCGCTTTGGCGGGGTGTGGTGTGCATAACGTCCTGATCAGCATCGATGGCCCTGAAGTGCCAATCATGGACGGCAGCAGCGCAGAGTTCGTGCAATCCATTCTCGCCTGCGGCTTGATCCAGCAGGCCGCGCCCATTCGTGCCATTGAAATTTTGAAGCCTGTCCGCGTGCAACGTGATCAAGCATGGGCCGCGCTTTCACCAGCTGAAAATCTGGAAATCGACTTTCAGATTGAATTTGAAGCGGAAGCCATTGGCGAACAACACCGCGTACTGAACATGGCGAATGGCTCCTTCGTACGTGAGCTTTGTGACTGCCGCACTTTTTGCCTACGGTCAGACGTGGAATACATGCATGCCAATGGGTTGGCGCTAGGCGGTATTCCGGGCGAAAACGCAATTGTTTTCGATGGCGCGCAGGTTGAATGTGGTGCAGGTTTGCGCCGTGATGATGAACCCGTGCGTCACAAAATGCTTGATGCACTCGGCGATCTATATACTGCGGGCGCACCTGTTCTTGGGCGATATCAGGGGCATCGCGCGGGCCATAACCTGACAAACATGCTCTTGCGCGCAGTATTCGCAGATCCATCATCTTATCGCTATGTCGATTGCACAGCTGAAACAGCTGCACGCTTGCCTGGTGCAGGGGTCCGTATGGGCGAAATTCCTGCGGTCGCGTGAGCTTTACCGCCTATTTTATTCAAATACGTTTTGCCTCGGAAAAAACTGTGTTAACAGCTTTGGGAAGAGGTTCTGCCTCGTAAAGACAGTCAGATAAGGTAGAGCAGAATGGCGCGTCGCATGTCACGTATGATGGTAGGGGCTGCATTTATAGGCCTGATGGCCGTGGCCGGCTGTGGCGGCAATGGTGCGAATGAAACTCTCTTTGGTTCTGTGCCGCTAGAGAATTTTACAGCCGAGCAAATTTTTGGGCGCGGTGAGTTTGAAATCGAACGCAACAAGCCTGACGATGCAGCATTTTACTTTGCTGAGGTCGAGCGGCTTTACCCTTATTCCGAATGGGCAAAACGTGCATTGATTATGCAAGCATTTGCTTACCATCAGGACAAAGACTACGAGAACAGCCGCTCTGCTGCACAGCGTTATATTGATTTCTTCCCACAAGATGATGACGCCGCCTATGCGCAATACCTGCTGGCGCTGAGCTATTACGATCAGATTGATGAAGTCGGTCGTGATCAGGGGCTTACATTCCAAGCCCTGCAAGCCCTGCGTAAGGTGATCGAAACCTATCCAGATAGCGAGTATGCGCGGTCTTCTGTTCTGAAGTTCGATTTGGCCTTTGACCATTTGGCAGCCAAAGAAATGGAAATCGGGCGTTACTACCTGAAACGCGATCGTTTCCCTGCAGCGGTCAATCGCTTCCGTGTTGTCGTCGAAGACTTCCAAACAACCACGCACACGCCGGAGGCCCTGCATCGCTTGGTCGAAGCATACCTGTCCTTGGGTCTCACAGACGAAGCGCAGACAGCGGGCGCGATTTTGGGGCACAACTTCCAGTCCACCGAATGGTATGAAGACAGCTATCGTTTGCTGACTGGACGCGGTCTTGAACCAAAGCTGAAAGGCAATGGTTGGTTGGCCAGCGTCTATCGTCAGACGATCAAAGGCAAATGGCTGTAATCGGCCGCAATGCGATCTGAGGGCCTGACCTAAACGATGCTGCGCGCGTTAGAAATCAGAGATATGTTGATCATCGACCGCTTGGAATTGGATTTCCAAGCGGGGCTAAACGTGCTGACCGGTGAAACTGGTGCAGGTAAATCAATCTTGCTTGATTCCCTTGGGTTTGTCTTAGGATGGCGTGGCCGCGCGGAATTGGTGCGCAGCGGGGCAGAGCAGGGCGAGGTGATTGCCGAGTTTGACCTGCCCGAAGCACACCCAGCCCATGCGATCTTAGAAGAAGCAGGCCTACCATCTGGCGAAACCCTGATGTTGCGTCGGATCAACCGCAAAGATGGACGCAAAACCGCTTGGGTAAATGACCGTCGCTGTTCTGGTGAAGTTCTGCGAAGCCTGTCTGAAACCTTAATCGAGCTGCATGGCCAACACGATGATCGTGGTTTGCTAGACCCGAAAGGCCATCGCGATCTTTTGGATCAGTTCGGTCAGCTCTCAAGCCTGCGCTCAGAAACACGGTTGGCTTGGTCAGATGTGAGCAAGTCTCGTAAAGCGTTAAACGCGGCTCAAGTGGCTCTAGATGCCGTGCGCTCTGAAGAAGAGTTTTTGCGCCATGCGGTGGGTGAACTCGATCAGCTTGACCCACAGCCTGGCGAAGAGGGTGAATTGGATTCCCGCCGTCGCCTGATGCAAGCCGCAGAGCGCGTGCGCGAAGACGTGATGCGCGCAGCATCTGCCCTTGGCAACGAAGGTGCAGAAGGCGCAATGGGCGATGCTCTGCGTTGGTTAGAAGGGGCTTCAGAGACTGTGGAAGGCCAGCTTGATGCGCCACTCGCCGCCTTGGGCCGCGCAATGGCCGAGCTGGACGAAGCAGTGTCAGGCGTTGAACGTTGCATGGATGCGTTGGATTTTAACCCGATCGAGCTTGAGCAGTGCGAAGAGCGCCTGTTCGCCATTCGGGGCCTTGCACGTAAACACAATGTCGCGCCAGATGAACTTGGCACCTTTGCCGAAGACATGCGCAAAAAGATGGCGGCATTGGATGCCGGTGAAGGTCAGATTGCAGACCTGAAGCAAGCTGTCACTGCCGCTGAAGCAGACTACCAAGCCAAAGCCGATGCTTTGACAAAGGCCCGCAAAGCGGCGGCCAAAACGCTGGATACAGCGGTGATGAAAGAACTCGCGCCTCTGAAAATGGAACGCGCTGTTTTTGAAACCCAAATCAGTGATGAAAATCAGGGGCCTGATGGTCAAGATGCAGTGTCCTTTACCGTGGCGACCAACCCCGGCGCGCCTGCAGGACCATTGGCCAAGATCGCTTCTGGTGGTGAACTCAGTCGCTTCCTGCTGGCACTAAAAGTCTGCCTGACCGGGGACGAGCGCAACACGACGATGATCTTTGACGAGATCGACCGAGGTGTTGGCGGCGCAACTGCGGATGCAGTGGGTCGGCGTTTGGCCAACTTGGCGCAGGCGGGTCAGATCTTGGTTGTCACGCATAGCCCTCAAGTGGCGGCACTTGGGGCGCATCATTGGCGCGTTGAAAAGAACGTGGTTGACGGAGCAACGCTGTCGACTGTCGTGCCGCTCGAAATTTCAGAACGTGTTGATGAAATCGCGCGTATGATCTCTGGCGACACGATCACAGACCAAGCGCGTGCGGCTGCCAAAGCCCTACTTGCTGGCTAGCGCATCTGAATTAGGCAAATCCGTTGCAAACAAGTCTTATCCAGAGACTTCTTTCCCTGATCACCCTTTCGCAATGGTTAATAACCGCCTAAGGCTTGCTAAGGACGGCGAACAAGACGTGTGACAGCACTACTGATATGGCTCACCCACTCGGGACATTCTTAGCCCAAAGCGCAAAAACAGCGGTTAAACGTAGCCGCGAGGGCTGGGGCGTATTGCTCAAGAAGGGGCCAAGCCAGGTTCAGTTCTGGTTTATTGCTTTGTTTGTCGGGATTGCATCGGGCTTTGCTGCGCTTTTGTTCCGCAAAGGGATCGAATGGTTGCAATCAACGGTCTATGGCACTGAAAACATTAACCGATTGCACAGTTTTGCGGAAACTCTGCCGTGGTATGTGATCTTCATCACACCGATCATTGGCGGACTTCTTGTTGGTCTGTTGCTTGACCACTTTACCAAAGACGCCCGCGTTGGCGGCCCTGCAGATGTGATTGGCGGTGCGGCCCTGAACAACGGGCGCGTTGACGTAAAAGAAGGCTTTGTGTCAGCATTGGCGTCTTTGATCACGCTGAGTTCTGGTGGTTCAACAGGCCGAGAAGGCCCTGTTGTGCACTTGGCAGGAGCGATCTCCAGTTGGGTCAGCGACCGTATCCACGCCAATGGCATCACGGGCCGCGATCTGATGGGGTGCGCCGTGGCGGCCGCTGTATCAGCCTCTTTCAATGCACCAATCGCAGGTGCTTTGTTCGCGCTCGAAGTTGTTTTGCGCCATTTCGCCATTCACGCTTTTGCGCCAATCGTGATTGCCTCCGTTGCGGGCACTGTGATCAGCCGCCTTGAATTTGGCAACGTGACTGAATTTGTACTGCCCGTCGAATCTGCTTTTACCTTTTATCAAGAACTGCCAGCCTTCCTGCTGCTTGGAGCCGTTTGCGGCATCGTCGCAGTGGCGTTTATGTGGGTGATCTTCTGGGCCGAAGACATGGCAGAGCAAGTCATGTTGCACGCCAAACTGAAACGCTGGATGCGCCCAATGATCTCTGGCGCCATGCTGGGTGCCTTGGCGATCTTCTTCCCGCACATCATTGGCGTTGGCTATGAAACCACATCAGCGGCCCTTACAGGCGAGCTGGTGCTGCAAGAGGCGATTGTCTTTGTCTTCCTAAAGGTCATTGCTGTCGCCGTCACTGTGGCAGGCCGCATGGGGGGCGGGGTGTTTTCGCCGGCTTTGATGATTGGAGCGTTGACGGGGTTGTCCTTTGGCTTGATCGCCATTCCCGTTTTTCCAGAGGTTTCAGGATCTGAAACACTTTATGCGCTTGCTGGTATGGGCGGCGTTGCCGCGGCTGTGCTGGGTGCGCCAATTTCCACGACGCTGATCGTGTTTGAATTGACAGGCGACTGGCAGACAGGGCTAGCGGTGATGGTGACCGTATCCATTTCCACGGCGCTCGGCACGCGTTTGGTAGACCGTTCCTATTTCCTCACGCAACTAGAGCGTCGCAACTTGCACGTTGCGGCTGGTCCGCAGGCTTACCTGTTGGCGACTGTGAAGGCAGCAACGCTGATGAAAGAGGTTGACCCACACAAGGGCGCAACCGAAGCCGCCTGTTGGGAGCTCATTGAAAAAGGCGTCTACGCAGATCGCAATACGACACTGGAAACCATGATGCCTTTGTTTGAAAGCGCAGGCATTGCCTTTGTGCCGGTTGTGTCAATCGGCGGGGAAGGGCAATCCACGAAGTTGCTAGGCGCTGTGCATCATGTCGACGCCCTGAAAGCGTTCAGCAATGCGCTGTGCGAAACAGCAGCAGAAGAACATTCCTAAATAAAAAAGAGGCCCGAAGGCCTCTTTCAAAACAGTCTATCAGGCAACATTTAAAGTTGCTCGACGGAAACCTCTTGGCTGACAACAAAGGCCAAGTAGCCTTTGATTTTCTCGACTTCCGCTTTGGGCGCTTCGTAGCTCCAAACAGAGTTTTCAATCGTTTTGCTTTTGGTCACGATGGAATAGTAGCTCGCATCGCCTTTGTGTGGGCAATGGGTAGTCTGCGTGCTTTTATCCAAAAACGCAGTCGCGATATCCGCGCGCGGGAAATAGATTACAGCAGGCAGATCCCCTTCGGTGAGGGCCAAAGCAGCAGAGGTTTCACCCAAAACGGCACCGCCAGCACGCACAGCCCATTTGCCAGGTGCCTTGTTGATTTGAATAAAGCTATTCATGTGCTCTCCCCAGAGTATTCGTGTGATGCCTTCTAAGACAGGCAAGATGTTACAGGATTATGTCAAACGGGCTGTGTTGCCGCAGTTAACCATATTAGAACATCCGCCGAGACTCGTGGGCTGAGGCGCTCATAACATGTTTTGTGATAAGAGTTCAGCCATTCTTTTTCACTCTGCGTCAGCATGTCCGCGACGACCAAACGACGATCAATCGGCACATATGTGAGCGTTGTGAATTGCAGCATCTCTCTGTGGGCGTCACCGCCAATAATCTCTTTTGCGTCAGATACATAAATTAGGTTTTCAATGCGAATGCCAAAGGCACCTTCACGGTAATATCCCGGTTCATTGGAAAGGATCATTCCGGTTTCCAAAGGCACATCGCTGACTTTGCTTAAGCGTTGCGGCCCTTCATGCACGCAAAGATAGGACCCAACCCCATGTCCCAAACCATGATCAAAATCGAGGCCAGCCTTCCAAAGCGGCACACGCCCGATGGCTTCCAGCTCGCGGCCGGCCAAACCTTTTGGCCAGATCAACTCTGAAATACCAATCATCCCTTTCAAGACACGGGTAAAGGCTGCACGTTCTTCATCGCAGACGTTTCCAACGGGCAAAGTGCGGGTGATATCTGTCGTGCCGTCTTGATATTGTCCGCCACTGTCCAGCACCAACAAATCGCCATCCTGCAATGAACGATCGGTTTCATGGGTCACGCGGTAATGGATCACAGCCCCATTTAGGCCCGTACCAGAAATGGTCTCAAAGCTGATATCGCGCAAGGCGCCTGTGTCATGGCGACAGGCTTCCAGCTTGGTCACCACATCGATTTCGGTGATCCCTGTTGTGGCTTTGTCATCAAACCAGTTCAGAAAGGCACACATCGCCGCGCCATCGCGCAAATGGGCCTCTTCAGAGCCCTTCAGCTCAATCTCATTTTTGCGCGCTTTGGGTAAGGCGCAGATATCTCCGGCGTAAGCCACTTCGATACCAGCGGCCACCAAGGCTGAAGACACCGCATAGGGTACGCTGGCTTTATCCAGACGTACGGGGCCGGATTGCTCTGTGAGACGCGGCAAGAAGTGCTCTGGGGAATGTACCCGCACCTCGGCGCCAAGATGATCTTTGACCAGTGCAAGCTTGGATGGGTCCGCAAATACCTCGACCTGACCATTGGCATTCAGGATTGCAAACCCATGCATCACTGGATTTCGCGGAATATCCGCCCCGCGAATGTTCAAAAGCCAACACAGGCTATCAGGCAACGTAATCACGGCCGCGCTATGTTGGGCGGTCTTCAATTCATCCGCCAAACGGAGAATTTTAGCAACATGCGCCTCGCCAGCGTATTCGATCGGCTGTTCAAAGGCTTGTGCGCGTGGCGGTTCTGGCTGGTCTTCCCAGACCTGATCCACCAGATTGCTGACTGGGCAAAGAGACAAGCCAGAGCCTTTCAAAGCTGTCTTAAGCGCCTCGATCTCTCTTGGCGTATGCAACCAAGGGTCAAACCCGATCTGGCCTTCCAAAGACCCTGCTTGCGCCACGAGCCAGTCTCCAAGCTGGGTTTCCGGCCAATGGACGGGCGTAAACACATCCGCAACCTGTTGCTTCACCTGAACGCGATAACGCCCGTCGATGAACACACCCGCGATGTCTGGCAGAACACAGCAAAATCCAGCAGAGCCGGTAAAGCCCGTCAGCCAAGCAAGACGGTCATCGCGCGGCGCAACATATTCGCCTTGATGCGCATCTGCGCGTGGTACGATGAAACCCACCACATCTGCCTGATGCATCGCACCGCGCAAAGCATCCAAACGGGCAGGGCCGTGCTTTGGGTCAGCAGTTGTGTCGAAGTTTTGGAACATCGGGCTTTCCTATCAAATTCACGCAACAACCGTTGCCAAAAACGCGAGGCGATCAAGGCAGCGGGAGATCATCAATGCAAGAAAGCGCGCAGGTTGCCCCGCTGCCTTCTGCATTGCATTACATCTTACGCATGCCCAAAACGCGGGCACGGGCGCGCGGGTCTGTATCGAACAGGCTCGCGAGCTGCTCTGTCATTGCACCAGCCAATTGCTCGACATCGGTGATGGTGACAGCACGCTCGTAATAGCGTGTCACGTCGTGGCCGATCCCGATCGCCAATAGTTCGACCTGACGGCGTTTTTCGACCATCTCGATCACATCGCGCAGGTGTTTTTCCAAGTAATTCGCGGGGTTAACCGACAAAGTTGAATCATCCACCGGCGCACCGTCAGAGATCACCATCAGGATTTTGCGCGCTTCAGAGCGGCCAATCATACGCTTATGCGCCCATTCCAGCGCCTCGCCGTCGATGTTCTCTTTCAGCAGGCCCTCTTTCATCATCAGCCCCAAATTCGGGCGCGTACGACGCCAAGGGGCGTCTGCTGACTTGTAGATGATATGGCGCAGATCGTTCAGGCGACCCGGTTGTTGTGGGCGCCCTTGGTTCAGCCAGTCTTCGCGAGACTGCCCACCTTTCCAAGCGCGCGTTGTGAAGCCGAGGATTTCGACCTTCACGTTGCAACGTTCCAATGTGCGCGCCAAAACATCCGCGCAGATCGCGGCAATAGAAATCGGGCGACCGCGCATCGAGCCAGAGTTATCCAACAGCAGCGTCACAACCGTATCGCGGAATTCGGTGTCTTTTTCATGCTTAAACGACAAAGGCGTTGTTGGATTGGCCACAACCCTCGCCAACCGGCCAGCGTCCAGAATGCCTTCTTCCAGATCAAACTCCCAACTGCGGTTTTGCTGGGCTTGCAGGCGGCGTTGCAGCTTATTGGCCAAACGACTCACAGCGCCTTTCAACGGCTCAAGCTGTTGGTCCAGATAGGCGCGCAGGCGTTCCAGTTCTGCCGGTTCCGCCAAATCTTCAGCGCGCACTTCCTCGTCGAATTCCGTATTAAAAACAAGGTATTCCGGATCAGCATCAGAGATCGGTTGCGGGGCAGGTGGCTCCAGAGGGGCCTCACCATCCGGCATGTCCATATCTTCTGGCATGTCTTCATCAGACATGTCGTCCATGGTGATCTGGGCTTCGGCCGTATCCTGCTGTTGCTCTTGCGAGGATTCAGGCGTGGCCTCCATATCCTCTTCTTCGCTGTCATCTTGACCAGAGGAATCCGGATCTTGTTCTTCTTCCTGCTGTTCTTCGGCCTGATCATCTTGATCGTCTTCGATCTCATCAGGGTCTTCGCCCAGCTGATCGCCATAGCCCAGATCAGAAATCACCTGACGTGCGAATTTCGCAAAACTGGATTGGTCGGGCAGCATGTTTTGCAAATCGCCCAGCGTGTCGCCCGCGTTTTGTTCAATGAAACCACGCCACAGGTTCATCACGTTTTCTGCAGCAGGGGGCAGGTCGCGACCCGTCGCCAAATGGCGCACCAAGTAGTTCGCGGCCATATCCAAAGGCGCATCAGACGCAGAGGTGATCTTGTCAAACCCACGCCCGTTGGCTTCGCTTTCGATCTTGGCATCGATGTTGACCGCAGTGCCCGGCATATCGCGTGCGCCCATGGCTTCGCAGCGGGCGATTTCCAGCGATTCAAACAGCTGCCGCGCAATGCCAGAGGGCGGCGCGTAGCGCGCGAAGGTATTGGCGTCGTGATAGCGGCGGTGCAGGGCCAGCGCATCGGCTGTGCCACGTGCCAACATGACCTCTTCGCGGGTCATACGGCGACTGATCTGAGGCAAGCGCATCTGGTCGCCGGACATGCCGGACGGATCTACCGTATAGGTCACCGCCAGTTCTGGATCATGCGCCAGAACCTTGGTCGCCTCTGCAAGCGCCTTTTTGAACGGATCGGCCGGATTGTCAGACGGTTTGCTCATCGCGCCATCGCCACTTCTTCAATTGTTTTGCGCCCAGAGGCGATGTCGGCCAAGACAGCGACATGCACATCTAAGGCATCAATGACTTTATAGCCGGTTGTTTGCCCGTCAAAGGCAAGGTTTAGATCAGTTCCCGCCAAGACAACGGCGTCTGCATTCTGGTCATTCACCATGCGTGCCCCAGCGTTGATCATCACGTCTCGTTGGGCAGCGCTACAGACCCCCGCGACGGCCATATCTTGATAGGTTTGGCCAATCGTATCGATCTCATCATCCAATGCCACAGCGTTGGTCTTGCTGAGTTGACCATAGAGCCGCGTGCGCATCACAACGCGCGTGCCCAATAGACCAATCGTACCAAGCCCTTGCGCTGCGAAATACGCATCCAAAGGCGAGACGCCAGAAATAATCGGCAAAGACGACATCGCGTTTAGCTCGTCTACACAGTAGTGCGCACCCAAAGAGGTGAGGGCGACACAATCACATCCACCAGACTTGAGGCGATCCACGGTCTTGGCGAAGATGGCGGCTTGTGCGTCCCGATCATCGGCCAAGTTGTTGCGGATCAAGCTTTGCACATCGCCATGTTCGATCGTCAGATCAAGATCGCTGCCACGTTTGCTCATCTCCGCTGTAAGGCGTTGATAGTAAACGATTGTGGCAGCTACCCCAATTCCTCCGATCAATCCGATGCGCATTGCAACTCCTGTCGGGCTTAACCCAAGCTCATGCTGGCTGCGCTTTCTGGCAGCTCTTCGTCAAACAGGCGCTGATAGAATTCAGCCACGGTCTGGCGTTCCAGCTCATCACACTTGTTCAGGAAGCTGAGGCGGAAGGCATAACCCGTATCGCGGAAGATCGCCGCGTTTTGCGCCCAGTTGATCACAGTCCGTGGAGACATAACCGTAGACAGATCGCCATTCATAAAGGCAGTACGCGTCAAATCTGCGACGGTCACCATCTGTTTCACCGTCTTGCGGCCGGCTTCGGTATTGTAATGCGGCGCTTTGGACAGAACGATGTTGGTTTCTGCATCGATGGACAGGTAGTTCAACGTGCTCACCAAAGACCAACGGTCCATCTGGGCTTGGTTGATCTGCTGTGTGCCGTGATACAGGCCAGTTGTGTCGCCCAGACCAACGGTGTTGGCTGTCGCGAACAGGCGGAAGTTCGGGTTTGGTGTGATGATTTCGTTTTGATCCAGAAGGGTCAGTTTACCATCATGTTCCAGCACACGCTGGATGACAAACATCACGTCTGCGCGGCCCGCATCGTATTCATCAAACACGATCGCAACAGGGTTGCGCAGGGCCCAAGGCAGAATACCTTCATGGAATTCAGTGACTTGCTTGCCGTCGCGCAGCTTGATCGCGTCTTTACCGATCAAGTCGATACGAGAGATGTGGCTATCAAGGTTCACACGAACAGAGGGCCAGTTCAGGCGCGCTGCGACCTGTTCGATGTGCGTGGATTTACCTGTGCCGTGATAGCCCTGGATCATCACACGGCGGTTGTGGCTAAAGCCTGCGAGGATGGCGAGCGTTGTGTCTGGATCAAACTTATATGTTAGATCTAGCTCTGGCACGCGATCTGTGCGCTCGGCAAAGCCTTTCACGACCATGTCGGTGTCAATTCCGAATGTGTCACGTACCGAAATGTCTTCGGTTGGTTTTGCGTCAATGTCGATCATGCCATCGGCCATGTCCGTCGTCCTTCTTCCAACGGCCTTGGCCGTAAATCTCTACTATTTTCCTGCACAATATCGCTGCGGCGCATAAGGGAAAGGGCAAAAGCGCTTTTTTGCCTGATTACGTGCAGTTTTTTGCAGTGTTTCGCGTTTTGCGGGCAATTGCTGCGCTGCGAGACAATGGCCTAAATTAAGCGAATGCGCCAATTGTGAGTTTTGATTACGGGCATTTCATTCCGTGATGCCAGCCAGCGCACAGGGACCACAAAAGCGAAACGCCACCCAATGGGTGGCGTTTAAAAGCTGCGAACGTGATTTAAATTATTGAATTTCAATCACTTAAAGCTGTTGCTTTCTTTGATCTGATCCCAAGCCCATACCACTTCTTGAAGCTGCTCTTCTTGGCTGCGGTCACCGCCATTCATATCAGGGTGTAGAACCTTGATGAGCTTCTTATAGGCTTTGCGGATATCAGCCTTAGACGCGGTGTCTTCGACCTCTAGGATATCCAATGCGCGTTTCTCGGTTGGAGGTAGGCGACGGCCAACGGAACCACGGCCCGGGTTCTGCGTGGCGTTGCCGCCGAGAACCTGATGCGGATCTTCGATACCAAGACGGGCCCAAGCGCGGGCCTCTGGGTCTTGCATCGGCTTTGTTTCGCGTTCCCAGACCTTGTCTTTTGAATGCTGCGCGTTGGTTTCTGCTTCGGTTTTACCGTCAAAGAAACTCCACTTGGCATTATATTCACGCACGTGTTCTTTGCAGAACCAGCGGAATTCATCCAATACATCCGGTGCCTTAGGCGCGCGGAACTTGCCTGGTTCGTTACAGCTCGGGTGTTCGCACACGCGTGTAGACGTCGCGGATTCACCGGACATGCTTCGACGTCCGCGTGGGTTTTTCTTCTTGGCAGAAGAAACGGACATATCGAAACCGAAGGGATCTGATTTTGGCATCGTATTACCTTTTCGACTCGGAGCAGAGAGTTTAATCTATTGGCTGTCAGATTGAAGGGGGCAGGATAAAAAAATGCGCGTAAAAGACGAAATTCATGAGCGGTTATCTGCTGCATTTGACCCAAGGGAACTGGACGTCGTGGACGATAGCGAAAGCCATCGTGGTCATGCCGGATATCAAGACGGCGGTGAGAGCCATTTTAACGTCAAGATTCGTGCGCAAGCCTTTGAAACAATGACCAGAATTCAGCGTCATCGCGCAGTGCATTCAGCCCTTGGAAAAGAGCTGGTCGGGCGCATTCACGCCTTGGCTTTGGATATTGATGCGTAACTTATTCTGCGGCGACGTCGTTTGAAGATTGCTGACGTTCTGCGCGCATGCGCAAGGCGGCTGGCAGGCTGGAGACATTCGTAGGCTGCGCGGAATTTGAAGTCTGATTGAAAAAATCTACTTCATTATCAACAGGTTCAGATGCTTCTTCTGGAATAGGTTTTGGAAGTTGCTTCGGCGGTTCCGCGGCGGTCACGCGGGTTGGGATCACTTTGGCGGCTGGTGATACCTCTGGTGCAACACTTTCGGTTGGGCGACGGAACACAAGCATGCTGCGGTAAGTTGTGGAGGTGTTTGTTAACCCAACACGCTCTTCGTTAGGCAGGGTCTCACTGCGCAGAAACTCCCAACCGTCTTGGGCGTTTTGGTTCATAACTTGTTGAATTGCATAGGCAAACTTGTCCTCAGACTTGCGAACGCCTCGCGCCTTTTGCCCTTTTGCCGGAGCCGGAACAACTTTGTATTCGTAAACATCCATGGGATGAAACCGCCTGTTTGTCTTTTGGGACCAGACTAACGTTAGCAGGGGGATCTGTCTTTATCCACAGGTCTGTGGATAACTCGTGAAAACAGTCTGTTGCCAAAAAGACTCGGATCTTGACGTAGGGGCAGCGCGCGCAGGCTTAATCTTCTGTTTTTGTGGCAATTCACCCCTTTCAACTGCTGAATTGTACGATTCGAATTTCAGGCGAAATCGGGAATACGGATGTCTGAGAACTTTGGTATTAGAAAATCTTTAGAATTGGCGGTAAAAAGTTCATCCGAAACACGGCGCAATCCGTAAGTAATCAAAAAGGACTATGCCGTTTATGACTGACACTCGCCCGATCCTGATTTGGCTGCGCCGCGATTTTCGCCTGATCGATCATCCCGCTTTGCACGCGGCAGCCCAAACGGGGCGGCCTGTTGTGCCGGTTTTCATTTTGGATGAGGTGGCAGAGGGGTTTGGCGCGGCGCCGAAATGGCGGCTTGCGCGGGCAGTGGCGGCGTTTCAGGAAACTTTGCGTGGGATTGGCAGCGATCTGATCTTGCGGCGGGGGAAGGCGCAGGATGTGTTGCAGTCGCTCGCGCAGGAGATTGGTGCGGCGGATATTTGGTGGACGCGGGCCTATGATCCGGATGCAGTGGCGCGAGACACGGGTGTAAAGGCTACGTTGACCGAAGCCGGGTATGGCGCGCGCAGTATTGCAGGCCATATCATGTTTGAGCCTTGGGATGTGGAAACGCAGCAGGGCAGTTTCTTTAAAGTTTACAGTGCCTTCTGGCGTGCGGTGAAAGATCGTGATGTGGGGGCGGCTTTGCCTGCGCCCAAGGAGTTGACTGCGCCAGAGGCATGGCCAGCCAGCGAGGATTTGGCCGTTTGGGGCATGGAAGAGGCTATGGATCGCGGCGGCGCTGTTTTGGCCCGCTATGCCCATGTGGGCGAAGCGGCGGCGTTAAAGCGGCTGGATCGGTTTTTGAACGAGGCTGTGGATGGGTACAAAGCCGAACGCGATTTTCCGAGCCTGCCTGCGACTTCGGGCCTGTCTGAGAATTTGGCTTGGGGGGAGATCAGCCCTCGGCTGTTGTGGTCTGCTGGGTGGCGGGCGCATGAGACGGGTGCCAAGGGCGCAGAGCATTTTGTGAAAGAGGTGGTTTGGCGCGAGTTTGCGTATCATTTGGTGTATCACACGCCGCATATCACCACTTCCGCTTGGCGGCCGGAGTGGGATGGCTTTGGCTGGGATCGCACCGAAGATGTGGTGGTGCTGGCGTGGAAGCAGGGGCGCACGGGGGTGCCTTTTGTGGATGCGGCGATGCGTGAAATCTATGTGACCGGCATTATGCACAACCGCGCGCGGATGATTGCCGCGTCGTTTCTGACCAAGAACATGCTGAAACACTGGCAGATTGGCATGAAGTGGTTTGAGGAATGCTTGATTGATTGGGATCCAGCGGCCAATGCGATGGGCTGGCAATGGGTGGCGGGTTGCGGGCCGGATGCCTCGCCGTATTTCCGTGTGTTCAACCCAGAGCTTCAGGCCAAGAAGTTTGATGGCGATGGGCTGTATCAGGATCGGTTTATTGCTGAGGGGCGCTTGTTGCCGTCTGAAGATGCCTTGGCCTTTTATGACGCCTGCCCACGGTCTTGGGGGTTGAGCGCGCAGGATCTGTATCCTGATCCGGTGGTCGAGATAAGCGAAGGCCGCAAGCTTGCGCTCGCGGCCTATGAAAATCGTTAGGTTTTAGGGGCTTACTTGAGGAAGTAGTGGGTGCCGCTGTCTTGACCCGGGTCGCGGAAATCGACGCCAATGAACTTGCCGTCTTTGTCCTCAATCGCGACAACGTTCTGGCAGCCGTCAAGGTTGAAGGCCGCGATTTTGCGGCAGTACTGGCCGTTGACCTTTTCCCAAGTGCCTTTGTAGGTCTTACCATTGAATTTAACGGAGACAGTGCCATCGGATTTGATCAGCGCTTCTGGCACTTTGGAGTTTTTGATTTTCTTGTCGATGATTTGATCAAGCGCGTCTGCTTGGGCGAGGCCCGCAGTTAGAATAAGGGCGCAGGCGGTAAAAAGCGTTTTCATAAAACTGTCCTCAATAAAAAACGGGCGCAAAATACGCCCGATCTTTATTCATTTTAGGATGTTGGCTGTCAATCAGCCCTTCAGCTTTTGCGCCACCAGTTGGTTCACGGCCTTTGGATTGGCCTTGCCACCCGTGGCCTTCATGACCTGACCCACGAACCAGCCTGCGAGTTTTGGGTTCTCTTTGGCTTTTTCCACTTGGGCTGGGTTGGCTGCGATGATTTCATCAAGCGCGGCTTCGATCGCGCCGGTGTCTGTCACCTGCTTCATGCCGCGTTCTTCTACGATTTGCGCAGGGTCGCCGCCTTCGGTGTAGACGATTTCAAACAGGTCTTTGGCGATTTTGCCGGAGATCGCATCGGAGCTGATCAGATCGATCACGCCGCCCAGTTGGGCAGGGGAGATCGGGCTGTCGTTGATGCCTTTGTCGTCTTTTTTCAGGCGGCCAAAGAGTTCGTTGATGACCCAGTTGGCGGCCAGTTTGCCGTTGCGGCCGTTTGCGACCTCTTCAAAGAAGGCGGCGTTTTCGGCTTCGGCTGTGAGCACGGAGGCATCGTATTCGGACAGGCCGAAATCACCCACAAAGCGGGCTTTCTTTTCGTCCGGTAGCTCTGGAAGAGTCTTTGCGATGTCGTCGACCCACGCTTGTTCGATTTCCAGCGGCAGAAGGTCTGGATCTGGGAAATAGCGGTAATCATGCGCTTCTTCTTTGGAGCGCATGGAGCGTGTTTCGTTTTTATCCGCGTCATACAGGCGTGTTTCCTGATCGACTTCACCGCCAGCTTCGACGATGGCGATTTGGCGACGCGCTTCGTATTCGATGGCGGCTTGGATGAAACGCATGGAGTTCATGTTTTTGATCTCGCAGCGGGTGCCCAGATGTGAGAAATCTTGCGTTTCCATGTATTTTTCATACTGGCCAGCGCGGCAGACAGAAACGTTAACATCGGCGCGCAGGTTGCCGTTTTGCATGTTGCCATCACAGGTGCCCAAGTAGCGCAGGATTTGGCGCATTTTGGTCACGTAGGCGGCGGCTTCTTCTGGGCCGCGGATGTCTGGACGGGAGACGATCTCCATCAGGGCGACGCCTGTGCGGTTCAGATCGACGAAGGACATGTTCGGGTCCATGTCGTGCACGGATTTACCGGCGTCTTGTTCGAGGTGGATGCGCTCGATGCGGACTTTGCGTGCAACGCCCGGGCCCATGTCGACGATGATTTCCCCTTCGCCAACGATTGGGTGGTAGAGCTGGGAGATTTGGTAGCCCTGTGGCAAATCCGGGTAGAAGTAGTTTTTACGGTCAAAGGCAGACCACAGGTTGATCTCGGCTTTCAGGCCCAGACCTGTGCGCACTGCTTGTTCGACGCAGTATTCGTTGATGGTTGGCAGCATGCCGGGCATGGCTGCGTCAACGAAGGACACGTTCGAGTTTGGCTCTGCGCCAAATTCTGTGGATGCGCCGGAGAAGAGTTTCGCATTCGAGCTGACCTGCGCGTGAACCTCCATACCGATGACCAGTTCCCAGTCATGTTTCGCGCCCGCGATCACTTTGGGCTTTGGGGTTTCGTATGTCAGGTCCAGCATCTGCCGTCGCTCCGGTTTAGGTATAACTCTTTGGCGTTCTAGGACAGGGCGCGGGCAGGGGCAAGAGGGGGTTGCTTGGCAATCGGCGTGGCAGAGGCTTTTGCTTAGGAAAGTCGCGGTTTTCTGGGACCTTTCGCACTTGTGATGCAAATGCAGAGCAGCTTGCTTTACTTTCGTTCGTCCTTGGCCCATCACCTTGTGCAGCTTTGCGCGTGGGGCCTAAGCTATTCTGATTATTGAATTTGACCTATGCTTTTTGATCCGGCGCGTTTGCTGCCTTATAAAAAACCTTTGCTGTTTACGGCTGTGTGTTTTCAGTCGGCTATTCGGTCCACCGGATATCCGACCACGCGGATGCGGATTATCTTGCAGTTGTATATTCATGACGACACCTATTGGTCGATTTCATCCTTGTCTGAGGCGCTGCGCCATGATCGCAGTACGATCCGTGAGCATATTCGCGCGCTGCCGGCCCATCATGTGGCAAAGAACGATCAAGGATATACGCTGACTGAGGCTGGGCGCGCGGATGCGGCGGCGCGATTTCGCATCTATGTGAAGCACATCGATCCACGCCTGCGCAAAGTGCTGCGGTTTATGTATTCGCGTGGAAAAGGGCAGCCGATCATTCGGATCTGCGAGCATTCTAGCCTTTGGTACAATATGGCGCTTGATACGGGTTTGAGCATGTCGCGCCTGATGATTTTGATGATTTTATACGTTTGGGATTTTCGCGGATGGATCCCGAAAAGTGAGCTGCCGCAGATGAGCCGCTATTCGACGTCGGCCATCAAAATCGAGTTGAAGCAAATGGAAGACCTAGGGTTGATCGAGGCCAAGGGTCGTGCTGTGAGATTGACGGCAAAAGGCCAGAAGGCCGCGAGAGGGATTGTGGCGAGTGGAATCCGCCTTCAAGAGGTTAACATATTGAAAGAATTGTTAATTATCGCGACGAGGGTCAAAATCCCACAGGCGGATCGTTGACCTTTTAGGTCTGCAAAGACTACCTATCTGCTTACCAGTACGGTTCACCTACAGGAAGAATTTTCCGGCTGGATTTTTGGGCGACGATTTAGTGTTTAGGGCAGCGCATGGGGCACCGGCGGTACATTATATTTGCAGGTCATTTTCATGGGAAGAGGTGGTTCTCGCTCTCTTGATTACCATGTGTAAGATTAAAGCTGAGTTTCGGTTCTGAGCTTAATGTTCCCTCACTGAAACGTTTCCCAAAGCCTGAGTGCTCGCACCAAATCTGATTGAGCAGTTTAGATTTGATGACGGCACAGTTGCGCGCATTGGTTTTTTGTCAGGCGTGTAATGTCAGGACGGTTCGTTTGTCCGAACGAACCCAAATGCCAGACGGGGGAGCTCGTCTGGCATTTTTATTGCGCGCGTTAATGTGCGGGCGGGCGTTTGTGAAAATCCACATAGAGGCTTTGTAAGGTCTTTGGAAAGCTGTCCCAAATGGGGGCGACATGGCGCGCGGGCACTTGCCAGAACAGATTTTCCACAAGGCTTACATCAATACAGTTTTTTGTGGCTGCATCGCCTTGGTGGTAGGCGCGTTCAAAGAAGGTAAAGACAGCGCGTCTTTCGGCCTGTCGATCGGATTGGCCCATGTGATCGTTCAGGGTTTTGGCGAGGCTTTCAAACCAAGCGTGCATGGTCAAAGGATCGACGCTTTCCCAAAAGGCTAGATGTTTGGCATCCGCAGACTTGGCGAGGTCAGGGAAGTGATTGCGAAACTCGGAATAGAGGGTCTCTACATCCATGTTAAGGACCTTTTCGCCGCTTATGGCTGGATTTCGGTGATCCCGTCTGGGCCGAAATGCACGGTGATGCCTTCTTCGAGAAGCTTCATGAAGGGTTGCGCGACGGCGTTCATTGCCAGATCGCGGCCTTTTTGCGCAAGGCGTTCAATGGAAATGCTGCGGGCGCCGTTGTCAAAGCCAAGTTGGGCATGGCCCCAGATCAATGGGTGTACTTCGCGTAGGTTATTTTGCACCACGGTTTCAAAGGCGGTGCGCAATGCGTCCGCTTGCGTGCTGTCCGCGCCGTTTTCACGGGCGGTTTGCTGGCTGGCTTGCCATGCGCAGTAGAGCTGCGCGGCAATCAAGTTCGCCGTGGCTTGGTCTGGGCGGTTTTGCAGGATTTCAAAGACGCCATCCATGAAATAGTCGGTGTCTAGGTGATCGAGGCTGTTTGGGTCGGACAAGATCGCATCAAACCAGACCCACGTGTAAGCGCCTGCGCCCCACAGATCATAGGTGCGGGCGGCGGTACGGCGGGCTTGAAGATCCAGCGCTTCGTAAGAGCCGAACCAGCGTGGCAGCATATAGGTGCCAAGGGCGCGCATGTGGCGTGGGTTTTTCGGATCTAGGTCGATCAGGTCTTCAAAATCGTCGGCAATGCGGTCGGCTGGGTGTTCGATACCCGGCAGAAGCGCGCAGCGTGCTGCGGAGAGGGCTGGGGAGTTCAGCTCGTGGGCGCAGAATTGATCAAGGATTTCAGCCGCGCGGGTGAAATGCACTTTGAAGGCTTCGCGGTTGCGATGCTCGATTTCGTTTTCTGGAGCGGTGCCGCGCCATGCCCAGCCGATGTCGATATGCATATGGGCGAGGATCAGGGCGATGGCGTAGTCATCTGGGTATTCTTTAAGGATGTCTTCGAGTGCTTCTACGCCTTCAAAGAAGTTGGATTCTGGTGCGGGCTTGCCGTGAAGCAGCGCGTGTTCTGCGGCAGAAACCACATCTGCACGGGCGCCGAAGACCAGAAGGTCTGCCACTGGGGTGCCTTGGGAAGTGCGTTCGCGGTTTTGGTCGGCGTCGCGGATTTCGGCGGAGAGCTTCTCCCAGAATTCTTGACGGGCGAGGAATTGGCCGTGCTCGCGTTTCTCGCTGTCGCTTTTCAGGCGCAGGGAGGCGTTGTTCACTGGGATTTTGATACGATCGACCAGTTCCGCGGTGGATACGTTGGAGGATGGAAGGAAAGCCAAAGGCGCCGCATCACGCGGCGTGGAAAACTTGCGCAATATGGCTTTGACTGGTTCTGGCAGTCGTTGCTTGATCGCGAAAGATTTAAATTTGGCAGACATAGATGCTGGCTCCGTATTTCTTGGAGACAGTTTTCGTTTCGAAATGGGGCGGCAAAGGGGCGCGTGGGGGGAAAGACGCGGACCATTGCTGGATAGATTTGGGCGATTGTTTGAGGATGGGCTTGGAATCTGCCCAATTCACTTCAAATTGTTCTCAAATGCGCGACAGTTAATAAAAATTTAAACTTTTCAGCGGGGTTGAAAGGTTTTGCGCGTTGTCTTCCCTAAGGGCAATGAATCACCCTTAGGGAGAGGTGTGGTTGGGCTTAGCCCAAAATGCGTGTCACCATTTCGGTGGTGTCTTTGCTGAGGCCTTCGGTTGCCAAGATGCGCTGGAGTTGTGCTTTGGCCTTGGCTTGGCGGGTGGCATCGTAGCGTTTCCATGTTTGGAAGGCGGTACACATGCGGGCCGTGGTTTGCGGGTTCAGAGGGTCGAGTTTGATCAGGAAGTCTGCGAGCAGTTCGTAGCCAGCGCCGCTGGCGTGGTGGAACCCCGCGTGGTTGCCCGCCAATGCGCCCAGAGTGGCGCGGAAGCGGTTGGGGTTCTTCATGTCAAAGTCAGGGTGCTGCGTGAGCGCGCGGGCGACGTCTGCGGCTTTGTCTGGGGCGGCTTTCACGATTTGCAGCGAGAACCATTTGTTGATCACCAGACGGTCGGCTTGCCATTGGGTGTAAAACGCCTCGGTTGCCTGAGGGCCGTTGTCCGTAGGGACAAGCTGCGCGAGGGCGGCGAGCTGGTCTGTCATGTTGTCTGCGGTCTCAAACTGGGTTTGGGCGCGCGTGGTGTCATCCAGTTTGGCCATAAGCGCCAAGGCGGTGTTCTTGAGGCTGCGTTGCCCTGCGCCTGTGGCGTCTGGCGCGTAGGGGCCGGTGGGCGTGTTATCTGCATAGAGGTTTGGCAGAAGGTCGCGCAGGGTTTCAGCTTGCGCTTTGCGTAGGGCCTTGTGGGCGGTGTGGATGTGATCTGGGTCTGGTGTGCCGCCTTGGTCGGCAATGAGGCCCGCCAATTCGGATTCGCTTGGCAGATCGATCATCAGGGATCGGTAAGCCGGATCGAGGCTGGTGTCGCTGATCACAGCCTTAAGCCCGTCTAGGTAGCCTTGGTTTGGCGCGCCGCCCTCGATCATAGACAGAAGCGTGTCGCGGGCGAGGTCTTGGGCGGCCTGCCAGCGGTTGAAGCTGTCGGTGTCATGGGCCAGCAAGAAGGCGCGACGGGTGTTGTCGATGTCTTGCTCTAGCATCACAGGGGCAGAGAAGCCGCGCAGGATGGATGGGATCGGGCGCGCTGGCAGGTTTTCGAAGGTGAAAGACTGCGTGTCTTGTGTGAGCTCTAGGATTTGGGTTGGGTGGGTTTCTGTGCCTTCTGGGGAGAGCAGGCCCACCGCGACAGGGATCACGCGGGGATCTTTGACATCTTGGCCCGGTGTGGGGGCGGTGGATTGGCTTAGGGTCAGTGTGAAGGTGCTGCCGTCCCACTCTTCAGTGGCCGTAACTTTTGGGGTGCCGGATTGGCTGTACCAGCGTTTGAACTGAGACAGATCGCGGCCTGTGCTGTCTTCAAAGACCTGAATCCAGTCTTCGATGGTGGCCGCGTCGCCGTCGTGGCGATCAAAGTACAGGTCGAGCGCTTTGTAATAGGCATCATGCCCCACGAGGGTTTTGAGCATGCCGATCACCTCTGCGCCTTTTTCGTAGACGGTGGCGGTGTAGAAGTTGTTGATCTCTTGGAATTGCTCTGGACGCACGGGGTGCGAGAGGGGGCCTTGGTCTTCTGGGAACTGGCGCGCGCGGAGGGCGATGACGTCGTCGATGCGTTTCACTGGCTCTGAGCGCATGTCAGATGTGAACTGCGCGTCGCGGAAGACGGTGAGGCCTTCTTTGAGGCAGAGCTGGAACCAATCGCGGCAGGTGATGCGGTTGCCGGTCCAGTTGTGGAAGTATTCGTGGGCAATGATCGCCTCGATGCGTTCAAAGTCTGCATCGGTGGAGGTGGTTTGGGAGGCGAGCACGCAGGAAGAGTTGAAGATGTTCAGCCCTTTGTTTTCCATTGCGCCCATGTTGAAGTCATCCACGGCGACGATGTTGAAAATGTCGAGGTCGTATTCGCGGCCGTAGACCTCTTCGTCCCATTTCATGGAGTCGATCAACGCCTGCATGCCAAAGGCGCATTTGTCTTCATCGCCCGGGCGTACGTAGATGTTCAGCTCGACATCCTTGCCGGACTTGGTTGTGAACTGGCCCGCGTGGTTGATGAGGTCACCTGCGACGAGCGCAAAGAGGTAAGCGGGTTTCTTCCATGGGTCAGACCATTCTGCGAAGCCTTCGCCTGTACCGGCTGGGTTGCCGTTGGACAGAAGCACCGGTTCTTGCCCTTCGATGCGCACATCAAAGGTGGCCATGACGTCTGGGCGATCTGGATAGTAGGTGATTTTGCGGAAGCCCTCGGCCTCGCATTGGGTGCAGTACATGCCGTTTGACATATACAGCCCTTCGAGCGCGGTGTTGGTGGAGGGGGAGATTTCCACCTCGGCTTCAAACACAAACGGTGCGTTGGGCGCTTCGGCGGTCAGGCCTTCTTCTGTGACAGTGGGCGTAATGGCTTGCCCGTCGATCTTGGCGGAGATCAGGGTAAGCTCTTCACCGTGTAGGAAGAATGTGGTGTCTGTTGCGTCTGGGTTTGGACGGAACTGGATACGAGAGAGCACGCGCGTTTTGGTTGGGTGCAGTTTGAAGGTCAGGGACACCCCGTCGATCAGATAGCCAAAGGGGGTGTAGTCCTTAAGGTAAATGGTTTGGGGGGCTGCATCGCGCATAGGGGGCTCCGTATATGTTGTTAGGGATAGGTGTACTGCGTGGGCAGGGGGCTGCAAGGGAAATGCGTGTGAATTGCATTTCAATCCTCTGTGCCCATATCGATTACATCACTTGGAGGAGATACCATGACACATGTGCCAACATCGCAGGGCTTTCATGTTCGGGCGGGTTTAGAGGAGGCGCATCTTCGACTGGCCGCTGAGGGGTATTGGGCCGCTTTTGAGCGAAAGTTGCGGTACCCGCTGGGACCGGTGGACAAAGCGATCCCGTTTTTTGAGCGGGTGATTGAACCAAGTCATGCCATCTCTGCGGTTTCTGAGACAGGGGCCTTTCTTGGGGTGGCTGGGTTTAAAACCCCAGAGGGGGCATTTGTGGGCGGCGGCTTTTCGGATCTTGTTGCGGCCTATGGTTTTGGCAGCGCGCTGGTGCGGGCTGCGTTGGTGAGTGTTTTAGAACGGCCTTGCGAAGAGGGCACGCTGTTGATGGACGGAATCTTTGTACAGGACCATGCCAGAGGGCAGGGCGTGGGCGGTGCTTTATTGCAAGCGATTGAAGATCATGCGCGTGCCGAAGGGCTGGCGCGTGTGCGGCTTGGCGTGATTGATACCAATCCGCGTGCCAAGGCTTTGTATGAAAGACGTGGGTATGAGGCGCAGGGGACGCAAAGCTTGGGTGTGCTGAGCAAAGTCTTCGGGTTCTCTCATGCTTTGACGATGATCAAGCCTGTTTCCTAGGCTGCGCGCTGGGCTCTGCGCGGGCAATGCAGAGCGGTTTGGTTTGGGAAGGCTGCGTTCTGTATAAGTGCGCGTCGTCGCGTTCTAATAGATCACAGTCCGAGCGTCATTCTCAGATGGGGGTGGCGAGATCGTGAACCCATGTGAGGTGATATAGCCGTTCTTGCCATCAGGCTTGATGGTAAAACAGTTTTCTTTTCCCTGTCTCAGGTTCGCTAACCTTAGGCACAGTTTGTTGCCTGCTATGCGCCAAATCCCGCCCTCTGGCAGACCGCTGTCTGTTTCAACATACAGATTTTGATTTTCGTTGAACGTCATACTGCCTGAGAAATGCGCCCCTAGAATGCGCCCAGTATACCGATAGGTATTTCCATTCACTGCATTCAGCAATTGTGCATGGGTGAGTGGACGCTCTTCTTTAGATGCCGCCTGCTGATCAGAGCAGGACGCTAAGGCCATCACACACAGGAGGGCGAAAGTCGGGGGGCGCTTTGGAATTTCAAACATGTAATAGATCTTTCTCTTAAATGCGTAGAACGTGTTGTATCGCATAGCGATTTGCAAGCGGCGGGCTGGATTTCCGTAGCGTGATTTGAAATTGGTAAGGTTATTTACCCAATTTACTTGTCAAATAAATCGGATTGTCTTACCTGTTGCGCAACGAATTGGGAGGACAGACATGACACGTCTTGAAAAAGCTGGGCTTCAGGTGGCGGCGGACTATGCGGCCTTTATCGAAGAGAAGGCTTTGCCTGGGACTGGGGTAGAGGCTGAGGCCTTTTGGAATGCCCTAAGTACACTGGCGCATGAGTTTGGCCCAGAGAACCGCGCTTTGCTGCAAACGCGTGAGGATATTCAGGCGAAGATTGACGCGTGGCATGTTTCGAACAAAGGCCAGGCCCATGATGCGGCGGCCTATAAGGCGTTCTTGCAAGAGATTGGGTATCTGCTGCCTGAGGGGGAGGACTTTGAGGTCGAAACCCAGAACGTTGATCCTGAGATTGCTTTGGTGCCAGGTCCGCAGCTAGTGGTGCCTGTGACCAACGCGCGCTATGCGCTGAATGCGGCGAATGCGCGGTGGGGGTCTTTGTATGATGCCTTCTATGGCACCGATGCGCTGGGCGATGCGCCTGAGGGTGCCGGATATGATGCCGACCGCGGGGCGCGTGTGGTTGCTGCGGCGAAGGCGCATTTGGATGAGGTTGTGCCTTTTGATGGCTGTGCTTGGGCGGATGCCAAGGGCTTTGACTTTCAGAAGGGTCAGTTTGTTGCAGTTACCGCGGATGGCGCCTTTGCTTTGAAGCGTCCGCAGCAGTTCCGCGGCATTACGGAAGACCTCTCGCAGATTATCTTTGTGAAGAATGGGCTGCATATCCGTGTGGTGATCAATCCGAACCATCCGATTGGTGGCTCTGACCCTGCGGGGATTGCGGATGTTATTCTGGAAAGCGCTGTGTCAGCCATTATGGATTGCGAAGACAGTGTGGCCTGTGTGGACTCTGAGGAGAAGGTGCAAGCTTACGCCAATTGGCTGGGGCTGATGAAAGGCGATTTGGAAGAGAGCTTTGAGAAGGGGGGGAAGACCATCACCCGTAAGCTCTCGGATGATCTTGTGTATAAGACCACAGCCGGAACCGAGCGCACTTTGAAGGGGCGTGCTTTGCTATGGGTGCGCAATGTGGGGCATTTGATGACCAACCCCACTGTGCTGGACAAAGATGGCAATGAAATCTTTGAAGGCTTGATGGATGCGCTGACCACGGTGCTGATTGCCAAGCATGATCTGGCGCGGGAGAGTGGGAACTCTGTTCATGGCTCTGTGTATATCGTGAAGCCTAAGATGCATGGTCCTGCGGAGGTTGCCTTTGCGGATAAGATCTTTGCCTTTGTCGAAGACGCGCTGGGCTTGCCTGCCCATACGGTGAAGATCGGGATCATGGATGAGGAACGCCGGACCTCTGTAAACCTGAAAGAATGTATCCGTGCGGCCAAAGGGCGTGTGGCGTTCATTAACACGGGTTTCTTGGATCGCACTGGGGATGAGATCCATACCTCTATGGAAGCGGGGCCGTTCCTGCGCAAGGATGCCATCAAAGGCGAAGGCTGGATTGCCGCCTATGAAGCCTTGAACGTGGATATTGGTTTGGAATGTGGTCTGAAGGGGAAAGCGCAGATCGGGAAAGGCATGTGGGCCATGCCCGATATGATGCAAGACATGATTGCCCAGAAGATCGGACACCCCGAGGCTGGCGCAACCTGTGCTTGGGTGCCGAGCCCCACTGCGGCCACTTTACATGCGATGCATTACCATAAGGTGGATGTGATGGCCGTGCAGGACAAGCTGCGCAAAGGTGGGCGTCGTGCGGCGGTGGATGACATCCTAGAGATGCCATTGGCCGTGAACCCTGATTGGAGCGCCGAGGATATTCAGCGTGAAGTGGAAAACAATGCGCAGGGTATTCTGGGCTATGTGGTGCGTTGGGTCGATCATGGGGTTGGGTGCTCTAAGGTGCCGGATATCAATGATGTTGGCTTGATGGAGGATCGGGCGACCTGTCGGATCAGCTCGCAGCATATTGCGAACTGGCTGCATCATGACGTGGTGACTGCGCAGGACGTGATGAGCGCCATGCGCAAGATGGCGGCTGTTGTGGATGGGCAGAACGCGCATGATGCGGGGTATCAACCGATGGCGCCGGATTTCTCGGGCATTGCCTTTCAGGCGGCTTGCGATCTCGTGTTTAAGGGGCGTGTTCAGCCTTCGGGATATACGGAACCTGTGCTGCACGCGCGTCGTTTGGAACTGAAGGCGGGTTAGAGATTGGATCGACGTCGTGTCATAAAGGGAATGGCGGGCGCTTTGGGCGTGCTGCCTTTGACCGGAAGGGCTGCGATGAGTCAGACCAGCGATCTTTACGTGCCGCCTGAGGAAGGGCCGCATGTGCGCACCTTTATGCAATGGCCCAACAGTCGCAAAGTCTATCGCCCGCGCTGGGCATTGGACGAGGCGCAGGCGGCGATTGCTTTGATTGCCAATACCATTGCGCAGTTTGAGCCTGTTGTTTTGTTGGCGGATGCCTCTTTGCATGGGGATGCGCGGCGGCAGCTTTCGGATGCCGTAGAGCTTTGGGACATTCCGACAGAAGACCTGTGGTGCCGTGATAGCGGCCCCTTGTTTGCGGTGCGCGATGGGGCCTTAGTGGTCAGCCATTTGCAGTTTAACGGCTGGGGAAATAAGCAAACCCATCGCAATGACGCGCGGGTGGCTGAGCGTGTGGCGCAGCGTTTGGGGCTTGAGGTCGTGCCAAGCGGCGTGATTGGCGAAGCGGGTGGTGTGGATCACGATGGGCATGGGCTGCTGATGGGGCATGAAAGCTCGTGGGTGCATCGGGATCGCAATCCTGCACTGAGCCGCGATGAGATCGAGGCGCGTTTGCTGGCGGCCTATGGGGCAGACCAGATGATCTGGAGCCGTGGCGTGTATGATCAGGACATCACCGATTACCACATCGACAGCCTTGCGCGTTTCACGGGTGCTGGGCGGGTGTTGATGAACCTGCCCGAGGAGCCCGCACGGAATGATCCGTTTCATCAAGCGGCGCAAGACACGCATAAGGCGTTGTTGCAGGCGGGGCTTGAGGTGGATGTGATCCCTGAACCGCGAGATGCGCGGGTGCAGGATGAGGAATTTGTGGCCTCGTATGTGAATTACTACGCCTGTAATGGGGCGGTGATTGCGCCGGCCTTTGGGGATGCGCGGACAGATACGCTTGCGGCAGAGGCGTTTGCACGTCATTACTCGGGGAGAGAGGTTATCACCTTAGAGGTGGATGCTTTGGGCTATTTGGGTGGCGGAATACACTGCGCGACTCAACAGATGCCGATGATATAGAACCGAAAGAGAAAAAGACCTTCAGGAGAGGACAGTATGGCAGAGATCAATTTGCGCAAGGCGCGCACGATTATTCGCAAGGCGCTGGAAAAAGGCCGCGAGATGGAGCTGAAGCCTTTGTCTATCGTGGTTGTGGATGCAGGCGGACATGTGATTGCGTTTGAACGCGAAGATACGGCGCCTCCGGGTCGTTTCGGGATCGCGCATGGTAAAGCGCATGGTGCGGTTATGCTGGGCATGGCTGGCCGCGCGCAGATGGCGCGTGCAGAGCAGCAGGCTTATTTCATGGCGGCGGTGAACGGTGTGTATGGCGGGCAGCAAATCCCAGTGCCAGGCGGCGTGTTGGTGCGTGACAAGAAAGACAATGTGATTGGTGCGGTTGGCGTGACCGGTGACAGCTCTGACAATGATGCAGAAGTGGCATTGGCGGGGATCGCCGCGGCTGGCTTGACCGGCGAAGACTAAGCTTTAGGCAGTTACACGATTTTGCAGGGGCTGTGCGTATTCGCACGGCCCTTTGCGCTTTATGGGCTCTGGTGCTGTGTGGGTTTCTGTGTAGTCTGATCTGTAAGATGTAAGGAAAGGCCCAGAATGACACGACCGGTAATTGGGATCATTGGTAACCAGAACATCCTGAGCGATGATTATCCTGTGTTTGCTGTGGGGCAGATGAACACCCATGCGGTGGCTGAGGTCTCTGGCTGTATGCCTTTGTTGATCCCAGCGGACCCTGATTTGGTCTCCGTTGCAGAGTTGATGGCCCAATGTGATGGGTTTTTGCTGACGGGTGGGCGTCCGAATGTGCATCCGGAGGAATATGGCGAACAGGCGACTGAGGCTTATGGCACCTTTGATCGCGCGCGGGATGCGGTTGTTTTGCCTTTGGTGCGCGCCTGTGTCGAAGCGGGGCAGCCGTTTCTGGGCGTATGTCGGGGCTTTCAAGAAGTGAACGTGGCCATGGGCGGCAGTCTGTATCCGGAAATTCGCGATTTGCCCGGGCGGATGAACCACCGCATGCCGCCGGATGGCACTTTGGAAGAGAAGTTTGAGCTGCGCCATGATGTGACTTTCACCGAGGGTGGTGTGTTTCATCGGGTGATGGGGCAGCAGACTGTGCTGACCAATACGCTGCACGGGCAGGGGATCAAAGAAGCTGGCGATCGTGTGGTAATCGATGGTCTTGCGCCGGATGGCACGCCGGAGGCGATCTATATCAAGGATGCGCCAGGGTATACCTTGTCGGTGCAGTGGCATCCGGAATGGAATGCAGGGGATGATCCGGTAAGCCGGCCTTTGTTTGAGAGCTTTGGCGCAGCGGCGCGACAGTGGGCGCGGGATCGCTCTCCGGCGGCGGTTGCGCCGTTACATGCGGCTTAGAACCGCTGGATTTGCTCAGCACCGTCGGTGATTTCGTAATAGCAGGCTTTGTCTTTGACGAAGATATGTTTGGTGATGGACATGCCTTCGGGATTGTCCAGACAACCGGCTGAAATGGCGATGCGGTCTGGGTCGCTGTCGAGGCGATAGAACAGGCTGCTGCCACATCGATTGCAAAAGCCGCGTTCGGCGATATCAGATGAAGTGAACCATGTAAGCCCTTCATATTTAATGAACTTTACAGAACTTGCAGGGGCTACGGTTGAGGCCCAGAGATGACCACTGGTGCGGCGGCATTGGGTGCAGTGACAGACTGTGATGCTGTCGCGCACCTCTGGCACTTGAAATTCAACCGCGCCGCATTCGCATTTTCCAGTGATCATATTTGGTTTTCTTTCGCTTACTTCGCTTGCATTTTTGCGACCATCTTGAGCACAGCGCGTCGTGGTAGAAGTGGGGTGACCCAGTTCAGCATGAAGGAAAGCTGAGGCTCGTTGATGATGATCAGTTTGCCTTTCATCATGCCGTCATAGCCGAGCTTTGCAACCGTATCTGGCGTTGCGCCTTTTTGTTTCACGAGGTCTGTACCATCTAGATCAGCTGTGGCGGCGAATTCTGTGTGGACATACCCGGGGTTCAGGCTGGAGACGGTGACGCCTTTGGCGCGCATTTCTTGGTCCAGCGCTTGGCTGTAGGACATGACAAAGGCTTTGGTGGCGAAGTACACCGCTTGCAGAGGCCCCGGGATCATGGCCGCTGTTGATGCGACGTTGAGGATTTTGCCCGACCCTTTTGCGATCATGTCACCGCCGAATTGGTGGGAGAGGGTGACCAGAGCCTGAACGTTGAGGTCGATCATGGCTTTTTCGTCTGCCAATGGGCGCTCGACGTGCATTCCGTGGCCGCCGAAACCTGCGTTGTTGATCAAGATATCCACCTGCAGGCCTTTGTCTTTCACCGCTTGGTAGAGCGCCAAGGCGCCGCCTTCAGCGCCCAGATCGTTGGCAATGACATGGGCTGTGATGCCGTGGGCTTGTTCCAATTCGGCCTTAAGCTCGATCAGGGAGGCTTCGCGGCGGGCAGTGATGATCACGTCGCCGCCTTTGGAGGCGTGGTAGCGGGCAAATTCTTTGCCGATGCCAGAGGAGGCACCAGTGATGAGGGCTGTATTAGGCATAGGGACTCTCCGAATAAAGGGCGATTGAACTTGCTGACATATTTAATCCAAAGTGTCAGAGTGTCAATTGACAAAATTCATCTAAAGTGTCAGATGGAGGTATGAGCACTGATATCTCCCACGAATTAGACCCCAAAGTGGTTGTTATTTTGGAAGCGGCTTTTGAGGCGTTTTTGAAGTTTGGTTTCAAGCGTGCCTCGATGGCGGATATTGCGGTGGAGGCAGGGATGTCGCGTGCGGCCTTGTATCTGCATTTCAAAAACAAAGACGATATCTTCCGCAGTATGATCGCGGTGTACCATACGGAATGCTTGCAAGGGTTGGCCGCGGCTTTGGCCGTAGAGGCTGATGTGCCTGCGCAGATTGAAGCGGCTTTTGCGGCGATCACCCAAGCGCGGTTCCCTGCATTGCTGGATAGCCCGCATGGGGCTGAGTTTCTGGATGCGAAGTCGGTTGCTTTTGCGGATCAGGCTGCGCAGGGCGATGCGCAGGTGGTGATGTCTTTTGGGGTTTGGTTGGATCAGGCCGCAGTTGAGGGGCGTTTGAATTATCTGCCCTATGGGAACAGTGGGCTGGAGGTTGCGCAGGTGATGCTGAAGGCCATGTTTGGCTTGAAGATGGGCGCGATGGGGTATGAGGCTTTTGCCAAGGACCGAGACAGTTTGGCGCGGATGTTTGGTGTGGCTTTGGCTGTTTAAGCGTGGTCAGAGCTTTTGCGGCTCTGGTATGCCAAGTTCGGTGCGTTTCTTTTTAGATAGGTTGGCCGAGACAAGGCTGTAAGAAATCTCGATATGGGCTTTGAGGTCGGCATCGGGCAGGCCGGGGCTGTCGTATTGTTGCAGCCATTTCATGCCGCGTGACGCCAGATAGGGCGCAGGGCGGATGCCCGGCTGTTCGCCCAGCACTTCGAAGGCCAAAGGGGTGACTTTGAATGTGAAAGCGTCTTTGCCGTCGTTCCAGCCGCAAATGGCGAAGACTTTGCCGCCCACTTTCCAGACATCGGCATTGCCCCACTGCACAACATGAGAGGTGGCGGGCATGGCTTGGCAGAAGGCGTTGAATTCGTCGCGTGTCATGGTGTTTCTAAATGGCTTTCGGTTTTTGGGAGAGCCTAGGCTGGGTAAGGGCAATCGACAAGTCTGAAGGCTGTTCAGACATCTGGACAATAAAGTGACGCTGCGGTGCGGCAGATTGTGCCTTGCGTGGGAAATTAAATTGCGGATATTGCAAGACTCAGGAAATGTTGGAACCTTTTGGCTTTTCTTTTGATTGCTGTGCCAAGGGGGGATTTTTGATGATTCTGGGAGGTGCGAGGACTGCCGCGATTGAGATTGAAGCAAGGTAGTGATCGTATTTTCTGTCAGAGGAGGAGACTTATTTAAGGCCCGAGTGACTAGGCTAAGGAACCGTTAACCTTAACGGAGGCTAGTAATTCATACGCTCCATAAGAGTTATGTCCGCTATAATGGAACATTGGCCCATTTGGGCTGTTTTTAGGGAGCGCGGCTTGTGACTGTGAATTCTTCACAGTAAGAAATTTTCCCAAAGCGGCAAAGACCGCGTCGGGGAGAGATTTGTTCTGTCTTAAGGGGGACTGGAAACGTGAAAATCGGAACGCCGAAGGAGATCTTTGAGGGGGAAGCGCGTGTCGCGATGACCCCGGACTCCGCCAAGCAACTTCAGAAGCTTGGTTACGAATGTGCGATCGAGAAAGGGGCAGGTGTTGCTGCTGGTTTCTCGGATGCGCAATATGAAGACGCAGGAGTTGAGGTGATTGGCACCCCAGCGGCTCTGTGGAAGAATGTCGACATCGTTGCAAAGGTGCGTCAGCCGGAAGCGGTTGAATTGAAGCGCCTGACCAAGGACAAGACTTTGATTTCCTTCTTTAACCCAGCGGGTAACGAAGAAGGTATGGAAGCGGCCAAAGCCAAAGGCGCGAATGTGATCGCGATGGAAATGGTGCCGCGTATTTCTCGTGCGCAGAAAATGGATGCTTTGTCGTCCATGGCGAACATCGCGGGTTACCGTGCGGTGATCGAAGCGGGTAACAACTTTGGCCGTTTCTTCACAGGTCAGATCACAGCGGCTGGTAAAGTGCCACCTGCGAAGGTTCTGGTTGTGGGTGCTGGTGTTGCTGGTTTGGCTGCAATCGGTACTGCGACATCGCTTGGTGCGATTACTTATGCGTTTGACGTGCGCCCTGAAGTGGCAGAGCAGGTTGAATCCATGGGTGCTGAGTTTGTTTACCTGGACTTCGAAGAAGAGCAGGAAGACGGCGCGGCAACTGGCGGTTATGCGGCTGTGTCTAGCCCAGAGTTCCGCGAAGCGCAGCTCGCGAAGTTCCGTGAGCTGGCGCCTGAGGTTGATATTGTTATCACCACCGCATTGATCCCGAACCGTCCAGCACCAAAGCTGTGGTTGGAAGACATGATCGCGGCGATGAAGCCGGGTTCTGTGATTGTTGACCTAGCGGCAGAGCGTGGCGGTAACGCGGAAGGCACTGTTGCTGACGAGAAGGTCGTGACAGACAATGGCGTGACCATCATTGGTTACACTGACTTCCCAAGCCGTATGGCATCACAAGCATCCAGTCTTTATGCGACCAACATCCGTCACATGATGACAGACCTGACTCCTGAAAAAGATGGTCAGATCAATCACGACATGGAAGACGATGTGATCCGCGGCGCGACCGTGACCTTTGAAGGTGACATCACATTCCCACCGCCACCTCCTAAGGTGCAGGCGATTGCGGCTCAGACCAAGAAGGAAGAGCCAAAAGAACTGACAGCTGAAGAGAAGCGTGCAGAAGAAGAGGCTGCCTTTAAAGCGCAGACCAAACAGCAGGTGACCCTGTTGGCTTCTGGTGGTGCGTTGATCCTGCTGGCGGGCCTGTTCGCGCCTGCAAGCTTTATGCAGCACTTTATCGTCTTTGTTCTGGCCGTGTTCGTTGGCTTCCAAGTGATTTGGAACGTTGCGCACAGCCTGCACACGCCTTTGATGGCTGTGACCAATGCGATTTCCTCGATCATTATTCTGGGTGCGCTGATGCAAATCGGTTCTAGCTCGGCGATCGTTGTGATCCTTGGTGCGCTTTCGGTCTTTATGGCCGGCATCAACATCTTTGGCGGCTTCCTTGTGACACGGCGCATGCTCGCCATGTTCCAGAAATCTTAAGGAGACAGGGACAATGGAATTTGGTTTTACTACAGCGGCTTACGTGGTCGCAGCCGTTCTCTTCATCCTGTCTTTGGGTGGTCTGAGCGGGCAAGAAAGCGCGAAACGCGCGGTTTGGTATGGCATTGTGGGGATGGCTTTGGCCGTGTTTGCAACGCTAGTTGGCCCGGGCTCTGGCTTCTGGTTGTTGTCGCTTGTGTTGATCGCAGGTGGTGGTGCCATCGGTTATCAGCTGGCGTCTAAGGTTGAGATGACTCAGATGCCGGAACTGGTGGCTGGGATGCACGCGCTTGTGGGTCTGGCGGCTGTGTTCGTTGGTTTCAACGCGCATTTCGAACTGCTGAACGTGATGGGCATGGATGATGCGGCGAAGAAGTCTTTGGACGGTTTCGCAGCTCTGCTGGCCAAGAAAGACAGTGTTGAGATCAACATCCTGCGTGTTGAGCTGGCATTGGGTATCTGGATTGGTGCTGTGACTTTCACAGGGTCTGTGATTGCTTATGGTAAGCTGTCTGGCAAGGTGACATCTGCGGCGACAAAGCTGCCAGGTGGCCACATGCTGAACGCGGGCGCAGGCGCTTTGTCTTTCATCTGTCTGGTTTGGTATCTGTCTAGCGGTGCCTTCTTGCCGGTGATGATCCTGACACTGGCGGCGCTATTTATCGGCTATCACCTGATCATGGGTATTGGCGGCGCGGACATGCCTGTTGTTGTGTCCATGCTGAACTCTTACTCTGGTTGGGCTGCAGCCGCGATTGGCTTTAGCCTTGGCAACGATCTGCTGATCGTTGTGGGTGCGCTGGTTGGTTCTTCTGGTGCGATCCTGTCTTACATCATGTGTAAAGCGATGAACCGCTCCTTCGTGTCTGTGATCTTGGGCGGCTTCGGCGGCGCGACAGGTCCGGCGATGGAAGTGGAAGGCGAGCAAGTTGCGATTGACGCCGATGGCGTTGCGACTGCGCTGGACGAAGCTGACTCTGTGATCATCATTCCGGGCTACGGTATGGCGGTTGCGCAGGCACAGCAAAACGTTGCGGAGCTGACACGTCGTCTGCGCGCGAAGGGCAAAGAGGTTCGCTTTGCGATCCACCCTGTTGCGGGTCGTCTGCCGGGTCACATGAACGTTCTGCTGGCGGAAGCGAAAGTGCCTTATGACATCGTTATGGAAATGGACGAGATCAACGAGGACTTCCCTGAAACAGACGTCGCGATCGTGATTGGTTCCAATGACATCGTAAACCCTGCGGCGCAGGAAGATCCGAATTCCCCGATTGCGGGCATGCCGGTTCTGGAATGCTGGAAAGCCAAGCAGGTGTTCGTGTCTAAGCGTGGTCAAGGTACTGGCTATTCCGGTATCGAAAACCCGCTGTTCTACAAAGAGAACACACGCATGTTCTATGGCGATGCGAAAGCATCCTTGGACACATTGCTGACGCTGATTTCCTAAGCCACGCTTTAAATTTGAGAAGGGGCCTCTGCGATGCAGGGGCCCTTTTTCTATGGGGTGTTCATATTTTGATGAAACCTCAGGGGGTTAGCGGGTTTGTATACGAAGGTATTCCTGTAACCTATTGAAATAACTAATTTCTTTACTTTTTGATAGGGGCCGATAGGTTGGCGTGAACGAAGGAGGCCCCTATGACGCCGATTGACAACCACCCGCTGCGCTATGCTTTGGCCAATGAATTGCATGCCCGCCCGTTCCCGTCTTTTGAGGCGCCGGCGATGGCAGCGTTTTTGGCGATGAAGAAGGGTGACGACACATCGGTGAGTGATGCGACAGCGGATTTTGATAATCTGACGGCTTTGCTGGATCACTATGGGGCGCCGCATCCGGAAGCGGGCACAACCCATTATTTCGGCACGATCGGGCGGCATCGTTTGAAATGGGAGCAGCACACTGAATTTGTGACCTATACGATCTTTACCGACGGCGTGTCGAAAACGGCATTTGATGAGGATGAGTTTAAGGTTTTTCCGACAGAGTGGCTTGCGGGTCTGACAACGACGCGCGTGACCAGCGCTTTGATCCGCGTGCAGCCGCGTGAAGACGTGGAGCTGGCCAGTGTCTTGCGCGAATGGTTTGTGGCTGAAAGCCTTGCGGTGAGCTCGGTGTTGGATGGCTCTGCGGTGATTGCGGGGGACTTCCGCATTGATGAAGCAGGGCACCAGCGGTTTGCTGTCTTTCCTGAGACAGGTACAGGGCAGAACCGGATTGGCCGCGTGGTGCAGCGCTTGTGTGAGATCGAGACCTATAAGGCGATGTCGATGCTGGGGCTTGCGCGGGCGCGGCGGATGTCGGGGGAGCTCGGTGAGATTGAGCCTCGTCTGACGGATTTGATTGATAATATGACGGGCGAGGTAGAGGCCGAGACCACGTTGGATGGGCTGCTTGAGGTGTCTAGCCGCTTGGAGGCATTGACCGCGCGGGCGTCTTTCCGGTTTGGGGCCACGAAAGCCTATCAGGCCATCGTCGAGCAGCGCATTGATGTGTTGCGTGAAGAGCGGTTTGGCGCGCGGCAAACATTCGCGGAATTCATGATGCGCCGGTATGATCCTGCGATGCGTACGGTGACCTCGACCGAGAAACGGTTGCAGACTTTGGCGGATCGGGCGATCCGCGCGTCGGAATTGTTGCGCACCAAGGTCGATGTGGCGCGGTCTGCGCAGAACCAGAAATTGCTGGAAAGCATGGACCGTCGTGCCGATTTGGCACTGCGTTTGCAGGAAACCGTTGAAGGGCTTTCTGTGGTGGCGATCAGCTATTACGGCGTGTCTTTGGCGGGGTATTTGCTGTATCCGCTGGCGCAGCAGTTGGGGGTTTCTAAAAACCTTCTGATTTCTGGGCTGGTGCTGCCAGTTATTGGGCTTGTCTGGTGGATGATCCGGCGGATTAAATCAAAAATGCACTAGCGGTTTGATTGTGCGCCGAGGCGGTATATCTAAAGGGAAAGATGATATGCCCCGGAGGGCCCCATGCCGATCAAGAACCGTTTTGCTGAACTGCTGCCAGAAATCACTGCGTGGCGGCAGGACATCCATGCCCATCCCGAGTTGATGTTTGACACGCACCGCACCTCGGCTTTGGTGGCGGATAAGCTAAAGGCCTTTGGTTGTGATGAGGTTGTCACAGGGATTGGCCGCACGGGTGTTGTGGGGGTTATTCACGGGCGCTCTGTTGCCTCTGGTAAGGTGGTGGGGCTGCGCGCGGATATGGATGCGCTGCCGATCCATGAAGAGACGGGGCTTGCGTATGCTTCGCAGACCGATGGCAAGATGCATGCCTGCGGGCATGATGGGCATACGTCGATGTTGCTGGGCGCGGCCAAGTATCTGGCAGAGACGCGCAATTTTGACGGAACCGTTGTGGTGATTTTCCAGCCTGCCGAAGAGGGTGGTGGCGGTGGCCTTGAGATGTGTAAAGACGGGATGATGGATCGTTTTGGCATCCAAGAAGTGTACGGGATGCACAATTGGCCAGGCGTGCCTGCGGGGACGTTTGCCATTCGGGATGGGTCTTTCTTTGCCTCGACGGATCAGTTTGAAGTGAAACTGGTGGGGCTTGGCGCCCATGCGGCGAAACCTCATGATGGGATTGACCCAACTGTGATGGCCAGCCATGTGGTGACTGCGCTGCAATCCATCGCCAGCCGCAATGCGGACCCTGTGGAGCAGTTGGTGGTCTCTGTGACCTCGTTCCAGACCAGCAGCACAGCGTTTAACGTGATCCCGCAGAGCGTGACTTTGCGCGGCACCGTGCGCACGATGAAGGCCGAGATACGAGATTTGGCAGAGGAGCGCGTGACCGCGATCTGTAAGCTTCAGGCTGAAAGCTTTGGTGGCACCGCTGAGATGAAGTATATGCGCAGCTATCCAGTGATGGTGAACCACACGGCGCAGACGGATTTTGCGGCTGAGGTGGCGAAATCGGTGTCTGGCCAATGTGATGAGGCGCCGCTGATTATGGGCGGGGAAGACTTTGCCTATATGCTCGAAGAGCGCCCCGGGGCTTATATTTTGGTGGGCAATGGCGATACGGCCATGGTGCACCATCCAGAGTATAATTTTAACGATGTGATCATCCCAGCGGGCTGTAGCTGGTGGGCAGGAATTGCCGAGCAGCGCATGCCGCTTGGCTAAGCTGTTTGGCTGATTACCCGCCTGTGTGGCTCATGTGGCGGGTCATTTGCCCGTCGACCTGTTGGCGCGAATAGTCAAAGTCATGGCCCTTTGGTTTTAGGGCGATGGCTTTGCGAATTGCGTTTTCCAGAACTTCGTTGCTTTCGCTGGCGCGCAGGGGTGCGCGTAGGTCAGCCACGTCTTCTTGGCCGAGGCACATGTAAAGCTCTCCGGTGCAGGTGAGGCGCACGCGGTTGCAGCTTTCGCAGAAGTTATGGGTGAGGGGGGTGATGAACCCCATCTTCTGGCCGCTTTCTTCCAGACGCATGTAACGGGCTGGGCCGCCGGTGCGTTCGGTGAGCTCGGTGAGCGTGTATTGCTCGGCCAGTTTTTTGCGCAGATCGCTGAGGGCCCAATATTGATCAAGGCGGTCTTCGTTGCCCAGATCGCCCATAGGCATGACTTCGATCCATGTGAGATCCATGTCGCGCTCGGCGCACCATTCGGTGATGGTGAACAGCTCGCTTTCGTTGAAGCCTTTCAGGGCCACGGCGTTGATTTTGACGCGAATGCCCGCCTTTTGCGCCGCATCAATGCCGCGGATCACATTGGCCAAGCGACCCCAGCGGGTGATTTTGGCGAATTTCTCGTCATCGAGCGTATCCAGCGAGATGTTCACACGGCGCACACCGGCTGCGTAAAGATCATCGGCATAGCGATGTAGCTGGCTGCCATTGGTGGTGAGCGTCAGTTCAGACAGCGCGCCGCTTTCTAGGTGGCGGGTCATGCTGTTGAAGAAAGTCATGATATTGCGACGCACCAAAGGCTCGCCGCCTGTGATGCGCAGTTTCTTCACACCCATATTCACAAAGGTGCTGCACATACGATCCAGTTCTTCGAGCGTCAGAAGGTCTTTCTTGGGTAGAAAGGTCATGTCTTCGGACATGCAATAGACACAGCGAAAATCGCAGCGGTCGGTTACCGAAACGCGCAGATAGTCGATGGCGCGTGCAAATGGGTCGATTAATGGTGCTGTCATGGTCTAAGCTTAGGGAACAGATCAGGGTGAAACAAGGGTGAACCCTATCACATCATAGAGGGTGTTCATGTTTAAAAGAGTATTGGTTGGTGCGGCATTTTTGCTGAGCGGGTGTAGTTTGCTGGCGCCGGATGCCCCTTTGGAGGGGGTAGATTTAGACGATTTACCGCCAACAGAGGACGCGGTGGTTGAGAGCGTGACGGAAGAGGCGCCCTCGGTTGAGGTAGCGCCGGTTGTCCAGTCTGGCGAGCTTGGAACGACTGTTGCGACCTTAGATGCAACCGAACCTGGGCTTTGGTTGAAAACACCATTGGTGTCCGCGCCTCAGGCAGGGCGGGTGTTATTTGGCGCCAAAGAGGTGAATGTGCGTTTGATCCCGATTGATGGGCCTGCCACAGGCGCAAGTTTTATCTCGTTGGAGGCGATGCGCGCGCTTGATGCGCCTTTGACCGGCTTTCCGCAATTGCGGGTCTTTACGGGGTAGGCAGGTGCTTTGCAGCTTCTTTGCGCGCAAAGGGTTTCATGGTGTCGCCGTGAGCTTCTAGAAAGCCGATAACGCGTGGGGCGTCGTGTTTAGACAGCTCGCGCAGCCACCATGCCACAGCTTTTTGAATGAACCAATCAGGGTCTGTCACATAAGAGGCGGCCCAGCTCAATACGCGATCGCGTGCTTCTAGTTCGGCTGGTTTGGGGTGGTTTTGTTTGGTCCACGGCAGGGTGATCACCAAGGCCGCGCGGCGGCTCCACATGTGATCAGAGGTTGTCCAGCTTTCAACAGCATCAAGGCGTGATGGGTCGGCCACGAGGCGCTTTTGTCCAGCCATACAGGCGTGATCGGCGATGGCCCAGCTGTCAAAGTCTGGTGTCCAGCTTTGGATCAGCGCCCATGCGTCCTCATCAGGGCGCAGGCGGGCTTGGGTGAGCAGTTTCGCCGCCGCAATGCGTGCCTCGAAGATATCGGTTTGCCAAAGCTCTTGCGCCAGAGACACGCGGTTTTCCACGGTCAGGGTTTGGCGCCAAGATTTCGTGAGATCGTTGGTGGCTGGATTGGGGATGCCCAGCACTTCGCGGGTTTGCTTGTGGTAGGCGGTCATCTGTTCGCTCCGGCCGGGTTCGGCCAGAGCTTTTAGTTGATCCAGAGCGTCTGAAAGGGTGAGTGTCATTATTCGACGGTCACGGATTTCGCCAAGTTGCGTGGCTGGTCGACATCGGTGCCTTTGGCAATCGCAGTGTGATAGGCCAAGAGTTGTGCAGGGATGGCGTATAGGATCGGCGTTAGGATGTCGTCGATTTCCGGCATGACGATGGTGCGCCATGCGCCTTCGCTGCCTTCTTCGGCGCCTGCTTTGTCGGTGATCAAAACCACCTTACCACCGCGCGCCATGACCTCTTGCATGTTTGAGATAGACTTGTCGAACAGGTTATCTTTTGGAGCGAGGACCACGACAGGAACATGTTTGTCGATCAGGGCGATGGGGCCGTGTTTGAGCTCGCCGCTAGCGTAAGCTTCTGCGTGTATATAGCTGATTTCTTTGAGTTTTAGTGCGCCTTCATGGGCGAGAGGGTACATGCGACCACGGCCCAAGAACAGGATGTCTCGTGCTTCGGCGACTTTCTTGGCGGTGCTTTCAATTTCGCCTTCGACATCCAAGGCTGCATTGATGACGCTCGGTAGCGCGCGCAAGACTGACAGCGTGTCACTGAGTTCTTCCGCCTTCAGAACACCGCGATCAGAGGCGGCTTTGAGCGCAAGCATTAGCAGTACCGTCAATTGGCAGGTAAAGGCTTTGGTGGACGCAACGCCGATTTCAGTACCGGCCAGAATTGGCAAGGCAAGATCGCTTTCACGCGCAATAGAGCTTTCGGCAACATTGACCACAGAGAGGATCTTTTCCGCCTTACCCTCGCAATAGCGTAGGGCAGCCAAAGTATCAGCGGTTTCGCCAGATTGGCTAACGAAAAGCGCCACAGTGCCTTTGGTGATCGGAGGTTCGCGATAGCGGAACTCTGAAGCCACATCGACTTCGACGGGAATGCCTGCGATTTGCTCGAACCAATATTTGGCGGTGAGGCAGGCGTAATAGGCCGTACCGCAGGCCACCATGGTGAGGCGTTCGATCTTGGTGAAGTCTAGATCGCTGTCGGGCAGGGTGATTTGCGTGCCATCTTGGGACAGGTAGTGGCGCACAGCCTCGCCGATCACAGTTGGCTGTTCTGCGATTTCTTTGGACATGAAGTGTTTGTGGCCACCTTTGTCCACGCGGGCGGCATCGATCTCGATGGTGCGTTTTTCGCGGTTGGCGATTTCGCCTTCAGCATTGCGAATTTCCAGAGAAGTGCGGGTTAGGACTGCGCTGTCGCCTTCCTCAAGGTAGGTCACTTGATCTGTCAGAGGGGCCAAGGCGATGGCATCAGATCCGATAAACATTTCACCGTTGCCGTGGCCAATCGCCAGTGGCGAGCCCTTGCGCGCGGCGACCATGAGGTCGTCTTCACCGTCAAACAAGAAAGCCAGCGCGAAGGCGCCATCCAGACGGGAGAGGGTTTTGTGAGCGGCTTCGATCGGTGCGAGGCCTTGTTCTAGATACATTTGCGCGAGAAGCGCGACTGTTTCTGTATCTGTCTCGGTCCGGAACTTTAGACCGGCAGCGGCAAGTTCTTCGCGCAGTTCTCGGAAGTTTTCGATGATGCCATTGTGCACAACGGCCACAGGGCCTGCCTTGTGCGGGTGGGCGTTGTCGACAGAAGGGGCGCCGTGGGTGGCCCAGCGGGTGTGGCCAATGCCGGATTTACCCTGAAGCGGATTGTGTACCAAAGTATCGGAAAGGTTGATTAATTTCCCGACAGAGCGACGGCGGTCTAGTGTGCCATTGTTGACTGTCGCAATGCCTGCGCTGTCATAGCCCCTGTATTCCAGTCGCTTTAGTGCTTCTACCAGCAGTGGTGCTGCTTCGTGTTTTCCAAGAACCCCAACAATACCGCACATTATTTTTCACCTTTAGAAATATTTTTCTTCTTCAACTTTAACATATCGAACAATTTGCGCGCCATTCCGGCTTTGTTGACTTGTTGCGCTCGCGCGATGGCCAAAGCGCCATCTTCGATGTCTTTTGTAATGACAGAACCGCTGCCTGTCATAGCGTCATCGCCGACTGTTACAGGGGCGACCAGCATCGTGTTTGAGCCGATGAAGGCGTTCTTGCCGATGGTGGTTTTGTGTTTGAAAACACCGTCATAGTTGCATGTGATGGTGCCTGCGCCGATGTTGGATTTCGTGCCAACAGCGGCATCGCCGATGTAAGAGAGGTGATTAACCTTCGCGCCTTCATCGATGATGGCGTTTTTGATTTCGACGAAGTTTCCGATGTGTGTGTCTTCTGCAAGCTCAGCGCCTGGGCGCAGGCGGGCGTAGGGGCCCACGGTTGCGCCGCGAGAGACATGCGCGCCTTCAATATGCGAGAATGCGCGGATGCGTGCACCGCTTTCGATGGTCACTTCGGGGCCGAATACCACGTTTTGTTCGATGATCGCGTCGCGGCCAATCACTGTGTCGTGGCTGAGGTGCACGGTTGTGGGGTCGATCAGTGTGACTCCGTCTTCCATCAAAGTCTGACGGGCGCGGGCTTGAAAGGCGGCTTCTGCCTCGGCCAGATGAACGCGAGAGTTCACGCCCATGGTTTCGCTGGCATCGCACGAGATAGCGGTGGAAGAGAGACCTTTGTTGCGGGCGATTTCCACAAGGTCGGTAAGGTAGTATTCGCCCGACGCGTTTTGGTTGTTCGTTGCATCTAGAAGGTCAAAGATCACCTTTCCATCAATCAACATAACGCCGCTATTACAGAAGGTTATCGCGCGAACCTCATCTGAAGCATCTGCGAATTCTGTGATAGCTTCGAGCGTATCACCTTGCATCACAAGGCGGCCGTATTTTTCGGAAGGGTCAGCTTGGAAGCCTAGTACAACAATGGCGTTGTCTTTGCGTGCTGCGACCATGCGCTCCAGCGTTTCTGGCTGCACGAAAGGCGTGTCGCCATAGAGAACAACAACGTCGCCCTCAAAGCCAGTCAAGGCTTCGCGTGTGACTATAACGGCGTGGCCTGTGCCTTTTTGCTCTTCTTGCAAAACAACCGTAGCGTCTGGGTCGTAGGCTTTGGCAGCGGCTTCGACGGCCTCTGCGCCGTGGCCGGCGACAATCACTTGTTTCTCGGGCGATAGGATGGCACCGGCCTTCATGGCGTGCACCAACATTGGGGCACCTGCGATCTGGTGTAATACCTTTGGGAGATCTGATTTCATCCGTGAGCCTTTTCCGGCGGCAAGGATGACAAGGGCGATGCTCATTATATTTCTCTTTGTAATTTACTTGGCGTCGTTTTATCCGGTTAGCCGTATCGTGCAAGGGTATTTGCTTCAAAGTTGGTTGCGGATTGTAATGTGCTTTGGCGGTTTCCTGCCTTTTCGTTCTTGGAAGGAACAGTTTTATGAAGACCGTCGTTTTTGACTTGGATGGTACTTTGGCTGACACAAGCGGTGACTTATTGGCGGCTGCGAATGTGTGCTTTCGGGCGATGGGGCATGGTGATGTTCTGACAGTTGCGCAAGACGCTGGGGTAGCCGTGCGCGGTGGTCGGATGATGTTGACCGCAGGGTTGAAACGGCTTGGTGACTTTGATGAAGCCTTGGTGGATAAGTACTATCCGATGCTGCTGGCCGCCTATGAGGAAGCGATTGCAGAGCATACGGTTTTGTATCCGGGTGCGATGGAGGCTGTGCGGGCGCTGAAGGCGCGTGGCTATGGCGTCGGTATTTGCACAAACAAGCCAGAGGGCTTGGCGCGGCAGTTGTTGACAGAACTGGGTGTGCTTGAAGAGTTTGGCGCTTTGGTGGGCAGCGATACTTTGCCAGTGCGAAAGCCAAACCCTGAACCGCTGATGGAAACTGTACGTTTGTTGGGGGGCGATCCAAAGCAGACCCTGTTGGTTGGTGATAGCGATACGGATCGTAATACGTCCGCAGCGGCGGGTGTGCCTTCCGTCTTGGTGACCTTTGGCCCAAGCGGCGAAGATATGGCCGCCTTGGATCCAGAAGCCTTGTTGCAAGACTATGCTGCATTGCCCGCAGTTGTAGAGGCTTTGATTGGCGCGCCACTGCCAGTGCATTGAATACGGGTTTCCGAAAACATCTAAGTCAAATTTCAAAAAGTCAAAACTGTTATTCGCAGCATTGACCCTGCTTTGAAGATGCAGTCAAAGTGCCGGTATGACAGAGATTTTTACCGGCAATTTCACCCAGCAAGAACCCATCCCTGAAGAGGGGATCGAAGCCGCCGTGCGAGTGATGCGCAGTGGGCGGTTACACCGATATAATGTGGCGGAAGGCGAAGCGGGTGAAGTGGCTTTGCTAGAACAAGAGTTCGCGGATTATCTTGGTGTGCCTTTTTGCTTGGCTGTGGCCTCGGGTGGTTATGCCATGGGCGCGGCTTTGCGGGCGCTTGGTGTGGCACCGGGCGAGAAGGTCTTGACCAATGCATTTACACTGGCCCCGGTGCCTGGAGCGATTGCGGCTGTTGGTGCGGTGCCGATCTTTGTTGGCGTGACCGAAGGGCTGACGATTGATCTGGATGATCTTAAAGCCAAAGCCTCTGACGCGAAGGTTTTGATGTTGTCGCATATGCGTGGTCATCTGTGTGACATGGAGGCCGTGATGCAGATTTGCCGTGCGCATGATGTGCGGGTGATCGAAGATTGCGCCCATACGATGGGGGCAAGCTGGAACGGCAAGCCTTCTGGTCTTTGGGGGGATATGGGCTGTTATTCCACCCAGACCTATAAGCATATCAATTCAGGTGAGGGGGGCTTTTTGGTTTCCGCAGATCCTGATTTGATGGCGAAGGCGACGATCTTGTCGGGCTCTTATATGCTGTTTGATCGCCATTTGGCTGCGCCAGCACCAGAGGTTTTTGCCGAGATTAAGTACCATACGCCGAATGTGTCTGGGCGCATGGACCATTTACGCGCAGCGGTTTTGCGTCCGCAGATTGCGCGACTGGATGCGCAATGCGCGGCATGGAACGCACGGTATGAAGTTGTGAACGAAGGTTTGGCGGAAACACCTGGGCTGACGTGCATTAAGCGACCCAGTGAGGGTATCTTTGTCGGATCGTCGATTCAGTTTCTACTTCTGGATTGGAGCGAATCTGCCATTCGTGATGTCGTGGCGCGCTGTAAGGCGCGTGGTGTGGAGCTAAAATGGTTTGGCGGGGCGGAGCCTGAGGCCTTTACCTCTCGGTATGACAGTTGGCGGTATGCGCCCTCTGAGGCGATGCCAAAGAGTGATCGAGTTCTCTCGGGAATCATGGATATGCGGATTCCATTGACCTTTAGCCTTGAAGATTGCGCCCTGATTGCACGGATTATTCGCGCTGAAGTAGGCGCTGTTTTTCAGCAGAGTTAAAGAACTTTACAGAATTCCGGATTATTGTTCGAATTTGCTATGCAATCGCACTGCAATTTGATCAAGTTCGTCTAAATGAATTCGTATAATATCGGTGAAAACACAATTTTCTATGAGTGCGTTGATCCTTTACTAATCCTTGCGTCAAAAGAGTAAGTGTACGACTAGATTTGGTTGACCCAATGCAGATGCAAGGGTAAACCGAAATGCGAAATAAAAGCCATTTGACTGCGGGCTATGCCTGCATGAAAGGAGCCACCACGTGGAAGAGATGCTTCGGGAATATCTGCCCATTCTCGTCTTTCTGGCCATCGCAATTGCCCTTGGCCTTGTGCTCATTCTTGCTGCTGTTGTTGTTGCGGTGCGCAATCCTGATCCTGAAAAGGTAAGTGCCTACGAATGTGGCTTTAACGCCTTTGACGATGCGCGGATGAAATTCGACGTTCGTTTCTACCTCGTTTCCATCCTTTTCATCATTTTCGATCTAGAAATCGCAATGCTGTTCCCATGGGCCGTGGCCTTCAAGGATCTGAGCATGGTTGGCTTCTGGTCGATGATGGTTTTCTTGGCGGTGCTGACCATTGGCTTTGCTTATGAGTGGAAGAAGGGAGCGCTGGAATGGGAGTGATGACTGGAGCCAATACGGCTGGTGTGGATAAAGAAGTCGCCACCCAAGCGCTGAATGCTGAGCTGCAAGACAAAGGATTTTTGCTGACGTCTACCGAAGACATTATTAACTGGGCGCGGACTGGCTCTTTGCACTGGATGACCTTTGGTCTGGCGTGCTGTGCGGTCGAGATGATCCAGCTTTCAATGCCGCGTTATGATCTTGAGCGCTTTGGGACGGCGCCGCGTGCGTCTCCGCGTCAGTCTGACTTGATGATTGTTGCGGGCACGCTGACCAATAAAATGGCGCCAGCGCTGCGTAAAGTTTACGATCAGATGCCAGAGCCACGCTACGTGATTTCTATGGGGTCTTGTGCGAATGGGGGCGGGTATTACCATTATTCCTATTCGGTTGTGCGTGGCTGTGACCGTGTTGTGCCGGTGGATGTGTATGTGCCAGGTTGCCCGCCAACCGCAGAGGCGCTGCTTTACGGTATTTTGCAGCTGCAACGTAAGATGCGCCGTACGGGGACATTGGTACGATGAGCGAAGCACTTTCTGAACTCGGTGGCTTTATCGAAGCAAAACGCCCTGACTGTGTGATCAGCTGGGACGTGACCCATGGCGAGCTGAATATTGACGTGGCGCCGGCAAACCTTGCCGCTTTTGTAGAGTTCCTGCGCAAGGAACCAACTTGCAAATTCAGCCAGTTGATTGACCTGACAGCTGTCGATTACCCAGAGCGCGATAAGCGCTTTGATGTGGTGTATCACCTGCTGTCGATGCATCAGAACCAGCGTGTGCGTTTGCGCGTCTCCGTGCGTGAAGATGAAATGGTGCCATCGATCGTGTCTGTACATGCGGGTGCCAACTGGTTTGAACGTGAAGTGTTCGACATGTTTGGGATCATCTTTACAGATCACCCAGATCTGCGCCGTTTGCTGACGGACTATGGTTTCCGCGGATATCCGCTGCGTAAAGATTTCCCAACAACGGGCTATACCGAAGTACGCTATGACGAGACGCTGAAGCGTGTTGTCTACGAACCGGTGAGCTTGACGCAAGACTATCGCCAGTTTGATTTCATGTCCCCTTGGGAGGGCGCGAATTACATTCTACCGGGTGATGAAAAAGAAGGGGACAAAGCATGAGCCCTATCGGTTTCTTCATCATGGGTGTGCTGACATTCATCCCGTTTTGGATGTTCTTGCCAAAGTTCAATCTGCCGTCATGGTTTGCCATTTTCTCGTTGACGCCATTCACAGTGATCCCTTTGCTTTGGGTTATGGCGTTTCGTGACAAGATCAAAATTCCGGGGATCGATAAATGATGCCGTTTTTGACTGAAGTGATTGTGTTGGGTTTGGGCGCATTGGCGGCAGCCGCTGCTTTGCCACAACCAAAGAAAGCGCGCGTTCGCGTGCGTAAGGAGACCAAATAATGGACGGCTCCAAAGGTTTCGAAGACGCCCAAACGGGCGAACAGAAGATCCGTAACTTCAATATTAACTTCGGCCCGCAACACCCTGCGGCGCACGGCGTGTTGCGTTTGGTTCTAGAGCTTGATGGCGAGATCGTAGAACGCTGCGATCCACATGTTGGCTTGCTGCATCGCGGGACTGAAAAGCTCATGGAGAGCCGGACGTACCTACAGAACCTGCCGTATTTTGACCGGTTGGATTATGTGGCGCCAATGAACCAAGAACATGCTTGGTGTCTGGCGATTGAAAAACTGACTGGCACCGAGGTGCCGCGTCGTGGGTCTTTGATCCGCGTGTTGTTCTGTGAAATTGGCCGTGTTCTCAACCACTTGATGAACGTGACTACACAGGCGATGGATGTCGGCGCGCTGACACCTCCGTTGTGGGGCTTTGAAGAACGCGAAAAGCTGATGATCTTTTACGAACGGGCCTGTGGTGCGCGTTTGCATGCGGCGTACTTCCGTCCGGGTGGGGTGCATCAGGATCTGCCAGATGTGTTGTTGGATGACATCGAAGAATGGGCGCTAACGTTCCCAGAGCGTTTGGATGACATCGATGGCCTGCTGACCGAGAACCGTATCTTTAAACAGCGTAATGTTGATATTGGCGTCGTGGATGAAGAGACCGTGATGCAATACGGGTTTACCGGCGTTATGGCGCGCTCTGCGGGTTTGGCGTGGGATCTGCGCCGTGCGCAACCGTATGAATGCTATGATGAATTCGACTTCCAAGTGCCGATTGGCAAGAATGGCGACTGCTATGATCGCTATCTGATGCGTATGGAAGAAATGCGCCAATCTGTGTCGATCATCCGCCAAGCGATTGTGAAATTGCGTGAAGCAACTGGGGATGTCCTGTCGCGTGGCAAGATCACGCCGCCGAAACGCGGTGATATGAAGACGTCGATGGAGAGTTTGATCCACCACTTCAAACTGTACACTGAAGGCTTCCACGTGCCAGCAGGCGAGGTTTACGCCGCGGTTGAGGCTCCTAAAGGGGAGTTTGGTGTGTATTTGGTGGCGGATGGTAGCAACAAACCCTATCGCGCCAAGATCCGCGCGCCGGGATATGCGCATTTGCAGGCGATGGATCACATTGCAACGGGCCACCAATTGGCTGACGTGGCTGCGATCATCGGGACTATGGATATCGTATTTGGGGAGATCGACCGCTAATGTTGCGCCGTCTGTATCATGACCAACCCGAAAGTTTTGCGTTTACGGAAGCCAACCAAAAGTGGGCTGAAGCGCAGATGACGAAATACCCTGAAGGGCGTCAGGCTTCTGCCGTGATCCCTTTGTTGTGGCGTGCGCAAGAGCAAGAAGGCTGGGTGTCTAAACCAGCTATTGAATATATCGCTGACATGCTGGGCATGGCGTATATTCGTGTGCTTGAAGTGACCTCTTTCTACTTCATGTTTCAGATGCAACCTGTTGGTTCTGTTGCGCATATTCAGATTTGCGGTACGACGTCTTGCATGATCTGTGGTGCGGAAGATCTGATTGCTGTGTGCAAAGAAAAGATCGCCGCGAACCCGCATGAGCTTTCTGCAGATGGCAAATTCAGCTGGGAAGAGGTTGAATGTTTGGGAGCTTGTACAAATGCGCCGATGGCTCAGATTGGGAAAGACTATTATGAGGATCTGACCTCTGAGGGTTTTGCCAAAATGCTTGATGCTATGGCAGCAGGGGAAACTCCGACACCGGGTCCCCAGAATGGTCGATATGCGGCGGAGCCATTGGCTGGCCTGTCGTCTTTGACGGAGTACGATAGCGGCAAAACGCAGTATAACGCTTCGGTGCAGCGCGCGGTTGATCTGCAAGATGGGATCAAACGGATTGATGGCACTGAAGAGCCTTTGACCACGCCTTGGTTGGGTAAAGATGGTGTTGTTGCGGGCCGCGCAGCGGAAGCGCCAACGCCAGCCGCGCCTGCTTCGCCAAAACCTGTCGCGAAACAGGTGGAAGAGGCTAAGAAGGCCAAGAAAGCGCCAGCGAAAAAAGCCGCAGCTAAGAAACCCGCTGCAAAGGCCGCGCCTGCAGCAGATGCAGCTGACGTGGCAGAGAAAAAGCCACGTACGATGAAAGCTGCGCGTAAAGCGGGTGCAGATGATTTGAAAAAGATCAAAGGTGTTGGACCAAAGCTTGAGCAGACGCTGAATGAGCTTGGCTTCTACCACTATGATCAGGTGGCAAAATGGACCGAGGCAGAGATTGCTTGGGTTGATAATCGATTGAAATTTAAAGGACGTATCCAGCGTGATGACTGGATCGAGCAAGCCAAGAAGCTGGCCTCTGGAGAAGAGACTGAGTTTTCTAAGCGCGTGAAAAAAGGTGACGTGTACTAAATAAAGCGAACTAGAGGGGACAAATGAAGATGAATGAAGTGGAAAATAACAAAACCTGCACGATGGTGTGTTGGATCGTGGCAATTGCGCTGGGTATTATCCTGTTTTTGCTGATCAAAGGCCTGTCTGGCGTGGGTTTGGGGCTTATCATCGCCGTGATTTCGGCGTTTGTTTTGGGCCTTCTGTTTAAGAAATGGTTCTGTGAGCCAGTGCCTGGTTATTCAAAAACCTCATCTTCAAGCAATGCGTCCTCTGTGGCATCAGCAGCTGCACCAGCGGCGGCGGCAACAGCTGCTGCAGCGGCGGCTGCGTCTACTAAGCCGGCTTCTAGTGCGCCAGCGCCAAAGGCCGAAGACGCGCCTACTGCAGCTGATGTGAAAGAAGAAACGGCATCCGAAGCGAAAGAAGAGCCTGTTAAGGCAAAGACGGCAGCCAAGCCTAAGTCAGCGGCAAAGGCGGCTGACAAAAAGCCTGCGGCCAAGAAGGCGGCTGCGAAGAAAGCGCCAGCGAAGAAGAAGGCCCCAGCGAAGAAGGCTGAAACGAAAGCTTCTGACAGCGCAGCAGGGCCTGAAGTTTTGAAAGCGCCACGTGGCGGTGCAGCGGATGATCTGAAAAAGATCAAAGGTGTTGGGCCGAAGCTGGAAGAAACGCTGAACGGTTTGGGCTTTTATCACTATGCGCAGGTTGCAGCTTGGAGCGCGGACGATGTGGCTTGGGTGGATAGCCGCCTGAAGTTCAAAGGCCGTATCGAACGTGATGATTGGATTGCACAAGCCAAAGCGCTTGAGGCAGAGAAGTAAGATAACGGGGCGCCTGCGGCTGTAGGCGCCTCACCGAAGGACAAGATCGTTAATGACTGAAGAAGATCAAATGCTTGCGAGAAAGACCCGAGTGGTTGCTTTGGTTATCGCAATTTCAATGGTTCTTTGGATGATATTGCAAATGATCGCACCGTTGGTTGGATTAGGGGGGCGTTATGCTTTCTTATTTGATCTGGCGGCTTTGGCAGCGCTCATCTGGGCGTTTGTAAATATTTTTCAGATTTGGCGCGCGCGCCGGTCAGCAGAAGGGTAGACGGGATGCTTAAAGATCAAGATCGCATCTTTACCAATCTTTATGGAATGCACGATCGTTCCTTGAAGGGTGCGCAGCAGCGTGGCCATTGGGATGGCACGGCTGGCCTGATCCAAAAGGGTCGCGACTGGATTATCGATACGATGAAAGCCTCTGGCCTACGTGGTCGTGGCGGCGCGGGTTTCCCGACTGGCCTGAAATGGTCTTTCATGCCGAAAGAAAGCGATGGGCGCCCATCTTATTTGGTGATCAACGCTGATGAATCTGAGCCGGGCACCTGTAAAGACCGCGAGATCATGCGCCACGATCCGCATACATTGATCGAAGGCGCGTTGATCGCGTCTTTCGCGATGAATGCTCATACTGCTTATATTTACATTCGTGGCGAATTTATCCGCGAACGCGAGGCGTTGCAGGCTGCGATTGATGAAGCCTACGACAAGGGCATGCTGGGCAAGAACGCGGCTGGCTCTGGTTGGGATTTTGATCTGTTCTTGCATCACGGCGCTGGCGCTTACATTTGCGGCGAAGAAACCGCTTTGCTGGAAAGTCTTGAAGGCAAAAAGGGCATGCCACGCATGAAGCCGCCGTTTCCAGCTGGTGCGGGCCTGTATGGGTGCCCAACGACTGTAAATAATGTGGAATCGATTGCGGTTGTACCGACCATCCTGCGCCGTGGCGCTGATTGGTTTACAGGTTTTGGACGCGCCAACAATGCGGGCACCAAACTGTTTGGTATTTCTGGGCACGTGAATAACCCTTGTGTGGTTGAAGAGGCGATGTCGATTTCATTCGAAGAGCTGATTGAAAAGCACTGTGGCGGTATTCGCGGCGGTTGGGACAATTTGCTCGCCGTGATTCCAGGTGGATCATCTGTGCCTTGTGTGCGCGGTGAAAACATGCGTGATGCGGTGATGGATTTTGATTACCTGCGTAATGATCTTGGTTCCGGTCTCGGCACGGCTGCGGTGATCGTGATGGATAAGCAGACTGACATCATTAAAGCGATTTGGCGTTTGTCTAAGTTCTATAAGCATGAAAGCTGCGGCCAATGTACACCGTGTCGTGAAGGCACCGGTTGGATGATGCGCGTGATGGATCGGTTGGTCAAAGGCGAGGCTGAGATTGAAGAAATCGATATGCTTTGGGATGTCACCAAACAGGTTGAAGGCCACACGATTTGTGCGCTTGGTGATGCGGCAGCTTGGCCAATTCAGGGTTTGATCCGCAACTTCCGTGAAGAAATTGAAGATCGCATTAAAGCGCAACGAACCGGCCGCATGGGCGCCATGGCGGCGGAGTAAGACGATGAAAACGACAGTTGTATTCTTAATGACAGCGGCATTGGCCATGACAGCGTGCTCTCGTTTGACTGACGATGGCGTACGGTTTGATGGTCAGAAGTATCGCATCAAGGCCAACAAAGTCAGCAAAGAGGACCGCGCGAGCTTTGATGTTCAGGTCGGCTCTTCGGCGGCAACCTTAGAGGGCGCGCGCGAAGCGGCGGCCTATGGTGGTGTCGAATATTGCATTCAGCAGTACGGCACGTCCACCATCGCATGGGCGGTTGACCCAGCCGAGGCGCAGCTGATTGATGGCGACACGTTGATTGCGCAGGGTACCTGCAAACCGTGATGATGCAGGTTTCATATCATGGGGAAACCCTTGCCACATATAGGCAAAAACGCGCCAGCAACGCTGTGTGTTATTGCATATCAATGGGGCTAAACCTTTCTAAAGGTCTGACGGGGCGCGTTTTTGCAGCCCTATTTGGCATGGAAGGAGTTAACTCATGCGTATGACAATGATCGCTTTGGTTTTTGCAACAAGCACAACGGCTGGTATCGCACAGGCCAAGCAACCACTTGAGCAAGTGGAGAGCATTACCAGTGGGCTGTTGTGGGTTGGTATTGCTGATGAAATTCGCAATGTTTGCCCAAGTATTTCAGCGCGCATGGTAAAGGCGTTGAATTATATAAACGGCATTCAAAATGAGGCCAAAGCGCTTGGCTATTCTAAAGATGAAATTGATGCGTTCCGCACGAGTGCCGCCAATAAAGCAGAGCTGCGCCGCCGTGGTGAAGCGTATCTAAAAGCAAATGGCGTCCGTTTCGACGACCCAAATACATACTGTGCGCTTGGGCGTGCAGAGATCGAGAAATCCAGCCAGATCGGCGCGCTGTTAAGGGCGAAATAACCTATGTCTGACCTACGCAAGATCATCATCGACGACCACGAAGTAGAGGTCGAAGGCGCAATGACCCTGATCCAAGCTTGTGAACAAGCTGGGATCGAGGTGCCGCGCTTCTGCTATCATGAGCGTCTCTCTATCGCGGGCAACTGCCGCATGTGTCTTGTTGAGGTTGTAGGGGGACCACCAAAACCGGCTGCGTCTTGTGCAATGCAGGTGCGTGATTTGCGCCCTGGTCCGGAAGGGCAACCGCCTGTCGTAAAGACCAATTCGCCTATGGTGAAAAAGGCGCGTGAAGGTGTGATGGAGTTTCTTCTGATCAACCATCCTCTGGATTGCCCAATTTGCGACCAAGGTGGTGAATGTGATCTGCAGGACCAAGCTGTGGCGTATGGTCTGTCTGGCTCGCGCTTTAAAGAAGCGAAGCGTGCCGTCGATGATTTGGATCTGGGGCCGCTGGTTTCGACGACAATGACCCGCTGCATTTCTTGTACGCGCTGTGTGCGTTTCACGACCGAAGTCGCGGGTATTACACAGATGGGCCAAACAGGCCGCGGTGAAGATGCAGAGATCACAAGCTATCTGAATGAAACCTTGGATAGTAACCTGCAGGGCAACATCATTGATCTGTGTCCGGTGGGTGCGCTGACATCGAAGCCTTATGCCTTCACAGCGCGTCCTTGGGAGCTGACGAAGACGGAAACCATCGACGTGATGGACGCTTTGGGGTCTAACATTCGTGTAGACACGAAGGGCCGTGAAGTGATGCGGATCATGCCGCGTAACCATGATGGCGTGAACGAGGAATGGATTTCCGACAAGACGCGTTTTGTATGGGATGGTCTGCGCCGCCAGCGTTTGGATCGCCCGTATGTGCGTGAAAACGGTAAGCTGCGCCCCGCGACTTGGGGCGAGGCTTTGAGCAAAGCGGCTGACGCGATGAAGGGCAAGAAGGTCGCTGGATTGGTTGGAGATCTCGTTTCCACCGAAGCGGCTTTTGCTTTGAAAGCAATGGTCGAAGGCCTTGGCGGTAAAGTAGAATGCCGCACTGACAATACCCGCCTGCCGCTGGATAGCCGGTTTGGTTATGTTGGGAATGCGACCGTTGAAGACATCGATAATGCCAAATTCATTCAGTTGATTGGCACCAATCCACGCGTTGAAGCGCCGGTGTTGAACGCTCGAATTCGTAAAGCTTGGGCCAATGGGGCTCAGGTTGGTTTGGTCGGCCCAGCGGTAGACCTGACTTATGATTATGCGCACGTAGGTACAGACCGTGCCGCACTGGAAAGCATCGTTGGCAAAAACTACGGCGCCGTAAAAGATATGCCATCGGTTGTGATTGTCGGGCAGGGCGCTTTACGAGAAGCGGATGGCTTGGCTGTTCTGGCTCATGCACAGAAGTTGGCAGAGGACACTGGTTCCAAGCTAATGGTTCTGCATACCGCAGCCTCTCGCGTTGGCGCAATGGATGTGGGCGCAACCACCGAAGGCGGAGTTTTGGCCGCTGTGGATGGGGCAGAGGTGATTTATAACCTTGGCGCGGATGAGGTTGATATCGATGCGGGTGCCTTTGTGATTTACCAAGGCTCTCACGGGGATCGTGGCGCGATGCGCGCTGATGTGATCTTGCCTGGCGCGGCCTATACCGAAGAGAACGGTCTATTTGTGAATACCGAAGGTCGCCCGCAGCTTGCGATGCGCGCGAATTTTGCACCGGGTGAAGCGAAAGAGAACTGGGCGATTTTGCGCGCCCTCTCTGCGGAGCTGGGTGACGCTTTGCCATTTGACAGCTTGGCGCAGTTGCGCAGCGCCATGATTAAAGAGGTGCCGCATTTGGCGAAGGTGGATCAGGTCGTTGAAAACGAATGGACTGCCTTGCCGACTGATAAAATGGGGGCGGCGACATTCTTGGGCGCGATTGGTGATTTCTACCTGACAAACCCAATTGCCCGCGCAAGCAGCTTGATGGCTGAGCTGTCTGCCAATGCCAAAGCGCGTGCCGCGCAAAAGATGGCGGCGGAGTAAACGGAATGGGGGGCTTTTTGCATAAAGCGTTGATGATACTGGCTGTCGCCGGTCTCTCTGCTTGTGCAGAGCAAGACACCACGTCAAAAGACGAGTTGGTCTTTGAGCCCACTTACGATGGTGTGGACACTCGGTTGCTGGAAGGCGATTTGGTGAATTTTCACGTTGAAATGCGTGATGCGCGCCATGAGGCAGATGTAAACGCCTATGCGGAATGTGCAGCGGCGCAATATGCGTTGATCCGAGGATATGGCTTTGCGCGTCATGTTCGGACAACAGTTGAGTTTCAAGAAGGCATTTGGCGAGGGGATGCGGTTTACACCATTTCACCAGCACTGCCGCGTGGTTTGAAGACAATTGATGCTGAAGTCATCGTCTTTAACTGCGAAGAAAATAGAATACCCACGGTGTGAGGACCTATGGCTGATTTCTTTACCACCCCTTTAGGACTAGGCGTCCTGATCGTTGCGCAGGTTTTGGCGGTTGTCGCCTTTGTGATGATCTCGCTGTTGTTCCTTGTGTATGGGGATCGCAAAATTTGGGCAGCGGTTCAGATGCGTCGCGGGCCAAACGTGGTCGGCGCATGGGGGCTTTTGCAGACGGTCGCGGATGCGTTGAAATATATCGTAAAAGAGATCGTCGTGCCTGCGGGCGCTGACAAAACGGTCTTCTTGCTTGCGCCGATGACATCCTTTGTTTTGGCCATGATCGCCTGGGCGGTGATCCCGTTTAACGACACTTGGGTGTTGTCTGATATTAACGTCGCGATCCTGTATGTCTTTGCGGTGTCTTCTTTGGAAGTTTATGGCGTGATCATGGGGGGCTGGGCGTCTAACTCTAAGTACCCATTCCTTGGATCTTTGCGCTCTGCGGCACAGATGATTTCTTATGAAGTGTCTATCGGTCTGATCATCATCGGTATCATCATCTCAACAGGCTCCATGAACTTTGGCGATATTGTGCGGGCGCAGGATGGGGACTATGGGTTCTTCAGCTGGTACTGGCTGCCGCATTTCCCGATGGTGTTCTTGTTCTTTATCTCGGCCTTGGCGGAAACCAACCGTCCACCGTTTGACTTGCCAGAAGCGGAATCTGAATTGGTAGCGGGCTATCAAGTGGAATATTCCTCGACGCCGTTCCTGCTGTTTATGGCGGGTGAATACATTGCCATCTTCCTGATGTGCGCACTGACGTCGCTGCTGTTCTTTGGTGGCTGGTTGTCCCCAATCCCGGGCTTGCCAGATGGCGCGCTTTGGATGGTTGGCAAAATGGCGTTTTTCTTCTTCATCTTCGCGATGGTAAAGGCGATTACGCCACGCTACCGCTATGACCAACTGATGCGTATCGGCTGGAAAGTCTTCCTGCCGCTGTCCCTGGTTTGGGTTGTGATCGTGGCATTTCTTGCAAAATTCGAAGCTTTCGGCGGCGCCTATGCTCGCTGGGCGATTGGAGGCTGATATGGCAAACATCGACTATACCCGCGCAGCCAAGTATTTTCTGCTGGCGGACTTCGTCAAAGGCTTCAAGCTTGGGCTCAAGTACTTCTTTGCCCCTAAGGCGACTTTGAACTACCCGCATGAAAAGGGGCCTCTGTCGCCACGTTTTCGCGGTGAACACGCGCTGCGCCGGTATCCAAACGGCGAAGAACGTTGCATTGCCTGTAAGCTGTGCGAAGCGGTTTGTCCTGCGCAGGCCATCACCATTGATGCCGAGCCGCGCGAAGATGGCAGTCGCCGCACGACGCGGTATGACATTGATATGACCAAATGCATCTATTGCGGTTTCTGCCAAGAAGCTTGCCCCGTGGATGCGATTGTTGAAGGGCCGAATTTCGAATTTGCGACCGAAACCCGCGAAGAGTTGTTTTATGACAAAGACAAGCTGCTTTCGAATGGGGAACGTTGGGAAGCCGAAATCGCGCGTAACCTAGAGCTGGATGCGCCTTACCGATGAGCGAACCGAAGAACCCTTTTGAAGCGATGATCGCGCAGTATCAGGACATGGCGAAATCCATGAACCCTGCGCTTGAATCGTTTTCGCCGAAAGGGTTTGAAACGCTCTGGCCGACAATGCCCAAAGACATGATGGAAATGTTCTTTGGTAATTCGCTGAATAAGGACGGGCTTGATGCAAAGACCCGTCTGCTTTTGACGCTTGGCGCGCTGACCGTTCTGGGGGGCCAAGCTGACGCACAAATTCGTCTGACTGTCCGGCACTTGCTGGAGTTGGGCGCAACGAAACAAGAAATCGTCGAGACCATTGGCCAGATGTCGATGTTCGCCGGCATTCCAGCCATGACCAAAGCGATGGAAATCGCCCAGTCGGTTTTGGAAGACAACGAGGAAAGTGAGACATGACCATAGCGGCGCTTGCATTCTATTTGTTTGCGATCTGTGTGATCGCAGGCGGGCTGTTTACCGTGATCAGTAAAAATCCGGTGCACTCGGTCTTGTGGCTGATCCTATCCTTTATCAGCGCGGCTGGCTTGTTTGTGCTGCTTGGGGCGGAATTTGTCGCGATGTTGCTGATCATTGTTTACGTCGGCGCGGTGGCGGTTTTGTTCCTGTTTGTCGTGATGATGCTGGATGTTGATTTCGCCGAGCTAAAAGCAGGTATGGCCCAATATATGCCGATTGCCTTGCTGATTGGTGTTGTGCTGTTGATGCAATTCGGTCTGGCCTTTGGCGCTTGGGAAGAGGCCGAACAGGCGGAAGCCTTGCGCGCAGCTGTTGCGCCGGAAGGCGTTGAAAACACTGCAGCTTTGGGGCTGCTGATTTACGATCAATATTTCCTGTTGTTCCAACTGGCGGGCCTGATCCTGCTGGTTGCGATGATTGGCGCGATTGTTCTGACGATCCGTCACCGTCGCGATGTGAAACGCCAGAACGTGCTGACGCAAATGTGGCGTGATCCAGCGCAGGCGATGGAAATGAAAGACATTAAACCGGGGCAGGGTCTGTAATGCTGGCATTTGCGGAAACGGTTTTTAGCACGGTTGGGGTCGCTGGGTTTGCAGCGCTCTGGGCAGTGAAAGCGGGGGGCACAGTGTTGGCTTTGCGTTATTTGAAACAAAGACGAAACAAGACCATTGGGTGAAGGCATGATCGGACTGGAACATTATCTGACCGTTGCGGCGACTTTGTTCGTCATCGGCATTTTCGGCCTCTTCCTGAACCGGAAGAATGTGATCATCTTGCTGATGTCGATCGAATTGATGCTGCTTGCGGTGAATATCAACCTTGTGGCCTTCAGCTCTTTCCTTGGCGATTTGGTGGGGCAGGTCTTTACGCTGTTTGTACTGACGGTTGCCGCTGCTGAGGCGGCGATTGGTCTAGCGATCTTGGTCAGCTTCTTCAGAAACCGCGGCACGATTGCGGTTGAAGATGTTAACGTGATGAAAGGCTAATTGAGCATGGAAACGATCATCCTCTTTGCGCCTTTGGTGGGTGCGATTATCGGTGGCTTCGGCTGGCGTTATATCGGTGAAACGGCCGCGCAATATGTCACCACCGGCCTGCTGTTTTTGGCCTGTTTGCTGTCTTGGATTGTTTTCCTAAGCCATGGGCCAGAAACGGAAACCATCCACATTCTGAACTTCATTCAGTCTGGTAGCCTAGACACCAACTGGTCGATCCGTTTGGATCGTTTGACCTCGATCATGTTGATCGTTGTGACCACCGTGTCGGCGCTAGTGCATCTGTATTCCTTTGGCTACATGGCGCATGACGATCATTTTGACAAAGATCAGAACTATAAAGCACGTTTCTTTGCGTATCTGAGCTTCTTTACCTTCGCGATGCTGATGCTTGTGACGTCTGACAACCTTGTCCAGATGTTCTTTGGTTGGGAAGGTGTTGGTGTTGCGTCTTATTTGCTGATTGGTTTCTACTTCAAAAAGCAAAGCGCTGGCGCGGCGGCTATCAAAGCCTTTGTTGTGAACCGTGTGGGCGACTTTGGCTTTGCCTTGGGGATCTTCGGGCTGTTTATGCTGACTGACAGCATCCAGTTCGATGTGATCTTTGCCGCGGCACCAGAACTCGCAGAGACAAGCATTCGGTTCTTGTGGACGGATTGGAACGCGGCGAACCTGCTGGCCTTTTTGCTGTTTGTCGGCGCGATGGGGAAATCAGCTCAGTTGTTGCTGCACACTTGGTTGCCAGACGCGATGGAAGGCCCGACGCCTGTATCGGCGCTGATCCACGCAGCGACCATGGTAACGGCTGGTGTATTCCTTGTATGCCGCATGTCACCGCTGATGGAATATGCGCCCGAGGCGACGTCGTTTATTGTTTTCCTGGGGGCTACAACGGCTTTCTTTGCCGCGACGGTTGGTTTGGTTCAGAACGACATCAAGCGCGTCATCGCTTATTCAACATGTTCGCAGCTTGGTTATATGTTCGTAGCCGCTGGCCTTGGTGTGTATTCCGTGGCGATGTTCCATCTGTTCACACACGCCTTCTTTAAGGCGATGCTGTTTTTGGGGGCAGGGTCGGTTATTCACGGCATGCACCATGAGCAAGATATGCGGAACTATGGCGGTTTGCGTCGTAAGCTTCCTTACACCTTCTGGGCAATGATGCTGGGAACTTTGGCCATTACCGGTGTTGGTATTCCACTGACGCATTTTGGTTTCGCTGGTTTCCTGTCTAAAGACGCGGTGATCGAAAGCGCCTATGCTGGCACGGCAGGGGGCTATGCCTTCTGGATGTTGGTGATCGCGGCTTTGTTCACATCCTTCTATAGCTGGCGCCTGATGTTCCTGACCTTTTATGGCAAACCACGCGGTGATGAGCACACGCATGAGCACGCCCATGAAAGCCCATTGGTCATGCTGATCCCGCTTGGCGTTCTAAGCCTTGGTGCGGTGTTCGCCGGTATGATTTGGTACAACGCCTTCTTTGGCGATGGTGTGAACAAGTTCTTCGGTATCGCTGGTGGAGATCATCATGTTGAAGAGGTTCATCATGGGGATGATCATGCGAAAGACGATCATGCCAAGGAAGAAGCGCATGATGATCATGCTGCTACTGGTTCAGATCATGATGTGGTGCCGACCGGTGCGATCTTTATGCACCCTGATAACCACGTGCTGCACGATGCGCATTACGTCCCGAAGTGGGTTAAGATCAGCCCGTTCATTGCCATGTTGCTTGGCTTTGTAACAGCTGTCTGGTTCTACATTTGGGATCCGAGCATGCCGCGTAAAGTGGCCGAAAGCCAACGTCCTTTGTATCTGTTCTTGTTGAACAAATGGTACTTTGACGAGATCTTCGATTTCCTCATTGTGCGTCCATCTCAGTGGATTGGTCGTTTCCTTTGGAAGCGTGGCGATGGCAATGTGATTGATGGGTCTATCAATGGCATCGCGATGGGGATTATTCCATTCTTCACCAAACTCGCAGGCCGCGCGCAATCTGGTTACATCTTTACTTACGCCTTCGCCATGGTGATCGGCATCGTTGTCTTGATCACATGGATGACGCTCAGCGGAGGAGCGCACTAATGGATAACCTTCTTTCCATTGTTACCTTCATTCCGGCGATTGCGGCTGCGATCCTGTTGGTGTTCTTGCGTGGAGAAACGGAATCCGCGCAGCGCAACGCCAAGTGGGTGGCCCTGATTGCAACGGTCATTACCTTTCTTGTGTCGCTGTTCATTTTGGCGGAGTTCGATCCGCAAGACACTGGCATGCAATTCGTCGAAGAACGGGATTGGCTGCTTGGCCTGAAGTATAAGCTTGGCGTTGACGGTATTTCGGTTCTGTTTGTCATGCTGACGACATTCATGATGCCATTGACGATTGCCGCATCCTGGAACGTGAACAAGCGGGTAAAGGAATACATGATTGCGTTCCTGCTGCTTGAAACGTTGATGCTTGGCGTGTTCATGGCGCTGGATCTGGTGCTGTTCTATCTGTTCTTCGAAGCGGGTTTGATCCCGATGTTCCTGATTATCGGGATTTGGGGCGGTGCAAACCGGATCTATGCGAGCTTCAAGTTCTTTCTGTATACGTTCCTTGGTTCTGTTCTGATGCTTGTGGCGATGATCGCCATGTATGCGGATGCGGGAACGACAGATATTCCAACTTTGATGAACCATACGTTCGCCTCTGAAAGCTTCTCGATTTTGGGCATTCATGTCGTGGGTGGTTTGCAAACGATGCTTTTCATCGCTTTCTTCGCTTCCTTTGCGGTGAAGATGCCGATGTGGCCAGTGCACACATGGTTGCCAGATGCGCACGTTCAAGCGCCGACAGCAGGCTCTGTGGTTTTGGCCGCGATCCTGCTGAAGATGGGCGGTTATGGCTTCCTACGGTTTAGCTTGCCGATGTTCCCGATCGGGGCGGATGTTTTGACTGATTTGGTGCTTTGGATGTCCGCGATTGCGATCGTGTACACATCTTTGGTGGCGCTGGTTCAGGAAGATATGAAGAAGTTGATCGCTTATTCTTCGGTGGCCCACATGGGGTATGTCACGATGGGGATTTTTGCGGCGAACCAACAGGGCATTGATGGCGCGATCTTCCAGATGCTGAGCCACGGCTTTATCTCCGGCGCATTGTTCTTGTGTGTGGGCGTGATCTACGACCGTATGCATACGCGCGAGATTGAGGCCTATGGGGGCTTGGTCAATCGTATGCCGGCCTATGCGCTGATCTTTATGTTCTTCACAATGGCCAACGTTGGTCTGCCGGGCACATCTGGATTTGTTGGCGAGTTTTTGACCCTGATGGGGGCTTTCCAAAAGAACACTTGGGTGGCTGCGATTGCGACATCGGGTGTGATCCTGTCAGCGGCCTATGCTTTGTGGCTGTATCGTCGCGTGGTTATGGGTGACTTGATCAAAGAAAGCTTGAAGACAATCACTGACATGGGTGCACGAGAGAAATGGATTTTCGCGCCGTTGATTGCCATGACATTGATCTTGGGCGTTTACCCATCTCTGATTACAGACATTATTGGCCCTTCCGTCGAAGCGCTGATCCACAATTATGACACCGCATTGGCGCAGGCTCCAGCCTCGGCGCAAATTGCGGCATCGCACTAAGGGAGAGATACACAATGATCTCAACTGATCTGAATATCATCCTGCCGGAGATCGTTTTGGCGGTTTATGCGATGGTCGCACTGCTTGGGGCTGTCTATGGCGGTAAAGATGCTTGGGCAGGCTTGTTAACTTGGGTGACCGGCGCAGTTTTAGCGATTGTGGCCATTTGGATTGGCGTGACGGGCGAGGGGACGCAAGTCGCCTTTAACGGCATGTTCAACGACGACAGCTTTGCTCGTTTTGCAAAGGTGACGATATTGCTGTCCGCAGCAGCGGTTTTGGTCATGGGCCAAGAGTATATGTCTCGCCGTGGGTTGCTGCGGTTTGAGTACCCAATTCTTGTTGTCCTGTCCGTTGTCGGCATGATGATGATGGTCAGCGCTGGAGATTTGATGGCGCTATATATGGGCCTAGAGCTTCAATCTTTGGCACTTTATGTGGTCGCCTCTTTGCGCCGCGATAGTGTGAAGTCTACCGAAGCGGGCATGAAGTATTTTGTACTTGGTGCGTTGTCGTCTGGTCTGCTTTTGTACGGCTCTTCTTTGGTCTATGGCTTTGCTGGCACAACGCAATTTGCGGGTATTATTCAAGCTGCGGGTGAGGGGCAGACCTCTCTTGGTTTGCTGTTTGGTTTGACCTTTGTTGTTTCCGGCTTGGCCTTCAAAGTATCTGCGGTTCCGTTTCATATGTGGACGCCTGACGTTTATGAAGGCGCCCCGACACCGATCACCGCGTTCTTTGCGACAGCTCCAAAGGTTGCCGCAATGGCTCTGTTCGCGCGAGTTGTTCATGATGCCTTTGGCGGAGTCGTCAAAGACTGGCAGCAGATTGTTGCGTTACTGTCTGTTCTGTCGATGTATTTGGGCGCCGTCGCTGCGATTGGTCAAAAAGACATCAAACGCCTTATGGCGTATTCTTCGATTGCCCATATGGGCTATGCATTGATGGGCTTGGCGGCCGGCACCGAGATGGGTGTTAAATCTATGTTGATCTATATGGCGATTTATGTGGCGACCAATATCGGTACCTTTGCCTTCATCCTGTCGATGGAGCGCGACGGTCAACCGGTAACGGATATTCGGTCTTTGAACATGTATGCTAAGCGTGAACCCGGTAAGGCGATTGCTGTGCTAATCCTGATGTTCTCGCTGGCTGGCGTGCCGCCGTTTGTTGGTTTCTTCGGTAAACTGGAAGTGCTGCGCGCGGCTTACGATGCTGGGCTGGTTTGGCTCGCGGTAGCTGGTGTGATCGCTTCTGTGATCGGAGCCTATTACTATCTGCGTATCGTCTTCTTCATGTATTTTGGCGATGAAGATGCAGATGGTTTAGATAGCAATCAAAGCCCTGTTCTCTACGGGTTCTTGATGGCCTCTGCTGCGGTTTTGGTCTTGGGGTTGATCAACCTGTTTGGAATAGAAGGGCCGGCAAGCATGGCCGCGGCTGCGCTTGTCAATTGATCGAAGATCATAGATTCAAGAAGGACGCGCCCCTGCAGGCGCGTCTTTTGTTTTTGATGCCTTTGGCAAAGGTATTTTCATCAAGAAAAAGGTGGATGCTGTGACAGACTGGCCAGTTGGATATGGGCGACGTGTGTTGGCGCAGGTGGATAGTACCAATGCGGAAGCCTCGCGGATTGCGGGCGAATTGGCTGGACCCGAATGGATCTTGGGATTGCAGCAAACGGCTGGGCGCGGACGTCGTGGGCGAGGGTGGCTTTCTGACAAAGGAAATTTCGCTGCGACCTTAGTGGTGCGTCCACAGGAAGCACCGGATGTGATGGCTTTGCGATCTTTCGTGGCATCGCTCGCCTTGTTTGATGCATTTGTCGAAGTTTCCGGCCGTCCACAGGCATTCTCTTTGAAATGGCCTAATGACGTTCTGCTAAACGGCGGCAAGGTAGCCGGTATCCTGCTGGAAAGCGCTGGCATGGCTGGCGGCAGGGTGAGCCACTTGTCGATTGGTATAGGGGTAAACCTTGCTGAAGCGCCTGATCGTGGCGTGCTAGAGGAAGGGGCCGTTGCGCCTGTGTCTTTGGCGTCTGACCTAGGGGTCGCAATCGATCCTGAAACGTTCTTGGATTACCTTGCGCCTGCTTATGCCCATTGGGAAACACAGTTTGTGACCTATGGATTTGAGCCCATTCGCACGGCTTGGCTGTTGCGAGCGGCCCGTTTGGGAGAGGTGATTACGGCACGTACCATGCGTGAGAGCTATGTCGGTACATTTGATACTGTGGACAATTCAGGCAATCTGGTGTTGAAAACCGCTGGAGGTTCTGTCGCGATCCCTGCGGCAGACATTTTTTTCTGAGGGCGTCGGCTATGCTTTTGGCGATTGATTGCGGAAACACAAATACGGTCTTCTCGATTTGGGATGGCAGCAAGTTTCTATGCACGCTGCGCACATCAACCCACCATGCACGCACTGCGGATGCCTATTTCACATGGTTTTCGACACTGATCGATCACTATAAAATCGATCTTGATATCACCGATGTGATTATCTCCTCAACTGTGCCTCGGGTTGTTTTTAACCTGCGCGTTTTTGCAGATCGGTTCTTTGACTGTCGCCCGATCGTGGTAGGGAAGCCAGAATGCAAGTTGCCTATTGCGCCGCGTGTCGATAAAGGCACTCAGCCTGGACCTGACCGATTGGCCAATGCGGTCGCTGCCTATGATCGCCATGGAGGTAATGTGGTGGTCGTTGATTTCGGGACGGCTACGAACTTTGATGTTGTCGCCGATGATGGCGCCTATGTGGGCGGGGTGATTGCGCCTGGGGTGAACCTAAGCCTTGAGGCCTTGCACTCAGGCGCTGCGGCCCTACCTCATGTAGACATAAGTCAGCCAGAGAAGGTGATTGGCACCAACACCGTCGGCTGCATTCAATCTGGTGTATTCTGGGGGTACACGGGCTTGATCGAGGGCATCATTGCACGGATCAAAGCTGAATATGGCGCGCCGATGAAAGTCATCGGAACCGGCGGGCTGGCCCCACTGTTTGCCAAGGGTGATCGCCTTTTTGATACGATCGAAGACGACCTAACAATGCACGGCCTGACCGTGATTCATGACTATAATAAAGAAAGCTGATCCATTTATGAGCAGTGACCGTTTGATTTACCTTCCTCTTGGCGGGGCAGGTGAAATTGGTATGAACGCCTATGTCTATGGCTACGGGCCACAGGGCAAAGAGCGATTGATCCTTGTGGATCTGGGCGTGACCTTCTCCGATATGGAGACCACGCCTGGGGTGGATTTGATTTTCCCAGACATGACATGGTTGATGGAAAACAAAGACCGTCTGGAAGCGATCTATATCACACATGGTCACGAAGATCATATTGGGGCGATTGGCCAGTTCTGGGAAAAACTTGGCGCGCCGGTTTATGCCCGCGCCTTTACAGCCAATCTCGCGCGTCACAAGATGCGCGATCAAGGGCAACCTGAAGAGGCCATTACAACCGTTTCAGCATGGCCAGAAACGACCGAAGCGGGCCCGTTCACAGTTGGCTTCTTGCCGATTTCACATTCCATCCCTGAAAGCGGTGCTTTGGTGATCGATACGCCAGCTGGCCGTGTGATCCACACAGGCGATTTCAAATTGGATGAAACACCTGTGGTGGGCGAGGCCTTTGATCCCGATCTTTGGGCTTCTGTGGCATCCAAAGGTGTGAAGGCTCTGGTGTGCGATAGTACCAACGTGTTCTCTCGCGCAGCGGGCCGTTCCGAGGTGACTGTTGGGCCGGAGATTGAGAAATTGGTGTCTTCCGCGCCTCATATGGTTGTCGCGACAACATTTGCATCAAACGTGGCGCGTGTGAAAACGCTGGCTGAGGCTGGTGAACGGGCTGGGCGGTCAATCTGTCTGATGGGGCGCGCAATGCGCCGTATGATCGAAGCGGCAATTGAAACAGGTGTGTTGAAAGACTTTCCAACAGTTGTCAGCCCAGAGGATGCTCGGGCTATACCACGTGAGAATTTGATGTTGCTCGTCACCGGTTCGCAAGGCGAGCGTCGCGCGGCGTCGGCCCAATTGGCGCGTGGCAAACACAACGGTATGGTGCTGAAAGAGGGCGATTTGTTCCTGTTCAGCTCGAAAACCATTCCTGGTAACGAAAAGGGCGTTTTCCGTATCATCAACCAGCTTTCTGAAATGGGCGTTGATGTGGTGGATGACAGCAGTGGGCTGTATCACGTGTCTGGTCATGCGAACCGTCCAGATTTGGAACGTATGCAGGACATCGTGAACCCGCAGATGGTAATCCCGATGCATGGCGAACATCGTCATTTGCGCGAACATGCGAAACTGTCTGAGGCGAAAGGCCGCCAGAGTGTAGTTGCTGTGAATGGGACGATGGTTGATCTGACGGGCAATGAACCAAAGGTCACTGAGTTTGTGGAGACCGGTCGGACCTACCTAGATGGAAGCGTTAAGATTGGCGCGATGGATGGTGTTGTGCGTGATCGTATCCGTATGGCGCTGAATGGCCACGTGATCATCAATGTCGTTCTAGATGAAGATGATGAGCCGCTTGGTGAAGCTTGGGTAGAACTTATGGGCTTGCCTGAAACGGGTCGCAGCTTTGCGTCCTTGGTTGATGTTTTGGAGGCAGATCTGACGCAATTCTTGGGCCGTGCGGGCGCCAAGACCTTGGCAGACGATGATAAACTCGAAGAAAATCTGCGCCGTATCGCGCGTAATAGTGCGAAAGACGAAATCGGTAAAAAGCCAGAGGCGACTGTGATTATCAGCCGTTTGAGCTAAGATCCTCTCATTGCAAAGAAAAGGCCCTATGAGAAATCATAGGGCCTTTTTTGTTTTGAATTGGCTTTGAAGTTTAGGCTGCGTCAGCGGCGCGGCGTTCATCGAAGCTAAGCGCGATAAAGCTCGGCATGTGATCGCCCATGCCCACAACAGGCGTGTTATCGGCCTTGCGGTCTCCACCGCGGCCACGCGAACGGCTGCGACTACGGGACTTGTTGCCGCTTTCGTTGGTGTTTGCAGCTTCGGCTGCCTTTGGCTCTTCAACGGCCTCAACTGGAGCTTCAGCTTCGACCTTAGGCTTGCGCTTACGTTCTGCCGGTTTAACCGGGTTTTCGATGCGCGGGATTTCTTTTTGGATCAGTGCTTCAATCGCATCAAAGGCTTTTTCATCGCGCGGCGACACGATCATGACGGCCTTACCATCACGACCAGCACGGCCTGTACGACCGATACGGTGCACGTAATCTTCAGCATGGCCTGGGACATCAAAATTGAAAACGTGTGTTACGTCTGGGATATCCAGGCCACGCGCTGCAACATCTGAGGCGACAAGGAATTGAAGTTCGCCGTTGCGGAAACTATCGAGCGTTTTCATCCGCTGAGATTGTTCCAGATCACCGTGAATTGGTGCCGCGTTCAATCCATATTTCTTCATGGATTTCGCGCAGATATCTACATCAGTCTTGCGGTTACAGAAGATGATCGCGTTTGTGCAGGTGTCACCCTCAAGTTTGATCAACTCGCGCAAAACCTTACGCTTTTCACTGCCTTCGCGGTCGCGGCGAGAGGCTTTGAACATAACCACACCCTGGGTGATGTTCTCAGACGCTGTCGCCTGACGCGCCACTTCAATGCGCGCAGGAGCGGACAGGAAGGTATTTGTGATGCGTTCGATCTCTGGTGCCATCGTGGCAGAGAAGAACAGGGTTTGACGTGTGAATGGTGTCAGGCCAAAGATGCGTTCGATGTCTGGGATAAAGCCCATATCCAGCATACGGTCAGCTTCATCGACGACCATGACTTTTACATCAGACAAGATCAGTTTGCCGCGCTCGAAATGGTCGAGCAGACGACCTGGTGTCGCGATCAATACGTCGACGCCCTTGTCGATGATAGATTCTTGTTCCTTGAAGCTGACACCACCGATTAGGAGAGCTTTGGTCAGTTTCAGGTGTTTTGTATAAGCATCAAAGTTTTCAGCAACCTGAGCGGCCAATTCCCGTGTTGGGCACAGTACCAAGCTGCGCGGCATACGTGCGCGTGCGCGCCCACGTGCCAACAAAGAGATCATTGGAAGAGTAAAGCTGGCGGTCTTGCCTGTACCAGTTTGCGCAATGCCCAAAACGTCTTTGCCTTCGAGGGCAGGAGGGATTGCACCGGCTTGAATAGGGGTCGGGGATTCATACCCCGCTTCACTGATAGCTTTCAGAACCTTTGGGTTCAGATTTAGGTCAGAGAATTTTGTCATGTGTATCCGTGGTTTACGGACACATTTGCCCGCAGCGGCTGAATTAGATCAGGCCCGTATGGCCTCGCGTTATATCGCAGTTGTGATCTATCGCGGTGGATGTAGCGCAATAAGGCTTTCAGGTCAACGAAAGCAGCAAAATGCTTACGATTTGTGAAAAATGGGTTTTTCTATTGTCGGCAGTTTGGAAACGTTACCCCTGAAAATCGGGGAAATGTTTCGCCATATGTGCGTTTAGGTTCAAATTATAGGCACGTAGCAAGCCGTGTGTTTTTAACTTGTTCAAAAGCTCAGGCGTTGCAAGACAAACTTCTTCAAAAAAGGCGCGCAGATCATCGTTGTTTTCAGCGGTCATCGCAGAAAATAGGTTGTGTCGAGACATGCGGCCAGAGCCCGCTTTAATCGATTGCTCAAGCTCTGCACGATAGGATCCCTTGGACAGGCGGAACGTCATGATCTTTAGCCATTTTTCCCAGCTTTGAATGTGTAAGTGGCATAGTTCAGCCTCAGGAATATCTACGTCTTTGATGGCGTTCTTATCGTGATCAAAAGCCCGATGGATGCGAATTTCGATGTCTGGCAAGCCGGTTCTTACGAGGATTTTACCGGCTGTATGGCTTACGAAAGCGCTTTTGAAGAATGCCCCAAACATCGGGTAAATCTCTTGGGCAAGCGCGTCGCCTTCAGGGCCATTGGGAAGTTTGGCTTTGCAATAGATCTGGTTTTGACTTTGATCTTCGCTGCACAAGCTTTCAAATGGCGCAACACGTAGAACGTTTGCGCTGGTGGTGTTGAGCTTTCTTTCGATCGTTTCGTTGAATACGAGGAATTCGTCGACATCGATATGCGCGAGCCAATCGACTTGAGGGTTGGATGCGTAGCAATGCGTGGCATTTCGTGTTTGTCGGACCTGATGCTTTTGAGGCCTCTTTTTCCGCAGTTGGTTCCAGTAAGCATCGTCGGTTTTGATGGCGGTAATTTGGGGATGCGCCTCGAGCCATTCCCAAGTTTGTTCGTTGCAATCATCCAAGTAAATATAGAGATGTGTTGCGCCTAGGCTTAGGTGATAGGCCGCGAAGGATAAGATGTCCTTTGTGGATGCTTTGATTGTGCTGACAATGCCCCAAGTTGATTGGTTCATGGCACCAATCCCTCAATCAAATGGTTCACCTTTTCATCTAGGTTTAGGTTAAACTCAAATAGTGCCTCGTGCGCTTCTAACGCTTCCAGTAATTCAGGGCGCGCACTGCAAACTTCGTGGAAAAAGGCCTCTAGGTCTGGCGTGTTTTCTTTGTAATCAAAGGCCTCCAGTGTATTTTTGATGTTTTGATCGCCTGGTTTGGCATAGGCGTAGCCTTCCTCGATGCGGCGAGGAAGATTGGATTTAAAACTCTCGAAACTGTCCGCGTGGCAGTGCGCAACAACCAAGTCGGGCGGTGTGTAGCTATTTGTTGCCATCTTTCGATTAAACCGCACTGCAAAATTGGTGACACGGATGTTTTTCAGGCGAGCGCGCACGAAAATTCTTGGATCTGACTTGCCCAAAACCATATCCGGTACATAATCGCCAAACACTGGGAAAAGATCAGCCTTTTGCTGCGCATCCATTTCGACGTTAGACAGAGGGAGGCGGAAAAGATTTGGCGCTCCAGCAAGTTGTTCAACTGGTGTAACATGCAGAAACGCAGCATCGGCCGGCACTTGCGCCAAAATCTCTGAAATGTCGCGTTCAGGATGCAAAAACTCATCCACGTCCAGCATCGCGATCCAATCAAAGTCTCCTGTGCGGCGCGCCTTGTTGAAATAATATGCTTTTCGCATCGCGCGCGTATTCATATTCTCGCGTTGCTCAGCTGTGATTTGGGTTTCATCACAGATTACCAACTTAATTTTCGGGTGCGCCGCGAGTTCTAAAGGTGCATCGGCTGGATTGTCTGCATATAACACGACAAGATCAGCCCCTAGGTCGAGATGATGGGCCGCAAAGTGGACAGCTTTGTCCATGTCCTCGTTCAATGTCGTCGCAACCGCCCAGGAGATATCTTTGGGATCACGCTTAACATGGCGAGGCGGTACCAAGATTGGATTGGTATTTGCTTGCTTTAATCGTTGGCGGCGTTCGTCGCCCATTTCGTTCAGTCTTCTGAACAATGTATCTGGGTCAGAGTTAATTGCATTTAGCAGATGACAGGCGAGGGGCCGAACAACAGGGTCATCTTGCGCATCGACCCAGAGCCGCGTGAGAAGCGCGACATCTAAGCCGCCTCCGACCAATGAATATGAGGGGATACCAAGTGGAAGCTGTGTGTTCACCTTATTGTCGAGGGTAAACGCTTGAGAGGGGTAGTGGCCTGAATAGAGCCGCTCAAATTCGTAGAGCTTAATCATCCCAAACATAAGCGTAAGCGAACGCCCAATGCAACGTTGCGCTTCGTTTACACCTTGGTCTCCGAACGTCGTGATCGCCGAAACAAGCCAGCGTAGTGGCAGTTTCTCTAAAAGGAAGTCGCCATGCTCAGTCCAAATTTTTTGAAAGAGAGCTGGTGCATGGTCTGGAAATTCTGATTTCCGCAAATTTGCGATAACCAAGCCATGCAGGGCGAGAAGCTCTGGTTGGCCTGCGAACTCTTGCTGCAAGGACAGCCGTTTTTGCCCAAAGCTGGAACCGCTTTTATTGGGTTGCACGACTGTACTCTGAGCACGCAGGGGGACCAGATCGGTTTCTAATGGCGTGAGACTCTCGCCTTCGCCGTAGATTAAAGGGTCACGGCGGGTTTGGGTGCGTTCTATCAGCGCCTTGTATCCACCAGCATAGGTTTCGTTTTGTGCCATACCGCTCTTGGGTCTTATTTTTGTGCCCCGAGGGGCCCTAGACCATCATTTCTTTTGTCGCCGTTAGTTTGACGTCTGGATAGTCTCTGTCAACCCGATCAATGTCCCATTGCAAGCGCGTCAGGTAGACAATGTCCCCGTCGTGGTCATGTGCAATGTGCTGTTTGTTGGCATCCGAGAACTTTTCAACTGCCTGCTTGTCACCGGCGACCCAACGGGCGCTGGTGAATTGGCTGGCTTCAAAGCGTACAGGAAGACCGTATTCGAGCTCGATCCTGCTGGCGAGCACTTCGAATTGCAATGCCCCCACAACGCCAACAATAAAGCCGGATCCAATGGACGGCTTGAACACTTTTGCAGCGCCTTCTTCGGCGAATTGCATAAGTGCTTTTTCTAGGTGCTTAGACTTCATAGGGTCGCCTGCGCGCACCCCTTGCAGCAGCTCTGGCGCAAAGGAAGGAATGCCGGTCGCACGGATTGCTTCCCCCTCGGTCAGCGTATCGCCGATGCGCAGTTGGCCGTGGTTTGGAATGCCGATGATATCGCCAGCCCAGGCTTCCTCTGCCAGTTCACGATCTGAGGCAAGGAAGAGAACGGGGTTGCTGATGGCCATCGGCTTTTTCGTACGCACATGGGTCAGTTTCATGCCGCGTTTAAAGTGGCCTGATGCCATTCGTACAAAGGCAACACGGTCGCGGTGCTTTGGGTCCATATTCGCTTGGACTTTAAACACAAAACCTGTGACTTTCTTTTCTTCTGGCGCAATCGAGCGAGGCTCAGCTTTTTGTACCTGCGGTTCCGGGCCAAAGTTGCTGATACCGTGCATCAATTCTTGAACACCAAAAGAGTTAATCGCTGAACCGAACCAAATCGGGGTCATGTGGCCTTCGAGTACAGCTTGCGGGTCGAGAGTGGGCATCAGTTCTTTTGCCATTTCAACTTCTTCCAAGAACTTTTCGAGCAGTTCAGCTGGAACATGCTCTTTTAGCTTTGGATCGTCCAAGCCGGAAATTTCGATACTTTCCGCAACTTTGTTTCGATCAGCGCGGTCCATCAATTCAAGGCGGTCACGCAGCAAATCGTAGCAGCCAACGAAGTCACGGCCGACACCGATTGGCCACGAGGCTGGGGTGACATCAATCGCAAGGTTCTCTTGAATTTCGTCAATGATCTCAAATGTATCGCGGCTCTCGCGATCCATTTTGTTACAGAACGTCAGGATCGGCAGGTCGCGTAGACGGCAGACTTCGAACAGTTTTTGCGTTTGGCTTTCAACACCTTTCGCACCGTCAATCACCATGACAGCCGCATCAACTGCTGTCAGCGTGCGATAGGTATCTTCGGAAAAGTCGCTGTGGCCCGGTGTGTCCACCAGATTGAAACGGTAACCTTCGAAATCAAAGGACATTGCGGAGGCCGAAACAGAAATGCCGCGATCTTGTTCCATCTTCATAAAGTCAGAACGTGTCCGGCGGGCTTCACCTTTTGCGCGCACCTGTCCAGCCATTTGAATCGCACCACCATACAGAAGGAACTTTTCTGTCAGCGTTGTCTTACCAGCATCCGGGTGCGAAATGATCGCAAAGGTGCGGCGGCGTGCCACTTCGGGCGGCAATTCGGGGCGGTTTGATGCGGTGTCTAACATGAGCGCGCGTATATCGCCCGCAGGCGCGTCGCGCAATAGATCAGCGCGGCTTAACGTGTTGATGCGCGACGAAGAAGAGAAGCCGCGTCATCATGTATGAGCAGGCTTTCGTTCACGTCCAGCGCAATTGGCTTCACATGCGTCAGGCCTGGTTGCGTCTGGTCAAATTTTTCGCTCAAGGATTTCGGCAAAACCGGTTTGGTTGCCGACGTCACCATCATGGTTTCGGCAGCAATTCCCTCTGCGAAGATGATTTCATGGTTGTCGAAAAGTAATTGAAAATATTCGATAAATCCGCCGTCTTGAACATAAACAGTTTCGTCATTCACGAGGTAGCGGGCTTTCACCATAATCTCTGCTTGGCCTGCTCCCACAGCGTCTTCACGCTGGTAAACAAAAAGGCGGTGATCCGGATTCACAGTCAGATCGTTTAGATTGTTCATCGCCCCCGCGGAAATCACGATTGGCGCAAATGGACCGGTCGCACGAACTGTAGAACGCCCAACCCAACGAATTTCCTGAATGCCGGAGTCGCGCGTTAATACGCGGTCGCCCACTTGCAGTTCTTCAATAGGCTTTTGCTCGCCCGTTGCTGTTGTAATGCTTGTGCCCCGTGTAAAGGAAACGCAGCCCATCAAAGCCATGCGATGTTGGGCGTAGTTCTGATCCATGCCGACCAGAGAATAAGGTGTTTTTGGCGCAAGAGGGGCCAACGCATGCAGGTAAATATCTCGGATATTTCCATCTGGCGTGACTTCCACCAGGATCATGGCTTCTACGGTTTCGCCATGCTGAGGCATCAATGTCACGAAGCAATCTAGAAAGAGGTCGGCGCCAGCGACACCCGTTGAGGATTGGGGGGCAATTTTGAACTTGCCATCACCTGATGCTTCGAATGCAAGTGCGGATTGATAGGCACCTTCGGAAAGCTCGTAAACGTCATCAAGGATCAGCTCCGCCGCGAAAGAGATTTCGTCACCCAAGTTTGCGCCGTTCACAACAGTAAAGTTTGCTGCGCGGTACACGGGAAGCTGTTGGCCGTGCGTATCTTGATGCGGAACCACAGGGGTCATGGAAGTTGTCCTTTAGTATGTCTGCGCTCTGTATGCTGGCAAAATATGGCAACATGTTGGACGGGTTTCGGCATTTTACTGGCGTATGAATGAAAAACCGGTGATGTTACCCGCAAATATAGGAGACAATTTATGGACCTGGGAATCACGGGGAAAAAAGCACTGGTATGCGCAAGTTCCAAAGGTTTGGGCCTTGGCTGTGCAGAAGCTTTGGCTGAAGCAGGTGTGGATTTGGTGATGAATGCGCGCGGGAGCGACGCGCTTGAAGCTTCTGCTGCCGATATTCGAGCGCGTTTTGGTGTTTCTGTGCAAACTGTTTCAGCAGATGTGACAACAACTGACGGGCAAGCTAAAGTTTTGGATGTGGCGCAAGGCGTTGATATTCTTGTCACAAACGCGGGTGGGCCGCCTCCTGGAATGTGGTCCGATTGGGATCGCGATGACTTTATCAAAGCATTGGATGCAAACATGTTAGCACCGATTGCTTTGATGAAAGCTTTGCTGCCTGGCATGATGGCAAAGGGGTGGGGGCGTGTGGTCAATATCACGTCTGGTTCTGTGAAGGCGCCGATTCCTATCCTAGGTCTCTCTAACTCTGCACGGGCTGGGTTGACGGGATACGTGGCCGGCACGTCTCGTCAAGTTGCGGAACATGGTGTGAATATTAATAACCTTTTGCCAGGTATTCATGCCACTGATCGCGCAGCCTCTCTTGATGCGGCGGTCAGCAAGGCGCAGGACATCAGCTTGGAAGAGGCGAAAGCCAATCGCGAAGGTGGTATACCGGCGCGCCGCTATGGGACACGCCAAGAGTTTGGGGCGACTTGTGCCTTTATGTGTTCTCAGCATGCAGGTTTTATGGTTGGGCAAAACATCCTGTTGGATGGCGGCGCTATGAACGCGACCTTGTAAGTATGGCGCAAGGATTTTCTCTGGCGGACCAAACCTTTAACGCGGAAAGTGTTGGGCGGCTGGCAGCGGAGTATGCCGCTGCCATCGAAGGGTTTGATCAAGACGTTTTTGTTTCAAAGGTTCTGTCGGGCTTTCCAGAGCGCGAGTTCATGCAGCGCATTGAATGGATCGCGGATTGTCTCGAGCCTTATCTTGCAGAAGACTTTTCGACGATGGCCTCTCAGTTGAAGGAAGCCATGCCGGAAAAGTTGAATCCTTTGCTGAAAGATGACGATTTCGGCAGTTTTGTTCATACGGTTCCGGGGGTTCTTGCCGTAAGGCACGGGCTTGAAAACCATCACGAAGAGGCGCTTGATCTGTTGTATGAGGCAACGCAGCGGTTCTCGATGGAGTTTTATATTCGTCCTTTCATTAACCAGTGGCCGGACGACACATTGGCGCGCATGAAGCTTTGGGCGGAAGATGAAAACTACCATGTGCGTCGCTTGGTCAGCGAGGGGCTAAGACCCAAATTGCCTTGGGCGAAGAAATTGGAAATTTCTCAGGACACGCCATTGCCTTACCTTGATGCGCTTTATGCTGATCAAACGCGTTTTGTGACAAGATCGGTTTCTAACCATCTGAATGATATATCAAAAAGTGATCCCGATGTTGTGGTTCAAACACTCGCGAAGTGGCGTGATGAAGGGCGTCAGAACGCGAAAGAAATGGATTGGATGACGCGTCATGCGTTGCGAGGTTTGATCAAGCAAGGTCATCAAGGCGCATTAGAGCTGCTTGGTTTCAAATACGATGCTGACGTACACCTTGAAGGTCTTAAGCTTAAATCAGAGCACATCAAAGGCGGGGAGGCCTTGGAGTTTGAGGTTGCACTGAGTGCAAAAGAAAAGACTCCGGTTATTGTCGATTACCAAATTCATTTTGTTCGCCAAAATGGATCAACCTCGCCAAAGGTCTTTAAGTTAAAGCAGACCAATTTGGCCGCAGGTAAGCCAATCCTATTTGCAAAACGCCATGTTCTAAAAGCCAATGCGACCACATTTCGACTGTACGAGGGGCGGCACAAGTTGGTCATTCAAGTGAATGGCAAACCTCTCGGCGAAGCGGAATTTGATCTGGCTTTAGACTAGTCGGCTTTTCACAATCACGTGGGGAGGTCAGCGAAAGCTCGTTTTGTAAAAAACTTGCTGCTAGAGCGGTTTAGACGAACTCTTTCAGGGGCATATCATGCAAGCAACAGCCGTTATTGCGATCTTCGCATTTATTATTCTCGCTAGCCTTTATGTGGCGCCACGTCGCGCAAGTGTAGAAGGCTTTTTCGGCGGGATGTCCGCAGAGGGACGAGCCCCCGGGCTTTGGACTTTGGTTCTAAGCCAAGTCACAACTTGGATTTTTGCTCGGTCGCTAATGAATGCTGCGATCCTTGGCTTCTTTTATGGATTTGCAGGGGTTCTTGCTTACGCCGCTTATTACGGGTCCTTTTTAACAGGGGGCTTTATTGTCGGTCGCTTGCGCGCCAAGGGCGCACGTTCGGTTCAAACATGGTTATCAGATGAATTTGGTGGCGTTGGTACAACCGCGTACAATGTTGTTATCGCGCTGCGCTTGCTTTCAGAAGTCTTCGCGAACTTGATTGTTGTTGGTTTGATTTTCACCGCTGCTGTTCCAGATGTCGCGTGGGTCGAAATCGCTTCGATTGTGGGCGTCGGTCTGTTGGCTTTGATCTACTCTGCTTGGGGCGGGCTAAGTGCTGCCTTGCGTACGGACGTGCTGCAAATGTCTGTTTTCTTAGTGGTTTTCGCAGTCGCCTTTGTTGCGCTTGTGGCAACTCCGGGCTTTGATTTCGGTGCTATTGTAACAGCACAGGGCACAGCTGGATCTTACAACGGCTGGATCCTTTTGCTGGTCGCGTTTTTGCAGGTGTTTTCTTATCCAGTGCATGATCCAGTGATGATGGATCGCGGTTTCATCGCCGACGAAGACACGACACGTAAGAGCTTTATTCACGCGTTTTGGATTTCAGCGCTGTGCATCATCGCATTTGGATTCTTTGGCATTCAGGCTGCTTTAGATGGTGCAGAGTATCAGGGCGAATTGATCGGCACATGGGCGAATATTTTGCCGGTTTGGGTGTTCATTCTGTTGCTTGTGTCTTTGCTGGTGTCGGCTTTATCTACACTGGACAGCGCCCTGTCTTCTGCCGCACGATTGGTTGTAGAAGAACTTCGCTTGGCCCCGAAAACTTTGAACGGTGGACGTCTGGCGATGGTCGTTTTCGCTGTGGCTGGTGGCGCTTTGACGCTTTGGGGCAACCAATCGCTGTTTGACGCTGTCGCTGTGACAGGCACCGCATCGATGTTCTTAACACCAGTGATCGTAGTGGCTTTGATCGGTAATCGTAAAGTCGCACTATGGGCTTATATGATCAGCTTTGCAGCGGCTATGCTTGGGGCTGCGGCTTATTTCTTCCGTGGAAATGAAGCGATCGCGCGCTTGCTTGTCGAAGGTCATAAGTATGAGCAATTGCTGCAAATCTGCATCGTTGTGTTGGTTGTTGGTTTTGTTGCGGTTCTTGCGGGTGCCCGCAGGGTTGAAGGCTAAGGGCGGGGCTGCTACATCCTGCGAAACCCGATGGTTTTCATCGGGCTTGGCATAAGGCAGCCCTGACTTTGACGACCACGACACAAACGCCACCTCGTTTGGAAATTCGAAACCTGATGCGCCAGTTTGGTGATCGGACAGTGGTGAACGGGGTGTCTTTGTCGATTGAGCCGGGGCAGGTGACATGTTTGCTTGGCCCGTCTGGTTGCGGTAAGTCCACAACGCTGCGTATGATCGCGGGCGTTGATATGCAGGACAGCGGCGAGATCTATGTAGATGGCAAGCTGATCTGCGATACGCATTTCCGCATTCCTCCGGAACGTCGACACATTGGCTTGATGTTTCAAGATTTTGCTTTGTTCCCGCATCTTTCGGTCGCCGATAACGTTGCCTTTGGCTTGATGGACAAAGCCCAGAAACGTGCACGCGTTGAAGAACTTTTGGAAAAGGTTGGTCTTCTTTGGGCGATTGATGAATTTCCACATGTTCTGTCAGGTGGCGAGCAACAGCGTGTCGCATTGGCGCGTGCCTTGGCGCCGCGCCCTCGTATTATGTTGATGGATGAGCCGTTCTCTGGTCTTGATAACCGCTTGCGTGACGATATCCGTGATCAGACGCTTGCCTTGCTGAAAGAGGAAGATACTGCTGTTCTGCTTGTAACGCATGAACCGGAAGAGGCTTTGCGTATGGCGGATCAGATCGCGCTGATGCGTGACGGCGAGATCGTTCAGCAGGGCTCTCCCTACAATATTTACCACGCGCCCGTGGATCGCGCAGCGATGGCGTTTTTCAGTGATGTAAATGTCATTGAAGGCACAAGCAACGGCGCACTAACCGATACGGCGTTTGGCCAATTCTTAACACCAGGCGTAGAGCAGGGCACGCAGGTGGACATTGTGATCCGCCCGCAGCATTTGCATCTAGATTTCTACCGCGGGGGCAACGCACCTGCGCCGAACCCAAAGCATGGCCAGTCCGCTGTTGGTGTAGTGGCACGTTCTCGCTTTATGGGGACAGAGAGCTTAGTAGAATTTGATATGGAACATGACGGCAGTCCGATGAAAGCCATCGTGCCAAATGTATTCCTGCCGAAACCTGGAACGCGGCTTTGGATCGCTTTGCGTCGTGATCGGTGCTTTGTGTTTCCGTCAGTTGGCTAAGTCAGACGTTTAAGACGCGCTGAAAGATCCGAAAGACCCACCGAAGAAGGCGAGGGGATCGCCATCGCGCAGCTCTGCTTGATGCACTTGTCCTAAAACGACAGCATGGTCACCGGCTTCAATCACATTGACCAATGAACATTCAAACCGTGCCAAGCAACCGTCAATCAACGGTACATCATTTTCATTGTAGTGATGGGGCACGTCCTTCAAAGCAAAGGCATTCTTCACAAAGTTCATGCAAATGTCTTGCTGATCTGCGGCCAGAATATGGATGGCAAAATGCTGTGCTTCTGTGAAGTATTTGTAGCGGTTGGATTCTTTTGCAGGGGACCACAATACCAAAGCTGGGTCCAAAGATACGGAAGAGAAACTATTGGCTGTGATGCCAACAGGGCCATCCGAAGAAGGTGCGGTCACCACAGTCACGCCGGTTGCGAAACGCCCGAAGGCATCTCGTAAAATGCGAGTATTTTCAGAATTCGGCTGAAAGCTTGCTGACGTTGTTGGGGTGACCATATTCATTATGCAACCTCGTGACCCAAAGATGCTTCATACAAGCGGAACCATGTTTCGCGGTCTAGCTTCACCTTCAAAGCATCAGAGATTGTTGCAATACGTGCAAGGTTGTTCGTGCCCATAACAGGCAAGATCTTCGCAGGGTGTGCCAGAAGGAATGCAACAGCAACGGCTGCACGATCAACGCCAAATGCGTTGGCCACATCATCCAAAACTGCACCAACTTTGCCGGTATCGCCAATCAAGCTGCCGCCACCAAGTGGGGACCATGCCATGATCGCATCGCCTTGCTTTTGGTGGAACGCCAAATCGCCGTTAGTGAATGGGGAAATCTCAGAAAGGCTGATCTCGATCTGGTTCGTGACCAACTTGTTTTTCATACCTGATTGCAGCAGCTCCCAATCCCAAGGACGGAAGTTAGACACACCAATGTTGCCAACCTTTCCAGAGGCCATCAGATCATCCAGCGCTGCACCGGTTTCATTGTGGTCCATGAATGGATCAGGACGGTGGATCAGCAGCAAGTCGATATGATCAATGCCCATTTCAGACAGAGAGATATCAACGGATTTCTCAATATGCGCGCGGGACGTATCGTAGTGCTTCACCTTCGCATCAGCGTAGCGACCACATGGTGCAACGATATCGCATTTGGTCACGATCTCCATCTTCTCGCGAAGGAAGGGGTTGGCTTTTAGTGCGCCACCCAGAACGGCTTCTGCACCGTAATCGCCGTAGATATCGGCTTGGTCAAACGTTGTGATGCCTTGATCCAGACAAGACTGGATTTTCGCTTCGACATGGCTTGCGGAGGTGTCGCTGTCATCTCCGAGGCGCCACATGCCATAAACGATGCGGCTCATTTCCAGAGATGGGGATAGTGTAATGCGGTCCATTAGCGGCGAACTCCGTTGCCAAGAGGTGTTTGTGGTGTGTCAGCCGGTACACGGCCGTATTCATGTGGCAGCGAGCACGTCTTCATGTTTGGAAGGATGCGTGCGCCAAAGTGTTTTGCTTCTTCTAGGTGAGGATAGCCAGAGAAAATAAAGGCGCGCATGCCCATTTTCTGGTAACCTTCGATTTTCGACATAACTTGATCGGTCGAGCCGACAAGGGCAGCGCCACAGCCAGAGCGGGCACGGCCAACGCCTGTCCAAAGGTTTGGTTCGATATAGCCGTATTTATCTGCCAGTTCGCGGTTCTTGGCTTGATGGCTGACGCCCAAAGACGTGCTGTCCAAAGCGCGATCGCGGATCATGCGGCCATATTCGTCATCCAGCTTGCTAACGATGTATTCTGCGTATTCCTTGGCTTCTTGTTCGGTGTCTCGCACGATCATGTGTACACGTAGACCATAGTCGAGTGTCCGCTCATACTTTTCTGCCACCGCGTTCACGGCTTTCATACGCCCTTCGAGCTCTTCCATCTTTTCAGGCCACATCAGATAAACATCGCAATGTTCGCCGCAAAGCTCTAGCGCGGATGGGGAATAGCCACCGAAATACAGCAAAGGGCCGCCATTCTGCTGGTAAGGCTTTACTGGATCGGTGGTCAGGCCTTCGAAGTTATAAACCTCACCGTGGTGGTTGATTTCGTCCTGCGTCCAAGCCTGTTTAAGGATCTGAACCACTTCGCGGGAACGTTGGTAGCGATAGGCGCTGTCTTCTTTTTGGCCTGGAAAATCAGAGCTGATGATATTGATCGTCAAGCGACCCTTCAGCATGTGGTCCAGCGTTGCGACAGTGCGCGCCAACATGATCGGTTGCATTTCTCCACAACGTACCGCTGCCAGTAGGTTGATTTTATCCGTGATCGGTGCGCAGCCGGCTACGAATGACAGCGTGTCTTGGCCAACCTGATAAGAAGAAGGGCATAGGATATTTCGGAACCCTTGCTCTTCGGCTGTCTTCACAATGTTTGAACAATGATCCCAAGAGGATCGTAAATCGCCGTCCGGTACACCCAAAAATTGATAGTCGTCCGAACACAGTGCTGAGAACCAAGAAACCTCTGCAGCATCCAGATCTGGGGATGTAATTGGGACAACTGTCATTTTCAAACCTTTGGGTTGTGTTCACTCACTACTTGGGTAACATCGTCGCAAATATGGATCAATGGTGCATCAATTATCAGATCACCAAGACCACTCCGAGGAAAATTCGTGAATAATCGAAACAGAAACTCATTGCCGGTTTACGTGCAAATCGCAGAGTTGATCATACGCGACATCGCCGCTGGCCGCCTGATGGAAGGGGAGCGTTTGCCACCCGAGCGGGAAATGGCTGCAGGGTTGAATACCTCTGTTGGTACATTGCGAAAGGCGCTGTCAGAGCTTACAAAAAAAGGCCTCCTTGAAAGAATTCAGGGATCTGGAAACTATATTAAAACAGGTCAGGTGCGCGATAGCGTATATGGTATGTTCCGCCTTGAGTTGCACGAAGGCGGTGGTTTGCCACGGGCTGATATTCTGTCTGTTGAAGCTCAGAAAAAGCCATCAGATTTGCCAAGCTTTGGCTATTCAGATCACGCGACGTGTATCCGTCGCCTGCGCTATTTGAATGACACAATTATCGCGACCGAGGAAATTTGGCTCGACGATTCGGTTGGGAAGGTCGATTCTGCGAACCTTTCGGACTCTCTCTATCACTATTATCAAAAGAACCTTGGGTTCTGGATTTCGCGCGCTGAGGATCGGGTCAGCGTCGCGAAAGTACCGGCTTGGGCGCCTGACAATTTCACAAAACGCCCCGGCGACACAGTAGGATTTGTGGAACGATTGAGCTGGTCTGACAAAGACCGACCGATCGAATTTTCCCGCACTTGGTTTGACACGGATCAAGCGCTGTACGTGCAGCGCTTGAAATGAGGAGCACTATATGACCCGTGACATCAAATATGGCATCATCGGCTGCGGCATGATGGGGCAAGAGCATATGCGTAACATTGCTCTGCTAGAAAACGCGCGTGTTGCTGCGATTTTTGAGCCAGACGATATTATGGCCAATGCAGCCAAGGCGATCGAGCCGAATGCAGTACTCTGTAACAGCCTCGAAGAGCTTTTGGATCGTGATGATCTGGATTGCTTGTTGGTTGTCAGCCCGAACCATATGCATGTCCCTCAGCTCGAGATCATTGCTGCGCGCAATCCATTGCCATTGTTGATGGAAAAGCCTCTGTTCACTGATCCCACAGATGAAGAAAAACTGCGGGCTTTCAAAGAGACCTACCCAGCGCCAATTTGGATCGCGATGGAGTATCGCTATATGCCTCCGATCCAAACCTTGTTGGAGCAAGTTCAGCAGGCGACGGGTGGCGTTAAAATGCTGACCATTCGCGAGCATCGCTTTCCCTTCTTAGAGAAGGTTGGCAATTGGAACCGTTTCAACAAGAACTCTGGTGGCACGCTGGTCGAAAAATGCTGTCACTTCTTTGATCTTATGCGTTTGATTGTGGGGTCTGATCCGGTGCGGATCATGTCCTCTGCGGGACAAGAGGTGAACCACTTGGACGAGCTTTACGATGGTAAGGCATCTGATATCTGGGACAGTGCCTATGTGATTGTTGATTTCGCCAATGGCGCACGCGCGATGCTAGAATTGTGCATGTATGCCGAAGGCAGCAAGTACCAAGAAGAGATCAGCGTCGTTGGTCCTGAAGGCAAGATCGAAGCGTTTGTGCCTGGCCCTGGCCGTTTTTGGCCAACCCATTTGGGCGAGCCGCCTGTGTCACAGGTCATCATCAGCCCGCGAAGCCCAAAAGGGCCACAAACCGTGGAAATTCCTGTTGATCCGACGATCCTGGATGCAGGTGATCACAACGGTTCCACCTTCTATCAACATGCCAAGTTTCTTGATGTTGTGCGCAATGGTGGCACGCCTGAGGTTTCATTGATGGACGGCTTGCACGCTGTGAAAATGGGCCTTTTGGCGCAAGACAGCGCGATCAAAGGTCAAACAATCAGCTACGACTGAAATAAAGTTTGCAAGATTAAAGCAACGGCGCCTTTAGGGCGCCGTTTGTGTTTTGGGGCGTAAAGCCAGCCAAATCAACACACCGCCTGCCAGAACAAGGAAGGGACCCATTGCCAAGTTGACCGCCAGCCAACCTTCTGTCGCGGTTCCTCCCGAACAGTTCATCAGTCCACCTGACGCCAACGAAGCCATGGTGACGCCGCCAAAGACGATCAGATCATTCAGGCCCTGAATTTTGCCGCGCTCTTGAGGGGTATGGGCGTTGGCGAGCATGGTTGTCGCGCCGATAAAGCCAAAGTTCCAACCAATCCCTAGAAGGATCAAGGCGATAAAGAAGTTTTCTAAATCAACGCCTTGCATCGCGACCCCACCAGCCAGCGCGAGAATGATCAAGCCGGCTCCGATGATCTTTTCAACGCCAAAGCGTGCAATCAGATGGCCAGTAAAGAAAGACGGGGCGAACATCGCAAAGACATGTCCGCTCACGATATCTGCGGCGTTGTTCTGGGTGTAACCACAGCCAACCACCGCAAGTGGGGTCGAGGTCATCATGAGGTTCATCAATGCATAAGACACAGTTGCACAGATAATGGCGACAGCGATGCGAGGGGTCATCAGCATTTCCCAACGCGTGCGGCCGGTGTCGCCTGTGTCAGAGGTTTGAGCTGGCTTAGGAATGTCGATGAACAGAAACAAAATCGCGCCGATGATGTTTAATCCAATCACCGCTGCATAGGTGCCCATGAAGGGTACAACCATAGCATCTGATGTGACCTTGACGATTTGTGGTCCAATGATCGCCGCGGCTAGGCCACCCGCCATAACGTAAGAAATCGCTTTAGGGCGGAATGCATCCGAGGCGGAATCTGCGGCGGCAAATCGGTAAAAACCGTGGGCACTCATGTAGACACCGGTAAGCAAGCTTCCGACAAGAAAGAGGGCAAAACTGCCCTGCGCCAGACCATAGGCCCCAACGAGGGCCCCCATAGTGCCCGCCGCTGCACCAACCAAAAAGCCCGCTCTGCGGCCAAATTTTTGCATGATAGCCGACAAAGGCGTTGCAGACAGCATGGAACCTAAAACGATCAAAGAGATCGGTAAGGTTGCAAAACATGGGTTAGACGCCAAAGACTGTCCAGCCAAACCGCCAATGGTGAAGATCATTGGCATTTGCGCCCCGATAATCGCCTGCGCGAGCACCAGAATAAGAATAGTGCGCTTTGCGCGGCGGTCATCAATCATTTGGGTCATGGTCAAATGGCTAACGATCTAAGCAACGTTTGGAAAGAGAGGTTTTCCAAAAACAGAGTATGTCGCGATCACAATCTCATTTGCGCAAGAAACGGATTTGACAGGTCTAGGGCAGGACGCTTCTATGCGAGCAAGTGTATAAGGGGCATTTCGTGCAAGAACGGATCATTCATTCTAACGCCTGCATCAATGAAGGCGCCGCCCATTTGGCGCAAGACGTGCCTGAATTCGCTTTTGCGCTAAAGGAAACCGGCCCATTGCCATTACGTTTGCGAAAAGATGGTTTTGAAGCTTTATTACAAGCAATAGTGAGCCAGCAGGTTAGCGTCGCCGCTGCGCGAGCGATTTGGAAACGCTTGAAAGATGCCAAGTTGACCGGGCCACGTAAAGTCATGTGGGCAACTGAGGACGAGCTGAGATCTGCAGGACTAAGCCGCCAGAAAGTGAAATACGCAAAGTCATTGGCGGAAAGTCGTATTGATTTCAGTGCTCTACGGGTTAAATCTACATCAGAAATAGTTTCGCAACTCACGCAGGTTAGCGGCATTGGGGTTTGGACCGCCGAGATCTATGCGATGTTCAGTCTGGGTCGCGCGGATGTCTTTGCCCCTGGAGATTTAGCGCTGCAAGAAAGCGCACGCGTGCTGTTTAAACTGAACCAACGTCCAACAGAAAAACAACTTCGCATAATGGCTGAAGATTGGGCGCCGTGGCGAGCGGTTGCAGCGCGGCTCTTGTGGGCCTACTACCATGTGGCAAAAGAGAGGGAAGGCATCCTATGACTCGGGTACTCAACGCATTGCGCAAAGAGCCAATTTCTGGCGACGTTCGATCTGTCGTCGTATTTCTACACGGCTATGGCGCCAACGGTCAGGATTTGATCGGACTGGCCGATCCTTTGGCGGAACACTTGCCAGACACATTGTTTTTAGCACCTGACGCTCCAGAAACTATCCCTGGCATGCCGATGGGACTGCAATGGTTCCCGATCCCTTGGATCGACGGCAGCTCCGAGGAAGAGAGCGAACGCGGTATGCTGGCCGCAGTTGAAGATCTGAATGCGTTTTTGGATGCGATGATGGTCGACGAAGATGTCCTGCCAGAGCAGGTTGTTCTTTTTGGTTTCTCTCAAGGTACGATGATGAGCCTTCATGTCGCGCCGCGGCGTGAAGATGAGTTCGCAGGTGTTGTTGCCTTTTCAGGCCGTTTGCTTGCGCCAGAGCTTTTGGCTGATGAAACTGTTAGCCGTCCGCCAATTCTGTTGGTTCATGGAGATCAAGATGATGTCGTACCTGTGGAATCTTTGCCGCAAGCTGCTGAAGCGCTGCAAGGCGCAGGATTTCAGGATGTCTATGCTCATATCATGAAGGGCACGGCGCATGGAATTGCGCAGGATGGCTTGAGTGTCGCGCTTGCGTTTATGCGCGATAAGCTTGGGCTCTGAGCCCATAGTCACCTGTCATAGTCCCGTTACGGAATCGCTTTAGCTCTTCACTCAAACTTCATAGATCGTGGGGGTTGCCAAGTTTCTGCCGCGATATATAGTATGAGTAGAGCTGGGCGGGACGTCCCGCCCGAATGCTGGAAAATCAGGCAGTTGGGCGGAGGTAGAGTCCCAAATGGATGGCGATTTCAGATCAGAGTTTGTGCATCAACCCGGTGGGTTGAAACAGCATCCTGCATTGGTGTTGAACGCGGATTATAGGCCGCTTTCCTATTATCCTTTATCTCTGTGGCCTTGGCAGGACGCAGTCAAAGCGGTGTATATGGATCGGGTTGATATTGTCGCTGAATATGACGAGATCGCGCGCAGCCCAAGCACCGAGATACGGATACCGTCAGTTGTCGTTCTTCGAGATTACGTAAAACCAGTAAAGCGCGTGGCCTTCACGCGCTTTAATCTTTTTTTACGGGATGAATTTTGCTGCCAGTACTGCGGCGCGAAGGGCGATCTGACCTTTGACCATGTTATTCCGCGCGCCGCAGGTGGCGTGACAAGCTGGCAAAATGTGGTTGCGGCCTGTAGCCCGTGTAACCTCAAGAAAGGTTCCAAAAGCCTACGCCAAGCAAATATGAGCCTGCGCAAGCCGCCTCGCCAGCCAGAGGCCAGCGAGTTGCTGAATATGGGGCGCAAGTTCCCGCCAAATCACCTGCACGAAAGCTGGGTCGATTTTCTTTATTGGGACACAGAGCTCGACGCTTAGGGGTTAATCTTCCTTTGCGCGAGATAGCATTCCAAAGAGGTCTCGTGGATCGTCTGGATCAGCCAACATATCGAGTTTGGTTTGGTAAGGGGTGTCTTTGACTTTGTCCCTTATGAAACGCAGCGCTGAAAAATCTTCGATCGCAAAGCCCACACCGTCGAATAGGGTGATTTGCTTGTCATCGACGCGACCCTTCTTCTTACCTGTGATAACTTCCCAGACTTCAGTGACTGGGAAATCCTGAGGCATTTGCTGAATTTCACCTTCAATGCGGGTCTGCTCGGGGAATTCTACGAATACATTGGCGCGGTCCAGAATGCCTGCAGCGAGTTCTGTCTTTCCTGGGCAGTCACCGCCAATCGCGTTGATGTGCACTCCAGAGCCAACCATATTGTCCGACAGGATTGTCGCATTGCGTTTGTCTGCCGTGCAGGTGGTCAGGATTTGCGCGCCTTGAATGGCCTCTTCTGGCGTTTTGCAAACGGTTACGTCTACGCTCAATCCAGATAGGTTACGCGCACATTTTTCGGATGCTGCAGGATCTACATCGTAAAGACGAACCGCTTTAATTCCGACGATCGCTTTCATAGCAAGAGTCTGGAATTCCGATTGCGCCCCATTGCCGATCATCGCCATTGTGTCTGCACCCTTTGGAGCAAGATGCTTTGCAACCATTGCAGAAGTCGCCGCCGTGCGCAGGGCTGTAAGCAATGTCATTTCAGTTAACAGGACCGGGTAACCCGTATAGACATCTGCCAACAGGCCAAAGGCTGTCACGGTTTGTAAGCCCTCGGAAGTGTTCTTTGGATGGCCGTTTACATACTTAAACCCGTAAGCTTCACCGTCGCTTGTTGGCATCAATTCAATGACGCCGACGTCAGAGTGGGACGCGACTCGCGGGGTCTTGTCGAACTGATCCCAACGTTTGAAATCATCTTCCACATAGTCCGCCAATTCGCGCAGGGCAGACTCAATTCCGATGTGATGCACCAGTTGCATCATGTGTTCTACGCTTACAAACGGGACCAAGGCTTTTTCAGATGGTGAGCTCATTGAAGTTATCCTTTTATCATTCTGTTTTTTTAAGGGGGCTATTGGGGTCAGGTGAAGCTTCGGGTCGGGCGATCAAAGATGCGGCGACCAAAAGACGAAGCGGCCAGATCCACCATCAAAGAGGCTGTTCGCCCGCGCTCATCCAAGAATGGGTTCAGCTCAACCAAATCCAATGACGTCATCAGGCCTGAATCGCAGAGCATTTCCATGACCAAATGGGCTTCGCGTTCTGTTGCGCCACCGGGCACTGTGGTTCCAACAGCGGGAGCGATGAGCGGGTCCAAGAAATCGACGTCTAAAGAAACGTGTAGCATGCCACCCGCAGAGGCGACTTTTTGAAGGAAAGCGGATAAAGGTTTCGCAATGCCGGTTTCGTCAATGTCGCGCATATCATGGCGCTTGATTTTCGATGCTTGCAAAGCCTCACGCTCTGCCAAATCAACTGAACGCAACCCGATGACGCAGACGTTTTCTTCAGGGATCGGCGTTTCTACGGTTGGAAAGCCCTCAAAACCGGATTTCCCAGTGAGGTAGGCGACAGGCGTGCCATGCAGGTGACCCGTAGATGTGGATGATGGCGTGTGGAAGTCACTATGCGCATCGAGCCACAATAGAAATTGTTTCCGGTCCTGCTTGGCCGCAAATCGACTTACGCCAAGCACAGAACCGGCAGCTAGGCTGTGGTCACCGCCCAAAAAGATTGGCGTCCCGTGACACATTGCGTTTTCTGCGGCAAGGGCGATGGTTTCTGTCCAGCCAACTGTCTCAGCCCAAGCATGGATATGATCGCTTGGCGCAGCTTGGTCTACTGCGGAGCTTTGTAGATTGCCCAGATCAATGACACGATGGCCAAGCTCAGTGAGCCTCTCTTCTAGGCCCGCAGTGCGATAGCTATCCGGCCCCATCACGCAGCCGCGTCTGCGCTTTCCGCTGTCCATTGGCACGCCAACAAGAATACAGGTCTTTCCAGTCATTTTCAGCCTCTATCAATTGTCTTGAGCTCAGTTTGACTGCGTTTTGACTTGAGTTTGATCCATAAAACTGCGCAATATGTCGGCAAATTGATCAAATTGACTTACTGAGGTTTCGAAATGGATGATTTGGATAGACGGCTGATTTCAGCACTACGTCATGATGCGCGCGCCGCTTTGTCTGATTTGGCCCTGCTTTTAGGGGCCTCGCGGACGACTGTGCGCACGCGAATTGAACGGCTGCAAGCGCGCGGGGATATCATCGGTTTTTCTGTTGTGGTGAAAGAAGATGTTCAACAGGATCCGGTCCGCGGGCTCATGATGATCGGCATTCAAGGACGTGGGGCAGGGCGTATCACCCGTCAACTTAGCGGAATTCCTGCGGTTCGCGCCGTGCATTCAACAAATGGGCGTTGGGACTTGATCGTTGAGATCGGAACCGAAAGCCTGGAAAGCTTTGATTCAATACTGGCACAAATTCGCAACTTTGAAGGTGTCGCGAATAGCGAAACCAACCTTTTGTTGGCCACCAAGAAATCTGGTTAGTCTTTACGCAAAGCAACCCAAAGCCAAGCGCCTGCAAATGCAAAAGAAATCATGGCGTTCAAATTGGCCATTGTGAAACCAAACAAGTCCCAAGGGATCTCGTCACAACGCACGAGCGGAGCGGTCATAATTTGATCAAACAACTGATCGCTACTAAGCCCATCGACTCCAGATGACGTGCAGGTCGAGGGGCCTTCCCAGAGCTTTCGTTCAACACCTGAATGATAAACACCGATACCACCTGTGGTGGCTGTAGCCGCAGCACCCAACCAAGCAAACAAACGGGCTTTGCTGGCAATGGCCAACGCACCGATGGCAAGAGCAGCCATATGCGGATACCGCTGCCAATAGCACATTTTACAAGGCGCATAGCCGCCAATGTACTGAAAACCCCAAGCACCCAAAATCATTGCCAATGAGCCGAAGGTGAGAAGCACAGTCAAAGTTTGACGATTGGGCATTAGAGGTACCGTAGTAAGAAAAATCCACCAAACAGCAACACGACAAATGCTGTGAAAACAAGCCCTAAACGTTTTTCGATGAATGTGCGAATTGGCGCACCAAATTTCCAAAGCAATGCTGCGACGATGAAGAATCGCAGACCGCGTGCCAAAACGGAAGTTGCGACAAAAGTTGCGATTGGCATGCCTGTCCAGCCGGACATGATCGTGATCACTTTGTATGGGAAGGGGGTAATCCCAGCGCCAAGCACTGCCCAGAAGCCAAAGTCATTAAAGCGTGTGTTGAACTCGGAAACCGCATCCCCTTTGCCAAGCGCTTCAAGGATTGGTTGTCCTATCGTGTCAAAGGCAAAGGCGCCGATGGCATAGCCCAAAACACCGCCCAAAACCGACGAAATCATAGCGACCCCGGCAATCAACCAAGCACGATGTGGCGCAGCAAGGATAAGAGGGATCATCAAAATGTCTGGTGGGATTGGAAAGACAGAGCTTTCAATAAAACTAATAAAGGCCAAAGCCCAAATGGCGCGTGGATGGTCTGCAAGGCGCATCGTCCAGTCGTAAAGGGCTTTGATCATGAGTTGCTCCACAAGTTTGCTCATTGATTGCTGTTTTTGCAAAAAGACTGCAAGGAATTTTTCAGCAATAAATTGCATTTTGTCTCTGGACCTTAGTTCTGCATTTAGCTATCTCAGCCGAACGTGCCCAAGTGGCGGAATGGTAGACGCAGGGGATTCAAAATCCCCCGTCCTAGCGGACGTGCCGGTTCGAGTCCGGCCTTGGGTACCACCTGAATTCAGGTTCCGTTTGAACGACTTCGTTCTAACACAGAAAAGAGCGCCGCTTTTAAAGCGGCGCTTTTTCTTTTTTGTTTCTGAAGCTTATTTGAGTAGCAACCGCGCTTCTGGTTTGCGCAGCACTTTACGCGCCGCCACGAATACATCTGTCGGGTTTGCTTTCAGCTCTGGGAAGAGCGTGTAGATTTCTTCGCGTTGCGCGCTTTCCAGTCCAGCCATGGCTTGCATGCCAGGTTGGAAACTTTCAGTCCACATACCGTCAGACAAAACAATCTCATGACGTTCAAACATGAAGTGGATGTAGCGCACTTCATTTGCGATAGATTTCCGAACCCCAGGTAGGTCAAGCAAGTGTTTTGCTGCAACGAGCACTTCGGCTTCACCGAGCATCAGTTCTGCTTTCGGATCATTGATAAGCACGCGGTGATTTGGGCTGACCATCATGTTTCGGTCTGGCAGGCCGTTTCCAAGTGCGCCTTTCTTAATCAAGATCGGACGCAAATGAGGCATCTCCGCAAGGTCTTCTTCGGAAAGGGCGCGTTCGCCGATCCACTGAATTTCCTGCATACCGTTGTCGCGTGTTAGAACAACATCACCTTTGCTCAGCTCAGCAACGTCGCGCAAACCGTCAAGTGTCGAGATCATCGTTCCGGGCGTGAAACAAGGAATGATATTTTCGATTTCCTTAAAGGTCGCAGTCCCAGTGACTAGGCCATCGTCGTCAAGGAACTCGATGGTGCCGGATTCTGTTTCGTACTCGTTATAGATAACGCGGAGCGGGCCTGCGCCGGTCAGGTCGATGGTGTCTGCATCTCCTTCGCTTTCGCCACCGTACACGGTGTCGCCATCACTGAGGTTGTAGAAACGGTCTGTTCCCGTACCACCGTTCATATGGTCAGCGCCGTCGCCAGAATAAATATGGTCGTCGCCGCCTTCACCATACAGGCTGTCTTCGCCTGCGCCGCCAAAGATCGTGTCATTCCCGACCGATGCGTGGACCGTATCGTTGCCACTGCCCAGTTCTATCCGGTCGTCGCCGGCGCCAGAATACACGAGGTCATCGCCACCGAAGGTCTGGATGACATCATCGTCACCTTCAGTGCCCGGCAACACAGCATCATTACTGTCGATGCGATCACCGTCCTCATCAGAATCGCCGATGTTGAACGTGTCGTTATTTTCAGTGCCAGAAACGATCCCATCAGGTGCGGCTGGAATGCCAAGTGCTTCAAGTGCGGCTGGATCAGAAATTTCGTCCGCGGAGACGCCTTCAAGCGTCAGGGTTTCGCCTCCTGGGAAATTAAGCACGGCATTCCCGTCACCATCTTCAGTCACCTCGACATCCCGCGTCGAGACTGGATATTCAGACTCAACGGTCATGGCGCTTACGTCGATTAAGTCGCCAGGAGTATATGTGCCATCGCCGTTGTCAGTCGGGGCTTCAAACCCGGAAACTGTGTCTGCGCCAGAGCCGTCAGCAAGTAAAACCGTATCTTGGCCAGCAGACAGTTCAATGTTCTCGATCTCTTCAAATACGGTGGTGTCTGTGCCGTCCGTAAAAGAACCGATCCCATTGGCGCCGCTGGTCATGTCGACTGTGACGCCAGTGGTTACCGTTGAGAGATCAATGGTGTCACCATCAACTTCTTCGATGCTTTCACCAGAAATCGTATCATTGCCAAAGCCATCAGCAATAACGAAGCGGTCATCGCCATAACCACCCCAAAGGTAGTCGTCGCCTTCACCGGTGCCACCTGAGTGAATTTCGTCGTTACCATAGCTGCCGCGCAAAAAGTCGTCGCCGGTGCCGCCGTGCAGGGTGTCATTCCCAAGGTCGCCGTTGACTCTGTCGTCGCCCTCGTCGCCATAAAAGAGATCGTTGCCGCTGCCGGTTTCAACACTATCGTTGCCCGCGCCACCGTGGAAAACATCATCACCTTCATCGCCGAGCAAAGTATCGTTGCCCTCGCCGCCAATCAGGGTGTCATCGCCTTCACCGCCAACCAACAGGTCATGACCATCTTCGCCAAGAACACGATCATCGCCTGCTTCAGCGCGTACGGTATCATCGCCGTCACCAGCTAGGATCGTGTCTGCACCGGTTGTGACAAGGTCGCCTTCAGGGTCATCCAAGTAGTCTAGGTCAATGACTTCAGCCGCCGCTGTACCCTCAACCAAGCCATCTGGGGCAAGGGAAAAGGAAATTTCGCTGATGCCGATCACGCCAGTGTTCGCGGCACTTTCGCCATCTTCGAAGGTGATTTCGAGAGATACAATCGGGCCAACAATATCTACGGTGACAGAGTCTTCAGCGCCACTGGTTTCTACGCCAAAGCTTGCGTTGCCATCTGCGTTAACAGTGTTTCCATCGACGCTATGAAGCCCATCTAAGTCTGAGTAGCTTACTGGGAAGATGTTACCTGCGGCATCTGTTGCCAAGATAGTGACCTGATCATCCCAAGAGCCTGTGTTTTGGTCCAAGTCAAACAATTCGAATGAAATATTCTGAACTGGATTATCGAATGTCAGTGTGGTCGTGACAGGCTCCGTAATGCCTGAAACCCAAAAGGTTTCTTCGGCGGGAGACCCAATCGTACGTATAGAGCCGGTTTGTCCCGCAGAGTTAGTTGTTGTCTCTACAGAAACGCCGAGAGTGGTGTCACCGGAGCCAACAGAGTAATCGCCATTGGTGCCTGCGTCTGCCCAATTGAATGTATGTGTTACCGGCATTTTTTTCCCGATCTATTGTTTAGCATCGCGGCAAAGTTCGCGATTTGACTCGTAATTGGTGTCGGTATCACAGGCTAATGCGTTCGAGATTTGATGTAACTTAGGCAATTTTGCGCAACTTGCCTTGGGTTTTGCCCTACTTTTGCCATGTCTAGGAAAAGACCAAACAGCTTCCCAAAACGAACGTTGTGTCGCCCAAATCCAGCCTTTTTGTGAATCTAGCTTTGGCTCAATCCCGAAGCCCGCAGAAGAGGGCAAAGTGAGCAGTAATAGGTTAATACATGCGAATTCAACTCATGAACCGTCGCGCGCAGAACGAAGCCGCCGCGGCAAGCTATGATGACAATATTTTTCTGAACATCAAAGACCCACAAACACCAAAAGCAATTACACCTAAAGTCCCAGTCGCCGCGCGCGACACAATCGAAGCGCCAACTCAGTTTCAGTGTTTCGAAGACGAAAAGATTCAGTCATCTACACCCGCACATTTGCGTGGTGTTGGCTGCTTGAGTGCTTCAGGTAAGATTATGACCTCTCGTGGCGCAAAGTCGGTTGGCGAATTGGCCATAGGTGACCTTGTTCTTACACGCGACAATGGTTTTCAGCCGGTACGCTGGGTAGGCGAGGTCGAGGGTAAAGATGCTGTACCAAGCATGATCAGAATCGAAAGTGACACCGTTGAAATCGGCGTTCCTGATGAAGCCTTGGTGGTCAGCGGGCGTCAAAAAATTCTTTTGTCTTGCGCAAGTTCTGCAAAGCAGTTTGGTGTTCAGGAAGTATTCGTACGTGCAGCCGATTTGTTGCACATGGAAGGTGTCAGTGAGGTTGCCGCGGAAGATGTGCCAAAAATGACAGCCATTCTGTTGGACCAACACCAAGTGCTTCGCGTGAACAACACTTGGACAGAAAGCTTGCGTCCTGACAGCGAATGTTTGTCGCACCTAAATAAAGAGGCGCACGAAGCGATCGAAGCTGTTCTACCTAACTTAAAGAAATTCCCGATCGAGCGTAGTTATACAGCCGCACGTTCAATGCTGCGGAGCACGTTTGCCCGTCAATTCAGCCGTGAGCAAATCTGATACTCCAAGCGAGTTTTACTCGCTTGGCGCAGAAATCGTTTCTAGTGGGCGCACCTTCAATCGGGTGATCCGGTTGTCTTTGCGTTCGATGACCTCAAAGCGGAAACCGTGGAAGGCAAAAACTTGTCCGACAATCGGAATGGACTGTGCTTCGTGAATAACCAAACCGGCTATGGTGTTGGCTTCCTCATCAGGCAGGTTCCAATCGCTCGCACGGTTTAGGTCGCGGATTGTCATCGCACCTTCGATCAAAAACTGCCCGTCTTCACTTTTTCGGATCGGGTGTTCTGCGGCAGGATCAAATTCATCGGTAATTTCGCCGACGATTTCTTCAAGAATGTCTTCAAGCGTAATCAATCCACGCAAGGCACCATATTCATCGACGACCAAAGCAAAGTGGCTACGGCGGCGTAAAAACTGCCGCATTTGATCATCCAACGACGTTGAATCCGGCACAAAATAGGGGGTCTTAGCCACGCTGGACAGATCAAACTGGCTCAGATCACCAGCGCTAACTTCATCGCTAGAAACACGCGCGTGGATGTTGCGCAGCAAATCTTTTGCATGGACAACCCCAATGATGTTTTCCGGATCGTCTTTGTAAACAGGCAGCCGTGTGTGATTGCTTTCCAAACACTGCGTCAAGATGTCGGTAGGATCATCATCACTGTTGATCATTTCGATCTCAGAACGGTGCAGCATGATTTCTTCAACGATGCGGTCACTCAGGTCGAGGGCACCTAGAATACGGTCGCGATCTTCTTTTTCAACGATGCCTTCGCTATGGCCGAGTTGAATGGCTCCAGCGATTTCTTCGCGAACAGCTAGAATTTGGCTATCGGGGTCTGTTTTTACACCAAAGAGACGCAAGACCAGACGCACCAGCAAGCGCACCGCCGACACGATTGGTGCAAAAATGGTGACCAAAACACCAATAATCCGCGCAACACGTGACGCAGCGGTTTCAGGAGCCGTAATCGCATAGGTCTTTGGCAAGACCTCAGCAAAAATGAGAACAAGCAATGTCATCACCAAAGTTGCGAGCGCAACACCACCTTCACCGAAAACACGGGTGAATAGTGCAGTGGCCAAAGACGTCGCGAGGATATTGACCAAGTTGTTTCCCAAGAGAACCGAACCAATCAACCGTTCGCTATCTTCGGTTACATCCAAAGCTCGTTGAGCGCCCTTATTGCCCTTGTCTGCTTGACTGCGCAGTTTACCTCGGCTTGCGGCCGTTAGCGCGGTTTCGCTTCCAGAAAAGAAGGCAGACAACATCAAAAGCACTGCAATTGCGCCCGCTGTAATCCAAAAGGCTGTGTCCAATCCCAAGGTTGTGACTTCCATCGATTAAATTATCCTCTTATCTGATGGCGTTATGAGGCTCTGAAGCCGTTGGTTCAAGGAAAAGCGCACATGGAGATCCAAGATCTAGGCGAATTACAAGGTGATGTGCTGCTTTGCGGTGGCCCATACTCAAATTTGCATGCCACACAGGCTTTTCAACAGCTGTGCGAAGAACAGGCCATTCCATCATCTAACGTGATCTGTACAGGAGACCTTGCGGCCTATTGCGCCTTCCCGAAAGAGACGATTGAGTTGGTAAGATCCGCTGGCTGGCCAATCGTCGCCGGCAATTGCGAGAAGCAACTTGCAGCTGGGGCTCTGGATTGTGGCTGCGGCTTTGAAGGCGGGACAGAATGCGATTTACTATCGGCAGGATGGTATGCCCATGCCTCAAAAGAAGTCACGCCAGAGCAATGCGATTGGATGGGGAGCTTGCCGGATTTGGCGATCTTCACGCATGCATCGCGCCGCTTCGCAGTGATCCATGGCGGCTTTACAAACACCAGCCGTTTTATTTGGTCCGTGAGTGATGATGCTGTCTTTGCAGAAGAAATCGCGGCAATTGAACATCAGGTTGGCACCATTGATGGCGTTGTATCTGGACACAGTGGATTAGCCTTTACGAAAACGATCAAGGGCAAACTGTGGATCAACGCTGGGGCGCTCGGCATGCCTGCAAATTCAGGGCAAACGACAACGCAATATGTGAGACTTTCTGCCAAAGACCTAAGCATAGAAAACCTGTCATACGACGCGCATGCTGCACAAACTTCGATGCAAAGGGTTGGCTTAGTTCAGGGCTATCACGAAGCGCTTCAAACTGGGTATTGGCCATCCGAAGACGTTCTGCCAGCGTCACTAAAGCGCAAGACTTAGCTAGATTTCGATAGTGGGTGGTGATCCAGGACCAATTCTTTCAAGCGTTCGTCTAGAACATGCGTGTAGATCTCTGTTGTCGCGACATCAGCATGGCCCAGCAAAACTTGGATAGAGCGCAGGTCGGCTCCGTTCGCCAACAGGTGTGTCGCGAAAGCATGCCGCAACGTGTGAGGTGTGACTTTATCGGGATCGACCCCTCCTGACACTGCAAACTCTTTGATCAATGCGTAAAATCTATGGCGGGTCAGGTGACCCAGTTTCCCGCGGCTTGGAAAGAGAAAACGAGATTCTGCATGCCCATCATTTTTTCTCAGCGCTTCAGCCCTGTCGCGAATTTCAAGCCAACTCACCAGAGCTTCTCGCGCGGCTGGGGAAAGCGGAACCATACGTTCTTTGCCACCTTTACCCATGATCAACAACATACGGGGATCACCGCGTGTTGCACTGACGGGTAGGGTGACCAGCTCTGAAACGCGCATCCCAGTTGCGTAGAGAAGCTCCATCAAACAAATGTTGCGAGCTTTGTCCTTTGGATTACGGCCAGAGGCTCGCGCTGCGGAAATGAGTTTGTCGACCTCTGTAACGTCCAACGTTTTGGGCAACCGTTTATCTTGGCCTGGGCCTTTGATCTGAATAGCTGGGTTTGTATCAGTCCAGCCTTCATCAAAAGTAAATCGGTAAAGTTGCTTAATAGCGGAAAGTCGACGCGCGCGGGTTGATTTCGCCAATCCTTGAAGATCGCAGTGAACCAAATAGTTCTCAATATCAGCACGGGCGACTTCTTTTAGTTCCAACTTTTGGTCACCAAGCCATTCTGCAAAATTCTTGAGATCGCGCGCATAGGCCAATTGGGTATTTGTTGCAGCACCCAGCTCAGCTGATTGCGCTTCAAGAAATGTAGAAATCCAAGAATTACTGCTCATTAGTCGCGCTCCAACAAAAGCACTTGCAGGGCGGCTCTGCGCGCGGTGTCTTCTAACCCAACTGCTCTAAATGTGGCGAGGGCGTTGGTGAGTGAGGCCAAATCTCCATCGGCCCCTTTGGAAAATAAAGTCATTGCTTGCAAAATCACGCTACCTAGTTGGCCGCGAGCCAAGTGATTGGACAGGGTTTGGGGCACTCCAGAGCCGTGAAAGGCATCTGCGATCGCTTGGCGAACCGGGTCCGTGTCATTCTTTGGAGGTTGTCCCTTGGCAAGGCCTATTAAAAAATCAGTTTCATCTATGGATGTGACGCTCTCATAAAGAGGAGAGAGTAGCAAGATTTCTCGCAAAAGTTGTGTGTTTTTTTCCGAAAATTGCAGCTTTTCCAAATCTGCCGCAAACTTTCGCGCAAACAATACTTCTACCCTGGCGTCTTTCATGGCCAGCCAAGCGTTCGGTAAGGTTTTTTCGATAAGATCAGTGTCGTTTTGTTGAAATGCACGGTCAAACTTTTGAAATGCAGACACACGGTCCCAAATCATACCAGATGCAGAAGGCCTGCCTTCACCGTATACTCCAAAGAGACGGTTTTCAGGGATCGCCCCAACGCGTGCCAAGCGTTCAGCCGCATCCAGCCGAGCTTTCCAACCCGAGGTTTCCAGCAGATCTGAATGCGCAAAAGCGCGGGGCAGGTTACGGGTTGAAAGGGGCTCTCCAATCGCTTCGTAAAGTCTGAAATGCAGAGGCGAAGGGCTGCTCACTGCAACCAACAAAGGTTCTTCCTCAAATACTTCTGGATCGAGAAAGCGCAACAGCAGATCTGAGGTTTCTTTTGAAACAAGATCTAGAGATTTCACAGTGTTCAAGGTGACCGCGGCCGATTGCCAAGCGCCTTCTCTGGCAAGGCAGAAAATCCGCGTGCCAAAGTCAGGGGTGAGATGCGGGGCCTCATTTTGTGCCTGACAAGCGCGATCTTCCTCGCCAATCAAAAGAGTGACATCCAGCCACCTTTCAAAAAGTGCGGGTGTCGAGGCATTTGCAAGCGTTATGAGTGCATTTGCCTGATCCAGCGCTCCGAGTTCAATTAACTTATCAATTCGGGCGAGCAATAATGTGTCGGTTTGCTTTGTCGCGTTACCGCTAATCGGAGGGTTCGCCTCTGCCAAAAGTAGGGTGTAAAGCAAGGCTTGCATAGCGGGCAATGCTTCGGCGGACTGCGCTTTGAGTTGGGTTGCAAGAACTTCGGAATAGCTTTCTTGCCACAACGTCGCAGGAAGGCCTGTCACATTACTTGGCAAAAGGCCGACAGCCTCTTTCCCTGGGGCGTTTAACTCTCCGACTTCAATATCCGGAACATTGCCAGCATCAGCAACAGGTGGTTCGTTCGGAGCGATTTCAACTTTCACCGTCGGGACTTGGCCGAGCCAGTCAATGGCTGAAAGAGGGGCCGTTTCTTGAGCCTGTGCAATGCTGGCGAGTCCCAGCCAAAGACCTAATGCATATTTGGTCTTAGTTTGCATCCAGCGGTACCGTCTCGCGGACTTCGCGTTGTGGGGCGGAAAAATCTGCCCCAAAAATTGGACCCAAGTAGGCATAACCAATCAAACCAATCGTCGTTAGAATGATTAGGAAAAATATTGCCCGAAAGAGCTTGCCCATAGCTTTCCTCGAAATTTTGCCTGTTGTTTTATACTTTATAGCTGGCCTTTTCCGGAATATCACGTCATTCAATTCGAAAAGGCGGATTTTGGCCGGAATTTCGGTCAAGTTTTCGCGAACAAGGCGAAGTGATAGCATGAAACTAAAAAAAACTGTTGTCATGGTTGGTATGATGGGCGCAGGCAAAACCGCTGTTGGGCGCGCATTGGCAGAAAAGTTAGATGTGCCTTTTCTGGATTCCGATGCCGAGATTGTACAAGCCGCTAATATGTCGATCGCAGAAATCTTCGAACGCGACGGTGAACCCTTTTTTCGTGACAAAGAAACCCAAGTGATTGATCGTTTGCTTGAAAACGAATGCGGTATTCTTTCGACCGGCGGCGGCGCATTTCTTGCGGAACATAACCGTAAGTTAATTAGCGACAAAGGGGTTTCGGTTTGGCTCGATGCAGGTCTTGAACTGCTTTGGCAAAGGGTGAAGCATAAAGATACACGGCCTCTGCTACGGACAGCAGATCCTAAAGCCACGCTGACCGAAATCTACGATGCGCGTGTGCCAGTCTATAGCATGGCGGATCTATCGGTAGAGTCGCATTCATCTTATTCAATTGAAAATATGGCGGATCGTGTTGTGAAAGCATTGTTATCTCGCCCTGACGTTCTAGAGGCTTAGATCATGGAAACCGTTCACGTTGGCCTGAAAGGGCGCGAATACGACATTCACATTGGTCCAGGACTTTTGGCGCGTGCCGGAGAGCTGATCTCTCAGGTTTCTGATCGCAAACGAATGATGATCGTAACCGAAGAGAACGTCGCGCCTTTGCACCTAGCGTCTTTGCAAGCCGGGCTGAAGGCAGCAGGCATTGAAAGCGATGCTTTGGTTTTGCCTGCGGGTGAAAAGACCAAAAGCTGGCCCTTTTTCGAGCAAACCGTTGAATGGCTTCTCGCTCAAAAAGTAGAGCGCAAAGATCTTGTGATCGCTTTGGGCGGCGGTGTGATTGGTGACCTGACAGGTTTTGCTGCCGCGACACTGCGCCGAGGCGTTGGTTTCGTACAAATCCCAACCTCATTGCTGGCGCAGGTCGATAGTTCCGTTGGCGGCAAAACTGGTATCAATGCGCCGCAAGGTAAAAATTTGATTGGGGCGTTTCACCAACCTGCTTTGGTTTTGGCTGATGTTGATGTGCTGGACAGCATGACAAAGCGTGACTTCCTGTCAGGCTACGGTGAAGTCGTGAAATACGGCATGCTTGGAGATGCCAAGTTCTTTGAGTGGCTCGAAGAAAATGGCCCGAAAGCTGCCGCTGGTGATCAAGCTGCTCGGATTGCTGCGGTGAAACGTTCTTGCGAGATGAAAGCCGAAATCGTGATGCGCGATGAGACAGAGCAGGGGGATCGCGCTTTGCTCAATCTGGGGCATACGTTCTGTCATGCACTTGAAGCTGCAACAGGTTACTCGGATCGTCTATTGCACGGAGAAGGTGTTGCTGTTGGATGCGCTTTGGCCTTCGAACTGTCTTCTCGACTAGGGCTGTGCTCTCAGGAAGACCCTAGTCGTGTTCGCGCGCACCTGAAAGAGATGGGCATGAAAACCGATCTGGCTGACATTGACGGAGAGTTGCCTTCGGCAGAAGATCTGGTTGATTTGATGGGGCAAGATAAGAAGGTCGTTGATGGGCAGCTGCGCTTTATCCTAGCGCGTTCAATCGGCGAGGCCTTTGTGACTGCTGATGTTCCAAAAGATGCTGTTATCAAAGTTATTCAGGATGCTTTGGAGGCGCGTTAGGTCGCGCCAACTTTTAGGTTCAAAAGAAAAGCCCCGCAAATGCGGGGCTTTTTTGTGTCGTGCCGATGTGTCGGCTTAGAATGGAATTTCGTCGTCGAGGTCACGTGAAGGCGTGCTCTGGCCGCCACCTTGACCGCCGCCGTAGCTGCCGCCACCTTGCTGTCCACTGTCGTAGCCGCCACCTTGACCACCAAAGCCACCGCCTTGACCTCCGCCATAACCGCCACCTTGGCTGCCGCCGCCGCCTTCACCGCGACCGTCCAGCATAGTCAGCGTGCTGCCGAAACCTTGCAAAACAATCTCGGTGCTGTAGCGATCTTGACCGGATTGGTCTTGCCATTTGCGTGTTTGCAATTGGCCTTCGATGTAAACTTTAGAACCCTTGCGCAAAAACTGCTCGCAGACACGAACCAAACCTTCGCTAAACACAGCGACAGAATGCCATTCTGTGCGTTCGCGACGCTCGCCAGTGTTGCGGTCTTTCCAAGTTTCACTGGTGGCAATACGCAGGTTGCACACTTTGCCGCCGTTCTGGAAAGAACGTACCTCTGGATCGCGACCCAAATTGCCAATCAACATAACTTTGTTTAGTGAACCGGCCATTCTGCGACCCCCCTTTGAAACTGTTTGAATCTAACTTCGTTTGCGCAAGGTTACACCATTCTCGGCACCAGAAGGCCAGCAGAAACTTGCGCGCAGCGAGTTTCCTTTTGCGATGGCCTTTAAATTACATTCGACATCGTTATATTTCGCTTAACGTTCAAAGGGGCAGCGTGTCGATGACAAGAAGAAGAGCCATGTTATTGGTGGGGGCAATGGGTCTGCCAATTGTCCTTGCGGGGACTGCCTCGGCTACTGACATCATCGGAGGTAAGTCACGCAATTCGCTTTTCAAAAGCCAGTTGAATGTTTTGGATGACCGCGCTTCAGAGCAATATAATAGCTCGATTAGGTTGCAGCCACCGAAGGTGAATACGCCAACAAAATGGGGCGCTACGACCAAATCCTATCAGGGCAAATATCGCGGTGTTTATTTGGACATGGCGCGTGACGCAGCTTCTAAACACAAAATTCCGGTCGACCTTTTCTTGCGTCTTGTACAGCAGGAAAGTGGTTGGAACCCTGGCGCGGTGTCACATGCTGGTGCGCGAGGCCTTGCTCAACTGATGCCGGATACCGCTCGATATCTTGGAGTTAATCCAGACGATCCTCAGCAAAACTTAGAAGGCGGCGCGCGATATCTCGCTGAACAATACAGAGAGTTTCGCTCATGGCGTTTGGCATTGGCCGCTTATAACGCTGGGCCTGGGGCTGTTCGGAAATACAATGGCATACCACCGTACAAAGAAACCCAAAACTATGTTAAAATCATTTGGGGAAGTTGATTTTTCTTAATTAACTTTCAGTCTTAGTGATCTGAAACTAAATACTTTTAACGTTTGATCTCTTGCGAATTTCAGTCGGCGTCGCACCGCAATGTTGCTGAACGAAACGTGTGAAATAAGCGGGGCTGGCAAATCCCAAACTCTCGGAAATGGCTTTAAAGCTAATCTTTTCAGTCGTGAGCATTTTTTTGGTTTCAAATACGGTGCATTGAACCAAAATGTCTGCGGCCGTCATGCCCGCCGTTTGCCGGCAAACGCGTGTTAGATGGGTTGGCGTAACTTCAAGCATCTCAGCATAATCAGCCATATTCATCCCTGAACGATGATGAAACGCAGCTAAGTCACAGAACCTGTTCACCAGTCTTTCGGCGGCTTTGCGCCTTTTGGGGCGCTCCATTGTCTCTGCTTGTCGGCGAAGCCAAATCGCAAGTAGGTTTGCACGGGCTGACAGCGCCTCTTGTTGAAAGGGGCGGTCTTGGAGAATCTCGCGCCGCATATCCTCAATCAAGCCCGTCAGTTCGCTTTGTGCCAAGCTGTCTTGAACGCGCAAAATGAGTGTGTCTGGGGGGAAGGCATTCGCCACCGTCTGGGGGATGAAAATAGCCTGACCAAGCGTTTGACGACCAAAGTCAGCGGCCCAAATCTTTTCCGCAGGTAAGAAGATTGCATTGTGGGCGCTAAAACCATGCCTAACGCCATGAAGTGTTATCACCCCTTGTCCGCGCGTTGTCCAAAGCAGCAGGTTGCCGTCCTGAACATGCATTTGCTCAAGGGCGCCTGAAACACCAGCGGCGAGCTGGGCAATCGTCAATACCCGAACTTGATCTGAATTCATTGATTTGCCAAAAAGTTTCTATTTGTGAAATATTATGGGGGTTTTCATGCTCAAAACAATGAAAAAGATTGAGAAATTGATGGAAATCTAGGGTTGAGATGTACTCGCCTCAATTTTCACCCAGTCCTTCATCCGGCTCTTAAACCATGTGCGTTGGCGTTTGGCATATTGCCGAGTGGCGATTGTAGACTTCTCTGCGGCTTCCTCCAGAGTAAGTGCGCCTTGGAGATAGGCGATCAATTCTGGTGCGCCGATTGCCTTGGAGGATGGCAGCGTTGGGTCCCAGTCTGCCAAGTTGCTTTGGGCTTCGTCAAGCGCGCCGCCCTCAAGCATCAAGGAAAACCGGCGTGATATCCGCGCATTGAGCCACTCTTTATCCACATCGAAAACGAAAGGTGCAGCATCTGTTATGTCCAAAAGAGGCGGAGGCGTGTTGTCCTGCCATTGCCAAAGCGGTCGACCTGTCGCTTGCAATACCTCCCAAGCGCGTTGCACGCGCATTGGGTTCAATACATCGATACGCCGAAGTGTTTCTTCATCAAGTTCGTTGCGCAAAGCCTCAAACCCTTCCGCCTTTACGCGGGCATTTGCAGTGTTTCGAATATCTTCTGGTGTGGCTGGGATCTCCGCCAAGCCTTGGGTCAGGGCGGAAAAGTAAAGGCCAGTCCCCCCTACGATAATTGGGCGCGCGGCTGACTTTAGCACCTCTGAGACCTCTCTGAGCCAATGACCAGAAGAGTATGCAGACGTCTTGCCAATGTGACCGTACAACGCATGCGGTGCTTCGGCCTCATCTTCTTTCGAAGGTCGGGCAGAAAGAACGCGCCAATTCTCATAAACCTGCAAGGCATCTGCATTTACAATCACCCCGCCTTGGCGCGCAGCGATTTCCAGCGCAAGCGCGCTTTTGCCGCTTGCAGTAGGGCCTGCAATCAGAACGGGTGTTTCAGCAGAGAGGGCGCGAAAGTCTATCATTCACAAAATTCCGTATTTTTTCTGAGAACTTGCCCCAACATGCAACATCTCGCATTGAACATAGGGCGTTTTTCAGACATCTTGCGCACAATTTAGAACTTTGCGCAGACGGAGTGCAACATGACAGAGCAATCCCCCGACAGTGAGACCAAGTATAAACGCGTCATGCTAAAAATTTCGGGGGAGGCGTTGATGGGCGATCAAGGCTTTGGCCTGCACCCACCGACAGTCCAGCGGATCGCCCAAGAAGTTAAGTCGGTTCACGATCTCGGCGTTGAAATCTGCCTTGTCATCGGGGGCGGCAACATTTTCCGCGGACTTTCCGGTTCGGCTCAAGGGATGGAACGCACCACGGCAGACTACATGGGTATGCTCGCAACCGTAATGAACGCCCTTGGCGTACAATCAGCTTTGGAAGAAGTTGGTGTCTTTACGCGCGTCATCTCTGCTATTCGCATGGACGAAGTGGCAGAACCTTACATTCGCCGCCGCGCCGTGCGTCACTTGGAAAAGAAACGCGTTTGTATCTTCGCCGCGGGTACAGGTAACCCATATTTCACCACCGACACTGCTGCGACTTTGCGTGCCAATGAAATGGCCTGCGAAGCGATCTTTATGGGCAAAAACGGTGTGGATGGGGTTTATGATAAAGACCCGAAAAAGCATGACGACGCCGTGCGTTATGACAGTGTCAGCTACGACGATGTTTTGGCCAAACGCTTGCAAGTGATGGACGCCTCGGCAATCGCTTTGGCGCGTGACAACAATTTGCCGCTGATCGTCTTTGGATTGGACGAGCCAGGTGGCTTCCGCGGTGTCCTCGCCGGGGAAGGGACCTATACAAAGGTCCAATAAACCCTTTAAGGTCAATAAACGAATTTGGGCAAAGCCCCCACAGAAGCAGAGTGAATCGCCATGTCTGAAGAATTTGAACTGGATACCGATGACCTGACACGCCGCATGGATGGCGCGATGGCCAATCTGAAAACCGAATTTGCCTCGCTGCGTACAGGTCGTGCGTCTGCGTCTATGCTAGAGCCAATCATGGTCGATGCCTACGGTTCCATGACGCCAATTAACCAAGTTGGTACCGTAAACGTTCCTGAACCACGTATGGTAACGATCAACGTGTGGGACAAAGGGCTCGTCAATAAAGTTGAAAAAGCCATTCGTGAATCTGGTTTGGGCATTAACCCTCAGATGAACGGCACCATCATCATGCTGCCGATCCCAGAATTGAATGAAGAGCGCCGCCGTGAGCTTGGCAAAGTGGCTGGTCAATATGCTGAAAGTGCGCGCGTTTCAGTGCGCAACGTGCGTCGTGATGGCATGGATCAAATCAAGAAAGCCAAAGGCGATGGTATGTCCGAGGACGATCAAAAGCTTTGGGAAGGCGAAGTTCAAGAACTCACTGATTCTTATATTAAAAAGGTCGATGACGCTCTTGAAAACAAACAAGCTGAGATCATGCAGGTTTAACCTGGAAAGTTGGTAATGATGGCCAGTGAAACGGACACGCAATCTGGGCCGCAGCATGTGGCTGTCATTATGGACGGAAACGGCCGTTGGGCACAGGCCCGTGGCCGTCCTCGTTTGTTCGGGCACCACGCGGGTGCCAAGCGGGTCAAGGAAATCGTGCGGGCTTGTAAGCCACTCCGCGTAAAGTACTTAACGATTTTTGCTTTCTCGACCGAGAATTGGAAACGAACCCAATCCGAAGTCTCTGGTTTGATGACCTTGTTTCGTCAGTACATTCGCAAAGAGGCTAATAACCTTAAAAAAGAAGGTGTGCGTGTCCGCTTTATCGGGGACCGCGTAAAGCTCGATAAAAAGCTTGTCGCTTTGATGAATGAGCTTGAAGAGTTAACCGCCCACAATGATGTTGTGCATTTGACGATCGCCATCAATTATGGCGGGCGCGATGAGGTCGCACGCGCCACGAAGAGGCTCGCCACGGACGTGGCTCTTGGCACTCTTAAGCCCGAAGATGTAGATGAAGAAACGCTTCCTAAGTATCTGGATACACACGTTTTACCAGATCCAGACCTTGTGATCCGTACAAGCGGCGAAGCACGTATTTCTAATTTTTTGCTGTGGCAGTCCGCCTATGCGGAATACGAATTTATCGATACGCTTTGGCCTGATTTTTCAGATGAAGAATTCTCTAAAATTGTGGCCTCATTTGGCGGTCGTAATCGCCGGTTTGGTGCCGTTCCGGCATGAGCGCGCAGTGGTCTGACCTGAAGGCGCGCGTGATTTCGGCCATTGTAATGCTCGTTGTCGGGATTTTCTCTTTGGTGCAGGGCGGCTTGGTTTTCCAAATTTTAGCTGCGGCGCTGTGCGGCGGTATGATCTGGGAACTGACCCGCATGATGGCGCCTAGCAAAGGCGCATTTGCGTTTCAAATGGGGGCTCTAGCGGGGGGTGTTCTTTTTGCGGTGCCTTTTCTGCCTGCCAACCTGATGTTGCCAATACTTCTTGCTCCGGCCATCGCTGGGGCCTCGCAGGTGAACAAAAACAAACTGGTTTATGGTTTCTATTCCGCTGCCTTGATGTTGGCGAGCGCTGGCTTCTTGATGTTGCGCAGCACGAAGGGCGTCGATTGGGTGCTTTGGTTGGTGGCTGTCGTCGTGGTCACCGATGTTGCTGGGTATTTTGCTGGCCGTATCTTCGGTGGTCCAAAGTTCTGGCCTTCCATCAGCCCAAAGAAAACCTGGTCGGGGACTGGAGCAGGGTGGGTTGCCGCTGCTATTGTAGGTTTTGCGCTTGGTGGGATTTTCCTTGCGGTCGTAAGCATTGCGATGTCCTTTGCCAGCCAGCTCGGCGATATTGCGGAAAGCGCAATTAAACGTCGCTGCGGTATCAAAGACAGCAGTAACCTTATCCCAGGACACGGGGGCTTGCTTGATCGCTTTGACGGCTTAATGGCGGCCGCACTTGTTGTCGCGCTTGTCTCTATCTCGGTTGGCTTGCCTGCCCGGTTGGGTTAAACAGCGGCTCAAGAAATTTGAGGTCTAGATGAAACGCGTTTCCATTTTCGGAGCAACCGGCTCGATTGGCCAAAACACGATCGATCTTATTCGCCGTGACAAAGCCTCATATGATGTTGTTGCTCTGACAGGCGGGGCAAATATCGCTCAGCTTGCACATGACGCGATCGAGTTAGACGCTGAAATTGCAGTGACCGCGTTTCCTGAACGTTTGGAAGATTTAAAAGCGGCTTTGGCCGGGACAGGCATCATAGCGGCAGCTGGACAGAACGCGATTGCAGAGGCTGCTGAACGACCTGTTGATTGGGTTATGTCGGCAATTGTTGGCGCAGCTGGCCTAGAACCGGGCTTGGTTGCCCTGAAGAATGGCGCGACCCTTGCTTTAGCAAATAAAGAGTCTTTGGTGACCGCAGGCGCTTTGGTGATGCAAACGGCCAAGGCCAATAACGCACGGCTATTACCTGTCGACAGCGAGCATTCGGCTGTTTTCCAAGGGCTCGTTGGCGAGGATATGTCTTCGGTTGAGCGGATCGTGATCACCGCGAGCGGTGGCGCTTTCCGCGATTGGTCCGTTGACGAAATGACCAAGGCGACCCCTGAACAAGCAGCAACCCATCCAAATTGGGACATGGGACAACGGATTACTATTGATTCCGCTTCAATGTTCAATAAGGCGTTAGAAGTCATTGAAACAAAAGAGTTTTTCGACGTGGCGTCACGGCAAATTGAAGTGCTCGTGCACCCGGAATCTTTGGTTCACGCAATGGTTGGATATAAGGACGGGGGCATGATGGCTCATGTCGGTCCACATGACATGCGCCACGCGATTGGGTATGCCTTGCATTGGCCAAATCGCAAAGACCTGCCAGTTGAGCGTTTGGATTTAGGGCGCATTGGGCAATTGAACTTCAGTCACCCCGATCCGGCGCGTTATCCTGCCTTGCGTTTGGCTTGGGATGTTATGGAGATTGGCGGCATGGCCGGTTGTATTTTCAACGCAGCCAAAGAAAAGGCGTTGGATGCCTTCATTGGCCATCAAATCGGTTTTCTGGAGATGGCAGCGGTGGTTGAAGAAACACTTTTGCAACTTTCTGCTGACAGTGGCCTTATTGATGCCGAAATGACATTAGATACAGTCAAAGAAACTGACACATTGGCCAGACGGGTCGCAGACGAAAAAATACAGGCGCGCAAAGGGTAGACGAACTTGGATATTTCAACCTTACTTCCGAGCTTTCAAAGCGGTGTTTTCACCATTCTCGCCTTTATTGTGGCGCTGTCTGTTATCGTGGCGATCCACGAATACGGTCACTACATCGTAGGCCGATGGTCAGGCATCCACGCCGATGTGTTTTCGCTTGGCTTTGGGCCGGTTATTTATTCTCGGTACGATAAGCGTGGCACCAAATGGCAAATCGCAGCCATTCCGATGGGCGGTTTCGTGAAGTTTAAAGGGGATGCGGATGCCGCGTCTGCCGGCGCTGACGGAGAGCTGATTTCCTCTTTGTCGGAAGACGAGCTGCGCAGTACAATGCACGGCGCCCCACTTTGGGCGCGCGCTGCAACGGTGGCGGCTGGACCGATTTTTAACTTTGCTCTGTCTATACTGATTTTCACTGGGGTGATCTTTAGCCAAGGCGTGGTTGGTGAGAAGCTGATCGTTGGCGAAGTGCGTGAAATGCCCTTCGAAGGCATCACCTTACAAGAAGGCGATGTGGTCTTGGCCATTGATGGTACTGCATTGCCTAACTTTGACGATGGCGAGGCAAACAACACCTTTATCCAAGATTTACCACTGCAAGGCCTTCATGATTATTTGGTCGAGCGTAACGGCGCAGAAGTGCAGGCTGTTGGTCCACACCTTTACCCGCCGCATGTTCTCGGTCTGTCACCGCAAAGCGCGGCCTATGAAACAGGCCTGAAAGCAGGGGACGTTATCGTTGGTGTGGACGGTAAAGATGTTTTTGCCTTTCATGAGCTGAAAGCAGTTGTCGAAAGCTCTGAAGGACGCACCATTCCATTGCGCGTGTGGCGTGACGGCGTCGTAAGCGATTTTGATCTGACCCCTCGTCGCGTGGATGAGCCGCAGCCTGATGGTGGTTTTGAAACCCAATGGCGGATCGGCATCCGCGGCGGTCTGGCATTTGACCCTGCGCGTGAAGCTGTTGGCGTTATTGACGCTGCGACAGGTGCTGTTTCCCAAACTGGTCGTATCATCCAAGGTTCTCTTTCCGGTCTATACCACATGGTGACTGGCGCGATTAGCAGCTGCAACCTGTCTGGACCGATTGGCATTGCGCAAACCTCTGGCGCAATGGCAAGTCAGGGCACCGATGACTTCATTTGGTTTATTGCCGTTTTGTCGACGGCTATTGGCTTGTTGAACCTTTTCCCGATTCCAGTTTTGGATGGCGGGCATTTGGTATTTCACGCCTATGAAGCGGTAAGCGGTAAACCGCCAAGCGACGGGGTTGTGAAAGTGTTGATGATGGCAGGCTTGTTTATCGTCTTGAGCTTGATGATCTTTGGCGTTTCCAACGATCTTTTCTGCCCATAGAACTTTCCATTTCTTAACTTTTTATGGAGCTGCCCAATTGTTGCCCCAATCGTTCGGTATGTCCTTTTTAACGAAGACAACAATCGACGGAGCAGCACATGCAAACGCTTCAAAATGGATATCAAGCTATGAACATCCTACTGGATGTGAACTGGGAACGTGTTTTGTTTCCAGTAGCAATTGTTCTTTCTCTTGGCGTGGCTGCGAAGCTGGGTCAGATGGGTTTGTTCTGGTAAGCTGACATAGCCGCCCCATAATCTTTACAAAAAGTCTCTTTTTTCCGCGCATCACCGGCTGTTGCGCGGATTGCTGTTTTGACAAGCAAGGTTAATCCCGATACTCACAACTTTAACTGGGATGTCTGACGGGAATGATTTGATGAACGAGCACATTTGGGGCGCGTCTGCTGCGAATGGTCAACGTAAAGGTATGTTGCGCCGGACTGCATTTGCTTTTTCAGTTTTGGTTTCACTCGGTGTACTTGGGACTGCCAACCAAGCACAGGCGCAGAGTTACCGGATCAATAGTCTTGTAATCGAGGGGAATAACAGGATCGAAGATTCTGCGATTGCCTCATATGCAGACATTGCGCGAGGCGAGGTTGTCACTGCTGGGCAGCTCAATGACGCCTATCAGCGCATTTTGGGCTCTGGCTTGTTTGAAAGCGTTGAGCTTTCTCCTCAAGGGGGACGCCTTGAAATTAAGGTGGTTGAATTCCCAACGATCAACCTGATCCGCTTTGAAGGCAATCGTCGTCTCAAAGACGATGTGCTTTCAGCGCTCGTCGAATCACAATCCCGCCGTGTGCTTAATCCTGCGACGGCTGAAAGAGATGCAAACGCCATCGCCGATGCTTATGCGGAAAGCGGCCGCGTTGCTGCACGCGTGACACCGCGTGTGATCCGTCGTTCCGACAATCGTGCCGACCTTGTGTTCGAAGTATTCGAAGGCTCTCTGGCCGAAATCGAACGTCTTAGCTTTGTAGGCAACCGTAAGTTCAGTGATCGCCGACTGCGCCGTGTCTTGGGAACCAAACAAGCAGGGCTTTTGCGCGTTTTGGTAAAGCGCGACACGCTTGTTGAAGACCGTATCGCCTTCGATCGTCAGGTGTTGACCGATTTCTATCAATCCCGTGGCTATGTAGATGTACGTATCACCGGCGTAAATGCCGAGCTCGCTCGTGAACGCGATGGGTACTTCTTGACGTTTAACCTGGAGGAAGGCCAACAGTTTTCCTTTGGTGAAGTTACAGCGACAAGTGATTTGCCTGAGGTCGATATCGAGCTGTTCCAGGATGCACTGAAGGTTCGCCCTGGTGTGGTTTACTCTCCGTCATTGGTTGAAAGCTCGATCGCGCGCCTTGAACGTCTTGCCATCAAAGAAGGCTTGGACTTCGTGCGTGTAGAGCCGCGGATCACCCGGAATGATCGAGATTTAACGCTTGATGTCGAATATGCATTGGTGCGCGGTGACCGTATATTTGTTGAGCGTATCGACATTGAAGGCAACACCACCACGTTGGACCGCGTTGTGCGCCAACAGTTCAAAGTTGCTGAAGGCGACCCGTTCAACCCACGTGAGATCCGCGAAAGCGCAGAGCGTATTCGCGCACTTGGGTATTTTGCTGATGCGCAGGTCAATGCACGTCAAGGCTCTAGCCAAGATCAAGTTATCGTTGATGTTGACGTCGAAGAACAGCCGACTGGCTCTTTGACCTTTGGTGGTAGCTATTCAACAGATTCCGGCTTTGGTCTGGTCGCCGGTCTGACAGAACGCAACTTCCTAGGACGTGGCCAAACTGTTGCCGTAAATGTTTCCACATCTCCTGATGTAAATAACTACGAACTCAGCTTCACCGAGCCCAACTTCTTGGGTCGCGATGTGGCGGTTGGCTTTAGTGGGTCTTATCGGGATTTGACCTTCAGCCAACTTCGTTACGAAAATACGCAGGGTGTATTTGAGCCGTTCGTCGCATTTAGCACCGGCGAAAGAAGCCGTCTGACATTGCGTTACACGCTTAATTCTGACGAGATGTCGGTGGATTCTGGTAGCGCAATTAGTGGCTCTGTATTCGATACAGAAGCTGCAAGAGGGCAACTGTTCTCTAGTTCACTCGGTTATACCTACGCCTATGACAGCCGCGTGACGGGCCTTAACCCGGATGCCGGTGTGCTATTTGAACTGAGCCAAGACATCGGTGGACTTGGTGGTGACATTGAATTCGTGCGCACCTCTGCAAAGGCCGTGGCTCAGAAAAAAGTTCTGAGCGGCGACGTTACATTGCGGGCGTCTTTAGAAGGTGGCTTGCTATACACCCCAAATAACGATTCCCGGGCACATCACCGCTTTAACCTCAGCAGCAATCAGATGCGTGGTTTCCAACCATTTGGACTTGGTCCTCGGGAAATCAATACTGGTACAGGCCAAAGCGATGGCCTGGGTGGTAAGTATTTCGCCGTTGCACGTTTCGAAGCAGAGTTTCCCTTGGGCCTGCCTGAGGAATACGGCATCTCTGGCGGTTTGTTCTATGATGTAGGCACCGTTTGGGGCTTTGATGGCAGTACTTCTGCAGCAGGGAGCTCTATCGTTTCTACAGATGCAAGTCTGCGCCATGTTGTTGGTGTGTCACTGTTCTGGGATACGCCGATTGGTCCGCTTCAATTCAACTTCTCCAAAGCGTTGGTTAAAGAAGATTTTGACGAAGAGCAGAACTTCAATCTGACGATCCGGACCGAATTCTAAAATGCGTTTTGCGCTTGCGTTGTTTGTTGGGTTGATGAGTTTTTGGCCTTTGGCACCCGCGAGTCAGGCCCAGCAAACAAACTCTGGCGGTCTCAGTAACGAAGTCCTTGTCATCGATTTCGAAACTTTGTTTGAACTCTCGTTATTTGGCCAACGTGTTTTGGCGGAACAAGAAGCGCGCACTGCGATTTTGCGCGCTGAGAACAGACAAGTCGCTGCTGAGCTTGCAGAAGAAGAACAATCCCTAACCGACGCTCGTGATAGCATGCCTGCCGATGAATTTCGTCTTTTGGCAGATGCTTTTGATGCGCGCGCTGAAGAAATTCGCGCCCAACGTAACGAAAAAGAACAAGAGATTATTCGCTTCATCCAAGACGAACGCGAAAGGTTTGTTTCTGAAGTTTCACCGATTGTGACGCGTATCATGAGCGAACGTGGCGCAGGTATTGTGATAGAGCGAAGATTTGCCTTTGCTTCACGCAGCAGCCTCGACGTCACCCAGCGGGCCCTTCAACTGTCTGACGCGATCTTACAAGATGGTAGTATTGATAACGCCATCGATGAAAGCCCGAACTAAAGGCTTTGTTCGCCTTGCTCTGTGGCAACTGGATTGCTAGGGACTAGGGAACGAAAGAAACACCTACCCGCAGGAGGCCCTCATGAGCGAGCCGAAAAAAAGCGCTGATATTCACCGCATTCAACGAATTATCCCACACCGTTACCCATTCCTGCTGGTGGACAAAGTGATTGATATCGACGGCTACCAAACCGCGACGGGTATCAAAAACGTCACCATGAACGAACCTCACTTCCAAGGCCATTTCCCAGGCAATCCGATTATGCCGGGCGTCACAATCATCGAAGCTATGGCGCAAACCGCTGCTGTTATGGTGGGTACAGAACTGGGCATGGAAGACAAAAACATGCAGGTCTACTTCATGGCCATCGATAAATGTAAGTTCCGTCGCATGGTTGTGCCGGGCGATGTATTGGAAATGAAACTCACCACAACACGCGGCAAGCCAGGCGGTAAAGTTTGGAAGTTCTCTGGTGTGGCTGAAGTCGAAGGTGAAATGGCAGCAGAGGCCGAATTCACAGCCATGATGGAACTGCCGAAGGAGTAAGTCCTATGGCTGTTTCAGCTTTGGCAGATATCCATCCAAGCGCCGTGATCGAAGAGGGCGCCTCCATCGCAGAGGGATGCGTTGTAGGCCCGTTTTGTGTGGTTGGCCCTGAGGTTGTTCTGAAAGAACGTGTCACGCTTAAGTCTCATGTCGTCGTTGGTGGCGATACAGAGATCGGCGAAGATACTGTTGTGTTCAGCTTCGCAGTGATTGGCGAAATTCCACAGGATCTTAAGTTTAAAGGCGAAGCCTCTAAGCTTGTAATTGGCGCGCGCAACCGTATCCGCGAACACGTGACCATGAACCTTGGCACCGAAGGCGGTGGTGGGGTGACAAAGATCGGTGATGACGGTCTGTTTATGGCAGGCTGCCACGTAGCGCATGATGCGCATATTGGTGATCGTGTGATCCTCGTGAACTCTGTCGCCATTGCGGGCCACTGCATCGTTGAAGACGACGTGATTGTTGGTGGTCTGTCAGGCGTGCATCAGTTTGTACGTATCGGCAAAGGCGCCATTATCGGCGCTGTTACGATGGTGACCAATGACGTGATCCCATACGGTTTGGTCCAAGGCCCACGCGGCAAATTGGATGGGCTGAACCTTGTTGGTTTGAAACGCTCTGGTGTCTCGCGCGCTGATATCTCTGAACTACGCGCAGCCTTTCAGGCGCTCTCTCAGGGCGAAGGATCTTTTCTGGCCCGTGCAGAACGTCTTGGCGAACATGCCGAAGGCGACCACGTGAAAGAGATCGTTTCCTTCATTTTGGGCGAGACAGACCGCTCATTCCTAACGCCGGAATAATCATGGGACAGTTGGCAATCCTCGCAGCTTCTGGGGCCTTGCCGGTGAAGCTGGCACAGGCCCACCCTCAGGCGTTGATCTTTGGTTTGAAGGGCGTTGAACGCGCCCCCTCGCTAAAGGCGATTGAACATCGGTTTGATCAACTGGGTGGCCTGTTTGATGATCTGAAGGCGAAGGGCGTCGATCAGATTGTCTTTGCAGGCGGCATGAGCCGTCCACAATTGGACCCAACCGCCTTTGATCCCTTTATGATGGCATTGGCGCCAAAACTCGCTGCGGCCTTCCAGCAAGGCGATGACGCTTTGCTACGCTTCATTATTGCAATCTTTGAAGATCAAGGGATCAAAGTCGTAGGGGCGCATGACCTCTTGCCCGCGCTGACCGCGTCCGCCGGTTTGATTGCCGGCGAAATGCCGCAAGATCCAGAACAAGCTGATATCAAGGTAGCAACCAGCTTCTTGCAGCACATGGCACCACTGGATGTGGGGCAGGGCGTTGTGGTTGCGTCCGGCCTTTGTTTGGGCATTGAAACTCTACAAGGCACAGACGCGTTGCTTGGTTTTGTGGCGCAAACGCCTGATCATTTGCGCCGCAGCAAGGGGGTTTTCGTTAAAGCCCCAAAGGCGGGGCAAGACTTGCGTGTCGATATGCCTGCGATCGGCCCCCAAACGATTGAAAACGTTGCAAAAGCAGGACTGTCTGGGTTGGTGATCGCTGCCGAAAAAGTGCTTCTACTGGACCGGAGTGCGATCGAGAAGGCCGTTGAAAAACATGGTCTCTTTCTGCTGGCACAGGATGATCTGTGATGAAGGTCTACGTGATCGCAGGCGAGCTGTCCGGTGACAAACTGGGCGCGTCTTTGATGCGTGGCCTTAAGGCAGAAAGCCCCACCGATATTGAATTTCGAGGTGTCGGTGGCTCGTTGATGCAGGCCGAAGGACTGAGCAGCCAGTTCCCGATGCAGGAACTCTCTGTCATGGGCCTTGTGGAAATCCTGCCCAAGTACTTTCACTTGAAACGCCGCATCAAAGAATGCGCCAAAGCTATCGCCGCCTTTCAACCAGATGTGGTTGTGACGATTGATAGTCCTGATTTCTGCCTGCGCGTTGCGAAACTGGTGCGCGAGGCTGGCGACACACGCATCGTGCACTATGTTGCGCCATCTGTCTGGGCTTGGCGCCCAAAACGCGCAGAGAAGATGGCGGGGATCGTCGATCAAGTCCTCGCGCTTTTACCGTTTGAACCGCCTTACATGCAGGCTCACGGCATGCGTTGCGATTTTGTGGGGCATCCTGTTGTCGCCGAGCCCGTTGCGAACGATCAAGAGATCGCCGCGTTCAAAGCACATTATCGCATTTCAGATGATCCGATGGTTTTGGTCTTGCCAGGCAGCCGCAAAGGCGAGGTGTCACGCCTTTTACCGATTTTCCTACCAGCCCTCGACATGATCCGCCAAGCGCGGCCAGAGGTTCAGTTTGTGCTGCCAGCAGCAGCACCCGTGGCCGAGATGATCGAAGAAATGACGGCAGATCAGCCGTGTTCGCTTACGACCTTAGACCCACGAGGCCTCGAGGCAGAGACTTTCGCAGCCCATAAACGATCCGCGTTCAAAACCGCAGATGTCGCGGTGGCCGCGTCAGGTACGGTTTCTTTAGAGCTTTGCGCTGCGAGCACACCAATGGTCATTGCTTACGATGTGAATAAAATCAGCCGTATGATTATGAAGCGCATGTTGCTGATCGATACCGTCACTTTACCAAACTTGGTAACAGACACACGGCACATACCGGAATTCATCGGTGAGGCCTGCCAGCCAGATCACATTGCGCAGGGGGTGCTTAATGTATTGGCTGACCCTTCGGCGCAACAGCAAGTGGTCACAGATACAATGCGTTTGCTCGGAAGAGGTCAAGAAGAAGCCGGCGTCAAAGCGGCGCGTGCTATTTTGGATGGTCTGTCAGAGGCTTAAAGCGTTTTATTCGCCGCGCCAAATCCAGCCGCCACCAAAGATGCGAGAGCTATCATTGTCGTAAAACACGCAAGCCTGACCCGGTGAAACGCCTTCCTCAGGTGTCAGTAGCTCGACGTTGGCAGTGGTCGGCCCAGTCGGTCGAATGATTGCCTCACGCGGCGGACGAGTAGAGCGCACTTTTACAGACATGTGCCACTCTTCCTTGCTGTCAAAGGGGACATCCCCAAGCCAGTTGATCTCGCGCACTGGCACGATCCGGGTCGAGAGCATCTCTTTTGGGCCAATGATGACCTGCTTTTTATCGACGTCCAATTTCACCACATAAACAGGCTCGCTGAGCCCGCCAATGCCCAAACCACGACGCTGGCCAATCGTGTAGTGGATCACACCATTATGCGTGCCACGCACATTGCCATCTTGATCAACGATCTCGCCCGGTTCCGCAGCACCAGGGCGCAGCTTTTCAATCACCTGCGCATAGTTCCCGTTAGGCACAAAGCAAATGTCTTGGCTGTCTGGCTTATCCGCCACGGCCAGCCCGTATTCTGCTGCCAAAGCGCGAGTTGCGTCTTTGTTAGGCAGGTGACCCAATGGAAAACGCAGGTAATCCAATTGCTCAGGCGTGGTTGAAAACAAGAAATAACTCTGATCGCGCTGCGCATCCGCTGCTGAATGCAACTCTGGGCCATTGTTGCCCATCATGCGCTGAATGTAATGGCCCGTCGCCATGCAGTCCGCGTCCAAATCCTTGGCTGTCTCCAGCAGGTCTTTGAACTTCACACGCTCATTGCAACGAATACAGGGCACAGGCGTTGCGCCTGCCAAATAGCTATCTGCAAACTCATCAATCACCGCGTCTTGGAAAATGTTCTCATAGTCCAAAACGTAATGCGGAAATCCCTTTTCCTCGGCCACGCGGCGTGCGTCATGAATGTCGATCCCAGCACAGCACGCGCCTTTCTTGGCCAAAGCGGCACCATGATCGTACAGCTGCAATGTGACACCAACCACGTCATAGCCTTCATCGGCCAACTGCGCTGCCACAACAGAGCTATCCACACCACCAGACATAGCCACAACAACCCGTGTTTCAGACGGGGGCTTGGCAAATCCAAGAGAGTTCAAAGGGTGTTTCGTATCCAGCGGCATGGCGGATCTCCGTTAAGGGACGAAAGACAGGAATATAGGTAAATCCGAACTACTCTCAAGACCCAGTTTTAAACCTCATTAAGGCTGTGCGGTCAGTCTACCCTTACGAAAGGGAAGATACGATGTTTTTGAAAAAGATCGATGGTCACCGCACGGTGACATTACCGAATGGGCAGGTGTTCTCCCAATCGGATTTGCCGCCAACCAACACAAGGCGTTGGGTTGCATCACGTAAGGCTGCGGTTGTGCGTGGAGTTTTATACGGGTTGATCACGCAAGAAGAAGCTTTGAGGCGATATAACTTATCGGAAGAAGAGTTTTTGCAATGGATACATGCCATTAAAGAGTTCGGTGAAGACGCTTTGAAGACGACGTCTTTGCAAAAATATAGACAACTTTAAAGGGAATCGGTTAGCTGTATCTAGATTTTAATATGAATTTAAGAATTTGCGGGTGAAGTAACCAAAGCCCTGCTGCGACCGGAGTGATTTAAATGCGTGTTTTGTTAATTGAAGATGATCCAGCAACTGCAAAGAGCATTGAAATCATGCTCACCCATGCGAACTTAAACGTCTATTCTACGGACTTAGGGGAAGAAGGGATCGATCTAGCAAAGCTTTATGACTACGATTTGATTCTACTAGACCTCGGTTTGCCAGACATGTTGGGGCACGATGTGCTGCGCCAATTGCGCTTGGCTCGGATCGATACGCCCATTCTTATTTTGTCCGGCTCAGACGATACTGAAAGCAAGCTCAAAGGATTTGGGTACGGGGCAGACGATTATCTGACCAAACCGTTTCACCGCGAAGAATTGGTCGCACGTATTCATGCCATCATTCGTCGCTCCAAAGGGCATTCACAATCCGTCATCAAAACGGGCCGTGTTTCTGTAAACCTTGATGCGAAAACCGCCAATGTGGATGGCGCGCCAGTTCATCTGACTGGCAAAGAATATCAAATGTTAGAGCTGCTTTCGCTGCGCAAAGGCACCACGCTGACAAAAGAAATGTTTTTAAACCATCTTTATGGCGGCATGGACTAACCGGAACTTAAGATCATTGATGTGTTCATTTGTAAGCTGCGCAAAAAGCTCAGTGAGGCGACAGAGGGTGACAACTATATCGAAACGGTTTGGGGGCGCGGGTATGTCCTGCGTGATCCAGATGGTGATGGGGCAGAAATCAGCCCTGATATCGCACTTCAGGCTTAGGAAATGCGCCCTTTGCTCAAAGGGCGCTAGACGCAGCCAGCGCCCCGATTTATCTAATGGATAAATAGCAGGGGCGGCGCAACGTGACGCAAGATAAAAAGATTTCAGAACTCTCCATTGTTGAGGCGCAGGAAGAACTAGCGCGCCTCGCAGCGATTCTTGGGGCTGCGAATACGGCTTACCATGGCAACGATGCGCCTGATCTTTCCGATGCAGAGTATGATCGCCTAAAGCGCCGTAATTCTGAAATCGAAGCGGCTTTCCCTGATCTGCAACGCAAGGACAGCCCAAGCCTACAAGTGGGCGCTGCTGCGGCAGATGGGTTTGGAAAGATCACCCATGTGGTGCCGATGCTTTCGCTTGGCAATGCCTTTGAAGATGATGATGTCACGGCCTTTACGGCCCGCATCCGCAATTTTCTCGGGTTCGCAGCCTCAGAACCGATTGCCTTCACCGCTGAACCCAAGATCGATGGTCTCAGCCTGTCTTTGCGCTATGAGAACGGCAAACTCATCCAAGCCGCGACACGTGGAGACGGTGCAGTTGGTGAAAACGTCACCGCCAATGCGCGGACCATCAGCGATATTCCTCATCACATTGAAAACGCACCAGATGTTTTGGAAGTGCGCGGCGAAGTCTACATGAGCCATGCAGATTTCGATGCGCTCAATGCCAAACAAGAGGCCGCTGGCGATAAGCCCTTCGCCAACCCACGCAACGCAGCAGCTGGCTCTTTGCGACAACTCGATGCCGCCATCACCAAAGCGCGCCCTTTGAAGTTTTTTGCATACGCTTGGGGTGATCTTTCGGCGCCTTTGGCGGAAACGCAATTCGGCGCGATTGAACGGCTTGCCGAGCTTGGGTTTTCCACCAACCCGCTCACCAAACGCTGCGCTTCTGCGGCAGAATTGATTGCCCATTACAAACAAATCGAAGAGCAACGCGCCACCTTGGGCTATGACATCGACGGCGTTGTGTACAAAGTCGATGCGCTAGATTTGCAAAGCCGCCTCGGCTTTCGCGCCACCACACCACGCTGGGCGATTGCACATAAATTCCCAGCAGAATTGGCCTGGACCCGCCTTGAAGGCATCGATATTCAAGTGGGCCGCACAGGTGCGCTGTCGCCTGTCGCTCGGCTTCAACCAGTCACTGTTGGCGGCGTGGTTGTGTCCAACGCAACGCTTCACAATGAAGACTATATTCGCGGGGTCGACAGCAAAGGCCAAACCATTCGGGGCGGTAAAGATTTCCGCGTTGGCGACTGGGTGCAGGTCTACCGCGCCGGTGATGTGATCCCAAAGCTTGCGGATGTGGATCTCAGCAAACGTCCTGCAGATGCGGTGCCTTACGAATTTCCGACCACTTGCCCCGAATGCGGTTCTCCTGCACAGCGCGAAGAGGGGGATTCCGTGCGCTATTGCACCGGCGGTTTGATTTGCCCGGCGCAAGCCAAAGAAAAACTCAAGCATTTCGTGTCACGAAAAGCCTTTGATATCGAAGGGCTGGGCGCAAAGCAGATTGAGATGTTCTTTGACGATCGCGATCTGCAGATCAAAACACCTGCCGATATTTTTACGCTGCAAACCCGCGATCAAGGCAATCTGGGTAAGCTGAGCAACCGCAAAGGTTGGGGCGCGCAAAGCGCGGAAAACCTGTTCAAAGCCATTGAAGAAAAACGCCAAATCCCATTTGCTAAAATGCTATTCGCCCTTGGCATTCGCCACTTGGGCGAAGTGGCGGGCAAAGACTTGGCGATGAATTTTCTGAACTGGCCCTCTTTGCAAAAAGCGCTTGATACATCGCGCCCGGCTGCCTTGGCCCACCGTGCAGCGGACCAGGCGGAAGAGGCAGAGCGTATCGCCGCAGATCGCGAAAACCGCCGCGCCAAAATCAAAGAAACCCGTGATCGGGCCATCCTTGATGCAAATGTCCCAATCGATGCGAAATCTGCTTGGACCGCTTTGATTGATATCGATGGGATCGGCGCCGTTTTGGGCTTATCTCTCAGTGATACCTTGGCCAATCGCGAAGAGCGCGCTGAAATTGATCGCTTGGTGGCTGCGCTTCAGATCATTGAACCAGATGCGCCAAGCGCAGAAAGCCCAGTTGCCGGCAAAACCGTTGTCTTCACTGGCAAGTTGGAACAAATGACGCGCGATGAAGCCAAAGCGCGGGCCGAGGCTTTGGGGGCCAAAGTGTCTGGCTCTGTCTCTGGCAAAACAGATATTTTGGTCGCCGGACCAGGTGCGGGGTCCAAAGCGAAGAAAGCCGCAGATCTGGGGGTTTTGACTCTGGATGAAACCCAATGGCTTGAGATGATCGAAGGTCTGTGAGCAGCCGTCCCGAAATACTCTTCCCGCTTTTTGCGGAGATCACAACGCTTGGCGGCGTTGGTCCGAAGATTGCGCAAAACCTAACAGCCTTGGGGTTGGAAAAGCCGCGTGATGTGTTGTTTTCATTGCCGTATTCGGTTGTGGACCGGCGGCGGCGCGACACGATTGTGGGTGCAGAATTGCCTGGGATTGTCACGGTCGAAGTCACCATTGGCACGCACCGTCCGCCACGTAACAAAGGTGGCGCCTATCGTATTACGGTGGAAGATGCCGAAACCAGTTTCCAATTGGTGTTTTTCCATGTGCGCGGAGATTATCTGCTGCGCCAATTGCCCGAGGGCGAAACGCGTTTGGTCTCTGGCCGGATTGAATTGTTCGATGGTTTGGCGCAGATGGTCCACCCCGATCACATGCTGCCTGTCGATGAAGGCGATGCGATCCCAGATTTCGAGCCCGTGTATCACCTAACATCCGGCGTGACGCTGAAGACCATGACCAAAGCCGCGCGCTCTGCTCTGGAACTCGCGCTGCCGTTAGAGGAATGGATAGACCCTACCCAGAAGGCGCAGGCTGGCTGGCCAGACTGGCAAGCGGCGATCCAGCAAGCCCATGCGCCAGAGGGTATGAAAGACCTCGCCAGCACAGCGCCAGTGCGGGAACGCTTGGCCTATGATGAATTCTTCGCGCATCAACTGACATTGGCCCTCGCTCGATCGCAGTTGAAACGCGCACAGGGTCGCGCCAGCGTGGCGAATGGGCGTTTGCAAGGCAAGGTTCTGCAATCCTTGCCATACCGGCCCACAGGGGCGCAGCAGCGCGCCATTACCGAGATTTCTGCCGATATGGCTACAGAATGGCGCATGAATCGCCTTCTGCAAGGGGATGTGGGTGCCGGCAAGACGCTGGTGGCCTTCATGGCCATGCTTGTCGCTGTCGAGGCGGGCGGGCAGGGCGTGATGATGGCCCCAACAGAAATTCTGGCCCGCCAGCACCTGCAAGGGCTGCGCCCTTTGGCGGAACAGGCTGGCGTTGTGGTTGAGATCCTGACGGGCCGAGACAAAGGCGCCGAACGCAAAGCCAAGCTTGCAGCGCTGGAGCGGGGCGATATTCATATTCTGGTCGGCACACATGCGGTGTTCCAAGCGGATGTGCATTTCATGGACCTGCGGCTTGCCATTATCGATGAACAGCACCGTTTCGGGGTGCGTCAGCGATTGGAGCTGGGCAAAAAAGGCGCTGCGGCAGATGTTTTGGTGATGACGGCCACGCCAATTCCACGCTCGCTTGCCTTGGCGCAATATGGCGACATGGATGTGTCGGTTTTGGATGAAAAACCACCGGGACGGCAACCGATTAAAACTGTGCTCGTGTCTGACGAACGTATGGACGAGGTCGTCGAACGCCTGCGCCAAGCGGCAGACCAGAACAAACAAGCCTATTGGGTCTGTCCATTGGTTGAGGAAAGTGAGGTCATGGACCTCGCCTCTGCAGAACAGCGGTTCATTCAGCTACGCGCCGCTTTGGGCGAGGGCGTTGTGGGCCTTGTACATGGGCAAATGCCGCCAGCCGAAAAAGATGCGGCCATGGCGGCCTTTGCGGCTGGCGAAACCAAAATCCTTGTGGCGACGACGGTGATCGAGGTTGGCGTGGATGTGCCCAACGCGACAATCATCGTGATCGAGCGCGCAGAATCCTTTGGTTTGGCACAGTTACACCAATTGCGTGGGCGTGTTGGGCGCGGATCCGAAGCCTCAACCTGTTTGCTGATGTATCAAGCGCCGCTGAGTGAAAACGGCCAGAAACGTCTGACCGTGATGCGCGAGACCAATGATGGTTTCCGCATTTCAGAAACCGATTTGGAAATGCGCGGAGCAGGGGATTTGATTGGAACAGCGCAGTCTGGCTTGCCGCGGTTCCAAGTGGCTGACATCGAATCCCAAGCCGCATTGATGGAAATCGCGCAGTCTGATGCGCGAAAGTTATTAAATGACGACCCTGATCTGACATCAGAACGCGGCAAAGCCGCGCGTGTTCTTCTTTGGCTGATGAAACAGGATCAAGCGATCCGTTTAATTTCAGTGGGTTAGCTTTGTTCTCATAGAAATGTTCTCAAATGTTCTCAAAAAGTTCTTTACAATGAGAACGAAAAATGAGAACAAATAAGCAACAAAGATTTGAGCGCAGGAGCAAAACATGTTCACACAGATCAAAACAGTGGTTCGCAATTCCCAATCTACATTGCTGCAAGATGCAATTGGGGCTGGGGCTTTGGTTGTGATGATGGTTGTTGCCCTGCATGTGCCTGGAATGGCTTAACCTTTTACCTTCTGCCTAGCGTTTGATGTTGGCTGTTCTACGTATTCTGTCCCCACAATTTATACGTTTCGACTGACACTGCCTGTCCCAAAGTCTTGATGGGTCTGCCTCACATATCCATTTGGAACACTGGCATCAAAACGCATACTGCGCCGCACTTTCCCCCCGGATCGTGCGGCGTTTTTTTGTTTATTGATATGGGGTTAGGCGCAGGCGGATTGTTCGGCTTGATCCAGTGCTTCAAGCGTTGTGTCAAAGCACAGCATGATCGATGCGTGGCGATTGCGGTAGTCGCGGGCAGGGCGCAGAACCTCTAGGCCATCAAAAGGCGCAGCTGGGGTTGGGCCGTCTTCTTGCAGCATGACTTTCAAAGCGTCACGGCCTGCTTGAACTTGCGCGCGGGTGCAGCCGATCACATTACGTGAAACGACAGAAGCCGCTGCTTGCCCAAGGGCGCAGGCTTTTACGTCTTGGCCAAATTCTGTTATTTTTCCGTCAGTTAGCTTGATGTCTACGGTGATCGTGGAGCCGCAAAGAGGCGAGCGTTTTTTGGCTGTTCCATCTGGATCAGACAAGCGTTCGGTGAAAGGCATATCGGCTGCAAGGCCAAGGATTTGACCTGAATACAACTTGATGAGATCGTTTTCACCGGACATTTTTGTTTCCTTCTTCCTGTCTTTCATAGATAGAGGCCCTGCAAAGAGATGCAAAGGAATTCGTCATGACATTTGATGTTGAGTCTTTGAAATTCAACTCAGACGGTTTGATCCCTGCGATTGCGCAGGATGCAGACACGAACGAAGTGTTGATGATGGCTTGGATGAATGCGGAAGCCATTGAAAAGACAATAGAAACGCGGCAGGTGACCTATTGGTCTCGGTCGCGCCAAGCGTTTTGGATCAAAGGTCAGACGAGCGGGCATACGCAGGAATTGGTGGATTTTCGCATTGATTGTGATCGCGATTGTTTGTTGGTGTTTGTGAACCAAAAAGGGGCGGCCTGTCACACGATGCGGCGGACGTGTTTCTATACCTCTGTTGACGAGGGTCAGGAAAAAATCCTTATGGAACCAATGGTTTACGCCCAATCATTTCATAAACATCAGAACGACTAGCGCCTTGTTCGCGAAAAGTGGCGATGGATTTGGCGTCGTCACGTTTCGCAAGGCGCTTGCCTGCGTCGTCACGGATCAAATCATGGTGATGATACGCGGGCACGGAAAAACCCAGAAGTCTTTGTAAAACCACATGAATTTGCGTGGCCTCCCAGAGGTCTGCGCCGCGTGTCACCTGTGTGATGCCCTGATCTGCGTCATCGACCACCACAGACAGGTGATAGCTGCTGTTCATGCCGCGTCTGAGCAAGATAACATCACCAACGTCTCGTAACATATTGGATTTGTTTATTTTATGTGTGCCTTCGTGCAGCGGGCCAACTTCTGAAAATGTTAGATTTTCAAGAAGATCCAAAGCCTTTTCGAGGTTCAAACGCAGCACTGCATCGCTCGCTGCGTCGTTAACCTTTTTATGGCGGCAGGTTCCTGGGTAGATCCGCCCATCTGGGCCGAATTGCGAAACGCCTTCTTGAGGAGCGGATGCTGCCGCCTCGATGTCGGCGCGGCGGCAGGTGCATGGGTAAAGCAGGCCTAGATCTTGCAGTTTATCTAAGGCAGCGCGATAGGCTGATGTGCGATCAGATTGGCGCATGACAGGGGTTTCCCATGTCAGGCCAAGCCATTCTAAATCCTCATAAATCTGCGCTTCCCAATGGGGACGCGAGCGGGATTGATCGATGTCTTCAATGCGCAGCAGGAATTGGCCGCCTTGGGCCTTGGCTTGTTCATAGGCCAGTATGGCGGAATAGGCGTGGCCCAGATGCAAAGGCCCTGTTGGAGACGGGGCGAAACGGGTTTTAAAGGTCATAAAACGCCTGCGCTGCGAGTGTGTTTGGGGGCAAATTAGCAGGGCAAAGGGTTAAGGCAAAGCGCGTGCCTATGGAAGTTCTGTTAATTGTGCAATTCGCCCCTTTGAATCGCTGAAATGTCACATTCGTTTTGGGGCGCTTTGCGCGGGGCTTAGTCGAGCCACGCCTGCCATTCGGTTTTGGCGCGATCGGTGTAGGCTTTGTAGCGATCTTTGCGACCGCGGCGGCCACCTTTCAGACCTTCGACCGGTTGGAACAATCCGAAGTTCACATTCATCGGTTGGAATGTCTTGGCTTCGGCGCCGCCGGTGATGTGATGCACCAATGCGCCCATGGCTGTGTTCAGCGGCGCGGTTGGCAAGTCTTGGCCCAGAATTTCTGCTGCGGCCAAACGGCCTGCCAACAGACCCATGGCTGCACTTTCCACATAGCCTTCGACGCCGGTGATTTGGCCGGCGAAACGGATATGCGGTTTGGACTTCAGGCGCATCTGATCGTCCAGCAGGGTGGGCGAGTTGATGAAGGTGTTGCGGTGGATACCGCCAAGGCGCGCGAAGGAGGCGTTTTCCAGACCCGGGATCATTTTGAACACCTCGGTCTGTGCGCCGTATTTCATTTTGGTTTGGAAACCGACGATGTTGTACAGCGTGCCAAGCGCGTTGTCGCGGCGGAGCTGGACAACGGCGTAGGGTTTGTTTTCTGGATCATGGGCGTTTGTCAGGCCGACAGGTTTCATCGGGCCATGACGAAGCGTTTCGCGGCCGCGTTCGGCCATGACTTCGATGGGCAGGCAGCCGTCGAAATAGCCAGCGGTTTCGCCTTCGTGGAATTCGGTTTTGTCAGCGGCTAGAAGCGCGTCGATAAAGGCTTCGTGCTGCTCTTTGGTCATGGGGCAGTTGAGGTAGGCTTTTTGCTCGGCCTCGGTTTCGCCTTTGTCATAGCGGGACTGCATCCATGCCACGTCCATGTTGACGCTTTCAGCATAGACAATTGGCGCGATGGCATCAAAGAAGGCAAGTGCATCTGCGCCGGTTTCGGCTTGGATGGCAGCGCCCAGACCTTGAGAGGTCAGTGGGCCAGTGGCGATGATCCAATGGCCTTCGGTGGGCAGTTCTGTGATTTCGCCATATTCGACAGTGACATTGGGATGATCTTTCAGCGCCTGCGTGACGGATTCTGCGAAAGGATCACGATCTACCGCCAAAGCGCCGCCCGCAGGCAGGCGGTGTTTGTCAGCGGTTTGCATGATCAACCCGTTGGCCGCGCGCATTTCCCAATGCAGCAGGCCGACGGCGTTTTGTTCGTCGTCATCTGAGCGGAAAGAGTTGGAGCACACCATCTCGGCCAAGCTGCCAGTGCGGTGCGCGAAGGTTTCGACCTTTGGGCGCATCTCGTGGATGACCACTTTGACGCCCATGTTGGCCGCTTGCCAAGCTGCCTCTGATCCGGCCATGCCGCCGCCGATGATATGCAATGTCTCTGTCATGCGGGCGGCATAGGGCAGATGGGCGGGTTTGGAAAGAGGGTTTACGCTTTGTCCGCTTGCTTATGTGTGGGGGAAAAGATCATTTGGGTCGCTGAGGCAGGAATGTCGAGGTCAGAGAGAGTTGACCCTGGAGGGACCTTCCACCGTTCAGCGACCCAATGTCTTTTGTCGCGCGTCTGGATTAAGTGGTGTGGGCGATGATGTTGCCACCGTGTTGCCCGCGCCGCGATCTGCGCTGCGATATCTGTGTTATGACATGGGAAATTCGTTGCCGCTAGAGCAAATTAGGAAAAAGTTGGGCACAAAATAGGAAACAATAGCCTAAATGGGCAAAAACCCGCGTAACCCCTTTGTTTTAAGGGGAATATCACTCAATTCCTTAACCTTTTTTAAAGGTTTTGCCTTGGTTTTGCCACAATTCGCGGGCGGATTTGGATCATTGTGACCAATTTGGGCGCCGCTTTTCCAGAAAGGCGGCGATTCCTTCGGCGGTGTCTTCGCGCAGCATGTTTTGGGTCATGACCTTAGAGGCTTTGGCATAGGCATGGGCTGGGGCGAGATCGATTTGGTCGTAGAAGGCTTTCTTGCCCATCTGCAGGGCTGGGCCGAGTTTGGCGGCGAGTTTGCTGGCCATCGCCTGTGTGGCGGTTTCTAGGTCTGTGGCGGGGACGGCTTGGTTGATTAGGCCAAGCTCTGCCGCTTGTGGGGCCGAGATGAAATCGCCGGTGGTGAGAAGCTCAAACGCTTTCTTGCGCGGCATGATGCGGCTGAGGGCGACCATGGGCGTGCTGCAGAAGAGACCGATGTTGATGCCGTTGACGCCGAACTTGGCGGTGTCTGAGGCGATGGCGAGATCGCAGCTGGCCACGAGTTGGCATCCGGCGGCTGTGGCGACGCCATTGACCTGCGCAATCACCGGCTGGGGCATCGATTGCAAGGTTTGCATAAAGCGGGCGCAGCGGGAAAAGAGGTGGTGAAAGGCGCTTTGGCCGTTGTCTGGCGTGTCGCGCAGGGCAGTCATTTCTTTAAGGTCGTGACCGGCGCAGAAGGCTTTGCCGGTGCTTGCTATGATGACAACGCGGATGTTTGGATCTTGGGCGATGGTGTCACATGCGCCTTGGAGGGCGGCGAGCATATCATCAGACAGAGCATTTAGGCGATCGGGGTCATTTAAAGTGAGCTGCGCGATGCCGTGGGTGTCGTAACGTTTTAGAATTTCCATATTGCCCTCCCAAACAATTCAGAGCAGCGTAAGCCCATTCGGCCAAAGCGCAAAGAAGAATGCGCGTGTCTGGGAGGGGATGAGATGACGCCAGTTATGGATCAAGTGCAGCTACAGGCCTTTCTGAATGAGGTCTTTCCGCAAGTGCGTGGCTTGTTTGAAGTGCGCGCCCAAGACGGAGCGATGACCGAGATGTACATGCCGATTGGCGATCAAAACCTGCGTCCGGGCGGAACGGTATCGGGGCCGACCATGTTTATGCTGGCGGATGTGTCTGCCTATGCAGCGACATTGGCGCATATCGGGCCAAAGGCCTTGGCGGTGACCACAAGCTGTTCCATCGACTTTATGCGCAAACCTGTGGCCGACGTGGGATTGATTGCGCGTGCCGAGCTTTTGAAGTTGGGGAAAACATTGTCGGTGACGGAGGTGCGTCTGTTTTCAGAGGGGCAAGAGGCCCCTGTGGCAAGGGCGAGCCTGACCTATTCGATCCCGCCGAAGGGCTAGGTGGGGTTTCGTGACAGTGCTTGAGACAGTGCTGGGTGAAAAAAAAGCCGGGGCAAGCCCCGGCTATAAAGTCGCTTCTGACGTTCGACGGGGTTTGCGTCCGTCAGAAATTGGTCGCCGAACGACCACGCAAGCGGGAGTGACACCGAAAGCGTATTCGCCAGATATCAACAGACAGGCTGTCGAAACTGACGTCGAGCCATCTGGACCACTAAGGCGGGCCCCCCAAAAGGCAAAGCATGCTGTCCGGAAGAGGGTGGGGCATGCGTAAGCTTTCTTCCTGAGCCCGACCGGGAGTCGTGCACCAGATGGAAATTCTCAGGATTGTATCAATACATATCCATTGAATGGTCCTCGGATTTTGCGTACATTGGCGCAAATTTTGGGTCTAGGAAAACATTGTAATGGGTACAAATTGGCACCCTGAATTGGCTGTATCAGGTCGGGCGAAGTACCGTGCTTTGGTCGAGTCCGTGCAGAAAGCCATCGAGCTTGGTGAGTTGAAGTCGGGGGACAAACTACCCCCTGTGCGCGAGATGGCCTTTCGTTTGAAGATCACTCCAGGCACGGTTGCACGGGCGTATTCGGTGCTGGTGGATGAGGGGACTTTGACCGCTGGTGTGGGGCGCGGCACCTATGTTTCTGCCAGTGCTGGGGCGAAGGTTGACCTAGCGTTAACTGGACCTATTGATCTGGTCAGCCCCTTGCTGCCGAACATGGGGCAAGATCAGTTGATACGCCAAGCTATGCGGCGTGTTTCTGCAGAAATACCTGCTAATTGCTTGATGGGATATCCTAAATACCCCGATACGCTGAACGCAAGGCAGGCGTTTATGCGTTGGATGAAAGATGCACCTTTAGGATTTTATAAAGCCGATGATCTGGTTCTAACGCATGGCGGCCAGAACGCGATTTTACATGTGATGCAATCGGTTTTGCGCGCGCGTGATCCGGTGGTTTTGGTGGACGATATTGCCTTTTCCGGATTTCGCAAAGCGGCCGAGCTTTGCGGTGCAAAAGTGATTGGCGTGCCATGGGACGGCGAGGGGCCTGACCCAGCGGCATTTGAGGAGTTGGTACAATCAACGCGCGCAGATTTGTATTGTACCTCCTCTGAAGTGAACAATCCGACGACCCGTCCGACCTCTCCTAAGCGACGTCGCGAAATCGCAGCCATCGCGCAGCGCCATGAGATCCACGTGTTGGATGATGACTGCTATTACACAGGGCAGCATTCCGGAGAAACGTACCGTGCTTTGTTGCCCCGTTTTGGGTGGTACATTAGCTCTCCGTCTAAGCTTGTGTCGCCAGCCTTGCGGATTGGCTTCACTCTGCCGCCGGAAGGCTGGGTGGGTGAGATGCAGCGGAGTGTGCAATTTAGCCATTTTGGTGTGTCGACGATGATGGCTGAGGTCTTTGCCCATATGATTAGCAATCCGAAACTGGATGCGATCACCAAGAAAGTGCAGGCGCGGATCAACTCTGATCTGCGGATCGCGGTGAACCAGCTTGGGGGCTATGCGATCCGTTGGCGCAGTAATGTGGCCATCATTTGGGTGGAGCTGCCCAATGGGTGGCGCGCACCGGCCTTTGCGCAAGCGGCAGAGGCCGCTGGGGTGATGATACGGCCAGCGGATGAATTCACCTTGCGCGAAGGGCGTACGGTGCATGCGGTGCGTTTGGCGATGAATGGGCAGATTGATCCAGCCATGTTTGAACGTGGGATTGGGATCGTGCGTGATTTGCTCGACAATCCGCCAAGCAGCTTTACAACTTAGATCAACGATATGGGGCGATGATCATGACAGAGCAGACAGATATGAGCCAAGCGGGCCTGATGAAAGGGCTTGCGCATTTTCCCGTGGCCATGTTTGCGGTGGTCATGGGGATGTTTGGCTGGGCGATGGCGACCTCGTCGGCCGCGCTTTTCGTTCCTTGGCTGGATGGTTTGGCTGTTGGCTTGCGCATTGTCGCGACCTTGGTGTTCTGTGTGGTCTCAGGGCTTTATATTGCGAAGGCCGTGTTTGCTTTTGAAGGCTGCCGCGCGGAATGGAAGACTCCACCAAAGCTGGCGTTCTTTCCGGCCATGTCGATTTCTGTGCTGTTGTTGGCCACGGCCTATTTGCAGGATGCGCCCGGGTTTGCGGCGGTGATCTGGCCGATTGGCGCGGCTTTGCAGGGGGCGTTGACCTTGGCGGTGATCTCGAGCTGGATTTCCAGCCGGTCGTTTGAAACAGCGCAATTGAGCCCTGCGTGGTTTGTACCAGCGGTTGGGAATGTGGTTGCGCCGATTGCGGGTGTGCCTTTGGGCTATGAGCATCTGTCTTGGTTGTTTTTCTCGGGCGGTTTGGTCTTTTGGGTGGTCTTGCTGACCTTGGTGGTGAACCGCCTGATGTTTCACGATCCGATGCCGGGTAAATTGCTGCCGACCTTGGTGATTTTGGTCGCGCCGCCAGCGGTTGGGTTTTTGGCCTATCTGGAGTTGGCAGGGGGCATGCAGGGCGGTTTGGACGGGTTTGCGCAGTTCTTGATGAGCGTGGCCTTTGTCTTTGCGCTGCTGGTCTTGATCCAAGCGCCTAAGTTTCGCGGCTTGCCTTTCGCGCTGCCGTGGTGGGCGCTGAGCTTCCCCGTGGCGGGGCTGTCGTCGGCGGCATTTCAGTTTGCTCTGCGTACTGGGTCTTTGGCCCATGTGTGGATTGGGGTGATTGCATTGATTGTGTTAAGTTTCATTGTGGGAACCTTGCTGTTTTTGACAGTGAAAGCCTTTTTGAGGGGGGCGTTTTTCCAGCCCGAGTGAGAAATGACGCAAAATAGGTGCATTTTTGTGGGGTAAAATAATACCTATTTTTTAACTCACTGAATTCAAACGGTTATTTCGCGTTTGTTGCGCTTGACTGTGATTTTGCGGTGTTTATAACCCGCCCATCACTTATTGATGCGTCAGCTCAGCCTGTTTGAGCGGCCATCTGTCAACCAAACTTAGGTAGACCGACATGAAAACCTTTTCTGCTACTCCGGCAGACATCGAGAAGAAATGGATCATCATCGACGCTGAAGGCGTGGTGCTGGGCCGTTTGGCATCGATCGTTGCCACCCGCCTGCGCGGTAAGCACAAGCCGTCTTTCACGCCTCACATGGACTGTGGCGACAACGTGATTATCATCAACGCTGACAAAATTCAGCTGACTGGTAAGAAGCGTACAGACAAAACTTATTACTGGCACACAGGCCACCCAGGCGGCATCAAAAACCGTACTGCGGAACAGATCCTGGAAGGTCAGTACCCAGAGCGCGTTGTGACTGCTGCTGTTAAGCGCATGCTGCCAGGCAACCGCCTGAGCCGCAAGATCATGACTAACCTGCGTGTTTATGCTGGTGCAGAGCACCCACATGAAGCGCAAGATCCTGAAGTTCTGGATGTGAAGTCCAAGAACTCCAAGAATACGCGGAGCTAAACAATGGCTGATCAAATCAATTCTCTTGAAGAGCTGTCCGCAGTTGCAGGTGGCGAAGAAGCTGTTGTTCTGGACGCGGCACCTCGTGAGCCAGTTCGTGACGAGCTGGGTCGCTCTTATGCGACTGGTAAGCGTAAAGACGCTGTTGCACGTGTTTGGATCAAGCCAGGTTCTGGCAAGGTCGAAGTAAACGGCAAGCCAATGAACGAATATTTCGCACGTCCGGTTCTGCAAATGATCCTGGCGCAGCCTTTCACTGTTGCAGGCGTTGAAGGTGAATTCGACGTATACGCAACTGTTAAAGGTGGCGGTCTGTCTGGTCAGGCGGGTGCGGTGAAGCACGGTATTTCTAAAGCTCTGCAGCTTTATGAACCATCCCTGCGCGGCGCATTGAAAGCTGCTGGCTTCCTGACACGCGACTCTCGTGTTGTTGAACGTAAGAAGTTCGGTCGCCGCAAAGCGCGTCGTTCCTTCCAGTTCTCCAAGCGTTAATCGCTGCTGGATATTTATACGGAAAGGGCTGCCTTCGGGTGGCCCTTTTTGCTTTTGGTTTATTGATGGGGGCTTTGCCCCCAAACCCCCAAGGTATTTAGGCCAATGAGAAGCCTATTTCTTCTTGGAAAAAATACCTCGGGGGAATGGGGTGAATTGCTTGCAATTCAGCTCAGGGGGCAGCGCCCCTTCTTCGTTGGCTTTACGCGTCTGGTTTGATCAGGCCAAGGCCACGCAGGTAGACGCCGATGCCGGTTTCGAGCAGGTCTTCCGGTGGAAACGGGCTTTGGGTTCCGGGGGAGTTGCGCGCGAAGAGTTCGACGACGCCGTGGCTCATGGCCCAGATATGAGCTGAGAACATGCTGGCCGGAGGGCGTTTTTCCGGTGGGATATGTTCTGACAGATCGGCTGCGGCTTGTTCCATCACGCCGCGTGCGCGGCCTGCGACGGCGGCGAGTTCTGGGGTGCGATTGACTGAGATGCCGCTTTCAAACATCGCGATGTAGTGGCCGGGATATTTGCGGGCGAAAGCCAGATAGGCGCGGCCTGTGGCTTCGAAGCTGGCCAAGGCTGAGGGTTGGCCTTTGTCGTAAGCGAATTGCATGAGGTCGGCGAAGATTTCATAGCCTTGGCGGGCGGCTTCGGCGATCAAGTCTTCGCGGCCTTCGAAATGGCGATAGACGGCGGCGGGGGTCACGCCTGCGGTTTTAGCGGCCTCGGACAGGGTGAAGCCTGTTGGGCCTTTTGCTTCGATCAGCGTAAGGGCCGCCTCGACCAAGGCTTGGCGTAGGTTGCCGTGGTGATAGCCGCGTTTAGGCATTCCAGATGTCCGTTCCGCCGCAGATTTTGGCATCACAAGTGCCGATGGCGGCACTGTCTTTCCCAGCGTAATCCACTTTGTGCAACACATGGCGGATGGCATTGAGGCGCGCGCGGCGTTTGTCGTCGCTGCGCACGACTGCCCAAGGGGCGCTTGTGTTGTTACTTTGGGCAAAGGTTTCCGCTATGGCTTGGGAGTAGTCGTCCCATTTTTTCAGGCCTTCCACATCAATCCAGCTGAGCTTCCATTGCTTGAGTGGATCGCTTTCGCGGGCCATGAAGCGGCGCAGTTGTTCGGCGCGGCCGACGTTGAGCCAGAATTTGATGAGGATGATCCCGTCATCCACCATCATCTTTTCGAAGTCATTGACTTGATTGAAGAAACTGTCGCGCTGTGTATCGTCGCAGAAGCCAAAGACCTTTTCGACAACGCCGCGGTTGTACCAGCTGCGGTCAAAGAAAACGATCTCTCCGGCGGCAGGCATGTGTTTCACATAGCGCTGGAAATACCACTGGGTACTTTCGGTTTCTGTGGGTTTAGATAGCGCTACGACGCGGGCGTTGCGCGGGTTTAGGTTTTCGCGGAAGCGTTTGATGGTGCCGCCTTTGCCCGCTGCATCGCGGCCTTCAAAGACGATGGCGATGCGTTTGCCGGTGGCTTTCGCGTCGGCCTGCATTTTGGCGAGCTCGATTTGTAGCGCGGCCATGTCAGCCTCGTAAGACTTGCGCTTTTGGCGGCTGTCATAGGGGTAGCCTGTATCGATGATCTGGCCTTTTTCGGCTGTATCGATGGCTGTGCGCACCTCGGATGGGGCGGTGTCTTTGTAAAACGCGCTGATGGCACCATCAAAGGGTAGCTGCATGAAAGATCTCCACTTTTTCTTAATATGGCGATGCGGCGCGCTTAGTGCAATGCAGCGCGTTCTGCGGCGCGGTGGATTGCGGCGATCACGTCACGTTCTGCGCTGTGGTGGGGCATGTGGCCGATGCCTTTCAGAACGGTCAGGTTGGAGTGATCGAGCTGCTTGGATAGCGGGCGAGAGTGGATTTCTATGCCCACCGTTGTGTCGGCATCCCCATGGACCAACTCGATGGGCACGGAGATTGCATTGAGATGCGGCTGAAGCGCGATGATTTCATCCAATAAGCCCGCGCGTTGCAGGGCGTTGGCGCGCAAGGAACTGCGGCGCAGGGTAAGGCCCGGGCCGAAGTGATCGGCATATCCTTTTGGTGCGGCTTGGGGGGCGAAGACGCTTTCCACCTCGGAGGTGACTTTACTGCTGGGCACCCATGCGGTGAGCAGGGGGATGACAAGCGGGCCAAGCACAGGATGGGATGTGATTTTGTAAAAGGTGCTGAGCGGGCTTGTCCAAGGGAGGGAGGGTGTTGCCACGGGCACCAGTGCTGACAGGCTGTCTGGATCGTATGCTGCCCAAGCTAAGGCGACTGATCCGCCGTAGCTTTGGCCTAGCACGATGGGTTTGGTCGCGCCCACATGGGCGGCTGTTTTCTGCAAGATCTCTGCTTGGCGTTTGAGCGTGGGCTGATCCATAGGGGCGGAATAGCCAAGGCCCGGGCGATCGATCACGATGACGCGGAAGTCGGCGGCGAGTTGATCGACCATGGAAAAGGTGAAATCGCGGATATTCCCAGAAGCGCCGTGGATCAGCACCAGATCAGGGCCGCTGCCTGTCACGAAAACATGCATGTCTTGGCCGTCGATCTGGATGATCTCGCCTTCAGGCGGGAAAGCGGCACTGGCCCGCGCCTCGTTCTGGCGGGCTTTGTAGAGCGTGAGCGCCGCGACGGCGCCCAGCAGGAAGATCAGTGTGATAAACAGTTTAACTGCCAATTTTGCTCATGTCGTAATGTGTGGTTTCGTAAACTTCAGTGATCCAGTTGCCGTAGAGCAGATGTGCATGGCTGCGCCAGCGGTTCATCGGCGGTTGGCTTGGATCGTTATTAGGATAGTAGTTCACTGGCACATTAATGGGAGTGCCATTGGCCACATCGCGATCATATTCTTGTTTCAGCGTTTCACTGTCGTATTCGAAGTGATTGAAAAGATAGAGGTTTTGGCGATCTGTGTCTTCCACCAAAGCAGGGCCGGAATCCTCGCTAGACAGCAGGGTTTTCAGGCCCGGCTTGCTGGCAATCTCGTCTTGCTTCATTTCCGTCCAGCGGCTGACCGGGATCACGCAATCATCGGAGAAGCCGCGCAGGTAATGGCTGGAGGCGTCTAGATTGCTGTGGCGGAAACAGCCGAAGGCTTTGTGATCCAGCAGGTGCTTTTTCACGCCTTGGAAATAGTTGATCATCGCCATGCCGCCCCAGCAGACGCCGAAGGTGGAATGCACGTGGGTTTCTGTCCAGTCAAAGACCTCGCAGAGTTCTTTCCAATAGGTGACCTCTTCAAAGTCGAGGTGTTCGATTGGGGCGCCGGTGATGATGAGGCCGTCAAATTTCTCGCCAGTCGCTTTCACTTCGGAAAACGGGCGGTAGAATTCAGCCATATGTTCGGCGGCGGTGTTTTTGGTTTGATGCTCGCTCATGCGGATCAGCGAGAGTTCGATCTGCAGAGCCGTCGCGCCGATGAGGCGGGCGAATTGGTTCTCTGTCTGGATCTTTTTCGGCATCAGATTGAGCAAGCCGATGCGTAGCGGACGAATGTCTTGCCGCGCTGCTTGGTCCTCGGACATGACCATCACGCCTTCGCGCGAGAGCACGTCGAAAGCAGGCAGGTCTGAGGGCAGTTTGATGGGCATTGGACAATCTTCCTATATATTGGAAAGGTCGTATTTAAGGGGATTAAGCCTTAGGCTCAAGGGCTGTGGCGATCACGTCTTCGAAATCAGCGGTTGATCCGACCTGCGCCATTTCTTCGGCGCAGATGGTGAGCCCCCAATTGGCCATGGCTTCATAGCGCGGTTGGCGATGGGCCAGCGCCTTGGCATAGGCAAAGCGCACAAAGGCGTCTGGGTCGACGTTTTCCGGCGCGCAGCCTTCTTGGGCCAGATAGGACTGCCATTGCGATAGCAGGAATTCTGGCTGGTAATACATGGGCTTAGGCGCTTTATCAAAGCGCTGGATCAGCTTGTCGGTATGGGCGTCTGTGCCTTTGATCCAGACCATCAGCGTGTTGTCTGACAGGGTTTTCAGAATCGGATCATTTGGGTTGCTGGCGTCCACGACTTCGCAGATCGAGCCGCCTGTGTCGCAGACGAAATGATCATAGCCATAGAGCGATTTCGCGCGGTTGATGAAATGCGGCGTGTCTTGCAGCGCGGCGATTTCAGCGGTGCGGTGTTGATCTTGGCGACGGGTGTATTCGTCAAACGGCAGGCCGCCTTTGTCCGCATTCCCCGGTTTGCCCAGATAGGTGGACAGGGGATTGAGGTTGTTAAAGGTGATGTTGGAGCCGATGTAGATACTGTCGGACAGAAGAAGCTCGCGCAGAAACGGAACCTTCATGGCCTCGGCTTTGGCATTGTCGGCGATATGCTCGCCCATGTAGCGGGTGCCGATGCGGTAATCGACGGAATAGTGAAACCAGTCGCCAGAGTCGCGCAACATGTTGGAGACATGGGTTTTCCCAAGGCCGGACATGGCAAAGAGAAGAACCTTTTTCTGTGGCGCATCACGCCAGTCTGCTGCGGATTTGTAGAGCATGTTTCACCCGATCGATATTCAGATCGTTGGTAACGGGCAGGGGAGCAGGGGTCAATTGTTTGCAATGGCTCGCAAAAAAGAAAGCCCCGCGTGTTGCGGGGCTTTGGGTGTTTGTTTTCAGGTCTAGATCAGTAGCGGAAGCGGACCCGAAGACCTGCACCGATTGCAGTGTTGTCGGTGAAGGTGCCCGCTGTTGCGCCGCCGATGGAGGTGAGCGTGGTGTTGGCATCGCCGATCCATGCGTAGCTTACGCCGCCTGTGATCTCCATATTGTCCTTTTTGTAGGTCGCGCCAACGGTGATACCGGTGCGGCCGTTGGTTGGGCCGAGGTTGGTGTAGAACCCAGCATTGCTTGGCTCGTGCGTGACGGAAACTGCGCCTGACCATGTCTCGTTAAAGCGGTGACCAACGCCCAATGTGTAGGTGATGGTATCGCTTGGGTAGCTGACCAAAGCGCCGCCTGTGCCACCTGTAAAGATTGCAGGGGACAGGTCGAAGGACGACCAGTCCACCCAACGGATGCTACCAAAAACCAGCGTGTCTTTTGCGACGCCAGATTGGAAATCTAGGTTCAAGGACTGCGGCGTTTCGTAAGACAACGTCGAGGTTCCTGATGCGAGACCCAAGACTTCGGATACGGTGTTGTCATGCTGAATGGCAGAGTTGTAGGTCAATGCGATGCGCAGAGCGATCTCTGGCTTTTCATAGGCCACACCTGCGACATAGCCAAAGCTACCGTCTGTTTCGCTGTTGATGGTGTAGTTTGCGAAACCCAATGCTGCCTCGGCTTGCATGGTTTGATAGCGCAGGCCACCGTAGACGCTGATGTTGGAATCTGTGGTGTATTTCAACAGACCGGTGATCGCGTTGCTGGAAAGCGTGGCTGTGGAGCCGCGCGCGAAATAGGTCGATGCCAGCGGATAGGCTGTGTTTGCACCAAATGGCTGATCGTAGATCAATGCGAAAGACAGGTTGTCGTTAAAATCCTGTTTGATGGCCAGACCAAGGTTCGAATAGCGTTCTGATAGGTCGCCAGATTCTGCGCCCGGCGATAGCCCAGCAAAGACACCAACGCCAGAAACCGAAGGGTCGACGGTTCCAAAGCTGAGTTCGACCAGATTACCCTCTTCGAAAAGGATGTTCGGTGATCGTGTTGTGCGTTCCAGACCTCCTGCAAATGCGGTGCCTGAAGCGAGTGCAAGCGCAACTGCTCCTGTGAGTGTATATTTCATGAACACGCCTCCCCACGTGTGTATGTGATCTAACGACGTTAGGGAGTGGCCCTAAATTGGGTCAACGGGTTCCTTGACGGTAGACTGATCAGTTTACCGTGGGATTAGCGGGTTTTGTTGCGCTTTTCACTCATAATATTCAGGTAATTGCCCGAAAAGATCAGGCCTGCGCCCAAAAGCACGTAGATATCGAGCGGTTCACTGAACAGCAGATACCCCACCAAGGCGATGGCCGGTAGGCGCATGAAATCGATTGGCGCGACGACCGATGCGGGCGCAATTTTAAGCGCGTTGGTCAGGCAGAAATGCGCAGACAGGCCAGTGATACCGATCAACACCAGATACGGCGCGGTTTGGGAGGTGGGCCAAGCCACGTCTCCGTCATAGCCTGCGCAAATGATGCCAAAGATCGTTTGCAGGAAGGTTAGGTAGAACATGATCGCATAGATGCTTTGGCGGCTGGTGAGCTTCTTGGTGAAGATCATGGTGATCGCAAAGCAGATGGCGCTGGCGGCGGCGGGGATGACGCCTGCGCCGAGCGGCTCGACGCCCGGGCGGGTGACGATCAGGATGCCGATAAAGCCGATGACGGCTGACATAAGGCCAACAGCGCGCAGGCGGTCGCCTAGAAACAGGGCAGACAGTAGGATCACCCAGATTGGCGTTGTGAATTCAATTGCGAAGACCTGCGCGAGTGGCATCAGGGCCAGCGCGAAGAACCAGAGGTTTTGGCCGGTGAAATGGAACACATTGCGGGCCATATGCATGGGCAGGTCTTGCGTGCCAACTTGGTGCCATTGGCGGCGCGCGGTTGTGACGGCCAGAACAATGGACAGGCTGACAAGGCTGCGGAACACCATGATTTCAAAGGTGTCATGGGTGTCGCTGACAAAGCGACCCGCGGCGGCCATGGCGGAAAAGGACGCAATGGCGCCGAACATCCACAGCACTGTTTTTAGATAAAGTGACATAGCCCCTCCTGCCTATGGGACAGGTTGCTGAAATTTGCGCGAATGAAAAGAGAATTATCGCTTTGGTGCTGCGTCACGGAGCGCGTCTTGTGCTGTCATGGGGGGCGTCCAGCCGCAATCGGTTGGGGTGAAGCGCAAAGACGTAAAGAGTTGCTCGTACAGATATGGGCGGCGCACCAGCTTGGCGAGCAGCTTTAGAAGAAGTTTTGGGGCGGGGATCAGGCGCTCTGGTCGGCCAAGCTGTTTGCGCAGGGTTTGCAGAATGCCTGTGGTGCCCAGATCGTCGTGATCGGTGGCGAGGATGGTTTGCGGCACGTCTGGTGTTTGCGCGCAGTGGCGGATCAGATCGGCGAGGTTTTGCACGGCGATCATGCTGCGGCGGTTGCCGATGAAGCCGAAAGGAATTGGGTAGGGGGAGTTGGCCAGTTTGCATAGGCGCTGCCACAGGCCAGGGGCATTGGGGCCATAGACCATTGGTACACGCAGAATGGTCACGCGCATGTCGCTTTGGCGTAGGATGTCTTCGGCTTCGAGCTTGGCGATGGCATAGGCGGTTTGCGCATCTGTTGGGTGATCCACAGATATGGTTTCTTCTGAGGAATCAACGCCGTAGACAGCGATGGTCGACAGGAAGATAAAGTGCTGAACGCCCGCTTTTTGCGCCTGTTCCAGCAGATCGCGCGTGGCGTCGCGGTTGGCTTTGCGGTGGTCTTCCAGTTCCGTCTTCGGGTCTTCTTTGCCATGCACACGAGCGGCGCAATGCACCACGGTTTTGGCGCCGGTAAGCACTTTAGATAGATCGCCCATGTGGGTGAGATCAAACCCATGCACAAAGCCCTCGGTGGGTTTGCGGCAGAGGCCGAGCGGGTATTCATCGGCTTTGGCCAAGGCCTGCATCACATGGCTGCCAATGAACCCAGTCGCGCCTGTGACGACGATATGCGGTTTAGGGAAGCTCATGATCTTGTGCCTTGTTTTGACTGCCTTTGCAGGAGTTGTAACCGGAAATGGGTTTTATGCCAGCCAGTTATCGTTTTGCCAGCCGAATAGATTGGCTGCGGACCAAAGTGCCGCGCGGGCTAGGTTGAACCAGATCGCTGTCGCTTCACGCAAGACCATGATCGCAATTGGATTGTCATACCGTTCAAGATTTGGATTGGATGCAACAAGCGTTAGATCCTGAGCTCCTGCCCATTTGAAGGACAGGTAGCAGCGGGGCAAATGGAATGCATCGGAAACCAAGATTAGGTGCTCGGCTTGTTCAAGAAGCGCCAGTGAGAATTTTGCGTTTTGCAATGTGCTGAAGGAATTACCTTCGATCACCATTGCAGAGGGAGGTAAGCCTAAGGTCCGCGCATAGTCTGCCATACGTGCACCTGATGATGGGCTTTGGTTATGCCAATTACCTCCGGTGAAGACGATGGAGGTTGAAAGATCTTGTTGGTAAAGGTGTACGCAAGCTTCGGTGCGTGCTCGGCTGCTTTCGTAAAGCTTGCCCTCGGCACTCATCCCGCCGCCTAGGCAGATAATAGCGTCTGCTTTGTTAATTTTATCAGTATTGGGTTGAGGCCAGAGAACAGCCCAAATGGACACTAACATTACGGTAAAAAGGCCAAGCGCAGTTAAGCGTTTGGCCCACTTGTATGGCAAAGCTAGCCCACGACGCGTGGCATGGGCTTGGCTTGCATGTTTCTGTCCGCTGAACAGCCGCATCAGCTTTGCTGAGCGTCGCTCACTCCCATTCAATCGTGCCCGGAGGTTTGGACGTGATGTCGTAGGTGCAGCGGTTGATGCCTTTGACTTCGTTGATGATGCGCGTTGCGGTTTCACCAAGGAACTCGTGGCTGAACGGATAGTAATCCGCTGTCATACCATCCACAGAAGTCACCGCGCGAAGGGCGCAGGCGTAGTCGTAGGTGCGGCCATCGCCCATCACGCCCACTGTGCGCACTGGCAGGATCGCCACGAAGGCTTGCCAGATCTCATCGTACAGACCGTGTTTGCGGATCTGATCGATATAGATCGCATCTGCTTCGCGCAGGATGTCGAGCTTTTCGATGGTGATCTCGCCCGGGCAACGGATCGCAAGACCTGGACCAGGGAAAGGATGGCGACCGATGAAAGATTGCGGCAAGCCGAGTTCGCGGCCCAGTGCGCGGACTTCGTCTTTGAACAACTCGCGCAGAGGTTCGACCAGCTTGAGGCCCATTTTCTCTGGCAGACCGCCCACATTGTGGTGCGATTTGATGGTGACGGATGGGCCACCTGAGAAGGACACAGATTCAATCACATCTGGATAAAGCGTGCCTTGCGCCAAGAATTCAGCGCCATCGATGGTGTCCGCGTGTTTCTGGAACACGTCGATGAACAGCTTGCCGATGATCTTACGCTTGGTTTCTGGGTCGGACTGGCCGTCCAGCTCGCCAAGGAAGAGCTCTTGCTCGTCTGCGTGGATCAGCTGCATGTTGTAGTTGTCACGGAACATGGTGACGACTTCTTCAGCTTCGCCTTTGCGCAGAAGGCCGTGATCGACAAAGACGCAGGTCAGCTGATCGCCGATCGCTTCGTGGATCAGAACAGCTGCAACAGAGCTGTCAACGCCGCCGGAGAGGCCGCAAATGACTTTCTTGTCGCCAACCTGCTGGCGGATCTTTTCGATCATGATCTCGCGGTAGGCGCCCATGGTCCAGTCGCCTTTGAAACCTGCCAATTTGACGAAGTTTTCATAAAGCTTTGCGCCGTTTGGCGTGTGGTGGACTTCTGGGTGGAATTGCACTGCGTAGAAGTGGCGGGATACATCCGCTGTGATCGCGTATGGCGCGTTCGGCGAGGTGCCGTAGACCTCAAAGCCGGGTGCGATTTCAGAGACGTGGTCGCCGTGAGACATCCAGACTTGCTCGTCGCCCTCGGCGAACCAGCCATCCAGAATATCCAGCTTGTTTTGCGGGGTCACATAAGCGCGGCCGAATTCGGCTGTGCCGTGGCCGCTTTCGACCTTGCCGCCCAATTGGGTCATCATGGTCTGCTGACCATAGCAGATGCCCAGGATAGGAACGCCGAGATCGAAGATCTCTTGCGGCGCGCGAGGAGACCCTTCGCGGGTCACGCTGTCTGGGCCGCCTGAGAAGATCACGGCTTTCGGCGCAAATGTGCGCACAAAATCCATTGTGACGTTCTGATAGGGGTGAATTTCACAGTAAACATTTAGCTCGCGCAGACGACGTGCAATCAGCTGCGTCACTTGGCTGCCAAAGTCGATGATAAGAAGGCGGTCGTTTGATGTCTCTGTCATGGTCGCCGCATAGGCCAAATGGCCCATTGGCGCAAGCCTAAGCTGTGGGTGTGGGGGTGCTATTGCGTGAATTTTCTTCTGTGAGGCTTGCTTTGTGCAAACTGGCCTCGCCTTGCAGCGCGATTAACACATCAATATGCGCGGCGGCGGTGTAGGAGAGATCATGCAATTGACGCTTGTCGTTGTGATGGTGTTCCAGTTCGATCAGGTTGATCAGCGCTTCGGTATTGGACGATGGGACGCGGCACAAAAGGCGGCGCAGGTGGGGTTTGCGTTTGTAGCCAGTCTGCCCAGCTTGCGCGGCGCTGATCAGAAGGCGCGGGCGTTTGATCTGGCTGAGGCGGGTTTGAATATCTTGCATGGTGGCTCCTGCCGTTCAGGGAAATTCAGCAGAGCTTGGCATGGCTGGCAGGGGTGTTGCGTGCGCTGTTGCGCAGCGTTCGGAGGGTTTGGGAACTGTTCAGGAATTCACAACATCCTGCTCGTGTCGGCAGATGTTAACAGACGGGTAACCTTCGCATTTTAGGTTTTTTGTCTCAGACACATCTGTGGGCGATTGGCATAAACTGACCCACCGGGGGCAATATGACACAACATTGGAACGCGACGACGGACATTTTGAGCGTTCCGAATTGGGTGCCAAATCCGGCGCTGCATTATCTGGCGCATACGGAAAAAGGCATATCTATCAGAGCTTTGGTGCGGCAATCTGAATGTCATGCCTCAACCATTTTACGGCAAATCCGGCGCATTGAATCGCGCCGTGATGATGAGTTGTTTGATGCAGCGCTGGTTTGGCTCGGAGAGCGTGTTTCTTTTGCTTTTGAGGTGGATCCACGGATGGAGACATTACAGATGATGGCGCAGGACAAGGAGGATCTGTTGTGTGATCCGGAGTTCTCTGAGGTCGCTTTGCAAATTCTGAGCAAGCTGAGTGAACCGGATGCGGTTTTGGCCGTGGCGCAGGATATGGAGCGTGCGGTGGTGGTGCAGGACATGCCCGATGGGGCAACGGCGCGCACCGCTGTGGTGGATCGCCCGATTGCGCAGGCGATGGCGCTTAAGGATTGGATTTCTTGCGAAACCACGGGGCGGATATCTCGCTATACGATTACCTCGGCGGGGCGCAGTGCATTGGCAGAAAGCCTTGCAGAGGAAGATGCGCGAGGAGCCGCGGAAACATCGCGAGGCAAAGGCGCGGAAGGTCTGGCGCAAACGCAGCGGCGTTTGAAGATGGCAGGGCAGGAAACGCCCTTGGCTGTTTTGGCGCGGCGGCGGGATCGGCTGGGGAACCCGTTTCTGACGAGTGATCTTGTGGCGGTTGGTGAGAGGCTGCGAGAAGATTTTGAATTGTCGCAGATGGACCCAGCGGTGACCCAGAATTGGGATCATTTCCTAACGGCAGGCGTGAGTGCTGTAAAAGCGGCTGCCAGCGGGCCCATTGCGGCGCGTGAGGCGCGGGATCGATTGGCTAAAGCGATGGAGCTGTTGGGCGAGGGATTGGCGGATATCGCCTTGTGCTGCTGTTGCCAGTTGGAAGGATTGGAAGTGACGGAACAGCGCCTTGGTTGGCCGGCGCGATCTGGCAAAGTTGTGTTGCGCATTGCGCTTGTTCGGCTTCGTGAGTTTTACGCGGAGCGAGATTTGGAAGGCAGTACGTTGATTGGGTGACTGTCTGGTTTTGCAAGAAAAAGGCCCGAGGTGATCCTCGGGCCTTGATGCTTTTGCGAAAGGCAGGGCTTATGCCGCGGCTTCGTCTGCTTTTGCTTTCAGGTGCTTCAGCAGGTTCTCTGGGGAGCTTTCGCCATATGGGTCTTCTGGGTGGTTGTCGTCACGGCCTGGCTCTTCGAACCATGCTTCAACAATGCCATCGTTGATGATGGCTGCATAACGCCAAGAGCGCATGCCGAAGCCCAGATTATCTTTGTCGACCAGCATGCCCACTTTACGTGTGAACTCGCCGGAACCGTCAGGGATAACGCTTACGTTTTTGATGCCTTGCGCTTCCGCCCATTTGTTCATCACGAAGCTGTCGTTTACGGACATGCAGTAGATGCCGTCGATGCCTTGCTCTTGGAAGTCGCCGAAGCCTTTTTCAAAACCTGGCAGCTGGTATGTGGAGCATGTCGGTGTGAATGCGCCTGGCAGAGAGAACAGGATGACGCGTTTGCCAGCAAAGTAGTCAGCTGTTGTGACGTCTTGCCAACGGAAAGGGTTTGGACCATCGATGCTTTCGTCGCGTACGCGTGTGCGGAAGGTCACGTTAGGAAGTTTTTGGCCAGCAAACATTCTGGATGTCCTCATGGTAAAAATTAAATTCACGAGCGGGTTAAAACGATTCTAAACAAGGTGCAACGCGTCACCGTATCGCTGGTTGGAATAATCCTGAAATTTGTCGATTTTCTAAGCGTTTTATTAATGGGGTTTTGGACAAATGCATAACAGCTTTGCATTTCTGGCCTTACTGATCGGCGATTGCTATGTTAGGCAGACCCACCGCTTAGATGACAGAGGAACTTCGCGTGAGAGATCTTAAGATCCCAGAGCAACGGCATCCGGAAAAGGCGCATCGCCCTGACAATGCCCAGCCACGTAAACCTGATTGGATCCGTGTGAAGGCTCCGACGGGGGAAGGGTATAACGCGACCAAGCGCATTATGCGTGAAAACAAACTGGTCACAGTTTGTGAAGAAGCGAGCTGCCCAAACGCCGGTGAATGCTGGAGCCAAGGTCACGCGACGATGATGATCATGGGGGACATTTGTACCCGTGGTTGTACCTTCTGTAACATTGCGACCGGTCGTCCTGACGATTTGGATGTGTTTGAACCGGGCCGCGTTGCGGATGCGGTACAAAAGCTGGGTCTGAACCACGTTGTGATCACCTCTGTGGATCGTGATGATTTGAAAGATGGCGGGGCAGAGCATTTTGCGCAGACTATTCGCGCGGTGCGTCATCGTTCGCCCAAGACGACCATTGAAATTCTGACACCCGACTTTCTGAAGTGCGATGACAAAGCGCTGGAAGTTGTGGTGGAGGCGCGTCCAGATGTGTTTAACCACAATCTGGAGACTGTGCCGGGCCTGTATCCTGAGGTGCGTCCTGGTGCGCGGTATTTCCATTCGTTGCGTTTGCTGCAGCGTGTGAAGGAACAAGACCCAACGATCTTTACGAAATCCGGCATCATGGCAGGCCTTGGCGAAGATCGTCAGTCTGTTTTGCAAGTGATGGACGACATGCGCGCGGCGGATGTGGATTTCTTGACCATTGGTCAGTATTTGCAGCCAACGCCAAAGCACCACGGTGTGGATCGCTTTGTGACACCGGAAGAGTTCGAAGCCTATGAGAAAGCGGCTTGGGGCAAAGGCTTCCTGATGGTCTCTGCAACGCCTTTGACGCGTAGTTCTTACCATGCGGGTGATGACTTTGCGCGCTTGCGTGAGAACCGTTTGGCGAAGCTGGGCCAAGGCTAAGTTAGACTGCCAGACATGCTTAAAGAGCCGCGCGAATTGCGCGGCTTTTTTGTTTCTGTCAGTGCTTTATGGGAATAGGTTCAGGTAAGTTGCGATTGCGTTACGATCGCTTTCAGGCAAGCGTGCCATGTTTTCCACCACATGGGTCATGGCGCCGCCGGCGCTGTCAAAATCTGGGGTGAAGCCTGTGTCCAGATAGTAAGCGATATCTTCTGGCAGCCAGTCGAGTTGGTTGACGGTGAGGCCCGGCACATCGCCTTCACCCGGTAGCGCTGCGCCTGTCAGCCAGCTTGTGCGATCTAGTCCGCCAAGCGCGTTGCGCGGGGTGTGGCATTCGCCGCAATGGGCCAAGGCTTCGACCAAATAGCGACCGCGTTCAATTTCTGGGGTGTCGACATCTGTCAGCACATAGTCTTTGCCCGCAAAGAGCAGCTTCCAGCCGCCTAGGCTGCGGCGGATGTTGAACGGAAAGCCAACTTCGTGCGGTGCGCTTGGCGTGTCTGATGCGGGCAGGCCATCCATAAAGGCTTTGAGGTCTACCACATCTTGCGCGCTCATATGGGCGTAGGCGGTGTAGGGAAAGGCTGGGTAATAGTGTTTGCCGTCAGGCGAGACGCCTTCTTGGATGGCATTGGCAAATTCAATCAATGTCCATCCGCCGATGCCAAGTGTTGGATCGGGTGAGATATTTGGCGCAATGAACGTGCCGAAATCGGATGGGAATTTGTGGCCGCCCGACAGGATGGGCGCATCGCTGCTGTCGGCGTTGGGCGCAGCATGACAAGAGGCGCAGCCTGCGGCGTGGAACACCAAGGCGCCGTTTTCGGTATTGGCGGTCAGCCCGTCAAACTGCGCAGCATCCACGCTGGTTGGGCGGGTGAGATAAAGGCCGATGGCAAGGCCCGCACATGCTAGAAGACATAGAAATCCAAAGATGCGGGCCATTCGGCTCTCCTTAAGTTGGCTTAGCGGCTGCGATATGCCTTGTGGCAGGCGCTGCACGCACCGCCAACGCCGCCCATTGCTGCCTGCAATGATGCCAGATCAGTGCCCGCTGCGCTAGCCATTGCGGCGGCGGCGTCGCTCATTGCGCCCGCTTTTGCGGCCACGTCTGGGAAGTTCGCCCAGATTTCAGGTTTCGCGCGGTTGTTGCCGAGGCTGTTATCCGATCCTGCTGGCCACATGTTGCCTGCGTTTAGGCTGGCGGCCAGCACGAGGTTATCCGCGGCGGCCTGTGCGGCGGCTGCGTCGTAATCGACTTCGCCTTTGGCCATGGCGCCCAAGACGCCTAAGTTATGGGAATATAGCTGCATTTGGCCTTTGCGGGCCTTGATGGCTGAATCAAACGCTTTGGCGTGGCCGTCGGCAAAGGCGACGCTTGCGCCAAGGGCGAGGGTGAGAACGGCTGCGGTGGTGTGTTTTAGGTTCATGGGTAGCTCCCTGAGTTGCTTCCTGATGGGCTGTACTTTTCAGTATGGCTGTGCTGTTTTGAAAGTACATTTGCCAATTTTGCAGAAAGATATGCGATTTATGCACAGTCCTGATCCAGCTCTTGCCGTGCCTGAAGATGTGAATTGGGATGATTTGCGCTATGTGATTGCGGTGATCGAAACCGGCACCGTGAGCGGCGCTGCGCGGCAGTTGGGTGTGAACCATGCGACGGTGCTTCGGCGTATTGCGAGTTTTGAGGCGGGGTATAACGCGCAGATCTTTGAGAAATCCGCCCGTGGCTATCAGGTGTTGCCAGAGTTTCTGCCCGTGATCGAAGCATTGCGTGGCGTCTCGCAAGCGATGGCGTTTTTGGGCAGCTCGATGAATGCGCGGAACCACCGGATGCAGCAGGCTTTGCGGCTGACGTCGACCGATACGATTTGCACGAGCTTTCTGCCGGATGTGCTGGCCAAAGTGGCGGAGGATGAGCCGGATTTGCGCCTGTCGGTGGTGAGCTCCAACGAACGGATCGATCTTGGGCGGGCGCGTGTGGATTTGGCGGTGCGTCCGGCAGAGCGCTTGCCGGAAGACCTGTCTGGCAAGCTTGTGGGCTATATGCCCTTTGCGGTGTATGGCGCTGAGGATGCGCCGCAGCCTTGGATCGGGTTGCGTGGGGACTTGGCGAAAAGCACGATTGGGCGGGCGATTGAAGATTTGATTGGCGAAGCGCCGTTGCGCACGGTGTGTGATACGTTTCTGGTAGGGCGTCAGTTGGCCTGCAAGGGGATGGGGCAGGTGGTGTTGCCCTGTTTCATTGGCGAAGCCGCGGAGGGTTTGCAGCGTAAGTCTTCTGAAGGCAGTTTGCCGCGCATTCCGATTTGGCTGGCGTGCCATGCGGAATTGGCGGATGCGCCGCGCGTGAAAGCGCTGTTTCACACGGTGCATCGCGCTTTGGTGGCGGTGATTGCGCAGCAGTCGGGATTGATGCCTGCGCGGTCTGGCCAAGTTTAGAACCTAAGGCTTAGAGCATTTAGAACTTAAAGCCGCCGCGCATTTTGTGGGCGGTGGCCCAGTCTGGCCAACCGATGAAGGTTTCCACTGCAAACAAAACCGCGCAGATGCCAAGGATCACCGCCACGAGGATTTGTCGTTGCCGTGAGGGAGGGCGTCGCACCCACATTGACATGCGCCAAAGCCATCTTGGGTTCATTGCGCGGTTTCCTTTGGTTGTGGCGCTTTGGGCGCTGGAGGTGGGCTAAAAGTGCGAAACTCAAAGCCTTGTGACATGCTGTCTCTTGATTTCTTGGCGTCAGCATAGGAAATGGGCTGCCAAAGTCCAAGCCAAAGCCTTAGACGCGACGATTGAGGAACCGAGCCACATGCCAAGCCACGCGGAAACCCGTGTTTTACCTTATACAGCCCAGCAGATGTACGATCTGGTGGCCGATGTGGCATCTTACCCGAAGTTCCTGCCGTGGTGCGCTGCGGCGCGTATTCGGTCTGTCACGCCAAAGGATGGCGGGGATGAGATGCTGGCGGATTTGGTGATCTCGTTCAAAGTGTTCCGCGAGAAGTTCGGCTCACGCGTTTTATTGAAGGCGGATGAGAAGCATATTCTGACGGAGTATCTGGATGGCCCGTTTAAGTTTTTGAAGTCCACTTGGGATTTCAAAGATGTAGAAGGGGGCTGTGAAGTGTCTTTCTTTGTGGATTTCGAGTTTAAGAACGCGATCCTGCAAAGCGTGATTGGTGTTGTGTTTAATGAGGCGATGAACCGGATTGTGAAGGCGTTTGAAAAGCGGGCTGAGGAGCTTTACAGCGCTTAATCTTTTAAGTGGTTCTGGAAAAGAAAAAGGCGACCCGATTGGGCCGCCTTTTCTTTTGGTGATATGTGCCGCTTAAGATGTTGTGTCGTAAGCGCGCTCGCCATGGACGGCGAGATCCAGACCAGAGGTCTCTGTCTCTTCATCCACGCGCAGTGGTGTGATCAGCGCCACAACTTTGATCAGCACGTAGCTGACCACAACTGTGAAGACGCCAACGATGGCCAATGATCCCAGCTGCGCCGCCCAAGATCCTTGGCCGAAGGCTGCGATCATGATTGTTCCGAAGATGCCGCCCACGCCGTGGACTGCGAAAACGTCCAGCGTGTCGTCGATCTTAAGGCCGTTGCGGATCACGTTCACCGCTTCTTGGCACAGAACGCCAGCGACCGCGCCGATGATCAGAGCTTCGATTGGGCCAACAAACCCGGATGCAGGTGTGATGGAGGCCAAGCCAGCAATTGTACCGGTGACGATACCAACCAGAGAGGCCTTGCCGTATTTGAACTTCTCCCACAGTGCCCAAGTCAGGGACGCTGTCGCGGCAGAGATATGTGTGACTGTGATCGCCATTGCTGCGCCGCCGTCTGCTGCCAGCTGAGAGCCGCCGTTAAAGCCGAACCAGCCAACCCACAGAAGGGAAGCGCCGATCATGACCATCCAAGGGGCATGTGGTGGTTTGGATTTGTCTTTGCGTGGGCCAAGCACCACAGCGATCATCAGGGCTGCGATACCGGCTGTTTCGTGAACCACGATACCGCCCGCAAAGTCACGCGCACCTGTTTCGCCAAAGATGCCGCCATCTGCCAGCATGCCGCCGCCCCAGATCCAATGCACAACTGGCGCGTAGCACAGCAGCATCCACAGGGCAGAGAAGAGCAATACAAAGCCAAAGCCAATGCGTTCAACATAAGCACCAACGATCAGGGCTGGTGTGATGATGGCGAATGTCATTTGGAAGGCGAAAAACAGAATTTCTGGCAATGTGCCTGACAGGCTGTCGGCGGTGACGCCAGAGAGGAGCATCTTGTCCAATCCGCCCCAATAGCCAGATGTGCCGCCGCCAAAGGCGATGGAATATCCAAATACAAACCACAGTACGCTCATCAAGCAAGCGATGGCATAGCAGTGCATGAAAACACTTAGTACGTTACGCGCACGCACAAGGCCGCCATAGAACAATGCCAGACCTGGCAATGTCATTAGAAGCACAAGCGCCGTTGCGACGATGATCCAAGCGGTGTCCGCTCCGTTCATGTCCTTATCCTTTCCCTTTTCTTTGGGGAGCGGACAAAGCCTAAGCGGGGCTTATCTCAAAGCGACAAATTTGCGCTTCGTGCTTAAATTGTAAACAAATGTAAAAAAGATTAAAAACTGTGCGGCGCGTTTGCGTGTTTGATTAAATAATAATCAGTATTTGGATATGGCATCAGAAATTAGCTTGAGTGCGTGGTTTGTTGCCTCTGATCGCACATTTTTTCGACCAATTGCTCCAAATTCCACCGCTTCGGTAAATGTTGTGCCTTTATAGGTGATGCCAAAACAGACGCGCCCTTCAGGCTTAAATTCGGACCCACCCGGCCCAGCAATCCCAGAGACAGAGACGGCCAAAGTGGCCTGGCTGTGTTTCAAAGCGCCTTCGGCCATCTGCGCGGTGACTTCTTCGGCGACAGCGCCGACGGCCTTAAGGGTGTCTGGGCTGACGCCAAGCATCTCGATCTTGGCGTCATTGGTATAGGTGAGAAAGCCGCGATCCATCACGGCAGACGATCCAGCCACATCCGTGAGCGCTGCAAAGATCATGCCGCCGGTGCAACTTTCAGCGGTTGCGATGCGGATGTTCTTTTCTTTGGCAGCAGCAAGAACGGATGCGGCAAGGCTCATAAAATCACCATATGGTAAAGCGCGGCCAGAAGGCCGGTTGCAATGGCAGCGTAGACGCCCGCGATCACGTCGTCCAGCATCACGCCAAGCGCATCGCCGCGGCGGTCGGCCCAGCCAATCAGGTTGGGTTTGGTGATGTCAAACAGGCGGAAGAACAGAAAGCCCGCGATCCAGCCCGGATATAATGCCAATGGGTCGATGCCCATGCTGTGTGCGCCATAGCTTGTCACCCAAAGCGCGATCCATTGGCCGGCGACCTCGTCGATGACCACTTCGCTTGGATCATGGTCTTCTTTGCCGCGTGTGACTTCGGCAGTGGCCCACCAGCCCACGAAGAACACAACAAAGGTTGCGATGAACAGCAGGGGGAAGCCGCCAATATAATGCAGTGCGAGCGCAAGGATCACAGCAACGAAGGAGCCCCAAGTGCCAGGGGCAGGGCGCAGATAGCCTGCGCCGCAGGTGGTGGCGATCAGTTGTGCAATCATGGTTTCACCAATGTGGCTGTCGCAATTGAGGCGATGCCTTCTTCGCGGCCGGTAAAGCCGAGGCGTTCAGATGTTGTGGCTTTGATCGAGACTTGATCCATACGCAGGCCCATGATTTCTGCCATGCGGGTCATCATGGCTTCGGCGTGTGGGCCGATCTTTGGGCGTTCGCAGATCAGGGTGCAGTCGATGTTTGAGATGGCGTAGCCTTTTGACGTCGCCAGATCGACCGCGTGTTTTAGGAAGATTGCGCTGTCGGCGTCTTTCCATTCCATTTCGGAGGGCGGGAAATGGCGGCCAATGTCGCCTTCGGCCAAAGCGCCATAGATGGCATCGGTGACCGCATGCATCCCCACATCTGCATCAGAGTGGCCCTTGAGCGCTTTGTTGTGTGGCACCTGTACGCCACAAAGCGTGACATGATCGCCGTCTTCAAAGGCATGCACGTCAAATCCGTTGCCCAGCCTGATATCCATATGTCCTCGCAGTATTTTTTCAGCCCGCGCGAAATCGCCGGGTGTTGTGATCTTTAGATTGTTTTCAGAGCCATCCACAATGGCAACATCCATACCGGCAGCGCGGGCGACTTCTACATCGTCAGCCGCGGTGCCTTGGAATGCATCGTGGGCTTTTAGAATGGCCTCGAAATGAAAGCCCTGCGGTGTTTGCGCGCGATACAGTCCTGTGCGGTCTTGCGTGCCGCTGACTTTGCCATCTGCACCGCGCCAGAGTGCATCGGTGACGGGCAGGGCTGGGGCAGCGCCTTGGTGCGTGTCGAGTGCGGCAATCACATCGCTGATGCATTGCGCGGGCACTGTGGCGCGGGCCACATCGTGGATCAGCACCTTTTGAAAGCCTTGGTTTTTGAGGGCGATTAAACCGTTGCGCACCGAAGCATCGCGGGTTTCGCCGCCATGGACGATTTGCGCGTCGATGTCTCTATAGTGGCCTTCATCGTCTGGGTGGGTCACAAGCAAGATGTGATCCACCAGTGGATGGGCGCGAAATTGGGCAAGGGTCCAATCTGCCACGCGCTGGCCAGCGAGGCTACGCCATTGCTTTGGAATACCTTTTCCTGCACGGGTGCCGCGACCGGCTGCCACAATCAAAGCGGCGGTTTTTTGATCGTTTTGACTCATGCCTTTTGTTTAGGTCTTGCCATGCAAAGACGCAATCGCCCCTTGAGGATTGATTAAAAATTAGGCATTTGCGTAAATTCAGGACAAAAATGCCGGTGATTTCATTGTCGCTGTTCAGAACTGGCTCTACTTTAATCGCAATCTTTGGGGAAATGACCTTTGAGTATTCGTCTCGGAAACCTCACTTTGGAACCGCCTGTTTTTCTAGCACCTTTGGCTGGAATCACTGACCTGCCGTTTCGTAACCTTGTGTCGCGCTTTGGCGCGGGATTGGTTGTGTCTGAGATGATTGCCTCTCAAGATCTGCTGAACGCCAAACCTGGTGTGCGTGAAAAGGCGGAGCTGGGGTTTGGTGTTGAAGGCACCTCTGTTCAAATCGCGGGTTGCGAAGGCCATTGGATGGCTGAGGCCGCTAAGATGGCTGAGGGCAATGGCGCGCGGATCATCGACATTAATATGGGCTGTCCCGCCAAGAAGGTGACAAGCACTAGTGGGGCTGGGGCGTCTGGCTCGGCTTTGCTGCGCGACTTGGATCATGCGTTAACTTTGATCGAAGCTGTTGTGGATGCGGTTGATGTTCCTGTGACGCTGAAAACGCGTCTTGGTTGGGATGATAACATGCTGAACGCGCCAGAATTGGCACAACGCGCCGAAGCGGCGGGCATTCAGATGCTGACCATTCACGGGCGCACACGCTGCCAGTTTTACAAAGGCAAGGCGGATTGGGCCGCGATCGCGAATGTGAAAGACGCGGTTAGCATTCCTGTAGTTGCCAATGGCGATATTGTGGACGCTAAGTCTGCCAAGGCAGCTTTGGATCAATCTGGCGCGGATGGTGTGATGATGGGGCGCGGCGTGCAAGGCCGCCCTTGGTTGATCGCGCAGGTTGCCAGCGAGCTTTACGGATCAGAGGCACCGGATGTGCCCGAGGATCAAGAGTTTTCTGATTTAGTATCAGAGCATTACAACGAAATATTGTCCTTCTACGGAAAGGACTTGGGGCTGCGCGTCGCGCGTAAGCACTTGGGGTGGTATATGGATGTCGCAGGCACAGCAAAGCCGTTGCGCAACGAAATTCTGACCGCGAAAACGCCTGAGGCGGTTTTGCAGCTTTTGCCGATGGCATTGGCACATGGCCCAGAAAGGAGCGCGGCATGATTGAAGAACCAGCGCTTTGGGCCTCTTTGCCGATTCCGGCGGTTTTGGTGGATGTCAATGATCAAATCACCGACATGAATGCGGTGGCTGAAAACTTTTTGAACGCCTCAGCCAAGTCTTTGCGCGGTAGCCCTGTTTGGGATCGCATCGCGGTAGACGCGCCTTTGGAAGAGGCCTTTGATCGCGCCCGCGTGCAAGGCACACCCTTGTTTGTGAATGACGTGGATGTTGGTACAGGGGATGCCCCGCCCACGCAATGTAACGTGCAAATCGCGCCAGTGGTGGGCTCTGACGGGGATATGATCTTTTTGATCTCTCCGCGCGAGCTGGCCAGCCGTGTGAACAAATCCGAAAGCGTGAAGAACGCCGCGAAGTCTGCGATTGGCATGGCGGAAATGCTGGCGCATGAGATCAAAAACCCACTGGCGGGCATTACCGGCGCGGCGCAGCTGCTGTCGATGAACCTGTCGCCTGAAGACCTAGAGCTGACCGATTTGATCGTGGCTGAAAGCCGCCGGATCGTGGCATTGCTGGATCAGGTGGAGCAGTTCGGCAACCTGCGCGGGCCAAAGCAAGATGCGGTGAACCTGCATGATGTGCTGGATCGCGCGCGTCGGTCTGCTTTGCTGGGCTTTGGGGCGCATATGAAGATTATCGAGGACTACGATCCCTCGTTGCCCTATGCGCTTGGAGATGCGGACCAGTTGCTGCAAGTGTTCTTGAACCTTCTTAAGAACGCTTCTGAAGCCTCTGAAGGTAAAGGCACAATTCGCATTCATAGCTACTTTGAGCATAGCTTTAAGTTGCGTCGTAACGATGGTTCTGGCCAAGCGTTGCCGCTGCAGGTGGAGATCATCGATGATGGTCCTGGTCTGCCGCAAGACATCAAAGGCGACATCTTTGATCCCTTTGTGTCTGGGCGTGAAAACGGCACCGGCCTTGGCTTGGCACTCGTAAGCAAAATTATTTCTGATCATGGCGGTTGGATTTCAGTGGATTCTGTTCCGGGGCGTACAGTCTTCCGGATTTCCCTGAGCCGCGCGCCTAAAGACCTTATTCCTGTAGAGGAGACTTAATCATGGATGGCACAGTCCTAGTTGCAGATGACGATCGCACGATCCGTACGGTTCTAACCCAAGCGCTGACGCGCGCCGGCTGCAAAGTACATGCGACCAGCTCTTTGACGACCCTGATGCGATGGGTGAACGAAGGCAAAGGTGATGTGGTGATCACCGATGTGATGATGCCTGATGGGAACGGCTTGGAAATGCTGCCAAAGATTTCTGAGGATCGTCCGGGTCTGCCTGTGATCGTGATTTCTGCACAGAACACGATCATGACGGCCATTCAGGCAGCCGAGGCGGATGCCTATGATTACCTGCCTAAACCGTTTGATCTGCCTGACCTGATGAAACGTACGGGCAAAGCGCTGAGTGAGAAGCGCCGCGTGCAGCCAAGCGCTGCCGTGGAAGAGCGCGAACGCCCAGAGGATCTGTCACTGGTTGGGCGTACGCAGGTGATGCAATCGCTGTACCGCGTTGTGGCGCGGGTGATGAACACGGATCTTCCTGTTTTGATTTCAGGTGAATCTGGTACGGGTAAATCCCTGATTGCAAAAGAAATTCATGATTTCTCTGATCGCCGTACCTTGCCTTTCCTTACTGTCACTGCAGCGGATTTGGCAGATCTGGAAGGTCCCGCCAAAGTATTGGCCCGCGCTAAAGGTGGTACGATCCTGTTCGATGAGATTTCTGATCTAACGGACGAAGTACAGGCGCGTGTTGTTCGCATGATCGACAACCCTGGTGAATACGCCCCGCGCTTTATGGCGACCAGTCAGCAAAACCTGATGGACGGCGTTGAAAAGGGCACTGTGCGCCAAGACCTGTTCTATCGTCTGAATGGTGCGTCTTTGCATATTCCCTCTTTGCGTGAGCGCGTTGATGATATTCCATTGCTTGTGGATCATTTCTTGGCGCGCGCAGAGCGGGATGGTGCGCCGTTGCGTGTGTTCTCGGAAGATGCGCGTGAGATGTTCCGCGCCTATAGCTGGCCGGGTAACGTGCGCCAGCTTGAGAATGCTGTGAAACGTTTGGTGCTGACGTCGCGCGGCGAAGAGATCAGCCGTTCTGAAGCCGAACTGATCATCGGTAGCCAGCCAGAGGCGGTGCCTTTGGTGGGTGGCGCGGAAAGCGAGAAGCTGTCTGGGTCTGTTGAGCGTCACCTGCGCCGGTATTTCGATCTGCACGGCAATATGCTGCCGCCTCCGGGCTTGTATGGCCGCATTCTGCGTGAGATCGAGCTGCCGTTGATCGAAATAGCATTGGATGCGACTGGCGGAAATCAGGCGAAATGCGCTGATCTGCTTGGCATCAATCGCAATACTTTGCGCAAAAAGATCACCGATCTGGATATTCACGTGACACGCCGCCGTAAGTTGATGTAAAACTGCCACATAGGGTGGCGAATTGGCCTCATAGGCTCAAATTGCCACTAAATATGGCTGTCTGTCGCGTTTGCGACACAAAATCAATGGGGGCTGCGGGTGAACACCCGGGCAAAAACAACACATTTTATACGGTTGCGTCGCTTGCGGCGGCAGCGCCGTGTGCAGAATTTCGCCACCTATGGATTGGTCATTTTGGGGCCGATCCTTGCCTTGGCAACCTTTCTGTTTTTGGGCCCCTTAGATCAGGGGGCCTCTTCTAGCTCCTTGCGCGCAATTTTGTTGGCCGATTTGGTCTACGTGCTGCTGATTGCAGCGCTGGTGATGCATCGCGTTGTCCAAATGATCTCTTCGCGCCGTGCCAAATCCGCTGGCTCACGATTGCACCTACGTTTGACGCTGGCTTTCGCGATCATGGCGCTTCTGCCCGCTGTCACGATGGCGATCTTTGCGGGTCTGACGATCAACATTGGCCTTGAGGGCTGGTTTTCAGATCGAGTGAGCCGCGTGATCCGTACATCTGTGGCGGCAGCCGAGGCCTACGAGCAAGAACATGTAGAGGCGCTTGAGGCGGATGCCTTGGCGATTGCGCGTGTTTTGAACGCTGAGAAATATGCATCGGATGACATTTTTGGCGCTGGAGATTTCCGTGAGATCTTGAGCGCATTGCAGTCTCAAGTGCAGCGCGGCTTGCGCGAAGCCTATATCGTTGACGGAAGCGGCACGTTGCGGGCGCGTGGTGAACGGTCTTATTTGTTTGATTTTGAAGAGCCAACCGCAGCGCAAATCGATACCGCGCAAACCGAGGGCGTGGCTTTCATGCGCGATCTGGAACAAAGCGAAATTCGCGCTTTGGTGCATCTTGAAGCCTTTGTGGATCGCTACCTGTATGTCAGCCGTGAGGTGGATGCGAAGATCTTTAGCCTGCTGGATGAAACGCAGGAAAGCGCGGTTTTGTACACCCAATTGGACAATGAACGCGGTGACGTTTTGATCCGCTTTGGCCTGATTTACATGGGTTTTGCTGTGATCCTGATTTTGGCCGCGACATGGCTTGGCCTGCAATTTGCAGAGCGCCTGTCGCGCCCAGTCGGGCGTTTGACCAGCGCGGCGCAGCGTGTCGGCTCTGGCGATCTGGATGTGAAAGTGGTTGAAGAAGAGGGCGAGGACGAGATCGCCATGCTGGGGCGGTACTTCAACCAAATGACGCGCCAATTGAAACAACAGCGCGCGGCCTTGTTGGACAATACCGACCAGATTGAACGGCGTCGTCGCTTGTTTGACTCTGTGCTTGGATCTGTGACCTCTGGTGTTTTGGGCTTGGATGCGGAAGGGCGCATCGCCTTCATGAACCGCTCTGCCCAACGTTTGTTGGATGTGGAAGACGAGGCGACCTCTGCGCCTTTGGCCGTGGCCATTCCAGAATTTGGCCCGATGCTGGCCGATTTGATCGAGGCAGGCCAAGAGGTGGCCCAGCAAGAGATCAAAGTGGTGCGCGACGGACAGCTTGAAAGCTTGCTCGTGCGCATTGCGACACGTCGCAACGAAACAGGCGGCTTGGAAGGCTATGTGCTTGCCTTTGACGATGTGACGGATTTGGTGACCGCGCAGCGTATGGCTGCTTGGGGCGACGTGGCGCGGCGCATTGCGCATGAAATTAAGAACCCTCTGACGCCGATCCAATTGTCGGCCGAACGCATCAAACGCAAGTTCTCGCCACGCGTTGGGGATGATTCTGAAAAGTTGGATCAGATGACCGATGTGATTGTGCGCCAGACCAATGATCTGCGCCGCATTGTGGATGAGTTCAGCAAGTTTGCACGTATGCCTGAACCGGAGCGCCGTGATGTGGATGTCACCGCATTGGTGCGTGACGCTGTGCTGTTGCAAGAGGCAGGGCAGCCAGAGGTGCGCTTTGTCAGTGATTTACCAGAGGTGGAAATCCATGCCCATGCGGACAACACCATGCTGTCGCAGGCGCTGACCAACCTTATCAAAAATGCGGGAGAGGCGATTGAAAGCCTTGCCCAAAAGGGAACAGTTGAGAAACTTGTTCCAGAAATTCGAGTGTCGCTGGCCTTGGCGCAGGACAGTTGCACAATTCGGATCGCAGACAACGGGATAGGTCTGCCAGAAGATCGGGCGCGTTTGTTCGAACCATACGTAACAACGCGTGACAAGGGCACAGGTCTTGGCCTTCCGATCGTGAAGAAGATCATCGAGGAACATGGAGGCAGCTTAAGCTTGCTGGATGCACCTGTGTTTGAGGGAAATACTCGCTTTGGTGCAATGGCAGAGATTGTTCTGCCGATAACCAGTTCAGCGCAAGCTAATAGTAAAGATAATAAACAGGGGATTGAGCGATGAGCGATATTCTGATTGTGGATGATGAGCGCGATATCCGCGAGTTGATTTCAGATATTCTAGAAGACGAAGGATTTACCACACGATTGGCTGGTACAAGTGACGAAGCGATGCAGCAGGTCACCTCTGAACAACCATCTCTGATGATTTTGGATATTTGGCTGAAAGACAGCCAGATGGACGGGATCGACATTCTGAAAGTGGTGAAACGCGATTATCCTGATGTGCCGGTGGTGATTATTTCCGGCCATGGGAACATTGAAATTGCGGTGGCCGCGATCCGGCAGGGGGCTTACGATTTTATCGAAAAGCCGTTCAATATTGATCAGCTGATGGTGGTGATCCGCCGCGCGATGGAAACCAGCCGTTTGCGGCAGGAAAACCATCAACTGAAGCGTCAGGACCAGAAGGTTTCGGAGATGATCGGGCAAAGCTCGTCTTTCCGCACTTTGGTTTCGCAGCTTGATAAAGTGACCAAATCCAATGGTCGTGTGATGCTGCTTGGGCCAGCGGGCTCTGGCAAGGAAGTGGCTGCGCGCTATATCCACGCCAATTCCAACCGCGCCAGCGCACCCTTTGTGACCGTGAACTGCGCAGGTGTTGAGCCAGACAGCATGGAGGCCGTTTTGTTTGGCCGCGAAAGCGCTGATCGTGGGGTCGAGCCGGGTTTGCTGGAGCAAGCCAACGGTGGTGTGGTGTATTTTGACGAAGTCGCAGATATGCCGATTGGCACACAGTCTAAGATCCTGCGCGTTTTGGTGGATCAGAAATTCACCCGAGTCGGTGGCTCTGACAGTATCAGCGTTGATCTGCGGGTTATCTCTTCGACCAACAAGAACCTCGAAGAAGAAATCGCAGCCGAACGCTTCCGCCAAGAGCTGTATCACCGCCTAAGCGTTGTACCGATTGAGGTGCCATCGTTGGAAGAGCGTCGTGAAGACATTCCTGTGTTGGCCAATGCGTTCATTGAAGAATGCAACCAGTCACAAGGCCTGCCTTTGCGCGCATTGTCCGAAGAGGCGATTGCATTGATGCAAACCATGAGTTGGCCGGGCAATGTGCGTCAGTTGAAGAACCTTGTGGAACGTGTGCTGATCCTGGGCGATGGCACGGGCGAGATTGAAGCGCGTGAATTGCCGGGCGAAGAAGCCCCAACAAGCGAAGAGGGTCGTGTGGTGCTTTCGGGTGCTTTGGCCACTTTGCCATTGCGCGAAGCCCGTGAGGCCTTTGAGCGTGAGTATCTGTTAACCCAAATTAACCGCTTTGGGGGCAACATCAGCCGCACAGCGTCTTTTGTGGGCATGGAACGGTCTGCCTTGCACCGCAAGCTGAAATCCTTGGGGGTTGTGACCTCTAATAAGGCAGGCAGCCGTGTTGCACGTTTGGATCAGGTGGATTGAGCAAAGCGCGAAGTATTTGACGCGGGTCTAAGGGTCTGACACATCAGGGCTCTGACGAATGCGGAGGCATATATGAAGGTCATCATTTGCGGTGCAGGGCAGGTCGGCTGGCAGATTGCGCGCCATTTGGCCAATGAACGCAATGACGTCACCGTGGTGGACAACAACGCCGATTTGGTTCGGCGGGCCACCGATAGCCTTGATGTTCAGGGTGTTGCGGGCTTTGCCAGCTATCCTGACGTTCTGGAACGGGCAGGGGCGCGGGATGCGGATATGATCATCGCGGCCACCCATTCGGACGAGGTGAATATGGTGACCTGTCAGGTGGCCCACTCGGTGTTTGATGTCCCGCGTAAAATCGCGCGTCTACGGGCGCAGTCTTATCTGGATGTGATCTACTCCGATATCTATCGCCGCGACCATATGCCGATTGAGGTTGTCATCAGCCCTGAACGCGAAGTGGCGGCGGCGGCGATGAAACGTCTGGCTTCGCCATCGGCTTTTGATTCAGAGTTTTTCCTCGATGGAAAACTGCAACTGCTTGGCATTTCACTCGATGAAAACTGCCCAGTGGTCAACACGCCGCTGCGCCAATTGTCGGATCTGTTTTCGACCCTGCGCGCGATGGTGGTTGGCGTGCGCCGTGATGGGTCCTTGTTTGCGCCTGATCCGGGTGATCAGCTGTTTGTGGGTGATGAAATCTACATTATGACCAATGTCGAAGATTCCAAACGCGCTTTGGAGATCTTTGGCAAAACCTCTTCCAAGCAAGAGCGCGTTATTCTGATTGGGGGCGGCAACGTGGGCCGCATGGTGGCGCAAGAAATCGAAGCCATGCCGGGGAAGTCTATCCGCGCCAAGATGATCGAAAAGGATCGCAAGGTCGCCGAACTGTCTGCGGAAACGCTCGAACGCACGATTGTGTTGAATGGCGACGGCTTGGATGCAGGCTTGCTGCGCGAAGCGGGCATTGAGCGCGCGGATGCGGTTCTGTCTGTGACGGATGATGATAAAACCAACATCCTAACTGCGGTGCGCGCGAAATCCCAAGGCTGCCAATTGGCGATTGCCTTGATCAACGATCCAACCTTGGTGCCTTTGATGGGCCCCTTGGGGATCGACGCGCATATCAACCCACGTGGCACAACCGTAAGCTCGATCCTGCGCCATATCCGCCATGGCCGTGTGCGTGATGTCTATTCGCTTGGCGATGCCGAGGCTGAGATTATCGAAGCTGAGGTGCTCTCAACGTCACCGATCGCGGGCCAAGAGTTGCGCGATATTGATTTCCCAGAAGGCGTTTTGCTGGGTGGTTTGTTGCGCGATGGCGAGGTGCTCAGCCCAACCGGTAGCATGCGTGTTGTCGAGGGTGACGTGATCGCATTGTTCGCCTTGGCGCAAGATGTCGGAGAGGTGGAACGCTTGCTGCAAGTCTCCATCGACTACTTCTAGAGCTGATGCGTACACGCCTGCAAGACATGTCTTTGTTCCTGCAATTTATTGGAATTGCAGGGATTTCTATGTTTGTTCCAGCGCTTTATGCGTTGATCCTTGAGGACTTTTTGGTTTCGCGCAGCTTCTTGTATGCGGGCATTCTCACGCTCTTTGTGGTGGCCTTGATTGCCATTGCCACCAGCCATGATGAGCGGTTCAAAGCCCTGCGTTTGCAGCGATATCTGTTGTCATTGTTTGGGGCCTTTACGGTGCTGCCGGCCATCTTGGCTTTTCCCTTTTATGAAGGGCTGCGCAATACCAGCTTTATCAACGCCTATCTGGAAATGGTGAGCTGCCTGACCACCACGGGGCTGATCCTGTTTGATGATCCCAATCGTTTATCCCCAGCGCTGCACCTATGGCGCGCTCAGGTAGGCTGGCTTGGTGGGTTGATGATGTGGATCGCAGCGGTTGCTGTGTTTTCGCCGTTGAATTTGGGCGGCTTCGAAGTCACGGCGCGGTCCGACTTTGGAAAATTTGGGGACCAGCGCACTGATATCGGAGCGCTCGACCCTGCACAGCGCTGGCAACGTAGCGCCGCGCATTTGATCCCGATTTATACGGGCCTGACCATGGTGCTTTGGCTGCTGCTGATCATTTTGGGTGAAAGCGGGCTAACGGCCTTAACCCATGCCATGTCTGTTTTGGCGACAAGTGGCATTTCCTCTGTGGGCGGCGTCGAAAACGCTCATACAGGCTTGGGCGGCGAGGTTTTGGTTGCTCTCTTCATGTTGTTTGCCTTGTCCCGCCAGACCTTTGGCACAGATCTTGGGGCCGCGCGTCGCGAAAGTTTGCTGGAAGATCCAGAGTTCCGCTTTGCGGTGTTCTTTGTGGTTGTTGTGCCTGTGCTTTTGTTTGCACGCCATTGGATTGGGGCGATTGACGTCAACGAAGAAGAAAACATCACAGCCGCATTTCGCGCCTTGTGGGGATCGGTGTTCACCGTTTTATCTTTCTTATCCACCACGGGCTTTGTCAGCGCAGAATGGGAAACGGCGCAGCAATGGTCTGGACTGAATACCTCTGGCTTGATCCTGCTTGGCCTTGCCATGGTCGGCGGCGGCGTGGCCACAACGGCTGGCGGTGTTAAACTGCTGCGGGTCTATGCGCTTTACCTGCAAGGTCTGCGCGAGATGGAGCGATTGGTGCATCCAAGCTCGGTCAGCGGTTCTGGCGGACGTAGCCGGCGTATCCGTCGACAAGGCGCATTGATTGCATGGGTGTTTTTCATGCTGTTTGCGCTGTCTTTGACGGCCATCACCTTGATGCTGACCGCGCTGAAAATCGATTTTCAAGATGCGCTGGTTTTGGCGATTTCTGCCCTGTCGACCACAGGCCCATTGGTGCAAACCGCCAGCGCCACGCCCATTGATGTGCTTGGTGCAAGTGCTGCGGTCAAAGTGGTTCTTTGTGCTGCAATGGTCTTGGGCCGATTGGAAACTTTGGTGATTATCGCGCTCATTTCGCCTAACCTGTGGAGAAACTAGCGTAAAAATGGCGTTATTCGGTCGCGTATCTCTTTTTTAGGGTAGAAACTCTGCTGCGAGCGCGTAATACTCTGCCTAAGACTATGCACCCGTGGCAAGAAACAAGAAAAAGGCGAACAAGCTATGGCTTCGGATCGACAGAACCTTCAGGACGCATTCCTGAACCATGTCCGCAAAACTAAAGTTCCAGTGACGATCTTCTTGATCAATGGCGTGAAACTACAAGGCGTTATCACTTGGTTTGATAACTTCTGTGTTCTTCTGCGCCGCGATGGCCAGAGCCAGCTGGTTTATAAGCACGCGATCTCTACGATCATGCCTGCACAGCCAATCAGCCTGTATGAGGGTGAAGACGCCCAGTGATGGAAAATGAAACGCATGTCACCCGCGCATGGGTGCTGCGTCCTGAACTAAAGAACCCCGACGCACGACGTGAGGCCTCTTTCGCATTGGAAGAGGCCATTTCCTTGGCGGCTGCATTGCCGAACCTCGAAGTGGTCGGCGCCGATATCATCAAGCTTCAAAAGCTTCAGCCAGGCCATCTGTTTGGTAAGGGTAAAATTGAAGAATTTAAAACGCGTCTGAAAGCGGAAGAGATCGAGCTTGTCTTGATCGACGGCGCAGTCACACCGGTTCAGCAGCGTAACCTTGAAAAAGAGTGGGGCGTTAAACTGCTCGACCGTACGGCGCTGATCCTCGAGATCTTTTCGGATCGTGCGCGTACACGTGAAGGCGTGCTGCAGGTTGAGATGGCGGCTTTGTCTTATCAGCGTACACGCCTTGTCCGCGCTTGGACCCACCTAGAACGCCAACGGGGTGGTCTGGGTTTTGTCGGTGGTCCGGGGGAAACCCAGATCGAGGCTGACCGCCGCGCGATTGACGACCAACTGGTGCGCCTACGTCGCCAATTGGGTAAAGTGGTGAAAACCCGCGAGTTGCATCGTGATGCGCGATCCAAAGTACCGTTCCCGATTGTGGCTTTGGTGGGCTATACAAACGCCGGTAAGTCTACACTGTTTAACCGCGTAACTGGCGCAGATGTTCTGGCCAAGGATATGCTGTTTGCGACGCTTGATCCAACCATGCGTCGCCTCGAGTTGGAAGACGGCCCGGAGATCATCCTGTCTGACACAGTGGGCTTTATCTCTGATCTGCCAACCGAGCTTGTGGCCTCGTTCCGCGCGACTTTGGAAGAGGTTTTGGCCGCGGATATTATCCTGCATGTGCGCGATGTGTCCCATTCAGAAACCGAAATTCAGGCTGAAGATGTGCGTGAAATTCTCACATCCCTTGGGGTGAATGAAGACACGCCGCAGCTTGAGGTGTGGAACAAGATCGATCTGCTGGATGAAGATGAATCCAAAGCGATGCGCGTACAGGCGGATCGTAGCGAAGACATCCATGCAATCTCAGCGATCACGGGCACTGGCATTCCAGAGCTGATGGAAGAGATCAAAACCCGCCTTCAAGGCGAGGTGACGATCGAGACTTTCATTCTGCCATTTGCCGCGGGTAAAGAGCGCGCTTGGCTCTTTGCCGAAAGCATCATTGAATCCGAAACCCAAGTGGATGACGGATTTGAGGTGACAGTGAAATGGACAGCCAAACAGGCTGCCCGTTTCCGCAAGCTTTAAGGTTTAAACGCTTTACGGCAGCAGTCGGGTCACACCGACTGCCGCTGCACGCGCCAGATCTTCATCCAAAGACATCGGTACATATTCGCCACGGCGCCACAGCTGCGCCATGTCGTCATAGTAACGGCTTAGGAAGTGGCCAGACTGACCCGTCGCGCTCACAAAGACCGAACTGTCAGGGTCAGCAAAGTCATACACACCGCGATATCCCGCTGCATGTACGTTGAAAAACGGATTTTCATCGTCGCCAGAAGTGCGTCCTCGCTGCAATGTGTTATCGCCGCCACTGGTGGATTGGCGAATGTTCACAAAATGACGCAACACAGGCACTTCGCCTAACACCGGATGGTCGTGCGTGGCTTGGTGCGCGTCGCCCCAACGTAGGGATTCCAGATTGCTGGTGTAGTTTTCCTCGATCCAGATCAGCGCATCATCCAGCGCAAGGCGCGCAATGTCGGTGCAGGTTTCGGTTGGCGCGCTTTGTACGATGTCGCACCAGACCCCGGCACCATCGACATCACGCATGACACGTTCGATGAACAATGGCTCCACCCGTTTGAACTCAGCCGACAGCGTGCCCAACTCGTCTTGGATCAAACGCTTCTGCATGGCGCGCAGCCAAGCGGCATAAATCAGGGGCTCCGGAAGATGTTCGTTCATCTCGCCGTTCCATTCTGCCAGCAGCGCCAGCGCACGCTGACGCTGGCGTTCTTGCGTGCCATCAGCGGTGGTTTCGCTCGTGTACCATAGGTCTGCCGCGACCAGAGGCAGAAGGCTTCGCGCGGTGAAGCTGACAGTATCAAGCTGCGCCTCGATAAAGCTGTCGCGTGTATGCACTTGGCGACCCTGCATCAAACGCTGCCAGCGTTGCACACGTTGGCTGTCGCCCCATTCGAATGACATATGCAATGGGAAGGGGCGATCTACGATCTTGTTATTGGTATTGCCCAGAATGCCGCCAATTGGCGCGACGAATTGCGGGTTGCTGGCATAGGGCAGACGACCTTTCCAGGTGTTCTCGGTGCGCCAGCCGAGGCTTGGCATAAGCCCTTGGCTTTGGTGCAGCGCCGCGCGCCGTGGCATGGCCCCCACGGTTTTCATCCCGATGTTATTTTGGTCGGCCAAAGTTAGGTTCAAAGAGGGCGCAAGGTAGCTTTCAGAGCTTTCGATCGCTTCGTAAACCGTCTGGGCAAACATCAAATCGATTGCAGCATTCATTGACGTGTCTTGAGGCGACAATCCAGTCCAGCTGAGCGCCGCAACGTGACCACGAGGCGTAACGGTTTTTAGATCAAATTGGGTGCCTGGCAGAACAGGGCCATTCTCGGTCCATCGCAGGGTTAAGGTGATTGGTTGCGCGTCTTTGATCTGAATGATCGAGCTGCGCGTGTCGAAATCTTTGAACCCATCTGCCGTGCGGTATTGGTTTGGATTGTTTGGATTCAGCTCTTCGATGAACACATCCTGATCGTCCAAATACGCTGTGGTGATCCCCCAGCCCAGTGTTTCGCTGCGGCCGGTCAAAACCGCAGGAATGCCCGGGATGGTGCCGCCAATCACGCCGCCGCTCGAGAGCTCGAGCCGTGCGAGGTACCAAGCACCGGGGGCGCTAAGGCTCATGTGCGGATCGTTCGCCAGCAGCGTGCCGCCAGAGGCAGAGCGGGCAGGGGCCGCGGCCCATGCGTTTGATGCTCCAGCCAAGCCGCGTGGCTTGATGGGAGACAATGGATGCTGCTGCACAGAGGCTGTTTGAACATGTCCGAGCACACCCGGAACCAAAGCGGCATATTGCGGAAGTGCAGCAATGCCAGCGCCCGGTGAATTTGGCAAAATATCAGACAGTCGATTTTCGTCCGGCACCACCAGAGAAGTGCGCGCGCGCAGCACTTCTTCGGAGGCATGACCAGATTGCTGTAGGGCCATCACTTTCTGAATGGCAATGGAATCCGCAACGCGCCAAGGCGCAACAGCGGAGGGGAACAAGAACATTTCAGGTGCGCCACGCCCCAAGGCATCTCGATTGACCTCATTGATACGGGCATTCACCCCATTGGCATATGCTGTCATCAAAGACTGGCTGCGCGGAGTAAGGGAATCGACGGATGAAACCGCCAGCGCATACAGGTTTAGGCGGCGCATCAGCTGATCTACTTCAACCGTTTGCTGGCCAAAGACTTCAGACAAACGCCCCTGCGCCGTGCGGCGCAAAGTCACCATTTGCCAAAGGCGATCTTGCGCGTGTGCATACCCCAATCCAAACAGAACATCTTGGTCTTTTGTGCCGAAAATATGCGGTACATTGGCGTTGTTTCGCACGATCTCAACAGGCGCCGTCAGAAACTCTGTTTGCAGGTCTTTGTTGTAATTTGGCAAAGAGCGAGAGGCGAAAAAATACACTAAACACATCATGACAACGCCGATAAGCGTCAATGCGGTCGCAAACCGAAGAAGCCATTTAAATATAAGTGCCATTTCTCGCCTATGTTCTCTTGCGCTTTAAGAGTGTTTAAGGTGATTTTCGCACGGACGCTACAGCGAAACTGGAATGGAGAGTTGGCATGGCAAAAATCACGTTTCTTGGACTAGGAGTGATGGGCTACCCAATGGCAGGTCACCTGCAAAAAGCGGGGCACGAGGTCACGGTTTACAACCGTACGACTGCGAAAGCAGAGGCATGGGTCGCGGAATTTGGCGGGGCTTTAGGGAAAACGCCAGCAGAGGCTGCACAAGGCGCAGCATTTGTTATGTCTTGTGTGGGCAATGACGACGATTTGCGTCAGGTCTGCACAGGAGGCGATGGTGCGTTTGACGCGATGGAAGCTGGTGCGATCTTTGTCGATCATACAACGGTTTCCGCTAAGGTAACGGCAGAGCTTTATGCTGCCGCAAAGGCCAAAGGCTTGGGCTTCGTCGATGCACCAATCTCTGGTGGGCAGGCGGGCGCCGAGAACGGTGCGCTTTCTGTGATGTGTGGCGGTGATCAAGCCGATTACGACGCCGCTGCGCCGGTGATCGATGCCTATGCGCGTGTGTGTCGCCGTATCGGTGAGAGCGGTGCAGGCCAAATGACCAAAATGTGCAACCAGATCGCTATTGCTGGTGTTGTGCAGGGGCTCTCCGAAGCGCTGCATTTCGCTGAAAAGGCAAATCTGGATGGCCGCGCGGTGGTCGAGGTGATCAGCCAAGGTGCAGCAGGTAGCTGGCAGATGGACAATCGCCATGAAACCATGCTGGATGATAAGTTCGACTACGGCTTTGCCGTGGATTGGATGCGCAAGGATTTGGGGATTTGCCTAGATACGGCAGATGAAACAGGCGCAAGCCTGCCGCTGACCGCTCTGGTGGATCAGTTCTATAAAGATGTGCAGAATATGGGTGGTGGTCGTTTCGATACATCCAGTCTTATCAAGCGCTTACGAGCCTTAAGTTAATCCAAAAAACAAACGCCGCCCAGATCAAACTGAGCGGCGTTTCTATTCGATATGCGTGATCTCTTATGGGATGATACGCGTGTATTTCGTGCCTTCCAAAGTCGCGCCAACGCGCAGACCTGCACGGCCAAAGACAACCGCCAGAACAGGTGCCGTCAAAAGGGTTGTTTCTGTCGCCAAGCTGTCGCCGCGATCAGACACCACATATTCCAGATCCGCGCCAGCTGCCCAGCCGCTAGAGCGGCGGAAGTTCAGCAATGCATCTTGTGTCATGAAGAACAACACATGCGCATATTGCTGCGCGCCAATTTGAAGACCAATGTTGGCTTTGGCGTTAGAATAGTAATCCACCGTGATCCCATCCACCAGCAAGGCACCGCGCCCAAAGGCGCCGCCAATACCAAGGCCAGCTTCGGTGACCAAAGGCATAACCAAAAGCCCTGCGGCTTTGTTGGAAAGATCAACCGTGTTCGGGAACTCGTTATACATGAAGTTCAGCGTTTCATCGACGCGCGAGTCAATGGTCGCGGCGCCATTACCGCCGATCCCGTTGCCGCATGCGGCCAAACCTGAAGTGCCCGCCAATGCGGAAAGGGCAAAGGTACGTCTGTTCATTTTGTTCATTGTATCGCCTGTGTTTTGTCTGCTCTGCCGGATTTATCCGGTCGTTTGCTTGTTTTATAACGTAAAGGCGCGGCCTTGTCACCTAAAGGCCGCGCAATTTGGCAGGTTACTGCCCAGCGAGCTTGCGTGCCACCGCTGGAGCAAAATAGGTCAGGATGCCATTACAGCCAGCACGTTTGAACGCCATCAGGCTTTCAAACATGGCTTTCTCGCCGTCAATCCAACCATTTTGCGCGGCCGCTTGGATCATCGCGTATTCGCCTGACACCTGATAAGCGAACGTCGGCACGCCAAAGCCGTCTTTGACACGGCGACAGATATCCAGATAGGGCATCCCCGGTTTCACCATCACCATATCCGCGCCTTCTTGCAGGTCTCGCTCGATCAGACGCAGAGCTTCATCGCTGTTCGCAGGGTTCATTTGATAGGTCTTTTTATCCCCTTTCAAAGCACCCGAGGCGCCAACGGCATCGCGGAATGGGCCGTAAAATGCACTCGCATATTTCGCAGAGTACGACATCAAGGTCACGTTCTGATGGCCCGCGGCTTCCAAAGCTTCACGAATGGTGCCGATACGCCCATCCATCATGTCTGACGGGCCGATAATATCCGCCCCTGCGTCGGCTTGGCTCAGCGCCATTTTCGTTAGGGCTTGAACCGAGGGATCATTCACGATCTCTCCGTTTTCAACCAAGCCATCGTGTCCGTTGATATTATAAGGGTCTAGCGCCACGTCGGTCATCACGCTGATCTCTGGCACGGCGGCCTTGATCGCACGGGTTGCCGTATTGGACAGGTTGTTGGGGTTCCATGCCTCAGCGCAATCTTCCGTTTTCAAAGCCGGATCAGTGTAAGGGAACAGGCAGATCACAGGGATGCCAAGCGCATGCGCTTCTTTGGCGGCTTCGACCACACGATCCACTGAATACCGGAACACCCCAGGCATAGAGGCAATGGGCTCTTCGATATTCTCGCCATCGCGCACAAAGACCGGCCAAATCAAATCCGAAACGGTTAGCACGTTCTCTTGAACAAGGGCACGCAGGCTCTCAGACTTACGCGTACGACGCAGGCGGGCGACCGGAAATGGGGCAACTGTTGGCTTCATTTTGACCTCTGATGTTGTTGCAAATCTGTTGCCATGAATATTGTCGTCTCACAAGGGTATGAATTGCCGCGCGTGCAGGCTATGTGAAGGCATTACGAACAAGGACGCCGACGTGGACTGGTACTCTACACTTTTCGAACTCATCGACATGCGCAGCTTTTCGAACCTTTGGTTCTGGATCATGCTGGCCGTGTTGTGGTCTTCGGTGAGCCACTGGGTGCTTGGGGTTCCTTATGATCTCGTACTGCGCGCGCGTCGTTCTGGTGGCCAATACGAAGCGGATCTCGAAGACCTTGTGCGCATCAATGTCAGCCGCCTGATGTTTATTAGCCAAGGGTCTGGCCTTTGGATGACCTCCTTTGGATGTTTTGTCATTACGACATTGGCGGTGCTTGGGTTTTTCTACCGTATCGAATTTGCGCAGGCTGTGTTTCTGGTTCTGTTTCCTTTGATCTTCGTTGGTTTGCTCAGCCTATCTGCAGCGCGGGGTATTCAGGCGGATGAGGTTCAAGGAGACGAGCTGTACAAACGTCTTGCGCGCCACCGTATTTATGTACAGTTGATCGGCATGCTGTCGATCTTCCTGATTTCCCTTTGGGGCATGTATCAGAACTTTCAAATCTCGCCGCTGAACTAACAGGATAAGGCTATGCACGCTTCTCATGTGACCATTGGCGGCGCGCCAGAAGGCTATGACGCCAAGCTGATCCTCGATGAAATCAGCAAAACCGGCAAACCGCTGGTGCATGTGGCGCGTGATGACAAACGCCTTGCCGCTATGAAAGCTGCGCTGGCGTTCTTTGCGCCGGATATGCCTGTGGTCACCTTCCCGGGCTGGGATTGTTTGCCTTACGATCGTGTCTCGCCCAATGCCGATATTTCCGCGGCACGCATGTCCACCTTAGCAGGGCTTGTGCACAAGGCGATGCCCAAACAATTCGTCCTGCTGACCACGCTCAACGCCGCCACACAGCGCGTGCCAGCGCGTGCCGTTCTAAAAGGCGCGGCCTTCCGCGCGCAGGTAGATTACCGCATTGACGAAAAAGAGCTGCGTCAGTTCCTTGTGCGCATGGGCTTTACCCAAGCACCAACTGTGATGGAGCCGGGCGACTATGCGGTTCGCGGCGGTATCATCGATATCTTCCCACCGGGCGAGGGCGGCCCGGTTCGGCTTGATCTATTTGGCGATGTTCTGGATGGCGCACGGCGCTTCGATCCGGCAACGCAACGCACCACAGAAAAGCTCGATCTGATCGAACTCGCGCCAGTGTCCGAGGTGATCTTGGATGAAGCAGCCATCACGCGTTTCCGTCAAAACTATCGCATCGAATTTGGCGCCGCTGGCACGGATGATCCGCTGTACGAGGCTGTGTCTGCTGGGCGCAAACATCAAGGCGTTGAACATTGGCTGCCGTTTTTCCACGAAAAGCTGGAAACCCTGTTTGATTATCTGCCAGAGGCAACCGTCAGCCTTGATGATCAATCAGAGCCCATGCGTTTGGCCCGTTGGGACTCCGTTGAAGACCAATACGAAACCCGCAACCACGCGCTCTCGCAAAAGAAGCGTTTGGATACGGTGTATAAGCCAGTCCCACCCGCGCTGCTGTATATGGATGATGCCGCTTGGGTGGCTGCCGTTGCCGAACATCGCGTTCTGAACCTTAAGCCGCTGCCTCAGGCATCTGGGCCGGGGGCGATTGATTCAATGGGCCGCATCGGGCGCAACTTCTCGCCTGAACGTCAGCAGGAAAACATCAGCCTTTTTGGTAGCTTAGCGTCGCATGTAAAGGCGAAGCTTCAGACAGGTCCTGTCGTCATCGCGTCCTATTCCGAAGGCGCGCGCGAGCGCCTGAGCGGTTTGATCGAAGACGAAGGCCTCGCTGAAACGATCCATATTAACGATGCCTCAAACATCGGGAAGTCTGGCCTGTATCTGGCCGTTTGGGCCCTAGAAGCTGGCTTTGAAGCGCCTGACCTGACTGTCATTTCAGAACAAGACGTTCTGGGCGACCGCCTAATCCGCGCCCCAAAGAAACGCCGCAAGGCCGAGAATTTCCTGACCGAAACCCAGTCGCTTAACCCTGGTGATTTGGTGGTGCACGTCGATCACGGGATTGGCCGATATCAGGGTCTTGAAGTCATCACCGCCGCAGGCGCGGCCCATGAATGTATCAACCTTGAATACGCTGAAAAATCGCGGCTCTATCTGCCGGTCGAAAACATCGAACTGCTCTCCAAATACGGCCATGACGAAGGCTTCCTTGATAAACTAGGCGGCGGCGCATGGCAGGCCAAAAAGGCCAAGCTAAAAGAACGCATCCGCGAGATCGCCGATAAGCTGATCCGCGTCGCCGCCGAACGCGCCCTGCGCACAGCCCCAATCCTCGAAGCGCCGCATCACGCGTGGGAAGCGTTCTCTGCCCGTTTCCCATATCAAGAAACCGACGACCAATTGCGTGCCATCGAAGACGTCATGGGCGATCTGTCCTCAGGCCAACCAATGGATCGTTTGGTCTGCGGCGATGTGGGCTTTGGCAAAACCGAAGTCGCCATGCGCGCGGCCTTTGTGGCTGCGATGACTGGTATGCAGGTGGCTGTGATCGCTCCAACCACTTTGCTTGCGCGCCAACACCACAAAAGCTTCGCTGAACGCTTCCGTGGCTTCCCTCTCGAGGTCCGCGGCTTGTCGCGCTTTGTCTCTGCCAAAGAGGCTGAGAAAACCCGCGAGGGCCTTGCCAAAGGCACAGTGGATGTGGTGATCGGCACCCATGCGTTGCTGGCGAAAAACGTACGCTTTAAGAACCTTGGCCTGCTGATCGTCGACGAAGAACAACACTTCGGTGTCGGCCACAAAGAACGCCTAAAGCAAATGCGCTCTGACGTGCATGTGCTCACGCTCACCGCCACACCAATCCCGCGCACCTTGCAGCTTAGCCTGTCTGGTGTACGAGATCTGTCCATCATCGGCACGCCGCCGGTGGATCGCTTGGCCATCCGCACCTACGTGAGCGAATTTGACGCCGTCACCCTGCGCGAGGCTTTGTTGCGCGAACATTATCGCGGCGGGCAAAGCTTCTACGTGGTGCCGCGTATTTCGGACCTGCCAGAGATCGAAGAGTTCCTAAAAGAACAACTGCCAGAGCTGACCTATGTGGTCGCCCATGGCCAGATGGCGGCAGGCGAGCTAGATGATCGCATGAACGCCTTCTACGATGGCAAATTCGATGTGCTTCTGGCCACAACCATTGTCGAAAGCGGTTTGGACATCCCAACCGCCAACACGATGATCGTGCACCGCGCCGATATGTTTGGCCTCAGCCAGCTTTACCAAATTCGTGGCCGCGTTGGACGCAGCAAAACCCGCGCCTATGCGTACCTCACCACGCAACCGCGCAAGCCTTTGACAGCCACAGCCGAAAAACGCCTGCGTGTGCTTGGATCACTGGATACCTTAGGCGCTGGCTTCACCTTGGCCTCGCAAGACCTCGACATCCGCGGGGCAGGGAACCTGCTGGGCGAAGAGCAGTCCGGCCAAATGCGTGATGTGGGCTATGAGCTGTATCAATCCATGCTGGAAGATGCGATTTCCAAGATCAAATCCGGCCAGATGGAAGGGCTTACGGAACACGATGATCAATGGGCACCGCAGATCAACTTGGGCGTGCCGGTTCTGATCCCAGAAGATTACGTGCCTGATCTGGACGTGCGTCTGGGTCTGTACCGCCGTCTCTCGAGCCTCACCAAAAAGGTGGAACTGGAAGGCTTCGCCGCAGAGCTGATCGACCGTTTTGGCAAGCTGCCACGCGAAGTGAACACGCTCTTGCTGGTCGTGCGCATCAAGGCGATGTGTAAGAAGGCGGGCATTGCCAAGCTGGACGGCGGGCCAAAAGGCGCGACCATTCAATTCCACAACGACAAGTTCAAATCCCCACAGGGCTTGGTGGAGTTCATGACCGATCAAAAAGGTTTGGCAAAGATCAAAGACAACAAGATTGTCGTACGCCGCGATTGGAAGAGCGATGCGGATAAGATCAAAGGCGCCTTTGCGATCGCCCGTGATCTGGCCCATAAGGCGCGGGTTTAATCCGCGCCTTTAAGGTGTTGTTTTTATTTAGTGAATACTTGCATCATCCGGCATGTCTTTGCCGGTGAGCTCCGCGATGACTTTCTTCCAAAGCTCTGGCGGCTGCGCCCCTGGCACGGCATGTTGGCCACCCACAATAAAGGTCGGCACCGAATTCACACCCATCTCGCGAGAGGTAACGTCACGCTCGCGAATGTCGGCCACATCTGAATCTGTTTTCAACAAACGGGTGACCAAAGCAGCATCCATCCCAGCGCTATCTGCGATATCAGCCAGCACCTCATGATCGCCAATATCGCGCCCGTCGATGAAGTAGGCTTTGAACATCAGGTCGACCAAAGCATTTTGCTTGCCTTCGATCTTGGCCCAATGGATCAAACGATGTGCATCTACCGTGTTTGGCGTGCGCTGGATGGCTTCCACATTTAGCTCAATGCCTGCCTTCTCTGCATGTTCCACGATCTGCCCATAAACCCGCACAGCATTGTCTTTGCCGCCGAACTTACGTTCCAGATATTCGGCGCGATCCATCCCGCCAGAAGGCATATCAGGGTTCAATTGAAACGGATGCCATTCGATCACGAAAGGATGGTCTTCAACATCGGCCAAGGCGCGATCCAATAGGGTTTTGCCGATATAGCACCACGGGCAAATCGGATCTGACATGATGTCCAGCTTAATAGGGTCACTCATAAATAGGCCTTTTCGAGATCAGGTTTCGCTTTGAGATAGCGCGCTTCAGGCGATTTGGCAAAACCTTCTGCCGACAGTCACGCAACTGTTAGGCAAAAGAATTGGTACAGCCAGCTTTAACAAGACATTCGTCCAGTCTCCTTTGCCTCTTGCGGAAGGGCGGTATCCCTCCTAAGAAAATAATATGACTGAACAACCTGCAAAAAGCCTTATCGAAGTGGCGCGTGAAAACGGCGCACGAGACGAGGCAGAGCCTTTGGATCTGGGTCAACGCGTCCGTGACTTGCGCAAGGCGCGAAATTGGACACTGGAACAAGCCGCCACGCAAGCGGGGTTGGCGCGCTCTACGCTGTCCAAGATCGAAAACGGACAGATGTCCCCAACCTATGACGCGTTGAAAAAGCTGGCAGAGGGTCTTGAGATTTCTGTGCCACAGCTGTTCACGCCGCCGGTGCGGGATCAAGTGAATGGGCGCATGGTGTTCACCAAAAACGGAGACGGTGCCTCGCGCCCGACCACGACCTACGAACATAGCTTGCTCGCCGAGAACCTGACAAAGAAAACCATGCTGCCGTACCACTCTCGTGTACGTGCGCGGGACATGTCAGAGTTTGACGGTTGGGTACGTCACGATGGCGAAGAGTTCCTGTTCATCCTGACAGGCGTCGTCAAGCTATACACTGAGTTCTACGAACCCGTTGAGATGCGCCGAGGCGACAGTGCCTATTACGATGGCAGCATGGGTCATAACCTGATCTCAATCAGCGATGAAGATGCCACGGTGCTTTGGGTCACCTCGCTGACCTAAGTTAAAAGCGAACAAATCAAAAGAAATGGGCGGTTCGGTGTTTGACATCACCAGACCGCCCATTTGTGTTTTGATCTTTTGGACCGCGTTACACCTGCGTTGAACTCACCGCTCTTGATGTCGCAAATTGCGGCGGGCGCAATGGTTCCGCACGTCGCACAGAGCCGATCAAGTCAACCGCAGCAAAGGCCAACTGACCCCAACCAGGTGCAGCCATGTAAAGCGGCTGCCATCTTGGCTTAAAGCAGGCCTTGAACTGACGCAGCCCTGCGCCACCCGCTTTCTTAAAGAAGACCTGACGCAAATAGGTTTCCAGCTTGCCACGATTTTCTGGGTTCGCCGGAGCGGCTGCCAAGGACACGCAGGGGACCTCTGCAACCCTTGCAGCTTCGATTGCGGTGTTCACCAGCAAATGCATTGTGCCGTCAGGCGCCTCTGGTGTGACGCGCATCAAATCAAGGCACCACTCATGGCGCGTTGCATGGAAGGTCACGAAACCAATCAGCGTATCGTCTTGATAGGCCAGCAGCACCTTTTGATGGCTGACGTAATGCTCTTCAAACGTGCCCATAGACAGGCCGCGCGCAGCCCCATGCGAGGTCTCCCAAGCTGTAGACACGCGCGCCATTTCAGCAAAAGGAAGCTCGACCTTGCCGCGGCGAATATCCACACCAGCCTTTTCCGCCTGACGCAACTTACGGCGCAGCTGGCGATACTTTGAACCTTCCATTGTATGGTCTTTGGTAGAAACCAAAGCCTCATCAGACACATGGATCACCGACCAGCCTTCACGACGCGCATGCAACGCATGGCGCGCGGAAATCTTGTACTTACATACAATACGGTTCTGATCTTTAGCGATTTTGCGCAGGGGTGATGCCAGATCCGCCGAATGCCCATGCACCGGATCAAAGATCGTGGTCAACGTTTGGCCCGTGCGTACAACGCCGCACACGCCGCCCGTGCAATGCAAGATCGCACCACCGTTCTGGCGCACGACGCCAAGCTCTGCGCGGGCAGAATTGTTTTCCAAGGCCTTGTCCAGATCACCATTGGCCTGAAGTTGCCAAGATGCGCTGTCATTTGTGCTCATGGGGCGTAGCAAGGAAATGCCGCCAATCACAGCGGGCAGGGCGTAGTACATCATGCGAAAGGCAACGATCGCCGCCATCAGCTCGGCTTCAGGCATCGTTGGCAAAAGAGCCAACACTGTCAGCTCAAACGGGCCAACGCCGCCTGGCGTGCCGGACAAAATCGCGGCGCCCAGGGCAATCAGATAAATCGGGAAGAGCTGCGCCAAAGACAGATCGATCCCTTCGGGCAAAAGCACCCAAAAGGCGAAAGCCGCAGCCAGCGTATCTAAGAAACAAAACCCGAGCGATGCCGCCATGGCCGTGACCGTGGGCATTTCGATTTCTTTACCCGCGCGTTTCAGAACCGGATTGAAAAACACAAAGCCCAAGCCAACAGCGGCGATGCCCAAAACGGAACAAGGGATCGACGGATGGACCGAACTTTCTGGTAAAACCAAAACCGCCAAAGCCGTCAAAACCGCCCAAGCGGCCATAAAGGTCAGCGTCACAAAGGCGGTGACCTTTGCCGAGGTGACCAAACCTAGCGAAGGCTGCATGCGCCAGCGCACAAAAGCGCCAACGATCGCGCCAGCGCCCACGGTTTGACCGATGGAAATGGCTGTCGCGCCAGACAAAGTGGCCTGATCGTCCTTCAGGCCAGTTTGGAAATGGCGGTGCGCAATCACATCGTAACGCGCCACAGCCCAAAAGCTGAGAGCGGTCGCCAAAATGGATGCAATCCACTGCCATGGTTTTACAGAAAGTACAGTCTGCCAAAGTTGACCGAAATCAATGTGCTGTAACTGGTGATAAAGTGCCCAACAACATGCAACACCGATCGCAATCGGTACCCCATGTCGAAGCGCAGAACGTGCGCCACGAAGGATCTGCCCCAAGATCTTATCCTCAATACTATTGTTTTAGCCCCACCATCACCAGATTATGGCCTGACAGGTTGCCAATACCTTAATATGGCGAGGTTAAAAATAGGATAAAACACCGCATTTCAACTAAATGGGGCGCTCACCTTGTGGTTGCTTAGTAACAACCTTTGCGATCAACTCTCGCTGGTCAGTTGTTCCATGGCTTGCGCCAAACAGGCCGAACGCTGAGCGCGCACATCCTCAGCAGAGGCTTTGCCATCTAAATCGGCCACCACTTTGCGGATCACATCCGCATCACCAGCCTCTTCCATATCCGCCGCCACAACCGTGGCCGCATAGCGATCTGCGTTTTGTCCTGAATGTCCCAAATGCTCTGCCGCCCAAAGGCCCAGCAATTTATTGGCGCGCGCCTCGGCCTTAAACCGCATCTCAGCGTCATGTGCGAATTTCGCTTCAAATGCGCGCTCTCGATCATCAAAAGTGTTCATATCTACCTCCTACACAACGAAAACGTCCTGTTTCTTATATGTGTATGCATATCTTCACCCGCAAGTGGCTGCCGCGCCTTGCGACAAGGCATTCCATAGATTAAGAGGGCGCCATGAAACGAGGAGTCGGTCTTCGTCTTTATTGAAAGTCCCCTGATGGCACGCGGCAAGAAACTCTATGAAGGGAAGGCAAAGGTCCTCTACGAAGGTCCAGAGCCGGGCACACTTGTGCAGTACTTCAAGGACGACGCCACCGCGTTTAACGCCCAGAAGGTAGATGTGATCGACGGCAAAGGTGTTTTGAATAACCGCCTTAGCGAATATTTCATGGTGGGCCTCGGCCAAATTGGCGTGCCAACCCACTTCCTGAAGCGTCTGAATATGCGCGAGCAGCTTGTGCGCTCTTGCGAAATTATTCCGCTGGAAGTGATCGTGCGCAACTACGCGGCAGGCTCTATGGCCAAACGATTGGGCATTGAAGAGGGCAAACAACTGCCGCGCCCCATCGTTGAATATAGCCTCAAAAACGACGAGCTGGGCGATCCGCTTGTCACCGAAGAATATATCGCGGCTTTCGGCTGGGCCTCACCGCAAGACATGGACGACATTCTCAGCATTGCGCTGCGGGTGAATGATTTCCTATCTGGCGTGCTGTATGGCGTGGGCATCAAGCTGGTCGACTTCAAAATCGAAGTGGGTCGCGTCTACGAAGGCGATTTTCAGCGTCTTGTTGTGGCTGACGAAATCAGCCCAGACAGCTGCCGCCTCTGGGACATCGAAACAGGCCGCAAGCTGGACAAAGATGTCTTCCGTCATGACTTGGGCAGCCTTACGGAAGCCTATGCCGAAATCGCTAATCGCTTGGGGGTGCTGCCAAAGAATGCAACTCCCATGCAAAAACCAACACTGATCAATTGATCGCAAACCTTTTGACTATCTGACGAGGCCCACACGGCCTTTTGCAATGAGCTGGAGAAGATCGACATGAAAGCACGTGTCTACGTAATGCTGAAGAACGGCGTCCTGGATCCACAAGGTGAGGCCGTGCGCCACGCACTCGGGTCTTTGGGCTTTGATGGCGTCGAAGGTGTGCGTCAGGGCAAAGTGATTGAACTGGATCTGGCCGATGGCACAACCGAAGCAACCGTCACAGAGATGTGCGAGAAGCTTCTGGCCAACACTGTGATCGAAAGCTACCGCGTGGAGCTGTCATAATGAAGGCGGCGGTCATTGTATTTCCGGGCTCAAACTGTGACCGCGACCTCGCGGTTGCGTTTGAACGCGCCGGCGCAGACGTCACCATGGTGTGGCATAAAGAAAGCGATCTGCCAGCGGGCGTAGACATCGTTGGCGTTCCTGGTGGCTTCTCTTACGGCGACTACCTGCGCTGCGGCGCGATTGCGGCGAATTCTCCGATCTGCCAAGCAGTTGTAAAACACGCAAACGCAGGCGGCTATGCGATGGGTGTCTGCAACGGTTTCCAGATCCTCACAGAAACAGGCCTTCTGCCAGGCGCGCTGCGCCGCAATGCGGGTCTGAAATACATCTGCCGCACAGTTGGCTTGGAAGTGGCCACGCAAGACAGCGCTTTCACATCCGGCTATGCCAAAGGCGACGTGATCGATATTCCTATCGCGCACCACGACGGCAACTACTTTGCTGATGACGAAACTTTGGCCCGTCTGAAAGGCGATGATCGCATTGCCTTCACATATACAGACAATCCAAACGGTTCTGTGGACGACATCGCGGGTGTGCTCTCTGCCAACAAACGCGTGCTTGGCATGATGCCTCACCCAGAGCGCGCAGCTGATGCAGGCCACGGCGGCATCGACGGAACGGCAATGTTTAGCGCATTGATGACGCAGGTGGTCACAGCCTGACTTGAGTGCGCCGCCAAGGCGGCGTACCTTTAAGACATGAGCGGGGATACAACATACCAGCGCAAGCAAGGGCGCATGCACACGATCAGTTGGCGTGTGCGTGCCATGCTTCTGTTGCTCTGTGTCATCGCGGGTGTCACCATTTGGGTGACCAACAGCTATCTCACTGATCGCTTTACCATTAATACCAAAAACCGCGCCGAAGTACGGCTTGCGCTGTATTCCGGGAACCTGCTGTCAGAACTGCGCCGCAACGCGATTGTGCCGCAGCTTTTGGCGCGCGATCCCGAACTGATCCGCGCGCTGCAATCTGGCGACTTCAGCCACTCAAGCGCGCGCCTGATTTCCTTCGTAGAAGAAATCGGCGCGGCTTCGCTTATTTTGCAAGACAACGAAGGCCGCACAGTGGCCGCCACAGATCGCAACCGCCTTGGCGAAAATCACCGCCAATCTGCGGCCTTTGTGGATGCTTTGCGCTCCAATACCACGGTTTTCACCGTGCAAGAGCGTGAAAGCGGCGGGTATCAGTTCACATACTCACGTAAACTCGACGATCTGAACGTGCCGCTTGGCGTTATTCAGGTCGAGGTGGATCTGCAAAAATTCGAACGCGCTTGGGCCGGTATTTCCGACGCCGTTCTTGTGGCCGATAGTGAAGGGCGCATCATTCTGGCGACCGAACCTTTGTGGCGCGGCCTCACCGAAGAAGAAGCACTGGCCGAACAGCCCGCCCAAGGCGCGATTGAACGCGCCATTCAGGCCACCGCTGATTGGACTGCCTTGCCCGCCGATGCCTACCTGAAAGGCCAAGCGGTGATGCGCAAAGAAGCCCGCATCCCGTTCCGCGGCTGGCACATGGCCAGCTTCACCAGCTACACCAATGTGCGTGAACGCGTGCATGCGGTGCTGGCCCTCGAAATCATGGGATTCGCCATCCTTCTGGCGCTGGCCTTCTATGCACTCAGCCGTAAGAACGCGTTGCGCATGGCGCTGTTCCAGCGCGAGTCGGCGAGCCTTCGCGCATTGAACCACCGCCTGCAGCGAGAAATCGCCGAACGTGAACGCATGCAAGCCAGCCTCGAAGTGGCCGAACAAACCCTTGCGCAAAGCTCGAAATTGGCGGCTTTGGGCGAGATGTCCGCCGCCGTGTCGCACGAGCTGAACCAGCCGCTGGCGGCGATGAAAACCTACCTTGCTGGCGCGCGTCTTTTGGTGCGCCGCAACCGCCATGACGAAGCGCTCTCATCGTTCAAACGCATCGACGATCTGATCGAACGCATGGGTGCCATCACCAAGCAGTTGAAAAGCTACGCCCGCAAGGGCGGAGAGGACTTTCACCCAGTAGAACTTGGGGATGCGGTGTCTTCCGCCCTGTCTTTGATGGAGCCGCAACTGCGTCAAACGCAGGTCAAAATTCGCCGTATCATCCCAGATGAACCGGTGCAGGTCATGGGCGATCGCATGCGCATCGAACAGGTTGTCATCAACCTTCTACGCAACGCCATGGACGCCATTAAAGGCGAAGACGAGCCAGAGATCGAAATCCTGCTCGCCGCTGGTGAAACCGCCACGCTGACCGTGCGCGACAATGGCAGCGGCATTGAAAACCTCGATGATCTGTTTGAGCCGTTTTACACCACAAAACAGCCTGGCGACGGTGTTGGGCTGGGTCTTGCCATTTCCTCAGGGATCGTGAACGACCTAGGGGGACGCCTGACTGCACGCAATGGTCAGGGCGGGGGGGCTGTATTCGAAGTACAGCTTCCTATCTTAACAGGTGAGATCGAAGCAGCGGAATAGACGGAGTAAAAGATGGCTCAGGCTATGAAAATCGCGATTGTGGACGACGAGAAAGACATGCGTCAGTCCATCAGCCAGTGGCTGGCCCTATCAGGCTATGACACAGAAACCTTTGCCAGCGCCGAAGATGCGCTCAAGGTTCTGGGGCCTGATTATCCGGGGATCGTGATCTCAGATATCAAAATGCCGGGAATGGACGGCATGCAATTCCTTAAGAAACTCATGGGCAGCGACAGTGCCTTGCCAGTGATCATGATCACCGGCCACGGCGACGTGCCAATGGCAGTAGAAGCCATGCGCGTGGGCGCCTTTGATTTTCTAGAAAAACCCTTCAATCCAGACCGGATGAGCCAACTGGCCAAAAAAGCCACCAATGCGCGCCGTCTGACGATGGACAACCGCATCCTGCGCAAAGAACTGTCTGATGGCTCTCAGCTCATGAAAAAGCTGATTGGCTCTTCCCCAGTGATGGCGCGCCTCAAGGAAGACATCCTCGATCTGGGGCAAGCCGATGGCCACGTTCTGATCGACGGCGAAACCGGCACTGGTAAAACCCTTGTGGCCCACGCGCTGCACGCAGTTGGCAGCCGCGCGGGTAAGAAGTTCGTTTTGATGAGCTGCTCTGCCTTTGAAGAAGAAGCGCTCGCCAAGCGTCTCTTTGGGCCAATGCTGCCAGAAGACACGCAACTGCCTGCGCTTGAAGAAGCCCGCGGCGGTACGCTGGTTCTGGAAGACGTCGAAGCGCTCAGCGACAGCCTTCAGGCGCGTTTGCTCAGTTTTATCAACGATCAAGGCACCCCAGCCGAAACCCGCATTGTGGCGATCTGTAATCTACAGGAACAGAACCGCACCTGCGAAGATGCGTTGCGGTCCGATCTTTTCTACCGTTTGGCCGCGCTGCGCATCACCGTGCCGCCTTTGCGCCAACGCGGCGAAGACATCCTGTCGCTTTTCACACGCCATGCCGAGCAATTCTCCGAAGAATATGGCTGCGACACACCGCAAGTCAGCGCTCAAGAAGCGGCGCAACTCTTGCAAGCCCCTTGGCCGGGCAATGTGCGTCAGCTGATCAACTTGGCCGAACGCGCCGTACTGCAATCGCGTCGGGGCGGGGGCACCATTGCCTCGCTTCTGATGAACGATCACGAAGAGATGCAGCCGGTCATGACCACCGAAGGCAAGCCGCTGAAAGAATACGTGGAAGCCTTTGAACGCATGCTGATCGACAACACCATGCGCCGCCACCGCGGATCAATTGCCAGCGTCATGGAAGAGCTTTGCTTGCCACGCCGCACGCTGAACGAAAAGATGGCCAAATACGGCCTGCAACGCGCAGACTACCTGTAAGCGCGAGCTTTCGCCCAAAGCGTTACAAGCCGCAAAAACACGTGACTGCCGCAATCCATATAAAGGATTGCGGCATTTTCTTTGTCCTGCAACAAGGCGCTTAGGTATTTTAAAACGCAGGGCCAGCCATGCAGATCGATACATTTACTCCCAAAGCATTTCTCTTTGATATGGACGGTCTTCTGCTCGATACAGAACGGCTTTTCATGAAGTCCTTCGTGGAAATGGCCACAGATTTCGATGTGTCCGCCGACGAAGCCGAAGCCTTCTTTATCACGCTGGTCGGCAGCTCTGCTGACAAAACAACAGGCGCGCTCGAAGCCTTCTTTCCAGCGCCTTTTGATCTTACGGCTTTTGATACTGAATGGCGCAAGCGCCATGCCAAGAACATCGAAAAGGGGTTGCCAATCAAACCCTTTGCCAAAGAGCTGCTGACGGCTCTCAAAGCAACCGGTAAACCCATCGGGCTTGTGACCTCCACCAAAGAACAACCCGCACATCATCATCTCAAACTCACCGGTCTCTTTGATTTCTTTGATACCATCGTCGCAGGCGACAAAGTCGCCGCCACCAAGCCAGACCCAACCCCATATCTGACCGGCGCAGCCAATCTTGGGGTCGCCGCCACAGACTGCGTGGCCTTCGAAGACAGCGACACAGGCACCACAGCGGCCACGCGGGCAGGGTGCCTCACCTTCCAAGTGCCGGATTTGCGCCCTGTGGATAAACCGCTGCCGGATCTCGGCCAGAATGTCGTTGAAAACCTAGGCGAAGCGGCCAAACGCCTTGGTATATTAATTGAGCGCTAATCAAATAGCCTACAACGTGAGGCAGATTACCCATTGTAATTCCATCCACAGTGGTCTTATGTAGTGCTGACGGACTGCGATTTTTCGCGCCGCACACATGAGTTTCACTGACCGAACCCGAGAATGACGCAATTGCGCCCGGTGTTCCGTCAGATTGATTGGGCCCTTCGGGGCTAGATAAACGCCACAGCCGCGTAAGCGCGGCGGGCATATAACAGGCGCCTGTATTGGCGTCGGAGAAGAACCGCGATGACGCGCGCGCAAACAACATATGACCGAGCAGAGGCCGCCCGCGGCCCCCTCGGACGCGCTGTGTCCATCGCCATCACAAGACACCCCCAACATTGCAACCCACCGCCCGGGATCGGTCTACGGACATCACCGCGGAGTGCGAAGGTTATGTTCGGGTGCAAACGGAAAACATGGCTAAGAAAATGCTCATCGATGCCACCCACGCCGAGGAAACTCGCGTTGTGGTGGTCGACGGAAACAAGGTCGAGGAATTTGACTTTGAATCCGAAAACAAACGTCAGCTTGCTGGCAACATCTACCTTGCAAAAGTAACACGGGTCGAACCCTCTCTACAGGCAGCCTTTGTCGACTACGGCGGAAACCGCCACGGCTTTTTGGCCTTCTCTGAGATCCATCCGGATTACTATCAGATCCCAGTCGCTGACCGCGAAGCGCTGATGGAAGAAGAACGTGCCTACGCCGAAGCGCAAAAGGCCCGTGACGAGGAAGAAGACACACCAAAACCAAAGCGTCGCTCCCGTTCGCGCAGCCGCTCTAAAGCTGCAGCCGAAACCAAAACAGATGCGACAGACGCACCAGCAGAGGCAAAAGCCGATGCAGATCAGATCGAAGGTATGGAAACCATCGACCTGACCGAAGCTGATGCACCAGCGGATGTTGTGGAAACAGCCGAGGCGTCACCAGTCGAAGCGCCTACTGAAACACCAGCAGAAGACACTGCTCCAGAAGTAGAAGTCGCTGAAGCCTCCGAAGAAGCGCCAGCAGAGACAACAGAAGAAACCGTTGCCGAAGCCTCTGACGATCAAGCAGATGACGAAGATGGTAAAGGCAAGCCGGGTCAAACCATGGCGGCCAACTCTGATGCCGATAAAGACGATGCTGTGGCCACACAGGATCCTGAAACCGGCGCAGAAACCGAAGCAGACGCTGCACCAGCAGAGCCTGTAGAGGCGACTGAAGACACTCCAGAAGAAGCCCCAGCAGAAGAGCCTGCTGCGGAAACCGCTGAAGCGACTGAAGAGACCACAGAAGAAAAAACAGAAGCAAAATCTGAAGAGACAAAATCCGAGGGTGAAAGCTCCGAAGAAGACAGCTCTGAAGACAAAGCCGAAGAAAAGTCTGAAAAGCCACGTCGCAACCGCCGCAAGCGTTCCCGCGCAAGCGACAAAGACGACTCCATCGAGTCCGTAGCTGACGATGACGACAACGACGACATTCGTCCTGCACGCAAGCCACGTCCGCGCCGCTATAAGATCCAAGAAGTGATCAAAGTGCGCCAGATCATGCTGGTGCAGGTCGTCAAAGAAGAACGCGGCAACAAAGGCGCCGCGCTGACAACATACCTCAGCCTCGCAGGCCGTTACTGCGTTCTTATGCCCAACACCGCGCGCGGCGGTGGCATCAGCCGCAAGATCACCAACGTGGCAGACCGCAAGAAGCTGAAAGAAATCGCAACAGAGATCGACGTGCCACAAGGCGCGGGCCTGATTATCCGGACAGCGGGCGCCAAGCGCACCAAGTCGGAAATCAAACGCGATTACGAATACCTGCAACGCATGTGGGAACAGATCCGCGAGCTGACGCTGAAATCTTCCGCGCCAGCCAAGATCTATGAAGAAGGCGATCTGATCAAACGCTCGATCCGCGACCTGTATAACCGCGAGATCGACGAAGTTCTGGTCGAAGGCGAACGCGGCTACCGCATCGCCAAAGACTTCATGAAAATGATCATGCCGTCTCACGCCAAGAACGTGAAAAACTACCACGACCAGCTGCCGCTTTTCGCGCGCTATCAGGTCGAAAGCTATCTGGCGGGCATGTTTAACCCAACAGTTCAGCTGAAATCCGGTGGGTACATCGTGATCGGCGTCACCGAGGCGCTTGTGGCTGTGGATGTGAACTCTGGTCGTGCGACCAAAGAAGGCAGCATCGAAGAAACCGCGCTGAAAACCAACCTTGAAGCGGCAGAAGAAGTGGCTCGTCAGCTGCGCCTGCGCGACTTGGCTGGTCTGATCGTGATCGACTTCATCGACATGGACGAACGCAAAAACAACGCGGCCGTCGAAAAGCGCATGAAGGACAAGCTGAAAACAGATCGCGCCCGCATCCAAGTGGGCCGTATCTCTGGCTTTGGTCTGATGGAAATGTCCCGTCAGCGTCTGCGCCCTGGCATGATCGAGGCGACAACACAGCCTTGCCCACATTGTCACGGCACTGGCTTGGTGCGTTCAGACGATAACCTCGCACTGAACATTCTGCGCCAGATCGAAGAAGAAGGCACACGTGGCCGCTCTCGTGAGGTTCTGGTGAAAGCGCCTATTAGCATCACCAACTACCTGATGAACCAAAAGCGCGAGCATATCGCGATGATCGAAAGCCGCTACGGCATGTCCGTGCGCATCGAAGGGGATCCAACGCTGATCTCGCCTGATTTCACGCTCGAAAAGCTGAAAACAGCCACGCGTTCCGTGCCAGAAGCCGCGCCAGTGGTCTCTGTCGACAGCAGCCTGATGGATCAAATCGATGAAGACATCGAAGATGCAGAAGTGGTTGCAGAAACGCCGGAAGGTGAAGAAGAGGCGCAGCCTAAGAAACGCCGCCGTCGTCGTCGTCGCCGCAAAGGTCGTGGTGAAAACGGGGATGAGGCCGCTGCACCAGTAGATGGTGAAGCCGCAGAAACCTCTACAGATTCTGATGCGACTGAGGCCCCAGCCGAAGGTGAAACACCAGAAGCCGCGCCTGAAGACAGCGAAGAAAAGCCAAAGCGCCGTCGCCGCTCACGTTCCCGTAAGAAAAAGACGGATGACGCCGAAGCAGCACCGGCAGAGGCCGCAACCGAAGAGGCGCCAGCCGACGCGGAAGCTCCTGTTGAAGCAGAAGCCGCTCCGGAAGCAGCCCCAGCGGAAGAGCCTGCTGAAAAGCCGAAACCAAAGCGCACCCGCGCCAAGGCAAAGCCAAAGGCTGAAAAAGCAGTCGAGGCTCCGGCTGAAGCAGATGTTGCCGTGGCTGAACCCGCCGCTGAAACACCAGCTGAACCTGCGCCAGAACCAACGCCAGAGCCCGTTGTGGCCGCAGCAGAGCCAGCGCCAGAAGCGGTCGCCGAAGCTGCGCCAGAACCTGCAGCAGAACCAAAGCCAAAGCGCCGCGGTTGGTGGTCTATGAAAAGCTAAGCCATTGCGGCAAAAGCGATAAAACAGAAACGCCGAGGATCATCTCCTCGGCGTTTTCTTTTGTGCGGGGCTGATGCAGGGGAGTAAAAACGCCTCCCTCAGCCTTTCTTCACCACAAACTGAATGCTGCCATCTACCTCGTCAGTAGACACAAGCTCATGCCCTTGCTCATTGCAAAAATGCGGCACATCCACGATCGACGCCGGATCATCCGCGATCAAACGCACCAAATCACCCGAGGCCAAAGGCATCATCCGTTTGCGCAGTTTCAAAACGGGCAGGGGGCACAACAGCCCAATCGTATCAATTTCTAGGCATACATCAGTCATACAGGCCAAATAGATGTGATGTTTCATCCTGTCCACAAGCTTGTGATCATCTGTCGCGTGACCTTCCGCCAAAGATCACATATGTCAAACCTATGTTCGGATTAGAAATCATCGACGCAGCCCTGCTGCCTGCCATGTTCGTCGCGCTTGCCGCTGGGGTCATCTCTTTCCTCAGCCCATGTGTGCTGCCTATCGTTCCGCCCTATCTGGCTTACATGAGCGGCGTGTCCGTCACGGACCTCTCAGAAGGCCAAGGCAAAAACAAAGCGCTTTTGCCGGCGGTCTTCTTTGTGCTGGGTCTATCGACAGTCTTTCTTTTCCTCGGCTTTACTGCTTCCGCCATCGGATCGATCTTTTTGCAATACCAGCAATGGTTTAACATAGCCGCTGGCATTCTGGTCATGATCTTCGGCGCGCATTTCATAGGCGTCTATCGCATCGGTTTCCTTGATCGCGAGGCGCGCATTGATGTGGGTGACAAAGGCGGCAGCGCCTTTGGGGCTTATATCCTTGGTCTCGCCTTCGCCTTCGGTTGGACGCCGTGTATTGGCCCACAACTGGGCGCGATCCTCTCCATGGCCGCCTCCGAAGCCTCAATCGCCCGTGGCACGTTGCTTTTGGCCATCTACGCCATCGGCCTTGGCCTGCCATTTCTGCTCGTCGCCGCCTTCCTGCCGCGCCTCACCGGCGTGATGGGCTGGATGAAGCGCCATATGGAGCAAATCGAGCGCGTTATGGGCCTTCTCCTCTGGACCATCGGCCTTCTGATGCTCACCGGCGGTTTCGCGGCCTTCTCTTATTGGTTGCTCGAAGCATTCCCAGCCTTGGCGCTTTTGGGATAACAGGGTACTCTGCCTCTAACAGGCCCGCGAAAAGGGCCGCAGAGCAGAGTATGGCATATGTCCACCGTCCAACGCCGCAGGGTGTTTTACATACCGGGCTACGATCCGATCCACCCGCGCCGCTATCGCGAGCTCTATCGCAAAGAAGGCGCGGCGCAGGCTGATATTTCGGACTACAGCGTTGCCTTAGAGCCCAAGCAAACCAAAGGCACCTACGGCTGGCGCGTCAAAAGCCAGATCGAGGGCGGCGACACCACCAGCGACATCGAAGTTCTCGTTTGGGCCGACATCGTGCGGGGCAGCATGGATTTGGGCATCACCAAAACCTATCTCCTGCTCGCCAAAACCGCATGGTGCTACATCGGCTCCGGAGCCCTATGGCGCCTCATGAAACTGCGCAAAGGCCCTGTGATTGCAGCACTTTATCCGGTGGTCTTCCTGCTCGTGCAACTGATCCTGTCGCTTTTGGCAGCCTATGGGCTGGCCAAGCTGATCACCCTGTTTCTACCATGGTGGACAGGCTTTGCAGGGCTTGCCATCGTGCCAGCCCTGCTGAATTGGTTCAAACGCAAGGACAATAAGTTCTTCGCCTATTACCTGATGCACGACTATTCCTATTCCGCCAGCACCAAGGGCGCCAATCCGCCCGAGCTTGAAGCGCGTATGGCGGAATTCACCAACATCATCGCCGAAGCCCTAAGCGAAGACGTCGACGAGGTACTTGTCGTGGGCCACAGCTCTGGCGCACATCTGGCCGTGTCGATCTTGGCAGACCTGATCCGCGATGGCCGCGTGCCAGCCAAAGGCCCAACCCTATCGTTCCTGTCGCTAGGGCAGGTGGTGCCCATGGTGTCTTTCTTGCCAGAAGCCAAACGCCTGCGCCGCGATCTGAACTTCCTGTGCCAACAAACAAACCTATCTTGGGTGGATGTCACCGCCCCCGGCGATGGCTGCGCCTTTGCGCTCTGCGATCCGGTGTCTGTCAGCGGCGCTGCCCCCAGCGAGGGCAAGCAATGGCCGCTGGTGATCTCTGCCGCTTTCACGCAAACCCTCAGCCCAGAACGCTGGAAAGAGCTGCGTTGGAAATTCTTCCGCCTGCATTTCCAATACCTCTGCGCCTTTGATGCGCCGGGCGACTACGATTACTTCAAAATCACCGCAGGTCCGCAAACCCTAGGGGACCGCTTCGAAGGCCGCGTGCCATCCAAATCGCGCATCGAAGCCCCCGTGAACAAATTCACCGAGATGGCCCCATGAGCGCGCCTTTGCCCCCCAAACCACCCGCCCGAGAGGGCCGCGTGTCTTTGCGCCAATACGCCAAGCTGTTCCGGCAAGATCTTCTATCGGCCCAGCCACAACGGCTCTATCGCGCATGGATGGCAGAGTTTCGCACGCCGTTCTTCCGCTCTTATCTGCTGAACCAGCCGGATCTGGTGAAAACCGTTCTAAAAGATCGCCCCGATGATTTCCCCAAATCCGGCCGCGTCTCTGAAGGGCTGCGTCCGCTGCTGGGCAATTCGGTCTTCCTGACCAACGGAGAGGTCTGGAAACGCCAACGCCGCATCATCGATCCTGCCTTCGAAGGCGGGCGCCTGCGCGACACATACCCCGCCATGTGGGACGCCGCAGAGGCGAGCCTTGCACGGATCAGCACCGTTGCAGGTCAGGATATCGAGGTCGAAGAAATCACCAGCCACGCGGCGGCGGATGTGATCTTTCGCACGCTATTTTCGATCCCAATCGAACATGAAATCGCCAGTCAGGTGTTTTCAGAATTCCGCGACTATCAACGCACCCAGCCCATCCTGAACATCGCCGCCTTCGTGCCGCTGCCCAAATGGATGCCGCGTTTCTTTCGCAAAAGCACCAAAGACGCCGCCAAGTCTATCCGTGGCCTGATCACCCAACTGACCGAAGCGCGCATGGCAGAAATCAAAGCCGGCACCGCACCGGATGATCTGGCCACCAAGATCATGACAACGGTGGACCCAGAAACTGGCGATACATTCACCGCCGAAGAAATGGTCGACCAAGTGGCGATCTTCTTCTTGGCAGGCCATGAAACCAGCGCCTCAGCCCTTGCGTGGACGCTTTTTTTGATGGCGCTGTACCCAGACTGGCAAGAGCGTCTGGCAGAAGAAGCGCAGGCCCTGCAAAGCTGTGATTTCGCTGATGTGCGCAAGCTGAAACTCAGCCGCGATGTCTTCCGCGAAAGCCTGCGGCTCTATCCGCCGGTGCCCATGATGGTGCGGCAGAATACGTGCCCAGAAGAGTTCCGAGATCGGGAAATCAAAACCGGCTCGCAAATGGTTTTGTCCCCATGGCATTTGCACCGCCATGAACGGCTGTGGGACAATCCTGATGGGTTTGACCCTACGCGATGGGACACGGAAAACGGCAAAACATGCCAGCGTGACGCCTATATGCCATTTTCAGCCGGATCGCGCGTTTGCACCGGCGCGGGCTTTGCCATGGTGGAAGGCGTTTTGATCCTGTCGATGATCCTGCGCGACTTTAAGGTCGAGCGCGTGGAAGATCGGGCCGAGCCAATGCCGGTGGCGCATCTAACAGTGCGCAGTAAAGACGGGATTTGGCTACGCTTCGTGCCACGAGCCTAAACGAGGGAAGGGGCTTTGCCCCCTTGGACCTTTGCAAGATCCAATTCCCCCAAGGTATTTACACCAAGAAAAAGTATTGGCGTTTTAGAACCAGCCAGACACGCGCCGCGCGCCGCCTGAGATATCATTGCCAATGCCTTCAACAGTTGCGCAGCCAGCGAGGGCTGCGCAAAAGGTTATGATCAGTGCGAGTGTTTTAGTTTGTTTCTTCATACCACCAGCTGTGCGGCATCCAATCCACACCATCCCCATATATCGGTAGGGTCTCTGGATAAGTGATTTCTTTCACATGGGCAATGCGGCCAATGGCGAAATTCCAAAACGGGATCACATGGCGGCCAGCGGTCAAGGTGCGATCCAGCGCCTTGGTGGCTGCGATGAAGTCGCTCTGGTCTTCCGCATTCAGCATTTCATTGATCAGCCCGTCGATGGCTGGGCTTTTCACACCCATCCAATTACGCGAGCCGTCTTGGTCTGCTGCATCGGAGCCCCAATACAGGTTTTGTTCGTTGCCCGGCGAAAGCGAGATCGCCCGACGGTAGTACGCCAGATCAAAATCAAAGCTGTTTGTACGCTCAGTATATTGCGCGCCATCTACCGTTGCGATGTTCAGCGTAATGCCCAAACGGTCCAGTGCTTCTTTATAAAGGTCCACAACCGTTGCGGTTTCATTGTCGCCTTGGCGCAACACCACGTCCAATGTCAGCGGCGCGCCATCTGGCCCTGTCATGACACCGTTTTTCACCACATAACCGGCCTCGGCCAACAAGGCTGTCGCCGCGCGGATATTGCTGCGGTTGCGTGCTGTACCGTCAGATACAGGCAGGTTATAGCCCGCCATCGCGCCCTCTGGCAGCACATCCGCATAAGGCGCCAGATAGTCAGCCACACGACCCTCGGCAGGGCCATGATCCATACCTAGAATAGAGTTGCTGAAGTAAGAGGTGATCCGCGGCTGACGCCCACCTGTCATCGTGTCGTTGATGAATTCAAAGTTGAACGCATGCACAAGCGCATCGCGCACGCGTATATCATCCAGCGGTGCATTACGGCTGTTCATTACAAGTCCCGTAATGCCAGACGGTTTTTGATGCGGAATTTCCGCCTTCAGCACATCGCCACTGTCCACGCGCGGGAAATCATAGCCTGTGGCCCATTTTTCCGCATTAAACTCGCGCATATAGCTGATTTCGCCGGCCTTAAAGGCTTCGAACAAAACCGCGCCATCGCCGAAGAATTCGATCTGGATCTCATCAAAGTTATGCGTGCCTTTGCGGAAGGCCAGATCTTTCCCCCAGTAATCCGGATTGCGGGTCAGGGTCACATAGCGGTTCGCCTCAAAGTCTGTAATCATATACGGCGAGGTGGTCATCGGCACCTCTTGCAGAGTGGCATCGTTGATGTCTTTGCCCTCCCATTGCGCCTTTTTCAGGATCGGGCGCAGACCTGCAATCAAAGCCAGCTCACGATCTTCGACATTGAACGTCAAACGCACAGAGCGCTCGCCCGTCTGTTCGATCTTCTCCACCTTTTGCCAGAACCCCAAATATCGCGGATGGCCCACAGTGCCCAAAGTCTCATAAGACCAAATCACATCTTCAACGGTAACAGGGGTGCCGTCCCAGAATTTCGCCTCTGGTCTCAGAGTGAACTCAACCCATTCGCGATCCGGTCCGGTTTCAATGGTCTCGGCCAAAAGCCCATACAGAGCAAAAGGTTCCGCTTGGCTGCGCCCCATCAGGGATTCAGAGGCGAAGAATCGAATCTGCCACGGCACAGAGCCCTGACGCACGTAAGGATTGAGCGAATCAAACCCGCCATTGTTGCCGGTGACGAATCGTCCGCCCTTTGGCGCATCAGGGTTTGCATAGGGCAGGGACACGAAATCTTCCGGCAATGCCGGCTCGCCATACATGGCAATGCCGTGCTTTGGTTCTGAAAAGGCGGCCGTAGCCATAAAAATAAGTGCTGCAGCACTGGTTTTTCGCGCAATGGTTTGGAAACGATGTGGTCGCATTTAATGAACAATCCCTGTTTGCCCTTGTTTCTTTGGCTTTAGCGTAACGAGGGATTCTAAGCTTATCAAACTTTTAGCTTGGACTCTTGGCGTGAGATTGCTTATAAAGATGTCACTGCTCGATAGGTTTCTTGCCTGTATGAAACCTGCCTCAATAACTTTACGCCCGCTTCGTGCGGGCGTTTTTTTTGCCTGCAGTCTTCTGGATGTCCAAACAACTTCGCGTGAAATGCGGCATATATTAAGTGAAATTCCCCTTATTTTGCGGGTGCAGCATGTTAAGCTGCAGGTGCAAATTAACTTGGGAGTTTCGGCATGAGTTTGCAGGGCAAGACAGCAGTCATCACAGGATCAAATTCGGGAATCGGTTTGGGAATCGCCCGCGAAATGGCGCGCGCTGGCGCCGATGTTGTGCTGAACTCTTATACGGATAGCGATGAAGATCACGCGCTCGCGGCCTCTATTGCCGAAGAGTTTGGCGTCTCAGCGCGATATATCTCAGCGGATATGTCAAACGGCGAAGCCTGCCGTGAACTCATCACCAAAGCAGGCGACTGCGATATCCTGATTAATAACGCAGGGATCCAGCATGTGGCCCCAGTCGATCAATTCCCAACAGGCAAGTGGGATGCGATCATCGCGATCAACATGAACTCTAACTTTCACACGATGGCTGCCGCGCTTCCAAAGATGCGCGAAAAGGGCTGGGGGCGCATTGTGAACATCGCATCCGCCCACGGCCTGACAGCCTCGCCTTATAAAGCCGCCTATGTGGCCGCAAAACACGGCGTGGTTGGCATGACCAAAACCGTCGCGCTGGAAACCGCAGAAGAGCCAATCACCTGTAACGCCATCTGCCCAGGCTATGTGCTGACCCCATTGGTCGAAGCGCAAATTCCAGACACGATGAAAGAATACAACATGTCCCGCGAGGATGTGGTGAAGAATGTTCTGCTCAAGCGCCAACCGTCCAAGGAATTCGCCACAGTCGAACAGCTGGGCGGCACCACGGTCTTCCTCTGTTCTGATGCCGCTGCGCAAATCACCGGCACGACGCTCAGCGTCGATGGTGGTTGGACAGCGCTGTAAGCGAAAGGGCAACTTAGCGTGACACGGATCAACCTAGCTTTACAGGGTGGGGGCGCTCATGGCGCCTTCACATGGGGTGTGCTTGATGTGCTCTTACAAGAGCCAGAGCTTGAGATCGCAGCGGTCTCTGGCACATCTGCTGGTGCCTTAAATGGCGCCGCGCTGAAGGCAGGTCTGGTCGAAGGCAGCGCCGAGGCCGCACGCGAAAACCTTGCTTGGCTGTGGGAGCAAATGGGCGCCAACAGTGGCGCAGGTATGATGGAATGGATGAGCAGTTTTGCCCCAGGCCTTGCCCCGGGTACCATTGCCAAAACGCTAGAATATTCGCCATTCTTTATGTGGTCCGACATGGCCAGCCGCATGCTCTCACCCTATCACTACGGCCCATTTTACAGCAACCCGCTGAAGCCAATTGTTGAAGAGTTTCAATACGATAAACTCTGCGCCCACATTGGTCCACGCCTGTTTGTCTGCGCCACCAACGTGCGCACCGGCAAGGCGCGCGTCTTTACGGGGCAAGAAATCAGCACAGATGTTATCTTGGCCTCAGCCTGCCTGCCAACCCTGTTCCAAGCGGTGGAAATCGACGATGCCAAAACCGGTCGCCGCGATGCCTTTTGGGATGGCGGCTACACTGGTAATCCCGCGCTCTTCCCGCTGTTTCCACGGGATCTGCCCGATGACATTGTGATCGTAAACATCAACCCGCTTGAACGTCACAAGACACCGCAAACCCCGCAAGAAATCCAAGCGCGGATGAACGAAATCAGCTTCAACTCCTCCTTGATGAGCGAGCTGCGCGCCATTGCCTTTGCCAAACGCTTGATCAGCGAAGGGGGCGTTGAAAAGGGAAAAATGAAAGACGTCAATATCCACATGATTGAGGATAATGACCTGATGAACAGTCTTTCTGTGGCCACCAAAATGATGCCCGTGCCAAGTGTTCTAAACAGTCTGAAAGAAGCGGGCGAAAAAGCCGCGAAGGCCTTCCTCAGCAATCACCGCAGCGATCTGGGCAAAACCAGCACCGTCAAACTGCAATCGCTTTACGAATACCGCCCGTAAAACCGCTTATTCCGCGGCTTTCGCTGTGTCTTCTTCCACAGGAGGCTGGCTCGGGTCTTGCCCATTGGGGTAAACCAAACCGGCAGAGATCACCAATTTCGCAGCATCCTCAACCGACATATCCAACTGGATCACGTCCTTCTCTGGGAAGAACAGCAAAAAGCCAGAGGTCGGGTTCGGCGTAGTCGGCACGAAAACAGAGAGCAACTGCTCACCGCTTGCCGCCCGCGCATTCACTTCGCCCTTGGCTTCGGTGGACACAAAGCCAATCGCCCAAATCCCTTTGCGCGGATATTCCACCAAACAGGCGGTCTCAAAACTACGATCATTCTGCGCAAACACAGTTTCCGCGATCTGTTTCACACCCGAATAGATCGAGCGCACAACCGGCATCCGCCCAACCATCGTCTCACCATAGCGGATCATCGAACGGCCAATCAGGCCCTTACCAATCCAGCCAATGAAGGTCGTGAAGATCAGGAAGAAAACTACGCCCACACCGCGAATATTGATGCGCACATCTTCACCGATCCAAGCGTTATACCGCTCGGTGCCAATCAAATAGCGCACCAAATTATCAGGCTGATAAAACTCCGGCACAAACGGCAAAACAAAACCATCCACCCAGCCGATAAACGACCAAATCAGCCAAATCGTGAAAGCCACAGGGGCAATCACCACAAGCCCTGTCAAAAAGCTTGTGCGCAGGCGAGAAATCAGGCCCGGACGGGCAGGGAGCTTATCGTCGTCAAATGGAGTGGTCATAATCAGCCTTATTGTTACAGGCTAGATAAGCAGTTTTACGCTACGTCGCAACTGCCCCGTTTTGATTAAGCGGTTTTCACCAAAGCCGCCGCGATTTTTGACGCAAGCCGCGCATTATTCAGCACCAATGCTATATTTGCGGTCAATGAATTGCCATCTGTCAGCTCTAGAATGCGGCCCAACAAAAACGGCGTAACCCCTTTGCCAGAAACGCCCTGCGCTGTGGCCTCTGCATTGGCCTGCGCAATAATCGGCGCGAGGGTTTCCGCCGGAATTTCATCCTCCGCTGGGATTGGATTGCCAATCAACTGACCACCCGGCAAGCCCATCTTTGCCCGCATCTTCTGCGCGGCTGCGATCTCTTCTGCCGTGTCCAAACGCAAAGGCGCAGGCAGACCAGAATCCGCAGACCAAAAGGCCGGAAAGGCATCCTGCCCATAGGCAATCACCGGCACGCCGTTGGTTTCCAAAACCTCTAGCGTTTTCGGAATGTCCAATATCGCCTTCGCCCCAGCCGCCACAACGGTCACAGGGGTGGCCGCCAGCTCCAGCAGGTCCGCCGAAATATCAAAGCTTTCCTCAGCGCCCTGATGCACGCCGCCAATGCCGCCAGTGGCAAACACACCAATACCGGCCAAATGCGCTGCAATCATCGTCGCCGCAACCGTGGTTGCGCCCGTGCGGCCCGCCGCCATACACACCGGCATATCCGCGCGCGACACTTTCATCACATCCTTGGCCGTGGCCAGCGCCTCTAGCTGCGCATCGGTCAAACCAATGTGCAAAACCCCATCCAGCACCGCGATCGTCGCAGGTACAGCGCCCTCGGCCCGCACTGTGGCTTCGACCTTCTTGGCCACTTCCACGTTCTGCGGATAAGGCATCCCATGGGTGATAATCGTGCTTTCCAGCGCCACAACCGGTTGGCCAGCGGCCTGTGCGGCCGCCACATCCGGCGACAAGGTGAACAAATTCATTTCGGGCTTCCCCCAGAGACATAACTTGCAGCCGCTTTCAGCGCCCGCGTTAAACTTTCAGCGCGATCCGCGCCCGCATGTTCGGCCGCGATATGCGCCGCCATAAACGTATCCCCAGCGCCTGTCACGCGGGTCACCATCACCGAGGGCGGCTTTTGTGTAATCACCCCGTCGGTTGTGGCATCACTCGCGCTTTCGCCGCCATCCGTCACCAACGCCCGTCGCGCACCGCGCGCCAAAAGCGCCGCCGCTGCGTCTTCTGAAGATGAAAACTCGGTCTGACACAGCAAACCAGCCTCTTCCAAATTCACGTAAAGCGCCGCGCGGTCATGGGTTAGAAACGGCAACAAACGTTCAGCTTTTCCAGGGCTCGCAGGGGCCACCCGCAAATCCGCCTTCGCAAAGGCAGGGCTCACAGCAATGTTTTCCAGCAAGCGCTGCGTCAGATTACCATCCAGCGCGATATAGCCCTCATAAGGCGCATCCTCACGCCCCAAAGGCCCGTCAATCAAAGGGCGCAAAATCTTATCACCGGCCGCTTCCAACGAATGCGCATCCGCAATCGCCGCGATCAACCCATTGGCGCCCTCTACGGCCATATAACGATCTGTCGGCAGGTCATCAGAGCGGTACACATGCTCTGTGCCCACGCCCAGCTCTTGGCAGGCTTTGATCAACTCATCGCCCTCTGCATCGCGGCCAACAGAACTAAGAAGCGAAGCAGACATCCCAAAGCGCGACAGCGTCATCGCGATATTCATCGCAACGCCCCCCGGGATACGCGTGATCCGCCCAGCCACATCCGACCCTTGCCGCATATGCACAGGCGCACGCCCAATCACATCCCACAGGACCGATCCGATACATAGAATATTCTGTGTTTCACTCATGCCTTCGCTTGTGGCCAAAACCAAAGCGCCTGACAAGTCTGATCATATGGTAAAATTTTACTTAAGCACAATTTTGGTGCTTATTCAGGCATCTGAAAGGTCAAAGCCGCCCAAAGCGTTTCCCATGCAATGTCTTTCTCTGCTGCCAAAGCCGCATCCGGCAGGCGCAGTACCACGGAATCCAACAGATATGTATGGCCCGCCTGAACCGGCACCAAAACCACGCCCTGCGCATCAGTGCGCAACAAGCTGATTGTCACTTCACCATCCGGCGCTTTCTCAAACACTTCCACCTGCGCATCCGCGCGCGGCGCATCCTGATAAATCAAGACAACCGGCAACCCAGCCGAGACATCCTCCACATAGGGGTTCTTCTGCGCGACAAACTCAATCTCCAGCCCCGCCACATCGTCTTGCCCCGCGCCATGACCCACAGCCACCAAAGCCTTGGTGTACCGCGCATAGCCTTCGCGGAACGGATAGGCCAAATCGGGCAGGGCAGAGGCATCAAGATCTTTGTGATCCAGAAACCGCTGAAACTTCGCGGGCTCTTTATAGGTCAGCAAGTCCACATTCGTCTGATGCACAAGCCGCAACAGCCCTTCGCCCATAGGCTCATGCGAAATCGCCGGAAAATCCCCCGAGCGACCTTCTAAGGGTGTCACCTCATCCAAACGCGCCTCAGATCGCACACGCCAATGATCAAACCACGCCAGCGAACCGCCCACAAAATTCTCTCCATTGCGCAGGTTGGCCGTAACAGTTTGCCCCGCTGGCACTTGATATTCTTCCGGATCAATCCAGAATTCATGTGCATTCGCCGTCAAAGCGGTCATAGATAACGCACTGGCAACAGCAAGAAGACGACCGAGTAGACGCATGAGACAATTCCTTTATTCCCTGAACCAGAAACTGGCGGCTTTGGCCGTTTTGTCAACGTTCCTTCTGGCAAATCCTTTGGCAGCGCACGAGTTGAACCCAACCATCGCGGATCTTTCCGTGGAAAATGGCCAAGTTCAACTTAACCTACGCCTCAACGCCGAGGCCTTTCTGGCAGGCATCGATCTGGACACGTTGGAAGACACAGATGAGGCCAGCGAGGCAGAGCGCTACGACGTCCTGCAAGCCCAGCTGGGCAGCGAGGTTGCTACGGCTTTCACAAGCAATATCAGTGACTTCCTTTCGGGTCTAACACTGTCCATCGACGGCGCAGACACAGCCCTCAGCCTCACAGACATCCAAACGCCCGAGGTCTCCATCCCCGACGTCGCCCGCCTCAGCCTCGCCAGTTTCACAGCCCCCATGCCGCAAGGCGCAGAGGCACTGACCCTCGCTTGGGGCGCTGGCTACGGCGACCTGGTGCTGCGCCAACAAGGGGTCGAAGAACCCTTCACCGGCATCCTAAAGGGCGGCGGGACAAGCCCATCGATCAGCTTCTCCGGCGGTAACGCACAAACTGGCTGGCAAGTGTTCGCTTCATACATCCCAGTGGGTTTTGATCACATCCTGCCCAAAGGACTCGATCACATCCTGTTCGTGCTTGGCCTCTTCTTCCTATCGCTGAAAATGGGCGCGCTGCTGTGGCAGGTCTCGGCCTTCACGCTGGCCCACACGGTTACGCTCGCGCTCGGCGCGCTAGGGCTCGTCACCGTGCCCGGCAGTATTGTGGAACCTATCATTGCCGCCAGCATCGTCTATGTGGGGGTGGAAAATATCCTCTCCAAAGGCATCAGCCGCTGGCGGCCCTTTGTGGTCTTCGCCTTTGGCCTGCTGCACGGCTTGGGCTTTGCCTCTGTTCTGGGCGACTTCGGCCTTCCAGAAGGGCAGTTCATCCCAGCACTGATCGGTTTTAACATCGGCGTAGAAATCGGCCAATTGACCGTGATCGCCATTGCCTTCCTGCTGGTGGGGCTCTGGTTCGGCAAGAAACCTTGGTATCGCAAGTTCATCGCCAATCCGGTCTCAGCCGCAATCGCGCTAATCGGTCTATACTGGTGTATCGAACGGGTCTTCTTCTAAGACCCAACACACATTCAAAACAAAAGGCGCTTTAACCAATCAAGTTAAAGCGCCTTTTTGTATTCTGATTCTAAACGATAAAATCGCTTATCTCATGTATCACGTCATGGCGGCGATAAATTCGCCCAAACGCGCCGCCGGATCATCCGTGCGCCAGATCTCTTCGCCAATCCCAAAGAAATCCGTCACCGGCGCCAGCTTGCGCACCATGTCGATATCCAAAGCGCCCTCGGCCACAACCGGCACTTCGATCATCTGAGACCACCATTCAAACAGTTCAAATTCGGCAATCGAGCCATCCCCAAGCGGCGTTTGCGCCACAGGGCCAAAGCACACGTAATCCGCGCCGCTTTCGGCTGCTGTCATGCCGTCATGACGCGAGGCCGCGCAATGTGTGCCCACAATCGCGTCTGTCCCCAAGTCTTTGCGTACCTTACGCACAGACCGCGCCGCATCTGTCAGATGTACACCATCCAAACCCAGACGTTCCGCCAGCAAAACATGCTCGCTGATCACCAAAGCCGTTTCGCGCTGATAACACACCTCGCGCAGGGCATCCGCCGCGCGTGACAGGCGGCTTTCATCACGTGTCGCCAATGCAAGGCGCACACAGGCGATTTCAGTGCTATCCAGAACCTTGGCCAGTTCCGTTGGGAACTTGCTCAATTCAATCTCTGGCGGGGTGATCAGATAGATTTGTGGCTGCTCTAACTCGGACATAAGCTCTTTCCAGATCGTCTTTTGCGTTGCTATATCGCGCTTTGATGGTTTTGACCATCACCTCATGAAAAATCGTTATTTTGCAGGCATCGCGCCCACATAGGCTTTGGCCAGCGCCAGCATTTTGCGGCGGTTGTCATCATCTGCAAACAGCTCGTCATCGCCTTCCACAAAGCCGGGCATCTTACGTTTGGTGAAATCCATCTCGCGGCTGCCTGGTATTTCCAGCGCCTCTGTTTCCAAATCTTTTCCCACACGAAACATACCGCCGGTTTTATGCACGCCGCACAGCATATTGCCGTTCATCATGAAGCATATGCCGCCAAACATCTTTTTCTCGATGACACCTGCAGTATCTGCAAGATCATCGCGTAAAGCCTCTAGGTGTCCTTCGTCATAAGCCATGGTCAGCTCCTGTGGCTGCGGTGGAATAGGTATTTAGATCAAGAAAAAGCATGGGTTCTTGTTTTGCAAGAGCGGCTTGGGTAAGAGCAGCAAGATCTTTTTAGGAGTCTTTCATGCCAGTCGGAACCCCACAGCCTGCGATCGTGCTTGTGCGCCCTCAAATGGGCGAGAACATCGGCGGCGCGGCCCGCGCCATGTGGAACTTTGGTTTGGACCGTATGCGCATCGTTGATCCGCGTGATGGCTGGCCCAACCAAAAGGCGGTGGCCATGTCCTCTGGAGCAGGGCGTCTGCTGGACGAGGCGCAGCTGTGCCAGACCGTGCCAGAGGCTTTGGAAGATTGCACTTATGTCTTTGCCACAACCGCCCGTGCGCGTGATCTAACGAAGCCTGTCATGACGCCAGAACACGCCATGGGCCTTGCGCGCGAGAAAATCGCAGCGGGCGAGAAAGTGGCGGTGTTGTTTGGGCCAGAACGCTCTGGCTTGGAAAACGAAGACATCGCCCAGGCCAATGCCATCATCAACGTGCCGGTCAATCCGGAATATGCCTCATTGAATTTGGCGCAATGTGTTTTGCTAACGTCTTATGAATGGATGCGCGGCCAAGTCGAAGTGGCCCCAGAGCGCGTCGAGATGGCGAAAACCGAATGGGCCAGCCATGCAGAGGTCGAAGCTTTGGCAGGCCATTATGAAGAGCGCATGGATGATGCCGGTTTCTTCTTTCCAGAGCACAAGGCGGACAGCATGAAGCTGAACCTGCGCAATATGTGGTCACGCCTGCCGCTGACCCGCGCGGATGTGCAGATGCTGCATGGCATGATGCGCCAGATGGTGCGCTGGAAAGACCGCGGCTGATCCAATTGAACATTTCAGCGATTCAAAGGTGCGAATTGTCACATTAACGAAAGCTGAATCTTGCGTCCCATCCCTTGAAGCCCATGAGGGCGCACCCTAATCTCCGCTTACATTGCTGACCGAATTTGCAAGGACCCAAGCATGAGCCAAAAGCGCAATATCTTTGAAGATGTGTCCCAGCCTCAAACCGAAACGGCCACGGCCAAAGGCGCCATCGATCGCGCCCATAAAGGTGCACGCAAAGGCATAAGGGCTTGGCTTTACGTGCTTTTTTCCCTTGTGATGGTCATGATCGTTGTTGGTGGCCTGACCCGTTTGACCGATAGCGGCCTATCGATCACCGAATGGAAGCCGGTGACCGGCGCGATCCCTCCGATGAGTGAGGAGGTTTGGCTAGAAGAGTTTGAAAAATATAAACAAATTCCAGAATACCAGCTGCAAAACAAAGGCATGAGCCTGTCTGAATTCAAAACAATCTTTTGGTGGGAATGGGGCCATCGCCAATTGGGTCGTGTGATTGGCCTTGTTTGGGCGGTTGGCTTCATCGGCTTTGCGGTTTTGAGAAAGATTCCAACGGGTTGGACGCCTCGTTTGCTATTGATCGGCGCGCTTGGCGGTCTGCAAGGGGCGATTGGTTGGTGGATGGTGTCCTCGGGTTTGGGCGGGGATCGCTTGGATGTGGCCTCGTATCGTCTGGCCACACACCTTGGCTTAGCCTTTGTTATCCTTGGATTTATTGCTTGGTATGTCTTCTTGCTTGGTCGTGAAGAGCGCGACTTGATGCAAGCGCGCCGCGCCAAAGAAGCCAAGCTGTTTTCGCTGTCGACCGGTTTGCTGCACGCAAGTTTCGTTCAAATCCTGCTTGGCGCTTTGGTCGCCGGAATTGACGCGGGCCGCAGCTTTACAGATTGGCCTTTGATGGCTGGTTCTTTCCTTCCGCCAGAGATGTTCCACCTCACGCCGGTTTGGTCAAATTTCTTTGAAAACCCGGGACTTGTGCAGTTTATGCACCGTATGTGGGGCTATCTGTTAGTCGCGTTTGCCGTGGTTGTTTGGCGCCGTGCCCGAGGCTCTGCCCATAAGGCGACACGCTTTGCCTTTAACGCTGTGATTGGCGCTTTGGCGCTGCAGGTGCTGCTTGGCATTATGACGGTGCTTTACGTCGCCCCGTGGCATCTGGCGATTGTGCACCAGATTGTTGCGGTCATCCTTTGGGTGCTAATCCTGCGCGCGCGCTTCCTGTCGCATTACCCTCAAACAACTTCAGTACGAGACGTTTAATGAACAAATACAATGACTTGATGGCGTTTCAGAAACAGACGGAAGCGCTCTCACAAGTGGCTGGCCGTTTGGGTTGGGATCAAGAAACCATGATGCCCCGCGGTGCAGCGGCGCAACGTGGTGAGGAAATGGCGGCGATGCAATCCATGTTGCATGCGCGTCGGATTGATCCAAAGGTTGGCGCTTGGCTGGCCGAGATTGATGCAGATACGCTGGATCAAGTGGGGCAGGCGCAGGTGCGCGACATTCGCAAATCCTTTGAGCGTACCCAAAAGGTGCCAGCTGATTTGGCAGCAGAGATCGCCAAGACCACCAGCCTTGCGCAAGGCACATGGGCGCAGGCGCGTGCGGATGAAGATGTCGCAGCATTTTTGCCTGTTTTACAAGAGGTTGTGCGTCTGAAGCGAGAAGAAGGGCAAGCCTTGGCAGAAGGCGGTTCCGTCTATGACGCCATGATCGATGACTACGAGCCAGATATGACAGCCAAGGGTTTGGCGGACATGTTTGATGCTATGCGCCCGCGTTTGGTGGCTTTGCGTGCGGCAGTACTCGATGCCAAAGCGCCGCAAGAATTGTTTGGCACTTACCCAGAAGACAAGCAATTGGCTCTGTCGGATGAAATTGCCAAGGTGTTCGGGTATAATTTTGATCTTGGGCGCATCGACAAAGCCGTGCATCCGTTTAGCTCTGGCTCTGGTCAAGATGTACGTATCACCACGCGCACAAGCGAAGATGATCCGTTCAACTGTATTTATTCAACGATCCATGAAGTTGGCCATGCATGTTACGAGCAATCCGTTGATAACGCTTATCTTTTAACGCCGATCGGGCGCGGCGTGTCTATGGGCGTGCATGAAAGTCAAAGCCGGATTTACGAAAACCAATTGGGCCGTTCGCGCGCCTTTACCGGTTGGCTGTTTGATCAGATGCGAAAGCGTTTTGACGAATTTGACAGCTCAAGCGAAGAAGCGTTTTACGCCACGGTGAACCGCGTCAACAAGGGCTATATCCGCACCGAAGCAGATGAGATCCAGTATAACCTGCACGTCATGCTGCGCTTTGATCTAGAGCGCGCTTTGATGTCTGGTGATTTGGAGGTTGTTGATCTGGAAGCCGCTTGGAACGATCGCTTCGCCGCTGATTTCGGCTATGCGGTCGACAAGCCCAGCAACGGCGTTCTGCAAGATGTGCATTGGTCTGTTGGCTTGTTTGGCTATTTCCCGACCTACGCCTTGGGCAATCTATACGCAGGTTGTTTGCACGAGACGCTGCGCGCCGATGTTCCTGATCTGGATGCGCAATTGCGCAAGGGGGAACTGGCACCAGCAACCGAATGGCTCAAAGACAAGCTGCAACAGCACGGCGCGCTGCGCAGTCCTGAAGACACAATCACCCATGCCTGTGGTAAGGCGCCAAGTGCAGAGCCAATGCTCAGTTACTTAGAGAAGAAGTTCTCGGAAATATATGATTTATAACGAAAAACGCCGCCTCTTAAACAAGGCGGCGTTTTTGATTTAGCGAGTGTTTGGCAGCTTAGCTTTCGCTTGCTGCCTCTGTTGCTTCACCGTCGTCTTCATCGTTCTGTTCTGCGATCCAAGCCACGGAAACCACTTCTTCGTTTTTACCTGTGTTGAACACGCGCACACCACCGGCAGAGCGGGAGCGGAACGAGATGCCATCCACAGGCACGCGGATCGATTGGCCTTTGGATGTTGCCAGCATGATCTGATCAGCCAGTTCCACAGGGAAAGAGGCCACCAGCTCACCGCCGCGCATCGCTTTGTCCATCGCAGCAACGCCCATGCCGCCACGACCACGCACAGGGTAATCATGCGAGCTGGACAGTTTACCAGCACCACCAGACGTGATCGTCAGGATCAAGTTCTCTGCGGCAGACATTTCTGCGTAACGCTGTTGGCTGATGCTGCTATCTGCATTGCCTTCTTCGTCCGCTGCGGCTTCATCATCCACAGCACCGGCAACCGCACGGCGCATTTTCAGATAGGCGGCACGCTCATCTGCAGAGGCATCGAAGTGGCGGATCACCGACATCGACACGACGCGATCATTATCACCCAGTTTGATGCCACGAACACCGGTGGAATCGCGGCCTTTAAAGACACGTACATCGGTGGTCGGGAAGCGGATCGCGCGGCCAGAGTTGGTGACCAGCATCACATCGTCTTCTTCCGTTGCGATACGCGCGTTCACCAGTTCCACGTCTTCCGGCAGTTTCATCGCGATCTTACCGTTGCGTTTTACGTTGGTGAAATCACTCAGCGCGTTGCGGCGCACGTTACCGGCGGAGGTCGCAAAGACGATTTGCAGATCGTCCCACTCGTCCTCGTCACGATCCACAGGCATAATCGCGGCGATAGAAACGCCTGTCGGGATTGGCAGGATGTTCACAATCGCCTTGCCTTTGGCTGTACGGCCACCCAGCGGCAAGCGCCAGGTTTTCAGCTTGTAGGCCATGCCGTCTGTTGTGAAGAACAGAAGCTGCGTATGGGTATTGGCCACGAAGAGGGTGGTCACTACGTCCTCTTCTTTGGTCTGCATGCCAGAGATGCCTTTACCGCCACGTTTCTGCGCGCGGAAATCTGCAAGCGCTGTACGTTTGATGTACCCACCAGAAGTGATGGTCACCACCATGTCTTCACGCTCGATCAGGTCTTCGTCGTCCATGTCACCAGACCAGTCGACGATCTCTGTGCGACGCGGCACAGCGAATTTGTCTTTTACTTCGGTCAGTTCGGATGAAATCAAACCCATGATACGTTCACGAGAGCCAAGGATTTCAAGGTATTCTTTGATCTTGCCTGCCAGCTCTTCCAGCTCGTCGGTGACTTCTTTCACACCGATCTGTGTCAGACGTTGCAGACGCAGCTCTAGGATGGCGCGTGTCTGGGTTTCAGACAGGTTATAAGTGCCATCGTCGTTCATTTTGTGGGTCGGATCATCGATCAGACGGATATACGCCGCGATGTCGCTCGCCGGCCAGCGGCGTTCCATCAGTTTTGCACGGGCTTCAGCCGCATCAGCAGAGCTGCGGATCGTTGCGACGATCTCATCCACGTTGGAAACCGCAACCGCCAAACCACACAAAATGTGGCTGCGTTCACGGGCTTTGCGCAGCTCATAGGCTGTACGACGTGCGACCACTTCTTCGCGGAAGGTAATAAATGACGTCAGGAAGGCGCGCAGAGTCAGCTGCTCTGGACGACCACCGTTCAGGGCCAGCATGTTACAGCCAAAATAGGTTTGCATTGGCGTGAAACGGAACAGTTGGTTCAGAACAACCTCTGCTGTGGCATCGCGTTTCAGCTCAACAACAACACGCACACCGTTACGGTCGGATTCATCCTGAACATGGGCAACGCCCTCGACCTTTTTCTCGCGCACTTGCTCGGCGATCTTTTCGATCATCGCCGCTTTGTTCACCTGATACGGGATCTCATCAATCACAATCGCATAGCGATCTTTGCGGATCTCTTCGACGCGCGTTTTTGCACGCACGATCACACTGCCTCGGCCTTCAAGGTAAGCTTTGCGCGCACCAGAACGGCCCAGCATAATACCACCCGTCGGGAAATCCGGGCCTGGTACGTAATCAATCAGCTCTTCGCTGGTCAGATCTGGGTTGTCGATCAAGGCCAGCGTGGCATCACAGACTTCGCCAAGGTTATGCGGTGGAATGTTTGTCGCCATACCAACGGCAATACCGCCAGCACCGTTGACCAGCATATTCGGGAAACGGGCAGGGAGAACCGTTGGTTCTTTGTCCTTGCCATCGTAGTTGTCTTGAAAATCAACCGTGTCTTTTTCGATATCCGCCAGAACAAAGGCCGCCGGCTTATCCATGCGCACTTCTGTGTAACGCATCGCAGCCGGGTTATCGCCGTCCATGGAGCCAAAGTTACCTTGACCGTCCAAAAGCGGCAGAGACATCGAGAAATCCTGCGCCATACGGACCAAAGCGTCATAGATCGCGCCATCGCCGTGCGGGTGGTATTTACCCATGACATCGCCAACCGGACGCGCCGATTTACGATAGGATTTTTCGTGAGAATTGCCGGTTTCATGCATCGCATACAGGATGCGGCGGTGCACCGGTTTTAGGCCGTCGCGCAGATCAGGAATCGCACGGCTGACGATCACGCTCATGGCGTAATCGAGGTAGCTGGTGCGCATTTCGTCTTCGATGGAAACAGAAGGACCGTCGTGTTCCATGCGGACAACTACGTTTTCTTCTTCGTTTTCAGGTGTTTCTGGCGTGTCGTTCACGTAATGTGCTCGCTTCTCTCAGGCATCAATATTTTGTTGAAATATTTATAACAGACGCCCTATGTAGGGTGCAATGGCGTCGCGCAGCAAAGCGCCAACGCACGCCCGAAATAGGCGCAACGCATTGATAACACTTGTTATTATTTTAAAGTTTTAAGCGGAGCAGCTCGCGCCGCCCAAAACACAGAATTTCGCGCAATGTGGGTGGTTCAACTGAACGGGCTTTTCAGCGTCTTCCAGTGTTGGGCCCATGTCAAAATCAGGCTCATATGGCAGCAAGGTGCAGGCAATCACGCTTGGTGTGTCTGCGCCCTTGTGTTTTACGACCATACGGGAATTGGAACACATGACTTCGGTTGGGGTTTTGTTCAGAATGCCCCAGCAATCGGTGGTGATTTCAGGGACTTCGACGGTTTCATCCATTTCAGGGAAAAGAACAGTGATACCAGGGTTTTGCGCATCAATATCAAAGTTATGCTTTGAGAAGAGCTCGCCATATCCTGCGCGAGACTTCGCATCTGTGTCTCCCCAAACCGTGCGACCTGCAACTGCCATCGTAAAGCCGTTGTCACGCAGCCATTCCATTCCTGTGATGGTTTTGGCAAAGCTGCCCTTGCCGCGCTCTTTGTCATGTAATTCAGCGGAGTAGTGATCGACAGAAATGCGGAAGGTGAGCTTGTCAGCGTAGTCTTTCAGGGCAAGCAGGCCTTCTTTTACCTTTTTGCGCTGCATCGGAAGCATGGCGTTTGTTAGGATCAGCACCTCATACCCACGCTCTAGCGCGCGTTTGGTCATTTCGAGCATTTCAGGGTTCATGAATGGCTCACCGCCGGTGAATGCAATCTCACGCACGCCCCATTTGCGGGTTTCAAGCTGGTCAAGGTAATCACTGACCTCATCAGCGGTCAGGTAGACCAAAGCATCATTGGTGGGTGAGCTTAGGATATAGCAGTTTTCGCATTCGATATTGCAAAGCGTACCCGTGTTGAACCAAAGCGTCTGAGGGTCGCTCAATGATACATGTGCCCGTTCTTCGCCCTTTGCGGTTAAAAATGGGTCATCGAACTTACCGAAATTCGCTTGATCTTTCATGCGCCTGTCATCCTATTGTTTATTAGGTGCTATCTAAGATTATGGCCTTATGGAACATTTTTGCGCATGATTGACGTAGTTGTGAAGGGGCTTGTGTGAGGAATAAGGTGTTGCTACACAGCGTTAGCGCTAACGGAATTGCAATTTGTCATAATTTGTAAGGGGATACAATGGTTTCGCGGATTATTCCTGTTGAAGAGTTCGACCTGATTATTTTCGGGGGAACAGGCGATTTGGCTCGCCGCAAAATCTTGCCAGGCCTATTTAAGCGCTTTGCAGATGGGCAGATGCCGCAGGGATCTAGGATCATTGCCGCAGCACGTTCCGAAATGAATCGTGCGGAATTTCAAGCCTTTACAAAAGAGGCCGTCTTGGCCGCGACCGATGAAAGCGAAACTTCTGACCTCTTGGCGGGTTTCATTGATGCGCTTGATTACGTGATGGTCGATGCGCTTGGCGTAGAAGGTTGGGAAGAGCTTGCTGGTAAAATGCGTGGCGGTTGTATTCGCGCCTTTTACTTCTCGGTAAGCCCAAGCCTATTTGATGATTTGGCAAAACGTTTGCACGACCACAATATGGTCGATCCAGATACGCGCATTGTGGTTGAAAAGCCGTTTGGCCGCGATCTGGAAACAGCGCGTGCTTTGAACCAACAGTTGGCGGCGCGGTTTGATGAAACGCAGATCTACCGGATCGACCATTATCTTGGCAAAGAAACCGTTCAAAACCTGATGGCGGTGCGCTTTGGCAATATGCTGTTCGAACCGCTTTGGAACAGCCAGTATATTGACCACATTCAGATCACCGTGGCTGAAGAAGTGGGCGTAGAGGGGCGGGGCTCTTACTACGATCACTCCGGCGCGATGCGTGACATGTTGCAAAACCACTTGATGCAGTTGCTTTGTTTGACTGCGATGGAAGCGCCCGCAAAGTTTGAACCTGACACGGTGCGAGATGAAAAGCTGAAAGTTATTCGTGCCTTAGGTCCGGTAGAGCCGCACCATATGGTGCGCGGTCAGTATGCCGAAACCGAAGATGAAAAGGGCTTTCGCGAAGACGCTGAAAACCCGCAATCCCGCACGGAAAGCTACATCGCGCTGAAATGCGAAGTGCAGAACTGGCGTTGGGCCGGCACGCCGTTTTACCTGCGCACAGGCAAACGCCTTGCGGCGCGCAGCTCTGAGATCATTGTGGTTTTCAAAAGCACGCCGCATTCGATTTTCGGCCCAGATGCGGGCGAGCATCACAATGAATTGCGCATTCAACTGCAGCCAAACGAAGGCATCACTTTGAAAGTGACCATCAAAGAGCCAGGCCCGGGCGGTATGCGCCTGCTGGATGTGCCTTTGGACATGAGCTTTGCCGAGGCGCTTGGCGAAGATGCGGATGCACCAGATGCCTATGAACGTCTGATTATGGATGTGATGCGGGGCAACCAAACCCTGTTTATGCGTGACGATGAGGTCGAGGCCGCTTGGGCTTGGACCGATCCGATTATTCAAGGCTGGGAAGCACGTCATGATGTGCCCAAGCCCTATGATTCCTATAGCCAAGGGCCGACGGATGCGAAGCTGTTGATTCAGCGCGACGGCCGCGAATGGAGAGATATTAAAGTATGACTGTTCAAACCTATGCAGATGCAGACCAGCTCGCGCGCGACGTGGCTGGCGCAATTGCAGAAGATCTGAGTGAGGCGCTGAAAGGCGAAGGCCGCGTGCTGATGGCCGTGCCGGGCGGCACAACGCCGGGCCCGATCTTTGATCACCTCAGCGCCGTTGATCTGGATTGGTCTCGTGTGGACGTGATCCTAACCGATGAGCGTTGGGTGTCTGGCGATAGCCCGCGCAGCAACACCAAGCTTCTGCGCGAGCGTTTGCTGGTGAACAAGGCCACCGAAGCCACCTTGCTACCGATGTATGCCGAAGCAGATGAACCAGAAGGGGCGTTGGAGCCTTTGATGGCCAATATTGCAGAGCGTTTGCCGGTAAAGGTCGCCATTCTGGGCATGGGCGCTGATATGCACACTGCGTCTTTGTTCCCAGACAGTGCGGAGCTGAATGCGGCTTTGGCTGCTGATGCGCCATTGCTTGTGCCTGTGCGCCCTGAAAGTCAGCCTGAGGCACGCGTTACACTGCCTGCCCATGTGCTGAACGGCGCGTTGCGCAAACATATCGTCTTTAAGGGTGCAGACAAACTGGCAGCCCTCGAAACCGCACGGGGTCTGACGCCAGAAGTCGCCCCAATTCGCGCCGTGCTTGATGGCGCGATCGTACATTACACGGAGAACTAATATGTGGGATCAGCTCAAGGCGCTGCACGCCAAATCCCAAGACCGCAAAATCACTGATCTGTTTGCTGACGAAGCCCGCAGCGAGGCGTTTTCTGTCGAAACAGACGGTCTGTATTTAGATTACAGCAAAACCAATATCGATGCGCAGGCTTACGCCGCATTGATCGAGCTTGCGCAATCCACCGGCGTTGAAAAGCGCCGTGAGGCTATGTTTGCTGGCGAGAAGATCAACGAAACCGAAGATCGCGCGGTGCTGCATACGGCTCTGCGTAATCTGGATGGTGGTCCGGTTCTGGTGGATGGCGAAGATGTCATGCCAGGCGTTCTGGATACGCTGGAAAAGATGGCCGATTTTGCAAATGCTGTGCGTGATGGCAGCTTTGCAGGGGCAGGGGGTAAGATCACTGATGTTGTGAACATCGGCATCGGCGGTTCTGACCTTGGCCCAGCGATGGCTGTGCCAGCATTGGCGCCTTTCGCAGATGGCCCGCGCGCGCATTTCATATCCAACGTAGATGGCGCGGATCTGGCAGATAAGCTGGCGGTTTTGGATCCAAAGACAACGTTGGTTCTGGTGGCGTCTAAAACCTTCACCACGATGGAAACCATGATGAACGCCAAAAGCGCGTTTGATTGGATGGCCAAAGAGGTGTCAGAGCCTGCCACGCAATTCGCGGCGATCTCAACCGCAATGGAAGAAACCGCAGCTTTCGGAATTCCGGCAGAGCGCGTGTTTGGTTTCCAAGATTGGGTCGGCGGCCGTTATTCCATGTGGGGCCCGATTGGTCTGTCTTTGATGATCGCGGTTGGTCCTGATGATTTCAAAGACTTCCTGCGCGGCGGCCAAGCCATGGATCGCCACTTTGTAGAGGCGCCTTTGGCAGACAACATGGCTGTGGCCTTGGCTTTGGTCGGTATCTGGCATCACCAGATTTCCGGTTATGGCACGCGCGCTGTTCTGCCTTACGAACAACGCTTGCTGCGCCTGCCTGCCTATTTGCAGCAGCTGGAAATGGAATCCAACGGCAAGAGCGTATCGCTTGAGGGTAAAGAGCTGTCGCAAACCGTAGGCCCAATCGTTTGGGGCGAGCCTGGCACGAACGGCCAGCACGCGTTTTATCAGTTGATCCACCAAGGCAAACAGGTTGTCCCATGTGAGTTCCTCGTGGGCGCGCAAGGTCATGAGCCTGAGCTGGATCACCACCATAAGGCATTGCTGTCCAACTGCTTGGCACAGTCCGAGGCTTTGCTGCTTGGCCGTGATTACGAAACCGCGAAATCCATGATGGCAGCAAAGGGCTTTGAAGGCGATGCGCTGGAAGCCAATGCCATGCAACGTGTGTTCTCGGGCAACCGTCCGTCTACGACGTTGATGTATAAAACCCTAACGCCTTTTGTGCTGGGCCAGATCATCTCGCTGTATGAGCACCGCGTGTTCGTGGAAGGCGCGATTTTGGGCATCAACTCTTACGACCAATGGGGCGTAGAACTGGGCAAAGAGCTGGCTGTAAAGCTGGCGCCAGCGGTTGAGGATGATGGTTCTACCGAAGGGCTACACGTGGCCACAGCGGCATTGGTGAAGAAAGCCAAAGCGCTGAAAGGCTAAGGTTTTGCGATGACAGAAAAAGGCCCTGACGATCGGATCGTCGGGGCCTTTTGCGTTTTCAAGCGCTTGGTTGAGCGTTGAAATCTATCAAGCGAGATTTCGTGATTCTTAGGAAGATGGGGTTTGGCTAAGCGCCAAAACCTCGTTTGGTGAAAATTCAATTAAATGATGCGCGAAAAAAATGCAGTTCCTTGAATGTCTTTGTGCGCAGAACGCTCAATGCAGCAAGGCGATTGCGGTTGGGCGGAAAAAGCTTTGTATGAAAATACCGCAGGAAGACAGGGGCAGGGGATTGCGCGAAAATCATCAAGGGACTACGCTGAACATAACTTGAAATGGAGGGCGTGAACATGGCGCCCAAGCGTCCCAAAGGTGCGGGCGCATTCCCGAAACCGGTAGAGAGCCCCGCGCCCAAAAATGCCGATCCTAGTGCGCTTTATGCCGCGCTGGATTTGGGTACAAACAGTTGTCGCATGCTGATTGCTCAACCGAAGGGCAGCCAGTTTCATGTGGTTGATAGCTTTTCGAAATCTGTTCAGCTTGGCTCTGGTCTTGAAAAGACAGGACGTTTGTCGCGTGGGTCTATGCGGCGCACGATTCAGGCGCTGCGCATCTGCCAGCAGAAGCTGAAGCGCCATAATGTGAAACATATGCGGCTTGTCGCAACTGAGGCTTGCCGCCGTGCGCGTAACGCGAAGGATTTCATAAAGCAGGTGCGCCGTGAAACCGGTTTGCAGCTTGAGATCATCCCAGCCGAAGAAGAAGCGCGTTTGGCAGTGATTTCCTGCGCGCCATTGGTGTCGACCAAAACAGAACAATTGCTGGTGGTCGATATTGGCGGTGGGTCTACGGAACTGGTGTGGATCGATCTGTCCAAAGTTCCAAAGCGCGAACGCCCGAAGGCGATTATGCGTATGCGCCGCGGGTTGGAAAGCTATGATACGCCATTCCCTGCAGCCAAAGTCGTGGATTGGATTTCCGTGCCGCTTGGTGTTGCGACGTTGCGCGATCAGTTCAACGATGTGGAAGATGATGCCGCACGGTTCGCTTTGATGAGCTGGTTCTTTGAGGAAAATCTCGCAGAGTTTGCGCCTTACAAAGACGAGCAACCGCGTGAGGGTTTCCAGATTGTGGGTACCTCGGGCACGGTGACGACAGTTGCGGCCAGCCATTTGGGATTGCGCCGATACGATCGCACCAAGGTTGACGGGCTGCGCATGACGTCTGAGCAAATTGACACCGTGATCAACGAATACCTGCGGCTTGGCCCATCTGGGCGCCGTCAGGATCCGCGGATTGGGCAAGATCGCCATGCGTTGATCATGTCTGGCTCTGCGATTTTGCAGGCTTTATTGCGCTGTTGGCCAACGGATCGCCTGTCTGTGGCGGATCGTGGACTGCGTGAAGGGCTGCTTTATGCGCAAATGTCTGCAGATGGTGTCTTGGAAGATGGGCCTTTCTAAGTATAAAGGCGCACTTACTCGTTCATGATACGTTGATCATGGCCGCGATCACGACGTGAAGGCGAAAACCGATGAAGAAAACGAAAAACACATCCGGACGCGGACAACGCGATCTGACGGTGAAAGTGAAAACCGCACGGGGGCGGAGCATCAGCTCGACTCGTTGGTTGCAGCGTCAGTTGAATGATCCTTATGTGAAGCGCGCGCAGGCCGAAGGCTATCGCGGTCGGGCGGCGTTTAAGATCCTTGAGATTGATGAGAAGTATCGCTTCCTTGTGCCTGGTGCGCGTGTGCTTGATCTGGGCTGTGCGCCTGGGGGCTGGCTGCAGGTGGCTGTAAGACGCGTGAACGCGCTGGGTGAACGGTCTGGCAAGAAGGTTGGCCGTGTGTTGGGCGTTGATCTGCAAGAGGTAGAGCCTTTGCCGGGCGCAGAGGTGCATCAGCTTGATTTCATGGAAGATGATGCGGACATCAAGGTCAAAGATTGGCTGGGCGGCAAAGCGGATGTGGTGATGTCTGACATGGCGGCTGCGTCGTCTGGGCACAAACAAACCGACCACTTGCGTATCATCGCGCTGTGTGAGGCTGCGGCTTATCTGTCTTTTGATGTGCTGGAAGAGGGCGGCACCTTTGTGGCCAAGGTTTTGGCCGGTGGCGCGGAAGGTGAGTTGCAGAAACTGCTGAAGCAGAAATTCACCAAAGTGGCGAATTACAAGCCACCAAGCTCGCGATCAGATTCGTCTGAGAAGTTCGTCGTGGCCACGGGGTTCCGCGGCTAAACGATTGTTTTCAAATAACTAGCGCGTCAGAGACGCACAGGCCATGGCGCGGAAATCTTCCATCGCGGCGTGCTGAACGCCGTGCGCATTCACTTGCGCCTGTTTGGTCTGATTGTCCTGACGGATCAATTCAAACAATTTCATGTGGCGCACGGGCTGGGCAGGGCGCAGGAATTGGTTGTAGCGAAAGTGCATGGCTGGAATCCTTGGCTGACACACTGTGATTTACAGAGAATGTGCCAAGGAAATTGGGCAAAAACGGTTAATCTCTGAGACAAACCAAGACAAATACAAGGAAGTTTGCAGGCAAAACTGCCGTCGATTTTATGTATTTATCGAATGTAGAGGGGGAATGGTGGGTCGTGAGAGGCTCGAACTCCCGACATCTTCGGTGTAAACGAAGCGCTCTACCAACTGAGCTAACGACCCGATGTGTGGCGGGTTTTAGTCTTTCCGGCTGGCAAAGCGCAAGCCCCAAAAAACGGATTTTTCAAAAAAAATGAAATCCCCTTATTTTGTTGGGTTTTTTGCAGGTTTTACGGGGTGGAACGCCTTGATCTTGCTTGAGAATAGAAATTTTTTGCGCTGAAACCCCAATGTTTATTGGCGATTTTGAGTGATGTAAAAAAAATGCAAAGAAGTCGCTCTAAACCGCTTGACGATGCGCGCCCCTAAGCATAAACCACAGCTCACCGCAGCGATGGCAACATCGACGCGGTAGACTTCAGAGAGCGGTTGTAGCTCAGTTGGTTAGAGTACCGGCCTGTCACGCCGGGGGTCGCGGGTTCGAGCCCCGTCAACCGCGCCACTCTGAATGTCCCTGACCCAGGTAGGGTGGAAAGATCGTAAGATCGATGCGCGGTTGTAGCTCAGCTGGTTAGAGTACCGGCCTGTCACGCCGGGGGTCGCGGGTTCGAGCCCCGTCAACCGCGCCACTTTCCCTTCTTCTTTCAAAATCAAATCATCCGATTGGTTTCGCCGCGAAACGCGTTGCCTGCGTACGGTGCGCGTTAACTTTTCAGAAATGTGGCAATTGGTACATTCGACTCGCTGAAATGTACATTTGGATTATGTTGCTTTTGCTCCCCGTGTTTAGGTGCTTTTGCATTTTGCAGCCGGCTGCCGCGCAGCGCGATTTTCCGCTTGAAGCGGGTTTGTAAATTTTCTAGGTGATCCTCTATTGGAGAGGTGCCGGAGTGGTCGAACGGGGCGGTCTCGAAAACCGTTGTCCCTTCACGGGGACCCAGGGTTCGAATCCCTGTCTCTCCGCCAAGCTCCCCCGCCAAAATTTTCAAAGTACCCCATTCTGAAACATGTCCGTTTTGCGCGCTGGTTTTGGTGGTGTTGCGCTTTGCAGTTCTGATGGCGTGACTGGGTGTGATTTAAAACTGGGCGATTGATTAAAAAATAGACGGTTGAGTTTGGCGTTATCGGAATTGTTCCAAATGCGCTGCTGAATTCTTGAGCATCTAGGGGGGCTCTTTCATAGTTTTCCTATGACACCGAGTATGCCCATTTTGGTTTTCACTGACCTCGACGGAACGTTGATTGATCATCTGACCTATCGGTGGGAGGCCGCGCAACCGGCGCTGCATGCGCTAAAACGGATCAAGGCGGGTGTTGTGCTGGCGAGCAGTAAAACAGCCCCTGAAATCAGCGCCTTGCGTGCCGAGCTTGGCTTAGATGATTGGCCTGCCATTGTTGAAAATGGCGCCGGTGTTTTGCCTGCGCATGTATCAGCGATTGAAGGTGGCGGACGTTATGCGGAGTTGCTGGCGGCGTTGGATGATGTGCCCGCAGACTTACGGGCGCAGTTTCGTGGATTTAATGACATGGGGCCGGAAGGGGTCGCGAAAGTCACCGGGCTTGATCCTGAGGCGGCTGTGCTGGCCTGTGCGCGGTCTTTTTCTGAACCGGGCTTATGGAGTGGCGACGAGGAGGGCAAGCAAGCCTTTATGGTCGCGCTGAACCAAAAGGGGCTGATTGCCCAGCAAGGCGGGCGTTTTCTGACGCTGTCTTTTGGGGGCAATAAGGTCGATCAGATGCGCCATCTGACAAAAGAATTTTCTCCGCTGATGAGCGTGGCCTTGGGGGATGCGCCCAATGACATTGCCATGCTGCAAGAGGCGGATATAGGGATTATCGTGGCCAATCCACATGGCAAAGGGCTGCAAGAGCTGCCTGGCGAAGAGATTGGCCGGATTGTCCGAACTAAGAAACCCGGCCCGAAAGGCTGGAATGAAGCGATACTTGATCTGCTGAGTACGCGACACTGACATAGGAACTCAAAGTTAATGGCTGATTTTCATCAAAACGGGAACATCACGACGCTGCACAATCTGCGCACCCGAAGTGTTGAAGAGATGGAGCATGAGCTGTCGGTCTTCGCGGAAACGCGGAAGATTTCTCTGATTTTGCCGTGCCTGTATTCAGAGCTGGAAGGGCAGGCGATGCCCAATATTCTGAAAGAGCTGAGCAAGGTGGAATACCTGCACCGGATCATCATCGGTTTGGATGCGGCCAATGAAGCGCAATACAAGCACGCTAAAGAGTTTTTCAAAGGGTTGAACCAGAACCACATCGTGATCTGGAACGACAGTCCGCGCATGTTGGCCTTAGGGCAGCGGCTGCGTGAGAATGGCTTGGCGCCGAAAGAACAGGGCAAGGGCAAGAACGTTTGGTCTTCGCTGGGGTATTTGATGGGCTGCGCCGATAGCTCGGTGATGGCGATTCATGATTGCGATATTCTGACCTATGACAAAGAGATGCTGGCGCGACTGGTCTATCCGATGGCGAACCCAACCTTTCCGTATCAGGTGTCCAAAGGGTTTTACCCGCGCATTGGGGATGGCAAGATCAATGGCCGCGTGACGCGTCTGTTAATGAGCCCGCTTTTGATTGCGCTGAACCGTGTGATTGGCAGCCGCGATTACATCGATTACCTGCGCAGCTTCCGCTATCCGCTGTCAGGTGAGTTTGCGATGCGCACCTCGATCTTGCCGGATCTGCGGATTCCCTCGGACTGGGGCTTGGAAATCGGTGTACTATCAGAGGCTTGGCGGAATTTGGCGCCGAAGGCTGTGTGTCAGGTCGAGATTTCAGATGCCTATGATCACAAGCACCAGCAGCTGAGCCCAGAAGAGGCCAATGCCGGTTTGAACCGCATGTCGACGGATATTTGCAAGGCGATTTTCCGCAAACTGGCGGCGGATGGCACGGTGTTTACGCCCAATGTGTTCCGCACCTTGAAGGCCACTTATTATCGCAGCGCGTTGGACCTGCTGGAGGCCTATTATAACGATGCCAAAATGAACGGCTTGTCGATCGATCGCCACACAGAAGAAACAACGATTGAGCTGTTTGCTGAGAATATCGTACGTGCGGGGCAGATCTTCTTGGATAACCCACATGAGACGCCGTTTATTCCGACCTGGAACCGTGTGCATTCCGCGGATCCCACCTTTATTTCGGATATGGCCGCTGCCGCGAAGGCGGATGAGGCGGAGTATTAAGCTATGCGCTTTGTGACGGCGTGCTTGACGGGGTTTGTGGCCTTGTCGTCGGCTGTGCTGGCTGGGGAGCCGGTTCACACGACGATTGACTGCCCGATTGGCGGGCCGGCTGTTGAGGTGGTGCAGACGTCTTCCTGTTCTTATGGCTCGCCAAATGTAGAGATGAGCCTGCGGCGGATCAGCTCTTGTGATTTTGTGACGCGTTTGCCGGTGTGCGAACGCGCTGATTTTCCGGTGTATCGCAGGTTTAGCGAAGACGAGCAGCAGCAGGCGCGCCAGATGGTGCAGGAAGATTGGTATATCGCGGCGCAGGGTGCCTCGCGGTATTATCGTGCTTACCTGATCGAGAAAAAGTTTAATGCTTCAGGTGAGGTTGAGCTGTTTAACTTGTTGCAAAGTGGTTATTTTTTCGATCCAGAGAATACCTTTGGAAATGAGGAATACCTTACGGCTTTTCGTGCGGCCGCGAACGACTTTTACGTGACTGCGGCGGCGCATGATCGCAAGCGGGCTTTGCTGGCGATGGCTTTCGCGGCGGTGCATTCAGCGGAGCCTGAGCAGGCTTGGAGCATGTTGGAAGGCGCGAAACTGATTGAGACGCCGAATATTCCGTTCTTTGATTATTATCTGGGATTGGTTGAGGCTTGCGTTGAAACGCCAGAGGCTGAGGCCTGTCAGCCGACCTATATTGTGCAAATTCCCTAACAATTTCTTGCCAGAGCGGGGGCATTGGGCGCATGGCGCCCAATGATTGTTTTCATCAGGCGCGGTTGGTGATCCAGACGCATTGATACGGCGCTAGGGTGACCGCGTCGTTGTTCATGTCGATTTCTTCGCCGGTCAGCAGGTCGATCCATGTTTCATCATCGATCAGGTTCATCGACATATGGGCGATTTGAACCTCTTTGTTGCTGACATTGTGCAGCGCAAAGATGGATTGGCTGCGGTCGATGCTTTGACGCCAGACGCCGAAGACCTCGTTTTCCAAGGGAATGGTGAATTGCGTGGCGTTCGGGTGGAAGGCGGGCTGTTGGCTGCGCACTTTCAGGCGGTTTGATAGGGCGCCCATAACGCGGGCCTGTGGGCTTTCTGGATCGTCGAGCAGCGCGTTGAGGGTCGGGTAATCCCAGCGGTGACGGTTGATGCCGCGGTTCATGCCACGGCGTTTGACCTGTTCGTGGTCATTCGGCGTGGCCAGCATAGAATGGATGTAGAAGGCTGGAATGCCTTCTAGTGACATTACAATGGTTTGCGAGCACATGAAGCGTTCGAAATGGAAGTCATCCGCGCCGTCAAAGGTGCGGCTGGTGGCGTCGTAGAAGGTTGTGTTGATTTCGTAAGGGGCCTCGCCGCCGTCTGGAAGGGCGCGCATGGAGACCATGCCGCCGATGCCTTTGATCGTGTCGATCATCTTGGCTTGTTCTTCTTGGGGCAGGATGCCCTCGGCCGGGCGCATGCCGATACCGTCGTGGCTGGCGGTGAAGTTTAGGTAGGCGCAGCCGAGCTGGGCGGGCGGCATGCCGCTTTGCCAGCGGCGCAGATAGTCGGCTGAGCCAGACATAACCGCGTGCAGCACCAATGGCGGCAGCGGGAAATTATAGATGGCGTGGGCTTCGTTGCGATTGCCGAAGTAGCTGAGGTTTTCGGCCTTTGGTACGTTGGTTTCGGTGAGCAAGATCACCTCTTCTTCGGCGTAGTCACAGAGCACGCGCATCAATTGTACGATGGCGTGGGTTTGGGGCAGGTGGATGGACGTGGTGTTCACGTCTTTCCACAGGAAAGCCACCGCATCCAGGCGAATGATGCGCACGCCGTTGTCGACGTGCAGGCGGATGATGCGCAGGAATTCGAGTAGGACTTCGGGATTGCGGAAGTCCAGATCGATTTGATCATGGCTAAAGGTACACCAGACGTGGCGCGTGCCTTCGCTGGTTTCGACCTCTTGCAGAAGCGGCGTGGTGCGTGGGCGGACCACTTGGCTGAGATCATCCTCGGGTGAGGCTTCAAAGAAGAATTTGTTATAGGGTTCTTGGCCTTGGCGGTAGCTGTTAAACCATGTGCCTTGGCTTGAGACGTGGTTGAGCACCAAATCCGACATTAGGGTGAAATCTTGGCTGATGCGGTTGATATCGGGCCAATCGCCGAGCTGTGGGTTTACGGTTCGGAAGTCTGATACGGCAAAGCCATCGTCTGACGTAAACGGAAAAAATGGAAGGATATGAACGCTGTTCACGGCACCTTTAAGGCGGCGGATGAGAAAGTCATGCAGCAGATCAAGCGGTTTATGAACGCCATCTTTGATGGAGTTGCCGTAGGTGATGAGCAGCGCGTCTTCTTCTGTCCAAAGGTTGTTGGACGGCACGCGGCCGCGTTTGCGCGGCGAGGTGTCATCTGGCCAAAAGGCTTCGACGATTTTGCTTGAGAGGATGTTCTCATCAAGCTCTGGATAGATTTGCTGGATAAGCGTTGTCAGGCGCTTGTGGAACGTATTGGTCGTTGGCTGTCTCATGAGGGCAGCAGAATTTGAAACCGCCTGATTTTCAAGCGGATTGCCTGAAATACGCAGGTTTCCTGCAGGTGGCAGCGCATTATCGCAGCTTTTGCCTGTTTTTTTGGCGTTGGTGAAGGGGGGCAGCGGTGTCACCCGCGGAAAATTGATCAGATCTTAACCGGAAAGAAATTGTCAGATCGGTTTGAGTGCCTACATTAACTGCAAGACGCCTCGTGAAAGGAGCCGCTGATGGGACATTTCTCAATCATTTCCGCTGTTACATCTTCGTTGAAACCTGCCATTGCTGCTGTTGGGCTAGGGCTTGTGGCTTTGCCGGCCTATGCCGCAGAGCGTGCGGATATTGAGAACTTCCTGACAATCACCGGATTTGATGTGGCGGTGAAATCTATCGCCTTAGGGGCGGAAAGCGCGCCTTATATGTTGGGGCTGGAAGATCAGGATTTTGGTCAGGTCTGGCAGAAACGAGCGCATGAGACCTTTGAAGTGGAAGGTATGCTGACCCAAGCGGTTGATTTGCTTGAAGATAAGTTGGATCAGGATGCGCTGGATCATGCGGTGAATTTCTATGAAAGCGATCTGGGGACGCGGTTGGTTGAGGCGGAAAACCTGTCGCATTTTGATGATGACGATCTGAAGGAAATCGCTGGCCAAGAGATCATTGCGGAGATGGTGAAATCTGGTGATCCGAAGATCGCGTATTTTCAGCGCATGAATGCGGCGATTGATCCTGAAGGTTGGGGCATTAAGGCCGTGCAGCAAATTCAGGTGCGGTTTTTGGTGGCTGCGTCGCGGGCTGGTGTGATCCGTCAAGGTTTGGACGAAGGCATGTTGTGGGCGCAGATTGCTGAGAATGAGACAGAGACTCGTTTGGCGATGCAGGCCTCTGCTGTGGCGGGCGCGGCCTATACCTATCAAGGGTTTAGTGGCGATGAGATCGAAGCTTATACAGTGGCGCTGGAGCACCCAAAAATGCAGGCGGTTTATGAGTTGATGAATGCCGTACATTATACGATTATGGGCGAGCGTTTTGATGCTTTGGCCCAGCATTTGGAGACTTTGCAGCCAAGTGAAGACCTGTAAGGGCGAAAAATCGGCGGAAATCCCAATGTTATTTGGGGTATTTCGCGTTTTTGCTGCAAAGAAGTGTTGACTTAATCCATAGGCATGAACATAAGCGCGCATCGGCGTAAGGCTCTCCTTGCGCCGTGTTTTGTTGTAACAACGCTCTGAGAAGAGCGCGCAGTTCGAGGCGGCATAAGCCAGAAACACCTGCATGGGTGGCCATAGAACGCGGTCAAATGAAGGAAAAGGGACATGTTCGCAGTCCTGAAAACCGGTGGCAAACAGTATAAAGTACAAGCAGGCGATGTTCTGCGTGTCGAAAAACTGGCTGCAGACGCGGGTGAAAAGATTCAATTCAACGAAGTGCTGATGCTTGGCGGTGATAAAACCGTTGTTGGTGCTCCTCTGGTAGACGGCGCAGCGGTTCAAGCTGACGTGATCGACCAGATCAAAGGCGAAAAGCTGATCAAGTTTGTGAAGCGTCGTCGTAAGCACTCTTCCAAGCGCACCGTTGGTCACCGTCAAAAGCTGACTTTGGTTCGCGTCACAGACATTCTGGCATCTGGTGCTGACAAGTCTGGCGTGAAAGCAGCAATCGGCGCGGGTTCTGTAGCAGCGGTTGCTGTTGCGGCGGCTCCTGCAAAGAAAGCGGCTCCTAAGAAAGCAGCAGCTAAAGCGGCTCCGGCAGCTGAAGGTGCAGACGATCTGAAGAAACTGTCTGGCGTTGGCCCGGCATTGGAAAAGAAACTGCTGGAAAACGGCGTAACCACATTCGCGCAAATCGCGGCATGGGGTGAAGCAGATATCGCAGAATTCGACGAGAAGCTGTCTTTCAAAGGCCGCATCGAGCGCGAAGGCTGGGTTGAGCAAGCCAAAGAACTGGCGAAGTAAGCGAAGTATAGGAGACTAACGATATGGCACATAAAAAAGCTGGTGGTAGTTCCCGTAACGGTCGCGACTCCGCGGGTCGTCGTTTGGGCGTCAAAAAATACGGTGGCGAGAACGTTATCGCAGGCAACATCATCATGCGTCAGCGTGGTACAAAGATGTGGCCAGGTGAGAACGTAGGCATGGGCAAAGATCACACAATCTTTGCAACTGTTGACGGCAACGTAAAGTTCCACAAGGGCCTGAAAGGCCGCACATTTATTTCGGTTCTGCCAGTGGCGGAGGCCGCTGAATAAGCCGACCTAAAGGTGTTGTAAAATTTAGGGGATCGGCTTTCGGGCCGGTCCTCTTTTTTGTTTTGGGAGATGCGCGGTTTCTCGCGGTGATGTGAGAGGTTTTTCCTTGATTGGAGCAGCATCAATACCCATATTCAGGGTCCTTACTTGGGCAGCATGGAGAGGCTGCCATTCGGGACCACAGGATCTTGGCCAACTTTTGGGAGGAAGGGCGGCCGTTAACGAATTAGCAGGGTTTTCTGCGCAAGTAGGCAAAAAGGAAAGATCGCGCCAAAGGCATGATCGACGCATGGAGGGAAGCAGAGATGAAACACGATACCATTGTGAACCAGCCGGTCATTGAAGCGGATCGTTTTGTGCTGCGCCCATTGCGCCGGTCTGATCAGGGTTTGATCGATCACTATGCCAGCGATCGCCAATTGGCGCGGATGACCGTTTCTATTCCACATCCTTTGCCTCCGGGGGCGACCGATGCCTTTATCAGTCGTGCTTTGGCGGACGACCGGATCGCTGATGTTTGGGCGATTGATGGCGTGAAAGACGGCGCGGCTGAGCTGATGGGCGTGATTTCACTGGATCGCGTGGACGATGGCAAATCTGAGATCGGCTATTGGGTGGCGCCGCCATTCTGGAACACTGGTGTGGCCTCTGAAGCGGTGCGGACTGTGATTGCAGCAAACCCGCTGCAAAGCGATACGATGTTTGCTTGTGTCTTTCAGGACAACCCGGCCTCCGCCCGTGTTCTGACAAATGCGGGCTTTCAGTACCTCGGAGATGCAGAAACATTCTCTGTTGCGCGTAATGCGCTGGTGCCGACTTGGACTTATAGCCTAAAACTCGATTGAGCTTTTCCCCGTCTTTGCTGTATCAGGCGGGAGATGTACCGCCTGAAAGGACAAATCCATGAAATTTCTTGATCTGACAAAGGTCTATATCCGCTCGGGCGGCGGTGGCGGTGGCTGTGTGTCTTTCCGTCGTGAGAAGTTTATTGAATACGGTGGCCCTGATGGGGGCGACGGCGGCAATGGCGGTTATGTTTGGGCTGAGGCGGTTGAGGGTTTGAACACTCTGATCGACTTCCGGTACCAACAGCACTTTTTCGCGCGCTCTGGCCAAGCGGGCATGGGCAACGGGCGCACCGGCGCGCGGGGCGATGACATTGTGTTGCGCGTGCCTGTGGGCACAGAAATTTTGGATGAAGACCAAGAGACCTTGATTGCGGATGTCACCGAGGTTGGGCAGCGTGTGTTGCTGGCCAAAGGTGGTAACGGTGGTTTCGGGAACCTGCACTTTAAATCCAGTACCAACCAAGCGCCGCGTAAAGCGAACCCGGGCCAAGAAGGCGTGGAGCGTACGCTGTGGCTGCGCTTGAAGCTGATTGCGGATGTTGGCCTGCTCGGCATGCCGAATGCGGGTAAATCCACCTTCTTGGCAGCGACATCCAATGCGCGGCCTAAGATTGCGGATTATCCCTTTACCACGCTGTACCCGAACTTGGGTGTTGTGGGCGTGGATGGCGTTGAATTTGTAGTGGCTGATATTCCGGGTTTGATCGAAGGCGCGTCTGAAGGGCGGGGCTTGGGTGATCTGTTCCTTGGGCACGTTGAGCGCTGCGCGGTGTTGCTGCATCTGGTGGATGGCACCTCGGGTGATCCGGCGAAGGATTATGAAACCATCATTGGCGAGCTGGAAGCCTATGGCGGTGTACTGGCCGAGAAGCCGCGTATCACTGTGCTGAACAAGATCGACACGATGGACCCAGAAGAGCGGCAGTTCCTGAAAGAGGAACTGGAGGCTGCGACGGGCGCCCCAGTGATGTTGATGTCTGGCGCGAGCCAAGAGAATGTAACGGATGTGTTGCGCGCGCTGCGCACGCAGATTGATGATCATCGCCTGCGCTTGAATGCGCCTGATGAAGAGGAAGAAGAGACGTGGCGTCCTTAAGTGCTGCAAAACGGCTGGTGGTTAAGATCGGGTCTGCCTTGTTGGTGGACCGGACCACGGGTGATTTGCGCGCGGATTGGCTGAAGGGCCTTGCCGAGGATGTGGCGTGGCTGAAGGCCAATGGCACGGATGTTGTGATTGTGTCTTCTGGCTCGATTTCCTTGGGGCGCGGTGTGCTGGGCATGGCCTCGCAGGATTTGCCTTTGGAGCAGTCGCAGGCGGCGGCGGCTGTTGGTCAGATCAAACTGGCGGGCGCTTATGAGGACGCTTTGAAGCCTTATGGTATCAATACCGCGCAGGTTTTGGTGACTTTGGAAGATAGCGCCAATCGTCGTCGGTATCTGAACACGCGGGCGACGTTGCGCCAGTTGTTGAAGCTGGGTGTTGTGCCGATTGTGAACGAAAATGACACGGTGGCCACTGATGAGATCCGCTATGGCGATAACGATCGTTTGGCGGCGCAGATTGCGCTGACCACCGGGGCGGATCAGTTGATTTTGCTGTCAGATGTGGATGGGCTGTATTCGGACAATCCGCAGACCAACCCTGATGCCGCGCATTTCCCAGTGGTGACAGAGATCACACCGGAGATCGAAGATATGGCGGGCGAAGGTGTGTCTGGTCTGTCTAAGGGCGGGATGATCACTAAGCTGATGGCTGCCAAAACGGCGACTTATGGCGGTTGCGCGATGGCGATCACAGAAGGATCGGTGCGGCGGCCTTTGAAAGCCTTGGAAGATGGGGCGCGTAGCACGTGGTTTACTGCGCAGGGCACGCCGCATTTGGCCTATAAGCACTGGATCAGCGCGATGAAGCCGCAAGGGCAGTTGATTGTCGATGCGGGCGCGGAAAAGGCGCTGCTGAACGGCAAGAGCCTTTTGCCGGCGGGTGTGACGGATTGCACGGGATCTTTCCTGCGGGGTGATCCTGTCGAGATTATCTCGGCCACGGGGCATAAATTGGGGCAGGGGCTAAGCGCCTATCCCTCTGACGATATTCAACTGATCAAAGGGCAGCAAAGCTCTGCGATTGAAAGCATTCTGGGCTATGTGGGCCGCGCTGTCTTGGTGCAGCGGGATGACATGGCGCTGTAACGACTGTAGATTAACCAAACTTCGCTGGCCGGATGCCAGCCTAACCAAAGCAAAGGACCGATCTGATGAAAGATCTCACAGATATCCCCGCCCTGATGAACGAGCTTGGCCAACGTGCCAAAGCCGCGAGCGCAGAGCTGGCCTTTGCCCCGGCAGAGGCGAAGGAAAAAGCGTTGAATGTGGCGGCGGATACGGTTTGGGCGCAGCGCGCTGAGATCATCGAAGCCAACAAGAAAGACCTAGAGTTTGGTCGCAACAAGGGCCTGTCTGATGCGATGATGGATCGCTTGATGCTGGATGAAGCGCGTATTCAGGGCATTTGCGATGGGCTGCGTGCTGTGGCTGGTCAGGTCGATCCTGTGGGCGAGGTTCTGGAAGAATGGGACCGTCCAACCGGTTTGAAGATCAAACGCGTGCGCACGCCTTTGGGCGTGATCGGCGTGATCTATGAGAGCCGCCCGAATGTGACGGCGGATGCCGGTGCGCTTTGCCTGAAATCTGGCAATGCGGTGATTTTGCGTGGGGGCTCTGAGGGCTTCCATTCCTCTGGCGCGATCCATGCGTGTTTTACGGAAGGTTTGAAAGCGGCTGGTCTGCCTTTGGACGCGGTACAACTGGTGCCAACGCGCGATCGCGCGGCGGTGCAGGAATTGCTGACTATGGTGGACACCGTGGATGTGATCGTGCCGCGTGGTGGTAAGGGGCTTGTGGGCCTTGTGCAGCGTGAGGCGCGTGTGCCTGTGTTCGCGCATTTGGAAGGCATCGTGCATATCTATGTCGACAAAGCGGCTGATCCGCAGAAGGCGATGGATGTGGTGCTGAACGCCAAGACACGCCGCACTGGGATTTGTGGCGCGGCGGAATGTCTGCTGATCCATAAGGACATTGTGGACGGTCTGGGCGGTGATCTGGTGTCTATGCTGGTTGAGGCTGGCGTGCGTGTGCGTGCGGATGAGACCTTGCAGAAGATCGAAGGCACTTTGGCAGCCACAGAAGAGGACTGGGGCAAGGAATATCTGGATATGGATATTGCGGCCAAGGTTGTGGACGATGTGGATGGCGCGATTGCGCATATCAGCCAGTTTAGTTCTAGCCATACCGATTGCGTTCTGACCGAGGATGATGCAGTGGCAGAGCGTTTCTTTGAGCGGATCGACTCCGCGATTTTGATGCGCAATGCCTCGACCCAGTTTGCGGATGGTGGCGAATTTGGCATGGGGGCTGAGATCGGCATCGCAACCGGTAAGATGCATGCGCGTGGCCCTGTGGGCGCGGCGCAGTTGACCAGCTTTAAGTATCTGGTTGTGGGCGACGGGACTGTTCGCGCCTAAGCTATCTCACGAAAAACGGATGGATATCTGGTGGTCTGACTGCTGGATGTCCATCTTATAGCCCTCTGAATTTGCAGTATCTTTCAGAACGGTGAAATGCACGTTGGTGGCTGAAATCTCGCTTTTGACGGGCAGGTTGGCCAAGGCATCCCAGTTTTCATTTTCTTGCGACATGATATCGGCATGGCCCACCACGAGGATCGTGCGCCCTTTGGTGAGGTTGATCATGCCGCCGCGGGGCATGGCGGTTTCAAGACAGAGCGCTGCCAGATAGATCAGTTTGACCTGTGCACGTGGCAGATCGTCAAAACAGGTCCAATCAATGCGGAAGCGATGCGGCATGTGGCTGGCGAGAATATCGTGCGCCTCTTGGGCGGAGATCGATTGTTCTGCGCTTGCGCTGCCAAAGGCGATGCGGAAGAAGCGCACCCGTGCGCTGGCGTTTTGGGCGCTGCCTTTGATCAAATCGGTTTCTGGGCCAATTTCATTCGTCATCTCTAACAGCTCGACCCCATTGGCGATGGCGCCGACCGGGCTGATTAGATCATGGCAGATACGGGAGGCTATGAGTTCGGATAAATTTGGCTTAGACATGGAACACCCTAACGGAGAAAACTATGGAAGACATGAACGCCTTTTATGAACCTGGTATGTTGGTCTCACACCCTGACGAACCAAGCTGGGGCACCGGGCAAGTGCAATCCAACATCAACGGCAAAATAACCGTTAACTTCCAAGAGGTTGGAAAGGTCGTGCTCGATAGTCGGCGTGTGGGCCTATTTCCGGTAATTGAAACAAAGTCCGGTTAACTAACCCTTAAGTTGATTCCCAAAGCCGCGCAAAAGCTTTGATGCGATTGGATGGGCCTGAGTTGCTAATTCGGGGTGGACTGCCTAAAAAGCACGCAAAGACACAGGCGAAGAATGAATGCTCAGACAGACTGAAAACTTTACTTTGAAATTGGCCGAGACGGAGGCTGATATTCAGGCGGCGCAGCATTTGCGTTATGAGGTTTTCGTGGCAGAGCTGGGCAGCACGGGTGCTTTGGTGGATCATGAGGCGCGCTTGGAAAAGGATGCCTTTGATCCGTTCTATGATCATTTGATGTTGCTGGACGAAGATCGTGGCGACGCGACGCGTGATAAGATCGTTGGGGTGTATCGCCTGTTGCGCGATGATCAGATGCCCAAGATCGGCAAATATTACACTGAAGGCGAATATGATGTGACCGTTCTGAAAGAGAGCGGGCGCAAATTGTTGGAGCTGGGGCGGTCTTGTTTGCATGCGGATTACCGCGGCGGTTCTGCGATGTATCATCTGTGGAATGGTTTGGCAGACTATGTGGCGGACCATGGCATTGAAGTGCTGTTTGGCACGGCGAGTTTTCATGGCACGGATGTGGAGGCTTTGTCGGAAAGTCTGGCACTGCTGCACCATCGCCATTTGGCGCCGCCAGAGTTGCGGGTGCGGGCTTTGGACGATTATTTCCAAGCGATGGATCTGCATGCAGAAGCCGATATCAACCGCGTTGCCGCCATGCGGGCTGTGCCGGCTTTGATCAAAGGCTATCTGCGTTTGGGCGGCTATGTGGGTGAGGGGGCTTTTGTAGACAAGCCGTTTAACACTACGGATGTCTGCTTGATCATGGACACCGAGCGCATGAACGCGACGCAGCGCGCGATTTATACGCGGGGCTCTTAAGGATGGCGTCTCCGACTTGGGAAAGTGATGAGGGCTATCCGAGCTACCCTAAGATTTCTGGCTTTGGCTGGATGCGCGTGGCTGTGCGAGGCCTGTTGATTTTGCTGGTGATGCTGGTGGGCATTGTGGTGCTGTCGCTGATCCGTTTGGTGGAGAAGCCGATCTTTGGGCTGCGCCGTCCGGTGGGCGGCTATGTGCCCCCATGGGTGTGCCGTATGAGCCTGCGCATTATGGGGCTGCGGTATCGCAAGACTGGCAAGGCTTTGCGCGGGGCAGGGGCTGTGGTGGCCAATCATTCGTCATGGCTGGATATCTTTACGCTGAATGCGCGCAATCCGGTGTTCTTTGTGGCCAAATCCGAGGTGGCTGGTTGGGCTGGCATTGGCTTTTTGGCCAAGTTGGCAGGCACAGTGTTCATTGCGCGCGAGCGCAAAGAGGCAAAGCGCCAGCAGATCCTGTTTCAGGACTGCTTGAAAGCGGGGCAGAAGCTGCTGTTTTTCCCTGAGGGGACATCCACCGATGCGCAACGCGTATTGCCGTTTAAGACCACCTTGTTTCAGGCCTTTCTGGATAAAGAGCTGCTGGACGACATGAAAGTTCAGCCGGTCACGGTGAACTACATTGCACCAACGGGCCAAGATGCACGGTTTTATGGCTGGTGGGGTGACATGGAGTTTGGCGGGCATATGCTGCAGATGCTGGCCGCAAAGCGCCATGGCGAGGTTGAGGTGGTGTATCACGCGCCAGTCGTGGCGGCAGATTTTGCCAATCGAAAAGCCTTGGCGGCCCATTGTGAGGCGCAGGTGCGTGGCGGGCATTGGTCTGAGAAACACGGCTGAGGAGATTGCGGAATGGACATTGTGAAAACTGCGGTTGAGTGGACAAAAGCAGAGATGCTGTCTTCCTCGTTTTTTGTATTGTTCGGTGTGATGTTCGTTCTGGGCAGCGCGGGATTTTGGAAACTGGGTAAAACCGAGCTGGCCAAAGCCTATACCGTGCCGTTTCTGGTGGCTGGGATTTTGTTGTTGGTCATTGGGCTGGGCATTTTCTTTCAAAGTTATGGACGTGTGACGAGTTTTCCGCGTGCTTTTGACAGTGATCCGCAGGCCTTTCTAGCGTCCGAACTTGCGCGAGCGGAGGCCGTGTTGGCACAGTATAAAGTGGCCGTGTTCCGGGTGATCCCTCTGTTGATTGTGCTTTGCGCGATTTTGTATTTGGTTTTGGATGGGCCGATCTGGCGCGCGAGCTTTGTGTCGGCGATGATTATGCTGGCGCTGATTTTGGTGGTCGATACCAATGCCAATCAGCGGCTGGAAGGCTACCAGAAAGCGTTGAAATCCTTTGCTGACAAAGGCTAAGGCGCTGTAAGTCACCAAAGCAGGGGGCTTTGTGCATTTCCCCCCTTGCCAAGCCAAGAAAACCCATGTAATTCGCGCGCATTCAAACCCGCAGGTGGGGTTTGGGCTTGCTTAGGGGAGACATCCCTAACAGTCCGCCGGTTGGAACATATGTTCTTACTTCCCCCACCAAGGCGTAAACCGGAAAAAGGAAATACACGCATGGCTCTTCCTGAGTTCACAATGCGCCAGCTGCTAGAAGCAGGCGTACACTTCGGTCACCAAACACAACGCTGGAACCCTCGTATGGGTGAGTTCATTTACGGCTCACGCAACGGCATCCACATCATGGACCTGACACAAACAGTTCCAATGCTGGATGCAGCGCTGAACGCAGTTCGTGAAACTGTTGCAAAAGGCGGCCGTGTTCTGTTCGTTGGTACAAAGCGTCAAGCAACTGCGCCGATCGCAGATGCTGCTGAGAAATCCGCTCAGTACTACATGAACCACCGTTGGCTCGGCGGCACACTGACAAACTGGAAAACAGTTTCTCAGTCCATCAACCGTCTGAAAGAGATCGACGAGAAGCTCGCTTCTGGCGCAGAAGGCCTGACAAAGAAAGAGCGTCTGGGCATGGAACGTGACCAAACGAAACTGCAAGCGTCTTTGGGCGGCATCCGCGAAATGGGCGGCGTTCCTGACCTGCTGTTCGTGATCGACGTTAAGAAAGAATCTTTGGCGATCGCAGAAGCAAACAAACTGGGCATCCCAGTTGTTGCTGTTGTTGACACAAACTGCTCTCCAGCAGGCGTTGACTACATCATCCCAGGTAACGACGACGCAGCACGTGCAATCGCGCTGTACTGTGACCTGGCATCCCGCGCAGCTCTGGACGGTATGTCTGCTCAGCTGGGTGCGGCAGGCGTTGACCTGGGTGAATTCGAAGAAGCACCAGTTGAAGAAGCTGTTGCAGAAGAAGCCGCTGCAGACGCGTAAGCGTTACAAATCTTTCATGAGGGCAGGGTAAGCCCGCCCTCATAAATGACCTATTACATTCTAGGAGAACCAAGATGGCGATTACGGCCGCAATGGTGAAAGAACTGCGCGAAATGACTGGCGCAGGCATGATGGACGCTAAAAAAGCGCTGACAGAAACTGACGGTGACCAAGAAGCAGCAATCGATTGGCTGCGTACAAAAGGTCTGGCGAAAGCGGCTAAGAAATCTGGCCGTACAGCGGCAGAAGGTCTGGTTGCGGTTAAAGTTGAAGGCGGCAAAGGTGTTGCTGTTGAAGTTAACTCTGAAACTGACTTCGTTGGTAAGAACGCTGACTTCCAAAACATGGTTGCTGGCATCGCGGCGACAGCTCTGAACGTTTCTGACGTTGAAGCGCTGGCAAACGCAGATCTGGGCGGCAAGCCTGTTTCTGAAGTGATCACTGACGCAATCGCGACAATCGGTGAGAACATGTCTCTGCGCCGTATGGCGACTGTTGAAGGCGACGTTGTGACTTCTTACGTGCACAACCCAGCAACAGACGGCATGGGCAACATCGGTGTTCTGGTTGCACTGAAAGGTGGCGACGAAGCATTCGGTAAGCAGGTTGCAATGCACATTGCAGCGGCAAACCCACAGTCCCTGTCTGAAGCAGACCTGGACCCAGCGGTTGTTGAAAAAGAGAAAAACGTTCAGATCGAGATCGCACGCGAATCTGGTAAGCCAGAGCAAGTGATCGAGAAAATGATCGTTGGTCGTATGAAGAAGTTCCTCGCAGAAGTTACTCTGCTGGGCCAAGACTTCGTGATCAACCCAGATCTGACTGTTGAAGCGGCTGCAAAAGAAGCAGGTGCGGAAATCGTTGGCTACGTGCGCATGGAAGTGGGCGAAGGCATCGAGAAGAAAGAAGAAGACTTCGCAGCAGAAGTTGCGAAAGCAGCTCAGGGTTAAGCCCTAAGCCTTTCTTTCGAAAGAGTTTTAGAACGCCGTTCCTTTGGAGCGGCGTTTTCTTTTGGGCTGTTTGCGGGCTGAGTTGGTTAATTGGTTAGTTAATAAAAAGAAACGGCGCCGTGGCGGGACCACAGCACCGTTTCAATATTTGGGCCCTACATGGGGATGGGGAGCCCAAAATGATCTGAAGTGCGCGGCAATATCGCCCTTCAAATCTGCAATCCAAAAGACCGCAAAAAAAGACCGCAGAGCCGCGAAATTGCGCAGGTTACGATCTTTATGTCCCTGGCCAATGCCACACTCACGGAACGATATCTAATTACACGGTAAACGTGTGTGTTGCAGGTATGGAAAACCTTACCTTATCGTTACGGTATAACAAGGAGGATTAAGTCAACTTTCGATTGTAAACATTTGATTCAGCAACGAAGCTTTGGCGACGGCTTGAGGTGTTGTTTCGACACCCAAGGATTCACGCGCGAGGCGCAGGTGCTTCTCGACTGTGGCAGGCGTCCGAGAGAGCAGGGTGGCGATATCTTGAATTGTTTTGCCGTCTGACACCCATTCAAGAACCTCTCGCTGGCGCTTGGTTAAAGCGCGCTTTGGATTGCTGTAGGGCAGGTTGAGGATTTTCAAGTGTAGGACGTTGTTGAGCAGCAAGATATCGTCGCCGTGTTCTGCCCAAATGCCTTCGACATCTTGCTGAGAGAGAGACGGTTTGGCAACCAATCCGATCGCACCTTTGGACCGCAGGGATACGCTTTTGAAGCTGATCGTATAGCCTGCGTTTACCTGAAATTCACGATTGAATTCAAGAACTTGGCGCTGTTCTTCCGGCATGTTTCCAGCGGCCACTTGATCGTGGAGAAGCTGCCAACTGCAAGCGCCGTCGTTTTCCAAGGCCCATTGAATCATGGGGCCATTCAGGAACATGCGTTCACCGAAGAAGCGATCTAAGTATGCGCGTTCTTGGTTGGACAGAATGACGAAATCTTCCGGGTCGCCCAGATTAAGATCTACACGAAAATTCGTATAGCCATAGAGCAAACGGTCAAAGCCGTATTCTTCCATTTTGATTACGTGCTGAGACCAAAGCTCTTCTAATGACCCAGCATTTGTCATGCTGTTCAATGTGCGCAGTATTGCGTCTTTCATGGATTATCCGATGTGATGAACCATCGCATCAATCGCCATACGGTAACCCAGAGAGCCAAAACCACAGATCTGACCAATCGCGACTGGTGCGATGTAAGACGTGTGGCGGAATTTTTCACGGGCGTGAATGTTAGACAAATGCAACTCGATAACAGGAAGCTCGACAGAGGCGATTGCGTCCATCAGAGCGATAGATGTGTGCGTGTAAGCGCCAGCGTTCAGTACGATACCAGCGTGGGTGCCTTTGGCAGCATGGATGGCATCGACAAGCGCGCCTTCGTGATTGCTTTGCACACAAGTGACAGACACGCCGAGAGATGCGCCATGTGCTTCACACATGTCTTCGATATCTTTCAAAGTCGTTGTGCCGTAGACTTCGGGCTGACGTGTGCCCAGAAGATTTAGGTTTGGACCGTTCAAGATGAGTATTGATGCCGACATTGGCGCGCTCCTTAACGTGTAGCGTTTTCTAACGCGAAACTTCCTGAACTGTCTAGCGTAAGGCGTGTTAGACGGTGGGTTAGAAGCGCTGAGATGGCTTAGAACAGTAGAAAACGGTGTTTTGGCCGTTTTGCTGCATATATAAAAATAACATAATTACCATTATGCGTTATATGGTTGTGGGAAATATGTCTGTAGGCGTGTCTCTATCCTATTGTGAAATAGTGCTTTTCCAAAAAATGTTAAAAACTTTCACATTCACTCTTGTATGCGCCCCGCGGCATTCCCATCTGGTATGATGTGAAAGGCATTCACATTGAAACCCTAACTTATGGAGACCCAAATGACATCTGTCGCCTCAGCCCCACAAAATACTGCCCACCTGGGTTGGTTTTCAAAGAGCGAGGCCTGGCTGGATAGCAAAGGCAAAGGCGCCTGGATTGCCGCCATGGTACTTGGCTTTATCTTTTTCTGGCCTGTTGGTTTGGCGCTTCTGTTTTACATGATCTGGAGCAAACGAATGTTCAGCAAACATCGATCCTGTGGTAAATCCCGTCGCCGCATGCATGTGATGGCCTCAAGTGGTAACACGGCCTTTGATGCGTATCGTGACGAGACGATCCGTCGTTTGGAAGATGAGCAAGCAAACTTTGAAGGCTTTCTGGAACGTCTGCGCGAAGCAAAAGACAAATCAGAGTTCGACCAGTTCATGGACGAACGTGCTAAGAAAGCCGCACAAGAGCGCGAGTCTGAAACAGCAGACGCCTGATTGGCCTAAATGACCTATGGCCTCCGGAATGGTTCGGGGGCCGCTTTTATGACAGTGAAAGACATATGACACCCCATCGTTTCGCCCTACCCGACCCGCAGACACAGCCTGAATTCTATGCTGATGTGCCGATGAAACGGCTTTTCTCATGGGTTCTGGATATGGTGCTGATCAGTATCATCAGCGTTTTGATCCTGCCGTTTACCGCATTCACAGGCATCTTTTTCTTCCCACTTTTGATTTTGGTGGTTGGGTTTGCCTACCGTGTGGTGACGCTGGCGAATGGATCCGCAACGATTGGGATGCGCTTTTTTGGCATCGAATTTCGCACCCGACATGGGGATCGCTTTGATCTGGGCGCAGCGTTTTTACATACGCTGGGTTACAGCATTTCCCTGTCGTTTTTCATCCTTCAGATCGGCTCGATTGTCTTGATGCTGACCTCTGCGCGTGGACAAGGATTGACCGACCACGTTCTTGGCTCTGTCGCGATCAACAAAGCGGCGCGTTACTAAGACAGGTTAATAATTCAAGCTAATCCCTTGGCGGGGCCGCGAAGCGTTGTTACAGTCGCATAGATTGTACCAAATTCGCGGCCCTTATGCGTCATTCTCTGCCTCTTGCTCCTCAGTTCTATGTGACGGCCCCACAGCCCTGCCCGTATTTGGATGGGCGTATGGAGCGTAAACTGTTCACAGCGTTGCAAGGCGACAATGCGCAAGAGCTGAATGATGCCCTGTCTGGGCAAGGGTTTCGACGTTCACAGAATGTGCTGTATCGCCCCTCCTGTGCCGACTGTTCGGCCTGTTTGTCTGCTCGTATTGATGTGCGAAACTTCAAATTCACCCGCAGCCAACGCCGTGTTTTGAATAAGAATACGGATATGGTGCGCAAGGCGACATCGCCTTGGGCCACGGAAGACCAATATGATCTGTTCCGCACCTATCTGGATGCGCGCCATGCGGATGGCGGCATGGCGGATATGGATGTGTTTGAGTTCGCAGCCATGGTCGAGGAGACGCCGATCCGATCACGGGTTGTGGAATACACGCAGGCGGAGACAAACGCATTGATGGCGGTGAGCCTGACGGATGTGCTCGAGGATGGTGTGAGCATGGTCTACAGCTTTTACCAACCGGACTTGTCGAAGCGATCTGTGGGCACTTACCTGATCTTGGATCACGTCCGCATCGCGCAGGATGCCGGCCTGCCCTATGTGTATCTGGGCTATTGGGTGCCGGGCAGTGAAAAGATGGGCTACAAAGGCCGTTTCTCTGGGCTTGAGGTCTTTATGGGAAATCGCTGGCAGCCCGTGACGGACCCTGCCCAATATGAGCTGGATCAACTGCCGGTGATTGACAATCCCATTGCGGAACAAGTGGCCAATATCAAACTGCCAACTGTGAAGTAAGTGTTTGGTATTTCTAGACAATCCCTAGAATAAAGACGGCGACATACCATAGGGTGAACGCCAGCAATCCCCATCCATTTACGATAAGAACAAGCCGTGACAAACGGCTTGGGAAATAGGCTGCCCAGAGACAGCAAAGCGCCAGCAACGGCATGGCGATGGGAAGCAATAAAGACAATATCATAGGTCCGATAGAACGCAGCTTGTGGGGATCTGTCAAATCTATTCGCCTGCAAACGGGCTGACGGTTTACTTTGTAGGGGATGCAAGGCAGGCTTTGGCGCAGCGTTGTTGCATCAGGAGCAGGTGTTATGGGTATAAAAAGCGTTCTGACGCTGTTGGTTGTGAGTTTGGGCTGGTCTGCGCCCTGTTCTGCTCAGGATTTCTCGATTGATGAACACCTGATTGATCGCTGTTTTCCGCTGCATGATGATCCGATGAGATGTGTAGGTCAGCAAGCTTACGAGTGTATTCTGCGAAATGGCGGTGGCCCCAATATGGTTTTGGGCGCCTGTTATCAGGCGGAGGCCATAGTGTGGGATCGGTTTTTGAACAATGCCTATCGTGAAACCATGGCATTGGCGAAGGCGCGTGAGGAAATGGACCTTGGGTATGACGCCGGCGCGCTGAGCGATGCTTTACGGGACATGCAGCGCGCGTGGATTGAATTTCGGGATGCGCGGTGTGGCAATGTGATCGCCATTGCGAAACCCTTTGGATCGCAGGTGTCTGCTGTGTCATCGCAGTGTAAGATGGAAGAGACGGCGCGGCAGTATTTTGTATTGCGTGGTTTGCGGCAGGACTACGTGAACTGATATGGCGCGACTGCTTCTTAAGCTGTTGGCGTTTGGGGCGCTTGGGGCTGCGTTGGTTTTTGCTTTTCTTTGGTATGACGGCAGTTTTAAGCGTCGCGCCTGTTTCAACGAAGTTGGACGCTGTTTTGATCAGGACACAGGCGTAGTGTATCACGCGCAGTCTGGCGCGGTGTGGCTGAGCCTTGCACTGCTTGCGTTGTTTGGCTTCGCCGCTTCTGTCTGGCGCTTGAAACGACTTTAAAGCGATGCAGCAAAAAGGGCCCCGAAGGGCCCTTTTCTTTTGGGTTTTTACCGCCGTTTAGTTGCCGATGATGGCTGGCAGGAAGGTCACGATGCCAGGGAAGCTCCAGAGCAAGCCAAGGCCTACCACTTGGATCAGCACGAATGGTGCAACCCCGCGGTAGATGTGGCTGGTTGTGACGCTCGCCGGAGCCACGCCGCGCAGGTAGAACAGCGCGAAACCAAAGGGTGGCGTGAGGAACGAGGTTTGCAGGTTCACCGCAACCATGATGGTCACCCATTTCGGATCAAACGTGCCGCCGTAGATGACCGGCCCCACGATTGGGATCACGATGTAGATGATCTCGAGGAAGTCGAGAACGAAACCCAGAATGAACAGCACCAGCATCACCAACAGGAAGACCGTGAATTCGTTGTCAAACGAACGCAGGAACTGTTGGATGTAATGCTCGCCCCCGAAGGAGATCACCACAAGGTTCAGAAGCTGAGAACCGATCAAGATGGTGAAAACCATCGAGGTCACCTTGGCTGTTTCGCGGACAATCGGTGACATGACCGAGGTGCGGAACAGAACCCAGCAGCTGTACAGAATGCCGAACATCGCAAAGAGATACGCGCCATAGGCTGCAAAGAAAGCGATCCAGGTTTCAGCAGAGACTTCTGGCTGGTTGATGCGCAGATCGAAGTTCACGCCGACCAAGATCATCACAACAATCGCGAATGCGGCTTGGATGATCAGTTTGGCGTTGCCCTCTTCCTCTTTCAGCTTGCGGTAGGCTGCCAGCAGGATCGCGCCCCCTGCCCCTAGCGCTGCGGCTGGGGTTGGGTTGGTGATACCGCCGAGGATTGACCCAAGCACAGCGACGATCAGAACCAGCGGTGGGAAGACCACGCGCAGAAGCTCGTTCTTGCTGAGCTGTCCCATCGCATATTTCGCACCATAGAGCGCGATAAGGATTGGGATGGCCATGAACACAAGCGCCTGACCGGAGCTATGTGTCGGCTGCACAAGGCCCGCGTTCACGAGCAAGGTCAGCGCAACACCACCCATACCGATGTAGATCGGTGTTGGGTCCGCAGATGGCGCGACGCCGCGTGCGGTTGTCATGATCAGCGCGAGCAGCACCATAGAGATCGCCAGACCAGAGCCGATTGGGGCAATGGATGCGATTTTCTCAGCGCGTTTCACTTCGAGCTCTTCCGGTGTCAGCTGACGAGACTCTTGCGAGCCGCCTGCTGCATCGATGGCTTCCTGCTCGGAGATCGCTTGATCCCAAGCTTCTTGGCCGTGAAGCTCGATCATGGAGGCTTTACACTCGTCGCCGACATTGGTGCGCAGGCTGGCTGCGATGCCGCTGTCAGAGTAGCTGTCGACCAAGGTCGATTGGTTGCCCACGACATTGGCGGAGTTCATCACAATCAGGCCACCGATCAGAACGACAGGCGCCAGAACGAACCATGTGAGGCGTTCATTGCGTGTGGAGACTTCGCCAGAAGAGGCGCCCATCGTGACCGCTGGGGCCTTATGTGGGTTCGCCATCGCGTAGCCAAAGGCATATAGGCCATAGAGACCCGCCAACATGATGCCCGGAACAAGCGCCGCTTGGAACAGGGTCCCCACAGAGACAACCGCTGGCTCACCAAGGTAGGTCAGCGCGTCGGTACAGCCTGCCACTTGCGCGCGGGCTTCTTGAGCGCCCGAATACAAGTCACCCGCCAATGTGCCGAGTAGAACAATCACGATGGATGGTGGAATGATCTGACCCAAAGTGCCTGATGCTGCGATCACACCTGTCGCCAATTCTGGCGAGTAGTTGTGGCGTAGCATGGTTGGCAAGCTGAGCAAGCCCATGGTCACAACGGTTGCGCCCACGATCCCTGTGGAGGCTGCCAAGAAGGCACCCACGACAACAACGGATACAGCCAGACCGCCCGGCAGCGGGCCGAAGACGCGCGCCATTGTGGTCAGCAGATCGTTTGCGATCTTGGAGCGTTCCAGCGTGATGCCCATCAGAACGAACATGAGAACCGCCAGCAGAGTCTCGATGGACTGACCGGCCAGAACGCGTTCGTTGATACGGTTCACCAAGAAGGAGATGTTGCGATCCATCGCGGTTTCCCAGCCGGAGGCGAACACAGGTTCTGCGATCCGCGGTAAGTCTGGGTATCGGAAGGTCGATATCTTATCGGCTTTGACCCCTTGCGAGATCAAATCGTTATAGAGCGGCGATGATGTATCGATCGCTTGGTGAATAAGCAGGCCAGCACTGTCCAGTGCGGCAATGATCCCGAAGGAGATGATCCCTGCCCCGCCGATGGCGAAGGCGACGGGGAACCCGGAGAGGATCCCGCCGAAGAGGCAGAGGAAGACGATAATCAGGCCGATTTCGACCCCATCTAGTCCAAATAACATAGTTTCTGTTCCTTACCTCAGTGTGTGCCTTCGTAGGCTTCTTCGCCGTCGCCAAGACGATCACGATCAAGGTACTTGCCTTCAGCTTCTTCGCCTTCAACCAGCTCGAGGTAAGAGCGGTAGAAGAACGCGATAGCTTGCAGGAAGACCAGACCGGCGAATGTCACCAGCAGGATTTTGAAGATAAAGTAGCCTGTGAAACCGTTTGCCGAGAAACCGATGGTTTCCACGTTCCAGCGCAGGGCGCGGGATTTGGCAAGCAGGCGTTCCAGCGAGTCACTTGCGGATGGTTTAGGTACGATCAGGTGACGCCACATGAAGTACCAGCCGTACATCCATGTCATGACAGCCATTGGCATCATGAACACAAGGGAGCCACACATATCGATGATTTTGCGGGTGCGGTAGCTGACGGCGGAATACACAAGGTCAACACGGACGTGGCCGCCTTGAACAAAGGTATATGTCGCACAAAGCGCTACGATTAGCGCGTTGTAGAGCTTGAGCTCTTCAGCATACCAGCTGATGTCAAATTGCAGTGGAACCCCGAAGCCGAACACGATGTCAGGCCGCGTGAAGATACGCTGCATAAAGACGATGATGATTTGTTGCAGCACCATCAACAGGCCAGCCCAAGCAAAGAAGCGGCCGATGGTGTTTGACATGCCTTCGAGCGCGCGTACGACGGTCCAAAGGACCTGACGCTTCCAGAAGCCGATTGCTGTCACAAGCAAGAAAATGGTGAAGGCCGCAAAGAAGACCTCTGTGGATCCGCCGTAGTAGACGAAACGCATCAAAGATTCTTTGTTGGACCAGTCAAGCCAAAGCTGCGGTTGAGAGATAGCCTGCGCGATGTGCACAAAGGCCATCAGGATGTTTTGAAGCACCCAGACTATGCCTTCCCCGATCGCAGAAACGATCTGCCCGAAGCTGGCGACGCCAGTGTCTGCCATGATGTCCCCCTGAAGGTATTGGGTTGATTGCGCGCGATTGGGCAGCAATCAAAGTTGGCCTCGGGTGTCCCCGAGGCCATGTTTTCGGATCGGCTAACTTAGCCGCCCAGAACGCGAACGCGCTGCTGAACGTAGTAACCGTCTGATTTGTTGATCCAAGATGCGGAGTTCGCCAGAGACGCTTCGAAGGATTCACGGATTTTCGCGAAGAGCGGATCATCCATGTAGCCGTCCATAACCTCAGCAGAGGCTTTACCGAAGGCATCCCAAACATCATCGGAGAATTGCATTGTCTTAACGCCTTGCGCTTGCAGACGTGCCAGTGCAGCACCGTTGTTTGCCAGAGTTTCCGCCAGCTGGAACTGTGTTGTCGCCATAGACGCGTAACGCAGGATCGCTTTGTGCTGGTCAGTTAGCTCGTTCCAAACATCTAGGTTCACAGAGGAAGACAGTGCAGAGCCTGGCTCGTGGAAGCCCGCTGTGTAGTAGACTTTTGCAACTTCTTGGAAGCCGGCGCGTTCGTCAGCCATCGGGCCAACCCACTCCAGACCGTCCAGAGCACCGGAAGACAGCGCTTGGTACAGTTCGCCGCCTGGGATGTTCTGAACAGATGCGCCCAGTTTACCCAGAACCTGACCACCAAGGCCCGGCATACGGAATTTCAGACCGTTGAAGTCTGCTGCAGAGTTGATCTCTTTGCGGAACCAACCACCAGACTGGGAACCAGAGTTACCTGCCAGCAGGCCTTTCAGGTTGAAGATAGAGCCCAGCTCGTCGTGCAGCTGTTCGCCGCCGCCGTGGTAGTACCAGTTGGACACTTCTTGCGCTGTGCCACCGAATGGAACCGCTGTGAAGTATGCGTAACCTGGGTGCTGACCGATGAAGTAGTAGTCAGCGGAGTGGTACATGTCAGCCTGACCGGATGTTACCGCGTCAAAGACTTCCAATGCGCCAACCAGTTCGCCTGGTGCTTTTTTGTCGATGGTCAGAGTGCCATCAGACATTTCAGACACCATGTTTTCCATGTATGTCGCTGCATCGTCCAGAACAGCGAAACCACGTGGCCAAGATGTAACCATGGTCAGTGTGCGCTTGCCCTGTGCGTATGCAGGTGCTGCCAGTGTGGACGCTGCTGCTGCAGAGCCACCAAGAGCAGAAGTTTTCAGAAATGAACGACGATCCATATGTGTTCCTCCCAGAATTTTAGTGCATCGCCTTGCGTCAAGACACAATGCGAGCGGACCGTTTCAAGTATTGGGAAGACTAGACAGATGGGCTTCTTGTGAAAATACCTAGTACTACGTAGCGAGGTTATGAAAACCGGTATTTTTTACGCAAATGCGTTGTTTTCTGTGGAAAATTTAACCGGTTTCTAGGGGGCATTACGAATTTCTCTCTAGGATTCTGGAATCAGAAACCCTATTCGATTCGTCCATGCGCTCTGTTTTGCAGCATATTCGCCTGTCTTACGGGCAGAAGCTTTTCCTGCTGGCCACCCTGCCCTTGATCCTTGCGGCGGCGGCGATTTCTGTACTCGTGGCCAACCAATCTCGCGCCCTCGCAGAGCGTGAGATTAAGGCGCTGGAAATTCAGCTGATTGAAGCCAAGAAGGCAGAGCTAAAAAACTATGTAACTCAAGCTCGTAACGGGTTTTACTTCATCTACGGAACCGCTGCGCCAAATGACGACATGGCGCAGCGTCAGGTGATGCAGATTTTGGCCGCGATGATCTATGGGGATGAGGGTTTTTTCTTCGTCTACGACTATGACGGGCTGAACCTTGTTTCACCGCGACAGACCGAGTTGATCAATCAAAACTGGATCGACTTTGTCGATTCGGAAGGCACCAGAGTGGTCGCCGACTTTATTGAAACCGCGCGTGGCGGTGACGGTTATGTTGAGCACCTGTGGGAAAAGCCCTCAAACGGTGAAGAGGCGCGGATGATTTCCTATGTGACCTCTTTCCCGAGTTGGCGGTGGGCTGTGGGCACGGGGGTCTTCATTGATGACGTGCTTGAAACCACTGCCGCTGCGCGAGCGGAGGTTGAAGCGCGGGTTCAACGCACGTTCTTGTATATCGGTGCGATTACGCTTGGGGCGCTGCTGTTGGTCTTCTTGTCTGGGTTGGTCATTAATATTCGAGAGCGTCGCCTTGCGGACGCAAAGTTGAAAAAGCTGACCGAGCGGGTGTTTGACGCACAAGAACAAGAGCGCGGCCGAGTGGCGCGAGAATTGCATGATGGGATTTCGCAAATTCTGGTTGGGGTGCGCTATTCGTTGGACAGCACGCGCCGCCGGATGCAATCGGGCGATCAGCGGGCTGAAGACACGCTGGAGCGCGGTATGGAGAACCTGACCACCGCGATCCACGAAGTGCGTCGTATCTCGCGCGACTTGCGCCCTGGTATTTTGGATGATCTGGGCTTGGGCCCTGCCCTACGCGCTTTGATCGAAGATTTCGGCCAACGCACGGGCATTGAGACAGAGTTTCAAACCGTGGTGTTTCGAAACCGTTTGAATCCGGATGCGAAGTTTTCGTTGTATCGTATCGCGCAAGAAGCGCTGACGAATATCGAGCGCCATTCCGGCGCCACCAAAGTCTCGATCGATCTACGAGGGCACCGCAAAGGCGCGACTATGCAGATCAGTGATAATGGAAAAGGCTTTACCCAAAACCGCCCAAGGAGCAATCCGATTGGCGGGCTTGGGCTGCGCAACATGCAAGAACGTGTTGAGCAATTGAATGGAAACCTACGTATCTTCTCTAGTGAGGAAGGCACGGTGATTGTGGCTGAGGTGCCTCTGAGCCATGTTCTGCCCCCTGAGCAAGATGGCGTAGACAAAGGAAAGGCAAAGGCATGAGTGAGAAGATCTCTGTCGTGATCGTAGATGACCATCCGATGGTCGCAGAGGGCATTCAGTCTGTTCTGGAGAGTTTTGACGATATTGATGTGATCGCCACATTGTCTAATGGGCGTGAAGCTGTGGGGTTCATCAAGAACAACGATGTGGATGTTGTGTTGATGGATCTGAATATGCCGGATCTTGGGGGGCTGACCGCAACCGAGATGATTTTGGAAAGCAAGCCGGACACGCATATCTTGATCCTGACGATGCATGACAGCCCTGAATATATTTCAACCGCGCTGAACCATGGGGCTGTTGGGTACATTCTGAAAGACGTGCCTACAGATGAAATCAAAACCGCCATTGATACGGTGATGCGTGGTGAGCGGTATCTGTGCACGGGCGCCAAGGGATCACTGGAGCCAACGGACAACAGTGACCGCGAGTCTTTGACCAGTCGCGAGCAGACCGTTTTGCTGCAATTGGCACAGGGTAAATCCAACAAAGAAGTGGCTTTGGAGTTGAATATTTCCGTGCGCACAGTTGAGACCCACCGCAAGAATATCAAGCGCAAGCTGGACATCAGTTCGACCGCTGGTTTGACTCGCTATGCGATCGAACATGGGGTGCTGCAAGGTACCGGCCCCGTCACCTAGGGTGAAAAACGGCTCAAAAGCCGGATTTTGAGGTGCTCTGTATGTTTTCGAGAAGGAAAAACGTGTTTTGCGCAACTTTCGAAAAGAAAAATGCGCCAAAGCGACATAAATTTTGCTAATTGCTGGTTGACGCCGGTTTTCCACAGCCATAATGTCCGCTTTAACGCAAGAAGGACCCGACGAATGTTTGACCTAGTCGTCATTGTGGAAAATAGGCGCATGGACCGGTAACGGACACCATATTGGTTACCATGCGCCCCCGAAAAAATCGGGGGCTTTTTTGTTTTTGGAAGACGTTGAAAGTGGAGAGACAAATGACACGTCAGATGACCGGTGCGAAAATGGTTGTTCAAGCTCTGAAAGATCAGGGTGTGGACACAGTCTTCGGGTATCCTGGTGGTGCTGTGCTACCGATCTATGACGAAATCTTTCAACAGAATGACATTAAGCACATTCTGGTGCGCCACGAGCAGGCTGCAGTTCACGCGGCTGAAGGCTATGCGCGCAGCACCGGTAAGGTGGGTGTGGCGCTGGTGACTTCTGGCCCAGGCGCAACCAACGCCGTGACGGGTTTGACAGATGCTTTGCTGGACTCGATCCCTATCCTGGTGATCTCCGGTCAGGTTCCAACCTTTATGATTGGCTCTGACGCTTTCCAAGAAGCGGATACTGTTGGCATTACGCGCCCTTGTACGAAACACAACTGGCTGGCCAAAGAGACAGATACTTTGGCGGCAACCATGCACGAAGCCTTCCATATTGCGCGTTCTGGTCGTCCGGGTCCGGTTTTGGTGGATATTCCAAAGGACACGCAGTTTGCGACCGGCACCTATACAGAAGCGAAAAGCGCACGTACGGATCACTATCAGCCACAGCTGAAAGGCGACATCACCGAGATCGAAGCGCTGGTTGAGTTGATGGAAAAGGCTGAGCGCCCTGTGTTTTACACCGGTGGCGGCGTGATCAACTCTGGCCCGAACGCCAGCCAATTGCTGCGCGAGCTGGTAGACACAACAGGTTTCCCGATCACATCCACGCTGATGGGTCTGGGCTGCTACCCTGCCTCTGGTAAGAACTGGCTTGGTATGCTGGGTATGCACGGGTTGTACGAAGCCAATATGGCGATGCATGACTGTGATCTGATGATCAACGTTGGTGCGCGTTTTGATGACCGTATCACGGGTCTGATCTCTGCCTTCTCGCCGAATTCTAAGAAAGCGCATATCGATATTGATCCAAGCTCTATCAACAAGGTGATCCCTGTTGATATTCCGATCGTGGGTGACGTGGCGCATGTGTTAGAAGATCTTCTGAAGATCTGGAAAGCCCGTGGCCGTAAAACCAACGCGGCGGCTGTTGCCAAGTGGCAAGAGCAGATCAGCGAATGGCGTGCGGTGGATTGCTTGGATTTCAAGCAAGAAGGCAAAGTGATCAAACCACAATATGCTCTTCAACGTTTCGAAGCGCTGACCAAAGGCATGGATCGCTATGTGACCACAGAGGTTGGCCAGCACCAGATGTGGGCGGCGCAGTATCTTAACTTTGAAGATCCAAACCGTTGGATGACGTCCGGTGGCTTGGGCACAATGGGCTATGGTTTCCCATCCTCTATTGGTGTGCAGATGGCCCACCCAGAGGCTTTGGTTGTGAACGTGGCCGGTGAAGCGTCTTGGTTGATGAACATGCAGGAAATGGGCACAGCGGTTCAGTTCCGCCTGCCTGTCAAACAGTTCATCCTGAACAACGAACGTTTGGGCATGGTGCGCCAGTGGCAGGAATTGCTGCATGGTGAGCGTTACTCTCACAGCTGGTCTGAAGCCCTGCCTGACTTTGTGAAACTGGCGGAAGCCTTTGGTGCCAAGGGTATCATTTGTTCTGACCCAGATGATCTGGATGATGCGATCATGGAAATGATCAACTACGACGGTCCAGTGATCTTTGATTGCTTGGTTGAGAAACACGAGAACTGCTTCCCGATGATCCCATCAGGCAAGCCGCACAATGAAATGTTGCTGGGTGAAGCGTCTACACAGGGCGCCATTGAATCCGGCGGCGCGGTACTGGTGTAAGGAGAACGATCATGGCTGCTTTGAAAATCAAAAAAGGCTCCACGAGCCATTCTGCTTATAACCTGCGCCCGACCTTCTCGGATGTGCCTGAAAGCCATACTTTGGCGGTGCTGGTAGACAACGAACCTGGGGTTCTAGCACGCGTGATCGGGCTGTTTTCTGGTCGTGGGTACAACATCGAAAGCCTGACCGTAGCCGAGGTGGATCACACCGGCCATCAGTCGCGCATTACGATCGTGACAACCGGTACGCCGCAGGTGATCGAACAGATCAAAACACAGCTGGGCCGTATTGTGCCTGTGCATGATGTGCATGACCTGACGGTTGAAGGCGCCTCTGTAGAGCGTGAGCTTGGCCTGTTCAAAGTGGCAGGTACGGGCGAGAAACGCGTGGAAGCGATGCGTTTGGCGGATATCTTCCGCGCAAACGTTGTGGATACGACGCTGGAAAGCTTCATCTTTGAGATCACCGGCGCGCCGGAAAAGATTGATGCCTTTGCAGATTTGATGCGTCCGCTGGGTCTGGTTGAAGTGGCGCGCACTGGCGTTGCAGCCTTGTCTCGCGGTCAAGATTGATCCATCACTTTTAAAGTGACGTTAAATCAAACAAAAAGAGAGGCTTGCGCCTCTCTTTTTTCGTTTTGAATTAGGTGTGGGTTTTATTCGCCCTGAGCATCTGCGCGGCTTTTGCCCGCCACATCCATCGCCAAAGTGGCTGCCATGAAACCATCAAGGTCGCCATCCAGAACACCTTTGGTGTCGGATGTCTCGTGGTTCGTGCGCAGGTCTTTCACCATTTGGTAAGGCTGTAGAACGTAAGAGCGGATCTGGCTGCCCCACCCTGCATCACCCTTAGCTTCGTGCGCTTCGTTGATGGCGGCGTTGCGGCGGTCGAGTTCTTGTTGGTACAGGCGCGATTTCAGGGCCTTCATGGCGATGTCGCGGTTTTGGTGCTGCGACTTTTCAGAGCTGGTCACAACGATCCCTGTTGGGATGTGTGTGATACGCACCGCAGAGTCCGTGGTGTTCACGTGCTGACCACCTGCCCCAGAGGAACGATAGGTATCGATGCGAATGTCAGCTGGGTTCACTTCGATCTCGATATTGTCGTCAACAACTGGATAGACCCAGACAGAACTAAAGGACGTGTGACGCTTGGCTGCGCTGTCATATGGAGAGATACGCACCAGACGATGCACACCGCTTTCAGACTTTAACCAGCCGTAGGCGTTGTGGCCAGAAATCTTGTAAGCTGCTGATTTAATGCCAGCTTCTTCGCCTGCTGTCATGGACTGCAGCTCGACCGTATAGCCGCGCTTTTCAGCCCAACGCACATACATGCGTGCCAGCATCGAAGCCCAGTCACAGCTTTCTGTGCCACCGGCACCAGAGTTGATTTCAAGGAAGGTATCGTTGCTGTCGGCTTCGCCATTCAGCAGCGCTTCGAGTTCCTTTTCAGCGGCTGTTTCTTTGAGGGAGAAGATCGCGTTTTCCGCGTCTTTGATGACTTCGTCATCTTCTTCCATCTCACCCAGCTCGATCATCTCGATATTGTCTGACAGATCTGTTTGCAGGGCTTTCACGCCATCAATGGCATCCACCAACAACTGACGCTCGCGCATCAGTTTCTGAGCGCCTTCGGCGTCATCCCATAGGTTTGGATCTTCGACGCGTGCGTTGAACTCTTCCAAGCGGAAGGATGCCGTTTCCCAATCCATACGCTGCTTGAGCAGGTCGATGGATTTTTCGATTTCGGTAACGGTGTTTTGTACCTCGGCGCGCATGGCAAAGTCCTGTCAGTCGTTTCAGATTGGGTGATAGCCCACCCATACGGGGCGGGCAAGGTGCCCCTGCCCGATCCGCTTTGTTTCGTTATGTTTGTTAATACAGGCCGCCGGAGGACAGCGTGCCAAAATTGGCCTTTGGACCAACGACAGCTTTCTTGCCGGTTGACGTGGTTACGGTTTTCACTTGTCCGCCTGCCTGCTCGTAAAGTGGCAGGTTAGAGCCCATGGCAAAGCCGCCATCGAAGGCAACACCGAAGATTGGCTCTTCGCCAACGCGGAAGTATTCGGCAACCACATGATCGCCTGATGCGTCATCTGCCAAACGCGCACCGGTGAAGCGATCGATCTTGATGAATTGACCACCAGGCGGCACGCGGAATTTACCAGAGCCGTTTTTCTTAATCGCGGCTTGCATGAACTGCTGGAAGACCGGACCGCAGGTGTTGCCCCCAAAGGTCCCCTTGCCCAATGGGCGCGGTGTATCATGACCGATATAGCAGCCTGCAACCATGGTGTTGGTGAAGCCCACAAACCAAACATCACGGGCTTCGTTTGTCGTACCGGTTTTGCCAGCCACAGGCACTGGAAGGTTGATCGCCTCTTTGGCGGTGCCGCGTTCGACAACGCCGCGCATCATGGACGTCAGCTGGTAAGCCGTGATCGCATCCATCACACGTTCACGGTTGCTGACAATCTTTGGCGCTTGATCCGTCGAAATGCTAGCGTCCGTGCATTCGACACAGTCGCGTTGGTCGTGACGGTAGATTGTTTTGCCGAAGCGATCTTGGATACGGTCAATCAAAGTCGGTTCAACACGTTCGCCACCGTTTGCGAACATCGCGTAGGCAGAGACCATTTTGAACAAGGTGGATTCTTCAGAGCCAAGAGAGTTCGCCAAGAACTGGCCCATATTATTGTAGACACCAAAGTTGCGAGCATATTCGCCGATCACGTCCATGCCGACCTCTTGGGCCAAACGAATGGTCATCAGGTTCCGAGAATACTCGATCCCCGTACGCAAAGGTGTTGGGCCATAGAATTTGTTGGACGAGTTGCGCGGGCGCCAGAGACCCTGTGGGGTGTTGATCTCAATCGGAGCGTCCACAACGATGGTCGCTGGCGTATAGCCGCTGTCCAAAGCTGCCGCATATACGAATGGTTTGAAGCTAGAGCCAGGTTGACGCTGCGCTTGTGTCGCGCGGTTAAACACGGAGTGCTGATAAGAGAAGCCACCCTGCATGGCGATGACACGGCCGTTGTTCACGTCCATCGCCATAAAGCCGCCCTGCACTTCTGGCACTTGGCGCAGAGTCCAGCGGATGAAAGATCCGTCGCTGTCGCTTGTCATGGCACGAACGAGGACAACCTCACCCTGCTCGAGCAGGTCACCAGCGACTTTGGCTTTAGGGCCAAGGCTACCATCATCACGGTTGCGTTTGCGCGCCCATTGAACATCTTTGGCGGTGATGAAATGTCCGTCTTCATCATCCTCAACACCTTCGATCCCGATACGGGCGTCATTGGTGCCAACTCTGAGAACAACAGCGGGCATCCACTCGCTATCGAGGTTCACATCGCGAGAGACACTGATGTTAGAAAGGGCTTTGCGCCATTGTTCTTCGCTCGCCAGTTCCTCAACAGGAATGGTTTTACCTGTGCCGCGCCAGATGCCGAGGCTGCGGTCATATTTTTCAAGCGCATCTTGCAGCGCGCGTGCTGCGACATCCTGAAGTTCCGGATCGAGGGTCGCGCGCACAGCCATGCCGCCTGTAAAGAATTCTTCCTCACCGAAATCACGGCTCAGTTGGCGGCGGATTTCATCAGAGAAATAGTCACGCGGCGGACGAGAGGCGCGATGGCTTTCGTAATCGCCGTTTTGCACAGAAAGCAAAGGTTGCTGAACCTCAGTGTCAAAAGAGGCTTTGGACAGATAGCCGTTTTCATACATCTCTTCCAAAACGAAGTTACGGCGTTCAATCGCTGCTTCTTTGTGGCGTACTGGATGTAGGTTAGAAGGCGCTTTTGGCAGTGTTGCCAAATAAGCCGCCTCGTTTGGCTGCAATTCGGTTAGGGATTTGTTGAAGTAGGTTTGCGCTGCGGCAGCCACACCAAAAGAGTTCTGACCGAGGAAAATCTCGTTCAAGTAAAGCTCTAGAATTTTGTCTTTGTCCAAGACGTTTTCCACGCGCGAGGCAAGGATCAATTCTTTGATCTTCCGTTCAGCAGAGCGATCGCCTGACAGCAGGAAGTTTTTCATCACCTGTTGCGTGATCGTAGACGCACCACGCAGGCGGCCCCCTTGCGCAGCTTCAACAGCGGCGGCGGCCATGCCGCGGGTGTCATAGCCTTTGTGCGTATAGAAGTTTTTGTCTTCCGCAGAGATAAACGCTTGTTTCACCAGTGGCGGAATTTCTTCTGCTGGCACAAACAAGCGACGCTCTTTAGCGAACTCATCAATGATGCGCCCTTCGGACGAGTAAATCCGGCTGATCGTCGGTGGACGATATTGGGCCAGAGCCTCGTGGCTTGGTAGGTCTTTGCCATAGACGTAGAACACCGCACCAATGGACAGGGCGACAAAGCCGACGCCCATTGTAACTAAGGTGAAGATGCCTCCGAAGAAGGACAAGATGAATCTGATCACGTAGACCCCCGATATAATCCCCCCTCTCTATACGCGGTGCGGTTTCGGGGGTCAAAACACATCATGGGGAATTTCGCGCAGAATTTCGCTTGTTTGCCTTACTTGCGAACCAAATCGCTGGCGGCTTTGTCGGCAATCACCCATGCCTGTAGCCCATCACGCACGCCTTCGGTCATGCGTTGGCGCCAATCGCTGTTCTTTAGGTTGGCCAGATCCCGGTCCGAGGACATAAAACCAACCTCGATCAGAACCGATGGGATATCTGCGGCCTTGAGAACAGAGAAGCCGCCATGTCGGTATGGTTTGTTGTTCAGCTTGCCAATTGTGCCTTGCATACCAAGCACCATCGCTTTGGCCAGTCGCTCAGATCTCGGCGCCGTTTCTAGGCGGGCTAGATCAAGCAAAACATTGGCGATCACATCGTCGGTGCCTGACAGATCAATGCCTGCCAAAACAGCGCTGCGGTCGTGGCGCTCTGCCAGATACTGCGAAGCCGCATCACTGGCGTCTTCGGACAGCGTGTATACTGTGGCCCCTTCTGCATGGCCCTGCTGAACGATATCAGCGTGCAAAGACACAAAGAGATCAGCACGTTTTTCATGGGCATAAGCGACCCGCCCCTCAAGCGAAACAAAGGTATCGCTGTCACGGGTCAGATGCACTTCGAAACCGCCAGCACGGCGAAGCGTGTCGCGAAGTTCGCGTGCCAATGTAAGCATCAAGTCTTTCTCTTGTGCGGCACCGCGCTCCGCGCCTGGGTCAATGCCACCATGCCCCGGATCAATCACAACAACTGTGGGGGCCCAATCGGGTTTTGGTTCGCGTTTCTGAAGCGTAAGCGTTGGGATAGAGTGGCCCCAATGCGGGTCTTCTGGTTCGCCAGTTAGGGCGGCGAAGCTTTCTGCGTCCGTTTCTTTAAGCGATAGGCTGAGATGGGCGGCGCCTGTTTCCTCATTCACCTTCATTTCCGCATGTTCGATCTTCATCGGAACCGTTAAATCCGCCACAAGGCGGCTCCACCCAGGGCGAAAGCCGCCCGCTCGAAGGGTTTGAATACGGTCCGATTGATCAAGCGCGTCGATATCGACACCCTGCCACACAACTTCGCGGAAATCGATGACCAGACGGCGTGGGTCTTCTAGCATGAACAGACGCCAAGGCACCCCTTGAGACAAGGAAAGGTCGATCTGCACGCCCTTACGAATGTCTTGAACCGCGCTTTGGCTGGCGTCCAGTCTGGCGAGCGCGCTAAATTCATGCGCAGCCGAAACGGTTGCATAGCAAAACATAAAGACTGCCGTGATAAATCGGATCATGTAAGGGCCTGTCACTGCTTTTTTTTGAGCATAGCAAAGCTGACGCCTTGGCGAAACTTAGATATGGCCGCGCGCTTTCATAAAGGCGGTCAATCGCTCAAGGCCTTCGGCGATGTCTGCGGTGCCGCGCGCATAGGAAAACCGAAGCGTCTGTGCGCCGCGCACGGGATCGAAATCCAAACCCGGGGTGACGGCGACGCCAGCGTGCTCTAGAATCTCGGCTGCGAAATCAAGGCTGTTTTCTGTGAAGTCGCTCACATCTGCATAGACATAAAACGCCCCATCAGGTGGCGCGAACTTGGTGAACCCCGCCTTTGGCAGCCCTTCGATCATCAGCGCACGGTTGGCGCGGTAGACATCCATATTGGCTTCAAGCTCGTCATGGCAATCCATCGCCGCCAACGCAGCCACTTGCGAGGCATGCGGCGCGCAGATGAACATGTTTTGGGCAAGGCGCTCAATCGGGCGCACATGGTCTTCAGGCACAATCATCCAGCCGATGCGCCAGCCGGTCATGCTGAAATACTTGCTGAAAGAATTGATCACATAGCAATCGTCAGTGATTTCCAGTGCAGTGACCGCTTTGGCGTCATATTCGATGCCATGATAGATTTCATCGCTGATGAAAGCCGCACCTTTGTCGTGGCATGCGCCAATCAAATCAGACATGGCAGGTTTGTTCAGCATGGTGCCCGTTGGGTTACCCGGCGAGGCCACCAAGAGCCCCTGCACATCTAGATCGTTAAAATCTGACGGCACTGGTTGCAGGCGGTTTTCCAGCTTGCTGGGCAAATCAATTGGGTTCAGCGAAAGGGCTTTCAGGATCTGACGATAGCTTGGATAGCCTGGCGCGCCGATGGCCACATTATCGCCTGCATCAAACAAAGCGGTGAAAGCCAGCAAGAACGCGCCAGAAGAACCAGAGGTGACAACCACACGATCAGGGTTCAGATCGACATTGTACCATTCGCCATAAAGCTGCGCGATACGCTTGCGCAGCGCGGGAATCCCAAGCGCGACCGTATAGCCGAGCGTGTCTGACAGCATCTGATCGGCTAAAGCTTGCCGAGCCGCCAAAGGCGCTGGCGTGCCTGGTTGGCCCACTTCCATGTGTATAATATGGCGTCCGGCGTCCTCGGCTTTGCGGGCCGCCTCCATAACGTCCATCACAATAAAGGGATCAACCGCGCTTCGGCTTGAGATTCGCATGAAATTCCGTCCTATTAGCTGCATGAGTATTGAGCGTTATTTCAAACGGGCGTCAACCAGCTTGCGTCGATCTGTTTTGGCAACTGTTGTTGTCTCTATCGGTTTAGTTGCGGCCCTGCCCGCTCGCGCGGTGACCATTCTGCGCGATCCGGATATAGAATATTCCCTACAACGACTGGCCCAGCCCATTTTGAATGCGGCTGGATTAGGCAGTTCGGTGAAAATCCTCGTGGTGAAGGACAGCAACCTGAATGCCTTTGTGGTCGACCGAAATCATATCTTCCTACATTCCGGTTTGATCCTGCGTAGCGGCACGCCTGATATGATCCGTGCAGTGATCGCTCATGAGGCGGCGCATATCGCTAATGGCCATATTGCGCGTCGGGCGCAGAACTTTGGCAATGCGCGCACAGTCGCGGGCTTGGGCTTGGCCTTGGCTGCGGTTGCAGGCGCGGCTTCTGGAAACGGAGAGCTGGGCGCTGGCATCGCGATCGGCGTGCAAAGCTCGGCGCAGCGGGTGTTTTTATCTCATACGCGGGCTGAAGAAGCTTCGGCGGATAAGTCCGCCATCAATTATATGGTTCAGGCCGGCGCAGATACACAGGGCGCTGTGGATGTGTTCGAGTTGTTTCGTGGTCAAGAAGTGCTGAACACGTCGCGACAAGATCCCTATGTGCGCTCGCATCCTTTAACGCGGGATCGACTGCGCGTGGCCAAAGCTGCGGCATCCGCATTTGCAGGGCGTTCTACAGCCGATCCAGCAGCGATTTACTGGTTTGCGCGGGCCAAAGGCAAACTATCGGCCTTTATTCGCAATCCCAAAGCCACGCGACGCGATTTGAAAAACAGCCCTTCTGAGGACATCCGTCTGATGCGCGAAGCGGCGATGCATCACCGCTTGTCGGACACGAAAAAGGCGCTGGCTTCGATCAATAAAGCCATCGCCCTGCGTCCAAAAGATCCTTACTATTATGAACTTAAGGGACAAATCTTACTGGAAAGCCGCAATTTCCAAGCCGCCTTACCTGCCTATAAAGGCTGCGTTGATCGCGCGCCGAACAATGCCCAGTGTTTGGGCAGCTATGGTCGGGCTTTGTTGGCTGCCGGTCAGCCCAAGTCTGCGTTGAATTCATTGGAAAAAGCCCGTAGCCGAGATTTCAGAGATGGTCGTGTTTTACGCGATCTGGCGTCTGCTTATGCACAAACCGGTAATCCGGGCATGGCTGCGGTGGCCTCTGCTGAACGTTACGCCTTGCAAGGGCGCATGAAAGATGCAGGTATTCAGGCCAAACGCGCGCTTGGTCTCTTGCCGGAAGGCTCCAGAGGTTGGCGCCGCGCAGATGATATACAATTGGCGGCGAAACGCGCCGAAAAGAAATAATAGGAGAACCCTTGTGAAGACACCCATTTTGGCAGCAGCCCTTGCGGCATTTACCCTGCCCGCTGTTGCGCTTGATCTGGATAAGATGAGCAACGCAGAGCGTGAGGCCTTTGGGGACCAAGTGCGTGCCTATCTGCTTGAGAACCCTCAGGTGATCATGGAAGCCGTGGCTGTTCTAGAAGAACGTCAGCAGGCTGAACAAGCCAATCAGGATTTCTCTCTGGTGTCTGTGAACTCAGATGACATCTTTGACGATGGGTATTCTTGGGTTGGTGGCAATCCAGAGGGTGACATCACGCTTGTTGAATTTGTGGATTACCGCTGCGGCTATTGCCGCCGTGCCCATGAAGACGTGAAGGAATTGATTTCAGCTGACGGTAATATCCGTTTGATCATGAAGGAATTCCCGATCTTGGGCGAAGATTCTTTGCTCAGTTCTCGTTTTGCCATTGCCGTAAAGCAGCTTGAAGGCGCAGAGGCTTATGAAACCGTGCATGACGCGCTGATCACGATGACCTCTTCTATTAATCAAGTGACATTGACGCGTTTGGCCAATTCCTTGGGATTTGATCCAACACAAATTCTTGGGCACATGGAAAGCGAAGACGTCACTGCGGAAATCCAATCCACACGTGAGTTGGCGCAGCGTTTGCAGATCAGCGGCACACCAACCTTTGTTTTGCAGGATCAATTGCTGCGTGGCTATGTGCCATTGGAAGGCATGCAAGCCATGGTATCTGAAAAGCGCGGTTAAGCGCGCTTTTCAAAGCTATTATTCTTCAGAAACAGCGGCCTGATCGATTTGGGCCGCTTTTTTCTCGACCTCTTCCACGATGTTTTCGATCATCTGATCATTGGACATCTTGTGGCTGGCTTTACCGGCCAAATAGACCATACCGCTGCCCGCGCCGCCTCCGGTAAAGCCGACATCGGTCATCAAAGCTTCGCCTGGCCCATTCACCACACAGCCAATAATCGACAGGCTCATGGGCGTTTTTACATGTTCGAGTCGTTTCTCAAGAGTCTCAACTGTTTTAATAACATCAAAGCCTTGGCGTGCGCAGCTCGGGCAGGATATGATGTTAACACCGCGGTGACGCAGGCCCAGAGATTTTAGAATTTCAAAGCCAACTTTGACTTCTTCTACGGGATCAGCCGATAGGCTTACACGCAATGTATCTCCAATGCCCATCCATAGCAGTTGGCCTAAACCAATCGCGGATTTGATCGTGCCGGAGACAAAGCCTCCTGCCTCAGTGATACCAAGGTGGATCGGCGCGTCTGTTGCATCTGCCAGCATTTGATAGGCTGCGGCGGACATAAAGACGTCAGAAGCTTTCACACTGATTTTGAATTCGTGGAAATCATTGTCTTGCAGGATCTTGATGTGATCCAAACCTGATTCCACCATCGCGTCAGGGCATGGTTCAGCATATTTATCCAGCAGGTGCTTTTCCAAAGACCCAGCGTTTACGCCAATACGGATCGAACAGCCGTGGTCTTTTGCAGCCTTAATTACCTCTTTGACGCGCTTATCATCCCCAATGTTGCCTGGGTTGATCCGTAGGCAAGCCGCGCCCGCCTCTGCGGCTTCGATGGCGCGTTTGTAGTGAAAGTGAATGTCTGCCACGATGGGCACAGGGCTTTCTTTGGTGATCTCTTTCAGGGCGGTTGATGCGGCGACATCTGGCACCGAGATACGCACGATATCTGCCCCTGCCTCTGCGGCTGCGATCACTTGGCCCAGCGTGGCTTTAACGTCACCGCTGTCTGTATTGGTCATGGTTTGCACCGCGATCGGAGCATCCCCACCTACAGGCACATTGCCCACCATGATTTGGCGAGATTTGCGGCGTTCAATCGTGCGCCACGGGCGGATATGGTTCAAAGACATAAAAAGCCCCATACGAAAGGTCGTTGGGGCTTATGTAAGCGGATGCCCGGCATTGGGCAATGCGACAATGTAAGAAAACTTATTCTGCGCTGTTTTCAGTATCGATGACGACGTTTTGCGCCGCTGCAATAGAGACAACCTCTGCCAGCGCATCATCCGCTGTTAGGTCTGCGATCTCTAGGTTCTCCTGAACCGAAGCAAGGTTCACAGGCACATTGCGCACAACGGCTGTTCCGCTACCGACTGGACCACGAATTTCGCTACCAGCGCGGAAGTAAACAGACCCAGACATGCCCGCCTGTAGTGTCGGCGCTTGTTCTGTGTTCGGAACGATAAATTCATCGCCTGTGTTCATTGTGCCTTCAAACACGACAGATCCGTCTGCAGAGCGCAAACGCACCCATGCAGGACGCACTGTGAACATGACCAGCTCTGGATTGGCGTCTTCAAGAACCTGCGGAACAACTGGGCCAGCAGGTACAGTTGCTTCAGCCACGCTCAAAGACGGGCTTTCAGCAGAGAAAGTTCCAACGGATTGTGGGTTCAAAGTGGAAATCGGAGCATCGCGTGCCACAAGCACAGGTACATCAAGCGCCTGCGGACGATAGAGACGATCCAATGTGTTGGATGGCGGTTTGAACACACCTGCTGCGTCAACTGTGGTCTCGCCTGAAGGAAGCTCTGTCGCTTCTGCCAAAGGATCCAAGTCAGACAGAACCACTGGGGTTTGCTCAACTGGGGCAAGCTGCACACGTTGCACTTCGTTCAAAACGGACCAGCCGCCGTAGCCGATGCCACCGATCAATGCCAGCAGAACCAAGGTCGAGCCAATGGCGCGCGGTTCGATGCGAGACAGAAGGGATTCTTGAGCAGGAATGAAAGGTGTGGACGCGGAATTGAAAATATCTGGGTTCGGCCCCTTCGAAAGCACAGCAGCACCAGCAACAGCTTTACGATTGCCGGAGGCTTCGGAAGACATGCCATGTGCAGTTTCAAAGCCGCTTTCCATGCAAAACTTTTGGAAAGTCTCATCTGGATCAAGGTTCAAATAGCGCGCGTAAGAGCGCACATAACCAGCGATGAAGCCAGGAGTTTCGAATGCGGAAGGGTCTGCATTTTCGATCGCAGCAACGTAAGAGGCACGGATGCGTAGCTCGCGCTGAACATCAAGCAAAGATTTGCCCATTGTCGCGCGTTCGCCTCGCATTTGATCACCGAGACGAAAGTCGTAGTCGTCAAACCCTTTTGGGTTTTCTTCCACGCTCTCAGATTTGCGCCACTTGCGCCCAATCATACGATGCCCTCAGCCTCAATTACCCCACGGAAACTCGTAACCATCCCCGATTCGAGTTTCCCCATCTTAATTGAGGCTAAGTTAACATAGCGCAAGGGATTTTGCACGTTTTGGAAGTTTAGCCAGCTAATTCGGCGCGATTCAGCGCACAATGAGACCATAACTCGTCCATTGCGCGAACTAGGGCATCAATCTCTTTCGGACCGTGTACTGGCGATGGCGTAAAGCGCAGGCGCTCTGTGCCGCGCGGAACGGTCGGGAAATTGATCGGCTGAACGTAAATTCCGTGATCTTCCAACAGCATATCGCTCAGCTTTTTCGTATGCACTGGATTGCCCACGATCACCGGAACAATATGGGTGCCATGATCAATGATCGGCATCCCCAGCCCTTTCAGGCGCATTTTCAGAATACGCGCTTGCAACTGGTGCTGCTCCCGCAGTGTCTGGTCTTGCTTTAGGAATGCAATCGATGCGGTCGCGCCTGCTGCAACAGCCGGTGCGATGGAAGACGTAAAGATGAAGCCAGGCGCATAAGACCGGATCGCATCACAAAGACGTTCAGAAGCCGCGATATAGCCGCCTTGAACACCAAAGGCTTTCGCGAGCGTGCCATTGATGATGTCGATACGATCAACCAAACCATCGCGTTCAGACACACCGCCCCCACGAGGGCCGTACATGCCAACCGCATGGACTTCGTCCAAATAGGTCAATGCGTTGAATTCGTCTGCCAGATCACAAAGCTCTTTGATCGGGGCAATGTCGCCATCCATGGAATAGATGGATTCAAAGGCCAGCATCTTTGGCGCTTTTGGATCGTCTGCTTCCAGCAACTCGCGCAGGTGCGCAACGTCGTTGTGGCGGAAAATACGTTTCTGACCACCGTGACGGCGGATGCCTTCGATCATAGACGCGTGGTTCAATTCGTCAGAATAGATGATCAGGCCCGGGAACAGCTGATGCAGCGTAGAAAGCGTTGCGTCATTTGCGTTATATGCGCTGGTGAACAGCAAGGCGCTGTCTTTTTGGTGCAAATCAGAAATCTCGGCTTCCAGCATGTTGTGATATACTGTGGTGCCAGAGATATTGCGCGTGCCGCCAGAACCCGCGCCTGTTGCGTCAATCGCCTCGTGCATTGCGTTCAGAACAACCGGATGTTGGCCCATGCCCAGATAGTCGTTGCCACACCACACAGTGATGTTCTTTTCAGTGCCATCTTCTTTGCGCCAAACCGCATGAGGGAACTGGCCCTTTTTACGTTCGATATCGATGAACGTACGATAACGGCCTTCGTCGTGAAGGGTCTGAAGTGCTTGGTCGAGCTTTGCGGAATAGTCCACTGGCTTGCCTCCGGTCTTACTGGCGTAGGGCTTGCGTCCTATCGAGATTCGTATTGCTACAAATCCGTCATTGTCCTGTTGATATAATGTGCGTTTTCTCACATGACCAGAATACAAATTACGAACTGCGTCACTTTGATCAGGATCAAGTTGGGTGGACAGTCGCGTATAGGCTGCTACGGTCGCCGAAACGAAACCTGTCAAAGGACTCTCCCCTATGTCTGTGGACACTGTGCTGGATCGCGTGGACGCCCAGCTTCCTGAAGCGATTGATCGGCTACTGACCCTTTTGCGAATTCCATCAATTTCAACGGACCCTGCTTTCAAGAAAGACTGCGATACAGCCGCAGATTGGTTGGTGAGCGATCTGCAATCCATTGGTATTGCAGCAGAAAAGCGCCCTACCCCAGGCCATCCGATGGTCGTTGGTCATGTGGAGGGCGATGGCCCACATGTGCTGTTTTACGGTCACTATGACGTTCAGCCGGTTGATCCGCTTGAGCTTTGGGACAGCGATCCATTTGCACCAGCGCTTGAAGAGACACCCAATGGGCAGGTCATTCGTGGCCGTGGATCGTCGGATGATAAAGGCCAGTTGATGACCTTTGTCGAGGCCTGTCGCGCTTGGGGCAGCGTCAACGGCACCTTGCCGTGCAAGATCACATTTATGTTTGAAGGCGAAGAAGAGAGCGGATCGCCCTCTTTGGTGCCTTTCATGAAGGAAAACGCCGAAGAGCTGAAAAGCGATATCGCACTGATTTGCGACACTGGGCTGTTCCAAAGCAAGACGCCAGCGATCATCACCACTCTGCGTGGCCTGCTTGGCGAAGAGATCACCATTAAAGCCGCCAACAAAGATTTGCATTCCGGTATGTTCGGCGGCGTGGCAATGAATCCGATCCGCGTGTTGTCGAAAATCATTGCAGGCCTGCATGATGACAACGGGCGTATCACGTTGGATGGATTCTATGATGGCGTTCCAGAGCTAACACCTGAAGTTGCTGCTCAATGGGAAGCGCTGAACTTTGATCACAAAACCTTCCTTGGCGATGTAAACCTGTCAGAACCAGCGGGTGAAACAGGCCGTACGCCTTTGGAAATGATCTGGTCTCAGCCAACCTGCGAAGTGAACGGAATCACGGGCGGCTATACAGGCGATGGGTTCAAAACCGTTCTACCTGCCGAAGCCTCTGCCAAGATCAGCTTCCGCCTTGTGGGCACGCAAGATCCGCTGAAACTACGCGAAACCTTCCGCGCCTATGTGCAAAGCCAACTGCCTGCAGATTGCGAAGTGGTTTTCAAAGATCATGGCGCCTCTTCAGCTTCGGCAATGTCGACAGATCACCCTGCCTTTGAACAAGCGCGCTTGGCCCTGTCTGATGAATGGCCAGAGGCAGCGGCATTTGCGGGCTGTGGCGGCTCGATCCCAATCGCAGGACATTTCAAGGAAATCCTAGGAACCGATGCGATGTTGATTGGATTTGCCAAAGACGATGATCAAATCCATTCCCCAAATGAGAAATACGATCTGGAAAGCTTCCACAAAGGCATCCGCAGCTGGGTGCGCATCTTGGATGCGATGACCAAGTAAGCCATTGCTTTGCGCGGGTCACACACGCTGACCCGCGCAACCCCTTAAAAAACTGTGATTTTTCGCGGTTTTGGAATTTTTTCAAAAAACTTTTGCAAGAATGTAAATTTGCCCCTTGCACCTTCCATAGGATATTGGCTAAACACCGCTCCACGGACAGGTGGCCGAGTGGTCGAAGGCGCACGCCTGGAAAGTGTGTAGGCGGGAGACCGTCTCCAGGGTTCGAATCCCTGTCTGTCCGCCACCTTCACTTTTGAAGGTTATTTGAAGAAAAGACGCCCTTTGCGGCGTCTTTTTTCGTTTCTAGCGGGTGGGTTTGTTTCGGCGGAGTTTGAGCCTGATTTACAGGTCCAAAAGCAGGTTCACGCGGCGGTTCTGACGGCCCTTTTTCTCGATCTTTCCAAGACGAATACGGCCAATCTCGCCGGTGCGCGCCACATGAGTGCCGCCGCAGGGTTGCAGATCAACTTGTGCCTCGCCCTGCCCGATCTGAATCAGCCGCACTTTACCGCTGCCCATCGGTGGCTTCACCGACATGGTTTTCACTAGCCCCGGGTTGGCTTTCAGCCCTTCATCGCTGATCCATTTGGCAGAAACCGGCAGGTCTTCTTCGATCAAGGCATTCAGCGCGTCTTCCAACGCTTGTTTGTCTTCTGGTGCCTCAGGCATGTCAAAATCCAAACGCCCCTTATCTGGCCCTACAGAACCGCCCGTCACCGGCAAAGGGATCACGACAGACAACAGGTGCAGCGCCGTATGAACGCGCATATGACGATGGCGGCGATCCCAATCAAGGGATTGAATGACCTCTGTGCCAACAGTTGGCAAAGCGGAGGGCTCGGCAGGCACAAGCGCAATAGCGCCCTTCTCGGCCTTAACGGCTGTGGCGATTTGCAATGTACCACTGTCCCACGCCAAAGCGCCGCTATCGCCGGGCTGACCGCCGCCTGTCGCATAAAAGATCGTCTGATCCAGAATGATCCCGCCTTCAGGCGTATGGGCCGTGACTGTGCCCGTGACTTCACGCAGGTACGTTTCTTCGAGGAACAGTGGCATTGTCATGCGTCGTCATCCTTAGAAGGTTTTTTCTCATTTGGTTTACCATCAGTGTGCAGCGTTTCCGGATTGCGCAGCCAAATATCTGTTTGGGCAAATGGAATTTCGATATTCTCTTCCATAAAGCGTTTGGCGATTTCGAAGTTCAGATCAGAGCGTACCGTCAAAGACCAGTTCACATCCCGCAAAATCGCGCGAATTTCAAAGTCCAAAGAACTCGCCCCAAAGCCTTGGAACACAACTTTCGGGGCTGGGTTTTCCAGAACCATTGGGTGAGACTTTGCGATCTCAAGTAAAATACCCTCGATCCAGCGCGGATCCGTGCCATAAGCCACGCCCACAGGCACAATCACGCGCCCAACCGTATTGCCGCGGGTATAGTTGGTCACCGTGCCGCTGACCAAATCCGCGTTTGGCACGATCACATCTGTACGGTCGAAGGTTTCAATACGGGTCGAGCGCACAGAGATATCGCGCACATAGCCCATATTGCCGCCAACCTCGATCCAATCCCCTTCGGAAATCGGACGCTCGATCAGCAGGATAATCCCACTGACAAAGTTGGACACAACGTTTTGCAAACCAAAACCAATACCAACCGACAAAGCACCAGCCACAAGCGCAATAGAACTCAGATCAATCCCAGCTGAAGTGATCGCGATCACCGCAGACAGGAAGATACCCAGATAGCCAATGCCCGATACAATCGCGTTGCGCCCGCCAAGGTCCAAACGGGTCTTTGGCAGGATGGTGTTTTTCATCGTGCCTTGCAGCAAGCGCGTGGCCAGATAACCGAACACAAAGACCAACACGAAAGTCAGGAAATCCGTGGGTGAAATACGCGTTTCACCAATCGCCAAACCCAAAGACGCCTGTGTCCAAATCTCTGTCAGATCAGACCAGCGCGCCCCCCAGATCAATGACAGGAACGGGATGGCACCAAGCATCAGAACAAATCCCAGCAACACCGGAAGCAGGCTTTCTTTGGCTTGCTCGCCGGTTCCAGTGACCACACCATATATCGCTGTCACAACCCGTTGGATCACAAGGATCAACCCAAGCAACTGCAGGGTCATCGCTGTCGGGATCACAAGCCGGTCTGCAGCATTGAAATAGCCAATCGCAGCGAGGATCACAGCGGCAATGGCAATGCCCATCAACGCCAGCCCCAGCACCGCTAACAAGCGATCCCCATAGCCGGTTTCCTCGGCCTTATCCTCGTGGTTGCGCATAAGCATGCCAAGACGCCAGAAGATCAACGCAGCGACCACAAACAGCGGGAAGAAAATCACAGCCTTCGCTTCAGAAGACCAGCCTTCATAGCGCAGCAGCTCTGCCAGCAAAACATCTGCAGCAAGGATGAAGCCTAGAATGGCGGAATAGAAACGCCCCTCAGCCCGCTCTCGCGGAGTGAGACGGATCAGAGGCATCACAACTTCACTTTTCGGGAAGACCCGACCACCCAGCCAGACAGATCCCAAAATATACAGCCCACACAGCGGCAAAACCGACAGGACGATCTCACCGCGCAAGCCGGCCAGTTCTGTGGAATAGATCGCCTCGGTTAACGCATAAAGCCCGACAAGCGGCAAAGCGATCTGTCCCAGTGAAACAAAGGTGCTGACCAGCCAACGCGCCAAAGACAATGTCTCTGTTTGGATCGCCGCCGTCAGACGTTCCACCCAAAGGCGTCCGCGCGCCAACAACAGCAATGCCATTGCCAAAAGCAACAGCACCTTAGGCAAGTTACGATTGAATTCGGCCCGTTGATCAGTGCTTTGCCAAGCAGAGATCACTTCAGTCCCAATACGGCCAAAGGTGGTTTGCAATGCAACCAGCCCTTTGCCCCAATTGATCGGGTTTACAGGGGTTGGCCCAAGGGCCAGTAATTCTTCGGTTTGACGCTCCCGCAGGATGGCATCGATGCCGCCGATCAGCCCGTCAGCCTCGGTATAGGCGATTTCAGCCGTTTTAACGGGGGCCGCAAGCTCGGCCTGACGTTCCAGAAGGCTTTCGCGCTGCGCGGTGGTTTCTTCTGGTTCGATCCCATCTTCTGGCGCATCGCCCAGCGTTTCGAGCTGATTGTTCAGAATTTGGATCGCATTGGCGTTTTCATTCTGCGCGTTTAGGAACTGATCCCGCCAGCCCACAAGCTGTTCCCGCAGATTGGTTAACGCCACATCAGATGCGCGCCCCGCTTCAATGGCATTGGTCGCCCGTTCTGCAACGATTGCCCAAGCTTGAAAATCTGGGGCCTCTTCCGTTTGGGCAGACAGAAAAACCGTGCCGCTTATCAGCAGCACGGTTGCAAAAATCACTCGAATGATAGTGCGCATAATCTCGATCAAACGTCCTCAAATACGCCAGGGATGCTGCGCGGCCCTTCAGAGAGCCAACCCGGAACCGGCAAACCCTTTTCCTTCAGGAATTCAGGGTTGAACAGTTTAGACTGATAGCGCGTGCCGTAGTCACACAGGATGGTGACGATGGTGTGGCCTGGGCCCATTTCTTTGGCCATGCGGATCGCGCCGGCGATGTTCACGCCTGAAGAGCCACCCAAGCACAGACCTTCGTCTTGCAACAAATCAAATACAATCGGCAGCGCCTCAGCATCTGGGATGTTGTAAGACATGTCCGGCTTAAAGCCCTCAAGGTTCGCAGTGATGCGCCCCTGCCCGATGCCTTCGGTGATCGAGCCACCTTCGGATTTCAATTCGCCGTCTGTGTAGAAGCTGTGCAGCGCTGCGCCATCAGGATCGGCCAAAGCGATCTTAACGCCCTTTGGCTGCAAAACCTCTGCAACGCCCGCCAAAGTACCGCCAGAGCCAACAGCACAGACGAAACCGTCTACCTTACCGCCAGTCTGCTCCCAAATTTCAGGAGCCGTGGTTTCCACGTGAGATTGACGGTTGGCCACGTTGTCAAACTGGTTCGCCCAGATAGCACCGTTCTCTTCGGTCTGCGCCAGCTCTGCCGCCAAACGGCCAGAGTAGCGCACATAGTTGTTCGGGTTGCGATATGGGGCCGCTGGAACTTGCACCAGTTCCGCGCCAGCCAAACGCAGCATGTCTTTCTTTTCCTGACTTTGCGTTTCAGGAATAACGATCACGGTTTTAAAGCCCATAGAGGCGCCAACAAGCGCAAGGCCAATACCGGTGTTGCCCGCGGTGCCTTCAACGATTGTGCCGCCCGGACGCAGATCACCGCGTGCCAGCGCATCTTTGATGATATACAGCGCCGCGCGATCCTTGACCGACTGACCTGGGTTCAAAAACTCGGCCTTACCCAGAATTTCACACCCAGTTTCTTCGCTCGCTTTGTTCAAGCGGATCAGAGGAGTGTTGCCAATCGCATCGGCCAGATCTTTTGCAGTACGCATGGGGCGCCTTTCTTTCAGTCGCTCAATAGTCCTTTGGCATGTCTAGGGGCAGTTCACGCGGAACTCAAGACAGCTTGCGCAAACTATCCCGTTTGCGGGCCAACCAAAGCGCCGCAAGTACCAATGGCGCATTCGCCGTTTGGTGGGCATCAACCATCTCCATGAGCTTATCAAAGCTGAAGAGATAAGACCGAATGTCTTCGGCCTCGCTATCCAGACCATGGGTGCCCACGCAATCGTCTGGCAAATCCGCCAAGCCAACAAAGATGTTGAAATACTCATTGCTACAACCGGGCGAGGCATAACACTTAGCGACCTCATGCAACGCCGTTAGCGTTAGGCCTGCCTCTTCTTCGGCCTCGCGATAGGCAGTTGTTTCAGGGGTTTCCCCAGGATCGATGCGCCCTGCAATGGGTTCTAACATCCAAGGCGTTTCATCATTACGCGCATAAGGGCCTGGGCGAAATTGCTCCACAAGCATCACCCGATCCAGTTTCGGATCGTAAGGCAAAACGATGGTGGCATCAGAGGCCAAAAACACTTCGCGTCCAATCGGTGGGCTTTGAGATCCGTCAAACTGGCGGAAAGAAATATTCTGTTCCGAATAGCTAAAGAACCCAGTGAACTTTCGATCCGCCCCAAAATCCACAACGTCGGAACGTGTATAGCCACTTGGGCTAAACGCAGGATTTTCCTTTTGCGCTGCCACTTGGGCTGATGCACGCACTCGAATCATCGTGAGGCGAAAAGCGAGTTCTTTGAAGTTGATTTCGCCGAAATAGCTCATGGCTTCTTGCGCAGCACGCACTTCAATCTCAGCCCAATTCTCTGCCCAATTCGCGTCAACAAAATCGTCTTCGGCGGGGTCTTTGGACACATAAGCAATCGCGCGCCCGATCGGCAAATCAACGGCGGTTTCGGTCAGGCCAAGCGCGCTGGTGTAAAAATAAAGCCGTGCCAGATCTGAATCTGTGGGGTTGCGCAATAAGACCCCCTGCACTTTCCCGTCAGCTTGCTCTTGCAACGTTGCCAATGGCGTACCGTCCACTTGCTTGGCCACATACCCATCTAACTCTGTTGGGATTACCTCTGCAGAGGCAAGCTCACGACCAACAACGCAGTTCAACAAGGGCCCGTGTTGCAACGGACCGTAGAAAAAGAAATCTGGCAAGAAATCAACTCCAGCGTCGAGAGGTCGCCTCGGCCAAAAGGCCAATAAACAATGCGCCGCCTAATAGGGTTAAGAGAATGGTTGGGGTCATCATCAACCAACCATGTTCAAACATCATGTCAAAGACAGATTGCAGCGCGTCCGCCGTGCTTTTGTAGCGAAGATCAATGGCGTTGTAATACATGATGCGCGCCGCATGGGCGAAGAGCAGAAAGATCACCATAGCCAACACACCGCTGATCGCGTTGTTTACGCTTGAAATGGTGCCTTTCCCAACATTGCGACCGACAATTTTCCAGCCAAACAAAGTTGCGAAAGCAGCATTCGCGAAGGAGAAATACCCAAATTGCGTGTCTTCTGGCAAAAGCGGCTTAACCTGTTCTGACACAATGAAAGCCAGAAAAGCCATAGCAATAGCAGACATGAGTTTAGCGGCAGTGGGCATAGCTTGCTCGTCGGATCGTTAATGCGTCTATGTAGTCACTGCCGCGGCACACGAGCAAGTGTTTTGGGCGCAGAGATTAACTCTACGTAAATAAATGGCTTAAAATTCAGAGGCGATGCTTAAAGCGCAGCACGAATTTTCTCTGCGTGGGATTTCAAAACATCAAAATCCGCCATTTGGCCTGGAGCGCGCAAAGACAAGCCCTTATGACGCGGCAACACATGATAATGCAGGTGGAACACCTCTTGGCCGCCCGCCGCTTCGTTGAACTGCTGAACCGTCACACCTTCAGCGTCAAAGGCCTTCATCACCGCATGTCCCATCTTTTGAACTGTGGCCAAGCAGGCTGCCAGTTGGTCGGGCGTGGCATCCAGCATATTGCGCGCAGGCGTCTTCGGGATCACCAAGCAATGCCCATCCGCACGCGGCATGATATCCATGAACACATAGGTGTCTTCATCTTCATACAGTTTTTCAGAAGGGATCTCGCCCTTTAGGATTTTCGCAAAGATATTCTCTGGATCATAAGACATAGCGTGGGCCTTCTTGGCAGTCAGTTAAGGTGGCCAGCACAAGGCTGGCCTTTCCTATGGTTTAGACAGCATTCACATCAACCACAACGCGGCCTTGTACCTTGCCGGCGAGAATATCGCGCCCAAGGTCTGGAAGATCAGACAATGTCGCAGGAACGATCATCTCTTCCAGTTTCGCCATCGGCAAATCCTGCGCCAATCGCGCCCAAGCGCGTTTGCGGTTCTCAAACGGCTGCATCACGGAATCAATGCCAAGCAAGTTCACACCGCGCAGCAGGAACGGAATAACCGTCGCTGGCAATTGCGCCCCGCCGGCCAAACCAATGGCAGCCACCGAGGCGCCATAGTTCATCTGCCCCAAAACCCGCGCCAGCATCGCACCACCGACAGCATCAACACAGCCAGACCATGTTTCCTTTTCCAAAGGACGCTTAGTGGTTTCGTTGATCTCATCGCGCGCAACAATTTGGGTGGCCCCAAGCGATTTCAAGTAATCCGCGCTTTCGGCGCGTCCTGTGACACCCGCCACCTCATAACCCAGATTGGCCAAAATCGCCGTTGCAACAGAGCCAACGCCCCCAGCTGCGCCAGTCACCAAGACAGGACCATTGCCCGGCGTCAGCCCTTGATCCTCTAGCGCCATAACCGCCAGCATCGCTGTGAAGCCTGCGGTCCCAATGGCCATCGCCTGTTTGGTTGTAAGCCCGTCTGGCAACGGAACCAACCAATCCGCACTCACGCGGGCTTGCTGGCCATAACCGCCCCAATGCACCTCGCCCACACGCCATCCTGTGAGAACAACCTTGTCTCCCACCGCATAGCGATCATCGCTGCTTTCCAGTACGGTTCCTGCAAAATCGATGCCCGGCACATGTGGATATTGGCGCACCAATCCGCCGCCGCTGCCCAAGCACAGGCCATCTTTGTAATTTACTGTGGAATATTCGACAGCAACACGTACATCGCCTTCCGGCAAGTCAGCCGCCGTCAGTGTTTCGATCTTTGCGTCTGTCTTGCCGCTGTCGTCATCTTTGTGCACCACAAGTGCTTTGAATGTTTCCGACATTTGAATCCTCCCTTTCGTTAAGCAAAAGCCTAACGTGGAAAAACCAACCTGACGAGCGTCGGATAAAAAACGTGGGGTCAGTTTCCATGGGCCGCAAAAGCGCCCCTCTTAAAACATCAATAAAAACCGAGGCATATCATCAAGCCTGAAGCCGCTACGTTCACTTTCATTCACATGAATTTGCCCAAGCCCCCCTTGCAAGCCACGCGTATATTGCCTATCTCAATCATGCTTCTTCGGAAGCTATGGACATAAACGCGCTCGTAATAAGCGGATCGGACCCGGGGGCGGTACCCGGCGTCTCCACCATACATCCTTCATTTGGGGATACTGGGGACGAAATAGGATCGACGAACGTCTAAAGGGGTTAGCTTTGTCTCGGCTGTCTGCCACCGTTACCGGCGAAACTTGTACAATTGCAAATGACAATCGTGCTCCAGTAGCAATGGCCGCGTAAGCGACCGGAGATACTGAACTTTAAGTCCTATCGCTAGCTGCTTTAGGCGGGGTTCGTAGGTACCTGGCAACAGAAACCTACACTTTCCCACCTTATGTTTACCTTTTCTCTACGCTCTCTTGCCTAGGATATCCTGTGCTTTGGCGATGCAAGGGAATGCTATGTCACTTGAACAGGATCGAATGAAAGAATGGTTTCAACGTGTCTGGGTGGATTTCGATCTTGATGCGGTGGACGAATTGTTCAAGCAAGATGGGCAAGCGCAGGGCATCATGCCGGATATGGCGCTTGGCTCGAATGATTTCAAAGATTTCGTACCCATGGTGCAGGAACTGCTGGATGACATCGCCGTCGATATGACAATGATAACCCAAACCGGCCCTTGGGTGCAGGGGTTGTATCGCGTGCGGGCCCTATCGGCCATCAACAGCGCGCCGGTGAATGTGATGGGCCAGCTCTGTGCGCGTTATGAAAATGGGCTGATGGTTGAGGCGTATAATACCTTCGATTTCTTTAACCTGTTTGAACAACTCGGCCAATTGCCAGACATGTCGCTCGCCCTGTGTCTGTCTGGGGAAAAACTTTCCTAAGCGCACGGCTCTCACTGAATTTCACAAAAAATTCGTACATTCCTGCACTACGAGGGATTGGCAAAACCCCTTTGGATCAGCTTTAGAACAAGCAAGACAGATCTGAAGGACAGACAATGACCCCCAGCCTTGCCGAGCTTTGGCGCGTTTATGGCCGCATTGGCCTTTTGTCATTTGGTGGGCCTGCCGCCCAAATTGCACTGATGCACAAGGAATTGGTCGAAGACCGCCCTTGGCTAGAGGAAAAGCAATTCTTGGGCGCGTTGTCTTTCTGCATGTTGCTCCCCGGACCAGAGGCAATGCAACTCGCCACCTACTCCGGTTGGAAGCTGCGCGGCACCCTTGGCGGGCTGATCGCTGGGTTGCTATTTGTCCTGCCGGGCGCTGCGGTGATTTTGGCTCTGGCGCTTCTTTATGTGAACTATGGCACTCTTCCCTTAGTGCAAGCTGCCTTTGTCGGTGTGAAATCCGCCGTCGTGATTGTTGTGCTTCAAGCGCTCTGGAAAGTCGCCAACAAAGCGCTCACCTCCACCACCGGCTGGGTGATTGCCGCCTTATCCTTCCTTGCGATCTTCGCGCTGGCTTTGCCCTTTCCGTTGATTGTCCTTGTCGCCGCCCTCTATGGCGCCTTTATCTGGCGCAAAGCAGCAGAGCAAACGCCGGACATCACTTTGCCCAGCCACGGCAGCTCAGTGCCAAAAATCCTCATCTGGGGTGGCCTGTGGCTTGCTCCGATCGCCTTGGTCGCGGTGCTGGATCAAACCTTCCTCACGCAAATTGCCCTGTTCTTTTCCAAACTCGCCGTCGTGACCTTTGGCGGGGCCTACGCCGTGCTGGCCTATATGACTCAAACCGTCAGCGTAGAATATGGCTGGATCACCACCCCACAAATGATCGATGCGCTTGGTCTTGCAGAAACCACGCCGGGGCCACTGATCTTGGTCACGGAATTTGTCGCCCTGCTGGCTGGCTTTCAACACAGCGGCTACGGCATGATGCTGGCCGCCGGCGCCTTGGCCGTCTGGTGCACCTTTACGCCTTGTTTCTTATGGATTTTCACAGCTGCACCCTATGTGGAATGGCTGCTCAACCAGCCACGCCTCAACGCCGCGCTGGCGGCCATCACCTCTGCCGTTGTAGGCGTCGTTCTAAACCTGTCGATTTGGTTCGCTCTGCATGTGGTCTTCGCTCAAATCACCACCACCCCATTCGGTCCCCGGCCCGTTTTCAGTAGCTTTGATCCGATGCCCGTCGCATTGATGGCCCTTGCCGCGATACTGATGCTTTGGCGCAAGGTCTCTTTACCGCTCAGCTTGCTTATTTGCGCTGCAGTTGCTTTGGTGATCGCGCTCGTTATCTAATTTCGCCGACATCTTCTTTTGTTTCCCAGCGAATCTTCTATGCTGGAAGTAAGTTAAGAAAGTAGGATAGCGCATGATCGGAACAATTGATTACGGCAACCTGATGCATCGTGCGATGCGTGGCCTGATTCAAGAGGTTTTAGAAGGCGTTCTCGCAGATGGCCTTCCCGGAGAGCACCATTTCTTTATCACCTTCGACACCCAGCACCCTGATGTTGAAATCGCGGATTGGCTGTCGGATCGTTACCCAGGTGAAATGACCGTTGTCATGCAGCACTGGTATGACAATCTCACGGTCACAGACGAAGGTTTCGGCGTCACGCTGAACTTCGGCGATGCGCCAGAGCCGCTGTATATTCCATATGATGCGATCAAGACCTTTGTGGACCCTTCTGTTGAGTTCGGCCTACGGTTTGAAACGCAAGAAGGCGAAGATCAGGAAACCGATCTGGAAGTCGTAGACGAAGAGTTTGTCGCCGAAATTGCAGACTCTGCCCCAAGCAAGCCAGCCGAAGAAAAAGCGCCAACAGGCGAAGCCGAGGTCGTAAGCCTCGACAGTTTCCGAAAGCCGTAAATCAGCGCGATTTTTCAGCAGTGTTGTCGACCAGATCTTGCAGCTGGGCCTTCAACGCTGCGCCCCAGGCGGCCCAGTTCAGCTTGTCTTCAAAACGCTGACGCGAGGACAAGCGCATCTTTTTATAGTCTTCGGGGTTTTGCATCCAATCCATAAGTTGGTCAGCAAAGTCCTGCGGCGTCGCGCCAATCTCCAAAGCCTCACCATTGATGCCATTCCAAACGGGAATGCCCCCTTGCCGCACACAAAGTGACGGGACAGCAAAGGCAGAGGCCTCGCAAAAGGCAAACCCGTAAGACTCCAACGAAGGCTGCATCAAAGCATGCGCATTTCGGAAAATGCTTTCAAAGGTCGCTAGATCTTCTGGAATTGTTTTGTCCAGGTTGTGAAAAAATTGCACGAAATCTGTTTGCGCGTATTCAGGGGGTGTACAGCCAATCACCGAAAGGCTGGCATCAATCCCTCGATCCCGTAACTCTTGCACCGTGGCAAAGGTCACGTCGCCGCCCTTGGCATGCCAACTGCGCCCAACCAGCAAAAGGCGCAAACCGTCTTCGAAACCAAGGTCTGTGCTGATCTTCTCAATCGCCGGTGCATCAACATTTGCCCCCCAAGGCAAAACCACAGAGGCCTCTTCATTCAGCCCATAGGTGCGATCTGCCAGGTCTTTTTGCCAGTCAGACGGCCAAAAGTTCCGATCTGTCGAAGTCAAAACCGTGCGCTCATGCCCTTCGATCCAACGATCCAGCAAGCGCCCTAAACGCATATGGCTCTTAAAGCCCGCCCCCACTTCAGATTGGCGATAGCTGGTTTGCGTCGCATCCGAGGTAAACACCATCGGCATATGCTCTGGCGTTTTGATATGGGACAAGCTGTGCAAGCTATACACCCCGAGGGCCACATCATAATCCCCGTCGCGCAATTGGGCATTCACATATCGTGCAATCTGCTTGGACAAAGCGTAATGCATCCGCCATCTCAAGCGAATGTTTATGGCCTCCGGCATTTTGTGAATCGCGCGGCGCACCCACTCAAAACGGCCCCAACCATTATCGATAAATTCTACATCTCCGACATGCTCTTGTAGCGCTTTGAATATCCGCGCGTTCCCACCAGAATAGCTCCACGTCAAGGACGGATCCATATCGCACAGATAGGCAATCTTTAAACGGCGCTCGGTCATTGCTCGATTCCACAGTTTTCTATGGTGCTACTTTAGCTGATGGTTCAAATCCAGTAACAGCACGGAAAAAGATATCTTCATTTGAAATTGCCTCACGATGTTAACGTAAACACCTGAAAAATACAGCAGCGACGCGGTATTCAATGGTATACAGTATTGCATCTTTTGCCGCCCTTGGTATGACATTGCCAAACGTTTTACCGGAGGACCCCATGTCTGCAACCCGCACCGAAACCGACAGCTTTGGCCCACTTGAAGTCCCTACAGACAAGTACTGGGGCGCTCAAACACAACGCTCTGTCATGAACTTCCCAATCGGTTGGGAAAAACAGCCAGTTGCGATTGTACGCGCATTGGGCGCGATCAAAAAAGCCTGCGCCATGGCGAACAAAGAAAGCGGCGCAATGGACGCAAAGATCGCAGATGCTGTGATCCAAGCGGCCGGCGAAGTTTTTGAAGGCAAGTTCGACGACAACTTCCCTTGCGTGGTTTGGCAAACAGGCTCCGGCACACAGTCCAACATGAACTCCAACGAGGTCATCGCAAACCGCGCGATTGAAATCTTGGGCGGCGTGATTGGCTCCAAAGATCCGGTTCACCCGAACGATCACTGCAACATGGGCCAGTCCTCAAACGACACATTCCCAACTGCGATGCACATTGCGGCAGGCATGACAGTACGTGACGTGCTGCTGCCAGGTCTGATCAAATTGGCGGAAGGTCTGGAAGCCAAGTCTGAAGAATTCAAAGACATCATCAAGATCGGCCGCACACACACGCAAGATGCGACCCCTCTGACACTGGGCCAAGAATTTGGTGGCTATGCGCACCAGATCCGTCAGGGCATTGCCCGCGTCGAAGCAGCCCTGCCAGGCATCTACGAACTGGCACAAGGCGGCACAGCGGTTGGCACCGGTCTGAACACACAAAAAGGCTGGGACACAACAGTGGCTGCCAATATGGCAGAGATCACTGGCCTGCCTTTCGTAACAGCGCCTAACAAATTCGAAGCACTGGCTGCGCATGACGCAATGGTCTTCATGTCCGGCGCATTGGCGACAGTGGCTGGCTCCATGTACAAAATCGCCAACGACATCCGCTTCTTGGGCTCCGGCCCACGCTCCGGTCTGGGCGAACTGATCCTGCCAGAAAACGAGCCAGGCTCTTCCATCATGCCAGGCAAAGTGAACCCAACCCAAGCCGAAGCGATGACACAGGTCGCCGCGCACGTCATGGGCAACAACGCCGCGATGACTTTCGCAGGCTCTCAGGGTCACTTCGAACTGAACGTCTACAACCCGATGATGTCCTACAACCTGCTGCAATCCATGCAGCTTTTGGGCGACGTGGCAGACAGCTTTACAGTGCGCATGCTTAACGGCATCCAAGCCAACGAGCCACGCATCGACAAGCTGATGAAAGAAAGCCTGATGCTTGTCACAGCGCTGGCGCCAACCATCGGCTACGACAACGCAACAACCGTTGCGAAGACAGCTCACAAGAACGGCACCACTCTGAAAGAAGAAGCCATCGCGCTTGGCTTTGTGGATGAAGCAACCTTCGACGCGGTTGTTCGTCCAGAGCAGATGATTGGTCCAAAAGACTAATGGCTGAACCGGTCAATCTTAACCGGTTCCGAAAAGAAAAGGCGCGGGCTGCCAAAAAAGCCCGCGCCGACGAAAACGCAGTGAAGTTTGGCCGCACCAAAGGCGAAAAACTGCGAGATGCGCAAAGCTCTGAAAAATCCGTGCGCCAGCTTGATGGCCACAAACGGGACACACCAGAATGAGCCGCCCAGTCAAACGATCCCTCACCCTCAAAGGCCACCGCACCAGCGTCTCGCTCGAAGATGACTTCTGGCGTGCCTTCAAAGAGATCGCCACCCAAGAAGGCAAACCAATCAACGCCTTAGCTGCTGAAATCGATGCAACACGTGATCTGGATGCAGGCCTCGCCAGCGCCATCCGCCTCTACGTGCTGCGTCACTTCATGAACACGCGCTAACCACGCACGCCCCTTACTTTTTCTTGGTAAAAATACCTGCGCCGCAGGCATCGCGCCATGGCGCGATTAAGCTTCTGATGCCACCAAACGAATGCGCTCTATCATGGCGCGCAGTCCGTTGGAACGTTGCGAAGACAGATGCTCATTCAGCCCCAAACGTTCCATCTCTGCTCGCGCATCCACGCTCAGAACATCCGCAACTGGCAATCCATTGTAAAGCTTGCGCAAAACAGCAATCAGCCCGCGCACGATCATCGCGTCTGACTCGCCATCAAAGGAAAATACACCATCCGTGATCACCGGATGCAGCCACACTTGGCTCGCGCAGCCATCAACCTTTGTGGCCGGCACCTTCAAGGCATCATCAAGCGTCGGCATATCTTTGCCCTGCTCGATCACATACCGATAGCGATCTTCCCAGTCGTCCAAGAATTCGAAATCTTCAACTATATCTTCAAATGCCTGCGTCGCCATAGGTGTCCCTTTCCTTCCCTTTGACCTAGTCCGAAGCAAAGAAAAGGTCCAGTGCCGCTTGATGCTTTTCAAACTCCCTCTGATGCGTTAACTCATATGCAAAGAAAATGAGGCTACGATGCGTAAATCTTTTGGACTTCTGCTTGCTTCCACTTTGGTGCTCACCAGCTGTGGCACTGTGCGTGACTCGCGATTGAATCCTTTCAACTGGTTTGGCCGCGCTGAACGCGTTGACGTCGCCGTCACTGAGAAAGAGATCAATCCTCTTATTCCCCAAAAGCGTGAAAGCATTTTCGAACGAAAAGAAGCGGAATATGCCGGTACACCTGTCTCAGTGGTCAACGAGCTGCATATCGAACGCGTATCTGACGGCGCTCTGATCCGCGTGAAAGCCACCGCCAGCGCGCAAGGCGCTTTTGATGTGGTGCTTCAGCCAGCAAACGAAGACGAGCTGCCCGTGGATGGCGTGCTCACCTACAACATTCTGGCCCTGCAGCCAGGGCGCGCGCAAGGCACTGTACGCTCTCGTGAAATCAACGTCGCACGGTTCCGCACAAACCAAGAATTGGCCGGCGTACGCACCATTCGCGTGGTTGCCACAGAAAACGCATTGCAAAGCCGCCGCCGTTAAGGCCGCGGTTTTCGCAAAAATTTACGTTACTTACTGTAAACGAACGATTTTGATGGAATTGCCTTTGGCAGAGAGCGCAATCTCGCCATCACACAGGCGCAGCGCATCTTCGCCAAATACCTCATGACGCCAACCAGACAAAGCCGCAACATCACGGCTGCCGGATGCAATCGCATCCAAATCTGCCGCCGTCGCGATCAACTTGCTGGCCACGCCAGAGCTTTCCGTCTTGGATTTCAGCAATACGCGCAGCAGGTCCGCCAAAGCTGGGTTCACTTGCTGCTTATCCTTAGGGTTCGCAACACGCGGCATCTTAGAAGGCTCGCACGCGATACCTGCTTTGATGGCATTCAGAATGCCCTCCGCAATATCGCCCTTACGCGCTTCGCGTAGCAGCAAGCGCGAACGACCCAGATCACCAATAGAACCCGGCTTTGTCGAGGCCAACTCGATCAAAGCATCATCTTTGAACACGCGATTGCGCGGCACGTTCTTTGATTGGGCATAGGATTCGCGAAACTTCGCCAACTCACGCACAATCGCCAAGAATTTCGGCGTGGTTGTGCGGGTCTTCACGCGCTTCCACGCATCCTCCGGCTCGGTCACATAAGTCGATGGCGAAGTCAGCGCTTTCAGCTCTTCGGCCACCCAACGGGCACGACCGGTTTCTTCCAGCTTAGCCGCCAAGAATTCATAGATCTTACGCAGATGGGTCACATCCCCGATCGCATATTTCTGCTGCGCTTCGGTCAATGGGCGGCGCGACCAATCGGTAAAGCGGCTGGATTTGTCCAAGCCCGTCTTGGCGATCTTGCGCACCAGCGTCTCATAACCGACCTGTTCCCCAAAGCCGCAAACCATCGCTGCAACCTGTGTGTCAAACAGCGGATCAGGGATAACCCCTGCTTCCACAAAGAAAATCTCAAGATCCTGACGCGCCGCATGAAAGACCTTCACCACAGAGGTGTCCTTCATCAGCTCATACATCGGCTCAAGCGACAGCCCTTCAACCAGCGGATCCACCAAAACAGCATCTTCCGCATCATCCGTGCCAGGGACAGCCAATTGCACCAAGCATAGCTTAGAGTAATAGGTCCGCTCGCGCAGGAATTCAGTGTCGATGGTGACATAGGGATAGCTGCGCGCCTTTTCACAAAATTGCGCCAGTTCGTCCGTGGTTGTCAGAGTTTTCATATACAGGGTCGTCTTCGTTGTTGTTCTCTTGTGCCCGAACCAACGATTACGAGCATTATCGGCAAAATGCAAACAACTGGACGCCTAAAGCAGCACCACAGCCCTGCTTGCGTAATTTTACATCTCAATCCGGCTGGTATCCCCAGCGGCAAAGCGGCGTAGAACGGCTGGGTAAAGCTGGTGTTCTTTGGCCATGATGCGCGCTGACAACTCATCAACCGTATCACCTTCCAAGATCGGCACGACAGCCTGACCAACAACTGGCCCTGCGTCCAATTCAGGTGTCACCACATGAACGCTACAACCAGATTCAGCCTCACCTGCATCCAAAGCTTGTTGCTGCGGATGCAATCCTTTGAACTTTGGAAGCAAAGACGGGTGAATATTGAGCATCCGACCATCCCATTTCTCTGGGAAAGACGGGGTTGTAATGCGCATAAAACCAGCCAAGCAGATGATATCTGCTCCTGCGGCTTCCAGCTCTTTGTTCATCTCAGCTTCAAATGCTTCGCGATCTTTTCCGAACGGGCGATGATCTACCACAACTGTTTTCACACCAAGCGCCTCAGCCTTCGCAAGGCCACCAGCTTCCGGCTTATTGGAAAGAACCAACACAGGCTCTGCCGGAAAATCAGCATCCGCTTGCATGGCTTTCACCAACGACACCATGTTGGAGCCGCCGCCAGAAATGATGATCGCGACCTTTTTCTTCACAGCAGGCTACCTGTGTAACGCATGCCTTCGCCTTCGGTCACAGTACCGATCTTGAACACAGCCTCGCCCTGCTCTTCCAGCAGCGCCGCAACCGCGTCAGCTTGGTCTGCCTCAACAGACAAAATCATGCCAATGCCGCTGTTGAAGGTCTTCAGTATCTCTGCTTCGTCCATACCACCGGTTTTCGCCAGCCATTGGAACACAGCCGGCAACTCCCAGCTACCCAGATCCACATCCGCGCCCAAACCTTCAGGCAATACGCGTGGCAGGTTCTCTGTCAGACCACCGCCGGTGATATGCGCCAGCGCATGAACGCCACCCGCACGGACCGCTGCCAAACACTGTTTCACATACAGACGTGTTGGCTTCAGCAATGCAGCACCCAAAGTGCCCTCTTCCCATGGGCAATCGTCAGACCATTGCAGGCCAGAAACCTCAACCAGCTTACGCACCAAGGAATAGCCGTTGGAGTGCACACCGTTAGACGCCAAGCCCAGCAGTACATCGCCCGCTTTCACGCCAGCAGGCAGATCCGTGCCGCGTTCCATCGCGCCAACCGAGAAACCAGCCAGATCGAAATCACCCGCTTCATACATGCCCGGCATTTCCGCAGTCTCACCACCGATCAGCGCGCAACCGGATTGATAACAACCCTCTGCAATGCCTTCGATGATACGCGCGGCGGTTTCTGTTTCCAGCTTGCCAGTTGCGAAGTAGTCCAAGAAGAACAGCGGCTCTGCACCCTGACAGACCAGATCGTTCACACACATGGCCACCAGATCGATACCAACGCCATCAACATTACCTGTGTCGATTGCAATGCGCAGCTTGGTGCCAACACCGTCTGTGGCCGCAACCAAAATCGGATCAACGTAGCCTGCGTCTTTCAGATCAAACAGCGCGCCAAAGCCGCCCAGACCCGCCATCACGCCGGATCGCGTTGTGCGTTTCGCAGCTGGCTTAATGCGCTCTACCAGCGCGTTGCCCGCGTCAATATCCACACCCGCATCTGCATAGGTAATGCCGTTCTTGCCGTCGCTCATCAGGGTCTCCATCGCTTGTTGCGCCCGCCCTAACCCATCACTGCCCAAAGGGCAACGGTTCTGGTGCCTTGAAGGCGCGACAAGATGAAAATTCAACACCAAATCCGGATGAAATCCGGCTTGACCCCCCTTTTGGTTGTGCTAGCAATGCAGCTCTAAGGGTGGGCCTGTAGCTCAATTGGTTAGAGCAGAGCGCTCATAACGCTTTGGTTGCGGGTTCAAGTCCTGCCGGGCCTACCAAATCCACCCATTCCCCGATAAATATCTGATCGCGCTGGTTAAATCGCCAGTACCAAATCGGCCTGCAAACCGCCCAATGTACGGCTGTCGCCAAGCCGCAACATGCCGCCATGGGCCCGCGCCGCATCTGCTGCAATCGCCAGACCCAAGCCAACACCGCTGCCTTTGTCTTGGTTGCGTGCCTCATCCAGTCGCGCAAAGGGTTTTAGCGCATCTTCACGCTGATCTGCCGGAATGCCAGGCCCGTCGTCCTCGACTCGGATAATGATCGACTTCTTACGCTGATAGGCGCTCACCTGCACCGTCTTCCCATAGCGCAGCGCGTTGTTCACCAGATTCTCCACCGCCCGCTGCACAACCATTTTGCGCAGCATCACGTCTTGTTCGACCTCACAACGCTCTAAATGACTGCCCTCTGCCCCGCGCGACACAGCGCGCACAATATCCGCCAGCATCTCTTTCAAGTTTACAGGCTCAGGCGTGGTCTCGCTGGCACCGCGTGCGAAATTCAGGAACTCATCCAGCATGTGCTGCATGTCGTCTACATCCCGTTCCAGCGGCTCACGCTCTTCATCTGTTAAAAACGACAAGCCAAGCCGCAGCCGCGTCAACGGCGTGCGCAGATCATGGCTGACGCCAGACAGCAACATGGTGCGCTGTTCAATCTGACGCTCAATGCGCGAGCGCATGCTTAAAAACGCATTGCCCGCCGCGCGCACTTCCAAGGCCCCCGCAGGCGAATACGGCACATGCTGACCACGGCCAAAAGCCTCCGCTGCAACGGCCAAACGCGTAATCGGCCGCAATTGGTTGCGCAGATAGATAAACGAAATCAACGTCATCAAAATGCCAAAGAAGGCCATGTTCACCAACAACTGATGCGGATTAGAGGCAGACACGCGCAGGCGGTTAAATTCCAACACGGTAGGCCCAAAGTCGGTTCTCACAAACAACCGCACAATCCGATCATTGGGCAATTGCACCGAAAGCGTTTCCGGCAACACAACATAGAGCTCGCGCACAACCACAGAGCCCGAGAAATCATACCAGCGACGAAACCCAGTGATCTCACCCACGTCGTCAAAACCAAGCTGAAACGCCAATCCCTCGGCCAAAGGCGCGACCGTCGCCTGCGCTTCTGTGATGGTTTGCGCATCATTCACAAGCTGCAAGATCAGCCGCACCTCTCCGGCCATAGAATGGGTCATCTGCGTGGTCACCCCGTCAAAGTGACGTTGAATAAACACAACAGAGACAACCAATTGCAGCGTCACAACCGGCAAGATCAAGATCAAAGCGGCGCGTCCATAGATCCCGCGCGGCACATAGTGTTTGAGCCATTTGAACATATTGCCTAAACATTGCCGTGTCGCGTCGAGGAAGGAAAGCCCATATGCCCGCAGACCCAATGATTTCTCGCCCCAATGCTGGCGAGGCCCTGATCTTGCAAGACGGTTTGCGCATGGTGCTTTGCGATAACGCCTCTCCGATGACCTATTGGGGCACCAATACGTTTCTGGTGGGCCGCGAAGCCCTTGCCGTGATCGATCCTGGACCTGACAATAACGAACATTTTCAGGCGATTCTGCGCGCTGCTGGCGAGACACCGATTGAAAAGATCATCGTCACCCACGCGCATCTAGATCACTCGCCTTTGGCCAAACGTCTGTCCAAAACCACCGGAGCACCGATTGTAGCCTTTGGCAGCGCCACAGATGGCCGCAGCGCGTTGATGCAGCGTCTCGCGGCTGCCAGCCCCATGGGCGGCGCTGAAGGTCTGGATATGGACTTCAACCCAGATGAAATCGTCAAAGATGGCGATATCATCACCTTTGGCCAAGAGACCCTCAAGGTCATCCACACCCCCGGCCATCTGGGCTGTCACATCGCGCTGGCTTGGGGCGATGTCTGCTTTACCGGCGATCACGTCATGGATTGGGCCAGCTCGCTTGTCTCTCCGCCAGACGGAGACCTGACGGATTTCATGGCCACAAGCCGCAAACTGCGCGATTTGGGCTTCAAACGCCTCTATCCCGCCCACGGCGCCCCGATTGATGCGCCTCAAGACCGGCTCACTTGGCTGATTACCCACCGTGAAACGCGTGAAGCTGAAATTCTAGAGGTTCTTCAACAAGCCCCCGCCTCTGCCGAAGCCTTGGCCAAAGCGATTTACACCGATATCGATCCGAAACTCTTGGGGGCAGCCGCGCGAAACGTGCTGGCGCATCTGGTTGATCTCTATGGAAAAGGCATTGTGCAGCCCCAGCAACAGTTTGATTCAAAATCAGTTTTCGCGCTTCTCTGAAAAAGTGAGCAGAAAACGAAAAAAATGTAACAGCCCCTCTGGACGCCGGAATTATCGTTAGCTATACGGTGCCTCGTTGATCCGGCGTAGCTCAGCGGTAGAGCAGTTGACTGTTAATCAATTGGTCGTAGGTTCGATCCCTACCGCCGGAGCCAACTTAAAAATACCGTATTGTTCCGACGTAGCTCAGCGGTAGAGCAGTTGACTGTTAATCAATTGGTCGTAGGTTCGATCCCTACCGTCGGAGCCATTCTCCCCAAAAGCGAAAAATCACAACGCGCAAGCCAAGCGCGGCAACCGTTTTGCGTTTTAGACTCTAAAACGAATTAATGTGGCTCTAATTTAGCTTAAAAATTGGTTAAATCTTAATCGGGCTGGCAAAGGCCGCAAACCGCGCCCCTTGCCTAATATTGCCCAAAACGCCTTACTTACGTTTCATTGCATTCATCAAAGCATCGCCCAATGCGCCTTGGCTATTCCCCTGAGGCTTTGGCTTTGCGGTGCTGTGTTTCTCATTGAAGGTATTAGGTTTTTCCCGACTCTTCATGTTGCCACCACCGCGCGCTGGCTGACCGCCTTCGCTCGACTTACGCATGCTCAAGCCAATGCGTTTGCGCGGCACATCCACCTCGGTCACGCGCACTTTGACAATATCACCAGCTTTAACAACATCATGCGGGTCTTTGATAAAGCGATCCGCGAGCTGCGAGACATGCACAAGCCCATCCTGATGCACGCCAATGTCGACAAAAGCACCAAAGGCCGCCACGTTGGTCACCGTCCCTTCCAGCATCATCCCAGCCTTCAGGTCTTTGATGTCTTCCACACCATCGGTAAAGCTCGCGGTCTTAAATTCCGGCCGCGGATCACGCCCGGGTTTTTCTAATTCCCCGAAGATATCCTTCACGGTCATCGCGCCGAAATCATCCGTAATGAAATCCTCTGCCCGCAAGCGCTTCAACGCCGATGGGTCTTGCATCACACTGCGTAGATCACGCCCGCAAGCCGAGACAATCGCCCGCGCCACGTCATAGGCCTCAGGGTGGACAGATGATCCATCCAGCGGCTCTGCCCCGTCTGTGATGCGCAGGAAGCCCGCACATTGCTCAAAGGTCTTCTGGCCCATACGCGCCACCTTCATCAGGTCCTGACGCGTCTCAAACGCCCCATTGGCATCGCGATGGGCCACAATGGTTTCCGCCAAAGTCTGCCCAAGCCCAGACACACGCGCCAACAGCGGCGCCGAGGCCATGTTCAAATCCACCCCAACCGCGTTCACCGCATCTTCCACAACGCCTTCCAGCGCCTTTGCCAGTTTAGATTGGTCCACATCATGCTGATACTGCCCAACACCGATGGATTTCGGGTCAATCTTCACAAGCTCCGCCAACGGGTCTTGCAAACGCCGCGCAATCGACACAGCCCCGCGCAAAGACACATCCAAATCAGGGAATTCCCGCGCCGCCAGCTCAGACGCCGAATAAACCGAGGCCCCAGCTTCTGACACAACCACCTTCGTCGGTTTCGCGCCCTTCAACCCACTGATCACATCCGCGACCAAGCGCTCGCTTTCGCGGCTGGCGGTCCCATTGCCCACGGCAATCAGCGCAACACCATGCTTTTCCACCAAATGCGCGATCGTCGCCATAGACCCCTGCACATCGCGCCGCGGCTCAAACGGATAAATCGTGGCGGTGTCCAGCAGCTTACCGGTTTGATCCACCACAGCCACCTTACAGCCCGTGCGAATACCCGGATCAAGCCCAAGAACCGCCTTAGGTCCTGCAGGAGCTGCAAGCAGCAAGTCTTTCAAATTACGAGAGAAAACCGTGATAGCTTCTTCTTGCGCACGCGTACGCAAATCACCCATCAAATCCAGCATCATGGTCAGGCTCAGCTTCACGCGCCACGTCCATTTCGCGGTTTTGCGCAGCCAGGCATCCCCCGCACCAGTTCCTGCAACATCCAAAGTCGCCGCAATCATGGCCTCGATCGGCGCAACCGCCTCATCATCCGCCGGACCAATATCAAGGCTCACTACCTTCTCATTACTCGCCCGCATCATCGCCAAAGCACGGTGGCTTGGCGCATCCGCCCAAGGCTCGCGGTGGTCAAAGTAATCGGAATATTTCGCGCCAGCGGCCTCTTGCCCGTCAATCACACGCGATGTCAAAACGGCGGTTTTCTGCAAATGCGCCCGCAAATCCCCCAGCAAAGCCGCGTTCTCTGTCAGACCTTCCGCCACAATATCCCGCGCCCCATTCAGCGCAGTTTTCACATCCGGCACAGCCTCGGTGATATATCCGGCCGCCAAGGCCTCAGGATCAGCGCTGCGATCCGCCATAATGGCCTCAACCAAAGGCGCCAAACCGTTTTCACGCGCGATCTCTGCCCGCGTACGGCGCTTGGGCTTATACGGCAGATACAGATCTTCCAACGCAGATTTCGTAACAGCCCCAGCGATTTGCTTGGCCAGAGCATCCGTCATCTTGCCCTGTTCCGTGATGCTTTTCTCAATCGCCACACGGCGTGTTTCCAGCTCTCGCAGATAGGTCAACCGATCCGACAAGGTCCGCAATTGCGTATCATCCAGCCCGCCCGTGGCCTCTTTCCGATAGCGCGCCACAAATGGGACGGTTGCGCCTTCATCCAGCAAAGCAATCGCCGCCATCGCCTGTTTGGCAGAGGCACCAATATCCCCCGCAATCGCCTGCGCGATGCGTGTTTCGGTCTGTGTTGTCATAGTCTGCTCGTATTCTTTCGTCTGATCGGATCGTTTCGGACCTGCGGGTTTAACGCCCTTTGAACAGGCTTCCAAGCACCCCGCGCACAATGCGTCGACCTGTCGTGCCTGTCAGTTCCTTCATCACCATTTTACGCATCTGCGTGCCAAAATCCGCATCGCGGCTGCTGCGACTGCGAGTGCTGCTAGAGCGCCCAACACGCGATCCAGAATACCGCCGCGCAGAGCTATACTCGCGCTGCATGGCTTCCATCTCTTCTTCCTGTTCTTCCAGCTTCGCCGCCTCGGCCGCCGCCGCTTCAGAACGTTTTTGCAGGATTTCATAGGCTGAATTGCGATCAACCTTTACATCATACTTGGATGCTAAGGGGTTGCTTTGCATAAAGGATTTACGCTCGCTTAAAGTGATCGGCCCAAGCTGCGAAGACGGCGGGCGGATCAAGGTCCGCTCAACCACACTCGGCACACCTTTCTTCAGCAAGACCGATGTCACAGCCTCACCCACGCCAACTTCGCGAATGGCATCTTCCGTTGAAAACCGCGGGTTGTCGCGATAGGTTTCCGCCGCCATGCGCAGGTTCTTACGATCCTTCGCTGTAAAGGCACGTAGGGCATGCTGAACGCGGTTGCCGAGTTGGCCCAGAATATCCTCAGGCACATCCGCAGGGTTTTGCGTGATGAAATACACACCCACGCCCTTAGATCGGATCAAACGCGCCACCTGCTCGACCTTGTCCACCAAGGCCTTAGGCGCATCTTCAAACAGCAAATGCGCCTCATCAAAGAAGAACACCAGCTTCGGCTTATCCGGATCACCCACTTCTGGCAGCTCTTCAAACAGCTCAGACAGCAGCCACAACAAGAACGTCGCATACAGCCGAGGCGAAGCCATCAGCTTGTCAGCCGCCAGAATATTCACACTGCCGCGCCCTTCCGCGTCCACACGCATCAAATCAGCCAACTCCAGCGCCGGTTCCCCAAAGAACTTCGCCGCCCCTTGGTTCTCCAGCACCATCAAGCGTCGTTGAATGGCACCAATCGATTGCACGGAAATATTGCCATAGCGCAGCGACAGGTCTTTGCGGCTTTCGCCAATCCAAACCAGCAGCGCTTGCAGATCTTTCAGATCCAGCAGCGGCATGCCTTCTTCATCGGCCAAACGGAAAGCAATGTTCAGAATGCCTTCCTGCGCTTCGCTCAACTCTAGAAGGCGCGAAATCAGCAAAGGCCCCATTTCCGCAACCGTCGTGCGGATCGGATGGCCTTGATCGCCAAACAAGTCCCAGAAGGTTACCGGAAAGTTCTCATAGACATAATCGGCAAAGCCAATCTGCGTGGCGCGCTTGGTAAAGGCCTCATGCAGCTTAAAATCAGCAGAGCCGCTCTTGGCCAGCCCAGACAAATCGCCTTTGACGTCGGCCATAAACACAGGCACGCCCGCGTTGGAAAAGCCTTCCGCCAAAATCTGCAACGTCACCGTCTTACCGGTCCCCGTGGCCCCTGCGATCAATCCGTGACGGTTGGCATATTTCAGGTTCAGAAACTGCTGCGTGGCATAGTCTTCGCCGCCACCGCCCAAGAATATAGAATTGTCCACAAAAACCCCCTGCGACATCTGCACTTTCAAAGGCACGTTAATCTTTAACTGTCAGGCTGCCAATGCCCAGTTGCGGACAAAGGCCTCCTTGGCCTGAAGATCGCAATTTGGGTGTTTCCTCCCTGTCTGACTGGGCCCGCCTTAGGTGGAATTCACCGAGGTGGGCCATTTTTTATGTTTTTTTTCGGGTTACCCGTTGACCCTTAGGCGAATCCATTTTAGCGTCCATGCCTATAAATAAGTCGGCCCAGTCCGACAGGGAGTGAAATAATAAAAGGGGCTATCTGGCCCCTTTTTTTATTGTTTACTTTTATGGGGTTAACTCGCCCTATGGTTTCATCACATTCACAAATGAATGCACCACCGGCGAGATTCCGCAAAAATTTAACATCCAGTTCAATATCCAAACTGACTCTTCAGATTAGTCATGTTATGCGAACGAACGAATTGATCTTTATGTGGGGGCACTATGCTCAAGAATATCAACACATTTGTTTTGGCAGCCACATTGGCCGCCGCAACGCCTTTGTCCGCGCAAGACGCAGCACAAGAAGAAGCCCCAGCCACGCCAGAGCTCTCTACAGGACAAGAAGTAGAAGCCGCTCCAGCCGCGCCAGAACAACCTGCGCAACCTGAAGTGCGTACCGAAAAGATCGGTGATTGGACATTGAATTGCCAAGCGCTTGAAACGGGCGAGCGTTGCCAAATCACACAAGTGCTTTTGGATCAGTCCGGCACGCCAGTCGTCGAAGTAAACTTCTTCCCAGTTCCTGAAGGTGGCGAAGTACAGCTTGGCGGCTCTATCATGGCGCCGCTCGAAACATTGCTGACAGCTCAAATGACAATTTCCGTCGATGACTCTGCGGGCAAACGGTATCCTTTCGCCTATTGCGTTCAGCAAGGTTGCATCACACGCGTTGGTCTCACCGGCCAAGATGTGGCGAATTACAAAGCCGGCGCAAAAGCCTATGTCACGATCGTGCCAGCAATCGCAGCAGATCAACAGGTTAAGCTGGAAATGTCTCTGACAGGTTTCACCAAAGCCTCCGAGGCGATGGGCGCAAACTAAAAGCTTTACATAATCAATCAATCTTCAAGGCTTTGTGGAACGCTATATCGTCTTGAATTGATGATTTGATACATTGTAATGCAAAAGCCCCCCGCAATCGCGAGGGGCTTTTTCTTTTAAAACAAGTCGTCTTTAGACAGCGCGCAGTGCCAATACCGCGTTCAATCCGCCAAAGGCAAAGGCGTTAGAAAGAACCACATCAACTTTCGCCTCACGCGCTTCATTGGGCACAACGTCCAAAGCACATTCAGGGTCTGGCTCTTGGTAATTGATCGTTGGGGCAATCACGCCCTCGCGCAGCGCCATGATACAGGCCAGCAATTCCACAGCACCCGTGCCACCAATCAAATGCCCATGCATCGATTTGGTTGAGCTGATCATCAGATTGTTAGAGTGTTTGCCAAATACCGTTGAAACAGCCGCGCATTCCGTTTTGTCATTCGCCGCTGTGCCAGTGCCGTGGGCATTGATGTAACCAACCTCTTCAGGATTGATCTGACCATCCGCCAAAGCACCTTGAATAGCACGCGCCGCGCCTTGTTTGGACGGCATCACGATGTCACTGGCATCAGAGCTCATGGCAAAGCCAGCCACTTCCGCCAGAATATCCGCGCCGCGCGCCTTGGCATGTTCGTATTCTTCAAACACAAAGATACCCGCGCCCTCGCCCTGCACCATCCCATTGCGATTGGCCGAGAACGGACGACAGCCATCCTTAGACATCACGCGCAGCCCTTCCCAGGCCTTCACGCCACCAAAGCACAACATGCTTTCAGAACCGCCGGTCACCATAACAGGCGCCATGCCAGAGCGAACCAGCTGAAAGGCTTGGCTCATGGCGTGGTTCGAACTCGCGCAGGCCGTTGCAACCGTGAAGGATGGGCCCTTCAGGTTAAACTCCATCGACACATGGCTGGTCGCCGCGTTGTTCATCAGCTTTGGCACGACAAACGGGTGAACACGGTTCTTCCCGTCTTCGTAGACCGTGCGGTAATTCTCATCCAGCGTCTGCATCCCGCCACCAGAGGTGCCCAGCACAACGCCGCATTTCGCAGCCATCTCGCCGCTAAACGTCAGCCCGGATTGTGCAACCGCTTGACGCGCAGCCACCAAAGCAAATTGCGTGAACCGATCATACAGGGCGATCTGTTGGCGGTTAAACAGCTCATCCGGTTCAAACCCTTTGACCTGCCCACCAATCTGGATCGCCAAACGCTCCACATCGCGCATCTCAAGCGCTCCGATGCCAGACTTGCCTTCTTTCATCGCAGCCCATGTGTCTTGCACATTATGGCCCAGAGCATTGATCGTCCCTGCTCCGGTGATGACGACGCGTTTCATGATGTTTTCTTTCCGTAAATCAGTTCAGCCGCAGCTTAAGCTTGCTCAGACACCAGCGCTTCGATCCCTTTGATGATCGAGGCCACCGAGGAAATGTCAAAGTCGCTTTCTGTGGGTTCGTTCGCATTGAACGGAACAGAGATGTCAAAGGCCTCTTCAATTGCAAAGATGCTCTCAACCAGACCAAGGCTATCAATGCCCAGATCTTCCAATGTGCTTTCCAGAGTCACATCAGATGGCTCCAGCACAGCCTGCTCTGCGATGATCGCAATCACCTTGTCCTTGACGCTCATTCTATTGTCCTTTCGCCAAACTTGCGCAGAGATTTAGTCTTTCGAAGATAATTTGGAAACAGATTTCTTCAATGCCGCCATGTCAGCCACAAGCTTTGGCAGGCGTCGCAAGTTCTTATATATCTCGATATGAGTTTCCATTTTCGTCGCTGGCGTGCCCATCATGGCCCGTCCACTTGGTACATTCGACAGCGCGTTGGTTGCAGCCCCCAGAATGACGTTATCGCCAATCGTCAGGTTATCTGCGACGCCCGCTTTGCCGCCCAGCACGACATTATTCCCGATTTGTGTAGAACCTGCGACACCAGCCTGCGCGCAGGCCAAACAATCATTGCCCATCACAACGTTATGGCCAATTTGCACTAGGTTATCGATCTTGCAGCCATTGCCAATCACAGTGTCACGGATCGTGCCGCGATCCACGGTAGAATTGCCGCCAATTTCTACATTGTCGCCAATGGTCACGCTGCCCACACTGTGAATACGTGTCCAAGACTGCGCATCAGAAACCTCAGCCTTTCCAAGGCTTTCGCGGGTCTTTTCCACGTGGCTCTTCTCGGCGGTCACAAAGGAGAACCCATCACCGCCAATACGCACACCAGAATGCGCCCAGAAGTTTGCGCCGATCGTCACGCGTGCCAAAAGGCTCACATGATCCCGCAAAATCGCGCCAGCGCCCAGCACCACATCTTGTCCAATGAAACACTGCGGACCAATCACAGAACCGTCGCCAATCACAGCCCCCGCTTCGATCACCGACAGCGCCCCAACAGAGACACCTTCGCCAATCGTCGCTGATGGATCAATCACAGCGCTTGGGTGAATGCCCTCTTGCGTGCCCTGCCCCAGATCAAACCGAGCGGTCAGCCCCGCCATAGCATACCGCGGACGCGCCACAGTGATGGCAGCCTTCAAGCCAAGGGCTTCCCAATCCGCGCCATCCCACAAAACCGCAGCCTGCGCCGCGCCATCTGCCAAACCATCTGCAAACTTAGGATTCAGCGCCATTGCCAGATCATTTGTCCCCGCCGTCGCAGGTTCTTCCAAACGATCGACCAAAAGATCAACGGCCCCGAAGGCTTGCGCCCCCAGAGCCTCAGCAATATCGCGAATTGAATACGGCATACCTACCCCTGTCGTTGACGGGGTATTTAGCCTTGAACAGCCCGCAAGGCTACCCCTTGCTTCACCAGAGCCTGCCAGACCTTCGCATCACGACCGTAAATATCACGGCGATATTGCATCGGGCCCTTCGCCTTGGTGAAGGCTGTACGGTAAACGATATGTACCGGCACATGCTCCTCAAGGTTCACGCGGCGCTCTTTTCCTGTATCCAGAATGTTGTGGAAATAGGATTTCGGGCTGCCTTCCTGTTTTGCCAAGATTTCATAAGCAAATTCAAAAGGTTCGGCCAAGCGGATACAGCCATGGCTGTAGGCCCGCACTTCGCGCGAAAACAGGCTTTTCGCAGGCGTATCATGCAGATAGATGTTGTGCTTGTTCGGGAACATGAACTTCACCAAACCCAAAGCATTTGATTTGCTTGGTGGCTGCTTGATATTAAACGGAAAAGTGGCCTTCGTATAAGACGCAAAGTTCACGCTCGAACGGCTCACAACACGGCCACGAGAATCCACGATATTCAAATGGCTCACCGCATTGCGGTTTTGTTTCAGCAACGGCAGATATTCTTTCGTCGCAATCGAACGCGGCACATTCCAAGTTGGATTGATCACCAAGTGTTCCATCGTATCAGAGAACTCTGGGCTCACCTGATCTGAAACGTTTTTACCAATCACAGAACGCGTGCGGAAGGTTTCCTTGCCATTATCAACGATCACCGCAGAGAAATCTGTCAGGTTCACCCAAACATGGCGTTTGCCAAGTGGCATATTGGTCCAACGCTCGCGCTCCATCGCAACCAGAATTGATTGCAAACGCTTTTCAGCAGACACATTCAGCTCGCCAATGGTGGCAGGGCCTGCAACACCATCCGCAGTCAAACCATGTGCCAACTGGAATTGTTGAACGGCTTTCTGAATGCTGCTGTCGAACACTTGGCTCGCGCTGCGATCCAAATAGCCCAGAAGGATCAAACGGTTACGCAGTTGCGCAACGGCGGTGCCAGATTGACCTGGCTCCAGCTTGCTGGCTTTGATCTCAGCGCCAAAACCGCCCTTACCCAGCAGGCCTTCAAGGCGCATCTTCTCTTTCATCAAACGCGCATACTCTGGCGAGGATGGCGCCAATGAATCAAGAAACTTGCTGGCAGAGCTTTTCTCGAAATTGGTCAGGTAAGACAAACGATCCCGCAAAGGCGCATCACGTTGAATGCCGCTATCCACCTTCTTAGGTGTCAGCATTCCGGTCTGCACATCACGCGCATAGTCCAAAAAGACCTTAGACAGCGCGACTTCGACTTTGCCCAAATCTCGGCGGGTCTTGGCAGAGGCCAACTGAGATTTCAAACCTTCGATGTCATACGCGCTGACAGCCAAACCATGATGAGACGCTTCAAGCAGCGCTTCAAACAAAGCACTGCGACGCGCACGGAACTTGTTCCCTTTACCGGTCCACAGCGGCTCATAGCCATTTGCTTTGTAGAAATTCGCGATATCTGTGTCGCGGGCGGCAGTTTCCGCGACAGACTGTTTAAATGCTGTAACTTGTGCAGCCGCAATTTGCGGCACACCAGATGTGGTAATAAAAATCAAGCCAGCAGCGACCAGACCTTTTGACATCCCCCGAAATACGAACATGTATCGTCCCTGATATTTTTACTTATGGAATTAGCTCGTCATTCCCATTCTGCCGTGCAGAAGTCTATTCACATTTTGATTAGGTCAAATATCTTCGGTGCAAGTGATGCAGACGCGCACCGAAAACCGTTTCATTAAGGTCACAGAAAGTATTTTAAGCAGATTTCTGCCCAAAACCCTTGAGTGGTCGAAAAACCTAAAAACTTCTCTTGGTGATAGAATCATCTTGTGCAATAAAACTTCTACATCTGGGGATAACATAGGTTTCGCAAGGCATTGCGGAGCTGAGGCAAGCGACGGGACAGGCGCAAAACAATGACGACCGAGGGCTCTAAGGGCATTTCGCGGCGTGGCATCTTAGGTGCATTCGCTGCAACCGCTGTAACGGCGGCCCCTACATTCTCTAATGCAGCAGGCTTTCTGCGTGGTGGTGGCGATATTCGCCGCATCCGGATGTACTCTGGCAGAACAGGTGAAACCATCGATACGATCTATTGGATCGAAGGTGACTACATCAAAGACGCTGTAGACGAAATCAACAAATTCATGCGTGACTGGCGCACGAATGGTGTAAAAAACATGGATCTGCGAACCATTGATATTATGGCCGCATCCCACCGTTTGATGGGCGCAAATGAGCCTTACACCCTTCTCTCCGGTTATCGCAGTCCACAAACCAATAACATGCTGCGCAGCCAATCGCGCGGTGTTGCGAAAAACTCTTTGCACATGAAAGGCCAAGCTGCAGATCTGCGTTTGAAATCGCGCTCTGTTGGTCAAATGGCAAAAGCCGCAACAGCATGCCGCGCGGGTGGCGTCGGTCGCTATTCCGGTTCTAACTTTGTGCACATGGATTGTGGTCCAGTTCGCGTTTGGGGTCGTTAAGACAACCTTCACGAATGAAAACAGACCTAAGATCAGGCGTCCCTTTGGGCGCCTTTCTTTTTGTGTGTGATGCGCCACAACGGGCCTAAAAGGAATCGTACATTTCGCGGTGTCAAAAGCGCGAAATGCCACATTTATCAATTGTTAAGCCAACGCTCTGCCCCGCATACTACGCCAGAATAAGACGCTGTTGGAGGGTGCAAAATGTCAGACAATCTCAAGGGCCAAGCGTTTCAATGGGATGATCCCTTCTTGTTGTCAGATCAGCTGTCCGAAGACGAACGCATGTTATCTGACGCCGCTAAAACCTTCGCGCAAACAGAGCTTTTGCCATGGGTAACAAAGGCTTACTTAGAAGAAACCACGGACCCAGAGTTGTTTCGCCAAATGGGCACAGCTGGGTTGCTCGGCGTCACAATCCCCGAAGAATACGGCGGGCTTGGCGCGAACTACGTGTCCTATGGCCTGATCGCCCGCGAAATCGAACGCGTGGACTCAGGCTATCGTTCGATGATGTCCGTGCAATCCTCACTGGTGATGTTCCCTATTCAAGCCTTTGGAAGTAAAGAACAAAAACAGAAGTACTTGCCAAAACTGGCTTCCGGAGAATGGATTGGCTGCTTTGGTCTCACCGAACCAGAAGCCGGATCAGATCCGGGTTCAATGAAAACACGGGCCATCAAAACAGACAGCGGATACCGCCTAAGTGGTTCAAAAACTTGGATTTCTAACGCGCCCATCGCAGATGTTTTCGTTGTGTGGGCCAAGTCAGATCACCACGACGGGCAGATCCGCGGCTTTGTTCTGGAAAAAGGCATGTCAGGTCTCTCGGCGCCAAAAATCGACGGTAAACTCAGCCTGCGCGCCTCGATCACCGGTGAAATTCACATGACAGATGTCGAGGTTACAGAAGACGCTTTATTGCCTCAGGCTAAAGGCATCAGCGCGCCATTTAGTTGTTTAAATAGAGCACGTTACGGCATTAGCTGGGGCGCTTTGGGCGCCGCAGAAGACTGCTGGCATCGAGCGTTGGACTATGGATTGAACCGCAAACAATTCGATCGTCCTCTCGCAGCGACGCAGCTTTACCAAAAGAAACTTGCGGACATGCAGACTGAAATTACCCTTGGATATCAAGCCTCTCTGCGGGTTGGTCGCCTTTTTGACAGCGGCCAATTTGCGCCTGAAATGATCTCGATAGTCAAACGCAACAACTGCGGAAAGGCCCTCGACATCGCGCGCATGGCCCGCGACATGCACGGCGGCAACGGCATTCAGGCGGATTACCACGTGATGCGTCACGCCCAAAATTTAGAGACAGTAAACACCTACGAAGGCACGCATGATGTACACGCACTGATCTTAGGTCGCGCCCAAACAGGACTACAGGCGTTCTTCTAAGGTGTTGGTAAGAAAAGGAAAGTGGCGCACCCATGAGGATTCGAACCTCAGACCTCTGCCTTCGGAGGGCAGCGCTCTATCCAGCTGAGCTATGGGTGCCTACGCTTCGTTATAGCGCGAGAAAAGGCCACCGCAAGCGTGAAAACCTGCGGTTGCCGCAATTATGCAAGCAGCTCGTGCGCCAGTTCTAGCGCGTCAACCAATGTGTCGATTTCATCGGTTGTGTTGTACATGCCAAAGGACGCACGGCAAGTTGCGCTAACGCCCAAATGATCCATCAAAGGCCCTGCACAATGGTGCCCTGCCCGTACCGCAACGCCGCGTTTATCAAGGATCGTCGAGATGTCATGTGCATGGGCTGCGCCTTGTAACGTCATGCTGAAGATGGCCGCTTTGTTTGCTGCGTGGCCTTGAATATTCAGCCAATTCAATCCCTTAAACTTTTCAGTCGCGTAATCACGCAGGGCGTTTTCATGGGCTGCAATCTTATCCATGCCCACGTCCATCAGGTAGTTCAACGCCGCACCAAGTCCGATCGTTTGTACGATCCCAGGTGTGCCGGCCTCGAACTTCATTGGCGGATCATTGTAGGTGACAGCTTCTTTGCTGACCTCTTTGATCATATCGCCGCCACCCATAAAGGGCTGCATTTCCTTCATGCGCTCATGACTGACATAGATCGCGCCAGAGCCTGAGGGACCGTAAAGTTTGTGCCCTGTGATCGCATAGAAATCACAGCCAAGGTCTTTCACATCTACAGGCGCGTGCACAGACCCTTGCGAGCCATCCACGAGTACAGCAACACCGCGTGTTTTCGCCTCTGTACAGATGGTTTTCACATCCACCATCGTGCCAAGTACATTAGAACATTGAGTAATTGCGATGAGTTTCGTCTTTGGCGTGATGGCGTCAATCACCGCTTGCGGATCGAGGCTGCCGTCTGCTGCGGTATCCACCCATTTGATCACAACGCCTTGGCGTTCACGCAGGAAGTGCCACGGCACGATATTGGCGTGGTGTTCCATCACAGACAGGATGATCTCATCCCCCACCTGAAGACGCGGCATCGCCCAACCGTAAGCCACCATATTGATGCCTTCAGTTGTTCCAGAGTTCAGAACGATCTCGTTTTCATCTGGAACGCCAAGGAACTTCGCAATCGTACCACGTACCGCTTCGTATTTGTCGGTCGCCAAATTAGACAGATAATGCAAGCCACGATGCACGTTGGCATATTCCATACTGTAGGCCTGTGTGATCGCATCAATCACCACCTGTGGCTTCTGCGCGGACGCTCCATTGTCGAGGTAAACCAATGGCTTACCGTTCACTTCACGAGACAGAATTGGGAAATCCTTACGGATCGCTTCGACGTCGTACATAGGCTTATCCAGCAGTGTTTAGGCCAAGCATTGCGGCCGCGATAGAAAGAACGACCACAAGGCCAACGAAGGATAAAACAAGCGCCATCGCGGCGCGACCAAGGGAGTCATACCCTTGGATCACATTCATAAAATTGGCCATGATCCAGATACCATATAGGCCGGCCATCAAAGTCAGCAAATTGGCGATGCCTGGAACAAAAACCATCAACAAGAAACCAAGGATCTGCAGGGCAAACCGCATGATCTGCAACCAAGCCACTGCACCGAGCATTTCAGTAAAGGTTCCGGCCCCACCCACAACCTTTGCTGCCCAATGCAGCATGAAGGTTGATCCGCTCATCACAACAAAGATCACTGTTGCCGCTTGCAAAGGCCCCATCCATTCAAGGACCAAAGGCGTGTTTTCGCTTGGTGGAAACACCATAAGCGTTGCAAAGAAGGCCAAGGCGTTCAGGGCTGAAGCCAAGGCAAGCGTAAACCATGCTTCTTGCGCGGAAAGCTTAAAGCCAAGCACTGTTTTGCCAGCTTTCGCCGGATCGAAAATCGTATCTAAAAACAGTTGCTTAAGCGCAAAGTACATTAGGCAGCCTCTTTTTGTGCAGTGGTATGTGCAGTGGAAAGCCCCGCGTACCAAAACCAAAAGAACATTGTAAAGCCCAAGAGGCCTACCACATCATAAACCGTGCCTGGCCCAATAAAACCGCCAACCAAACCGCGGAACAATGCGATGGGTGCAATCGCCAGCACAGACCAAAACAGCGCAATGCGGCTCTGGTAGCCCGTGATTGCCTTACCGATCAATCGCATACCCATTTGGATCACGATGCTGATCACATAGAAAACCAGCGGCATGATGAAAATCCAGAGAAAGAGCTGAGAGCCCAAAAGTGGGTTCAGCTCTTGTTGCTCTAGATGCGCCTGACGTGCCAGCTTTGGCCATTGGGCAACGAAGATCACCACACAGGCCGCCATCACAAGCGCCAAGGCGCGATCTTCGCGCGGGCCGCCGGGAAGACGGCGCGCGAAGACAGCGCGTGGGCCACGGTAGGTGGCCACGATATCGCGAATAACGGACATTAGCCGCGACGACGCTCTAGCCAGCTTTCAAGACGTGCAAGGATTTCATCCGCAAGGGCTTCGTCCTCAATCTCTTCAACGGCTTCGGCCAAGAACGCCAGCGTCATCAGATCGGTAGCGATGTCCTTTGGAACACCGCGTGCGCGCAGATAAAACAGACCTTCTTCATCGATCGCGCCGGTTGTGGAACCGTGCGAACAGGCGACGTCATCCGCGTAGATTTCAAGCTCTGGCTTGGCGAGGAACTGGCTGTCTTCATCCAGCAGCAAAGACTGGCTGATTTGATAGCCATCTGTCTTCTGTGCGTCTGGTTTTACCAAGATTTTGCCTTGGAATACGCCCGTCGCACCGTTGCGCAGAACCTTTTTGAATACCTGACGGCTTTCGCAATCCACCGCGTCATGTGTGATAAACACAGTGTCGTCGTGGTGGAAATCACCTTCGCCCACACATGCGCCAGCAACATGGGCAATCGCATTGTCGCCAGTTAGTTCAATCACGCATTCATTGCGCGTTAGAACGCCATTGGCTGTCAGTGTGAACGACTTGAACGCGCTTTCTTCGCCCAAACGGGTGAACAGATGCGTTGCAACACGGCGCTCATGATCGCGGCCCTGCGTACGCACGTGGTTGAACGCGGCTTTGTCAGCGATATCGACTTCCAGAACGGAATTGAAACGCGCGGCAGCTGGGCCATTTTCCAGCAGAGTAAAGCTTGCGCCCTCTTCTACTTTCACAACGTGGTGCAGGATCGCGTCAGATGTTGTGTCCAGATGCTTGTGGATCAAGTTCACGGGGCGAGACACCGCGCCAGTCACACGGATCACAACACCATCTGTTGCCATTGCTGTATTGTAAGCTGCCAGAGGGCGCTCAACAGGTGTTTGACCAGCAAGTTCCAACGCACCATACAGATCTTTGGCCCAGTGGATATCGGCCTTAGCCACATCAACCAGACGTTCGATTGTTAGGTTTTCACCCGCCAGATCGTCAGAGGCATCTGCATCAAACACGCCATCCACGAAAACCACTTTCAGGCGGTCAATCTCGTCGAACATGGGTGTTTCGTCGTTTTCAAACAACGCGGCAGGCGTGACGTCAGCAGCAGCCAAAGTGTCTGGGCGTGTGTATTTCCAATATTCGTCACGACGTGACGGCAGACCCATCGTGTGAACACGTTTCAGCGCATCTTCGCGCAGGGATGTCAGCCACCCTGCCCCGTCAGGCACGGAAACCGCCGTGAGCTGGGCCGCAGTGGCCTCTTGTTTCGCTTTCTGAAGGCTCATTATGCAATCTCCGCCAGGATGTCTGCATAACCGTTCTTTTCAACTTCCAGAGCCAGCTCTGGGCCGCCTGTTTTCACGATACGGCCGTTTGCCATGATGTGAACAACGTCAGGTTTGATGTGGTCCAGCAGGCGCTGATAGTGCGTGATGACCAAGAAGCCACGGCCTTCGTCGCGCAGCGCGTTTACGCCTTCGGAGACCAGTTTCATCGCATCCACGTCCAGACCAGAGTCTGTTTCGTCAAGGATACACATCTTTGGTTCCAGCATCGCCATCTGCAGGATTTCGTTACGCTTTTTCTCACCACCAGAGAAGCCAACGTTCACTGGGCGTTTCAGCATGTCTGCGTCGATCTTCAGAGATTTCGCTTTTTCGCGAATCACTTTCAGGAAGTCCGCAGCAGACAGCTCTTCTTCGCCGCGCGCTTTGCGCTGTGCGTTCACCGCTGTGCGCAGGAAGGTCATGTTGCCAACACCAGGGATTTCCACAGGGTATTGGAACGCTAGGAACAGGCCCGCTGCGGCGCGCTCTTCTGCTTCAAGCTCCAGCAGGTCCTCACCTTCCAAAGTTGCAGAACCACCTGTGACTTCGTAGCCATCGCGGCCAGACAGAACATAGGACAGCGTGGATTTACCAGAGCCGTTCGGTCCCATGATCGCGTGTACTTTTCCAGCTTCAACTTTCAGGTCTACGCCCTTCAGGATCTGCTTATCTTCGTCTTCAAGTTTGACCTCTAGGCCTTTGATTTCCAACATATTCATTCCTCATCCGCCGATCTGTGGGCGGTTCACTTTGATTTGCGACACGAGCACTGAAGCCCGCTAAACCAAGCTGGCAAGCACCTTGCCAGCACTTATTCTTTTCGCCTTAGCCCAGCACCACTGCTGTGCCAGAGGCAGAAACCATCAACATGGATTGACCGACAACTTCGTAATCAAGATCAACGCCAACAACCGCATCTGCGCCTTTGCTTGCCGCGCGTTCTTCAAGTTCGCGCAATGCTGTATCACGCGCGTCTTGAAGTTTGCTTTCATAGGCGCCAGAGCGACCGCCGACGATATCGGTGATCGATGCAAATACATCGCGCACCACATTGGCGCCCATGATGGCCTCGCCCACGACGATGCCCTTGTAGTCAACGATCTTGCGACCTTCGATTGCGTTGGTTGTTGTAATGATCATGATCAGCCACCAAACCATTTAAACAACATCATGGCAGACATGGCCAAAGCGCCACAAACGGCGGATGTGATGAAAATCGATCCTCCGATCAGCCCTTCGGACTTGCCATTACGCTTACGAACGCTCAGCCCGACGGCTGTGCCGAGAGAAATCCCGACCCCGACGCCCAGCGATTGCTGCATGAGTTGATGAATGACTTCCATTAGCCCACGGACCCTTCCAAGGAGATCGCCACGAGCTGTTGTGCTTCCATGGCAAATTCCATCGGTAGCGCTTGCAGCACTTCTTTGGCAAAGCCATTGACGATCAGGGCCACAGCCTCTTCTTCGTCCATGCCGCGCTGGCGGCAGTAGAACATTTGCTCGTCATCCACTTTGGATGTGGTCGCTTCATGTTCAACACGGGAAGAGTTGTTTTTGACCTCGATATACGGAACGGTGTGCGCCCCGCATTTGTCGCCGATCAGCAGGCTGTCACACTGCGTGTAGTTGCGAGAGTTCTTTGCTTTCGGGTGCATAGACACCTGACCACGATATGTGTTCTGCGCAACACCTGCAGAGATACCTTTGGACACGATGCGCGACTTGGTGTTTTTGCCCAAGTGGATCATCTTTGTGCCGGTATCAGCTTGCTGATGGTTGTTGGCGATCGCGATGGAGTAGAACTCGCCTTGGCTGTCATCACCACGCAGGATGCAGGATGGGTATTTCCAAGTCACGGCAGAGCCGGTTTCAACCTGTGTCCACATCACTTTAGCGCGGTCGCCACGGCAATCTGCACGTTTGGTTACGAAGTTGTAGATACCGCCTTTGCCGTTCTCATCCCCTGGGAACCAGTTTTGAACGGTGGAGTATTTTACTTCGGCATCTTCTTCGATGATGATTTCTACAACAGCGGCGTGCAGCTGTGATGTGTCACGCTGTGGCGCTGTACAGCCTTCAAGGTAGCTGACGTAGCTGCCTTTGTCGGCAATGATCAAAGTCCGTTCGAACTGGCCTGTGTTTTCCGCGTTGATGCGGAAGTATGTGGACAGTTCCATTGGGCAACGCACGCCCGGTGGGATGTACACGAAAGAGCCATCAGAGAAGACAGCAGAGTTCAGCGTGGCGTAGAAGTTGTCGGACACTGGAACCACTGTGCCGAGGTACTTTTTCACCAACTCTGGGTGTTCTTTGATCGCTTCGGAAATAGAGCAGAAGATCACGCCTGCTTTTTTCAACTCGTCCTGGAAGGTTGTCCCAACAGAAACAGAGTCAAAAACCGCATCAACAGCAACCTTGCGGCCTTCGGCTGGCGCATCTTCTGCACCTTCGACGCCTGCCAAGATCATCTGTTCCTTCAAAGGAATACCAAGCTTTTTGTATGTTTCCAAAAGCTTAGGGTCAACATCATCAATCGACTTTGGCTTTTCTTCCATCGATTTCGGACGTGCATAGTAATACTGGTCCTGGAAATCGATCTCTGGGTAGTCGACCATCGCCCAAGTTGGTTCTTCTTTTTTCAGCCAACGCTGGTAGGCATCAAGACGCCATTCGGTCATCCATTCAGGCTCGTCATTCTTTTCAGAGATCAGACGCACGATATCTTCGGACAGCCCTTTTGGGGCATATTCCATTTCGATCTCGGTTTCCCAACCGTATTTGTATTTCTCACCGACTTCACGAACTGCATCGACCGTTTCCTGATCAACGCCTTCCTTCACTTCGGTATGGTCCAGAGTGGCCATTTGCGTCTCCTTATTATGCCGCGCGAGCGCGGAATTTATCCCGTTGGGCTAACCACTTTTCAGCGAAGCCCTGAATCTCTCGTTCTGTCGTCTCAGGGCCAAGGCTGACCCGAATTGCGCTTGAAGCGACTTGTGCATCAAATCCCATGGCTGTCAGCACGGCGCTGCTTTTGACTTTTCCTGATGAACAGGCAGAGCCTGCGGAAATTGCGTAACCGGCCAGATCCATTTGCATGACCTGCGTTTCGCCCTTCCAGCCCGGAGTTGCAATACATGTTGTGTTCGGCAGCCGTTTTTCAAGCTGACCGACAATGATACTGTCTGGCGCATGATCGGTGATGATGGCTTCGAGCTGGTCACGTAAGGTCTGCACCTTATCCCATGCGCCATTTTCAAGATCTTGTACCGCGGCTTTGGCTGCTGCTGCAAAGCCGGCAGCGCCGATGATGTTTTCTGTGCCGGCGCGGCGGCCCATTTCTTGCCCGCCTCCTTTAAGGCGCGCAGCAACATCTGTGCCGCGCTTCACAACCAGTGCGCCAATGCCTTTCGGTCCACCCAGTTTATGAGCCGAGATCATCGCCATGTCTGCACCTAGCCAATTAAACGCAATGGGCAGCTTCCCGAAGGCCTGAGTGGCGTCAGTGACAGCAAGTCCCTCTGGCAGTTTTTGCAAAATACCAGTTTCAGAGTTTGCTATCTGTAAGGTCGTTTTTTCTGGCGCATCTACATCAACGACGCCCGATGAACGCACGCGCAAATTGCAATCGATCCAAGACCTTACGGCATCATGTTCGATTTCTGCACCAAGAAGGTCACGGCCTTCTAGGGCAAGGCTCGCAGCTTCTGTTGCGCTAGAGGTAAAGATCACATCTGCGCCGTCGGCACCGAAAGCCGTTGCAACATCACCACGCGCACGTTCCAGCAAAGACTTCGCGGCGCGTCCTTCGGCATGCACAGAAGACGGGTTACCAGCGACGTCCATCGCGGCAATCATTGCCTCGCGCGCCTCTGCGCGTAGCGGAGACGTGGCATTATGATCTAAATACGCCCTCATTCGTCTTCGTCGACAACAGCAAAGAGGTTCGGAACAGCAGGACACGGCGCAAGGCCGTTCTTCACGACATCAGACAAACGTGTTTGGTGCAGAAACACATACACATGGGCCGAAAGGCCTTCCCAAAGGCGGTTCGCCATAGATTGTGCACGCGAGCCACTTTGTGCACCAGAGGCCCCTGCGCCCGTGTGCAAAGCGGAAACGGTTTCGTCAACGGCGCTTAGAATATCAAGTACGCGAATCTCAGAAGGTGAGCGCGCCAATTTATAGCCACCACCTGGCCCACGGACTGAAGTGACAAGATCAGCGCGGCGCAGTTTGACGAACAACTGCTCTAGATAAGCCAAAGAAATATCCTGCCGTTCAGAAACTTCTGCCAAAGTTACTAGCTTTTCAGTGGGTTGCAGGGCAATATCAGCGAGTGCAACCACTGCATAGCGGCCTTTCGTAGATAGTTTCATTGCCAACGCCCCCCAGCGTGAATTGATTGACCTGCGGCGCAACAATGCTTAGACCGCTAGAAACGCATTCGGAACGTGTTCGAATGCAAACATATTAGAACCGTTCTAAGGTTACCAAGCAATTTCGTCAAGAAAAGGCTTGTACCTGAAACGAAGGAGCAGGGAAACTTATGCCTGAGGTCATTTTTCCAGGACCCGAGGGTCGCCTAGAAGGCCGCTACCACCCACAAAAAGACCGCGACGCACCAATCGCTATCGTTCTTCATCCGCACCCGCAATTTGGCGGCACGATGAACAACAAAGTGGTCTACAACCTGCACTACGCTTTTTACAATATGGGTTTCACAGTTCTGCGGTTTAACTTCCGTGGCGTTGGTCGAAGCCAAGGTGAATATGACCAAGGTGTTGGCGAACTGTCTGATGCGGCAAGCGCATTGGATTATCTGCAGTCCATGAACAGCAATTCTAAACATTGCTGGGTTGCAGGCTTTAGCTTTGGGGCTTGGATCGGGATGCAGCTTTTGATGCGCCGTCCTGAGATCACAGGTTTTATCAGCGTTTCGCCTCCAGCGAATATGTACGACTTTAGCTTCTTGGCGCCTTGCCCGTCTTCCGGTCTGATCATCAACGGTACAAGCGACCGTGTTGCTCCGCCGTCTGACACCTCTGCGTTGGTGAATAAACTTCACGAACAAAAAGGCATCACCATCACTCACACAGAAGTTGAGGGTGCTGGCCACTTCTTTGAAGAGCCGCACATGGATACGATGATCGATCACACAACGGAATATGTGAAACGTCGTCTGACTGAAAACACACGCTAAGGCACAGCACATGAGCTATGTAGAGAATCTTGGAGAAAAACTCGCTCGGGATGTTTTGAAAATTCAGGCCGAAACGAATGATTTGAACCTCACACAAGAGGTATCCAAGGTTCTTGAAGCGTCTTCTTCGACGTTACACGAAGCCTTTATGACAGCGGTGCGCGTTTACGATGCTGAAACACGTGCACGGCAATTGCTGGATACAAAGCTGAAAGCTGCAATCAAAGCCGCCGAGGCTGGCCAATGAGCCAAGAACGGCTTGCACAGCAACTCGCCTTTCTGACTGAAATCGACAAACTCAAAGCAGTAGAGCGTTCTAGCCTGATCATTGATGGCTCTCGCGTAGAAAACTCTGCAGAGCATAGCTGGCATTTGGCAGTTTATGCGTTGATTTTGGCCCCCTATGCAGACGCAGAGGTTGATGTATCCCGCGCAATTTTGATGTTGTTGCTGCATGACATCGTCGAGATTGACGTTGGTGACCACCCCATTGATTTAGCAACAGATTGGGACGCTGTGGCAAAAGCTGAAGATGCTGCTGCCGCACGTATTTTCGGTTTGCTGCCAAGTGATCAAGCCACCTATTTCAAAGAGACCTGGGCTGAGTTTGAAGCTGCAAAAACGCCGACAGCGCGTTTTGCGAAACATTTGGATTGGTGTCAGCCAATTTTCCAGACACTGGCCTGCCCAACGGCGCCGGCGGATCACCTGGAGATCGTTCAAGACAACCTGCGCACCGGCAGAGCGTCTTGTTTGAAAGAAGAGTTTCCAGAGGTCTATCACGCCGCCGCTTCGCGTTTGGGCTGGGACGCCATCGAGGGCCATCCGGACTTTGAAAAGCGTCTGGCGTTTTTGAATGAAATTGATGCTTTAAAGTCTGTTTTCCGCGCGACGACACTGTGTGACAGGTCGCGGCGCGAAAACACGGGGGAGCATTCGTGGCACATCGCCCTATATGCGCAGGTTTTAACGGAGCATGCGGTCAAGCCAGCCTCTGCAGAGCGCGTTGTACAAATGCTTCTAATCCACGACTTGGTCGAGATCGACGCGGGTGACAAACCCATCCATGGGGATCATGACCTCAGCGAGATGGAAGCGATCGAGCAAAAAGCAGCAGACCGCATTTTCGGAATACTGCCAGCCGATCAATCCAAAGATCTACGCGCGCTTTGGGATGAATTTGAAGCAACCGAGACAGACGATGCGATCTTTGCGAAGTCTGTAGATCGTGTGCAACCTGTCATTTCCAACCTTGAAACGGGTGGTGGTAGCTGGATTGAATACAAGGTTTCACGCCAGCAACTTGAAGATCGTGTTGGGTGGAAAGTTGAACGTGGTGCCCCTGCCCTTTGGACCTATCTTCAAACCCGCATTCGTGCATGGTTTGCCCAGCATATGCCAATGGCCTAAATCAGCGGCTATTTGACGCCAATCTCCTTTAAAGTCTCGCGGTCCAGACGTTTTGTGCTGGTGTTTTTATCCTATCCGCGTTACGGCGCCCCAGAACAGATATGAGGCAGCCTAATGGACCTTCGCAATATCGCGATTATCGCACACGTTGACCACGGCAAAACGACCCTAGTTGACGAGCTACTAAAACAATCCGGCGCATTCCGTGCGAACCAAGAAGTTGCCGAACGCGCAATGGACAGCAACGATCTTGAGCGTGAGCGCGGGATCACTATTTTCGCTAAGCCAACAAGCGTTGAGTGGAAAGACACACGTATCAACATCGTGGATACGCCAGGCCACGCGGACTTCGGCGGCGAAGTTGAGCGCATTCTGAGCATGGTTGACGGTGTTGTTCTTCTGGTAGATGCGGCCGAAGGCCCAATGCCACAGACGAAATTCGTTACATCCAAAGCGCTCGCTTTGGGCTTGCGCCCGATTGTTGTTTTGAACAAAGTCGACAAGCCTGATGCAGAGCCGGATCGCGCTCTGGACGAATGTTTTGACCTGTTTGCATCCTTGGACGCGACCGAAGATCAATTGGACTTCCCACACATGTATGCCTCTGGCCGTTCTGGCTGGGCAGACCATGATCTGGACGGCCCTCGCGAAGATCTGAGCGCCTTGTTCAACCTGATTGTGAACCACGTTCCAGAGCCAAAGCAAATCAAGCGTAAAGACGAAGATTTCAGCATGCTGGCAACCACATTGGGTTCTGACCCATTTGTTGGCCGCTTGCTAACTGGCCGTGTTGAATCCGGCACGTTGAAAGTTGGCGCGACAGTTCAAGCCCTGAGCCGCGTTGGCCAGAAGATCGAACAGTTCCGTGTAACACGTATCCAAGCGTTCCGTGGCTTGTCTGAGCAAGACATCGACGAAGCAGTCGCTGGCGACATCGTTTCTATCGCAGGTATGGCGAAGGCAACTGTTGCCGACACGATCTGTGCCTTGGCTGTAGAAGATCCGCTGGATGCGCAGCCAATCGATCCGCCAACCATTACTGTTACTTTTGGTATAAACGACAGCCCATTGGCCGGCCGTGACGGTAAGAAAGTTCAGTCTCGTGTGATCCGTGATCGTCTGTACAAAGAAGCAGAATCCAACGTTGCGATTAAGATCCAAGACACACCGGGTGGTGAAGCTTTCGAAGTTTCCGGTCGTGGTGAATTGCAGATGGGTGTTCTGATCGAGAACATGCGTCGTGAAGGCTTTGAGCTTTCGATCTCTCGTCCGCAGGTGATCATGCGCGAAGAAGATGGTCAGAAGATTGAACCTGTTGAAGAGGCAACCATCGACGTTGATGACGAGTATTCCGGTGCCGTGATCGAAAAACTGACAGGTTCCCGTAAGGGTGAGTTGGTTGAGATGCGCCAAGCTGGTGCTGGTAAGACCCGTATTGTTGCCCATGTGCCGTCTCGTGGCCTGATTGGTTACCATGGTGAATTCTTGACTGATACGCGCGGCACAGGTGTTCTGAACCGTGTTTTCCATTCTTGGGCGCCTTACAAAGGTCCAATCCCAGGTCGTCGTGCTGGTGTTCTGATTTCCATGGAAAACGGCACATCTGTTGCCTTCGCTCTGTGGAACCTTGAAGAGCGCGGCAAGATGATGATTGGTGCGCAGGCTGATGTTTACACCGGTATGATTATTGGTGAGCACAGCCGCGAAAACGATCTGGAAGTGAACCCATTGAAGGGTAAGAAACTGACCAACGTTCGTGCGTCTGGTACTGATGATGCGGTACGTCTCACAACGCCAATGGTTTTGTCTTTGGAAGAAGCGATCGCTTACATCAACGACGACGAATTGGTTGAAGTGACACCAAGCACTGTGCGTCTGCGCAAACGCTACCTAGACCCGCATGAGCGTAAACGTATGGCGAAGTCTGCACCTTAAGGGATTGAACTTGGGGGCTTTGCCTCCAAACCCCCAAGGTACTTTCATCAAGAAAAAGTAAAAAAGAAGGGCGCCGTTTCGGGCGCCCTTTTTGCTTGGTGTTTTGTAGTTGGGATGATCCTTGGCTACAGGGATCACCCCTTAAGTTTTTAGCCTTGCAAGACCGCTTCTGCGGCTTTGATCGCAGCATCCGCATTGGCAGTGTCTTTCGCGCCACCTTGCGCCATATCAGGACGTCCGCCACCACCTTTGCCACCGAGTTCTGCGACAGCAGCACGGACAAGATCAGGGGCCTTTACCTTATCGGTCAGGTCTTTGGTCACACCAGCAGCAACGGCAGCTTTGCCATCAGCGTCAGCGATCAACAGAACCGCACCGCTTTCAATGCGCGCTTTGTGCTCATCGATCAGTGGCGGCAAATCACGACCTGATACGCCAGATAGAACTTGCGCGACGAACTTGATGCCGTTGATCTCTTTGACTTCATTGCCAGAATCTGACGCGCCGCCAGACATCGCCAACTCGCGACGCAGCTGAGCCACCTCATTTTGCAACGACTTACGTTCATCCAGCAGGCCTTGGACGCGATCTGCCACGTCATTAGGCTGCGCTTTCAGCAATGCGAGTACATCCGCCAGCTTGGCAGATTCTGCAGACGCATGTGCTTCGGCAGCTGGACCAGTCAAAGCTTCGATACGGCGCACACCGGAAGAAGAGGCGCTATCGCCGAGCAAAACAAATGCGCCGATGTCACCTGTCTGTTTGACGTGCGTACCGCCACAAAGTTCTAGCGAGTAGGTGTCGCCATCCAAACCTTTGCCAGTCTCGGCGCGGCCCATTGAAACGACACGTACCTCATCGCCATACTTCTCGCCAAACAGCGCTTGCGCACCGATGTTGCGTGCATCGTCTGGCGTCATGATACGAGTTTCGACCGCAGTGTTTTGACGGATATACGCGTTTACCTCTTGCGAGACTTGCGCCAATTCATCCGCTGTCAAAGCTTTGGTGTGGCTAAAGTCGAACCGCAAGCGATCCTCAGCATTCAAAGAACCTCGCTGTGCGACGTGGTCGCCCAATGCATTGCGCAGTGCTTCGTGTAGCAAGTGTGTCGCAGAGTGGTTCGCACGGATCGCGGAGCGACGTGAATGGCTTACTTCAAGCTGAGCACCCTGCCCGCTTTCGATTTTACCCTCAGTGACTTCAGCGATGTGAATAAATACACCCGCGGCCTTTTTGGTATCTGTGATTTTCGCAACACCAGTGTCGGTTTTGATGACACCTGTGTCACCCACCTGACCGCCAGATTCCGCATAGAACGGCGTTTGGTTCAAAATGATCTGAACCTTTGCATCGCTTTCGGATACTTCAGCGCCTTCTGCCACCAAAGCAACAATCTGCCCTTCAGCGGTTTCTGTATCATAGCCCAGGAAATCTGTAGCGCCGTGTTTGTCTGCAATGTCAAACCAGATGGTGCTGTCAGCGGCTTCGCCAGAACCAGACCAAGCTGCACGCGCTTTGGCTTTCTGCTCGGCCATTGCGCTGTCAAACCCATCTGTATCGACTTCACGTCCCTTTTCACGCAAGGCATCTTGCGTCAGGTCCAGTGGGAAGCCGTAGGTATCGTAAAGTTTGAATGCAGCTTCGCCTGACAGCGGCGCGCTTTCTTCCAGCGTGCTGAGTTCGTCGTCCAACAGTTTCAAACCACGATCGAGTGTTTGCTTAAAGCGCGTTTCTTCGAGCTTAAGCGTTTCTTCGATCATCGCTTGGCCTTGCGACAACTCTGGATAGGCCGCGCCCATTTGTTGTACCAGAGCTGGTACCATTTGGTGCATGACCGGATCTTTGGCGCCAAGCAAATGTGCGTGACGCATGGCGCGGCGCATAATGCGGCGCAAAACATAACCGCGGCCGTCGTTGGATGGCATGACACCGTCAGCGATCAGGAAAGATGTAGACCGCAGGTGATCAGCAATCACGCGGTGATGCACGTTTTTGTCGCCGTATGGATCCACAGAAGTTGCATGGGCAGAGGCTTCGATCAGGGACTTCATCAAATCCGTGTCGTAGTTGTCATGGCTGCCTTGTAGCAAGGCGCCGATACGTTCCAGACCCATACCAGTATCGATGGACTGCATGTCCAGCGCTTTCATCGTGCCGTCTTCAAACTGCTCGTTCTGCATGAAAACAACGTTCCAGATTTCAATGAAACGGTCACCGTCTTCTTCTGGAGAGCCCGGAGGGCCACCCCAGATATGATCACCGTGATCATAGAAAATTTCAGTACAAGGACCGCAAGGGCCAGTTGGGCCCATTTGCCAGAAGTTGTCGCTTGTATCGATACGGATGATACGATCTTCTGGAACACCGACCTTCTTCCAGATTTCAAAAGCTTCGTCATCTGTGTGATAGACCGTTGTGTACAGACGATCCTTTGGAATCTCGAATTCCTTTGTGATCAGCTCCCAGGCAAATGGGATCGCGTCTTCTTTGAAGTAATCACCGAAAGAGAAGTTCCCCAACATTTCGAAGAATGTGTGGTGACGCGCTGTATAGCCGACATTGTCCAGATCGTTGTGTTTGCCGCCGGCCCGTACACATTTTTGCGCTGTTGTGGCGCGCACATAGTCACGGGTTTCAACGCCGGTAAAGGCGTTCTTGAACTGAACCATACCGGAGTTGGTGAACATCAACGTCGGATCGTTGCGTGGCACCAATGGGCTGGATGGCACGATCGTGTGCCCCTGCTTTTCGAAGTAGTTCAGGAAGGTCGACCGAATGTCGTTTAAGCTTGGCATGCGACGGGCTTTCTGGCGGAAATTTAAAGTACCCGTTGGGTTTAGCCGCCTCTTGCGAGGGTGTCCACTGTGCGCGCGCGTCAGAAAGAAGAAAGGCCGCGCAAAGCGCGACCTTTCATTTGATTAGTGATCGATTAACCGTCAATCAGATCGTCATTGTCGTCTTCCCCACGGGGCATATCGAAGTCGAGCCCGTGGGCTGCGCGAATCTTATCTTCGATTTCATAGGCGATGCTGCCGTTTTCTTTCAGGAAGGTTTTCGCATTCTCGCGCCCCTGCCCGATCCGTTCGTCCCCATAGCTGAACCAGCTACCAGACTTTGCGACGACACCAGCTTTTACACCAAGGTCCAAAAGCTCGCCCATTTTTGAGATGCCTTCGCCATACATGATGTCAAATTCAACTTGCTTGAACGGAGGTGCAACCTTGTTTTTAACGACCTTAACGCGCGTTGCGTTACCAACGACTTCATCACGGTCTTTCAGGGCGCCGATCCGGCGAATATCCAAACGCACAGAGCTGTAGAACTTCAGCGCGTTACCGCCAGTTGTTGTTTCTGGTGAGCCGAACATCACACCAATCTTCATCCGAATTTGGTTAATGAAGATCACCATACAGTTGGAGCGACTGATAGACCCCGTCAACTTACGCATCGCTTGGCTCATCAAACGCGCTTGTACACCAACGTTGCTGTCCCCCATGTCGCCTTCGAGTTCTGATTTCGGCGTCAGCGCCGCAACCGAGTCGACCACGACCATATTGACCGCGCCCGAGCGGACCAGCGTATCAACGATTTCCAGCGCTTGTTCACCAGTATCTGGCTGAGAAATCAGCAACTCGTCTAGATCAACACCCAGCTTCTTGGCGTATTGAGGATCTAGCGCATGTTCCGCATCCACGAATGCGCAAACACCGCCCTTTTTCTGCTCTTCTGCGACACAGTGAAGTGTCAGCGTGGTCTTACCGGAGCTTTCAGGGCCATAAATTTCAACAATTCGCCCTTTTGGAAGGCCGCCAATGCCCAATGCAATATCAAGGCCCAACGACCCTGTGGAGGTGGCTTCAATCTCTTGATTGATATTGCCCTCACCGAGTTTCATGATCGACCCTTTACCGAACTGGCGTTCAATCTGGGCCAAGGCGCTATCAAGGGCCTTTTGTTTGTCTGCGGAAGCTTTGCTGCTCATGTTTAAAAGATCTGCCGTTGCCATTGTTTGCATTCCTTATTCCACACCCGCGCCGTTGCGGCAATGATATGCTTGTTCCTATATCGTTCCCACAAAATATGGAATAAAACAAGAACAAAAGCAGTTGAGTTTACATTTGCTACTTTTACTCAACAGGCTTAACAGTTAGTTTAGCTTGAACATATTCTTGAACTGATTTCTAAAAAGGACGGCTAAATGCTTGTTTTCTGGAAACAAAAACTGGTCATTCTTGCTGTTCCAAAAACTGGAACGACGGCATTGGCCGCAGCACTCGGGCAAGATGCCGATATCGCTGTGAATGATCCACCAGAACTCAAGCATGCTCCTTTGTTTCGGTACAACCGTTTTTTTCGCCCCATGTTTGAAAAAGCTTGCAAAGAAGACGGAATGGAAACTTTGGCCATTATGCGCGAGCCGGTGGATTGGCTCGGAAGTTGGTATCGTTACCGCCAAAGAGACTTTGTTAAAGGTAAGCCGACTTCCACAGAAAACATTAGTTTTGATGATTTCTTGCTCGAATATTGTAAAGAAGACCGCAAACCGTTTGCCAATGTGGGGAGCCAAGCAAAGTTTTTGGAGCCTCGCCCGAACGGTACCAAGGTGAACCACCTTTTTAAGTATGAAGATCAAGACGCTTTGCTGGATTTCTTGCAAAACCGACTAGACCGTAAAATCGAACTCGGAAGACATAATGTGTCACCGGAAATTGCCCTGTCCCCATCGTCTGAGGTGATCGCCCATTTGCACGAGGCAAGGTCTGAAGAGTTTGATCTATACAAAAGTATCCCTGGATAGCGATAGCTGTGTTTCTATCACCTGCGTGAGCTGAGATAGAGAAAATGGTTTCGCAAGAAATTGAGCACCTTCAATTTCAAGCAAACTTTTAGAGAAACTTTCTTCGGCATAACCTGACACAAAGATAACCTTTGCCTTTGGATGTTGTTTTAACCCGATAGAAACCCATTCTGGTCCATCCATTCCAGGCATAATGACATCTGTGAAAAATAGATCGATGTCTTCGTCGACAGTTTCAAGGATCTCCAAAGCTTGCTCTGCACTTTCCGCTTCAAGCACCCTGAAACCTGACATCTCCAACGCACGCTTCGTAAATTTACGAACTGAATTCTCGTCTTCGACCAATAGAACGGCCCCAGTATGCGAGGCCAAAGAAATCGCATGCGGGCTTTTTGCGATCATTTTCTTTTCTTTTTTCTCATAGGCTGGGAACATCAAGGTAAATGTCGTCCCTTCTCCAACGACGCTGTCTAAGAAAATAAACCCACCCGATTGTTTAACAATTCCGTATGCGGTGGAGAGTCCTAAGCCAGTCCCCTCTCCTGTCCTTTTGGTTGTGAAAAAGGGCTCAAAGACCAGGCGCTTCTTATCATTCGAAATCCCGACGCCTTGGTCCATTACGTTTACAGCGACATAGTTCCCTGCTGGAAGGCACACATCATCGCGTTCGAGTGGCGCCCTAAGCTGAACGTTGCTGGTCTTGAGTTGTACTTCGCCACCGTAGGGCATTGAATCCCTTGCATTCACCACCAAGTTGACGATGACTTGTTCAAATTGCTGGGGGTCAACATGGATATTCTTCAGGTCAGGCGCCAGATCCACCTTCATTCGAATGGTTTCTTCGACAAGGCGCCCAAGAAGGTGATTTAGATCGATCAAGCATTGATTGAGGTCCAACATAGTCGGGCGCAAGGTTTGCTTTCGTGAATATGCAAGGAGCTGGCGCACCAAAGAAGCAGCCCGATCTGTGTTTTTATTGATCTCAACAAGATCAGCACGATCAGGATCTTCTTCGCCTTTTTGCCCGAGTAAAAGTTCACAATGGCCGGAAATCGCTGTGAGTAAGTTATTGAAATCATGGGCAACGCCACCTGCAAGTTGGCCGATTGCCTGCATCTTTTGACTTTGAACAAATTGTGCTTCTAGGATTTTTAGTTCCGTCGCATCGTTCATGATCAGGATTAGACGATCTTCGCCATGCTCAGATGTTTTTCCCAATGTGACTTGAACAAAAATCTCTCTGTCATTTCGTTTTATACGTAAAAATTCACTAACGTTTTCGACCCTAGAATCTGCGACCTCTGCAAGCCAATCTTCAAATGGTCTACCAAGACCTTCGAGAATGTTATGAAGAAAAGACATTTCACTTAAGTTTGGTCCGAGCAGATGGCGCGCTCTAGAATTCATAAAGTAAATTCGACCAGTCAAACTGGTTCGTAATATAGCTGTCGGCATTTCCTCGATGCTAAGCAACTGACTATCTTGGGGCGATGGGTTAATTTCCATAAAATAAACTTCTTTTCGGCCCCCGCTGAGATGCTTTTCAAACATGCAGCATTGCGTAGAGCCATTCTTCTTAATGACGTCTCGAATGTTAACGGGGTGATCGCTGCTTTCACAAAACAAATCGTGAAAACTTGTGCGACGCTCCCCGAACAGGTTTCGAGCGGACGCGTTCATAAACAAAATTGTGTCGTTTGCTGAAACTGTAACCATCGGGAGCCTTCGCAAACGTGTGGCCCCTAAGTTTGGGATTGGTTGAACTTTCGTTGCATCACAGTTTCTTCGGTTTAGCGTTTCGCTCCGCGCGAACCTTACGAAATGCTTTGGAACACGAAGAGCGACAAGACAGATGCAAGAAGCGGCAGCGCTTAAGAAAAACAGAGCGGGCGTTATTGGCCCTAAATGAAAGTGAACCAAGCTGATGCCAGACAGCCAAAGCAAAATCCCGACAGCGCGTTGCGCCAATCGGACATGCGATTCAAGTGCTAAGCTGGAACCCAATTGAGATACCATCAATTTGCTCATTCGAAACAGTTTCGAAATCATCTAAGTAATCAAAGGTAAACAAAACCGTAACTTAATGCGGCAAATGAGTTGATCTTAACTCTCTTTTTGCAAAAGAGCCGTAAAAAAACCGTCGCAGTCATCCAAATGCGACCAACGTTTTTGGTAAACTGTTTTCCAGCCCTTATTTTCTGCTAAGAAACGCTCAATTTGCTGTTCGTTTTCTTCTTCAAAATAGGAACATGTTGCAAAGCCTAAGTAGCCGCCATTGGCAACATAAGCAGACGCTTCACGCAGGATCTTCGCTTGCAGCTCAAGAAGGTCATTCAGGTCTTGTTGTTGAAGCGCCCACTTTCCTGCAGGGTCCCTTCGCCAAGTTCCGCTGCCACTACAGGGCACATCACAAAACACCAAATCAAATGGTGTTTGCTGTGCAAGATCTTTGCCCGAAATTGTTGTGATAGGAACGCCAGCACGTTTTGCACGAACCGGAAGATCGCGCAGACGGGCTTCGATCGCGTCATGGGCGAAATATTTAGCTTTTTGGCGTCCAGCCATAGCCAAAACCTTACCACCGCCCCCGGCGCAATAGTCCAGAACAGTGGTGCAGCTTTCCAGCGGAAGCAAATCAATGGCTGCTTGGCTAGATGCATCTTGCAGCTCAACTTCACCTGTTTGATAGGCTCTGCTGTTTTTGACCTTACGCGCCCCGTCCACAACGGACAGCGCGCTTGCACTGGCCTTATGGGGTTCAGCAGTGATGCCATCCAGCGCCAAAAGGTCAATCACGTCAGCGCGCGTAGTTTTCTGAAGATTGGCGCGCAAAATTACCGGAGCACGTTGTTTCATAAGCGCTTCGATTTCAACAAATTGCGCGCTGAACACAGCCTTCGCCTTTGGGACAGCCCAGTCAGGCAAATCGACAACTGCTTCGAGCTGTCTGTCCGCTGTCTCCGCATCGGTCAGAGAGCTTGGCGCATAATTTGCACCTGTGAAAATCGTGCTCAGGTCAACTTGGTGAAAGCGAAGCAATCCAATCATCAAGGCGCGACCATCTTGGCCCCCGCCCAATGTGGCACATGTGTTTTTGCAACGTAGGACGTCATACACATGGTCTCGCACCGCGGCCCGATCTTTTGAACCCGCGAAACGAGAATTACGTGCCCAAGCGGTCAGCGTTTTTTCTGCTGGCGCGCCCGCGACAATGCGATCTAAAAGTTCAATCGCCGTTTGAACGCGCGCAGCAGGTGTCATTAGCCTACTCGGTAGTTAGGGGCTTCGCGGGTGATCTGCACGTCATGCACGTGGCTTTCTTTCAAGCCGGCACCCGTGATCTTTACGAAGTTACAATTTTTGCGCATTTCAGCAACCGTGGCGTTTCCAGTATAGCCCATTGCCGCGCGAAGACCGCCGACCAATTGGTGGATTACGGTTCCTGCTGGACCTTTGTAGGCCACCTGCCCTTCGATACCTTCGGGAACAAGCTTGTCACTTGCAGCGTCTTTCTGGAAATAACGATCCGCAGACCCACGCGCCATTGCGCCCAAGGATCCCATACCTCGATAGGATTTATAAGAACGGCCATTGTAAAGAATAACTTCGCCCGGAGATTCATCTGTCCCAGCAATCATGCTGCCGACCATCGCGCAGGAAGCGCCAGCTGCGATGGCTTTTGCAAAGTCGCCCGAAAACTTGATGCCACCATCAGCGATCACCGGAATGTCGCCCGCACCAGAGGTGCAGTCCATAATCGCTGTAAGCTGTGGAACCCCAACACCTGCCACCATGCGCGTTGTACAAATGGATCCTGGGCCAATACCTACTTTTACAGCGTCAGCGCCAGCGTCGATAAGCGCTTTGGTCGCTTCGGCCGTCGCAACGTTGCCGGCAATGACTTGTACTTTGCTAGACAGTTTTTTGACGCGCGTAACAGCATCAAGAACACCTTTAGAGTGGCCGTGCGCTGTATCGACAACAACGATATCAACACCTGCATCGATGAGTGCGGAAGAACGCTCGAAACCAGCATCACCAACAGAGCTGGCTGCAGCGACGCGTAGGCGGCCTAGATCGTCTTTACATGCTGTTGGATTAAGCACGGCTTGTTCCGTGTCTTTCAATGTCAAAAGACCGGTCAGTTTCTGTGTACCATCAACCACGAGAAGCTTTTCGATACGGCGAGATTTCATCAAGCTTTTTGCTTCTTCTAGATCCGCTGGCTCTTGCAGCATTGCTAGGTTTTTGCTGGACATCATCACAGAAACTGGCGTGTCGTCGGATTCAGCAAAACGCATATCGCGGTTTGTTACGATGCCTACGACGCGGCCATCATTGTCAACAACAGGGAACCCTGTCACACGGTACCGTTCTTGCAAAACTTTCGCATCTGCCAGGGTCTGGTTCGCGGTCAATGTGATCGGGTTATAAACAATACCACTTTCAAATCGTTTGACCCGTCGTACCTGTTTTGCTTGCTCTTCGATATCAAGGTTCTTGTGAACAACGCCAATTCCGCCGGCTTGGGCCATTGCGATCGCCATGCGCGCTTCGGTCACGGTGTCCATTGCAGAACTCAGCAAAGGAATATTCATCGTGATGGAATTGGTCACACGTGTGCGGGTATCTGCAGTACTTGGCAGTACTTCAGACGCACCTGGAACTAGCAAAACATCGTCGAAGGTAAGAGCCTCACGAATCTCCATCACACATCTCCTTGGTGGGGTCGTTTGGCGCTTCCCTATTGCATGTCTTTGGCTAATGGGAAAGTCCAAACTGCTTCGGAACCTGCCCATTCATAAAAATTTTACCAAATGGGTGGTGAAATCACCTTAGGTTTCAATCGAAACCTCCCGAATGGGGGGACACAAAAAACACCGCAATGTGCCTATTGCGGTTAGATCATTTCGGGCTTAAACGAGTGCGCAGAGCGGGTATGGTGAAAAGGTATCACGGCAGCTTCCCAAGCTTTAGTTACGGGTTCGATTCCCGTTACCCGCTCCAGACACTTCAAAAAATTCCGACCAGTTTTGTGAAAAATTAACGCACGTCCAAGCCCGAAACATCGGCAAGATGATCCAATACATCTTGGACACCATCAGCGGCTTTAAGACTAGCAAACACAAAAGGTCGCCCACCTCGATTGGCTGTTGCATCTCGTTTCATCACATCAAGCGACGCACCGACATAAGGTGCCAGATCTGTTTTGTTGATCACAAGAATATCTGAACGCGTCAGTGCTGGCCCGCCTTTGCGCGGAATTTCTTCGCCAGCGGCCACATCAATTACGTAAATGGTTAGGTCCGCCAATTCAGGGCTAAAGGTTGCTGAGAGATTATCGCCGCCACTTTCAATCAAGACGATCTCTAGGTCATCGTGACGCTTTTGCATTTCAGCAACCGCCGCGAGATTGATTGATGCATCTTCTCGAATGGCTGTATGCGGGCAACCGCCGGTCTCTACCCCAATAATGCGATCCATTGGGAGGATCTGCATTCGCATTAAGGCCTCTGCATCTTCTTGGGTGTAGATGTCATTTGTAATGACGCCGATTGAAAACTTGTCTTTCAAAGCTTCTGACAAACGCGCTGTTAAGGTTGTTTTACCTGCGCCTACAGGTCCACCGATGCCCACGCGAAGCGGGCCGTTCATCTTGGTCATGATTGGAAAAGCCTTGGCTGAAGTGTTTCGTGTTTCATTGCTGCGATATCTGACAAAAAGCAACTGCTTGAAATATCGCGCATTTCCATGGTCTTGGCAATTTCTGCAACGTCAAGGCAAACTGGGTTTAACCTAGCGACAATGGTTTGCGCCTCTGTTTGCCCCAACGGCATTAAGCGCTGTGCTGCGGATGCGAGGTTGCTGAGAAACGCTTGTAGATAGAGCGCTGTTACCGCGTCTAGATCCAGTTTCTGTTGTTGGGCTGAATACCCCAAAGCAATCGGCAGCAATAGGTCGGGCAAGTCTAACGACCAAACCTCTGAGGCAACGCGTACGAAAGCGGCCCCTTGTCTTTCCCCTTCGCGCAATCGTTCAAAGGATGCCGAGAATGCTCTTGCGTAGTCATTCAGACTTTCCACATCTTTGAGAGATGATGACTGAAAAGCCAAAGCGATCCAGGCCGCGTCCGCCTGTCCGCTGCCATGTTGTAGAATATCTTGAAGCCATCCGAAAAGGCTATCTGCATCATTCACCCAGCCTTCAGAGATCGCGCTTTCTAGCCCATGGGAATAGGCAAAGGATCCAACAGGAAACGAAGGGGAAAGCCACTGTGTTAAAGTCAGTAGCCGTAAATCAGTGGGCATGTGCGGAATGTCCATGATCATGTGAATGCGTTCGCCCGTGGCCATAGGCGCCCCCTTCTGGGGTGAATGGTTCTAGAGCCTCCGAAATTTTGGCATCTAGGTGTTCCAACATATGTTTGATCACTGGATCACGTTGAATTAACAATCGCGCGCCTTCGATTTGGCAAGGGGTGTGCCGGTTCCCAACATGCCAAGCCAAGCGAGGCAAATTCTCGCCCGTAATGACCAAAACCTCTTCCTCTGCAGCCCGCACCTCAACGTGCTGCCCGTCAGATGTTTGCAAAGCATCGCCATGTTCTAATGACGTTGTTTGTTCAAGATCTACGATAAACGACCAGCCAGCAGCAGTTGTGAGGCGTTTGCGCCGTAAAAAACGCGCGTCGTAATCTAAGGTCACATAGGTATCTGCCGCGCCTTCAAAGGCGCGGTGCAATGTTTGAGCGATTGGTAAGTCTGACATAGGTCCGTCTTAATAAAGGAAATAACGCTGCGCCATTGGCAGTTCTGTGGCTGGCTGACAGGTCAAAAGCTCTCCGTCCGCGCGCACTTCGTAGGTTTCTGGGTTTACTTCGACCTCAGGCGTCGCGGTATTCAGCTTAAGGTCCTTTTTGCCAATATTGCGCGTATTGATCACAGCGAGCGTTTGCTTCGCAAGGCCAAGACTGTCTCTGACGCCTTCAGCAACCGCTGCTTCAGACACAAAGGTCACCGCGGAATTCTCGACACTTCGACCATACGCGCCAAACATTGGCCGCGAATACACCGGTTGTGGAGTCGGAATAGATGCGTTTGGATCTCCCATCTGCGCACAAGCGATGGTCCCGCCCAGCAAAACCATCTCGGGCTTCACCCCAAAGAAGGCTGGGTTCCAAAGCACCAAGTCCGCACGTTTACCTGGTTCGATAGAACCAATCTCATGTGCAATCCCATGCGCAATAGCTGGATTGATGGTGTACTTCGCAACGTAGCGACGCACGCGGTAGTTATCGTTGTCGCCTGTCTCTTCGGCCAAGCGACCACGCTGTTTTTTCATTTTGTCAGCGGTTTGCCATGTGCGGATCAATACTTCGCCCACGCGCCCCATCGCCTGACTGTCTGAGGCAATAATGCTAAAGGCACCCATGTCATGCAGGATGTCTTCGGCTGCAATCGTTTCTCGACGAATACGGCTTTCTGCGAAGGCAACATCTTCTGGGATCGACTTGTCCAAATGGTGGCAAACCATCAGCATATCAAGATGCTCTTCAATGGTATTCACTGTAAACGGACGCGTCGGGTTTGTGGAAGACGGCAAAACGTGATCTTCGCCGCAAATCTTAATAATATCAGGAGCATGGCCGCCCCCCGCGCCTTCGGTGTGGAAGGCGTGGATTGTGCGCCCCTTCATGGCCGCAACTGTGTTTTCGACGAAGCCACTTTCGTTCAGGGTATCGGTGTGGATCATCACCTGAACGTCCATCGCATCCGCCACGGACAGGCAGCAATCAATCGCCGCCGGTGTTGTCCCCCAGTCTTCGTGCAACTTCATGGCGCAAGCACCGCCCTTGATCTGCTCTTCCAAAGCAGCCGGAAGGCTTGCATTGCCCTTACCCGCAAATGCGAGGTTCATCGGGAAAGCATCTGCGGCCTGCAACATACGACCAATGTGCCACGGTCCGGGCGTACATGTCGTCGCTAAGGTGCCATGCGCAGGCCCTGTTCCGCCGCCTAGCATCGTGGTTAGGCCGGAATGCAATGCATCCTCAATCTGTTGCGGGCAGATGAAATGGATATGGCTGTCAAAGCCACCGGCGGTCAGGATACGCCCTTCGCCTGCGATAACTTCGGTCCCTGGGCCAACAATGATATCCACACCGGGCTGTGTATCTGGGTTGCCAGCTTTACCAATCGCAGCAATGCGCCCTTCTTTTAGGCCAACATCGGCTTTGTAGATACCGCTGTGATCAACGATCAAAGCGTTGGTAATAACAGTGTCGACTGCACCACCCGCACGGGTGACTTGGGATTGCCCCATACCATCGCGAATGACCTTACCACCGCCGAATTTCACTTCTTCGCCATAAGGGCCAGTTAGATCTTTTTCGACCTCGATTATGAGGTCTGTATCCGCCAAGCGCACCTTGTCACCCACGGTTGGGCCAAACATCGCTGCATAGTCAGAACGTTTAATGGTTGCTGGCATCAGAGCGCTCCCATGACTTTTTGATTAAACCCATACACGACTCGACCGCCAGAAATCGGGATCAACTGTACTTCACGACGTTGCCCTGGCTCAAAGCGCACTGCTGTGCCGGATGCAATATCAAGGCGCAGCCCATAGGCCGCCTCGCGATCAAAATCGAGCGCTGGGTTTGTCTCTGCAAAATGATAGTGGCTGCCAACCTGAACCGGTCGATCACCAGTATTTGCGACCATCAATGTGATGGCCGTTGCACCCTCATTCAGAACCAACTCGCCGTTTGCGGCGAAAACTTCCCCAGGGATCATTGGCTTTTCTCAGACATTGCCAAACGAGACTTGGCAAAGGCCAAGCCGCAGGACAAAGCAACCAGTCCCAAGCCAACCATCCAAAGTGAACTGTCATGGGGATGCAGATGCGCGCCGTTATGAGCAATCGCAGGAGTGGCCAAAATGGTAAGTGGTAATGCGTATTTCATTCTAATTGCTCCTTAGCGAATTGGGTTGTGTACGGTGACAAGCTTTGTGCCATCTGGAAAGGTGGCTTCAACTTGCACTTCGTGAATCATTTCTGGCACGCCAGCCATGCATTGCTCTCGCGTAATGACCTCGGCGCCCGCCTGCATCATGTCAGCCACAGAACGCCCATCGCGGGCGCCTTCAACCACTGCATCTGTGATCAATGCAATCGCCTCCGGATGGTTCAGCTTTACGCCACGCGCAAGCCGTTTGCGCGCGACCTCTGCTGCCATTGCGACCAATAGCTTGTCTTTTTCTCTGGGGGTTAAATTCATGTTTTATAGTCTCCAAGAGGTCGGCAAGGCATTGCCTGTAAGCCGGTCCAGAATGGGTAAAAGAGATTTGCGAAGCTCGAAACTGTCTTCTGCAACGATACGAATTGCCAGCAGGTCTTGGCGTAATAAAGACGCGCCACCTTGGGTAGATAAGAGCGAGCGTACGATTTCCAGATGAGCTTCAGCACGCGGTGACGCGAATACAATACTTGCCATTGCGCCTGCACCCTGTCCGATGGCCCTGCCCTTTAAATGCGCTGCCATGTAGCCATGAAGCGAAAGCGCATCAAAGTAGATTGGCTTTCCACAACGACGTATCTCGATCCGATCTTGGAAAGAGCCCGACTGCACCCGTTCCTTCATGGCAAAACGCCCGAAAACCACAGGCTCGACCAATAGAAACTCTGAAGTGTCAGCCATATCCACGCTCAAGCTTCGGTTTAAGGCGCAGCCGTCAAACAAGATCAGTTCTTGAGGGAGCCAGTTCAAGCGCGCGTTTTCATCAACGGTTAAAACACTATGCATATGCGCTTCGCCTTGCGCAGAACGATAAGCGCGCTCCGCCGCTTGTGTGGTGAGCGTCATTTGGCTTCCTGCGCCTGCTCGCGCGGAAATATCGAACCGGTCGCCGCCTGTTAAGCCACCGGATGTGTTTATCATAATAGCGCTAAGGTCGTCTGAACGTGGAAACAAAACCTTCATTGCGCCAGAGGCGCGATATGTCTCGATACCACTATTCTCGGCAACTGGCTTAGAAGACAGCAGTAGGTCACCAATCGCTCGGGGCACCTGATCCAAGCTGGGATCAAATTGATATTTCGATTGGATATTGATCTTCTGCCTCCCGCCTTATGTTTACCGCCACATGGTTCATCAAGACGGCGCGGAAGTGATCATGATTCTCAAAAATTAACATATTTTCACATCCGCACGCCCGATTAGTGGGCAGAACCTCACATTACTGCTCAATTTTTAATCAGTCGCCCGAATGATTAAAGTCAAATTAAGCCAAGCATTGCCCTGAGCCCGATCAAGATCGTTACGTAATAGAGCCCTAGGGATATCAATTTGATCTTGGGAAAAGGAAAGTGTGACGGCCGAACGAATTGGACCTCGAATTAGCCGCCACACCAATTGCAACAATTGTTGCAGGGTTACACCTATGCCGTTGCGGCTTAAACCGCAAGGAAGGTTACCCTGCGGGGAGAGTCTTAATGAAACGTATTTCCACAATGCTAACCAGCGCTGCGGCTTTGACACTGACTGCTGGCGTCGCAATGGCGGATTGCCCTGTAAAAGTGGGTGTTCTGCACTCTTTGTCCGGTACAATGGCGATTTCTGAAACCACTCTGAAAGACACGATGCTGATGCTTGTTGAGAAGCAAAACGCAGCTGGTGGTGTTCTGGGTTGTGAAATCGAACCTGTTGTTGTGGACCCGGCGTCTGACTGGCCACTGTTCGCTGAAAAAGCGCGTGAGCTGCTGACAACACACGAAGTTGACGTAATCTTCGGCAACTGGACATCTGTATCCCGTAAATCTGTTCTGCCGGTCATCGAAGAACTGAATGGCCTGCTGTTCTACCCTGTTCAGTATGAAGGCGAAGAATCCTCCAAAAACGTTTTCTACACAGGTGCGGCGCCGAACCAACAGGCGATCCCAGCGGTTGATTACTTCTTGGAAGAACTGGGCGTTGAAAAATTCGCTCTGCTGGGCACAGACTATGTGTACCCACGTACAACAAACAACATCCTAGAGCAGTACCTGCAAGACAAAGGTATCGCAGCGGACGATATCTTCGTGAACTACACACCATTCGGTCACTCTGACTGGGCAACAATCGTATCTGACGTTGTTGCACTGGGCGAAGACGGTAAGTCCGTTGGCGTTATCTCTACAATCAACGGCGACGCAAATATCGGCTTCTACAAGGAACTGGCAGCGGCTGGTATCTCTGCTGACGAAATTCCAGTGGTTGCCTTCTCTGTTGGTGAAGAAGAGCTGTCTGGCTTGGACACATCCAACCTTGTTGGTCACCTAGCGGCATGGAACTACTTCCAATCTGCAGACACTGAAGTGAACGCTGAATTCATCGACGCATGGAAAGCATTTGCTGGTGAAGACCGCGTGACAAACGACCCAATGGAAGCTCACTTTATCGGCTTCAACATGTGGGTGAACGCGGTTGAAGCAGCCGGCACAACAGATGTTGATGCAGTGCGCACAGCAATGTACGGCCAAGAGTATCCGAACCTGACAGGCGGTACAGCGGTTATGCTGCCGAACCACCACCTGGCGAAGCCAGTTCTGATTGGTGAAATCCAAGCAGATGGTCAGTTCGACATCATCTCTCAAACAACTGAAGTTCCAGGCGATGCATGGACAGACTTCCTGCCAGCATCCGCTGTTCTGAAGTCTGACTGGAAAGAGCTGGGCTGCGGCATGTTCAACACAGAAACAAACTCCTGTGTTCAGCTGAAGTCCAACTACTAATCCAACTAAAGGGAGCGCCTGTTTGCAGGCGCTCCTCCACTTTTGAGCGATCGGCTTAATCCAATGCTTCGAATACTCAGCCTTGTGCTGGCGGTGGTTCTCTTCCCCGCCCTTTCTGCTGCACAAGATCTTCAAGACATTCTGCAAGAACATCAGAAGGTTGTTGCAAAACCTTCTCGCAAAACCGTTGGCCCTGTTCTGAATTCCTTGGCAGCATCAGGTCTGCCCGAGGCCCCCGTTTTTCTGCAAAGCTGGCAAGACAAAGAAGTCTATGTTCGGAACGATGATGGGCTATTTTACTACGCTGAGAAATCTGGAAGCACATACACAATTAAAGACCTAAGCTCAGGCGGTATTGTCGCCGAAGGTTTGGATGCAAAAGCGATAAAACAGATCAAACCCAATGGAGGCGTGCGCAAAGAAATTGCAGCCGCATTGGTTCAATTCCAACTAAGCGATCCAAATATCGATCGACGTACAGACGCTCTTAACGCCATTTCACGCAACATGGACCCATCGCAATTGGTTCCGTTGCAAGCCTCGATTGCCAACGAGTCTGATGCCGGGTTGAAGCTGCGCAAAGAAAAACTGGCCAACTACCTGACGGCTCGATTTGGTGAAACAACAGACGATCGTATTGCCGCAATTACCAACATGGCAGGAGATCTAAGCGTCGAAGGGCGTGCTGTGTTGTCTCAAATTTTGACGACAGAGTTTTTGGTTTCCCAAGAACCGCTGACCGACGCAAACATCGCACAAACACTCGAAATTGGCGAAGACTTCACACAGATCCAAGCCTATGCCGCACTGGTTGAGAACGCTGACTTTCCAGCCCCTTTAGGCGAAAAAGACCTGCGTCTCGCCCTCGAAGAACAAGTCGATGGCGGCAAAATTGGCGGCTTCCCCGTCGCAAACTTGCAATCCCAATCTGCGCGCGAAAAGGCATATGACGTTCTTGCCGCAGAAGGTGCCGTCGAAAAACGGGTCACAGCAGAAGATATCTCTAGCGCGGTTGCCAACTGGAACTTCTACAATGTGTTCGTAGAAAAAGACGTTGCGGTCACACAGGCTGCCTTAAAAGCGCAAAAGGCCGTTACAACCAAGGTGAACGTGAACCAGTTCTTTGACCTTAGCCTTGATGCGATATCACTCGCATCCATCTATTTCCTCGCGGCTGTTGGATTGGCCATTACGTTTGGCGTGATGGGCGTGATCAACATGGCCCATGGGGAGTTCATCATGATGGGCGCCTACACAGGCTACGTTGTTCAGCTTTACATTACCAATTATACAGCTTCGCTTATCGTGGCCATTCCGCTGGCGTTTGCAGTGACCTTCGCCGCCGGAGTTCTGATGGAACGCCTTGTGATCCGCTGGCTTTACAATCGCCCGCTAGAAACGCTTTTGGCGACCTTTGGTATTTCTATTGCATTTCAACAGCTCGCCAAGAACATCTTTGGCACGCAGGCCCGCCCCCTCACCTCTCCTGGTTGGCTGGACGGCGCTTGGATAATCAATGACGTCGTGCAAATCAGCTATATTCGAATTGCGATCTTCGCCCTCGCCTTGCTCTTCCTTGGTTTGCTGTTGTTTATTCTTAAGAAAACACGACTTGGCCTAGAGGTACGAGCCGTTACGCAAAACCCGCGTATGGCGGCATCTATGGGTATCAACCCTGACAAGATCAAAATGATGACTTTCGGTCTCGGCTCTGGCATCGCAGGCATTGCGGGTGTCGCAATTGGTCTGTTCGCCAAAGTGACGTCCGAGATGGGCTCCGACTACATTGTTCAAAGCTTTATGACGGTTGTCGTCGGCGGCGTTGGCAATGTTTGGGGCACGCTCGCGGGCGCAGCCATGATCGGCATCTTCCAGAAAGGTGTTGAATGGCTCAACCCATCCAACACGCTTGCAGCGCAAACCTACATGATCTTGTTCATCATCCTATTCATCCAATTCCGCCCGAAGGGTATAATCGCCCTCAAGGGCCGCGCGGCGGGAGATTGATCGATGCAACGCAGCTTTTTTAAAGAAAACCCGTCTGTCCTGTGGTTCCTAGCGGCGCTTGGCCTGTTCACGCTTGGCGTGACTGTCTTGGCTGAAGCGACTGGTGCTGGCCTGATTTCAACGTCATTTGTTAAGACCCTCGGCAAAGTACTTTGCCTTTGCCTTGTGGCCATCGCGATGGACGTTGTTTGGGGCTATTGCGGCATCCTAAGTCTTGGTCATTTCGCCTTTTTCGGCATCGGTGGCTATGCCGTGGGCATGTGGCTGATGTATGCCCGCACTGAAGAGATCGTGGTCGACAGCCTCTCTGGCCGTGTGATCCCGCCAACTCAAACCGAAATCAGCGACGCTATCGCAACGCAGATTTTCGGTGTGGTCGGGTCGTCAGAGTTTCCATTGATCTGGGCCTTTTCCCACAGCTTGGTATTGCAGCTCTTGCTGGTTGTTTTAGTGCCTGGCTTGCTGGCTTTGGTCTTCGGATGGCTCGCTTTCCGCTCTCGCGTGACGGGCGTATACCTTTCCATTCTGACCCAAGCCATGACCTTGGCATTGTCACTGTATCTGTTCCAAAACGACAGTGGCCTGCGCGGGAACAATGGCCTGTCTGGCTTGCAGAACATCCCGGGCTTCGAGGCTATTCCTCAGTCGATGATCTCGATCATCTTCTTCTGGGCCTCTGCCGTGGCCTTGGCTGCTGGTTACCTACTGTTTACGCGCATTCTAAGCGGCAAGATGGGCAGCGTCATTCGCGCAATCCGAGACGATGAAGCACGCGTTAGGTTCCTTGGCTACCACGTTGAAAGTTATAAGCTTTTCATCTTCACTATCACTGCTATCGTCGCAGGCCTTGCAGGCGCTTTGTACTATCCTCAAGCCGGCATCATTAACCCAGCCGAGGTTGCTCCGATCGCCTCAATCTACCTCGCAGTCTGGGTGGCCATCGGTGGCCGCGGACGTCTTTATGGCGCGGTCATTGGCACAGCCTTTGTATCACTTCTGTCAAGCTGGTTCACAGGCGGCAGCGCTCCAAACGTGAACCTTGGGTTCTATACAATCCAATGGACAGAATGGTGGTTGGTTCTTCTGGGGCTGTCTTTCGTGGCTGTCACCCTCTTCTTCCCAGGCGGCATTGGCATGATCTTTGATAAACTCGCGAGGGCATCCAAATGAGCGCGTTACTCGAACTCTCTGGGGTCTCTGTGTCCTTTGATGGTTTCAAAGCCATTAACAATCTCGCCTTTCAGATCAACGAACCTGAAATGCGCGCGATTATCGGCCCGAATGGTGCAGGTAAAACCACCTTCATGGATATCATCACAGGCAAAACCAAACCTGATGAAGGGCGCGTTCTTTGGGGCGAAAAAAGCATTAATCTAATTGGCCGGTCTGAAAGCCAAATCGCCCAAGAAGGCATTGGCCGAAAATTCCAAAAGCCAACGGTATTTGAAAATCAAACCGTACGCGAAAACCTTGCTATGGCGCTCAAGAACCCGCGTGGGCCATTTGATGTGTTGTTCTATCGCAAATCGGCTGATGGCGCGGCAAGGATTGAAGCCTTGGCCGAGGAAATCAACCTAACCGCAGAACTGAGCCGTCAAGCAGGCGAGCTAAGCCATGGGCAAAAACAATGGCTCGAAATTGGCATGCTTCTTGCTCAAGATCCGCGGCTTTTGCTCGTGGATGAACCGGCGGCTGGCATGACACCTTCTGAACGAGAAAAGACAACACAGATCTTGGTGGAAGCTGCCAAAACCCGTGCGGTTGTCGTTGTAGAGCATGACATGGAATTCGTGCGCCGCCTAAATTGCAAGGTGACTGTGCTGCATGAGGGGGCTGTTTTGGCCGAAGGCTCGATCGACCATGTCACGCAAAACCCTGAAGTTATTGACGTTTACCTAGGACGCTAAGACATGCTTACTGTAGAGAACCTTACCCTGCACTACGGGCATTCGCAGATCCTGTATGATGTATCCATGACGGCTGACGTCGGCAAAGTAACCTGCCTTATGGGGTCAAACGGCGTTGGCAAAACCAGCTTGCTGAAAGCGGTTTCAGGCACCCATAACCGATCTGGCGGCGATATTTCTCTTGATGGAAACACGATTTCTCGCAACACCAGCGCCCACGCATTGGCCAAAGCTGGGGTTGGCTACGTTCCTCAAGGACGTGATGTTTTCCCTTTGATGACCGTACGAGAAAACTTAGAAACAGGCTTTGCTTGCTTAGACCGTCAAGATCGATTGGTCCCAGACGAAATCTTTGAACTGTTTCCGGTTCTACAAGATATGAAAAATCGCCGCGGAGGAGATCTATCTGGCGGTCAGCAGCAGCAGCTTGCCATCGCGCGTGCGCTTGTTGCCAAACCGAAATTGTTGCTTCTGGATGAACCGACTGAAGGAATTCAGCCAAATATCATCAAGCAGATTGGCGAAGTTATTCGCTACCTGCGTGACCGAGGGGATATGGCGATCATCTTGGTCGAACAGTTCTTTGATTTTGCATATGATCTTGGAGATGAATTTGTGGCGTTGAAACGCGGTGAGGTCATCCTGCGCGATGCCAAAAGCTCGCTTGAACGCGAAACCTTAATGCAAAGCGTAACCATATAAGTAAAAAAGCCGGACACATGTCCGGCTTTTTCTTTCTTAAAACGTTCAGGGCGATTTAACCCAAGGCATACCCCGCGCCGCGCACCGTTCTTAGTGGATCTTCACCACCATACACGCAAAGCGCCTTACGCAAACGCCCGACGTGAACGTCAACCGTACGGCTATCCACGTAGATATCACGTCCCCAGACCCGGTCCAAAAGCTGCTCACGGCTCCAGACGCGACCTGGTTTTTCCATAAAGGTAGACAGCAGGCGGAACTCTGTCGGACCCAGCTTCAAAGCATTATCGTTGCGTGTCACGCGATGGGTTTCGCTATCAAGCACGATGTCTTGATATTCCAAACGCTGCCCAACAGAAGATGGGCGCACACGGCGCAATTGGCTGCGCACGCGTGCCATAAGCTCTAGAACCGAATACGGTTTCACCACGTAATCATCTGCGCCCGTTTCCAAACCGCGAACACGGTCAACCTCTTCCGAACGCGCTGAAAGCATCAAAATCGGAATAGAACGTGTTTGTGATTTAGACTTAATCCGGCGACAAATCTCGATGCCAGAAATCCCTGGTAGCATCCAATCCAAAACAATGATGTCAGGCGTCTCTTCATCAACCAACAGCATGGCTTCTTCGCCGTCAGCAGCAGTGACAACATCAAAGCCTTCAGACTTCAGGTTATAAGACAAAACCTCGCGCTGCGCGGGTTCATCTTCGACCAATAGGACTTTTGGATGTTCTGACATGATAAGTCTCTTACTTTAGACCTGAGATGTTTCTGGATCGCGAGAAGTCAGATCGCCTTTCGGGCGGCTTTCTTCCGGCATGGACCCCGTCACCAAGTAGATCACTTGCTCTGCAATCGCTGTCACATGATCACCCATGCGCTCTGTGTTTTTTGCAATGAAATGCAGGTGCATACATGGGGTAATGTAACGCGGATCTTCCATCATGAATGTCAGGAACTCACGGAACAGCGCGTTATACATCTGATCGATTTCACGATCGCGCTCTAGAATTTGCTGTGCCAGTTCAACATCACGTTGGATGTAAGCATCCAATGCGTCTTTCAGCATCAACTGCACTTCGCGGGCCATACGACCCAACGCGGAACGAGAGCCTTCGACCGGTGTCATTTCCATCAGAACAGCATTTCGCTTTGCCATGTTCTTGGCATAGTCGCCAACACGCTCAAGGTTAGACGCGATCTTCATCACGGACAGGATCACACGCAAATCAACCGCAGTTGGCGCGCGCAAAGCAATAATACGAGATGCCTCTTCGTTGATGATCTCTTCCAAAGCATCAATCGCTTTATCGCCTTCACGCACCTTCTGCGAAAGCTCAGGATCACGGTCGCGAAGCGCTTTGGACGCTTGAAGAATGGATTCCTCAACAAGGCCACCCATTTTCATGATGTGGGCTTGAACGCTTTCCAAATCGCGATCAAAGGATGAAACAATATGTGTATCGTTCATTGGGAAAATCCTTAACCAATACGGCCAGTAATGTAGCTTTCAGTGCGCTCATCCTGAGGGTTTGTGAAAATCTTCGAAGTATCGTCGTATTCAACCAAGTTGCCCAAGTGGAAGAACGCCGTCTTCTGAGACACACGTGCCGCCTGTTGCATAGAGTGCGTAACAATCACAACGGAATAGCTTTCGCGTAGCTCGTCGATCAGCTCTTCAACCTGAGCCGTCGCAATTGGGTCAAGCGCAGAACATGGCTCATCCATCAGCAGAACTTCAGGCTCTGTCGCAACGGCGCGCGCGATACACAGACGCTGCTGCTGACCACCGGAAAGGCCTGTACCAGGCGCGTGCAGGCGGTCTTTCACCTCATCCCAAATAGCACCGCGGCGCAGGGACTTTTCAACAATCACATCCAGATCGGCTTTAGAATTAGCCAAGCCGTGGATACGCGGGCCATAGGCGATGTTGTCATAGATAGATTTTGGGAATGGGTTTGGCTTTTGGAAAACCATGCCCACCTTGGCGCGCAGCTGAACAGGGTCAACTTTTGCGTCATAGATGTTTTCGCCATCGAGCAAGATATCGCCTTCAACGCGGCAGATATCGATGGTGTCATTCATGCGGTTCAATGTACGCAGGAAGGTGGATTTACCACAGCCTGACGGGCCAATGAACGCCGTTACGGTTTTGTCTTCGATCTGTACGGAAACGTCTTTGATCGCGTGGTTATCGCCATAATAAACCTGAACTTTGTCAGCAGCGATTTTGATGTCTTTCTGGCTCACAGCGCTCTCCGAACTGATTGGTGCGTCATACATGTTAGATACCTCTACCAGATTACCAGCGACGCTCGAAGCGGCGACGTAGGATTACGGCGATTGTGTTCATTGTAATAAGGAAAACGAGAAGGATGATAATGCCGCCCCATGCGCGCTCATAGAACGCTGGGTCTGCACGTTTCGCCCATTCGTAAATCTGTGCAGGCATTGCAGAGTTTGGCGACAGAAGGCCTTCTGCAAAACCTGATGGAGGGTTGGATGCGATAAAGCCGATCATGCCGATCAACAGCAGCGGCGCTGTTTCACCCAATGCCTGTGCCAGACCAATGATGGTCCCTGTCAGGATGCCAGGCGCGGCCAATGGCAGAACGTGGTGGAACACAGATTGCATCTTAGAAGCGCCCAGCCCCAAAGCCGCATCGCGAATGGATGGTGGTACCGCCTTCAACGACGCACGCGTGGAAATGATGATCGTTGGCAGTGTCATTAGCGTCAGAACCAAACCACCAACCAGCGGCGCAGATTGCGGCAGGTGCATATAGTTGATGAAAACCGCAAGACCCAGAATACCAAACACGATGGATGGAACCGCCGCGAGGTTTGAGATGTTCACCTCGATGATATCGGTGATCCAGTTCTTAGGCGCGAACTCTTCCAGATAGATCGACGCAGCCACACCGATTGGCAATGCCAAGCCTAGCACGACCAACATCATAAAGAAGGAACCCGCCATCGACACACCGATACCAGCCGCCTCTGGACGTTGGTCAGAGGCATCCGCACCGAAGATGAAGTCAGGGTTGAAACGCTTCACAACAACGCCCTGCTCTTTCAGCTGATCCACAAAGTCCAATTGCGCGACAGAGATGTTCTTGTCATTGGCAATAGACTCGCGTGTCACGCGGCCTTTCAGATAGCCATCCACACGGCTGTTCGCCAGGAAGGTAAACGCCACCTTATTGCCAATCTGTGACGGATCTTCGACAACCAAGTTGCGCATTTCAGCCGCAGCAGACTTGGACAAAATACCAGCCATTTCCTTTTTGCTCAGCTCGGTTTCAATACCTAGCTCAGCAACTTTCTCTTCGAAAGCCGTCTGCAACAAAGGCGTATATCCAAAGGTGGAGACCTTCTTGATATCCTCGATATTGCGGTTGCCTTTCTTGTCGAGCTTGCTTTCCAGCAGCTCCACTTCAAGCGAGATAAAAGTCTGCGTAAACGCGCTGTAGCCGTTGCCGACAATCGTAACCAGCAGGACAACAAGCATCATCAGACCCGCGGCAATCGCAGCAATCCCATAAGCTTTGAAACGCGTTTCCGACGCATTCCGTTTCTTTGTACGCGCATTCAATGTGTGAATGGATGTCTTAGGCGTATTTGACATAGATGAATCGGACATTAGTCGTACTGCTCCCGATATTTGCGTACGATGTAGAGGGCGAGAACATTCAAGCCCAGCGTAATAACGAAGAGGGACAGACCCAGTGCAAAAGCCACAAGAGTTTCAGGTGAAGCAAAGTCACCGTCACCTGTTAGCTGGCTAACGATACGGGTCGTGATCGTCGTTAAGGCCTCAAGCGGGTTACCGGCAAAGCGTGCAATCGCCCCTGCCCCCATCACCACGATCATGGTCTCACCAATCGCGCGGGATGCGGCCAAAAGGATAGCGCCAACGATGCCCGGCAAAGCGGCTGGTAAAACAACTTGTTTGATCGTCTCGGATTTGGTTGCGCCCAAACCGTAAGACCCATCGCGCATTGCTTGCGGAACCGCGTTGATAATGTCGTCAGACAAAGAGCTTACAAATGGGATCAGCATGATGCCCATCACAATGCCCGCTGTCGCAACAGAACGCGCGTCGGTCATAAGATCGACACCGAAAGTGCCACCGTCGCCAAACATGCGCAGAAGGAATGGACCAAAGGTCACCAAGGCAAACAGACCGTAAACAATGGTCGGGATACCCGCTAGAATTTCCAGCAGAGGCTTAGCAAAGGAACGAACAGGCTTTGATGCGTATTCAGACAGATAAACCGCAGCAAACAATCCAACAGGCACAGCAACCAGCAAAGCAACGACAGAGATATACATCGTGCCCCAAAGCAGCGGCAGCATAGACAGTTCAGAGTCGCCTCGGAAGTTCGGCGCCCAAGTGGAGCCAAAGAAGAAATCCGTCCAGCTGTGCAAGCCAAAGAAGTTCTTTGTCTCAAACACCATGGACAAAACGATGCCGACTGTTGTCAGGATCGCAATCGACGCGGCGCCCATCAGCAGAACAAGAATGCCGCGTTCTACAACGTTACGCGCACGGAAGTCTTTGTTGGTGCGTAGGTATGAAAACAGAAACCCTGCAACGGTCAAAGCCAGTACGATAACGGTCAACGCGAGACCTGCGTTGGCGGTCTTACTGCGAAACGCTTGGGCCGCTGTCAGTACGCTTTCGTCAACATCCGCGCCCAAGGCAACGCCAATTTCACCCAAAGTGGCGCGCAGCTCGGCGCCGTCCACGTTGGTCGTGCTCGCTTCATCTGCGCTCATCACGCCTTGCGCAACGGCTACATCCAAACCATCCGCCACGCGGCGCACATCGGACATTACAAGATCAAGGTTAGAGCCTTCAGCAATGGCTTCAGCTGGGATCAGCTTTGCAACAGAGCTTTCAATCAGAACCGGCTGCAACAAGGACCAAGCGGCCAGAACCAGCAGGCTTGGGACAAGAACGGAAAAGGCAACGTTCATCCCATAATAAGAAGGTAAAGAGTGCAATTCGCGGCTAGAACCACCTGCAGAGGCAAGCGCGCGCGCACGTCCTAAAAAGAACCCAGCAGCCGAAACCGCGAGGACAATCAATACAAGCCAAAGTATCGGCATTGAGGGCTCCGTAAATTTTCATAGGTTTTGCGCGATCAAACACAAAAAGAGGGATGGCGCAATAACGCCACCCCTCAAAATCAACTGGTGCTTAGCTGTTGCCGCCCAGTACAACTTCGTCAGAAACAGCAGACTGTGTGTCCGCCAGCTCTGGGTCAGAAACCAGACCGTACTCAGCCAGTGGGCCGTCTGGGCCTGCGATTTCGTCTGCTACGAAGAACTCAGCATATTCTTTCAGACCTGGGATCACGCCGATGTGTGCTTTCTTCACGTAGAAGTACAGTGGGCGGGATACAGGGTACTCACCAGTCGCGATGGACTCTGTGGAAGGAACGATACCGGACATAGTTGCAACTTGCAGCTTGTCTGTGTTGTTCTCGAAGAATGCCAGACCGAAGACGCCGATGCCGTCTTTGTTGGATTCGATGGACGCCAGAGTTTCTGTGTAGTCACCGTCGATGTCTACAGAAACGCCGTCTGTACGCAGAGCGATACATGCTTTTTCAGCTGCTTTTTTGTCGTCGCCGTTCGCTGCTTTCAGAGCTTCGAATGCGCCAGTTTCTTCACAGCCAGCCAGGATCACTTTGTCTTCGAATACTTCGCGAGTACCGTGCTTTGTGCCTGGGATGTAAGCTGCCAGCGGTTGTGCTGGGAATGCTGGGTTAACGTCAGCCCAAGTTTTGTTTGGGTTGTCTACCAGTGCGCCGTCAACCAGAACTTTGTCGGACAGAGCGTTGAACCAGTCTACTGGTGTGAATTCGAAACCGTTACCGTCGATGTCGGATGCGAATACGATGCCATCATAACCGATGCGAACTTCGATGATGTCTGTCACGCCGTTTGCGGCACAAGCTTCAACTTCGGAAGATTTGATCGCGCGGGATGCGTTTGCAACGTCGATTGTGTTTTCGCCAACGCCTTCGCAGAAGCGCTTCAGGCCTGCGGAAGAACCACCGGATTCTACAACTGGTGTTGGGAAGTCGAAGTTCTCGCCGAATGCTTCAGCTACGATGGAAGCGTAAGGCAGAACAGTGGAAGAACCGGCAACTTGCACTTGGTCGCGTGCAGCAGCGGAAGTGGCAGCAACGGCAGCGATCGCCAGTGCGGAAGCAGTCAGTTTAACGTACATATTTTTCTCTCCTGAGTGTACAAACTGATCTCTCGATCAGCATTGACGCCTCATTTATGGGCGGTGCAATACGCTTTTGTGACACGAGTGTAACAGTTTTATGAAAGAGGGCCGTTAAGCAAAAATTAACTTACGTTTTCGGCAAAACAACACGGAACTCGGTGCCCTGCCCCAAATCGCTTTCAATTTTCATCCGTCCACGATGCCGCGCGACGATGTGTTTTACAATCGCCAGCCCTAGGCCCGTACCGCCCATCTCGCGCGAACGATGCGAGTCGATACGGTAAAACCGTTCTGTCAGACGTGGAATATGAACCGGATCAATCCCCGGACCGTTGTCCAAGACCGAAACGGAAATGGCAGACTTTCGCAAAACCGTGTCACGCTCCACGTCTTGAATGTGAACGTTAACCTCACCACCGCGATCACCGTATTTTAGCCCGTTCTCAATCAGGTTGGTAAAGACTTGGGTCAGTTGGTCAAAATCCGCCGGCAAGAGCGCAGCAGTTTCTGGCGCATTGATGTTAACCGTTACATCGCGATCTTTGGCAACCTCACTTAAGTTGCGCACAACTGTGCCAACAACTTCCTTCACATCCACCATGTCAGTCGGCCGCATACGCGCGTCTTCTTCCACGCGGCTCAAAGACAGCAAATCCCCAACCAAGCGATTCATGCGACTGGCTTCAGAAGACATAATCTCAAGAAACCGATCGCGCGCCGTTGCATCATCTTTGGCAGGGCCACGCAGGGTTTCAATAAACCCAAGCAAAGCCGTCAAAGGCGTTTTCAATTCATGGCTCACATTGGCCACGAAATCACGACGAATTTCACCAGCTTGTTCAACCTGTGTCACATCCTGAAAACAAGCCATCACACCAGAGTTTTCACCAGCTTGAACGTAAGACACAGTTACATCAAAGCGCGTCTCTTGCCCCTCAGCGTTATGAAGGTAGGGAACCGTATGTTGGCGTCCTGATTTCAAGCAAGCTTCAACAGCAGCGGTAAATGCAGGCTGCCGAAACACCAACACAAAGGTGCGCGGCTCGTCTGCCCCCGGATGCAGTTCAACCGCCAAAGCATTAGCGCCTTGAATGCGTTTGTCTGTTCCAATGAATACGGCGGGTAAAGGAATGGCGCTCAAAAAAGAAGGGATCATTCGGGGCTGTTCCTGCAGTCAAAGTCGACGGCAGACTTGTTGATCTCTTCTAGAATGTAAACCCTTCTGCAAACATACGCTTACAGCGCGGTCATTCCTTCTTTGAAACGACGCATATTCGCTTGGTAGTTCAAAGCTCCTGCCCGAAGGCGTTGGATAGCAGCTTCATCCAGTTGTCGAACAACCTTCCCTGGCGCGCCCATAACAAGCGACCCATCTGGGATTTCTTTGCCTTCAGTGATCAAAGCATTCGCGCCAATCAAACAGTTATTACCGACCTTGGCGCCGTTCATAATCGCAGCCCCCATGCCAACCAGCGTGTTATCCCCGATGGTACAACCATGCAGCAAAGCTTTATGCCCAATCGTGCAACCCGCGCCAATGGTCAGCGGAAAGCCCATATCCGTATGCAGTACACTGTTCTCTTGAATGTTAGAGCCAGCTCCCAAGCGGATTTCTTCATTGTCCCCGCGCAGCGTCGCGCCGAACCAAACAGAGCCACCCTCTTCGACCACAATACGTCCAATCAAATTGGCGTCTGGTGCGATCCAGCTGTCTTCATGTACTTCAGGGGCAATGCCATCTAGCGCGTAAAGAGTCATTTTCCGTCCTCAAATTCCTGCTGCAACTTACGTACATGTTCTACCAAATGCGGTTGCTGAATGCGGCGCAAACGGGTGGCTGTGATGATGTCTTTCAGGTCTTGCTCGGTCTGATCCAGATCGTCGTTGATCAGCACGTGGTCATAGCTGTCCCAATGGCTGATCTCGTCCCAGCTTTTTTGCATGCGCTTTGCTATCACCTCTTCGCTATCTTGATTACGCGTCTCAAGACGACGGCGTAACTCTTTGATAGATGGCGGCAAAATGAAGATCGACAATGTATGCTGTCCAAGAACTGAATTGCGAATTTGCTGGGCGCCTTGCCAATCGATGTCAAACAAAACATCGCGCCCCGTATCAATCGCCTTTTGTACCGGACCACGCGGAGAGCCGTAAAAATTTCCGAAAACATGGGCATGTTCCAACATGCCGCTTTCCGCAACGTCTTTACGGAAATCATCCTGTGTCATGAAGTGATAATCTTCGCCATCAACCTCCCCCGGACGAGGATCGCGCGTCGTAGCAGATACCGAAAACTCAATGTCCGGATCCCAAGCCCGCAAGCGTTTAGACAAAGTCGACTTCCCTGCACCCGATGGCGAAGAGAGCACAATCAAAAGACCACGACGGTTCAACATAGGTTATTCCACATTCTGTACTTGTTCGCGCATTTGGTCGATCACGACCTTCAGTTCAAGGCCAACGCGCGTTAGCTCAACATTCTGCGCTTTAGAGCAAAGCGTATTCGCTTCGCGATTGAATTCTTGCATTAGAAAATCAAGCTTCCGCCCCACAGGGCTGCCTTTGGCAATCAGGTCATGTGCAGCATGCACATGGGCATTCAAGCGATCAATTTCTTCTGTCACATCAGATTTCACAGCCAGAACCGCAAGTTCCTGCGCAACACGGGTTTCATCCAAACCATCAGCGTTTTCCAATACACGCGCCAGATTGTCTTTGAACGTTTGTGCCATTTCATCTTTGCGTTGTTCGGCAATTGCATTGGCCTGCACAACCAATTCCTGAATGGTCGAAAGCTGATCCTTCATGACCTCTTCAAGTGATGCACCTTCGGAGAGACGCATATCCTTGAAAGATTTAATCAAATCAGGAAACTGTGCCATTAACACTTTTCCCAACGCAGCGGTGTCTTGATCACCCGCACTAGCTTCCAACACCCCGCGCAGATCCAAGATCGCTGCAGGATTGGCCGGTGCCAAAGACAAACCACGATCCATCGCTTGGCTTTCAACTTCTGCCAACGCATCTAAAACAGTTTCCAGCGTCTTTTGATCCAAAGACAAACTGCTGCTCTCTTCCGTGCGTTGCACCCGCAAACCCAAAGAAACAGACCCACGTGACAAAGCTTTTGACAAGCTGGAGCGCAACTGAGGCTCCAGTCCCTCGATCCAATCCGGCACTCTAAGGCGCAGATCTAGCCCCTTCGCATTCACACTGCGCAATTCCCAGGTCCAGGAATACCCCTCGGAATCGCCCTTGGCCGAGGCAAAACCTGTCATTGATTGCAGCATGGTCGCTCCTATTGGTTATTTCCCCCAGTCCTAATCATTGTCTGCGAACTAGTCCAATAGACTCGGCCGGTTATCCCAAAAGTATTAACCAATCCTACCGGATTCTCCCAAATTTTCGTTTAAATCTGCGATAAACCTGAGACCTAAGAATTCATTAAAGGCGCCAGAACGAGCAAGCGCAGATTTGATTAGGTTGGTGAGAAATGGTCGGAGGTTATATGATTGGCTTTTATCGCAAAAGAAAATTCGCAGACACAGAATTCCCGTCGATTGCTCAAATCGAAGCCTATTGGAATACTCTGAAAGATCCGCAGGCCCTGCCCCCTCGCCATGCCATCGACCCTGGTGAGATTGCTAAATCCCTGCCAAATGCCTTCATTCTCGAGCATGTAGCAGAACAAAACACCCGCTTCCGCGTCGCCGGTTCCAAAGTGACGAATGTTCTTGGTATGGATCTGCGCGGTATGCCAATTACATCTTTGATCGCTCCAGATGACCGTCCTTTGTTTTCAGAAATCGTAGAAGACATGTTCCGCATGCCCGCCACGGCACGTGTTCACTTGCATTGGTCTAAAGCAGAAACCTCCGCACCGATCGGGCAACTGTTGCTTCTGCCTCTGACGGATCAAAACGGTAAATGCGCGCGCGCAATCGGCTGCTTAGAATACAAAGGGCGCAAACCTAAGTTCCCAAACCGGTTCTACCTTTCAGGTTCCGTGGTGCGTCAAATCCCGATGAACGATAGACCGCGTAAGCCAATGCCTGATCTATCCCCAGTCATTACACCTGCATTGCATCTTGTCGCCAGCAACGAGCAACCGCAAACCGCCACACCAGCAACACAAGACGCGGCACAAAATCCCCCGAAGCTTCGCGTCGTAAAGTGATGTAAATAATAAAAAAGCGCGGAAAACCCGCGCTTTTCTTAATTCCAAACAAAGCCGCCTTAGCTGGCTTTGACGTGTTTGCTCTCTGCGCGGAAAGAAGACAGCTCCTCTGCCACCAAGAAGGCAAGCTCCAAAGATTGGCTTGCGTTCAAACGTGGATCACACGCTGTGTGGTAACGATCAGACAGATCTTCTTCAGTCACTTCACGCAAACCACCAGTACATTCAGTCACATCTTGGCCAGTCATCTCGAAATGGACGCCACCAGGAATTGTGCCTTCTGCTTTGTGGATCGCAAAGAATTCTTGCACTTCACGCAGCACGCTTTCGAATGGACGTGTCTTATAACCCGTCGCAGACTTGATCGTGTTGCCGTGCATCGCATCACAAGTCCAAAGAACGTTTGCACCCTCTTCTTTCACAGTCTGAACCAAACGTGGCAGATGATCTCCAACAGAGCCTGCACCAAAGCGCGCGATCAATGTCAGGCGACCTTCTTCGTTTTCTGGGTTCAGCTTGTTCAGCAAAACTTTCAGATCTTCTGCAGAAGTTGTCGGACCACACTTAAGGCCAATCGGGTTTTGAACACCCTGCAAGAACTCAACGTGCGCACCGTCAGGTTGACGTGTACGATCGCCAATCCAAAGCATGTGGCCAGAACCGGCCAACCATTTACCAGAAGTAGAATCCAAACGCGTCAGCGCTTCTTCATACTCCAGCAGCAAGCTTTCGTGGCTTGTGTAGAAGTCCACAGAATGCAGGCTATGCTCACGTGAGCTGTCGATACCCGCCGCTTCCATAAAGTCCAAGGCGTCTGCGATACGGTTCGCCATCTCACGGTACTTGGAGGCTTTCTCACCTTCGGTGAAGCCCAAAGTCCATGCATGAACTTGGTTCATATCCGCATAACCACCCGTGCTGAAGGCACGCAAAAGGTTAAGGGTTGCCGCGGCTTGTGTGTAAGCCTGCAGCATTTTGTCAGGGTTCGGAATGCGCGACTCTGGTGTGAAGTCCAGATCGTTGATGATGTCACCGCGGTAGCTTGGCAGCTCAACACCATTCACTGTTTCAGTTGGTGCAGACCGTGGTTTCGCGAACTGACCCGCCATGCGGCCCACTTTCACCACAGGAACTTTGGCGCCATATGTCAGCACCATCGCCATCTGCAACATCACTTTGAACGTGTCACGAATGCCATCCGCTGTGAATTGCGAGAAGGATTCCGCGCAATCACCGCCTTGCAACAAAAAGGCTTCGCCGCGAGACGCAGCCCCTAGTTTTGCTTTCAAGCTGCGCGCTTCGCCGGCAAAGACCAAAGGCGGATAGGTGGACAGCTTCGCTTCTACAGCGTTTAGCGCGTCCGTATCCGTATAGTCCGGCATCTGGACCCGGGGCTTTGCGCGCCAGTCAGATTTTTGCCATTCTGCCATTGTCTTTACTCCAGTTAACATTGGTTTGGTGGGGATAATCTCATCCCCAGACCAGAACCATATGCAATTTCTCAGCGGTGACCATAGGCAATTTTATGTTTACTGATAGAAAACACGCAATTTTATTGCTTAACGGCTGTTAATCCGGTTTCGTCACGAAACCTTCATTCACGATCCGCGGGATTTAAAGCGCAGGCGACAGACGAAACACTGTTCCAAAATCCTCTGAAATAAACCAAATGCTGCCATCCGGCGCTTGGCGAATATCGCGCACGCGTTTTGTTTCTCGAGTTTTCAATTGTTCGACCTCTTTGAACGTTGGCCCTGAAAGCCGCGATATGTAGTCAAACTTCAAACTGCCGATAAACATATCCCCTTCCCACTCAGGAAATACATCTCCTTGGTAGATCATCATTCCAGACGGAGCGATGGAAGGGTCCCAAAAGTATTCTGGTTGCTCTAGGCCTGTCTTGGCGGTGCCTTCACCGATCTTAGCCCCACTATAGTGACTGCCGTAAGAGATCACCGGCCAGCCATAGTTCGCGCCTTTTCGAATGCGGTTCACCTCATCACCGCCTTTTGCGCCATGCTCTACAGCGAAGAGTTGTCCAGCGGCGTCAAAGGCCATGCCTTGCGGATTTCTGTGCCCGATGCTCCAGATTTCAGGTTCTGCATTTTCATTACCCGTAAACGGGTTGCTCTCAAGGGCTTTCCCGTTTCGCGAAATTCGAACAATACTCCCATTGTGGCGCGACGTATCCTGCGCGGCATCTCGATCCCCGCGATCGCCTATGGTCACGAAAACCGTTCCGTCGGGTGCTTCGACCAGACGACTGCCAAAATGCGTGCCGCCCTCTGATCCCTCGGTCATTTCAAAAATCACACGGACATCCGTTAATGTCGCCGCATTCTCATCTAACCTTGCGGAGAAAACTGCCGTGCCGGCGCCCCCTGATTGTGGTTTTGAGAATGTCATTAGGATTTCTGAACTTTGAGCAAAATCCCGAGGCACCAGAACGTCGAGCAATCCACCTTGTCCGCGATCAACAACCTTTGGGACCCCGCTCACGAACTGCTTTTCGCCAGCGCTATTCACATAGACCAAACGCCCGCGACGCTCTGTTACGATGAAGCCGCCACTCGGTAAGAAGCCAATTGCCCAGGGTGTTTTTAACCCAGTGACCATCGGATCGAGGCGTATATCGCCCAAAGAGCTTGAAAGCGTTTGCGCCTGAGAAACTGCGCCGAGAGAGACAAAGACTATCGTTAAAATCATTCGCAGCATGGCACACCTTTTCAGCTTTTCTTCTACTGAATTACCGCAAAACGGTTTCGCGACATCCCTACAATTTCGTTACCATCCTAAATTTAATTCAAATCCGGCACATTCTTGCCCGAATCGACCGGTAGCTATCCCAATGTGCCGCCATTCCATGCGTTTGGGGCAAACCAAAAAAGCCAGCTCGAGGCAGTATTACAGAGCATTTAGGCCTTGTCAGAAAGCGAGGCATTTCACGAAAGGAGCAAGACATGCCGATTTCTATGTATAACGACCCAAAGCAAAGCGCGGTTTCCACGCGCCCAAAGCCACCTGTAAAGCAATCTATGGGCTCTCCTAAGCCTCAGAAACCTGTCTTTACTGATTGGGCGATGATTTAAAATCTTCGCAACACCTTATTGCAGCGGCCTTCCACCATGTTAGGCTGCGCAAATGACGCCGGTTTCTTCCATAAAGAACCTAGGGCCAGCCTTTGAAGAGGCTTGCGCCAAAGCAGGTATTCATTCAGCCGAAGCGCTTCGCGATCTTGGGCCAGATGAAACTTACGCTCGGCTTCTGCGCGCGGGCACGAAACCACATTTCATTGGGTATTACGTCATGGTCATGGGGCTTCAAGGCCGGCCATGGAATGATTGCAAAGGCAAAGAAAAAGCCGATCTGCGAAAACGTTTTGATTCCATAAAAGCAGAGAACGGCCCCGCGCCCCTTTCGGACATTGATCTCATTTTAGATAAGATCGGCGTCATCCCAAAAGCGAACCACTAATCCCTAGACATAAAAAAACCGCCTCGCCGAAACGAAGCGGTTTCTAAATTCGTAGTGGGCTAGATTAGCCTACCAGCTCCAGACCGGAGAAGAAGTATGCGATTTCAACGGCCGCTGTTTCTGGCGCGTCGGAACCGTGTACAGAGTTTTCACCTACAGATTCAGCGAACTCTGCACGAATTGTGCCTGGTGCTGCGTCTGCTGGGTTTGTTGCGCCCATAACTTCGCGGTTCTTCGCGATTGCGCCTTCACCTTCAAGAACCTGAGCAACGATTGGCTCGGATGCCATGAATTCGCACAGTTCGTCGTAGAAAGGACGCTCAGCGTGTACAGCGTAGAAAACACCCGCCTGCTCTTTTGTCAGGTGGATACGCTTTTGTGCGACAACGCGCAGACCAGCTTCTTCGAATTTTGCGTTGATCGCACCAGTCAGGTTGCGACGTGTTGCATCAGGTTTGATGATGGAAAATGTACGTTCCAGAGCCATTGAGTCATTCCTTAGACAAAAGTTCATTTGGGCGCGCATTAGCATGGGCGATCTGACTTGGGAAGCCCTGTGTTCCAAACATCCAAAATTGCAAAACAATGGGTGTGAATTGCCCAGATACTGAAAACTTAGTTCAGGTTTTTCCCTGATGCTGGCTTTTCATATTTAATTTAAAAAGCTAACTTAAACACACATTCATTCTTGGTATGTTTTGGGGACTAGGTTAGAAATTGAAAGATATCATACATCCCGTAACCCATTGCCTCACGCTTATCGGCGGAAAATGGAAACCTGCAATCCTGTTCGAAATTGCAGGTGGCACCAATCGATTTGGCGCCATGGGGAAAGCCTTGGTCGGCATCAATAAACAAATGCTGTCAAAGCAGCTACGCGAATTAGAAGCGGATGAGCTGATCGATCGAGAGGTCTTTGCGGAAATTCCCCCTCGTGTGGAATACAGCCTTACCAAAAAGGGAAAGTCTTTGTTGCCAATCGTAAAAGCGATGCAGGCTTGGGGAGAGGCAGATCTCGCCTTACCGGAAGCCAGTAAGGACAACCGTGATCAATTTATGTTGCCGATCTAAAGCACAAAATTCGCATTCCAGTTTCTTTATAAAGTATTTTACGTGAATTGATTTTCGCAATGACGTACGCGCCGTGTTGACAAGATCATCACACTAAGAGATGGCATCCCCATGCTGCGTATTCAGAACATATCTTACAACGTCGAAGGGCGCCCTCTGTTTGAGAGTGCCTCTGCAACTATTCCCACAGGCCACAAGGTTGGCTTGATCGGGCGAAACGGCGCGGGAAAGACAACGCTTTTCCGCCTCATCAGAGGCGAACTTGCTTTAGAAGGTGGTGACATCACCCTGCCCGATCGCGCGCGTATTGGCGGCGTCGCACAAGAAGTGCCGAGCAATGAGGTTTCATTGATTGATACGGTGCTGGCTGCGGATACTGAACGCGCAAGCCTGCTGGCTGAATCCGAAACGGCCACCGACCCTGGACGTATTGCCGAAATTCAAACGCGTCTTATTGATATCGATGCTTGGAGCGCCGAAGCCCGTGCTGGTTCGATTTTGCGTGGCCTTGGCTTTGATCACGAGGACCAGTTGCGCCCATGTTCTGATTACTCAGGTGGTTGGCGTATGCGTGTTGCATTGGCCGCTGTTCTGTTTTCACAGCCGGACTACCTGCTGCTGGACGAACCAACCAACTATTTGGATTTGGAAGGTGCGCTGTGGCTGGAAAACTATCTGGTGAAATACCCACATACGGTTTTGATTATCTCGCATGATCGGGCCTTGCTGAACCGGTCGGTGAACGCGATCCTGCATTTGGATAACCGTGAGCTGACATACTATACCGGCACCTATGATCAATTCGCGAAACAACGCGCGGCGCAACGTGCTGTGCAAGCTGCCGCTGCGAAGAAGCAAGATGCAAAACGCGCGCATTTACAAAGCTTTGTAGACCGTTTTAAAGCTAAAGCCAGCAAGGCAAAGCAGGCGCAAAGCCGTGTGAAAATGCTAGAGAAGATGACTCCCATCACCGCGCCGGAAGATGCGGCAAAGATGGTGTTTACCTTCCCTGCCCCTGAAGAACTGTCTCCACCGATTATCGCAACCGAAGGCGCGGCAGTTGGCTATGATGAAACGATTGTTCTGAAGAACCTAAACCTGCGGATTGATCAAGATGATCGCATCGCGTTGTTGGGTAAAAACGGTCAGGGTAAATCCACCTTGGCCAAACTGTTGTCTGGGCGTCTTGAGAAAAAAGGCGGACAGATGGTGGTGTCCAACAAGCTGCGGATTGGCTTTTTTGCGCAGCATCAGGTGGATGAGCTGTATGTAGATGAGACGCCGATTGAACATTTGATCCGACTGCGTCCTTCTGAAGGGCAATCGCGCATTCGCGCACGCTTGGCGGGATTTGGTCTGGGGGTCGATCAGGCGGATACTGTTGTCGGGCGCTTGTCAGGTGGCCAAAAGGCGCGTTTGTCTTTGTTGTTGGCAACCTTGGATGCGCCCCATCTGCTGATTTTGGACGAACCCACCAACCACCTCGATATGGAAAGCCGCGAAGCCTTGGTTGAAGCGCTGACCGCTTATCAGGGGGCGGTCATTTTGGTTAGCCACGATATGCACCTTTTGTCGCTTGTGGCGGATCAGTTGTGGCTGGTCAAAGATGGGGCGGTGACGCCGTATCAAGATGATCTGGAAAGCTATCGTAAGCTGCTGCTCTCAGCGGATAAACCTGCGGGCAAAGATAAACCTAAGGAAGCCGTAAAGGTCGTGAAACGTGCCACACGTGATCAAATCTTGGCTTTGCGCGCCGAAGTGCGCAAATGCGAAGAGCGCGTGAACAAGCTGAATGATATGAGCGACAAACTGTCCAAGAAGCTTGCAAATCCAGCGCTATATGATGCTGAAAAGATTGGTGAAATGGAGGTTTGGCAGAAGAAGTACGGCGAGGTCATGGAGGCACAGGATCGCGCTGAGGCACTTTGGATGTCAGCCCTAGAAAAACTAGAAGCCGCAGAAGCGTAAAGGAGCCTTAGATGGATGTCGCATTTCTGATCACCGCATTTACGACTCTCTTCGTGATCATCGATCCAATCGGCTTGATGCCGATTTTCATCGCTTTGACACCGGGCATGACAAACGCTCAGCGCCGTTCGGTGGCCTTTCGTGCATGTGCGGTAGCCTTTGGTATCTTTGCTTTGTTTGGCTTCCTTGGTGAGGCCGTTCTGGAATTTGTGGGCATCTCGATGCCAGCGTTCAGAATTGCTGGAGGTGTTCTTCTGTTCATGACAGCGCTCGACATGTTGTTTGAACGCCGTAATGAGCGCCGCGAAGATAAGGTTGACGAGATCGCTGACCCTTCTGTCTTTCCAATCGCTATTCCTTTGATTGCTGGCCCAGGCGCGATTGCTTCTGTGATCTTGCTAAGTGGTGAAGCAAGCGGCGTTACGGGCACCCTATTGGTTCTTGGGGTGACAGTTGCCGTGATGCTGGTCGCTGTGGCTTTGTTCTTGGCTGGTGGTTTGTTTGAGCGCGTTGTTGGCAAAACGGGCATTGATGTTGTGACACGATTGCTTGGTATGTTGCTCGCCGCGCTGTCTATCCAGTTTATTCTGGATGGCCTACGCGATTTTGGCTTTGTCTCGTAATTCGCTGGTAAGAGCTTATATCTGATCAAAGAAACAGAAAGTAAGCTTGCACACATGGGTGAATTCGAAGTCGGGAATTTGGTTTATCTTAGCGTTTTGGGCGCAGCTTTAGCCTTTTGGTTCATCACCAACCATCGGCAGTCTTTTGGCAAAACCATTCAACAAGGTCTGGCTTGGGTTTTGATCTTCCTAGGCGTGATTGCCGCCGTTGGCATGTGGGATGACATACGTTCTACTGTTTTACCACGTCAGGCGGTTGTAACGGACAGTGGCCAGATCGAAATTCCGATTGCGTTTGATGGGCATTACTACGTGACCGCGGATCTAAATGGCCAAGAGGTACGCTTTGTTATCGACACGGGTGCATCGGACATCGTGCTTTCGCAAGATGATGCCGAAAAGATTGGCCTTGATCCTGAAAACTTGAACTACCTTGGTCGCGCTTTGACCGCCAATGGCGAGGTGCGTACAGCGACTGTAACCTTGGGGTCGGTAGAGCTTGGCGACTATGCGGATCGCAACATTCGCGCGCGCGTGACCGAAGGTGACATGGACATTTCTTTGCTTGGGATGAGCTATCTAAACAGATACGAACAAATCCTGATCAGCCAAGGCAAGCTTACACTGGTGCGCTAATCCACTTTAGTTAATCAGCTTAAGCCCCTGTGTTTTCTGCCTTTTTCTGCCAGCCACCATCTTCTTCGGACCAATACTGCGCGCCGCATCCCGCATCTGTCAGAGCTTTCCACTGCACACGCGCACGCGCGACGGCATCTTCATCGTACCCATCAAATAAGATGCAGACGCGATCGGATGCTTTCACATCTTCTGCACTGATATCTGCGCCATCGACGCACATGATGCAGCTTGCATTGTTGGGGAGGTCCGCTGCGGTGGTCAGCAAGATTGGCTGAAGCGCATCATGATCACCACCCGCGATACCGTGGGGCAGAAAGCTTTCCTCTCTGCCAAGCCACAGCTTTTGATCCAAGAACTCTAGGCGCGCCATCTCTGTCCCACGCACGGCGATCTTCCACCCTGCCGAACGCGCTTTTTCAAGCAGGATCGGCAAAGTGTATTCAAGCGGGTTTTGCGTTAGATGGTAAAAGTAGGCAGCGCCCATGGTTTACTCTTCTTCTTTGGCTTCAAAGGCATCTTCAACCAAACGGCTCAGCGCCAGAACGCCCCAACCTGTTGCACCTTTTGGAGCATAGGTGGTTTCCGCCTTAACATGCGCAACACCCGCGATGTCGAGGTGAATCCACGGTGTTCCTTCTTGCACAAAGCGGTGCAGGAATTCCGCGGCCGTAATGGACCCAGCCGGACGACCACCGACGTTCTTCACATCGGCAATTGAGGATTTCAGTTGATCTGCATAGGCTTTGCCCAAAGGCATACGCCATGCGCCCTCACCTTCGGCATTGGCTGCCTTCAGGAATTTATTGCACAGACCGTCATCGTTAGAGAAAACGCCCGCATTTTCATGGCCTAGGCCAATAATAACGGCACCAGTCAACGTCGCGAGATCAATCATTCCAGCGGGTTTGAAGGTTTCTTGAGCATAATGCATCACGTCGCAAAGGACCAAACGCCCCTCTGCATCGGTATTGATCACTTCGATCGTGTCACCCTTCATAGAGGTCACAACATCGCCAGGACGCGTTGCATTTCCTGACGGCATATTCTCGACCAAACCAACAAGACCAACAACATTCGCTTTGGCTTTGCGCAAAGCAAGAGCGCGCATCGCGCCAGCAACGACACCGGCGCCCCCCATGTCCATCGTCATGTCTTCCATGCCAGCGGCTGGCTTCAGAGAAATGCCACCTGTGTCAAAGACAACGCCTTTACCGATAAGGGCCAAAGGCGCAGCATCCGTTTCGCCGCCCATCCATTTCATGACAACAACCTTAGACGGGCTATCAGAGCCCTGCCCTACGCTGAGCAAAGCGCCCATGCCAAGTTCGGCGAGTTTATCTTCTTCTAGAACTTCAACCTCTAGGCCAAGATCTTTCATGGCGACCAAACGGTCTGCAAATTCAGTTGTCGTAAGCACATTCGCAGGCTCGTTCACCAAATCGCGGGTGAAGAAAGCGCCTTCTGCGACCGCGAGCAAAGGCCGTGCATTTTCTTCGATTTCGGAAGGCTTTGTGGACATCACGGTCACAGAGCGTGTGTCTGCAAGTGCTTCATCGGTTTTATGATCTGTGAACTCATAATCGCGCAAAGCTAAGCCGAGTACGATCTGCGCCGCCTTGTTGTTGTTTCCGGCGCATACCAGCACAGCAACTTTACCGCGAGCCTTCGCCAAAGCGACGCCGGCTGCCCGATTTTCTTCAATCGAGGCACGCTTGTCCAAACAGATGACATCGACAGCTTCCGCTGCCATTCCGACTGGATAGGCAAGAACGCGCGCATCACCCGCCTTTACTCCGGCCTCGACAAGGCGTGCAATCGCCCCTTTTGTCAGCCGATTTACACGGCGTGCAGCAGGGTCAAGTTTGCCGTCAGGGGTCACAAAGATGGCAACCCGCCCTGCAAATGTTGAGATTTCGTCGATGTTTGTTTCTTCGAAGGTGAAAGTAACTGGTTTAACCAAAGCGCTGCTCCCTAGCTGTTGCAATAACACCTACCCAATCCACCATATGTTGACCAGATAGCAGTTTTACCCAGCGCGCATTTGTTTTAAGGTTACCGGAACAAGATTTGCCTGGGGGGCAAGATTTGAGCAGATTCGACCGCTATATGCTGTCGCAATTGATGACGCTGTTCGGCTTTTTTTCGCTCGTTCTAGTGTCCATCTATTGGGTGAACCGCGCGGTCAGCTTGTTTGACCGCCTTATCGCGAATGGCCAGTCCATTGGCGTGTTTTTTGAATTCACTATTCTGAGTCTGCCCGCTGTCATTGAGCTTATCTTTCCAATCGCATGTTTCGCTGCCGCGACTTATGTGACCAACAGGCTTTCCAGCGAAAGTGAATTGGTTGTCATGCAGTCCACTGGGTTCAGCCCATGGCGGCTCGCGCGTCCTGTTTTGAATTTCGGCTTGATCACTGCCGTGATGATGGCTGCCTTGTCATTGTATTTGGTGCCAAACAGCATGACCAAACTAGAAGAGCGCGAACGCGAAATTGCTGAGAATGCGACTGCACGCCTTCTGACAGAGGGCACGTTCTTACACCCATCTGAAGACGTCACCCTTTACATCAGAGAGATCACCTCACAAGGGATTTTGCAGGATCTATTTTTGTCAGATCACAGCGACCCAGAGCAATTTGTCACTTATACTGCACAAGAGGCTTACCTCATCAAAGATGAAACGGGCCCTAAGTTGATTATGGTAGACGGGATGGCGCAAGTTCAGGTCACTGAAGACCAACGATTGTTCACGACCAACTTTGCCGATTTCACCTACGATATAAGCTCTTTCCTGCAATACGGAACGTCGCAATCCAGGACCTTGGAACGCACACCAACTTTGGAGCTGATGCAAACACCAAAAGACGTTGCCGAAAATTTGGGTCTGGAACTTGGCTGGGTCTATGCCGAACTACACGGACGCATGGCTCAGGTTCTTATTTGTATCGTGGCGTCTCTGATTGGGTTCGCCACTTTGCTGTTGGGCGGTTTCAGCCGCTTTGGGGTATGGCAGCAAATTGTGCTCGCCTTCGCCCTACTTGTTTTCATTGAGGCCATGCGAAATGGTGTGACCTCACCGGTTCAAAAAGACCCGAGCGTTTGGTACCTGATGTATGTGCCTGGGCTTGTTGGTCTGGGCATCGCCGCTTTGATGCTTGCAAGTAAGACCCGTGCCAGCCTTTGGCGGAAACGGGCGCCGGCATGACACTTTATCTTTATTTCGCACGAAAATTTGTGGTGATCCTCGCTGCGCTAACTGGCGTTTTCCTAGTGATGCAGATGCTATTTGCCTTGCTCGAACACCTCAGAAGGTTTGATGTCTCGCAAATTGGTTTTGTGAAACTGTTTCAGCTGATGTTGCTGAATACGCCAAAAGACATTTACCAGATCCTGCCACTCATCGTTATTCTATCTTCATTGACGTTGTTTCTGAGCCTCGCGCGCAGCAGCGAACTGGTGGTCACCAGAGCCAGCGGTCGCTCTGCGCTTACATCTCTTTTGTCACCGGTCGTGGTCGCATTTCTGGTGGGGGTCATTGGCGCCACAACGCTTAATCCGATCGTCGCCGCGACCACTAAAAAATACGATGAGCTTTCCTCGCTGTATCGCCAAGGCGGCAATAACGTTCTTTCCTTCTCGCGAGATGGTATCTGGTTGCGGCAAGGCGATCGCAACGGGCAAACGGTTATTTTTGCGCAAGGGTCCAATCATGACGCCACAATCCTTAGGGATGTGACGATGATCACCTATTCACCCGACGGGGGTCCTCAGCGCCGCATCGAATCTTCGGTTGCAGAACTTTCTGAAAGCCAATGGCGCCTGTCTGACGTAAAGATTTGGCCATTGGGGCAAGGCGTTAACTCAGAATCTGAAGCCGAAAGGTTGGACACTTTCAACCTGTCCACAACACTCACGCGTGAGCAAATTCGCGATAGTTTTGGCAAGCCGAGAGCTGTTTCGATCTGGGACCTGCCAAGGCTTATTGGCCAATTGGAAGAAGCAGGGTTTTCAGCGCGACGCCACACGATGTGGCTGCATATGGAATTGGCGCAACCCTTCTTTTTGATCGCAATGGTCCTTGTTTCTGCGGCCTTTACGATGCGCCACACAAGATTTGGCCGCACCGGCTTGGCGTCCCTTTTGGCGACCATGTCTGGGTTCGGCCTGTATTATATTAGAAATTTCGCTCAGATCCTTGGTGAAAACGGACAAATCCCAATTGAGCTTGCGGCTTGGACGCCTCCGCTCGCAAGTGTTTTGTTCGCCCTTGGATTGCTACTGCATATGGAAGATGGGTAATGAAGCCGAGACATTCCGGAAGCAAACTTGTCCTAGCGGCATTCTTCGCATTGGCTGCACCCTCAGTCCATGCTCAAGCGGCCGCTGAACAGAGTGTCGCCTTGCTTGCCGATTCAGTTTTTATCCGTGGAAACAATATCTTGATTGCCCAAGGTAATGTGGAAGCAACCCGTGGACAAACCAAGTTAACCGCTTCGTCGATCACGTATGACGCAAGCAACGATCAGATCACGGTTCAGGGCCCAATTCAAATTACAGATGGCACGAACGTTCAGGTTGTCGCAGACTTTGCAGAACTTGATTTGAATTTGCAGAATGGTTTGTTGAAAAGCGCCCGGCTTGTTTTGAACGAGCAAGTTACCATAAATGCACAATCGGTGCGTCGTATCGATGGACGTAAGTCGGCTTTGGAATACGCCACAGCGACGTCTTGCCAAACCTGCGAGACCAAGGCCCCACTTTGGCAAATCCGCGCAAGACATATCTTGCATGACGAAGATGCGCAGCAATTGTTCTTTCAGGACGCGCAGTTTCGACTTTTTGATGTCCCAATCGTTCACCTGCCAAGACTGCGCTTGCCTGATCCAACGGTCGAACGCGCCAATGGTTTTTTGATCCCAACCGTTCGCTCCCGTTCGCGATTGTCGACAGGTGTGAAAGTCCCTTATTTTATCACTTTGGGTGATCATAAAGACATTACTGTCACGCCATACCTTTCTAGTAACACCCGAACGCTTGAATGGCGGTATAGGCAGGCATTTTCCACCGGCAGAATTTCGTTTGAAGGCGCATTCTCGAAAGATAATTTTAGCGGCTTTAACTCAAGATCTTACCTATTTGGCGAGGGGCAGTTTTCGCTCAAGCGAGACTATGAGCTCTCCTTCGAACTGCGCCTAACTTCTGACGATGCCTATCTTCAAGATTACGATTATTCAGACCTGGACCGATTGAAGTCTGAAATCGCAATCACCCGAGCAAACCGTGATGAAAATACTCGTTTTGCGTTGACGCATTATGCATCCCTTCGACCAACTGAAGACAATGCGACCTTGCCGTCAATCATTGCCTCAGCGCGGACTGAACAAAGGTTTTATCCAAATGCCTTGGGCGGAGAAGTCCTGTGGGAGCTCGAAGCGCATTCTCATTATCGGGAATCCGATCTCGACACAGATAGCGCTGATTTGGACAGTATTGTCGATGGTCGAGATGTCACCCATGTAAATGCAGAGCTGACATGGCGCGACACTTGGTTGACCCAATCGGGACTTGAGTTTGGCGCAACTGCAAATCTGGCAATCGATGCGGTTCATACGAAACAAGACACCACCAATACCGATGACGGCTACTTTCAAGTGACGCCGAGTGTTGCCGCCCATCTGCGCTATCCTTTGGTTAAAACCAACAGCCGAGGAGTGACGCATCTCATTGAACCAATCGCTCAAATCGGTTGGACCGGTGGAGAAACGCGTTTTGGGGCAACGAATAATGTTATTGCCAATGATGAAAGTACGAGGGTCGAGTTTGACGAGGGTAATCTTTTGTCTTTGTCACGTTTCCCGTCTGACGACCGCCGAGAGCGCGGCATCATTGGTGCGTTTGGTTTCAATTGGTCTCGGTTTGGCCCTCAATGGGAAACACATTTCACAGTTGGTCAAATCCTAAGAGAAGACACAAGTTTCGACCTTTCGGAAAGCTCTGGGCTGTCTGGGTCTGAATCGGACATTTTGGTTGCAGGCCAAATTTCGAATTCAAACGGCATTGATTTGATCGCACGCGGCTTGTTCGACCCATCTACAGGTGTTGTAAAAGCAGAAGCCCGCGGCGGTTGGGCCAACGACAGGCTTGATCTTGGGCTGTCTTATGTTTGGTTGGATGCTGATCCTGATGAAGATCGGGCATCAGAGCTATCAGAGATGAATATCGACAGTTCCTATAGAATGAATCGACATTGGACGGGGCTGGCCAACTGGCGCTATGATGTGGTCAGCAACACCACCGCGGAAGCAGGCATTGGAGTCGAATACCGAAATGAATGCGTGAAGGCGACATTCGAAGTTTCACGCCGTTTTGCATCGTCAACAACAGTGGCAGCGGCAACAGACCTAAGTTTTACGGTTGAAATACTTGGATTTTCAGCGAAAACCATTGATAAGAGTTACGCAAGAACATGCAGCGAGACAGCACAATGAACCGCACTATGACCTTCAAACACTTCATTTGCGGCGCTTTAGTTGCAGGCACACTGACTTTTGGCGCGACGCATTCGTTTGCTCAGGGCCTTTTTAGCCCAGCTGTTTTGGTGAACGACAAAGTTGTCACAAATTACGAAGTCAATCAGCGCGCCCTTTTCTATAAGGCCATTCGTAGGTTCGGCGACCTTGAAAGCATCGCTACAGACGAACTGATTGGTGATCGCTTAAAAGAAGAAGCGGGCGAATTGCTTGGTGTTTCGATTACGCCAGAGCAAATTCTTGCTGGCATGGAAGAATTTGCCGCGCGGGGTAATCTTACGACGGAGAACTTTGTGCGTGCGTTGGCTCAAGAAGGTGTCGACGCGCAAACCTTTAGAGATTTCGTAGAATCTGGCTTGATCTGGCGCGAGGTCGTCGCAGCGCGTTTCGCAAATCGCGTTCAAGTTTCAGATGCAGAAATCGACGCGGCGATTGGCTCAGGTGGTCAACCAGGTCTTCGCGTTTTGCTTTCCGAAATCATCATTCCTTTTACGCCTGAAAACAAAGATCAGGTTGTTGCAATCGCAAACGAAATTAGTGGCTATACGTCAACGGGCGCTTTTTCGGCTGCGGCGGGCAAGTACTCAGCTACCCCGGCCCGTGAAAGAGGCGGTCGCTTGGATTGGTTGCCATTGTCCCAACTGCCTGCACCATTGCAATCTGTCGTCATCGCGCTTCGCCCTGGCGAGGTTTCTGCACCTCTTGAATTGGATCAAGCGGTTGCTGTTTTCCAAATGCGCAGCATCGAAGAACTTCCGGTTCCGGCGACCAAACTGGCGGCGATTGAATATGGCGTTTTGCGTTTGCCAGGAGGACGCAGCGCGGAAACTTTGGCAAGAGCAACAGAAATCAAAAACAGCATTGATACCTGCGATGACCTTTACGGTGTGAACTTTGGTGGACCAGATGAGGCGCTGACTGTTACGTCGCAACCCCCTTCTGAAATCCCAACGGCTGTTGCGATCGAATTGGCGAAACTAGACCGACATGAAGTGTCAACCGCGCTGACCACCGCCACTGGAGATCAACTTCTCTTTATCATGCTTTGCGGTCGTACAGCTGAAGCCAATCAAGATGTGTCCCGAGCACAAGTCGCTGAAGCGCTGCGTAACCGTCGTGTTACGGCCTATGCGGATGGCTACCTAGAGCAACTGCGTTCAGAAGCATCGATCGAAGAAAAATGAGCATTGCACCCATCGCACTAACTTGCGGTGAACCGGCTGGCGTTGGTTTGGAATTGGCGGAAAAAGCTTGGAGTGCTCTGAAAGAAGAACTTAGCTTTGTCTGGATTGGTGACCCACGTCACCTGCCCAACAACGTTCCTCACCAAACGGTAGAGAATGTTGAGCAGGCACGAGACGTGATGCAACATGCCCTGCCCGTTTTACCTGTTGAATTCGAAGGCAACGCGCAAGCAGGGCAGCCCGACCCCAGAAATGCCGCGGGTGTCGTTAAAGCGATTTCCCGTGCAATTGATCTCGCGACAGAGGGTAAGGCCTCTGCGGTGTGCACTGCGCCGATCAACAAAAAAGTGCTGAAGGACGGAACAGAGTTTCCTTGGCCCGGTCATACAGAGTTTCTGGCAGACTATAGCGGTGCGAAACGCTCTGTCATGATGCTCGCGAGCGATCAGTTGCGTGTTGTCCCGACAACGATCCACATTGCGTTAGACGACGTTCGTAAACAGCTTACTGAAGATTTACTTCGCGAAACGATCCTGATTACACATAACGACTTGAGGTCGAAGTTCGGCATTCTCAATCCACGTATCGCCATTGCGGGTTTGAACCCGCATGCTGGCGAAGGTGGGACGATGGGAACCGAAGAGATCGATATGATCATTCCAGTCGTGCAAGAATTAATCAAAGACGGACTAGACCTGACTGGCCCCATGTCCGCCGACACGATGTTTCATGCCAAAGCTCGGGCGCGATATGATGCGGCGATCTGCATGTACCATGATCAGGCTTTGATCCCAATCAAGACGCTAGACTTTGACAACGGTGTAAATGTGACACTGGGCTTGCCCTTCATACGCACGTCTCCTGATCACGGAACAGCGTTTGACATTGCAGGTAAAAACATCGCAAACCCGCAAAGCACGATCCAAGCTTTGCGCCTTGCAGCCCAAATGGCCCAAGCCGTACAGCCTAAAACCTGAAAAGAAACCTATGTCCGCTATCGATACATTGCCCCCATTGCGTGAGGTCATCGAAACCCACGGTCTGTCTGCCCGCAAATCATTGGGGCAGAACTTTCTATTGGATTTGAACCTAACGGCGAAAATCGCGCGTCAGGCGGGCGATTTGACGGAATGCGATGTTTTGGAAATCGGGCCTGGGCCAGGCGGATTGACACGTGGATTATTGGCTGAAGGTGCGCGTCGTGTTCTGGCCATTGAAAAAGACACCCGCTGCATGCCCGCGCTCGCAGAGATCGCTGAGGCCTATCCGGGACAGTTTGAGGTGATCAACGGAGATGCTCTGGAAATTGATCCGTTAGCACATCTTTCTCCACCTATCCGCGTTGCGGCCAACCTGCCCTACAATGTCGGCACTGAGCTCTTGGTACGCTGGCTTACTCCGAAGGAATGGCCGCCGTTTTGGCAGAGCCTTACTCTGATGTTCCAACGTGAGGTCGCAGAACGCATCATTGCCAAACCTGGTAGCAAAGCCTACGGGCGTCTTGCCTTGCTCGCGCAATGGCGCGCGGATGCTAAGATTGTTCTGAGCTTGCCACCTGGAGCGTTCTCTCCACCGCCCAAAGTGCATAGTGCTGTGGTGCATTTGGATGCATTGCCGGAACCACGTTATCCGGCTGATGCAAAGATTCTAAATCGCGTTGTTGCCAATGCATTTAATAAGCGACGCAAAATGTTGCGCGCTGCGTTGAAAGGCACCGCACCCGATATTGAAGATCGATTGATTGCTGCGGGTATCAAGCCAACAGATCGGGCAGAAGTTGTTCCTTTGGAAGCCTTCTGTGCACTGGCCCGAGAAATCGAGAAAACCTAACCAAAGAAAAAGCCCGGGCAAAACCGGGCTTTTGTTTATTCTGCTGCTTTTGGTTCAGCGTCAGACGGTTCTGGCTTTTTGGCCTTTGGCGCATCCCCGCCGTCTTTACCACCGTCATCCTTCTTACGTGGACGACGATTGCGCTTTGGTTTGGATTGCTCTTTCGGAGCTTCAGGCGTTTCAACCAGACCGGAGTCTTGGCTGTCACCCATAACCTCCATCGCAACGTCAGGCTGCGGGCTGTCAGAGGGATCTACAACATCTGCTGGTGCAGCAGCATTGGACTCACGCTCTTGGCGTTCGGCACGCGCAGCGCGTTCGCGATCACGCTCGGCTTGGCGCTCACGGTTTTGGCGTTCTTGTTCTTCGCGACGCGCTTCCATTTCACGCTGCGCTTCAGACAGAAGGCGCAGGTAATGTTCCGCGTGCTGTTGGAAGTTTTCAGTCGCAACGCGATCGCCAGCCAATTGCGCATCACGTGCAAGCTGGTTGTACTTGTCGATGATCTGCTGAGGTGTGCCCCGCACTTTTCCTTCTGGACCGTTACTGTCAAAGACTCGATTGACAATATTACCAGTAGGACGGTTGTTACGGTTGTTCTTAGACCGCGAGCGGGATTTCGAAGATCTCATGGTGTTTTTCAGTCCAGCCTTAAAGTAACTGATTTTTAGATCGGCTTGCCGCTTATTCGGCGAAACACGATACAAGATTTTGGGCTTGGCGTCTAACGGGACCGCGCTGTGTGAGCACATCGCATCCACCGTCCAGACCCTTATTGAGTACCCTTAGAGAGGTTCACTTTCAAGAGGTGATTGGGGAATACGCTAAAAATATTAGCTGAAATTACAAATTATTAGTTAATTTCATTCTTCCAACCGCTCACAACACGGTCTCTCCCATCCATGTCAGGAAAGATTTCCACTGCCTGCAGACCAGCCTGTTCAAAAATAAGCGCAACGTCTGGCCCTTGCTTCCAGCCGATCTCGACCAGAATGCGCCCTTTGCCGGAAAGATGCGCCATCGCGCCAGCTGCGAGGGTTTTATAGGGCGTCAAACCATCGCCACCAGGCGTCAATGCCAAATGCGGATCGTGCAAAGCCACATCGGGATCTAGCAAGGCCATTTCTTCTTCGGTGATATAAGGCGGATTGGACACGATCAGATCAAACGTGCCCACAACATCTGAAAACCAATCTGAAGCCTGTAGCTTTAGTCGATCAAAAACGCCCTGCGCTTTAGCATTGCGCTCGGTGACTGTTAAGCAGGGCGCACTGACATCCGTCATAACCCCATGCGCTGAAGGCCATTCGGCAAGCAACGTGACACCAATAATACCGCTACCACATCCAAGATCGAGCAAGGTTTCAGGTGTCGCGCCTTCAAGCGCTTTTGCAATCAGGCTTTCTGTTTCTGGACGAGGGTCCAATACATCAGGGGTCACTTCAAACGCCCTGCCCCAAAACTCGCGTCGTTGCAAAATACGCGATACTGGTTCACGGGCGACACGGCGCGCAAGGTAGGAATGAAATACCTCGGCTTGCGCAACGGACACAGGCCAATCGGGTTCTAAGGTCAATCGCGCCACGGGCAAATCGATCGCTTCAGAAAGCAGTAGCCGCGCGTCACGCTCTGGTCCGGGAATACCTGCATCACGTAAAGCGCGCGTGCCCTCTTGCAAGGCTTGGCGCAGGATCAAGATTGCATCTCCGCCAGTTGAGCTGCCTGATCATCAGCAGTGAGCGCATCAACGATCTCGTCGATATCGCCCTGCATCACCTGATCCAGCTTATAAAGCGTCAGGTTAATGCGGTGATCTGTCATCCGGCCTTGCGGGAAGTTGTAGGTTCGAATGCGCTCGGAACGATCTCCAGACCCGACCTGTGATTTACGATCTGCAGAGCGTTCATCCGCCAAACGCTGGCGCTCCATATCGTATAGTCTGGTCTTCAGAACCTGCATCGCGATCTCGCGGTTGCGGTGTTGAGACTTCTCGGACGACGTCACAACAATGCCTGACGGCAAGTGTGTGATACGAACAGCGGAATCCGTTGTGTTTACGTGCTGCCCGCCTGCCCCAGAAGAGCGCATTGTATCAATACGGATGTCAGTGGCATCGATCTGAATGGCAACGTCATCAGCCTCAGGCAAAACTGCAACTGTGGCGGCGGAGGTGTGGATACGCCCGCCACTTTCGGTCGCGGGCACCCGCTGTACGCGATGCACACCGCTTTCGTATTTCAAACGGGCAAATACATTCTCGCCTTTGATATGGCCGACAACTTCTTTAATGCCGCCAAGTTCAGTCGCGCTTTCTTCGATGATTTCAAACTTCCAGCCACGCGCCTCGGAATAGCGTTGATACATGCGCAGCAAGTCACCGGCGAACAATGCGGCTTCATCTCCACCAGTGCCCGGACGAATTTCGATCATGGCTGGGCGAGCATCCGCTTCGTCCTTTGGCAAAAGGGCCAACTGAAGCGCCTTTTCCGCCTCCGGCAAACGCGCCTTCAGCTCCGGCAGTTCTTCTTCTGCAAGCTCTTTCATATCAGGATCAGACAGCATCAATTCTGCCTCTTCCAGATCGTCTTGCAGCTGCTGGTATTCAGCAATCTGTTCCACAACCGGTTTCAGGTCAGAATACTCTTTGGCCAAAGCCGCGATATCCGCACCTGCTCCGCCATCTGCCATCTGCGCTTCAAGAAATTCGAAACGCTGTTTAATTTGTTCAAGACGCTCAATAGGTACCATAGCGCTACTTTCCCTATCGCACTGATTTGGTCAAGAGGCGAAGATGTGATAGTATCAAACTATGCTAAAACAGCTTTCGGCACTGATCATCGTCCTAACAGCTGGCGTCGCATCAGCAGAGGGAACCGCATTTCGTGGCGGTGCCATCGATTGTTTTTGCACAGACACCCAAGGTAGCCGCGTCGAATTAGGTGAATTTATCTGCCTTGAGGTCGGGGGGCGTATGTTTGTCGCCCAGTGTCAGATGTCACAAAATAACCCGATGTGGCGCGAAATTTCGTCTGGTTGTTTCAGCTCGGAATTAAGCGGCGGACAAAGCCGCAATCCAACCATCCACACGCTTGGCATTTACACCAAAATCTGAACGTCCAAAACGTAAGCGACCAAAGACCATAAGACCTTCTGGCGCGGTTTGAACAGTTGTATAATCTGGAAAGCCAATCACTTTGGTGCGCGACACATAGGTCACTTTGCCTTCTTCAACAGATCCCGCCAAAACCCGCGTTTGCGGATCAGAAAGCGCGATCTGATGGAACTGCGTGATTTCCCCAGAAACCAAGCGCTTTGCACCACCAAGAAGGATTTCGTTTTCCGTCACATTCAGATCCACATGCCAACGCGACGGATCACTAGGTGCCAACCGCACGTAGGCCAGAAAGGCAACGATGATGACAACAATCACATACGAAAATGGCATAAACTGTCCTTTAAAACCTCAAAGCCTGACAAATGAGTGGGGAATGCCGGAACATTTCACCTTGGCTCTTTACACCACATAAGTCATCACATCAGATGCGCAAGACAAGACCTAAGGGCAAGCTGATGACCGACGATACTTTGATCCATAACCCAACTGGCGGAATGCCGCGTTTGCTTGAGATCATGCGCCGTTTGCGCGATCCCGAAGGCGGGTGCCCATGGGATATCGAGCAGACATTTGCCACCATTGCCCCCTACACCATTGAAGAAGCTTACGAAGTTGCAGACGCAATTGAGCGCGAGGAATGGGATGAGCTTTGCGGAGAGCTTGGCGATCTGCTTTTCCAATCGGTTTTCCATGCACAAATGGCTGAAGAAAAGGGCCTCTTCACCTTTGATCAAGTCGCAGACACCATGTCCGACAAGATGGTCGCCCGTCATCCCCATGTTTTTGGCGATGCCATTCGAGACAAATCCGCAGAACAACAAGTGAAAGACTGGGAAACCATCAAAGCTACTGAACGCGCAGGTAAAGCGCAAGAAGGTACACTGGACGGAGTGGCCGTCGGGCTGCCCGCTTTGCTACGCGCTGTGAAATTGCAGAAACGTGCTGCCCGCGTTGGGTTTGATTGGCCAGATACCTCTCATGTTCTTGATAAGATCATCGAGGAATCCGGCGAACTGGTGGAAGCCAGGGATCAACTGACGCAGGATGAAGTCGAAGAGGAATTTGGCGATCTGCTGTTTGTTATGGCCAATTTGGCGCGTCATCTAGATGTCGAACCAGAAGCCGCATTACGTAGAACCAACGCCAAATTCATCCGCAGGTTCGAAGGCGTAGAGGCAAAGTTAGCGCAACGAGGTAAGACCCCATCACAGTCTGATCTAGAAGAAATGGATGCTCTGTGGGATGAAGTCAAAGCTGATGAAAAGGTGAAGTTGAGTAAATAAATCACCTATTGACCCGACTAAAAAACTCAGCTTTATAGCGGTAAATCCAAATCAACAGATGAGCCAGACATGTTTGCGAATGTTAAAACGGCCGTATTTGCAGCGACAGCCACACTGGTTGCGCTTCCTTTAGCGGCAGAAGAAGTCAACGTTTACTCTTACCGTCAGCCAGAACTGATCAAACCTTTGACCGATGCGTTCACCGCTGAAACAGGGATCGACGTGAACGTCGCATATCTGAACAAAGGCATGATCGAGCGTCTATCTGCAGAAGGTAACCGTTCCCCAGCAGATATCGTTCTGACAGTAGACGTGTCTCGCTTGGCAGAGGTTGTAAACGCAGGCTTTACAAAGCCAGTCACATCCGACGCATTGGAAGCAAACGTACCAGCGATCTACCGCGATCCTGAAAACCACTGGTTCGGCCTAACAACGCGTGCGCGCATCATCTATGCCGATAAATCCCGCGTTGCTGAAGGCGAAGTCACAACATACGAAGATTTGGCAGACCCAAAATGGGAAGGCCGCATCTGCACGCGTTCAGGCCTGCATGCCTATAACGTCGCGCTGGCCTCTGCGATGATCGAGCACCACGGTGTTGAGGAAACGCAGACTTGGCTCGAAGGCATCAAATCCAACCTTGCGCGTAAACCTCAAGGCAACGACCGCGCTCAGGTGCGTGCCATTTGGGCTGGTGAATGCGACATCGCCGTCGGCAACACCTACTACATGGGGAAGATGCTGGAAGACGAAGAGCAGAAAGCCTGGGCAGACAACGTGAATATCGTTTTCCCAACCTTCGAAGACGGCGGCACACACGTAAACATCTCTGGCATCGCGATGGTGAAATCCGCACCTAACGAAGCAAACGCGTTGAAACTGATGGAATTTCTGACATCCCCACAGGCGCAGGAAATCTACGCAGAAGCCAATTATGAATACCCAATCGCGCCAGGCTCCAAAGCCATCGACTTGGTTGAAAGCTGGGGCGAATACACAGCGGACGGCGTAAACCTGATGACAGTTGCAGGCCATCGCGATGAAGCGTTGAAACTGATTGAGACCGTCGATTTTGACGGCTAACACATAACATCCATAATTATGTAAAGCGGGGCTCTTTTGGGCCCCGTTTTCTTTTGCAAATCAGCGTTGTTCAGCCGACGCCCCTGTACATTTCAAACGAAGTCTCGCACTGTCCGCTGAAACAATTGGAAACGGCACATGAGCACCTCTCTTCACATCGCGAAACCGGCGGATCTGCCAAAACTGATGCCTCTGGTCATGGGGTTTCAGGCAGAGCTTGGCATTTCGCGCGAGGAAACTTCGGTAGAGCGCGCATTGGTGCCTTTGCTTGAAGGCTCTCCTTATGGGGTCGTCTACCTTATGGGCCCTGCCCGCGCGCCGATTGGTTATCTGACCTTAACCTTTTCTTGGTCCCTTGAGTTTGGCGGCATGATCGCCACCATCGATGAATTCTTTGTGCGCCCAGCCATTCGTGGTCGCGGCCTTGGCACCGAAGCCTTGCTGTCACTTTGTAAAACGATTGCGACTGCCGACGTGAAAGCAATGTTCTTAGAAGTTGACGAAGCGGACGAAAAAACCATTCGCCTTTATTCCAAAGCGCACTTTCAATCACGCGATCGGTTTAAAACGCTTTATCGACAACTGGCAGATTAAAGCGGCGGCGGGACTACGATATCATCGCTTAGGTCAGGTAAGTCGTCTTCAGGGACTTCTGTGATCTTATTGCCTTGCGCATCATAGCCAAGCCACGCAGATGGCGATCCTGGCGGAGCTGGCGGCGGCAAACCCTGCCACTCAAAGGTGATGCCGGTTTCCGCGTCCACAACGAACCCCTTTTCCTCTTCTGGCCTAAAGAAGTCTTCTGTTGAGCCGGTCACGATTTCTGTAATTTGGTCGATCTCTTGCAGGCTGGGGTTTTCTTCATCGATATAGCCAACGATATCTTCGAAGGCATCAATCAAAGCCTCATCTGAAATCTCACTAAATTCCGGACGCCCTAACCCTCGGCCATCAAAACCCGCGTCCCCATCCTCTTTATCGTCAAATCCCCCCCAACGTGGGCCACCTGTCATAACGGCGGCATACATAGCCTTTGCCTTAAGCTCTGGTGTGCCGCCTTGAACCAAGGCCTCAAAGAACATGCGGTGTACCTGCCGCCAACGGCGGGTCTGGTAGACTTCGATCGCTTCATTGCCGTAACCGCAATAGGCATCATGAATGGCGGCTGCGATAGCAAACTCTTCGCTGGTGGGCAGGCCAATGATCGGCACGAAAAGCGGCGGGATCGACGCGCCGTCTGTCAACGTGCCAGCAGGTGCACTCCAAATACGACCAAAGCGATCAATAAACTCCACATCATTCTCGGTGCGTTGAAAACGGTATGGACGGTCTGCGAATTCGATGATATCTGGAAGCAATTGCAAAGGCGCATTCACGAATGCACACTCTATCCGGTTTGCACCGCGACAATCCTTATTGCGATCAAAATAAGCGTCTAGAAACGCGCAACCACTCAAGGCCGCAAAGCCAACCAAACCAAATACAAGCCGCAATTCTCTGCCCCCGCGTGTCCAGCTAGAAAACTAACAAGCCCTCTTGTAAAATCAAGCGCCTCGACATCTCGTGAATATCCCTTATCTAAGCGATATGAGCATCCAGATCCCGTTTGATAACAGTTACGCCCGCCTGCCTGATCACCTCTTTGCCAAGGTCGAACCGGTTGAGGTCGCAGATCCGGCGTTGATCACCTTCAATCGTCGCTTGGCAAATGAGCTTGGGATCACAATGGAAGGCCGCGCAGAGGATGCAGAGCTTGCCCAGTTGTTTTCAGGCAATGCCTTGCCCACAGGCGCTGAGCCGATTGCACAGCTATACGCGGGGCATCAATTTGGACATTGGAACCCTCAACTCGGTGACGGGCGCGCCTTACTTCTTGGCGAAGCGGTTTCAAGTTCTGGGCGCTATGACATCCAACTGAAAGGCTCTGGCCCGACACCCTTTTCTCGTAATGGAGATGGGCGGGCATGGCTGGGCCCAGTTTTGCGCGAATATGTTGTCTCTGAAGCCATGCACGCGCTTGGCGTTCCGACAACGCGGGCCTTGGCCGCGGTAAGTACAGGCCAGCCTGTTTTGCGAGAGACTGTATTGCCCGGCGCGATACTGACCCGCACAGCGACAAGCCACATTCGTGTTGGCACCTTTCAAATCCTTGCCGCACGCCAAGACCTGGAAGGTTTGAAAGCACTGTTTGAATATGCCCTTGCGCGCCATTATCCGCAGGCGAGCGATCCTTTGGCGTTCTTGAACGAAGTGATCAAATCACAAGCGAAACTGATCACGAAATGGATGTCTTTTGGCTTTATCCACGGCGTGATGAACACCGACAACTGCACCATCTCCGGAGAAACCATCGATTATGGCCCCTGCGCTTTCATGGATCACTTTCATCCGATGCAGGTGTTCTCGTCCATTGATCGCCAAAGCCGTTACGCCTATGGCAACCAACCTGACATCATCGTCTGGAATATGGCACAACTCGCGACATCCTTAGTGCCGTTGATGCCAGATACAGACGTAGCTGTGAAAGAGTTTACCGAGGCCATTCACGCCATGCCTGCAATGATCGCAGAAAACTGGAAGCAGGCCTTTGCCGCAAAAATCGGCATTCAAAACCTGCAAGACGGTGATGAGGCGCTTATTCAAGAACTCCTGTCCCTTATGGCCAAACAAAACACCGATTTCACAAATGTTTTCCGCGCTCTAACAAACGGAACGGCCCAAGATCAGTTCACGGACAGAAGTGCTTTTTCCGGATGGGAAACACAATGGAAAACGCGGATCGCTTCAGAAACCGACCCTGTCGCAACAATGACCGCAGCCAACCCATATATCATTCCGCGCAACCATCAGATCGAAGCGATGATCCAATCGGCTGTGGATGATGACTTTGCGCCATTCCATCGTCTCAACGAAGCCTTGGAAAACCCATTTGTGACAGATGAAACCTTCAAAGACCTGACCCGCCCACCAGCGGAAGAGGAAAAAGTACACGCGACCTTCTGCGGCACGTAATCCCAGACTAGATCGGTCAAGACCCTCATGTTAGCCATAGGCCAACGCCCAAGGGATCTTGTTCAATGACTTTTCTTCAAATCACATCTTTCCTGATTGTCCTCGCCGGAATTTTCGGTGCAATCAATTATCTGTATCTGAAACTACCTTCCGCCATCGGCATCCTTGTTGTGGCTCTCATGGCCAGTTTTGCAATGTTGGGGATCGACCTTGTCGCCCCTGAATTGCTGATTGCCGAAACGGCCAATCGCATGATCACCAGCATCGATTTTTCAGAGGCCCTGTTAGAAGGCATGTTGGGCCTTTTGCTCTTTGCTGGTGCGCTGCATGTCAAACTGTCAGATCTCAAAGCGCAGTGGCGTTTGGTCTTCTTGATGGCCACACTTGGTGTCGCATTATCCACTGCCGTGGTCGGCTTTGGCTTTAGCTGGCTCACAGGCATGCCTTTGATGATCGCTTTGGTGTTTGGCTCCTTGATTTCCCCAACAGACCCTGTGGCAGTCCTTGGCGTACTGCGTCAGGCCAATTTGCGTAAGTCGTTGGAAACAAAGATCGCCGGAGAATCCCTGTTCAACGACGGCGTTGGATACGTCGTGTTTTTGGTGTTGGTTGGCTTGGCCTTCCCAAGCGATGATCACCACGGTTCGGGCGCGATGGCGGCTGTTCAACTGTTCGTACAAGAGGCTCTTGGCGGTGCGGTTCTGGGCATCGTACTTGGCTGGCTCACCTTCCGCGTGATGCGCTTGATCGATGACTATAGCCTAGAGGTTCTTCTAACACTGGGCTTGGCTTTCGGTGGCTACGAGCTCGCTGTATACCTGCATTTCTCTGCCCCCATCATGGCGGTTTGCGCTGGCTTGCTGATCGGCGACATCGGGGCCAAGCATGGCATGACCCAGCAAACCCGCGAATATGTCGATGCCTTCTGGAAGTTGATCGACGAGATCTTGAACGCGGTTCTGTTCCTGATGATCGGCCTCGAGGTCTTTGCCATTGCCTTCAACGCGGATTTCCTGCTGGCCGGCGTTGCCTCAATCTTCTTGGCGCTGCTTGCCCGCCTGACGGCCGTGGCAGTACCCGTGATGATCCTCAAGCCCTTCCGAGACTTCAGCAAAGGCGTGATCCCGATCATGACTTGGGGTGGCCTTAAGGGCGGTATCTCCGTCGCTTTGGCGCTTTCACTGCCTGAAAGCGAATGGAAACCGCTGATCCTTACGGCGACATACGTCGTCGTGATTTTTTCGATCATTGTGCAAGGTCTGACTGTTGCGAAACTGGCCAACAAAGTCGGCCGCGAACCGGATCTGGTGTAAGACTATGACAGAATATCTCGTTTACGACGTTTTCTCTGACAAAGCATTTGGCGGCAATCAGTTGGCGATCTTCCCAGATGCAACCACCCTGCCCGAGCAGGATCTGCAAAGCATCGCGGCAGAGTTTAATTTTTCGGAGGTCACGTTTGTTTATCCGCCAAAGGATGCAAGCCATCGGGCTCGCGTGCGAATTTTCACACCAACGATGGAGGTTCCTTTCGCAGGCCATCCAGTGATCGGCACGGCGGTTGCTTTGTCCGATATTGGTGAATCAGGCGCTATGACGCTAGAGCTTGGCGTTGGGCCGCTTAAATGCCATGCAGAAGACGGCGAGGCACGCTTTTCAACCTCGGTACCGCTGAAGGTGGAAGCCACCCCAAGGGTTGCTCTGGTCGCGCAGGCGCTTTCAATAAACGAGCAAGATATTTGCACGGAGGTTCATGCGCCAACTTTGGCTGGGGTTGGTTTGCCTTTCACCATCACCGAAGTCACCTCGCGCGACGTCTTGGCAAAATGCAAAACCAATATTGATGCATTTGAGGAAGGTGCCAAAGCCTACCCTGCAGGCTTGGACTTTGCGCAATTTGTCTATTGCAAAACCGATCACGGCATAGCCGCGCGTATGTTTGCGCCACTCGACAATATTTCTGAAGATCCTGCCACTGGGTCAGCCTGTGCAGCACTCGGCGCATTGCTGCGCCATATCACAGGAACAGATCAAGATTTGATCATCCGGCAATGAGAAGACATGGGGCGCCCTAGCACCATTGTTCTTACAGCGACCGCAACCCAAGTTGTGATTGCGGGCGCTGCCAAACGCGTAATGCAGGGCCAGCTCGTCTATTAAGAGCTGCGCCCGCCGCCTTTACCACGGCCACCGCCGCCACCGCTACGACGACCACCGCCAGGCTTGCCACCCGGTTTACCGCCACCGCCGCCGCCACGGCCAGGACGACCACCGCCAGAACGGTTGCCCCCTGGTTTACCGCCACCCGGCTTGCCACCGCCGCCGCCGCCACGGCGTGGGCCTTTGTTCTTCTGCTGAGGCTCATCCATATCCATCCAAGGCGTCCCACCCGCAACAGGGATGGTATACTTCATAACCTTTTGAATGGCTTTCAACTCATCACATTCTTCCGGTGAGCAGAACGCAATTGCAGCACCATCTGCGCCAGCGCGCGCGGTACGGCCAATGCGGTGGACATAGTTGTCCGGCACATTCGGCAAATCGTAGTTATAAACGTGGCGCACAATTGGAATATCCAAACCACGCGCCGCAACATCCGTTGCCACCAAGATTTTGGTTTCGCCAGATTTAAACGCCGCAATAGCGCGTTCACGCTGACCTTGGCTTTTGTTGCCGTGCACGGTGCTCACCGCAAAACCCGCGCGATCAAGCTGTTTCATCAAACGATCCGCACCGTGTTTGGTACGCACGAAAACGATACAGGCTTCTTCAACGTGTTTCGCCAGAAGTTCACGCAACAGGCTGGTCTTTTCACCTTTCGCGATGAAATGCACCGACTGCGTAATCTTGTCAGCGGCCTTCCCCGGAGGAGAAACCTGAATGCGGATCGGGTTCTGCAGATAAGAATTTGCGATCTCAGACATCTGTTTTGGCATGGTTGCCGAGAACAGCATTGTCTGACGTTCTTTAGGGATGGTTTCAGAAATCTTACGCAGCGCGTGAATAAAACCCAAATCCAACATCTGGTCGGCTTCGTCCAGCACAAGGAAATGCGTTTCATCAAAATCGATCGCATCGCGATCAATCAAATCGATCAGTCGGCCTGGTGTGGCCACAACGATATCGGTGCCGCGGCTAATACGCTGAATTTGCGGATTAATCGCAACGCCGCCCACAACAAGACCGACTTTGAACGGCATGCCGTTTGTCAGCTCTTTCAAAGAAGCCGCGATCTGGTTCGCCAGTTCTCGTGTTGGCGCAAGGATCAGTGCGCGAATAGTGCGTGGTGCTGGCTTCGTTCCGTAGCTTTGCAGCTGCGCAACAAGCGGCAAACCAAACGCCATCGTCTTGCCGGTCCCTGTTTGCGCAAGGCCCATAACATCTTTGCCATTCAAAGCATGCGGGATCGCGCGGTCTTGGATCGGTGTCGGAGATGTGAGACCCAGTTCTTTAAGACGGCTCACCAAAACCTTGGGCAAGCCCAATTCATCAAAATCTGCCATGTTCTTCCTTTCGCGCCCTTTCGGGCTGGCACTAGCCGCCCATCGCGAAAGGAATATCCCCTGCATGACAGCTCGGGTCTTTACAGACCTTTTATTCAAAGCGCAGCCTTTGCGCCTATTTCTTCTCCCCGTCAAGTTAGAATTGCCGTGGATAACTTCGTAAATTCTATAGAAATGCCAGCCGCAGCGCTGTATTGAAGAAAGCCACAGTGCATTGAGGACCGCATGAGCGACACAATCATTTCCCGCTGCGAGGCCAAGGGCCTGCGCATGACAGATCAACGCCGCACGATTGCAGCAGTTCTGCAAGAAAGCAGCGATCATCCTGATGTAGAGGAGCTCTATGCCCGTGCGAGTTCACGCGACTCAGGGATCTCGCTGGCGACCGTGTACCGTACTGTGAAACTCTTCGAAGAAGCGGGCATTCTGGATAAGCTTGAATTCGGTGATGGCCGCGCGCGTTACGAAGATGCTGAGCGCGAACATCATGACCACCTCATCGACATCAACTCTGGTGAAGTGATCGAATTCATGGACCCAGATATCGAGAAACTGCAGGAAAAAATTGCGGCTAAGCTCGGGTATCGTCTAAAGGGGCATAAATTGGAACTGTACGGCGTTCCAATTCACAAAGACTAATTAGGCTTCAACGATTGGGAATTTCACCCAGAATGTTGCGCCATCATCGTCATTGTTGAAATAGCCGATTTCACCACCCATGCCTTCTGTCATCTGCTTACAGATAGATAGGCCGAGTCCGGTGCTTTTGAACTTACGCTTCTCTCCGGTCTTAGCTTGGGTAAAGCGTTGGAACATCTTGCCTTCAAGTTCCGCTGGCACGCCAGAGCCATGATCGCGCACGTTAAAGCTCACAAATCCATCCTGAACGACAAGACCAAGTTCGATCTCTGCATCCGCTGGAGAGAATTTAGCCGCGTTAGACAGAAGGTTCGCCAAGATTTGCTGCAGACGGTTCACATCAGCAGACAAAAGCAGCGCCGCCTCACCTTCAGGCAAAATTTGCTTAATGCTTTGCCCGTCTTGCAGATAGCCAGCCATAGATGATGTGGCATCCGAAGAGACCTCACGCGCATCAAGCGTCGTCATCTCATAGCTCAACTCACCGCTTTCCAGAGATTTGAAATCCAAAAGTTCGTTCACCAAATGAAGCAAACGGTTCGAATTGCGCTGCGCCATCTGTAGCAAATTGGTCAAAGGACCAGGCAAATCCCCCAACGCACCACTATTCGCCATTTTTAAAGCGCCCAGAACAGATGTGAGCGGCGTGCGCAGCTCATGACTAATCATGGCAACGAATTCGTCTTTGGCCTGTTCTTCTTCTTTAACTTCACTCATGTCGATGTGAACACCGCTCAGGCGCAGTGGCTTACCATCCGCATCACGCTCGGTCACGCCGGCATTAGACTTAACCCAAACCCAATGACCTTCATTGTGACGCATCCGGAAAACGGTTTTGCTGCGATCGATTTGACCATCAAACAAAGCTTCGTCTGTCACTCGCACGCGTTCAAAATCTTCTGGATGGATACGGGCCTTCCATTCCTGCTGCGGTGAAATATCCGCATCAGCATCCAGCCCTAGCATCGTCTTCCAAGCACAAGAAACTTCAGAGCTCCCAGTCACAAGATTCAGATCAAAAACACCAATACCAGCATCGTCTAAAACTTTGTGTGATGAAGTCATGTCGTCTTTCCCAGGCCATCGGCGTCTTATGCGCTGATTGATCCCCGTCCCTGCTTGAACAGCTTATTCCCAATTTCGATTAATACTCAAAAAAAATAATTTCGCTAGCAAAACGAGGGCTTTGTTAAGCTATATCGCGCGTTTAGTTGAAATAAATGACTATAAAAGAGAAAGTTAGCCACTTAACTATACCTATAATTGCATTGCTTAACCATTTGTTAGGCGCAAACAAAATGAATGTTTGCGTAAACAGGGAAACTTTTCACCGTTAGCGATAACGCTAGACGTTTACTTTTTACAATTCATTGGTATGAACAGCAGCAACGAATGCTGATTTTAGGGACCATCCAAACCATGAGCACCATTATTGATATCCACGCGCGCGAAATTCTAGACAGCCGCGGCAACCCAACAGTTGAAGTCGACGTTGTTCTGGAAGACGGCACAATGGGCCGCGCAGCCGTGCCTTCAGGCGCCTCTACAGGTGCTTACGAAGCGGTAGAAAAGCGCGACGGTGACAAGTCCCGCTATAAAGGCAAAGGCGTTCTGGAAGCGGTTGCTGCAGTCAACGGCGAAATCGCTGAGAACCTGGTTGGCATGGATGTGACAGAACAAGTCGCGCTAGACCAAGCGATGATCGAACTGGACGGCACACCAAACAAAGGCCGCCTTGGCGCAAACGCGATCTTGGGTGTTTCCATGGCAGCGGCCAAAGCTGCTGCAGACTTCACTGCACAGCCTCTGTTCCGTTACGTTGGCGGCACATCTGCACGCGTTCTGCCGGTTCCAATGATGAACATCATCAACGGCGGCGAGCACGCAGACAACCCGATCGACATTCAAGAATTCATGATCATGCCGGTCTCTGCTTCTAACATCAAAGAAGCGATCCGCATGGGCGCAGAAGTGTTCCACACGCTGAAAAAAGAACTGTCTGACGCGGGTTACAACACAGGTATCGGCGATGAAGGCGGTTTTGCGCCAGCGATCAACTCTTCCCGCGAAGCGCTTGATTTCATCATCAAATCCATCGAAAAAGCAGGCTACAAAGCGGGCGAAGACATCTACCTCGCGCTGGACTGCGCATCTTCCGAATACTTCAAAGACGGCAAGTACGAGCTGAAAGGCGAAGGCAAGTCTCTGACATCCGAAGAGAACGCCGACTACCTTGCAGACCTGTGCAAAGACTACCCAATCATCTCCATCGAAGACGGTATGGACGAAGATGACTGGGCGGGCTGGAAACTGCTGACTGAAAAAATCGGCGACAAAGTTCAGCTGGTTGGCGACGATCTGTTCGTAACAAACCCAGAGCGTCTGGCAGACGGCATCGCACAAGGCGTTGCGAACTCCATGCTGGTGAAAGTGAACCAAATCGGTTCCCTGACAGAAACGCTGAAAGCCGTCGATATGGCGCACCGCGCACGTTACACCAACGTGATGTCTCACCGCTCTGGCGAAACAGAAGACGCTACAATTGCAGATCTGGCTGTTGCGACAAACTGTGGTCAAATCAAAACAGGCTCCCTGTCCCGTTCTGACCGTATGGCGAAATACAACCAGCTGATCCGCATCGAAGAGATGCTGGGCGAAACAGCGGAATATGCAGGCAAATCCATCCTGCGCTAAGCATTTGTAAAACCAAATAAAAGGCGGCGCCCACCAGCGCCGCCTTTTTTGTGCCAACTTACTTTTTCTTGGCAAAAATACCTTGGGGGTTTGGGGGCAAAGCCCCCATCAGTCCAGATGCGGCAGGCTCACCACGCCACCGCCAACCAAGGCAGCTACACCCGTCGTGCTCGGCGAAGACGTTGGCAAACCCAAAGCAACGCGCGCAGCCAAAAAGGCGAATGCCTGTGCTTCAAGCATATCTCCATCCAGCCCAACATCTTCAACGGGCTTCACAGGGCAATCCAGCGCGACAGAGAGCATCTCCATCAAAACAGGGTTCTTCCGGCCGCCACCGGTGACCAACACCTGTGTGGGCGGGCTTGGGCAGTGCTGCATGCCTTGCACCACTGCGGCAGCGCTCATCGCTGTGAGGGTCGCGCAGGCATCTGCGTCTGACAATTCACGCACCAACCCGATCATCTCAGCAAAATCGTTTCTATCTAGAGACTTAGGTGGCAGTCGCGCAAAGTATCCTTCAGCCAAAAACAACTCCAAAGCGCCCGTTTCTACCTCGCCCTGCCGCGCCAAAGTGCCATCTTTATCAAAGGCCTGCCCAAGTCGCGCACGCATCAAATCGTTAATCGGTGCATTGGCGGGGCCTGTGTCAAAAGCCAGCAAAGCGCCCTCTTTTTCTGGGCCGGACTTGTTTGGATCAACCCATGTCAGGTTTCCAACACCGCCAAGATTCAAGAAAACAATGGGCGCCTTAACCTTCATCCATTTTGCGCAAGCGAAGTGAAAGAACGGCGCGAGCGGCGCGCCTTCTCCGCCCATTTGAACATCTGCCGTGCGAAAATCCCAAGCGACAGCTGTGCCCAGTTTATTGGCCAGCCAAGAGCCGTCGCCAACCTGTAATGTACCACGTCCTCGTGGCTCATGTGCCAGCGTTTGACCGTGAAACCCGATCAAGTCACAGGAAGAAAACTGTTTTAAAGCAGTGAGATGCGCATCTTCGATCACTTTAGTTGCGGCCTCAACATCTGCCCCCACCCACTGACCAAGGGCCTTCGTCAGAACCGCCTGCTCTTCATCTGAATAGGCGTGATACGCGCTTTCACCGAAGTCCAAAATCTGCTGCCCGTCGGTTTTCAAAACCGCCACATCAACGCCGTCTAACGATGTGCCCGACATGGCGCCTGCGATATCGATGGGGCCTTTGTTCAATTTGGCCTTTAACATGGCCTTTTCCTTTATTTTAAGCCTGCTATACACAGCCCATACATCATACGAGACGGATACTATGACCTACCACCCTAAATCGGATTTCATTGCAATCATGATGGAACGCGGCTTTTTGGCCGATTGTACCGATTATCAGGGCCTTGATGAGGCTTTGGTAAAGGGCGTGGTGCCTGGTTATATCGGCTTTGATGCGACGGCTAAGTCCTTGCATGTAGGCAGTTTAATCCAGATCATGATGCTGCGCTGGCTGCAAAAGACCGGCCATAAGCCAATCACGTTGATGGGCGGTGGTACCACGAAAGTGGGTGATCCATCTTTCCGTGCGGATGAACGTCCTTTGCTGACGGAAGATCAGATCAACGACAATATCAGCGGTATTCAGAAGGTTTTCGCGAAATACATTGACTACGGTGATGGCGAAACGGATGCGTTGATGCTGAACAATGCGGAATGGCTGGATGATCTGAACTACCTAGAATTCCTGCGCGATATTGGCCGCCATTTCTCGGTGAACCGGATGCTTTCCTTTGAAAGTGTTAAGTCTCGCTTGGACCGTGAACAATCTTTGAGCTTCCTTGAGTTCAACTATATGATCCTGCAAGCCTATGATTTCCTTGAATTAAACCGCCGTTACGGCTGTTTGGTTCAGTTCGGCGGCAGCGATCAGTGGGGCAATATTGTTAACGGGATCGACCTGACACGTCGTGTGATCGACAATCAGATCTTTGGTCTGACCTCACCTTTGCTGACGACGTCTGACGGTAAGAAGATGGGTAAATCGGCTGATGGCGCGGTTTGGTTGAATGCGGATATGCGCAGCCCTTACGAATTCTGGCAGTTCTGGCGCAATTCTACGGATGCGGATGTGGGTCGTTTCTTGAAGCTTTACACCGAGCTTCCATTGGATGAATGCGAGCGTTTGGGCGCTTTGGCGGGGTCTGAGATCAATGATGCCAAAGTGATTTTGGCCAATGAAGTCACGACCTTGTGCCACGGAGCTGAAGCTGCGGCAGCGGCAGAAGCGACTGCGAAGGAAGTGTTTGAAAAAGGTGGGATTGGCGCGGATTTGCCAACGTTGAACCTCACGTCTGAAGAGATCGGTGATGGGATTTCCATTGTGCAGCTGATCGTGCGTTCTGGTCTGGCGAAGTCTGGCAAAGATGCCAAGCGCCTGATCAAGGAAAATGGCGCCAAGCTGGATGATAAGCCTCTGACAGAAGCGGGAAAAATCTTTGATGCGGCTGCTTTGTCTTCGCCAATCAAGCTAAGCGCAGGCAAGAAACGCCACGCTTTGGTGCAGCTGAAAGACTGATTTTCAGACCACACAAAATACAGAAACGGGGCCAAACAACTGGCCCCGTTTTTTCGTTTCGGACAACCGGTTAAATCGCGTTAACCATCGTTCCAATGTGGCAATTGGTACATTTCACACCTCGAAATGTACAAGAGCACTTCAGCTTACGCGCTCTCGGCCTTCTCTTCCAACATCAGCCATTCTTCTTCGGCCTCTGCGAGGGCGGTTTGACGTTCGATCAGCGCCTCTGTCGCCTTTTGGAATTTCACCGGTTCTTTGGTGAACAAATCTGGGTCCGCCATGAACTCTTCAAGCTTGGCGATTTCGGCGTTGAGTCGGTCCATCACGGCCGGCAGCGCATCCAGACGTTTCTTTTCAGAGAATGAAAGGCCCGACTCGGTCTGTTTCTCGGCCTTAACCTTTTCCTTTTTAGGTTTGGACTTGGCGGCTGGCTTGGCCTCCTCCTCCTCGGTCGTGCGTTGCGCGCGATAGTCGGACCAGCCGCCTGCATAGACAACCGCCTGACCATTGCCTTCCATGGCGATGGTTGTGGTGGCCACCCGATCTAGGAAATCACGATCGTGACTGACCAAAAGAACCGTGCCGTCGTAATCGTCCAGCAGCTCTTGCAGCAGGTCCAGCGTTTCAACGTCCAGATCGTTGGTGGGTTCGTCGAGCACCAGAAGGTTGCTTTCCTTGGCCATCAGCTTGGAGAGCAGAAGGCGGGCTTTCTCGCCGCCAGAGAGCGAGCGCACGGGAGCGCGGGCTTGGCGTTCGTCAAACAGGAAGTCTTTGAGGTAGCCCACAACATGTTTGGGCATGCCGCGCACCATGACTTGATCGGCTTTGCCAGAGACGCGCATTTCAGGATCGCCCGTCAGGGAATCCCATAGGGTCATATCTGGGTCGAGCGCGGCGCGGGATTGATCAAAGATCGCGGGCAGAAGATTGGTGCCAAGGGTCACTGTGCCCTCATCCGGCGTTTCTTGGCCCATCATCATTTTGATCAGAGTGGTTTTGCCAACACCGTTCGGGCCAACAAAGGCGATGCGGTCTCCACGTTGGATCAGGATATCAAGGTTCTGCACGATCTGCTTGTCGCCGAAGGCTTTGGAAATGCCTTTTACTTCGATCACCTTGCGGCCGGATTTTGGACCGGCCTGAAAATCCATGGCGGCTGTTCCTTGGCGTTTGATTTGTGAGGCGCGTTCTTTGCGCAGCTCGCCCAAGGCGCGCACGCGGCCTTGGTTGCGTTTGCGGCGGGCAGAGATGCCTTCGACGGCCCAGCGAGCCTCGGCTTTGATTTTGCGGTTAAGCTTGTGGCGCTGCTGGTCTTCTTCGTCCCAGATTTTATCGCGCCACTGTTCAAATGCGTCAAAACCCTTTTCTTGGCGACGGGTCATTCCCCTGTCAATCCAGAGGGTTGCGCGGGTAAGTTCGCGCAAAAAGGCGCGGTCGTGTGAGATCAGGACATAACCTGCGCGGGTTTGCTTCAGCTCGTTTTCCAGCCAAGCAATGGCTTCGATATCGAGGTGGTTGGTGGGCTCGTCTAGCAGCATCAGCTCTGGCGCTTCGGCCATGAGTTTGGCCAAGGCCGCGCGGCGGCGTTCCCCGCCTGAGGCGGTTTCGACTGAGCGGGCTGGATCGAACTTGAGGCCCTCGCCTGCGCGTTCCACTTTGTAGGCTTCGGATGGGTCCAGTTTGGACACGGCAAAGTCGCCCAAGGTGGCAAAGCCCGACATATCTGGGTCTTGCTCCATATAGCCGACTTGCACGCCGGGTGGCACGACGATGTCGCCTTTGTCAGGTTCAACCATGCCCGCCATCACCTTCATCAAGGTGGATTTGCCAGAGCCGTTGCGGCCCACCAAGGCGACACGGTCGCCGGGCTGCACAACAAGGTCGAGTTTGTCGAAAACAGGTTCGCCGCCGAAGGTCAGCGAAATGTCGTTCATCTGAAGTAAAGGTACACGTGCCATGGGGTTGGGCTACTTTGCAGCGCCCTGCCCGTCAAGCAGCGAATCCCTTTGGTGGCGTTATGAGGACATGGCCCGCAGCAGGCGCTTGCGCGCAGGAGGAATCGCTTTGATTTCTAGCCCTGTGAAAACATGCAGTGTGTTCATGTGATCATCAACAACCGCGTGGTCGCTGACCCAGCCGCCCATCATCAGATAGGTGCGCAGAAGCGGTGGCATGCGCAGTTGGGCCTGTTTCAGATCCGGTTTGCGGCGCAGGCGCTGTGCGAATTGGAAGATCTTGGGCGCTTTGGGGCGCGGGATAAAACGTTTGGGCGCCAAATGACGGTCGCGCAGCATGGCGAAGGCATCAAGGTATGGGTCGGCATCTGTACCTTTGAAAGACGAGCAGCCAAACAGCATTTCAATATTGTTATCATCCACATAGCCGGTCATGGCGGCCCATGCGACGCGCAGGATGTCTGGGTCTGTGCGGTCTGGGTGGATGCAGAAACGGCCCATTTCGACCATAGAGCCTTCGAAGGCTTCTAAGGCGCTGAGCTCGTAGAATTGTGCAGAATAGCTGCGGGTGATGTCATTGCCATCTGCCAGCGGCAGCATACGGAAGCAGCAGACCAGTTCACCGGTTTTGCGTTCTTCAACGAGAATATGAGCGCAAACGCCATCGTATTGATCCGCATCGGTTGCGCCAGAGGCGTCGCCATGGAAGGCGAATTGGCGTAGCTGTTGCGCAGCTAGGATATCCGCGTCGTTCTGTGCAAGGCGGGCGACATAGCGCCCTTTCTTTAAACCAACCATCGTTTTGTCCTGTTTGGTGCCTTTAAGATATAGGCATCCAAACATGACATGGAAGTGAAGGTTTTATTGCAGCAAGCTACCAGGATTAAAGTTGCCGATATTTCCAAGAAGTTGGCGCAGCAAAGACACGTTGGTAAAGCCATTGTCTGTCACGCGGCGGCTGATCCGTACCACGCGGCCATCTTCTAGACCGAAACGCTCAATGTTGGCGACGACACCGTTGTTGTCGAATGTCACGGCAACAAGCTGACGATCGACCTCTTCCGGGCGGAACGGGCCGAAGGTTTTGACGCGAGAACGTACGTAGTAGTAACCGCCCTCATCCAGAACGCCGCCTGCTGTTGGTGTGCCGATGGTCTCGGCGACGGTGTCGCGCGTGTCGACGCCGACGATCACTTCAGACAATTCGTCTTCACTTGGCACATAGCCATGATTGCGAAACTGCGCCGTACAGGCAGCCGAGAAAATACACAAAGACAGCACTGCTGCTTTGATCGATTTGCGGTAAACTTCCATCCCTGCCCCTTGCTTTGGCTTGTATTGCCTTTTAACGGCTTACAAAATGAACGCCGCAGGTTCAAGAATGGAAGGCAAATTGCACAATGACAGGCAAACAAACGTCTGATTTTACGTATCGCGTCGCGGATCTTTCGCAGAATCGGCCAACACGCTTCAAGATTGAACCTGATTCTTCAGCGCTGAAAGAGATCGCTGCAGCCTTAGATTTGGTGGATTTGCGCAAATTACGCTTTGAGGGGCAAATTGCTGCCGCTGGCAAGCGTGACTTCAAAGTAACGGGTGATCTGGGCGCGACTGTGGTGCAATCCTGTGTCGTGTCACTTGAGCCGGTGACCACGCGTGTGGATACGGATGTCACGATTCTGTTTACGAAAGACTACGAAGCACCAGATGTTGAAGAGTTTGAGATGACAGACGAAGAAAATACCGAGCCTATGGGTGAGGAAATCGACGTTATGTCTATCTTGCAGGAAGGTCTTGCACTGGCTTTGCCGCAATACCCGCGCGCTGATAACGCTGAATTGTCAGAAACAGCCTATACAGAGCCCGGAAAAAAGGCGATGACAGACGAAGATGCACGCCCATTTGCGGGTTTAGCCGCACTGCGTGATAAATTGTCGAATAATGACGAAGAATAGGGCTTGCGCTGTGCGAATTTCTGACTATTTTCGCGCGCTCATCGAAATTTAGCGTTGGACTTGGCCGCGTGATGCGCGTAAAGCCTCGGAACGCAGTAGAAATCGGGCATAATGCCCCAGTAATCAAAGGTTGCGACAATGGCTGTCCAGCAGAACAAAGTATCGAAATCGCGCCGCAACAATCGCCGTGCACATGACGCGCTGGTTGCAGGCAACCCAAATGAATGCCCAAACTGTGGTGAGCTGAAGCGCCCACACCACGTATGCCCGTCTTGCGGCCACTACGCCGACCGTGAGGTTGTTGCGATGGCTGACGAAGTCGATCTGGACGAAGACGCAGCATAAATCGGATCGGATTGCGCCCGCATGACCGTTATGAGCGACACCGCCGAAACGGGTGCAGGGCGCACCGTTATTTCCGTAGACGCCATGGGTGGCGACAGAGGGCCGGCAGCCGTAGTTGCCGGCATTTCGCGTTCGGCTAAGAAAAACCCAGATATTGAGTTTATTCTTCACGGCCCCCTCCCTCTTCTCAAAAAGCTTGTTGCACGCAAAAAGGCCTTGGCTGGCCGCGTTGAATTCCGCAATGCGGAAGGCGTGGTGTCGATGGATGACAAGCCGAGCCAAGTGATGCGCACGGGCAAATCCACCAGCATGTGGTCTGCCGTCGAATCTGTTCGCAATGGCGAGGCTGATGTTTGTGTGTCTTGTGGCAACACGGGCGCGTTGATGATGCTATCGGTTGTACGCCTACGCAAACTGCCAGGTGTGAATCGCCCTGCCATTGCCATTCTATGGCCGTCGCGCAGCGCGCAGGGCTTTAACATCATGCTGGATGTGGGCGCTGATATTCGCGCCGATGAAAACGATTTGATGCAATATGCTTTGATGGGTGCATCCTATGCACGCAACGGCATGGAGCTGGAGCGCCCGCGTATCGGCTTGCTGAATGTTGGCACTGAAGAGCATAAAGGCCGCGCAGAGCTGAAAGCCGCGCATGAGCTGATCAGCCGCAATGCTGACGCTGCGAATTTCGAGTTTGTGGGCTTTGTGGAAGGTGGCGATATTCCTGGTGATGTGGCTGACGTGATTGTCACCGATGGTTTCACCGGCAATATTGCGCTGAAAACCGGCGAAGGCACCGCGAGTTTGATTGGTAGCCTTTTGCGCGAAGCCTTTAAATTCTCGCCATTGTCACGCTTGGCCGCGGTTCTGGCTTATACATCCCTGCGCCGCTTGAATAAACGCATCGATCCACGCCGTGTGAACGGTGGCGTATTCTTGGGCCTGAATGGCACTGTGGTGAAATCGCACGGAAGCTCTGATGCAACGGGCATTGCAGCCGCAGTGAAATTGGCCACCAAACTGTCCCAATCTGGTTTCTCAGAAAAACTTGCTGCTCGGGTTGCATCCGCTGTGCAACTGCAGCAGGATGCCGAAACTTTCGGGGATAAAAACGGATAATTTAATATGACCCTTCGCGCAGTCGTCAAAGGTGTTGGGCACTACCTGCCTGAACGCATTGTCCCCAATGCGGAATTTGAACAAACGCTGGATACTTCGGATGAGTGGATCAAATCCCGCTCGGGTATCGAGCGTCGTCATTTCGCAGCCGAAGGCGAAAATACATCTCATTTGGCCACCAAAGCTGCGAAAGCTGCATTGGCGGATGCCGGCCTCGAAGCTGATGACATTGATGCAATCATTGTTGCGACTTCTACCGCGGATCTGACCTTCCCTTCTGCAGCCACGATGGTGCAAGCGCAGTTGGGCATGACCAAGGGCTTTGCCTTTGATGTGCAAGCGGTTTGTGCGGGTTTTGTGTTTGCTTTGACCAATGCCAATGCTTTGATCGTGTCTGGTCAGGCGAAACGCGCGCTGGTGATTGGCGCAGAGACGTTCTCGCGGATCATGGACTGGGAAGATCGCGCGACCTGTGTGCTGTTTGGCGATGGCGCAGGCGCGCTGGTTCTGGAAGCTGAAGACGGCAAAGGCGATAAATCTGATCGCGGTATTCTTGCGACTGATCTGAATTCTGACGGTCGTCACAAAGACATCCTATATGTGGATGGTGGTGTTTCCAGCCAGACAACGGGTTATCTGCGTATGCAGGGCAAAGAAGTGTTCCGTCACGCGGTCGAAAAACTGGCCAAGACGGCAGACACCTCGATGGCGAAAGTTGGCATCACGGCTGACGAAGTGGATTGGATCGTGCCGCATCAGGCCAATATCCGTATCATCAAAGGCACTGCCAAAAAGATGAATATCCCGATGGAGCGCGTTGTTGTGACCGTTCAGGACCACGGCAATACCTCTGCTGCAAGCATCCCATTGGCCCTTTCTGTGGGCAAAGCGAACGGCCAAATCAAAGAAGGTGACATGATTGTCACCGAGGCGATTGGCGGCGGTTTGGCTTGGGGTTCAGTCGTTCTGCGCTGGTAATTGGGAAAAGACGCGCAAGAAAGCGCGGTAAACCCTTGATTTTACGCAGTACATATTGACTCGGAAAAATTCTTCCCTCTAAAGTTAATGAAACTTTTTCAGGGGGAAAGACAATGTCAGATAAAACATTGACCAGAATGGATCTGAGCGAAGCGGTTTTCCGTGAGGTTGGTCTATCTCGAAATGATTCAGCGCAGCTTGTTGAAAGCGTTCTGGAACATATGTCTGACGCGCTTGTGCGTGGTGAACAGGTCAAGATTTCCTCTTTCGGGACATTCAGCGTTCGCGAGAAAGCTGCACGTGTGGGCCGTAACCCGAAGACAGGTCAAGAAGTGCCTATTAATCCACGCCGTGTTCTGACCTTCCGCCCGTCGCATCTGATGAAAGATCGCGTCGCAGACGGCAATAAGAAGTAAGGCAAACGGCTATGCCCAAATCCAAGGACGCGTTTCGCACCATCAGCGAAGTGGCTGAGTGGCTTGACACTCAACCCCATGTACTGCGGTTTTGGGAAAGTAAGTTCACGCAAGTGCGCCCTGTAAAGCGTGCGGGTGGTCGTCGGTATTATCGCCCAGTTGATATGCTTTTGCTGGGTGGAATCAAATCTTTGCTGCATGACGATGGGATGACCATCAAAGGCGTACAGAAACTTTTGCGCGAAAAAGGCGTGAAGGAAATCAGTGCCCTATCGCGTGCTTTGGATGATGAACCAGACGACACCGTTGCGGCGGCCTCTGTCGAAACGCAGCCTGCGCCACCTGCCCCAGAGCCGTCTATTGCAGCGGAAAACACACCTGAAGACAAAGAAACATCTGTGGGCCTAGTGGAAACTGAGGCCCAACAGCCAAGCGAAGATGTTGCAGATGACATCGAAGCAACGGTTGCAGAGGCCGTGGCTGCAGAGGCTGAGGCAGATTCCTCATTGGACGTTGAGGATGAGGCGGACGAAGCGCTGGAGGACATTGCCCCTGCGAATGAAACAGATGCACCGGCAACAGATGTGAAATTGGCAACGCCAACGAAGCCAAATACGCCTGAGAATGGCGCATGGCGTATCCGTCGCAAATTGATCGCCCGGTTGATCGAGATTGATCATATTCCTGCGCGCGATAAGCCTGCTGTTGCACAAGCTGTTTCAGCGCTTAAGGCGATCCGTGCAAAATCAAATGAAGCCCATCTGGGGTGAACGAAGTTTTGGATTTAGGGACTTGCCCCCGCGCCCCAATCGGGTATGAACGTGGCTATCGTCGGGCTATAGCGCAGCCTGGTAGCGCGTCCGTCTGGGGGACGGAAGGTCGCAGGTTCAAGTCCTGCTAGCCCGACCAAATTCAAACGCCTGTGCGCTGATGCGCTCGGGCGTTTTGTGTATTTACTGGCCCTTATGGGCAACGAAGCAGCCCTGACCGCAGGGTTTTGAGGAAACGATATGACCGGTGTACTGCCAAGCCAAACCATTGAAACCATGTTGAAATCTGGTGCGATTGTGCCAGACAGCCCCGTGGTTGAAGGCCAAGTGCAGCCGGCGAGCCTTGATCTGCGTCTGGGCACAGTGGCTTACCGCGTGCGCGCGTCGTTTTTGGCGGGCGAAGGCAATTCTGTTGCGGAGCGTTTGGCAGAATTCGAGATGCACCGCATCGATTTGACCGACGGCGCGGTGCTGGAAAAGGGCTGCGTATACGTTGTGCCTTTGATGGAAAGCCTTGTGCTGCAACCGGATGTGAATGCGGTAGCAAATGCCAAAAGCTCTACCGGCCGTTTGGATCTGCTGACCCGCGCCATCACCGATGGCGGCACAGAATTTGATCGTATCTCGGCGGGCTATCATGGCCCCCTTTATGCTGAGATTTGCCCGCGGTCTTTCTCGGTTCTGGTGCGTCCGGGCATGCGTTTGAACCAAATTCGCTTCCGTCAGGGCCAAAGCGTGCTGAGCGATTCAGAACTGACCGCCGTGCATCGCGAGACCCCTTTGGTGGATGGCGATGCTGTGATTGATGACGGTTTGGGTTTCTCTGTTGATTTGCGTCCGCAAGACGGTGATCTGGTGGGCTATCGCGCTAAGCCCCACACGGGTGTGATCGATCTGGATCGCATTGGCGAATATGACCCCGCCGAATACTGGGAAGAAGTGCGTAGCAAAGATGGTCAGATCATTCTGGACCCAGGTGCGTTTTATATTCTGGTGAGCCAAGAGGCTGTGACCATCCCGCCGCAATATGCCGCTGAGATGGCGCCGTATTTGGCCATGGTGGGTGAATTCCGCGTGCATTACGCCGGTTTCTTTGACCCGGGCTTTGGCTTTGCGGATGCAGGCGGTGCGGGTTCACGCGGCGTTCTGGAAGTGCGCTGCCATGAGGCGCCGTTTGTTCTGGAGCATGGTCAGGTTGTGGGTCGTTTAGTCTATGAGAAGATGGCAGAGCTGCCAGTGCAGCTGTATGGCGCGGGGATTGCATCTAACTATCAAGGCCAAGGGCTGAAGCTGTCTAAGCATTTTAAGGCCGTCTAAAGCAGGCCCATTGGGATCACTTCAAGTGATCCCCCTCTTCTAACTCTGGTGTGAACTCTGCCTGTACGCCGCGTTCTAGGTGCGTGTTGAGCACAACATAGGTGCGCGTGCCCCTGACGCCTTTGATGTCGTAGAGCCTCCATAAAAAGCCTTCGACAGCCTCGGTGCTGCGCATGCGGACTTTTAGGATGATGCCGGTGTCGCCGGTGACCGAATGGATTTCTTCCACTTCAGGCAGTTTGCCGATTTCAATGAGACCCGTGGTTTTGCCCCAGCCCGCAGCCTCGACATGGACGAAGGCCAGAAACGGTTTGTCGGTGGCCGGGCCATCCAGTTCAGCGATGGTGCGTTTGATCACGCCGGAGGTGCGCAGGCGTTTAACCCTTTCGTGAATCGCTGGTGCAGAGAGGCCGACGGTTTTGGCCATCTCTGCATAGCTGACAGTCGCATCGTTGGCCAAGATACCTAATATTTTTCGGTCCAAGTCATCGATTGGCTTGCCCTGAAGGGCTGTTTTCCGAATTTTATCTGTTTCTTTTTCGGCCATGTTTATTCTCTTTTACTGAATGAGGATCGGCTGATAGCTGAGATACCCTAAGAAAATTCACCTGTGAAGGCTAGTAGATGATCCTTGTTCATATTCTGTTGATTGGACTGGTTGGCGCGAACTCTTTGGCGCTGTCGCCTATTGCAGCGGCTGTGGCGATTGATCTGGGCGTGTCTGGCGCGCCCGCTGTGATGAGCGCGGCGGCGGTTTATGGGGCGGGTGTGGCGCTTTCTGCGCTGTGTTTGGCGCCATTGACGGATAAGTTTGGGGCCGATGTGGTGTTGCGTTATGCGTTGATGATCATCGCGACTGCTTTGGCGGCGAGTGCTATGGCGCCGAGCCTTGGGGTGTTGATTGTTGTGCAAGGTGTTGCTGGCATTGGCGCGGGCATGGCGATCCCAGCGATTTACGGCATGGCATCGGTTGTGGCCCCAAAAGGACGAGAAGCGCAGACCTTAGGCAAGGTGTTGACGGGTTGGACATTGTCGATGATCGGCGGCGTGACCATGAGCGCCTATATCACTGATCTGTTTGGCTGGCGCATGGTCTATGTGGTTCTATCAGGCAGTCTGTTTTTGATCTTGGCGCTGCTTTTGATCTGGTCCCTGCCCCCAGCGCCAAAATCTGGACGGTTTACTTCGCCGATTGGGGCGTTTCGTATTTCTGGCGTTTTGCCGGGGCTGTTTTCTGTGGGCATGTTGGGCATGGGGTTTTACGGCGCCTACAACTATCTGGGCGCGCATCTGGTCGAAGAGCTGGGTTATCCGGTGAGCGCAGGCGGCTTGCTGACGCTAAGCTATGGGCTTGGGTTTGCCGCCTCGATGTTGCTGGACCCGTTTGTGGATCGCATTGGCGCGCGGCGGGCTTTGATTGGGCTCTTTGCGGGCTTAGCCGTGTATTACGTCGGGATGGCCGGCATTGTGCAGCATTACTATGTGTTGATGCTGTCGATGGCTGGCTGGGGCGCGTTTCAGCATATGGGGCTAACGGTTACCGTGGGGCGGCTTGGCATGATTGACCCGAGCAAACGCGGGGCGATCTTGGGGCTGAATTCATTTGTGATGTATTTGATGGTCTTTGTGTCCACCATCGCCTATCGCCCGCTGTTTGAAGCGCAGGGGCTTATGATGTGCCTTTTGGTGTCCGCGGCCCTTGCCGTGGCGGGCATGGGCGAAGCGATCCTGTGGCGCCGTCCAGCGCCACAAAAGCTGGCTTAGATCAGAAGCGTGAGACGCGGCGCAGCACTTTCATGGCTTGGCCTGCGCGTTTTGCATCTTGCTGGGGGGCCGGACGGTCCCCTTTTTCTGCGATCTTTTGCGCGCCAGCTTTCACGCCACGGTTCACGACCTGACGGACCACTTGGCGGATCACCATATTGATCAGACGATTCATATTCATCGTACCCTCCTTCGCGAGACCTCTCGCGGGTTTGGTGGCTTTTACCTTAAGAATGCGCCGAAAAAATGGCGTTTAGTCTTCGAAAAGCTCGGACTGGCCTTCGTTGGTTTCTTCTTGCAGATCTTCGTCTTCGCTGACCGTTGGCATTGCGCCTGGTGGCAGGCGGTTTTCCAGTAGGCCGGCCGCGCGCAGCTCTTTTAGGCCTGGAAGATCGCGGGCGCTTTCTAGGGCGAAGTGATCGAGGAATTGTTGGGTGACCACAAAAGTGACCGGACGGCCTGGCGTCATCTTGCGGCGGCCAAAGCGGATCCATTCCATATCGAGCAGTTGGTCGACCGTTCCGCGCGACACGGAAACACCGCGGATTTCTTCGATTTCGGCGCGTGTCACTGGCTGGTGATAGGCGATAATGGCCAAGGTTTCGATGGCGGCGCGCGATAACTTACGCGTCTCAACCTGTTCTTTTTGCATCAAAAAACCAAGGTCGGGGGCGGTGCGGATGGCCCAAGCGTCGCCAACCTTATTCACGCGCACGCCGCGCCCTTCGTAGCGTTTGCGCAGATGCACAATCGCCTCGGCAGCATCCGCGCCATGGGGCATGCGGCCATTGAGTTCTTTGACCGTCAAAGGCTCGGCAGAGGCAAAGAGCAGCGCCTCGACCATACGTTCTTGTTCGCCCATGGGCGGCGCTTCGAAGAGGCTTTCTTCTTGAGGTGCCTCTGGTGTGTCTGTGTCTTCGGGAAGGGTCTCTTCGCTCATGTGCCCCTCTCTTTGCTTCTGAGTTGAATAGGTTCGAATGTGCCGGATTGACGGATTTCCACTTTGCCCTCTTTGGCCAATTCCAAACTGGCGGCAAAAGTGGCAGCGGTGGCCGAGCGGCGTTTTTTGGGATCGTTGCCCCAGCCATCAGGCAGGTAGCTGATGATATCGGTCCAAGCGCCTGCATAGCCGATGAGGCCGCGCATACGTTCCAGCGCTTGCTCCATCGTCCAGACAGAGTCGCGATCCAGGATGAAGGGGCGGAATTCGTCTTTGGTGCGCATACGCGCGTAGCCCTGCATCAAGTCCATCAGATTGGCGGAATAGGTGACGATGCGGGTTTTGGTGATGTCTTCTGGGATGCCGCGTTTGAAGAAATCTTTGCCCAGTTGGTCGCGCGCCATCAGCTTGGCGGCACAATCGCGCATGGCTTGCAGGCGTTCCAGCTGGAACGCGAGGTGCGCGGCCAGTTCTTCGCCGGATGGCCCCTCTTCTTCGGGGTCTGGCGGCAACAGAAGGCGGGATTTCAGGAAGGCGAGCCAAGCGGCCATCACCAGATAGTCTGCTGCCAATTCAAGGCGCAGCTCTTTGGCTTTTTCAACAAACGCCAAATACTGGCGGGCCAGTTGCAGGATCGAGATTGTCCGCAGGTCTACCTTTTGCGTGCGCGACAGCGTCAGCAGCAGATCGAGCGGGCCTTCAAAGCCATCGACATCGATAATCAGCGCTTCAGCTGCCAGCCGTTCGGCGACAACATCCCGCTTGGATTGCTCGATAAAGTCTTCGGTCATGCCCTACCCGTTTAATAGGGTTTTAAGCTCGGCTTTCAGGGCCTCGATGTCAACAGAAACGGGTGATTTCCGCGCATTCAGCGCAGCTTCGGCCCGAGAAAGCGCTTTGCCGGACAATGTACCTGCGGCTTTGGTCACGTCTTTCATTTCGGACATGTCGCCATTGCAGTGCAAGATCACATCGCAGCCCGCCTTGATAGACGCGGCAGAGCGTTCCGTCATCGTGCCGCTGAGGGCCTGCATGGAAATGTCATCTGTCATGATCAAACCGTCAAAGCCGATGTCGTCACGGATGAGGGTCATCATCGTGTCAGAGATGGTGGCCGGCTGGTTGTCATAGGCTTCGTACACCAAGTGGGCTGTCATCCCCATAGCCACATCATTGAGCGCTTTGAAGGGGGCGAAGTCTTGTTGCAGCTCTTGCTGAGTGGCTGCGACGCGCGGCAGTTCGAGGTGGCTATCAAGCTGTGCGCGGCCATGGCCTGGGATGTGTTTGAGCACCGGCAGCACGCCGCCGTCTTCATGGCCTTCGACCACGGCGCGGCTGATGTTAATCACATCCTCGGCGGTGAACCCATAGCAGCGGTTTTGCAAAAATGGGTGCGTGTCAGGTGTGGCCACGTCGGAGAGTGGCGCGCAGTTGCTGTCGATGCCAAGGTCCATCAGCTCGTGCGCTTGGATACGCGAGCGGATGTACATGCTGCGCGCGGCCTGATCGCCCGCCTGCTGGATCTGGTCCAAAGGCGGCAGCCATTCCGTGGCCAAAGGCGCGCGCAAGCGTTGCACACGGCCACCTTCTTGATCGATCAAGATCGGGGCGTGATGATCAACTGTGGCGCGTAAGTCATTGCACAGACGCCGAATTTGGTCGGCGCTTTCGATGTTGCGGCTGAACAGAATAAAGGCAAAGGGCTGCACATCTTTGAAAAAGGCACGTTCTTCAGCAGAGAGAACGAGCCCTTCACAGCCCAGAATTGTTGCGCCGATCATCGCGTGACGACCGGAATACAATCTGCGTTTTGGGCTTTCAAAGCAGAGCACAAACGGCGTGCATCGCTGAGGTCAGCAAAGCCCTGTGCGCGTAGGCGATAGAAGGTGCGCCCGCCGCTTTCGGCTTTTTGTACAACGCGTTGTTTGCCGTCCAGTTGATCAGGGAATTTGGCAATCAGCTTGCCCCATTCTGCTTGGGCAATTTCAGGGCTGGCAAAGGCCCCCAACTGCACAAGACGAGTACCGGATGGAATGGCCGACGGGTCAATGCTTGCCGTGGTGACCGAAGCGTTTTGTGACGATTGGGCTGGCGTTGAAGCCGCTTGGGTCACCGAGGCTTTCAGGCCTACTGGGCGTAGCTTTGGGCGCAATGACGTGCCGAGACCACCAGTCACAATCGCTGCGGTGGGTTGGACCTCTGCCAGAGGTTCAGTCATTGGAGCGGCGTCACCGATAAGCTGATCCACGAGGCTTCGAATTTGTTCATTGTTGAGCGCTTCTGGCGTCGCTGCTGCAACAGCAATTTCAGCGGCTGGTTCTTGCGGCGCTGGTTCAATCGCGGTGGCTTGTTCCGTTACTGGCGCGACTTCCACGATCGGCTCTGGCACGGAAATAGGTTCGACCTGACGTTGCGCAAAAGAAACTGGCGCATCTTCGGCGGCCAGATCAATTGGTGCAGGCGCCAAGACCAAACGATCGGCTGGTGCTGCTGCCCCGCCTTGAGCGGCCACATCATTTACAGCCAAACCTTGGTGCGCCGCTTGGGTGCCGCCGGGATCAGCGGGTTGTTCACGCATCGGGCCTTCGATCGCGCGGACCACCGGAATACCGGTTACATCACGTACCAAAAGTTTATAGCCCCAAACGCCGGCCCCAACCACCAGAGCAACGGACACTGCGGCCCCTGCCCAATTGGCCATTGGACCCACAATTTTACTGGGATCAATCGCTTGCTGCGATCCATTCATAGGGAGTTCTGCCATGCTCGCCTCTGTTTTAGACCGGCGCTTGATGGACTTGTGAAGTGCCAACGCCGGGGTTTCTTGCCTTATGCCTCAACCCCGGCGGTGTGCTTATTTTAACGCATCTCCTGCGCTGGGGTTACGCCCAGAATACCAAGACCTGCAGAAATAACAATGGCTACGGCACGTGCGAGGGCGATTTTCGCCTGTGTTGCCGCTGCGTTGTCTTCTTGAACGAAACGCAGGTCTGCATTGTCTTTGCCAGAATGGTACAGGCTGTGCAGATCGCTAGCGAGCTCATAGAGATAGAAGGCCACGCGGTGCGGTTCATTTGTGCGGCCTGCGATTTCAACCAAACGTGGCCATTCCGCCAGTTTGCGCGCCACGGTCAGCTCTGCCGGATCAGACAGTTTGGTCAGGTCTGCGCCTGCGATTGTCGCGTCTGTTACGTCGATGCCTGCGTCTGTTGCTTTCTTGATCGCAGAACACACACGCGCATGGGCGTATTGCACGTAGAAGACAGGGTTGTCTTTGGATTGCTCCAGCACTTTGTCGAAATCAAAGTCCAGCGGCGCATCGTTTTTTCGGGTGAGCATCACAAAACGGGTCACATCTGGGCCAACCTGCTCGACCACATCGCGCAGGGTCACAAAGGTACCTGCCCGCTTGGACATCTTGAATGGCTCGCCATTCTTGAACAGTTTCACCAGCTGGGTCAGCTTGATGTCGATGGCGGTTTGGCCATCAGACAAAGCAGAAACCGCCGCTTTCATGCGTTTCACATAGCCGCCGTGATCTGCGCCGAAGATATCGATCAGCAGATCAAAGCCGCGTTGCACTTTGTCGTAGTGATAGGCGATGTCTGGCGCGAAATAAGTCCAAGAGCCGTCTGACTTCTTGACCGGACGATCCACATCGTCGCCATGATCTGACGATTTAAACAGGGTTTGCTCGCGTGGTTCCCAATCTTCTGGAGTTTTGCCTTTTGGTGGCTCTAGCACGCCTTCGTAGATCAGGCCTTTGTCCTCCAAAGACTTCAGCGCGGCCTCGATTTGGCCAGTGCCATAAAGGGACTTCTCAGAATAGAAGACATCCATCTCAATTTTGAGCGCCTTCAGATCTTCGCGGATCAGGTCCATCATTTTTTCGGTGGCGAATTCACGGATTTCAGCCAGCCAGAACTGTTCACCTTTGTCGACAAAGGCGTCGCCCACTTTGTCTTTCAGCGCTTCGCCCACTGGGATCAGATAATCACCCGGGTATGTGCCATCTTCAAAGGCCACTTCTTGACCATGCGCTTCGAGGTAACGCAGGTACACAGACCGCGCCAGAACATCGACCTGCGCGCCGCCATCGTTGATGTAATATTCGCGAGTGACGTCATAGCCTGCGAAATCCAGCAGAGAGGCCAGCGCATCGCCAAAGACCGCGCCGCGGGTGTGACCCACGTGCAAAGGACCAGTTGGGTTGGCAGAGACGTATTCGATGTTCACGCGCTTGCCCTGCCCCATGTCAGAGCGGCCAAAGCCAGCGCCCGTATCGAGAACAGATTTCACAAGACCCTGCCACAGACCTGTGGCCAAACGCAGGTTCAAAAAGCCCGGTCCTGCCACTTCGGCCGTTTCAACGCGCGCGTCTTCGGCCAGCTTGCCAGCCAGCGCTTCGGCAATATCGCGAGGCTTCATCTTGGCAGGTTTTGCCAGCACCATCGCTGCGTTTGTGGCCATATCGCCGTGCGCCGCATCCCGTGGTGGCTCGACAGCAACATTGGTGAAATCCAGACCCTCAGGCAGCGTGCCTTCGGCCTGCAGTGCGGTCAGCTGAGTGATCACCAGAGCGCGGATCTCGGAAAACAGGTTCATCGGGTTTGTCCTTATGCTTTGCAGGCGGTTTAACATCGCCAGCGCCCGCGTCAATCCAATGCAGGTGTTAAAGGCACGCTTAGACCCGTCAATTGCACATACGCGGCGTGCGAAACGTAGCAGAGGGCCTTTAGAATTTCATCTATTGGGCTGTCTTTGGTTGGGCGCAGCACGTTGTAAAAGACACCATCCTTACGCCAACGTTCCCCGAGAACCTTTGCCATGCGGCACAGGCCTGCTTCGGACATTTGATAGGTCAGCGGGTCATCTGGTGTGGATTGCGGGATCACCGATAGGACCGCTCCGCCTGTTTGCTCTAAACCGGGCTTTAAACCACAGACCAAAGCAGAATTCGTTTCCGCCCATTGTGGCCGATCGCTTTTCTTTTGCAGAGGCATGAGGTCGATCAGATAATCAAGCGGCTGATCGCCCCAGATTTGCCCGATCTGAGCGTAGGATTTTACAGAAGGGTCCGGCACCGGCAGAGGTTCAAATTGATGCGGCGCAATCGACGCCATTTCGCACAATGTATCCGTGCCTTGATCCATCAAAACAACGCGCGCGCCAGCATCTTTGAGGATCGGCAAAAGCTGCCACCCCAAAGCGCATGCCGCCCCTGCGACAAAGACTATTTTTCCATCAAACCCGTGCATAACGGGCCGCATACGCGATTTATGCGCCTGCGCAAAGGTGAAAAGAAAAACCTTATAAATAAAGGTCTATAGGGGCAGTTTTTCGCCGATTAGCCGTTCATACTCTGTTAACGCAAAGCGATCTGTCATGCCGGCGATGTAATCGCAGACTTTGCGGGCAATGGCAGTTTCATCTGGCAGTTGGCGCAGCTCATCCTGCCAGTTGCTTGGCAAAAGCTCTGTGCGGCTCATGAACAGAGGAAACAGGGCCTCGACCACTTTGGTCACCTGCGCCCGTTTCTTCATCACAGAGTCTGCGCGATACATTCGGGTGAACAGGAAATTGCGAATTTCGTCGAGTTGCTCCAGAACCACTGGCGAGAACGCAATGACTGGCGCGCCATGGTTGCGAATATCTGTGACAGACTGCGCGCCACTGGCCGCGATCAGCAAACGAGAGGTGTTGATCACATCGCCCACCATCACCCCAAAGACGCGGCGCAGGGCTTCGTGCTTGCGGCGGTTTTCGCTGAGTGACGGGTAAGCCGCATCAACCTCGGCAAAGGCTTTGTCGACGATTGGCAGCTTGGTGATGTCTTCAATGGTAAACAGACCTGCGCGCAAGCCGTCTTGAAGATCGTGGTTATTGTAAGCCACATCATCGGCCAAAGCGGCCACTTGCGCCTCGGCACTGGCATGGGTGTGCAGCTCTAAGTCGTGAAGAACATTGTATTCTTTAAGGTCGTAGGGCACATCACCCGTGACAGGTCCGTTGTGTTTGGCGATGCCTTCAAGGCATTCCCACGTCAGGTTCAACCCGTCAAATTCAGCGTAATGGCGTTCAAGCGAGGTGACGATTTTCACAGCCTGCGCATTGTGATCGAAGCCGCCATAGCCATCCATCAGCAGATGCAGCGCATCTTCGCCCGTATGGCCAAACGGCGTGTGGCCCAAATCATGCGCCAAGGCGACAGCCTCGGTCAGTTCTTGGTTCAGCCCCAAAGCGCCAGAGATCGTGCGGGCGACCTGCGCGACCTCGATCGAATGGGTTAGACGCGTGCGGAAATAATCGCCCTCATGTTCGACAAACACTTGGGTCTTGTGCTTGAGCCGGCGAAAGGCACTGGAGTGGATAATCCGGTCGCGGTCTCGCTGAAAGCAAGATCGAAACGCGCTTTCCTCTTCCGCGACACGCCGCCCCCGCGCGTGAAGTGGATCGGACGCAAATGGCGCAATCATAACTTCTGGTCCTTGTCCCCTGTCTTACGGCACCATATATTGCAAACGAACGAAAAAAACCACGGCCCGTTACGCAACGACAGGCTAAACAGTTGTTTGGAGTGCCAAAATGCAACTTCCACCTAAGGTCACAGACCGCGCTTATGAACGTTTGGCTGAAATCGGCGCTGCCGAAAATGGCCAGGGGCTACGCGTTGCCGTGGAAGGTGGCGGCTGTTCTGGCTTTCAATACGAAATCAAACTCGACGCGCCAGCCGAAGATGATTTGGTGCTGGAAAGCAATGGCGAGAAAGTCATGGTCGACAGCGTGTCTTTGCCATTTCTGGAAAACGCCGTGATTGATTTCACTGAAGAGCTGATTGGCGCACGTTTCGTGATCGAGAACCCAAATGCCACATCCGCCTGCGGCTGCGGCACAAGCTTCTCTATGTAAGCTATTTATCTGCCAGCATAATTTGCAAAACTCTGCATCGAGGCTTGGGTTTGCTGGCGGAAGGTCTCAGGGCGGAAAAACGCGAGGATTTTCTGCGCGCCGCTGACTTTAATTTCCATATCCACACGCCATAGGGTGCGATTGTCAGGCAGTTCCGTGAATTGGCTGCGCGAGATGCTGGCTGATTGGCTGGACACGTAAGACACGCAATATTCGTATGGCAAATCTTTGATTAGGATCGTTTCGATCATGTCAAAGTCCTGCGGCCCCACTTGAAAGGTCAGCTTGGTTGTTGCGCCAACGGTGCCTGGGCTGCCCTCTAAGGCCTCTGCCCCTTTGAACCCTGCCTGCCAATGCCGGCGTTTGTCATGGTCGGTCAGCAGGGCCACCACGCCGTCACGGTGCAAATCAATTTCGGTTTCGACAGAGTATTTCATTTCACGTCCTGAATCGGGTTGAGCGTGCCTCTTGATAACGCCATAGTCGCCACATGAAAATCGCGAGCTTTAATATCAACGGGATCAAAGCCCGTATCAACGCCCTGCCCCAGTGGCTGGACGAAGCGCAGCCGGATGTTGTGGTGCTGCAAGAGATCAAATCAGTCGATGAGGCTTTCCCGCGCGAGATCTTAGAAGATCGCGGCTATCGGGTGGAAACCCATGGGCAAAAGAGCTTCAACGGCGTGGCGATCCTGTCCAAACTGCCGTTGGAAGATGTCAGTCGCGGCCTGCCTGGGGATGACAGCGACGAGCAAGCGCGCTGGATCGAGGCCACTGTGATGGGTGATGTGCCTGTGCGGGTTTGCGGGCTTTACTTGCCAAATGGCAACCCATGTCCGGGGCCGAAATACGATTACAAACTGGCATGGATGGAGCGTATGCACGCCCATGCGCAGACGCTTTTGGAACGTGAAGAACCGTTTCTAATGGCCGGAGATTACAACATTATTCCGCAAGACGAGGACGCACGCCGCCCTGAAGCTTGGCAAGAAGATGCGCTGGCGCGCCCTGAAAGCCGCGCTGCATATCGCCGCTTGCTGAACCTTGGCTTTACCGAGGCGTTTCGGGCGCGCACCTTTGGTCCAGAGCATTACTCGTTCTGGGATTACCAAGCTGGCGCGTGGAACCGAGATGACGGCATCCGGATTGATCACTTCTTGCTGTCGCCGCAATGCGCAGATCTGCTGACAGATTGTCAGATCGACAAAGAAGTACGCGGCCGTGAAAAGCCATCTGATCACGTGCCGATCTGGGTGGAACTGGCCGCCTAAGATGCCCCTGACCCTGCCTGATCTGCCGCCAGACTTTGCGTTTCCTGCGCTCACCCTGTCTGCGGCAGACAGCGATTTTGCGTTTGAGGTGAAACGCGCGGCGCTCGGGCCCTATATCGAAGAAAAATGGGACTGGGACGAAGCTTTTCAGCGTAAGATGCACGCAGATCGTTACAGCGCTGTGGCGGCCTATGCGATCACCTATCAAGATCAGCGCATTGGCACGATTGGTTTCACGCAAAAAGACGATCACGCGCGCATTGGTGAATTCTATATTCTTCCGTCTTTTCAGAACATTGGGCTTGGCAGCCGGATCATGCAGCATTGCATTGATCAAACCAATTCGGCGAGGCTTGATCTGCGGTTAGAGTACCTGAAATGGAACCCTGTTGGCTCGCTTTATCGGCGGTTTGGCTTTGAGGACACCCACGAAACGGACACCCATTACCACTTGATACGCAAAGCGGATTAAGACCGCTCTTGCGTCACATCATGGCGGTAAATCCAGTCAAACTGCCCAACCATTTTGGCAGGCATCAAGGCCCCCATAGCGCCAATCGCGCGGTGCGCGGCCCAACGCAATGGCGGGAACGACAGGTGGTATTTGCGCGCGTTGCCACCTGCGGTTTGCACGATCTTAGACACGCGATCGAAACGACGGCTTTGATACAGGGACAAAGCGGTTTCTGTGTTTTCACAATGGCTTAGGCAATCCGCCAAAACCCAAGCGTCCTCGATCGCCATCACTGCGCCTTGCGCCATGAAGGGCAATGTCGGATGGGCAGCATCGCCCAGCAGAGCCACGTTTTCGCGCCCCCAGAGCTTTGCCACGTCATGGCGGAACAGACCCCAGAGGCCGGTTTCCGTGACGCCTTGCAACATCTGAGGCACATCGCCCCCGAAATCCGCGAAAGCCGCACGCAGATTTTCTGGATCGTCTTTGTGCGACCAGCCCTCTTCCGCCCAAAGGTCACGCTCTTGCACGGCGACAAGGTTCACCAAATCACCGCCACGCAGAGGATATGAAACCACATGGCGCTTGGGGCCCATGTGCACTCGAGCGCAATTTGGGTGGTTAAAGGTATTCGGAACGGTCGCGCGCCACGCCACTTGGCCTGTAAAGAACGGATCAGACGGGCCATTCAGCGCAGGCCGCGCAATGGAATGCAGACCATCTGCAGCCACGATCAAATCAGGCGTCACGCAAGATTGCGAGGCCATGCGCAGCTTAGGGCGCGCGCCGGGCAATACCTCTGTGACCTGCTGCAAAAGACGAATTTTCACGCCCGAAGCGCGGCACGCATTTGCCAAAACATCAATTAAATCAGCACGGTGCAGGAAGAGGTAGGTTTGATCTTCTTCGAGCCGCGTCAAATCAAGCCGCGTCACCAAACGACCTGCGTTATAATCCCGCAGCTCTACCGCTTGGGCTTGCACAGCTTTCACCGTTAAATCGTTCTCTAACCCCAAGGCGCGCAAGACACACATGCCATTCGGGCTGATCTGAATGCCGGCACCGACCTCGCTGATCGCTTCGGCCTGCTCCAGCACCGTCACCTGCGCGCCCCGCTGCGCTAAAGCCAAAGCGGCGGTTAACCCGCCGACCCCGCCGCCAAGGACGCAAATATCCATTCCCAAAAGACTCATGCGCCTATTTGAAACGAAAAACGCCGGAGCAAAAGCCCCGGCGGTTTTTAATTTCTTAAAGACGCTTACTGATTAATCGTCGCGATGTACTTTTTCGCGGCGTTCGTGACGTTCTTGGGCTTCCAAAGACATTGTCGCGATTGGGCGTGCGTCCAAACGTTTCAGGGAAATCGGGTCCCCTGTCACTTCGCAATACCCATACTCACCCGCATCGATACGACGCAGGGCCGAGTCGATCTTTGCAACCAGCTTGCGTTGACGGTCACGTGTACGCAGTTCTAGCGCACGATCTGTCTCTTCGCTTGCGCGATCAGTCACATCTGGAATGTTGCGAGTGTTGTCCTGAAGGCCTTCGATAGTATCACGGCTATCGGCTAAAAGATCGTGTTTCCAATCCGTTAGCTTGCGTCGAAAATACTCGACTTGGCGTTCGTTCATGAACTCTTCGTCGTCTGCGGGACGATAGTCATCCGGCAGGAAAACTTCTGCTTTCATTTCCGCTCCCTTTAGCGAGGGATGGGCCTGACTTGAGAAATACGGCCAAGTGCCACCCCAATATCGGTCATTTAACTCAGAGATGACCTAATGTCACTACCCTCTACGTCGCATTGCAGTGAAATTCAGATGAGGATAGCCTAGGTCCAAGAAAAAGGCGCAAACAGGACCGCTACTTATGAAATTCCAAGGCACCGAAAGCTATGTTGCAACGGGCGATCTGACGATTGCCGTAAATGCCGCAGTCACACTTGAAAGACCTCTATTGGTTAAAGGCGAACCAGGCACCGGTAAAACCGAGTTGGCCAAGCAAGTGGCCGAAGGTCTGGGTTTGCGCATGATCGAATGGAACGTAAAATCCACCACGAAGGCCCAGCAAGGCCTGTACGAGTATGACGCGGTATCGCGTCTGCGCGACAGCCAATTGGGCGATTCCAAAGTGCAGGATGTGAAGAACTACATTCGCAAAGGTAAGCTTTGGGAAGCCTTTGAGGCGGACGAGAAAGTGGTTCTGTTGATCGATGAAATCGACAAGGCCGATATCGAATTCCCGAACGATTTGTTGCAAGAACTCGATAAGATGGCGTTTCATGTTTATGAAACCGGCGAGACCATCACGGCCAAACAGCGCCCCATTATCATCATTACATCCAACAACGAAAAAGAACTGCCAGACGCGTTTTTGCGCCGCTGTTTCTTTCACTACATCACCTTCCCCGATGCTGACACCATGCGCGCGATTGTGAAGGTACACCATCCCGATATTAAAGATCGCCTTTTGACCGCAGCTTTGACCGAATTCTATGACATTCGCGAAACGCGTGGTCTGAAGAAAAAGCCATCCACCTCGGAAGTGATTGATTGGCTTAAGCTTCTGTTGGCAGAGGATCTTTCGCCGGAAGACATCAAGCGAGATGGCGCCAATGTCCTGCCGAAATTGCACGGGGCCTTGCTAAAGAATGAGCAAGATGTGCATTTGTTTGAACGTCTTGCCTTTAAGGCGCGGTCTGGTCGGTGATATTGAGCTACCTTAAACAATCGCTATGGAAACAATCGGTCTGGGCCGCTGCTTTGGCAGTGGCAGGCTGTGGCGCGTCCAATGGGATTGACAGCGAAGAACCCTCGCACCCAACGCGTGCGGTGATTTCAGATACAAGTTTGCCGCCAATCAAAACCTTCCGCGCGTCAGCCGCAGCGCCATCAGCGCGGGCCAATAGCGATCTGGCGCGCGATTTTCTGGACCTCAGCTTTGCATTGGAAAGTGGGCGTTCTTTGCCTCGGTTGACCCGATTTAAAGGCCCGATTTTGGTTAAGGTAGAGGGTCGCGAAACGCCGACCCTGCGCAGTGATCTGACACAGCTTATTGATCGCCTGCGCCGAGAAGCTCGGATTGACATCAAGTTGGTTCGCGAAGGCAGTGCGAATATCATTATCCAATCTGTGGCCAAGAAAGAAATCCGACGCGCCTTGCCCCATGCGGCTTGTTTCGTGGTGCCGAATGTAAAGTCTTTGGCTGAATACCGCCGCGCGCGTGGCGCTGTGCGCACCGATTGGGCGCAGCTGCAAAAGCGCGAAAAACTGGCGATCTTTTTGCCCTATGACACCAGCCCACAAGATACGCGCGATTGCCTTCACGAAGAATTGGCGCAAGCGATTGGACCGCTGAATGATCTGTATCGTCTGAATGACAGTGTGTTTAACGACGATAACTTTCACGCGGTTCTGACGGGTTTTGATATGCTGATCCTACGGGCCTATTACGATCCGGCCCTGCACAACGGCATGAGCCGCGCCGAAGTCGCCACTGCTTTGCCTGCGATCCTGAACCGCATCAACCCGCGCGGCGCCAATGCCCCGCGGAACCCTCAGCCCAGCACGGATCGACAGTGGATCAACGCGATTCAATCTGCCCTTGGCCCGAATGTGCCCAGCAACCGCCGCCTGAATGAAGCGCAGCGCGCCATCAATATCGCTGTGAACGAAGGCTGGAACGACCATCGCCGAGGCTTTAGCCATTACGCCATGGGCCGCTTGCTACAATCCACAGATGGCGATCTGGCCAATCAACATTATCGTGTCGCCGATCGCTTCTTCCGCCGCAGCGCTCCGAATGGACCGCACCGCAGTATCGTCGCTGGTCAATTGGCGGCTTATGAATTGGCGGTTGGCAAGCCATCCGAAGCCCTGCGCATTATCGAAGCCAACCTTGATGCCGCGCGCAGCTATGAAAATGCAGTTCAGCTTGCCTCGCTTTTGATGCTGAAGTCCGAAGCTTTAACAGCGCTTGGCCGCGCCCAAGAAGCGCAGGCAGCACGGGTGGACAGTTTGGGCTGGGCGCGATACGGCTTTGGCCCCGAATGGGCCGTGCGTGCAAAACTGCGCGAAGTGGCCTCGCTAAATCCTAAGAACAGGAGCTTCTGAGCCCAATGATCGTTATCATCCCTGCCCTGATTGGTATTCTTCTGGGGGCTTTCACCGCCAAGCGCCGTGGCGGCAAAACCGCTGACATCCTGCAATACGCGGTTGGTTATGGCATCGCCTTTGCGCTTGTTGGTGTGATCCTTACGATCACGTTGGACAAGATGCTGGCTGGTCCAGTTTACTGATCAAGAACACACATAGGATAGGCCATGTTTCAGCCACTGTTTGAAAACTTAAGATCCGCTGGCGTCCCCGTCAGCTTGCGTGAATATCTTAGCTTTTTGGCGGCGGTCAAAACCGGCATGGCCACCTATGACACGGAAGCGTTCTACTATCTCGCCCGCGTCAGCATGGTGAAAGATGAACGCAACCTCGACAAATTCGACCGCGCCTTTGCAGCGACCTTTGAAGGGCTGAACCAGGTCACAGCGGATCAGGTCCTTGAAGCTGTCGATATCCCCGAAGACTGGCTGCGCAAGATGGCCGAAAAGCATCTGAGCGAAGAGGAAAAAGCCGAGATCGAGGCGTTGGGTGGCTTTGATAAGCTGATGGAGACGTTGAAAGAGCGTCTGAAAGAACAGGACAGTCGCCACCAAGGCGGCAACAAGTGGATCGGCACGGCTGGCACGAGCCCCTTTGGCGCCTATGGTTACAACCCCGAAGGGGTACGCATTGGCCAGAAAGAAAGCCGCCATAAACGGGCGGTGAAAGTCTGGGACAAACGCGAATTTCGCAATCTGGATGACAGTGTTGAGCTTGGCACCCGCAACATCAAAGTCGCGCTGAAACGCCTGCGCAGCTGGGCGCGGGATGGTGCCGCTGACGAGCTTGATCTGGATGGCACAATCCGCGCCACCGCTGAAAACGGCTATCTTGACGTGAAAACCCGCCCTGAGAAACGCAATGCTGTAAAGGTTCTGCTGTTTCTGGATGTGGGCGGCTCGATGGATCCGCATATTCAGGTGGTGGAAGAGCTGTTCTCTGCCGCACGCGCGGAATTCAAACATCTGGAATATTTCTACTTCCACAATTGTCTGTACGAAGGCGTCTGGCGTGACAATGCCCGTCGCTGGGATGAACAGATGGACACGATGGAAGTGCTGCGCACCTACGGTTCGGATTACAAATGTATCTTTGTTGGGGATGCATCGATGTCCCCCTATGAAATCGCCTATGCGGGTGGGGCCAATGAACATTGGAACCAAGAGGCCGGTCAGGTCTGGCTCGAACGCGCACGCGATCAATGGCCTTCACATCTTTGGATCAACCCTGTGCCGCAGGATCATTGGCAGTACACCCAATCCATTTCGATGATCCGTGATATCTTCGAAGACCGCATGGTGCCGATGACCTTGCAAGGTCTGGGCGACGGAATGCGCGATTTGGTGCGTTAAACCCTTGTCTTAACGCCCTAATCTGATCAGATAGGGCAAACGACAAAGGCGCGCGCATGTTAAAACTGTTTAAGTCTCATCCTATTGCTGTGCCCGGCTTTTTGCTGGCGCTGGTATTGGTTACGTTTTTCTGCGGAAAACTCACGTTGGATGCCATCTATTGGGCGGATCCAAAGCACCGTGATGTGGCCCCACAGGCTTGGATGACACCGCGCTATATCGCGCATTCTTGGGGTATACCGCCGAAAGGGCTGCATGAAGCCCTTAGCTTTGAGCGCCCAGAAAAAGAACGCCCCACCCTGTCGTATATCGCCAAATCACGCGGCATTACGGTTGATGAGGTGATCACCGAAGTCGAAGCCTATCTCGCGGCCAACAACGGCAAACGCCGCCATATGCGGGGCGACGACGAATGAGCGACTGGCTGATCACATCACTCGCCGACTATGGCGCAATCCTACTGGCTGTGGCGACTTTTCTAAGCTGCATGGCCGCGCCTATTCCGACGTCGCTAATGATGCTCTCTGCAGGGGCTTTCATCGCCACGGGGGATATGGATTTGGTGACGACTGGCATGGCGGCCTTAACAGGCGCCATCGCAGGTGATTTCAGCGGGTATTTCGTGGCCAGCCGAGGGCGCGAGCGTTTGAACGCCTTTATGCACCGCACCCCCCAGCGCAAAAAGCTAATCGATAAGGCGCATGGATTTCTAGACACCAAAGGCGGCGTTGGCATTTTCCTCAGCCGCTGGCTGGTGTCGCCACTTGGACCATACATGAATTTCGTCTGCGGGGCTGCGGCGGTGCCGCTCTGGCGCTTTGCGCTGTTTGGCATCTTGGGCGAATGCGTTTGGGTCAGCATCTATATCGGGCTGGGCTATACATTTGCCGATAACCTCACTGTTGCCTCTGAACTGGCCAGCAGCGTGCTGGGTTTGCTTGTGGCAGTGGCTGCGTTGATCGGCTTTGGCTGGTGGCTGTTTAAAGCCAACCAAAAGCAACGCGCCCAAGCTGCGCCAGCAAATTAATCCCTGCCAATTGACGCAAAGCCCTTGGGGAACCATATCTAACCCATGTTGAAGTTCACCCCTATTCTGCTGGCCCTTCTTTATGGATTGGTCATGTACCGCCTCTCTGCGTGGCGCACCGCGCGCATGTTGGACGAACAATCGACTGAACTGGCCGATATGGGGCTGAAAAAGCTGGTGGACCGTATGGCCGCAGCGCTCGATCTGCAGCGCATACGCGTGCACATCTTTGAGATCGAACCGGTGAATGGCCTCGCAGCCCCTGACGGACGTATCTTCATCACGCGCGGGTTTTACGAACGCTATCGTCAAGGCGAAGTCTCTGCCGAAGAACTCTCTAGCGTGATCGCCCACGAGCTGGGCCATGTCGCCCTTGGCCATTCCCGCCGCCGGATGATTGATTTCTCCGGCCAAAACGCTTTGCGTACTGCGCTGGGCATGGTTCTGTCGCGCTTCATCCTTTGGGTTGGCCCTTGGATTGCCAATATGCTGACCAGCCTGCTGGCCGCACGCCTGTCGCGCAGTGATGAATACGAGGCAGATGAATACGCCGCCGCTCTGCTGACCAAAGCAGGCATCGGGACAGAGCCGCAAAAGACACTGTTTGAAAAGCTAGAAAAACTGACAGCCGCGCGAAAAGGCGCAGCGCCAGCTTGGCTGTTGTCTCACCCGAAAACCGAAGAGCGCATCAAGGCGATTGAAGCTTTGGAAAGCAAATGGGGTACCAGCTAAGCGCTAGAGCTTAGCCCAAAGCCTTCGCGATCCGTGGCAAGCGCGCTTTTTTCAGCAAAGGACGCATCTCCCAGTCTTCACCAGATAGGCGCTGGGCCTCGGCCAGAACACGTTCAGCCACGCGCCGCACCTCATCTGGGTGATCATTCCAGAACTGCCAAAGCAATTCATCCGGCCCAATGCGCTTAAGGTCCTGTTCGGCAAGCAAATGCTTGGGGAAATCTTTGTTATTCACCGTGACGATCATATCAGCCGATCCATCAATCGCCGCGGCCAACACGTGAATATCCGCAGGGTCCGGCAGATAAAGCTGCGCCTCAAGTGAAGGCCGCCACGTCACCTCAGCCTTCGGCCAAGCTGCCCGCAACAAAGCAACCTCTGCCCGCGCCTGCGCCTCGCCTGTTGGGCCAATCTTACGTGCCGCCCGCGCCCATTCTTCTAGAATGCGCGCAGACCACAAAGGTTCAAACAAACCGGTCTTGGCCACCCCAAGCAGCATCTCCCGCATCACGGTCGGGTAGATCACGCAGGTGTCCAAAAGCAGTTTCATAGGCGGAAGAACAAGGCCTTCAAATAGCCGCTCTCGGCCAGTTGTGGCATCAGGGGATGATCCGGCCCCGCAAAGCCCGTATGGATCAATTGACCCCGACGGCCCCCACGCCCAATCCCGCGCGCTGAGGCATTGCGGAAGAGCGACAAGTCTGCAGCATGCGAACAAGAACACAGAACCAAATAGCCGCCCTCTGCCACCAAAGGCGCGGCCAAACGCGCCACACGTTCATAGGCCCGCAGACCTTTTTCCAGCGCAGGTTTAGACGGCGCAAAAGCAGGTGGATCACAGACCACCACATCAAAGGTCTGGCCCTCTTCCGCCAAGGCTTCCAGCGTTGCAAAGGCATCGCCCTTACGGGTGGCAAACTTATCTTCAAAGCCAGCGGCTTTCGCGCCCTGTTCCGCCAAAGCCAAGGCAGGTGCAGAGCCATCTACAGCCAATGCGCTTTCCGCGCCGCCTGCCAAGGCCGCCAAAGAAAACCCACCCACATGCGAGAACACATCCAATACGCGTGAGCCCTTCGAAAGCTGCGCTGCAAAAGCGTGGTTTGGACGTTGATCAAAAAATAGGCCGGTTTTCTGACCGCCGGTCAGATCCGCCATATAGGTCGCGCCATTCATTGCCACAGGCACAGGCGCTTCTGGTGCGCTGCCCAGCAACACTTCATTACTGTCATCCAGCCCCTCAAGGCTGCGCGCACGACCCGCGCCGTTTTTCAAAATGTTTGTCACGCCAGTAACGTCTGCCAAAGCGGCCGCCATCGGGGCCTGCAAAGCATCCGCCCAAGCGGCATTCGGCTGCACCACGCATGTGTCGCCAAATCGGTCGATCACAACACCCGGCAAGCCATCTGTTTCCGCATGGACCAAACGATAGAACGGCTGATCGTAAAGACGCGCACGCATATCCAAAGCACGGGCAAAGTTGGCAGCAAACCAAGCCTGATCAATCACAGCCTCTGGATTGCGGTCCAGCATCCGGCAGATGATCTTGCTGTTGGGGTTAACAGCGACCAGCCCCATAGGGCGACGCTCGGAATCCTCCAGCACAGCCAAGGTGCCAGCATCGATGCTTTTCGTGCGACGATCCGTGACAAGTTCGTTTTCATAAACCCAAGGGAACCCATGACGTACGGCACGGGCGTTGGCTTTTGGTTTGAGGCGGACAACAGGTAAATCAGACATAGCGCCCTCCTACTGGCTTATGCCGCACAAGAAAAGCCCATAGCGTGTTTGGCCTAAGCTTTCGCCAATTTGCCGAGGATGGCTTCGATACAATCCGCAGCTGCGGAAGCTTGATCTTGCAGGCGTAACCCCAAACGATCCATGTCTGGTTCCGGCAAATCGCGCAGCAAAAAGGCACGACCACCTTCTGCCAGCTTATCCGGATCAACGGGCCCTACCCCGATCAACCGCGCGCCCATCTGCAGGCATTGAAACACCTTATAGCTATCTTGCAGCAATTCCTTTTGCGCCGCATCGATCAATCCAGCATCAACACCCGCCTTCAAAGCCTTACCAACGCCGCGCTTACGACTGCCCGCAAGCAAAGCCATGGTTTGCGCGGTCAATTCAATATCCTGCATCCGGCCCGCGCCGATCTTGGCATCCCAGATGCCAGCGGAAGATTTGGCCTCTGCAATACGCGCGCGCATCTCTAAAACATCTGCGGCCACTTTCGCCGTATCAGACGCGCGTGACAGCAAACCCCGCCGGAAGCTTTCGACTTCTTCCATAAGCTCAGCAGTGCCCGCTACCGAACGCGCCCGTGTCAGCGCCAGATGCTCCCACGTCCAAGCTTGCGTTTCTTGATAGTCTTTAAACGATGTCAATGAGGTCGCCACCGGCCCCTGCGTGCCAGACGGGCGCAGGCGCATATCCACCTCATAAAGGCGCCCTTCGGCCATAGGCGCTGTCACAGCCGTTACCATAGCCTGCGTCAGGCGTGCATAATACGCCCGAGCCGCCAAAGGCCGCCGCCCATCCGACGCGTCCACACCAGCCGCGTCATAAATTACGATCAGATCCAGATCAGACCCCGCATGCAATCGCCGCGCCCCAAGCGAGCCCATGCCAAGCACCATGGCCCCGCGCCCCGGCATGGCGCCATGTTTGCTGGCGAATTGCGCGGCGACTTCAGGCCAAAGCGCTGCCAAACTGGCCTCTGCCAAATCCGCATATTGCGCGCTGGTCTCTTTGGCCGAATTAATCCCACGCAGATGATGCACCCCAATGCGGAAATGCCATTCCTTGGCCCAACGTCGGGCCGTATCAAGCTTGCGTTCATAATCTGGTTCAGCGGCCAATTGCGTGGCCAATTGCGATGTCAGCGCATCAACACCCGGCCAGTCGCTAAAGAACGCGCCCCCAATCACCGCATCAAACACGCCGGAATTACGTGCCAAATACTGCGCCAAATCCGAAGAGGTGCCCACAATATCTATAAGCAAATCAACAAGTTGCGGATTGGCTTCAAACAAAGAAAACACTTGCACCCCAGCAGGCAACCCAGACAAGAACCCATCAAAGCTCACCAAAGCTTCATCAGGCCGCGCTGTGGCGGCCAAACGTTTCAAAAGCTCTGGTCGCAGGCGATCAAAGATCTCGATCGCGCGTTCAGATCGCAAAGCAGGATAAGACTGCCAACGTTCCAAAATCGCCTGATCCAGCCCATGATCCTCGCGCACTTGCTCGGGTGCCGGCACGTCTGGCGCAAAGAACCCTTCGGTCAGCGCATGAACCTCTTCGATCCGCGCAGCCACGTCTTCTAACAGAGAATTGCGATCTGTTCCCATCAAACAGGCAATGCGATCCAAACCCTCTTGTGACTTCGGCAAATCATGGGTCTGCGCATCGTTTATCATCTGAATGCGATGCTCTAAGTCGCGATGCGCGCGGTAGTGATCGGTAAGTTTCGAAGCCACCTCACCTTCCACCCAGCCCTTTTGGGCCAAGTCCGCCAAGGATTTAACCGTCTCGCGCCCGCGCAATTCCGGATCGCGGCCCCCTGCAATCAGCTGACGTGTCTGGGTGAAAAACTCAATTTCGCGAATACCGCCGCGGCCCAGCTTCATATTGTGACCGGGCACATCCTGCACGCCGCCGAGGCCCTTATGCTCACGGATACGCAGGCGCATATCATGGGCGTCTTGAATGGCGGCGAAATCCAAATGCTTGCGCCAGACAAAAGGCGTCAGGGTTTTCAAAAACCGATCCCCCGCCGCGATATCCCCCGCACAGGGCCGCGCCTTGATGTAAGCCGCGCGCTCCCATGTGCGGCCAAGGCTCTCGTAATACCGCTCTGCCGCTTCCATCGCCATACACACAGGCGTCACCGCTGGGTCTGGCCGCAGACGCAGATCCGTGCGGAACACATACCCCTCACCAGTCAGGTCGCTCAGCAAAGCCATCGCCCGACGCGTGGCCCGCACAAAAGACGCGCGCGCATCAAAGAAATCAGACGGATCAAATCGCGTTTCGTCAAAGAGGCAGATCAGATCGATATCGCTGGAATAATTCAGCTCATGCGCGCCCATTTTGCCCATGGCCAAAACCGTCATGCCCCCTGCATCTTGCAAGGCATCCATCTCAGCCCCCGGCAGTTTACCGCGCGAAATTTCCTTTTCTATCATGGACTTCAAAGCCACATCTGAAGCAAGATCCGCGAAATCTGTCAGCGCACCGGTGACCTTTTCCAAGGGCCAAACCCCAGCTACATCCGCCAAAGCCGTCATCAGCGCAACGCGCCGTTTGGCTTGGCGCAAAACCCCTCCGAGCTTATCGGGCATTGCCGCGCGCACATCTGCAAACACGCCAGACATTGCCAAATCGCAATCTTCAAACGCTTCGGGTAGCCAATCCGCTTCTTTTTCGATCAAGGTTTTCAAATACGGGCTACTGCCGCCAACCCCAAAGATCAGCTTTGCAAGATCACCGGACAAGGCAGGAACAGCCTCAATCGCCTCTTGCGCACGATCTGTGTCAAAGGCCGAAGGTAGGCGGGAAATATGGTCTAGAAACCGCATAAATTGACCATGCCCACAGAAGTACACTGGGTCAATACACAGCAACACGGGCAGCGTGCGTTTCGTTTGTTAAGACACTGATTTTGAAGAAAGAATGGTGGGTCGTGAGAGGCTCGAACTCCCGACATCTTCGGTGTAAACGAAGCGCTCTACCAACTGAGCTAACGACCCGGTCCTTGTGTCTTACTCTGCCTGTTTCAGGGGTGCAAGAGAGGTTCAGGAAAAAACTGACATAAATCAGTAATTTTTGACGCAAGCACGCAACAACACTGCCGTAACGTTAACGTGACATCGCGCTGATATTGACAGAACCGCCCAACCTGCCCTTTTGTGGTGCTTACAAGAAAACACTGCTTAAGATTTTTTGGGGACACCATGAAAAAAACATTGATCGCTCTGGCACTCGTGGCCAGCGCCAGTACAGCCACAGCGGGTAGCGTTGCAGACCCTGTGATCGAAGCGCCTGTCGTTGTGGCGGACGCAAGCTCTAGCAGCAATGGCACAACGGTTGCTTTCGCAATCCTGTTCACATCCATCATTTGGGCGGCATTGGACTAAACCGCTTAAAACCTGATGGACAACAAAAAAGGCGCCTTGGTTTCCCAAGGCGCCTTTTTTGAATCACATAGACTTAATGCGCAACAGCGCCAGCACCTTGATCAGCTTTCAAAGCAGCTGCCGCCGCTTCTTCAGCCGCTTCGTCCCATTCTACCGGCTCTGGTTTTGCAACCAAAGCGCGTTCCAGAACTTCGGACACGTGAGAGACAACAACGATCTCTAGGCCTTCCTTCACATTGTCAGGAATATCCGCCAGATCTTTTTCGTTCTCTTCAGGGATCAGAACCGTTTTGATCCCACCACGCAGCGCCGCCAGCAGTTTTTCTTTCAAACCACCAATTGGCATCGCGTTCCCACGCAAGGACACTTCGCCGGTCATCGCAATGTCTTTGCGCACCGGAATGCCCGTCAGAACAGACACGATAGAGGTGACCATTGCCAAACCAGCAGATGGGCCATCTTTCGGCGTTGCCCCATCCGGTACGTGAACGTGGATATCCCACTTCTCGAACTTCGGAGGTTTCACACCAATCTCTGGCGCAATAGACCGCACATAAGACGCCGCCGCGTCGATGGATTCTTTCATCACATCGCCCAGCTTACCGGTGGTTTTCATCCGACCTTTGCCCGGCAATTTCAGCGCTTCAATATGCAACAGATCACCGCCAACAGATGTGTAAGCCAGACCAGTCACAACACCGACCTGATCTTTACCTTCGGCCAGACCATAACGGTATTTCTTCACGCCTAGGAAATCATCCAGATTGTCCGGTGTTACAGAAACAGTCTCTGCTTCACCCTTCACAATCTTGGTGATGGCTTTACGGGCCACTTTCCCAATCTCACGCTCAAGGTTCCGCACGCCCGCTTCACGGGTATAGGTGCGGATCATCTCTTGCAGCGCTTCCGGCTCCAAAGCGAATTCCTTCGCCTTCAGACCATGGTTCTTCACCTGCTTCGGAATAAGGTGACGATGCGCGATCTCTGCCTTTTCCTCTTCGGTGTAGCCCGCCAGCGGGATGATCTCCATGCGGTCCAGCAATGGGCCCGGCATGTTGTAGCTGTTGGATGTTGTCAGGAACATCACATCAGACAGATCATATTCGACCTCAAGGTAGTGATCGACAAAAGTGCCGTTCTGTTCAGGGTCCAGCACCTCAAGCATCGCAGAGGCTGGATCGCCACGGAAGTCCTGCCCCATCTTGTCGATTTCATCGAGCAAAATCAGCGGGTTCGTGGTTTTCGCCTTCTTCAGCGCTTGAATGATCTTACCCGGCATAGAGCCGATGTAGGTCCGGCGGTGACCGCGAATTTCGCTTTCATCACGTACGCCACCAAGGGAGATACGGATAAACTCGCGACCCGTTGCCTTGGCAACAGATTTACCCAGCGAAGTTTTACCCACACCCGGAGGGCCAACAAGGCACAAGATCGGGCCTTTCAGCTTGGCAGAACGTTTTTGAACCGCAAGATATTCAACGATGCGTTCTTTAACCTTATCCAGACCGTAGTGATCTGTATCCAAAACCTCTTGGGCTTTGTTCAGGTCTTTCTTCACGCGAGACTTCTTGCCCCACGGAATAGACAGCATCCAATCCAGATAGTTGCGCACAACCGTCGCTTCCGCAGACATAGGCGACATGTTCTTAAGCTTTTTCAGCTCAGCGTCAGCCTTTTCCTTGGCTTCTTTAGACAGTTTTGTGCCCGCGATCTTTTCTTCCAGCTCTTGCAATTCGCCAGAGCCATCTTCCCCATCGCCAAGCTCCTTCTGAATGGCTTTCATTTGCTCATTCAGGTAATACTCGCGCTGGGTTTTCTCCATCTGTGATTTCACGCGGGTTTTGATCTTTTTCTCAACCTGCAACACAGACATTTCGCCCTGCATCAGGCCAAAGACCTTCTCTAGGCGTTCAGACACAGACAGGGTTTCCAAAAGCTCTTGCTTCTGGTCCACCTCAACACCCAGATGACCTGCCACCAAATCCGCCAAACGCGCTGGCTCTTCGGTTTCAGAAACAGCGCTCAGCGCTTCTTCTGGGATGTTTTTCTTAACTTTGGAATAACGCTCAAATTCATCACCCACAGTGCGCAGCAGCGCTTCGATGGTGGTGACGTCGCCCGGCGTTTCCGTCAGATATTCAGCGGTTGCCTCAAAGAACACATCGTTCTCAAGGAAATCGTTGATCTGAACACGCGCTTGCCCTTCGACCAGCACTTTCACAGTACCGTCCGGCAGCTTTAGCAGTTGCAGAACATTCGCCAGCACGCCTGTGCGGTAAATGCTTTCCGCCTCTGGATCGTCCTCGGCTGGGTCGATCTGGCTGGCAAGTAGAATTTGTTTATCGTCCTGCATCACCTCTTCGAGGGCACGGACAGATTTTTCCCGACCCACGAACAGCGGCACAATCATATGTGGGAACACCACAATATCGCGCAGCGGCAGTACGGGGTAAGAAGAATTGAGTGGCTCTTGCATACTCGGTCCTTATCTTTGGCAAAACAGCTTGGCCCCGCTTTGCGGCAACGCTGGCTGTCTCCTCTTTCGAGTGTTTTATCTGGTACGGCTCGGCATAGGTTTCAACCCATGCGCCTCTTTGTTGAGACCTAGCATGCCCGCAGAACCACCGGACCACAAGCCGAGAATCCACGCAATTCACTGCGTATTAAAGTTTGTTTGCACCTTTTAAGCTTTTTAGGCGAATTGCAGCACATTCGGCACAATTTAACGTGATATTGCGCCTAAATACCCATCAAAAGCGGTAAAAGCACGATTTACAGTGGTTCGATATCACCCTGCGCGCGCATCGCATGGAACTCTGCTTCCCAAGCCTCAAAAGTGCCCGCTGCAATCGCGTCGCGCATTTCCTGCATGATCTGTTGGAAGTAATGCAGATTATGCCACGTCAGCAACATGCCAGAGATCATCTCATTGCTGCGGAACACATGGTGCAGATAGGCACGTGAGTAATTTGAACACGCTGGGCAGGAGCAGCTCTCATCGAGCGGACGCGGATCATCCGCATGGCGTGCGTTCTTGATGTTGATCACACCGCGGCGCGTAAACGCCTGCCCTGTCCGGCCAGAGCGGCTCGGCAAAACGCAATCCATCATATCAACGCCGCGCTTCACCGCGCCAACGATATCATCCGGCTTGCCCACGCCCATAAGATAGCGCGGCTTATCCACTGGCAAAAAGTCTGGCGCATAGTTCAGGCAATCAAACATCGCCTCTTGCCCCTCGCCCACGGCCAAACCACCAATCGCATAGCCATCAAAGCCGATGTCCATCAAAGCCTTGGCACTTTCCTCGCGGAAGTCTTGCTCTAGCCCGCCTTGCATAATGCCAAACAGTGCATGGCCCGGACGATCGCCAAAGGCATCCTTAGACCGCTGCGCCCACCGCATCGACAAGCGCATGGATTCGACAATGCGATCCCGATCCGCCGGCAAAGCCGGACATTCGTCAAAACACATCACAATGTCAGAGCCCAAAAGGCGCTGAATTTCCATAGAGCGCTCTGGCGTCAGCTCGTGCTTGGACCCATCGATATGGGATTTAAAGGTCACGCCCTCTTCGGTCAGCTTGCGCAACCCAGCCAGAGACATCACCTGAAACCCGCCGCTATCGGTCAGGATCGGACGCTCCCAGTTCATGAACTTGTGCAAGCCACCCAAGGCATCAATGCGCTCCGCCGTTGGGCGCAGCATCAAATGATAGGTATTGCCCAGCAGAATATCCGCCCCCGTAGCGCGCACGCTTTCTGGCATCATCGCCTTCACCGTGGCAGCGGTGCCAACAGGCATAAAGGCCGGCGTGCGGATCTCCCCACGCGGCGTTGAAATCACACCAGTACGGGCCTTGCCGTCTGTGGCCTGCAATTCAAAGGAAACTCGGGCTGTCATGACTCACCTTTTTAACTTTGCGCATTCCTTACGCTGCCTTATCAAGCTTGTAAAACACCCAAACATTGCCCACATACAGGGCATGACTTTGCGAAAAACACTTTAATAACAAGGGGACACAGACATGGAAGATCTTATTCTATCGCTTCTCGCCCAGAACATCGTGCTGGTTTTAGGCGCGATTTTTGTCATTACAATCATTTTGAAGGGCATTCGCATCGTGCCCCAATCCGAAAAACACGTGGTCGAGCGCTTTGGCCGCCTGCGCGCGGTGCTTGGACCAGGCATCAACTTTATCGTGCCGTTTCTGGATAAGGTGCGCCACCAGATTTCTATTTTGGAACGCCAACTGCCAACCGCCAGCCAAGACGCGATCACCAAAGACAACGTTCTTGTGCAGGTCGACACCTCTGTCTTCTACCGCATCACCGAACCTGAAAAGACCGTCTACCGCATCCGCGACGTGGATGGCGCGATCTCCACAACCGTCGCCGGTATCGTGCGCGCTGAAATCGGTAAAATGGACTTGGACGAAGTGCAATCCAACCGTGCTGCGCTCATCGCCACCATCAAAAACCTTGTAGAAGATGCCGTCGACAACTGGGGTATCGAAGTCACCCGCGCCGAAATCTTGGATGTGAACCTTGATCAAGCCACGCGCGACGCGATGCTGCAACAGCTCAACGCCGAACGCGCCCGCCGCGCGCAGGTGACAGAAGCCGAAGGCGCAAAACGCTCGGTCGAGCTGCACGCCGATGCAGAACTCTATGAAGCTGAACAAAAAGCCAAAGCCCGCCGCATTAGCGCCGAAGCCGAAGCCTATGCCACCGAAGTGGTTGCCAAAGCGATCAAAGAAAACGGCATCGAGGCAGCACAATACCAAGTGGCCCTAAAACAAGTCGAAGCCCTGAACGCATTGGGCGCAGGCGAAGGCAAGCAAACCATTGTCCTTCCAGCCGCAGCACTCGAAGCCTTTGGCGATGCGTTTAAACTGCTGAAAGGCGGCTCTTAATGGTTGATCTCGTTTCCATCTGGTGGGTCTGGCTCGCCGCCGCGCTGATCCTTGGCATTCTGGAAATGGTGCTGCCGGGCTTTATCTTCCTCGGTTTCGCCATTGGCGCCGCTCTTGTGGGCCTCGCCCTGCTTGGCCCGCTCACGCTTTTGTCTCCTGCCGCGATCTTCTTGATCTTCGCGCTGCTCTCACTGGCCGCATGGCTCGTGCTCAAAAAACTCTTCGCCCTCCCCAAGGGCCAAGTCAAAACCTTCGAGCACGACATCAACGACTAACAAAACAATGGGCGCCCTACACACGGGCGCCCGCTTTATTTTGACCAAAGCTTTTTCTTGACCCAAATACCTTCGCCGAAGGCATCCCACCCCATCCGCACCCGACAAACATCGCCCCTCTGGACGATCCCAAAGTTATTCCCTATATCAACGCTCAGGATTAAGCAGGATCGCATATGACACAGGATTCCACACCAACCGAAGAAGGCGTGCCACTGATCACCCCCTCTAACGTTGACCACCCCATGTTCAACGCCGCCGTCGAAGCATGCCGCAGCGTCTTCGATCCGGAAATTCCGGTGAACATCTATGACCTTGGCCTGATCTACACGATCCTGATCAACGACGAAGCCGAAGCCAAAGTCATCATGACCCTCACAGCCCCAGGCTGCCCTGTTGCTGGCGAAATGCCAGGCTGGGTTCAAGAGGCGATCATGGGCGTGCCGGGCATGAAAACCGTCGACGTCGAACTGGTTTGGGAGCCACCATGGGGCATGGAAATGATGTCCGACGAGGCCCGCCTCGAATTGGGCTTCATGTAAACCCAACCAATACCGACGAAACAGGCCCCCACGCGGGGCCTTTTTTGTGGGCGCGCCCTCTACGGCCACGCGGATTTGCCGCCAAACTCGCACCCATTTTTAGATGCAAACCTAAAAAAGCACCCATTTTTAGTTGCATTACTCAATTAGCACCCTATTATGGGTGCATCATGACAGTAGACCAAAAGCAAATCGCCATCATAACCGGAGACATCGTCGCCTCCACAGCGCTGGGCAAAGCCGCGCTGGATCACGCCTTCACCACGCTAAGAAGCCGCGCTGCGGATCTTGCTGTCGAAAGCGGCGGCGATCTGCATTTCAGCCGTCACCGCGGGGATGGATGGCAAGTGGTTCTGCACAATCCCAAAACCGCGCTGCGCATCTGCTTGATCCTGCGCGCAAGCCTGCGCGCGCTGGGCAAAGCCCATGACAGCCGGATGGCTTGTGCCGAAGGAACGGTTGCTCTGCCCATCAAAACCGACCTCAACCAAGAGGTCAGCCAGCCCTTCATCACCTCAGGCCAGCTTTTGCAAACCATCTCGCAAGAAAAATCGCCCCCAAGACGCATCGTCCACGCCACAGGCGGCGCAACAAGCGCAGCCTACGCCCTCGCAGATCACATCTCGCAAGACTGGACCCCAGCCCAAGCCCAAGCGATCAATTTGGCTCTGGAAACCCAGAAATCCTATTCACTCACAGAAATCGCAAAGCAGCTTGGCAAATCCCGCCAAGTCGTCACCAAAGCGCTAGACGCCGCAGGCTATCCAGCTCTAGAATTGGCCCTAACGAGCATAGAAACCGCAGGCCAACCTCATGATTGAAACCCTTATCGCCTACTTTACAGCCCATGTGCTGGCGGATTACGTGTTTCAAACCAATAAGATGGCGCAAAACAAGGGTAAGCCGCTCTACCTGCTGCTGCACGGGCTGATCGTCACAGTAACGCTCGTCACGCTCACCGGTTCCATCGCCCTACCCGTTCTGGCCATTGCCGCCTTGCACCTGATCACAGACGCCATCAAAGCGCAGCTTCCCAACACCATTCAGGCCCACATTGGCGATCAACTGATCCACCTGATCACACTCACAAGCGCGGCCTATCTGTATCCAGACGTTTGGCAAACCGGCTTTTGGGCCAATGCCCCCTTCTGGGCCTCTCACATCATGCTGATCATCGCAGGCGCCATCTACGCCACCCGCGCAGGCGGCTTTGCCATCGGCATCCTCATGCGCCCGTATGGAAATACATTCTCACAAGATAGCCTGCCCCAAGGCGGCCAAATGATCGGCTTTCTGGAACGCGGACTGATCTACATCCTCATCCTTGCCGGCCTGCCCATCGGCATCGGCTTCCTCGTGGCTGCCAAATCCGTGCTCCGCTTTGAAACCAGCAAAGACGGCGAAACCGCCGAAAACCGCAAGCGCTCCGAATATGTTATCATCGGTACGCTCGCGTCCTTTGGCTGGGCCATTCTCGTCAGCATGGCGACAGTTTTACTATGGTTACAACTGCCAGACCTTGGCATTTCCCTACCAAAACCCTAAATAGCCAGTGAAGGAGATCTAAATGTTCGGAATTCCAGGCAAACAAGCCGTTACCCTTACTCCAAAAGCCGCATCACAAATCGTGAAGCTGATGGAGCGTGAAGGCCACCAAGGCCTACGCATTGGCGTCAAGAAAGGCGGCTGTGCAGGGATGGAATACACCATGGAATATGTAGATCAGACCGACCCTGCGGATGAAATCGTCGAACAAGACGGTGCCCGCGTGATGATCGCCCCAATGGCGCAGATGTTCCTGTTCGGCACAGAGATCGACTACGAAGTCTCCCTGCTCGAGGCGAGCTTTAAGTTCAACAACCCGAACGTCAGTGAAGCCTGCGGCTGCGGAGAATCCATCAAATTCGAAGGCATGTAAACCTTTCTAACCGAAGGCAAAGTCTGGGCATCGCCCGAGCTGGAGGGCATCGCCCAACTCTCGAAACGGCACAAGCATCGCCGCTTTCATCCCGTATCATGTCTTGAAACCTCGCAAAATCGCCCTCCTGGGGGAGGTCGGGCGATGCCCGGACTTTGCCGGGCAGTACAATCGAAAGCGCAGGCGTTCAAATTCTACGCATCCACGCAAAGGCAGCACCCTCTGTGCCCGCATTTCTACCCCCAACATGGATACATCTTGACGCCCCTCAGCATTCCCCCCAAAAGACAGACAACACTTTAGGAGGAAAGCAATGCGTCGCAAACTTGCTGCTGGCAATTGGAAAATGAACGGCACCGCTGCCGCTTTGAACGAACTCAAAGCCATGAAGGACGCCGCGAAGACCCAAGCGACCGACGTGTTGATCTGCCCTCCGGCCACATTGATCTCGCGCGCAAGCGATACAGTTTCCGGCAGCCCTATTGCAATTGGCGGCCAAGATTGCCACGCCAATGCCTCCGGCGCACACACAGGCGACATTTCTGGCGCGATGCTCGCAGACGCGGGCGCGAGCTATGTGATCACCGGCCACTCTGAACGCCGCGTGGATCATGGCGAAACAGACGCCATCGTCGCCGCAAAATCCACAGCCGCTTACGACAATGATCTGATCGCAGTGATCTGCCTCGGCGAAAGCCTAAAGCAGCGTGAAGCGGGCGAAACCCTCGCCGTCATCGGCACGCAATTGCAAGGCTCCACGCCTGATGCGGCCACCGCCGCCAACACCGTCATCGCCTATGAACCTGTTTGGGCTATCGGCACCGGCAAAGTGCCAACCATCGCGCAGATCGCAGAGGTACATGACTTCATCCGCGCCGAGCTGATCAAACACTTTGGCGAAGACGCCAACGGCATTCGTATTCTGTATGGTGGCTCTGTCAAACCAAGCAACGCGACAGAGATTTTCGCCGTTGAAAACGTCGACGGCGCGCTTGTGGGCGGCGCCAGCCTGAAGGCTGCCGATTTCAACGCCATCATCGCGGCGCTTGACGCAAGCTGATCAAAACCCACTGATTTCAAACAACAAACGCCCGCTTGATACAGCGGGCGTTATGCATTTCAGACGCTAAGAAACCGTCAGAACACCACGTTCATCATCGTCATCGATACGACCAAGAACAAGATCGTCATCACGCCACCGCTCTTGACGAAATCCATCACCTTATAGCCCGCAGGCCCCATGATCAGCGCATTCACCTGATGGGTCGGGATCAAGAAACTATTGCTGGTAGAGATCGCCACCGTCAAAGCAAAGATCGCCGGATCGCCCCCCGCAGCCATTGCAATCGACACCGCCAGCGGCACCAACAGAACCGTCGCGCCCACGTTAGACATCACCAAGGTAAAGATCGTCGCCAGCACAGCAACGCCAGCCTGCAAAGACCAAAGCGGCCAGCCATCCAAAAGCGCCAAAATCTGATGCGCGATCCATTCCGCCGTGCCCGTGCTTTGCACCGCCTGCCCCAAGGGGATAAGGCTCGCCAACAAGAATACTGTCGACCAACTGACCGCCTCATAGGCTTCGTCAATATCCAGAACCTTAGTCAGGATCATGCCCACCGCGCCCGTCAACAAACACAAAGACAAGCGCACATCGGAAAACAGGATCAAGCTCAACGCGACTAAGAAAAAGAACAAGGCCCAGCCCAATTTGCGCGGACGCAGCTCTTCACGCGGGAAATCCTGCGTCACCACAACGAAATCGCGGTCACGAGTCAGACCTGTCAAAGCCTCCCACGTGGTATGCACAACCAACGTATCCCCCGCGCGAAATGGCACATGGGCAATCGCTGTCGCTTCTTGCTCTTCGGTTTCAATATAGCTCAGCGTTTCTTCATCACGGTGAATGGCCAACAAAGAGCTTGTGTATGCGCGGCGGAACTTGATCTCTGCCGCCGTCTTGCCAATCAGATCAGACCCCGGTGGGATCACCAATTCCGCCACACCAGATTTGGTTGGCGCATGATCTTCCGCAAACACCTCTAGATCTTTGTGCAGCGTGAAATCCTCGTTCAGAACCATTTCACGAATTTCTTTGAGCGGCCCCAAAACAGCCAAACGACAAGGCGTTTCAATCGGCGTTGTCACAACCGGCGCAAACCAACGTTGACCACTAACCGCAGAGCCAATCACATAAACATGGTACTTCTGCATCAACTCATCAAAGTTCATCTTCCCGCACGGATGCCGTTCAGGAATAGAGATTTCGACAATATCCGTATCCAGCCCGTAAATCCGGCGCAGATATTCCTTCAGCGTCTGCCCAGAGGCCCCGCCCATATCCTGCTGCCCCTTGGGCAAAACCCAACGCCCAAACAGCACGAAATACAGAATACCTGTGACAACCAAACAAATGCCCACAGGCGTTACAGAAAACAGCCCATAAGGCTCCATCTTCTGGCCTTCCGGCAGAGTTTCATTCGCCGAGAGGATCAAATCATTCAGCAAAATCAAAGGGGAAGAGCCAACCATCGTCATGGTTCCGCCCAAGATCGCGCAAAAGCCCATCGGCATCAAAAGCCGCCCCATGGGAATTTCCGTGCGCACCGAAATCCGGCTGACCACCGGCAAAAACAGCGCCGCCGCCCCAACGTTTTGCATGAAGGAGGAAATCACACCCACGGTGCCCGAGATGATCGGAATAATCCGCCCCTCAGTCTTCCCGCCCCGTTTCAGGATCAGCGCGGCCACCTTGCCCATGATGCCGGTCTTATCCAGCCCTGCCCCGATGATCATCACCGCAATGATCGAAATCACCGCGTTGGACGCAAACCCATCAAACAGATGCGAAACATCCGCCACCGACTGCGTGGCTGGGAATTGCGAAATCACCCCAAGCAGCACCATCACCAAGATGGCCGCTAAGTCGATCCGCACAATCTCAGAGACAAATAAGAAAACAGTGAAAGCAAGCAGGCCAAGAACAACGGACATCTCGAGGGTAAGTGTGATGGTGTCCAAAGCTGCCTCCTAATATTCTTTGTAATTTTATTGCACAGCACCGCACATGGGCGCAACTTTCAGATCGCACTTTTCTAAGCAAAAACCGCAGCGGCCAAGCTGATCCCATTTTTCTTTACAAGCCTCGCGCGCTGTGGCTGGCTCAAGACATTCGACAAAGGAACCCTCATGGACATTCAAATCTGGCTCGCCTTCGTAGCAGCATCGATCGCCCTTCTGCTTATTCCTGGCCCAACAGTCTTGCTCGTGCTCAGCTATGCCATCAGCCAAGGCAAACGCGTGGCCTTAGCAACCGTTGCAGGCGTGGCGCTTGGTGACTTCATTGCAATGTCTGCCTCCCTAGCTGGGCTGGGTGCATTGGTGCTGGCATCCGCCACGCTCTTTGTGGCTCTGAAATGGATCGGCGCGGCTTATCTGATCTACCTTGGCGTCAAACTCTTCAAAAGCGCGCCGAATGCATCCATGGGGGATTTGGAAAAAGTGACCAACACAGAGGCCTCACGGGTCTTTGGTCATGCCACAGCCGTGACCGCACTTAACCCGAAATCCATTGTGTTCTTCATTGCCTTCGTGCCGCAGTTCATCGCTGTAAACAGCCCGCTTCTTCCGCAGTTCGCGATTTTGATTACAACCTTTGTGGCCTTGGCCGCCATCAACGCTTTGGCCTACGCGCTATTGGCAGACAAACTTCGCCAAAAAATCGCGCGCCCGAGTGTTATGGCATGGTTCACGCGCTTTGGCGGAGGCGCTTTGGTCGCGATGGGCGTGGCAACAGCCACCCTCAAACGCACACAATAAAGCCGCACATCAAAAAACCCGCCGCGCCCCAAAGGCACCGGCGGGTTTTCTAGATCAAACTTGGGAAACGCCCAGCAGCCCCTAAAGCGGCAACAAAGTCGTTGACTTGATCTCTTCCATCGACAAAAGCGCCGTCACATTATGCACGCGCACTTCTGAAATCAGAACTTGATAGAATTGATCATAGGCCCGCGCATTCGCAACGCGCACTTTCAGGATATAATCGATATCTCCGGCCAAGCGATGTGCCTCTTGCACCTCGGGGCGATCCTGCAAGGCTTTCAAGAACTTAGCCTGCCAATCGGCCTCGTGCTCGCTGGTGCGGATCAGCACAAAGAAACAAGCTTCAAATCCAAGCGCTTCTGCATCTAGCAATGCAGTCTGTTGCTTGATAATACCACCCTCGCGCAGCTTGCGGATTCGGTTCCAGACCGGTGTCTTGGAAGAACCCACTCGTCGTGCAATCTCGTCCAACGATAGGGCCGCATCTCGTTGCAGCTCATCAAGGATTTTCCGATCCATATCATCAATTCGCAACGCCATTCCATATTTCCCGATAATTTAGAACGTTCCACCCGAAGCCCACACAAACCAGAACAAACGTTTCTATTTGCGTAAGCATCTAGCGCTTTACCGGAACAATTTCCTATATTACAGGGAAAGTCAAACACTATGGGGCCACTGTGTCTTTACGCCCCGCTTAACGTCAAAAGAGGAGCTCGCGGATATGCCACGCGCCTTTACACCTAAAGTCATCACCGCCAACCACCTGTTGGAAGGCGATGTGATCTACATGACAGACTCCGGTGAGTGGAGCCGTGAGCTGTCCGAAGCCGTGCTTTTGACTGAACAGGCAGATGCAGAACTGCGCCTGATCGAGGCACAGCAACAAACAGCCGTCACCGTTGGTGCTTATTTGGCAGATGCCAAAGAAGGCGAAGATGGCAAACCCGTTCCAACCCATTTCCGTGAAGAGTTCCGCCGTGTCGGTCCGTCTAACTATTTCCACGGCAAACAGGCAGAGGCATAATCATGTATCAGTACAACGACTTTGACAGCGCCTTTCTGGCGGAACGCAATCGCCAGTTCCGCGCACAGGTAGATCGCCGCATCGACGGCTCCCTGACCGAAGACGAATTCCGTCCTCTGCGCCTGATGAACGGCCTGTACCTGCAATTGCACGCTTACATGCTGCGCGTGGCCATTCCTTATGGCACGCTGTCTTCTGCTCAGATGGACACACTCGCCCTGCTGGCGGAAAAGTGGGACAAAGGCTACGGCCACTTCACCACACGTCAGAACATCCAGTACAACTGGCCAAAGCTCAAAGACGTGCCAGATATGCTGGACGCTCTGGGCGACGTGAACATGCACGCCATCCAAACATCTGGGAACACCATCCGTAACGTGACCGCCGACCATTTCTCTGGCGCGGCAGCCGATGAAGTGGCGGACCCACGCCCAGTGGCGGAACTGATCCGTCAGTGGTCTACCGATCACCCAGAATTCCAATCCATGCCACGTAAGTTCAAAATCGCAGTCTCTGGCGCGATTGAAAACGACCGTGCCGTGATCAAAGCGCATGACATCGGCATCTACATCGTGAAAAACGATGCAGGCGAATTGGGCTACCAAATCGTTGTGGGTGGCGGTCTTGGCCGTACGCCAATGATCGGCAAGGTTCTGAAAGACTTCGTCTCTCAAGAAGACCTGCTGTCTTATCTGGAAGCCACCGTATCCGTCTGGAACCAAATCGGTCGCCGCGACAACAAATACAAAGCGCGTATCAAGATCACTGTGCACGAGCACGGTATCGAAGACATTCTGGAACGCGTTGAAGAGCGTTTCCAAATGATCCGCCCAACCTTCGAAGGCTTTGATCTAGAGCTTTACGCAGAGATCGAAAAGTTCTTCGCAGCACCGGCCTTCCGCAACGTGCCAACAGACGCGTTTGACGCAGCTTACGAAGCAGACACCATGTTCCGCAGCTGGGTTGACGCCAACCTGACAGCGCACAAGCAAGCCGATTATAGCATCGTCACCATCTCGCTGAAGAAACACGGCGAAACACCGGGCGACGCAACAGCCGAGCAAATGCGCGCAATGGCAGAACTGGCCCGCCAGTACGGCCACGACGAGCTGCGCATCAGCCACGAGCAAAACGTGATCCTGCCGCATGTTCACAAATCAGACCTGCCAGCCATCTATGCTGCGCTGAAAGAACATGATCTGCACACGGCCAACATCGGCCTGATCTCTGACATCATCGCCTGCCCGGGCATGGACTACTGCGCGCTGGCAACAGCCCGCTCCATCCCAGTGGCACAGCAGATTGCAACCCGCTTTGACGAGCTGAAGATCGAACACGACATCGGTCATCTGCAAATCAAAATCTCGGGCTGCATCAACGCCTGTGGTCACCACCACGTCGGTCACATTGGCATCTTGGGCCTAGACCGCGCCGGTGTTGAAAACTACCAGATCACTCTGGGCGGTGACGCAACCAATTCTGCGGCCGTTGGCCAGCGCGTGGGTCCGGGCTTTGCCTATGACGAAATCGTGCCAGCCATCGAACGCACCGTCAAAGGGTATCTGGAACTACGCGAAGACGAAAACGAGACCTTCCTAGAGACGTATAACCGCGTTGGGTTGGCCCCGTTCAAAGGCTATATCTATCCAGAGGCGCAGGCTAATGCCGCATGATAACTCAGCAAGCGAAGGCGCTGTGACACCTTTGAACCTTGGTGGTTCTGCTCCGGCAGATCCGCTCAAGGAAAAGGTCGCAGAGCTCAACGCGCGCTATAAACACCACTCGGCGACTGCCGTGTTGGAACGCGCGCTTAAAGATCCAGACGTCGGCAAGCTGACCATGGTCAGCTCGTTTGGCGCAGAAAGCGTGGCGCTCTTGCACCTTGTTTCTGTTGTAGACCGCAATGTGCCAGTGCTCTTCGTGGATACAGAAATGCTCTTTGCTGAAACGCTGGAATATCAGCTGGAAATCTCAGAGCGTCTGAACCTCACCAACGTGCAGGTCATCCGCGCAAGCCAAGCCACACTGGAAGCCGAAGACCCAGATGGCACGCTGCACCAGCGTGACACCGACGCCTGCTGCGCCCTGCGCAAAACCCGCCCTCTGCAAAAAGCCCTACGCGGCTATGATGGCTGGATCACAGGCCGCAAACGCTTCCAGGCGGGCACCCGCGCGCAGCTGGAATTCTTCGAAGTCGAAGATTTCACAGGCCGCATCAAGGTGAACCCACTGGCTTATTGGGCGCCGGAAGATGTACGCGCCTATATGGAAGAAAACCGTCTGCCCAAGCACCCGCTTGTGGCCAAGGGCTACCCGTCTATCGGCTGTGCCCCTTGCACAAGCCCGGTGAAACCGGGTGAAGATCCACGGTCCGGCCGCTGGCGCGGACAAGATAAAACCGAATGCGGCATCCATTTCGTTGATGGGAAAATGGTCCGTAAAGGAGTGAACGCATGACTGTAATTATCACAGATACCGGCTTTGCTGCCGACGACTGGACACATGGTTTCGTGGCCGAGTTTGACACAGACGCCGCAAACGACATCACATCCTTGGATGTGGCCTCTGACACAGACCCAGCCACGCTGAAAGGCTTTGTGGAAACCGCGCAAATGATCCGCGTGGATTTCCCTGCGGCCTCTGATGGCCGTGGCTTCACCATCGCGCGCCAATTGCGCCTGATGGGCTACAAAGGCCGCTTGCGCGCCAAGGGTCACGTGATCGCTGATCAATACGCAATGGCCCGCCGCTGCGGTTTTGACGAAGTCGAAATTTCCGAAGAGCTCGCCGCACGCCAGCCCGAAGATCAATGGCTTTTCCGCGCAGATTGGAAAGCCCACGATTACCAATCGCGTCTGCGCGCGAAAGCTTAAGCCGCGCGAGGCCATGAAGCTTGGTCATGTCAGCCATGACCAAATTGGCCCTTTCGCACTGTATAGAAACTGTTACATGAAGGGCGGACAATTCCGCCCGACATGTTTTTGATGAGATGAGCAACCGCTGTGACTGAAGCAACTGCTGTAGAAGCCCCGAAGACACCTGTCCTGCCAGACGCGCAGACAGTGACCGAAGTTAAACACTGGACAGACCGTCTGTTCTCTTTCCGCTGCACGCGTCCTGCGTCCCTGCGTTTCCGCTCTGGCGAATTCGTTATGATCGGCCTGATGGGTGATCCGCACCCAGAGACTGGTAAGCAAAAGCCACTGCTGCGCGCCTACTCTATCGCTTCCCCATCTTGGGACGAGGAGATGGAGTTCTATTCCATCAAAGTGCAAGACGGCCCGCTGACCTCCAAGCTGCAGCACATCAAAGAAGGCGACCAGATCATCCTGCGTCCAAAGCCAGTTGGCACATTGGTGCATGACGCGCTGATCCCAGGCAAACGCATCTGGTTCTTCGCAACCGGCACAGGTTTCGCGCCTTTCGCATCCCTGCTGCGCGAGCCAGAAACTTACGAAAAGTTCGACGAGATCATCATCACCCACACATGCCGCGAAGCCGGCGAGCTGGTCTACGGTGCAGAACTCATCGAAAGCCTGAAAACAGACGAATTGCTGAACGAAGTGATCGGCGAAGACTTCTGGAAGAAGATCAAATACTACCCAACCACAACCCGCGAAGAGAGCCCAAAAATGGGCCGCATCACAGACCTGATGCGCTCTGGCGAAGCCTTCGAAGACTTGGGTGTAGAACCACTGAACCCAGATACAGATCGCGCGATGATCTGTGGCAACATGGCGTTCAACCTCGAACTGAAAGACCTATTTGAAAACACATACGGTCTGGAAGAAGGCGCAAACTCTAAGCCTGCGCATTACGTGGTCGAAAAAGCCTTCTTGGACTAAGGTTCAATACATAACACGTCCAAAGGCCATCTGCCCCGCGCAGGTGGCCTTTTTATTTGTCCAAATATGTCAGATCTCATATTGGCATTTGTCAAAATGCGCCTATACCTTGAAGTCATTTAAGGAGGTTAGCTTATGAATGCCCTATATGATCGCGTGACAAAGCTCTTCCTCAACGCCGCAGACCCTTACACGCTGTCCGGTAAGCCGCCCGAAAAAGAGGTCTGGCCCTATGTGCGCTCGCACCTTTACCCGATGCGCAAGGTCATCACCCTCAGCTTGATTTTCACAGTTCTCGCCGCCTCGATCGAGGTCTGGCTGATCGCTTTTGCCGGCCAAATCATCGACATGCTGGCCGACCACGGCACCGAAGGGTTTTGGCAAGCCCAAGGCCCGAAACTGCTTTTCGCGGGCTTTATCATCCTATTCATCCGCCCAATCGCCCATTTCCTGCATATGGCGATCAACGATATCTCTTTCCAATGTAACACCGCCACGCTGGTACGCTGGCGTGCTTACGATCACCTGCTCAAGCAATCCGTGGGTTGGTTCCAAGAAGACCTGACAGGCCGTACCTCTGGCCGCCTCGTAGACATCGGCAACCACCTCACAGACTCCATCCACGCGGGCCTTAAAGCCGTGGCCTTTGGCCTCGTCTATATGATCGGCGTCGTCATCCTGATGGCCGACACCGACATTCTGCTCGCCCTGCCCCTGTTCCTGTGGCTCGCGCTCTACATCGGCATCCTCACCATGGTGATCCCCCATATGGTGAACGCCCAGCAAAACTTCCAAGCCGCCAAATCCGCGCTTGTCGGCACAGTGGTCGACAGCTTCAGCAACTTTGAAACACTCAAGCTGTTCTCTCCTAAAGAACACATCGCCACCGAACAAAGAAACCGCCTCGAAGACACCCGCCAGACCCTGTTTATCGCCCGCCAAATCGGCGTGGGCTTATTCACATCTCTGGTCTTGCTCGAAGCGGTCGTCATGATCGGTTTCATCGGCTACGGCATCTGGCTCTGGTCCGTCGACGCCGCCACCATCGGCCTCGTCTCTGCCGCCATCGCCTTGGCCCTGCGCATCACCACCATGGCCGATTGGATCTTGGATTCCGTCTGGTGGGTCTTCAACCGCATCGGCTCTTTGAAAGAAGCGCTGAAAACCATCGGCCAGCCCCTCGCCATCCCCGTTGACCCAACCGCGCCAGAGCTGAAAATCTCCGAAGGCGCGATTGAAATCAAAGACTTAACCCACCACTACGGCCACGGCGCAGGCGGGCTGAATGGCATCTCCCTCACCATCAAACCGGGCGAGAAAATCGGCCTCGTCGGCCGCTCCGGCGCGGGCAAATCCACGCTCGTCAACTTGATCCTGCGCTTCTTCGAAGCCGAGAGCGGCGCCATCGAAATCGACGGCCAAGACATCCGCAAAGTCGACCAAGACAGCCTGCGCGCCGCCATCGGCATGGTCGCCCAACAAGCCTCGCTGCTGAACCGCTCTGTGAAAGACAACATCCTGCTCGGCCGCACAGATGTCTCCGAAGCCGCCCTCACAGCCGTCACCCAAAAGGCCCACGCCCATGACTTCATCACCGGCCTGAAAGACAACAAAGGCCGCACCGGCTACGACGCCCACGTCGGCGAGCGCGGCGTGAAACTATCAGGTGGCCAACGCCAACGCGTAGCTCTGGCCCGCGTCATCCTGAAAAACGCCCCGATCCTGATCCTCGACGAAGCCACCAGCGCGCTGGACAGCGAAGTCGAAGCCGACATCCAGAAATCCCTGATCGATGTGATGGAAGACAAAACCGTGATCGCTGTGGCCCACCGCCTCTCGACCATCGCCCGTATGGACCGCATCATCGTCATGGACCAAGGCAAGATTATCGAAGAAGGCACCCACGAAGAGCTGATAAAACGCTCCGGCCTCTACGCCAGCTTCTGGAGCCGCCAATCCGACGGCTTCATCGACACCGAAGGCGAATGATCCGCAAACACAAAACCTATGCCCCCCAGGGGCATAGTGTCTCTACCTTTTTGCGGCCAAGCCTCTTCAATGTCTCGATATTATCCAGATAAATTTGATCAGGGTCTGCCACATGCGCCAGCACCTTGGTCATCTGATCCTGCCGCAACAAATGCACCGTAGGATAAGGCGCGCGATTGGTGAAATGGCTCAGATCATCGGCCTCAACACCGTCAAACTGATACTGCGGATGAAAAGACGCGAGCTGCACCTGCTCTGTCAGCTCCGCCTGCTCGAGCAGTTGCTGAAACCAATCCAGCACATCAAGATAATCCTCAAACGCCTCAAGCCCCTTGGGAAACATCAATAAGCTTGTGGCAATATCGTTTTCACTCGCGCTCAGTAAACGCTGCAATTCATCCAGAAAAAACGCCTGAAACGCAGCATCATCTGCGTCATCACAAACCGCATAAACCACCTGATCCCGCGCAATAACGCTCGAAGAAAACGGGCACAGATTAAGGCCCACCACCATCTCATCAAGCCACTGACGGGTCGCTTTAACCACCTCTTGATGCGCAGGCGTTAGCGTATTTAGGTCAAACAAAGTGATGGGACAGATCCTTTCGCATGCGACCTCTCTAAAGCAGTTTGTCGACAAGTTCTAATGGGTTTGTGATTTACGAGAATGCTAAAGATTTAAAAGCCGATCTGCGGACGAAGCACCAATTCGCTGCGGTTGAACCAATGCCAGCTCCGCCGCTTTTCCACATCCATAAATGTGTGATAGGTTTTCTGAAAGTGATATCCGCTTGGAGATTTTCGATGAATTCTAGCAACCCATTCGACGGCCCTGATTTATCCGGTACTCGCTATGAACGTGCCAATATGGTGGCGGTGCAGTTTGACGGCGTTAATCTTGAAAGAGCGAGTTTCTACGCGGTTTTGAGCAATGCCACCTTCAAAGATACAAACCTTGCAGCGGCAAGTTTTGACGACGTAAATCTCGGAGATTCCACGTTCAAAAATGTGAACCTATCGGGAACGACAATCAGCGATGCAAACTTGTCCGGAGTATCCATTTCGCAAGCCAGGCTAACCAACGTCGAAATCGAAGATGCCGATCTATCCGGAATGAAGATAAACGGTGTGCTCGTTACAGACCTATTTGAAGCCTACGAAAAGAACGGTACCTGAATTCAAGTTGAGCTAGTACTTCAGACTTTGGAGCATGCTGCCGCTTCGGTTAAATTGGGCTCTAGTTGTCATTCACTAAACCTGCGCCCTACCCCACATGCGACAACACATTGATCAACTTGCCCGCTGGATCGCGCAAAAAGAACCGGCGCACCTGCCATGGCTCATCGGTCAGCGCATATTCAATGTCATGCCCCAGTGCCAAAACCTTGGCATGGATGGCGTCCACATCCTCAACCTCGATCGACAAGTCCGGCATCGGCGCGCCAGAGCCACCCTCTTCGGCCAAAGTCACCTGAATAGGCGCGGTCTGCCCGTTGGCCATGGTCGCAACCCATCCCATGTTCATCACGGAACTTAAGCCAAACACGGTTTCGTAAAAGCTTTGTAAGGCCGCCACATCGTGGGTTTGGATATCAACGGTAATTCGCTTTACGCTCATCAAAGCCTCCCGAAAAATGCGCCTTGTGAACCACTTAGCGGCATAAGGCTTAACAAAGCCTAACAGGTACGTGCGCTGGGTCTATAGGGGAGTTTCGGGAATTGTACATTTCAGTTGGTGAAATGTACCAATTGTCACATTACCAAAAAATAAATGCCGCGCCCCACGGACAGGGACGCGGCGTCTTAAAATGGATTGGGTTTTAATTACAGACCCAGTGCCGCCTTCACCTGCTCTAGTGCAGATTGCAGCAGCTCAGGGTTTTCCTGTGCCTTTGTGATCGCGGCTTTCAGCGCCGTTTTTTGCAGATCGCCAACGCTGGAATTGTCAATCAAATCAGTGACTTTACCCAGATCAAAACCGTCTGTGGACAGCAGATCCAGAACAGAGGCGTCTTCAGTCACAGCTTCTACCGCTGCGTCAGTTGCCGCTTCAGTTGCTGTTTCGGTTGCCTCTTCAGTCACCGCTTCAACTGCATCCGTAGCTGTTTCAGTCACCGCGTCTGCTGCATCTGTTGCAACATCAGTTGCTGCTTCAACTGCATCGCCAGCCGTTTCAGTCGCTGTTTCTGCAACGTTTTCAACAGCTTCCGCTGCTGCATCTGTTGCTGCCGCGGCAGTGTCTGTCGCTGTTTCTACTGCACTTGCAGCTGCATCCGTCGCCGCATCTGCTGCGCCCGCCGCTGCGTCAGTTGCCGCGTCTACTGCATCACCCGCTGCGTCAGTTGCTGCTTCAACCGCATCGCCTGCCGCATCTGTTGCTGCTTCAACCGCTTCGCTTGCCGCGTCTGTCGCAGCTTCAACCGCTTCCGCAGCTTCTTCTTTCACGCTTTCAACAGCGTCAGTCACAGCGCCAACGATAGAAGTCGTTGTTTCTTCTGCTTTTTCTTCAACAACCGCCGCTGGAGCTTCGATTTCAGCTGCCGCGTCTTTTGCCATGTCGTCAGACTTGCCGAACTGGAAATAGGCCACCACAGCCACGGCCGCAGCAATCACAACCCAAATAATATTTTTCAAGGAACTTCTCCGATGTTATCCGGCCCGCTAAACGCAGAGCCTCCCTTTGCTTTCTTGAAATGCCCTGCTATCGGCAAAGCTTCTAGGGGGAAAGTCGGAAAATTCGGCTCATATTCAGGTATTAACAGCTTGCAGTCATACAAAGGCGCTTATAGTTTACGGCATTAAACCTGCTAACGATTGAAGGATCAAAACCATAGCCCGCAGACCGCACAACGCGCCACCACAGCGCGACACTGGCCCCCGCATCAACGATCGCATCCGTGCACCTGAAATTCGCTTGATCGGAGCCGAAGGTGAAAATCACGGCGTCGTCTCGCCTGCCAAAGCAATGTCTTTGGCTGCCGAAGCGGAATTGGATCTTGTAGAAATTTCCCCAAATGCCACACCGCCTGTCTGTAAGATTATGGACTATGGTAAGTTCAAATACGAACAGCAGAAACGTGAATCTGAAGCCCGTAAAAAGCAGGCAACAATTCAGGTCAAAGAAGTCAAATTCCGTCCGAACACCGATACGCACGACTATGAGGTCAAAATGCGTAACGTGGTTAAGTTCTTGGAAAAAGGTGACAAAGTCAAAGTTACCCTGCGCTTCCGCGGTCGTGAAATGGCTCACCAGAACTTGGGCCGTGAACTCTTGCTACGTGTTGCTGAAGACACCAAAGAGCTTGGCAAAGTAGAGAACATGCCGAAGATGGAAGGCCGCCAAATGATCATGATGATCGGCCCTCTTCCAAAGTAAGCTTTGTCTTTATGACATTTGAAAAGCCCCGCGCCAATTTGGCCGGGGCTTTTTGTTTTTCAGTTGTTGGTGCTTACAACACGCTGCGATCACCTCGCCACCAATCAAGCCAATCAGAGTACGCCCAAACCACTTGGATCAGGTTCGTAACCGCTAGAGCCAACAAAAAAGAAGCATAAATCGGGTCGAGTTCATAACGTAGTAAGACCATCAGGATCAAAAAGATCATCGGCGTCCAAAACATCAACTTTGGCAACGCAGCCAAACGCGTCACGCCCTTTTGCGCCAAGGTCACTGCAAATACCCCGATGAGGCCAAGCAAAGCGAAGGTCATCACCTTGTGGCAATACGGCCCCAAGTCTAGCAGCCCAATCGTGGCCACGTTTATGGGAAAGACCCAACCGGCGGTCCAACATTGGGCCGCGATCGGTAGTTTTCGGAAACTTTGCAAAACGCGTTGAACCATTCACTCTCCTTAAGGTGGAGGGTAACATGAAAATTGGAAACTCGTACAATTTTAAGGTTAACATTTGGTAACAACTTGAGACCAAACCGCCGTTTCAGAAATTTTGCACAGCAAATTTGGCCTTCGCTGTATCAAATCTTCTGGATCAGCCTGCGCTTCTTGTGTAATCGCAAAGTATGACACAAAGCCTGACAATTGCCCGCCCCGACGACTGGCATTTGCACCTGCGCGATGGCGCAATGCTGCAAGCCGTTTTGCCTGAAACCGCGCGTCACTTCCAACGTGCAATCATCATGCCAAACCTCGTGCCGCCCGTCGTAACCGGCGCGCAAGCCAAAGCTTACAAAGACCGTATCATGGCAGCTCTGCCGGACGGCATGAGCTTTGATCCCTTGATGGTGCTTTATCTGACCGAAGATACAGATCCAGAAGATGTTGCTGCGGCTCATGCAAGCGGTCTGGTCAAAGCGGTCAAGCTCTATCCAGCGGGCGCCACGACAAACTCAGCCTCTGGCGTTAAGGACTTTGATAAGGTCCGCCCTGTTTTGGATAAGATGGCTGAAATCGGCCTAAACCTTTGTATTCATGGCGAAGTCACCAACCACGAGGTGGACATCTTTGATCGTGAAGCGGTGTTTATCGAAACCGTCCTAGACCCGATCCGCAAAGCAAACCCAGATCTCAAAGTGGTGATGGAACATATCACCACCAAAGATGGCGTGGACTATGCGAAATCCAATGAAAAGAATCTGAGCGCGACGATCACAACCCACCACCTGATCATCAACCGCAACCACATCCTCGCGGGCGGCATCAAGCCACATTACTACTGCTTGCCCGTCGCCAAACGTGAAAACCACCGTCTGGCATTGGTTGAAGCGGCGACATCCGGCGACAAACGTTTCTTCTTGGGCACAGACTCTGCGCCACACGTTGATCCAGCGAAAGAAAGCGGCTGCGGTTGCGCGGGTTGCTTTACCGCGACCAACACTATGGCCCTGCTGGCGCATGTCTTCGAAGAAGAAGGCGCATTGGACAAGCTGGAAGGCTTTGCCTCTCTAAACGGCCCTGCGCACTACGGCTTGCCAGTGAACCAAGACAAAATCACCTTGGTGAAATCTGACAAACCAACTGTTTTCCCTGCGAAAATCGAAAGCGGCGACGGTCCTGTCACTGTGTTTGATCCAGGCTATCCGGTCTATTGGGACGTGAAGTAAGCTTTTTCTTGATCTAAATACCTTTGCCGAAGGCCTTCTTTGGCAAAGGATGATGACGCCCACAGCAGATGGAAAACAAAATTATCCTGTGGAAATTATGTGCATAAATCAGCGCGAAAACACGATTCGGGCGGGTTTACCTATAAGATATTTGGCGTCTGCGCCTGAGTGTGCCACAATATCTAGGCAGTGCGTTAAAACGGTCTACTAGGGTTAAAAAGCATCCACAGAGTTATTCATGGGTTATCAACTGATTTACCCTGATACTCAGAAAACCAAAAATCCGTTAAACCTTCACACGTGGGGGCACACGGCGAAAACAAGACCCGCGCATGTACCGGGAGAGCAGTATGAACGAGCTAACGACAATAAATCCGGGTGCCCTCGAGGCTCAGTCCTCTGCGCAAGACGGCGATCCAATGCCGCATTCCATCGAAGCGGAACAACAGCTTCTGGGCGCGATCCTGACGAACAATGATATTTTCGATCGTGTGGCGTCGGTGATCAATTCATCTCATTTCTACGATCCAGTCCACGCGCGCATTTACGAAGTCGCCGCTGCGCGGATTGCCAAGAACAACCTCGCCTCTCCAGTCACGCTAAAGGCGTTTTTGGAAGATGACGACGGCCTGAAAGAACTCGGCGGCCCAGCCTATCTGGCGCGCCTCGCAGGCGCTGCGATCTCTGCCTACGCCGCCAAAGACTATGCTCAGATGATCTATGATCTGGCCATCCGCCGCGAATTGATCGGCCTTGGTCAAACGATTGCGGATCGCGCGACGAAAATGGAAGTCACCGAAGAGCCGCGCGAGCAGATCGTGCAAGCTGAACAGGCGCTTTATAAGCTATCTGAGCAAGGTAAAACCGACAGCGGTTTTGTGTCCTTCCTCAAAGCTGTGACCGAAGCGGTTCAAACCGCCAACGCAGCCTACCAGCGTGACGGTGGCCTTGCTGGTGTGTCGACAGGTCTTGTTGACCTAGATGCCAAGCTAGGCGGCTTACACCCATCGGATTTGCTGATCCTTGCGGGTCGTCCATCGATGGGGAAAACCTCTTTGGCGACCAACATCGCCTTTAACGTTGCCAAAGCCTACAAGAAGGGCATTCGCCCAGATGGCACGGAAGGTGCTGTCGAAGGCGGCGTGGTTGGGTTTTACTCACTCGAAATGAGTGCAGAACAGCTCGCCTCGCGTATTCTGTCTGAAGCCTCTGAAGTGCCTTCTCAGCAGATCCGTCGTGGCGACATGACAGAACAAGAATTCCGCCGCTTCGTAGATGCTGCGAAAACGCTGGAAGCCTGCCCGCTGTTCATCGATGACACCCCTGCCCTGCCTATTGCCCAGCTGGCCGCCCGTGCACGCCGCCTGAAACGGACGCATGGTCTGGATGTTCTGATCATCGACTACTTGCAGCTTTGCCGTGGTACCGCTGAAAACCGTGTTCAAGAGATCGGTGAAATCTCGATGGGTATGAAAGCCATCGCAAAGGAATTGAATATCCCAGTGATCGCCCTCTCCCAGCTCTCGCGTACGGTGGAAAGCCGAGACGATAAACGCCCGCAGCTGTCAGACCTTCGTGAATCTGGTTCGATTGAGCAAGATGCCGACGTGGTCATGTTCGTGTTCCGCGAAGAATATTACAAAGAGCGTGAAAAGCCGGGCGAGCACGATCTTGAGAAAATGGCCATGTGGCAGGAAGAAATGGAACGTCTGCATGCCCGTGCAGAAGTCATTATCGGTAAGCAGCGTCACGGCCCAATTGGCACCGTTGATCTAGCGTTCGAAGCGCAGTTCACGCGGTTTGGCAACTTGGCTAAGACTTGGCAACAAGACCAAGGGTACACCTAATGGCAGCACCTCGGGTCATTCTGCACATCGGGTCGCAGAAAACCGGTACCACGTCGATTCAGGGTTTTTTGAAAACCCAAACAGAGGCGCTTTCTGAGGCCGGTTTTCATTTCGTGCAAGCGGGGCGCACCAACATCGCGCATAACTCGATCATTCAATTGATCCGCAAAGGTAAAGGCGAAGCTGTTGCTGAGGAAATCCTGTCTGAGATAGTTGAAAACTCAGGCAAGACCTGCATTATCTCTTCTGAAATGTTTTTCCGTAAAGACATGGCGGAGTATTTCGCCAAGATCTTTCCTGCCGCGCTGAGGCTTCAGACCAGAGTTGTTGTGTATATTCGCCGGCAAGACAAATATGCCGAATCCATGTACAAGCAACGGGTGAAAAACGGTCGGTATCAGGGATCACCTGAGGAATATGCGCAGACTGTCGTAAACCTGCATTACGGGCAAACACTGTCTCATTTCGCTACCGCATTTGGTATTCGCAATCTAATTGTGCGCCCATTTGAACGAACACTCTTTCCGGGCGGTGACGTGTTGCAGGACTTCTGCCGAAGTACGGGCATTCCTTTGGAACTTGGACAAAAATACCAACACCCCAGCGCGAATGCGACGCTGTCCCGCGAAGTGTCAGAGCTTTTAGGGCAAATCAGTCGCGAAACGCCTAAGGTCAACACAAAAGATATCATCCGTCATATTATGCACCACCGCCCCGAGGGCACTGTTGTATCCTCGGATTGTCTGGATCTTGAAACGCGCAGATCTATCATGCGGACCTATGCTGCAGAGAACGAAGAAGTACGCGCCACATACTGTGCTGCTTTGCCTGGGCTGTTTGATTTATCAGACCTGTTTCGTGAAGATTCCTATCCTATGCCGAACAAACGACAGCGCAAAATGAGGCGCGATCAGGCAGAGGCAGCAGTCAAAGCCGCCCAATTGACGCTTTCCCGATAGATCCAGTCAGGCTACATCTTTGGCTTCTAGGCCACTGGCTGAACATGAAAATTCTGAAAAACCCTTGACCTCTTAGGCACTGCCCTTCAACTAACTCGTATGGCTACTGCAACACTTACAATCGACCTCGCTGCGTTGATCCGAAACTGGAAAGCGCTGGACGCAAAAACCAACTGCGAAACCGCAGCCGTGGTGAAAGCCAATGGCTATGGGCTTGGCGCTGGACGCGTCGCGCGCAGCTTAGCCAACGCCGGCGTACGCAAGTTCTTTGTGGCTGCTGTTGAAGAAGGCGTCGAAGTGCGTCAGGCGCTCGGCCCTGGGCCAGAAATCAACGTGTTTTCAGGACACATGAGCGGCGACACGGATATGATCCACGATATGCAATTGACCCCAATGGTGAATTCCATTGACCAAATGCTGCGTCATGTCGAAAGCCTTCCTGGGCATGATTTTGGTGTTCAACTTGATACAGGCATGAACCGTCTTGGCATGGAACCTGCCGAATGGGCTGCGCTTCGTGAAATCGTAGAAAAACAAACGCCGACTTTGGTGATGTCGCATCTTGCTTGCGCAGATGAACCAGATCATCCAATGAACGCGATCCAACTTCGATCTTTCCTTGAGATGACCCAAGGCATCGACGCGCCACGCAGCTTGGCTGCAACGGGCGGTATTTTGCTGGGTCCTGACTATCATTTTGACGTCACACGCCCCGGTGTGGGTCTGTATGGCGGCATGCCATTTGAAGACGCCGAAGCCGTGGCGCATGTGTCCATTCCGGTCATCCAATGTCGTGATTTGGATGAAGGGGAAACTGTCGGGTATTCAAACACTTGGACAGCCGAGCGCCCAAGTCGTGTTGCTACAATTGCAGCAGGGTATGCGGATGGGCTGATCCGTAAAATGGGTGCTGATGTCTCTGTCTTCCATGGTAGCGTGGCCTGCCCAGTCATTGGCCGTATCTCTATGGATATGATTGGTGTCGATATCACCGATCTCGGGGAAGACCCGCGCGAGCTGGACATTCTGACGGAAGACCAAACTGTCGATATGCTTGCCGATGCCGCGGGCACCATCGGCTATGAAATTCTAACGTCTTTGGGCGGACGCTACACGCGGCGCTATTCCTCATGAGGCTTTTATCACCTCTGGCGCATATTGGACGCGCTGTGCTTGGCCTTCTAGCGGCGACAGGTCGCGTGACATTGTTTGCCATCGACGGCGTGAGCCATATCGTACGACCGCCCTTTTATGGGCGAGAGTTTCTTGCTGCGCTTTTGAATATCGGCTGGCTGTCGCTGCCTGTGGTGGGTCTAACAGCGTTTTTCACAGGCGGTGCTTTGGCTTTGCAAATCTATGCCGGCGGCGCGCGCTTTAGTGCTGAGGCCGTCGTTCCGCAAATCGTTGCGATCGGAATGGTGCGAGAGCTTGGGCCTGTTTTGGTAGGGTTGATGATTGCGGCCCGTGTCACGTCGTCAATTGCTGCGGAAATCGCTACAATGAAAGTGACAGAACAGATCGATGCTTTGGTGACGCTTTCCACGCATCCGATGAAATACCTCACTGCCCCACGCGTTTTGGCCGCGCTGTTGGTTGTTCCTGTTCTTGTCGGTGTTGGCGACATAATCGGGATCTACGGCGGATTTATCGTTGGCACACAGCAACTTGGCTTCAACTCAGCCACTTACCTTAAGAACACTGCAGATTTCCTTGAGATCGCAGATATCGCTAGCTCACTGATCAAAGGCTGTGCCTTTGGCGGCATCGCTGCGATCATGGGCTGCTATTTCGGTATGCAATCAGGTCGCGGCGCGCAGGGTGTTGGCCAAGCCACAAAGGCCTCGGTTCAAGCCGCGGCGGTGTTGATCTTGGCAGCAAACTTCATTCTGACTTCGGTGTTTTTCACGACATGATCGAGCTTGAAAATGTACATAAATCCTTTGGTGCAAAAAAGGTTTTACAGGGTGTAGACCTGTCAATCGCCAAGGGCGAAAGCATGGTCATCATTGGAGGCTCTGGCACCGGTAAGTCAGTTACCCTAAAATCTGTTCTGGGTCTTGTGACCCCAGATCAAGGTCGCATTCTTGTAGATGGGCAAGACGTGCTCCAAGCGGATCGTGATGCTTTCCTCGCCCGCTTTGGCATGCTCTTTCAAGGCGCCGCGCTCTTTGACAGCTTAACGGTTTGGCAAAACGTCGCCTTTCGGTTGCTCAGAGGCAGCCTGAAGCGCCCCAAGGAAGAAGCGCGTTCGATCGCGATAGAAAAGCTGCGTCGCGTTGGCATGAAAGCCGAGGTGGCTGATCTTTTCCCTTCTGAACTTTCGGGTGGCATGCAAAAACGCGTTGGTCTGGCACGCGCAATCGCAGCCGATCCTGAAATCATCTTTTTTGATGAGCCAACAACGGGTCTCGACCCGATCATGTCTGGCGTGATTAATGATTTGATCCGCGAAATCGTTGTCGAAATGGGCGCAACGGCGATGACCATTACCCATGACATGAGCAGTGTACGGGCGATCGCAGACAAGGTTGCGATGCTGCATGACGGGGTGATTCAGTGGACAGGCCCAATTGCAAAACTAGACGACAGTGGTGACCCATATTTGGATCAATTTATCCACGGTCGGGCTGAAGGACCAATCGAAGCAATTCGTTAAAATTCGTTAAAAATCAATGACATTGTAATCCTACAGGAAACAATGCCAAACCTCATAAGTGACTGTTTCTAAGACATTTTCCCCCTTGCGCGAAGCTGGCCAGAATGGGATTATAGCGACCGAAGGGGATACTTTATGGATACCAATTTTGGCAAATCCCTGCTGGTCGTGTTGAGGGGACTCCAGACCGTAGCAGTTTTTACATTACTGATTTTATCAGCCGCAATGGTGATCTGTACGTTGCTGGCCGCCGTGGGTGTAATGCCTTGGATCAGTCTGGAAACGCGCTTTGGCGACACCGTTGTTGCGAATGCAGGCATCTACTTTCAAGTGGGTATGACGCTGTTGGTTGTTGGCCTATGCGCCTTCCTGCCAACGCACGGTCGCATTTTGCAGCTTGAACGGTCTCACCGTCAGTTCTCAATGAATATGAACGACGTGGCACGTGCTTATCACATCTGCCACAAATCAGATCGTCAGGGCATTTTCAAACTGTCTGACGAGTTTGATGCCGTACGAGAGCGCTTGATCCATCTGCGCGAACATCCAGAGCTCTCGATGCTGGAACCTGAGATCCTGCAAGCTGCGGCGCAAATGAGTTTCCAATCACGTGATCTTGCACAGGTTTATTCCGAAGAGAAAGTCGCGCGTGCGAAGGGCTTCCTTGAACAGCGCCAAGCCGAAGTCGAAGAAATGCAGGATCGCATTGAAGCTGCGCGCCACACCTGCGCAGATCTTAAGCTTTGGTTGGTTGATGTAGAAGCTGATGAGCGCGCGATGCACGCGCAGCTTCAACGTCTTGAAGAAGATCTTCTCGAAATTCTTCCAACCTTGGGGTACGAACTGGACGGCGATCCGAATGTTGTGAAGCTGTCCCATAAGAAAAGTGAAGCTGGGAAATCTAGCTTGAACTAAGTCGATGGCCGAGATTTCGGGTGAAACTCGGCCAAAGAAACCTTAGATAACGCAGAGAGTTCGAAAGGTCGAAAATGCTGCGTTACGCTAACTTGCTTCTACTTATCCTATTTCCAATCAGTTGGTTTGCCCCACTTTTGCGTGCGGGTTTGCTGCCGCTCTTTGGTCTTTCTGAGATTTCAGTCATTTCAGGCCTGCAATCTCTTTGGCAAACAGATGTATTCTTGGCGCTGCTTGTTACGCTTTTTGCGATTTTCTCACCGATGATGAAAACCATCGCTTTGGCGCTGATCCATTTTGGACTGATGCGCCGCAAGGCCCTTTGGGCTTTGGAATATCTAGGAAAACTTGCCATGGCAGATGTTTTTCTGATCGCCCTCTACGTGGTTGTGGTGAAAGGCGTCGGCCTTGCAACGGTACAAACCGCTTGGGGTTTATACCTGTTCACAGCCTGTATTTTGGCCTCAATCGCGATAAGTCATTTGACGCGCAAGCGATAAGGGGTAAAACGAGAACATGGCAAAAGCAAAAACAGTTTTTTCGTGTTCTGCATGTGGTGCGAGCTTCAACAAATGGTCCGGCCGTTGTGATGCTTGTGGCGAGTGGAATACGATCTCCGAAGACACCCCTTTGTCGACAGGGCCCTCTGCAGCAACGCTGGGCAATAACAAAGGCAAAAACATTAACCTAACCGATCTACGTACCGAGGAGGCTCCGCCGCCTCGTACCTTGTCTGGGCTAGCGGAATTGGATCGTGTGTTGGGTGGTGGGCTGGTGCCTGCGTCTGCTATTTTGGTGGGCGGTGATCCGGGGATCGGTAAATCAACGTTGCTTTTGCAAGCGGCTGCGCAATTTGCACGGCAGGGTTTGAAAACCATCTATGTGTCTGGCGAAGAGGCTTCGGCGCAAGTGCGTATGCGCGCGCAGCGATTGGCCCTGACCGACGCTCCGGTGCAATTGGCAGCGGAAACCAACCTGCGCGATATTCTAACAACCCTAGAACAAGAACGCCCGCAGCTGGCGATTATCGATTCTATCCAAACCATGTGGTCCGACAATGTGGGCTCTGCCCCTGGTTCGGTCAGCCAAGTGCGCGCCGCGGCGCATGAGCTGACGTCTTTTGCCAAACGCAAAGGCATGTCTGTGATTATCGTGGGCCATGTCACGAAAGATGGCCAGATCGCTGGACCGCGCGTTGTTGAACATATGGTGGATACGGTTTTGTACTTCGAAGGCGAGCGTGGGCATCAGTTCCGCGTCTTGCGCGCTGTGAAAAACAGATTTGGCGCTGCTGATGAGATTGGCGTCTTTGAAATGACAGGCAGTGGATTGACTGAAGTCATCAACCCATCTGCTTTGTTCCTATCAGAACGCGGCACCCCTGCCCCCGGATCTGTGGTTTTTGCCGGCATTGAAGGCACGCGTCCCGTTTTGGTCGAGCTACAAGCTTTGGTGGCCCCGAGCCCCCACGCGCAGCCACGCCGCGCCGTTGTTGGGTGGGACAGCAGCCGCCTTGCGATGATCCTTGCGGTTCTCGAAGCACGTTGTGGCATTCCGTTTACTGGGCTTGATGTTTACCTGAACGTCGCAGGCGGTATGAAGATCAACGAACCCGCCGCCGATCTGGCCGTAGCCGCCGCATTACTTTCAGCCCGCGAGGACGCGAGCATCCCCGCTGATACGGTCGTATTCGGAGAAATTTCTCTATCTGGAGCCCTGAGACCGGTCAGCCAAACAGAAAATAGGTTGAAAGAAGCCCAAAAACTTGGTTTCACGTCTGCAATAGCCCCGAAAGGTGGCAAATCACCTTCTGTTGCTGGGATCTCCCAGAATCAGATCGCTGATTTGACCCAATTCGTGGGAGACATCTTTGGCGCGGGGTAGCGCCTTCAAAAGGAGCAGGGTGAGCAGATGGAAGGTTTCACTATTATCGACGGCGTCGTAGCAGGCGTCATTATTCTTTCAGCGCTCCTTGCCTATTCACGCGGTTTGGTGCGCGAAGGTATGGCAATCGTTGGCTGGATCGCAGCTGCGGTCCTCGCGTTTATGTTCGCACCGCAAGTGGAACCACTTGTGAAAGAAATCCCAGTGGTTGGCGAATTTTTGGCGGATAGCTGTGAGTTGGCGATCATCGCGGCCTTCGCAGCGGTTTTTGCAGCAGCCCTAATCATCGTGTCTTTGTTCACACCTTTGTTCTCTTCGCTTGTACAACGATCCGCGCTTGGCGGTTTGGATCAGGGCCTAGGCTTTTTGTTCGGCGTGCTGCGCGGCATCCTTTTGATCGCCATCGCCTTCTTTGTGTATGAAACCGTTGTGACAAGCCAAGACATTGCCATGGTTGACGACAGCCGCTCTGCCACTGTGTTTGCACGCGTCACCGGTCGTATCGAAGATCGTGACCCTGCACAGGCGCTGGGTTGGATCACAACACAATACGAAGAGCTGGTCGGCACCTGCCAGTCCTGAGAAACGTCTCAAAAATTTACAAATCTAAAAGAAACCCAGCCAAGCGCTGGGTTTTTTATTTATTCTTTGGCCCAGAGCTAAAGTTTTGTGTTACTTTCGTGACATATCCTGCGTGACCCCTTATGAGGGGCGCGAAACCCACTCTAGGATTCGGAGCCACCTCTTGGTTAGCCATCAATTGCAGTTGCTTTACGCGGTTTTCGCACTGCTATGCTGTGCTGGCTTTACTGTATCTTGGCATCTGATGACGACGAGTAATGCGGCGCATAAACATGCAATTGTTTACGCCTCTTCTATTTGCAAAAATTTGCGATCTTTTGTCTCAACGCGCCCTGCTTTCGGCGCGTTTTTTGTGCCGAAAGGCCGTGGCTGATATGACTTTCGCAAATTCACACCAAACGACCTGTGGAAATGGAGCCCTTCTATGTGCGGGATTTTAGGCATCTCAAACCGAAATATTGATGTCTTTGGCGAGCTGTATGACGGCCTTCTGATGCTACAGCATCGTGGTCAGGATGCTTCGGGCATCGTGACATACACAGGCGAATTCTTCCGTGAGCGTAAAGCCAACGGTCTGGTCAAAGACGTGTTCGGTTCCCAAGAAGCGGATGAGCTGCGCGGCAAGATGGGGATCGGTCATGTGCGTTACCCAACGGCTGGCTCGCTCAGCGCTGCCGAAGCGCAGCCGTTCTTTGTGAACGCGCCTTACGGCATCTATCTGGTACACAACGGCAATATCACCAACACAGCAGAACAAGCGCAAAAGGTGACCGCGAAATATAGCCGCCACCTGCGCACAACGTCTGATTCCGAAATCTTGCTAAACGTTCTGGCCGATAAGATCTCTGACGCCATCAAAGTGAACGGCACATCCGAGCCGATCCGGAACGTCTTTAGTGGCGTTAAAATGACGATGGAGCGCATCCAAGGCGCCTACTCTGTCATTACAATGATCGCCGGCGTTGGCTTGATGGCTTTCCGCGATCCAAATGGCATTCGTCCGCTTTCCGTTGCAAAACGCGAAGTTGAAGGTGAAGGCGATGAATATGCCTTTGCTTCTGAAGATGTTGCCTTTGGCATCAACGGCTTTGAAAAGCTGCGTGATGTGAAGCCAGGTGAAGCGATCCTGATCGATCTAGATGGCAAAATGCACACGTTCCAAGCGGCTGAAGGCAAGCTGACTCCGTGCATCTTTGAATATGTCTATCTGGCGCGTCCAGATTCCATGCTCGATGAAATCTCTGTCTACAAAAGCCAGATCCGCATGGGGCAAACACTGGCCAAGCAAATTCAAGACGCTGGTCTTGAGATCGACAGCATTATTCCTGTGCCAGATTCCGCTCGCCCAGTTGCGCTGGAAGTGGCAAATGTCACCGGCATCAAATACCGCGAAGGCTTGGTGAAGAACCGCTATGTGGGCCGGACCTTCATCATGCCGGGTCAGGAAGAGCGCCAGAAATCTGTACGCCGTAAACTCAACGCCGTTCCTTTGGAGTTTGATGGCCGTAACGTGCTGTTGATCGATGACTCTATCGTACGTGGCAACACGATCAAAAAGATCGTTCAGATGTGCCGCGAAGCCGGCGCGAAAAAGGTTTATATCGCAAGCGCCTCTCCTCCGGTGAAATATCCGAACGTTTATGGCATCGATATGCCAACCAAACATGAATTGGTGGCAGACGGTCGCACAGTGGAAGAAATCCGCGAAGAACTGGGCGCAGATGCGCTGTTCTATCAAAAGCTGGATGATCTGATCTGGGCTGCCAAAGAAGGCAACCCAAAAATCGAAGCCTTTGATTGCTCTTGCTTTGACGGCAACTACATCACCGGCAGCGTCAGCGCAGATTACCTGACGTCTTTGGAAAGCAGCAACCGCGTTTCTAATAAGATCAAAGAATTCCCAGATGCAAAGCGCGGCAAGGATCCTGTCGCGGCTTCCGGTTAAATCTATGGGCGGAAATCAAACACCTGTTAGATTTCGGCCGCACCACTTTCTCTGCGCCTTGGGGTTTCAAGGCGCAGGCTATTCCTCCGCCTTCACTGCCAACATGAGCGACATCGTCGATGGCAAGCTACGCGGCAAAGGCGGCGAAAACACACGCATCACCGTCACAATGATTGCAGACAGCATCTGCACCCCCTGCCCTGAGCGGCGCGGGATGGGCTGCGTGAAAATCAATACGATCAAAGCGCTGGATGAACGCCATGCCAAGGCATTGAACCTGCGCGATGGGCAAAGCATCACTTGGGGTGAAGCCCTAAAACGCATCAAAGCCAATGTGCCTGCGGGCAGCCTGTCGACCCTTTGCAAAAACTGCCAATGGCTTTCTTTAGGGGCATGTGAAGGTGCATTAGAACGTTTGCATGCGTCAGATGTGCCGATTGGGCGCGAGGGGTCTTGACGCGCCGCGCCCTGCCCGTCAAAGGGAAGATATGACAGAAAAAATCGCTCTTGTGACCGGCGCTTCACGCGGCCTAGGTTTTGCTTTCGCAGAGGCGCTTGCGCCTGACTATCACATCGTTGCAGTGGGCCGCACCGTGGGTGGGCTGGAAGATCTGGACGATAAGATCAAAGCCAAGGGCGGCGACGCCACATTGGCCCCGATGGATATCACCAACCTAGACGCAATGGCGCAGCTGTGCCGCTCTGTCTATGATCGTTGGGGCAAAGTGGATCTTTGGGTCCATGCCGCTATTCATGGCGCACCTTTGACGCCAGCCGGACATATCGACCAAAAAGATTGGGACAAAAGCGTGTCCAGCAACATTTCTGCGGTTGGTCAGCTTATCCCCTTCATGACACCTCTTCTGGGCCACGACGGCCAAGCGGTGTTCTTTGATGATCCAAAAGGCGGCGAAAAGTTTTTTGGTTCTTATGGCGCCACCAAAGCAGCTCAGATTGCTTTGGCGCGAAGCTGGCAAAAAGAAACCGAAACAACCGGCCCAAAGGTTTCCATCCTGTCGCCAAACCCAATGCCAACGGGCACGCGCGCACGTTTCTTCCCAGGGGAAGATCGCGAGACTTTGGCGTCTCCACAATCCGAGGCGCAACGTCTCGTGGCAGAGCTTGGCCTGAAATAACAGCAAACCCGTTGTAAAAATGCGGCGCTGCCGGTTTGGCGGCGCTTGCGCCTTGCTGGTTACGAATGTCTCACATAGACAGTGTGTAACATCCAAAAATCGAGCGGCTTATGCGAATTCTCATCACTAATGACGACGGCATCAATGCACCGGGCCTAGCGGTGCTCGAAAAGATCGCTCTGTCGCTTGCAGGGCCTGAAGGCGAAGTCTGGGTGGTTGCACCCGCTTTTGAACAGTCTGGCGTCGCCCATTGCATCAGCTATGCCCACCCCACCATGATCGCCCAAATGAGCGAGCGCCGCTACGCCGTTGAAGGCAGCCCAGCGGATTGTGTTTTGGCCGCTGTGCATGACGTTATGAAAGACAGCCTACCGGATCTGGTGCTGTCTGGCGTGAACCGTGGCAATAACTCTGCGGAAAACACCATTTACTCCGGCACGATTGGCGCAGCGATCGAAGCTTCGATGCAAGGTTTGCCTGCGATTGCGATGTCGCAATATTACGGCCCAGACAATGCCAATCTAGATCAACCATTCGAGGCAGCCGCCCACCATGGTGAAACGGTCATTCGCAAGATATTGGACCAAGCGCCGCACAAAGCCGCAGACTACCCGTTGTTTTACAATGTGAACTTCCCGCCAGTGTCTGCCGATCAAGTGCAAGGCATCCGCGTTGCGCCACAAGGGCGCCGCGCGGATACGCAGTTCAGTGTCGAACCCCAAATGAGCCCCTCTGGTCGTCGGTTCCTTTGGGCTAAAACGGGTAACCAAAGAGCAGAAACTGCGCCAAATACTGATGCAAATGTCAATCTAAGCGGCTATATCTCGGTCACCCCAATGCGGGCAGACCTGACGGCGCATGACGCGCTGGATGCTTTGAAAGCCATCGAATGACGGATTCTATCGCCGAACGTAAAATGCAATTCATGTTCGCCCTGCGCAGCAAGGGCGTCACGGATACTGACGTTCTGACGGCCATGGAAAAAGTGGATCGTGGCCTGTTCGTCAAAGGCCTGTTTTCTGAACGCGCTTATGAAGACACACCTCTGCCCATTGAATGTGGGCAAACCATCAGCCAGCCCTCTGTTGTGGGCCTTATGACGCAGGCTTTGAACGTCACCCCGCGTGACAAGGTTCTAGAGGTCGGCACTGGCTCTGGCTACCAAGCCGCCATCCTGAGCCATCTGGCGCGCCGGGTGTACACGGTGGAACGCCACAGACGCCTCGTGGCGGGTGCCAAAGAGGTTTTCGAAAAGCTGGACCTGACCAACGTGACAAGTTTCTTGTCAGATGGCAGCTTTGGCCTCCCCGAACAAGCGCCCTTTGATCGCATCATTCTTACAGCCGCTGCCGAAGACGCGCCAAGCCCGTTGCTTGCGCAGCTTAAGGTCGGCGGCATCATGGTTTTGCCGGTTGGACAATCAGACACAGTGCAAAGCATGATCCGTGTTGTGCGCCATGAAACCGGGTTCGATTACGAAGAGTTACGCCCCGTGCGTTTTGTGCCGCTGTTAGAAGGCTTGGCACGTGACAACTAGGCGTAAATTCGCTTATTTTGTATCAAATTCTTTATGGATCAGCGCAATTAGGCGTTGTCCCCTAAAATACGCTTCATAAAAGAGACCCAATTAAAAAAACAAGGGCTCTACGAGGATATCGAGATGTTTTCTTCTTTGCGTTCGCTTAAGTCCGCCGCGCTGACTGTTTCTACTGTTGCCTTGTTGGCGGGCTGTAATACGCCCTTCGATCTAGACCTACGCGGAGGCTTTGGACAGTCACTGGACACCTCTGCTGCCGCTCAGGGTGCAACGGCGGACCGTCCGCAGCCAGATAACCGTGGCATTATCTCTTATCCGAATTATCAAGTCGCAGTGGCGCGCCGTGGTGATACTTTGGCTGATGTGGCCGAGCGCATTGGTTTAGACGCTCAGGAACTCGCTGAATTTAACGCGATCAAACCCGAAGACAATCTAAGGGCTGGTGAAATTGTCGCGCTGCCACGCCGTGTGTCTGAACCATCGGAAACCACCGGTGGCGCTGGTCAGATTTTGTCTCCGTCCGAAGTCGACATCACCTCGCTGGCAGGCACAGCGATTGATAACGCAACACCGACGGTTGAAACCGCGCCGCTTGAGGCCGCGTCTGTTCCGGAAAATGCGCAGGTCGGTTTTGAACCAATCCGCCACACTGTAGAACGCGGTGAGACAGCCTTTACCATTTCCCGCCTCTACAATGTTCCTGTCCGGTCGCTGGCAGAATGGAACGGCTTGGACAAAGATTTCACAATTCGTGAAAATCAAATCCTGCTGATCCCACCTGCGCAACCGAGCGCGCCAAGCCGTGAAATTCCGGCAACCGAAACTGTGGCAGTGACGACAGCAGACACAACAGCGCCAGGCCAAGGGAGCCCAACGCCGGTTCCGCCGAGTGCGGCAACGCCTCTACCTGCCGAAACGCCTTCCGAACCGGTAGCCAAACCCGTTGCAGAAGATCTTTCCAAGACACAAACCGCTGTCAAAACGACTAAGATGTCTTATCCTGTTAGCGGGAAGGTCATTCGGGCGTATAGCAAGGGCAAGAACAACGGGATCGATCTGTCGGCCACAGCAGGAAGCCCTGTATCAGCCGCCGCAGACGGAACTGTCGCCGCGATTACGACCGACGCAGATGATGTGAACATCCTTGTGGTGCGTCACCCAGACAACGTCATGACCGTTTACTACAACGTTGAAAATATTAACGTTTCCAAAGGCACCGCAGTGAAACGCAATCAAAAACTGGCGGAAGTTCCGATCGAAGACGCCTATCTGCACTTCGAGGTGCGCAAGGGCTTTGACAGCGTCGACCCTACTCCATACTTGAACTAAAGCCTTGTCTTAAAAACAAAAAACGCGGCCCATCAAAGGCCGCGTTTTACTTTTGTACTAAGCGATTAAGAGGCTTAGGTCTTAATGGAAACGCCCTTACGACCAGCCAGATCTGTGAAATACTGCCACGCCACTCGGCCAGAGCGCGCACCCCGCGTTGCCTGCCATTCAATGGCTTCGGCACGCATCACATCTGGTTCAATCGTAACGCCATGAGCATCGCAATAGCCCTTGATCATCTCTAGGAACTCATCCTGAGTACAGGGGTGGAACCCAAGCCATAGACCAAAGCGATCCGACAAAGACACCTTCTCTTCCACAGCCTCAGATGGGTTGATCGAAGACGAGCGTTCATTCTCAATCATATCACGCGGCATCAGGTGACGACGGTTCGACGTCGCATAGAAAATCACATTCTCTGGGCGCCCTTCAATGCCACCATCCAGCACGGCTTTCAGGCTTTTGTAGTGCTGATCATCATGCGAAAATGACAGATCATCACAGAACAGCACAAACCGTTCGTCTCGCCCGCGCAACAGGTTCAGCAAACGCGCCACGCTTGGCAGGTCTTCCCGTTGCAGCTCAACGATCTTGAGCGGCAGCGCTTGGCGGATCACCTCGGCATGCACCGCCTTCACAAGCGAAGACTTCCCCATCCCGCGCGCGCCCCACAGCAGTGCGTTGTTCGCCGGCAAACCACGCGCAAATTGCAGCGTGTTTTCCAGCAGAGTATCGCGCGAGCGGTTCACACCAATCAGCAAGTCTAAAGCGACACGGCTAACATTCGGCACAGGCTCCAACCGGTCAGGATCGACATGCCAAACGAAAGCTTCTGCTTGATCAAAATCAGGGGCCGCCAAAGGCGCAGGAGACATACGCTCCAGCGCCTCGGCAATTCGTTTCAGAGCCTTATTTGCCATCAGTCTGATCGCCTTCTGCGTCGTCCAAATCTGCAAGATCTTCGGCTTCTTCGTCGTCGAAGTAACCTTCTTCGCGCAGCTTGTCCTCGCGTTTACGTTCCACGCGGCGCACCAAGAAGATTGAGATTTCATAAAGCCCATAGACCACGACAAACAGAATGACCTGCGTGATCACATCTGGTGGCGTCACCAATGCAGCCAGTACAAGAATGGCCACAACAGCATACTTACGCACGTTGCCCAGCCCTTCAGCACTCACCAAACCTGCTTTGCCCATCAGGGTCAGCAGAACCGGCAATTGGAAGCACAGACCAAAGGCCACGATGAACTTGATCGTCAGGTTCAGATATTCCTGCGCTGAGCCTTGGAAGACCACAGAGAGCCCCTGAGAGACCTCCTCGCCCACCACAGCCTCGCCTTCGGTGCTAAACTGCTGGAACCCTAGGAAGAAGTCATAGGCCAGCGGTGTGACCACGTAGAAGGCAAAGCTTGCGCCCAGAATGAACATGAAAGGCGAGGCAACCAAGAATGGCAGGAAAGCCCCCTTCTCGTTCTTGTACAGCCCCGGCGCCACGAAACGCCACATCTGCAATCCGATATACGGAAAGGCCAGAATGAACCCCCCAAGGAAGGAGATTTTGATCGCCACGAAGAACCCTTCTTGCGGGCTAATGAAGATCAAATCGCAATCCTGATTGCGTTCTGCCAACACCTGACACAGCGGAGCGGTCAGGAAGTTAAACAGCGGCGTGGCCACGGTAAAACAAATCACCATGCCCACGACAAAAGCCGCAACGCAGTGGATCAAGCGGTTTCGCAGCTCGGCCAAATGTTCGATCAATGGCGCTGTGCTGTCTTCAATCTCGTCTGGAAACTCGTCTGAGTGGCTCATTCAGCGTCTTTCACCTCTTCAGCCTTGGCAGCAGCCTCCGCAGCGCGGCGCTGTTCTTCTTTCAAAGCTGTGGCTTCTTGAATTTTCTTTGCCGCCTCTGCGCGCTTTGGATCAAGCTCGCTTGGCTTATCTTCGGTCGAGCCGTCCAAACGCGTTGCATCACGCACGACGTCTTGCACAGAATCCGTGGCCGCTTTCAAAGGGTTGGCGATCGTATTCAGACCGCTTGTCGCCTTTTGAAATCCGTCTTTGGCTTCCTTTACGCCCGCTTCGTCAGCGGCTTGGTTCATGGCATAGGAAAACTCCCGCGCCATGGCTTTGGCCTTACCAACAAACCGGCCAACCTGACGAAACAGCATCGGCAAATCTTTTGGGCCAACCACGATCAAGGCGACAACGCCAATGACCAGCAGTTCAGCCCCGCCCAAATCAAACATGGATTAGGCCTTATCTTTTTCGTCTTCTGGCGTAATGTCCTGCGCCGCTTCCGCTGCGTCTTCTTCCAACTCTTTCGTGCTGTCATTCACGCCTTTTTTGAAGGCCGTGATGCCTTTGCCCACTTCGCCCATCAACGAGCTGATTTTGCCGCGGCCAAATAGAACCAAAACGACAACTGCGATCAAAAGAATGCCTGGCAGGCCGATATTGTTAAGCATGGTAAACTCCCTTTGTCGGCGCATTGCGCCCCTACATGTTGCCCTTAGTTTTAGGGATTTCAGCACCGGGTGAAAGGCGCAAATCCTTGAGAAAACAGGGTTTCAATCGGTTTCGCTTGATGTTTGTGACAGTTTTCTGTCAGTATCTACTTCAGTGGCACTTTTACCTACGGAATCACGATGAAACGTAAGACACGGCTTATGTCCTTGATGGAGGTTTTGCAGAATGGTGCAGTGCATCGCGCCGAAGATTTGGCCAAGCAGCTAAACGTCTCTGTGCGCACGGTTTATCGGGATATGGACACGCTGATGGCCAGCGGCGTCGCCATCGAAGGCACGCGCGGTCGGGGCTATCGCGCCAAAGCCGCACTAACCCTTCCACCAATCCATGTGACCCAAGACGAGCTGGAAGCGCTGCACCTTGGCCTCGCTGCAATTGCCACAAGTATGGATGCCGATATTCAGGCTGCAGCGGATAGTTTGGCGCAAAAGCTGGACGACGCCTTGCCGGAAACGGTGGAGAGCAATGTGCAATCGACGCATTTCGCCGCATACCCCTTTTCAGGCGCCGCCGAGGGATTGCTGCACCTGAACACCTTACGGGCCGCCATCAAGGCGCGGCAGCGGTTAAGGATCGCAGTGAAGCATGGTGCCAGTCAGGATTTACGACCGTTGAAAATCACATACTGGGGGCGCGTCTGGACTTTGCTGAGTTATAGCGAAAGCCAAGAAAGCTTTGTGAAACTGCAGGTCGATCAGATCGAAACCGTTTCAACTTTGCCCGGGCTTTTTGTCGATGAGCCGGGCAAAGGTTTGGCGGATTACGTAACTTGACACCTCACCAAGTTGCGCGAACAGACCGCCATAACAAACTGAATTTACGACTAAATTCACTATCGCCCAATGCGGCATCCGCGACCAGTTCTGGCGAATGCGAAACCTGTTTCAGAATTGCCTGCGCACGCCAAGATTGACGTAGCACCCCTGCAACTTCGGCGGAAACACCTTTCAAAGATTTTCGCGCGTCCGCCAATCCAGAGAGTGCCTCCGACGCCAAAGCTTGAACCGCTTCGCTGCGTCCATCCACCATAGGGATACGCCCTGCGTCTTGCAGCTTGGGGATCGCCATAAACCAGCGCGCCAGCCCGTCAGCATAGGCCACTTTGCGAACCGCTGCCTCATCTGCCTGCCCCACCAATTGAGTGGCAACAAGCATCAAATTGCCAGAGGTGTGATTCAGATATTCACGGAAATGATCCATATCTTCGAACGGATCTTTATAGACATCCCAACGCCGCGCCGCGATCAATTGATCAAGCAAAACAACCTGCTCGGGGGCAAGCAATACACTCAGAGGGGTCACAACCTCATGACGGCGCACAAAGCCTTTACCCGCGATTTCATCCAAGGCATCGCGCCACCATTGCAGACGCATTTCGGCGATCATGGTTTCTTGCGTCACCCAAGGCGCGCGCGCAACTTCTGCGTTGAATGCAAATAGCGGAAACAGCTTTTCCCGCACCGCAACCGGCGTCGACATAATCGCGAGGAACCGATCAGGATCCCCCCGTTCCACCAATCCGGCACATGCGGCAATATCCTGATCCATGCTGGTCCTTTAGACTGGCGTAACGTTGTCGCGCAAAAGCTTCCAGACAATCGCGTCTTCCAAGGCTTCAAACGACGCATCCACGATGTTGGCAGAGACGCCCACAGTGGACCAACGACGGCCCGTGCTGTCTTCGCTGTCGATGATCACACGGGTCACCGCTTCGGTGCCGCCTTGCGTGATACGCACCTTAAAGTCCACCAAGTGGATATCATCAATCGCATGTTGGTAAGGACCAAGGTCTTTGACCAAAGCTTTGGACAAGGCATTCACTGGCCCGCGGTCAGACCCAGTTTCATCCATTGATTCCGAAACCGACAGTTTCTTTTCACCGCCGACTTTCACGACAACAACCGCCTCAGACAGGCTAACCATCTGATCTCGTTTGTTTTTGCGCCGTTCGACGGTGACCTTATAGCGTTTCACTTCGAAGAAGCTTGGCAATTGACCCAATTCATCACGAGCAAGCAATTCGAAACTGGATTGCGCCGTATCAAAGGAATAGCCCTGAGATTCTTTAGCTTTGATCCGTTCAAGAATACGCGCCAAGGCTGGATCGCCCTTCTCCACCTCGATCCCCGCTTCTGCCAAGCGACGGCGCAGGTTGGATTGGCCAGCTTGGTTGGACATTGGGATGATACGATCATTGCCCACCTTTGATGGGTCGACATGTTCGTAAGTGGTTGGGTCTTTCAAGATCGCACTGGCATGCAGGCCGGCCTTATGCGCAAAGGCGCTGGCGCCCACAAAGGCGGACTGTTTGGCAGGAACGCGGTTCAAGATGTCATCCAGCATGCGGCTGATACGCGTCATACCTTCCAGTGTTTTTGCTGTAATTCCAGTCTCATAGAGGCTGGCATAGGGTTCTTTCAGCGCAATCATCGGGATCAATGTGGTCAGGTTTGCATTGCCGCAACGTTCGCCCAAACCATTCAGCGTGCCTTGGATTTGACGCGCGCCCGCATCCACAGCCGCCAAGGAATTGGCCACAGCATGTTCAGTGTCGTTGTGCGTATGAATACCTATGTGATCGCCCGGCACGCCCTTTTCGATCAGCGCTTTGGTGGCTGTGGCGACCTCTGATGGCAATGCGCCGCCGTTGGTGTCACACAGCACTACCCAACGCGCACCGGCGTCATAGGCCGTTTTAGCGGCTGTCAGAGCGTAGTCTGGATTGGCTTTGAACCCGTCAAAGAAATGCTCCGCGTCAAACATCGCTTCGCGCCCCTGCGCGACAATGTGAGCGACCGATTTCTCGATATTCTCTAGGTTTTCATCAAGCGTAATGCCCAAGGCGGTTTCCACGTGGAAATCATGGGACTTCCCCACCAAACACACTGCTGGGGTTTTGGCGTTTAGCACGGCAGACAACACATCATCGTTTTCTGCTGACATCCCCACCCGTTTGGTCATGCCGAAAGCTGTTAAAACAGCCTTTGTTTTCGGTGGGTTATCAAAGAATTCGCTATCTGTTGGATTGGCACCCGGCCAGCCGCCTTCGATATAGTCGATCCCAAGCGCATCTAGTGCTTCGCTGATCTGGTGTTTCTCAGTGGTTGAGAACTGCACGCCCTGCGTTTGCTGACCATCACGCAGCGTGGTGTCGTAGAGATATAGACGTTCCTTGCTCATGCGAGCGCCTCCAGTTTGGAGGCATCAAAACTTGGACCCGCCAATAATTCAACGCCTGCTTTGCTCATGCGCACTTCAACACCCGCTTCAATCAAAGCCGTTTTTAGATGATCAACTTCGGAGAAGTCTTTGGTTTGCATCGCTTTTTCACGCGCACCTGCCAAAAGGGTTTCAAAGGCTGAAAGATCTACATCCGGCGCGACGGCCCATTCAGGGATGCCTTTTTCAAGGAACCCTAAAAACGCCATGCCTGCCCGCAGGCTTGCTGCGTCGCCTTTGCTGGCCAACGTATGCAGAACAGTCAGCGCTTTGGAGCTGTTCAAATCATCAGCCAGCGCTTCGATCAATTCCGCGGGTACGTCGCCGGTCTCTGCGTCAGAAATCGCAGCATACCATTTACGCAATGTGGCTTCGGCGTCTTTGGCTTTGAGTTCTGTCCAATCCATCGGCTTGCCGTAGTAGGTGGACAAGAAAACAAAGCGGATGATCTCGCCTGAAAAGCCTTTGTTCAGCAGGTCGCGCACGGTGAAGAAATTGCCCAGAGACTTGGACATCTTCTTCCCTTCGACTTGCAACATTTCGTTGTGAAGCCAATAGTTTGCGAAGTGACCTTCATCTGACGAACAGCAGCTTTGAGCGATCTCATTGTCGTGGTGCGGGAACATCAAATCATTGCCGCCACCGTGGATATCAAAGTTCGCGCCAAGCAGATCATCCGCCATCGCAGAACATTCAATATGCCAGCCCGGACGGCCACGGCCCCATGGGCTTTCCCAACCTGGAAGGTCATCGGAGGACGGTTTCCACATGACAAAATCCATCGGATTGCGTTTGTAAGGAGCGACCTCAACCCGTGCGCCTGCGATCATGTCATCCACAGAGCGGCCGGAGAGTTTGCCGTAGTCGGCGTAGCTTTCCACAGAGAACAGCACATGCCCTTCTGCTTCGTAAGCGTGCCCCTTTTGGATCAAACCTTCAATCATTTCAATCATATGCGTGATGTAACGCGTGGCGCGTGGCATGTGGTTTGGCTCTAGCGCGCCGAGTTCCCCCATGTCTTGTAGGAACCAGGCGATTGTCTCTTCGGTGATCTCTTCAATCTTGCGTCCACTTTCTGCGGCGCGGGCGTTGATCTTGTCGTCGACGTCGGTGAAATTGCGCGCGTACACCACGTTTTCATCGCCAAAAACGTAACGAAGTAAACGGTTTAGCAGATCAAACACAACAACCGGACGCGCGTTGCCGAGGTGGGCGCGATCATAGACGGTTGGGCCACAGACATACATCCGCACGTTGGTCGGATCGATCGGTGTGAAGACCTCTTTTTTGCGGGTCTTCGTATTGTGCAGGTGGATCGTTGTCATGGCTCGTCCTTAAGCGGCATTTGCGCTGCGGGCTTAGCAAGTTCACATGTATTTTGAAATAGAAGAACAGCCCGCGTGATTATATCAGCAGGTAATACAGCAAATAATGATTGTTTGCAGTGTGTTCATGAGGCGACCATAGAAAGCCGCCTCTATCGGGTCAAGAGCCTAATCGACGGCCCCGTTAACCTACCAGCGTACGCGCCGTTAACCTGTTGAAAAGGTGGCAATTCGCCCCTTTCGCCCCCTGAAATGTACAATTGGACGTAAAACGAAAAACGGGGGGCAGCGCCCCCCAGTTTCGCCGCTTGGGCTCACTCTTTGTACCGCTCTGATTTTTTGCCTGCGGCCCAAGCATCGCTTCGGACGAAACGCATTCCGTCCGGAAACCGAATTCGTGGCGGGATATACCCCCCGCCGAGGGTTATTTGGAGGAGCCTTAGATGGCCTCCCCCCAGGGTTCCTTTAGCTGCAACCAGAAGTGGCACCGCAAGTGTTGCACTTCATGCAGGTTCCGTTGCGCACCAGCGTGTAGTTGCCGCAATCACCGCAAGGATCGCCTTCGTAGCCCTGCATCTTGGCTTTGGTGCGTGCATCCATCGCGGTGGTCGGTGCCATAGCTGTTGTTGTGGCTTCAGAGATAACCATCGTTGCGCCGCCACTGGATGTTTCCGGCACAAGAGTGTGCAATGCGGCTTCTGGATCTGCGCCGCCGTTCAGTACCAGCAGCTCTTGTGGCATACGTTTGCGCAGATAGCCGGTGGAGGAAATCTGCTTGAGCACCTCAAGGGATTTATTCGCGGCATTCTCGCTGAGTTCTTTGACGTTGGAGACGCCCTCTTCCTCGCCACGACCCAGATCATCAAAGGCTGCGCCTTCTGGCTTCACATGTGCCAAATCTGTTCGATCTAGATAAGAAACAGCCAGTTCACGGAAGATATAATCCAGAATGGATGTTGCATTTTTGATAGAGTCATTACCCTGCACCATGCCTGCTGGCTCGAATTTGGTGAAGGTGAAGGCATCCACGAACTCTTCCAGAGGAACGCCATATTGCAGGCCCACAGAGACGGCGATGGCGAAGTTGTTCATCATCGCGCGGAAGCCTGCGCCCTCTTTGTGCATGTCGATGAAGATCTCGCCCAGAGAGCCATCGGAGTATTCGCCTGTGCGTAGGTAAACCTTGTGGCCGCCAACAACCGCTTTTTGCGTATAGCCTTTGCGGCGTTCTGGCATTTTTTCGCGGTGAGACTTCACCAGCTCTTTCACAACAACCTTTTCGACGATCTTTTCCGCCAGAACCTGTGCTTTTTGCTGAGGTGTGCCGGATTCGAAGATCTCTTCGGCCTCTTCATCGTCTTCAATCAGCGCTGCAGCCAATGGTTGAGACAGTTTGGACCCATCGCGATACAATGCATTGGCTTTGACGCCCAAAGACCAGCTGAGTTCATAGGCTTTTTGGCAATCTTCGATGGTTGCATCGTTTGGCATGTTGATCGTTTTAGAGATCGCGCCGGAAATGAAGGACTGCGCAGCGGCCATCATGGTGATGTGGCTGTCGACAGAGAGGTAGCGTTTGCCTTTCTTGCCGCATGGGTTGGCGCAGTCGAAGATCGGCAGATCTTTGTCTTTCAGGTGTGGCGCGCCTTCTAGGGTCATGGTGCCGCAAACGTGGTCGTTGGCTGCGTCGATGTCAGCTTTGGTGAAGCCAAGATGGGACAGAAGGTTGAATTCTGGGTCCATCAGCTTTTCAGCAGGGATGCCAAGCGGACCTGTGCAGAACTCTTCGCCCAGAGTGAACTGATTGAACACAAAACGAATATCAAAGGCTGTGCCAAGCGCGCCTTCGATTTTGTCGAGCTCGGTTTGGGTAAAGCCGTGTTGGATCAACGTGGTTGGGTTGATCGCTGGGGCGTTGCCCAATGTGCCGTGGCCGACCGCGTAAGAGATGATCTCTTCAATCTCGGATGATTTGTAGCCCAGTTTTTCCAATGCGGAAGGGACAGAGCGGTTGATGATCTTGAAGTAGCCACCGCCTGCGAGTTTCTTGAATTTCACCAGTGCGAAATCTGGTTCGATACCGGTTGTATCGCAATCCATGACAAGGCCGATGGTGCCGGTTGGGGCAATCACAGAGACCTGCGCGTTGCGGTAGCCGTGCTTTTCGCCCAGTTCCAGCGCTTCGTCCCATGAGGCCATCGCAAGTTTGGACAGCTTTTGATCTGGCACATTGGCCAAATCGAGTGGCACAGGTTTCACTGCCAGATTGTCATAGCCGTCGCTTGCGCCATAGGCCGCGTTGCGGTGGTTGCGGATGACGCGCAGCATGTGGTCTGCGTTTTTGGCGTGGCCTGGGAAAGCGCCTAGCTCTGCGGCCATTTCGGCGGATGTGGCATAAGACACACCTGTCAGGATTGCCGTTAGGGCTGCGCCAAGCGCCCTGCCCTCGTCTGAATCGTAGCTAAAGCCCATGTTCATCAGCAAGCCGCCGATGTTGGCATAGCCCAGACCCAAGGTGCGGAAGTCGTAAGAGCGTTGCGCGATCTCTTTGGATGGGAATTGCGCCATCATCACAGAGATTTCCAGTGTGACCGTCCACAGGCGTGTGGCGTGCACATAGTCTTCGGCTTGGAATTCGCCGTCCTTTAGGAAGGTCAGCAGGTTCATAGACGCCAAGTTACAGGCTGTGTCGTCTAGGAACATATATTCAGAGCATGGGTTGGAGCCGCGGATTTCACCGTCTTCTGGGCATGTGTGCCATGCGTTGACTGTGTCGTGGAACTGGATGCCCGGATCGGCGCAGGCCCATGCGGCATGGCCGACTTGTTCCCATAGATCGCGCGCTTTGATGGTTTTGGCGACAGAGCCATCTGTACGGCGGATCAGCTCCCAGTCTTTGTCGTCTTTGACCGCTTTCAAGAAGCTGTCTGTGACGCGGATAGAGTTGTTGGAGTTTTGGCCAGACACGGAGGCATAGGCTTCGCTGTCCCAATCTGTGTCGTAGGTTGGGAATTCGATGCTAGAGTAGCCCTGCTTGGCATAATCCAGTACGCGTTTGACGTAAGCCTCTGGGATGGCGGATTTTTTCGCGCCGCGAATGGCTGTTTTGAGCTGATCGTTTTTCTTTGGATCAACCGCATCTTCGGTCGATCCGTCCCATCCGCGGATGGCGGCGAAAATTTCGTTCAGCTTTTCTTCGTGCATCTTAGAGCCCGCGACGATGGACGCCACTTTCTGCTCTTCTTTCACCTTCCAGTTGATGAATTCTTCGATGTCCGGGTGGTCGGCATCACAGATCACCATCTTCGCTGCTCGACGGGTTGTGCCGCCTGATTTGATCGCGCCCGCAGCACGATCACCGATTTTCAAAAAGCCCATCAGGCCGGATGAGTTACCGCCGCCAGACAAAGACTCGCCTGCTGCGCGCAGGCTGGAGAAGTTGGTGCCTGTGCCGGAGCCATACTTAAAGAGACGCGCTTCGCGGACCCAAAGATCCATGATGCCGCCTTCGTTGACCAAATCGTCAGAGACAGATTGGATAAAGCAGGCGTGTGGCTGTGGGTGTTCGTATGAAGATTGAGACTTAGTCAGCTTTCCAGACTTATAGTCCACGTAGTGGTGGCCTTGGGCCGGGCCGTCGATGCCGTAAGCCCAATGCAGGCCTGTATTAAACCACTGCGGAGAGTTTGGTGCGGCGCGTTGGGATGCCAACATGTGGCGCATTTCATCGTAGTAGGATTGGGCGTCTGCTTCGGTTGTGAAGTAACCGCCTTTCCAGCCCCAGTATGTCCATGCGCCGGCGAGGCGATCGAAAACCTGTTTTGCAGAATGTTCGCCGCCCATCTCGGCGCCTTCTGCTGGAACAGAGCGCCATAGGAACTCTGGTACGCCCTTTTCTATGACCTTCTTCAGCTTACTTGGCACGCCTGCCTTGCGGAAATACTTTTGGGCGATGACGTCGGAGGCGACTTGGCTCCAGCTTTCAGGGATCTCTACATTATCGAGCTTAAATACGATCGAGCCGTCTGGGTTGCGAATTTCTGATGTTGTGCTGATGAACCCCAAATCCGCGTATGCGTCTTGTCCTGCTGTCGTAAATCGTCTCTCGATCTTCATGTTCGCCCCTGAAGTCTTTTAATGATGCGTCAAAATTCGTGCGGGCCTCGGCCACTAAATCGGTTGAGCGAAGGCACAAAGGGATTGGCCGCCTGCAACCCCATGCAAGCGCTACTGACCCAAGCAAACGCATGGGTAAATAAATTGAAATGTCCCTCTGGCTCGCCTGCACACTAGATATAGTGGCTAACTGACCCGCCCCCACAATTTGGCGTATCGATCACTATTTGGTCAACGATTTTATTTTTGTGAAATCTCGAATTTCGTATTGACCGAGACCTTATACACAAGGGCCCTTCATGTGTTTCGCGATTCCGTAAACGCCACGTTAAAAACCTTCTGCAGGGGCATAAATCACTCGCTGCGGAGAAGCCTTTCTTTTTCAAAGAAAAATCGGAACCATCCACAGGATGTTGATACAAACCTGTCTAGATCTATGTATTAACCTGACATTAACCCACTAAATGTGACATTTTTTTAGGCACAGCCCAAAATTCTCTATTTCGCGGAAATAGGTCTCAATTTGAATGAGAGGATTCTTGCTGATGATCTGCGATGCGATGATGTGCGGAAGATAAAAGCAGAGGCTGAAAACAAAGCCGCCGCAGTTTAGGAAACCCAAACTGCGGCGATTGCTTTATTCACCGAAGTGAAATGGTCGGGGCGGCGAGATTCGAACTCACGACCCCCTGTACCCAAAACAGGTGCGCTACCAGACTGCGCCACGCCCCGGACCGTGAGAGGGTGTTTAGTCTTAGCGTTCGGGAATGAAAAGAGGAAAATGAAAGATTATGAAACTTTTTTAATCGTTTTTTCGGCAGCCCCAAGCGGCCGTATGTTGCAGCACCGCGGGATGCCTTATTTCACTGCCTTTCGCGAGCCCCAGCGCCTTTGCAAGGCCGCCATTGATTTCCAAAACATAGCGCGATGGCCCCTCGCTTGGCAGCGGGGTGAGGTCTAGTGGACGTGCAGAATGGTGAATATTTACGACGGTGCCCGATTCATCGAAGAAAATGATATCCAATGGAATCAATGTGTTCTTCATCCAGAAGGCCAGATCATCGGTGCGGTGATATATAAAGAGCATGCCGCTGCCATAGGGCATGCTTGCGCGCCCCATCAGACCTTTGGCCCGACTGGCGGCATTGTCGACAACTTCAACGGTAAAGCGTGCCTCGCCCCAGTCGCCGCGCAGATGCACGGTGTCTTTTCGGCAGGTCTCGATCGCATCCTGAGCAAATGCCGAGGTGCTGAAACAAAAAAACAGCGCCGCTTTGGTGAGTGTCAAAAGGCGCTGTTTTAGGGTCATGTTACTCTTCCTCTATGAGAGCACTTTCCCATGCACAGACCTGAGAGGCCATTAAACCGCGCTGCCCTTCTATCACACGGATAGCAAGCGCCTCGCCTGGCTGCAACTCTGCCAGACCTTGTCTGCGTAACACTTCGACGTGAACAAATACGTCGTCATCTTGTCCAAAGATATTGGCGAAGCCAAAACCTTTGCCTTTGTCGAACCATTTCACCCGAGCGGGCAAAAGCGGTGTGTCGGTGATCTGCTCAGAATCTAAATGTTCGAAATCCGCGAGGGGCAGATTGTCCTGTGATTCTGGTGGTGCGATCTCAAGGATCTCTATTGCTTGAACGCCGCGATGTGTCTCTTGAGCCAAAAGTGTGATTGCAGAGCCATCTGCAATCGAGCCTTGGCCGAAGTTCCTTAACACATTGGCATGCAACAGAATGTCTGGACCGCCGTCATTTGAGACAACAAAGCCAAACCCCTTTGCAGGATCAAACCACTTCACCTGCCCGTCGACTTTTTGGGCAGTTTCATTGTTCATTTCTTATGCCTTATTTTCTTTACCCCATCCCCGAGGCAAGAATGTTTTGCGATAAAACCCGCCTTACGGCAAGAAAAAAATCGCAGTTCTTTCATAGGCTTGCATTTTACGTCGCGCGAAATTCACGGATTAAGACGGTTAATTTCCCAAGCACCCGAAGGGGTTGTGCGTCGCCATGTAAAGCGATCATGCAATCGGTAAGCACCGTCTGCCCAGAATTCAATTTCTAGTGGTACAATTCGGAAACCACCCCAAAACGGTGGACGTTTGGGAGACGGACCGTGGGTGGCCGTGATCTTGGCCACCTTCGCCATCAAGGTTGCGCGGGAATCCAATGGTTGGGATTGATCGCTGGCCCAGGCACCAAGGCGACTTTTGAGAGAACGGGACGCATAGTAATCATCTGCTTGCTGGCCTTCCTCACGGCTGACCACGCCGCGCACGCGCACTTGTCGGCGCAGTGACTTCCAATGCATCACAAAGGCCGCTTTGCCGGCCTGTTCGATTTCCTGCGCTTTGGACGAGCCATAATTGGTATAAAAGACAAAGGCCTCCTCCTCGATATCTTTCAAGAGCACCATGCGCGCATTTGGCAAACCATCTGCATCCACCGTCGACAGAGCGATGGCGTTGGGATCGTTGGGTTCGGTCTTTTCCGCCTCGGCCAACCAATCGCGCGCAATTGCAAACGGATCATCCCCTGCAAAAATGCCTGTTCTACCGCTCATGTTCTCTTCCTTTGATGAATGCTGCAATCCGCCCCTAACCTCTTGAAGCAGGCCTACGGATCGCCTAAACGTGCCTAAAAGGAATAAGGGACGGAGTTGTCCAAATGTCAAATAATCTAATGGCTGGAAAACGCGGTTTGATCATGGGCTTGGCCAATGACAAATCAATTGCATGGGGCATTGCGCAAGCATGTGCCGACGCGGGCGCGGAGCTGGCGTTTTCATATATGGGTGATGCGTTCAAAAAACGCGTGGTGCCATTGGCCGAGCAGCTGAATGTTGAAACACTGATCGATTGCGACGTGTCTGACCCAGAGTCAATCGACGCAGCGTTCACTGAATTGGAAGAAAAATGGGGCAAGCTGGACTTTATCGTTCACGCGATTGGCTTCTCTGACAAGAACGAGCTGCGTGGCCGCTATGTGGACACGAGCCGTGACAACTTCCTGATGACCATGGATATTTCCTGCTACAGCTTCACAGCCGTGATGAAACGCGCTGAGAAACTGATGACAGACGGTGGTTCTGCGCTGACACTGACGTATTACGGTGCCGAGCAGGTTATGCCGCATTACAACGTGATGGGTGTGGCGAAAGCTGCGCTGGAAGCATCCGTTAAGTATCTGGCGGAAGATCTGGGTAAAGACGGCATTCGCGTGAATGCGATCTCTGCGGGTACGATCAAAACACTGGCGGCTTCTGGCATCGGTGATTTCCGTTACATCCTGAAATGGAACGAGCTGAACTCTCCACTGCGCCGCAATGTATCCACCGAAGATGTGGGTAAATCTGCGCTGTATCTGCTGAGCGATCTGAGCTCTGGCGTGACAGGTGAGAACCTGCACGTGGATGCCGGTTATCACGTGGTTGGTATGAAGGCGGTTGATGCGCCTGATATCGACGTTGTGACAGGTAAAAAGTGACGCTGACAGCGTTCATCGCGTCATGGCTGCTGTGTTTGGCAGCGGCCATGTCTCCGGGGCCCGCGGTTTTGATGTCTGCGCGTATCGGGCTGCGTGAAGGTCTTGCGACCGGCGCAGCTTTGGCGGCAGGGATCGGCGCGGGCGCTATTTTCTGGGCGGTGACGGCTTTGTTTGGCCTATCGATCGTCTTTGATTACGCCCCTTCCCTTTTGATTGCTTTGAAATGGCTGGGCGCGGCTTATCTGATTTATATGGCCTATAAGATGTGGCGCAGCGCGGATGTGCCTTTGGCGACAGACGACGGCACCGATGATGTGCGCAGTGCGTTTTCAGCCTTTCGCTTGGGCGTGACCACGCAATTGGCCAATCCGAAGCCTGCTATCTTTTTTGGTGCCGTTTTTGCGGGCACTGTTCCAGAAACAACCCCGCTTTGGGTGATGGGCGCCTTGCTGTTCATGATCTTTTTGGGCGAGACTGTCTGGAATATTACCGTGGTTCGGATTTTCTCTTTTGAAACCACACGCCGTGGGTACACCAAGCTAAAGGGTGTGTTTGACCGTGTGTTTGCTGGGGCGCTTGCTGCTCTTGGGGTGAAGATCGCAGCCACTTAAACCGGTTTAATTCGGAGTGTGTGATGCAGCTTACCCATCTTATTGCCTTTAACCTGACTTTGCTGGCCGCCATTGCGAGCCCTGGCCCTGCGATGTTGTTTTCCATTCGCGCGACGCTGCGCGGTGGCTTTCGGGGCGGGCTGGAAACCGGTGTCGGTTTGGCCTGTATGGCGGCAGCTTGGACGATGTTGGCGCTGATGGGGCTGGATGCGGTGTTTGTGTTGTTTCCATGGGCCTATGGGGCGCTGAAGCTTTTGGGCGCAGTTTACTTGATATGGATTGCCTATGGTCTGTGGCGCGATGCCAAGGTGCCTTTGTCAGAGGCGCCAGACCGGCAGCGTGGGCAGCGCCCGTTTGTGGATGGGCTTTTGGTGAATTTGGCCAATCCGAAATCGGTTTTGTTTGCCTCGGCCGTGTTGCTGGTTATCTTTCCGCAAGAATTGACTCTAGGGCAGAAGGCCTTTGTTGTTGCAAATCATCTTGCGGTCGAAATCATTTGCTATACAGGTTTTGCGTTGATGTTCTCAACGGCTCCGGTGCGCGAGGGGTACTTGCGCTTGAAACCGATGCTAGACCGCGTGTTCGCATGGGTGCTGGGGGCCTTGGGGCTTCGTTTGCTGTTTGATCGTTCTTAAGAGAGAGGACACCCGATGAATGACCGTTTGCCCCATGAGAAGGGCTTTCATATCAGCTGGGATCAGATCCACCGTGATTCCCGTGCTTTGGCTTGGCGCTTGGATGGGAAAGGCCCGAATAATGGCGAGTGGAAAGCCATTGTTGCCATCACCCGTGGTGGCATGGCCCCTGCGATGATCATTGCGCGCGAGCTGGATGTGCGCGTTGTGGATACGATCAGCGTGAAATCTTATAGCCATCAGGAACGTGGCGAGGCCTCTGTGCTGAAATCACCAGATGCCGAGATCATGGGCGCGGATGGTGAAGGCGTGTTGATCATTGATGATCTGGTGGACAGCGGGAAGACGCTGGAGCTGGTGCGCAAGCTATATCCGAAAGCACATTTTGCGACGGTTTATGCCAAGCCGCAGGGCCGCGAGCAGGTGGATAGTTTCATCACGGAAGTGTCTCAGGATACGTGGATTTTCTTCCCATGGGATATGGCGCTGCAATATGTGCAGCCGTATCGCGGCTCTGACTAAAGGGCCTTTGATCGGATGACCACGCGCACCCAAGCCACGATTTTGCCGCCTGTGATGCAGGCGCGGCGTTGGATTGAGGGGCGCGTGTTTCCGGCAGAGAAACCTTTGTTGAATGTGAGCCAAGCAGCTCCGCTAGATCCGCCGCCGGATGCGTTGCGGGCTTATATGGCAGAGGTGGCATTGCATGATGATGCGGCGCATTTGTATGGGCCGGTCTTGGGGCTGCCGGATTTGCGCGCTGAAATCGCGGCGCAGTGGCGGGCGGCTTATGGCGGCACAGTGGATGCGGCGCAGGTGGCGATCACATCTGGGTGCAATCAAGCCTTTGCGGCCGCCTTGGCTTGTATTGCAGGCGAAGGGGATGAGGTGATCCTGCCAACCCCTTGGTATTTCAATCATAAAATGTGGCTGGATATGCAGGGTGTTGCCGCGGTTCCCTTGCCGACTGGCGCGGATATGGTGCCGGTTGCGCAAGATGCAGCGGGTTTGATCACTACCAAAACCCGCGCTTTGGTTTTGGTGAGCCCGAACAATCCAACCGGTGTGGAATATCCGCCAGAGACTGTGCGTGCCTTTTATGAGCTGGCGAAATCACGCGGCATTAAGCTGATCGTGGATGAGACCTATCGCGATTTTGATGCCCGCGATGGGGCGCCGCATGATCTGTTTGACGATCCGGATTGGGCGCAAACCTTGGTGCAGCTCTATTCGTTTTCCAAAGCCTACCGCCTGACCGGCCATCGTGTGGGCGCGATGGTGACGGGGGCTGATCTGTTGCAAGAGGCTGAGAAGTTTCTGGACACAGTCGCCATTTGCCCCAACCAAATCGGCCAGCGTGCGGCGCTTTGGGGGATGCAGAACCTTGGCGATTGGCTGGGGGGCGAGAGGCTGAATATCTTGGCGCGGCGCGCGGCCATCCAGCAGAACATGCCTAAGATTGCCGCCCATGGCTGGACGCTGCTGGGGCTTGGGGCTTATTTCGCCTACCTAGAGCATCCGTTTGACATGGCATCAGACGCGCTTGCGCAGGATTTGGTGGACAAGGCCCATGTGCTGGCCCTGCCCGGCACGATGTTCATGCCGGATGGCCATGAAGATGGGCAAAAGCAGCTGCGCGTGGCCTTTGCCAATGTGGACCCTGATCAGATCAGCACGCTGTTTGATCGCCTTGCCGCCTATCGGCCTGCTGTCTAACGAAGCCGAAGCACACAATTGCGAGAGCCAAGCCTTAAAAAACTGGCTGCGCAGCGCGCAGACCGCATGGTTGCGCCCCCTTCCCTCTTGCTCCCCCTTGGTTGGCGTCGTAGACATCGCTGACCAACCATCTGCGCCAACGAGGGGGCCTTATGTCCGAGAAGAACTCTGTATCTAAATCCGTCATGTGGGTCCTGATGGGCTTGTTGATTTTTGCGCTGGGTGGATTTGGCATCACCAACCTCGGTGGCCATGCCACAAAGCTGGGCAGCGTGGATGGTAAGAATCTGGATATCAACGACTATTACCGCACCGTTCAACAAGAACTGACAGCTCTGCAACAGCAAGCGGGCCAGCGTATTTCTTTTGCGCAGGCGCAGCAGTTTGGGCTCGATCAGCAGGTGCTGGGCCGCATGGTGGCCGAGCGCGCCTTGGACGGTGAAGCAGAGCGTCTGGGCCTGTCGATGGGTGATGAGAACCTGCGCGATGAAATTCTGCGTATCTCTGCCTTCCAAGGTTTGGATGGTCAATTTGATCGCGACGCCTATCGTTTTGCGCTGGAGAGCTCTGGTTTGAACGAAAGCCAGTTTGAGGATTCCCTGCGCGAAGATGCAGCACGTACTTTGCTGCAAGGCGCGGTTGTGGGCGGCATCCAGGTGCCGGACACCTATGGCGAGGCTTTGGTGGCTTACCTAAGCGAGACACGTGATTTTTCGATGGCCATTGTAGAAGAGGCACAGTTGGACGGCGATTTGCCTGAGCCAACAGAGGCGGACCTGCAAGGCTACTATGACACAAATATCGACAGCTTCATGCAGCCAGCCACGCGCGACATCACCTATGCGTGGATGTCTCCGGCGCAGTTGCTGGATTCTGTTGAGGTCGATGAAGAGGCCCTGCGTGCAGAATATGATGCGCGGGATGCAGAATTTAACCAGCCAGAGCGCCGTTTGGTCGAGCGTTTGGTGTTTGGTACTGCTGACGAAGCCGCGGCCGCTTTGGCGGATGTGACCGCTGGCACAACAACGTTTGAAGCTTTGGTTGAAGCGCGTGGACTGAATTTGGCGGATGTGGATATGGGCGATGTGACGGAAGTGTCTCTGTCGACCAATGGCGCATTGGTCTTTGGTGCAGAGACTGGCGATGTGGTTGGCCCTGCGCAAACCGATCTGGGCCCTGCCCTGTTCCGTGTGAACGCTGTTTTGGCGGCGCAATCTGTGAGCTTTGAAGAGGCGCAGCCTTTGCTGCGCGATGCGCTGGCCTTGGATCGTGCGCGCCGTGTGATTGACGCGCAGATTAACGACATCGACGATCTGCTGGCCGGTGGCGCGACTTTGGAAGAAGTGGCGGATGAAACAGATATGGTTCTGGAAGCCATCAACTATCACGCGGGCAGCGAAGAGCCGATTGCTGGGTACAGCGACTTCCGCGCTTTGGCGACCACTGTGACAGATAGCGATTTCCCGCAGATCGAGTCTTTGGATGATGGCGGTATCTTTGCGCTGCGTCTTGAGGGTGAATCTGAGGCCGCGCCTATTCCGTTTGCAGAGGCGCAAGAGGCTGTTGCAGCGGCTTGGCGTGCCAATGCTTTGCAAGAGGCGTTGAAAGCTAAGGCGGATGAACTGGTCGCGCAGATGGATGCGGGCGCGAACATTGTGACCTTGGGCCTGAACGTGCTGCAAGAACGTGACATTGCGCGCACTGGTTTCGTACCGGATTCCCCTGCGAACCTGATCGAGATCGTGTTTGACATGGCACAAGACGAAGTGCGCAGCCTGCCGGGTGATGCGTCTTACGTGATTGTCGAGCTGGACGCGGTGCATGAGGCGGATTTGGCCTCTGATGAGAACAGCTCTTTGATTGGCTTGGTGTCTCAGCAGGTGTCGCAATCTGTGGCGCAGGATATCTTTGACGCCTACACCGCGCATATCCGCAGCAACGCGGATATCGAGATTGACCAAAACGCACTGGCGGCTGTGAACGCGCAGCTGCAGTAAAGAGATAGACTATGGCATTGGTTCCTGATTTCGAGACCTTTAAGGCGGCCTATGAGGCTGGCCAGAACCAGGTGGTTTACACGCGACTGGCGGCGGATTTGGACACGCCAGTGTCCTTGATGCTGAAGCTGACGGGGGCCAAGCGTGATGCGTTCATGCTGGAATCCGTCACCGGCGGCGAGGTGCGTGGGCGCTATTCCATCATTGGAATGAAGCCTGATCTGATCTGGCAATGCCATGGCGAAAAGAGCCGTATCAATCGCCAAGCGCGCTTTGATGGGGATGCGTTTGAGGCGCAGGATGGCAACCCGCTGGATAATCTGCGCGCTTTGATCGCGGACAGCAAAATCGATTTGCCGGAAGATCTGCCGCAAGCCTCTGCTGGCCTGTTTGGCTTCTTGGGCTATGACACGATCCGCTTGGTGGAACATCTGCCGAATGTGAACCCTGATCCCTTGGGTCTGCCCGATGCCTGCATGATGCGCCCGTCTGTGGTGGCTGTGCTGGACGGTGTGAAGGGTGAGGTAACAGTTGTCTCCCCTGCTTGGGTGTCTGAGGGGCAATCGGCCCGTGCGGCCTATGCACAGGCGGCTGAGCGTGTGATGGATGCGGTCCGTGATCTGGAACGCGCGATGCCGCAAGCTGCGCGTGAGATGGGTGACGAGGTTGCCGTGGGTGATCCGGTCAGCAACTTCACCAAAGAAGGTTATTTGGCCGCAGTGGAAAAGGCCAAGGATTACATCAAGGCCGGTGACATCTTCCAAGTGGTGCCCTCGCAGCGCTGGACACATGATTTCCCGCAGCCTCCGTTTTCTTTGTATCGCTCGCTACGCCGCACGAACCCGTCGCCGTTCATGTTCTATTTCAACTTTGGCGGCTATCAGGTGATTGGTGCGTCTCCAGAAATTCTGGTGCGTGTCTTTGGTAATGAGGTGACCATTCGTCCGATCGCGGGCACGCGTCCACGTGGGGCGACGCCGGAAGAAGATCGCGCCAATGAGGCGGATTTGCTGGCAGACAAGAAAGAGCTGGCAGAACATCTGATGCTGCTGGATCTGGGCCGCAACGATACGGGTAAGGTCTCTAAGATCGGCACTGTAAAGCCAACCGAAGAATTCATCATCGAGCGCTATTCCCATGTGATGCATATTGTATCCAACGTGGTGGGTGAGCTGGCCGAAGATCAAGACGCGTTGAGCGCCTTCTTTGCGGGCATGCCAGCGGGCACGGTTTCTGGTGCGCCGAAGGTGCGTGCGATGGAAATCATCGACGAACTGGAACCTGAAAAGCGCGGCGTTTATGGCGGCGGTGTTGGCTATTTCAGTGCGGGCGGCGATATGGATATGTGTATCGCGCTGCGCACGGCGATTGTGAAAGATCAGAAGCTTTATATTCAAGCCGGTGGCGGCGTTGTTTACGACAGCGACCCAGAGGCGGAATATATGGAGACCGTGCATAAATCCAACGCGATCCGCCGTGCTGCGGAAGATGCGGGCCGGTTTGACGATCACGGCAACGGCTAAGGTCTTTGACTGATTGGCTGCAAGCTTTGGTGGCTGCCTTAAAGATCAGGCTGCCAAAGTGACAGGCCGAAGTCGACGAGCTCGACCCGCTTTAAGTGTTGGATGTAGCTGATTGGAAACCAGCGGGCCGCGATAGTTGTGTCATCATCGCTGAAATCTGTTTTCAGATCGCCTGGATGGTGCGTTGCTGCAAATATCAGGCGCAGCGCGAGGCCGCGTTGCCTATCGCCTGAGGTTTTGTCGTCAAACCACTCTGACATTGTTCCCAACAATGGTCCCAAATCCGCAGTGAGGCCTGTTTCTTCCTTCAGCTCTCGTAGCGCTGTTTCGTGGGCCTGTTCGCCCCACTCCATGCCACCGCCCGGTAAGGTCCAAGCGCCAGACTTGGGATGGCCGGCTTTGCTGAATTGTGTGAGCAAGATCTGCTGCTGCGCGTCAACGACAACCAGATAGGCGGCAGCCCGTTGCCAATCAATCTTCATGGGTGCGCCTTTCGTTGAGCAGAGCGTGGGCCCAAAGCCTAAGCTTTGGGCATACATCCATTAGATGGTAATCCCTTCAGAGCAACCGCGGGATTACTGCGCCATCAAAGTTGCTGAGACTGGCGCGATGCTGACGGTGCTGGCGCGATCTTGAAGGGCCCAGCTGGCCAATGCAGCGATGGTTGTTGGCGCAACGCGGCCCAGCATAACCACCCCATTGGTTTGACCTGCTTTGAAAGCGGCTTGATCCAAGAAACGACGCATCACGACTTCGGTTTGGCCCGCGTTGTCAAAATCGCGGAAAATGGTGAGCGACGGTACCCCCTCACGGGCTGCAAGCTTTTGCGCTGTGTTCAGGCCTTTGGGCTGCATCAGCAGGCCATGCCCTGTCTCTAGCAATGAGGCAATCACCTGCTCTGACACGCTGCGGTTTTCCTGCAGACCGCCTGCGAGACCTTCCAGCACTCCAACCGCTTCAGGCACCACGGACAGTTGCGACGCTACATTGATTTCCACATCAGAGGGGCTGGCGCCTTCTGGCAAGTCTACGATTGCGAAGACCTCTAGGCCCAAAGCACGATAGGCCGCGGCACGTTCAGAGGCATCACTGGACAGCGCGTTTACGGCGACGCTGATCGGCATTGGGAAATTGGCAAGCGTTGCAAGGTCAACAGAGGCCGATGGGTCATCCATCAAGATCACTGAGATCAGTGGCTTGCTCTCATCTAGCGCCACTTGTTGCGCATTGCGCGCGAGCGCGCCTGCGGCTTGGGTGTCTTCAGTGATCTCAGAAGCTGTCTCGTCAGCACCATCAACACTTGGCAGACGATTTGAAACGCGCGTGTCTTCGCGGGCTGTCAGGTCTGTGCTGGAGGTCTGGAAAGAGTTGACTGCAGGCTGGCTTGGCGCTTCGGCCGTGTCTTGAACGTTTGGTTGTTCGGCTGGCGTTTCACTGTCAGAGGCAACCGGTTCTTCTGTACGCTCTGGAGTCGTGAAGGCCGTGGCGTCGGGCGCATCTGGGCTTTGGGGCTGTGCCGGATCTACGGAAATAGAAGGCTCATCATCTGTGCCAGGCTCTGTGATCGGGCGGGCTTGAGGGTTTGGGAAGACTGGCGATACATCATCAACAGCGACATCCAAATTGCCCTCGGCCGCAGGAGCCGCTTGTGTTTGATCTATTGTCGCGGGCGAAGGTTTAGGCGCTGAGGCTTGATCTGCATTCGGAGCAGCATCTGCGCCATCTACCGGAGCAGGGCTTTGCGCATTGGCATCTGCATTGACCGGTGCATCAGTGGCGGAGGCGTTTTCAATCCCCTGCCCAGTGGGCGCTTCTGGCTGCGCAGAGGCATCGGCAACGGTGGTTTCCGTCGTGATTGTTGACGGCAGCGGATAGAGCAAAGAGGCCACCCCAGCGACCATCAAGCCTAAGACCCCGCCGAAAAAGAAACCGGTAATAATTCCACGCAACATTGTCAGTGCCCCTGTCTTTGCCCCTAAAATCACAACATCAGTGTGTTTTTCATCGTCTTTTTTATCTGGCGGCTGCCCCCGCCCCTTGACCCTTTCGGCCAAGCCTGTCCATGTATACCCCGACCATGGGCTGGGTTCCTACCCCGTTCTTACTCTGACTATGAAAATGTGTGACGCTATGCTGCTTTTGATCGATAATTACGACAGCTTTACCTACAACCTGGTGCATTATCTGGGGGAACTTGGGGCTGACGTGAAGGTCTGGCGTAACGATGCGCTGAACACTCAGGAAGCGATGGCGCTGAAACCAGAGGGGATTCTTTTGTCCCCTGGGCCTTGTACGCCGGATGATGCGGGCATTTGCCTGTCATTGGTCGAGGCGGCTGCGGAAACGAAAACGCCGCTGATGGGCGTGTGTTTGGGCCATCAATCGATTGGTCAGGCCTTTGGCGGCAATGTAATCCGCTGTCATGAGATTGTGCATGGCAAGATGGGCACGATGCACCACACGGACAAAGGCCTGTTCAAAGGCCTGCCAAGTCCGTTTGAAGCGACGCGCTATCATTCTTTGATCGTCGAGCGTGAAACCCTGCCAGATTGTCTGGAAGTGACCGCAGAATTGGAAGACGGCACCATCATGGGTTTGCAGCATAAAGAGCTGCCAATTCAGGGCTGTCAGTTCCACCCTGAATCCATTGCGTCTGAGCATGGCCACGCCATGTTGCAGAACTTTCTGGATATGATGAAGGTGCCGGCATGAGTGATCTGCTTCTTCCGATTATTCACAATGCGGCCAATGGCCCACTCAGCCGTGCTGAGGCCGAAGTGGCCTTTGGCGAGATCTTTGAGGGCAAGGCAGACCCTGCACAGGTCGCGGCGATTTTGATTGCGATGCGCACGCGCGGTGAAAGCGTGGATGAAATCGCGGCGGCGGCAGCGGTGATGCGGGATCGCTCTGTTAAGGTGACTGCCCCTAAGGGCACGATTGATATCGTGGGCACAGGCGGTTCTGGCAAACATACGCTGAATATTTCCACAGCCTCGATCTTTACGGTGGCGGGCGCTGGCGTGCCGGTGGCGAAACATGGCAACCGCAATATCACCTCGAAATCTGGCACGGCAGATGTGCAATCTGCGCTTGGCATTGATGTGATGGTGGGCGCGGCAGCGATGGAAAAAGCTGTGGCCGAGATTGGCGTGGGTTTCTTGATGGCGCCGGTGCATCATCCGGGCATGAAATACGTGATGCCGGTGCGTGCGGTGCTTGGCACGCGTACGATCTTTAACATTCTGGGCCCGCTGACCAGCCCTGCTGGGGTGAAGCGTCAGTTGACCGGTGCGTTCTCTAAAGAGAAAATCCGTCCGATGGCCGAAGTGCTGGGCGCGCTTGGGTCTGAAAAGGCTTGGGTTGTACATGGCTCTGACGGCACAGACGAACTGACCATCACAGGCGTGAGCTATGTGGCGGCTTTGGGTGAGGATGGCGTTGTATCTGACATCGAAGTGCATCCTGAAGAGGCTGGCCTGCCGGTGCATCCGTTTGAGGAGACCGTTGGTGGCTCGCCAGAGCATAACGCCAAGGCGTTGCGTGCGGTGCTGGAAGGCGAAACTGGGGCCTACCGTGATGCGGTTCTGCTGAACTCTGCCGCGGCTTTGATGATTGCTGGCAAAGTGAATGATCTGCCGCAAGGCGTTGAAATGGCGAAAGAAAGCATCGCAAGCGGTGCCGCTTTGGCCAAGTTGGATGCGCTTGTGAAAGCGACAACGGCGGTCGCATGAGCGAGATCGCTTTTCCCACTGAAGCAAAGCCAGCGGTGGCAGACATGAAGCCACCGAAAGCATGGGATCATCTGCCCTTCTTTACCGAGCAGCTTCCGCAGATCAATGCCGCGCTCGCGCTGGAAGAGCGGCGGGTTTTGCCTCCCGTTGAACGCCGGTTTGCGGCCTTTGATCATGTGGCGCCAGAAGATGTGCGCGTGGTGATTTTGGGGCAAGACCCCTACCCGACGCCAGGCCATGCCAATGGTTTGTCTTTTTCTGTAGAGCCGGACGTGCGCCCTTTGCCGCGCAGTTTGGGCAATATCTATAAAGAGATGATCAGCGATATCGGCAGCGCTCCCTTAACTGGGGATTTGCGCGGCTGGGCCAAACAAGGGGTTCTGTTGCTGAACACCGTGCTGACCGTGCCAAGCAACGATGCCAATGGCCACAAAGATTTGGGCTGGCAGAGGCTGGCCTATGAGGTGCTGGCTGACGTTTCTAAACGCCCAACGGCCTTTGTGCTGTGGGGCAAGCAGGCGCAGGGCCTTGCGAAACATATTCAAGCTGGGGATCATCTGTTGATCGAAACCCCGCACCCGTCTCCTCTTTCGGCGCGCCGTGGCTTCTTTGGCTCGCGCCCGTTTTCCCGTATTAATGACTGGCTGGCCGCCCGTGGCCAAGCGACAATCGACTGGACCGCATCATGACCCAAACCGTTTTGGACAAAATCAAAGCCTATAAACTGGAAGAGGTTGCTGCTGACAAAGCGGCCAAGCCTTTGTCTGACGTTGAGGCCGAAGCCAAAGCCGCCAGCCCGACACGCGGTTTTGCGGATGCTTTGATGAAAGCCAGTCGCACTGGATATGGTTTGATCGCGGAAGTGAAGAAAGCCAGCCCATCCAAGGGGTTGATCCGTGAAGATTTCAACCCGCCTGTTTTGGCGAAAGCCTATGAAGACGGTGGCGCGACATGTTTGTCTGTTCTGACAGACACCCCGTCTTTCCAAGGCGCGAAAGAGTTTTTGGTGCAAGCACGCGAGGCCACAAGCCTGCCTGCTCTGCGCAAGGACTTCATGTATGACACATATCAAGTGGCTGAGGCCCGCGCCTTGGGCGCGGATTGTATTCTGATCATCATGGCATCTGTATCCGATGCGCAAGCGCAAGAGCTGGAAGATTGCGCCTTTGATTGGGGCATGGATGTTCTGCTGGAAGTGCATGACGCTGAAGAGCTTGAACGCGCTTCGCGTTTGAAGTCCCCTCTGATGGGGATCAACAACCGCAACCTAAAGACCTTTGAAACCACATTGGACACAACCCGTGTGTTGTCTAAATCTGTGCCAGAAGATCGTCTGATCGTCTGTGAAAGCGGCTTGTCTGCGCCGTCTGACCTATCTGATATGGCCATCTATGGCGCGCGTACTTTCCTGATTGGTGAGAGCCTGATGCGTCAAGAGGATGTCACCGAAGCAACACGCAGCATTCTGGCCAACCCGCTGATGCCAGGCGGAGGCATGTAATGAGCAAATCTCCGGACGGACTGACCCATTTTAATGCCAAGGGCGAAGCCCATATGGTGGATGTCTCTGAGAAGTCAGTGACCGATCGCATTGCCACGGCGGAGGGCTTTGTGAAAATGCAGCCGGCGACCTTTGAGATTTTGCAAAACGGCACTGCGAAAAAGGGCGATGTTCTGGCGGTGGCGCAATTGGCCGGCATTATGGGGGCCAAGCAATGTGCGACGCTGATCCCTTTGTGTCATCCTTTGCCGATCACCAAAGTCTCGGTTGATTTGACGCTGGATGCGGATTTGCCCGGCGTGCGGATTGAAGCGACCGTGAAAACCACTGGCCAGACTGGCGTGGAAATGGAAGCTTTGACGGCGGTGAATGTCGCAGCTTTGACCGTCTATGACATGAGCAAAGCCGTTGATAAGAAAATGGAAATTGGCGGCATCCGCGTAATCCTGAAGGATGGCGGAAAATCTGGGCGGTTTGAAGCGGAATGATTTCTGTCGCAGAGGCTCTGGATCACCTATTTGCATTGGCCGCACCTTTAGAGGTGGAAACCGTGCCCTTGGCCAAGGCCAATGGCCGCGTTTTGGCGCAGGATGTTATGGCCAAGCGCAATCAGCCGCCCTTTGCGGGCTCTGCGATGGATGGCTATGCGGTGCGCAATGCGGATGTTGCCACGGGCGCGACCTTGCAAGTGATTGGTGAAAGCGCGGCGGGCCATCGGTTTGATGGCGCGGTGGCCGCAGGCCAAGCGGTGCGTATTTTCACAGGGGCCCCTGTGCCTGAAGGCGCGGATCGCATTGTGATTCAAGAAGATGTCAGCCGTGATGGGGATGTGATCACCATTGGCGACAATCTGGATCAGGCGCATTACATCCGCGAGATTGGAATTGATTTTAAGGTCGGCGATACGGTGGCCGCGCCGAAGCTTTTGCGCCCTGCGGATATTGCTTTACTCGCCTCGATGAATATTGCCGAGGTGCCTGTGCGGCGGCGTCCTGTGGTGGCGTTGATCTCGACTGGTGATGAGCTGGTGATGCCGGGCGAGAGCCCCAGCGAAGATCAGATCATCGTATCGAACACATTTGGCCTGCAAGCGTTTTTGCAAGACATGGGCGCAGAGGTGCGCGTTTTGCCGATTGCGCAAGACACCAAGCCACATTTGCGCACGGTCTTTGGTTTGGCCGAGGGCGCGGATTTGGTGGTGACGATAGGGGGCGCCTCTGAAGGCGATCACGATCTGGTCGGCGCAGTGGCGCAAGAGCTGGGCATGGCGCGTAGCTTTTACAAAGTCGCCATGCGTCCGGGGAAACCGTTGATGGCAGGTCGTTTTAGCGATGGCGCGATGATGGTTGGGCTGCCAGGTAATCCGGTGTCTGCAATGGTCTGCGGCTTTATTCTGCTGGGCCCTGTGATGCGGATCATGCAAGGGTTTAAAGCCGCGCCTGCGGAAGAATTCTCGGCCGAGCTGGCTCATGATATGGGCAAGAATGGCCCGCGCGAGCATTATATGCGCGGGCGTTTGGACGGCGGCAAGGTTACTGTGTTTGACCGGCAAGACAGCGCGCTGTTGTCAGTGCTCGCCGAGGCCAATGTTCTGGTTATTCGCCCGCCTCATGATGGGCCTGTGAAGGCCGGCGCGCCAATGCGGTGTATTGCATTGTAACGACTTAGCGCTTTTGAACATGTGAAAGCAGAGTTGACACAAAACAAGAACAGGTGTAGAACAAACCAAAATCTTGGTGAGGGCGAGCCTATGCTGACCAAAAAACAACGTGATCTTTTGGAATTTATCCACAAGCGACTGCAAAAAGACGGCGTGCCGCCGAGCTTTGATGAAATGAAGGATGCGCTGGATCTGCGATCTAAGTCCGGCATCCACCGTTTGATCACCGCTTTGGAGGAACGCGGTTTTATCCGCCGCTTGGCCCATCGCGCCCGCGCGATTGAGATTGTGAAACTGCCAGATGGCATGGCGCCGGAAGGCGCGGGTTTCACACCTAAGGTGATTGATGGTGGCGTTTCTGATGCCCCTGCTCCAGCCCCTGCGCCGGAAACCATGCCAAGCTTTGCGCGGGAACTGCCTGTGATGGGCCAGATTGCTGCCGGTGTTCCGATTGAGGCGATCAGCCATGTGCATCACCATGTGGCGGTGCCAAGCCAGATGCTGTCGACCGGCAAACAACATTACGCGCTAGAGGTTAAGGGCGACTCGATGATCGAGGCCGGTATTAACAACGGCGATGTGGTGATCATTCGCGAAACCGCTGTGGCGGATAATGGCGATATCGTTGTGGCGCTGATCGAAGATCAAGAAGCGACACTGAAAACATATCGCCGCAAGGGGGATATGATTGCCCTAGAGGCTGCGAACCCTGCGTATAAAACACGCGAGCTGCCTGCGGATATGGTCAGCGTTCAAGGCCGTTTGGTCGGTTTGATCCGCAACTATTGATCTTGGTTTTGATCAACGGGTTGAGGCGTCCATAAACGGGCGCCTCTTTTCTGTTGGGCGGTGGTGATGTGCATCGTTGTACCGTCAAAGCGGATGGCGATGGCACCGGTCTGCTGGAAAGTAGCGGCGTCGAAGGTCGTGCAGTTTTGCGAAGTGGGCAGTGGCTGATCGGTGACAAGGATGTCTCCTTTTGTGCAGCCGTCAAACAATGCCAAGGCGCGTTTGCCTGGGGCATGCCACAGGGTGCCGGTGGGAATGGGGCTTTGAAATAGCTTTTGTTGTGGGCCGCGGTGATGGGCCTCTTCTTGAGTGGCGGTGTCGCCGTCGTTTTCTAGCCATGTCTGCGCGACAAAGCCCTGCCCGCGTGATTTGCTGAGGATGCGGCCCTCTGGCCCCATGATGCCGACCAATTTGCCTTGTTGTTCGATCAGGATATCTGGCCGCTCAGTCTGTGCCCAAAGCACGAAGGCGTAGCAGATGGGCAGTAACCCCAGCCAACGAAAGCGCCCGATCCAAAGGATTAGCCAAATCGCGCCGAGTGTGAGCAATGGCAGAACCTGCGGATCAGGAGCGAGAATGGCGCGGGTGGCATTGGGCAAGGCGCTGATGGTTTGGGCGACCCACAAAATCCACGACAGTCCAAGGCCCATGATTTTCAGCCCTATCCATGCCAATCCAAAGGGCCAAAGCAAAATTGCCACCACAGCAGCGGGTACAACGATCAGCCCCATCACTGGGACCGAAAGCAGATTGGCCAGCAGGCCATAGCTGGCAATTTGATTAAAATGCGCAGCGCCAAAGGGTGCGGTGGCCAAGCCTGCCACGGAGGATGAAATCAGCAAAGATAAGGCGGCTTTCGCCCAAGTGGGCATGGTGTGCGGTAACCGTCCGCGTAAAAAGGCGAAAACGGCGATCAAGGCGGTGGTGGCCGCGAAAGACATTTGAAAGCCTGGTGACACCAAACTGACCGGATGAAGGATCAGCACAATCGTTGCGGCCACGGCGACGGCGCGCAGCGATAAAGCACGTTGATCCAGCAGGATGGCGCAAAGGGCGACGGCGGTCATAATGAAGGCACGTTGTGTGGCGATGCCCGCGCCTGAAATCGCGAGGTAAGCGCAGGCAGCGGCTAAAGCGCAGGCAGCGGCAATTTTCTTGGCGGGCCAGCGCATTGCCATGCTGGGGCGCAAAGCAAAGCCAAAGCGCAGGGCGCCAAAAACCACGCCTGCCAGAAGCCCAAGGTGCAGACCCGAAATCGCCAACAGATGCGCCAAATTGGACGCGCGCAGGGCTTCAAGCGTGTCTTGCGACAAGCCGGACCGATCGCCAGTGGTGACGGCCATGGCCAAAGCGGCTTCCTTCGCGGGGAGATGAGCCTGCACGTATTGGCCAATGGCATGGCGTAGGCCGAAGAGAGAGACACCTTCTGGCGGGGCCAATTCTAAGGCGGGCAGACGGGTGTAGCCCACCGCGCCGAGCTTTAGGAAATAGGCGTGGCGTTGGAAATCAAAGCCGTCTGGCTCTGCCCGCCCATTGGGGGGCGACAGATGCGCGGTGAGGCCGATGGTTTGGTAAGGGCGCGGCACGATCCACTCTTGCGCGCCATGCAGTGACACCCGCACGCGTTCGGGCGGATCTCGGAAGCTCGCGGAAAGGCGTACCTGATCCAAGGTTAGGCGTGTTGCGCCAGAAGAGGATGTGTCGATCCAGATCACTCTGCCAGTGACCGCGCCATAGTCGTTTTCAGTTAAGCGTGAGGCCTCATGCAGGCGGGCATTTACGGCGGACCAAACGGTTCCAAGGATGAAGACCGAGATTAGGAAGACCACAGAGCTTTGACGTACCACCGCGCAGACTAGCAAAACGGCAATCGATCCCGTTGCTAAGGCGAGCTCCCAAACCTGTGGCTCTCGCGGCAGGCCGAAGTACAAACCAATCCCCAGCCCAAGCACAACAGGCACCCACAAAGGCGCAGCAGCGCGTTGCGCGCTTAGGTATGCTTTCCATTTGGTTTGAGCCCGCACCCCTTGTCCTAAAACCTTGTCCTAAATCTCTGTGGCAGATAGACAGGCGTCAAAACTAATTCTCTCCTTCTTACTGAAAGGTTAAGCCCGTCATGTCTGGCACGGTTGTCACTCGTTTTGCTCCTTCTCCTACGGGCTTTTTGCATATCGGCGGCGCGCGCACTGCGCTGTTTAATTGGCTGTATGCCCGTGGCCGTGGTGGCAAGTTCCTGTTGCGGATCGAAGACACGGATCGTGAGCGCTCTACCCCTGAAGCCACAGATGCGATTTTGCAGGGTATGGAGTGGCTTGGTCTTGATTATGACGGCAAGCCTTTCAGCCAGTTTGAAAATGCGGCGCGCCATGCGGAAGTGGCTTTGCAGCTGCTGGCCGAAGGCAAGGCGTATAAGTGTTTTGCCACGCAGGATGAGATCGCAGCCTTTCGTGATGCTGCCCGCGCGGAAGGGAAATCCACGCTCTATCATTCGCCTTGGCGTGATGCGGCAGAGGCCGATCACCCAGACGCGCCTTATGTGGTGCGCATCAAAGCGCCGCTTGAGGGCACAACTGTCATCAAAGACGAAGTGCAAGGCGATGTAAAAATCAAAAACGAGCAGTTGGATGACATGATCCTGTTACGCTCGGATGGCACACCGGTCTATATGCTGGCTGTTGTTGTAGATGACCATGATATGGGCGTGACCCATGTGATCCGTGGCGATGACCACCTGAACAATGCTGCGCGCCAGATGATGATCTATACTGCGATGGGCTGGGATGTGCCGGTTTATGCTCATATTCCGCTGATCTTTGGCGGAGACGGTAAAAAGCTATCTAAACGTCATGGCGCAACAGGTGCGCAGGAATATCAGGCTATGGGCTATCCGGCGGCGGGCATGCGCAACTATTTGGCGCGTCTGGGCTGGAGCCACGGGGATGATGAATTCTTCACAGATGCACAGGCGCAAGAGTGGTTTGATCTGGATGGGATCGGCAAAGCCCCTGCCCGTTTTGACTTTAAAAAGCTGGAAAACATCTGTGGTCAGCATATTGCCGTTACGGAAGATGCCGCACTGCTGCATGAAATTCAGGCATATCTGACAGCCGCAGGAGAGCCGGCACTGGATGACGCAACTTTAGCGCTTATGCAGGAGGCGATGTATTGCCTAAAAGATCGCGCCAAGACTTTCCCGCAACTTCTTGAAAAAGCTGCATTTGTTACCGGAAAACGCCCATTGCATCCGGATGAGAAAGCGCTAAAAAATCTGGATAATGTATCCCGTAGTATACTGAATGAATTGACGCCGCAGTTGCAAAATGCTAGCTGGTCGCGTGACGGGCTTGAGGCTGTCACAAACTCTTTCACGGAAGAGAAAGAGATTAAATTTGGCAAGCTGGCTGGCCCCCTTCGGGCTGCGCTGGCAGGCCGAGCTGTGACTCCGAGTGTTTTTGACATGATGCTTGTCCTAGGCCGCGATGAATCCATCGCCCGCCTACAGGACGCAGCCCAATTACAGGACTAGGCTCGGTAACCCGACCTTAAGTTCTGACAAGGAAAAGATTATCTCATGGCGCGCCTTGCGCCACGGGAGCGATACGAGGAAGGGAACCCTATGACCGACAGCAAGAAATCCGCGACGCTTACCATCGATGGCGCGTCCTATGATCTGCCGATCCATTCACCAACCGCAGGCCCAGATGTTCTGGATATCCGCAAACTGTACGCACAAGCTGGCGTGTTCACATATGACCCAGGTTTCACATCCACGGCGTCTTGTGACTCTACCATCACATTCATTGATGGCGGCAAAGGCGAGCTGCTGCACCGCGGTTACCCAATCGACCAACTGGCTGGCAAATCCCACTACCTAGAGGTTTGCTATCTGCTGCTATACGGTGCCCTGCCAACAGCTGCACAGCTGGAAGACTTTGAGAACCGTGTGACAAACCACACGATGATCCACGAGCAAATGGCGAACTTCTTCCGTGGTTTCCGCCGTGATGCGCACCCAATGGCGATTATCACTGGTGTGGTTGGCGCGATGTCTGCGTTCTACCATGACTCCACTGACATCAACGATCCTTGGCAGCGCGAAGTTGCGTCTATCCGCATGATCGCGAAGATGCCGACAATCGTTGCGATGGCTTATAAGTACACAATCGGTCAGCCGTTCGTGTACCCACGCAATGATCTGGATTACGCATCTAACTTCCTGCGCATGTGTTTCGCTGTGCCTGCGGAAGATTACGAAGTGAACCCAATTCTGGCGCGCGCGATGGACCGTATCTTTACGCTGCACGCTGACCACGAGCAGAACGCGTCTACATCGACTGTCCGTCTGGCGTCTTCTTCTGGTGCGAACCCATTCGCGTGTATCGCTGCTGGTGTTGCATGTCTTTGGGGCCCTGCACACGGTGGTGCGAACCAAGCATGTCTGGAAATGCTGCGTGAAATCGGTTCTGTGGATCGTATCCCAGAATTCATCGAACGTGCGAAAGACAAGAACGATCCGTTCCGCCTGATGGGCTTTGGTCACCGCGTTTATAAAAACGTTGACCCACGCGCGACTGTTCTGAAGCAATCTGCTGACGAAGTTCTGGAGCTTCTGGGTGTTGAAAACAACCCACTGCTGCAGGTTGCGAAAGTTCTGGAAGAAACCGCACTGAACGATCCGTACTTCAAAGAGAAGAAGCTGTTCCCGAACGTTGACTTCTACTCTGGTATCATTCTGGAAGCGATGGGCTTCCCGACATCTATGTTCACACCAATCTTCGCCCTGTCCCGTACAGTTGGCTGGATTTCCCAGTGGCAAGAAATGATCTCTGATCCAACGATGAAGATCGGTCGCCCACGTCAGCTGTATCAAGGTGAGACGCTGCGCGATTACACAGATATCGAAGAGCGTTAATCGCCCTTACATAAGCTTTAAGAAGACTCGGTTGCCCCAGGCAATCGAGTCTTTTTTTTGCCATTTTACAATTTCCGGTTTCGCAACAATTTCAAAATTTTGAAAAAATTGTTTGCTGTGGAGGGGGCCTCTCACGCGTATGTCATTGGAAACAATGCGTTTCCACGAATTTTCGAGGTAAATAAGACTTTTTGGTGCATGAAACCTTCAAATCAAATCGAGTTATTGAGAAATCGGAGACACCATTATGTCCACGGCACCAGATACAGAAATCATCCTTGGCTGCGACCCGACTGTTCGTTTGGTCATTCAAGAAGACGACGGCAACCTAGCGCTGCGCATTTATGCTGAAGATCCAGAGAACACAGACTTGGACGCTCTGTTCTTCAACATGACTGACGATACAGTCATTACGAACCTGAACTACTACCCTGCATTTGACGAGAACATCGGTTCTAACGGTGAAAACATCACTGGCATCGACATGCAGGCCGGTACGCAGAACCAGCTGAACAACGGCGCACAGATTCAAGAACAGTATGACGTAAAGCTGGAATTCGGCACGATCCCTTACACATCGTCCGGCGACGTGGACGAAGCGACATTCACCATCTGGGTTGAAGGCGAGACTCCTTTGACGGCGGACAGCATCGATCTGACCAACCTGACAGCGGTTGTGAACACGGATAACGGTGGCGGTCTGGCTCTGACAGGCGGCATCAATGGCGGCCAAACCAACACAGAAGTTGTGATGGTCACTGAGACAGCATTCAGCGAAGACTTCGAAGGCGGCGTAAGCGACGCAATCGACACGGGTGAATGGAACGTGACGCGTAACGGTGAGCTCATGACGAACTCTCGTAACGAAGGTGAAATCGCTCTGGATGCTGTAGAAAGCGACGGTCCGGTGACCTTTAGCTTCGACGCGCGCACAAAAGATGCAAGCCGCTTTGAAAATAGCGGTCGTTATGAAGATGAACTGGTTGTTCAAGTTCGTATTGATAACGGCGAGTGGATCACACTGGATACATTCCAAGCGAATGATGAAGGCACAGCTCTGGTTGGCGATCAAACAGGCCAGACCTTTGGTGATGGTGGCAACACGCTGAGCTATTCAGGCGGCGCATTGGATGCAGGTAGTAACGTTGAGTTCCGCATGGTGTCCGACATGACAGCCCGTGATGAAAAAGTCTTCATCGATGACATTGAAATCACTGTCACAGACGAAGTTGTCGTTGAAGGCGGCGATGACGCTGCCGAGCACGACTGCGAGGACTTCGAAGACGCCGAAGCAGGCGACGTTGTATACGATCAGTTCGAAGGCTTCACTGTAACGGCTCAGCGCGCTGGTGACGATGCCGATAGTGAAAACGACGCGATGATCTTTGACACGGCCAACCCAACAGGCGGCGACCGCGATTTGGGCTTTGAAGATCAAGGCAACGCGATCATCATTTCTGAAGACAACGACTCTGACGATCCTGATGATAACGCACGCGGCGGTACAATCAGCTTTGAGTTTGACGAAGTCTCTGACGTGTCCACCGTCACTTTGCTGGACATCGAAGGCACAGGCACAAGCATCGATCTGTATGACGCCGATGGCGAGCTGATCAACACAATCCCTGTTGTGGGCACTGGCGACAACACCGCGCAGGACATCGAAATCAACGCAACAGGCGTGGCCTTTATGGATGTAAACCTGCACACCTCTGGTGCGGTGGATGACGTTTGCTTTACGCCAACAGACAGCGACGAAAGCCATTGCCCAGTGACTGGCGGCGGTCAGTATGACGTGATGTATGACGACCTGATGCTTCCTCCGAAAACAGAGGAAGAGCTGGCGGCGCTGGAAGAACAGCAGAACCAGCAGGATACAACTGATGATCTGGTGATGATGTAAGTCTTCTCACCATCAAACACAAAACCGCCCGCAGATCAGCTCTGCGGGCGGTTTTCTTTTGAGTCTTTAGAAACTTGAGCTTAGCGGCCTTCGTATTTCGCTGGGCGTTTCTCTAGGAAGGCCACAACACCTTCTTGGAAGTCACGCGTCTTGCCGCACGCGCCTTGCAGACGGGCTTCGTGGGCAAGCTGTGTATCCAGTGTATTGTCCCAGCTTGCGCGCATGGCGTCTTTGATGCGGGCATAGGCAGCCGTTGGGCCATTGGCCAAATGCGCCGCACGGGATTTCCAATGGGCGTCGAAGTCCTTGTCGGCCACATGTTCCCAGATCATGCCCCAGTCATCTGCTTGTTTGGCGCTGATCTTATCGGCAAACAGGGCTGCGCCCATTGCCTTGGCCATGCCCATCTGGCGTGGCAGCATATAGGTGCCGCCTGCATCCGGCATGAGGCCAATGCGTGCAAAGGCTTGGATAAAGACCGCGCTTTCAGACGCAATCACAACATCCGCGGTCAAGGCTAGGTTCGCCCCTGCCCCTGCGGCTGTACCATTGACAGCAGAGATCACCGGCAATGGGCAATCTAGGATCGCGCGGATCATAGGGGTGTATTCATCGCGTAAGGTGCGCTCTAGATCGAGCGTCGCAGCGCTGCCTCCATCGCCCAGATCTTGCCCCGAACAAAAGGCCGCTCCAGCGCCTGTCAGCACCAGAACACGCGCACCCTGTGCGGCACCGTTCAAAGTGACCTCACGCACCGCATGGGTGATCTCTGCACGCATCTGTGTATTCAGCGCGTTCATCTTTTCAGGGCGGTTCAAAGTAATGACGGCCACGCCATCGCTCAGGTCGAATTGAATTGCTTGGTATTCCATGGCAGAGCCTCCGTTATGCGCACAAGATAAGCGTGCAAACGGACTTGTGAACCCCTACCGCACGTCAATCTTTCAAGATTTCCGCCAAGCGCTTTGCTTCATCCTCGCTCAGAGCCTCGACCGGCTTGCCAGAGGCCTTGGCCCGCTTGCGCAAATAGCCGCCTCCGATCCCCATTGCGATCAAGAACATCGCAGGCCCTGCGGCCCAAAGGAAGATGTTGCTGCCAAAGCCCAACGGACGCAGCAGAACGTATTCTCCATAGCCTGCAAATTCGCCTGGGATGCCATGTACGATAAAGTTGATCACCTCTGTGTCGCTATCCCCTGCCAACAGGCGCTCACGCACCAAAAGGCGCAGATCTTTGGCGATATCAGCGTTGCTTTCATCGATGCTTTCATTGCGGCACACCAGACAGCGCAAATCTTTCGAGATTTCACGCGCCCGCAACTCCAGCAGCGGATCGTCCAGCACTTCATCCGGTTCAACGGCAAAGGCAGGGCTTGCCATAAGGCAAAGCGCTAGGATCAGATGTTTCATTCTGCGGGCACCTCTTGTTTGCGCGCGCCGCTGGCGACGCGATAGCGGCGATCTACAAGGCTAAACACCCCGCCAATTGCCATCATCAGGCAGCCAAACCAAATCCAGTTGGTCAGCGGTTTGATATACACACGCACCGTGTGGCCGCCATCATCTTGCGCATCGCCGATCACCACATAGACATCCCGCAGAACGCGGTAATCAATCGCCGCTTCAGTGGTTGGCATATTGGCCACCGGATAAAACCGTTTTTCAGGCAGCAGTTGCGCAACAGGTTCGCCGCCTGAGGTCACGTCTACAATCGCTTGCGTGGACAGGTAGTTCGGCCCGCGCACATCTTCGACTGCTCGCAGGGTAAATTCATAGCGACCAAGCGAGAATGCCTCATCAATATAAGCCACGCGGATTTCTTCTTGCTCCCAAGCCATCAGGCCTGCAACGCCCAGCATGGTTACACCAAGCCCTGCATGGGCGGTGGCTTTGCCCCAGTCTGCCCCTGGCAGGCGTTTCAGCCGCGCAAAGCGCTGCGCTATGCTGCCACGGCCTGTGCGGCTGGCAATGTCGATCACAGCGCCAAAGACGATCCAAGCGCCAAGGAACAGCCCCACAGGGCCAAGCAGGGATTTACCGCTTTGCATGGACCAGGCCAAACCCAGCAGCGCCACAGCCAGCACAAGCGCCGGCCACAGCGGACGCATCACACGCGCCAGCCCTGCCCGTTTCCAAGGCATCATGCCACCAATCGGCAAGGCAAGCCCCAGCATCACCATGAAGGGCGTGAAGGCCATGTTGAAGAACGGCGGCCCTACGCTGAGTTTACGGTCAAAGAACATCTCGGCAATCAGAGGCCAGATCGTGCCGGTGAAGACCACAAAGCACGCAACAGCCAGCAACACGTTGTTTAGCACCAAAGCGCTTTCGCGGCTGACCATGCTAAAGATGCCTTTGGCCTCGAGTGCGCCAGCGCGGGCGCCAAACAATACCAAAGCGCCGCCCATAAAGATGGCGAGGATAACCAGAATAAACACACCGCGCTCTGGATCGTTGGCAAAGGCATGCACCGAGGTGATCACGCCCGAGCGCACAATAAACGTACCGACCAAAGAGAAACCAAATGCCAAGATCGCGAGCAGGATTGTCCAGCTTTTCAGGCTCTCGCGCTTTTCCACCACGATGGCAGAGTGCAGCAGCGCAACCGCCAAAAGCCACGGCATGAAGGATGCGTTTTCAACGGGATCCCAGAACCAGAAGCCGCCCCAGCCAAGCTCGTAATAGGCCCACCAAGAGCCAAGCGCGATGCCGATGGTTAGGAAAATCCAAGCGGCCAATGTCCAAGGACGCACCCAGCGGCCCCATGCTGCATCTACGCGCCCTTCGATCAGGGCCGCCACAGCAAAGCTAAAGGCGAGCGACAAGCCCACATAGCCCAGATACAAAAACGGCGGGTGCAGCGCCAAACCCGGATCTTGCAACAACGGGTTCAAATCCTGCCCATCAAAGGGCACGTTCACCAAACGCTCAAACGGGTTAGATGTGAACAGAATAAAGGCGAAAAACGCAACGGCGACAGCGGATTGCACCGCCAAAGCACGTGCCCGCAAACTCGGCGGCACACTGCCCCCAAACCACGCCAAACACGCGCCGAAGAGCGTAAGGATCAAGACCCACAAAAGCATCGATCCCTCGTGGTTGCCCCAAACACCGCTGACCTTATACAGCATCGGCTTGAGCGTATGAGAGTTCGAATACACCAGCAGAACCGAGAAATCTGACACCACAAAGGCGTAAGTTAAGGCCCCAAAGGCAAAGGCCGTTAACAAGAATTGCGCTGTGGCCGCGGGCTCGGCGATGGCCATCCAGCCGGGCCAACGCTTGTGCGCACCAATAAGAGGAACAATGGCCTGCACGATGGCGATCATGGCGGCTAGGATGAGGGCGAAGTGACCGAGCTCTGTAATCATGGGGATTATATAGCCCTGCCACCTGCCCGCGCCAATTCAATTCCGCGCGTGCAGGCAGGCCGATTGTCGCGGATAGGTGCTTTGCTGACGCCAATCCACCAACGCGCGGTTTTCTTCATCGGTACTGCCACCGGATTGAGCAACCAGCGAAGAGCTTTGCACAAGGCTTGCCGCCATAGCACGCTGAAACTCTTGCCCTTTCATCTGATGGCGTGCCCCAAAATAGAAGCTAACGATCACTCCAAGCAGCCACCACAGGGGCTCTGGCACCAGGGCGATGCCCTGCATACGGGCGGCAAACCAGACGGGGTCTACCATGGCCGAAATAAAAAGCCCCAAACAGCCAAGGGCCATCAAAGGGCGCGGCAGGCGGTTGAGACCATCCATAAATTGATCAAACCGCCCACGCTGACCTTGCAGGAATTCCCCACCAAATTGCGACAGCGCCAGATCATAGCGATCATGACTGCGATCTGCCTCGGCCTCTGCGTTTTCCCGAAAGACCTCGATCGTGTCTTTCATCACATTGCGCCCATTGCCAAAGATCAGATCAAATAAGCCCGTGATTATGCCCATGACGCCACCCGCTTCTGAAACTCCGCATCACTCAGATGGTACCGCGGCGAGATGAACTCTTCCGCGCGCTGCACCCAGCCGCCTTTGCCCCCTGCCCGTGTGCGGGCGAATTTACGCAAAGGTGCGCGGCGATCCGCAAGGCGCAGATAATAATTGCGCCGCGCAATCCCGTAAGCATCTACAAAATGATCCGGCGCAAGCGCAGCGGCCGCTTCGGCGGCTTTCGCGGTTTGCGGGCCTAGAATGCCATCTACCGCAACCTCTTGCCCCATCTGGCGCAAGAGCCGTTGCAGAATTTTCACGGCGTTACTGCCAGCATTCACGTACATGTCGAAAACGCTGGCTTGGATCGGTTTGGGTAGCTGCCCCAAACCCGGCGCATCAAAGTAGTGTTCCATGAAAATGCGCACCGCTTCGTCGGGCTGCAGCCTGCGCAGATCAGCGACATCGATATCGCCATCCCCATCCTGATCACGCCCGAGCCGTTGATAGACCCCAAGCGTGACCCCCAAATTGGTCGCGCCGCCCGGATCATCGGGATCGTTCACAAAGCCGCCTTCGCGCGCCACGATCTCGCGGGCGATTTGTTTGACTGTTGGCATAGCTCACCTCTCGCTGGTTTCAGCGAAAGGGTGCAAACCATTGGTTAACGGGAATAAACCCCAGCGCACGCAGCCCCGCTGCGCGCGGCTGGATTAGCCTTCAGGCTCCACATAGACGCCCTGATCTTTCAGCGCGTCTATGACCTCTTTAGGCATGTAGGTCTCATCATGTTTGGCAAGAATTTCAGAGGCTTGGAACACACCGTCGATATACCGGCCTGTGCCCACCATGCCTTGGTTTTCTTCAAACAAGTCCGGCAACACGCCAGTGAAAGCCACTGGCACGCTTGCGCCGCCATCGGTCACCTTGAAGGTCACCGTCTCGCCTTGACCGCGCACCAAGCTGCCCTCTTCCACAAGGCCACCAATCCGGAAGACCTCATTGGCCGCAGGCGGCTCTTCCGTCACCTGCGTTGGAGAGCGGAAAAAGTTGATGCCATCGCGCATCGCATAGCCAATCAATCCAGAGGACAAAGCCAATGCCACAAAGGCCACCACGATCACTTGGATACGGCGTTTCTTTTTCAAACCCTTCATAGGATCACTTCCGTTGGTTGCCTAATGGCCAACAAAGACTGGCGCTTACGGGAAGCAAGGCGCCAGCATCAGGCCTTCGGTCTCTTCAATGCCCAGCATCAGGTTCGCGTTTTGCATCGCCTGACCGCTGGAGCCCTTTGTAAGGTTATCCAAAGCTGCCACAACAATGGCTCGCCCTTCAATGCGGTCTGCTGTCACGCCGATGTGGCAGAAGTTGCTGCCACGCACATGGCGTGTGCTTGGTGCCTGTCCAAAAGGCAGCATTTGAATGAAAGGCTCATCCTTATAAGCCGCCGCCAGCGTGTCATGGATGGTTTGCGCATTGCCCTGCACATAAACCGTCGCCAAGATGCCGCGGTTGGCTGGCACCAGATGTGGGGTGAATTGTACCTTCACAGGACGGCCTGCAATGGCGCTGAATTCCTGATCAAACTCACCAAGGTGACGGTGCGTGCCGCCCAATGCGTAAGGGTGATAGCCCTCGCTCAGCTCGGCGTGCAGCAGGTTTTCTTTCAAAGACCGACCTGCGCCAGAGACCGCACATTTCAGATCCAGAATGATCTGGTCCAGATCAATCACGCCTGCTTCGATCAAAGGACGCAAAGCATATTGGCCCGTTGCAGCGTTACAGCCGGTGCCCGCAACCAAACGCGCGGTCTTGATGTCATCGCGGTAGAATTCCGTCAGGCCATAGACCGCCTCTGCCTGCTGCTCGAGCGCATCATGCTGACCGCCATACCATTTGACGTATTCTTCAGGGTCACGCAGACGGAAATCCGCGGACAGATCTACGATCTTCACGGTTTTCGGCAGATCACGGATCACCTTTTGGCTGGTCGCATGTGGCAGGCCACAGAATACCAAATCCACGGCGTCAAAATCGATCTGATCAATCGTCACCAAATCCGGCAAATCCAAGTGACGCAGATGTGGGAACACATCAGCCATCGCCATACCCGCTTTGGAATTGGCGCCCAAAGCGACAATTTCCATAGAAGGATGGGTTGCGATCAGGCGCACAAGCTCCGCGCCTGTATAGCCGCTTGCACCAAGAATTGCGATTTTATGGGTCATGTCAGACCTTCCTTTGCTGCCTACACCGAGGCCATGGCGCTTACGCCAGAAATTTCATCGAGGTTCTAAAGAGCCGCTCGCCTGATTTCAAGCCGAGACGAATTCCACCGATCGTCGCAAGAATTGCGTCGCGTGCGCCGACACTTTCTTCGGATCACCTGTGGTCAGGAACATGTTCTCCGTCCCCTCTCCGCGCATCTTTGGATGACGCTCTAGATAATCGCCCAGACTGTCGGCCACCAAGGACGCTTGGCTATAGACTTTAACGTCTTTGCCCAAGGCATCCTGAAAAGTGTCTTCCATCCAAGGGTAATGGGTGCAGCCCAAGATCGCCGCCTCTGGGCTTGGCATCTTACGCTTTAGCGCATCCACATGGCTGCGCACCAAGGCTTCGGCCAAAATTGTGTCGCCTTCTTCAATGGCATCCACAACACCGCCGCAGGCCTGCGCTTCGACATCCACGCCAATCGCGCGGAACGCCAGCTCGCGCTGGAACGCACGGCTCGACACTGTTGCAGGGGTGGCAAACAAAGCCACGTGCTTCACCGCCACTTCGCGTGGCGGGCTATTGTCGCCCCACTGGCGTTCTGTCAGCGCTTCGATCAAGGGCACGAACACGCCCAACACGCGTTTGTCTTCTGGCAGCCAGCTTTCCTGCATCTTGCGCAAAGCTGCAGCGCTGGCCGTATTACAAGCCAAGATCACCAGATCACAGCCAGCTTCCCAAAGGCGCTCCACGGCAGAGGTTGTCAGGTTGAAAATATCATCCGCATCCCGCACGCCATAAGGCGCATGCGCGTTGTCGCCAAAATACACGATTGGAAGATCCGGCTGCGCCTTACGAACAGCGTCATAAACCGTCAATCCACCAAGACCGCTATCGAAAATGCCTACTGCCATGCCGTTTGCCTTTTAATTTAGGACTTTGCGCCCCGATATCTTTCTTCGAATTCAAATCCGTATGCGCCCGTATCAATAGGCGTTGGTGACAGAGCATATGTCTCGCTCCGTAGGAAGTCCATCAAGGCCTTACCATCTTTCGCGCGCTTATCCAGTTCAACACGCGGGATCGGATCGCCGACCACAATACGCACCGGCTGATCAACACGTTTCTTAAATTCGCGGATCAAAAAGCCCATGCGCAATGTCACGTGCAGATGGCTGGCCAATTGGAACAGGCGTGTTGTGGTGCCATCAAAGAAGATCGGCAGAACCGTCGCTTCGGATTTCGCCACCATGCGGGCGGTAAACCCACGCCACAACGGATCAAGCGGTTGACCAAACGGACGCGGCGCTGTGCTGACTGTGCCGCCAGGGAAAATCCCGATCGCCCCGCCCTCTTTCAGATATTCCAGCGCCACCTTGCGAGTGTTCAGGTTCAGCTTCATAGCTTCTTTGGTTTCATCAAAACTCACCGGCAGAATGATCCGGTTCAAATCTTCCGCCTTGCGAAACACGCGATGGGCCAAAATACGAAAATCGCCGCGGATCTCGCTGAGGATGTGCCCCATCATCAGGCCATCCAGAATGCCATAAGGATGGTTGGCAATCATCAACAGCGGCCCTTCGCGCGGAACATTGTCCAGCGAGCCACCAACCACCTCTAGCCGCAAGCCATAGCGTTCCACCATCACAGCCCAGAAATCGCGCCCATTGGCGACCTCATGCTCGTAGCCTTTGGCCTTTTTGATCAGGCTCACACGACCGGTGGAATTCTCCAGAATACGGATCATCGCCCGACCGACTGGTGTTTCGGCGGAATGGGCGTAGCTGATGTCTCTGATAATAGCGCGTTGCGAAGTCATAGCGTTTAAATAAGCATAGCGACTGAAATGTCACTGCATAATTGTTCTGCTTTCACAGGATTTTGTCAATTGTGATGCACGACTGCGACGCAGGGCGAAACGGGGCGCTAAAGACGCCCCGCCTCGTGGATTATTCCGCAGCCATGGGCGGCATTGCAGGCGATTTAATCTCGGCCCACAAAGCCTCTCGTGTTTTGGCCGCTTTTTCAGCGTTGGCTTCCTTCACAGGGCCAAATCCACGAATATCCAGCGGCAGCTTGGCCAAAGCAATCGCGGCCTCTTGCGCCATATAGTCTGGTTGCTCCAACAGGCTTTGCATATCCGCTTCAAACTGCGTGATCAGATCACGCTCCATCCGGCGCTCTTGGGTGTAGCCAAAGATATCCAGCGGCGTGCCGCGCAGCCCCTTCAGCCGTGCCAGCACTTTAAAGCCAGTCAGCATATAGCCACCAAACTTGCGCTTCTTCGGACGTCCATTGTCGCCCTTGCCGCTCAGGATTGGCGGCGCAAGATGATAGCTCACCTCAAACCCATCCTCAAACTGCGCCTTGGCCTTTTCATGAGTATCCAGATGCAGCCGAGCCACCTCGTATTCATCCTTATAGGACAACAGCTTATGGTACCCGAGGGCCACCGCTTCTTTCAAAGTCTCGTCTTTGAATTGCGCGACCAAATCTGCGTATTTTGCCGCCAGTTTTGCATCCTGATACGCCGTCAGATGATCCACCCGAAAGGCGATTTTCTCTTCAAGCGATTTCGGCTTCTCTGCGACCACAGGCTTTAGCATCTGCGCAGCCTCTTCAGGTGCAAATGCCGCCCAACGCCCTAAATCAAAGGCCTTTTGGTTTTCAGCTACCTTTGCCCCATTCAGATCAATCGCTGCGAAAATGGCATCGCGAGTCAGCGGGATAAACCCATTTTGCCAAGCCGCCCCAAAGATCATCATGTTGGAATAGATGGAATCCCCCATCATCACACGCGCCAGTTCAGAGGCATCAAACAAGGACAGACGATCCTGCAAACGCGCCTGCAGTTGCAGCTCCAGTCGCTCGCCCGGGATTGTGAACTCTGTGTTTCGCGTAAACTCTCCGGTGATAATCTCATGGCTGTTCACCACAGCCCCCGTGCGCCCGGCCGCCATGAGACCAATGGTTTTCGCCCCCGCGCTGACCACCAGATCACCGCCGATCAAGGCATCACATTCACCAGTCGCCACACGGATCGCGCTGATGTCTTCGGGTTTTTCGGCCAAACGGCAATGGATATGCACCGCGCCACCCTTTTGGGCGAGGCCAGCCATCTCCATCATCCCCGCTGCTTTGCCATCAATCTGCGCCGCCTGAGCCAGCACCGCGCCGATGGTCACAATCCCTGTGCCGCCGACGCCCGTCATGATCACGTTATGGGTGCCCTTGATGGTCGGCAAAACCGGCTCTGGCAGATTAGGCATTGAAAACTCTGCAGCAGATTGCTTTTTGATCTTGGCGCCAGACAGGGTCACGAAGGATGGGCAGAAGCCATTCACACAGCTGAAATCCTTGTTGCAACTGGATTGATCAATTGCGCGCTTGCGGCCCAATTCGGTTTCCACAGGCACGATCGACACACAGTTAGATTGCACACCACAATCGCCGCAGCCCTCGCAAACATCTGTGTTGATAAACACGCGCTGATCAGGGTCAGGAAAGGCCCCACGTTTGCGGCGACGGCGCTTTTCATTGGCGCAGGTCTGCACATACACGATGGCCGATACGCCCTTCAAATGGCTCATCTTTTCCTGAACCGACATCAGTTCCGCGCGCTCATGCACCATCAAGCCACTTGGGAATTGATTAAGATCGATATCTTCCTTTTCATCATAGACCAAAGCGATGTCTTTCACGCCCATGGCCTGCAATTCACGCGTGATTTGCGCCGCAGAAATATCCCCATCAATCGCCTGCCCGCCGGTCATCGCGACCGCATCGTTGTACAGGATTTTATAGGTGATGTTCGTGCCAGCCACCAAAGCCGCTCGGATCGCTTGCACGCCAGAATGGGTATAGGTGCCATCGCCAAGGTTCTGGAACATATGATCGCGGGTGCTGAAGGGTGCTTCACCAATCCAGTTCACGCCTTCGCCGCCCATATGGGTGAAACCCTCGGTCTCGCGGTCCATCCACTGCACCATATAATGGCAGCCGATCCCCGCCCCGGCGCGGGATCCATCTGGCACGCGGGTCGAGCTGTTATGCGGGCAGCCAGAGCAGAAATGCGGCACACGCACCGCCAAATCCTCGGCATTATCTGCGCGCTGCGCTTCATGCAGCACATCAATCGCCGCCTTCATCGCCTCCGTGCTGCGCCCTTCCTCGATCAGAATTTCACCAATCTTGTCAGCAATCATCACCGGATCCAAAGCGCCGCGTGTTGGGAACAGCTCTTCACGCCCCCGCTCGCTCATGCCGCCTTTGTACCAGCCATACACACGACGCCCGCCGCGATTATCAAACAGACATTCGCGCACCTGCGTTTCGATCAGCTTGCGCTTTTCTTCAACGATAACAATTAGATCAAGCCCCTCGGCCCAATCCTTAAAGCCGCGCATATCCAGTGGGAAGCTTTGACCAATCTTATAGGTGGTCAGCCCCAAACGCTCTGCCTCTGCCTCATCAATGCCTAGCAAAGACATCGCATGGGTCAAATCCAGCCAGTTCTTGCCAGCGGCCACAAAGCCGATCTTCGCACCGGGTTTACCCCATTTGCGTTGATCCATTTTGTTGGCATGTGAATAGGCCTCGGCCGCAAAACGTTTGTAATCAATGATCCGCGTTTCTTGCAGATGTGGCGTGTCCATGCGGCGGATGTTCAACCCATCCTCAGGCATCACAAAGGCCGGTGTCACCAAGGCCATGCGATCCACACGACCATCAATCACCGAGGTCGCCTCGACCGTGTCTTTCATGGTTTTCAAACCCACCCAAAGGCCAGAAAACCGCGACAATCCAATACCATAGATGCCGTAGTCGATGATCTCTTGCACACCCGCCGGTGACACGATCGGCATATAAGCATCCACCAAAGCCCATTCGGATTGGTGCAAAACGGTAGAGCTTTCGCCAGTATGGTCATCCCCCATGGCCATCAGCACACCACCGTGAGCAGACGTGCCCGCCATATTGGCATGGCGCATCACATCCCCCGAGCGATCCACCCCCGGCCCTTTGCCGTACCACAGGCCGAAGACACCATCGAACTTGCCTTCCCCCCGCATCTCGGCCTGCTGCGTCCCCCAAAGTGCAGTTGCCGCCAGATCTTCGTTCAATCCAGATTGAAAAGTAATATCTGCGGGCGAGAGATGTTTTTGCGCCCGCATCATCACGCTATCCACCGCTCCAAGCGGAGATCCGCGATACCCCGTCACATAACCGGCTGTATTTAAACCAGCCGCAGTATCTCTTGCCTTTTGTGTAAGCATCAAGCGCACAAGCGCCTGTGTTCCGTTCAATAAAACTTGGTGTTTTTCGAGGTCGAACTTATCGTTCAACGATATCTTAGAGTGGGTCATCTGGCGTCTCCTCAACGGCTGGATGATTGCATCTTGACCCTATGTTAGGTCACCAATGCTGACCCAACCAAGGAAAAAAGGAAACAGTTTTGTGAAAACCTAGCGTCACATATTTCGCTTTATCCAAAATTCTTGTATCAATGCAGAAGGTTAACAAAAGTTGCGAATATGGACTGGGACAAGCTAAGAATCTTTCACGCCGTTGCGGACGCCGGCAGCCTGACACATGCAGGTGACACGCTACATCTGTCTCAATCCGCCGTTTCGCGGCAGGTGCGCGCTTTGGAAGAAAGCCTGAACACCACCCTATTCCACCGTCACGCACGTGGTCTGATTCTCACCGAACAAGGCGAATTACTGTTTGACGCAACGCGCGCCATGACCAAACGCCTTGATGCGGCCTCTGCCCGCATTCGCGACAGCGAAGAAGAAGTGTTTGGCGAATTGCGCGTGACCACAACACTGGGCTTTGGCACCATCTGGCTCGCCCCGCGCCTGCACAAGCTGTATGAACAATACCCAGATCTGAACATTGATCTGATGCTGGAAGAGCGCGTGCTTGATTTGCCAATGCGAGAAGCCGACGCTGCGATCCGCATGAAAGAGCCAAGCCAAGCTGATCTGATCCGCAAACGCTTGATGAGCGTGCGCATGCGTCTTTATGCAACGCAAAAGTATCTGGACGAGCACGACGCGCTGGAAGACACCTCTGATCTGTCTCACCACCGTTTGATCTGTCAGCGGACCGACGCCACACAGGTCAGCGCCAGCGCAGCCTTCACACAATGGCTACTGACAAACGACATTCCGTCTCGCCTGCTGGTGAATAACTACTTTGGCGTCCTGCAGGCAGTGCTGCATGATTTGGGCATTGGCGTACTTCCGGATTACGTGGTCGAAGAAAACCCCCATCTGGTGCGCGTTCTGCCAGAGGAAGAAAGCTCTGAAATCCCTGTATACTTGGCCTATCCAGAAGAATTGCGCCACTCACAGCGCATCCAAGCCTTCCGTGACTTCGTACAGGATGAGATCAAAGAGCACCGTAAGCATCTCAAAGAGCAAGGTAAAATCTAGCCTTGCACTAGCCGCATAACAGCAATGCACTATGCGCAGACTATAAAACCTTGAAAGTTTTCACAGTGCTTACTATTTCAGCTCTCGAAGGCGGTGATTGCTTATACGCTCATCATCTTCATACCTCCCTGTTGGACTTCGGCCGAGCTTATTGCTCGGCCTTTTTTTTGCCATGACGTGCGCGGTCAAAGCAGGTAATTGACAAGCCCGCAGACAACAGCACCATAAGCTGCACGCCACACAACAGGATCGCCAAATGACCAAAACCGCAACCTTCAGCTGCGCCTGCGGCGAAATGGAATGGCAGCTACAGCACCGCAAAGCAGCACGCCACATCATGTGCTATTGCGCAGATTGCCAAACCTTCGCCAACCATCTCGACTGCGCGGACAGTCATTTGGACGACGGCGGCACCCATATTCTGCAAACAACCCCAGCCAATGTGACCTTCACCAAGGGGCAGGAAAACCTGCAGATGTTGCGCCTCGGTCCAAATGGCACCTTTCGCTGGTACGCAGGCTGCTGCAACACCCCCATTGCGAACACCACCAAAACCAAAAACTTCGCCTTCGTTGGATTGGTGCAACCAAAAGACAGCGCCGATCTTGGTCGGGTTCTCGGGCGGTTGAACGCCAGCCCAGCGTTGACCAAACAGAAAAACCACGGCGTCGGCAGCACAGTGATCAACATCATGAGCAACGCCCTTTCAGCACGGATCAACGGCAGCTTTCGCAAAACGCCATTTTTCGACGAATCCGGCGCGCCAAGCTGCACACCTAAGGTGCTGACCAAAGAACAACGCAAAGAGGCAAGCCCAGTGGGCTAAAAGCCACGAAACGGGCTTCCACATTTGGCGACAATACACTAAGAGACCCCCAAAGCGACCTCCTGCACTTCGCAGGCCATTCACAGTGGGACTTTTTGAACATGCAAGATCCAGAAATCACCGAAGACGTCATCGCAGCTCACGGCTTTACCGCCGAAGAATATGCCGAGGTGATCAACATTCTGGGCCGCGATCCAAATTTCACCGAGATGGGCATCTTCTCGGCGATGTGGAACGAGCACTGTTCTTATAAGTCTTCCAAGAAATGGCTGCGCACCCTGCCAACCGAAGGCCCTCAGGTAATCTGTGGCCCAGGTGAAAACGCAGGTATCGTCGACATCGGCGACGGTCAGGCCGTGGTTTTCAAAATGGAAAGCCACAACCACCCATCCTACATCGAGCCTTACCAAGGCGCGGCAACCGGCGTTGGCGGCATTCTGCGCGATGTCTTCACAATGGGCGCGCGTCCGATTGCGGCAATGAACTCTTTGTCCTTCGGCGAAACCTCCCACCCGAAAACCAAACAATTGGTCAACGGCGTGGTCGAGGGCGTTGGCGGCTACGGCAACTGCTTTGGCGTTCCAACGGTTGGCGGCGAAGTCCGCTTCCACCCAGCTTATAATGGCAACTGCTTGGTCAACGCCTTCGCGGCAGGCCTCGCTGATGCAGATAAAATCTTCTACTCCGCAGCCTCCGGCGTGGGCATGCCAGTTGTATATCTGGGTGCAAAAACCGGCCGTGACGGTGTAGGCGGCGCGACAATGGCTTCCGCTGAATTTGATGACACCATCGAAGAAAAGCGTCCAACCGTTCAGGTGGGTGACCCGTTCACCGAAAAACGCCTGATGGAAGCAACACTGGAACTGATGGCCACCGGCGCTGTGATTTCCATCCAAGATATGGGCGCAGCAGGCCTGACCTGCTCTGCCGTTGAAATGGGTGACAAAGGCGGCCTTGGCGTACGTCTTGATCTAGAAAACGTACCTCAGCGCGAAGTGAACATGACAGCTTACGAAATGATGCTGTCAGAATCCCAAGAACGCATGCTGATGGTTCTGAAACCAGAACTCGAAGCAGAAGCCCGCGCGGTTTTCGTGAAATGGGATCTGGATTTCGCCATCGTCGGCGAAACACTGGCAGAAGACCGCTTCTTGATCATGCACAACGGCGAAGTCAAAGCAGACCTGCCGCTGTCCAAGCTGTCGTCCACAGCGCCAGAATACGATCGCCCATGGGTCGAAACCCCTGCCGCGGCGCCTTTGGCAGATGCGCCAAGCGTTGACCCAATCGAAGGTCTGAACGCGCTGATTTCCTCGCCAAACTATGCGGGCAAACAGTGGGTCTACGATCAGTATGACTCCATGGTTATGGCTGACACAGCCCGTGGCCCAGGCGTTGGCTCTGGCCTGCTGCGCGTGCATGGCACCGACAAAAAGCTGGCCTTCACATCTGATGTGACCCCGCGCTACGTGAAAGCCAACCCAGTTGAGGGCGGCAAACAGGCGGTGGCTGAAGCTTACCGTAACCTGACAGCCGTAGGCGCAAAGCCACTGGCAACCACCGACAACATGAACTTCGGCAACCCAGAGAAGCCAGAGATCATGGGCCAATTCGTCGGCGCCATCAAAGGCATCGGCGAAGCGGTTAAGGCGCTGGATATGCCAATCGTCTCCGGCAACGTGTCGCTGTATAACGAAACAGACGGCAAAGGCATTCTGCCAACGCCAACCATCGGCGCTGTAGGCCTTGTGGCCGCAGACGAAACGCCAATCACAGGCACAGCAAGCGCTGGCCAAGTGGCGCTTCTGGTCGGTGAAACAGCGGGTCACCTTGGTCAATCTGCCCTTCTGGCTGAAATGTTCGGCCGTGAAGAAGGCGACGCGCCTGCAGTTGATCTGGCAGCCGAGAAAACCAACGGCGACTTCATCCGCGGCAACCGCGGCCTGATCTCTGCCTGCACCGATTTGGGTGACGGCGGTCTGGCTCTGGCAGCCTTCGAACTGGCAGAAACCGCTGGCGTAGGCGTGTCCATCGACACAGCAGACACCGCGCAGCTGTTTGGCGAAGACCAAGCCCGCTACCTGATCTCTTGCTCTGCAGAAGAAGCAGACACACTGGCTGCAAACGCAGCCGCAGCTGGCGTGACCCTGACAAAGGTCGGCGCCTTTGGCGGCGACGCGGTCAGCTTCGGTGACGCCAAAGCACCTCTGGCAGATCTAAAAGCCACCTTCCGCAGCAGCTTTGCGGCAGCGGTGGCCTAATGACAGAGAAGGCATTCGCCTTTCCTGATTTTTCATCTGATTGTTCGGGCTGCGCAGCACTCTGCTGCGTGGCCCTTCATTTTGATGCAGGTGAGTCTTTTGCCATCGACAAAACCGCCGGCACCCCCTGCCCCAATCTTGCTGAAACAGACTTCTCCTGCACCATCCACGACACCCTTGCCGACAAAGGCTTTGGCGGCTGCATCCGCTACGATTGCAACGGCGCAGGACAACGCACCATCCAAGAGGTCTTCAAAGGCAAAGACTGGCGCGAAGATCCAAACCTCTTGCCCGAGATCATGGAGAGCTTCCGCATCATGCGCCGCCTGCATGACGCACTCGAAATCCTCGCACTGCTGGGCCGCAAACCTTTACCCACAGAGCTGGGCAAACAACACCAAGCGCTTCTCTCTCAGTTTGAAACTCCAGCAGATGGTTGGACCCCGCAAGCATTGGCCGACTTAGAGCAAGGACAGGTTTTTTCGAAGTATTCCAGTGCCCTAAAGCGCTTTCAATCCGTTCTGCGCCCTTGATCCAAACCAACGAGCCGCATAACCTGCGCAGCACAACAGGATCAAAATTTCATTGGTAAGATGTTAAAAAACATTGTTTTTATGATCGGCGCGCACAAAACCGCCACCACGCATTTGCAACGCTCGATGGTGGCCAGCCGTGATGCATTGAAACAGCATGACGTCGCGATTGTCCCTCCGGTTCCGGTGGGCTCAAACCTCTTGCCGCTGATAAACATGATGCGCGACAAGGCAGATCCCGAAATACTGCAAGCCGCTGCCAGCAAGTTTCTTGAAATCCACACTGGTGATCAATGCAACGTATTGCTGATGAACGAAAACATCCCGGGCACGCTGGGGCCAAACATGCTGATGGCGGAAAACAAACTCTATCGGTTTTCCCCAAAACGGTTGAAGCGCTTTGTCTCTCTCTTTCCAGATCATAACCACGTGGTGGCCCTTGCGATCCGCAACCCAGCCTCCTTTCTTGTCTCGGCTTGGCAGGAAACCCTGAAAGGCAGCACGTTCTACCCTTTTGAAGACTACATCAAAAATATCGACCTCACCCAGCTCAGCTGGGTTGATATGATCAATCGCATCCAAAAAGCACAGGAGCAAAAATTGCCTTTCGTGGTTTGGCGCTATGAAGACTACAGCCAAGTCCGCGACGCGCTCATGCGTGCTATTGCATCCGCCGAAGCGGCAGATGCCGTGACATGGCTCGAGGAAACCAGCAACCAAGGTGTTTCCGAAGCAGCGCTACATTTTTTGCAAGCTGTCGGAAATGTCAGCAAAAAGAACCGTGAAGATGCAATGGAGCTTTTCCCACGCGGCCCAGATTTCCCTGCCTTCCAGCCTTTCGATAAACAGCAAATCGCTGAAATTACAAAGCTTTACGATGAACAATGGGAAACCCTCCAATCCATGGACGGCGTTCACACGATTCAACCATAGACGACGGCTTGCCCTTGCGCTCCGCTGCGCGCCCACCTAAATTCAAAGAAAATCTCAAGGACCGCATTCATGCCAATCACAGCTTCTGAAATCGAAATTCTCCTGCGCGAGTCTTTCCCTGACGCATCTATCATCGTTCGCGGCGATGACGGTCAGCATTTCGCAGCCGAGGTGATTGACGAAAGCTTCCGCGACAAGAACCGCGTTCAACAACAGCGTGCCGTCTATGCGGCGCTCAAGGGTAAAATGGACGGTTCCAATGGCGAACTGCACGCTTTGGCCCTGACGACAAAAGCACCGGAATAATCGGGGGTATCCCCGCTCACAAGGATTGAAACATGACCGACGTAGCAACACGTATCGACGAAACAGTGAAAGCCAGCGACGTTGTGCTTTTCATGAAAGGCACAAAAGAAATGCCGCAGTGTGGCTTCTCTAGCCGCGTCGCAGGCGTTCTGAACTACATGGGCGTAGATTACACAGACGTAAACGTTCTGGCAGACGAAGAAGTACGCCAAGGCATCAAAGATTACTCTGACTGGCCAACAATCCCGCAGCTGTACATCAAAGGCGAGTTCGTCGGCGGCTGTGACATCATCACTGAAATGACCCTCTCTGGCGAGCTGGATACAATGTTCGACAAGAACGAAGTTGGCTACAACAAAGAGATGGCGGAAAAGATCCGCGAAGCGAACGCCTAAATCAACGCGTAAGCCATTTCAAAATAACAATAAAGCAAAGGCGGCCTTACTTGGCCGCCTTTTCTTCGACTGCATTGGCCAAAGCCTCGGCACGGGCCGAAAACTCTGCCAAGCTTTCCTTCACAGACTGCGGCACCACTGGCACTTCAACCTTCACAGGCGCAGGCGCTGGAGCGTTTTTCAGCGTGTCCAACTCAGCGGTTTGTTCCGCCAATTTGCTCTCAAGCTCGCGCATACGGTCTTCCATACCCGCGGATTTATCTGCCAACATCAGGCCAGCCATCAAAAGCATACGCGCTTCAGGAATACGGCCAATTTGGCTGGTCAACACACGCGCTTCATCATCCAAAAGCTTCGCAGCAGACTGCAGAAAATGTTGTTCGCCTTCTTGGCAAGCCACTTCAAACGTACGGCCACCGATGGTGATATCAACCTCTGGCATTAGGCTGTCTCCCCTGTTTCTTCTGTTGCAACGGGCTCACCCAACAATGGCTGCAATGTCTTCAACACCACATCCACCTCGGCGCGCTCCAGCTCTTGCGCGGCCATGACGGCATCCAGCTCAAGTTGCAGCGATTGATTGATCAACTCGGCATCTGCGGTCTGATCAGCCGCAGCTTGACGCAAAGCAATTGTATTTGAACGCATCAACTTGTTGGAGCGGCGCATCCGCACCACGCGGCTGTTCAGCCCTTCCCAAGCTTTACGCTCTTCAGCAACGGCTTCTTGCAGCCCAGCAATCTCAGCCGCATGAGCAGCTTTCAAGGCGGCGATCTCAGCGATGGCCCCCTCATCAGACACCGCGACCGAAGCTGGCGTATCTGGCGCGTTCTGCAATCTCTCAACTTCTGAAACCAAGATTTCTTTCGCATGACGCTCTTGCGCCAATGCGTCCTGCAACATCTCAATCTCTGCTTTTAGGGCCGAGGTTTTTGCCTCTACGCCCTCAGACTCTTCTGACGCATCTGGCTGATCTGCCGGCGCGTCTGGCGCTGCGCTTACGTTTTCAAGACCCTGCGCAATTCGGTCCAAGGCCGCAGACAACCTGCTTTCCAGATCTGCAATCTCGCTCATACGCGCCGTCCTTTCCGTCCCCGTTTCGTCATCGTAAACATCGGAACCTCATCAGAATTCCGACCATCTTCTGAAAGGCGCGAATCGCGCCAATGTCAGTGTTTCCCCAATATTACCCAATGGTCAGACAAATTGCGCCCCCTTTAACATCAAAGACTTGCAAGCTGAGCTTAATCCTGCCGGAAAGGCTATGCTTGATCTTATTCCAAAGGCTGCTATTGAGCGCACATCACACGATCAATCGAAGGACGTTCCCCGTGGATATTGCCGCTCTGAAAGCCAAAAATCCTGACCACTGGATGAAGGCCACTGCGATCCGCGCACTCGCGCTTGATGCAGTTGCAGCCGCCAATTCTGGCCACACTGGTATGCCAATCGGCATGGCAGATGTTGCGACTGTTTTGTTTGAAAAGCATCTGAAATTTGATGCGGCCAATCCACAATGGCCAGACCGCGACCGCTTTATCCTGTCTGCGGGCCACGGCTCTATGCTGATCTACGCCCTGCTCTATCTCAGCGGCGACAAACAAGTCACGCTGGATCAGATCAAGAACTTCCGCCAGCTCGGCGCATTGACAGCCGGCCACCCGGAAAACTTCCTGCTGGACGCGGTTGAAACCACAACTGGCCCATTGGGTCAGGGTATTGCCAACTCCATCGGCTTTGCGATCGCAGAAGAAATGCAGCGCGCACAGTTCGGCAAAAAGATCGTGGATCACCACACTTACGTGATTGCGGGCGACGGTTGCCTGATGGAAGGCATCAGCCAAGAAGCCATCGGCATCGCGGGCCGCCACAACCTGGGCAAGCTGGTTGTCTTCTGGGACAACAACAACATCACCATCGATGGCACGGTTGAGCTGTCCGACAAAACCAACCAGGTTCAGCGCTTCAAAGCCTCCGGCTGGCACGTGCAGGAAATCGACGGCCACGATCCAGAACAGATCGACGCGGCCATCACTGCGGCCAAGAAGTCCAAGAAACCATCCATGATCGCCTGCAAAACCCACATCGCACTGGGCCACGCAGCACAGGATACATCCAAAGGCCACGGCGCCCTCACCGACCCTCAGCAAATGGCAGACGCCAAAGAGGTTTGGGGCTGGACAAGCGGGTCCTTCGAAGTGCCTGCAGATGTGAAATCCGCATGGGAAGCCATTGGCGCCCGCGGCGCAGCAGATCGCGAAGCATGGGAAGCCCGCTTTGCAGAGGTCTCCACGCAGAAACAGGCGAAATTCAACCGCGCCTATGCGCTGGAAGCGCCGAAAAAGCTCTCTGCAGTGATCAAAGCCCTGAAGAAATCCGTGTCTGAAGAGCAGCCAAAGGTTGCGACACGCAAATCTTCCGAAATGGCCCTGCAAGCCATCAACGCAGTGATGCACGAAACCGTTGGCGGCTCTGCCGACCTGACCGGCTCCAACAACACCAAGACAGATGATCTTGGCATGTTTGAAACCAATAACCGTGGCGGCCGCTATGTTTACTGGGGCATCCGCGAGCACGGCATGGCAGCAGCAATGAACGGCATGGTGCTGCACGGCGGTATGCGCGCTTACGGCGGTACTTTCATGGCCTTCACAGACTATGCCCGCCCATCCATGCGTCTGGCCGCTCTGATGAAGATCCCTACGGTCTTCGTGATGACCCACGACTCCATCGGCGTTGGCGAAGATGGCCCAACCCACCAACCGGTTGAGCATGTTGCGATATCTCGCAGCACGCCAAACACCTATGTGTTCCGCCCAGCGGATACAGTGGAAACAGCCGAAGCATGGGAAATCGCTGTCACAAGCAAATCCACCCCATCCGTCATGGCGCTGACACGCCAGGGCCTGCCAACAGTGCGTACAGAGCACAAGTTGAAGAACCTGACAGCACAGGGTGCTTACGTTCTGGCCGAAGCCGAAGGCAAACGCCAAGCGATCCTGATCGCCACGGGTTCTGAAGTCGAAGTGGCGATGAAAGCCCGCGACCTTCTGCAAGCCGAAGGCATCGGCACACGCGTGGTCTCCATGCCATGTATGGAGCTCTTCGCCGAGCAAGACGAAAGCTACCGCCGCAAGGTTCTACCAGCAGGCGCGGTTCGTGTCGGCATCGAAGCAGGCGTGCGCCAGGGCTGGGATCAATGGCTCATGGGCGAGCGCGGCAAAGAAGCCAAAGCGGCCTTTGTTGGCATGGACAGCTTCGGTGCCTCCGCACCAGCCGGTCAGCTCTTTGAAAAATTCGGCATCACGGCAGAAAACGTGGCCGCACAAGTCAAAGACATGCTGTAAGCCTCTCACATACCAAAACAAAAGGCGGCTCCGAAACGAGCCGCCTTTTTTGTTTCCACCACGCTTTGCGCTTCTTCTTGACCCAAATACCTCCGCCGGAGGCATCCGCCCTCTCAGCGCAACACACAGGCCAAGGTTCTAGCCCTTCAGCCGTTCCTCAAGCGCTTTCTTCACATCTGAGGTTACAAACTTAGTGATATCCCCGTCCAAGCGGGCAATCTCTTTCACCAGCTTAGACGCAATCGCCTGATGCTGCGCATCCGCCATCAAAAACACGGTCTCAATGCTCGCATCCATGGCGCGGTTCATGCCAACCATTTGGTATTCATATTCAAAATCTGTCACAGCGCGCAAACCACGCACAATCACCTGCGCGCCGACATCCTTAGCGCAGTCAATCAACAGGTTTTCAAACGGATGAGCCACAATCTCTGTGCCAGTCTCTTCCGACAATTGCGCGCATTCCGCTTCAATCATCGCGACCCGCTCTTCTAGCGAAAACAAAGGCCCCTTGCCGCTGTTGATCGCGACGCCAATCACCAACCGATCCACCAAAACGGCGGCACGGCGAATGATATCGATATGGCCCAGTGTGATCGGGTCAAATGTTCCAGGATATAGCGCGATACGCATAGTCTAGCTCTCCGGTCGTCAATTGCGCGCACGCAACAGGATCACAGATAAAAATTCAAGGGCTGAAACCACCTACCGAAAAACTACGGAGCGTCAATGCCCCATAATCATTCCCTCAAGCGCATCTTTTTCCATAGCAAGCTCTGACAAACGTGCCTTCACCACATCGCCAAGGGTGATCAATCCAACCATCTTCCCATCGGTGATCACCGGCATATGGCGAAACCGCCCTTCGGTCATCTGGCCCAATACAGCCACAGCATCGTCGTCTACAGAACAGGTCACGAGTTTTTTGGTCATCAAGTCATCGACTTGATCGCCCATACAACTGGCCCCCCGCTTGCCAAGTTCGCGGACAATATCGCGCTCAGACAGAATGCCATCTGCTGTATCACCACTTGCGGAAATCACCACCGTACCAATTCGTCGGTCAGCCAGGATCTTTGCAGCATCTTGCACTTTGGATCCCGGTTTCACCGTCACCACAGCTGCATCACCCTTTTGCTTCAGAATTTGTTGTACGAGCATAGATTGAATCTCCGTTAAATAGTTGCGCTAACTCCAGCGTTGCCGCAACAAATGCAAAAGTCAAGAAATTGCCTCAAGCCGCTGGACCTCCTTACGCAGACCATCGGCCAAAGCCGTTGCAAATCGGTTAAGCCGTTCAAGCCGCTTATCATCCTCATGACGAACCAAATAAAACGCGCGTTTCAGGCGCACTTGATCCGTCAAAACACGCTGAACACCCTCTGAAAAGGGCAAAGCAAAATCATGCACAATGCCCAGCCCGCCCCCTTGGCGCACCCAGCTCATTTGCACGGAAACAGAATTAGACGCGAGGTCAGGGCTCTCGACCCCAATCTCTTTCAGGTAATCCAATTCCTTGTCAAAAATCATATCGGGAATATAGCCCACCATACGATGCTGCGGCACATCCTTCAGGCTACGCAAAGGCGGTGCTTCCGATAGATAAGTCTCAGATGCGGCCAAGCTCAAATGATAATCGGTCACCTTTTGCACCACCAACCGCCCAGCCGTGGGCGGGCTCACCGCCACCACGAAATCCGCCTCGCGTTTGGACAGGTTAATCAAGCGCGGCAAGGCCATGATCTGAATTTCAAGCTCTGGATTGTCCTTAGAAATCGCAGCACAGACCTGCGGCAACAGGAAGTTCGCCGCCCCATCCGGTGCGCCAATCCGGATTTGACCTGTCATCCCGCCAGACCGGCCACCCATTTCCTCAGCGGCCAATTCCATAGATTGTTCAATACGTTGCGCATGGGCCAGCAACCTTTGTCCCATATCCGTCAGCGCATATCCCGACTGAGATTTCAGAAACAAAGGCGTGCCGTAATCGTCCTCAAGCCGCGCCACACGCCGCCCTGCGGTCGCTGGATCGATCTTAAGTCGCGCCGCAGCCTTCGACAGGCTTTCCTCGCGCGCAACGCCAAGGAATATACGCAGATCATCCCAATGTGGCATGAGGTACCTCTTGCATTTTTGCAAAACAACAATGGATTTTTACACCTTTTACCAAGAATTTTGCAAGGTTAACCTACGGCAAACTTAGTAAACCAAGAGAGAGCTCATGCAAGAACTCACCCACTACATCAACGGCGAGCACGTCAAAGGCACGTCTGGTCGTTTCGCAGATGTCTTCAACCCAGCAACGGGTGAAGTCCAAGCCAAAGTGCCCCTCGCCAGCAAAGAAGAGCTCGAGAAAGCTGTAGAGATCGCAGCCGAAGCGCAAGTGAAATGGGAAAAAGTAAACCCACAACGCCGCGCACGCGTTCTGATGGCCTTTGTCGGCCTGCTGAACCGCGATATGGACAAGCTGGCTGAAACCCTCTCTCGCGAGCACGGCAAAACCTTCCCAGACGCCAAAGGCGATATCCAACGTGGTCTGGAAGTTTGCGAATACTGCATCGGCGCGCCGCAGATGTTGAAAGGCGAGTTCACAGATTCCGCCGGCCCTGGCATCGATATGTACTCCATGCGTCAGGCCCTTGGCGTGACAGCAGGCATCACCCCATTCAACTTCCCTGCCATGATCCCATTGTGGATGTTCGCCCCAGCGATTGCTTGCGGCAACGCCTTCATCCTCAAACCTTCCGAGCGTGACCCATCCGTTCCATTGATGCTTGCGGAACTGATGGAAGAAGCCGGTCTGCCAAAAGGCGTTCTACAGGTTGTAAACGGCGACAAAGAAGCCGTAGACGCGATCCTGTACAACGACACAATCCAATCTGTTGGTTTTGTTGGGTCTACTCCGATTGCCGAATACATCTACGGCACAGGCTGTGCGCAGGGTAAACGCGTTCAGTGTTTCGGTGGTGCGAAAAACCACATGATCATCATGCCAGACGCAGATCTGGACCAAGCCGCAGACGCGCTGATCGGCGCAGGCTACGGCGCGGCGGGCGAACGCTGCATGGCGATCTCTGTTGCGGTACCAGTTGGTGAAGAAACGGCCGATCGTTTGGTCGAAAAACTGATCCCACGTATCGAAAAGCTGAAAGTCGGCCCATACACCGCGGGCGATGATGTAGACTACGGCCCTGTTGTCACAAGCGCAGCCAAAGAAAACATCCTGCGTCTTGTTCAAACAGGTATCGACCAAGGCGCAGAGCTGGTTGTCGATGGTCGTGACTTCAATCTTCAGGGCTATGAAGACGGTTTCTTCGTCGGCGCACACCTGTTTGACCGCGTGACTCCTGATATGGACATCTACAAGCAGGAAATCTTCGGCCCTGTTCTGTCCACCGTTCGCGCCGACACCTACGAGGAAGCCATCCAGCTCGCATTGGACCACGAGTACGGCAACGGCACAGCAATCTACACACGCGACGGCGACACAGCCCGTGACTTTGCGAACCGCATCAACATCGGCATGGTCGGCATCAACGTGCCAATCCCTGTGCCTTTGGCCTATCACACCTTCGGTGGTTGGAAAAAATCTGTCTTTGGCGATTTGAACCAACACGGCCCAGATGCGTTCAAATTCTACACACGTACAAAAACTGTGACAGCGCGCTGGCCATCAGGCATCAAAGAAGGCGGCGAGTTTAACTTTAAACCAATGGAATAAAGGTCGCATCCAGCGCCAGCAAAGCTGGTACAAAGGGACCACAAAACCAATACAAACCCGTCGTTCATCGGCGGGTTTGTTAGTTTAAGAAGGTTGATAATTTCTTAAGCGAGCGTTGAATTATACTCACAAAAACTTCATTGAATCATTGACTTGCATCACTTCTGTGTCAACTTGGAACTAAGTTGATTGAAGATATTTATTATGCCGACTGAAACACAGCTTCTTCCTGCACAAAATATATTATTTGCGCGCTGTTATGGGCTTGTAAGCGAAGAAGATATCATTGGTTGGAATGTCGACAACCGTATCCTCCCCAACGCCAATCAACGCCTGCAGGTGGTCGTCGATCTCTCAGACGTCACCGAAACCGGGATGAGCTTCAACGATATCAACGCCACCCACGCCCAGCTAACCCGCCACTATGGCGCACGTCGTGAGTCCCTGCATCTGTTGCTTTATGCCCCAAACGATGTCGCCTATGGCATGGCCCGCATCATGCAATCTCTCTCGCTTATGTCTGAAACACTGATTGTGGATTTGTTTCAAAACGAAAAAGATCTGGGCCGCCTTTTACCAAAGCTCAAAGAAACCTTTGCCGACCTACGCCGCCTCTCGCAAACACTTCCGGCACAGCATTTGACATAAGCGTGATGCCGCATCTTGCGTATTTTGCTTCATATTCAATAAAAAGAATGTATCTTATCCCTAATATTGAAAGGGGATACTATGTTTAAACGAAATCTAGCCACGTCAGACCGCGCCTTGCGCTTCATCGTTGGCGGCGCATTGGTCGCAGGTGCTTTGCTCGGCTACGGCACATGGATGTGGATTGGCGTGATCTTACTGGCCACCGGCGTGCTCAACTTCTGCCCGATCTACCGCATCTTCGGCATCCAAACCTGCAAACCCAGCAGCGACTGACACAGCAAAAGGGCCTGTATTGCAGGCCCTTTGTTCGTTTCTAAAGCTTATTCAGCGGCAACCGCTTCAAGGTTCAGCATCTCTTTCAGATAGCGTCCCGTATGGCTGCGCGGCTCCAGCGCCACCTCTTCCGGCGTGCCTTCCGCCACGATCTGACCACCGCCATCACCGCCTTCAGGGCCGATATCAATGATATGATCAGCGGTTTTCACAACATCCAAGTTGTGTTCAATCACCACAACCGTATTGCCCTGATCCACCAATTCATGCAGCACTTCCAACAGCTTACGCACGTCTTCAAAGTGCAAACCTGTGGTCGGCTCATCCAGAATATACAGCGTACGGCCCGTAGAGCGTTTCGCCAATTCCTTAGACAGTTTCACACGCTGCGCTTCACCACCCGAAAGCGTCGTCGCCTGCTGGCCGACCTTGATATAGCCAAGCCCCACCCGCATCAGCGCATCCATCTTATCGCGAATGCTTGGCACCGCTTTAAAGAACTCCTGCGCGTCTTCCACGGTCATATCCAGCACATCCGCGATGGATTTGCCTTTGAACTTAATCTCTAGGGTCTCGCGGTTATACCGCGCGCCTTCACAGGTTTCACACTGCACATAGACATCCGGCAAGAAGTGCATCTCGATCTTGATGACACCATCCCCCTGACAGGCCTCACAACGCCCCCCCTTCACGTTAAAGCTAAAGCGCCCGGGCTTATAGCCACGCGTCTTCGCCTCTGGCAGGCCCGCAAACCATTCACGGATCGGCGTAAACGCCCCCGTATAAGTCGCAGGGTTCGACCGCGGCGTACGCCCAATCGGACGCTGGTCGATATCGATCACCTTATCCAGATGCTCTAGCCCCGTAATGGTCTCACAAGGCGCAGGCGTCTGCCGCGCGCCGTTCAAACGCATAGAGGCTGTCTTGAACAAAGTCTCCAGCGTCAGCGTAGATTTCCCGCCACCAGACACACCGGTCACACAGACAAACTTACCCAGTGGGAATTCCGCCGTGACATTCTGCAAATTGTTGCCCGTGGCCTTCACCACCTTCACAGATTTCCCATTGCCCGCGCGGCGCTCTGTCGGCACAGCAATCTCGCGTTCACCACACAGATACTGCCCTGTCACCGATCCCTTATCAGCCATGATCTCAGCAGGCGTGCCTTCAGAAACAACCTGCCCCCCATGCACACCAGCCCCTGGGCCAATATCAAACACGTAATCCGCTTCACGAATGGCTTCTTCATCGTGTTCAACCACGATCACCGTATTGCCCTGATCCCGCAGGTTCTTCAGCGTCAGCAGCAAACGGTCATTGTCACGCTGGTGCAGGCCAATCGATGGCTCATCCAGCACATACAAAACCCCCGTCAGGCCAGAACCGATTTGCGAGGCCAAACGAATACGCTGGCTTTCCCCACCCGACAAAGTGCCAGACGAGCGTGACAAAGACAGGTATTCCAAACCCACGTTGTTCAAGAAGCCCAAACGCTCGCGGATCTCTTTCACAATGGCGCGGGCGATCTCGTTCTTCTGCGCGGTCAAATGCTCAGGAACGGTCTCAATCCACTCCAGCGCCTCGCGGATCGACAGCTCCACCACATGGCCAACATGCTTACCTGCGATCTTCACCGCCAAAGCCTCAGGCCGCAGACGATAGCCACCGCAATCCCCACAAGGGCGGTTGTTCTGATAGTTCTCAAACTCTTCGCGGATATAGTTGGAATCCGTCTCGCGGTACCGGCGCTCCATATTCGGGATCACGCCTTCAAAGACGCGGGTCACCTCATAAACGCGGCCCCCTTCGTCATAGCGGAACGGGATTTCCTCGTCGCCAGAGCCATACAAGAACACCTGCTGCACATGTTTGGGCAGGTCTTTCCAACTGGAATTCTTATCAAACTCGTAATGTTTCGCAATCGCATCAATGGTTTGCAAGAAATACGGAGACTTCCCCTTCCGCCAAGGTGCCAAAGCCCCATCCGAAATCTTCAGCTGCGCATCCGGCACCACCAGACGCTCATCAAAGAACAGCTCTTTGCCCAATCCATCACAACTTGGGCAGGCCCCAAACGGCGCGTTAAACGAAAACAAACGCGGCTCGATCTCTGGGATCGTGAAGCCACTCACCGGACAGGCGAAATTCTCAGAAAAGGTAATGCGCTCAGGGTCGCCCTCTTTTGGCGCAGTCTCCAAAATGGCAATGCCATCGGCCAAATCCAGCGCCGTGCGCAGGCTGTCCGCCAGACGGGTTTCCATGCCTTCGCGCACCACAAGACGATCCACAACCACATCAATGTCGTGGCGGTACTTCTTGTCCAAGGTCGGCGGCGTATCCAGTTCATGGAATTCCCCATCCACTTTCACACGCTGAAAGCCCTGCTTGCGCAGCTCTAGGAACTCTTTCTTATATTCACCTTTGCGATCCCGCACGATCGGCGCCAGCAGGTAGCCGCGCGTGCCATCCTCCAGCCCCATAATGCGATCCACCATATCCTGCACCTGCTGCGCCTCAATCGGCAGACCCGTGGCAGGCGAATACGGCGTGCCCACACGGGCAAACAACAAACGCATATAGTCGTAAATCTCAGTGACCGTCCCAACAGTCGAGCGTGGGTTCTTCGAGGTGGTCTTCTGCTCAATCGAAATCGCCGGAGACAGGCCGCTGATATGATCCACATCCGGCTTTTCCATCATATCAAGGAACTGCCGCGCATAGGCCGACAGGCTCTCCACATAGCGGCGCTGCCCTTCGGCATAGATCGTATCAAAGGCCAACGAGGATTTCCCCGAACCGGACAGCCCCGTGATCACCACCAGCTGATCGCGCGGAATATCCACGTCAATCGACTTCAAATTATGCTCACGCGCGCCGCGCACTTCGATGTTTTTCAGCTCAGCCATAAGGCCCCCTCAATCCGTCCCCCAAGAGATAGTTCAGAGGGCGTAAGGTTCCAATAGCAAAAAGTGAACAAAAAATGAACATTTTAAAATTGTGGTGTTGCAAAAACCGAATACTGACAGTTTTTGACACAGATGCGTTTTTCACTGGCAATGCGATGCGCCTACCCCGCCAGAACCATCACAATCACTGTCGCCCGTTCGGAAAAATCCGAAAACGCAGCCGCCTGTTTCAAATCCTGCCGCGCTTGCATACGTCGCCCTTGCGGCAGACTTTCAAGCAACGCCTCAGTCACAGGCCCCTCAAACCCTTCTGCCCGCATCTGCGCCTCATGATCCACGATCCAAGCTTTCACAGCGGCCCGCCTGCGATCATAGCTGGCGTTCTCAATCGCAGACCCAATGGCATTCACAGGCAACAGCAAAGGGTTCCCCAAGTGGTTGGCTTCTGAACAGCCAGCCAAAACAACAATAAAACCCAGGGTAAAACGCATGTCCAAACAGCCCCATCTCACCAACCTCACCAAGCCTAGCGAATTTGCCTCCGATTAGCGAATGTCACGGCATGCGAGGGACTGAACCATCATACATTGATCCCCTACCCGCCATGCGCTATCCCTCAGCAAATTTCCAAAACCTGTGCCGGAGTGCCCCATGACACAAGAAGACCTCACCGATCACAAAACCCTCGCCCGCAAAATGGCAGAGATCGCCACACTGACCGGCGAATTCACCCTGCGCTCTGGCATCGTGTCCAACACATACTTCGACAAATACCGCTTCGAAGCAGAACCAACCATCCTGCGCCCACTGGCTCAGAAAATGGCTTCCCTTCTGCCATCCGACACAGAAATCGTCGCGGGCCTAGAGCTGGGCGGCGTGCCTTTGGCCACAGCCGTATCTTTGGAAACCGGCCTGCCAGCCGCCTTTGTGCGCAAAGAGGCGAAAACCTACGGCACCTGCCAAGCGCTAGAAGGCCAGAACTGCAAAGGCCGTAAGATCACCTTCATCGAAGACATCATCACCACCGGCGGCGCCGTCACCGATGCCTACAATCTGGTAACAGCAGATGACGCCGAAGTTCTGGCGGTTGTCTGCGCGATCTACCGCGGTGAAGGCGCACCAAACGTGAAAGGCGTGCCATCCTTGGAAGTGCGCCCAGCCTTCACAGCGGCAGACCTGACGGGTTCATAAACCCCACAAAATACAGCGCACAAAGGGCAATCCCTGCCCCTTGTGCGCGTTAGTGACCTAAGAACAAATCCCGATCGGCCTGCGCCGCCGCCAACAGCGCATCGACAACCGCACGAATATGCGGAGCCTTACGATCTGCTTTCCGATAGATCGCCCACAACTCTCCAATCTCTGTCTCATAAGCTGCCCCCAAAGGCTGCAACCCCGGCCAACGCGCGCCCAAGATACACGGCAAATAGGCAGGCATATCCCCGCGCGCGGCAATCGCGGCGGCGGACACCAGCGCATTGGTCGAAACGGCCCCGAGCGAACCCGCTTCCTCCTGATCGCCGTGCGGCGTGACCTTCTCCGCCCCGTCTCGCCCAAAGAACCGCACCGCTCTTGGATGATCCCCTTGCGCGCCGCGCGCCTTCAAAGCACTGGCCTCAGAACCATACAAAGCCCATCTCAGATCCGTCAGTTTGCGGCCAAACAGGTCTTCGTTAGACGGCGTAGAGGGCCAAAGAGAGATATCAAAAGAGTCAAAGACCTTACTTGGGCTTTGATCTGTCACCGTCAACGAAATCTCATGCTCCGGACAGACCACACGCAAAGCAGGTAAGTGCCAAGACACAAAGAATGGCGCGATGACCTCGCTCGAACTGATGCGGATCTTGTGCCGCAACCGGCTGCGTTCAGCCTCTAAACTGGCATTGGCAGCATCGGCGATCCGTTCAATGTCTTCTGCCTTTAAGATCACAGCCTGCCCAACGGAGGTTGGCACATATCCTGCCTCCGTTTTCTGAAACAAAGGCAAACCTGCACGGGCTTCAATCTGCTCAAGCCGACGCATCACCGTCGACACAGCCACATCCAATTTCAGCGCCGCACGATACAGGCTTTTCGCCCGCGCGATCGCCAAAACAACGGGGTAATCATTCCATTCCAACATAGTTGCAAAGACTGCACTGATACTTCGACTTTTGCAACTAACCGCAACACATCAGCCCCGTTAGCTATGGCAAGGTATCTTTAGAAAGGAAAACCCATGCAACTCATTTGCCTTGGCCTCGCAACCGCGATCACCCTGCTTGCCTTGATCACCCACGTGACCATCGGCACCAAACAAAACGCAGCCCCCATCTTAGACGACACCACCCTCCCCGAAGACCCACGCCACACGCTAACCTTTTCATGGAAGGCCAATAGCACCTTGATGCTCTTCATGACCGCAGGGTTCGGAATGGGGTTTGAAAGCGGGATCGGGGATCTGGTGCTCTTTAATGCCCTACTGGCCCTCGCGCTTGCTCTCACGGCTGGCTTCGTTGCCATACGTTCAGGATTAAACCCATTCAAATTCCCCCCAATGCCACTGTTCACCTGCATCGGCATTCTGGGGCTGTGCAGCTATGTTCTGTAAAAAGTAGATCTGATGGACAAATGTTTTGCCTGCAACGCGAACCCAAGCATCAGGCAAAACGACATCTGTTTAATGGCCAAGGTCTAGACGAAACCGGCGCCCCTGACTCTGTCTTTCCTCAAATCCACAGGTCAAATAGACGTTTGCCGCCTTGCTATTATCCGCATCTGTGCTGACAGACACATAGGCACAAGACAGCATACGTGCTTTCTCGATTGAGGCTGCAATCAAAGCGCGCCCAATACCTGCACCACGCGCCTCTGCCTCAACATAAAGATGATGTAAATCCAGACCCCGCTTACCGTTTTGCAACTGCATCAAAGGGCACAGCGCAGCATATCCGAGCAGGCGCTCATTGGCTTCGGCCACAAGCACATGAATCCAAGGCGACGCACCAAACACATCCCGATGAAGCGCCTCTTCGGTAATTTGTGGCGTATCTTCATGGAACCGAGCCAGCGCCTGAATCATGGTCAAAAGCTGTGGCACATCTGCAGCGGCAACGTCTCGTACAATCGTGCTTTTTGAAAGCTGGCTCATCTCGCTCTCCAAGGATCAAAAGTGCGATTAAAAGAGACCGCACCGGTCTATGAAATGGGCAGTAAAGATTGAAGACAAACGATGGACCGCGCACCCTAACAAGAGCGGCAAAACGGAAAACGTAGGGTGGGCTTCCAGCCCACCTTCTCTTCCCAAATTGCCCAACGACTCAAATGTACATTTCGAGGGTCGAAATGTACCAATTGTCACCTTTAACAAATGGTTAGGTATCCAAACGCAGGTCCGCAAAACGCGCAACGGTTTCGTCGCGAAACGTCTTAGCCTTTCCGCGCCAAAGCCCAAGCAATGATCGGGAAGTTCTGATCATTGTCCAGATCATCCGTCTCTTCGTTGTGCTCCGGCGGCCACTGATCTTCCATGTTGCGATGCCCCGCAGCACGGTTCCCCCACTGCGCCGCTTGGATGTTTTCTTCTGGAAAACCACCTTCGATCAACAGGTTCTTCAACCCCCGCGCATTCCAGCGCGAACAATCCACTGGCGACGGATTATGCGGCATGAAAAACGGCACAGACAGCCAGAAATAGCCGCCCGGACGCAGCATTTCCTGAACGTGTTTCAGCGCCAAATACGGGCGATCCAAATGGGACCAAACTTGGCTGGCCAAAATCAGATCATAGGTCAGGATCTCACCATCTTCATATTTCACTGGACCTTCGCAAATATCGATCCCGGGATAGCGATAATTCACATAGGACTTCGCATTCAGGTTCTTGCCCCAAACCCCTGAAATTTCAGCAACATCCATATCAGAAACGCCAATGTCCTTCAGCATTTTACGGCTGCGGCGGTTCATCATCATTCGGTTAAGACTGGCCATTCGGTTTGCTCTTTTTTGTTATATATGGATGGCCCGATCAAAGGCATCCAGCACGCTTTCGTGCATCATTTCGCTGAGCGTTGGATGCGGGAAGACCGTCTCCATGAGCTCTGCCTCAGTGGTTTCCAAGGTGCGTCCGACCACATAGCCTTGGATCATTTCAGTCACTTCTGCGCCCACCATATGCGCGCCCAAAAGCTCACCTGTTTTAGCGTCAAACACGGTTTTCACAAGCCCTTCAGGTTCCCCCAAAGCGATGGCCTTGCCGTTGCCCACAAAGGGAAAACGACCGACTTTGATGTCGTAGCCCGCTTCTTTGGCCTTGGCTTCGCTCATGCCAACAGAGGCGACTTGCGGATGGCAGTAAGTACAGCCTGCAATGCTGTCCGGCTTCACAGGATGCGGTTTTTGGCCTGCGATCAATTCCGCGATCATCACGCCTTCATGGCTGGCTTTATGCGCCAACCAAGGCGCGCCGGCGATATCGCCAATCGCATAAACGCCTTCAACAGCCGTACGGCAATATTCATCCGTCACAACATGGGTGCGATCGATCTGAACACCCAATTTTTCAAGGCCCAAACCTTCGACATTCCCCACGATACCAACCGCGGAAATCACTGTATCAAACTCTTGTTTTTCAACCTTACCGCCGGTTTCGATATGGGCCGTTACCTTGCCTTTGCCGCGATCCAACTGCTTGACCATCGCCTTCTCCATGATGGTCATGCCCTGCTTCACAAAGGCTTTCTTAGCAAAAGCGGAAATCTCAGCGTCTTCCACGGGAAGAACGCGATCCATCACTTCCACCACCGTCGTATCCGCGCCCAGCGTGTTGTAGAAGCTGGCAAATTCAATCCCAATCGCGCCAGAGCCAATCACCAACAGTTTCTTCGGCATACGCACCGGTTGCAGCGCGTGTTTGTATGTCCAAACCAAATCGCCATCCGCCTCAAGCCCAGGCAATTCCCGCGCGCGCGCGCCAGTGGCAACGACGATATGTTTAGATGTCAGAACCTCGGTGCCTTTGTCTGTTTTTACAGACACTTGCCCTTTGGCAGGCAAGCTTGCTTCGCCCATAAAGGTGGTCACTTTGTTCTTCTTCATCAAATGACCGATGCCGCTGTTCAGCTGTTTGGCCACGCCACGAGAGCGTTTCACCACCGCATCCAGATCATAAGAGATATTGTCTGCGCTCAGACCATAGTCCTTCGCATGGTTCATCAAATGAAACACTTCAGAAGAGCGCAACAGAGCTTTGGTAGGGATACAGCCCCAATTTAGGCAGATACCGCCCATATGCTCGCGTTCGATGATGGCCACTTTCAAGCCAAGCTGCGCACCACGAATGGCTGCAACATAGCCTCCCGGCCCTGCACCGATCACAATCATATCAAAGGATTTGGCTGCCATAGTCCCCTCCGTTGGCTGGTTAGCCTGACCTTACGAGGACTGAGCGAAAGTGCAAATGCGTTTTTGCTGCAATGCGCGCTCAGCGGCAAAAAGAAAAGGATTCCAACGCAAAACGTGGGAATCCTCTTTTTCAAAAACCAACTTTGGGCAGTTTAAGCTGCCTTTGCGGTAAACTGGCGTACGATCTCACCATAACCGCCTGCCTCAAGATAAGCAGTCTCATCTTTGCGGTTACGCCGCTCCAAAGCTGCGTTGCGCGTTGGGAAACGACCATACAAGCGGATCACCTCACGATGAGCCCGCGCATGCAGCAATTGGCTTTCGCCATTCTGCGTGATGCGTTCTTTGATCAAACGCACGCAGCGTTCCTGATCGCAAAGGTTCTCAGAATGCATCAAGGGCATGTAAAAGAACATGCGCGCAGGTTCATCGATGCGCGTATCCCATTTGTGATTGATCGCAGACTTCGTCGCCGCCAAAGCCCGCCGATCCGAAGAGAAAGATTTACCTTCGTCCCGAAACATATTGCGCGAAAACTGGTCTGTCAGAATGACATAGGCCAAAGATCCGCTGGCATAGGTCAACCACTGCCCTAGCCCGCCATTCATGGCTTCATTCCAAGTGGCCTCAAATCGTTCTTTGATCTGAGCATCCAGCGCGTCTGATGCGATATACCATTGCTGTGGTTTCACCTCATCGAGCCAGAATTTGAGTACGTCTTCCGGTCCTAACATTTTCCCCGCATTCCTTTGTGGAACTCTTTTTGAGTATCCATCGACGCTACGCCCGACGCTACGTAAGGGGAAGTCATTTATTGCTACAAAACCGTCACCAAACTCGCAAAAACCCATATTTGCAAAGGTTTGGACGCTAACATGCAACAACTTGCCAGCGTGGTTCAGGGGATCAGCAGCGAGGAGTCCCCATACGAGAAGAAACGATATTCTTCTTGCAGCGCATGATCGTAAATCTGCCTGACACGTTCTTGTCCCATCAAGGCGGACACCAGCATCATAAGAGTCGATTTTGGCAGGTGAAAATTGGTCATCAACGCGTCTGCCGCATGGAAGGTAAAGCCGGGATAGATGAAGATATCTGTTTCCCCTTCCCAAGCCGCGATCTGCCCATCTCGCGCAGCGCTTTCAATCAAGCGAAGCGCAGTCGTGCCAACAGGGATCACCCGCCCACCCTCGGATTTGGTGGCTATGATTTCTGCAGCGGCTTCCGCGCTCACGCGGCCCCATTCAGCGTGCATCTTGTGGCTGCGCACATCATCCACCTTTACGGGCAGGAAAGTGCCCGCCCCGACGTGCAAGGTGACATATGAAAATGTCACGCCCTTGGCTTTGAGCTTCTCCAAGAGGTCATCGTCAAAATGCAAAGACGCGGTTGGTGCAGCAACCGCGCCAGAATGTTTGGCAAACACAGTTTGGTAATCGGTCTTGTCTTGTTCGTCCGCCGCGCGTTTGGCTGCAATGTAAGGCGGCAAAGGCATCGCGCCCGCTTGGTTCAAGGCCTTTTCAAAATCTTCGCCTGTGGCGTTAAACGCGACCAAAGCCTGACCTTCAGATTTCTCGATCAACTTGGCAGAGAACCCTTCGGCAAAAACAATGTCTTCGCCTTCTTTAATCTTTTTAAGAGGCTTGATCAAAGCGGTCCATTGGCCTTCTGCCTTCGGGTCCAGCAAAGTCACTTCGATCTTGGCTTGCGTTTCGCCCTGCGCGGATTGGCGTGTGCGATAGCCAGTCAAACGTGCTGGGATCACTTTGGTATCGTTCAAAACAAGGCGATCACCTGCTTGAAAATAGTCCACAAGATCGAACACATGCGCATCCGTGATCTGATCCGGCGTTGCCACCAACAGGCGCGCAGAGGTGCGCGGGTTGGCGGGGCGCGTGGCGATCAGCGCCTCTGGCAGATCAAAGTCAAAATCCGAAAGCTGCATCTTGGTCCCAAACTCTCTTGGTTAGATCAATCGTCGCTTTCGGGTTGAGGCTTTGGCGTGGAATCGTTTGAGCCTCCCGACTGCGGGCGGCGGAAAATGTCCCGTAAAATGCCGGGCGTCAAGACAGACAATGGGTTCACGCGCACACTGGGATTATCTGAGGAGCCTGTCAGGCTGTAATTAAACCCGATCAAGCCTTCGCCCTTACGTGCGATTGGGCGGCCAATGACGTTCAAAATGTAGACCGGTGAGATCACGCCTTGCATATCAAAGATGCTGTTTTTCAGATCATAAATACCGTCCATGGAAAGCCCCATAGATGGCCCAACAGCACTGCCTTGCAACAACTGAACCCGATCTGGAGACAAATTGAACTGAGCATCCACTTCGGCAAAGGCAATCCCTTCACCGCCAAGCTGCTCGAGCAAGCCCACGACACTCATGGCGTTCAGCAATTCTGCCATAGCAGGCGCATTCTTGACGCGCATGTTCCGCGCCGCCAATTGCCCTCGATAATTGCCCGGCGCTCCGTCAGGATTAAGGGTCAGATCCAATGAGCCGCCATGCGTTTGCTCGACAACGCCAGCACTGCGAAGGGTACCGCCTGCGTCATCAGAGCGAATGCGCACGGCGCTGCGACCTGATTGGGGAACCACAACGCCGGAAATACGCGCGCCACCGTTCACTGCACTGGTGAACTCGCCGTTGAACCCGCCAAGCGTATCAAATTTGCCTTTAAAACCTGTCAGCCGGATCCCTTCGGATACGGTCAGGCGATCCAACGAAACCTCGATCGGCGTATTGCCACCAGAAGAGGCACCGCCACGGCCCGCGCCGTTTGCTGACGGGGTGTTGCGCATATCTAACGCGCCGCCAGTGATCTGAATGCGCGGTGTATTACTGCCACGCCCGACCAGATTAGCAGCGCCGCGCAGCCAATTGCCGACGCGCACAGAAGACAAACGCACCACATTCAAAGTGCCATCTGCATTCAACTGGATATCTCCAGCGGCCGTAAGACCCGCAGTATCAAGCTCGAGAGTTTCGACTTGAATAGGTGTGGTGAGGCGGCCTGCCACCTTTATTGATCCACTTTGGTTTGCGGATTTGCGCCAACCAATCGCATCTACTCCGATTGATGTGCCATTAAGATCTGATGTCACTTCAAATTGGCCCGCGCTGCCTTTTGTAAAGTCCAACGCAAAATTGCCGGTTGTTCGGCCACTCAGAACATGGCGAGGCAGCCCGATATTGAACTGATCCACAAAACGCTCGCCCAACTCTACAGTCCCGCGCACTTGGCTTTTGCCGCCGTTTTGCGGCCCAAACCTTGTGGTAAACACCCCATCAAAGGGGATGGCGCCAATCAAACCGGCCCCTGCGATTTGCAAACCCTCATTGTCGACCTCCACATCCAAAGCCCTTGCAGACAAAGCATGGTCTTTGGTGAAATGGCTGGTGCGCACATCTGTGACTTTGGCCGTGCCATCAAAGACAATTTGATCGGTCTTTACACCCTTCACCAAAGGCAAACGCAAACGTCCAGCCACCCGCGCAAGGCCATCCGCCAAATCAACAGGTAGATCTGCTTTACTGATCAGGTTGAGTGGCGCTGAATCGAGCAAGGCCAAAGCTGCGGTGACAGTGCTATTGGTGCTCAAGGCGAGTTCTGCATCCGCTGGTTTTTGCCGCGTATTTGGAATGACAAAGCTCGTGCCAGCAATATCAATCTCGCCGCCTTGAATGGGCGACACATGTCCGCCATGCGCCACGACCGTAAAGCGATCATCCAAAAGCTGCGCCTGCCCCCAGCCTTTTTCGATCACGGGCAAGGTCTTGGCATAGCGCACCTGCGCCTCTTCAAATTTGAAGTCCAGATAGATTTCCGGCCGTTCTTTGGGCTGCGATCGCAAGGCAAAGTTCACGTTTTTCAATCGCCCTGCGAGCAGGTTCTCATCAAGCCATGTGCGGGTTTTCTCTGCGGCGTTTTCTGGCCAAAGCGCCACCAGTCGACGCACATCCATATCTTGCGTGCGCGCGTTAAGCGCGACGATCCAATCGTCTTGCGTTGCTGTGACCTTGCCATCTACGATCAAGGATTGCGCCTCATCTTGAACGAACATTTCACCAAGGGTGATCTCAAACGGATCAAAGCGCAGGCGGAAATCTGTTTGGATTTTCTCAAAAGCAACGTCTTGGTTAAACAGCCCTAAGGGATTGCCTGACAGTTCTGTCAGCTCCAGTTGCGCCACGAGCCCTTCGGGCAAGCCAGCGCTATCGCCATCCAGCAATGCCTTACCTTCAGCGCGAACACGTCCCCACGCGCTGTTCAGCAACAGCTCTTCAAAGTCGAGCCGATTGCTTTCAGGCGTATAGCTGAACGCCGTCCGCGCCGTTTCGAACGGAACGGGACGCAAGTCATCCCCCGGTTGGAACACGCCATTTTCCACGGCAAGCTCGGCCGTTAAAGGACCAAGCGCACCGCTTTCATCCACAGTTACGCGCATCGCGCCGGAAATTGGCGCATCGATGATATCCAACCAAGTCAATGCGGGCGACTGTGATGAAATATCATCCGCGGCAACATCTGTCACAGCCACATCGAGTTGCGCGGCCAATGAACCGATCTGACTGGTATAATCCACCTCCAAGGTAGACACGTAATCGCGGCCGCCCAGCAAAGCCAATTCCGATGTCAAACGCAGCGCATCCTCTTGGCGCAACATGCGCATCTGCCCGCCGTCAACGGTCCAGCCGCGGCCTGCACGCAGATCTTCAAAACGCACCGTAACCGCATCGATATCAACCGTGCGAAGGCGCGCGAACTGAGGGAGTTGCAACCAATTGTCAATTTGCGGGACCAATTGGTTTAAGGCCGTGTTTTGCGATTGTGTATCTGTGCCACTGCCCACAGACACACCGATATGACCGTCTGCCTCACGGCGCATTTGCAGGATCACCCCGCTGACGCGGAAGTCACGTGGCGCAATTTCGCGTTTGATCAGACGCCGGTACGACAATGAGGTTTCAACCTCGGAAAGTTCGATCTCTGGCCCGCCACTTTTCGGCGAGATGATCACCCGACCCAGCCGAATGCGCGGATGCCATTCTTTTTCAACTTCGATACTTAGGCTGTCAAAATGTACGTCCGCTTCTGGCAGCACATTTGAAAACTGCGCCGCAGCGCGGGTTTTTGCCCAATCACCAAGCTCGAAGGTGCGCCCGACCGCATAATATAGACCACCCACACCTGCCGCGATCAGCAACAGGCAAAATCCAACAGCATAAAAACAGGCCCGAACGCCTTTGCGTTTCAGAACGGGCTTGCCTTTTGGGGCTTCTGGCGTGTTTGGGGTTTGATCGATCGATGGATCAGAAGGCTCTGTCATAAAGCGCGCCGTCAATCCTTTGGACATGGTTGCTTGTTGCGTCGTGCGACCTACCATATAGGCAGTTAAGAAAAACCCCAAGGAGATGTCATGCTGAACATCGGCGATATTGCGCCCGCATTCACTTTGCCAGAAACCGACGGCACCGAAGTGTCGCTTGAGGCACAAAAACCGAATGGCGTTGTGCTGTTCTTTTACCCTCGTGACAACACCAAGGGCTGCACCACGGAAGCCATTGATTTCACAGCAGCAAAGGCAGACTTCGCAGCCGCTGGCGTGACTGTATTTGGCATCTCTAAAGACAGCCTAGCGAGCCATGCAAAGTTCCGCGACAAACAGTCTTTGGGTGTGACGTTGCTCTCTGATGAAAATGGCAGCACCTGCGAAGATTACGGCGTTTGGACAGAAAAGAAGATGTACGGCAAGACCTTCATGGGGATTGTGCGCACAACCGTTCTGATCGATGGCGAAGGCAAAATTGCCAAGGTCTGGAATAAGGTCAAAGTCGCTGGCCACGTTGACGAGGTTCTTGCTGCTGCGAAAGAGCTGTAAACCAATGGCAAAGACACTTGCAGAAATGGCGGTTGAGGTTCTTACAACGGCAGACGGGCGCGCGAAAACGGCGTTATCGCATAAATACGCCAAAGACTGGTTTGCGGCACGTGATGCTGGCGCGCCAATCGAAATCGGCTCGGCCAACCCGCCATTGCAACCTTCCCGCCCAGATAAGCCAGAGCTTTTGTCGCCCCGCGATGTACCGCGCCGTCGTCCAGGCAGTTTGCAGGGCCAAATCGCATTATTGCACGCTGTTGCGCATATCGAGCTAAACGCGGTTGATCTGCATTGGGATATGATCGCGCGCTACACCCATGTCGAAATGCCAATTGGCTTTTACGACGACTGGGTCAAATGCGCAGATGAAGAAAGCAAGCACTTCAATCTGGTATGCGATTGTCTTGAAGACCTCGATAGTTTTTACGGTGCCCTACCCGCTCATGCTGGCATGTGGCGCGCGGCTGAAGACACCGCCGAAGACATGATGGGCCGATTGGCTGTGGTGCCGATGGTTCTTGAGGCACGCGGGCTTGATGTGACCCCAGGTATGATCGAGGTTTTCAAACGCGCAAAGCTGGATAAGGTGATCGAAGCTTTGGAAGTGATCTACGCCGAAGAAGTCGGTCACGTGGCCTTTGGATCGAAGTGGTTTCACTTTCTGTGCGGGCGTCACAACCATGATCCAAAAGATGTTTTCCACGAGCTGGTGCGCAAGTATTTCCACGGCGGCTTGAAGCCACCCTTCAACGACGAAAAGCGCGCAGAAGCAGGTTTGCCGCCAGATTTCTATTGGCCACTGGCAGATGAAATCCCAGCCAAGAGCAAGAAATAGCAAAGCGCAGCGGCGAATAAACGCCTATTTTCAACGGATTTCGGCGTCAAATAGCTCGATTTCCCCGAAAGATCTTGCCCAGACATTCACCGCTGGTTAATGAATTCGCGGCGCTTCCGGGGGACAAACGAAGCGCCGACGGATGTTTAAAGGGGCAGGATGTGAGAACACGTCTGGTGAATAAACTCGATGCGTTGTTGGAAAAGCACTTTCCAGAACGCAGGCTATTTCTGCGATCTGACACGGACACGCGGTTCATTCGCTTGCGTCCGACAACTCAGGTTATTGCCTCTGCGGGTTTTGGTCTGCTTGTGGCTTGGTCGATTGTATCGACCGCAATTCTGGTCATGGACAGCATTGGCTCTGGCAACTTCCGTGAGCAGGCGAAACGCGATCAAGAAACTTATCAGCTGCGCCTGAACGAGATTTCCAATGAGCGTGATACTCGTTCGACCGAAGCTTTGGCCGCTCAGGATCGTTTCAATTCTGCTTTGGCACAAATTTCCACGATGCAATCGCAGCTTCTGCAATCTGAAACGCGCCGTCGTGAGTTGGAAACTGGGATCGACGTGATCCAAGCCACTCTACGGCGCACAATGAAAGAGCGCGATCAAGCGCGTCAGGCACTGACCAACGCGCAAGCAAATGGCGGTGATGGCACTGTTGCCGTGACAGGCGATATGAACAGTGATGGCGTGGAGTCCTTGATCAACGTTTTGGCGGAAACCGCTCAAGAGCGTGACGAGGTATTCGCGCAGGCTCAAGAAGCGTTGAAATACGCCGAAGACATGGAGCTTGAGCTGAAGCTTCTCGAAGAAAAGAACGATCAGATTTTCCGCCAACTTGAAGATGCGATGACCGTCTCGGTTGCACCTTTGGAAAAGATGTTTTCGGCCGCGGGGCTTTCTACGAATTCTTTGCTGAACGAAGTACGCCGCGGGTATAACGGCCAAGGCGGACCACTGTCGCAGCTTTCGATCTCTACATCTGGCGGTGTTTTGTCGAAAGAAGCGCTGCGTGCCAATGACTTGCTGAACGAACTTGATCGCTTGAACATGTACCGTATTGCGGCGGAAACGGTGCCTTTTGCTCAGCCTGTTAAAGCCTCCGTGCGCTTTACATCTGGCTTCGGAATGCGCTGGGGCCGTATGCACAAAGGCGCGGATTTTGCAGGGCCTCATGGCACAAAAATCTATGCGACCGCTGACGGCGTTGTCACAAGCGCAGGTTGGGGGTCTGGTTATGGGCGCCTCATCAAGATCAAACATGCGCATGGAATTGAAACACGCTACGCGCATTTGGCAAAAATCCGCGTAAATGTGGGCCAAAGGGTCTCGCGCGGAGAGTTGATTGGTGATATGGGCAATTCTGGACGGTCTACCGGCACCCATCTTCATTACGAAATTCGGGTCAATGGAACGGCTGTTAACCCGATGACTTTTATCAAGGCTGCACGAAATGTTTTCTAAAAGCAAAATCAATGAGCCCGGCCCAGCAGACACGGACGCTGCTAAACCGGCGGCACCTGAAGCTGCACCAATTCCTGCGGCATCCAAAGGAGCAGAGATGAAACCAACAGCGCCAAAGGCGAAACCACCGGCATCTGTTTTGTCTTCTGACCTGCATGTTCAAGGCAACATGAAAACCACTGGCGACATTCAAGTTGAAGGCACAGTGGAAGGCGACATTCGTGCGCATCTTTTGACGATCGGTGAAACCGCTACAATTAAGGGCGAAGTGATTGCAGACGATGTTGTGATCAATGGCCGTATTGTTGGTCGTGTACGTGGTTTGAAAGTGCGTCTGACATCCACAGCACGTGTGGAAGGCGACATCATTCACAAGACAATCGCAATCGAAAGCGGCGCGCATTTCGAAGGCTCTGTTCAGCGTCAGGATGACCCGCTGTCATCTAAAGCGAAAAAAGCAGCCGTATAATTTCTACGCTTCTTTACGATTTTCAAAGCACCGCTCCGGCGGTGCTTTTTGTTTGAATTGCCTAGGTTAAACCCGCCAAGCGCGCGGTGCCTTAAGACCTGAGCAATGTCGCATTTCGCGCTTTTCAACTGCCGAAATGTACGATTCGCCTCTTCCCCTTTTCAGCCCCCTTCCCTGCGCGTGCCGGCCTGCTGCTGCAGGTTTGTTCGCCGAGCAAAAAGTTGCCTCACCGTACGGTAGGTTGAAAATATGTTAATTTTTCATTAATTTAGTTTAAAGTGAACACAAGCGATCCGAAAAGAGGTCGTAAGACTTGCCAGATCGTCTGGCACATTGAGTTATTGATCAGAGGCGGCAAGCAGCGCTTGTTGAAAAAGAACCATGGCAATTGGTGAAGCAGGACGCATTGTCACGAACTCTCCGACAGAGAACGCGCCCATAACGGTGACCTTAACCGAACCGCTGACGAACCCTGTGTTCGCTTTGTCGGCGACGAATGAGGGCGGTAACCAATTCATTTTACGCATCACCGATCAGGTCTTAGACGCTGACGGGAATACGACCTCTTTCACCTTCATCATCGAAGAATGGGAATACCATGATGGGCCGCATGGGGCGGTGGAAACCATCAATTGGTTGGCCGTTGAAGAAGGTGTCCACACGCTTCCCGATGGCCGTGTGATCGAAGCCGGCACTTCTGATGTATCCAGCACGGGCAATAACACCGGAACGACGGCGAGTTTTGCCGGTGACTTTGACACGCCGCCTGTGGTTCTGACCTCGGTCATGTCCGAGAATGACACAACCACCGTGGACAGTGATCCAAGCAACATCACGGCGGACGGCTTTAATTTAACGCTTCAGGAAGAAGAAGGCCAAGATGGGGTTCATGCCAGTGAAACCATCGGCTGGATTGCCATTGAACCGGGTGGAGATGGAACATCCGGCACGGCCAATAGCTTTGGCGGTGTGGATGAGAACACCGACACATTAGGGCTTGGCGCGACCTATAGCGATGGGATCGTTCTGGCAGAGACCCAAACGATTAACGGCGGCGATACGGCCACTGTGGTGATTGATAGCCAAACCGACAGCACTGTCAGCGTTTTCATTGAAGAAGAACAATCGAGTAACTCTGAAATGAACCACGTCGATGAGACAGTGGGTATCATTGCTTTCGAAGACGGTTTGATCCCGTGCTTCACAACTGGCACGAAAATCGACACGCCTCGTGGCCCAGCCCCGATTGAAAGCCTGAAGGTTGGCGATCTGGTCAACACGGTTGATCATGGCCCGCAAGCGATCCGTTGGATGGGACGTCGACGGTTGGATGCAACCGCGATTGCCCAGAACCCAAAGCTGTGCCCTGTGCGCATTATGGGCGGGGCTTTGGGCAATGGGCTGCCAAAGCGTGACTTGGTTGTCTCGCGGCAGCACCGCATGTTGGTGTCTTCAAAGATTGCAGAGCGGATGTTTGGCACGACTGAAGTGCTGGTCTCTGCGATCAAACTGGCGGCGCTTCCCGGGATCTATCTGGATGGATCGATAAATACAGTGGAGTATATCCACTTGCTGTTTGATGATCACCAGTTGCTGTTCGCCGAAGGCGCGCAAAGCGAAAGCTTGTATGTTGGCGACGAGGCCCGCAATGCTTTGAGCCCTGAGGGCCGAGCAGAGATTATGTCGTTGTTTCCTGAAACTTTGCAGTCCTGCTTTACGCAAAAGACCGTGCGCATGGTGCCGCATGATCGCCAGCAAAAGCAGTTGGTGGCGCGGCATAGCAAAAACAACAAACCCCCGATTGCCTAAACGGCTGTCTTGAACCGGTCTGTCTGAGGATTGGATCGGGAGAAGAATGCCATCCGGGGGCGCCCTGCCCCCAAATGGATTGGATTTAGGCTGTGAAGAACTCTGGTAGTTCTTTTGCGAGCGCCGCGCGGATGCGATCCAAAGGCGGCGTGTTGGCATCTGGCTTTTCAAAGGTCTGGCCAGTGACCTTCTCAAACAAAGAGATGTATTTCTCGCTGAACTCTTGCACGGTTTCGGCAGGGATTTCAGGGATTGGGTCTTTGTACGGATCACAGCGGCTGTTCACCCAAAGACGCAGGAATTCTTTGTCGAGGCTGTTTGGCTCATTGCCGGCATCCAGTTGAGACTGGTATGTTTCTTCGATCCAGTAGCGGCTGGAATCTGGTGTGTGGATTTCATCAGCCACAGTGATCTGACCGTCTTTATCCAGACCAAATTCGTATTTTGTGTCCACAAGGATCAGCCCCTTAGTTGCGGCGATCTTTTGACCGTGGGCAAACAGCGCGAGGGCTTTTTCTTCCAGTTCGGCCCATTGCTCTGCCGTCACAAGACCAGTGCTGACCGCTTCGGCTGGGGTGATCGGCGCATCGTGGCCGCCCATGTCTGGTTTGGTGGTCGGGGTGACAATGGCTTTTGGCAGCTTTTGGTTTTTGGACATGCCATCGGCAAAGTCATAGCCGTAGATCACACGCTCGCCGCGTTCGTACATCGGCCAGACGCTGGTGTTGGTGGAGCCCGTCAGATAGGCGCGCACGACGATTTCGATGGGCAGCATATCGAGGTCTTTGACCATCACCACGTTTGGATCAGGGTAAGAGATCACGTGGTTTGGGCAGATGTCTTTGGTTTCTTCAAACCAGTATTGCGCCAGTTGGTTGAGCACTTGGCCTTTATACGGCACCGCGGCCAGAACCTGATCGAATGCAGATTGGCGATCTGTGGAGATCAGCAGGCGGCGGCCTTCTGGCAGACGATAGGCATCGCGCACTTTGTTTTTGGCGTAGCCTGGAAGTTCGTCGAATTTGGCGGTGGTCAGAAGGTTTTGCATTGATGCTCTCAATCAATTGGCTGCGGGGTGGTTGAGGGCTTCTTATGCTGAGATGCGGGTGTTTTCAACCGCGCGTGCGCGCAAGGCAGGTTGGGGCCTGCCTTGCTTTGGTTTGCGGCTTATCCGCCGAGCATCCAATTACCTTCGGGCCAAAAGGCGTGGAAGGCGAAGGCGAACATCACATCATGGGGCAGATCTTTGCCCGAAGCGTCTTTCACGCGGATGCTGCCCACGTCGCGGGATTTGCTGATGTTGCCGGCATCGAGCGCAGAGGCCTGCCCTGCCCGCCAGCTGATGGTGATGCCGTTTTCGGTGATCTCTGGCGTTTCGCGCAGGCGTTCGAGGGGCCAAGCTTGATCGTTCACCCGCACAACGCGCGCCAAGGGCGAGATGCCATGGGGCGGGTTTTCGCCGCTGTAAAGGAAGGGCCGCGTGCTGCTGTCATAGCCGCGATAGGGATTGCTGCCGTAGGCGCGGTTAAACCGTGGCTCGTCCATCACAAGCGCGTCGGGGTTGCGGGTGCTGAACTCCTCCCAGCTTTCCATCCATGTGGGCAGGCTCGTGAGTTTGGTGCCGTTCAGATCGCCTACGATGGCCTCGCCAATCGCTTGCTGCCACCAGCTTTCTGTTTGGTGGTCATACATCACCATATCGGAATTGCGCAGCTTGCCGGAGACACCGAAGCTGAGCACACCTTGCGGGATGCGGCGATCAAAGGTGATGCCGGAGTTACAAAGCGGGCAGAAGGTAACAGCCACTGGCACATCGCCGATCTGATCGTTCACGATTTCATGCCATGTGAGATAGCGGATGGGGTACGCGCGTGGGGTCTCACCTTCGATTTCGACGGTAATCACAGGTTCGCTTGCGCCGATGCGGTTTTCTAAGGCGACGCTAATGAAGCTTGGATCACTGAGGGCGGGAATGCCGTCTTTTGGGGGGCCGCCGGACATGATCTCGATCCAGCTGGTGATAGAGGTGTTTTCAAAATCCGTGTCAGGCCATTCGTGTTGCCAAAAGTTTGGGTCCGCCGCAGCGGCTGTGACACCAAAGGACAGGCCAATGGCCAAGAGCAGTTTGGGGAATTTCATAAGCGCCTCCTACACCTAATCCATCGCGACATGATGCGCGGTGGATCAAGAGTGGGGCGTTGCAGGGCCTTTGCATAGCCCTGCACACGGTCTTTTGAAGAAGACTTACCTTAAGCCTTGTGCGCTTTAGTCCGTTGTTTTGACGGAGAGCATCACATCCGCTTCGCCAGCGACAGAGCCGGATTGCGGGTGGCCGCGCTTGATTTGGTCAAGCGTTTCAAGACCTTCGGTGACTTGGCCCACAACGGTGTATTGACCGTTCAGGAAGTAACCAGGCTCGAACATGATGAAGAATTGGCTGTTGGCAGAGTTTGGGTTCTGGCTGCGTGCCATGCCCACTGTGCCGCGCTCGTAAGGAACGTCAGAGAATTCTGCTGGCAGGTCTGGGAAGGCAGAACCGCCTGTGCCCGCGCGGCGTGCGTTGCCGCCCTGCTTGCCAAATTCCACGTCGCCCGTTTGCGCCATGAAGCCATCAATCACGCGGTGGAAGATCACGCCATCATAGGCGCCTTGATCTGCCAGCGTTGTGATACGCTCTGCGTGCTTTGGGGCCACATCTTCCAGCAGGTCGATTTTGATCACGCCGTTGGCCTCGCCCGCGACGGTGATCTCGATCCCGGAGGCCAGCGCAGGGCTGGCCGCCAAGGATGCGATGATCGCAAGGTTACGCAACATCTGCTGCAACCTTAACGGAGATCATGCGATCTGGGTTCGCAGGCGGCTCGCCGCGTACGATGGCATCAACATGCTCCATGCCTTCGATGACGCGGCCGTAGACTGTGTACTGACCGTTCAGGAAGTGGTTGTCTTTGAAGTTGATGAAGAACTGAGAGTTCGCAGAGTCTGGCATCTGGGAACGCGCTGCGCCCAATGTGCCGCGATCATGTGGCAGCTTGGAGAATTCAGCTTTCAGGTTTGGCAGGTCGGAACCGCCTGTGCCCGCGGAACGCAGGTTGAAGTTGTTTTCCATGTTGCCGTTGGCCACGTCGCCTGTTTGCGCCATGAAGCCATCGATCACACGGTGGAAGCACACATTGTCGTATTGACCGGAACGCGCCAGTTCTTTCATGCGCTCTGTGTGACCTGGTGCAACGTCAGCCAGCAGTTCAATCACAACTGTGCCGTCTTTCAGTTCCATCAGGATGGTGTTTTCGGGATCTTTGATGTCGGCCATTTGGCGCTCCTTTAATCGAAATTACCCGCAAACTAATCATGCATCACCGGATTGCCAAGGCCGCCATTGACCTGTCACGTCATTGGTATATGCAACAGGGCAGAAAAGACCTTTTAGGAGGCCGACATAATGGCTTGGAAAACACTGGATGATATGGACCTTGCGGGCAAACGCGTGCTGGTTCGTGTGGATATTAACGTACCGATGGACAATGGCGTTGTCACAGACGCAACGCGGATTGAGCGCATTGTGCCGACCATCAAGGATATTCTTGCGGCTGGTGGTTCTCCGATTTTGTTGGCGCATTTTGGCCGACCAAAGGGTCAACCAGTGCCTGAGATGTCTTTGAAGCCGCTGGTGCCTGCTTTGGAAAAAGCCTTCGGCACAGAGGTGACCTTTATTGAGCGTCCAAGCCACAATGAGATTTACGGCCAGCCTGAGGGCGCGGTGATCTTGGTTGAGAACACTCGTTTTAGCCCGATGGAAGAAGCCAATGACCCGCAGATGTCTGGGTTCTTGTCCACTTTGGGTGATGTTTATGTGAACGACGCGTTTTCTGCTGCGCACCGCGCGCATGCCTCCACACATGGTGTGGCGCTGCTGATGCCATCTTGCGCAGGTCGCTTGCTGCAGGCGGAATTGTCTGCGCTGGAAGGGGCTTTGGCGAACCCTGTGCGCCCTGTTGTGGCGGTTGTGGGCGGCGCGAAAGTGTCCACCAAGCTGGAGCTTCTGGGCAACTTGGTTGAGAAAGTGGATCATCTGGTGATCGGTGGCGGCATGGCCAACACATTCTTGGCGGCGCAGGGCATCGATGTGGGCAAATCTCTGTGCGAGCACGACATGACCGACACAGCGAAAGAGATCTTCGCGAAGGCTGAAAAAGCTGGTTGTGAGCTGGTTCTGCCAACAGATGTTGTTGTGGCAGGTGAATTTGCAGCGAATGCAGCGAATGAGACTGTGGCAGCGGATGCTTGCCCTGCGGATAAGATGATCTTGGATGCGGGCCCAGAAACTGTGGCGAAGATTTCCGAAGTGTTTGAAAACGCGAAGACTTTGATCTGGAACGGCCCGCTTGGTGCCTTTGAGATCGAGCCATTCAATGCAGCGACAGATGCGGCAGCGGCAAAGGCGGCAGAGCTTTCTAAAGCGGGTAAGCTGGTGTCTGTGGCTGGCGGCGGCGACACGGTTGCGGCGCTGAATGGCGCGGGCGCGGCAGAATCGTTTACCTATATTTCGACAGCTGGCGGCGCATTCCTTGAGTGGATGGAAGGGAAAACCCTCCCTGGTGTGGCCGCGCTCGAAGAATAAAGTTGTAAAAATTAGTAAGTTAGCGCTAAACCACTCTGATTTTTCAATCTGTTAGCGCTACCTTTATTGAAAGCTTTACAATGCTGGACTAAACGGAGGGGACTACGGCCCCCTCCCAGAGGCTTCCTTATTTTCAAGGTGGTACTGCACATGTCCAAACAATCCCAAACTGATCTTATCCGTAACGGTAACGGCTTTATTGCGGCCCTTGACCAATCCGGCGGCTCAACCCCGAAAGCGTTGAAACTTTATGGCGTTGAAGAAAACGCCTACACCAATGACGACGAAATGTTCGGCATGATCCACGACATGCGCTGCCGCATCGCGCAGGCGCCTGCCTTTACGGGCGAGAAAGTCGTTGGCGCAATTCTGTTTGAAAAGACAATGGACGGTATGATCGACGGCAAGCCTGCCCCGACTTACCTGTGGGAAACACGCGGCGTTGTGCCGTTTCTGAAGGTCGACAAAGGTTTGGCTGATGCAGAAAACGGTGTGCGCGTTCTGAAGCCAATGCCAGAGCTGGATGCCCTGCTGGACAAAGCTGTGTCCAAAGGCATTTACGGCACAAAGATGCGGTCTGTGATTGATGCGGCGAATGCTGAAGGTATCAAAGCTGTTGTTGCGCAGCAGTTTGAAGTGGGCAAGCAGATCCTCGCGAAAGGCCTGATGCCAATCGTTGAGCCTGAGGTGACAATTACCATCGCAGACAAAGCCGAAGCAGAAGACATGCTGCGTGATGAAATTCTGGCGCAGCTGGATGCGCTGAGCGAAGATCAGAACGTGATGCTGAAGCTGACCCTGCCTGAGAAACACAATCAATATAAGGTTCTGGCAGATCACCCACGTGTTCTGAAACTGGTAGCCCTGTCTGGCGGGTATTCTCGCGATGAGGCGAACACACGTTTGGCGCAGAACACTGGCATGATCGCGTCTTTCTCTCGTGCGCTGACCGAAGGTCTGACGGCACAACAGAGCGACGATGAGTTCAACGCCGTGATCGCAGGCACGATTGACTGCATCTATGAGGCGTCAGTGGCTGGCTAAGCTGCTGAGACTTGAGAATGTTGAAAACCCCGCCGCAGTGATCTGCTGGCGGGGTTTTCTTTTGTGGTGATCTGGTGAGCCAGCAGTCTTAGGACTTGGATTTACCGATAAATAAAGCGCGCTGTTTGCGTGTCATGTAGGTCCAAGCAAGGAAGCGGCTGGTTTTCTGACCCTGCGCCATTTCTACGACCCTGAATTCAACGATCTGGGCGCGTTTCAATATCCGTTTCAGGGTTGTGATGTTGTCTTTCTTGGATACAAGCGACGTGAACCACATACATTGCTTGGCGTAGTCCCTGCTTTGCTCGACCATACGGGCGACAAATTTGATTTCGCCGCCAGGGCACCAGAGTTCAGCGTTTTGGCCGCCGAAGTTCAGCGCTTTAGACCGCCCCTTCCCAAGGTTGGCCCATTTGCGTTGTGTGCCTTTGGTGGCTTTATCCAAAGAGGCATGGAATGGCGGGTTACACATGGTCAGATGAAAAGCATCTTTGGGCTTGATGATGCCTTTGAAGATACTTTCAGGTTCGACTTGCTTCCGAAGAGGGATCGTCAGCCCGTTCAATTCGCAAATCTGCTTTGCCGATTTCAGCGCGCCCTCATCGATATCAACGCCGGTGAAGCTCCAGCCGTATTCAGCTTGGCCTGTCAGAGGGTAAACGAGGCTCGCGCCGGTGCCGATGTCGAGCGCTTTGATCTGGGAGCCGGTTGGGATCGCTTGCTTGTTGCTGTCGGCCAGCAGATCCGCAAGGTAGTGGATGTAATCCACGCGGCCCGGAATGGGCGGGCAGAGATAGCCCTTGGGGATGTCCCAGAAATCAACGTTGTAATGCGCCTTTAGCAACGCGCGATTGAGCATACGCACGGCATTTGGGTCTTTGAAATCAATCGTGGCGTCGCCGCGGGGGTTGCGCGTTGTAAAAGCTTCCAGCTCGGGCGTTTCTGCCTGCAAACGGGTGAAATCGTAGCCTTCTAAGTGTTGATTGCGCGGATGCAATTTCGCTTTGTTGGCCATTTCGGACGCCCTTGCTTTGAACTGGTAAGACGTCACGCGTCAGCAGGTTGGTTTTAGGCTGCTCTGCCCAGATTGTAAAACAGGGACAGAGTCTCATCCGCTACAAAGCGCCCTGCCCCAAGCATTAACATTTTGACTCTATTTGGAAAAAAACGAATCACTTTTGCATTTTAGGGATTCACATAGCGAATCACCTATGGCATAGTGAGGTCATAGAGGGTCGAAAAGGCTCCAACTTTACTGAGGCAGACATGGCAGTATCTAAATCCCGCCCGGCCGTTGGCGCCGCTTTGTTTTTCGGAGTGGCTTTCAGCTTTGCAACCTATTTTACCTTTGCCGCTGTGCAAGGGGATTACGGGCTGTTTCGCCGGGCGGAGATTTCAGCCGAAACGAAAGCTCTGGAGAAAGAGCTAGCGGCGATGCAGCTGGAAGTGGCGCGGATGGAAAACCTAACCAAGCGCCTGTCTGATGATTACCTTGATCTTGATCTGCTAGACCAACAGGCGCGCAGCGTGCTGGGTATGATCCGCACAGATGAGATGGTTATTCGTTAATCGCTACAGTCTTGGCAGTTTTGCGAGGAACCGGGCGAGCTCCGGCTCTACTCTGTCTTTTGGCACATCATCTCGATGGAACCACTGAACTGTGTTGAACTCCGTTTCATCAAAACTGATGGGCTGATACCGATCACCCAAGACCACATACCACAGCGAGACATCCCAATGCCCTGCAGTTTGGCCAACGGTTTCGGTGATGGTTAGAAACTGTGGAGCCTCGAAAGCGAATTTGGCGGGGATACCGAGTTCTTCTAGGATTTCACGTTCTACTGTGGTGCGAGGGTGCTCATTCAATTCCACATGGCCGCCAGACGGCAGCCAGAGCCCCGCCAACTTGTGATCTACCAACAGGACGTAATCACCATCCATAAGCAGAAAATAAGACACAAGATGCTTGGGCGGCGTGGCTGGTTTTTGCAAGCGAAACAGTTCCGCCCCGCTGTCGATCCAAGCCAAAGCATCCGTAATCGCGGCTTGTTCTTTAGTGTCACCCACTGGGATTGCTGTGATTTCTTGACGGATTTGGTCTCTAAGTTCAGTTTGCATGAAATGGTTTTTCTAAATTTCGCTACTCTTGAGATAAGGTCTTGGCTGGCGCATAGCGAGAGAAAACGAAACGCGCCGTTACGTTCTGAAACCCACATTTAGGCTGGCGTCACGCCCCTGCCCGTGCTTTCATGTCGCCATCATAGTTTAAAGCTAAACTATCGCTTTGGGAGGGCGTGCATCCGATGGCTGCAAAGAAAGCTGCAAAAAAGCCGAATGTCAGTGGCGAAGAGCTTACAGAATATTACCGTGAAATGCTGTTGATCCGGCGTTTTGAAGAGAAGGCGGGCCAATTGTATGGCATGGGTCTGATCGGCGGTTTCTGTCACTTGTATATCGGCCAAGAGGCCGTTGTTGTGGGCCTTGAGGCCGCGACAGAGGAAGGCGACAAGCGCGTCACGTCCTATCGCGATCACGGGCATATGCTGGCCTGCGGTATGGATCCGAATGGTGTGATGGCCGAGCTGACGGGCCGCGAGGGCGGCTATTCCAAAGGCAAAGGCGGCTCTATGCATATGTTTAGCAAAGAGAAGCATTTCTACGGCGGCCACGGGATTGTGGGCGCGCAGGTGCCGATTGGCGCGGGTTTGGCCTTTGCGGATAAGTACAAAGACAATGGCCGCGTGACCTTCACCTATTTCGGCGATGGTGCTGCGAACCAAGGTCAGGTCTATGAGACCTTCAACATGGCGGCGCTTTGGGATCTGCCGGTGATCTTTGTGATCGAGAACAACCAATATGCGATGGGGACGTCTATGGCGCGCTCGACCTCCTCGCCTGATATTTTCACGCGCGGCGAAGCCTTTGGGATCAAAGGCGAAGTTGTCGACGGTATGGATGTTTTGGCCGTGAAGGAAGCGGGTGAAAAGGCAGTGGCGCACTGCCGTGCGGGCAAGGGTCCGTATATTCTGGAAGTGAAGACCTATCGCTATCGCGGGCACTCTATGTCGGACCCTGCGAAGTATCGCACCCGCGAAGAGGTGCAGCGTGTGCGTGAGGAACGTGATCCGATCGAACGCGTGCGTGAGATGCTTTTGGAAGGCAAACATGCCTCTGAGGAAGATTTGAAAGCCATCGATAAAGAGATCAAAGCGGTAGTGAATGAAAGCGCTGAATTCTCGAAAACCAGCCCTGAGCCTGCCTTGAGCGAGCTTTGGACCGACATCGTCGCATAGGGGGCTGGCATGGCACATTTTGAGATTTACGTGGCGGATGTCGCCGCTGGAAAGGCGTTTTACGGCGGGCTGTATGGCTGGACGTTTGAAGCCATGGCTAGCGGTGAAGAGATGAATTATCACTTGGCTGCGGGCGACGGCATTGGCGAGGCGTTGAGCATCGGCATGATGACACGGCCTGATGCGGCACATCCGGCGGGTTCTGCCGTGCGCGGGGGCACGATGACCTTTGCGGTGGCCGATTGTGATGAGCGTTACGCTTGGGCGCTGGCCAATGGGGGCGCTGAGGCGCTGCCGCCAACTGATTTTCCCGGCATTGGGCGCTGCGCCTATGTGGAAGACGGGCAAGGTAATATTGTGGGACTAATCGCACCAGCGGATCCGGCTGAGGGGAGCAACTGAGATGGCTATTGAAATTTTGATGCCGGCGCTGTCGCCAACGATGGAAGAGGGCACATTGGCCAAATGGCTGGTGAAAGAAGGTGATGAGGTCAGCTCTGGCGATATTATCGCTGAGATCGAGACCGACAAAGCCACGATGGAGTTTGAAGCGGTCGATGAGGGCACGATTGGGTCTATTCTAGTGGCCGAGGGCACAGAAAACGTGGCGGTGAACACGGCGATTGCGGTGTTGCTGGGCGAAGGGGAAGAGGCCGGCGCGGCCCCTGCCCCGTCTGCAGCCCCCGCTGCCCCTGCGCCGGCACAGGCCGAAGCGCCTGTTGCAGCGAGCGCACCAGCTGCGCCTGTGCCTGTGGCCAACGTCGAACCAGACTGGCCAGAAGGCACGGAAGTGCGCGCCACCACCGTGCGCGAGGCTTTGCGTGACGCCATGGCCGAAGAGATGAAGGGCGATGAAGACGTCTATCTGATGGGGGAAGAAGTTGCCGAATACCAAGGCGCTTATAAGATTTCCCAGGGCTTGCTGGATGAGTTTGGCAATAAGCGTGTGATTGACACACCGATCACCGAACATGGCTTTGCTGGGATCGCGGTTGGCTCTGCCTTTGCGGGTTTGAAACCAATTGTGGAGTTCATGACCTTTAACTTTGCGATGCAGGCGATTGACCAGATCATCAACTCTGCTGCGAAGACGCTGTATATGTCTGGCGGTCAGATGGGTTGTCCGATTGTGTTCCGTGGCCCCAATGGCGCGGCGGCGCGTGTGGGCGCGCAGCACAGTCAGGATTACGCCGCTTGGTATTCGCAGATTCCGGGATTGAAGGTGGTCATGCCGTATTCGGCAAGTGACGCAAAGGGCCTGTTGAAATCTGCGATCCGTGATCCGAACCCTGTGATTTTCTTGGAAAATGAAATTCTATATGGCCGGTCCTTTGATGTGCCGGTAATGGATGATTTCACGGTTCCAATCGGGAAAGCCCGCGTGTGGCGTGAAGGCGAGGATGTGACCCTCGTCAGCTTTGGTATTGGCATGCAATATGCTTTGGAAGCCGCCGATAAGCTGGCTGAGGAAGGTATCTCTGCCGAGGTGATCGATCTGCGCAGCCTGCGCCCGATTGATTATGATACGGTGTTGGCTTCTGTGATGAAAACCAACCGCTGTGTGACGGTGGAAGAAGGTTGGCCGGTTGGCTCGATCGGGAACCACCTGTCGGCCACGATCATGGAGCGCGCCTTTGACTATCTGGACGCCCCTGTGATCAACTGCACAGGTAAAGATGTGCCGATGCCTTATGCGGCGAACCTTGAAAAGCTGGCGCTTGTGACCACCGAAGAGGTGATCGCGGCGGTGAAGCAAGTGACCTATCGGTAAGGAGAACGATCATGGCGATTGAGATTTTAATGCCTGCGCTGTCTCCGACGATGGAGGAAGGCACTTTGGCCAAATGGTTGGTCAAAGAAGGCGATGAGGTGAACTCTGGCGATATCATTGCGGAGATCGAGACCGATAAGGCGACGATGGAGTTTGAGGCGGTTGATGAGGGCGTGATAGGCGCGATCCTGATTGCCGAGGGCAGCGAAGGCGTGAAAGTGAACACGCCGATTGCTGTGTTGCTGGAAGACGGTGAGGAAGCCGGCGCGGCGGTTGTTGCGTCTGCGGCGGCGGAAACGCCTGCACCGGCCGAGGCCCCTGCGCAAGCGGCACCAGCACCTGTGGCGGCCTCTGCGGCCCCTGCAAGCCCTGTAGCGGCGGATGGCGCGCGTGTGTTTGCCTCGCCTTTGGCGCGGCGCATTGCAGCGGACAAAGGGATTGATCTGGCGTCTGTCAAAGGTTCTGGCCCCAAGGGACGCATTGTGAAGGCGGATGTTCTGGCCGCAGAAGGCGCGCCTGCTGCGGCGCCGGTTGCGGTGTCTGCTGCGCCTGCGCCGATGGCGAGCAGCCCCTCTGCGGATGTTGTGGCCAAGATGTATGCGGATCGTGACTTTGAAGAAGTTGCTTTGGATGGCATGCGCAAGACCATTGCGGCGCGCTTGACCGAGGCCAAGCAAAGCATCCCGCATTTCTATCTGCGTCGAGATATCAAGCTGGATGCGCTACTGAGCTTCCGCTCTGATTTGAACAAACAGCTTGAAAGCCGTGGTGTGAAGATTTCTGTGAATGATTTCATCATCAAAGCCGTGGCTTTGGCGTTGCAATCTGTGCCAGCGGCCAATGCGGTTTGGGCGGGTGATCGGGTCTTGCAGATGAAAGCCAGCGATGTGGCTGTGGCTGTGGCGATTGAGGGCGGCTTGTTTACGCCTGTGTTGCAGGATGCGGACAGCAAGTCTTTGTCGGCTTTGTCGACGCAAATGAAGGACTTGGCGGGCCGTGCGCGGGATCGCAAGCTCGCGCCGCATGAATATCAAGGCGGTAGCTTTGCGATTTCCAACCTTGGTATGTTTGGCATCGATAACTTCGACGCCATCGTGAACCCGCCGCATGCGGGCATTCTGGCGGTTGGCGCTGGTGTGAAGAAGCCTGTGGTCGGCGAAGATGGCGCGCTGACTGTGGCAACTGTAATGTCTGTGACCATGTCTGTGGATCACCGTGTAATTGACGGTGCGGTGGGGGCAGAGCTGCTAGAAGCGATTGTGACCAACTTGGAAAACCCAATTGGGATGCTGGCGTAAGTCACTGATTTTGAAGATACAAAAGAAAACCCCGCGCCATTAAGCTGGCGCGGGGTTTTCTGTTTTAAACCAGTAAGACGCGATCAATCGAGATGGGTCTGATCCATCGAGATCGCCGGTTGTGCGCAGCCTGCATCGCCTACGATACGCGCTGGTACGCCCGCCACGGTCTTGCAAGGCGGCACTTCAGAAAGCACCACAGAACCGGCCGCAATGCGCGAGCATTCACCCACTTTGATATTGCCCAGAACCTTGGCACCTGCCCCGATCAGAACACCGTCGCCAATCTTTGGATGGCGGTCCTCTTCTTCTTTGCCGGTGCCACCAAGAGTGACGGAATGCAGCATGGAAACATTATCGCCCACAACAGCAGTTTCGCCGATCACAATAGAATGGGCGTGGTCGATCATGATGCCCTGGCCGATTTTTGCGGCTGGGTGGATATCGATGCCAAAGACCTCAGAGCTGCGCATCTGGAAGAAATAGGCCATATCTTTGCGGCCCTGCGTCCAAAGCCAATGGGCCACGCGATAGGATTGAACCGCTTGGAAGCCTTTGAAGAACAGCATCGGTTGCAGGTAGCGATGGCAAGCAGGATCGCGATCATAGACCGCCGTGATATCTGCACGCGCTGCCAGAGCGATGCTTGGATCTGCCTTGTAAGCTTCGTCACAAATTTCGCGCAGCAGCTGTTCAGACATTTCTGCTGAGGCCAGTTTAAGCGAGACACGGTAGCTGAGAGCTTGTTCGAAGGTCTTGTGGTGCAGGATCGATGAATGCACCAGACCACCGAGCAACGGCTCTGTTTTCAGCGCCGCATTGCCCTCTTGCAGGATCTGCGCCCAGACCGGATCAATTTGTTGGATCACTGATTTGGTTTCTGCCATAGGTCCATTCCTTTCGTGCCCCACTATACCACTTAGGGATTTCAGAGCAAATTCAAGGATGTGTTGGACAAGATCACAGATCAGAATGCAAGTGTGGATTGGCTTGATGGGCCTAATAGGCAGTTAAACTCTTTGTTAAGTCTAAAGAATTTCGCATGTTGGCGTGGCGCGTGACGCTTTGAAATTTCGCCATTCTCCAAGCTTTTGCAACGCAACGCCTAAAGCTTCGCAAAAGTCAGGGTCGCTCAAGGATATGTGTCTGAGCGCCTGCGCATCTGCTTGCGTTGCGCGCGCCATGAGGCTTCCGTTGCCCCACATTGGATGCACACGGCGAAAACGCTTTCGATACTTGTCGGCCGCTTCAGCTTGAGAAATCAGGCGCTGACAGAGCGCCGGGCGATCTGGCGGCCTCGCGCGATGCAACACCCGCGCAAGACACAAAATATCCCCAATAAGCACTGGACGCATCGCTCAAAACGCCCACACAAGGGTCGCTTTGGCCCCTGCCCCAAAACGGGCCGATATCTGCGAGACCTGAAACGTGATTAATCCCGATACCCCATCGCTGATCTGTTGCGCGCTTGAATAGACCCAGTTGGGATCAGACACTGTGCTTTGGCGCAGCAAGGTTTGGCCTTGAAACACCTCGACCAAATAGGTTTCATTTTCTTCGCCCAAGGGCACGTCGATGCCATCCCAAGGCACACCATCCAGCCGCGTTTGACGTATCCACTGCAGCAAAACATCCCCAGCTTGGTCTGTCGCCTGCAAATGAACCGGAGCATAAGGGCGCAAACCATTGCCATGGCATGTTTCAATCCGGTGCACATAGCTTGCGTCATCCATCGCCTTGCTGGCTGGGCCGATGCGATAGTGCCTTTGCACTCCGCGGGACTGCGCAGGCAACCCGATCTGGGTCAACTGATCATCCAGCACGACAAACCAACTTCCCTTGGGCCAACCCTGAAAGCCCTGCGCGTCTGAGCCGCGCAGGCCACGCAGGCGTTTTGTCAGCCGGTAGGTGTCTTCGGCGATAAGATCAGCATTTTGAAACTGAATGATTTCCCAGCCATCTGGGCGCCCATCACCAATCGCCGCAAGATTTGCGCCATTCAAAAGGCCCATCTCTGATGTGTTTGCCAGACTGCCCGAGAGCAAGGTGACCTCCAGCCCAGCGCCGAGATCAAACCGATCACTCTGTGCAGCGGGCAGATCGGATTGCAAAACGCCCACGGTGGCGCGGCTTTGGATCATAGAGTTCAAAGCAAAGCTTTCACCATCATCGCTGTCATATACCGCGATATCACCGGGCCAAATTGATGTCGCAATCGCCAAGTGCGGCGCGATCGGGTCTTCGTCCCCAGCCAAAAGCGGCAAATCCATAAACAGGGGCGCAACTGGAACAGGAGCAACATAGTCTGTAGGACGCGCCAATGCGTCGTCTATCTCAGTTGGGGTGTATAACGAAGCTTCGACACGAACCGCCTCACAGGCCAAACGATCCGTTTGCTCGACATGGTCGATGCGATACATGTGCTGCACATTGTCTTCAGTCTCAAGCGCCACAACATCCCCTACGCCCAGCGCGAGCGAAGACAAGGGCAGCGAAAAGCGAATACTGTCTTTGGCCAATTGCGCCTCAGCAAGCCAACGCTCTGCGGTTTGCCGCGCCTCTCCGCGTTGCATAGAGATATTAAGCTCTGATGTGGTGACAGAATGATCTGTCTCATCACTTAGAACAGCCTCTTCCGACACAAGGTCATAGGCCCCCATAGCCTGAACCGCGTTAATACGAACGCGCCCAACCTTCTCTGCCTCTGCCTCTCTAAGATAGCGAATACCCTCTGGGGTCTCTTCAGAGGTTGCGAGGCGCTCCAGATCCAAAGCCTCAACCGTTTCATCTCCGCGCATTTGAAAGATCAGCGCGCCATTGCGCTCAAGCGCATCAAAACCATAGCGCAGCATCAAAGGCTGTAGCGCAACCCGAGCATCCCCAAGCTGTTCAACCAGATACCCGCTCACCATGCCTTTCAAGCCAGAGACATCTACATCAGTCAGCCCAGCGCTTTCGCAGATTTCCAGAACGACAGATCCAAGGCTTCGGTGCGTTGTGCGCCCAGAGATCCAATGCCCTTTCATATAGTTCGCCCCATCGCTCCATAGGTCCTGGTTCAGCGGGAACTGCGGAAAGGGTCGGCTATCCCATGCCCACACATAGGCGCGAGACATATCAATCATGTGCCCTTCGTATTCTTCGGATATTGGGTTGTTCTCTGCATCCCCCCAATAGCGATACATCGCCTTCAGGTACTGGTGCTGGATATACTCATCCCCCAAAGCGCTAGAGTACTTCGGCAATGTGCTTTCTGAAGACTTCGGATCTAGGAACTTGTTGGGTTCATTGGTTGCCTTGTCGACTGCGGCGCAACCTAACTCTGTAAACACAATGGGCTTAGATCGAGGTACCCACGCCGTAGGAACAACCTGCCGAACACCATCAATACGTTCATGATGGGCGTTCCCCCACCAATTGCGAATATCCTTATAGCGATACACCCAAGGTTCGTTATACGCCCCATCTGTAATAGGCGTTCGGATCTGGGCCGCTTCAGCCTCTGGGGAATGATAATACCAATCATACCCTTCCCCCCCTTCGATGTTGGCCTCTAGGTATTCAAGGTTATAGATATCCCCCCAATGGGCATCTGCATGATCATCCCCATCCCCAGAGCCATCTTTAGGCTGATACCCAAAGTACTCTGACCAATCCGCAGCATAGCCAATCAGAACATCTGGTCCTAGGATCGCGCGGACCTCCTTCGCCAAGTCCCTAAGCTGCTCTACAGCAACAAAGGCACCTCCTGCCCCGCGTATCCATGTCAGGCTGCGCATCTCTGATCCGATACAAAAGCGCTCTACCCCCCCAGCAGCAGCGCATAAAGCCGCTTGATGCAGAATGAATCGCCGATAGCGCCACTCCTCGGGTCCGGAATACAGCACACCCTCTTCAGTGACTTCGAAATCAGATGCAGAAGCACTCCCAAAAAACGCATCAACCTGCGCCTCTGCAGCAAACGTCTCATCGACCGACCCTGCCCGACCGGGTGCCTCTGATAGTGTGATACGCCCCCGCCAAGGCAAAACCGGCTGATCTGGCGCGTCACTCCAAGGATCAGGCAAACCATTTTCCGCCAACTGCTCCATTAGGATAAACGGATAATACATTACCGCTTGCCCCTGCGCATTCATATACCTGATGGCTTGAAGGATCGATTGATCCGAAGGCGTGCCCCCATAGACAGGCCGCCCATCCACAAATGGCACGGGTTCAGCCTCCTCGCGGATCAAACCCCTTACGGTCCAAGGCATGGTCCCATCGATCTCGGTCTTTTCCGGCTTTGGAACAATCTCACAAGAGCCACACCGCAAGTCATTGCCAAACCAAGACACAATCAAAGAAACCGCTTCGCAATTGGGCAACTCGATCTGCAAGGCCTCCATTGCGGTTTCCATATCCGTCAAACCAGACGGCGCATTCAGATTTGAGGCTTCCAGCTTGGCCTCGCTGATCTGGTAATACACAGGCTCGGTCGCCAAAGCGTATTCCCCAGTCCCTGGGATCAAAGCCACCGCGCGCGTTCCATGGGTTGGGTCTGTCTCTGCCCCCTTTTGCGCAATCGGCGTTGGGCGGGCCACTTCAAAGGAAAACTGCGGAACGCGATTGCCAAACCGCAAAAAGGCCCCCAAAAATCAGGAGCCCAAAGCCTATGTGACCTCTTCCAGCATGCCTAAACAGATACCCCAGACCGTCCCGAATGTCAAGTTTCCAAGCCTTTACAACATCTTACCCAAGCGCACCCACGATTTACGGAAAACCAACACAACTAAAGACGAGCGTAACCAAAACCTAACTGATTGGCCCTATTCTTGCCGAAGTCTCTTGCAATAAAGCGGCTGCGGCCTTGCGCCCGCCTCGTGCAGTAACGGTGATTCAGTATGTTAAGAAGTTTCCTCATCAGCAGCTTTGTTTTGGCACTTGTGGCGCATTTTTTGCTGCCCATGCCCGCGCCAACCTCGGCCGCAGCAACCTTGCCCGTTGCCGGACAGTTTACCGCGCTCCCCTATACGAAGCCGCTCGATTTACACAAAGATCGCGGTGATTATCAGCCACCCGAAGATTTTCCAGAGCCCTATCAGTTTTCCATGTACGGACAAGTCGCCCCCCGTCTTTGGCATGGCCTCGGGGCAAAAATCGGCGTGCCACGCCCCACCTTGATCCTGCTGCACGGATCACAGCGCACTGGGGCCTCTATGGTTGATATGTGGTCTGATACCGCACGGCGTCACAACCTGATCCTGATCGCCCCCAACAGCGCTGCACCTGAAGGATGGAACCACCAGGCAGATGGCCCCGCCTTTTTGGATGCCCTCTTAAAAGAGGCGTCAAAAACCTATCCAATTGATATGGAGAACATCTATATCATGGGCCACTCTGCAGGCGGCATCTTTGCCCAGCAACTGGCCAACCGCCAAACCGGCCCTTGGAAAGCCGTGGTCACCCATGGCGCCGCGATGAACACCGATGATATTCGCCCTGCACAAACACCCGTTCCCATCTTCGCCTTCATCGGTGATCAAGATCACCTCTTCCCACTGCCAAACACCACAGAGGTTTCCCAAGCTCTTTCTCAAGCAGGGCATGATGTGACGTTAGTGCAAATCTCGAACCACGATCATTGGTACTACAAAATCGCCCCTCAAATCGCGGCAGATATGTGGGCCTACCTAAAGGAAACTGGTTAACGCGGCGCAGCGTTAAAACTCTCAAGCTGCAAGCGATACAAATAGCTGTCGTACGCCACACCATCAATCTGCATCTCATTAGGATGCAGGCCGCAGCGCTCAAACCCGTGGTTTTCATAAAACCGAATGGCGCGATGATTCAGCGTATCCACATAAAGCTCCAACTGCGTAATCCCAGCCACGCGCGCCTCGGCAATCACGCCCGCCATCATGCATTGCGCCGCGCCACTGCCCTGCATCTTCTCCGTTACAAAGAAAGGCCCCAAAACACGCCGATGTCGGGTGCGCTGGCGCTGAAACCCGCGCACGCCACAAAACCCAACCAATTGCCCATCCGCAAACACGCCCCGCATCGCGCCGCTGTCCAAATGCTCTTTGGCCAGCTCTTCTGTCAACTCAGCCGCTTCCTCTTCGGTCCAGAAAAACCCCATCGGAAAGAGCCGCACGCCTTCCATCCGCAGCGCCATCCACTCGGACACATGGCTGCCGTTCAATGCATCAAACCCAAAATTCATAAACCATTCCCTAAACCACCGTGCAGTAAATTCTTACTCAAACCTTAAACGAAAAAACGCCCCAACGAATTGGAGCGTTTTTGAATTGTACATTTCAGCAGCTGAAAAGCGCGAATTGCCACATTACTCAAAGATTACTGCGCCGCGCGCTCCGCTTCGATCTTACGCCATTCCGCCACGTTGGCGTTATGCTCTGCCAGCGTTGTTGCAAAGGCGTGGCCACCGGTGCCATCCGCCACAAAGAAGATATACTCTGTGGTGTCAGGATTGGCAGCCGCCTCTAGGCTTGCTCGGCCTGGGTTGGCAATTGGCGTGATCGGAAGCGCCGGAATAACGTAAGTATTCCAAGGGGTTTCCGCCCGCAGCTCGCTCTGACGCAACCCACGTCCCAAAACGCCTTGGCCCTTCGTTACACCGTAAATCACCGTTGGGTCCGTTTGCAGGCGCATGCCTTGGTTCAAACGGTTGGTAAAGACGCTGGCCACCTGCCGACGCTCTTCGGCCACACCGGTTTCTTTCTCGATGATAGACGCCATGATCAGAAGTTCTTCAGGCGATTTCAAAGGGATAGACGGATCGCGACTTTCCCAAGCTGCAGCAAGCAGAACCTCTTGTGCAGAGATCATGCGGGCGATCACGTCTTCACGTGTATCCCCTTCGCTCACTTCATAGCTATCTGGCGCAAGGCTGCCCTCTGCTGGAACCTCAACCTCGCCATTCAGCAAGTCGATTTTTCCAAGCGCATCAACCACTTGCCAGCTTGTCACGCCTTCTGCCAAGGCAATACGATAGCGCGTATCAGCTTGCTGACGCACTTCGATAAACGCGGCTGGGGCTTCTGCTTCAGAAGGATTAAACGCGGCCACTTCTACAAAACGGTTGGTCGCCGCATCCAATTCACGCACCTGAACGCTCGAACGCGTCACACCAATGCGATACACAACTTCCGTGCCACAAGTGGACGCGCCTCCCCGTGTCACGATGTCTGTGATCTCTTCCATCGAAGCGCCTTCAGGCACCAAAAAAGCGCCTGCTTTCAACTGACTAGCCTTATCAGCGTAGTCGACACCAATGCGGAAAATAGACCCGTTGCTGACAGCGCCAGCGCTTTCCAAGTCCTCAGAGACCCCCCGCATGGTCGACCCCGGAGCGACGCGCAAGCACATCGCCTCGGTCAATGGACCAGGGTTTGTATATTGCCCCTTGCCCCAAAGAACCGCGCCGCCAAAAAGAAACACCGCGACAATCAACAAGGTAATCGCGTTTGAAGCGATGCTTCGCCACATGGCTTAGACCTTTCCGAAGACCACAGAAGCGTTCGTCCCGCCAAAGCCGAAAGAGTTCGACAGCGCGACATTGATCTCACGCTCACGTTTCGCGTTTGGTGCCAGATCCACTTTGGTTTCAATCGCAGGATTGTCCAAGTTGATCGTTGGTGGCGCAACTTGGTCACGGATCGCCAGGATCGAGAAGATCGCTTCAATCGCGCCAGCCGCACCCAACAGGTGGCCTGTCGCGGATTTCGTGGAAGACATAGTCACCTTGCCAGCCGCCTCGCCCATCATACGCTCGACCGCGCCCAGCTCGATGACATCTGCCATCGTGGATGTGCCGTGTGCGTTAATGTAATCGATATCCGCTGGCTCTACACCCGCGTCTTTCAGCGCAGCGCGCATAGAACGTTCACCGCCCTCACCGTCTTCGGATGGCGCAGTGATGTGGTATGCATCACCAGACAAACCATAGCCCAAAACTTCGGCATAAATTTTTGCGCCACGCGCTTTAGCGTGTTCATATTCCTCAAGAATAACAACACCCGCGCCTTCACCCATGACGAAACCATCACGGTCTGCATCATAAGGGCGGCTCGCCGCTTGTGGATCATCCGCGCGTTTGGTGGACAATGCCTTACAGGCGTTAAAGCCCGCGATACCGATCTCGGAAATCGCCGCTTCTGCACCACCTGCAACCATGACATCTGCATCGCCATTTTTGATCAGACGGGACGCATCGCCAATCGCATGTGCACCTGTGGAACACGCTGTTACGACCGCGTGGTTCGGGCCTTTAAAGCCATAGCGGATCGACACCTGACCAGAGATCAAGTTGATCAACGCGCCCGGAATAAAGAACGGAGACACACGACGTGGGCCACGTTCTTTGATCAGAACAGCTGTTTCTGCAATCGAATTCAGACCACCGATACCAGAGCCAATCATAACGCCAGTGCGCAGCAGGCTCTCTTCGTCTTCTGGGGTCCAGCCGGCGTCTTTCACGGCCATTTCAGCCGCGGCAACACCGTATAGGATAAAGTCATCGACCTTGCGACGCTCTTTTGGCGCCATCCAGTCATCCGCATTAAACGTACCATCAGACCCGTCGCCCAAAGGCACTTCGCAGGCATATTTGGTTGTCACTTGTTCTGCATCAAAACGCGTAATCGGGCCTGCGCCAGATTTACCGTCCAAAATACGCGACCAGCTTTCTTCAACCCCTGAAGCAAGCGGAGTAACCAGTCCAAGACCGGTGATAACAACACGACGCATAGCGCTGCCCCTTTATCCTCTATTCGTTGAACGCTCATACCCCGTCTTGCACAAGGTGAGCAAGTCCAGCTTGGCGTTCCTATTGGTTTATAGCTGGGGTTTTATCCTATTCAATGCAAGGTTGAGAACCCTGCACCTGCGCAAAGGGCAAAATAGGCGACTTCCAGTACCCCAAAAGAAAAACCCCCCGCAAAAGCGAGGGGTTTAGAATTCCGAAAATTCGGTGGTCGCTTAGGAAGCTTCTGTGATGAACTTCACTGCGTCGCCGAAAGTCTGGATTGTTTCAGCTGCGTCATCAGGGATCTCGATGCCGAACTCTTCTTCGAAAGCCATAACCAGCTCTACTGTGTCCAAAGAGTCTGCGCCCAGATCATCGATGAAAGAAGCTGCTTCAACTACTTTCGCTTCTTCAACACCCAGGTGCTCAACAACGATCTTTTTTACGCGGTCTGCGACGTCGCTCATATCAATTCCTCATTCGTATGGCCCTTAGGCCGATGGTCTTCCCGCGGATCGCGGAATATAAATTGCCCTTATGGGCGGCTCATTCCGGCTCCCCCGGATACCCCGGCGTGCCGAACGGCTCACCCGGAAAACTGCGCCGCCTATAGCACATGTTCTATGCAAGGCAAACGTTTTCGAAGTGTAATTATCGGGCGCAACGCAGGTTTTCCCCTAGCGCATAGGCCCGAGCGCTTACAACATGGCCATGCCACCATTCACATGCAAGGTGGAGCCTGTCACATAACCGGCTTCTTCGCTGGCCAGATACAGAACAGCCGCCGCGATTTCCGCAGGTGTACCCATACGTGCAGATGGGATCTGCTTGTTGATCGCTTCTTTCTGATCGTCGTTCAGCTTTTCAGTCATGGCTGTCGCAATAAAGCCCGGCGCAACGGCGTTGGCAGTGATGCCACGGCTCGCGACTTCGTATGCAATAGACTTGGTCATACCAACCATACCAGCTTTAGACGCGGCATAGTTCACCTGACCAGGGTTGCCAGTTGCGCCCACGATAGAGCTGATGTTGATGATGCGACCCCAACGTGCTTTCATCATCGGACGCATGACCGCGCGGCACAGGCGCATTGCAGAAGTCAGATTAACATCAATGACTTGCTGCCATTCATCGTCAGACATACGCATAAAGATTTGGTCTTTGGTGATACCTGCGTTGTTCACCAGAATATCCAAGCTGCCCATCGCTTCGATGGCCGCTTTTGGCAGGGCTGCCACGGCATCCGCGTCACCCAAGTTACATGGCAGAACATGCGCGCGTTCGCCCAGCTCTGCAGCCAGTGCTTCCAGCGGTTCAACACGTGTACCAGACAGACCAACAGTTGCGCCCGCAGCATGCAGGGCTTTGGCGATCTCGCCACCGATGCCACCAGAGGCACCGGTCACCAGAGCGGCTTTACCAGTCAGATCAAACATATCTTCTCCTAAAAAATCTCGCCGTCTTGGCGCTTAGCTCAGCTTTTCAGCGGCTGCTTTAACATCATCCGGTGTGCCAACAGGGCTGCACGCAATCGAACGCTCGATACGGCGCACCATACCGGACAGCGCTTTGCCTGCACCGATTTCATAAATTTCTGTCACGCCTTCACCGGCCATCCATGCAACAGATTCGCGCCAGCGCACGGAGCCCGTCACCTGCTCTACCAGCAAAGAGCGGATCGTTGCCGGATCAGAGATCGCCGTGGCGCGCACATTTGCCACCAACGGAACAACTGGACGGTTGATATCCACGTGGCTCAGCGCTTCGGCCATGACATCCGCCGCAGGCTGCATCAAGGAACAGTGGAAAGGGGCGCTGACTGGCAGCAGAACCGCGCGTTTCGCGCCTTTTTCTTTGGCAAGTTCAACAGCACGTTCAACGGCTGCTTTGTGACCGGATACAACAACCTGACCTGGGTCGTTGTCATTCGCAGCTTGGCAAACTTCGCCCTGCGCGGCTTCTTGCGCCACTTCGGTCGCAGTCGCGAAATCCAACCCCAACAGAGCCGCCATCGCGCCAATGCCCACAGGCACAGCCGCCTGCATCGCTTCGCCGCGCGTGCGCAGCAGACGCGCTGTATCGGCAACAGAGAAAGCACCGCTTGCGGCCAGCGCAGAATATTCACCCAAAGAGTGGCCCGCCACGAAAGACGCAGCTTCCATAGACACGCCTTCTGCTTCCAAAGCGCGAACCGCAGCCAAGGATGTCGCCATCAGCGCCGGCTGGGCGTTCTGTGTCAGTGTCAGCGCGTCCTGCTCACCTTCCCAGATCAACGTGCTCAGCTTTTCGCCCAGAGCGTCATCCACTTCATCAAAGACGGCTTTTGCGGCCGGATAGGCCTCTGCCAGTGCTTTGCCCATCCCGATGGTCTGTGCGCCTTGCCCTGGAAAAACGAATGCTCGGCTCATAAAAGCCCCCTTTTTTAAAACGTTCCAACGGAAATAACGTGATGCGATGGTGGGCGCAACGGCCTTGAGGCGGCTTCTGTGCTTGGATCACCTTCAAAAGCAGGTATTTTACCCCAAGCGAACGGGAGAGAAGCTGCATGCGCCGCGCAAATACCAAAACACAATATGGCGCGACCACCATTACGCTGCATTGGCTCGCTGCCCTCATGATATTTGCCGCTTTTGTCTCAGGTTACATCGCGCATTCTGCACCAGAGACGCATTCCGCAGAGGTCACGCGCAAGCTGACGTTGTTTTCGCTTCACAAAACCACGGGTGTTTGGATTTTTGTCATTGGACTTGCCCGCATCCTATGGGCTTTCACCCTACCACGCCCCCTGCCCCTAAGAGGTCACAACCGGATCGAGCGCACCCTTGCCGATATCGCTTACTGGCTTCTTTATAGCGCGATGGTACTGGTTCCCCTGACCGGTTGGGCATTGCATTCGGCGACAACAGGTTATGCGCCGATCTGGTGGCCCTTCTGGCAGGATCTACCGTTTGTTCCCAAATCAGACTTCATCGCCCGCTTGATGCAAGAGTTGCACTTTCTGTTCATGTTGGTGTTCGGTGGGACCATTGCATTGCATATCTTAGGTGCATTGAAACACAGTTTGGTCGCGAAAGATGGCACCTTAAGACGTATAACCGGTGCGAACATCACCAAGGTCACGGCCCATCAACATCAGGCCAAACCGGCCATGACCGCGATCCTGATATGGATGCTGGCGCTTTATGGCGGCGCTACCTTGATAACAACGCGCCCTCTACCGCAAACCGCATTGCCCGTGGCAGAGTCGCAGAGCAACGTTTGGATCGCCGAAAGCGGAACCCTCCAGTTTCAGATCTCACAGTTTGAACGTAACGTAACTGGGCAATTTACCGATTGGGCTGCTGAAATCCACTTTGACGCGCTCAACACTGGCAAGCACCTCAACACGGTAAAAGTGACCATCGACATGACATCCGTCGATCTTGGCAGCCTGACAGCGCAGGCCATGGGCCCAGATTACTTTGATGTGCTCACCTATCCGAGGGCTGTGTTTGAAGCGATCATTCTTCCAAAAGCCGAATCTTATGTGGCCCGCGGCACGCTTGAATTGCGCGGCATCACGCAAGACCTGGAGCTGCCGTTTCGCCTCGAGAAAGGCCCTCACACCGCCAAGATGACAGGTGGGTTGCGCCTAAATCGTTTTGACTTTGCGATTGGTGACACGTTGACCGATGTGTCTTTGCTTGGGGAAGAGGTTTTAATTTCAATCGATTTGACGGCCACGCGCCAAACCGATTGAACAGATTATACTGATTTTTGATTTAGGCTCTGCCGCCGGTGCTTGCGATAAGCAAGCCGGCTAGAAACATCATCGCGCCCATCATCGACTTCATCATATCGAGCCCCTGATAGGCTTCCAGACCCGGCAAAAAGGCCAAAGCCATGCCCGCCGCGCAAGCGAAAGCGCCCAGTGATCCACTAAACAAACGCATAAGCGCAAATTGAAGGGAAACAGAGAAACCACTTAACGAACTATTGCGAGGCATATCAGACATAAACCACCTTTTGCATGTTGTGTTGATCTAACTTCGACAGCAAACAAGGCGCGAATAGGGCAGCTCCCCTTTCAAATGTGGCCGAAACAGTTTGTTTCCGTTTGGAAATCACGCTTGTTTTCATGTCCCAATATTGTATATAGCCGCATCCTTTTTGCGAAAGTTTAGAACCGCGCAGTCTCTCGTGGGTAGGGTGCAAAAAGGTTTCATGCCCTACGCTTTGAAATGCGCTTGTTAATGAAATGGAGAGCACATGCCACTCTATGAGCATGTTTTCATCTCGCGTCAGGACTTGTCCAACACGCAAGCTGAAGGTCTTATCGAACATTTTGGTTCCGTATTGTCTGACAACGGCGGCTCGCTCGTTGAAAGCGAATACTGGGGCGTCAAAACAATGGCGTATAAGATCAACAAAAACCGCAAAGGCCACTATGCATTCTTGAAAACTGACGCACCAGCGACAGCGATTCAAGAAATGGAACGCCTGATGCGCCTGCACGATGACGTTATGCGCGTTCTGACCATCAAGGTCGACGAGCACGCAGAAGGTCCATCTGTACAAATGCAAAAACGTGACGACCGTGGCGACCGCCGCGAGCGCCGCAACTGATAGCGCGAAGAAAGGACTGTAACACATGGCAGGTAAACCATTTTTCCGCCGTCGCAAAGTGTGCCCATTCTCCGGTGAGAACGCACCTAAGATCGACTACAAAGACACGAAACTTCTGCAACGCTACATCTCTGAGCGTGGCAAAATCGTGCCTTCTCGTATCACCGCGGTTTCCGCGAAAAAGCAACGTGAACTGGCTCGCGCAATCAAACGCGCTCGCTTCCTCGCGCTGCTGCCTTACGCCGTGAAATAAGGAGAGACTGATATGCAAGTTATCCTTCTTGAACGCGTGGCCAAGCTTGGTCAAATGGGCGAAGTTGTAGACGTAAAGCCTGGCTTTGCGCGTAACTTCCTGTTGCCTCAGGGCAAAGCGCTGACAGCTTCCGAAGCCAACGTGGCACAATTCGAAGCACAGAAAGCGCAGCTGGAAGCACGCAACCTGGAAACCAAAAAAGAAGCAGACGCTCTGGGCGAAAAGCTGGCTGGCCAGCAGTTCGTTGTGATTCGCTCTGCATCTGACGCGGGTGCACTGTACGGCTCCGTCACACCTCGTGACGCAGCTGAAGTTGCAACCGAAGCTGGCTTCACAGTTGACCGTAAACAAGTTGCTTTGATCGCACCGATCAAAGACTTGGGTCTGCACTCTGTTGAAGTTCGCCTGCACCCAGAAGTCACTGTTGAGATCGTTATGAACGTTGCACGTTCCGACGAAGAAGCAGAACTGCAAGCGTCTGGTAAATCCATTCAGGAACTGGCTGCAGAAGCGGAAGCTGAAGCAGAATTCGAAATTGCTGAACTGTTCGACGATATCGGCTCTGCCGCATCTGACGACGATGATCTGATCGAAGACGCTCCTGTTGCGGAAGAAACATCTGAAGAAGAGTCCTAAGCTCTTTTTTAAGACATTGGGTTGCGCGTTCGCGCGCAGCCCTGCGCAAGTCAGTGTTGAAAGAATTCAGCAACGCACCACTTTGAGGCGAAGAAATTGCCCCGTGCTCTAAAATAGGGCACAAAGACTTGTACCAGTAATTGTCGCTTCGAATTTCGGCTTGTTAGAAAACGGGTTGTGATTTGATTAAGTAGCTAGAATCACAGGTGAGTTAATGAATAAGATCGATGTTTTGGTTGGTAAACGCATTCGTGCTCGTCGTCATGCGATGGGAATCAGCCAAACTGAGCTGGGTGATGCGATTGGCGTGAAATTCCAGCAGATCCAAAAGTACGAAACCGGCGCGAACCGCGTCAGCGCGTCCCGTCTTTGGGCCGTTGCTGAAAAGCTGGGCGTAGATGTGGTTTACTTTTTTGAAGGTATTCGTCGTTCAGAAGAAAACGATGGCCTGGAAATTGATCCAATTGACAACATGGAGTTCCTTTCTGATCGTGATGCGATCGAAATGATGGAACTGTACCGTCAATTGCCACAAAGTCAGCGCAGTGCTGTACTCGCCTTTATGCGTTCCATGGTTTTGGATACAAACCAAGGAAGCCTAAGCGTTGCGAATTCCTAATTCGCGGCCTTAACGACCACAGGAGGGTTCATTGGACCTACATAGTCTCCACGACATTCCGCACTCTGAAGAGCGGTTTACCGGATATCTCAAAGAGATATGTGAGACTTTTGAGTTTGATGACGCTGCTTATGCAGGCATTAACCCTGTGGGCGGAACGATGCATGCAATCGTTACCTACAACGAAGACTGGCAAAACCATTACCAAGAAAATGGGCTGCACCTAATCGACCCTACCCTGCACTCTGCGATGCGCAGCGTTGCACCGGTGGACTGGTCTCGCTTGGGGCGTAACGCCAACTTCCGTAAGGTTTTTGATACAGCCCGTGATTTCGGCATTGGCGAATTTGGCATGACTGTGCCAATCCGCGGCCCCTATGGTGAATTTGGCATGCTGAGCGTGACACGTGATTGCGATGCAGCCACGTGGAAAAAGCTAAAGCGCAACGTGATTGCCGATATCCAACCTGTTGCCGCGCATATCCATGATCACGTCATGGGCTCTGAGCCTTTGACCAAGTTCTTGCACCACCCGAACTTGTCCAGACGTGAGAAAGAAATCTTGCAATGGATCGCGGCTGGCAAGTCTCAGCAAGACATCGCAGATATCCTTTGTATTTCCAGCCGGACGGTCGAAGTTCACCTTAGATCTGCCCGCCAAAAGCTTTTTGCGCTCACAACGGCCCAAGCCGTTGGTCGCGCGATCGGCATGTCGATCATCTACCCAAGCTGATCTAAACCCCTGAAAACGCCTCACTTTTGCCTAAGTGAGATGGTTCCCTACCCCTACCGTTCAAAACTACGGGATTCCCCTAGGTTCGCCAAAACTACGGGATTTCCCTAATAGCTAAAATTTTCACAAACTTTAGCTCTTGTAGTCAGAACTTCGTAAGGATGGGGAACGAAAATGATTATCATCGTAGATGGACTGAACAAACATTTGTTCCAGCCGCTGCTGGACGACATGTTCCGCCTTCGCGCTCGTGTCTTCGCGGGACGTCTGGGTTGGGACGTTAATATTAAGAACGAGATGGAGATCGACCAGTTCGATGCAATGGACCCGGGTTATATCATCGGTGTCGACGAGAATATGAACGTCATCTCTTGTGCACGTGTTCTGCAAACAACTGGGCCGCATATGCTCAGTGATGTATTTGATGCAATCCTCTGCGGTGAAGCACCTGTGCGCAGTGCCAGCATCTGGGAATCCACGCGTTTCTGCGTAGACACCAAACGCCTGCAAGATCGCGGCAGCAAAACCGCCGTGTCCCGTGCAACATCTGAACTGATGCTGGGTATTTTGGAATACGCACAAGAGTCTGGTATCACAGACATCATTACAGTGATCGATCCAATCATGGATCGCGTCCTGAAACGCTCCAACAACGCACCGCACGGCTATGTAGGCCAAACCGTACCTATGGGTAAGGTCAAAGCTCTGGCGGCCCTGCTGGACTGCACTGACGAACGTATCGCACGTGTCCGCGACTTCGCAGACATCAAAGGCGACATCTTCATGGACGAAGACGAAGCTGTGCTGAAGCTTGAGAAACGTGCTTATGCACAGGAGATGTCTCTCGCGGATTTTAACCTGGCCGGGGATCTTTCAGATCAGATCACTTCAAAACCCGGCGCAAGCACAGGCGATCTGCAGCAATACTGCCTCGATCAATTGGCCAAAGCGGAAACCGAAGCAGATGTAAACGCTGCTCTGGCCCTCTTGGACATGTTGAAAGAAAAGATCGGCGCAGATGATGTTGAAAAACTGGTGCGCCTCGCCGGACATGGCAGCACACCTCGTTCAGAAGCACGTCTTGTCTAAAAATTCGGGCGGGTCTCCCAACTCGCCCCGATTTTACTGAAACGTATACTCGGTTTTCCGCCTAATTCATCCCATAGGCGGGTTGCGTAATTATCCCTGCGCAACTTCGAGGAGGCACTCTTAACTCCGGTGCCTCCTCGACAAACTTCAAAGTTTTTTCAGTGACCTATTTTAAATCGTGAGTGAACCATTTCAGAACGAAAAAGGGCTGCCAGATTGGCAGCCCTTTCTTTTTGGTCATGGAAACCGGAAGACTTATTCGTCTTCCAGCGCCTCAACAGCTTTTTGCAGATCGTCTTTGCTGACTTCTTTGTCTGTCACTGTTGCCAGTTCAAAGATGTAATCAACAACTTTGTCTTCAAACAGCGGCGCACGCAGCTGCTGTTGCATCTGCTGGTTTTGCTGAATGAATTCAAAGAACTGACGCTCTTGGCCAGGGTACTGGCGCGCTTGGTTCATGATCGCTTGTGTCATCTCTGCGTCAGTCACTTCGACTTCTGCTTTCTGACCCAGTTCTGCCAGAAGTAGACCCAGACGCACGCGGCGGGATGCCAGCTTGTTGTGCTCTTCAGTTGGCTCGATCTTCTCGTGATCGTGGCCTTCTACTTCTGGGTTTTCTTCGTGCCACAGCTGGTGCGCGATTTGACCCGCTTCAGCTTCAACCAAGGAAGGTGGCAGGTCGAAAGAAACCAGACCGTCCAGCGCGTCCAGCAGGGAGCGCTTCTGAACCTGACGCGCTGCGCCAGTGTATTCTGCTTCCAGACGCTCAGCCACTTGGCCTTTCAGCGCTTCCAGATCTTCTGCGCCGAATTTCTTCGCCAGCTCGTCGTTCAGCTCTGCCGCAACAGGCTCTTTAACGGCTTTGATCGAGCAAGAGAACACAGCCTCTTTGCCCGCCAGATGCTCAGCTTGGTAATCTTCTGGGAAAGACACAGTTACGTCTTTCTCTTCTTCCGCTTTCACGCCAACCAGCTGCTCTTCGAAGCCAGGGATGAATTGACCGGAACCCAATACCAGTGGGAAATCGTCGCCTGCGCCGCCTTCAAAGGCTTCGCCGTCGATTTTACCAACGAAATCCATAGTGACCTGGTCACCGTCTTTCGCTTTTGTACCTTTTTTGCGGTCTTTAAAGTCCTGAGCTGTTTCAGCCAGGTTTGCCAGCGCTTCGTCAACGTCCGCGTCAGCTGCTTTAACAACCATCTTCTCCAAAGAGATAGACTTCAGGTCAACTTCAGGAATCTCTGGCAGAGCTTCGTAAGAGATCTCAACGTTTACGTCGTCGCCCTCTTTCCACTCTTCACCGTTTTTCATTTCGACTTTTGGCTGCAGCGCAGGGCGGTCACCGGATGTTTCGAAGTGATCGTTCATCGCGCCGTCAACAGCTTCTTGCATCGCTTCGCCCAGCAAACGCTGACCGAATTGCTTTTTCAGCAGCGCCATAGGCACTTTGCCTTTACGGAAGCCTTTCATTTCGACTTCTGGCTGTGCTTCAACCAGCTTTTCGTTCACTTTCGCGTCCAGCTCCGCAGCAGTTACAGTGATGTCGTAACCGCGCTTCAGGCCTTCATTCAGGGTCTCAGTGACCTGCATGGGTATGTCCTTCTTTTCAACAGGAGTGCGGGGCGAAAAGCACAACGCACAAATCTTCTTAATGCTGCCTGCGGTCCTTATAGATGGACATGGCCAAAGACAAGTCCCAACCCGAAATCTGACCCCTCGTTTTCCTGTGAAAAGCATCAAATTGCCAAGGCCCGCCCCAATGACGGGACGGGCCTTGTTTTTAAAGGTAGCCTTCGCTGATAAATCGCCGTGCGGCGAGCTTGCCCATGACGCGGCTGCCCCAAGCGGTGACATGCACGCCATCCTCGATATATCCGGGGGGATGTTCAATCGAATGCGCCAACGCTTGCGCAGACGAATAGCCGCTGTCTTGATCCATATCCGCATACATCTGCGTAAACACCTGCGTATGAATGCTATCCGCATCAGGTGGCGGCCCAAACAACATCCAAGGCACTTGCGCTGTGCCTGTAGCCATTTCCGCCGCTGCGCGCATGGCTGCAAAGGCTAGTGGATAGGTCGCGTTCATATCTGCCGCCAAATCCCCCTGCCCTTGTGCCCAAAGCCAGCCGATGATTTCCGATCCCTCGGGCAGATTGCTCATGCCAAGGTTCACCAAGTCCACAGCGTTCTGATACGCCGCCACGTTCTGACCCACCCCATCTGGGTTCCAATCCCCATCTGGCCCCACCAAAGTGGTCGAGGAATAAGCCGCGCAGATGATCACCAGATTATGGGTCTCCGGCACAAAGGGCATGATCTCTTGCGCAAAGCTGACCGCCGGTGAAACGCCCACCCCGATGCTTTTGAACATCAAAGGCGCGCTCATGGAATGCACTTCGCCGCGCGTCGTGCCAAAGCCCGCATATGTGTACCCTGGAATGCACAGACAACGCGGCCCAGGCCAATAGTCTAGCTTGGGATCAACGCCATAAGCATTATGCGAGCATTCCATCAAAGATTGCCCCGCCGCCACAATCACCTTCGCAGGACGGCTCAGCACCTCTTGCATGTCTTAGGCCTGAAAGCTGCGCAAAGTGCCTGCGCTGCCTGTGCCGCAGATCACATCCACGCCCTGCTGATTATTCGCATTCGGAAATTTCCACGTCTGCATCCCCGGCTGAGACCGCGTGCTTTCAGGCGCATAGTACGGAGATTGCATGCGGGCGCGATGGTTGCCGGTCAACTCATCCAACACCGTATGCACCCAAATTTCGCCATCCAGAACTTCGTTATGGGTCACGCGCGATTGCGCCCCCAACTCAATCGCTTCCGGCGCCATCACCACGTCGCCCATTGGCGTCAAATGGCTTGTGTCTCTCAAGCTGGCCTTACGGTTGGGCAATCGCCCCGCCTGCACAAAAGAGCGCGCCGCAGCCGCGCGCCCTGCCTGAATGCCTATTGATGTACCAAGATCAATCATGGTCACACCACATAGGCTTTGATGCCCGCCGCCGTGGTGCCCGAGGCATGCACGCGCGTCACGTTCAAATTCAACTCCGAGAAATCCGGCACCTGTACCGTCACAGGGCCATCGCCTTTGAGCGGTGTCACCGTCAACGCGCCGCCCGTTTCGATATACAGCTTCATCGCCACCGGCGACAAATCCTCGCTGTCGCTTGGCACCACATCCATCATCCCGCCAAATGTCCCAGCCAGAGACCGGTTCATCTGCAAAACACTATCGTAGATTTTCATTGGCCCATGTCCTTTTGCAAAAACCACATCGGCCTAACCCTTCCGGCAAAACATGAAGCGCGCGTTGCGAGAACGCGCGCTTTGTTAAGTCTTTGTTAGCTATGTCAGAAAGCGCTTAGTTGCCCTTCATATCCGCCAGTTTGGCCAGCGCCATGTTGGACATCGGCAAATCTACCGGATCGCCGATTTCAGCCGAAACATCCGCAGCTGAATAGGTCTCCATTACCATGCGCGCATGATCTGGGTCCACCATCACTGGGCCATCCAACAAAACCGCCTCTAGGAAATGGAGCGTCTCTGGCCCCATCTGGCCTGCAAAAGCATGATCCACCTGCTCTCCCGGCATGGTCGACATCGGATATTGCGTGCCATCCTTCACGGTGTTCAGCCAATTGTCACGGCTCGTATCATCCAAGATCAACGCGCCTTCTGTGCCTGTGATCTCAATCCAAGTGCCGCAGTAGTTTGGATAGCTCGGCGGCAGGTTCCAGCCGCCACCAACAACGACCAATGTCCCATCAGACATGGTCACCGTAGACCACATGCAATCGTAAGACCCATTCAGGTCTTTCATATAGCCATAAGCCCCTTGCGAATACACTTTCACAGGTTTCGCGGGCGCTAGCAGCCAAAACACAAAATCCAAATCATGCGTGGATTCCATCGCAACCGGCGACAGTTTCACACGGTTCGCGATCTTCTTACCCAAGTTGCGCGAAAGATGGCGGCTGACCATCACATTCACCACATTGCCCAGTTTCCCTTCGGCAATGGATTTCTTGGCATACGCGATCTTGGAGTTAAATCGCTGCGAATAGCCAATCGTAAACTTCACACCCTGCGCTTTGGACAAAGCAATAAGCTCGTCCGCCTCGGACAATTCAATCGCCAAAGGCTTTTCCAAAAGCACATGTTTACCTGCCGCCAAACAGGCCTTTGCGATCGGATAATGGGTCTGCTCCGGTGTGGTCGAGATATAAACAACCTCGATATCTGGGTTGTTCACAATGTCATTGTAATCAAGCGTCGCGCTGGCTGGGTTGGTCAGCTCTTTGACTTCCTCAAGGCGCTCTGAGCGGATTTCGCAGATATGCAACTTATCCACCAGCGCAGATCTGGAAAGCGTCTCAGCGCGAATGCCTCCGCACCAACCTGTTCCGATAACCGCGACTTCTACTTGTCTCATGATACTTCCACTCCAATGCCCGTGACCTATCGGCCTCCACTTGGCTGTTTTCTTAGTCTTGTCGTAAAAAGGGCGGCGCAGCAAAAAGATTGAGCGCCGCCTTTCCTGTTTTTCGCAAAGCTTACTTGGTCAGCGCTTCTACGAGCTCTTTGTAGGCCACCGCCTGCTCTTCACGCAGCTTCTGATAGGCTGGTCCATCAATCAGATCGATGGTCTCGTTCAAACGACCCATCATGCGCGTGAATGTGCGATCTTCCACCAGTGCCGCAAAGGCTTCTGTCAGCTTATCAACCGCTTCCTGTGGCGTGCCTTTTGGCGCTACCAGAACACGGTGCATAAAGCCAACGTCGCCTTCTACGCCGACCTCGGCGAAGGTTGGCACATCATCAAACATACGCTCCGCGCCCGCAGTCGCCAGAACCCGGATCGCGCCAGATTCAATCTGCGTGCTCAATGTGGATGGGAATCCCATAGTCACATCTGCATCGCCAGACAGAAGCGCCTGCATTGCTGGTCCGCCGCCTTTGTAAGGCACCAGATTAAAGGCAACGCCACGCTCTTTCATGATCTGCGCCGCAGGTACAAACAACGCACCCCAGTTCCCAGAGTGAGACATCTGAATAGCGCCCGGCTCTTTGTCTGCCGCAGCAATCAGCTCTTCAAACGTCTGGTAAGGGCTGTCCGCACGCACAACCACACCAATTGGCGCATAGTTCACACGCGCGATTGGAATAAAGTCTTCCAGCGGATCATATGGCAGGTTCTCAACATACTGCTGAAGCATGTCCACATAGTTGTGCGTGAACAGCAGCGTGTAGCCATCCGCTGGCGCATTCGCCACTTCTTGCGTGCCCTTCTGACCACCAGCACCCGGTGTCAGGCGCACGATCATCGCTTGGTTCAAATAGGTCGGAATGATCGACGTAATCACGCGAGAGTTCAAATCATGAGAACCACCCGCGCCAAACGGAATAACCATTGTGATCGGCTTCTCAGGATATTCCGCCGCCGCCAAAGAGGGAAGCGTCAGGGCCGCAAGACCAATAGACACCGCCAGTTTTTTCAACGTTAGTTTAAACATTTAGTTCCTCCTCTGTGCATCAAATCCAAGCAGTTGTTGGGCAGGTGATGCGTCCCACTCCGTTATATGTCGCAACTAATGACCTGTTGTCGTGACCGCTTGCATTCTCCTCCAAAGCGCCAGCCCGATGATCGGTGTTGCCACCAATACGCAGATCGTTCCCAAACGTTCTTGAAGTAAGAAATTCATTGTCGCTCCGTTGCCCATCGCAACCGTCTGGCCAAAGGCGTATTCCATCGGCGGGCCTAGGATGAAGCCCATCACCATGGGCATCACATCAAACTTCCCTGCCTTCGCCAGCAGACCAAAAATCCCGAAGACCACCAGCATCAGCAGATCAAAGTTGTCAGAGCGGAACACAAAGGTGCCAGCAAAGGCGAACATGATCACGATTGGGATCAGAACAGATGTTTTGATCTGAACAAGACGCGAGAAGAACGGGATAGACAGGTAGCCAATCGCCAAGAACAAGATATTCGCAAAGACCATGGCGATCAGGATCGCAAAGACCGTCGCCCCCTGCTCTTCAAACAGTTGCGGACCAGGACGCAAGCCTTGCGCCACAAAGGCACCCAGCAAAATCGCAGTCACGTTGTCACCCGGAATACCCAGCGTCAGCAAAGGCACCATCGTCGGACCATTCACCGCATTGTTCGCCGCTTCGGCCGCCGCGATGCCTTCCAGCTCGCCTTCGCCAAAGGTTTCAGGATGATCAGAGGCGTTCTTCGCCGCAGAATAGCCCATCATCGCCGCCACAACTTGGCCCAACCCCGGGATTGTCCCGATGCCTGCCCCAATCGCTGTTGAGCGCAGAATGGTCTTAAAGCTTGCGCGGAACTCTTTGAACGTCAGACGTTCCCCCACCAAAGCCGCCAACTGACGCACGCCTTCATTGCGCATCACAACACCTGCAATCTCAGGGATCGCAAAAACACCGATCAACATAGGCAGCAGCGGAATACCAGATTTCAGATCAAAAATCCCAAAGGTGAAACGCTCCACCCCGCCCAATGGATCTGTGCCAATGAATGACAGCCATAGGCCCAGCAACATCATGATCAGGCTCTTGACCGGGTTCTGGCCCGAGGTCGCCGCAATGATCACAAGGCTCAGCAACAAGACCGCGAACAACTCTGGCGGACCAAACTGCATCACCAAATAGGCGATTGGGAAGATCATAAAGATCGTGAAAATATCGCTCGAGGTATCGCCAAACACAGACGAAAACAGCGCCATATCCAAAGCTTTGCGCGACTTGCCTTGCTGCGTCAGCTTATAGCCGTCCCGCGATGTCGCCACCGCCGCCCCAGTGCCCGGCATAGACACCAAGATCGCCGGAATAGAGCCGCCAAAGATCCCGCCTTTGTAAACACCCAGCAAAAACGGAATGCCCACAATAGGATCAAGGAAAAAGGAAATCGGTAGCAAAATGGCCATCGCCATCAGCGTGGTAAAACCGGGCAGCGCCCCAACAAGCATCCCGCCGAACAGACCAGCCGCCATCAAGGCAAACGTGTCCAGGCGCATCGCCATCCCAAAGCCTGTTAAGAATTGCTCAAGCATTCGTTTCTTCTTTCTTTCAACAACTTACACGCAGGGCTCAAAGGCCAAGCACACGTGCGTAGAAAAGTTCGATGGTGTTCAGTTCCGGCAAAGACACCGCCAAAAGCCGTGTCGCCGCCAGATACAACAGCGCTGGCGCAACCACGCTCAGGGCCGCGATTTGCCAAAGGGTGCGATTGCCCGCGAGCCACGACAGCAAGGCCAGTGAAATCGCAGACGACAGCCAAAAGCCGATCGGTTCCATCAACAGCGCGTAAAGCGTCATCAACCCAAACAGCAGCGCGCCGCGTTTCAGACCATGCTCAGGCAAAGCCTCTTCTGGCTCTGGGTCAGGGTTCTTCACCCGCCAAGCAAAATACATCGCACTCAGCGCGCCAAGCACACTCAGAACCAAAAGCGGAAACAGACTCGGAGAGATCGCCGTAAGTGAACGGCCAAACAAAGTCTTAGGTGGCGCAACCAACGCGCCCATGAACACAACCGCCAAAACCGCACTTAGACAAAGTGCAGCAACAAGACGTTGTTCCGTGGTTTGTAAATTAAGTCTCAACTGTGGAACCCTCCCTAAGCCCACTGTGGATGTCCTCAAAACTCACTTTTTCAAGTAAATTTCGTTGCTTAGCCCTCCTCCTCAAGACAGCCCAACAACAAGGTTTCCACTAGATAATAGGAATTCGAGACGTCAAAACAATTTATGAGTTCTTATGACCGAAATCAGTTTCACTGATGGCGAAACCGATGGCGCCCCTCAGTAATTGTGAACGCCAACGCCAAATAAACTGGCAAAATGACAGACAACCCTAACCTGTAAATCGAAAGTTATAAAAACTGTAATTTCAGTGACTTAGAAACTGCTCACGACCAAAGCCGCACCATTTGCGAATTTCTTCACTCAAAGCATCTGCAAAAGCAGACACCACAGCAGATGTCGCTTGTGCACTTGGCTCGATCAGCAAGTAGTCAACTTGTAGAACAGGGTTCAACAATGGTGATAGCTCAAGCCGCGTTTCTTCAATGCTCGGCAGGCACAGACACCCCGGCAGGATCGAGGCAAATTGCCCTTTCTCCAGCAAGTCAAACGTGGCCATCATACTGTCCAACTCTAGGATCGTATGTTTGGATTGGCACATATTGTTCAGGTAACGGTCAATCTTCGCGCGCCGTGCATTCCCAGGCCCGGGCAGAACCAAACTAAGCGGCGGTGCAGTGGCCAACTCCAAAGGCTTAGACCCGCCCTCACCCCCGCGGCGCACCAAGATTTCAATATCCGTATCAACCAGCGTACTGCGCACTCCCGTCGGCAGATCCCCTCCCGGCACCACAGCAAAGTCCAAATCGCCTTTCGCGACCTTTCCTGTCAGGGTTTCGCTATAGCCTTCAATGATATTCACATCGACAAAAGGATGCTGCTCGGCAAAGCGCATCAAAGTCGGCGCCAAGATCGATTTGGCAAAGGTCGGCATAATCCCAGCTCGCACCGTGCCATATAATTGATCTGTGTGGGTTTCGATATCGACTGCAAATTCATTGATCTCGCGCAGCACCCGATTGCACCGCGCATAAATCTGCTCGCCTGCCTTCGTAGGCACCACCCCTGTCGAGGTGCGATCAAACAGTTTCAGCCCCAGCGTTTCCTCAAAGTCGCGCAATTGCATCGACACGCCAGATTGCGTGGCATTCACCCGATGGGCGGCCGCTGTGATCGAACGCTCTTCAAAGACCGCTACGAAATAGCGCAAGTGCTGAAGCTTGAGATTTCGCATCTGTCATCCCCTTAAGGCAGGTCCAATTTCCGCCCTGTTTTCATTACCTTGCACCGCACCTTTCCAAAGATCAATGCGCAGCAATCGCCTGTGCGGCCCAGATAATTAAAGGCAGAACAGCAAAGGTCAGCAGCGTTGATAGAACAATCGTCCCCGCGACCAGTTCCGCATCCGGGCGATAGCGCTCGGCATAAACGTAAGTCACCACCGCTGCCGGCATCGCCGCCAGCATAAACACAATCCCTGCCAAAGTGCCGGTCAGGCCAAGCAACCAAATAGCAGCCAATCCCGAGATCAAGCCAATCACCAAACGGGCAACTGCCATGATGCAGGCTGGCACGAAATCAGAAACCTTCAGGCTGGCCAAAGAATTTCCCAACAAGATCAACATCGCTGGGATCATCATTCCGCCCAGCAAATCTGTTGTTGTTGCAATCACTTCTGGCACTGGCAGATCAAAGCCAATCACCACCAAAATCGCCACCACTGCATAGATCAATGGCTGCTTCAGGATGGCTTTGAACCCATATTCTCCCGAGGCAATTGTCATCCCAGCCGTGTGCTGCCACAGGGTCACCACAACGAAATAGGCCACAGCCAATCCCAAGCCAACATCGCCAAAGGCGATAAAAGCCAAAGGCAAACCCATGTTTCCAGAATTGGGAAAGATCAAACTGGGCAAACAGGTGCGCACCGAAAAACCAGCGATCTTTACCACAGCTAAAGACAAAACCGCCGCGATCCCTAGCACCAAAAGCGCCGCCAGAAACACCTCACCAATACGAGCCAATGAAATGTCAGCCGTCGTAAGTGAAGAAAACAAAAGCGCAGGCAAAGCCGCAATGATCACAGTATTGCTGAGCGTGGCCACATGCAGATCAAACTTGGATCGACCGAACAAATAACCGATCAATGAAATGATCAGGATCGGCGCAATGACGTTAAAAGTTTCAGCCAAATCTGCGCCCTTCCCTGCGGATCACGACGCGCTTTGAAGCGCCGCCACCAATTCTGCCACGCGCTCATGATTGCCCGAAGCCACCGAGCCGTCCAGATGGTGAATGTTATTTTCAAACCCAATCCGCGCTTTTCCTCCGCGTTTCACCGCATAGGTCAGGCAATCGGTCTCTTTCCGGCCAAAGGCGCAAACGCCCCAAGGCAAATCCAGCCCCAAAGCCTTAAGCCGCGCCAAAAACGGATCAAGATCAGAAGGCAGGCTTTGTTGATCCTTTTGATAGCGTCCCAAAACCAACAACAGCTCGCTATTGGGCGCTGCCAAAACCCCATCAGACACCAGTTGATAGAACTGATCCAGCTCGTCTGGCGCATATAAAATATGCTGCACATTCACGCCCCGATCGCTCTGCTCATGGTAAAATGCCCGAAGGGTTCCTGTATCTTCATCTGGCACCATCTCGCGCAAGGCAATCGAAACAAAATCCGGCGCAACCGCCCGAACAACCGCCCGTTGCTGTGCCGCAGAATATTGGCCAACGGCTTCTGTTGTGATCTGAGCAATCAATTTTGGAAGCTGGGCTCGAAGCTCCTTCAGTAGCTCTTGGTAGAGCCCAGCATCCAAAACGTGATGCCCCCCAGCATCACGAACATGCGCATGGATCGCACCTGCACCAGCCTCGAAACACAAACGCGCCTCTGCAACGATCTCATCAACTGTGATGGGCAGGTTCGGATGATCCTGCTTGGTTTTGCGCGCCCCATTCGGAGCAACCATGATCTGCGGAAGCGCGTTTTGTGCCACGGGGAGTGTCCTTTCTTCAGCCAGCCGGTGTCGGCATGACCTCGCCATTCATGACCCAATTCTCAATCACGCGCGTGCCGGATTCTTGCAGCATCTTTGACACCGCGCAGTGGTGTTTTAGCTTCTTAGTCACAGCAACCGCTCCTTCGCGCGGGCCGTCATAATCGACATTGATATCCAAAATCACCTCAGGGAATGGCACATCAATTGGGTTGATCAAGCGGGTGCCATGGCTGTCCATCGTGATCCCGATGTCGATATCCATCTTGGTAAAGGTCACCCCATTGGCCGCTGCCAACTTATTGGCAATCACATGGGTACAGCCCAGCAATCCCATAAACACATACTCAACCGGCATCGGCCCCTCATCGGTACCGCCGCGCAATACTGGCTCGTCAATCACAACAGACTTGCCACGCGCTTCGGCCACAGACTTGGTCGAACTTTCTTGCCCGCCCGATACTTTAAATTTCCAAATTGGTTTTTCTTTTACCGCAGCCATTCTTTCCTCCCAGAAAACGTTGCGCCGGTGGCGATCAGCTTAAAAAGCCAAGGATCGCCGCCTTAAATTGTTCAGGTTGCTCAAGGTTTGACAGATGCGCCGCATCCGCAATTTCCACAAAGCGCCCGTTTGGAGTGGCCTTTGCCATGCCCTGCATCACAGCCACAGGCGCCGCCATGTCTGCTGCCCCGCCAACAAACAGGGCCTCATGCGGCAAGCCTCCAAGATCTTTCAACAGATCAAGACTTTGCAAGCATCGCGCCACACCTTCGTAGCCATCCGCAGCGGTCCCGTTGAACATATCGCGCACCACATCCAGCTTGGCTGTATTCGCAGCATCCGCCAGATAAGGCGCCGTAAACCAACGCTCTAAAGTCGGCGCGCACAGCGCAGTGATATCCGCCGCATGCAGCTTGGCGATATTGCCATCCCAGATCGCCTTATAAGGATCAGGCGCATCCGCCCGCGCATCGCAGCACAGAATACGCTTCACCCGATCCGGATAAGAAATCCCCATGGCCAAAGCCGTCATACCGCCAAGGGAAATCCCCAGAATATCTGCCTGCGCAATCCCAAGGTGATCCATCAAGGCCACCAAATCACCGCTCAGCTGATCAAAGGTATAGGGCGCAGGGCTCGCTTCGCTTTGCCCATGACCGCGCACATCATAGCGCAGAACCTTAAACCGCTCTGCCAGATAGCTGACCTCATAGTCCCAAAGCCGCAAATCCGTCGCCAAGGAATTGGACAGAACGATCCAATCGCCATCTGCCTGCCCTTCCACAGAATAGTGCAGCTTTGTGCCATCCGCCAAAGCCAGTTTGCCGGTGTCTTTGTCCATTATCGTCATAAGTTATGCCTCAGCCGCTTCAAGCGCCGTATTCAAACGCGGCAGAACCTGTTCTGCCATCAAAATCATAGACCGACGGCCCAACTGGCGATCTGCCCAATCATGACCAGCGTAGACAAGCTTACCAAACGGGCCAACCTGTTCTTCAAACGCCAGCAACTGATCTGTCACACTGGATGGATCGCCATAGATCACCAAACGATCCATTACGTAATCCAATGTCACATCATCATCCGGCATGTTCTGATCTTCTTTGAACAGGTTCAATCGACCACCCTTGCGCAGCTTGGTAAGAAGCTGAGAATAATAGTACACATAAGGGCTGCCCGGATCGCGCGCATAAGACCGCGCTGTCGCCATGTCATCAGCCACACAAATGTTCTTCGCAACGCTCCAGTTCTTAAATTCAGCCGCACGGCCACCTTGCTTGCAGCCCTCGGCATAGTTCGGCCAATGGGTCTTAACCCACTGCGGCAAAAGGAAATTCGCAGAGATCGGCTCCCAACCGCGCGCCGCCATCGCCGTCACGCCCTTGGAAAACGGAGCAACCACCGTGCCAACAATAGGTGGATGTGGATCTTGATAGGGACGAATGATCTCCCCTTGGCCGATCTCTGGCATCATGGTTTGTTCGGTGGAAACCTCAAAGAACTCCCCCTTCAGATTATACGGAGGTTTGCTCTCCCATATCTTCAGAACCATATTGATGCATTCAAGAAACATCGCATTGCGGTCACGGTCCAGATTGCCAAAGATCTCGGCATCCGACATCAACCCCCCTGGGGAAATCCCAAAGTTAAAGCGCCCTTTAAGCATGTGATCCAACATCGCGACCTCAGCCGCCACACGTGCCGGATGCGAGTTCGGCAAATTCACTGTCCCCGTGCCAAGGCGAATGTTCTTTGTCTCGTAGGCAAGGCTGGCAAGAAACGCCACGGTCGACGTGATGCATTCCGCTAAGTCTGTCGTATGCTCACCCACATAGCCTTCTACGAACCCCAGCTCATCGGCCAGAATAAAGGCCTCGCGGTCTTCTTGAATGCTCTGCCAAACTGGCTTCCCCAAAGGGTGAATTGGCATTGTGAAAAATGAGAGCTCCATACGATCCTCCGCCCCGAATAACCTGTTGGAACTTTTAAATCACAAAGGCATACAGCATAGAAAATGATGGTTTCTTATGACCTGCCTCAGTTTTCCTGATGTCGAATTCAAAGCGCCCCATCAGCTTTTCTTAAGGACAGCATCAGATTCCATAAGTTGATTGGCGGGGCATATTTTGGGATCGTTTCTGAACACAAGGACGGAGGACCCCATGAACGCGCAAGCACAATCAGTGCAAACGCCCAGCTTTGATCCCATCGAGCTGCGCAATGTTTTCGGACAATTCGCAACTGGCGTTACAGTCATAACCACCGTCGCAGAAGACGGCACGCTGGTTGGATTGGCGGCAAACTCCTTTTCTTCCGTGTCGCTTGATCCGGCATTGGTGTCTTGGGGGCTTGATCTCAACGCCCCCAGCCTCAGCGCTTTCAAAAGCCACGGCCACTTCGCCATCAATATCATGGGCGAAGACAGCAAAGACCTTGTGATGAATTTCGCGCGCCCCTCCGACGACAAGTTTGCCGATGTGGCCTATACAACAGGCCGCGCGGGCCTGCCGCTTTTAAACAAAGCCAACGCCGTTCTGGAATGTCGCACGCATCAAACAATCCGCGGCGGCGACCATGAAGTCTTCATCGGAGAGATCCTGAACTTCGACAATCGCGACAGCCAGCCTCCGCTTCTCTTCCACAAAGGCTCCTTCGCCAAACTCGGAGAGGCCCTATGAGCAAGCCATTCAACATCGTCATCGCAGGATTTGGTTGGTGGGGCAGCCACATCGCGGCTCGCCTGAAAGATCAACCAGATTTCAACATCCGCGCCATCGTGGAACCCTTTGAAGGCAATCACGAAAAGATCGCCGACGCAGGGCTTGATCTGCTGACAGATTTTGCAGATGCCCTAACGCTCGACAACGTCGATGCGGTGATCCTGACCACGCCAAATCCCGTACACGAAGAACAAATCACAGCCTGCGCCAAAGCGGGCATTCATGTGTTCTGCGAAAAACCTCTGGGCCTCACCGCCGCCAGCGCGCGCCGCTCTGTGGCGGCTTGTATCGAAGCTGGCGTACAACTGGGCATCGGCCATGAACGCCGCTACGAACCCGCGCTCGCAGCCCTAAAATCCAACATCGACTCCGGCGCAATGGGCACGATCATGCATGCCGAGGCTGCCTTTAGTCATGACAAGCTGATCAATGTGCCAGCTGGCGATTGGCGCACGTCCAAAGCCGTCTCTCCGGCCGCAGGCATGACCGCCATGGGCATTCACCTGACCGATCTGCTGATTTCATACTTTGGCCGCGTAAAAACCGTTCAAGCCATGACCGGCAGCCGATCCCTCGGTTGGGAAACCGGCGACATTGTCACCGCGCAACTTGGCTTTGAAGAAGGCATGACAGCCACGCTCAGCGCGGTTCTGCACACGCCGCATTTCATTCGTATGCATGTCTTTGGCACCAACGAATGGGTCGAAGTCATCAATGAAACCCACCCAGATACACCGGGCGGCAAGGTGCGCTATCACAGCTCCAAAGAAAGCTACAAAGTCGACACCAAAACCTACGAATGGGAAGACGCGGTGCTGCACAATCTGCAAGCCTTCCGCAAAGCCGCGCAAGGCAGCGCGCCCTACCCGTTCACGAACGACGAGCTGGTCCACAATATCGAAGTGCTCGAAGCAATCGCGATCTCAGCCGAAGACCGCCGCACCGTTCAAATCTCAGAACTGTAATCCCCCCTCATGTGAATAGGAGGAGAGTCACATGTCCCAACGCCTATCCGGCCTCAGCCACGAAGATGCCACCGGCACCGCGAAACTGATCTTTGAAGGATCAGACCGTTTTCTGGGCCGCACCGCAAACCTGCAACGCATCTTGGCCACCCACAGCCCCTATCTGGCACGCTGGTTTGGCGGCCTCGTCGCCGCCGTACGCCAACCAGGTTTGGGCGCCAGCTCTGATGCGCGCTATCGCGGTTTGGCCTGTATCAAAACCTCCATGACCAACGCCTGCGCCTATTGCACGGCCCATACATCCACCTTCGGCCAAGGCCTTGGTATCTCAGACGCAGAGCTCGAAGCCATGATGGATGACAGCTACAAAACCAGCGATCTGTTTGACGCACGCGACCGCGCTGCCATCGCTTGGGCCGAGGCCATGACCAACAACACAGCCCAACGCGACAAAGCCACATGGGAAGCCATGAAAGCCAATTTTGACGACACGGAAATCGTTGAAATTTCCATGGCCAGCGCGCTGTTCAACATGATCAACCGCCTGAACGACAGTTTCTGGACCCAGCTGGAAAGCGAAGAATACAACCAGAAACAATGGAACGCGGTCGAAGGCCTTACCGTCGATGAAATCGAAGCCTTCGCGTCCAAATTTGCAGAAATCGGCGCGGCAGAGCGATCTGCCTAAGCTGTATGAGATCGACCGGCAATTGCTGCACAGCCGGTCGATCTCTCCCCGCCTACCCTTTTACATTCACTTTTACGCGCAACGTCATAGACTTACCGGTCGGTGTTGCTCCAAACGGCCCCGCCTTTTTCGCTGCGCGCACAGCCGCTTGATCCACGCGCGCATTGCCGGATTTCGCCGCGAGAGAAACGCCAGACAGAGCCCCACTTGGAGCAACCCGCAAATCAAGCCGCACAGTCCCAGAGCGCCCCCCAGCCCGCTCCCGCGACGCCGATCGCGCCACACGGCGCAACACATTTGACTTGTAAGATTTCTCAGCCGCTTGGCCGGACCGGTTCGCAGTGGTCTTTTTCGCCTTGGTGGCCTCAGCCTGCTTTGCCCCAGCTTTGCCGGTGTCCTTGCCCGCAGCCGCGCTCACCTTGGCATTCCCCTTCGGCGCAGGCTTCGCCTTCGCAACGGTCTTCTTAGGCTCAGGCGTCTTAGGCGCTGCCTTTTTAGCAGGTTCAACCGCCTTGATCGGCTTTGGCTTTTCCGGATCAACCGCCTTAATCACATCCCGCGCCACTGCCGCTGTTTTCACAGGTGCTGTCTGCAAGACCTTTGGCATCACTTTGGACTGCTGCGCCTCAAGCGTTTCAGACTGCGCCGCAATCGCCAAGTCCGCGGGAACCGCCTGCGCCGTCAACGCAGCCGTGGATTCTGACACAACCACCGGTGCCGCACCCGCCTCAACCGGTTTCAAAGCCTCAGCCCGCGCGGCCTCAAGCGGTTTCAGCTCCGCAGGCTTGGCCTCACCGTCCAAAACACCTTCCGCCAAATTGGCAAAAGTCTGGCCCAAAGCCACCTCGCCGGCGATGTCCCCACCTGAAAGCACATGCTCTTTAGGCGGGAACAAAGCGGCCAGTGCAAAGTGGCATGACATCGAAACTGCGATACCGAGGAAGAAGGATAATCGTAGAAACATCACTCAAGCCCTCTTTGCGTGACAATCGAAACACGGCTTGCCCCCAAACCGCGCAGCTCTGCTGTCAAAGCCGTCAAGGCCAGCGCATCACTGCGCCGATCTGGCAAAATACGAACGGTCACATCGGTGTCCCCCGCTTCCGCCTGAAGCGCCGTAAAAATAGCCTCATAGGGCTGCTCAATACCGCGAAACGTCACCTTCCCCGCTTGATCCAAAACCACCGCATCCGGCGGTGGGGTCAGCTCTGGATGATCGGTTTCAGCCAGCTGTAAGTCCGGATCAATCGGCCGCGCCAATTGCGCAGACACTAAAAAGAAGATCAGCATCAAGAAAACGATATTGATCAATGGCAAAGTCGGCTCTGTCTGCCCACCACGCCTGGAAATCCCTTTGGAAAACCGCTGTGCCATCAGTTCACCACCACAATCTGCGCCTGAGGGATCTTGCGCAGATGATAGAGCGCCTGCACCAACTGCTCGGACTGTGCGCCTTGTGCTAGGCTGATCAGTACCTTCGGCTGCTCCGCCGCATTCAAGCGCAACGTCTCATCCTTCAGCAGATCCATCTCAGTGGGCAGCCCATTCAGGCTCACGCCGCCTTCAGCAATACGCACCAAAACGGGCGGCAGCTGATCCTGCGTCTGTCGCGCTACATTGCCCTGACCAGCCGTCAACAACGGCACCTCGCCAAACTTGGAAAAGGTCGAAGACAGCATGAAAAACAGCAGCAGCAAAAAGATGACGTCAATCAAAGACGTCATCGACAACCGCCGCCGCCCCCGCCGCCTAGGCATGAACCAAACCCTGCGCTGGCGCGGCCTCTTGGGCGCCAATCTCAGGCGCCAAGGCGGCTTCCAAAGCATTGCGCAGCATCAGATCGTGCTTCTCCAAACGGCTATCAAACCAGCCGAGCAACACTGAGGCCGGAATAGCCACAACAAGCCCCGCCGCTGTGGTCATCAAAGCCACCCAAATGCCCCCCGCCAAAACAGACGGATCCGCCGAGCTCCCCGCTTCTTGCAACGTCTGAAACGCCGCGATCATGCCCAGAACCGTACCAAACAAGCCCAACAAAGGCGCAATCTGCGAGGTCAAATCCAAAATACGCAAACCAGAGGCCGCCTGCCCAACCGCCTCTTCGTATTGCGCGAGCAAACGCTGACGCAACGCATCCGCACCATGGCGATGCACAGCCACCTGATCCAGCACCTCAGCACTGAAACCACGCTGCAAATTGCGGCCAATGCCCTGCGCTTCAAACACAATCGCTTTCCAAACCGTCACAGCCAAAGCCAACACTGACATCACCATCAGCACCGCAATCACAGGGCCGCCCAGATCGATCAGCCCCTCAATTCGTGCGACTACCAGATCAATCATCCCAGCACCTCCACGCCGTCTACACGCGAAGTCACAGCCAATGCGCCCGCGCAAGACGCGCCGCTGCATTGATCCACGCCGTTAAACAAAATCCGCGCCACATCGCTGCATTGGCTCTGCGGAATATCAAACTGACGCACCCGCAGCTTGCTGGCCGGCAAGGCGCCAAAGTCAAACAGTGTCAGCAGCTTCACCTGACCGGCGCCATCAAACAGAACCGTTTCCACGATCAACTGATCGAGCCCAGCATCCGCAGACGCCGTGAACACCAATCGACAAGCATCCCCCGCCTGCGCCACCGTGTTCAGCTCCAGCTTGGCCACATCTGCCTCTTGCGCAGCGGCTACCTGCCCGTACAGCATTACCGCCAATACACCTAGTTTAAGTTTCATGATCCGATCTCCGATATCTTGAAATCTGTTTCTCATTCCGCCGCTGCCTGCTCTGGCATCACCACGCTTTGCGGCAACAACCACGGCACATTACCCGCTGGCGCTGTGTTCATCTGCACGGGGCAGGCATAGGTCTCGCGCAAAATATCTGTTGTGAAGACCTCGCGCGGCGTGCCCTGTTTGACCAAACGCCCGCGGTCCAACAAAGCCACGCTGTCAGCAAACATCGCCGTCAGGTTCAGATCATGCATCACCGCAACAACGCCCCCACCCGCAGCGGCATAGTCTTTGGCGATCTGCATCACGACCATCTGATGGCCGATATCCAGCGCCGACACAGGCTCGTCCAGCAACAGCCAACGCGGCTCACCCTGCCAAACCGGCTGCCAAATCTGCACCAGAACCCGCGCCAATTGCACGCGCTGCTTCTCACCGCCAGAAAGCTCTTGGAACATCCGCCCCTCAAAGCCCGACAGGCCCACACGGCACAAAGCCTCCTGCGGAAGATATTCGCGATCCTCCAATCGATCCGAGCCCATGCCAGCCGTCAGCCCCAACCGCACCACCTCCAGCACCGTAAACGGAAAGGCCAAACGCGAGGCTTGCGGCAGCACAGCCCGCCGCATCGCCAGCTCTTGCACAGAAACCTCTGCGCAATCTTCGCCGTTCATGCGCACGCGGCCTTCATAGGCCAGCTCGCCGGTCATCGCGCGCAGAAGCGTGGTTTTGCCAGATCCATTCGGACCAACAATCGCCGTCAGCTCTCCGGCTTTGGCGCTAAAATCCACACCATCAAGCGTCGGACGCGCGCCGTAGGACACTTCAATCGCAGTGGCTTGCAACAGGCTCATAGGTCCACCAGCTTTCTGTTTTTCAACAAAATCCACAGGAAGAACGGACCACCAATCACCGCAGTGATAATCCCAATCGGCAATTCCGCAGGGGCAATCACCGTGCGCGACACACAATCCGCAATCAGCAGCAAAATCGCCCCCAACAAGGCAGAGTTCACCAACAACCCGCGATGATCCGGCCCCTGCACCAAACGCAGCAAGTGCGGCACCACAATGCCCACAAACCCAATCCCGCCGGTCACAGCCACCGAAGCCCCTACGCTTCCGGCCACCGTCAAAATCGCGATGTTCTTCATGCGCTGCACGGATATCCCGAGATGCTGCGCAGAAGCCTCGCCCAAAGCCAAAGCATTCAAAGCCCGCGCCATAAACGGCGCCGCACAAAGCGTCAGCCCAATCAAAGGCGCAGCAGTCCAAACCTTGGGCCACGTGGCCCCAGCAATAGATCCCATGCTCCAAAACGTCAGATCACGCAGTTGATCATCATCGGCGTGATACACGATTAACCCCGTCATCGCGCCAGTCAAAGCGCCCAAGGCAATCCCCGCGAGCAGCATGGTCGCCACAGAAGTCCGCCCATTTTGCGTGGCAATCAGATACAGTAAAATTGTGCTAAGCCAGCCTCCAAGAAAGGCTGCAAAAGGCACAAGATAAAACCCAAACACGCTTTGCAGCGACAAAGGCAACAAGCCCCCCAAAACAATCGCCGCCACCGCGCCAAAGCCAGCGCCAGCGCTCACGCCCACCAAACCCGGATCGGCCAAGGGATTGCGAAACAACCCCTGCATAATCGCGCCAGAAACCGCCAAAGACGCGCCTACCAGCGCCCCAATCACAGCGCGCGGCATGCGAATATCCCACAGGATCACCACATCCCGCACGCTGGCATCTGCCCATCCAAACTTTGCAAGCAGCGCTCGGATCACATCAGCATCATCAGCCGCGCCCCACCCGAGGCTGACAAGAAAGGTCAGCGCCAAAGCCGCCACCAAAACAAAGCTCATCCGGCGCGCGCGGTGGGTACGATCCCCCGAAAGGCGCATCCCTCCTGGGTCAAAAGACCGCTTTGTTCCAAATGGCTTATCCAGCGCTGCCATTGGGTTTACTCCGCAGCCTGCGCATACAGCGCATCATGCAAGTCGCGTGCAAAGGTCGCCGTGCGCGGGCCAAAGCCCAAAGCCGCTCCCGGCACGTGATGCAATGCTTTCGCTTGCCCCGCAGGCGTCAAAGCCACCGCAGGAATGCCCCACAATTGCTGAGCCTTCAGCGTATGATCACCACGACCAGTCATCATAATAATGACCTCTGGCGCCGCTTTGATCACTGCTTCCGCATCCACAAGCTTGTAGCTCTGGAATTGATCCGCAAACACATTCTCAGCGCCCGCCAAAGTGATGATGCCATTTGCGCCCGTGCCAGCCCCGGCCGCATTCAAACGCCCGCCATCCATAGACAGCACAAACATCACGCGCTTCTTGCCTGCCACAGCCGCCAAATCCGCATCAAGCGCCGCAAAATCCGACGAGATCTGACCAGCCAAAGCCTCAGCCTTTTCTGTCTCGCCAATCGCTTCGCCAACCGTCAAAACCGAGGCAGCCACAGCCTCTTTGGTGAATTGATCCTCAACCAAAACAACCGGCACCGAAGAGGCCGCCAATTGCTCAAGCGCCTCAGGCGGGCCCGATGTGGCGCGGGCCACGATCAAATCAGGCGACACAGACAAAACGCCTTCAGCAGATAATTTTCGCATATACCCGACATCTGGCAACGCATTGGCCGCAGGCGGAAAAACAGACGTCGTATCACGCGCCACAAGCCGATCTTCAGCCCCCAATGCATAGATGATTTCAGTGATCGGCCCACCAACGGACACAATCGCCGAACTCTCAGGATAGCTTTCCGCCTGAACACTGCCCGCAATCGCGCAGGCTGCCATGAAAGAGAATAAACGCATCATGCCTCAACCTCTTCCTTCGCAAAGCTAGGCAGATCGTCCACGATCCCTTCCCAAACGCTCAGATCATTGGTCTCGCGGTCACGCTGCCCAAAGACCTGCGCAATCAACATGCCGTCCTTGTCGAACGCCTCAACAGAAAGCGCCTTGCCGCGTTTGGTCGGCTTGTCCACCGCATAAACCTCAGCCACATGATCGCCCCGCAGATGCAGGTTGAAACGTGGGTCCATCACATTCAGCCAAGGCCCCATCGGCTTGATATTTTCAAGCGGACCCCAGTGAATTTGGATATTGCCGCGGTTGCCGACAAACAGGATCGTGTCCTGCCCCGCCGCGCTGGTTGCATTCAACATCTGTTCAACCGCGCTATTGTCCAAACGACGCACCCAGCGCTCGCCATCCACTTGGCGATAAGCACCAAGCTTGTTCATGCCCAGCTTCGATGTCAGACGCATGAACTGATGCGTATCCGTCATGGCCGCCCAGTCTTCCAGCAACTGTTCACGCTTCGCAGGGTTCTCTTTCGCAGCTTCGGTTGGATTGCGCGGCTCTACTTGCAACTCAGGGCCAGCGCCTTCGACAGCCAAGCCCGCAACAATGCGATCCCATTGATCCAGCTTGGACTCTTCGCGCATGAAAACCTTGTGAACCGCATCACCGGCCGCATCAAACACCTGCAAAGTGCGACGCATGCCACGGTCTGTTTCTTGTTCAATCGCAAACCCATGCACCCAGTGCTTTGGGAAGATCCGCAGATCGATCTCTTTACCCAGAACCATCGACGCATGCGGTCCAGAGCGATAATCACGATACGTGCCCACACGTTCATGCACCGCACTTTCATTGCGCGTCAGAGCCATCACGTCCCCCAGCTCGCCAACTGCAGGCATAAAGGCATCAGGATGCGGGTTGATGGCTTTCACACCATGGCCCAAATGCGCGGCCACCAGCTGCGCTTCAGAAATCCCCAAAGACTGCGCCAAATCACGGTCACGGGTCTTCGGATTGTCCAGTTTTGCTTGGCGAATGTCTTGTGCTGTCACAGGTTGTGCCATTGCTGCACCCTTTCAATATCGGTAGCGCCAAGGGCGACCCAAAGGCCGCCCCCGCGATTGCATTAGAATGTTTTGGAAACGCTGAACTTGAATGTACGGCCTGCGCCATTACGCGTGTTGCCGTAAGCGCGGTATTCCGTGTCAAACAGGTTCTCGACACTCGCGTTGAACTGAACACCTTCCAGCGCACCGGAATCCGCTGTGTAGCTGCTGGCCAAAGTGAACACAGTGTAATCCTCAGACGGCGCCAGCGCGCCAGTGGTCGAGGTCGTGCGGTTGTTCGCCCAAGCGTGTTTCGCTTCGATGCTCACATCCAACTGGTCATCCATGAAACGCTTACCCAGTGTCAGCTGCGCCGTGTCACCAGTTGCGCGGCTAAAATAGGCTGTGCCGCCATTCTGCTCACCACGCGCCCGCGCCATGTTGAAATCAACATAGAAGTTCGGGTTCGCATAAGACAGCTCCAGCTCTGCGCCATACAGTTCAACATCTGTGACGCCAAAGTAGGTGGTCACATCCCAAATATTAGTTTTGTACCCCGTCAACTTCGCCTGCAATGTGTCCCCACCAGTGAAGACATCAAAGCCATCGTAAGAAACACCTAGCTCGAGGCTCTCAGCTTTTTCAGACTGGGTGATAAAGGCGCTGCGCAGATCATCTAGAATTGGCAGGTTCTCGTTGTAGGCAACCGTACCAAACACAGCCACGCTATCTGTCAGCTCGTAACGCGCAGACAGCGCACCCGTAAAGGCTTGCGAAGAATACGACGTGCCATCTGCAATTGCAGGAACAACCGCCCCGCGAGAGAACCCAGAACCGTTATTCAAAGACGTCAAAGTCTGGCTTTCATAGCGCAGCTGAGGCGTCAGCGTGAAACGATCAGACAGTTCAATTTCGTCGGTCAGGTAAACCGCAACATATTCATCCGTTCCACCCGGCGCAGAAATATCGTTGGTTGTTGTCCCATCCGCATAAGACGTCCGCTCACGCTCACCAACTTCAATGCCAGTGAGCAAAGTATGCGCAATGTTGCCCGTGTTGAACAAAGCTTCGTTTGTGATGCGCAGCGACGTCGTTGTCGACTGGTGATCCGCATCATAAATGCTGCCCGCCCCTGTCAAAGACAGGATATCGATCACTTCTTTCTTGTACTGCAACCGCGCAGTCAGATTGATGGCATCATTGTCGACTGGATTATAGTTATACTCCAGATACCCCGTTGTATCCTGCGTATCGCGATCCACTTTCTCGGTGGAAAAACTTGGATCATAGGCGCTGTAGAACACATCGCGCTCTGGGATCTCGTTGTAGATATAGCCAAACGTCAGCTTGTGTTCGTCGTTTAACCGATAATTCGCCTTCAGCATCGCGCCAGTTTGATCGAACTCTGTGCCCGTCAGCGTATTGCCCGCGCCATCCACACGATCTTCGGATGTACGTTTGCCATAAAAGGCAATCACGTCAAATTTCTCATCCGGCGCGAAGGACAGAATGGATGTTGTCAGCGTACCGTTGCCATTGGATTCATAGCCCAGCTTCTGACGGAAAGAGAACGTATCATCCCCTTCCAAGAAATCACGCGCATCCTTGGTTGTGGCCTCAACCGTACCGCCAACAGCGCCACCAGAATAGCGGAACCCATCCGCAGGGCCGCGTGTCACGTTCAACTCTTTGAACAGCTCGGGCTCCAAAGACAAGAAAGACCCGTTACGGTAAATTTCTTCCGCGCCAGATTGCACGCCATCCACAACAATGTTCACCTTGCCGTCGGTCCCATAGGTCCCCGCCTGCGCGCCCAGACCACGGATCGTAATCCCAGAGCCCTGCGGCAGAATACCGTTGATCAAAGACACGTTCGGGATGGAATCCACCAGCTGACCCAATGTGGTCGCCTGACGCGCCTCGATCTCGGCTTGGTCAATCACAGTGGTAGACGCCGCCACATCCGTCTGCACCCCGCGACGGCTCTGGCCCAAAGTCACCTCGCCGATATACTCGGCATCCCCAAAATCCTGCGCGTGAAGCCCAGTCGTTACCATGCTTGCGCAAAGCGCAATCACTGAAGTTTTGTTTAGCATCTCATTCCCCTAGAAGCTTTTCCCAGCCGCAATCGACACATGCGATTTCAACGGCTAGCTTCTAAAGGCGGGCACGACTCTTGGCGCCGATTTGCACCTACCGACAAAAAGAGTCAAGAATTAAATTATGTGATTTTCAAATTAACCAAACGGCACCCTACAGGCTCGAAACACTTGTTTAAGCAGAGAGTTGCCGAAACCCCTGATCCGCTTTTGCGCCATCGCCTAGGCTGGGTATAGTAGCCAAAAGACCCATTTTACCAATTCAATTCATATAGGTGACCTTATGAAAACACTGCGAAATTACGCCCTTCTCTGCGCCCTTCCGATCGCTGTCACCACCCCTGCCTTTGCCGAAGCCCCGGCCCTGCAAACCCCAGCGCCGGTGATCTACCTCGCCGACAATCTCGACGAACAAGATAATCTCGGCTGGTGTATCGACACCCTCGGCCGTGGCTTTGGCGAACGCCTGCAAGCCCACTCCTGCAAACCGCAGGGCGGTGATGTGCAGTTTTCCTACGATGCAAAGGCACAGGCCATCACATCCGTCGCCTACGAAAACTATTGCATGGCACATGCGCCAAACGATCAAAGCACCTTCGCACTGGTCACCTGCGATCCAAGCGACACGGCGCAACAGTTCACCTTGGATGCCGCCGCAAACACGATCCATCCGACGGAAAGCCCTGCGCTCTGCGTAACAGTTGGGAACGCGAGCAAATCAGCTGGCCCCTTCATGTCCCGCACGCTTGTCCTCACCGACTGCGCGACAACCGAGGCGTCCCTCAAAGAATGGGTCATCAAAAACTAAGCAGCTCAGCGTTCATCATGTCACTGCGCAAGGCAGCTTTTGACGCCTTGCACCCAACTTGAAAGAGCCACATGAAACGCCACGTTCTGTCCCTATCGATCTGCGCCCTCAGCGCAACGGCGGCCCAAACCGCCCAGGCCAAACCCAATATTCTGCTCATCATCGCCGATGACATGGGGCTGGACGCCTCCAACTGCTACGATCTGGGCAATCAACAGGCCCCAATGCCCAACCTCGAAGCCATGTGCGCTTCTGGTGTGGTCTTTGAAAACGCATACGCCGCCCCAACCTGCTCGCCCACCCGCGCAACAATCATGAGCGGCCAATACGGCTTTCGCACCGGCGTCGGCGCGCCCGTCGCGCCCAATGGCAGCGATGCACTTTCACCAGACACCTACACGCTCTTTGATGCCCTCGCCCCAACCGGCTACGCCTCCAATGTGATCGGCAAATGGCACATCTCAGGCCGCCGCAACGGCTATGATGCCCCTGCAGACATGGGCGTTTCCGACTATTTCGGACTCTATTCAGGCGGCATCCCAGACTACTTCAACTGGACAGCCATCCAAGACGGCAAGGAAACCCAAATCAACGGCTATTCCACCACCGTCCTCGCAGATCGCGCCATTGATTGGATCAACGATCAATCTCAACCGTGGTTCCTCTGGCTGGCGTTCAACGCCCCCCACGCGCCGTTCCACCAGCCCCCAAACGATCTGCACAGCTTTGACGATCTGCCCAACACCGAAAGCGACATCGGCCAAAACCCACTGCCCTATTACCAAGCCATGCTCGAGGCGCTCGACACTGAAATGGGACGTCTCCTCGACAGCATTCCGCCAGAAGAACGCGACAACACGCTTGTGATGTTCCTCGGCGACAACGGCTCCCCCAACCAAGTCACCCGCGGTTTCTACGGCAATCACCGCGCCAAAGGCACAATCTACGACAGCGGCACCCATGTGCCCTTGATCGTATCAGGCCCAGGTGTCACAGCCGGACGCACAGAGGCTTTCGTCAACACAACAGACCTCACCGCCACCATCGCCAGCCTCACGGGCGGACGTTTCTCATCGCCTGACAGCATTGATTTCAGCCCCGCCCTCGCCGGAGGCACCAGCGAACGCGATGTCATCTACGTCGAACACTTCACCAACCGTGAAACCAAAGGCGGCGGCGTCTATGGCTGGTCCTTGCGTGAAGGCGATTACAAACTGGTGGTACCCGAACAATCCGACCCAAAGTTGTTTGATCTTGCGCAAGACCCGCTCGAGCAAAACGACCTGCTGGCGAAGGGCGATGCGCAATTCATAGCAATCGCAGAGCACCTCTTGTCCAAACGCGCCGACATCACAGCCACAGCGCAATAAGACCTTAAGTCCCTGAACCCGTATTTTGCTTGAAAATCAAAGTGGTGCGGGTGAAGGGACTTGAACCCCCACGCCTTGCGGCGCCAGAACCTAAAATCCACCCATCTCGTTTATTATCAATCACTTAATAAAAAAGTTTCCCAAGACATGACGTGAACAAGGGGTGAAACTGGGAAACGGCATTTTATGAGAAATATTTCAGCCATTGTAGGTTGCCGCATCGTCGTTAAAAAGAGAGCTTTGTGCAAACTACTTTCGGACAAGCGTTTTTCGCGGCGCTCGCATCGCGAAGTTTGGCTTAAGCAGGCGCACGCCAGCTTCACCGTGTCCGATTGCCGTAGCGCCGGGAAATCCTTGAAATGTTATGCCCTCTATTCTTGGGCCGCCGAAATCACAGCGATTTGGAGAAAACCTGTACTCTCGCCCCTCTATATCAAATCGCCCCCTTACTGTTACGTCATCGCCTCGAAAATCAAGCTCGAGAAAGACCTCTCCTTTTTTGCGCCTAAATTTGACGTAGTTTGACTTAAACTCAATGTCCCAAAAATTGCCGATCATTGCTGAGAGATTATTGTCGGAAACTTCTATGTCTGGAAAAAAATCTTCATCCGGAATGAAACAGTTCAAGCGAATTTCCTTGTTCACAATTCGATGTCCGAAAAGAGGGATGCCATAATATGAGACAGCATGGGTAAAGCCAACAAACCTAGTGTTACCTAATCTCAATGCTTGGTTCTCTTTATTTGTCACAAGGTAGCCTTGGAGCTTTTTGTGCCTAATATTGATCGGATTCCGTTTAGCCGCGTAGGAAACTTCCTTGCGTTGTTTCCCAAGTTCTTGGTGGTGATTCCGACAAAGAGCTACCATATGCTCTGCTTCATAATGTTTACGTTCAGCCCAAGGGATAATGTGATGGTACTCGACGATTGGGCATCCACAAACCGCGCAACCAAATCCGGATTCAGCGCGAAGCTGCTGAGCAATTTGGGGCGGGATAGTTCTAGAGAGCATCGTAAATCCTTAATTAGTTAACAAGGCCCTACCTATCTTAGCTGAGTGCGCATTCAGGTTGTGGGCCTGAAAGAAAGATAGAAATGCTGAACCTCTTTTGAGACAAAATTCGTGTATACAGTTGCTTACTTCAAATTCAGAAAGTATCGATTGCACAACTTTACAGAGCTAATGAGAAAATTGATATAAGAGCTTTGAAAACAAAGAATATTCACCAGATTTCCGGTCTGACGCAAGAAATAAAACTCAATAAAATCAATAACTTAAATTAAGAACAAATAGCAAACAAAGCGTGAAATGGGAGAAAAACTGGGAAACCGCGCAAAAAAACTCTCCCTACGACACCAAGCGAAACAAAATTTTTATTTAAAATCAAAGTGGTGCGGGTGAAGGGACTTGAACCCCCACGCCTTGCGGCGCCAGAACCTAAATCTGGTGCGTCTACCAATTCCGCCACACCCGCACTTTGACCAAATCCCGACTCGCGTCCGTTTGGTCCGGCGTTCCTAGCAAAGCTTCAAATCGGATGTAAGAGCAAATCGCAAAAAAATTCGGCGCCTCATCACACGACAGACGGTTGACCCTCAGGCGGCGCATAAACCGAGTGGCAATTGGCCAAGTCTCTTCAATACAGCCCAATTAATGCGCAATGCCCCCGCGCCCTACCAAATTAACCTTTTCTGAACCATTGCGTGACTAGGAATCATATTTCTTTGATGTTCTGTTGAGGAAATAGGCACCGAACAGGGAGCAGCGACACAAAACTCGGCACAAAGATTCAATTTCGCGCAAAAATATTGCAAAACGCCTAATTTTTAATCAACATCAATGAATCCAATCAACAGCTGAACCGCGCGTCCCCTTACTGAATTGTAGCTCTGACGCGAAAATGGGATCAGCACAGAGGAACTTTGGCGAGGAGGCCCAAGAGATGAAAAAGATCGAAGCGATCATCAAGCCATTCAAATTGGACGAAGTGAAAGAAGCGTTGCAAGACGTGGGCATTCAAGGCCTCTCAGTCATCGAGGTCAAAGGCTTCGGCCGCCAAAAAGGTCACACTGAACTCTACCGTGGTGCAGAATACGTCGTTGATTTCCTTCCTAAAGTGAAAATCGAAGTCGTTCTGGACGACGATATGGTCGACCAAGCTGTTGACGCCATCGTAGAGGCAGCAAAAACCGACAAAATCGGCGACGGCAAAATTTTTGTCAGCACCGTCGAGCAAGCCATCCGCATTCGTACCGGTGAATCCGGTTCGGACGCGCTGTAATCCAACCACACTAAGTTTAACAAAGGGACTCAGACATGAGCGCAGATGCAGTTCTCAAGCTGATCAAAGACGAGGAAGCGGCATACGTTGATATCCGTTTCACCGACACACGCGGTAAACTCCAGCACGTCACAGTAGACGTGGACCTGGTCGACGAAGACTTCTTGGAAGAAGGCTTCATGTTCGACGGTTCTTCCATCGAAGGTTGGAAATCTATCGAAAACTCCGACATGAAACTGATCCCAGACACAACGTCTTGCTACGTGGATCCGTTCTATGCAGAGAAAACAATCTGTATTCACTGCTCTATCGTTGAGCCAGACACAGGTGAAGCATACGAGCGTGACCCACGTTCCACAGCGCAAAAAGCTGAAGCTTACCTGAAGTCTTCCGGTATCGGTGACGCGGCTTACATGGGCCCAGAAGCAGAATTCTTCCTGTTCGACGACGTGCGTTTCTCCACTTCCATCAACAAAGTATCCTACGAAGTTGATGCACAGGACGCGTCCTGGAACACAGACACAGAATACGAAATGGGCAACACGGGCCACCGTCCTGGCGTTAAGGGTGGTTACTTCCCAGTAAACCCAATCGACGACGCACAAGACATCCGCTCCGAGATGCTGTCCACAATGAAGCGTCTGGGCATGAAAGTTGACAAGCACCACCACGAGGTTGCGTCTTGTCAGCACGAGCTGGGCCTGATCTTTGATAGCCTGACAAAGCAAGCGGACGAACTGCAGAAATATAAGTACGTGATCCACAACGTGGCTCAGTCTTACGGCAAATCCGCAACCTTCATGCCAAAGCCAATCGCTGGCGACAACGGCACAGGTATGCACGTGAACATGTCCATCTGGAAAGATGGCAAGCCATTGTTCGCAGGCGACAAATACGCAGATCTGTCTCAAGAAGCTCTGTACTTCATCGGTGGTGTTCTGAAGCACGCGAAAGCGCTGAACGCATTCACAAACCCATCCACAAACTCTTACAAGCGTCTGATCCCAGGCTTCGAAGCACCAGTTCTGCGCGCATACTCTGCACGTAACCGTTCCGGTTGTGTACGTATTCCTTGGACAGAGTCTCCAAAAGCGAAGCGCGTCGAAGCACGCTTCCCAGATCCATCTTCCAACCCATACCTGTGCTTCGCAGCACTGCTGATGGCTGGTCTTGACGGCATCAAGAACAAGATCGATCCAGGCGAAGCAATGGACAAGAACCTGTACGATCTTCCAGCAGAAGAGCTGGCAGATATCCCAACAGTATGTGGTTCCCTGCGTGAAGCTCTGGAAGAGCTGCAGAAAGATAAAGACTTCCTGCTGGCCGGTGACGTGTTCACTGCTGACCAGATCGAAGGCTATATCGACCTGAAAATGAGTGAAGTAGAAGCTTACGAGCACACACCTCACCCAGTTGAATTTAGCCTGTACTACAGCTGCTAATTTCGGTTTTATACCAATAGAAAAGGCGCCCATTGGGCGCCTTTTTTGTGCCCGAATGCACCTCGTCTTTGCGCGAAACAGCGAATCATTTCGAAAATTCACAGGATTAAGGTGAAATCGAAATGCGCTTCACAACCTCAAGAACACATAGCCAATCGGGAATACTTCCCTTAGGTCAACCAGAAGGACACACCCATGTTCTCAGGTTCCACCCAGCATTGAAAATATCGATTTTTCAGCTGTCTTTGATCAAAACCCAATCAATTTACAAGATTTCCTCAGTATAAAGAACAAGTTCAAAAGCCCTTTACGCAATCACCTGAAGTCAGCCTGATCATGTTAAACGTTCAACCGTCCTCAAACCATTCGGTAAGGGGACAGAGCCCCTCGACAGAAACCGCCCAAAGCAATGTGCTTCAGCTTGATTTGGCTTTGGTCGATCTGTGCCATCATTGCCCCGTGGCCGGCGCCTCAGTCATTCAATTCTGCGCTCCAGAAAAAGAAGAAGGCGTGCTAGCAGGGTTCAGCGACGCACAAGGACATATCAATCAAGATGTGATGAGCCCTCATCTGCGCATTCTCGCGCAGGGCTACACTCCGAAGGATCTGTCCGTCAAATCCACAGGCAAGCAAGACACTGTCGAAATGCAAGCCTTGGCCGAAGGTGCCTATTCTGGGCATCTCCCACACAAAAAACGGGCAATCTGGGCGCCGGACCAAAGAAACGGTGCGTTTTTTGAGTTCACAGCAGACGGTTTAATGCGCAAGGCCCAGAGCCTTGCCAGCCTCATGAAAACGCCCTTCCAGTGCTATAGTATGCAGCATGGCTCTCACTGGAATGGTCTTAGCACGCCGCCGGCTGGCTCCTCCGAATGGTATCAGCTGCAAACAGCCGAACTAGACTTTCCAATCACATGGAAAGCCAGCACTGAACGACAGGGCCTTTCGCTGTTTAAGTTTCCTGAAACCGGTCTGATGATCGCAAGAAGCGCGGCGAACCCAAATTTGGAAGTGCGCCACACCATCATTGCCTAACCCGCTCTCGTTAGAGCAAAAACGCCGGAACTCACTCCGCACGCGGTGGCCGCGCCCCACCCGGCGGCGGGCCATGGCGCACCGCGGTTGCATCACATGTGCCACCCTCACCTTCCATCACGCAGCCCACTTGCGCGGTGAGGCAACCCACGATCAAATTCCCACCGGGCGCACCAGCACGGTAGTGATAGCCCAGTACGTCATCGGTATAGCCATGGCAAGCATCAAGCTGCGCCAGAACCGCTGGATCATCGCTGGCCTCATAGATTGGATAGCCATCCATCGCGATCCCAACCTGTGTGTCGGTCTCAGCGCTTGCGCCATCGGTCAAACAATCGGTCACCGCATGATAGTGATAGCCCACATGTTCATTCACATGCCCGCCGCAATCATCAAAAGCCGCAATCGTATAGGCTGACAAGATCGCATCCACAGGCGCAGGCCCGTCCAAACGAATACCATTCAAAGCAACACCTGACCCTGCCTGCTGCGTGGGCACAGGCGCCTCGCTCGGCTGAGGCTCAAGCGGGATCACATAGGTCATCGTGTGATCCTCATCCACATACTCCAGCAAACATTGTACACAGTGGTTCTGATACTCTGGATCCACATTTGGCCGCGCCGCCGCCAGACAGGATTCCAAAGTATCGGTCACCCGCACCTGCCCTGTCGCCTCATCAAACAGCTTCCAGTTATCATCGTTATACAGCTCGGCCAGTTTGGTGATGAACGCGCCATCCACATCCAAAACCTCACCATCCTTGAACCAAATCCCACCCGCATCAGCTGTGTCATTCACAGATGTCGGACACCACGGCCCTGGCTCATAGCTGGTTGGCTCAGGTTTGACAGTGATGGAAAAACAAGAGGTCTCTGCCCCGCCAGACAGGGTGCATTCCACAATCGTGTGCCCCGCAACGATATTGGCTGTCTCAAAAAAGTGGCTCAGATCGTGCAAACGATCCGAATACTCATGTGCCACGCCAAGCGCAGGCAGCGCCGCCAATGGCAGCGCATAGATGAAATGTTTCAATGATATCCCTCCAAACGGACTAGGTTTGAAGGGTATTACGAAACGCACCGCATCTTCCGTCGCGATGCGCGATCCGTTTGTCGCCGAAAAGCTGCGCTGTTACTCTAACGCCGCTTCGGGCATCATCGCCCCTTCGCTGTCAGATGCGACAGTCACATTATACTCTGAAAAGGCCGTATCACGCGCTGGAATCACCGATTTATACTCCTCACTGCCAAACACCATCTCAACTGCCTCACGGCTTGGGTATTCAACAATAAAGACAGTTTTGGCAGGTCTGTGGCCCACCACGACCTCGTTTACAGTGAAACGTTTCAGGATTTTCGCGCCTGCCCGTTCAAGCAATGGCCCTGTTACGCTCAGGTATTGTGCCAATGCCATTGGCTCATCTTCATTGATACTCGTCATTGCGACAACTGTGACAGACATAAGACCCCTTCCACCCTTTCTTTCTTAATTATCTGTAACACAGTAAGAAAATCAAGTTTTGTCTCTATGTGATACCTACCAACACGCTCGTATAGTTCCCCTATCCTTTCGCACAGGTCCGCGCCAAACCGCGCAAAAACAGATGTTACAAAACGCCTAGAAATCGCTCTCAACTTCTCACCATGACGTGACAAAGCCGTCACAGCTCTTTCCCTAAGCCACGCAATCCCCCAAATTGGGGTCGAGCAGTCAAGAGGACGATTGAGACAATGAAAACCGAACGCATCACCTTCACAGGCCACAGTGGCGAGCAGCTTGCCGCCCGTCTGGACCTGCCAGATGGGCCGCATCTTGCGACGGTGCTGTTTGCCCATTGTTTCACCTGTTCCAAAGACATCCCCGCCGCGCGCCGCATTGCAGGCCGACTGGCCGCCATGGGTCTGGCCGTGTTGCGGTTTGATTTCACAGGCCTTGGCCATTCCGAAGGCGAGTTCTCCAACACCACCTTCACGTCCAACGTGGCAGACATCCACGCCGCCGCTGCGTATTTGACAGACCGCGGCATGGCGCCCGATATGCTCATCGGCCATTCCTTGGGCGGAGCTGCCGTTCTGCGCGCCGCGCCCGGCATCGCCAGCAGCCGCGCCGTTGTCACGCTCGGGGCGCCTTTTGATCCGGCTCATGTGACAGATAACTTTGATGGTGCGTTGCAAACCATCGCGCAAAAAGGCCAAGCCAAGGTCAACCTTGGCGGTCGTCCCTTCACCATTCGCAAAGAATTTGTGGATGACGTAAACGCGCAAGAACTCGGCCCGATTGTGCATAAGCTGGAACAAGCCCTGCTGGTGATGCACGCGCCGCTCGATACAATCGTCGATATCGACAATGCAGCCAGCATCTTCGCAGCCGCGCGCCATCCGAAAAGCTTTGTCACCCTTGATGACGCCGATCACCTGATCAGCCGCCCAGAAGATGCGGAATACGCCGCCGAGGTCATCGCCGCTTGGGCCGCACGCTATCTGCACCTCACGCCCCCTGCGCCCCCCATCGGCGCCCCCGAAGGCGTTGTCCGCGTGACAGAGGCCGATGCCAACGGTTTCCTGCAAGACGTCAACGCCGGTCCATTCCATCATACTCTGGCAGATGAACCGCTGGCCTATGGCGGCACCAACAAGGGCATGACGCCATATGGTTTCCTGTCCTCTGGTCTGGGCGCCTGCACCTCAATGACCATCCGCATGTATGCCCGCCGCAAAGGCTGGGCGCTCGAACATGTCTGGGTCGATGTGCGCCACAACAAGGTCCACGCACAAGACGCAGGCACCGTGTCTGGCGAACGGATTGACCAATTCCAACGGGTGATTCACCTGAAAGGAGATCTGGACGAAACCCAACGCCAGCGCCTTTTGGAAATCGCAGATCGCTGCCCAGTGCATCGCACGCTCGAGAAATCCAGCGAAGTGGTGACAGAACTTGCAAACGACTAACCCTCGGATCAAGCATTAGGCCAAGCATGCGAGGGGCCAGCCCCTCGCGCTCCCCGAGGTATTTTCGCCAAGAAAAAGTAGTTTAAAAAGGCATTTCAGCCCCTCTCTTGTTCCTTTGGCGCACAGGGTTTATACCCCCTCGCGACTCCTGCGAATTAGATAAGGCGCTGCTATGATCCCTCGTTATTCCCGTCCAGATATGGTGGCCATCTGGTCCCCTGAAACCAAGTTCAAAATTTGGTACGAAATCGAGGCCCATGCCTGTGACGCACAGGCTGATCTGGGTGTCATCCCACGCGAAAACGCTGACGCGGTTTGGAAAGCCAAAGACGTTGAGTTCGACGTCGCGCGCATCGATGAAATCGAAGCGGTTACCAAACACGACGTCATCGCCTTCCTGACTCACCTTGCAGAACATGTTGGCTCTGAAGAAGCACGCTTTGTGCACCAAGGCATGACTTCGTCCGACGTACTGGACACATGCTTGAACGTGCAATTGGTGCGCTCTGCAGACATCCTGATCGAAGACATGAAGGGCCTGCTGGCCGCGCTGAAAAAACGCGCAATCGAGCATAAAGACACAGTCCGTGTTGGCCGCTCTCACGGTATCCACGCAGAGCCAACCACAATGGGTCTGACCTTCGCACGTTTCTACGCGGAAATGGATCGTAACCTGGACCGTCTGAAAGCGGCACGCGATGAAATCGCAACCGGCGCGATCTCTGGCGCGGTGGGCACATTCGCCAACATCGACCCAGCGGTTGAAGAGCACGTCTGCGAGAAGCTTGGCCTGAAGCCAGAGCCGATCTCCACCCAAGTTATTCCACGCGACCGTCACGCGATGTTCTTTGCGGTACTGGGCGTGATCGCGTCTTCTATCGAAAACGTCGCCATCGAAATCCGCCACATGCAGCGGACTGAAGTTCTGGAAGGCGCAGAGTTCTTCTCTATGGGCCAAAAAGGCTCTTCCGCGATGCCACACAAAAAGAACCCAGTTCTGACAGAAAACCTGACAGGTCTGGCGCGTTTGGTGCGTATGTCTGTGATCCCAGCAATGGAAAACGTCGCCCTGTGGCACGAGCGTGATATCTCTCACTCTTCTGTAGAGCGCGCGATTGGCCCAGACGCTTGTGTAACGCTTGATTTCGCACTGGCACGTCTGACAGGCGTGATCGACAAAATGCTCGTGTTCCCAGAAAACATGCTGGACAACATGAACAAATTCCCAGGTCTGGTGATGTCTCAGCGCGTTCTGCTGGCCCTCACGCAAGCTGGCGTATCGCGCGAAGACGCATACGTTATGGTTCAGCGTAACGCCTTGAAAGTATGGGAATTCCGCACAGACTTCCGCGAAGAACTGCTGTCTGACGCAGATGTTGTCAAAGCCCTTGGCGAAGACGGCATCAACGAGAAGTTCAACATGGAATACCACACAAAGCACGTCGACACGATTTTCAAGCGCGTCTTCGGCTAAACGCTGATTTCTCAAAATCAATTAAAAGGCTCGCCAAATTTGGCGGGCCTTTTTGTTTTCATTGGGGGCTTGGTAAGACTTGGCGCGCCATACAGGCAGGGACTTTGAAAAAGCCCTTGTGATGTTATGTCCCCTGCCCTTGCGAAAATCGCTGCCACACCCGCCCCCCGTTTGACCCGCCGCCAAAAGGCTGCGGTGATTGTGCGTTTTCTGATGAACGAAGGGGCTGAACTGTCGATTGATCGGCTGACCGACGATATGCAGGCGGATCTGGCGCAGATGATGGGCAGCATGCGCTATGTGGATCGTGAAACGCTCAGCAATGTGGTCATGGAATTTGCGCAAGAACTTGAAACCATTGGACTTTCCTTCCCCAAAGGTATCGGCGAAGCGCTCAGCGCCTTGGAAGGTAAAATCAGCCAACACACAGCAGATCGCCTGCGCCGCGAAGCTGGTGTGCTGGAGCTGGGCGACCCATGGGATCGCGTACGCGCTTTAGAAACTGAAAAGCTGGCGCCTTTGATCACTGGCCAAAGCACCGAGGTTGCAGCGATCATTCTCGCCAAACTCGAGGTCACAAAAGCCGCTGATCTTCTGTCAGGCCTGCCCGGCGAAGTCGCCCGCCGCATCACCTATGCCATATCGCTCACCGACGCGATCACCCCCGAAGCCGTGCAACGCATCGGCATCGCGCTCGCCGCCGAACTGGATGACGTTGCCCCCCGCGCCTTCACCGATCAACCGGTGGACCGTGTCGGCGCGATCCTGAACTTCTCGCCCGCCTCTACCCGCGATGATCTGCTCGCCGGCCTCACCGAAGATGACGAACCCTTCGCCGATGAAGTGCGCAAAGCCATCTTCACCTACCCAGACATCCCCGCCCGCATCGAAGCGCGTGATATTCCGAAAGTCCTGCGCGAGATCGCGCAAGACGATCTGATCCGCGCCATCGCCTACGGATCAGAGGGCGAGACAGGCGCCACAAGTCAATTCATCTTGGAAAACATGTCCAGCCGCATGGCCGATCAACTGCGCGAAGAAGTGGGGGAAATCGGCAAAGTCTCTGAAAAAGACGGCGAAGCGGCCTTCAACCAAGTGGTCGCCGCCATCCGCCAGCTTCAAGCCGCGGGCGAAATCACATTCATCATCCCAGAAGAGGAAGAGGGTTAGTTTGTTAAAACAGCCGAGGCCAGAATGCGGCCATAACGCTCTTTTTGAACCAAAATCGCCACGGCACCGTCAGCAACATCCGCCGTTAGGGTCACATCACCCTGCCCGTCCCATGTGCCGATCTCTGTCCAGTTGGTGACCGTGTTGGCATACAGCAAAGACCGCCCCGCGTTTTCACCGCGTTTGATCTCGCGCATGGTCATCGGCTCATATTCAACCGCAAACACCACCAAATCGCTCGCATCCGCATTGGAAGACGCCAAGTCCACCACCAAAGACCCCGCATCGCGGCGCGCCTCAATGGTCAAACCGGTCTCACGCGTGCTGTGCTTGTCGATGTATGCGCTCACCTGGGCAGGCTTCGTGCCAATCACAAAATCCTCGCCACCAATGATCATTTGCGGCGTATACACAGACCGCTTCCCAGCCACCCGCGCATAGTTGCGCTGACGATCAGAAAAGGCCGGATTCGCCAGATCATCTTTCCAACCGATGTAATCCCAATAATCCACATGCAACGCCAAAGCGATCACATCACTGCGCCCCACCAAAGCATCCGCGAAATAGGCATCCGCAGGCGGGCAACTGCTACAGCCTTGCGACGTGTACAGTTCAACAACAACAGGATGCGGATCAGCCAAAGCAACTCCGGAGAAACCCGTCAGGGAAAAACCGGCCAAAGCCAAAAAGCGCGCAAATCTGTTCATGGGGCAAGATCCTCTCTAGCGTCTTTTCTGCATAAAACGCCAAACGGCAAAAGGCCAATCAACCAATCGAGAGCTCATGTTTATTTAAAAAATTAAACAATTTGCAAATAAACAGTTCGTTTCCGGCGAGCCCCAATAGCACTACTCAAAGAATCGTTACGATAGCATTTGTACATTTCAGCGCCTGAAAGGGGCGAATTGCAACATTAACCAAAACGAACGCAGCCGCCCGCTGCGTTAACTTTTGTAGAGCTTACTTTTCAAGCGCCTCATCAATCAACGGGCGTAACCGCTCATTCAACTCACGCTGTACCAAAGGCCCCGCAACCCGCGCCAAAACCGTGCCATCGCCATCCACCAAATAGGTCTCCGGCACGCCATACAGCCCCCAGTTCAGCGCCATCTTACCCAAAGCATCCGCGCCGCCCTTCGTATAAGGGTTACCCAATTCTTCCAAAAACGCCGCCCCATTGGCCGGCACGTCTTTGTAATTTACGCCATAGATATCAAGACCCTCCGCCTGCAACTGCATCAACGTCGGATGCTCTGCACGGCATGGCCCACACCAAGAGGCCCAGAAGTTCACCAGCTTCACAGACCCATCGCGCAGGTCCGCATCGGTGAAGGTCTCAAGCCCCTCAAAGTTCTCCAAAGTCACCACAGGCGCCGCACGCCCCACGGCAGCGCTTGGCAATTCATCTGGGTTATCGCGATGCATGCCAAAGTAAAACAGTGCCGCCAGCCCAAGAAAAACAGCAGGCGGCGCAATCATCATCGGAGAGATTTTAGCCATCTTCTTTCTCCAACTTCTTCAACTGAACCAATGCCTTACGCGAGGCGCGCAGGCTTAGAACCACCAAAGCCACCAGCAAAATCAAAGTCGCCCCATAAGCCGACAAAACCGTATCCGAATATTTACCAAGATCAGGCATCATTGCAGTTTCTCCCGCGCCATCAGGGCAGACGCCCGACGAAGCCTAATTTCTGTGCGCGTGCGCAACAGCACCAAAGCCAAGAACAACAACACAAAGCCCGCAATCGACACAAGCAACGGCTGATAGAACACATCGGCTACGTTTTCTTCCTTATCAAGGCTCAGCGAGGCCCCCTGATGCAGCCCCTGATTCCAGAAGTTCACCGCATAGCGGCTCAGCACCGCAAAAACAGATCCAACCATGCACAGAACAGCCGTCAGGTCCGCCGCTGTGTCTGCATCTTCGATCGCAGACCACAGCGCCATATAGCCAAGATAGAACAGAAACAGCACCAAGAAAGACGTCAGGCGCGGGTCAAACTCCCACCAAGTGCCCCACATGGGCTGGCCCCAAATCGCCCCTGTTATCAAGGCGATAAGCGTCATCACAACGCCCACAGGCGCGGCGGCTTTGGCCGCCAAAGCGCTTACGTGGTGGCGACGGATCAACCAGATCAACGAGGCCACAAGCATCATGAACCACGCATTGATCGCCATCAACGCCGCAGGCACGTGAATGTAGATAATTTTAACAGTAGAGCCCTGCCGGAAGTCATCCGGCGTAAAAAAGAACCCCCAGATCAGGCCCACTGCCAAACAGGCAGCAGCACCCACCGAAACCCAAGGCAGCACACGATCCGTGAGCCGCATAAACTTTAAAGGGTTCGCATATTCCCAAAGTGAAGCCATGCTGTCTTTTATCCATCAGAGATCGCAGATGCACCAGACGATCGGTCATCACATATGCGACAAATTGCAATTGCACAAATTTCAGGCGCTCTAGCGCAAATTAACCTTTAACACCATCGCACTGACAAAGGGCAAAACCGCCGAAACCGCCAAAGTGATCCCCGCCAACATCAAAAGCGGAGTCGTGGTTTGCAGCCCCTCCGCCCCGCGCCGCGCAACCTCTGCGCCAAAGATCAGCGTCGGCACATACAGCGGCAAAACCAGAAGCGACAGCAGCAAACCACCGCGTTTGATCCCCACCGTCAGCGCCGCGCCAAAGCCACCAATCACCGACATCGCGGGCGTGCCAACCGCTAAGGATATGAAAATCCACAGAAAACCATCTGGTGGCATGTTCAGCAAAATCGCCAATACCGGCGCGGCCAGTGTCAGTGGCAAGCCCGTTGTCACCCAATGCGCCAAGGCTTTGGCGGCGCAAGCGCCCTCCATCGGCAAGGCGGATGTGGCCAGCAAATCAAGCGAGCCATCTTCGTGGTCCAGCGCAAACATGCGATCCAGCGACAAAAGGCAGGCCAGCAACGCGCCAACCCACAAAATCCCCGGCGCAATGCGCGAGAGTAATTCCGATTGTGGTCCAACGCCAAATGGCACCAAAACCACAAGGATCAAAAAGAACGCCAGCCCCAAACCAAAGCCACCGCCCGCGCGAATGGCAAGCTTTAAGTCTCTGAAAAACAAGGACTTCATAAGAACCCCTCATCAAATCCAACCAGCTTTTTCTGCGTGGCTTTATAGGGGGTCACGTCAAAATTTGTGCCGTCCAATCCCAGATCAATATGCGTGGCAATCACGGCAGAGCCGCCCTCTGCCAGATGCCCCCGCACCGTATCTGCGAACATTTGAACCGAGGCTGTATCCAGCGAAACGGTCGGCTCATCCAAGATCCAATTCTTACGCCCTGTCACAACCAGTCGCGCCAGCCCAAGGCGGCGCTTTTGGCCAGCGGATAACGCATGCGCCGGACGATCAAAAAGCGATTCTAAATCAAACTGTTGTAAGGCATGTTCGATGCCCTTTGTGCCAAAGACATCCGCCCAAAACCGCAGGTTTTCGGTGACTGTTAAGTTGCCCTTCACCCCATCTGAATGGGCGGCATAGGCGATGCTGTCGGCCTCGGCCTCAACCTGCCCAGACAGCGCAGGCTGCAGCCCCGCTATGGTGCGCAGCAAGGTGGTTTTGCCCGATCCATTCGGCCCGCGCAGGATCAACGCTTGGCCCGCTGGCACTGAAAAGGACAGCCCCTCCAAAACCGGAACGCCTCCGCGCGCAACAGAAAGGTCTTTAACGTCAAGCATTTAGCCAGCCACCGGCAGCAAAGCCGCCGCCACGCGTCGCCCTTCAGACACCAACACATTGTATGTGCGGCAGGCGGAATCCGTTTTCATGACCTCCACCCCGATCCCAGCGGCCTCCACCGCTTCGCGAAAGGCTTTGGGCGCATGGGCCAAGTCTTTGCCGGTGCCCAGCAGAATGAAATCCAACTGTCCCGCCATGGCGATAATCGCGGATGGGTCATCAAGCCCAGCCCAATGCACGGCGCCCCCTGCATGGACCAGCGCAGGCGCGGCAATCTTTTCACCATCAATCCGGAAGAAATCGTCGCCATAGCCCTCAATCGGCAAAGCGTCGGAATATTGAATTTCGTTCAGCTGCATCTCGCCCTCTTGGCGCAATTAGTCCCACACCGGCAGGCCAGTGATCACCGCCAAAGCTATGACAGTATAGGCGACAGTGCGATAGGTTTTTTCGTATTCCGCGCGAAACAAGGCCTGCCCGATCCGCGCACCGCCTACATAAGGCACTGCTAAGATGATAGAAATTGCAACAATAGAAAAGCCGATCAGGTCCTGCCAAAGCATATGCGCGACGATGATCACATCCAGAAGCGCCAAATACAGGATCGTATTGGCCCGCACGACCTCGGCCCGCGTGGCGCGCGCAAGGTAGAACAAAATCACCACAGGCCCCGTCAGCCCCGTCATGCCGCCGAGCACCCCTGCGCCTGCCCCGACGCCGGTTTGACGCGCCGTGTCCATCTTTCCGCGATACCGCCAGCCAGAGATCAACGCACACAGCAACAAAGCCGAAACCACAGCCGCGATCCAACGGATTGCCACTTGGTCTAGTTGCGAGAGAACCCAAAGCCCAACTGGCACCGTCAGCGCCGAAGCAACGGCCAAAATTGAAACCTCTTTGATATCCGCCACTTTCAAGGCGCGCGGCACCAAAGCCGCTCCGCTAAACAGGCCCGCGATCACAGTCAACGCAATCACATCCGCGGAAGATAAGAACAGGTTGCCAATCGGCACCAAGATTAACGCGGTCCCAAAACCAGCGAAGCCGCGGACAATGCCCGCGACTCCGATTGTCAGTGCTAACCAAATCAACCCCGGCGTGGCCAAGGCTGTGTGAAAGCCATCAAGCATCAATGTTGGCGTATTGGTTGCCAGCCGTCGCATCTGGCTTAGACCAGTCGCGTTTCACGCCAAGCTTCAACAGAACAGTAGATGCGATAAAGACCGAAGAATAGGTACCCACGATAACGCCCCAAATCATAGCAAAGACGAAGCCACGAATAACATCCCCACCCAGAACGAATAGGGCCAGAAGCGCCAGCAGTGTAGTGACAGATGTCATCACAGTCCGGCTGAGGGTTTCGTTGATCGACAGGTTTAGAACCTCTTTCAACGCTTTCTTTTTGTAGCGACGCAGGTTCTCACGCACACGGTCAAATACAACCACGGTATCGTTCAAAGAATAACCCACGATGGTCAGCAGTGCTGCAATGATCGCCAGATCGAACCGAATTTGCAGGATCGAAAAAACACCAATCGTCAGCAAAACATCGTGCACCAGCGCAGCCACAGCGCCCACGGCAAACTGCCACTCAAAGCGCAGCCAGATATACACAAGCACAGCGCCAATCGCCAAAAGCACAGCGATTGCAGCGGTTTGGATCAACTCGCCAGAGACTTTCGGGCCAACGGATTCAACGGACACAAAGGTAATATCCGGTGCAACCGCCAACAGTGCTGTGTTCACTTCATCAATCACCGCAGAAGTAACCGCCTCTTGGCCCTCTTGAGCCTGAATGCGGATCATGGTGACGTTTTGATTGTCTTCAAAAGTTGGGTCAAACACTTCGGTGATGGTGATGTCACCAAGCCCCAAAGGTTCAATCGCAGCGCGGTAATCCGCAACCACAACCGTCTGTTGGCTTTCCGTACGGATCGTAGTACCGCCTCGGAAATCAATCCCGAAGTTCAAACCTTGTACAAAGAAGAACACAATCGACAGCACAACCATGATGGTTGAAAACCCAAGGCTGATCTTCGTCTTTCCGAAGAAATCCCAATTCGTCTGAGCAGGAACAAGTCTTAGACGCATGATTATACCTCGATCGTCTTAGGGCGACGGCGTTCAAACCAGATGACAACCATCAGGCGAGTCACATAAATCGCAGTGAATACAGAGGTCAGGATGCCCAGACCCAAAGTGATCGCAAAGCCGCGCACTGGGCCAGAGCCCATAGCAAACAGGATCACAGCGGTAATGAATGTGGTGATATTCGCATCCACAATCGCAGACAGGGCTTTTTCATAGCCCAGATCAATCGCGCGAGCTGGGCCTTTCTTGGCCTTCAGCTCTTCTTTGATACGTTCAAACACCAGCACGTTGGCATCCACCGCCATACCAATCGTCAGAACGATACCCGCGATACCCGGCAGCGTCAGCGTTGCGCCGACCAAGGACAGCAAGCCAAAGATCAGACCCACGTTGATGATCAAAGCGATATTGGCGAAAATCCCGAAGGTGCCATAGCTTAGGAACATAAACACAAGCACGGCTGCAAAGGCGACGATACAGGCGATACGCCCTGCTTCGATGCTGTCTTGGCCCAACTCTGGGCCAATGGTGCGCTCTTCCAAGAATTCCAGACCAGCCGGCAAAGCACCGGCGCGCAACAGAACCGCGAGGTTCGTGCTGTCTTCAACGGTGAACTGGCCCGTGATAATGCCAGACCCGCCTGGGATATGGCTTTGGATTGTCGGCGCAGAGATCACTTCGTTGTCCAAAACAATCGCAAAAGGCGAGCCGATGTTCTCAGCCGTATAATCGCCAAATTTACGCGCACCCGCTGGGTTAAAGCGGAAAGACACCGCTGGGCGGCCGTTTTGATCAAAGGATGGCTGCGCATCCACCAGTTCTTCGCCTGTGACAACTGGAGCGCTTTCGAGTGTGTAGAACACGCCCTCTTCGTCCAAGCTTGGCACAACTTCGTTGCCGGCGCCCGCTGGCGCATCTGGCGAAGACGCACGGCCCACAACAGGTTTAAACGTCAACTGCGCCGTGGTGCCGATGATCTCTTTCAATTCACTGGCCGACCCAATGCCCGGCACTTGGATCAAGATACGATCGGTGCCTTGGCGCTGAATGGTTGGCTCGCGTGTACCGACTTCATCGATACGACGGCGAATGATTTCCAAAGACTGCTGTACTGTGCGCTCGTCCGTTGCCAGCTTTTCAGCATCAGACAGGGTCACAACAACAACGTCATCTTCGGCAGACACTGTCAGATCAGACGCGCCGGCTTGTGTCAAAGACACAATCGGCTGCGCCAGACCACGCACAAACGTCACCGCTTCTTGAATAGCGTCGGGTTGCGAAATCTTCACGCGCAGCGCATCCGCAGCGGAGGGTTGCAGCCGAATGGTGCCAACCGTAGCGCGCTCTGCACGCAGAATGTCCCGCACTTCTGGCCACAGGGCCTCCATGCGAGATTCATACACATCCTCAACTTGAACCTCTGCCAGCAAATGCGCACCACCGCGCAAATCCAAGCCTAGGTTCACCAGTGAAGATGGCATCCAGTTCGGCCACATCGCAGCCTGCTCTTCCAGCCCATTGCCGGAAAAGCCTGCTTCAATCGATGCTGTGGCGTCATTATGCGCCTCAACACGTGGGTAAAACGCGTTGGGCAACGCAAGTAGAAGACCCAGTGCACAAAGGCACGAGATCAGGACCCGTTTCCAGAGGTCGATTTGCAGCATAATGCGCCTGCCTTACTTTTCAGAGAAACTTAGGATTCAACCGGTTCTGTTTTAGAAACAACATTCGCCAGTGTGGACTGAACAACGCGCACTTTCACGCCGTCTGCCAGCTCAACTTCGACTTCGTTGTTGTCTTTCACTTTCACAACTTTGCCGATCAAGCCGCCTTGTGTCACCACTTCGTCGCCGCGACGCACTGCCGCAACCATTGCCTGATGTTCTTTCACTTTTTTCTGCTGAGGACGGATCAGCAAGAAATACATGATACCGAAGATCAGAATAAGTGGGATAAATTGTGCAAAGGCTTCCATTGGTTCTTCCTTGTTTTGGCCGCGCCATCCCGCGCGAAATTTGCAGGGAACCTATGTGTCCATGCACCTTTATGCAAGGCGTGAAACAGGAAAGCCCCTAAGTTCGCAGACTAAGTTTTCCAAGATCGCCAAGCACAAGCGCCACATCCCCATCAGATTGGGTTTTCACAGGTTACGATCCGTAAAAAAATAGGCCATAACACCGGCACGACTGAATCACTATCAAAGGACTAGATCCCATGCATGACATCCGTGCGATCCGCGAAAATCCGGCTGCGTTTGATGCCGCCCTCTCCCGCCGTGGAGACGCGCCGATGTCGTCCGAGCTGCTCGCCCTAGACGCAGAGCGCCGCGCCAAGATCACAGAGGCGGAAACCGCCCAGTCCGATCAGAAAAAAGCTGCCAAAGAAGTGGGCGCTGCGAAAGCCAAAGGCGACGAAGCCGAATTTGAACGCCTGCGCGCATTGGTTGGTCAGAAAAAAGAAGACGTGGCCAACATGCAAAATGAGGCCAAAGAGATCGACGCCAAACTGACAGACATGCTGGCGCGCATTCCAAACCTGCCAGCAGACGATGTGCCAAATGGCGCAGACGAAGATGACAATGTCGAAGTCAGCACATGGGGCACGCCTGCGGAATTTGGCTTTGACACCCTAGAGCACTACGAAATCAAAGGCGTCGCCAAGGCGATGGACTTTGAAACCGCCGCCAAAACATCCGGCGCGCGTTTTGTGATGCTGAAAGGCGCCGTGGCCCGTATCCACCGCGCTTTGGCGCAGTTCATGATCGACAAACATGTTGATGAAAACGGCCTGACCGAAATCAACACTCCGGTTCTGGTGCGCGATGAAGCGATGTATGGCACGGATAAATTGCCAAAATTCGCAGAAGACAGCTATCAAACCACAAACGGCTGGTGGTTGATCTCGACCTCTGAAATCCCGCTGACCTATACAGCCGCCGGCGACGTTCTAGACGCCAGCAAACTGCCGATCCGCATGACATCGCACTCCCTGTGCTTCCGCTCCGAGGCAGGCTCTGCGGGCCGAGATACCTCTGGCATGCTGCGTCAACATCAGTTCGAAAAGGTCGAGATGGTTTCCATTACGCACCCAGATGAGTCCGACGCCGAGCAAAAGCGCATGCTGCGCTGCGCCGAGGGCATTCTGGAAGCGCTGAACATCCCATACCGCACCGTGATCCTATGCACGGGCGACATGGGCTTTGGCGCGCGTCGTACTTTCGATATCGAAGCGTGGTTGCCTGGCCAAAATGCCTATCGCGAGATCAGCTCTGTTTCCACAACAGGCGATTTCCAAGCCCGCCGCATGAATGCGCGTTTCAAACCAGCCGATGGCGGCAAGCCAGAGTTTGTACACACGTTGAACGGCTCCGGTCTGGCCGTGGGGCGCTGCTTGATCGCTGTGCTAGAGAACGGCCAGCAGGAAGACGGCTCTGTCAAACTGCCAGAGGCTTTGGCGCCATATTTGGGCGGCAAGACAACCCTGACAGCCGCAGGTGATCTGGCGTAAGCCACTGAAATATAATCTATTCGGGCGATCCATTTCCTATGGGTCGCCCTTTTTGTTTGCGCGCCCTAAACGGCCGCAAAGCTCACCATGCGGCCTGCGTCCTCATCCCAAAGCTTCCATTGAAAACATTGAAGCGCCTCGCGCCAACCGATCTTGGTCGAATGCAAAAGCCCTTCGGCCTCCAAAGCCTCATGGCAGGTTTTCAAACGATAGCTTGGGATTGTTGGGTTGAGGTGATGCAAATCGTGATAGCCAATATTGGCCGTCAGAAAATGAAACACATCCCCAAAATCCAAAACCGCAGATCCATAGAGCGCCGCGTTTTCATGGGTTAGCTCAGGCCGCCGCCCCCATTGCACGGTTTCAAAGTTATGCTCCACATAAGGAATGATCGCGCCGCAGGATGCCGCAAGATAAACGGAAAAGCCCCATATCCATAGCCCAGCACTGCCCGCCAGCAGAAAAACCCCAATCCCCATCAACAGGATCAACGCATTGTGCACGAACACATCCGCCACGAAGCCTTGCGCGCGGGTGTTCTTAGGAAAGCGGTTAAAAATCGCATAGACCACAAAGGGCCCGACAATCAGCAAGGTCAACGGATGGCGATAGGCACGGTACGCCATGCGCTTGCGCCACGGCAACGCGCGGTATTCTTCCAGCGTTAAGACATTGATCTCAAAGGTATCGCGGTGATCCAAGTCGCCCACATGCCCATGATGCTGCATGTGGTTATACCGCCCCACATAAAAGGGCGTCAGCGTGAAGGGCGATAAGGCAACCCCAATCACATCATTCAGCCATTTAGGCTTGATGAAACAGCGATGCATACAGTCATGCTGCAACATATACAGCCGCACCGCCATGACAGAGGTAACAGCCGCAAAGGGCAGCGCCACCCATAGGTTATGCGCATAAAACAGCGCTGATAATCCGCAGCCAAAGTATGCGGCCAATGTGGTGATCAAATGAAAAATCGCCTTCGCGCTATCCACTTCGCGGTACGCCAAAGACATTCGAAATGTAGACATAAATCCCCCCAGATTTTGTTGCTATGGCTCCAAACTGGGGTGGTCTTGGTTAACAAAAGGTGAGCATACCCAAAGAAAACGCCCCACCAAACGGCAGGGCGCTCTCGATCATCGCGTCAGCTTACTTTGCCAGCACCTCAGCGTCATAAGCCGCCTGCAGCTCTTCTGCGCTGATCTCACCATCTTCATCCAGATCCATCGCGGTGAATTCTTCCGCCGTGATCTTTGGGAAGGCAATCGACATCTCGATATAGTCGAACGTGCCATTGCCGTTGGTGTCTTCAATCTGGGTTTCAGCCATCGCTGTGGTTGTCGTAATCACAGAAGCCGCGAGGAATGTCAGCGTTGTTACAGGTGTCATCATCGGTTTCATAAGGTCGTCCTTTCAAAGAAACTTGAGTTACGGCGTCATGCCTACCCATAAGGTGACAAGCCCTTTCGCCCCTCTCAACAGCCCCTCAGCAAACCTGCCAAACACGGCAAGCGCCCGCATAGGTTGCGCACGATCCCGCGCAAAATCTGCGCGCAATTTCGCAAGACACCCCAGCAAAATAACGCCCACCGGCCGCAATCCGCGCAGGCATCAGCCAAACAAGGCCGATCGCGCGGGCCAGCAAAAGCCAGCCGCGTGCAATCCTAAAAAACAGCAGTATATCGCAGAAAAAACCCCGCCTCAGGGGGCGGGGTTTACATCACTTTTCGCGACGCGCGCGCGGGGTTACGTGCTTCTTCAGCGCCCCTGCGTTCTTTTTACGAACGCCTTTATACGGGTTCTTGTCGCTCTGACCGCGCATATACAGACGGATCGGCGTGCCCGGCATGTCGAAATCTTCGCGCAGCCCGTTCACCAAATAGCGGCTATAGCTCTCTGGCAGCTTGTCCGGATGCGAACACATCACAACAAACCCCGGCGGACGGCTTTTCGCTTGGGTCATATAGCGCAGTTTGATGCGCTTGCCTTGCGGAGCGGGCGGCGGGTGCTGCTCTAGCATGCCCGTCAGCCAGCGGTTCAGCTGAGCCGTTGTCACGCGGCGGTTCCAAACATCATAGGCACGCATCACAGCCTCATGCAGGCGCTCCATGCCGCGGCCAGTTTTTGCAGACACGGTAATCAGCGGCGCACCACGCAACTGCGGCAACAGACGGCCAAAGGCCTCTTTCAAGTTACGCAGCTTTTCTTGCTTTTCGTCTTCGATGTCCCACTTGTTCACCGCAACCACAACCGCGCGCCCTTCGCGCTCAGCCAGATCGGCGATCCGCAGGTCTTGTTGCTCAAACGGAATGGCCGCATCCAGCAGAACCACAACCACCTCAGCAAATTTCACAGCGCGCAGACCATCAGAGACGGAAAGCTTTTCGAGCTTCTCCTGCACCTTGGCCTTTTTGCGCATCCCAGCGGTATCAAAGATACGCACCGGCGTGCCGTTCCAATCGAAACGGGACGAAATCGCATCACGCGTGATCCCCGCCTCTGGGCCGGTCAGCATCTTGTCTTCACCAAGCAATTGGTTGATCAGCGTCGATTTACCCGCATTCGGGCGGCCTACCACGGCAATCTGCAACGGCTTTTCGTTGGTTGGCATTGGGACGGCGTCGATATCCTCGTCGTCCTCGTCCAACGTCACATCCGTGATCGGCGCATTGTCTTCGGCGATCTTGGTGAATTTCTCTTCGATCGGCAAAAGCTGACCGTAAAGGTCGTTCATCCCCTCGCCGTGTTCCGCGGACAGACGGATCGGCTCGCCCAGCCCCAAGGAATAGGCATCCAAAACGCCTGCATCCGCAGCCGCGCCTTCGCCTTTGTTAGCTGCCAAAATCACATGCGCCGATTTCTTGCGCAGGATTTCAGCGAAAATCATATCCGTTGGCGTCACACCAGCACGCGCATCAATCATGAACAGGCAAATGTCAGCCATATCCACTGCACGTTCAGTCAAGCGACGCATCCGCCCCTGCAAAGAGTCGTCGGTTGCGTCTTCCAAACCGGCCGTGTCGATCACGGTGAAACGCATATCCCCAAGGCGCGCCTCGCCCTCGCGCAAATCGCGCGTGACACCGGGTTGGTCATCGACCAGCGCCAGTTTTTTACCAACAAGACGGTTGAACAGCGTGGATTTGCCCACATTCGGGCGCCCCACAATGGCCAGGGTGAAACTCATTTGACTCTCCAGAGACTCTGAAGCGTGGGCCTTACATCAGTTTTTGCTTAACGGAAAGCGAGCAATTCGCCTTTTTTGTTAACAACGTACAGAGTGTTGCCCGCCACAATCGGATTAGACGCCGCGCCATCCGGCAATGCAGTGCTGCGCAGCAGCTCGCCAGAGGCTGGATCAAAGCTGCGCAAAACCCCATCCGAAGACGCTAGAACCAAACGGCCACCCGCAATCACAGGGCCGTAATGCGCATGACGACGCACCTGACGGCGCGGTTTGTCTTTCACAAAATCAGGTAAGCGCTTGGCCCAAATTGTCTCGCCAGTGGCGGCATCCAAACGCACCAATTGGTTTTGCTCGTTCACAAGGAACAAAGACCCGCCCGCAGGCCAAACAGGGCTTAGCGCGCCCTCTTCCACGGTCCAATTGCGTTTGCCTGTGTCGATATCCAGTGACACAAGACGACCAGAGTGGTTCGCCACATAGACGGACTTACCCACAACAACTGGATCACCTGAGATATCGCCAATCGTAGACAGCGCACGGCCTGTGCGTTGCCCTTGGATACCCGCATCCCAGAAACGCAGACCACCTTTGCGGAAGGCAGTTTGGATCTCACCAGACCCGAAAGCAAAAATGGCGAACTTATCTGTCACCGCTGGCGCAGAAGGCACCTGCAAGTTCGTCACATCCGGCGAAGAACTTAGCTGCCATTCAATGCGGCCCGTGTCGGTATTCAAAGCCCAAGCCAGATTGTCGCCAGACACGAGGTAAACCAGATTACCGAACACCGTTGGCGCGCCGTTCCCGACACCGCCCAAACGCTGCTCCCATAGGACCTCGCCACTCGCAGGTTCAACGGCCATCAAACGGCCAAAACCAGTGGTCACAAACAGCTTACCATTGCCAAGCGCCAAACCACCGCCAGAGGCTTCGTTGGATTTGTCTCCCGATGGCGTCATATCCACAGACCAAAGACGTGCACCCGCTGTCGAGGTCGCTGTCAAAGTCGCGGTGCTATCAATTGTAAAGATACGCCCGTCTGCAATCACAGGATCGGTCGCAATGCGTTGGCTGCGCTTCTCGCCCTCGCCAATCACAGAAGACCATGCCAGCGTCGGCGCCGCGGACAAAGCCGGATGGCTGACGCGATATTTCGGCGTGCCAATACGGTGCGTCCAGCTTGCGTTGCTGGTTTGCCCTGCCAAGCGGATCGCACGTGTTTCAGATGGCAGCTCGGTCACTGTCTCCTGACCACGCAGCTCTTCACGTTCTCCTGTCAGAAGAACTTCTCCACCGGCGCAGGCCGACAACGTTGTTGCGGCAATTGCTGCCAGCATCCAATTTGTATGTTTCACGGCCCTGCCCTCCAGTCGGTTGCGCTTATTCAGTTACGCTCAGCGACGGCAGGGTTTCAGGTTCCCCGCCCAAAGCTACAATCAACTGACTTGCGCGCTGACGCAAGCCCGTAGTCACTGCTGCGTCCAGCAAGATGGACTGCAAGCGCTCTACCGCCGCATCCGTTTCGCCTTCTGCCACATCAATCAGCGCCAACTGCTCAGACGCCAGCAACGCCAAAGCCTGACCCGGCTGCGCCATGAATTCCAAACGCTCGCGGCGTTCTGCCACCGGCATGCTATCGCCCGCCAGCATCAATGCCTTCAGTTCAGCCACATCTTTATAGATAGCAGAGGTCTCAGGCGCTGCCGCCAAAAACGCATCCAGCGTTTCTGATGCCGCTGCAGTATCCCCGTTTGCCGCTTGTTCTGCACTCAGCAAATACTGACGCACCACATCCGCCGCTGGCGCTTCAAGGGTCGCATCCTGCAAAGCTGAGATACGATTCGAGGTGTCATCCTCGGCCAATGCATTCAGCAGCGCATCACCAGTCGCCTCAGCAACGGCTGTCTTTTGTGCTTTCTGATATTCATTGTAAGCCGCACCGCCAACAATCGCGACCACAGCCACAACGGCGATCCAGCCATAACGGCGCATCATCGCGAACAAACGGTCGCGACGGACCTCTTCAGACACTTCTTCGATGAAACTGTCGGTATTACTCACGGCCCAACCCCTATTGATTTGCGTCTCTCATACCCTGCTGACACCCAAGTGCCAAGCCTCGGCTGATAAGTTGCCACACTTGAAACTGTTGCCTCAAAGCCCTAAACTGAACTCAACGGTTCAGATTTTGCACTTGGCCCCATTGTTTTTGGCCAATGAACCCCTAACTGCTTCGGTAATCAACGCGAACACAAGGCACATCACGATGCGAATTATTCCGCTTATCATCGCTATCGCTGTATCAGCATTCATGTACTTCTTCATCATCGAGCGCGACCGCCTGCTCGCTTTTGCAGCAACGGATTCGACAGAAGAAGAAACCACGGCAATCGAAGACGAAGCAAGCGACGCTTCTAAGGACGATGTGAACAACAATGTGGTTCGTGTCGTCGCGCTAAAGTCTCAAGCGCGTGTGATCGACAGCGCCGTTGTGGTGCGCGGCGAAACCGAAGCGGAACGCCAGATTGATGTGATGGCAGAAACCTCCGGCCAAGTGATCTCAGAGCCTCTGCGCAAAGGGGCATTTGTAGAAGCAGGCCAAATGCTATGTGAAATCGACCCAGGCACACGCGGCGCCAGCTTGGCCGAAGCCAAAGCCCGCCTCGCCGAAGCGCGCGCTGGCGTGCCAAGTGCAGCAGCCCGCGTTGAAGAAGCCAACGCCCGCCTTGAAGAAGCTCGTATCAATGATAACGCTGCAGAAAAACTCTCTGCGGGTGGTTTCGCTTCAGATACTCGCGTTGCCGCAACCCAAGCTTCGGTGCGTGCCGCCGAGGCCACCGTGGCCGCTGCGCTCTCAGGCTTGGAAAGCGCTCAAGCAGCCATCCAATCCGCCGAAGCAGGTGTCGCTGCCGCTCAAAAAGAGATTGACCGCCTAACCGTTAGCGCGCCTTTCGCTGGCCTGCTGGAAACAGACACAGCCGAATTCGGCAGCCTGCTGCAATCCAACGGCCCAAATGGCGCTCATTGCGCCACGATCATTGAGCTGGATCCAATCAAACTGGTTGGCTTCGTACCTGAAACCGAAGTCTCCCGCGTATCCGTCGGGGCTCTTTCTGGTGCGCGTTTGGCCAGCGGCCAAGAAGTCAGCGGCCAAGTGACCTTCCTGTCACGCGCCGCCGACCCAGCAACGCGTACTTTCCGCGTTGAAATCGCCGTTCCAAACCCAGACTTGACCATCCGCGATGGTCAAACCGCTGAAATCATCATCGGCTCTGAAGGCGCACAGGCGCATCTGGTGCCGCAATCGGCACTCACACTAAACGACGAAGGCCAACTGGGCGTGCGCATCGTAACAGAGGCCAAAGAAGCCAAGTTTATGCCAGTCACCGTTCAACGCGACACGATCGATGGCATCTGGATCTCTGGCCTGCCAGAGCAAGCCGACGTCATCGTCATCGGCCAAGAATACGTCATTACCGGCGTCCCAGTGGAAGCCAGCTATCAGGAGCATAACGAATGATCGGGGTTGTCGATTGGGCCGCATCACGGGCCCGCATGGTCATTGCCTTTATCGCCTTGTCTCTTCTGGCTGGCGGTTTTGCTTACTGGAACCTTCCAAAAGAAGGTGAACCAGACATTGAAATCCCTGCGCTCTTTGTGTCGGTCCCCTTCCCCGGCATTTCTGCCTCGGATGCCGAAACGCTTCTTGTCAAACCTATGGAAACAGAACTGTCCGATTTGGATGGTCTGAAAACCATGTCTTCCACCGCAGCCGAAGGCTACGCGGGTGTCGCGCTAGAATTTGAATTCGGCTGGGACAAAACCAAAATCATGGCTGACGTGCGCGACTCTATGAGCACCGCCGAAAGCCAATTCCCAAGTGGCTTTGACAAATATTCGATCAACGAAATCAACTTCTCAGAATTCCCGATCATCATCGTGAACCTGTCTGGCCGCGTGCCAGAACGCACCATGTCGATCTATGCTGACCGCCTGCAAGATCGCCTCGAAGGTCTAGATGCCGTGCTCGAAGCTGGCATCGCTGGCAAACGTGATGAAATGCTCGAGGTTCTGATCGATCCGCTGCGTCTGGAATCCTATAACGTCACAGCCGCCGAGCTGATCACCGTTGTGCGAAACAACAACCAATTGATCGCGGCCGGTGAAGTGGAAACCGCACAGGGTAAGTTCGCGGTTAAAATCCCTTCCAGCTTTGATGAGCCGCGCGATGTTTACGGCCTGCCGGTCAAAACCAACGGCGACAGCATCGTAACCCTTGGCGATCTGGCCGAGATCAACCTGACCTTTGAAGACCGCGAAGGCACCGCGCGCTTCAACGGCGTCAACACAATTGCCCTTCAGGTGGTGAAACGCAAAGGCTTCAACCTGATCGACACCGCTGATCTGGTACGCCAGACCGTGGAAGACGCCTCTGCCGATTGGCCGCATGAACTCAAAGCCGCCGTCGAAGTGGGCACGTCAAACGACCAAAGCCGCATCGTTGGCTCTATGGTCAGCCAGCTTGAAGGCTCTGTTCTGACCGCGATTGCGCTTGTGATGATCGTTGTCCTCGCAGCGCTCGGCACCCGTGCTGCGCTGCTGGTTGGCTTCGCCATCCCAACATCCTTCCTTCTGTGTTTCGTTCTCCTTGCCTTGATGGGCATCACCATCTCCAACATCGTCATGTTCGGCCTGATCTTGGCCGTCGGGATGCTAGTGGATGGCGCCATCGTTGTGGTGGAATATGCGGATAAACGCATCAAGCAAGGCGCCGGCCCAATGGTCGCCTACGTCGAGGCCGCCAAACGCATGTTCTGGCCAATCGTATCCTCCACGGCGACAACGCTCTGCGCCTTCTTGCCAATGCTCTTCTGGCCGGGTGTTCCGGGCCAGTTCATGGGCATGTTGCCGGTGACATTGATCTTCGTTCTTTCCGCCTCACTCGTGGTTGCGCTGATCTATCTTCCCGTCATGGGCGGCGTCTCTGGCCGCATGAGCCGCTTCTTTGGCAATGCCTCTTTGGTGTTGCGAAATTCCACTCCGTGGTACCTGCGCATCGCACTGGTAATGCCCGCCTTGGCGCTGCTTTTCATCGGGATCATGCAGGTGCTCAATCCAACCTTCCTGATGGGCACTGCTGGCGCCGAGGGCGGCTTTGGCCCCTTCATCGTGGGCTTCATCCTGTTTGTACTCGGCACCTTTGCCACATCCATCACTGTGGATGCGGTTATGATCGAACGTCGCGAGCGCCGTTTGAAAGTGGGCCGCCGCCTCTCACCATTTGGGATGTTCATCAAATTCATCGCAGGCAACCCAATCATGCCGATTGTCTCAATCGTCTTCGTGATTGGCTTCGTGATGAGCGTGTTCAGCTACTTCGGTGAAAACAACAACGGCGTCGAATTCTTCGTGGAATCCGAACCAGAGCAAGCCATCGTCTACGTTTTGGCCAAGGGTAACCTGTCGCTTGAGCAAAAAGATGAAATCGTGCGCCAAGCCGAAACCATTGTGTTGGCGCACCCTGGCGTCAAAACCGCTTTCTCCTTTGCAGGAACAGGCGGGCTCGACAACAACACCGGTGGCGCGCAACCTCCGAAAGACACAATCGGCCAAGTGCAGTTTGAAACCATTGCTTGGGAAGATCGCCCGGATGCCCGCGAAGAGTGGTTCAGCCTTCCTTTGATCGGCACCGTCAACCGCGAGATCAAAGCCGCTGACTTTGATGGCGATCTGATCATCGACGAACTCACCCAACAGCTCTCGCTGATCCCAGGTGCCAAGATCGAAATCTTGGCCGCGGACCGTGGCCCAGCCTCGGCCAAACCTGTGCATCTGCGTGTGAAAGGCGATGATTGGGAAGACCTGATCGCCGCCATCGCCACAGCGCGCAACAAGTTTGACAGCACCGCAGGCCTGAACCTGATCGAGGACACACGTCCCCTGCCCGGCATCGACTGGCAGATCGACGTTGATGTGCAAAAAGCGGGCCGCTACGGCGCAGATGTGGCCACAGTCGGCGCAATGGTCCAACTTGTGACACGCGGCATCCTGCTCGACACAATGCGCGTCGACAGCTCGGATGAGGAAATCGAAATCCGTGTCCGCCTGCCAGAAGAAGATCGTGTGCTATCCACACTTGATGGTCTGAAAGTGCGCACACCAGATGGTCTGGTGCCGCTCTCAAACTTCATCACCCGCAAACCAGTGCCAAAACTGGCCGAGATCAACCGTGTTGATCAAACCCGCATCTTTGATGTCAAAGCTGGTGTTGAAGCAGGCATGACCTTCCTGTCCAATGAAGACACTGGTGAAATAGAAGTGATCCCAACCGAAACATGGGATGCTGACAGCGATCTTCAGGCTGAATATGAAAACGATGGCTTCACCGCACAGCCTTTGACGCCAGCGGTTCAGATCGCTCAGATCACCGATTGGATCAACGAATCAGATCCCTTCCCACAAGGCATCGAATGGGAATGGACCGGTGATCAAGAGGACGAAGCAGAGAGCCAAGCCTTCCTATCAAACGCCTTCGCAGGCGCTTTAGGGCTGATGTTCATCATTCTGCTGGCACAGTTCAACAGCTTCTATAACTCGGTTCTCGTGCTTCTGGCGGTGATCCTATCCACCACAGGCGTGTTGATCGGGATGCTTGTTATGGATCAAGCCTTCTCGATCATTATGACCGGCACAGGCATCGTCGCGCTGGCTGGGATCGTGGTGAACAACAACATCGTACTCATTGATACCTATCAAGAATACAGCCAGTTCATGCCACGTATCGAGGCAATCGTACGCACCGCTCAGGATCGTCTGCGCCCTGTTCTGTTGACCACAATCACCACTATGGCAGGCCTCGCGCCAATGATGTTTGGCCTCAGCCTAGACTTCGTTGGCGGCGGCTATTCCATCGACAGCCCAACCGCGCTGTGGTGGAAACAACTCGCCACTGCGGTGGTGTTTGGCTTGGGTATTGCAACTGTCCTAACTTTGGTGTTTACCCCCTCAATGCTTGCTCTGCGTGTCTGGATTTGGACGTATGTTGATTGGGGTCTTCGCCTCGTCGCACGTCTCACAAAAGGACGCGGTAGCCGCGCAGCCCAAGACTGGGCCCTACGTCGCGCAGCCAAACAGATTAAAGCACCGGAAATTCTATGGGAGGATGAACGGAAACCTTTAGGCGAAGCACCTGACGAGGAAACAGGGCTACGCGCGGCAGAGTAATTTGAGGCCCAAATGCAGGCTATAACGAATTCAGCCAAGGCCGTCATGAATGACTTTCATGATGGCCTTGCTCATTACGATTACACACGCATTCTCTCGTGCTGGGATTTCCCTGTGGAAATCACGATGCCCGAGCGCAATCTCACCTTGAACACACCTCAAGAAATGCGCTCCGGACTTCGCGGCCTGCATGAGTTTTATCAAACGCAAGGCATCACCAAGGTCAAAGCCGACCTAGAGTTCTTGCACGAAACCTCCGAAGACGAAGCCATTTGTGCTTCGGTCTTTCAGGCCATCGCGGAAAGCGGCAAAATCAAAGCCAAGTGGACATCCAGCTACCTGCTGCGCAAGTCCCAACGCGGCTGGCGCATCACCAAAGCCAACATCAGCGCGCAACTGCGCACGTTCCAACTGTCCGGACAAGACAGTGAAACCGCAGAGCCCGTCGCCTAAGCGCTTAGGCCGCCGCGGTCTCGTCATTTAGCTGACGATGCCAAAGCTGCGCATAGCGCCCTTCACGCTCTAGCAATTCGGCATGGGTGCCCTCTTCGACGACGGCCCCTGCCTCAAGCACCACAATGCGATCAGCTTCGGCAATCGTCGACAAACGGTGCGCAATGGTGATCACCGTGCGCCCTTTGCCCGCATGGGCCAAAGCCTCTTTGATGGATTGCTCGGTCTCTGTATCCAAAGCAGAGGTCGCCTCATCCAACAACAAAAGCGGCGGATCCTTCAGCAAGGTGCGCGCAATGCCTACACGCTGCTTCTCACCGCCAGACAGCTTCAACCCGCGCTCACCAACCGTGGTCTCATAACCATCCGGCAAGGACATCACAAAGTCATGGATCTGCGCAGCTTTTGCAGCCGCGATAATGTCATCCTCTGTGGCATCCGCACGCCCATAAGCAATGTTGTAGCGGATCGTATCGTTAAACAGCACCGTATCCTGCGGCACGACACCAATAGCGTCATGCAGGCTCTGCTGCGTCACCGCGCGCACGTCTTGTCCGTCAATGCGCAAAGCCCCGCCCTGCACATCGTAAAACCGGAACAACAGCCGCCCAATGGTGGATTTCCCCGACCCAGAGGCCCCCACAATCGCCACGTTCTGCCCAGCACCTACGGTCAGGCTCACGCCTTTCAAGATCGCGCGGGTCTCTTCATAGCCAAAGGCGACGTTATCCAATTCGATCTGCCCGCCATTCACCTTCAAATCAGGCGCATTCGGCGCATCCTTCACCTCGGCTGGCTGCTCCAGCAGATCAAACATCTCACCCATATCCACCAAAGCCTGACGGATTTCGCGATAAACAGTCCCTAGGAAGTTCAATGGCATGGTGATCTGGATCATATACGCATTCACCATCACAAAATCGCCCACGGTCAGCGTGCCATTCTCAACACCAATGGCCGCCATCACCATCACCGTCACAAGCCCTGCGCTGATGATCAGCGACTGACCGACATTCAAACCCGCCAAAGAATAGGCCGTCTTGATCGCCGCAGCCTCATAGCCCTTCATAGACTGATCATAGCGCGCCGCTTCACGCCCTTCGGCGCCGAAATACTTGACGGTTTCAAAGTTCAGCAGGCTGTCGATGGCCTTCTGATTGGCGTCCGTGTCCTGATCATTCATGATCCGACGCAGCTTCACGCGCCACTCGGTCACCTTAAACGTATAGGCCCCATACAGAACCAGCGTGACCAAGATCACCACCAGATACCAAACATCCAAAGCGAAATACAAAAAGGCTGCGATCATCAGCAGCTCAAGCACCAAAGGCCCAATCGAAAACAGCATAAAGCGCAGCAAAAACTCCACGCCCTTCACACCGCGCTCAATGATCCGGCTCAAACCGCCCGTCTTGCGCGTGATGTGATAGCGCATGGACAGTCTGTGAATGTGCTCAAAAGTCTGCAACGCCAGCTGCCGCAACGCGCGTTGCCCCACCTTGGCAAAGATCACATCACGCAGGTTCTGAAAACCAACCGTCATCAGGCGCGCCATGCCATAAGCCACGGTCAACCCAACCGCGCCCAGCACAAAGGTCGACACCCCATCCTCTGACAAAGCATTCACCGCGCGGCCATAAATCTGCGGTCCAAGCACAGCGATCACCTTGGACATCACCAAAGCCATCACTGCCAAAATCACACGCCGTTTCACCCAAGTCTGACCCTCAGGCCAAAGATAAGGCAGCACTTTGCGGATAATCAGCCAACCGTTTCGGTCTTTTGCGCGTTCAAGTTCTTCGTCCGAAGCGGTTTTCCATCGTTGCATGGGTATCTTCTCTGGTGCCTAGCTACCTGTAAAAACCTAGGGCAGCGCCCTATGATTGACCAGCGCTCAGCCCACATTAATCCAAAAGAAAAGAGAGGCCGCAGCCTCTCTGTTCCAATCAGCAGTCATTTTAAGCCAAACTAGCTTATTCTGGCACCGTAAACACCTGACCTGGGTAGATCAGATCTGGGTTCTTGATGCGGTCTTTGTTGGCTTCAAACACTTTCACGAATTGCACGCCATCCCCGTAGTTTTCCTTGGCAATCGCCCAAAGCGTATTGCCCGGCTGCACGGTGATGGCCACGACGCGTTTGGTTTCCACCTCTTCAGCGGCCACTTCCAACTCCACCGGAGCTTCGCGCTTAAACGGGGTTTCCACACGAGACAGCACCGCATCAGCCGCGTCCACTTGATCCACACGCAACGTATAAACCCCCGGCGCGACGCTCGGCAGCTCCGCACGCCACTCGCCGTTTTCCGCAATGGTTTCATAGGCCTGCGGGTCATTATTCACATAGATACGCACAAAACCCGGCGTCTGCGCACGGCCAGACAGCAAGACCTCGCCCGCTTCTGAATAAGTGATCGCATCCAAAGCAATCGCCGCCTGCACTTCTGGGCTGGCAGGCTCTGCCGATTGCACCACCCGCACACCTTCATTGCTGGCAATGATAACAGACGGAGCAGCCGGAGCCGCAGGTTCAGGCGCTGCCTCTGCAACCTCAGTCGAGGCGGGCGCTTCTGCCGTCTCTGCTTCAGCAACCACAGCCGTCTCTTCAACGGCAGCCTCTGCCACCTCTACGGCCGCCGCAGGCGCATCCGTCGCCGCAGCGGTCGGAGCCTCCTGCGCAACAGGCGCTGGCGTTTCAACCGCTGCCTGCGCAACATCCTGCACCGCATCTGCGACAGCATCTTGCGCCGCCTCAGCAACCTCTTCAGCCGCCTCAACAACGGTTTCAGCAACGGCCGCAACACTTGCTTCTGCCGTCTCAACCGCTTCTTCTGCAACCTCAGCCACGGCCTCAGTTGCCGCTTCAACAACAGTGCCGACCGGCGCAGCGTCTTCAGCCACCTCTTCCGCAGATGTCTCTGCTTCGGCCACCACAACCGGCGCTGGCGCAATAATCACTGTCTCATCAGACACATATGTTTGGCCATCCACCGTCTGCGACAGGCTCATCACACGCGGCGCTTCACTTGGCGTGACGCTGGCAAAGCTGGTGAACTGACCAGACCCGTCCGCCTCAACCTCTGTCAAAACCGCACCATCCAGCAAAATCTCAATCACGGCCCCAGCCGCGCCTTGCCCTGCAACCAAAGCCGAGCCATCCGCCTCAACGCGTACAACATCGAAACTTGGCAGAACCAATTCAACAGCAGCCTCTTCAACAGCTTCTGGCGCAGACTCAGGCGTCACAACCGGCGCCGCTGGCGTTGCCTCTACAGCCGCCGCTTCTACCACGGCCTCTGGCACAGCTTCAGGCGTCGTTTTCGGGTCAAACACCCCACCAAAATAAAGCCCTGCGGCCCCCACAACAGCGACAGCACCAGCCCCAACAACAGCCGTTGGGCCGGACAAAATAGATGCGAATTTACTCATGGCTGCGCGTTCCCCAGATTTTGGCAGTCGTTTTAGTTGAGGCACACTATCAAGTTGGGTAACACTGGTCAAAAGAGCTCTGAAAAACGTGAGATTTTCCATGACCAGCCTATCGATTTGTGTCTTTTGCGGTTCACGTTCCGGCGCAAACCCCGCTTACGAAGCCGACGCCACAACCCTAGGGCAAGCCATCGCCCAGAAAAACTGGCGTTTGGTCTATGGTGCTGGAGATGTGGGCCTGATGGGCGCCGTCGCCCGCAGCAACCAAGCAGCCTCTGGCAAAACCTTCGGCGTGATCCCAACCCACTTGCTGAAACGCGAAGTGGGCAAAACCGATCTGGACCAATTCGTGGTCACCGAAAACATGCACGAGCGCAAGAAGGTCATGTTCATGAACTGCGACGCCATCGTGCTTCTGCCCGGCGGCGCTGGGTCTTTGGATGAATTCTTCGAAGTGCTCACATGGCGGCAAATCGGGCTCCACGACAAACCAATTGTGCTGCTGAACACAGAAAACTACTGGCAGCCCCTTCTGGCGCTTCTGGATCACATCATTGATCAGGGCTTTGCGGATGCGAGCCTGAAAACCTATTTCACAGTGGCAGATACGGTCGAGACAGCGCTCAGCCAGCTCGAAAGCGCCTAAGTAAAATAGCCCAAAACAAAAAAGGCGCCCCAATGGGCGCCTTTTCCTAATCCGTTATCTCAGGCGATTAGCCCAGACGGGATGCAACGTTTTCCCAGTCAACCAGGTTGTCCAGGAAGTTTGTCAGGTAAACCGGACGCTTGTTGCGGAAGTCGATGTAGTAGGAGTGCTCCCAAACATCACAACCCAGCAGCGCTGTTTGACCGAAGCACAGAGGGTTCACACCGTTCTCTGTCTTTGTCACTTTCAGGCCACCGTCAGTGTCTTTCACCAACCAGCACCAGCCGGAACCGAATTGGCCCGCACCTGCTGCAGAGAATTGCTTTTTGAATTCATCAACGGAACCAAAGGACTCAACGATCGCTTTTTCCAGCTCGCCTGGCATCGCTGTTTTGTTCGGGCCCATCATTTCCCAGAACTGGTTGTGGTTCCACAGCTGAGAGATGTTGTTGAAGATGCCGTTTTGCGCAACGGATGTCTTGTTGTATGTGCCAACAATGATCTCTTCGAGGGACTTGCCCTCCCACTCTGTGCCCGCGATCGCCGCGTTGCCGTTTGTCACGTAAGCGTTGTGGTGCAGGTCGTGGTGGAATTCCAGTGTTTCTGCAGACATGCCGTGTTGTGCCAGCGCGTCGTGTGCATATGGAAGATCAGGAAGTTCAAAAGCCATGGTAGCCTCCTCAAAAATTCTTTCGGTCTCTGGGGGCACAGATGTGAGTTTTTGCCGCAAAAGGTCAAGTGAAAAGCCCCCTCCTGCGTCGAATTAACGATTAACTTTGCGGCAAACCGCCAAAGCGACTGATTTTTTTGCGTGCGCCTTGTGTCACAGGGTCACAAAGCTGTTTGTCCCTTTTACGTGCGCCGCTTCATCGCTACATCATATGCGACCACAAAAGGACCACCCCATGCTGTTTTGGATCATCGCCGCGCTGATCGCTCTGATTATCACCCTGTTTCTGGGCGCTGCCCTTTTGCGGGGTCAATCTGGCGAGGTCTCACCAGCCGCCTATGATCTCAAAGTCTATCGCGACCAGCTTAAGGAAGTGGATCGCGATCTGGCGCGCGGCGTGATCGCCCCAGAAGACGCAGAGCGCACCCGCACCGAAATCTCCCGCCGCATTCTGACGGCAGATGCCCAGTTGCAAAAAGCCAAATCCGAAGGCGACCAACCCAAAACCGCCACCTATGCCATGACGGCCATCGTGGCCTTGTTCCTCGTAGGCGGAGGCTTGTTTGCCTATACCGAATTCGGCGCGCCGGGCTATGCGGATCAACCGCTACAAGATCGCTTCGCCGCCGCCCAAACCCGTCTAGACAACCGCCCCTCACAAGCGGCCCAAGAAGCCGCGCTTGGCCCATCTCCAGCACCACAAGCAGATGCGGAATTTCTAACCCTTATGGAAGAACTCCGCGCCAAAGTCGCTGAGCGCCCAGATGATCTGCAAGGTCACCAACTGCTCGTGCGCAACGAGGCCACATTGGGCAATTTCAAAGCCGCCTATGAAGCCCAGCAGGTTGTGATTTCGCTGAAAGGCGATCAAGCCACAGCGTCTGATTACACCCAATTCGCCACACTGATGATCCGCGCCGCCCAAGGCTATATCTCGCCAGAGGCCGACACCGCCCTGCGCACCGCGCTTGATCTTGACCCAACCGAAGGCTTCGCGCGCTATTATCTTGGCAGCATGCTGTTTCAAAACGGCCGCCCAGATATGACCTTCCGCATCTGGCGCAACCTGCTGAACGACAGCCCAGCCAATGCCCCTTGGATCGATCCGATCCGCACCAATATCGAAGAACTCGCATGGTTCGCAGGAGTGGATTACACCCTGCCACCAGCGGCAACCGTCGCCGAAGCCGCCCCACTGCGCGGCCCAACCGCCGAAGACATCGAAGCTGCCAGCGAACTCGACGCCTCCGATCAAGCCGCCATGATCCGCGGCATGGTCAGCGGCCTGTCCGATCGTTTGGCCACTGAAGGCGGCACCCCACAAGAATGGGCGCAGCTCATCATGGCCTATGGTGTGCTTGGCGAAACCGAGCAAGCCACCGCCATCCTAGACGAAGCGCAAACCGTTTTTGCTGGCAATTCAGAGGCTCTAGCGGTAATCAACGGCGCTGCCAGCCGCTCCGGTCTGGCGCAATAAGCCAGCAAAGCGAGCCGCGCGCATGACAGACCAGTTGATCGACAACCTTGATGAGCATGCCTCTGCCATCCCGCAAATGCAGGCGTTGATCGGCCTTGATCTGGGCACCAAAACCATCGGCGTTGCGGTCTCGGACAGCTTTCAAACCGTGGCCACGCCCATTGAAACGGTCAAACGCAAGAAATTCGGCGTCGATGCGCAGCGCCTGCTGGACATCATCGCAGAACGCAACATCGGCGCCATTGTTCTGGGTCTGCCCCTGAACATGGACGGCTCCGAAGGCCCCCGCGTGCAATCCACCCGCGCCTTCGCTCGCAACTTGGCAAAGCTCACGCCTCTGCCGATTATCTTCTGGGATGAACGCCTCTCCACCGTCGCCGCCGAACGCGCCCTGCTCGAGGCTGATACCTCCCGCAAACGCCGCTCTGAAGTGATCGACCATGTGGCCGCCGGCTATATCCTGCAAGGCGTGCTGGACCGCCTCGGCCACCTGCGCCGCGCATAAGGCTGAACACCATGGCCAAATCCAAACCCCAAAAGCGCAAGAACGCAGAAAGCCCCTGCATCGACCTTTGCGTGATCGATTCAAACGAGCGCCTCTGCAAAGGCTGCTACCGCACGATTGATGAAATCACCGACTGGGGCAAACTCGACAGCGAAACGCGCCAAGCGATCATGCAAACCCTGCCCGCCCGCGCAAGCCGCCTAAAACCAACAGGCAAACGCCAGCGTTGACGCGCGACAGCTGCGGCTCTACCCATCAGCCATGGATAACGCAGCAACCCTTCTCATGATCTCCGGCCCTGTGGGCGTTGGCAAAACCTCAACCGGCAACGAGATCAGTAATCAACTCGAAGACCAAGGCATTCCACATACTTTTGTGGATCTAGACGCGCTCACCTACACGTTTCCACGCGCAGCTTCAGACCCTTACGGCAATGCGCTTGCCACCGAGAACCTGAAAGCCATCTGGGCCAACGCCCAAAAACGCGGATCCAAAAACCTGATCGTGCCCCGCGTGTGCGAAAACCCGGGTTACGTCGCCAGCATCGCGCAGGCGCTTGGTATCGCAAACCCGATCCTTTGCCGCCTCACCGCCAGCGATGACACCCTGCTTGCCCGCGTGCGCAAACGCGAAACGGGGTCAGGCTTGGCATGGCACGAAAACCGCGCGCTGGAACTATCGGCCCAACTGACCCAATCCCCGTTTGAAGATGTCACCGTCGCAACCGACAACCGCGCACTCACAGACATCGCAGCCGAAATCATCGCGCAGGTCAACTGGATCAGATAGCCAATGAAAAAGCCCCCCGCGACATTCGTCACGAGGGGCCTAAGCGAAAGTAAGAGTTGGCTCTTACGCAGTAGCTTCCACAGCTTCCAGAGGCGTGAACTCAAATACAACGTTCACGTCAGCTGGCTCCATGTATTCAAATGTGTTCTCAATGATCACAACTTCCTGACCATCTACCAGAATAACCGCGTCATTTGGTGTTGAGCCCTCTTCAATCGTGATCACGCCCGCTGCACCCTCTGGTACAACAACGCTCACCACATCATCATTTGGCACATAGCCGGTTACAACTGGCAGGTTGTCACCATCAACATGCGTACCTGTGCGGAACTCATCAAAGCCCTCGCCACCGTTCGCATAGTCTCCAGAACCAAGCAGAATAAAGTCATTACCGGCGCCGCCACGGATGGTATCCGCGTCAATTGCGTCAGCTTCGCCCACAACAGCCAGATCGCCAGTTGGCTGATGGCCGATGATATAGTCATCACCCGCACCGCCGCGCAGCGTATCTTCACCTTCATCACCAACGATAATGTCATTGCCTTCGCCGCCATGCACGTTGTCATCGCCCGCTTCACCAAACAACAGATCGCCGCCATCCTGACCGTCCAGCTCATCATCGCCAGTGCCGCCAAAGATCACGTCATTGCCGCCATTGCCTTCAATGGTGTCCGCGCCGTTTTCACCATCAATGAAATCTGTGCCGCTGTTGCCCGTCACAACATCTGCGCCGCCACCGGCCAGAACCACATCAGCGCCGCCGCTGCCAACAATCGTGTCAGCACCATTGCCGCCATCAATCGCGTCGTTGCCGCTTGTGCCATTGATCTCTTCAGCAGACGCACTGCCTTCGATCACATTGTCGATTTCAGGGAACCCAGGAACATCCAACTCCGCGCCAGTGACTGTATCCAAAATAGTGAAGCCATCTGTGATGTCAGAGCCATCATCTTCGCCGCCACCTGTGGTGCCATCTGTTGTATCGTCATCATCACCGCCGCCAGATGCGCTGTCGGTGCTATCATCATCGGAATCTGTAAATAGGAAAGTGCCGATGGCAAACACGCCCAGCAAAAGTAGAATTTCCATTTTGAATGTACCCTCGAAAATACCCTCACACTGACGTCACGCTAAGTAATAACAATGTGAAATTAAATTAAAAAATATCAATGTATGCGTGTGCGAAACAATCCCTAATTACAGGTCGGAATGTTGTCTAAATTGGGGCAATAATCGGGCGCAAACCCCAGAAAACAATTAAAACAGCGCCTTACGCAACATATTCAATGCCACCAGCGTTAGGAAAACCGCAAAGATTCGCTTCAAAGGTTTCGGATCCATGCGGTGCGCCAACGCAACCCCAACGGGTGCGGTGATCAATGTCATCGCGATAATCAAACCAAAGGCCGCAAAGTTCACCGCGCCCAGCGTAAAGGGCGGGCGCGCAGCCGCATCAACCGGCACCATCAGAAACCCGATCACGCCCGGCACCGCAATCAACACCCCAAACCCAGCCGCTGTCGCCACGGCGCGGTGGATCGGCGTGTTAAACAGGCTCATCAAAGGTACGCCAAAACTGCCGCCTCCAATCCCCATCAAAACGGAAAGAAAGCCAACCCCAGGGCTCAATACAGCGCGCAAACCGCCCGTGGGCATCGCAGCGCCCAACCGCCAGTCCGACCGCCCAAACCCCATGTACAACCCGATCACGACACCCAGCACACCAAACAAGGCCTGCAAGACCCCGCTTTGCAACCGCGCGGCCAGAAACACCCCCAAAGCCGCCCCAATCACAATGCCCGGCGCCCATGTGCGCAACACATCCCAATCCACAGCGCCCTTTTTGTTATGGCTCAACACAGACCGCACAGAGGTCACAATGATCGTCGCCAAAGACGTGCCCAAACACATCTGCATCAGCTGCGGCCCATCATAGCCAAGCGTTTGAAACGCATAGAAAAAGGCGGGCACCAAAACGATCCCGCCGCCAACACCAAGCAAGCCCGCCAAAACACCAGCAAACGCACCAATCACCACCAGCATCGCCGCCATCGGCAAAAGAAGAGACAGCTCTGGCATAATGCGTTCCTTACTCTGCCGCCGCGTGGTCAATCTGGCTGCGCATCACATGATCCAGCGCCTCCAGCACCAGCTCAGGCCCCATGCCGGGCTTAGAGGCCCCATCCGACAGCATCCGCCGCCACATCCGCGCGCCCGGACGGCCCGTAAACAACCCAAGCATATGCCGCGTGATCTGGTTCAGCTTACCGCCCGCCGTCAAATGCGCCTCGATATAAGGCACCATGTCGCGCACAGCCGCATCCGCTGTTGTCTGGAAATCCGTTCCATACACACGCCGATCCGCCTCCAGCAACACCTGCGCCGGATCATGATACGCCGCGCGGCCAATCATCACCCCATCCAAGCCTTTCTCCAGATGTGGCAAAGCCTCATCCAAAGAGGAGATCCCGCCATTGATAGACAGATGCAACTGCGGAAAATCCGCCTTCATCTGATGCACCAAGTCATAATCCAGCGGCGGAATATCGCGGTTTTCCTTAGGCGACAGCCCCTTCAGCCACGCCTTACGCGCATGCAACGTAAACCGAGAGATCCCCGTCTTCGATACGGTCTCAAGAAAGGCTGGCAAAATCTCCGCAGGTTCCTGATCATCCACCCCAAGACGACATTTCACCGTCACCTCAACTTCCGTCACAGCCTGCATCGCAGCCACACATTCGGCCACCAGTTCAGGCTGTTTCATCAAAATGGCCCCAAAGGTGCCAGACTGCACCCGATCCGACGGGCAACCCACATTCAGGTTGATCTCATCATAACCAGCCGCAGCGCCCAGCTTCGTGGCCTCTGCCAATTCCACCGGATCAGAGCCGCCCAATTGCAAAGCCACCGGATGCTCAGCCGCGTCATAGTCCAACAAATGCAACGCCCCTCCCCGCACCAGCGCAGGGGCCGTCACCATTTCCGTATACAACAACGTCTCACGCGACAGCAGGCGATGGAAATACCGACAATGCCGATCCGTCCAATCCATCATCGGGGCAACGGAAAGGCTTGCAGAGCGATGAATCCCTATTTTTTGAGGATCTAAATCTAATTTTTCCGTCATGTCATCCGCACTAAACAGCATCAAATTGCCCTATTTTTTGCTAGAATGACTCGTGGTCATTCCAAAATCTAAAGCGTCATTCCATCTTCGCGACAATTGAAGCTTACACATAGAAAGCTGTGGAAACTCAGCAAAACCGAGCAAACCCAACGCAAGCCCCCCAAGTTCCACGATAGTCAGAGCGGCTTTACCACAATGAAATCCGCTAAGAAATGGGTAGAGAAGCTGGAAAAGAAAATTGACCGCCAAACCGCAAGCAGCGTGGCCCAACAAAGCGAAGCGGAAACCGCAAAAAATCGGTGGTTGAAATCCTTCTTTTCAAACGCGGGCTTTAGACGCCGACCATACATACCCGCAGAAATTTTAACCAATCCGACACTTAATTGCGATACCGATTGCTATTTCAGCGGCAATGCAAAATTCGAATAGACAAGCTGAGTTTTCAAAATGGCAGCAACTTTGATCAACGGTTTTAAAGAGCTGAAAAGCGCACATAAAGAAGACCTGAATTTGCTTGGCATCGTTTTTGTGTTTTCCGTATTTGCTAATATCCTTATGCTAACAGGTCCCCTGTTCATGCTGCAGGTTTACGACAGGGTTTTAGGGTCAAGATCTGAAGAAACGCTCGTAGCCCTCTTTGCACTTGTTTCGCTACTCTTTCTCTTAATGGGCGTACTAGACTACGCGCGTGCGCGTCTCATGGTGCGCATTGGGGCCCGTTTCCAAAAGGCAGTTGCTTTGCGTGTCTTCAACGCGGAGCTTCTGAAAGCCAAGCATCCAAAATTACGGGCTCAGGCCGCCGAAGGCTTGCGCGATCTGGAAACTTTGCAAGCGCTCACAAATTCCCCAGCAGCAATGGCCATTTTCGACGTGCCTTGGGCCCCAGTCTTCATTTTTGCGATATTCATTTTTCATCCAATTTTAGGATGGGTCGCGCTTGCAGGTGGTGCCATTTTGATCGTCTTTGCACTGCTCAACAACTTTCTGACGCGCCGCCGAACACTTGAAATGCAATCCGCCTCCATGCAGGCAAAAAGCTTTGCCGAGGAGGCTCGGCAGGCTGTTGAAATCGTAAGTTCTCAGGGGCTAGCGCCAGTCGTTCAGGACAGATGGTTGACGTTAAAATACCTTTCGCTGGAAAAAGGTGTACGTGCCTCTGACTGGACTGGGTTTTTCAGCACCTTTTCCAAAGCGTTTCGCATTTTCCTGCAATCCGCGATGTTGGCCGTTGGGGCATGGCTTGTTCTGCAAAGCGAGTTGACGGCAGGTGCAATGATTGCTGGCTCGATTTTGCTGGGCCGCGCCCTTGCGCCTATTGAACAAACCATCGGACAATGGACCTTGTTCCAAAAATCCATCGCAGGATGGAAATCCCTGGGTTTTCTTCTGTCGACGAACCCTATGGAAGACACACCAATGCAGCTTCCGCGGCCGGAAGCCCAGCTGTCTATAAAAAACCTAAACCTACTCGCGGAGGAGACCCGCTCCCCAATACTGAGCGGTATCTCTCTTGAGCTAAAACCCGGAGAAGCACTGGGAGTTATCGGCAAAAGTGGATCAGGGAAATCGACTCTGGCGAAAACCGTCTTAGGGCTTGTTCGCCCCACCACCGGAGAAATCCGACTTGGTGGCGCAACCCTAGCCCAATACGGCACAAACGCCATCGGTGCGCATATCGGGTATCTCCCCCAAGATCTGACTTTGTTTGACGGTACGATCGCTGAAAACATTGCACGCATGTCGCGCGAACCAAATGAAGAACAGGTCGTCAAATCGGCGGTTGCAGCCAATGCCCATGAGCTGATTTTGGCGCTGCCAGAAGGATACAAAACGGTCATTCGACGTGGCGACAACCAGCTGTCTGGTGGTCAAAAGCAACGCATTGCGCTGGCCCGCGCACTCTATGCTGATCCAGTTTTATTGGTTCTGGACGAACCCAACAGCGCATTGGATGCGGAGGGGTCAGCCGCTCTGAACCAAGCAATTCGAGATTTCAAATCGACGGGTAAAAGCGTGTTGATCATGACCCACCGACCCACGGCCATCGCTGAATGTGACACCTTGGCGATTCTGGACAAAGGCGCCATCCGAAGTTTCGGTCCAAGGGACGAAGTCCTGCGCTCCAGAGTCAAAAATGCAAATGCGGTTCAAACCACTTTGGTCCAAAAGGCAGCAAAATGACCCCTTCACCAAAATTGAATGTCGGCTTTCCTATTCTGATTGGCTTCGCGGCCTTGGCCGTATTGGTTGCTGGCGTTGGCGTCTGGGGCACTCAAGCCCGCATCGCAGGCGCTGTTATATCCAGCGGCATGATCCAAGTTGAAAGCAACCGCCAAGTTCTTCAGCATCCTGACGGAGGTGTGGTTGGCGAGATTCTAGTCCGCGATGGTGACTGGGTAGACGCCGGTGACATCGTTCTAAGCTTGGATGACACAGCGCTCAGCAGCGCGCATTCAATCGCAGAGAACGAACTTTATGAGATCAATGCAAGGGTCGCTCGGCTGACCGCCGAACGTGATGGGTTAGACCAAGTTCACTTCCAAGGAACGCTTCTAAAGATCGCTCAAACTGATGGCGAAGTTGCTGAAATTTTGGCCGGTCAAACGAGACTGTTTGATGCAAGACAGACTGCACTGCATCAGCAAGTCGAGCAGATCAATGAGCAGATTGCACAGACCGAGAACCAAATCCGCGGTGAGCAATCTCAGCTCGATGCTTATGCCGAACAGCAGCAGCTCGCCTCCGAAGAGCTGGCCCGCAATGTCAGCCTGTATGAAAAGAACCTGGTGCAGCTGCGCGTTGTAACGTCGCTTCAACAGGAAAACGCACAGCTTCGTGGAGAAATCGGGAAACTGACCGCCAATATGGCACGTCTCAACGGCCAAATTGCTGGGTACAAAATTGAAATCCTGCGCCTCAAATCGGCGCGTCGCGAAGAAGCGATCACCACGTTAAGAGATCTGCAATACCGGGCCTTGGAACTCACCGAACAAAAGCGCAGCTTGTTGGATGCTTTGGGCAAAATGGATATCAAAACCCCAGTCTCTGGAGTGATCTACGGGAGCCGTGTCTTTGCGATCCAATCAGTTGTCTCTCCTGCAGAACCCATCATGTACGTAATCCCACAAGACCAACCACTGATTGTCTCCGCACGTGTCGAGGCCATTCACATAGATCAGGTTCACCTTGGCCAGGAAGTGTCGCTGCGCTTCACGGCCTTTGATCAAAGAACAACACCGGAAATCGAAGGGGTTGTGTCCAAACTCTCAGCAGACGTTTTTCAGGACGAACATTCAGGACAAAGTTTTTACCAAGCGGAGTTCATCCCCAAATCAGATGAACTTTTAAAACTCAAAAACCAAGAGTTACTTCCTGGTATGCCCGTAGAAGCCTTCATCAAAACAGGGGAGCGAACGCCCCTTTCTTATCTCGCGAAACCACTCTCAGACTATTTCCAACGCGCCTTCCGCGAAACATAGATCACTCTTAATAGGCATTTACAAAACCAAAAGCATCAACAGATCGGCCGCGCAGTAGGCACATGTATCAGGGCGCGAAAAGACTGATACCAGCGCAGAGCAGCGCGGCTGTTTGGGAAAGTTTCACACCGAATCAACCCACTACAGAAACCAGTGAGCCAACGCCTTGTCTCACACTGATCCCTTTAATTTCGCACAATCTTTTAGAACGTATTGAATTGGTTCTCTTTTTTGAACAATGCATTTGCCGATCTATGACAAAGAAGCCACAAGGGGGGAAACCCCTGTTTTGCCCTTACTGTCCCAAAAACAGCAACAATCTATGGCCGCGAGGTAAAAATCGGGCAACTTACCGCAATATCTAGCGGATTATCCGCATCCCGTTTCCATTCCGGAAACAACTTGGTATGTTTTTCGCAGTTTTAACCGAATTCTCACCGATTATTTACTTCAGAATTCCCAAACTATTGGGGCGCAACCTTTCGCACCCCTCGCTGCAATTGTTAACGTAGCGTCAGACTTAAGTGTGGTCCTCTCTCATGTTCACTCAGGCAGAGGGTCGCATTCTAGATACAAATTAGCCTTTAGGGATGAGGGCTTTTTATTGATCCAGTGGGTTCGCGTTAAGCCGGGGCAACTGAGCGCCTCCTCTGGTGACTAACCATCGATGCGATTTCGTATCGTAGAGGGATATAGTATGGTTGATTATGTAGACGAACCAAATGATCCAGGCTCGATCTGTTTTGCCCACGGCACAATGATCGCGACGATCACCGGCGAACGCACAGTGGAAACACTGCGTGAAGGCGACAAGATTATCACCCGTGACAACGGCCTGCAGGAAATTGCATGGATCGGTCACAAAACAATTGATCTGAAGGCGGCTCCAAAGCTGAGCCCGATTTTGATCAAAGCAGGTAGCTTGGGCCATAACCAGCCAGAGCGCGACATCATGGTGTCACCAAACCACCGCATGTTGATGGCAAACGATGCCACAACGCTGCTGTTTGACGAACGCGAAACTCTGGTTGCTGCCAAACATCTGGTTGGCAAAGCCGGCGTAGAAATCGCGGCGCCTGCAACAGTCACCTACTTCCACATTCTCTTTGAGAACCACGAAGTTGTACTGGGCAATGGCGCATGGTCCGAAAGCTTCCAGCCAGGCGACTATTCCATGACCACGCTGGACGGTGATCAACGCAACGAAATCTTCACGCTCTTCCCAGAGCTGAAAGAACAAGGCGCCCTGCAAGATTTCGCAGCGGCCCGTCGTTCCCTGAACAAAAAAGAAGCCGCGCTACTGCGCGCCCACTGATCTCTCTGATCTCCAAAAGATCGTTTCAGTAAAAACGCCTCGCTTTGCAGCGGGGCGTTTTATTTTTGAGTGCGCCTCTTCAGCCAAGGCCGTGATTGCCTTGCGTCCCGTTTCGCCATGTGAAAGGCTTTCGCTAAGGTACCAACTTTTAAGAGGCCAAAATGAGCTTTGCAGATATCCTGACCTTTGCCATTGTCGCCGCGCTTTTGGTGATGTCCCCCGGCCCCAATGGCGTGTTGATCACAAAGACCGTGCCTACTTCAGGACGTGCTGCAGGGCTGGCCAATACTTTGGGGTTCATGTCTGCCTTCTACTTGCACGGCGCCCTGTCCATCCTCGGGATCTCGGTGATCCTGCTGCAATCCGCTTGGGCCTTTGCCGCTGTCAAATATATCGGCGCGGCTTATCTGTTTTGGATCGGCGCAAAAGCCCTTTACGCGGCCATGAAAGGCGAAACTACGGCGCAAACGGTTGCCGCTGCAAAGCATAAACGCTCGCTCCTGCGCGCCTATGGCGAAGGGCTTCTCACCAACGCGCTTAATCCAAAGGTCTCGATGTTCTATCTGGCCGCTTTTCCGCAGTTCATCACGGCTGGCGAAACCACTGCAGTCGCGGCCTTCTCGCTCGTCACGGTCCATGCGCTGATCTGCGGCCTGTGGTTTTCAACGATGACGGTACTCCTCGCCCGCCTCTCTCGCAACCTGCGCAGCAACAGTTTCCAACGCTGGCTCAAAGGCGTGACCGGCGTTGTCTTTATGGGGTTTGGCCTAAAACTCGCAAGCCTCAGGCCAAACCTCTAACAGCCAGCTTACGCCAGCGCAGTCACTTCGATCTCGATACGGTATTTCGGATCGATCAGCTCACAAGCAATCATCGTGGCTGCTGGAGGGTTCTCACCGAAGGCTTCCGCCAGAATAGGCCAACACGGCTCAAATTCCGCCGCATCCGGCAGGTAGTAATTCACACGCACCACCTTATCAAAACCGCTGCCAGCCTGTTCCAAAGCACCTTTGATGGTCTCCAAAGCAGAGGCACATTGCTCGGTCACAGTGTCACCCTGCCCCACAGTGCCGGCCACATGCACAAAACCACCAGCCACAACCGCGCGGCAATAGCCGATCTTTGGCTCAAATTCACCGCCGGAATGAATACGTTTGATCATCTCATATCTCCTTGTTTGCCCTCTTAATCGCCGTATCGCACGCGAGCTGCAAGCCTCTCTGACGCGGAATACACAAACACCGTCTCTCCAATGCGATCGCGCACCACCCAATGGCCGGGTTCCGACAAGACCTTCTGCATTTGCGCCACCAATGTCTCGGGCCAATAGCGGCTACAAAACGCCACCGCATCCCGCGTATCGCTCTCCGGCTCTGAGACAGGCGTAGCCTGCCAATCGCCCCCAAACCGGTACTGCCAGCGCACATCCTCGCCCCGCACCGTAGGCGGCGCCTCAGGCGCGCCCTCAGCCAATCGCGCAATCGCAAAGGTGCAATCCCAGTTCGGCCAGTTCTCATCCCAATGTGTGAACTTCCGGCTCGCCAAAACCTCGGTAATGGGCGCCACCGCTGTAAACAGCTCAACCGCATAAGCCGGATCATCAGCCGCTTCGTTATGCGCATCGCGCACTTGATCCCAACCGATCCCCAAAACGGCAAAAATGCCCGCGACAGGCGCGAGCATTCTTAAAAGTTTAAAAACCAACAGGCGAAAAGCCCAACGCATCAAAAACAGCATCAGGCCCGCGCGTTACCCTGCGTTCGCAGGCTCTTTTTCAGCATCCGCATGGATCATCAGCGGCTTGGCGTCAGAGTTCACAACCTCTTCGTTCACCACAACCTCTGTCACGCTCTCCTGACCTGGCAGATCAAACATCGTATCCAGCAGGATATCTTCCAGGATAGAGCGCAAGCCACGCGCACCAGTCTTACGTTCAATCGCACGGCGCGCAATCGCGGCCAGCGCTTCATCCGTAAAGGTCAGCTCTGTTTCTTCGATCTCAAACAGACGTTGGTACTGTTTGATCAGCGCGTTCTTCGGCTCAGTCAGGATCGTCACCAAGGCGTCTTGGTCCAGATCTTCCAAAGTCGCCAAAACCGGCAGACGACCCACAAATTCAGGGATCAAACCGAATTTCAACAGATCTTCTGGTTCCAGATCTTGGAAGATCTCACCCACGCCGCGTTCGTCATCATCACGCACATCCGCGCCAAAGCCCATCGCAGAGCCCTTGCCACGTGCCGCAATAATGCGATCCAAGCCAGCAAAGGCACCACCACAGATGAACAGAATGTTCGTAGTGTCCACTTGCAGGAATTCCTGCTGCGGATGCTTACGCCCGCCCTGCGGCGGCACAGAAGCAACCGTGCCTTCCATCAGCTTCAACAGCGCTTGCTGCACACCTTCGCCAGACACATCGCGTGTGATCGAAGGGTTCTCTGATTTACGTGTGATCTTATCGACCTCATCGATATACACGATGCCGCGCTGCGCGCGTTCCACGTTATATTCAGACGCCTGCAACAGCTTCAGAATGATGTTCTCAACATCTTCACCCACATAACCGGCTTCGGTCAGGGTGGTGGCATCCGCCATGGTAAACGGCACATCCAGAATACGCGCCAGTGTTTGCGCCAGCAGCGTTTTACCGCAACCGGTTGGACCCATCAGCAGAATGTTGGATTTCGCCAGTTCAATATCCCCACCCTTCTGGGCGTGGTTCAAACGTTTGTAATGGTTATGCACCGCCACAGACAGCACGCGTTTCGCCATGCCTTGGCCGATCACATAGTCATCCAGAACTTCGCAAATCTCTTTCGGTGTTGGCACACCTTCAGATGATTTCAGTCCAGTGGCTTTGGTTTCTTCGCGAATGATGTCCATGCACAGTTCGACACATTCATCACAGATAAACACCGTTGGGCCTGCAATCAGCTTACGCACCTCATGCTGGCTCTTGCCGCAAAAGCTACAGTACAGGGTATTCTTGCTATCGCCGCTACCGGAATTTGTCGCCATGTTCTACCTTTCAGGCCTCACAACCTATGCCTAGGCTTTTGCGCTAGGTCTTCACAAAAGGGGCGATCCCCTCTCGTGTCTTAGTCCGTTTCAGTGCAGCTTAGGACAGCACTTTGGCGGGCACAATCGCAAAGTGCCCCATCTGCGCGATCCAAAGATCATTCAGACGGGGCATTGCTTAATTACTTCGCGTCTTCGTCGTCTGTCTTACGGGCAGAAACGATTTCGTCGATATGGCCCCAGTCTTTCGCTTCTTCAGGGGACATAAAGTTATCACGCTCCAGATCCAGACGAACCTTTTCGCGATCCAGACCGGTGTGATGCACGTAAATATCAATCAAACGGTCTTTGATTTTCTGGGTTTCCTGCGCGTGGATCATAATATCCGTCGCCTGACCCTGATAGCCACCAGATGGCTGGTGCACCATGATACGGGAATTTGGCAGCGCAAAGCGCATGCCCGCTTCACCGCCACAAGACAGCAAAGAGCCCATAGAGGCCGCTTGACCAATCACCAAAGTAGAGACCTTCGGCTTGATGTATTGCATCGTGTCGTAGATCGACAGACCAGATGTCACAACGCCGCCTGGGCTGTTGATATACATGCTGATCTCTTTGGATGGGTTTTCCGCTTCAAGGTGCAGAAGCTGCGCAACGATCAAGCTGCTCATGCCGTCATGCACTGGGCCATTCAGGAAAATAATGCGCTCTTTCAGCAGGCGCGAGAAAATATCATAGGCGCGTTCACCACGGCTGGTTTGTTCCACCACCATAGGCACCAAAGTATTCATATAGGTCTCTAAAGGATCGTTCATAATCGCCTGCCTTCTTCTTTGCCCGACCATAACGGTCAGTCCCTAATGGAGTCTTAGTAGTGCGTCCAAAGGGCTGCAAGGGCAAGGTATGAAATTCCGGTAACTTCTGCGCATCCAACTTGCAAAATTGCACATCCGTTAAGCGCGGTTTTACCTTGGGTTTCATCCGCTTGGATGCCACACTCCCCCTAACGACGCGCCGAGGGATAACCACGCATGAGACATTTTGACGAGATTTTCCAAATCGCCGCCGACCGCAAAGGCGGCGCAGAGGCGATCTTATCAGACCTCCCAACACCCCTCTCCCCTGCGGAACTTGCCAAGATCCCCGAAGATCGCTGGCTCGCGCAAATGACAAAAAGCATCTTTCAGGCAGGCTTTAACTGGAAAGTCATCGAAGCCAAATGGGACGGTTTCGAAGACGCCTTCGACGGCTTCAACGTCAACCGCTGCGCCTTTCTGAACGACGAAGAATTCGACGCGCTCTTGTCCAACAAAGCCGTCGTGCGCAACGGCATGAAACTGCGCACCGTGATCGACAACGCGATCTTCATCCAAGAGCTGCGCGAACAAGGTGGCATCGGCGAGGTCATCGGCAATTGGCCCAGCACCGATTACATCGGCCTCTTGGAATTGCTCAAGAAAAACGCCTCCCGCATGGGCGGCAACAGCGCCACCTACGCGCTGCGCTTCATGGGCAAAGACAGTTTCATCCTATCCCAAGACGTCACCGCACGCTTGATCGCGGAAGGCGTGATCGACAAACCCGCCACCTCCAAAACCGCCCTGCGCGCCGTTCAAGCCGCCTTTAACGACTGGATGGACCAATCCGGCCGCGGCCTCACCCAAATCAGCCGCGTCTTAGCGATGAGCGTTTAACCCCCGCCGCCCTCTCAGGCGACGGGAGCAACGCACACACTTTACGCCGGCAGTTTCACCAAGGCCTCAGCCTCGCCCAAAGCCGCCTTTTTTCCAGCTTCTGGATCAGCAGTCAGCAAAGACGGCTGGAACCGCACGGCCTCAACCTCTGTGATGCCCACAAAATCCAGCCACCACGCCAGATATTCCGAATGGAAATCACTACCGTATTTCTTATCCGCCCCGGGCGCCCAAACACCGGAGGTGTAAAACACCACAGCCTTCTTGCCCTCAAGCAACCCAGAATAGCCCGCCTCAGGATCAAAGCCGAACAGCAACCCAGGCTGCGTGATGATGTCGATATATTGCTTCAGCTTATACGGCACGCCGCCATTCCACATCGGCACCGAAATCACATAGACATCCGCCGCCGTAAAACGCGCCGTGATATCAACCACATGATCCCACGCGGTTTTCTCGGCCTCGCCCATGTCACCAACCCCGAAAAAGGTCATCTTGGCCGCGGCTTTATCGCCGTCAAACTCCGGCAGATCTTCCTGCCACAAATCCAGCGTATCGACCTCTACAGAAGGGTCCGCGAGCACAGCCGCATCCACATATGCCTCAGCCAATTGCGTCGATTGCGACGCGCTGCCGCGCGGAGAAGCCACGATATGAAGTATCTTAGTCATCTGATGGGTATCCTTTTGATCAGAGGTAAAAAATCGAAAAAACTTAGCGCGCCATGAAGGTAAGAACGGCATCGCCAATCTCCTGCGCGTGGGTCTCCAGCGCGAAATGCCCCGCATCAAACAGATGCACATCCGCCGCTGGCACCAAGGCCTTCAGCGCATCCACGCCCTCTGTCAGGAAAAACGGATCATTCTGCCCCCACACGATCAACGTGTCTGGCTGATGCTCTTTCAAATAGGCCTGCCACGCTGGGTATTGCGCCACGTTGTCTTGGTAGTCCCACAGGTATTCCAACTGGATCGCGTGATTGCCCGGACGGTCCAATCCCGCTTGATCGCTGACCCAAGCATCTGGGTTAATCCGGTCCGTCAAGCTCGCGCCCTGCGTATATTGCCACTGCGTTGTTTCCGCTGCGAAAAACGCGCGCAGCGGCGCTTCGGTATCAAGATTGCGTCCCTGCCAAAACGGCACAAACTGGCTCACAATATCGGGGTTCCAGCCTTCCGCATGAATGGTGGCATTCTGGATGATAATCCCATCCACCTTGCTTGGATCAGCCAAAGCCAAACGAAAGCCCACAGGCCCGCCAAAGTCCTGCATAAACAGGGTGTAGCTGCTGATGTCCAAAGCCTCGGTGACATCCGCAATCGTCGCCGAAAGCGTCGCAAAGTCATAATCATACGCCGCAGCATCCGGCGCCGAAGACTGGCCAAACCCTGGATAATCCGGCGCAATCACGCGATAGTCTTCCGCCAGTTCAGGGATCAAATCGCGAAACATATGCGATGACGACGGAAAGCCATGCAGCAACAGCAAAGTCGGCGCATCCTTCGGCCCCGCTTCGCGATAAAAGACAGAGACATCGCCAACATCAACAGAGCCATAGCTCACAGATGGCCCTGCCAAAGCAGACGTAGAAGAGATCAACACAGCCGCAAGCGCAGCCAATGGGGTCGGTTTCATGGGGTATTCCTTTTGTAACCGTTTAAAATTAATTTAGACAGTTACTAAATGGCGAACCCGATCCCCCTTTTGCAAATCACATATTCGTAACTTGCAAAAATTCACTTAGAGGGTTACGAGATAAGATCACCGTAGCCGGAGAGCCAAATGGCCGATCAACGCCCCGCCCCCTTCTTGATTGCAGACAGCCTTGCTTTGGATTTCATCAACACCATCGCAAAACCCAAAGCGGTGCAATTTGAATGGCTGAACGCGGGTGCCGATCTGCTAAATTGGATGGTGGCCGCTGATCTCGCCACAGAGACAGAGATCACCGCGCTCAGACATCCAAGCCTGTCAAAACAGTTGACCCAAGCCGCCGAAACCATCCGCGCTTTCCGCGAAGAGTTCCGCGCCTTTGTGCATCAGGCCAGCGAATCCGGCACAGTGCCAGCCGATCACCCAATGATCGCGCACCTAAACACTTTGATGTCCCAAGGCGCGCAAACACTGCACCTCTCCCCAACCCCCGAAGGCGGGTTCTCCGTTGAAAGCAAACACAGCCTGCAAACCGTAGATGATCTTCTGCCCCGCATCGCTGCCGCCTGCGCCGAATTGATCGCCGAGGCAGACTTCGCCCATGTGCGCAATTGCGAAGGGCCGGAATGTTCGCTCTATTTCCGAGATGTCAGCAAAAACCGCAAACGCCGCTGGTGCAGCATGGAAGTCTGCGGCAACCGCGCCAAAGCCGCCGCCTACCGCGCCCGTTCCGAGCGGACCTAAACCCAACGAAACGCTTGACCCATCCCTTAAAGCTGCCGAAGGTCCAATCCTGAAACCAAGCTCAGGAAAACCATCATGCCGCAAACCACGCTTTACGCAGTGATCATGCTGATCGCCGGTATCGGCATTCCCGTGCTTGCCAGTTTTTCCGCCGCCCTCGGACAACATATCGGTTCAGGTCTGGCGGCCAGCGCGGTCACGCTCTGCGTCGCCCTGCTCAGCTGCGCGATCGTTGTTCTGGCCTCTGGTCAAGCCCAGCATCTTTCGCAGATCGCCTCGGCACCCAAATACGTGTTCCTCGCGGGTGCCTTTATGGCCTTCTACATCATCACCATCACATTGATCGCGCCAAAGTTCGGCGTGGGCAACGCGGTGTTCTTTGTGTTGCTCGGTCAGTTGATCTCTGCCGCACTGATCGACCACTTCGGATTATTCGGCGCGCAGATCAACAGCCTGTCGCTGACCCGCATTGCCGGAATCGCGGTCATGGCGCTTGGCGTTTGGATCACCCAAATTGGGGCGCAAACGCCTTAAGGCCGGCTCAAACCGGCGAAATGTACATTTCAGCCCCTCAAAGGGGTGAATTGCCACATTACTCAGAAGTTAACTGACCGTCCTCAAGCCGCACCACACGGTCCATCCGCGCGGCCAGTTCAAGGTTGTGGGTGGCGATCAAAGCCGACAATCCCGTGCCCCGCACCAGCGCCATCAGCGCTTCAAACACCTTGTCAGACGTGCCCGGATCAAGGTTGCCTGTTGGTTCATCCGCCAACAGAATTTTCGGGCTATTTGCCAAGGCTCTGCAGAAGGCCACACGCTGCTGCTCCCCCCCCGACAAAGCCGCCGGACGATGGCTCGCACGCTCATCTACGCCAACCGTACCAAGCAAATGCATGGCGCGTTCTTCAGCCATTTTCTTGCTCACACCATTGGCCATTTGCGGCAATATGATATTCTCTAACGCGCTGAATTCAGGCAACAAATGGTGGAACTGATAGACAAACCCCACGTCCTGACGACGGGTGATCGTGCGGCGGCGATCCGACCGACCCGTCATATCTTGGCCGCCAATTTCCACGCTGCCCGCATCCGGCGTATCCAGCAAACCCGCCATATGCAGCAGGGTAGATTTCCCAGAACCAGACGGCGCCACAAGCGCCACAACTTCACCCTCAGCCAGCGTCAGATCACAGCCGCGCAGTACGTTGACCTCGTTTGGCTTACCTTCGTTGTAAGCCTTTGTAATGCCGGTCAGTTTTAAAACATCACTCATAGCGCAGCGCCTCTACAGGGTTCATCCGCGCCGCACGCCGCGCGGGGAAAATCGTGACCACAAAAGACAGTCCAAGGCTCAATCCCACTGCTGACAAAACATCTTCAAGTCGCAACTCCGCAGGCAATTGATAAATCCCCCGCACAGCCGGATCCCAAACGCCGCCTCCCGCAAAGAAATTCACGAAAGAGAAAATCTGATCGATATAGATCGCAAACAAGCAACCAAACACAACACCAAGCGCAGTTCCGATAATCCCGGTAAAAGCGCCACAGATAAAGAACACCCGCAAAACCGATCCTTCTGTCAGCCCCATGGTGCGCAAAATACCGATGTCACGCCCCTTGTTTTTCACAAGCATAATCAATCCACTAACGATATTCATCGCGGCGATCAGCACGAGAATGGACAGGATGATGAACATCACATTGTCCTCGATCTCAAGCGCCCGCAAGAACCCGCCAGAGGCATCGCGCCATGTCCAGATCAAAGACCGCTCCCCGCCTGCTCGGATCAGGTCAAGCGCGATCTCGTCCACTTTCTCTGGTTCTTCAACCATCACTTCGATTTCAGTGGCCGTGCCTTCTGCGTTAAAATAGCTTTGGGCCTCCGCAAACGGCAGGTAAACGCGTGTCTTATCAATATCATAGCGGCCAGCGGTGAAGACATAGACAACCTCATAGCTGTTCACACGCGGGCTGGTACCAAAGGCCGTTTTCACCCCATTGGGGGAAATCAGCTTGATGCGATCCCCAACCGACGCGCCAAGCTCACGCGCAACGCCAGAGCCAATTGCGATACCATCATTGAACCGCTCAATATCCCCTTGCGCCGTTTCAGCACGGGCCACACGCGGAATGGTTTTCAAGTTTTCCAGTGTAATTCCAAAGACTTCCACGCCTGCATTACGCTGGCGCAGATTGCTCATGACCTGCCCCTTCACCAAAGGCGCCGCGCGGGTCACACCGGGCACAGCTCGCAGACGCTCAGCCATATCCTCATACTCATGGATCGCCCGATCCAGCTTGCCCCGCGCCGTCACTTCTGCGCTTTGGTACACCGTCACATGGGCGTTAGAGCCAAGGATCGTATCGACAAATTCCGTGCGAAAACCGGACCTTACGGCCAAAGTGGCGATCAAGGCAAACACTGCCAAGGTGATCCCGATCAGGCTGATCCAGGTCATCACACTGACCCCGCCTTCTGCCCGCCGAGCGCGCAAATAGCGCCATGCGATCATCCATTCAAACTTCGAAAAAGGAGCTGTGCTCGTCATCAATAAATCGCCTGCTCTGTTTTGCGCAACCTATGGACGCCTGCCTCTTGGGTCAAGTTCAGGTAAACCTGCCCTAGCCCTGCATTTCGGCAGGCTTTCGCCGTCCAAACAGCATCTTCAAAAGCCCAAAGACCAGCGATAGGGCCAGAATGCCCCCTAAAAAGCCGACGCCCGTAAAGATAAGCCCTTCAAAACTAAGAGGAACCGCTGGTTTAAAGGCCGTCCATGCCGCCTTAACGATTTCCGGATCATTGATGTGACCCGCCTTATAGGCCCGCGTGAACGGCCCAGCGCCCTCCAATTGATCCAGCGCAGATTTCAAACGCTCATAGCGATCGATGGTGGTCGTCATGGTCTCAGCCCGCGCTTCGCCAATCGCCCCGCCCTGCGCCAATTGCGTCAGCGCCTCTTCACGGCTTGCGCCCACGCTTGCTGCATCAGCATCAAAGTCAGCCACGAACTGATGCAGCTCATCCACCGCGCCACCCAAACGCTGCGCATATTGCTGCGAGAATTCAGGATATTGCGACAGCCCAGCCGCGCCGCTCAGGCCGCCAGCCAATGTCAAAACACGTGCGATCATCTGCGCGCCCTCATATCATTTTATCGAGGGGCCAAGAAAAAACCCCTGCGTTTGCAGGGGTTTCTATCACAAACCAGCGTAGATCGCGGCGATTTTCTCAACCGCTGCTTCTGGCGGCAATTCTTCGCTTTCGCCCGTGCGGCGGCAAGTCACTTCGACCACACCGTTTTTCAAACCGCGTGGACCAACGGTAATACGCCAAGGCAAACCAATCAGATCCATCGTCGCAAATTTACCGCCCGCGCGTTCTTTGCGGTCGTCATACAGAGGCTCAAGGCCCAGCGCCTCAAAGCTCTTCTCCAGCGCTTCACACGCCGCATCCGCTTCGTCGTCGCCCTGTTTCAGGTTCACGATGCCAACGTGGAACGGGGTCACGCCCTCTGGCCAGATGATACCCTTGTCGTCATGCGAGGCTTCGATGATCGCGCCCAGCAAACGAGACACGCCAATACCGTGTGAGCCCATGTGCACAGGTTGGTTTTTCCCATCCTGATCCTGCACAGTTGCGCCCATCTTTTCGGAATACTGCGTGCCAAAGTAGAAGATCTGCCCAACTTCAATACCACGCGCCGTGCGGCGACGCTCTTCTGGCACCTCGTTAAACAGCGCTTCGTCATGGGTTTCATCTGTACGCGCATAGCGGCCAGTGAACTCTTCCAACACGGCTTTGCACTCTGCATGATCAGTATAATCGATCTCACGGTCGCCAAAGCTCAGGTCAGTGATCTCGGAGTCATAGAACACTTCAGACTCGCCGGTGTCCGCCAGAACCAAGAATTCATGGGTGTAATCCCCACCAATCGGACCAGAATCCGCACGCATTGGGATCGCTTGAAGCCCCATACGTTCGTAGGTGCGCAGATAACTCACCAAGTGACGGTTATAGGCATGCAACGCGTCTTCTTTGGTCAGATCAAAGTTATAGCCATCCTTCATCAGGAATTCGCGGCCACGCATCACGCCAAAACGCGGACGGATCTCATCGCGGAATTTCCACTGCACTTGGTAAAGCGTCAAAGGCAGATCTTTGTAAGAGCGCACATGGCTGCGGAACACATCCGTAAACATCTCTTCCGCAGTCGGAGAGAAAAGCATATCGCGATCATGACGATCCTTCATGCGTAGCATCTCTTCGCCGTAACCATCGTAACGACCGCTTTCGCGCCAAAGGTCTGCTGATTGCAGCGTTGGCATCAGCATTGGCAAATGGCCCACGCGCTGCTGTTCTTCGTGAACGATGTTTTCCAGCTTGCGCAGCACTTTGAAACCCAGCGGCAACCAAGAATAGATCCCTGCGCTCGATTGTTTGATCAGCCCAGCGCGCAGCATATAGCGGTGGCTAACGATCTGTGCCTCTGATGGGGTTTCCTTCAGAACTGGCAAAAAATAACGAGAGAGGCGCATTACGGCTCCATAGGTCAAGTGCTTCGATTGCTCTTCGTTTAGGGCTTTGCGGGCTTACTCGCAAGAGCGAGAGACCTTGGTTTTCCTAAGCTTTCCACAATTTTTGATCCAATCCCGCAGTCTTTGCGTAACCTTTTGTAGACGCGCCACAGAAAGGCCCGTCACCAGAGAGGAAAAAATCATGACGTTCGCAAAAACACTTGCGGCCACCTGTGTGGCCGCCGCAATAAGCTCGTCCGCAGTTTCGGCTGGGACCATCGTTGACATCGCTGCAGGGGACGATCGTTTCTCGACACTCGTTGCTGCTGTGGGTGCCGCTGGCCTCGTTGAAACACTGCAAGGCCCGGGTCCATTCACCGTCTATGCGCCTGTGAATGACGCCTTTGCTGCTTTGCCAGAGGGAACAGTGGAAACGCTGCTTAAGCCAGAAAACAAAGATCAGTTGACCAATGTCCTGCTGTACCACGTAGATGACCGCAATCTGACTGCCAGCCAAATCCCTGCCGGCTCTAACTATTTCAAACCGATCCTCGCATCAGAGCGCCTATGCATCACCAAGAGCCACTCTGACGTGATGATCAGCGACGGCACAGGTGAGATGGCCAATGTCATTATTGCCGACATCAAAGCCGACAATGGCGTGATCCATGTGATCGACAAAGTCTTGCTGCCGGGCACCCGCCCAAGCTGCTAAAACCACCTAAGATGGCGCGCTGATGGGTTTCGCACAGAAATCCAAGGCACGCCATCTTGCGTTAGCCCTGCCCATACGCCATGTGATAAGGAAGAATACGCATCGGCGATCAGGGGGCAGACATGGCACTTCCAATTCAGGACCAAGCAAAATACTGGGGTATTTCCACCCTGATATTCTTCGCAGCCCTTTGGTTTATGGGCGATGTGATCCTGCCCTTTATCCTTGGCGGCGCAATTGCTTACTTCCTTGATCCTGTGGCAGACCGCCTAGAGGCTATGGGCCTTAGCCGCGTCGCTGCCACAACGTTGATCACTGTCGTTGCCTTGGTCATCTTTGTGGTGATGGTCTTGGCGGTTGTGCCAACCCTTGTGCAGCAGGCGACCAGCTTGATCCAAACCGCCCCACAACTCGCTTCGGACTTGCAAGCCTTCCTTGTCGAACGTTTCCCGCAGCTTCTAGAGCCCGGCAGCACAGTGTCTCAAACACTGTCCGGCATTGGCGAGCAGGTGAAAGAGAAAGGCGGCGCGCTACTGCAAACGGCCCTAACCTCTGCGGCCTCTTTGCTGAATGTTCTGATGCTCTTGGTGATTGTGCCCGTTGTGGCGTTTTATCTGCTGCTGGACTGGGACAACATGATCGCCCGCATTGATGAGCTTCTGCCACGCGACCACGCCCCTGTCGTGCGTCGCTTAGCTGGGCAGATCGATCAAACACTGGCCAGCTTTGTACGCGGCATGGGCACTGTGTGTCTTGTGCTGGGCACCTACTATGCGGTGGCCCTGATGCTGGTTGGTCTTCAATTCGGTCTGGTGGTTGGTTTCCTTGCGGGCCTGATCACCTTTATCCCCTATGTGGGCGCGCTGGTGGGCGGCGCTTTGGCTGTTGGCCTTGCGCTGTTCCAATTCTGGGGCGACTGGCTGTCGATTGGCCTTGTGGGCATCATCTTTGCCATCGGTCAGGTGATCGAAGGCAATGTACTCACGCCAAAGCTGGTCGGCAGCTCTGTTGGCTTGCACCCTGTGTGGTTGCTCTTCGCCCTATCTATCTTCGGCACGCTCTTCGGCTTTGTGGGGATGCTAGTCGCCGTACCTGTTGCAGCCTCTATCGGTGTCTTGGTGCGCTATGCAGCCGAGCAATATAAAATCTCGCGCCTTTACAAAGGCCACGCGGGGCGCGAAGAAGACTAACCATGGCAGAACAACTCAGCTTAGATTTGCCCGTGCGCGCCGCACTGGGGCGGGACGACTACTTTGTAACCTCTGCCAATGCGATGGCATTGGGGATGGTCGAAAGCTGGCCCAACTGGGCCGGCAACAAATTGGCAATCGCAGGCCCAGCCGGCAGCGGCAAAACCCATCTCACCCATGTGTGGGCCGCGATCAGCAACGCGCAAATCGTATCTGCCAAGAACCTCACCCGCACCGATATTCCCGCGCTGGCCACAGGCCCTGTTGCCGTAGAAAACGTGCCGGTGATTGCAGACGATCCAGACGCGCAAGCCGCTCTGTTCCATCTGCACAACCTCACATTGGCCGAGGGGCATTCTCTGCTGGTCACTGGCATCTCTGATCCCAAACACTGGGGGCTGACCCTGCCCGATCTCGCCAGCCGTATGCAGGGCACCACAACCGCTACACTAAACGAACCAGACGACACGCTTTTGACAGTTCTACTGGGCAAGCTCTTTGCTGACCGCCAACTGGTGCCAACCCCTGACACCATCCCCTATCTCGTCAAACAGATCGACCGCAGCTATGCCTCGGCGCGTGAGCTTGTGGCCGCTTTAGACACGGCCTCTTTGGCGCAGAAAAAGCCCATCACCCGCGCCTTTGCCAGCAAGTTTTTGAAGAAAGAAACCTGAAGCCGCGCTCACGAAGCTGCATTCTTCAACAACACCGCCCAACCCTGCGCAAATCTTTACAAATTCTATTTATCCTCGCCCTCTGGACTTCTTTTCCAAGGCGAGAAATAGTGTCATCTTCCCGTTACCGTAGAATGGCATATGCAGGCCCATGACGAACGCAGACTTTCTAAAGCACGATTTCCCAGCGCCGGTCGAAATGACCGACGTGGATTTCTCCGGCCCATCCCGTTTCTATAACCGCGAACTCAGCTGGCTGAGCTTTAACTGGCGGGTTCTGGAAGAGGCTGAAAACAAACGCGTGCCTTTGCTGGAACGCCTGCGCTTTCTGTCGATCTCTGCGGCCAACTTGGACGAATTTTACACCGTCCGCGTGGCTGGCCTGCGTGAACTTGCGCGCGAAGGTAACGTGGTGCCGGGCCTTGATGGGCTTACGCCATCAGAACAGCTTGTGCTGATCAACGCTGATGCGCGCAGCCTGATGATGTCGCAGCAACGCATTTTCCGACTGCTCAAAGACGAGATGGAAGCGCAGAACATCAAAATCCTCGCGCATGAAGACGTCACCAAAGAAGATAAGTCATACCTAAAGGATGTCTTCCTCAACAAAGTCTTTCCGGTTCTCTCGCCTCTGGCGATTGACCCTGCACACCCCTTCCCTTTCATTCCAAACACCGGCTACTCGCTGGCGCTGGAACTGGTGCGCAAAAAGAACAACAAAACCCTACAGGCCCTTCTGCCAATCCCCCAGCAGATTGACCGCTTTGTGGCCCTGCCGTCTGACAATGGCGAATTGCGTTATCTACCGCTTGAAGAGCTGCTGCTACTGCATCTGGACAGCCTCTTCCCGGGCTACAAGGCCAAAGGCCATTGTACCTTCCGCGTGCTGCGTGACAGCGATCTGGAAGTGGAAGAAGAAGCCGAAGATCTGGTGCGCGAGTTCGAAGTCGCCCTAAAACGCCGCCGCCGCGGCGAAGTGGTGCGCATGAAGATGTCCGCCAATGCGCCAAAAGGGCTGAAAACCCTGATCATGAGCGAGCTGCACGTGCGCGGTGATGAAGTGGTCGAGATCGACGGCATGATCGGCATCGCTGATCTGAAAGAGCTGGTTCTGGACGAACGCCCAGACCTGCTGTGGCCGTCCTTTGCCCCGCGCGTGCCTGAACGCGTGCAAGATCACCACGGCGATATGTTCGCGGCGATCAAGCAAAAGGATATGCTGCTACACCACCCATACGAGACTTTCGATATGGTGGTGCGCTTCCTACAGCAGGCCGCGCGTGATCCCAATGTGGTTGCGATCAAGCAAACGCTTTACCGCACATCTAAGAACTCTCCGATCGTGGAAGCCCTCTGTGAAGCGGCAGAAGACGGCAAATCTGTCACCGCGCTGGTCGAGTTGAAAGCCCGCTTTGACGAGGCCGCCAACATTCGCCAGTCCCGCCGCTTGGAACGCTCTGGCGCGCATGTGGTGTATGGGTTCACCGATTGGAAAACCCACGCCAAGATTTCCACAGTCGTGCGCCGCGAGGGCGACCGGTTGGTCACCTACACCCACTACGGCACGGGCAACTACCACCCGATCACGGCAAAAATCTATACCGACCTCAGCTTCTTCACCTGTGACGATGCTCTGGGACGCGACGCGACCAAGGTCTTCAATTACCTTTCCGGCTATGTGCACCCAGAGAGCCTTGAGAACCTGTCGATCTCACCCCATTCGCTTAAGCCCAAACTGATCGAGATGATCAAAGCCGAGGCAGAACACGCCAAAGCAGGTCGTCCAGCCGAAATCTGGGCCAAGATGAACTCTCTGATCGAACCAGAGGTGATCGACGCGCTCTACAAAGCCAGCCAAGACGGGGTGAAGATCAGCCTCGTGGTGCGCGGCATTTGTGGCCTGCGTCCGGGCATCAAAGGCCTGTCTGAAAACATCCGCGTCAAATCCATCGTGGGCCGGTTCCTAGAACACAGCCGCATCGCTTGTTTTGGCAATGGCCACGGCCTGCCCAGCAATCAGGCCAAGGTTTATATCTCATCCGCCGACTGGATGAGCCGCAACCTAAACCGCCGCGTGGAAACACTGGTGGAAATCACAAACAAAACCGTCAAAGCGCAGATTGTTAGCCAAATCATGACCGCAAACCTTGCAGATGTGGCCCAAAGTTGGACCATGTCACCCGACGGTGGTTTCGTGCGCGCCGAAGTGCCAGAAGGCGAATTTGCCTTTAATTGCCACCGCTTCTTTATGGAAAACCCGTCCCTCTCTGGGCGTGGCTCAGCTGGCGCGAGTGATGTGCCAAAGCTCACACACGCAGACTAATACTTTCCTCGCATTGACGCTCTGCCCAAGTTAAAGCACCTTGGGCAGACGTCAGCGCGGAGTGATTCATGGACGGAAATAACGAGTCCAACCAAGACTGGGGGCCATTTGGCCGCCCTCTTTTCGAAGACAAAGCCGCGCGCAAACTCTCCCGCGTTGGGGTCGTCGACGTTGGGTCCAACTCTGTCCGCCTTGTGGTATTTGACGGCGCTGCCCGTAGCCCCGCCTATTTCTTTAACGAAAAGATCATGTGTGCCTTGGGCGCTGGCCTGTCCGAAACCGGCAAGCTGAACCCTGAAGGCCGCGCGCGGGCACTGTCTGCACTGCACCGTTTCCAAGAACTCGCCAAGCAAATCTGCGACGCCCCCCTCACCGCAGTAGCCACCGCCGCCGTGCGCGAAGCGGAAGACGGACCTGATTTCTGCGCTGAGGTGCTGGAAAAAACCGGCCTTACCATCCACGTCATCGACGGAAAGGAAGAGGCCCGCTTGTCTGCTCAAGGCGTTCTGCTGGGCTGGCCGGGCTCTTACGGTCTGGTTTGTGATATTGGCGGCTCATCGATGGAACTTGCCGAAATCCAAGACGATAAGATCGGCAAACGGGTTACATCCAAACTCGGCCCGCTGAAGCTGCGCGACATTCCGGGGGGCGAAAAAGGCCGCGCGGACTACATCGCCAAAACCCTAGACAAGCTGCAACTCAAAATGGGCAAGCAAGAAGACCGCCTATTTCTTGTCGGCGGCTCTTGGCGCGCCATCGCCCGCGTGGATATGGAGCGTCGCGGCTACCCGCTGCACGTTCTGCACGAATACCGCATGGACGCCGAAGCCATCAAAGCCACTGCGCAGTACCTAAAAGAACACGATCATTCCGAACTACGCGCCCGCTGCGGTATCTCTGCGCTGCGCATGTCATTGGTGCCTTTGGCCGTGGAAGTTCTGCAAGGCGTTGTGGAACGCTTCACCCCCTATGACATTGCGATTTCGTCTTACGGCATCCGCGAAGGCATGCTGTATGAGCAAATGCCAAACAAGCTGCGCAAACGCGATCCGCTGATCGAGGCCTGCCGCTTTGCCGAAGCCAAAGACGCCCGCCTGCCCGGGTTTGGCAAAACCCTGTTCAAATTCGTCTCTCCCCTGTTTGAGGGAGCCGACACAAGCCGCCAACGCATCATCAAAGCCGCTTGCCTGCTGCACGACGTAAGCTGGCGCGCGCATCCCGATTACCGCGCTGAAATCTGCTTTGATAACGCTACCCGCGCCAACCTTGGCGGGCTGACCCATTCTGAACGTGTGTTCCTTGGCCTTGCCCTGCTGCACCGCTATCGCAACAAACGCGAAGGCACGCGCTTTGCCGATCTGTTTGATCTATTAACCGAACACGACGTGCAACAGGCCGAAGTGCTGGGCAAAGCCATGCGCTTAGGCGCGATGCTGTGGATGAACGAAAAAGAAGACATCGGCCAGTTGAACTGGAAGCCAAGCAAAGGCGTTCTGAAAATCACCCTAACGCCAGAAGCCGCGCCATTGTTTGGCGAAGTGGCCGAGGCGCGGTTCACCTCTCTCGCCCGCACGCTCGATGCCGAAACCGAAGTCTCAACAGCTTAAAGCTCAATCGCCTCTTCCGGCTCGGTTGGTTCTTCAGCAGGCGCATCGGGTTTGCGGCGGATAATGATATCGCCATTAGGCAAACGCTCTGGCGCCTCATAGACGCTCCAATCCTCGACCTCTTCCATCAGGGTTCCAAAAGCTGGCCCCATCTCTGCAAAGAAATCGCGCATCTGCGGGCCGAAGTCTTCGGCCAACGCTTGTAGATCATCCAGCGCAGGTTCCATCTGCTCTGTCAGGCCTTTCAAAAACAGCTCTGCCCCTTGCTGCATCAGGGATTTACCGCTTTCTTCCTCGGCCCAAACAGGCCCAGCCGAAAGCACGAGGGCGGTGGTCATTACACGTAACATAGAACTCATGTGGCCATTCCGACGCTTGGTTTCAATCTAAAGATCAATGTCCATCGTAACAGGAAAATGATCCGACGCCGCCAAAAGCGCCTCGCGCAGCTCTGGTTGGCAGAAACACGCATTGTCGTCAAACGGATGCCAAATACGCCACTCAGGCCCTTTGGCGCGTAAATCCGCAGACACCATGATGTAATCCAGCAAGGCCTGCAAAAACCGGTTCTCTTTCTTGATAAAGAACCGCGACGTGGTTGGCCGCGCGCCAAACCGGCGCTTTAACACTGCTCGCGCATGGGGATCATACAGGCAATGATCACCTTCTTCCCCCAGCACAATTTCAATCGAAGAGCGCCCAAACAGCCCCTCGTATTCATCCAAGCCGGGGCCGTCATTCAGATCACCGGCCACAATCAGGCTCTCACCGTTTTTCAGATGTTGTTCAATCCGGCGGCGCATCCAAATCGCTTGCGCCAATTGCTTTCGGCGGTTGGCAATCGAGATTTTCATGACCTCTGCATCATTGCGCGCACCATGCGGCGCCTTGGATTTCAAATGCGCGCCGATCATCCGCAGTGTTGCACCCGAATGCATCGTCAAAGCCAGCTCTAAAGGCGGCTTAGAGAACACAACGCTATCGCCGCGTGCATCCACATCCAGATCTATCTGCAACGCCTGATCAAACCGCGGCGCATCCGGCGCGCTAATCGGATCATGTTTGGCGCTTAAAACCTTGGGATCATACAGCAATGCGATCTCTTGCTGCGTATCGTTGGAAAAACCAATCAAAGCATCCGTCGTGCGCAGATCAAAGGCTTTAGCGAAGCCCTCCAAGGCCGCCACGGTCGAACGTTTGCTATGATGATCCGGCGCTTCCACCACCAAGATCGCATCCGCATCGATGGCCGCCATGACCTTCGCCACCGCCTCTACCTGCTGCGCTTTGGTGACATCGCGCCGCGAGGACCAAGTATCATCGATAATCAACGCGTCGTTTTCATCAAACAACGAACTGAACCATTCCACATTATACGTCGCAAAACGCATTAAGCAGCGGCCCCGTTGATCTGATCCCACGCTTGGTTGATGGCGATCATCTTCTTTTCCGCCAGCAAAACCGCCTCTTCCGGCACGCCGCGCGCGATCATCGCATCCGGATGGGTCTCGCGCACCAATTCGCGCCATTTCTTGCGAATATCCGCAAGTTCGGCATCTTGCGAAACACCCAAAACCGCATAAGGATCAAGCTCTGCATCCGGCACAAACCGCGCTTTGATCGCTTGATACCGCGCGGGATTCATTTCGAAAATCTCAGACACACGTTCTAGAAACACATCTTCATTGGGATGATAGGTGCCATCAGCCATCGCGATGTGAAACAGACCTTCCATCAAGTCACAGAAACACGCGTGATCATCGGCAAACAGCCCACGAATGCGCTGTGCATATTCTTCAAAGCCCGCCACATCCTGACGCGCCAAGTTAAACACCCGTGCCGCGCCGGCCTCATCATCTTTGGCGATCTGAAACACTTCCCGAAAGGCCGTGACCTCATCGCGGGTCACTTGCCCATCCGCCTTCGCCATCTTGGCCCCCAGCGCAATCACAGCAATCGTAAACGCCACAGAGCGTTCCGGCGGCGTGCGCAAACGCTCAAACACCTCTGCAAGGCTTTCCCCCTGCCGCAGCGCTTCAATGGCGTCATTTATTCGGGTCCAAATCGACATAGCCCCTTTCTAAACCGCTGAGTTCAGAAAGTCACCGTCTCAAAGGAATTTCTGCATCAAAATCAAATCCATCCAGCGGCCAAACTTGTGCCCCACCTCCGGAACGCGTGCCACCTGTTCAAACCCAAGGGTCTTGTGAAACGCGACGCCCGCTGGGTTTTCAGAAGAGATCGCAGCCATCAAAGAATGCACCCCCTCCTGTTTTGCAATGTGGCAGACACGCTGCAACAAAGCACGCCCCGCGCCCATGCCCTGCGCTTTAGGATCAAGATAGATCGAATGTTCTTTGGTGAAGCGATACCCAACACCGCCCCGAAATGGATAATACCGCGCAAACCCAATCAGCTTGCCAGAGACCACTGCAACCTGCACCGCCGTTCCTTCATCGGCAATCATGGTCTCTATCTCTGCGACCGTCATTTCTCGCGTACTAAACGTGGCAACGCCATCTCGGATTTCACGGTTCCAAATCGCTGCAATATCGGCTGCATCAGTTGGGTTTGCTTGTCGGAAATCCATTGGTCGCCTCTGATTATAAAAGTCAGAGCTTAAGTGTGCAGCCTTGATTTGCAATCCAGAATCCCAACGTAAAACGGGCCACCCAAGGGCGGCCCGCTATTGTGTGTTGGAAAAAGCGTTAGCGCTTGTTTTCGCGGATCAACTGCAAAATATTCTGCGCTGCTTCAGGGATATTCGTCCCCGGACCAAAGATCGCCTTAACGCCCGCCTCTTTCAGGAAGTCATAATCCTGCTGCGGGATCACGCCGCCACAGATCACGATGATCTCGCTGGCGTCATTCTTGGCCAAGGCCTCGATCAACTGCGGTGCCAGTGTTTTGTGCCCCGCCGCTTGCGAGGAAATCCCCACGACATGCACGTCATTGTCGATGGCATCCTGCGCGGCCTCGTCTGGCGTTTGGAACAACGGGCCGACGTCCACGTCAAAGCCAATATCCGCAAAGGCTGTCGCGATCACTTTCGCGCCGCGATCGTGCCCGTCTTGGCCCATCTTCACAACCAGCATACGCGGACGACGGCCCTCTTCTTCGGCGAAATCTTCGATGGATTTCTGAATGGCCGCAAAGCCTTCGTCGCCTTCATAGGCTGCGCCATACACGCCAGCCAATGTTTTCACCTCTGCACGGTGCCGTCCGAATTCCTTCTCCATCGCCATGCTGATCTCCCCGACCGAAGCGCGTTGACGAGCCGCTTCAACAGCCGCCTCCAAAAGATTACCGCCTTCTTTTGCCCGACGTGTCAATTCTTCCAGCGCTGCATCGCAGGCCGCTTGGTCACGTGTGGCATGGATCTCTTTTAGGCGGGCAATCTGGCTTTCACGCACAGCCACGTTGTCCACATCCAGAATATCCAACTGTTCTTCTTCGGCGAGGCGGTATTTGTTCACACCCACCACAACCTCTTCGCCGCGATCGACCATCGCCTGACGACGCGCCGCGCTTTCTTCGATGCGCAGCTTTGGCATGCCAGAGGCCACAGCCTTCGTCATGCCACCCATCTCTTCGACCTCTTCGATCAAAGCCCAGGCTTTTTCCGCCAGATCCGCAGTCAGGCTTTCCACATAATAGGAACCCGCCAAAGGATCGACCACATTGGTCACGCCAGTTTCTTCTTGCAAAATCAACTGTGTATTACGCGCAATACGGGCCGAGAAATCTGTTGGCAAAGCAATCGCTTCGTCCAGCGCATTGGTGTGCAAAGACTGGGTGCCACCCAAAGCAGCAGACATCGCCTCATAGGCGGTCCGGATCACGTTGTTATACGGGTCTTGTTCCTGCAAAGACACGCCAGACGTCTGGCAGTGTGTGCGCAGCATCTTAGAACGTTCAGACTGCGCTCCAAATTCAGTCATGATGCGATGCCACAGCAAACGCGCGGCACGCAGTTTAGCGGCCTCCATGAAGAAGTTCATACCAATCGCAAAGAAGAACGACAGGCGCCCTGCGAATTTATCAACATCCATGCCCGCTTCGATGGCCGCACGTACATATTCGCGCCCATCTGCCAGCGTATACGCCAGCTCTTGCACAAGGTTCGCGCCGGCTTCTTGCATGTGATAGCCGGAAATCGAAATGCTGTTAAATTTCGGCATTTCGTTAGAGGTATATTCGATAATATCGGAAATGATCCGCATCGATGGCTCTGGTGGATACACATAGGTGTTGCGCACCATGAACTCTTTCAGAATGTCATTCTGGATGGTGCCCGACAGCAGCGCCTTATCATGCCCCTGCTCTTCACCAGCCACGATGAAATTCGCCAAGATCGGAATAACCGCGCCGTTCATGGTCATCGACACTGAAACCTTGTCCAGCGGAATACCATCAAAGAGGATCTTCATATCCTCAACGCTGTCGATGGCCACGCCAGCTTTACCCACATCGCCCTCAACACGCGGGTGATCGGAATCGTAACCACGGTGCGTCGCCAGATCAAAAGCAACAGAAACACCCTGCTGACCCGCAGCCAAGTTACGGCGATAGAATGCATTGGATTCTTCAGCTGTTGAGAAACCCGCGTACTGACGGATGGTCCAAGGACGCCCAGCATACATCGTGGCCTTCACGCCGCGTGTAAACGGGCCAAAACCAGGCATCGAGCCCATGTGATCCAGATCATCCGTATCGTCCGCCGTATACAACGGCTTAACGTCGATCCCCTCAAGTGTACTCCACGTCAGGTCCTCAAGTGGACGGCCACGCAGTTCTTTCTCGGCCAACTTGGCCCATTCGTCTTTGGTGGTCATCAGGTAGTCCTTTCTGTCACGCTTTCAGGTCCGCCGAACACGGCAAACGGATCAAACGTCAATTTTTTTGTGAAAGCCGCCATGCTGCCCATCGCATTTGGCCAAATCCGGCCTATATTGAGATCTATGGGAAACATGAAACGATTCTGCTTAGCCCTTGTTTTGCCAATGTTTATTGGCCATTCCGTCGTTGCAAACACCGAGGATGCAACGCCAGAGGATACATTGATTTTTGACGGCGCCTCGGCCGAACTCGACACATATCTCTGGCTCAACCGCCCGATCTTGATCTTTGCGGACAGTCCGAATGATCCGCGATACATCCAGCAGCTTGAATTGCTGAATGCATTGCCGGACGATCTGACAGACCGAGATGTCATAGTGCTGACAGACACAGACCCATCAGCCGAAGGCGTTTTGCGCACCAAATTTCGCCCTCGCGGGTTTATGATGGTGCTGATCGGTAAGGATGGCGGCGTAAAGCTGCGCAAGCCTTTCCCGTGGAGTGTTCGAGAACTCTCGCGTGTCATCGACAAAATGCCATTGCGCCAGCAAGAGGTCCGCGACAGGCGCGCCACACAATAGGCTGGGGCGGACAAAAGCCCGCCCAATGCCGTATGAAGCGCACCTACAGCCATGGTGTTTATTCAAACTCCATGATGATTTCATCCACGGCCAGACTATCGCCTGCACCCGCGTTGATCTTAGCCACAACGCCCTTCTTCTCGGCGCGCAAGATGTTTTCCATCTTCATCGCTTCGATGGTGCAAAGCGCTTGGCCTTCTTCGACCTCTTGGCCGACTTCTACATCCACTTTCACCACCAGACCCGGCATTGGGCACAGCAGCAGCTTGGATGTATCTGGCGCAACCTTTTCAGGCATCAGCTTGGCCAGCTCAGCCTGACGCGGCGAGCGAACAAACACTTTGATATCCGCGCCGCGGTTGCGAATGCGGAAGCCACCAGAGATTTTGCCAACCTTCATCACCAAGGCGGATCCATCAACATCGACTTCAGCCAATTGATCGCCCGGCGTCCAATCGCTGGCAATCCGCAGGCTTGTGCCATCTTCAAAACCAATCGTAGAGCCCTCGTGATCTGCCGCAATCGTCACAGCAAATTCAGAGCCCTGCGCTGTCACAACCCAATCTTCGCCCACACGGCGCTCGTGGTTGTCCATACGGCCTGAAATCCGCGTGCGGCGAATTTCAGCGACGCGATGCATGGCCGCACAGGCCGCTGCGATACGCTTCAGATCACCTTCTGGCAGGGAAACACCCTCAAAACCGTCTGGATACTCTTCTTCGATGAAGGCCGTTGTCATGTCGCCAGACACGAACTTCTGATGATCCATCACAGCAGACAGGAACGGCAGGTTGTGGCCAATACCTTCAACCTCAAACCCATCCAGCGCCACGCGCATCGCCTCAATCGCTTTCTCGCGTGTTGGAGCCCAAGTACACAGTTTGGCGATCATCGGATCGTAATACATAGAGATCTCGCCGCCCTCATAGACGCCGGTATCATTACGCACCACAACATCACCGGCATCACCTGCCGCTGTACCTGGCGTATAAGCCGCTGTCTCAGCAGGTGGGCGATAGCGTGTCAGGCGGCCAATCGATGGCAAGAAGCCACGATATGGATCTTCCGCATACAGACGGTTTTCAATCGCCCAACCTGTCAGCGTCACATCGTCCTGCGTGATGCTCAGCGGCTCGCCATTGGCCACGCGGATCATTTGCTCCACCAGATCAACGCCAGTGATCAGCTCGGTCACAGGGTGTTCCACCTGCAAACGTGTATTCATTTCAAGGAAGTAGAAGTTCTTATCGCCATCAACGATGAATTCCACAGTCCCCGCAGAGGCATAGCCCACCGCTTTGGCCAAAGCGACAGATTGCTCACCCATCGCCTTACGTGTGGCCTCATCCAAGAAAGGAGACGGCGCTTCTTCGACAACCTTCTGGTTCCGGCGCTGGATCGAACATTCCCGCTCGCCCAGATACACGCCATTGCCATGCGCATCACACAAAACCTGAATTTCAATGTGGCGCGGTTGGGTCACGAATTTCTCGATAAAGATACGGTCATCGCCAAAGGAATTGGCCGCTTCGTTTTTAGAAGACTGGAAACCTTCGCGTGCCTCATCATCGTTCCACGCGATCCGCATGCCTTTACCACCGCCACCAGCAGAGGCTTTGATCATCACCGGATAGCCAACTTGGTTGGAAATCTTCACCGCATCTTCGGCATCTTCGATCAGACCCATATAGCCAGGCACCGTAGACACACCCGCTTCTTGAGCGATCTTCTTAGAGGTGATTTTATCACCCATCGCCTCAATCGCGCCCTTAGGTGGGCCCACAAAGGCAACGCCTTCCGCTTCCAAAGCTTCGGCGAACTTGGCGTTCTCAGACAAGAAACCATAGCCCGGATGCACCGCCTGCGCGCCGCTTTCCTTGATGGCCTGCATCACCTTATCGATGACGATGTAAGACTGATTGGCAGGTGGCGGACCAATATGGATCGCCTCGTCAGCCATTTTCACATGCAAAGCATTGCGATCCGCATCTGAATAGATGGCGACGGTGGAAATCCCCATCTTCTTCGCGGTTTTCATAACGCGACAGGCAATTTCGCCCCGGTTGGCGATCAGAATCTTGTCGAACATCAGATGTCCCTTCTTTGGTGTCGGGCCACTACGCAGCCCTCTTCTCGGCAATAAAAAGACCACCAAAGCCAAAGGCCTTGATGGTCACATTTCAAACGGGCCGCCCGAGGGCAGCAGGTGTCACATCAGTTACATTTGTCTGGATACGTTTGGCAGTACGCCAAATTGCCAAGCCCACCGATGACGGCAGCTGTTTTGGCATTACCGCCGGTAACGATGGCCGCACCGGCCCCCGCTCCAGCGCCCAGAACGCCTTGTTCAAGCGCAGTGTCACCGCAGGCAGAAAGCCCGCCAGCACACACTGCAAGCACTGTTGTAATTCTAAAGAGTCGCATTTGCCTTTGCCCTTTTTCTCATTTTTCCCTTGGCTCTTGCCATGGCCGAACACTGACAGGTCGCGCGCAGTTTTCAACGGCGACTGGCGCAATGGGCCAAAACCGGCAGCGCCTCGCCCAACACGCAAAGCGCGCGCGGAAATCGGCTGATACTGCGGAGCAAAAGGGAATAGGAGTGCGGGCGACTTGAAGGGGACATTATCAAGCCGCCCGCTAGGGGAAGGGTAACGGAATACACTGTTACAAACATCAGAGTGGATATGTTCCGATGTCATGTCTGCACTATCTGTGCGTGTATTCACTTGCGCAATCTGTTGTATTGGCCCGTTGCCGAATTCAGCATTTTCTCGCGCATTTGCGGAAAGCGTAGGCGAATAAACGCCAGAGCCACGCACGGAAACCGCACGTTTTAACGCAAATTTAGCAAGATTATGCCGAATAACACCCATTACCAGTCGTCTTCCTCGAAAGCTTCAGGGAAGGACGACCGTGCAACGGCCTCTTCAATTTTAAGCAGAGCGTCATAGCTCGAAGGGTCAAACGGATCTTCCGCTGCCACAACCTCACGGCCAAACAGCCAGCTTAATCGGCCAGCATCCAAGTTACCGCGCTCAAACGGTTCATCGCCGAATTGCTCCCACAATGCTTTCATAAATCCAGCGTCCGCACGGCGGTCTGCTGGCTTACGATCATTGTAACGCTCACGGCGAATAATCTCAGTCACCCCACGCGGATTAGGCCGGCGGATAGTGAATTGATAATCTGTGCTTGGAAGACGGCTCGGGAAACCACGGTGCTTTAGCATGCTGCACCTCCGCCGCGAAGGTCAGCGAACCCTAGGTCGAAAGACCCAAAGCCGTGTGAACCGGAGGCGGCACGGGGCCGCCCCCAATTTGAATTACTTGTATTTGCCTGTGTGTGTTGGCTCAACCGAGATCGGCGCTGGCTCAACAACAACATATTCTTCTTCAGGCTCTTTTGCGCACGCAGCGACGGCTGCGATAAGGCCAACGGCCAACATAGCTTTGATGCTCTTGGACATCTGTTTCTCCTAGTTTTCTTTTCATTATTTACAGAGCAAGTTTGCCCTGCCTGCCCCAAACCTGGGTACGAGGTATCTTGGGAATACCCAAGGCGAAGACTAGTTGATTTTGTTGGAAAAATAAACGCGGTGCGTCGCGCACGCGCGGGTTGTGGCGCGAAAGTCGCAGAACCTTGCCGATACGGCGTGGCTGTCGCAACATCTTGTGGCTGCATTAGAAAGCCTCCCAGATACAGATGTCAGTTTCGAGGGTGAATGCCTCGAAATACTGGGTCGCGTCAGAGTTTGACACCCCAAAATCTGTTTCTTGGTCAGAAAGGCTTACAACAACCTGCTCAATACCACCGCCAAGCTCTGCCACACGGGGCAGCCCTTGCGTTGTGCAAAGATGCTCAAAATCCTCTGCAACGTCATCAAACTGATGACCTTCTGCAGCAATTGCCGGCGCAACATAGCGCAACCGCAGCACTTTCGTGCCGCCAAGATCGTCCAGACGCTCCTCTTGCAAGGTCACATCATATCCGGAAGGGACAGCTGGTGTTTCCTCCAAAACACCAGCCGTTGCTGCAAGGCCGAAGCCCCCTACCAACGCAGCAAATACAAAAGCGTATGAAACCCCAAAACGCTTATGCATTTTTTTGGTCCTGCTTGAAGCGCGCAAACCTATTCCAGCGATCACGCTTTTTCGGGTCTGCCAAAACATCAGCAATCCGTGCCTCCGTGGAGGCTTTCGGAAATACACCACAGAATTGACCACCGGCTTTCACCGTCAGACCATCCTCTGTGTCGCGCACTTCGATCACAGGCGTAAACCCACGCAAATCTTGCAAAGCCCGCCACAGATCCTGTCGCACCTGATGGGCCAAACGCAACTTGCGTCCTGCAGGCAATCTCGTTTCTGAAAAGACATCAAACCGTGCAGGCGCACGACGCGACAAAGTCAGCGAAGTCTCATCAGATTGGATATGCCAATTCGGGCGACTCATCAGGGGTGTCCTTACAGGCGGGTTTGCAGTTATATCAAAAGCTTACAACGGAATGTTGTCGTGCTTCTTCCATGGGTTCTTCACAGATTTATTGCGCAGCGATGCAAAGGCACGGCTCACACGACGACGTGTGGAATGCGGCATGATCACCTCATCGATAAAGCCACGCTCAGCCGCCACAAACGGGTTCGCAAAGCGGTCTTCATAGTCCTGCGTATGCTGTGCAATCTTTTCCGCATCGCCCAGATCCGCACGGTGAATAATCTCCGTCGCACCCTTCGCGCCCATCACGGCAATCTCAGCCGTTGGCCATGCATAGTTGAAATCACCTCGCAGGTGCTTAGACGCCATAACATCATAGGCACCGCCATAGGCTTTACGTGTAATCACAGTCACCTTCGGCACAGTCGCTTCGCCATAAGCAAACAGCAGCTTCGCACCGTGTTTGATCACGCCGCCATATTCCTGAGAGGTCCCCGGCAAGAAGCCCGGCACATCCACCAGCGTCAGGATCGGAATTTCAAAGCAATCACAGAAACGCACAAATCGCGCGGCCTTACGAGAGCTATCGATATCCAGACAACCCGCCAGAACCATCGGCTGGTTGGCCACAACGCCAACAGTCTGGCCTTCCAAACGCATGAAACCCGTGATGATGTTCTTCGCGTAATCTTCTTGGATCTCGTAAAAATCGCCTTCATCGGCCATTTTCGTGATCAGTTCTTTCATGTCGTAAGGCGTATTCGCATTATCTGGGATCAAAGTATCCAGACTGTCATCAATACGACCCGGCTCATCAAAGAACGGACGCACAGGCGGCTTTTCTTTGTTGTTCAGCGGCAGGAAGTCGACCAAGCGACGCACTTCAGCCAGCGCCTCTACGTCATTTTCAAAGGCGCCATCTGCAACGGAAGACTTCTTAGTGTGCGTGGATGCGCCACCCAGTTCTTCAGCGGTCACAACCTCATTGGTCACGGTCTTCACAACATCAGGACCGGTCACAAACATGTAAGAGCTGTCTTTAACCATGAAGATAAAGTCGGTCATCGCAGGGGAATACACCGCACCACCCGCACATGGGCCCATGATCACAGAAATCTGCGGCACAACACCGGATGCCATAATATTACGCTGGAACACTTCAGCATAGCCCGCAAGCGAAGCCACACCTTCTTGAATACGCGCCCCACCGGAATCGTTAATGCCAATCACAGGCGCGCCGTTTTGCACGGCCATGTCCATGATTTTACAAATCTTTTCCGCATGGGTTTCTGACAAAGACCCACCAAACACCGTAAAGTCTTGAGAGAACACATAGACCATTCGGCCATTGATTGTGCCCCAACCCGTAACGACCCCGTCGCCAGCTGGTTTCTGTTTTTCCATACCGAAATCGGTACAACGGTGCGCTTTGAACATGTCAAATTCTTCAAAGCTGTCTTCATCAAGCAGAAGCTCAATCCGCTCGCGCGCGGTCAACTTGCCCTTAGCGTGCTGACTATCAATACGGCGCTGGCCACCCCCCAAACGGGCGACGGCGCGGCGGTCTTCAAGCTGTTGCAGGATATCTTTCATGTCAGGCCCTCTTGGATTCTTGCTCACCATAGGGAAGCCAGAGAGTTGACAAAAGCCTAATGTCGCAAATTTGCAAAGTTTGGAAAATTGCAATTAAGCTAATTGCAAATTTGCTAACCCACTTACAAAAAAGTATCACACAGAGACCATAGACAAGCCCTTCCCAAGCCCCTAGCTGTAGCGGATGTCATTACAAAACCCGGCGCGCTATTTAGATCGCGCATCGCCGCCACATATTTCTACGCTTATTCTGCTGGCCGGCGTCGCCGCCCTAACGATGAACATCTTTTTGCCCAGCCTCCCCAACATGGCTGAGCATTTTGAAACCGATTATCGCATCATGCAGCTCTCCGTGGCGATTTACCTCGGCTTCAGCGCAGGCCTGCAAATCATCATCGGCCCGATCTCTGATAAGATCGGACGCCGCCCTGTGATCCTTTGGGGCCTCGCCCTCTTCATTCTCGCCACCCTCGGCTGCCTCTTCGCGCCCAACATCACGGTCTTCTTGATCTTCCGCATGTCACAAGCGGTCATCGCCACGTCAATGGTGCTTTCGCGCGCCATTGTGCGCGATATCTACCCAACCGACAAAGCCGCCTCCATGATCGGCTATGTCACCATGGGCATGTCAGTGGTCCCAATGGTGGGCCCAGCCGTTGGCGGTCTATTGCAAGACAGCTTTGGCTGGCAGGCCAGTTTCTGGATGCTCCTCATCGGCGGAGTCGCCCTATTCCTGATCAGCCTACGCGACCTAGGCGAGACAAAATCCAACAGCGGCAATAGCTTACTTGCCCAATTCCGCGAATACCCAGAGCTTCTAACCAGCCCACGCTTTTGGGGTTACACCATGTCCTCCGCCTTCTCGGCGGGCGCTTTCTTCGCCTATCTGGGCGGCGCGTCTTTCGTAGGCACCACGCTTTTCGACATGAGCCCAAGCAGCCTTGGGATCTTCTTTAGCGCGCCAGCGGTCGGCTATTTCTTCGGCAATTTCATCGCAGGGCGGTATTCGCAACGCTTTAGCATCCATGCCATGATCATCTGGGGTTCGCTGATCTGCGCCAGTGGCGTGTCCATCATTCTGATCCTCTTCGCCCTTGGCTATGAAAACCAATATATCTTCTTCGGATTTGTCACCTGCGTCGGCCTTGGCAACGGCATGAGCATCCCCAACGCCACATCCGGCGCCCTATCTGTGCGCCCGCATCTGGCGGGCACGGCGTCAGGCCTGTCCAGCGCCATGATGATCGGAATCGGTGCAGCCTTGTCAGCCCTCGCAGGCGCTTTGCTCACGCCAGGCTCGGGCGCATACCCACTTTTGTGGCTCATGGTGATCAGCGCAAGCCTCGGAATTGTAAGCATTTTCATTGTGATTTGGCGCACCCGTAAAATTGCGGACTAGAAAAATAAACTTTGCAAAGCTAAGATCAATTCTTGCTAATTTGCAAAGGATCAGCCATGGCAACGCAAAAGCTTTATGCAGGCGCGAAACTCCGCGAAATCCGTAATCGGGTCTCTCTGACGCAAAAGGATTTTGCGCAGAAACTTGGGGTGTCCCTGCCCTACCTGAACCAGATGGAGAACAACAACCGTCCGGTCTCCACCACGGTTGTGCTTTCGCTGGCGCAAGAGTTTGGCATCGATGTCACCGAATTATCGACCGGCGATTCAGAACGCCTTGTCAGCGATATGCGCGAGGCATTGGCCGATCCAGTCATGGCCGACAACGAGGTTCCGCTGGCCGACATACGCCTGTCCGCCTCCAACGCCCCTGCTTTGGCCCGCGCCTTCTTGCGCTTGCACCACGCTTACCGCCAAACCCACGAAAGACTGGCCTCACTCGACGAAGCCTTGGGCCGCCAAGACGTTCAAATGCAGCCCAGCCCGTGGGATGAGGTGCGCGATTTCTTTCACTATTGCGATAATTACATCGACGCCGTAGACCGCGCTGCCGAAAACTTTTCCACAGCCGCAACCGAAAGCGGCGGCATTCAAAACGCTGCGATTTCAGCCCTATCCCATATCGGTGTCACGGTTAAAATGACCGAACTAGACGGCATCCGCAAATACGACGAAGACAGCAAAACACTATATCTCTCGCATTTGATCCCGCCAGAAACGCGCAACTTTCAACTCCTACTGCAAGTCGCCCTTCTGCAACGCAATTCCCTGCTTGAAGCCACACTGGACTTGGCCCGCTTCCAATCGGATGAAGCCCGTCAAATCGCCAAGATTGGACTCGCCAATTACTTCGCAGGCGCGGCCACCATGCCCTACGCCGCCTTCCTGCAAGCCGCCCAAGACACCCGCCATGATCTAGAGATCCTTGCCACCCAGTTCGGTGCTTCGGTGGAACAAGTTGCCCACAGGTTATCCACATTGCAAAGACCGAACCAAAAGGGCGTTCCCTTCTTTTTCGTCCGTGTGGACCAAGCCGGCACCATCACTAAGCGCCATTCGGCAACCAGATTGCAATTTGCCCGCTTCGGCGGCGCCTGTCCTTTGTGGAATGTCCACCGTGCCTTTGAAACACCAGGCCGTTTCCTGCGCCAATTGGCAGAAACACCGGATGGGGTGCGCTACTTCTCTCTGGCCCGCGATGTGTCAAAATCCGGCGGCCACTACGGAGCCCCGGTACGCCGCTACGCCATCGCTTTAGGCTGTGAAATCAAACACGTAGATCAATTGGTCTATGCCGATAACATGGAAATCTCCAACGCTGCCGCCTTTGAACCCATCGGCATTTCCTGCCGGATTTGCGAGCGCGCAGATTGTCACCAACGCTCTGTTCCGCCGCTCGAACGCAAACTCACCATCGAAGAAAACACCCGCGGCGTGTTGCCCTATGAGGTGGGTTAACCCCCAGCTCTAACCCACTGAGGTATCGCTCAAAATTAACGACAAGGCGATGACCCACATGGTAACGCCAATCAAAGCGTCCAGAATGCGCCACGCCGTTGGCGCTTCAAACACTGGTCGCAGCAAGCTCGCACCAAATCCAAGCGAGATGAAAAACACAAAGCTGCCCACGCTTGCACCGGCCGCAAAAGCCCATGCAGGCGTATAGCTGGCAGACAATCCCCCCAACAAAACCACCGTATCCAAATACACATGCGGGTTCGCCCAAGTCAGCAACAGGCACGTCAGCAAGGCTTTCGTCAGACTCGGCGCATGGTCAGCACTCGCCTCCAACGCGCCGCCGCCACGATACGCAGAGCGGAAATTCATCACGCCATACACAAACAAAAAGCACGCCCCACCCCATTTGGTCACCGTCACAAGCCAAGGCGCCGCCAAAACAAGCGCGCCAAATCCAGCCACACCCGCCGTGATCAAAATCGCATCCGACGCCGCGCAGGTCAGCACCAGCGGCAAAACAAACTGCCCCCGCAGCCCCTGACGCAACACAAAAGCGTTTTGCGACCCAATCGCGACAATCAAAGACAGGCTTAGCAAAAATCCAGCGAATGCAGCGTCAAACATAGTGGCAACTCCTTGGGGCCATCAAACAAGCCCATGAAACTCTTGCCCCCGACCTACGCCTCTGGCTAACATCATTCAAATTAATCTTACTAAACTTACATAAGGCCTGCTTATGAACTTTGACTATGCCCAGCTCAAAACCCTTGCGGCCATCCTGCGCACGGGCAGTTTCGAAGCCGCCGCAAGCGAATTGCATATCACCCAATCCGCTGTCTCTCAGCGTCTCAAAGCGCTCGAAGAGCAAGTCGGCACACGCCTCGTGCATCGCGAAACACCATGCCGCGGCACAGATGCAGGCACCCGCCTCGCCGCCCATGCAGGCCAAGTCGCCGCATTGGAACAATCGCTGTCTAGCGATCTGAACACGCAAACGCCCGACCGCACCGCGCGCCTCGCCATCGCCGTGAACGCAGACAGCCTCGCCACTTGGTTCCTTGGCCCGATTTCCCAAATGCAGGATCAGTATTTCGATCTTGTGATCGATGATCAGGATTTTTCGATTGATCTGCTGCGCAAAGGCGAAGTCGCCGGCGCCGTGACCACCCACAGCACACCTGTCACGGGCTGCGATGTGCATTACCTTGGCAAAATCCGCTATCGCGCCACCGCCAGCCCCGCCTATTGCGCCAAACATCTGCCGGATGGCCCTACCCCCGAAGCCATCGCCAAAGCCCCTGCTTTGCATTTCAACGTCAAAGATTCCCTACAAGCCAAATGGCTGGAAACCAATGTCGGCGCAGACATACGCCCCCCCTTTCACAGCCTCGCCAGCTCGCACGGTTTTGTTGATGCATGCCTGTTGGGAATCGGCTGGGGCACAAACCCCGAGGCCCTCGTCGCGCCTCATATGAAAAGCGGCAAATTGGTCGAAATCATGCCCAACACCCCGATCGAGACCCCACTTTATTGGCAAAACAGTAGATTATTAAGGCCCGCGCTGGCTTCGCTGACAAAAGCAATTTGCCAAACTGCGCGCAAATCCTTGCCACAATGATGCCCTGAGCACCTGTAAAATAGAGCGCACGTCAAACAACGCCTTTACGGCAAAGGACCCTGATGAGCGCGATACAAATCGCATATGCGGCGGAGAAACCGTCATTCTGGAGCGCCCTATTCCTCACCGGAGTAGGTTTGCGCTTCTTGTGCTATGCCGCGCTGTATATGGCGATGGGCTTGCAGCCGCTCGCCTTGTCCTCAGTGGCCCCGATCCTCGCCACGGATATGTTCATCGCCCTATGGCAAACCCACCGCTATAATACGGCCTGCGGCCTATACTGGCATCGCACAGGCCGCTTCTGGCCCCTGATTGCAGGCTATGCTGTCTTTGCTGGCATGATGATCGGAATGGTCATCATGTGGGTGCTGCTCTTCCAAGGCGCAGACAAAAGCCGCGATATTCTTAAGCCCGAAGACTGGGTGCCACGCGAGCAAACAGAACCCTATTTGGCACGCTATAAAGTAAAGTTCTCACGCGATGGGCGCGAAATGTTCTTTGCTGGCGTAATGTCCGAAGGCTCTGCTTTGCAGCTTGAAACCATGATGGACGCCGCCCCTCAGTTGCAAACCCTGCATCTGGATAGCCCGGGCGGCAATCTTTACGAAGCACGCAGCTTCGCCCAACGCGTCAAACGCTTAGGGCTGGATACACATATCAGCAAAGAATGTAGCGCCAGCTGTATTCTTGTCTTTGCAGCGGGCCAAAACCGAACCCTTGGATTTGGGGCTGAAATGGGCTTCCATCGCTACGGGCTAGACTTTGAACAGCTTCAGACCGATCTCAATATCGAACGGGAAATCTCCGAAGATCGTCTTTATCTGGCAGCCGAAGGCATCAATCCAGAATTTCTGGACACTTACTTCAACCGAGATCGCAGCAAGATCTGGTACCCAGAACGAGACCAGATTTTATCTTCCGGACTGATCCGAAACTAACGCAAAGAAAAACCCGCCTCAAAAGGCGGGTTTTCTATTTTCTAAGAATTAGCAGAGCCTTACAGCTGCGCCATAACCTCGTCAGAGGCTTCAAAGTTCGTGGTCACACGCTGAACATCATCATCATCTTCCAGCGCATCCACCAGCTTCATCAGCTTCTGCATCTCTTCCAGACCCAGCTCTGTTGTGGTGGTTGGCTTCCAGATCAGCTTGGTGGATTCAGATTCGCCCAGCTCTGCTTCCAAAGCCGTAGACACTTCGTTCAAATCAGAATCTTCACAATAGATGACGTGACCCTCTTCAGAGCTTTCCACATCTTCCGCGCCAGCTTCAATCGCCGCCATCATGATGTCATCCGCATCCCCAGCAGAGGCTGGATAAACAACCTCGCCCTTACGGTCGAACATGAAACCAACAGAGCCCGTCTCACCTAGGTTGCCGCCATTCTTTGTGAATGTGGAACGCACGGTCGACGCTGTCCGGTTCTTGTTGTCTGTCATGGTTTCAACGATGACAGCCACACCATTGGGGCCATAGCCTTCATAGCGGATCTCATCATAGCTCTCAGCGTCGCCACCAATCGCCTTTTTGATAGCGCGCTCAATCACGTCCTTTGGCACGGATTGGCTTTTGGCTTCTTTGACAGCCAAACGCAGACGCGGGTTCTTATCCGGATCTGGGTCGCCCATCTTTGCTGCGACGGTGATTTCTTTTGCGAGTTTGGAAAACAGCTTAGACCGCGCGGCGTCCTGACGCCCCTTACGGTGCTGGATGTTTGCCCATTTACTGTGGCCAGCCATGCGAATTGCCCTGTGTTTAATCGTATTTGCCCCTCCTATAGCGCATCGCACCTAGGGGCTGCAAGTTGACGAATGCGCGCTTTTCCCCTTGCTTGCGCAGCAAGGCTAGGATTGGTTGGACAGCAACGAAACAAGAGGCCGACATGACCCAAGACCAAATCATCCTATTCTGCCTGTTCGGCGCTGTGTTCGGCCTGCTGCTATGGGGACGCTTTCGCTATGATATCGTTGCCTTTTCTGCGCTTCTGGTTGGGGTCTTGCTTGGGGTCGTCCCTGAAAAAGATGCCTTTTCCGGCTTCGGGCATCCGGCCACATTGGTTGTGGCGCTGGTGCTTGTGGTCTCCGCAGGGCTGGTACGCTCTGGCGCGGTTTTCTTGATCACCCGCACTTTGGTGGATAGCTCGCGCAGCCTTGGCGCGCATATCACCCTGATGGGCGGCATTGGCGGCGTGCTCTCGGCCTTTATGAACAACGTGGCAGCCTTGGCGCTGCTCATGCCCGTCGATGTGCAAACCGCCCGCAAAGCAGGCCGCAGCCCGGGCCTCTCGCTGATGCCCCTGTCCTTTGCGACCATCTTGGGCGGCATGGCCACGTTGATTGGCACGCCTCCCAATATCATCATCGCCTCGATCCGCGAAGAAAGCCTCGGCGAGCCGTTTAAAATGTTCGATTTCGCACCTGTGGGTGGCATCACCGCCATTGCAGGGCTTGTCTTTGTGGCCCTGATCGGGTGGCGCCTGATCCCAAAGCGCGAAGACGCCGGCCAAACCCTATCCGATATCACCGAATACATTGCAGAACTCACCGTCCCTGAAGACAGCAAACACATCGGCAAACGCTTGTTTGAACTGGAAGAAACCGCCGCCAAAACAGACGTGGCCATCTTGGGCCTCAGCCGAGACGGCCGCCGCCGCTATGGCAGCGCACGCAACACCGCGCTTCAGGCCCATGACACGCTGATCCTTGAAGCCGCACCTGATGCGCTGGATGAATTCCGAGCGGCCTTGTCGCTCAATTTCTCCGATGAAAAACGCGAAGAGGCCCTAAAAGCCGCCGGCGAAGGCCTCGACGTGATCGAGGTCGTGGTCTCTGAAACCTCTCGCATCACAGGCCGCACAGCCGAGCGTGTGGGCCTTGCATGGCGTCAAGGCGCGGTGCTGATGGGTCTGTCGCGCCAAGGCAAACGCATCACCAAACAGCTGCGCAAAACAGAGGTCAAAACCGGCGATATCCTTCTTCTGCTCGTCCCCAAAGATCGCGGCGCAGACATCACAGATTGGCTCGGCTGCCTGCCACTGGCCGACCGCGGCCTCGCAGTCACCGCCGATAAAAAGGTCTGGCTCGCGATTGGCCTCTTTGCGGGCGCCGTCATCGCCGCCGCACTTGGCATTGTTTATCTGCCCATCGCATTGGGTCTCGTGGTGATGGCCTATGTGCTCACCAAAATTGTGCCCCTGTCCGAACTCTACACCCATATCGAATGGCCCGTGGTGGTTCTGCTGGGCAGCATGATCCCCCTCGGCGCCGCGCTCGAACGCGTGGGCGGCACGGAACTCATTGCTGGAACATTGGTAGACCTCACCCAAGGCCTACCCGCATGGACCATCCTGACAGTACTGATGCTGGTCACCATGACGCTCAGCGATGTGCTCAACAACACCGCCACAACCATCGTCGCAGCGCCAGTGGGCATCCAAATGGCCCAAAGCCTTGGCGTATCACCTGATCCATTCCTCATGGCCGTCGCCATTGCCGCAAGCTCGGCGTTCCTGACGCCCATCGGCCATAAGAACAACACGCTGATCCTTGGCCCAGGCGGCTATAAATTCAGCGACTACTGGCGCATCGGCCTGCCGCTCGAAGTGCTTGTGGTGGTGGTATCCATCCCATCCATCCTGATCTTTTGGCCGCTCTGAAAGAAAGGGGCTTGGCACATTAGGTTTTAGGGGCTTCGCCCCTCGGCCTACGGCCTCACCCCAAGGTATTTAGATCAAGCAAAGCCTGCTTTTTCTTGGCACAAATACCTCGGGGGGGAAGGTGAAACCCCGTTTCACCGGCGGGGGGCAGCGCCCCCATTTTTTCAAAACTTTAAAGCGGCCAGATGAATGGGATCATCAAGCTGGCCACAATGCCGATGCTCAGGTTCAGCGGCACGCCGACGCGCAGGAAATCCCCGAAACGATACCCCCCCGGACCATAGACCAGCATGTTGGTCTGATAGCCAATGGGCGTTGCAAAACTCGCCGAGGCCGCAACCATCACCGCCACCACAAGTGGACGCGCATCAATGCCCATCGCATCCGCCAAACCCACCGCAATCGGCGTCACAACCACTGCCACCGCATTGTTCGACACCATCTCTGTCAAAACAGAGGTCAAAAGATAGATCGCCCAAACCACCAAGAACGGCGGCAGCAAGCTCAGGTAAGGCGCAATGGCCTCAACGATCAAAGACACCGCGCCAGAGCTTTCCAAAGCCACACCAATCGCCAGCATGGCAAAAATCAACGTCAGCAAGCGGCCATCTACCGAGGCAAAAGCCTCATCCGCATCGATACAGCGCGTGATCAGCACCGTGGCCACGGCCAAGATCGACAGCAAGAAAATCGGCGCAACCCCAAGCCCCGCCAAAGCGACCAAGGCCACCAAAGCCCCAATCGCAATCGGCGCATGACCACGGCGGAATTCGCGTTCTGTCGGTTGGCTGACAGAGACCATATCCATATCCGCCGCCAGTCGCTGAATATCCGCAGGAGCGCCTTCCAAAAGCAGCGTATCGCCCACGCGTACCATCAGATCATCCAGTTGCATGCCGATGTTCTGGTTCTTACGGTGCACCGCCAGCGTGTAGACACCATAACGACGACGCAGACGCAGCGCGCCCAAGCGACGCCCCACCATACGGCAACCCGGCGTGATCAACACCTCTACCGTATTGGTTTCAACCGCCGAAACCTGATCCACCCGTTTCAGCGACTTATTGCGCTGCAGGCTCAAAAGCTCTGTCATTTTCGTCCGCAGAACCACGCGATCGCCCACTTGCAGCTCAACGCCCTTTAGCTTGCGCCGCAAGGATTCATCGCCGCGAATAACGTCAATCAACCGCACCCCATCGCGTTTGAACAGTTGAACACCGGTGACCTCACGGCCAATCAAGTTGGACTCCGGTGGAATAACCGCCTCGGTAAAAAACTTCATCTGGCTACGATTGCCCAAAAGGCTCGCCATACTATCGCGATCCGGCAACAAATGCGGCCCGATAAAACGCAGATAGATCATCCCCCAGATCACCAGAACGATCCCCAACGGCGTGACTTCGAAGATCGAGAAGCCCTCAAGCCCCTGCGCCCGCGCCACACCATCCACCAAAAGGTTCGTGGATGTACCAATCAACGTCAGCGTGCCACCCAAAATGGCCGCATAGCTCAGCGGGATCAGTAGCTTACTAGGCATAATCCCCAAAGTGCTGCTCAGTTGAATGAACACTGGGATCATCACCACAACCACCGGCGTGTTCGACACAATAGCCGAGGCGAAAATCACAAAAGCCATCAGCAAAGCAATCGCCAGTTTTGGATTGGTCTTCGCCTGCGCATCCGCCATGCGCGTAAAGGCCGACAAAGCCCCCGTGCGCACCAAAGCCCCCATCACGATAAACATCGCCGCAATGGTCCAAGGCGCAGGGTTAGACAGCACCCCCAAGGCTTGCTCGTAAGGCAAAACCCCCAGCACCAACAGCGCCGAGACCCCCGTGATGGCCACAACCTCAGTCGGGAAACTTTCGCGCAAAAACAGGATGAACATCACGCAAACCACCGTCAAAGTCAGGATGGCCTGTGTTGTTTGGGGGAAATCAAAGAAATCCATAGGCGCCTCTATTGCTCTTGCGCAGCTTCCCTTATGGGGCAAACCTGCGCAAGGTGGCATTTGTGTCTGCTGTTTGAAAAACGCTTATTCTGGTCCATATTAGGCTGGTCCAGATTATACCGAACCAAATTATGCTGGGCCCGCTTGGCTCAGCCGGCCGCCCTGACGCACCATTTCAATGCGCGTGGCTGCGCCCGTGCGATCATCGGTTTCCACATAGACCCCAGACAAGGTTGCTTCGCCCAAAGCAGGCGTAAAGCGGTTCTTGGGCATGCCCGTGATAAAGCGGCGCAAGGGTTCGGCTTTTTCCATGCCAATGACGGAATTATAGTCCCCACACATGCCCGCATCCGATTGAAAGGCCGTGCCCTTTGGCAAGATCTGCGTATCGGCCGTTGGCACATGGGTATGGGTGCCCACCACAAGCGAGGCGCGACCGTCGCAGAAATGGCCCATGCCCATTTTCTCAGATGTGGCCTCGCAATGCATATCCACTACAATGGCCTGCACCAAACCACCGCGCGGGTGGTTCTTTAGAATGCGATCCACCGCAGAAAACGGATCAGAGAAGGGCTTTTTCATAAAGACCTGCCCCAAAGCTTGGATCACCAAGATCTTTTTGCCCCGCGCATCAAAGATGCGATAGCCCCGCCCGGGCGCTTCGCCCTGCGCATAGTTCAGCGGGCGAATGATCCGGCTGTCTTTCTCGATATGTTGCAGCATGTCCTTTTGATCAAAGGCATGATCCCCCAGCGTGACGCAATCGGCCCCCGCATCAAACAGCACTTTGGCATGGTCGGCGCTCAGCCCCATGCCATTGCTGGCATTCTCACCGTTGACGATGACAAAATCCAGCGACCACTCTTTGCGCAAACGCGGCAGATGCTCTGTCACAGCGGCGCGACCAGCGCGGCCCATGACGTCTCCGAGAAACATTATCTTCATAAAAATCTGGCCTAAAGCGCCAAAAGCGCTCGGGCAAGTGGCAAGGGCGGGATTCAGGTATTTTTATCAAGAAAAAGCCAGAATGTCGCGGCAGAGCCTGCCCCTTAGCGCAAATCCATCACGCCGGTTTCGGTAACGATCAGATCAAGCGGTTGGTCTGTGGGCTCTAGTGGCAGCGCCTCGGCTTCTTGCGCGGCAAAAGCAAAGCCAATCGCCAGCGTCGCGCGTTTGGCGCGCAGCCCTTCAAGGGTGCGATCATAAAACCCGCCCCCATAGCCAAGCCGCCCGCCTTTAGGGTCGAACGCCACCAGCGGTACGATCAGAATTTCAGGGTCAAAGAAAGCTTCATCTTTGGGGATTTGCGCCCCAAACAGGCCTTCTTTCATGGGGGCATCTGGCTCCCATTTGGCAAACTGAAGCGCCTGCCCTTCGCCTTGGATCACCGGCACGCCCACAGGGCCATAGGCGCTTGCTTCGGCCATCGCGCCAAGCGGAGAAATCTCTGTTCGGATCGGCATATAGCCAGCAAGCGGCACGCCGCGATACCCTGCAAGGACTTCGCTGAGATAAGCCGATTGCGCAGGCGGCGCAGCGTCAAAAGCCGCTTTGCGACGGGCAAAGGCCGCTTTGCGGGCGGCGGTTTTTTGGGCGGCTAAATCCCTCACAACAAAATCAACCCAGCCAGCGCCAAGAAGGCAAAGAAGCCGACAATATCGGTGACCGTCGTCACAAAGGCGCCCGAGGCCAGCGCCGGATCGACCCCCAGCTTTTCGAGCAGCACCGGAATGCCCGTGCCGGCCAAGCCCGCCACCACAAGGTTGATCACCATAGCCACCGCGATCACCACACCGAGCATCGGCGAGCTGAACCAGACCATCCCGATCACGCCCATCACCACCGCAAACAACATCCCATTGATCAGCCCCACAAGGCTTTCACGGCGAATAACCCGCCAGACGTTGGCGCTGGTCAAATCCTTCGTCGCCAAGGCGCGCACCGCAACCGTCAGCGATTGCGTGCCCGCATTGCCCCCCATCGAGGCCACAATCGGCATCAGCACCGCCAAGGCCACCAATTGCGCAATCGTCGCTTCAAACTGCGCAATCACCATCGAGGCCAAAATCGCCGTCACCAGATTCACCGCCAGCCAAGGCAAGCGTTGCCGCGTCGTTTCAATCACACGGTCCGAGATTGAGCTTTCTTCGCCAACACCCGCCAAACGCAGGATGTCTTCTTCATGTTCTTCATCCAAAACACCCATCGCATCATCGATGGTGATCACGCCCACAAGCCGATCATCTTCATCCACCACAGGGGCAGAAATCAGGTGATACTGGTTAAACGCATAGGCCACATCGCCTTCGTCCTGCGTGACAGGAATGACCTGAAACACCTCTTCGGCAAGGTTCTTCAAAGGGGCCGTGCGCGGCGCGCCCATGATCTTGCCAAGCGTTACATTGGCCACGGGTTTTGTGCGCGGATCCACCAAAATCACGTGGTAAAACTGCTCTGGCAAGCTTTCCGCATCGCGCATGTAATCGATCGCGTCACCCACCGTCCAATGTTCAGGCGCCATCACCGTTTCGCGCTGCATCAAACGACCAGCAGAAAACTCCGGATAGGCCAGCGCCTGCTCAACAGCGACACGATCCGCGTCTTCCAGAACCTCGAGGATGGCTTCCTGCTGCGGCGCATCAAGGTCTTCGACCAAGTCCACAACATCATCGGATTCCATCTCACGCACAGCTTCCGCCAGCGTTTCTGGGTTCAGCGCGGCGATCACCTCTTCGCGCAGACCCTCATCCAGTTCCGACAGGATTTCCCCATCAAATTCCTGACCATACAGGCGCACCAAACGCCCGCGATCATAAGGGTTTACCTGTTCCAGCAAATCCGCGATGTCCGCCGCATGCATCGGCTCCATCAGCTCAAGCAATCCCGCGCGATCCCCAAGCTCGACCGTAAACAGCACGCTATTTACAGCGCGCGCATCCAGCTCGTAGGCGTCATCGTCCGTGGTTGCTTCGGGCGCAGTATCTTGGCTTGTGTCGGTCATGAGTCGCCCCTCTCTGCCGTTCGTCTTGCTCGCATGAACCTTAAAAGAGTTGCTGCGCAAACTTCAATGGCACTGCGGTAATTTACGGCGCAAAATCCACAGGCTATTCTGGTATGGCAAGGAAATTCGATGACAGATTCTTCAACTGCCTCTCTTTTAGAACCCACGCTGCTTTTAGGGCAGACGCTGCGCTTTACCGGCAACCCCTTTGAGATGCCAATCGAAGACGCTGTCCAGCATGAAACGCGCGGCGGCGTTCTGCTGCGTGGCGGCCAAATCGCGGCGGTGGACCAAGCCGACACCCTGCGCGCCCTGCATCCCATGGCCAAAACCGTGGATTACGGCAAAGGGCTGATCATGGCCGGTTTTGTGGATGCCCATGTGCATTACGCCCAAACCGGTATCATCGCCAGTTGGGGCAAACGCCTGATCGATTGGCTTGATCTGTACACCTTCCCCGAAGAAATGCGCTTTGGCGACAAAGCCTACGCCGATGAAATCGCCGCCCGTTACCTAGACCTCACCTGCGCCCATGGCACCACCACCATGGCCACCTTTGGCACCAGCCATATCACCTCGGTCGATGCCTTCTTCGAAGCCGCCCAAGCGCGCGGTCAGCGCGTGGTCGCTGGCAAAACCTGCATGGATCGCAACGCCCCCGAGGGGCTGATCGACACGCCCCAACGCGCCTATGATGAAAGCAAACATCTGATTGGCACTTGGCACAATGTGGATCGCCTCAGCTACGCCATGACCCCACGCTTTTCGCCCACCTCCACGCCAGAACAGCTCGAAGCGCTTGGGGCGCTTTGGGGCGAACACCCAGACTGCCTGATGCAGACCCACCTGTCTGAACAGACCGATGAAATCGCATGGGTGGCAGAGCTTTTCCCAGAGGCGCGCGACTACCTAGATACCTATGAACGCTTCGGCCTTCTGGGCGAACGAGGCCTATACGGGCACGCCATCCACCTGAAAGAACGTGAAAAATCCCGCCTGCGCGAGGTTGGCGCGGGGCTGGTGCATTGCCCCACATCCAATACATTTATCGGCTCTGGCCTGTTTGATATGGCAGGTCTCATGGCCGCAGGCCATAAGGTGGGCCTTGCCACCGACACCGGCGGCGGATCGTCCTTTTCCATGCTGCGCACAATGGCGGCGGCTTACGAAATTGGCCAGCTGAGCCACAGCGCGCTTCATGCAGCCCAGCTTTTGTGGCTGGCGACCCAAGGCAGCGCGCGCAGCCTGCATATGGATCACCTGATCGGCAACCTCACCCCGGGGCTCGAGGCGGATTTGGTTGTGCTAGACCTCGCCTCGACGGATGCCATCGCGCAGCGCAGCGCGCGGGCGGAAGACCTGTGGCAAGCTGTGTTTCCCACGATCATGATGGGCGATGACCGCGCCGTGCGCGCGGTCTGGGTCAACGGAAAAGCGGCCTAACATCGGCGGCTCCCCAGCACCATCACCCAAATATTGCCGCGCCCGCGCGTCACGCCAATCTCGGTCACATCATCGCTCAGCATATTGGCGCGGTGTCCGGGTGAATTGATCCACCCCCGCGTCACATCCCGCGAAGATCGATGCCCCTGCGCGATGTTTTCCGCAATCACGCAATACCGGTAGCCACCGCGCAAAGCCCGATCCCCAATGTCCGATCCATCCCGCGACACATGGGAAAAATACCGATGCCGCCCCATGTCATCACCATGCGACTGCGCCACGCTTTCCAAAGCCGAAGAAATCATCAACGGCGGCAATCCAAATTGCGCCCGATAGTCATTCGTCAGTTTCACCACATCCCGCATCGGCCCCGCCGATGCGACACTCGCCAGACCCGCCGCGAAAACCGCGCCAAGCCATAGGGTCTTTCTGAACATGTCAGCCTTACTCCACCAAGGCCCCCGCCAGCGAGTTTTGACGCTCAATTGCTAACGAAAGGTTTATCGTCGTGAGATTATAGTCTCTCACAACCTCCCGCCCTTCGACAAACAGGTGGCGCACCTTCTGCGGCCCAGCCAACACCAAAGCAGCTGGATCCCAGCTCCCCGCGCTCTCCAAACCACGAGTGTCCCAGATAGCAATATCAGCGCGTTTGCCTACGGTGATCTGCCCGCAATCATCACGCCCCAACACCTCGGCGCCGCCGCGTGTGGCGATATACAAAGCCTCATCTGCGCTCATGGCATCCGCGCCATTCTGCACCCGCTGCAACAGCATCGTCTGGCGCGCCTCAGCCATCATATTGCCCACGTCATTGCTGGCCGATCCATCCACGCCAAGCCCTACTTTCACGCCCGCATCCCGCATCGCCCGCACCGGCGCAATGCCCGATCCAAGGCGGCAGTTTGAACAGGGGCAATGGGCCACGCCTGTGTGAGTTCTGGCAAATAAATCAATCTCTTGCCCATCAAGCTTCACCGCATGGGCATGCCACACATCTTCACCCGTCCAGCCCAGTTCTTCGGCATATTGACCGGGCCGACAGCCGAACATCTCAAGCGAATACGCAATGTCCTCGTCGTTCTCCGCCAGATGGGTGTGCAACATCACACCCTTATCACGCGCCAAAGCCGCCGCATCCTGCATCAAGCCACGGCTCACAGAAAACGGCGAACAGGGCGCAATCCCCACCCGCACCATGCTGCCCTCGCTGGCATCATGATAGGCATCCACAACGCGGATACAGTCGTTCAAAATATCCGCTTCACGTTCGACCAAAGCATCCGGCGGAAGTCCGCCGTCACTCTCGCCAATACTCATCGCGCCGCGCGTGGGATGGAACCGCAAGCCCACCTCCTGCGCCGCCGCAATCGTATCCTCCAGCCGCGCGCCATTAGGATATAGATACAAATGATCAGAACTTTGTGTGCAGCCCGACAAAGCCAGCTCTGCCAAACCAATCTGCGCAGAAACATACATCTCTTCCGGCCCAAACCGCGACCAAATCGGATAAAGCCGCTGCAACCAGCCAAACAACAAAGCATCCTGCGCCCCGGGCACGGCCCGCGTTAGCGTTTGGTACAAATGGTGGTGGGTGTTCACCAGCCCTGGCGTCACCACACAGCCCTCGGCCAGAACAATCTCGCCAGCCGTGGTAAGCCCCTGCCCGATCTCAGCGATCACCCCATCCTTCAGACGCAAATCCACCCCCGCCAAACGCGAGCGCGCATCATCCATCGTCAGAACAACGTCAGCATTTTTAATCAAAATCTCAGAAACAGACATAATCACCCCTCTATGCCCGTTTCGGTGAGGAGTGACTCAGGCACTGACAGAAAGCGGGCAAAGGACTCAGCGCACCGTCAATCTAGACAATCTCAGATTGAGATCAAGACAAAATGCGCCGCCCCATTACGTCTTCCCAAAGACCCTTAATCGCAATCCTTCAAAATCGCCAAAGCCTTTGCATGGATCTCAGCATTGGCCGCCGCAATCACGCGCCCGCCTTCATGGGCTGGCCCGCCTGTCCAATCGGTCACAACGCCGCCCGCCGCTTCAACAACACCAATCGGCCCTTGGATGTCATAGGAATTCAAACCGGCTTCGATCACCAAATCCACCTGACCGCTAGCCACCAGCGCATAGGCATAGCAATCCATGCCATAGCGCGCCAATTTGCACTGCAAAGCCACTTGATGAAAGGCCACGCCTTCTACATCACTGCCAACCTCAGGAAATGTCGTGAAAACAATGGCTTCGCTCAGCTCTGTCGCGCCCTTTGTTGCCAAAGAACGGCTGCCGTGTGGCCCCGTCATCTCGGACACACCCAAACCGCCCATGAAGCGCTCGCCAATGTAAGGCTGATCAATCACACCCAGCAAAGGACCATCCGCGTCAGAGACAGCAATCAACACGCCCCACGTGGGTGTGCCGCTGATAAAGCCACGCGTGCCATCAATCGGATCCAGCACCCAAGTCAGGCCACTTGTGCCATCCTTCGCGCCATATTCTTCCCCCAAAATCGCATCCTGCGGGCGTTTCGCCGCCAGCACTTTGCGCATCGCCTCTTCGCCCGCGCGATCCGCAACCGTGACGGGATCAAAGCCGCCATCCAACTTATTCTCTGCTGTCAGATCAACCTGCCGAAAAAACGGCAAAATGGCCGCACGCGCAGCGTCGGCCATTTCATGGGCAACGGCAATCAATTCCGCTGCATCTTGATGCGTCTTGGTCATTTGGGTCCCTTTCCTGCCGTGCTTGCGCTACCGCAGGAGAGGGAAAAACTCAAGCAACGTCGCTTAGAACGCGCGCGAGATCAAACAAACGACGGCGCTGGTTCTCTGGAATCGCGTAATAAGAGCGCACCAAATCAAGTGCTTCCTTATCACCCATCAAATCCGCAGGAATTGCGCTTGCGCTACGATTTGCGCTCTCACCAATGCCTTCAAAGAAAAAGCTCACGGAAACATCCAGCGCTTCGGCAATATCCCAAAGCCGAGAAGCACTGACACGGTTCGCGCCTGTTTCGTATTTCTGAATTTGTTGAAACTTAATGCCAACCTGTTCAGCAAGCTGTTGCTGTGTCTTACCGACCAGCCAACGGCGATGCCGAATACGTTTGCCAACATGCACATCAACGGGGTGCGTCATATGGGTAACTCCTACGATTAAGGTTCCAAGCAAGGCAAAACACGCCATGCTCGGGCGTTAGGTCAGCTCCCATACTGACGTTCACGTCTTCTAAGTTGTGCTGCGCATCCCTAAGCAGCAGATCGACTTTAACATTTTCGTCACATGGATCAAGTTTTTTTAAATAATTTAGTTAAAACTCCTCACCTTAAGGTTGCTAAATATTCAAAAATCAAATGACGCTCCGTTACACCTATCTCAACCGCATAAAATTCCTTAAAAAATAGGCAAATACCCCTGCAAAGCGGAGAGATTATGCGCGCCTTTCAAGTCACTTCCTTCGACACGCCTCCCGCCCTAGAAACCGTAGAAAAACCTACGCCAAAGGCCGGTCAAATTCTTGTGAAAATCCACGCGTGTGGTTTGAACTTCGCTGATCTGCTCATGATTAAAGGCACTTATCAGGATACACCGATTCCCCCGTTTGTTTCCGGATTGGAAACAGCGGGTGTCGTCGAAGCGCTTGGTCCAGACACAAATGGCCCAGCACTCGGAACACGTGTGGCCGTGTTTGGCGGCCAAGGTGGTCTTGCAGAATACGGGTGTTTCCCCGCAGAACGCGCCGTTCCCCTTCCAGATGACATGTCCTTCGAAGACGCAGCCGCCTTCCAAATCGCCTATGGGACGAGTCACGTCGCCCTACAGAATCGCGCGCGACTGCAGCCAAATGAAACATTGCTGGTGCTTGGGGCCGCAGGCGGTGTCGGCCTGACGGCTGTTGAAATCGGAAAACTGATGGGCGCCCGCGTGATCGCCTGCGCCCGTGGCGCTGAAAAACTCGCCATCGCCAAACAGGCGGGCGCAGATCACCTGATCGATGCGCAAACCGAAGACATTCGCGAGGTGGTCAAATCCCTTGGCGGCGCTGATGTGGTCTACGATCCTGTCGGCGGCAGCCAATGGAAAGACGCCTTCCGCGCCGCCAACCCAGATGCCCGCCTCTTGCCCATCGGCTTTGCCAGCGGCGAGGTGCCACAAATCCCAGCCAACCATATGCTGGTGAAAAACCTGAGCGTGCTTGGCGTGTATTGGGGCGGTTACTTACAATATAAGCCGCAGATCATCACAGACAGCCTGTCTGAATTGTTCGATTGGTATTCACAAGGCAAGCTGACACCCCACATCAGCCATGTTCTTCCACTGGAAGACACGGCCAAGGGGCTTGAGTTGCTGCGCACGCGCAAATCAACTGGTAAAGTGGTGATCACGCCAAACGGCTGATTATAACCCAACCAAACGGCGTGGCTGATCCCAATTCACCGTGGCATCAGATGCACTCAGGCTGCGGAAGCCCTGACGCAGCAGCTCTGCCAAATGTTGTTCTACCTCGCCCAAGGCTTTGTCCGCCCCATAGAGGTTAATGCGCTGTTGGCCCAAATCCGGCAAAGCGCCGCCAGAATCGATCACCTCAAGCTGCGGCGGCGCTGTGGCTGCGATCATCACGCTCACCGCCATGTCAGCCGCAACAGTCACCTCGATAGATCGATCGCTTTCTGTATCTACAGCGTTCTCCCACTCGATCCCCTGTTTATCCATCAGATCAAGGGCAATGCCACGGAACATGCATTTGCGCCCCGAGGCAAACCGCAAAGGCCGACGCCGCCAGCTCGCCCCACCCGGCGCGCCGATCCAAGCCAAAGCCATCCGGCACAGCTCTTCGCCGCCTTCATTGGGTTCTGTCGTCAGGATCATATCGCATTCCCCCTTCGCCAGTTTCTCTTTCAATGGGATCGAATGCGACGAGATCAACTGAATGCTCATACGCGGATACGCCGCGCGAAATTGCTGCAAAACGCGTGGGATCACCGGATACAGAATGTCATGTGGCACACCCAATGTGATCTCGCCCTCAAACTCTTGATGGCTCAGGCGACGCACGATCTCATCGTTCAAGGTCACCATGCGACGCGCGTATCCCAGAAACTGCTCGCCTTCCGCCGTCAAAGAAATCGACCGCGCCGAGCGATCCAGCAGGGTCACCCCCAGCATCTCCTCCAATCGCTTTAACTGCATAGACACAGCCGATTGCGTCAAATTCAGAAACCCCGCGGCTTTCGTCACACCGCCCGTATCCGCCACAGCCATAAAGCTTCGTAATGTGGTTACGTCTAAATTTCTCATAGATCACAATCCTTGATGATTAGCGTCACAAACATTCGTTTTTAAAATCTGACATAGCCTGCCATATAGATCAAGAGATTTGATTGATCTCGAAAAACATATCACGATCCAAGAAAGGACAGACCATGACATTTTTCGCTTCCCTCGGTCGCTTCGCAGGCCTCTCTTTGGACACTGGGTTCAAAGTTGCCGACTTCTTCGCCATTTCACGCCAGCGCAACGCATTGGCCAAACTAGACGACGACGCACTGCGCGACATTGGCCTCACACGCAGCGAGGCAATGACCGAAGCCGCACGCCCAGCGTGGGATGTTCCATCACATTGGCGCAATTGATTGGAAATTCCGGCAATTTTCTGCCGGAATTCCTTGAAAAATCCCCAAACCTCCACGATATTCCCTGTGACGGCCTCCAATGCGAATTGGGGGCCCAAACAAAGTTTAACTGGAGGCTTTAATGGCTCAATTTGACACAGTCCGCGGCGTGGCCGGTGCCCGCTCAGCGGATATCGACGCAGGGCTGCGCGCCCACATGAACAAAGTATACGGCACAATGTCCGTAGGCATGTTCATCACTTTCTTGGCGGCATGGGCTATTTCTGGCCTCGCGGTCACAACAGACCCATCTGCGGCTGTTGCACAGATCGGTGCTGAAAAGTACCTGACATCCTTCGGCGCGGCGATTTACACATCCCCACTGAAATGGGTGATCATGTTCGCACCGCTCGCTTTTGTCTTCTTCGGCTTCGGCGCAGCAATGAAACGCCTGTCCGCAGCTGGCGTACAAACTGTCTTCTACGGTTTCGCCGCTCTGATGGGTCTGTCCATCAGCTGGATCTTCCTGCAATTCACAGGCTACTCCATCATTCAGGTCTTCCTGGTGACATCCATCGCCTTCGCAGGCCTGTCCCTCTGGGGCTACACCACGAAGAAAGACATCTCCGGCTGGGGTTCTTTCCTGATCATGGGTGTGATTGGTCTGGTGGTTGCATCCATCGTGAACATCTTCCTGGCGTCTTCCGCCGTGGCCTTCGCGATCTCTGCAATCGGCGTTCTGATCTTCGCTGGTCTGACAGCTTACGACACACAGAACATCAAAAACACCTACCTGATGCACGCCCACTCCGGCGACACAGAATGGCTGGGTAAAGCCGCGATCATGGGCGCTCTGTCCCTGTATCTGGACTTTATCAACATGTTCATGATGCTGCTGCAACTGCTGGGCAACCGCGAGTAAGCAGCGCTTACACCGAATACAGAAAGGCCGGCTCTCGCAGCCGGCCTTTTTTATTGCGCACTCACGCCGCTGGGGCCACCTGCGCTAAGACCTTACGCATCTCCACCGCAGGGAAGTACAACCCGGGCTCAAGCGTCATCTCGATCTCTTGCAAACGCGCAAAGCCGCAGGACTGATAAAACGGCGCAGCCGTCAGCGTACTCAAGCACCGCAGCGCCTGAACCCCCATCTCGCTTGCAGAAGCGAAAGACGCCTCAGCCAGCGCCCGACCGACCCCCAAGCGCAGATGGTCCGGATGCACCGCCAGATGCCGCATGTGCCCCTCTCCAGCGGTTGTAAGCCCGCGTGTCGGGCTCAGGTCCGTCCAGCCCCCAACGCCAATCAAACGCCCCTGTGCCTCGGCCACAAAGTATGTGCCCGACGCCAGCAACTCTGGCCGCGCAACAGATATGCGTGGCAAGGCTTTGGCCAAAATTTTTGGGTGATAATCCGCCACCAGCAAAACGCTGTAGCTTGCGGAAATAACAGAGGACACGGCGCGCGCATCTTCTGGTCTGGCTATTCTAATCTCGAAAGAATCTCTCATGGTCACGGTCCTGGAAAAGAGGGGGATTCCAGCGCGACCCTAAAAATGAAAAAGCCGCGCTCAATTGGCGCGGCTTTTGCATGAATTTGAAAGCGATCTTATTTGATCTTGCCTTCTTTATACTCAACATGCTTACGCACCACTGGGTCGTATTTACGGACGACCATCTTTTCGGTCATCGTACGTGCGTTTTTCTTGGTCACGTAGAAGTGGCCAGTACCCGCGGTCGAGTTCAGGCGGATCTTAATTGTGGTCGGCTTCGCCATTTGGTCTTCTCCTGCGCGGGCAGCAGATGCCCGTGAAATCTCTATGAAGCCCGCCTTTTAAAGGTGTGACGCGCCGAGTCAATGGGCACTTCATGGAAATGTCATGGTTTTTCGGATTTTTTGAGATTTCCAACAAACCAGTTGCGTTCACCCCACTCAGAACCGCTTACCCATGATCGCTTACCCAGTGCGATAAAGCCCAACACCGTGCCGCCAATGCACATCACGATAGACAAAACTTCCGGTCATATCGCTTTGATAACCACTCAACGGATAGACCTGAAACGCCCTCTCGGGGATGCGCAAAGAAGGTCGCCGAATATTATACGGCACCGCGCAGCGAAACCCACGTGGACCATAGAACGCATCATTGCCTTCAAGAAACACCATGGGCACACCCATTTGATCTGCTTCTGTTAAGGCCGCTGTCATCAGCCCTGTGGCAATCCCTTGCCCCTGCTGATCTGGCGTCACCCCCAAAGGCGATAAAACCTTCACATCCAGCAGGCGATCCCAGCAATCAAGCCAAGCATGAGACAGCATGACATGTCCAAGCGGCCTATCCTCCGCATCAACAGCCACCATAGATAAGGTCGGGTAAACCGCATCAAGCGCGCGCAGATCACGCACCAAATCTGCAATCTGGGAATCTTCAAAGGCAGCGCTTTGCAGCGCCTCAACCAAGGCGAAATCACGCGGCGCTTCACGGCGAAACGAAAAAGAGTTCTTCATTGTTTAGAAACTTTCAGAGAATGAATAATCAACAGAACACCCCATCCGGTCTTCTCAAAGACATCAGATGGGTTTCACAACACAGCCACGTCAAGTGGCTCAACCTTGATCGACACTCTCAAACATTAAAGCTCCATCCTTTGGAACACTGGGCCTTAAAGCCTCATGTCTCAACGCTAACCAAAACTAAATCGCAAATCAACGAGAAGACACGCTTGCTCAATTGTACATTTCACTGATTCAAAAGCGCGAAATGCCACATTACTTAGAAGTTAAGGCAAAGATCGGAAGGTAAGCACAGGGGGCCTATAAGCCGGATTTTGTCCAAGGGGCGAGCCCCTCTGGATGACCATTCATCTAAAGCGCCTGTTACCAAGCGCCCTCTAGCTGCCAACCCGGATCACCAGGCCAAGACGTCCTTGCCGCAAGCGGCGTGTGATCCCTATTCGGCATTGCTCCTGGTGGGGCTTGCCATGCCAGTTTTGTTGCCAAAACCGCGGTGGGCTCTTACTCCACCGTTTCACCCTTACCCAATTGAAAAGATTACCTTTTCAACAAGGCGGTCTATTCTCTGTGGCGCTATCCCTTGGGTTTCCCCAGCCGGGCGTTACCCGGCACCATTGCCTTGTGGAGTCCGGACTTTCCTCGAGTTACCCCGCGGCCATCCAGCCCCCTGTGCGAGGCGCAGTGATAGGGTGCCAACGCAGCCCCGTCAATGTGTGGTTAGCCCTGCGCGATCAAACGCGCCATGATCCGGCGATCTTCCGCGTCTTCTGCACCTGTCGCCCAAGGACGAAACCGCAACCTAAACGCTTGAAAACACGCATCTTTCAAGGTTTCACCGTCGGCAAAACCATCCACAGGAAAGCCAAATCTGCGCGCTGCCTCTTCCCATTCGACCTCGCCAGATTGATCATCCGGCCAAACCGCCAACCCCTGCCACGCAAGGCGTTTCCAATCAAAATAGCGACCCGGATCAATCTTGCGATGTGGCGCAAAATCGGAATGCCCAATCACGCCAGAAGCTGAAATACCCCATCTTTTCATAATGTTAGGCAGAAGCCACTCCAGCGCAGCCATCTGGGGCTGCGCAAACGGGCAATCCCCTGTGTTGTCGAGTTCAATCCCAATCGAATGGGAATTCACATCCGTGATATCGCCCCAACGCCCTGCCCCAGCATGCCAAGCGCGCATCTCTTCGCTAACCAACTGAAGGATATCACCTTTTTGGCTGATCAGATAATGCGCCGAAACCTCTCGCGCCGGATCACACAGCGCCCGACAGGCCCCCTCTGCGCTATCCATGGCAGTGTAATGCAACACCACCAAAGACGGCGCCGCGCCATCACGGCGCGGTCCAAAATTTGGCGAAGGATGTTGTTTTATTTCAAACGCTTGCGCGGACATCAGCCCGCTGACACGCTACGAAACGGAGTAGGATCCCAGCTACAAGCGTAACCATCCCCATCGGGATCTAGGCCCAAACGGTCTTTCTGAGGACCGCCACGCGTTAGGAAATCGATCTGCGCTTCTTCCGCAGAAGGATACTTCGCACAGTTCTTTTCAAACTTCGCACGCGCATTCAGGCCAAGCCGTTGATATTGCTGAACCCCGACCGGGTTATTCGTACTCAACGCATATTCCACGATATTCGGACCCGCATTCACACGCGATGGCAAAGCGGTTGGCTCAATCACTTGATACTGGCTCGCAATGGCCGCGCGACGTCGTGCATCGTCTTCGATCGTACGGCGGTTGCCGACAGATGCGAAGTTCTCTTCGTCAGAAAGCCCAGCGTTTTCAAGCTGTAACGGCTGCGGATTGGACGGGCTCGCTTCGACAACAGACCGGCCTAAGCCATCCGTCGAAGCCGTCGTGCCAGTCGCAGATGGCGCGGTCGCATCCAAGGCTGCAAGGGTTTCAGACGAGACAGCCTGAGGCTCTGGGACCGCAGGTACATAGGTCTGCGAACCACCTGGTCGTAGGTTCCGATTATCAAACCCAACCCCTGCTCCGCTATCTGGTACAGGCGGCGAACAAGCCGCCATCGCCAAAAGCGCACATCCACAAAAGATCAACCGCATCGTATAGCCTCGTAACTTTTTGTTAGAGCCGTTTTACCACCACTGATTTGGTTTCGCTACGAATCCCGCAGCATTTTCCAATGCATAGGCGGTATTCAGCAAATCACCCTCTTCCCAAGGACGCCCAATCAGCTGCAAACCAAGCGGCAGACCTTCGCTGCTCACGCCTGTTGGCACTGCGATACCAGGTAGGCCAGCAAGGTTCAGTGTGACGGTAAAGACGTCGTTCAGATACATCTTCACTGGGTCCGCATCTTTCATGTCGCCCAAGCCAAAGGCCGCGGATGGCGTTGCTGGCGTCAGGATCGCATCGATGCCCGCTGCGAAAGCGTCATCAAAGTCTTTCTTAATCAACGCACGTACGCGGCGCGCACGGTTGTAATAGGCGTCGTAGAAGCCCGCAGACAGAACGTATGTGCCGACCATAACGCGGCGCTGCACCTCTGCCCCAAAGCCTTCGGCGCGGGTTTTCTCGTACATCTCGTTGATGCCATCACCCTGCGCCAAAGTCGCGCGGTGGCCGTAGCGCACACCATCGTAACGCGCGAGGTTGGAAGAGGCTTCCGCAGGCGCAATCACGTAATACGCAGGCAACGCGTATTGTGTATGTGGCAGAGAAATATCAACAATTTCCGCACCCGCTGCTTTGAGCATGGCAATGCCATCGTCCCAAAGCTTGGCGATTTCATCCGGCATACCGTCCAGACGATATTCCTTCGGGATACCAATCTTCTTGCCTTTGATGTCGCCTGTCAGCATGGCTTCAAAGTTAGGCACCGCCAGATCAGCAGAGGTGCTGTCTTTCGGATCGTGGCCCGCCATGGCTTCCAACATGATCGCAGCATCGCGCACGGATTTGGTCATTGGGCCCGCTTGGTCCAGCGAGCTGGCAAAAGCCACAACACCCCAACGCGAGCAACGCCCGTAGGTTGGCTTGATGCCCACAATACCGGTAAACGCCGCTGGCTGGCGGATCGAACCACCCGTATCCGTGCCTGTCGCCGCCAGACAAATGTCCGCAGCAACCGCAGACGCGGAACCACCGGAAGAGCCACCTGGTGTCAGGTTTGTCTCGTCGCCGCTACGGCGCCAAGGGTTCACGGCATTGCCGTAGCAAGATGTTTCGTTCGAGCTGCCCATGGCGAATTCGTCCATGTTCAGCTTGCCCAGCATCACAGAACCCGCATCAAACAGGTTTTGTGTGACGGTGGATTCATACTCTGGCGTAAAGCCTTCCAGAATGCTGCTGGCCGCTTGAGATGGCACGCCTTTGGTGCAGAACAGATCTTTCACACCAATTGGCAAGCCGCACATCGCAGGGGCATCGCCTTCCGCCAAACGCGCATCGGCAGCCTTAGCTTGCTCCAATGCGATCTCTGGCGTGTTGTGCACATAGGCGTTCAGCGCAGAAGAGGCTTCAGCGGCTGACAGGCAAGCCTCAGTCAGTTCAACAGAGGTCACTTCTTTGGCGCGCAGTTTATCGCGTGCGTCTGCCAGCGTCAGTTTATTCAGATCAGTCATTATTCTACCACCTTCGGAACCGCAAAGAAGCCTTCACGCGCATCTGGCGCGTTTGCCAACACTTTGTCTTGCTGGTCGCCATCGGAGATTTCATCCACGCGGCGTTTCAGTTTCTGCGGTGTCACAGATGTCATTGGCTCTACGCCTTCGACATCGACTTCATTGAGTTGTTCGATGAACCCGAGGATATTGTTAAATTCCTGCGCCAGAGCTGGCAGCGCATCCTCTTCAACCTTAATACGCGCCAGTTTTGCAACGCGCGCGGCTGTGTCCTTGTCAATCGACATACGAAAACTCCAATCTGTCCTTGAAACAGCGTTTAGCCTTGCTTTTGAAGCGGTGCAAGCATGTGAGCGGCTGCTATGGCCACTATTCGCAGACTAGCTGCGTTTGGCGGCAAAAAAGTCTTTTAAAAGGGCTTCGCATTCCATAACCGCCAATCCGTCGTAGACCTCTGGCTTGTGATGGCTTTGCGGATGATCAAAGACCTTTGGCCCCTGCCCCAATCCGCCGGATTTTGGATCAGACGCCCCATAATACACCCGCGCAATCCGCGTTTGCGAAATCGCAGAGGCGCACATCGGACAAGGCTCAAGCGTAATGTAAAGATCACAACCAGGCAGACGCTCGGAGCCCAAAGCAGCGCAAGCGGCGCGGATCACCATGATTTCGGCGTGGGCAGTTGGGTCATTCAACTCGCGCGTGCGATTGCCATCAGACGCTAAGACCTTGCCATCCGCATCCACGATGACGGCCCCAACAGGGACTTCACCACGCTCGGCGGCGGCTTTGGCCTCTGAAAGGGCCAGATCCATATGCGATTTGAACTGCATTCCTTTGTGTGGCTCAGCATTCCCTCTTTCGCAATCCTATTTTGGCGGTTAGAGACCCTCTATGAGCAATGACAGCCCAAAATCCGCCCCATCCGGTGATCGTATCGCCAAAGTTCTGGCCCGCGCAGGTGTTGCCTCGCGCCGTGAAGCCGAGCGCATGATCGAAGCCGGCCGCGTTTCCGTGAATGGGAAAGTGCTGTCTTCACCCGCACTGAACGTTTCGCCAAACGATCGGATTTTGGTGGACAACAAGCCGATTGCCGAGCGCGAGCCAGAACGGCTTTGGCTGTATCACAAGCCAACCGGCAAGGTGACGACCCATAAAGATGAAAAAGATCGCGCGACGATCTTTGACGATCTGCCAGATAACATGCCCAAACATGTGATGACCGTGGGCCGCCTTGATTTGAATTCCGAAGGTCTGCTGCTGCTCACCAATGATGGTGACGTGAAGCGTAAGCTAGAGCTGCCTTCAACCGGTTGGGTGCGCAAGTATCGCGTGCGCGTCAATGGCCGCCCAACAGACGAGCGGTTTCAGCCGCTGCGTGACGGGATCACAGTGGATGGCGAGCATTTCGCCCCCATGGATATCACGCTGGACCGCCAGCAAGGCGCCAACGCTTGGGTCACCGTGGCCCTACGTGAAGGCAAAAACCGTGAAATTCGCCGCGCAATGGAAGCGATTGATCTGCGTGTAAACCGTTTGATCCGAGTATCTTACGGCCCGTTCCAATTGGGCGATCTCAAACCAGACGCCGTCGAAGAAGTGCGCCGCCGCGTGGTGCGTGACCAATTGGGTCTTGATGGCGCTGTTGCGCCAGAAACGCGTAAAACGCCGCAACGCCGCCGCAAGCCAAACCAAGCCGCGCCAAGTGATCGCCCTGCTTTCAAGGGTGGCCCAAAAGGCGCGCCGCACAAAGGCGGTCCGTATCAAGGTGGTCCAAACAAAGGTGGATCTCGCAGCGATGGGCCGCAAAAATCTGGCGGCCTTAAGTCCGGCAAACCAGGACGCTCCGGCAAGCCTGGCGCGCCAAACACTGGCGGGCGCAAAGGCGTGATGACGGACTTTGACAGCAATAACACCAGCTCTAGAGGGCGTCGCGGCAATGGCGGTGGGCGCAAAAGCGGACCAAAACGCTAATATCTTTGCGCTTTTCCCCCTGACTGCTGCGTTGACTTAACAGGCTCATAAGCTATTCACTTGCCCCAAACTTATTTCAAGCAAGGGCAAAACGATGGCCGATCTTCTGACGCTGGAAAACCTTGGAAACCTGCTGATGCTGTGTTTCCTGCAAGCCGTTCTGGGCTTTGACAACCTTCTGTATATCTCAATTGAATCCCAACGCGCCCCTGTCGCGCACCAAAAAGCTGTGCGTTTTTGGGGGATTATCATCGCCGTCGCCCTGCGCGTCGTGCTGTTGTTCACCATGATCCGATTGATCGATGCAATGGCCGAGCCATTCTTTGTCTTCAACACACCAGGCATCATCGAAGGCGGCGTGAACTTCGCAACCTGTGTCTTCATTCTTGGGGGTGTGTTCATCATCTACACCGCCGTGAAAGAGATCGGCCACATGCTGACCATCCACGATCTAGATGCAGATGTTGAACATAAATCGGGCAAATCCGCTGTTAAAGTGGTCATGCTGATTGTTTTGATGAACCTGATCTTCTCGTTTGACTCTGTGCTGTCTGCACTGGCGATCACCGATGTTTTCCCAATTCTGGCAACTGCCATCCTACTGTCGGGCCTTGCGATGCTTGTGCTGGCAGATGGCGTGACGCGCTTTTTGGAAAAGAACCGCATGTACGAAGTCCTCGGCCTGTTCATCTTGCTGATTGTTGGTGTTGTTCTGCTGGGTGAGGCTGGTGTCGCAGCCTCTCACGCAATGCATGACGACTCTTTGGCGCTGAAGTTCTTTGGTTACGATCTGGTGCCAATGTCCAAAACAACCTTCTACTTCAGTGTGGTCGTTCTGTTTGTGGTCGAGATCATCCAGTCCGGCTACCGCCGCAAGCTGGACGCCGAGCGCGGCGCGCACCACTAAGTCTCAAATCCAAACCTTAAAACGCCCGTTGGTTCATCCAGCGGGCGTTTTTCTTTCAAGCATCATCGAAAAAGCCAGCAAGCCTTTGCCGTGATGTCTCTTTTAGATAGTTCCCCCTAGTATACGAGGCCGAAACTTCTTAGCTTTCTGGCAGGGTTACTGGGGAAACCAAATCTATGACGACCACTGGGTTACAAAAATTGGCATTTATTCTGCTTGTCATATTGACGCTTTATGTCTCCGTCGCAGGGGGCGCATAATGGCACAGCGATATGGCGGTAAGTTCAGCCCAGACGGGGCGAGCGAAACCACGACACCACAAGCAAAGGGCGCCTTCCAAAACGCCAAACGCAGCCGCGCAGGTGGCCGTGCCAATGTGATGTTCCTCACGCCTCTGCCTCTGATTTGGAAAGCCTTCACGGCTGAACCGATTGTGATGGCGCAATATTTGCTGGCGTTGGGTCTGCTTTTGCTTGCGGCTTGGTTGACCCGTGAGGGGTTGATCGCCCAAGAAGCCTATGAAGCGCGTAAAGTGGCGCGTCGCCCTGCGCTGCCGCGCAAAATCCTTGGTTCGTTGCTCACGGGTCTTGGCCTGTGTGCCGCTGGCTTTGCGGGATTTGGCCCAATCGAAGCGATCATTTTCTTTGTGCTGGGCACAGTCATTCACAGCCTTGCCTTCGGCTTTGACCCTTTGAAGAACAAAGGCACCGAAGGCATTGATACGTTCCAAACGGATCGCGTGGCCCGCGCCGTTGCAGATGCGGAAAAGCATCTGAGTGGCATGACAGACGCGATCAAACGCTCTGGCGACCGCCAGATGGAGCGCCGCGTTGCGCAGTTTGAAACCACGGCGCGCGATCTGTTTCGCACCATCGAGGATGATCCGCGTGATCTGACCTCTGCCCGTAAATACCTATCGGTCTATTTGAAGGGCGCACGCGATGCGACGGTCAAATTCGCCGACGTATACAGCCGCAACCAATCGGCAGAAGCGCGCGACAACTACGCCGCTCTACTAGACGATCTGGAGCAAAACTTTGCAGCACGCACCCAAAGCCTGCTGGAAAACGACAACAGTGATCTATCCATTGAAATCGACGTGCTGCGCGAAAGACTGCAGCGCGAAGGCATTAGAGACGATGCATAACGCTTAACACAGCGAGGGAATAATATGTCTGAAACTATCCGCCAAAAAGCAGAGGCCGCACTGGCCGAAGTCGAAGCGCTGAACGCTGTGGTTCTGCCTGAACCAGCCGCTGCCAACGCCATTGTGCCAATCGCTGAAGCTGACAAGCCGACAAGCGCCGAAATCGCCAAGCGCATGTCAGAACTGGACATGAGCGACACCAACTCTATCGTGTCCTTTGGCTCTGCAGCTCAAGCAGAACTGCAAGAGATCAGCCAATCCATGCTGGCTGGCGTGCGTAACAAAGACGTCGGCCCAGCGGGCGACAGCCTGCGCGGCATGGTGACAACGATCCGTGGTTTCTCTGTGTCCGAACTAGACGTACGCCGCGAACAGAAATGGTGGGAAAAGCTGCTCGGCAAAGCCGCGCCATTTGCGAAATTCACAGCGCGTTTTGAAAACGTTCAAGGCCAGATCGATAAGATCACCGATGAACTGCTGGAGCACGAGCATACGCTAATGAAAGACATCAAGTCTTTGGACGTGCTGTATGAAAAGACTTTGGATTTCTACGACGAGCTGGCGCTGTATATCGCTGCGGGTGAAGCCAAGCTGGAAGAGCTGGACACGAAAGTGATCCCAGCGAAAGAAGCAGACGTTAAAGCCGCTGCCGAAAACGATCAGGTTATGGTTGCCCAAGAACTACGCGATCTACGTGCCGCGCGTGACGATCTGGAACGCCGCGTTCACGATCTGAAGCTGACGCGTCAGGTGACCATGCAGTCTCTGCCATCCATCCGTTTGGTTCAGGAAAACGACAAATCTTTGGTCACCAAGATCAACTCTACTTTGGTCAACACAGTGCCTCTGTGGGAAACCCAACTGGCACAGGCTGTAACCATCCAACGTTCTGCCCAAGCGGCAGCAGCGGTACGTGATGCAAACGATCTGACCAACGAGTTGCTGACATCCAATGCGGCCAACCTGCGCGAATCCAACAAGATGATCCGCGAAGAAATGGAACGCGGCGTCTTCGACATCGAAGCGGTCAAGCAAGCCAATGCAGATCTGATCGGCACCATCGAAGAAAGCCTGCAAATCGCAGACGAAGGCAAGGCACGCCGCGCGGCAGCCGAAACCGAGCTGCAACAGATGGAAAAAGACCTGCGCGACACGCTGGCAGCGGCGAAAGCCAAAGCCACAGGTCTGGGCGACACCATCGCAACAGCCGCAGGTGCAGACTAAGTGAAACAGAGCCGAGGGATCGTCATAGGGGGATTGCTTTGCATGCTGGCCGCATGTGAGCTTTCTCCACCTGACGATACCTCGGCGCCACAGCCAAAAGCGGCCCCACAACCAGCCGCTTTTGTGCCCTCTGCCCCAAGTCGTCGAAGCACGGAAATTAAAACCTATTATTCTAGCCTTCAGGCAGATCTGCTTTCGCAAGGGCTGATGCGGTCAGACGCAGGCGGTAATGACACGCCCTTTACGTCAGACATGCTGGCGCGCAATTTCGAACAGATCGCCTTTTACGACGAACATCGTATCGGGCTGCGCCTAGAAAAGTCAGATGGCCAGGCCCGCCTGCTCGCGCGCTGGAAGGACCCTGTGCGCATCAAGGTCGAATTCGGCCCAAGCGTTCTCCAAGAACAGCGTAGCAAAGACACTCAAACAGTAAACAGCTTTGCCGCAAGGCTTGCGAAGATCACAAACCATTCCGTGAGCGGGACGGCTAACAATGCCAATTTCCACGTGCTGGTACGAGGCGAAGATGATCGCAGCGCCATGGCGGATCGTTTGGCACAACTGCTGCCGAACCTTTCGACCTTTAATCGCAGCCTTCTACAAAATCTCACCCGTGACATGCATTGCCTTGTGGTGGTGAGCCATTCTGATGGGCCAAAACCAACAATCATGTCTGCGCTTGCCATTGTGCGCGCGGAACATCCCGACCTTCTACGTGAAGCCTGTTTTCACGAAGAAATTGCACAGGGCATGGGGCTGGTAAACGACAGCCCTGCCGCCCGACCCTCTATTTTTAATGATGATGACGAGTTTGCCCTTTTGACAGACCACGATGAAATGCTACTGCGCATATTGTATAGCACAGAGCTGAACATCGGCATGTCTCTGGAGACCGCACGCCCGATCGTCAAACGTCTCGCCCAAGCTGAAATGGGCGAAAGCTTGTAACCGAATAGGAGCCTTTCATGGGTATTTTCGATTTTCTCACAGGTGAATTCATCGACGTCATCCATTGGGTCGATGACACGCGCGACACGATGGTGTGGCGGTTTGAACGTGAAGGCCATGAAATTAAGTATGGCGCAAAGCTAACCGTGCGCGAAGGCCAAGCGGCCGTGTTTGTGCATGAAGGCCAATTGGCGGATGTGTTCACGCCGGGTCTTTATATGCTTGAGACCAACAACATGCCGATCCTGACGACGCTCAATCACTGGGATCATGGTTTCAAAAGCCCATTCAAATCAGAGATTTACTACGTCAACACGACGCGTTTCAACGATCTGAAATGGGGCACCAAGAACCCAATCATCGCACGCGATCCAGAGTTCGGCCCAGTGCGCCTGCGCGCCTATGGTACCTATTCCGTCCGCGTCAGCGATCCAGCACGTTTCCTGACAGAGATCGTGGGCACCGATGGTGAGTTCACCATGGATGAGATCAGCTTCCAGATCCGCAATATCATCGTGCAAGAATTCTCGCGCGTCATTGCTGGCGCTGGCATTCCAGTGCTGGATATGGCGGCGAACACAGCCGAATTTGGCAAGATCGTCGCTGAAGCGATTGATCCTGTTGTTCAGAAGTACGGGTTGTCGATCCCAGAATTGTATATTGAAAACATTAGCTTGCCGCCTGCTGTCGAGGCTGCTTTGGATGATCGCACCTCACGCGGCATTGCGGGCAACCTGAACGACCACATGAAATGGAAAGCCGCCGAGGCTGTTGGCAACGGTGGCGGCGCAGGTGATGCCATGGGCATGGGTATGGGCGCAGCCATGGGCTTGCAGATGGCCCAGGGCCTGATGGGCGGTGCAACAGGCGCTGGCCCTTGGGGTGCGGCGGGCGCGGCTCCTGCTCCGCAAGCCGCAGCGGTGGCCCCGCCGCCGCCTCCGGTGGAACACGTGTGGCACATTGCGGAAAACGGCAACACAACTGGTCCGTTTTCGAAAGCTCGCCTTGGTCAAATGGCGGCCGATGGCAGCCTAACCCGCGAAACATATGTTTGGACCGCAGGCCAAGACGGTTGGAAAGCCGCCGGTGATGTGCAGGAATTGGCGCAGCTCTTCACAATCATGCCGCCTCCTCCGCCACCAGGTGTTTAAACCCTAAGATCTTAGAAAATAAGACAAATCATGACTGACATGCCTCCCCCCGCCCCTGACGCAGCCCCGGCTTCGCCAGCAGACACGCATCGTTTCCCGTGCCAGCAATGCGGCGCGGACTATCGCTTTGCTCCTGATCAAGGCGAGCTGGTCTGCGATCACTGCGGCCATCACGCGCTGATGCAGGACATGGGGCCTTGGGGAGGCTCGATCAACGAGTTAGATTTCAACGCGGCGCTGAACAACCTTCTGCCCGCGCAGGAAATCGAAGAACAGCGCATGACCACCTGCCCCAATTGCGCGGCGCATGTGGAATTTGACGAGGTGAACCATTCCGTCGAATGCCCATTCTGCGCGACGCCAGTGGTGATCGACACGGGCAAACACCGCCAGATCAAGCCCAAAGGCGTGCTGCCTTTCGCGCTGGATGAGCGGGCTGCCAACAAGGCCATGAGCCAGTGGTTGGGAAAATTATGGTTTGCGCCCAATGGCTTGCAGGAATACGCGCGCAAGGGTCGTAAAATGGATGGCATCTATGTGCCCTATTGGACCTTCGATGCGCAAACAGACAGCAGTTATCGCGGTGAGCGCGGGACGGTGTATTACGAAACGCGCACTGTGACGCGAGATGGCAAGCAAGTTCAGGAACGTGTGTCTAAAGTGCGTTGGCGCAATGTGTCAGGACGTGTGGCGCGGTTCTTTGACGATGTGCTTGTTTTAGCATCAAAAAGCCTGCCCAAACGGTTTACCGAAGCCTTGGAACCTTGGGATTTATCGGCGATGGAACCTTATCGACCAGAGTTTCTGGCAGGGTTTCGGGCGGAAGGCTATGCGGTAGAGCTTGAGGAAGGGTTTGCCGAGGCACGCCATCATATGGATCGTGTGATCCTGCGCGATGTGAAGTTTGACATCGGCGGAGATCGTCAAAGAGTTCATGATATCAACACCTTAGTGTCGGACGTGACTTTTAAACACGTGCTGCTTCCAGTTTGGATGGCGGCCTATAAATATCGTGGTAAGACCTATCGTTTTGTGGTGAATGGCCGTACGGGGCGTGTTCAGGGCGAGCGTCCTTGGTCCGCTTGGAAGATCGCAATTGCGGTTGTTCTGGGGGCGATTGTCGCGGCGGGCGTGGGGTATGTCCTTGCGCAAAATCAATAATCTTCAATAAGTTAGAGAGGCAAGACTATGCGTGCTTTGCTGCAACGAGTCTCTGAGGCATCTGTTCGGGTTGACGGGGAAGTCACCGGTGAGATTGAGCAAGGTCTGTTGATCTTGATCTGCGCCATGAAGGGCGACACCGAGGCGATGGCGGATAAATTGGCCAGTAAAATCAGTAAGATGCGGATTTTCCAAGACGAGAACGGGAAGATGAATAAATCCGTTCTGGATATTGGCGGCAAGGCTTTGGTGGTGAGCCAGTTTACCCTGTCTGCTGACACGCGCAGTGGAAATCGCCCAGGGTTTTCAACGGCTTGCGGGGCGGAGGAAGGCAATCATTTCTATGAATACTTCGCCAAAGCCATGGCTGAGACCGGCGTGCCAGTGGAAAAAGGTATCTTCGGCGCGGATATGAAAGTGTCTCTGCTGAACGATGGGCCGGTCACGATTTGGGTCGACACGGACCAGTGGAAATAACCCTGTCAAACGGGGCGGCGTACGCCCCGTTTATTTTCCTGAAAGGTGGCAATTCGCCCCTTTCAGGGGCTGAAATGTACATTTCGGCTGCAAACGCCCTGATAAAGCACCAGTTAGACTGACAAAGTCGCCTGAACCGCGCGTTGCCATGCGGCGTATTTGTCTTCGCGGAAGGGTTCTTGCATGGTTGGCTCGAACCGGTGGTCCAGCGCCCATTTGGCGGCGAAGCCTTCTTGGTCTGGGTAGACCCCTGCCCGCATCCCTGCCAGCCATGCGACGCCGAGCGCGGTGCTTTCCAGAACCTCTGGGCGGTCGACGGGCGCGCCGAGGATGTCTGACAGGAATTGCATCGCGTAGTTGCTGGCGGTCATGCCGCCGTCAACGCGCAGCACTTGTTTACCGGTGTTGCCCATATCAGCTTGCATGGCTTCCAGAAGGTCTCGCGTTTGGAAGCCCACGCTTTGCAAAGCGGCGCGGGCCATTTCGGCGGGGCCTGTGCCTCGGGTGAGGCCGTAAACCGCGCCGCGGCAATCTGGGGACCAATATGGCGCGCCAAGGCCCGTGAAAGCTGGCACGAGGATCACGTTTTGCGAACGATCTGCGGATTCTGCCAAAGCCTGCGTTTCGGAGGCGTCTTTGATGATACCCAACCCATCGCGCAGCCATTGCACAACAGCACCTGCGATGAAGATCGCGCCTTCGAGGGCGTAGGTGGGTTTGCCATCCAGCTGATAAGCAATGGTGGTCAGCATGCGGTTTTCAGAGCGCACGGCTGTGTCGCCCGTGTTTAGAAGCGCAAAGCAGCCTGTGCCGTAGGTAGATTTCAACATGCCCGCCTCAAAGCAGGCGTTGCCCAAGGTGGCGGCCTGTTGATCGCCTGCAACGCCGAGGATCGGCACCTCTGCGCCAAAGATGCTGGCGTCTGTTGTGCCGAAGTCTGCGGCGCAATCCAGCACCTCTGGCAGAACGACTGGCGGCACGTCCAGAAGCTCGCAGATGCGTTCGGACCATTCGCCCTTGTGGATGTTGTAGAGCATGGTGCGCGCGGCGTTGGTGGCGTCTGTCACGTGGCGTTTTCCGCCGGTGAGGTTCCAGATGATCCAGCTGTCTACGGTACCAAAGGCCAATTGGCCCAGACGCGCGCGAGCGCGTAGGCCTTCGTGGTGATCCAGAATCCACTTAACCTTTGTGGCGCTGAAATATGGATCGAGCAGCAGGCCGGTGGTTTCGGTCACCGTGTCTTCGTGACCGTCTTCCTTGAGGATGTTGCAGATGTCTGCTGTGCGGCGGTCTTGCCAGACGATGGCGTTGTGCACAGGCTCGCCGGTTTGGCGATCCCAGATCACGGTGGTTTCGCGCTGGTTGGTGATGCCGATGCCGGTGAGGTCTGCGGCGGTGATACCGACCTTTTTCAAGACATCTGCGCAGGTCTCCAGCGTGGTGTTCCACAGGTCCATCGGGTCATGTTCCACCCAGCCAGAATTCGGGAAATGCTGAGTAAACTCCTGCTGCGCGCTGTCCAAGATTTTCATATCCGCATCAAAGATGATGGCGCGTGTGGATGTGGTGCCTTGGTCGATGGCTAGAATATACGTCATCTGCATGTCCTCATCTGCATGTTCTCTTGGATGGGCCGCACAGAGACGTGGCCAGTCAGTGCTGGCGGACCGCCTCCCCTCGGTCATTTGGGAAACGGTAGCTTGGGCGAAGAAGGATGAAAAGGGGCGAAACGCAAAAGGCCCTCAGTTTTTCTGAGGGCCTTTGAGTGTTGTTGTTTATCAGGTGGTTAGCTGTCAGCCCATTCCCATGGACGCGTGAAGCTGCCGAGGGTTTTGGTGACATCCGCGTCGCTTGCGCCATTGGCGGCAAGACGCGCCACAAGACCGCGTTTTTTGCAATCGATCACTTCGCTGACGCGGGCATCGCAGCCGTCTTTTTCCAGCGCCGCATTGTAGACGCGGGTGATGGCCGATTTGCGCAGGTCGGGTTTGAAAACTTTGCCAACGGCTGTTTTGGGCAGCTCTGGCAAGATTTCAATGTGCTTTGGCTGCGCCGCCCGTTCGTGGACGTGGGTTTTGCAGTAGGCCAGCAATTCTTCTGGTGTGGTTTCTGCGTCAGCCACCAATTCCACATAGGCGCATGGGATTTCGCCGGAATGCGCATCTGGTTGGCCAATGGCGCCGGCCATGGCGACGGCTGGGTGCTGCACCAGTGCTTCTTCGATCTCGGCTGGATCGATGTTGTGGCCTCCGCGGATGATCAGATCTTTGGCGCGGCCTGTGATCCAAAGGTAGCCCTCGGCGTCTTTGCGGCCCAGATCGCCTGTGCGCAGGTATTTTTCGTTGTAGTAGAGATCGATGTTCTTTTCAGCCTCTGTATAGGTCGCCCCTGGGATCACACCCGGGTTGGAGACGCAGATCTCGCCCACTTCTTCGGCGTCGCATTCCACAAGACCGTCTGGCGTGGATTTCACGATGCGCACATCGGTGTGTGGCAATGGGATGCCCACGGAGCCGACGCGTTTTTCGCCCTCGGGTGGGTTACAAGACACAAGGCAGGTGACTTCGGTGAGGCCGTAGCCTTCGACGATGGCCACATTGGAGGTTTCTTCAAAGCGCTTGAACAGCTCCATCGGCATGGGGGCTGAGCCAGAGAAGGCCACGTTGACAGTGGAGATATCCGCATCCACAGGGCGCTGCATCAGGGCAGAGACGGCTGTGGGCACGGTGATGATGAAGCTGACTTTCCAGCGTTCGATCAGCTTCCAGAAGTTATCAAACACCCCATCGCCGCGATAGCCTTGTGGGGTTGGGAAGATCACATGGGCGCCGGATGAAATGGCAGACATCATGACCACCTGAACCGCGAACACGTGGAATAGCGGCAGCGGACACATCAGCACGTCTTTTTCATCAAACAGCAGACGCTCGCCCAGCCAGCCGTTGTAGACCATGCCGGAGTATTTGTGCTGCGCGACCTTTGGCATGCCGGTGGTGCCGCCCGTGTGGAAATAGGCGCCGACGCGGTCGGTGCCACAGTCTTCGAAATCCAGCGTGGTGTTTTGCTTGGCGACTTCTGTGTTGAAATCCAACACCTTGGCCTTGTGGCTGATCGGATTTTTCGGGCGGATCAGTGGAACGATGACATTCTTTGGAAAGCCCAGATAACGATTGAGATCGACCTCTAGCACCGTGTGCACATCTGGTGCATCGAGCAGAGACTCGGCCACTTTTTGTGGCACGTCGGTCTTTGGGAAGGCCTTCAGCGTGACCACAACCGTTGCGCCGGTTTCGCGCAGGATGGCTGCGATTTGATCGGGCTCTAGCAGTGGGTTGATTGGGTTGACGATACCCGCAATGGCGCCGCCCAAAAGGGTGATCAGGGTTTCATGGGCGTTGGGCAGCACATAGGCGACCACGTCTTTTTCACCGATGCCCATGCCGCGAAACAGGTTGGCGGCTTGCACAGATTTTGTATGCAATTGTTGCCATGTCAGGGTTTCGGCCTTGTCTGTGGGGCCAGAGGTGATCTGGTAACTTGAGGCTGGACGGTCTGGAAACCGGTCCTTTGCACGGGTGAGAAACTGGTAGAGCGTTTTGGATACGTCGCGCTCTTCCCATGGCATTTCAGCCTCGATTTGATCTCTATGCTCGCAAGACGCGAAACTCATGAGTTGCTCCTCCCTATTAGCCCCTCGGATGCTCCCTTAGCCCGTTGTCACACGGGCGTCGTACTAATCAGCCAAAACAAGGAGCTTTACGCAAGCCAAACCCAAGGTAAAGGGCGCCAGAGGCAACGCGTCTTTTGGATGACGATAGGACTAGTGTTTTTCTAAGCGGCGAAAAACACAAGCTTTTTTTGTGAATGATTTGATTTTGGTGAAGGCGTTCGGTTTAGGCCGCTTGACCTTCCGTAAACTGCAAACGCGCGAGTTTGGCGTAAAGTCCGCCTTCGGCGACCAAGTCGTCATGGCGGCCTTGGGCCACGATGCGGCCTTCGTCCATCACCACAATGCGGTCGGCTTTCTTCACTGTCGCCAAGCGGTGCGCCACGATGATGGTGGTGCGATCCGCAGACAGCGCATCCACCGCTTGCTGCACAAGACGTTCGCTTTCGGCATCCAGTGCAGAGGTGGCTTCATCCAGAAGCAAAACAGGCGCATCGCGCAGGATGGCGCGGGCGATGGCGATGCGTTGCTTTTGACCACCCGAAAGCATGACGCCACGCTCGCCGACATAACTGCCATAGCCATCTGGCAATGCGCTGATGAAATCATGGGCGGCTGCGGCTTTGGCGGCGGCGTAGACCTGTTCGTCGGTGGCTTCTGGGCGACCAAAGCGGATGTTTTCCAGCGCGGTTTCGGCAAAGATCACAGGGTCTTGCGGCACAAGCGCGAGAGATTTGCGGAATTCATCGCGGGCGGCGTCGGTCAAAGGCACGCCATCCAAAGTGACTTGGCCTTGGGCTGGATCGTAAAACCGTTGGATCATTTGGATGATCGTGGTTTTGCCGGCACCGGATGGGCCCACCAAAGCGACGGTTTCGCCCGGTTGAATGTTCAGTGAAACGTTATCCAGCGCCGAGACTTCTGGGCGGGATGGGTATGTGAAGGTCACATTGTCAAAGGAGATCGCGCCTTTCACTGGTGACGGCATTGGGGTGGTTTGCGGCAGGTCTTGCACGTTGTCTTCGGCATTCAGCAGTTCCACAAGACGCTCGGTGGCGCCTGCCGCGCGTTGCAATTCGCCCCAGATTTCAGACAATGCGGCGACAGAGCCGGCTGTCATCACCGCGTAGATGACAAATTGTATCAAGGCGCCGACCGTCATGTTGCCGCTGCGCACATCGTTTGCGCCGATCCACAGCACGCCCACCACCCCTGCAAAGACAAGGAAGATCACGATGCTGGTCATCAAAGCTCGGGTGTTGATGCGGCGCATGGCGGAGGTCAGCGACTCGTTGGTGACATCTGCGAAGAGGCGACGGCTTTGGGTTTCGTGTGTGAAGGCCTGAACGGTTTGTACCGATAGAAGCGATTCAGAGGCTTTGCCGGAGGACTGCGCGATCCAATCCTGGTTTTCGCGTGACAGAACCCGCAGGCGGCGGCCGAGCGTCAGGATCGGGGCCACGACCAGTGGCACGATCAGCAACGCGAGGCCCGCGAGTTTGGCAGAGGTGAGCAACATAAGCACCAAGCCACCTATGAAAATCAGCAAATTGCGCAGGGCCACAGAAATCGAGCTGCCGATCACCGAGAGGATCAGGGTGGTGTCGGTTGTGATGCGGCTGAGAACCTCGCCGGTCATGACGTTTTCAAAGAACGTCGGGCTCATGCCGATGACGCGGTCAAAGACGGCTTTGCGAATGTCAGCCACGACATTCTCGCCCAATTTGGTGACGAGCATGTAGCGGAAGGCGGTGCCGACGGCCAAAAGCCCGGCGATGGCGATGGCTGACAGGAAGTATTGGTCTAGAAGCGCATCCTCGGCGGTGCTGAAATTATCCACCACGCGGCGCACGGCCAGCGGCATGATCAGGGATACGCTGGCGGTGAGGATCAGGGCCAAAATGGCGCAGATCGCTAAGACACGATAGGGCCGCAGAAACGGCGCCAGCGCCCGTAGAGCGCTTAGGTCTTTGGATTTCGCACGGTCTTTTTGGCTGGACATATTATTAGGTTGGCGCGCCATACGATCCTCTTGAGTTGTTGCAGCGTTAGTGGCTGCGTCTGCGCCGATGGTCAAGAGTGGGAAAGGTCGCGGAGGGGCTATCTGGCCCAACCAAGAGTTACACTCCCTGCCGTTTGCCCAAAATTTAACATATTGTTTACTCAAATTTGCTGCTACTTTTGTAAAAATGGCGCCAAGAACAATTTTTAGAGCAATCCGATCGCACCAACCAATCTCATTGTAAATGGAACGTTTGACCGTGGCAGCGCAGGCTGGGACGGCAACGACATTGAAGCAAGACATACTTAAAACGCCTATCTGCGAAATGGTTCCAGCAACCGTGTCGCCGAGATGGATGGCAATCGTAATGCCACCACAGAGATGGAGCAGAGCTTTACCGTTGATAACCCAACGGTCACGGAGCTTTCGATTGATGTCGCCCTGCGCAATGCGGCTTTGGATGAGGCCGGTGAAGATGGGTTTACCGTTGAAATCCTGAATGCCGATGGTGAGGTGATCGCCCGCGAAACCATCCTGCCTACGGAAAATGAGTTTGAGACCTTTACGGTGCCTGTGGAATTCACAGAACCCGGTGAATACACCTTGCGCATGACCGAGGTGGGCAATGATGACAGCCTTGGCGCGATTATCGATAACGTGGAGCTGTTTGTGTGCTTCCACGGCGATGCCAGAATTCTAACGCCTGCTGGGGCTGTGAAAGCCGCAGATGTGAAGGTGGGTGATCTGGTCGAGACGCAAAACGGCGTGCAGGCTGTGCGTTGGGTGGGACGTCGTCATGTGACGACAGATCAGATGGCACAGACTGATAAATTATGTCCGGTGCGCATAAGTGCTGGGTCTTTGGGCAATGGTTTGCCAGAGCGAGACCTGCTGGTGTCGCGCCAACACCGGATGGTGGTCAGCGCAGCGCAAGCCAAACGGATTTGCGGTGCGGATGAGGTTTTGGTGTCTGCCATTCGCCTGACCGCCCTGCCCGGCATCTTTGTGGACGATACCGTTGACGCCTTTGATTACGTGCATATCCTGCTAGACAATCACGAGATCCTTTATGCCAATGGCGCGCCCAGCGAGAGCCTTTTGATGGGTGAAGAAGCCCAAGCGACGTTAAGCCAAGAGGCATTGGATGAGATCGCTTTGATCTTCCCTGATTTTGACCAATCGCAGGACTTGATGACTTCGGCCAAGGCAATTCCGGCCAATGCGGATCAGACCAAGTTGATTGCTCAGATCAAACGCAGTGCGCGGCCTGTGCTGAAATCTGCGTAAGGCGCATTTATTACGTTGAATTTCGACGCGGGTGGGCGTTTTCTTTTTTCAAAGAGTCTTTGGGAGGAGAGCCACCATGTTGCGAGATTTTGCGACCTATCCGAGTTTGACCGGTAAGACGGTTTTTGTGACCGGCGGGGCCAATGGGATTGGCGCTGAGATTGTGCGCGCCTTTGATGCGCAGGGCGCGAAGGTGGGGTTGATTGACCGCGATCGCGTTAAGGCTGAGGCTTTGTTGGCAGAATTGGATGGTCCGCACGCTTTTGCCGAGGTGGATCTGCGTGACATCCCTGCCCTTCAGTCCGCCATGGTGGATTTGGCAGATGATCTGGGCGCGGCGGATGTGTTGGTGAACAATGCGGCGCATGATGATCGGCATGACTGGCAAGATGTCACGCCAGAATATTGGGATGAGCGTATGGCCACCAATATCCGCCATTTCTTCTTTGCCATTCAATCGGTTGCCCCTGCGATGATTAAAGCTGGTGGCGGCGCGATTGTGAATTTGGGGTCTAATTCCTGGTGGGAAGCTGGCGGTGGGTTTCCGGCCTATACGACATCAAAAGCCGCTGTGCATGGGCTGACACGCACTATGGCGCGCGATCTTGGCGGTCACCGTATTCGCGTGAACACTGTCGTGCCCGGCTGGATCATGACCGAGCGGCAAAAAGACCTTTGGGTCACGCCTGAGGCTTTGGAAAAACAAGTGGATCGGCAATGCCTGCCCGACCCGATTGATCCGGTTTACGTAGCGCGGATGGTGGTGTTTTTGTCATCGGACGATGCGGCCATGTGCAGCGCGAATAACTTTATGGTCGAGGCTGGCTCGATTTAGCGGCGGATGGCGCAAGCCGCGCCTTGATACGCTTGGCGCGGCGTTTGAAATACTTGCCCATATCCGAGAATGGCCGCCAATAGATGTCGGCCAGTTTGAAGCTGGACATTTCTTTAGGGCCAAGGCCGAAGGTGAGTTTGCGGTTGTCTTCAGAGATATGCAGCGAGCCAAAGAGCCAATCCCAGACCGCCAGTGCGGCACCGAAGTTTTTGTCGAAATGCTCTTCGGCAATCGAGTGGTGTAATTGGTGTTGGGCGGGCGAGATGAAGATATGCTCGAGCCACGGCCAATATTGGATGCTGATATGGGAATGGCGCAGGTTGGAGCCAGTGACGTGGAACAGGAAGACCAGCACGTTGACGCCGACGATGGTGTACAGGTCCACCGTGTCGCCGAATAGGAAGATGAAAGTGGACATGACAACGCCCTGCGCTAGCGCGCCGCGCAGCCCGTAGACCAGCCCTTCTAGCGGGTGCACGCGGTAGACGGTGATGGGCGTGAGCGTTTCTGCGGAATGATGCACCTTGTGGATCGCCCAGAGCAGCGGCCAGCGGTGCATCCAGCGGTGCAGCAGGTATTTGGTGAGATCATCCACCACAAACATGCAAAGCGAAAACAGCGCGATGACGATGGGTTTGCTGGTGTCGTCCCAAACGCCCGCAGCAAAGAGGCTTTGTTTGTGCAGCGCAAAGAAAAGTGCGGTGGCGACAGCAATTTGCGTGAGCAGATACGGCGCGATCAGCACAGAGATCAGCCCGTTGATCACGAAGATCTTGTAGTCCGCGATGGAGGATTTGGAGAAAAACACCCGTTTGTCAAAGAGATGGCGCAGGGCGTCGCGCAGGTTTTGGCGTTTGATCACCAGAAGCCAACCAAAAGCAATCAGCAAAGACAGGCCCAGATAGCCCACGAAGATGCGTTTCTTCGGGTTGGCGAAGTCTGAGAACAGGCTGATCAGTTGGTCGAGTGCTTCCATGGGTCTCGGGCCTTAAACGCGTTTGGGCAGCGCCTTAATAGCGCTGCCCGATCTTTAAGTCTGCTGTGAAACTTAGTCTGTTTCAGCGTTGCTGATTGCGCCCAGCTTGTCAGCCAGATCTGTCAGCGCAGATGTTTTGTCGTTTGCACGGGCTGCAACACCGATTTTGTCTGCCAGCAGCGCTTGAACTTGCAGCATGGACAGTTGGTACTCGGACCAAGTCGCGCGGCGCTTACGCTCGAAGTTGCCGTCTGCGTCGATGCCAGTCACATAGGAGTTGTCCAGTGTTACTGGGCCAAAGCCGATCAGGTTGTTCAGCTCTACCGCTGTTTCACCCAAGTTGTTGCGACCTGTCTGCAGCGCCATTGCGAAGCCTTTCAGCTCGCCCCAGTGCTTTACGTAGTTGCGGTATGCTTTGGCTTTGTCTTCGCCTTCCGCTTCTTCCAGAGCTGCGATGTCTGCATAGACAGAACCGGCATATTTGAAAGTTGCTTCCGCCAGAACTTTTTCCCAGTTGGATTCGATGGTTGCTGCGTAAGCTTTCAGCTCGGAGCGCTGTGCATCTGTCAGGGCTTCGCCGCCTGCGGATGTGATCAGTTCACGGCCGCTGACGAATGCCCGCATGATGTCTGGCAGGTAAGTTGTTGTTTTTGTACCGGAGTTATCCGCGCCTGCTGCGTAGTATGCTGGGCCGAACACATATTCGGATTTCAGATCAACCACGCCGTCGCCGTTTGCGTCAGCCGCTGCCAGATCGGATTGCTTTGCAACCGCATAGGCTTGTGCTGGTGTCAGAGACAGAGCGTGCGCTGGGGCACCCCAGTAGCCGAAGCCTTCGTCCCAAACGTGTTCTTTACCTGTGTAGGCCGCACCTTCAGAGTATGGCGCGTCGTTTGGTTTTTGGTCTGCGTCCAGCTTTTCGTCGAGGTAGTTGTCGACGGACTGGTTATACATCATGGCGCCCATGGTGTATTTGGAGATCAGCTGACCCCAGTCGTAGCCGTTCTCTGCGTCGTAGCCGCCTTCGGAAGCTGCCGCTTTGGAGATCATGCTCAGAACAACGTCTTTACCAGACTGTGCGCCTGGCCATGCTGGCATTAGGCCGTTGTAGAACTTGCCGGAGATGTTTTTGCCGGAAGAGATCGCGTTCACTGTCTCTTGCTTCACTGGGAAGCCGTCTTTGGAGACTGGCGCGATGATTGGCAGATCTTCGTCAGAACCGTTGAAGTAGGACAGCATTTGCGCTTCCAGCTCTGCCGCGTTTTCGCCATTGCCCTTGCTTGCCAGCGCTTTCAGGCTGTCGTGCAGGACGTGACGTGCGATCTGACCGGAGTAAGATACGGAATCTGTTTTATCGCCTTCGTAGCCTTTTACGGTGACCGGATATGGGCCGTAAACGTCAGCAGCGGAAACAGTTGTTGCAGCGAACAGACCGGCAGCGACCAGTGTTGTGCATTTGAATGTGGATTTCAGCATGATGCGTCCCTAGTTTTCCGATTGATTTAATCGGATTTAAATTCTGACTGTTTTAATCATAAACTCGAGCAAAATTGTCAACAGTGGAATTTTGAAAAACAAAAAAGGGCGGCATCATTGCGATGCAGCCCTTATTTTTATAGCTTTTTTGCGTTTTGGGTGACTAAATCTTAGGCGACTCTTTGCCCTTGGGACCAAACCCCGCGCAGCACCGGCACGGATTTTGTGTGATTCACTCGCAGTACATCTGCGCGTGACCCAACGGTAAGCGTGCCGCGATCTGTCAATCCAACAGACTTGGCTGGGTTGGCCGTAACGGTGGCGACAGCGCGAGGCAGATCATCCCATTGTTTGGCCAATTTGAACGCAGACAAGAGCAAGGCTGCGGGCACGTAATCCGAGCTGATGATGTCGAGCAGGTTATGCTCTGCCAGGTCTTTGGCGGCAACGTTGCCGGAATGCGAGCCTCCGCGGATCAGGTTTGGCGCGCCCATCATGGCGGCGATGCCATTGTCACGACAGGCCTGTGCGGCTTCGATTGTGGTTGGGAACTCTGCGAAAGTAACGCCGTTGGCTTTGGAGGTTTCCACCTGCCCGCGTGTTGTATCATCGTGGCTGGCCAAAACGGCGCCGAGGCGGTTGGCTTCTTTGACAGCGCCAATTTCGTGTTGGTCGCCAAATTGTTCGCGCAGGGACAGAAGGTTTGCCACATGGGCGTCAAACTCTGTGTCCGAGAAGTTGCGCTTTTTGGTCATATAGACCTTGAGCGCAGTAAGGTCGCGGAATTGGCGTTGGCCCGGGGTGTGGTCCATCAGGCTAACGATGCCGACGCGGTCTTCTGGGGTGAATTTGCCGATTTCGCTGAGCAGCGTTTCTGAACAGATTTCCGCACGCAAGTGAATGAAATGGCTGATCTTGAAATAGCCTTGCTCGCGTGCTGACAGCAGTTCATTGGCCACATCGCGTGCATATTCGTCGTAGCCGGCTTTTTCGGTGTGGATCGACCCGACCCGCAGTGCATCGAACACTGTGGTGATTCCAGTGGAGGCCAATTCCTGATCATGGGCGATCAGCGCTGGCAGGTGTGGCCAGTCGACCTGTGGCCTTGGCTCTAGGTGGCGTTCTAGGTTGTCGGTGTGCAGTTCGATCAGGCCCGGCATGATGACATCGCCTTGGCAATCAATCGCTCCGGCTGGGAGGGCATCGCCTTCGGAGATATCTGCGATCTTGCCATCAGCCAGTGTGATGTGGCCGGTCATTGTACGGTCTGCCAGCACCAGCGTGGCGTTGGCGAGACAGATCGGAGTTGCGGCCAGTTCGCCCTGTAGGCTGTCAGGATTGAAGGGAGAGTTCATCTGGTTCACCGTTCTTTAAGTAAAGGTATTGGTCTGCACCAAAGCATCAAAAGGGTTTGCGCCGTATGGCAGGTTTACGTGACGCTTATGTGAAGCTGCGCGCCGCATCTTCTAAGCCTCACTTGGCACTTTGGCGGTCAGGCCGAGGGCCTGAATGGCGCGGTGGATGGTTTTATCTAAGGCGCCATCATTTGCGATGGTCACTACGTTCAATCCTTCCGGCAAAGGCTTGCCCGCTTGTGCGAGGCGTTTGGCGATATCTTCCGCGCTTTCGCGGCCTCGGCCTGCGAGACGTGCCGCTAAGGTTTCAGGATCGGCTGTTAGGTTCAGCACAACCAGATCGTCAAAAACCTGATCCGCCTCACTGAGGGCGCTGCGAGAGAAATTGGCGATGCAAGAGATGCCTTTTTCTGTATCGGTCAGAACGTCCGCTGGAATGCCATAGTGCAGACCGTGCGCGGGCCAATGCACGCAGAAGGCATTGTCTTGTGCCATTTGCGTAAAGTCCGCGTCGCTGACGGCCTCATAGTCTTCGCCGCCAAGCCCAGCTTCGCGGGTGATGGTACGGCGCACGATGCGCAGGTTTTGACAGGCCGCGCGCAGACCGTCCATGACGCTGTCTTTGCCAACCCCAGAGGGGCCAACCACGGCAATCAAGCGGCCGGTCTGACGCGGGCTGCTCATGCCGCCACCGGAGAGAAAGTGGTGACGTCAATTTCGCGATCGCAAACGGCGCTGCGGGCTTCTTCGTCGTGGAAGATGCCCACAATGGCTGCGCCGCGGGCTTTGGCTTCTTGGATCAAAGATAGCACGACCGCTCGGTTGCGGGCGTCCAAGCTGGCGGTTGGTTCATCCAGCAGCATGGCCGGATAGGTATGTACAAAGCCGCGTGCGATGTTAACGCGCTGTTGCTCGCCGCCTGAGAAGGTCGTTGGCGACAGGCCCCAAAGACGTTCTGGGATATTGAGCTGGGTGAGCAGCTCTTTGGCGCGGGCTTCGGCGGTGTCGCGGGATTGGCCGATCATCAAAAGCGGCTCGCAGACCACTTCTAATGTTGGCACGCGCGGCACGACGCGCAGGAACTGGCTGACATAGCCCAAGGTTTCGCGGCGCAGGGTGATCACCTCGCGCGGCTCGGCGCTGGCGACATCGACGCCGTTGACCAACAACTTGCCTGCTTGCGTGCTGTAGTTGCCGTAGATCATGCGCATCAGCGTGGATTTCCCTGCGCCAGAGGCACCGGTGAGCGCGACGCATTCGCCTGCTTTTATAGAAAGCGACACATCTGACATCACGTTGATCACAGCGCTGCCTTGGTTGTGCAGCGTGAAAGTTTTGGAGACGTTTTGAAGTTCGATCATGGTTACACCTGCAAAACCGAGCTGACGAGAAGTTGTGAATATTCGTGTTGCGGATCGTCCAGCACCTGATCGGTCAGGCCTGTTTCCACGACGCGGCCAGATTTCATGACCATCAAGCGGTCGGCCAGAAGCCGAACAACTGCCAGATCGTGGGTGACGATGATCGCAGACAGCCCCATGTCGCGCACAAGGCCGCGCAGCAGATCGAGCAAGCGCGCTTGAACGGACACATCCAAACCACCTGTGGGTTCATCCATAAACACAAGACGAGGACCGGTGACCAAGTTACGCGCGATTTGCAGGCGTTGCTGCATCCCGCCAGAAAAGGTGCTTGGGCGATCATCGACGCGGGTTTCGGAGATTTCAACGCGCTCTAGCCAATCCACGGCTTTGCTGCGTATGTCGCCGTAATGACGATCTCCGACGGCCATGAGGCGCTCGCCCACGTTGCCGCCGGCGCTGACGCCCATGCGCAGACCGTCGCGGGCGTGTTGATGGACAAAGGCCCAATCCGTGCGGCTGAGCATGCGGCGCTCTGGCTCGGACATTTGCACGGTGTCGATCAAGCCGCGATCACGGGTGTCGAAGTTCACTGCGCCTTGGTCTGGTTCAAGGTGGCCTGCGAGGCAGGACAGCAATGTGGATTTACCTGAACCACTTTCTCCAACGATGCCCATGACCTCGCCTGGGTAGAGATCAAAGCTGACATCGGTACAGCCAATGTGGCTGCCATAGGTTTTGCGGATGTCTTTGACGGACAGTAGCGGTGTCATTGACCCACCTCCTGTAGCTGAGTTGCGTCAGACCGGCGGCCTGTGTGACCTTCGGCTTGTCGCTTTTCGCAATAGTCGGTGTCTGAACAGACGAACATGCGGCCGCCTTTGTCATCGGTGATGACCTCGTCCAGATAGGAATGGGTGGAGCCGCACAGATCACAGGCGTGATCGGCTTTAGAGGCCTCGAACGGGTGGTCTTCGAAATCAAGCGAGATCACATCGGTATAGGGTGGCAGCGCGTAGATACGTTGCTCGCGCCCTGCCCCAAAGAGCTGCACGGCTGCGTTGTTGCCCAGTTTCGGATTGTCGAATTTCGGAATGGGTGAAGGGTCCATCACATAGCGACCTTCGACCTTCACCGGATAAGCATAGGACGTGGCGATATGGCCGTGTTTGGCGATATCTTCGTAAAGCTTCACATGCATGAGCCCGTATTCTTCGAGGCTGTGCATCTTGCGGGTTTCGCTTTCGCGAGGCTCTAGGAAACGCAGCGGCTCTGGGATCGGCACTTGGTAAACCAAGATTTGATCTTCGCGCAGCGCTTCTTCAGGGATGCGGTGGCGGGTTTGGATCACGCTCGCTTCCGCTGTGTCGGTGGTTGCATCAACACCTGCCGTGCGCTGGAAAAAGCTGCGGATCGAGACAGCGTTGGTTGTATCGTCTGCGCCTTGGTCGATGACCTTAAAGCGATCTTCTGGCGTAAGAACCGCTGCAGAGACCTGCACGCCGCCGGTGCCCCAGCCGTATGGCATCGGCATTTCACGCGATGCGAATGGCACCTGATACCCAGGGATGGCCAAACCTTTCAGGATGGCACGGCGGATCATGCGTTTGGTTTGCTCGTCAAGATAGGCGAAATTATAGGCTTGATCGTTCATAGCAGCCCCCGTTCTGTCAGCGCGGCTTTCAAGGCCTCTGCGCCGGTGAAATGAATGGCATCCATGCCTGCGGCTTTGGCGCCGACAACATTGTGCAGGCTGTCGTCGATAAACACGCAGTCTTGCGGATGCACGCCCGCTTGCGCACAGAAGTGGCGATAGATTTGCACGCTTGGCTTGACCATGCCGACCTCGCCTGAGACCACAAGCGTTTCAAACACTTCGCCCAGCTCTGGGTGCACTTTCAGACCCTCAGGCCACGTTTCCGCGGACCAGTTGGTGATGGCGTGGATTGGCACGCCTGCTTGCTTCATCGTGTAAAGCAGCTCCCACGTGCCGGTGAGTTTGTTGGGCACGGTGCGCGTATACCGCGGCACATAATCTGCCAAATGTTGCGCATCTTGCGCGTTGGGCAGGTCTTTGGCGGCGTCGCCGAATTTTGCCCCAGCATCGCAAGCGAAGTTGAGTTTATCGAACTGGATCCGGTCCATGAAGGCGGTGATTTCGTCGTCTGACATCACATCAGACCAAGCCAGTTTGGGTTGCCAGTCGACCAGCACATTGCCGATGTCAAAGACAACAATTGAGGGCGTCGTCATTCTGCGGCCTCCGGCATTTGGGCGGCCATTGCATCTGCGCGCAGTTTGCGGACCAGTTCCAGCTCAGCTTGGAAATCGACGTAATGGGGCAGTTTGATATGTTCTAGGAAGCCCGTCGCTTGGATGTTGTCTGCGTGATACAGCACGAATTCTGCGTCTTGCGCCGGAGCGCCAACGTTGTCTTCGCCGAGTTCTTCCCACCGCAGGGCCCGATCAACAAGCGCCATAGAGATGGCTTTGCGTTCGGTTTGACCAAAGACCAGACCGTAGCCGCGTGTGAATTGCGGTGGCTCGGATTTAGAGCCTTTGAACTGGTTCACGGTTTCGCATTCTGTGAGGGTGACTTCGCCAATCTCGATCGCGAAGCCCAGTTCTGGAATGTCCATCTCGACCGGCACCGCGCCGATGCGCAACTCGCCGACAAAGGCGTGGTTACGCGCATAGCCGCGCTGGGTGGAATAGGCCATGGACAGGGTAAACCCTTCATCCGCACGGCTGAGCGCTTGAAGGCGCAGGGCGCGTGGGCTTGGCATTTCGAGCGGTTCACGTGTGAGGTCCGGCGGAGTTGTGTCTTCGCGCGGCGCTTCTTCGATGAGGCCTTCTTGGTTCAAGAAAGATGTCACATGAGGCACCGGCTCTTGGGTGGCTACGCGCTCGGGGGCCTGTGGTGTTTCGCCATCGGCAGCCAGTTTGAAATCAAGCAGGCGGTGCGTGTAATCAAAGGTTGGGCCGAGGATTTGCCCGCCGGGGAGATCTTTGTAAGTGGCCGAGATCCGACGATCGCAGGCCATATTGGCGGTTTCCATTGGCAGGCTGTCGCCGAACCGTGGCAACGTTGTGCGGTAGGCGCGGATGAGGAAGATCGCTTCGATTAGATCGCCGCGGGCTTGTTTGATGGCCAAGGCCGCAAGATCCGGATCGTAGAGCGAGCCTTCGGCCATGACACGGTTGACTGCAAGACCAAGCTGCTCGCGGATTTGTTCGACAGAAAGCTCTGCCACATCTGTATCGCCACGGCGTTCTTCGGCGAGCCATGCGTGCGCGTTTTCGATGGCGCGTTCGCCGCCTTTTACTGCAACATACATCAGGCGGTCTCCGGCAGGTGAATGGTGGTTGAGCGCGGCAGGCCAGCGATTTGGCTGCCGCAGGTGAAGAGAACATCCAACCCCAGTGGATAAAGCGCTGCGTTGGATGCGAGCGCCTCGGCGTCTGGCAGGTTAAGCTGCGCTGTGTCTTTGATACCTGGGCCAGAGAGCGTGGTGCCATTGGCGGCAAAACCGGCGGTTTCCACAATCAGCGTAGCGGAGCGATCAGGGTATTCAGACGTGCCGATGCTGTATTGCGACAGAGGCATAAGGGCCTCCCATGTGCCGATGGCGAAGTGGCAATTGGCAGCATCTGCGATTGGCGCGCCGGTGTGAAAGGCGATCCAGCTGCGCACAGCGTCGCAATCGGCGTCGCCTGCTAAGTAGACCGGTGTATCTGTATCGCAGAGTGTGAGCAGCACGCTGCCTGCGGCGATGGACAAAGGCGCGGGCGGGGTTGCGCCTGTGATGTCATAGATGGTGCCGGGATGCGCGATCGCGTCCATCACGCTGCGAAAGGACCGCGCGGCGTCACGGGCAGGATCGGTAAATCCTCCGCTGAGGGTTTGGGACTGCATCAGTCGTCTCCTCGGGTCATGGTGAAAAAATCCACTTTGGTGGCGGCGGCCTTGGCGGCGCGGGTGTCGCGGGCCTTGGTCTGTGTTTCTTGTAGCGGGGTCAGCACGTTGTCGCGGATGCTATCGGCGGCTTCGGTCAGCATAAGCGCATCCACCAAGGCAGAGGCCTCGGCGCAGGGTTTTGAGCGACCTTGGATATAGGCGTGGCCGACGGTTCCACAGGGCAAAGACAGGGCGCAGCGGGTGATTGTTATTTCACCTACATTAAAGGGGGCACCCTGCCCGCCTGCACGGCCTTGCACCATGACGCTGCCAATTTCTGGCGCACGTAGCCAAGTGAATTCGGGACGATCTGTGGCGGCATCTAGCAGCTGCGCCACCTGCCCTTTGGGGGCTTTGGCCATAAGGCCCATCCAGCTTTTTCGAGCGATTTGATCGGGGCTGAGGTCTTTCATCTAGACAACTCGCGTTATTACTATACAACTATACATATCTTATCTTGAGTCGGGTTTTTACCCAACAGAAACTTTGTGAAGTTTGCATGACATGAGCCCTTCGAAACGTCGTACTCCGGTTTGGAAATCCATTGCTGATGCCTTGCGCGCTGACTTGTCTGAAGGGCGATATCGCGCGGGTGATAAGCTGCCCACCGAAGCTGAGCTGGCAGAGCGTTTTGGCGTGAACCGCCATACGGTGCGCCATGCTGTGAAGCATTTGGTGGACGAAGGTTTGGTGCGTACGCGGCGGGGAGCTGGAGCGTTTGTGCAAGATGTGCCGACGGATTACCCGCTGGGGCAGCGTGTGCGGTTTCATGAAAACCTGCTGGCCGCCGGACGCCAACCGGACAAGCGTGTGCTGCAGATTGAACGCAGATACGCAAGCGCAGGAGAAGCGCAGGCCTTGGAGATCGCGACAGGCGCGCCGGTCTGTGCCTATCACGGGCTGTCTTTGGCAGATGGGCAACCCATCACGGTATTTGAGAGTATTTTTCCGATTGATCGCCTGCCCTTGATTGAGGCGGCTTTGGAAGATCATGTGAGCGTGACCGCGGCTTTGCAGGCGGCTGGTGTGGCTGATTTTGTACGGGTGAGCACACGATTGACGGCGGTGCGAGCCTCGGCCACGCAGGCGTTGCATTTGAATGTTGCCGAAGGTGATCCATTGCTGCGCAGCACCAGTGTGAACTGTGACGCTGAAGGGCGCCCTGTGGAATTTGGGCGCACCTTCTTTGCCGGTGATCGCGTGACGCTCACGTTAAACGGTTAGCGCTTGTTCACAGAGCTCTGCGATATTGGCGGTTTCGTATTTATCTAGAAAGGCTTCGGCTTTTAAGCTGCGGAAGTCTTGTAGCGTCACCCGCAGGGCCTCGTGTGGCCAATCCCACCATGCCAGCGCGATCAAGCGATCTGCGATTTCTTTGGGTTGGCGCAGCCGCAAAGGTTTTGCGGTGGTGCCCGCCACAATCGTGTAAGGTGCGACATCCTTAGTGACTAAGGCCCCTGCTGCCACGACGGCTCCGTGGCCGATGGTGACGTCAGGTTTGATCATCGCGCCATTGCCGATCCATGTGTCATGGCCAATCGTGGCACGACGGGATTTGCGATGGGCAAAGAATGCCTCGTCAGGTTGGGTGTCATCCCAGTAATCGTCCGAGCGATAAAGGAAGTGATGGCAGGATGCCGTATCCAGCGGGTGGTCGGTTGCGCCGATCCGCGTGAACGCGGCGATGTTGGCGAATTTGCCGATGGTCGCGTTGGCGATATCTGCATAGCGGTCACAATAGCTGTAGTCGCCAAAACTGCTGTGGGCGATGCGGCTACCTGCCCCGACTTCGGTATAGGCACCGAAGTCGGAGTCGGAGATACTGCAATCGGGATGGATGAACGGTTCTTTTGACGTCAGGCGTGCCATTAGTCTTTGCGTCCGATCAGTCGGCTGCGCAGCCAGCCAGAGAACCAATCCAAGAACATCACCATGAGCACGATCAGCACGATGTAATAGGCGACCTCTTCCCAGTCTTTCTGGGTTTGAATGGCCTGTGTCAGCATCAGGCCGATGCCGCCGCCCGTGATCGCGCCGATGATCGTGGCAGAACGTGTGTTGGATTCAAAGAAGTAAAGGATTTGCGCCAACAACACTGGCACCACCTGCGGGATCACCGCAAAGCGGTAGCGTTGCAGTGGCTTTGCGCCGGTAGAGGTTACGCCTTCGATTTGTTTGGCATCGACGTTTTCCAAAGCTTCCGAGAAGGTTTTACCAAAGGTACCGGTGTCTGTGATCAGGATCGCCAAGGTGCCGGTCAGCGGGCCTGGGCCGAAGGCGCGGGCCAGAACAACTGTCCAGATCAGAGCATCCACACCGCGCACAAAGTCGAACACTCGTCGTGTGGCGCCGCGCAGCAGCACAAATGGGGCAAAGCGTTTGGCCGCCAAGAAGGCCAGAGGCAATGCCAAGATGGCTGCGCCCATGGTGCCCAAGAAGGCCATCAGAATGGTTTCACCAATCGCCCAAGCCACATCTTTGTGACGCCACATGGCGTTGTTCCACCAGTCAGATACAGCGCCGGTAATGTTGCTACGGGCTGGATCGATTTGCGCGCCAAACAGGATCTTGGTGATGGATTGGCCATGGTACGGGCTATCCAATGTGAACCAGAACAGCTCCCAGCCCATGAAGTAGTTAAACACTTCGGTTTTGGAGCCGGTGAGTGTGATGCGACCTTCTGGGGTGGTGATGCCGACGCGGCGATCAGAGGCGTTGATCCATTCGGGAAGCGGCTCTTGCAGGTTGGTGATCACTTGGCGACCCTCGAGATGCGCCGTCACAAGACCGTATCCTGGGATGTCGATTTCGGTGTGGTTGTCTGGCAGTAGGCGCACGATGGTGTCACCGCCCAGATCAATGCTCACGATGTCCTCACCGCTGACCCAATCTGGACGCGTGCCTTCTGGGTAGCGGCCTTTGCGTTCGCCTTCGACGGCGTAGTCGATTTCGCCTGTGCGGCTAGAGCGGGTCACGTGGACCTTATGAGACCAGCTATCAGACGCCAGTTTGATAGCATTGTCCCAGTTGGCGCGTTGCGCAAGGCCCATCAGATCGAAGGCGAAGAAGATATAAACAAAGTAAGCCAACACAACGACAGGCGCGGCGAAACCAATGATGCGCTTGCGTTTAAACAGGCTGTCGGCCTGTGTTTTGGCGATATCCATAGTGGCAGTGGTCATGCGTTCGCGCCTTCTGTCAAACGGTTGCGGTAGCGGCTGGAGATTTGGTCGAACAGAACGATCGTGCCAAAGAGCAGTACAAAGATCGCGGCAGCTTCGTCAAAACGACCTGGGCCCCATGCCATGGCGTTGCGCAGCTCGTAGCCGATGCCGCCTGCACCGACGAAGCCAAGGATGGCTGAGGCGCGGATATTGATTTCAAAGCGCAGAAGCGCATAGCTGAGATAGTTTGGCGCGACCTGCGGGATGATGCCAAGCCACATGCGTTGTGCCCAAGTGGCCCCAGTTGAGGCGAGGCCTTCGACAGGTTTCAGATCAGCGTTTTCCGCCACCTCTGAGAACATTTTGGCCAAGGCCCCTGCTGTGTGGATCGAAATCGCGATCACCGCTGGGATTGGGCCACCGCCGAGCACGAAGATCAGCACCAAAGCGATCACGATTTCTGGAACCGCGCGCATGATGTCTGAGAAACGGCGGAACACTGGGATCAGGCGTGGCCAGCGTGCCAAGCCGCGTGTTCCGAGCAAGGACAGGATAATGCCGCCCGCTGTACCGATGAGAGTGGAGACCGCCGCGATGTTGATGGTTTCCATCAGGGCTGGTGCGTATTTTACGATCAATGCTGGAAGGTCTGCGCGCTTTTCCCATGCTTCGCTGAGAACATCCGCTGGATAGGCGCCAATGTTGGCGATGCCATCCCAAAAACCGCCTGCGTTTCGCGCATCTGCAATATTGAAACCAGAGACCATCAGCGCAACAAACAACAGCAGAGTGATCCCACCATAGAGCCTGCGGCGTTGAACTTGCGCCATATAGGCAGATTGGATCGTATCGACGGATGAGGCCGATCCTAGTGTTGCGTCAGTCATAAAGGTCTCCAGCAAAAGAAAACCGGCGACCTGAGGCCGCCGGTTTGAAAGGCAATCGATTAACCGCCGATTTTCGCTTTACGCGCTTCGATTACAGAGTGGTATGTGTCGTGTGCAACTGGTTGGAAACCCAGAGTTTCACCCGCTGCAACACCGTATGCGCAATCTGCGTCACGCTCGTGCAGACCGTCTACCAGAGCAGTCATTTTCGCTTTTACGTCTGCTGGCAGGTTTTTGCGCAGAACAACTGGACCTTCTGGGATCACGTTGGATTTCCAGATTTGAACCAGGTCGTTCATGTCGATCAGGCCTGCGTCAACTGCTTTGCGCAGCGCGCCAGAGTTGTAGCCGTCTTCCCATTCGCCTTGGCCGTCTGCCCAAGTCACACCACCGTCGATGTCGCCGTTGTTAACAGCTACGATTGTTTGCTCGTGGCCGCCTGTGAACTTCACTTCGCCGAAGTACTCACCGGATTCCATTGTGATGCCGTCTTTGTACTGAGGGATCTCGATGGATGGGATCAGGTAACCGGATGTGGAGTTAGGATCGCCAAAGCCGAAAACTTTGCCCTGCATTGCGTCCAGGCTGTCGATGCCAGCATCTTTGCGTGCGAAACCGATAGAGTGGTAGCCGATGGAGCCATCGATGTTCACTTTAACCAGCACTGGCTCAACCGCTTCTGGGTCTTGCAGGTATGTTGCTGCGTAGGCAGATGCGCCCAACCAAGCCATATCGATTGTGCCGCCCAGCAGGCCTTGGATAACGCCGTTGTAGTCAGCAGGTGCGAAGAGTTTTGTTTCTACGCCCAGCTCTTCTGCTGCATAGTCTTGCAGGCAGCTGTAGCTGTTCATGCGATCTTGCGCGTTTTCGCCGCCCAGAATGCCGATGCGGAATTCTGTGATTGCGTCTTCTGCGAAAGCTGCTGTGCTCAGAACTGTTGTGGCCAGTGCCACTGCCAAAGTCTTTTTCATCGGATATCTCCGTTCAGTTTGGGTAAAAGGTTCAGGCGATTTCCAAAGATTGTGAGCCTGATTTATCGAGTGTTTCGATTTCGGTAGATGTGGCGGCTTCTGAGAAATCAGCGCCTGCCCCATAAATTTCGCGTGCAATGCCAGTGGTCAGTTGCTCTGGCGTGCCGTCGAACACGATGCGGCCATGGCGCATGCCAATGACGCGGTCGCAATAGCGACGGGCGGTGTCCAACGTATGCAAGTTTGCGATGACCATGCGGCCATCTTCTTCGTGGATGCGGCGCAGGGCCTCCATCACGATTTGCGCATTCATCGGATCAAGGCTGGCAATCGGTTCATCTGCCAGAATGATGCTAGGGTCTTGCATCAGGGCGCGGGCAATGGCGACACGCTGCTGTTGACCACCCGACAGCGCCTCGGCGCGTTTTGGGCCATGTTCCGCAATGCCAAGACGGTCGAGGATTTCGATAGCTTTGTGAATGTCCTCTTGTGGGAAGAGGTTGAACATCGTCGCCATTGTAGAGCGGCGATTGAGGGTGCCGTGCAGCACATTGGAGACAACGTCGAGACGCGGCACCAAGTTGAACTGTTGGAAGATCATCGCGCAGCGGGAGTGCCATTCGCGTTTCGCCGCGCCTTTCAGGGCGGTGACGTCTTTGCCTTCGAACAGGATCTGCCCTTCGGTTGGATCGCTCAGGCGGTTCAGCATGCGCAGCATGGTGGATTTGCCGGCGCCAGAGCTGCCGATCACACCGATCATCATTGGGCGATCAACCACAAATGTCGCGTTATCTACGGCCGTATTCGGACCAAACCGTTTGGTCAGAGAGTGAATTTCGAGCATGTCGTCCCCACGTTTTGTTGAGGGGAGTCATCGTGATGAGCTGCGACAGTTGCGTGAATGATTTATGTTAAATTTGTAAATACGAGAGAAAAATTGATGCCTTTGCGCTGAAATGTGAAACCTGTGTAGAGGCTTTTTTACAGTTCCATGAAGGTGTTATGTAGGCGTTACAAAACCTTTACATTTAGGGTTTCCGCGCTAGGCTTTTTTTATGAGATTCTGCTTCGCTTTGTTGATTTGCTGTTTTGCGCCCGTTTTGGCGCAGGCACAGCTGAGCAATTTGAAGTGTGATGACAGCGCGCGTTTGATTCAGCATTTGAAAACCCAGAACGGCAAGCGGATTGGTCAGGGCCTGCGCGATCCGGAAACGGTTTTGGAGATCTGGCAGCTGCGCAGTCAGGGCGATTGGATCATCGTTCAATCTTATTCAAACGGCACATCCTGTATTGTCGCTATGGGCGAACATTGGATGGGGTTTGAACCGGATCCTAATCCCGTCTGATTTTCTATGCTTGTTTAATGTATGGTCTACGGCTGTCCTACGGGCTGCCCCTCCCCCTGTTGTGAAACTTTCGCAAAGCTTTGCATGGCTGTCACAAAACCGAAAAGCCTCTGTCACGTAATTTGACCAAGTGGGAAAAACCTTAATCACTCTCAGGGAACTGGACAGATGAACAAACTTATCACCGCTGCGATGCTGACCGCTGTAGTCGCGCCTGCTTTCGCGGATCGTATCGAATTGGGCCCGCGCCCAGCATGGCTGATTTCTCAGATGGAAGATGGCGCGTTGAAAGACAAGCTGGCCTCTTGCGCTGGCATGGAGCCAAAGCAAACGCTGTTTTCGATTGCGCACCGTGGCGCGCCGATGATGTTCCCAGAGCATACCGTTGAAGCCAATATCGCTGGCGCGCAGATGGGTGCGGGCATTATGGAATGCGACGTGACCTTTACCGCTGACAAAGAGCTGGTGTGCCGCCATGCGCAGAACGATCTGCACACAACGACCAACATTCTAGCCTCTGATCTGGCGGACACATGTGTTGGCCCGTTCACGCCAGCGTCTGGCGACGAGAAAGCCACTGCAGAGTGCCGCACGTCTGAAATCACTCTGGCACAGTACCGGACTTTGACCGGTAAGATGGATGCGGCCAATTCTGCAGGCACAACGGTTGCTGAATATATGGATGGCACAGCGGGCTGGCGTACAGACAACTATACTGCGGCTGGCACATTGATGACCCATGCGGAATCCATCGAGCTGTTTAAGTCTTTCGGCGCGAAGTTCACGCCAGAGCTGAAGGCCCCTGCTGTTGAGATGCCGTTTGATGGGTTCTCTTACGAAGACTATGCGCAGAAGATGATTGATGAATACAAAGCGGCGGGCGTTCCGGCGTCTGACGTTTGGGCGCAGTCTTTTGATCTGGATATCGTGAAGTATTGGATCGAAGCAGAGCCTGAGTTTGGCAAGCAAGCGGTGTATCTGGATGACCGTTACAGCGCGTCTGATGATGACGAAGGTTTGGTGGATCATATGGATGCCGCGACCTTCAAGCCAACGATGGCAGAGCTGAAAGACATGGGCGTGAACTACATTGCTCCGCCAATGTGGATGCTGGTGACAGAGAAAGACGGCGAGATCGTCCCTTCTGTTTATGCAGAAGAAGCGAAGGCCGCTGGCCTGAAGCTGATCACCTGGACATTGGAACGTTCTGGCCCGTTGGCGAGTGGTGGCGGCTGGTACTACCAGTCTATGCCAACCTCCATCACCAAAGATGGTGACATGTTCAAGCTGCTAGACGTGCTGGCGCAAGACGTGAAAGTGGAGGGTGTGTTTGCAGATTGGCCTGCGACGACAACCTACTATGCGTCCTGCATGGGCCTGAACTAAGCCCTCGATTTTCTACCTGAGCAAGACGGGAAGCGGCGCCTTTAGGCGCCGTTTTCATTTAGGGGGCGATGCGGTCCAAATAGGGGCTGATGGGATCAGGGGCGCTTTGGTGCAGTTGACCCAGACGCAGCAAGGCGCGATCACATGAGGTGAGCAGGTGCTGGCGTAGGATGTCTTGAGCCTTGTCGATCTGGCCACGACGCAGGCTTTCCAAAATGTCGAGGTGATCTTGCAAGAAGGGCTCTGTCGGGAACAAGTCTGCCGTGTGTTTGTAAAAGAAGCGATGCGCCAAAATGAGCGATTGGCTTTCGCGCATGGCTTTGCGCAGCAGTTTGTTTTGGCAACGGCTGAGCAGTTCAAAGTGCAAATCCGCCTCAAGCTGATCAAGGCCCGCGTGATCTGGAGGCGTTTGCATGGCCGTTTTGAGATCTTTGATCATGCGATCGACCATTTCGGCTGGCGCGGTTTGGCCAACCTCTTGCAAAGCCGCAGGTTCGAGCAAGGCGCGCATGGCGTAAAGGTCGCGCAGGCGCGTTTCGGTCAGTTGCGGGGCGATCCAGCCTTTGCCTTGGTTTTCCACAAGGCCACTGGCGTTCAAACGGGCCAAAACATCGCGGGCGACGGTGCGGCTGACGCCGTAATGCTGGCCGAGGGTCGCCTCGACCACGCGCCAGCTGCCGAAAGGAATATGGCGGGTGAGCGTGTCTTCGACATCGCTGTAGATGCGCTGCCAGCCTGTGGTGGTTTCCATAGAAACCGGCGCGTCTGCTGCAATCGGTACTGCCTTTTGCGCGGCGCCCTGCGCGATCACATAGCCACGCCCGTTGGCGGGGGCTGGGGTGATGAGGCCGAGGCTTTGCAACTGAAGAAGTGCTTGGCGCGCAGGTTGGCGCGAGACGCCGTATTGGGTGGCGATGCGGCTTTCCATGAGGCGCGCGCCTTCTTTTAAGCTGCCATCTGCGATCTGTGCCGCGACCGCGCGCAAGATGCGTTGGTAGAGCGCGTCTTCAGAAGTGTCTGGCGTTGAGGCTGTGGTTATCGGCATAGGGCTTTGCTGCATAAGATATGGCCCCTTTCGTAGCGCAATCGGCTGGGTTTGGCAAAAGCTGCCTTGCTTTCGTGGGGGAATCAACGTATTTCGTATACGCAGTACGTTTTTAGTTGAAAGCCCTGCAAAATGAACACAGCCCGCCTGAGCCTTGAAGACTTGCGCGCCTTTAGTGAGGTGGTGCTGCAGGCAGCTGGCGCCAATGCAGAAAGCGCAGCGGCGGCGACCAAGGCCATGCTGCATGGCAGTTTGCTGAGGGTGGACAGCCACGGCATTCGCCTGCTGCCGCATTACGATATGGTGTTGCGCGGTGGGCGTGTAAATTGCGCGCCGACCCTACAGTTTGAACAGTTGCGCGCTGGGTCAGGCTTGCTGGATGGTGGCCATGGGCATGGGGCTTTGGCGACCTATGCGGCTGTGGATCATGCCTGCGATCTGGCCCGCGCGGCTGGGATTGGCGCTGTGGGCGTGCGCAATTCTTCGCACTTCGGACCTGCTGGGGCCTATGCTTTGGCCATGGCCGAGGCTGGATTGATTGGCCTGGTGATGTGCAATTCGGACAGTTTTGTGCGCCTGCATGATGGGGCGGAACGGTTTCATGGCACCAACCCTTTGGCCATGGCTGTGCCGACATTGCATGGTGATCCGTGGCTGTTTGATATGGCCACCAGCGCTGTGCCCTATAATCGCATTCAACTGAACAAATCCTTGGGCCGCGAAATGCCGGAGGGCACCGCGTCGGATGTGGCGGGCGTGAATACGCTTGATCCGCATCTAGTGGAAATGCTGGCCCCTGTTGGGGGTGCCTTTGGCTTTAAAGGCGCAGGGTTGGCTGGGATGATCGAGGTCTTCTCGGCGCTTTTGACTGGCATGAAGTTCAGCGCAGAGATTTTGCCGATGGGTGGGCCGGATGTGTCGACCCATCGAGAGATGGGCGCTTTTGTGATTGGCATTGATCCAGATGGGTTTATTGGCCGCGACGTTTTGCTTGCTGGTATGGATCGATATTTGGGCGCGCTTCGCGGCAGCGCCCCCCGTGAAGGAACGCGTGTTTTGGCGCCCGGGGATCGGGAGTGGGCCGAGGCGGCGCGGCGGCGCACGCATGGCGTGCCAATTGATCCGGACACCGCAGAGGCTTTTGCGCGGCTTGCGCAAGCGGCGCAGATTGCCAATCCGCTTGAGACACAGACATGAGGAAAGCACAGACAATGACCGATAGCTCAGACCCAACGCCCATGAATGTTGCGCTGATTGGCGCTGGGATGATTGCCAAGACTCATGTGTGTGCTTTGTCAGATGCGCATGGGTTGGCGCGGCTTTCTCATGTGATTTCGCGCAATCCGGATAAGGCGCGATACCTCGCTGATTTTTATGAGGGTCCCTGCCCCACGTTTTCCTCCGATTTGGCGGCGGTGGCCCATGATCCCGATATCCCGATGGCCATTGTTGCCACGCCGCCCAGTGTGCGCCATGAGGTGATTGAGACCTTGGCCAGCACGGGCACGCATATTTTGCTGGAGAAACCCGTTGGGCGGACCCTGCAAGAGGCGCAAGAGATTGTGGAGATATGCGAGCGCGCCGATGTCTCGCTTGGGATTTTATTTCAGCACCGCTTGCGCGCGCCGTCTTTGGCGGCGACGCAACATATTGCAAGCGGCGCTTTGGGGAAGCTTGGGCTGGTCGAGATCGAGGTGCCCTTGTGGCGCGATCAATCTTATTACGACGAGCTGGGGCGCGGGACTTATGAACGCGACGGCGGAGGGGTGATGATCACCAATGCGATCCACTCGATTGATCTGGCACTAAGCATGACAGGGCCTGTGACGCAGGTTCAGGCCATGACGGCGACATCTCTGTTGCATCAGATGGAGGCGGAGGATTTCGCCATCGCTGGTTTGCAGTTTGAAAACGGTGCGGTTGGCTCTTTTGTGGCCAGCACTGCGATGTTCCCCCATCGCACCGAGGTGATCCGTCTGCATTTTGAGAATGGTAGCTTGAAGATGGATAAGAACGCGCTGGAGATCAGTTGGCGCTATGGCGAGACTGAGATCGAAGGCACCGGTGGACCAACCCATGAAGAGAGCCCTTTGCAGGGCAATCATCGCTGGCATCAGGCGGTGATTGAGGATTTCATTCAGGCGATCAGCACGGGGCGCGCGCCTTTGGTGACAGGGCGTGAGGCCTTGCGCGCGCACCAGTTGATTGAGGCGATTGAGACCTCTTCCAAGTCTGGCCAGCCGGTGAAAGTCGGGTGAGGATCAGATGAAGATCACCGGCTAAGCTGTTTTTAAGACTCAGGAATGCGCGATGGTGTGGCCGCGGCTTTCCAGTTCGGCTTTGACCGCGCGGGCAATGGCAATGGCCCCTGCAGTGTCGCCATGCAGGCAGATCGTGTCGATCTGGGTTGGGATCTGCTTGCCGCTTTGGGCGATGATTGCGCCTGCGTCGACCATATCGGCGATGCGCGGCGCGGCGATGCTGGCGTCATGGATCACGGCGCCCGGTTTGCTGCGGTCCACAAGTGTGGCGTCATCGTTGTAAGCGCGGTCTGCGAAAATTTCGCAGGCGATGTTGCACCCAAGGCTTTCGGCGGCGCGGTGTTGGGCGGTGCCTGCGAGCACGAAGATCGTTAGGTCTGGAGCCACAGATAGGGCGGCGCTGTAGCAGGCCTTGGCCATGCCTTCATCTTCCGAGCACATATTGGCCAAAGCCCCGTGCAGTTTCAGATGATCGACTTTTGCGCCGACGCCACGCGCCATCGCTTGGGCTGCGCCGATTTGATAGCGCACCAGATTTCCAAGACTCTCGTGGGGGTAATTCATGCGCTGGCGGCCAAAGCCTTGCAGATCAGGAAAACCCGGATGCGCCCCGATGCGCACGTTGTTTTTATGGGCCAGCGCCATGGTTTGCGCCATGACATCCCAATCACCTGCGTGAAAGCCGCAGGCGATATTGGCTGAGGTCACCACCTCCAGCAGGGCAGCATCGTCGCCTTTGGTCCAAGGGCCGAAGCTTTCGCCCATGTCTGCGTTTAGATCGACTGTTTTTGGCATAGCGCCTTTCCTTGCGGGTTAGTCATATTCGTCGCCAGCGATCATGCCGCTGATCAGGTTGTAGGACAGAAGGTCCGTCATTTTGTGTGGGTCGCGAATGAGCGGTTTTTTGAGCTGACCGTAGGTGGCGCGCAGCTCTGCGTCTTGTTTTTCAAGGGCAACGGCGTCTTCAAGATCGATGAACTGAAAGCGCAGCTCTGCACCGGCGGGGGCTTGCACGACTTTGGGCAAGTCGCAGGGCAACACCGTGCCGATGCGAGGGTAGCCGCCAATGGTTTGGCATTCGGCGGTCAGCACAAAGGGTGTGCCATCGCCGGTGATTTGGATATCACCCGGGATGATGGCCTCGGAGAGAACGCTTTTGCCGCCCTCGGCCTGAAAGCCTTTGCCCACGGGGTTCAGTTTTACCCCCATGCGGTTGGCTCGGGCGTCGCGTTTCAGCGAAGTGGCTTGGAAACGCTCGACTTCGGATTTGGCAAAGAGATGGGTTTGAAAGCTGGGCACCACGCGGATGGCGCCGCCGAGAAATCGATCTTCTGCTTCGAGGTAGTCGCCATATTGCTTGCCAGTATCTTCCGGCAGGTCGATCACATCGCCCGCTTCAAGCGGTTTGCCGATGCCGGCAGACATATGGGTGGCGTGTGATCCAAGCTGTTTTGGCGTGTCCAAACCGCCGCCCAGATGCAGGTAACCATAGGTGCCTTGTAGGGCTGCGCCGATACTCAGGCGGGCGCCTGCGGGCAGTTTATGGCTGGCGTTCCACGTGATTTGGTTGCCATCGATTGAGGCACGCATGGGCGCACCTGTGAGGGCGATACGGCAGTCTTGGTCGGCTTCAAACTCGCCGCCCATGCCCATCATTTCCAGAACTGGCAGATCAGCCCCCTGCCCCAAAAGCGCGGCGCCTTCGGCGACGGCTTTGCGGTCGGCTGCGCCGCCTCGGGAAATGCCTGCGTCGATCAGGCCACTGCGGCCCATGTCTTGCACGGTGATCGCTGGGCCTGCGCGGTGAATGGTGAGTTGCGCGCTCATTGGATGGCCTCTTGCGTGGCGCCGCCCATTGGGTCGTGGCGCAAGTTCTTGAGTTCTTCTGGCGTTACCGCGTGGAAAAGGATTTCATCCCCTGCCCGCAAGACAAATGGGTCTTGTGATTGCGGTTGAAACAGTTTGATGGCGGTCTGCCCGACATGACGCCAGCCTGTCGGCGTGGCTGCCGAAAACAGCACCAATTGGCGGATCGCAACAGCGAGCGCGCCTTCGGGGATACGTTTGGTGAGTTCAGCTTGGCGCGGGATGTCCCAGACTTCGGGCAACTCGCCGAGGTATGGTTGGCCCGGGGCGAAGCCGATGGTTTGCACGCGCACGCGGCTTTGTTGCAGGGATGTGATGGCTTCGGCTTCGCTGATGCCCGCGACTTCGGCGGCCTCGCCCAATTGTGGGGCGAGGTCTGTGCCAAAGACGGTTGGAATGCGCCACAACCGGCGGCCTGTTGGCATGTCAGCCAAGAACCAGTTTTGACTGTCCAGCAGACGTTGCAAGCGGGCTTGCAGCGTCGCGTGTGCCAGATGTAGCGGGTCAAAGCGGATGCTAACAGAAACCAAAGAGGTCGAGACTTCTTCGATGCCATCCCATGCCTCGGCCACGACGGCTGCGCGAAAGGCGAGCGCGGCGCGGTTGGCGCTTTCGCTGAGCTTATTGTCAAAGCTGACCAGCATCCCAGTGACGCCCGCTGTGCGGATCACTGGGTACTGAACTGTGAGTATTCGATCTTGTTTCACATCTGCTCCGGCAGGTAAGTCACGATTTCTGGGAAGATGGAAATGGCCACAAGTGCCACGATCATCAAGAAGAAGAACGGCAAGGCTGCGCGTGCCACGGTGAGGATGTCGCGCCCTGTGAGGGACTGCAAAACAAAGAGATTGAAGCCCACAGGCGGCGTAATTTGCGACATTTCAACGACGATGACCAAAAAGATGCCGAACCATAGCGGGTCGATCCCAGCTTGCAAGACCATTGGCATGATCACCGAGGCGGTGAGAACCACCACAGAGATGCCATCAAGGAAGCAGCCCATGATCACGAAGAACACAGTAAGCGCTGCGAGCAAGGTAAACGTGGAGAGGTTTTGCCCGCCAATCCATTCTGCCAAGCTGCGCGGAATGCCGGTGAAGCCCATGGCCACGGTCAGGAAGGATGCCCCCGCCAAGATGAAAGCGATCATGCAGGATGTGACGGTTGCGCCCATGAGGCCGTCCATAAAGCTTTTGCGGGTGAGTGTGCCCGAGCTCCACGATAGGATAAGCGCGAGGATCACGCCCACGGCGGCCGCATCTGTAGGCGAGGCAATACCAGCGTAGATCGATCCGATGACCCCAAGGATCAGCAGAACGACCGGTACCAAACGACGCGAGCGGCGTAGTTTTTCGCGGAAGCCTGCGCTGATGTCTTCGACCGGCAGGTCTTTGCGATTGAGCAGCGCCCAGATCACAACATAGCCCACAAAGAGCGTCACCAGCAGCACACCCGGCAGAACACCTGCTACAAACAAGCGCGCAATGGATTGTTCCGTGGCCACGCCATAGACGATCAGAATGATCGAGGGCGGGATCAGCAAGCCAAGGGTTGCAGAGCCCGCCAGCGTGCCGATGACCAGACGCTCTGGGTAGCCGCGTTTGGACAGCTCTGGAATGGAGAGCTTACCGATTGTGGCGGCTGTGGCTGCGGAGGAGCCAGACACGGCTGCAAAAATCCCGCAGGCAAAGACGTTCACGTGCAAAAGTTGCCCTGGCAGCCTGTTCATCCATGGCGACAAGCCGGTGAACATGTCTTCGGAAAGACGGGATCGGAAGAGGATTTCGCCCATCCAGATGAACAGAGGGAGTGCTGCCAGAGCCCAAGAGTTACTATGGCCCCAGATTGTGGTGGCCATGACGAGCCCCAATGGCGCATCGGTGAAGAGCGCCATCGCGGCGATGCCAACTCCTAGAAGGGAAAAGGCGACCCAAAGCCCTGCGCCCAAGAAGGAAAACAGCAGGACAAGAAGAATGATGGAAAGTACAGCAATTGACATGATGTTGTTCTATTCGCTCAGAAGGTTTTCGCCTTTGCCATCCCAAGAGGGCTTTTGCCCTTTCAGAAGGCTGACCAGTTCATCGGCCAGAGCGATTGTCAGGATTGCGAGGCCCGCAAGGACCGGCAGTTGTGGGATCCACAGAGGCACGGAGATCATACCAGAGCTGCGATCGGCAAAACGGTGGGATTCTTCGACCAGCAGGCCGACATAAAACGTGGCGTAGGCGCTCATGCAGAGGGCGATGATCACCACGATGATCTCGACGCCGTGTTGGACGCGTTCTGGCAGGCGTGTTGTCAGCAGGGTGACGCGGATATGTCCGCCTACGCGCAGGGTATAAGCCAGCGCCAGAAAGCTTGAGGCGGCTAGGAAGAAGCCCGTGAAATCTGCGTAAGATGGAATGGTTAGGCCCAGCCCTTGGCCCACTAAGGCGGCTGAGATTTTGTCTGCCAAGTTCAGCATCACCTGCGCGGCGACCAAAGCAACAATGGCGAGAATGAAAAAGGCGGCGATGATGCCAGCGGCGTGGTAGAGCGTATCGAGACTGCGTCGCATAAGGTTCCCTCCCCTGGGGGGCCGAAAGCAGCTGAGCCGCTTCCGGCGTTGTCTTTAGTTTTCGTAAGCTTCCAGCAAAGCGGCGCCTGTGTCACCGGCTTTGTCTTTCCAGTTCACCAGCATTTCAGCGCCGATTTCGCGCAGACCGTCCATCAGAGCGTCAGACGGCTGAACGATGGTGATGCCGTTTTCTTTTAGGATGGCGACTTTTGCGTCGGTTTCGGCTTTGCTCATTTCCCAGCCGCGTGTTTCTGCTGCGGCTGCTGCTTCAAGAACGGCGGCTTGCGCATCTTCATCCAGACGCTGGAACGTGCGTTTGTTCACAACAACAACGTTCTTTGGAATCCAAGCTTGGATGTCGGTGTAGTGGGTTAGGAAGTCCCACGCTTTGGAGTTCGCGCCAGTGGATGGGGATGTGATCATCGCCTCAACGCGGCCTGTGCTGAAGGCTTGTGGAATATCTGGCACTTCAACCTGTGTTGGTGCAGCACCTGCGAGGCTGGCGAATTCTTCCAGAGTGGCGTTGTATGTGCGGAATTTTAGGCCTGCCAGATCATCAACGGATGTGATCTCTTTTGTTGTGTACAGACCTTGTGGTGGCCAAGGCACAGCGTAGAGCGGCATCAGGCCCTGCGCGTCTAGCAGTTCTGTGATGACCTCTTCTTGAGCCTCCCACAGTTTTTCAGCGTCATCATAGTTTGTCGCCAAGAATGGCAATGCATCGATACCGAAGGCTGGGTTGTCATTGGTCAGCAGACCCATGAAGAATTCACCTGCTGGCACCTGACCGCTGCGCACGGCTTTGCTGATTTCAGCGTGTTTGAACAGTGAGCCCGCAGAGTGGACTTTGATGTCCAGCTCGCCATCGGTTGCAGCGGCAACGTCTTTGGCGAATTCGTGGATGTTTACAGTGTGGAATGTTGCATCTGGATAAGGTGTTGGCATGTCCCAAGTGTCGGCCAAAGTCGGCGTTGAAAGACCTGCGACCATGACGGCTGCGCCGCCGAGGATACGTGAAAATAACATTGTTCTCTCCCTGAATGTTATGTGACTAAACGCTCACATAACGCTTTCATTTTGTCAACGTTTTACAATTAAGTCACAATCAAATGCATAATGTGCTGAATTTATTTGCCAAAATTCACGATCTTTGCGGGAACTCGCGGCAAAACCGGTGATCAAAATGACACTTCAGGTTGATTTTTGGGGCGTTTCGTCCAAAAATCACCGATAAATTACAAGCGAAATGTGAAAAAGATTCGGAATGACAGAGCAAGCCAAAGAACCAGCGAAAGACACCCGCCGTATTGTATCCTCTCGCCATTTGGCGGAAGGCGAAGGTTGGGAGATGTCCGAATTTGAGTTCGGCCTGATCGTCATGTCCAATGCCTTCAACCGCTGGATTTCGCGCTGTATGGCGGCAGCCGGACAGCCGGACTTGAACCCATTGGAAATTCTGATCTTGCACAATGTGAACCACCGCGCACGTGAGAAACGTTTGGCTGACATTTGTTTTCTGATGAATATCGAAGACACACACACGGTGAATTATGCGTTGCGTAAATTGCTGAAGGCCGAGCTGATTACTTCTGAAAAGCGCGGCAAGGAAGTGTTTTACAGCAGTTCTGAAAGCGGCAAGGCGCTGTGTGATGCTTACCGCGAAGTGCGCCAGCAATGTTTGCTGAGTGGTTTTGATTTTGACGGCAAGGCAGGCGATGAGTTCCGCGAATTTGCCCGCAGCTTGCGTGCTTTGTCTGGTCAGTATGATCAAGCAAGCCGTGCGGCGGCGTCTTTGTAAGCGGATTGACGCGGCGCACTTGGGGATATTTCAATTCCAAGGCGCTTTGGCTATTGACGTCAAAAACAGGATAAAATACTTCCTCATCCTACTGAGCGGGCGTTGTGTAATGGTAAGACCTTAGCCTTCCAAGCTAATGATGCGGGTTCGATTCCCGCCGCCCGCTCCAAATCACCTCAAAAAATCGATTAAAAACAATTACTTAATTCGAGATGTCGGATTTTTGTCGACCATTTTGTCGACCACATCAAGCCACAAAAAACAAACTGCACCGAACCGCCCCAAGCATATGGGATTTAACAGTTTTTTCGTGTTTTTCCGAACAAAATTAGCTAAGATATTCCGAGTAAGCTTTCTCGCAATCCCTAGAACGAAACCCATGAATTTACGAACCTTCCTTTTTGCAATCGCAGCCTTTACTTCGGCCTCCCCTTTGGCCGCTCAAAGCCTTCATGTTCGCGACGCCGATACAATCGAAGTGTCGGGAACACCGGTACGCTTGAACGGTGTGGACGCGCCAGAGCTGGGCACCAAGGCAGGGAGAGATGCCAAGCGCTGGATGGTAAACTATCTTCGTGGCAAATCGATTGAATGCGACCTCAACGGAGAGCGCACACATGACCGGTGGGTTGGCGTTTGCTATGCTGATGGTGAAGACATTGGCGCCGCTGTGATTAAGGCAGGTCATGCGCTGGACTGTCGGCGTTACTCAGGCGGGCGATACCAAAGGTTTGAAACCGCTGCGGCACAATCGCGGATCAAACGAGCAAGCTACTGCCGTTAAGCCGGTCTCCCTATAGGGTTTTACTATTCGCCAGCGCAATGACCCTAAGGTTGACCCTAATAACAGTTGGTCCCCACCGCCTTTATATGTCAACCATCTTGGGTGGCTGGGCTATTTGTGTCCGGATCATTTTTTGTGTCTCCCAGCGGCTCTTCAGTTGCCATTACACAAACAGTTTGAATCAAATCATACATAATGAAAATGGCTTCCAGGACGCACATTAATGAAACAATAAAAACAATAGACAAAGCCGTTGCATTGCCATCGAACTCACTTCTCAGAAAAGAAACAGGAAAAGCAAAAATCATTAGTGACGTTAGAATTAGAGCAGAAGAGTTAACTTTTGACCTAGCCACCGAAAATACACGCTTTTGAAAGCGCCTTTCAATGCGGGTGTACTCAAGGTGAATTTGTACAACCGAAACCAAGCTAACCGTTACCATCACTGCCAGAACATTGATAAATTCATGATTGACAAAACCGACTAAGAACGAATTCCCCGAGAGAAATGCCGGCTTACATATGGCAATTGTCACCCCAGAAATGAGGAGCAATGCCAATGATATAATCTGTGTGCTTCTCATCTTTTGAGTTTATCCCGTAAAGCATCCGCAAGTCCAGTTATCGCTTGACCCATTGGCCTCAAGGATTCACTAATTATTTCAATTTTCACACGCGATGTGCTGTCGTAAACCGTTGTATTACCGCTTTTTGCGAGCGTATCTCCCCCACCATTAGCAGCGTACTGTTGTCGCATTTTGATTGCTTCACTGCTCAAATCAATTCCTTCTTCATTCTTGAATTCTTGAGCGATATGCCGTGAGTTAGTCTCTCGATGGAGTTCTTTCATGGCTTTTCGAGTTTCTTCCGTAGTGTTGGGCCCATTGGGTGCAACGAAGTCGAACTTTAAGCTTGTGATTGAGGCAGGGTGATTACTCACTGCAGTCCAAAAATCTTCTTCTTGATTTACTGAAAACGCGTCAAATTTGTAGTACTGCTTTCCAACTAAGTTATTTACGCCCTCCATCAGGCCTGCAACTAGCGATGCGTGTGAGCTTGACACGTCTCGGTTGAACTCAACGCCCAACACTTGCTCGTCATCGTTCACGTTCAAAAAATATGAAGCGCGCGTCCAATAATTGGCTTCTCGCTCGACAAATGGGTTGGTTTCGTCACCTGGCCTTACATCATGGTGCCATCTAGCCAGCACGCCAGACATGAACCCCTTGTCCTCCTGGAGCGGAAAGTGTGTCATAAAAATGTTCTGCCTTGGAGAATAGTCGAAGCGTTGAGAAAACGCCCTGCGCAACTCGTGTTCTCTAGGGGGGAGCTCAGTTTTATCTATGCCCTCTAGAAGTGGGCCGGTAGGCTTCTCACTCAATGAAATGCGATAAAGGAAAATTTTCATTTATGTCTCCGAGTTAATGCTGGGACACTCACCACTTTAAGGAGATTCGTCAACTTTAGGGCCAAAGAGTTAAATTTCAGGCTATTCAAAAGTAAAGCGGAACAGCAGCCACTCGAGCAGTTGAAGAATGGCTGGGCCTTTTAGGCGAAAACGCAACATCGCTCGATATTGAAAGCCGTTGTCGCTGTAGCCAGTGCAAGCGGCGTCCAGCAGGTATAAAAATCCTCTCGGTTCATTGCGGTAAAACCCAAACATTACCCAACGGATTTAAGGCCTCTGGCGCAGTCGCTTAGGGGCTGGCGATTGGGGAAAGTTACTTCTCGCTAGCCTAGGCAAAACCCAAAGATTACCCAAAGTGTTTTTGACCTCAATCTAAGGGCCTGGCCTCTGGTTTCTGTTGTGTGTGGATCACCAGATGAGTTTTTCGGATTTTCCCGAATAACTACGCGCGCGCGAGGCAAAGCGCTGTTTGCAAGGGTTGCAGAGGGTGAGTTTTCGCCCTCTTACGTCACCAGGCGATTGATGCTTGGGTACGATTAATCAAGTTTCTTTGCTCCGACTGTAGGTTTCATTAGCGGTATCTCAATGGTGAACTGCCCCCAAACGCTAGCGCTGAGTTCAACGCGCTGGCTGTGGGTCTTGCACCTTTTCTATGCGCTTCCTCGGTTGCGCTGGGCGGTGAGGTGCTAGCGGTCGAAGCACTGCCTGTTGCGGCCTCCGGTCTAATTTCTAATTTATCTTTTTTGATTATTGGTTTACCCGATGGCGTCTCGACCCCATTCGCATGGGTATCTGATGGGATGCTGATGGGTTCACGAGGGGTTTCTGATGGGTTTGCGATGGCATCAGAATGGGTATCCGGTTCAGGCGGCATTGCCTCAGGCTCCCAGCCTTCAATCTGCGAGGCAAGCCGCTCCATTTCGAAAATAACCTCGTGCGGCTGGCCGTCTTTATTTCGCCAAGCGATGAGGTCTAGGGTGCCTTTTGCCCCACGCAGCTCTGCGTAGGTTTGGCGTTTGATTTCGCTATCGGGCAACAGTAGCAGCTCTTTCCAAGCTGAAATCGCGTGCCGGTATGTCTTCACCGGATTGAAGCGCAAAAAATTCACGATGGTAACAAACGGCTTTTGTCGAACAATCAAGCCGGTGCGCTCAAGCGCTTCGAACACCTCTTCGGCGTTGGCGATGTCGCCAACAAAATCCAATTCATCCGCCATGTGTGCTGGTCCCAGCCGGAGCACTCCAGCCGAGGTTTTTTGAGAGCAATGCAGCCAAATATAGGCCATGCGATCCCGTAGGTTTTCCAGACTTAAGAATTTCTCAGAGGTCCAGATTTTCGTAGAAATCATGCCAAATTCTCGCAGGTGGCTACTCATCAAGAGCTCCCAATTCATGGGCCGGAAAATGGCGTGCGATTATCTCTGGAATTTCGGTGCTTTCGGGTTTTGGCGGTGGGGTGCAAATAATCATTTCGCTACTTCCAAAACTTTGGATTGCAGGAACCAAACACCGTAAAGTCGGCGTCCTGTTTCTTCATCATCCCGATAACCAACAGTGTTGATTAGTACGCCCACACTTCTAAGCTCGGAGACATACTGCGACAACCGGCAACGCGAAGCTGCAAAAAGTGGGCGTTCGATCAGGGTGCGCATGGTTTGCGTCAGGTGGCTCGAAGTCTTAATAACGCGCGGTTTTTGGTCGCCATTCGTGACGGAAAAGGCCGTGTATCCGGGACTTGATTGTGCTAGGTCTTTCCAGCTTTGCGCGTCAAGCGCGTTTGCTGGCGGGCGAACACCAGCCTCGTGAATTTCAGAATATCGATCCATAAGCGGATTCCTTTAGTTTGCACCAAAGGCGGGGCCGTGATATCCAAGTGGTGAGAAGCTTGAATACTATACGATTGCTGCCCTGCGCCTAGACTTGGTGCAGGGTTTCTTTATGCGGCAACTGCGTTGTCGTTGATAAAGCGGTCTAGCTCATTGACTTCAATGCGCCGGTGATTGCCAAGCTTGATTGAAGCCAGCTTACCATCGTTCATGAAATTCCAAATCGTGGCACGACTTACGCCAAGATAATCTGCGGCTTCACGATCTGTGAACAAGCGTTTGTTCATTTAGACTCTCCTAAATTCTAATTAACAAGAATCAGTCTATAGGGAGTGACGCACTTCTTAAGAATTTGGGAAAAAACTCAATAAAACAAATACCTAAGCAAGCTTGCAGAATGAACAACTTCTAAACTTCACTCAATTTTCAGTGACGAAACCAGCCCATCGTTTCATAAGAGCTCTTCGCTTTTCGAGCAAATTGGAACGCTGGTACGCTTGAGAAACTGAATTTCCCACCTTGTGCGCAAGCACTGCCTCTGCAACCTCAAAGGGCGTTTCGGTAGCGTCAGCAATCCATGACCGCAAGCTACTTCGAAACCCATGGGGCCGCGCCTCTAAGCCCCTTCTGCGCATTACTGCGGTCAACGTCATGTCGGAAATCGGGCCAGAGCTTCGGCCTGGGAACAGGAAGCCATCACGGGACAACTTCGCGGCTTGATCGATCACCGCTAGCGCCTCCTCGGAAAGAGGTACTTCGAATTCCTCAGCCTTGTGCTTTTGAGCCTTCATAAATTCTGGCGGAATAGTCCAAACATGGCCTTGGATCTGGTCGATGCGGCAATTTCTTAGCGATCCCGAGCGTGTGCCTGTTAAGATTAAAAGCCTCAACGCTAACTCTGTAGTGCCTTCTCCTAAGCTCGCGTAAAACGCTGGTACATCTGACCAAGCCATAGCGGGAATAGGTCGCTTAACTCTCTCCTGTTTGCCAAGCAAAAGCCGCGCCTTACGGACCGTCTCGCGTGAAACGTTCAACCCACCCGCTGCGGCATGATCGAAAACCATTGCTAGACGCTGAATGGCCTTTTCTGCGGTTTCAGCTTTTGCATTCCAAATTGGCTTGAATGCCCGCTCAATTTCGAACTGGTCAATTTGCTCGATGGGGCGCGCTCCAATTTTCGGCATTATATGATTGCGCAATGGCCCATCCCAACGGGCAGATTTTCCATTGTTGCGAAGCTGAGGTTTTAGGGCCTCAAACTTTCGTTCAAACCATTCTTCTAGCGTGTTTTCATTAGCGTGTTTGAGCTGAGCGCGAGCGCTGTCGCGTTCTGTCTTGGGATTTACCCCAGCGCGCAATACCTTTTGCCAGTGATCCCGAGATTCCCGAGCCTCCTTCAAAGATACAGTTGGCCAACCTCCTAGCCCCATGACCTCCCGCCGCCCTGCAAGGGTAAAACGGTAATACCATCTACCTTGAGCCCGCCCCTCCTTTCGAAGGTAAAGGCCTGCACCATCCGAAAGCGTCTGTGTATCGGCGGTTTTGATTTTCCGGTCTGTAAGCTTATCTCTCGGCACTGCAACCTCAGCAACACGTCGACCATTTTGTCGACCAATTTACGCTGGATTGAAATGTATAGATACACACAACATAAGACAACATAGAGGAGTAAATTCTTTAAAAATATACATAAATTAGACTGAATTAAATCTCCCTGAACATTTGTTATAGGTCCGCCGCCCGCTCCAGATTTATATGTTCCCATTTTATTTTTTCTGAGAACGCCCAATATGCGTTCCAATCGTTATACCGCAATGGAAAATTAATCCAAAATGCGTCAGGAAACAGCATGTTAGCCGACTCCTATGGCCACTCTAGGAGTAGATCAGAAGTCGGCGTACAGCTTAGGGAAGCGAATTCCCTGCGAATCTCAGGCCACATTAGTTTCCGGGGGTTTCTTCAATCGGGCGCCATGCTCTGGCATAACGTTGCGCTTCAATCACCTGCTCACGCTCGAGCTCTGCTTCAACAGCTTGACGCGCTTCAAGCCCATCCGGATGACCGTTTGCTGCAGCCAAATTGAAATAGGCATGTGCCTTCACCAAGTCGCGATCTAACCCGATTCCAAGGGCGTAGGCCTGCCCTAAAGAAAAGAGGCCAACTGGGTTCCCAAATGCGGCAGTCTGCTGAAAATACTCCGCTGCTTTTATATCATCTGTTTCTACGCCAGAGCCGGTAACATAGGACTGCCCCAACAAATTCATTGCACCGATGTGTTGTTGATTAGCGGCCTGCAAAGCATAGTCCATCGCCTTGGCTTCAGCGTCTTCTTGTTGGCTGTCTAGCAAAGACAGAGCGCAGTTAAACTGACCATTGGCATCGCCTTTGTCTGCGGCCTCACAAACCAAGCGTGTGCCCTCTTCAAAGTCCTGCAAAACAGCAACGCCTTCTAGATACATTAGGCCTAGACGATTTTGCGCCAAAGCTGAGCCAGCCTCTGCACCGTCTTTAAAGAATGCAACTGCTTCAGCGACATTTGGCTGTGGGCTAAGCTCGACCAAACGACCAAGATAGAAAGCCCCATCGCCGTCCCCGGCTTCGAAGGCATTTTGGAATTCGACAATTGCAGCATCAGGATCGCCATCGTTCAAAAAACCTAGACCTTTTTCGACATCAGCCAAAACAGGAAGCGCAATGCAAGTCATTGCAAACGTTACAAAAGAACGACAGGTAAAATTCGAAATTTTCATCAGAAAACCTTTGTAGAAAGTTGTAGGCTCAGTTCTGGGCCATTTGAAGAGATAGAACCAGATGTTTTTACTGGAAATCCAACGGAAAAATTAAAGCTGGCTTTGCCCACGAAGACTTTGGCGCCGGCACCTAAACCAACGCCGGCATGTTGTGCACTGCCCTCACGATCTGCGATAAGCCCGGCGTCTAGGAAAAAAAATCCCGAAACACCATCTAGCCAACCGATACTATCGACTGAAAAAATATCTGCTGGCAGAGTGTATTCGCTGGACAAAATCACTCCATTGTCACCAGAAACAGAACTGCCATTGATGCCTCGTAATGATCCAGAACCGCCTATGGAAATCTGCTGGGGCGAGAAAAGAGGGCTCGACGAATATTGCCCAGACAACGACGTATATAGGCTACTTCCAGATCCCAACGACTTTTGATGTGTGAGCGAGAAATCCAGAACACCAAACTTTTCTTGCGGGCCGCTGCCAACAGTAAGACCGCTTGTATCGCTGACTAGCTTCCCAACTGTAAGACCAACGTCATAAGCGACATAACGCCCCTCGCCAAATTCTTCATGGCGCACCCCTAACCGAGCGGTCCTGATCTGTTGAGGCGTGAGCTGACTGCCATTTACATAGCGTCGATTGTCCGAACTTCCAGCCCGCAGTTCTAACCGAGTTTTTCGCGTGGAATCTCGCGAAAGCATCCATGATCCGGTAATGGATACCGATGTGTTTGGCTCAAACAATTCAGAAGTAGAGGTAAGTTGGCTTAGCGACTCAGAATAGTTACCTCTCGCAGTGACCGTAAGGTTACCGATAGGAAAGCTGTATATCGTCGAAAGGGTATTGGAATTCTCTCCACCAGATAATCCCAAATAAAGCGTATCGTTTACACCTAAAAGATTGTCGGCATTAAAACCGAGCGAAGCGGACTGAGAAAATCCCGTATCTGTAGTATTATGGGTCAAGTCAAATTTGAGCCGAAATCTATCCTCATCCGCGTAGGCCACATTCAAAACAGAGCCCCCGATCCCCTGCCCTGGAGCAATATCCAACTGACCTTGGGCAGACGCAACACGGTTTATTTGATCCATCCCTTGCTCAAGATCCCTCAAATTTAGAATTTTTCCAGGACCTGTCGGAAAGGCAAACTTAAATCGACTAGGCTTTCCTGGAGAAATTTTCCCGTCGACAATCCGTGCGAGAACCACATCTTCAATTTTCCCTTCAACCACAACAATCTGAAGAAGACCCGATGAAAGATCCTGCGGTGGGACATAGGCGCGACTGGTGATTAGGCCAATATCTAAATAGGCTTGAGTTAAGACCTGCAAAATGTTGTCGACGGCATTTTGCCCCATGCAAGAATGCAAGTAGGGTTCAATCAGGTTGGTGACTTGATGGATAGGAAGACTTTCGACGCCTTGAATATCGATATTGTCAATTTCAAAACAATTCAAATCTTGGCGCGGCTGATTGAGAGTTGCATCAATTGCTAATCCTGGCGCTTCCGCATTGGCTGCTGCGCGCTTTTCTTCAACTTCTTGGGCACGCAAAAGCCGCTCACGATCTTCCACTGTTGCTTGCGCAAAAGCTGCGTTAACGTACAAAAACATGGGCAAAACTAAAATGCACAGTCTCGTTTTGGTATCCAGCCTAATCATTTGCTTTCTTGCCTAACAAAGAAGCGAAAGAAGCCGATCTCGCGCTTGTTGTTCAACCTAACGAAGTCATCGATATCTTCTTGTGTGATACCATTTCTCGCGTTCACATTCCCATTGGCAGAAAGAGACGTAGCCCTTTGAATGACAGAGTTATCGGATGTCAAAGTAATGTCACCTTCAGTTGAAGAAACCACACCTTCTTGGAAGGTCAAAATTTGAACAGATGACGACCCTTTGAAAAATCCAGCCAAGCCCGAGGGACGTTCAAATGAATCCCAGAATTGCAGGTTTAAAAGTTCAATTTCAGGCGCTTCTAAAACCAATCCGTCGTTTCCGGTGAGTGTACCGCCGACATTCTTGAGGTTATCGATTGCTTGGAGACTAAGAACCTCTGACGCAGTAATCGTGCCACCATCGTGGCTTACGTTCGCGCTGCCGGTTGTCTTACAAAAAAATAAAATGCATCGGGTTTTAAAACTCTGTGCACCAAATCTCTCAGGGCTGTTAAGAATTTCTGCGCTTTCAATCGAAACCGTTTGCCCAGAAATATCGCCTCCAATATTGGCAACTTTCTTGTCCGCCTTAAGTGAAATATTTCCAACCGCTGTAACTTGTCCAATTTCATTACCAACAGCGAAATCACCAAAATTTGCAGCTGATTTTGTGTCTGACAGGGCAGCATGTGTTTCGCCAATCTGCAGGACACGATTTTCGATGCTCCCCGAAGTCTGAATGGAAAGATCAGTTTCGGAAAGCAGTCGTCCAGACAAGTTCTCGACGTTTCCTGCCTTTATAACCAATGAATCCCCATTGGCATAAAACGACCCAATGCTTGTTTCGCTAACGGTTTCATTACGCAAAAGTTGTCCAGCATGAACCGTAACACCGCCTTCAGAACTTTCATCCCCTTCAGACTTTTTAGCCCCTTCAATCAATGATCCTTGGTTTAAAACAACGCCAGTCGCCTCAACGGTAACCCCCCCTGCTGAGCTCGTAATTCTTGTTCGCTGATCAACGTCTGACAACAATGAAACGTCGATACCTTTAAGGCGGCTCCCAAGGGCGCTAGCGAGTTCGGAGTTTTTAACCTTTAAGTCCCCACCTGTGCTTTCGATCGCAATTCGTTCTTCAGAAGTTGCTGTTACACCAGCGAGCGTCAGTCCACTTGTAGTAGAAATATTCAAATCTTCAGAGGGACGAAAGTTGAGCTGTGATAGGTCGGCCGACCCTTCAGAAATAATCTCAATGTCACTGGCGTTACTTACCAAGATACCTTTACTGAGTTCGACATCAGAGGACGCACGTAAACTCAAAGCCGCGTTGGTCGCGAACCCGAAAAAACCGCGCCCTGCGCCCGTAATGCCAAAATCTTGCCCCGTTATGCCACCTTCTGAAATCAATTGAACTGCTTCGGTATCTGAAACAAGAGATACAACTTTATCCTCACTCCCGGAAAGTTCTATGCCTGCGCTGCCCGCATTCACAAAAACTGTTTTTTGCGCCCTAACTTCACCTGAAATTGTGATTTTCCCAGTCGCATCAATCTGGAAATTACCAGTTGAGGCATAGCCAATCCCGTCCATTTTAACGCCAGAATTCCCTCCACTTGAGACCAAGCGAATAGAACCACCGGACAACACTGCACCAGAAGACACGATCAAGCTACTATCAGCACCAGACAGTGAAAAATCTAACCATTCGAGTAAGCCACCGTACCCAACCGTCAGTGCTCCACGGCCAGATTGAGCATCAAGCTGGCCAACTTTTACATCTACATTCCCATCAACTTGGACATCTCCACCATAAAGATGAACCCCCTGCCCTTGGGCGGTTAGACCTTTAGTACCTACAATTAACGAACCTTGTTGAATATTATAAAGCGGTAAGCCATCTGCATTCTCGCCATCACGAAGTCCGGTTGTTAAGAGCGTGCGGCCCGTATGCAAAAACTGCCCGCCATTTACCGTTATTCCGTTTGGGTTTGCGAAAACCAGATCTGCTGATGCACCGCGGATCGAAACGTCACCTTCAATCAAAGTAAGTCCCTGACCAGTCACCTCATTCAAAATGAGAGAGGCGCCTGCGGTGCTGTTATCAAACACTACTCCTTGCTCAGGCACATTAAAAGTTTGATAGGTGTTGTGGCTATGAGATTTAGAATTTCGGGGCGCAACTTTTACGACAATTCCACCACCGGCGTTACTGCTTATAGAAGTAGCAGTCTGTCCATCAATTGTGATCGATCCTGCGTAAGTAATACAGGGTGTTAGGAACACTAAACCGCTTAAAAAACTACGTAAAACAAACACCAAAAAACAAATCCAATTATAACTTCAAAAATGGCTGCAAAGAAAACAAATTTCACGTATGCAGATCGTAGATAACTTTCTTTATTCGTTAACAATTTTTTCGGAGTTCTTGAACACAAAATGCAGTTTTCCCGTCAAAGTTTTCTAGTTTGTTGCTTTCTTTTATTCTCCGCTAAAGTCGTCTACGCTCAATCGGCTTTGTCGCAGCCAAAGGAACTGATGGTTCCTTGGCAAGTCATTTGTGACTTTCAAAATCAGGTCTCTGAAGATCCTGTCAATCGTTGCCGTATGGCACAAAGCTTGGTGACAGCTGAAACCCAAGAGCCCGTTCTTTTGGCGCGCGTGTTTTCAGCCCCTGATCCGATCGTTCTACTGACCGTTCCTCTGAATGTTTTTTTGAAACCAGGCATTACGATGCAAATTGACTCGGGTAAGAAATCTGTTTTTGGATTTGAGATTTGCAACGAGACAGGGTGCCATATGGGAATTCCTCTTTCTTCCGATCTTCTTTCTGCCATGAAAGGTGGGCTGATTGCGCGGCTCACCTATTTGGATGCGAATGGAGTCGAGATCACATTGCCAATTGACCTTCGTGGGTTTTCCAAAGCTTGGGCGGAGTTGATTGATGCACAACAATAGACTCTCTCGCCGAACAGTTCTGTCAGGCGCAGCTGCTCTACTGGCAACCCCTGCTATTTCGCAAGTGAAAGGGCCCTTTGATGACATCGGTCCGGATGCGGATCCAAAAGACTTGATTGATAAAATCTGGGATCCAGAAAAGCAGGGGTTCATTACCATCCCTGAGTTGATTGATCGTCTGGTGGACACGCCGATTATTCTGATCGGCGAACGCCACGGATTTGCCCCGCACCAAGACCGAGAAGCGTTTTTGCTGCAGGCCCTTGCTGACCGTGGGCGATATCCAACCTTGGCGATGGAAATGTTGGAACCAGCGCAAGAGCCGGTCATCCAGGCCTACCGCGCCAAGAACCCGGAATATGCGCGAGGTCTGGGAATTGCGTTAGAATGGTCTAAAACTGGCTGGCCTGATTGGTCGTATTATGAGCCTGTGTTTGACGCGGCCTTTGCAGCTAAATTACCGATTGTTGGGGCGGATTTGCCACTGGCAGAGCAACGCCGAATTGAAAGAGACGGTATAGAAGAACGCCCAAACGACCTTTCCATTTTGGAAGGTTGGCAAGACGCCATGATGAAAGCACATTGCGGCCTGATCGACGAAGAACGCGCCTTCCGCTTAGCGCTTAAGCAATGGAAGCGGGATGAGCATATTGCAGAGATCGTTTCTGCCGCCCAAAACCACACCCTAATCGTTGGCTTATCTCACCTAAATCATGATGGTGGCTTAAAAGCTCGGTTTTTAAACCAAACACATAGATCGATTGCATTCATCGAGGCCAACTCCCCAGGAACGCTAGAAGCGTATGAATGGCGTACTCCAAAATTTAATAAAGAAAAAGCGTTAACAAATTGCTAAAGCCACTAAACAGGGATCTTCGTATAAAATGTGGTGTCTTCAAATAGACGTTCAGTAAAATCATATATAGAAGCGCAAATGGGTTGCCCTTCATATGGCCTAAACACCGCGTTTGGGGTAGGTGAATTGGGTCGTAAAACCAAGTAAGCAAAACTCCCCATGTCAAAGAATGGCAGTTCTCCTTCATCAACAATTTCATTGTCAATTTGAAAGCTCAATTCTGTTCGCTTCCAGAATTCTGTTAAGCGATCTAGGCTAACCCAATTATTTGGATAATCATTTTGTTTATTTCCCAAACGATCGACATTTAGAAAGCCATGGCCAACCTGAAGATAAAACTCCTTTAATTGGACGGGCAGCTCAATTGAGTTGTCAATTTCCCATTGAGCTATTTCTTCTTTTGAGACTCTCTTGAAGGAATTTCCGGTTCCTGAATTTGCCGATTTAGAAATTTCGGCGAAGACTTCTGCTGTCATATTAATCTCCCACGAGGTCCATCAAATTATTATATGCACTACCCGTGGCATGAATGCCACCTTGGTGCTGATCAGGGTATCTCGCTGGAGTTATATTCCACCATTCAATAGGTCCACCATGAGAGTTAGGAATCAGTTCATGGGCGTCCCAACGGTTACCGGGTTGGCGCCCGTTTGGAGCAGGATTACCATACGTAGGCCATGTTTGGCCGGTGTTTTGTTCCCAGTCTCTAATTAGTCGAGCCTTTGCATTATTGAAACGACTTCTATGGGCCGCTCGTTCGGCTGCTGTAGCCAGTGGTTGGGAATAGTCAATTTCCCGGAGAGCTTGCTTGATACTCACTGATTGCGGACCGGCAAGACCATATCCGGTAATTTCACGAATTTCCCGAGCATACGCAAGCATTGCTCGATTAACCTGGGACAAAGGAATCGCATCAGAAATTGTAGATCCGCCTCTTACGGTGAGGTTCCTCACCCCTTGGCTAGCTAGTCTGCCCGTCGCTGTTAGTCCTTTTGCTCCCAATACTGTTTCGACAACGGTTGGGCCAAGCGCCCCTAGAGCACCAGTTAAATCTCCTGCATTCCAATACTGCCAAAACTCTTCCTGAGCAGCTTCACTAAGTTGAGATGCAAAAGCTTCAGGGTCACGGGCAATCTCTGTAACAGCAACACGAAGTGCGTTTCGCGCTTCTGGGTCAACGGCAAGATTATACAAACCATCAATGCCTTCCAAAGCGCCTAAAACGCCGGTCCCGAACTCAATCATAAAGTTCTGGAAGCCGCTTACATATTCAACAAAACCTTGATGTGCAGCGTCTGCCGTCATCCCGTTTTCTTGAACATAGGAAATAAACGCCTCCATATTGTCGACGCCACCAAAACCTTCATTGGCAATATACTCACGTACCCTTGGATCAAAGTTTACCGCGTCCAAGAAATAGGTGAAGTCATGCTTCGCACACCAGAAAAGCGTACCCAAAGTGTTTGTGATCAGGTCGTTATCACTCCACTGATGAATGCCGCTTTCCACGCCATCAATAAATGTTTCCCGAGAAAACAGGGTGGCAAGATAACCCAATGTGCTATCCATATAGTCGTAAAGTCTTTGACGTGCAGCAGGGTCATCAAGCATCGTCATAAGGTTTGATAGAGCAACCGAACAACGACCAGACGTATTACACGCTATAGAGACATTTGCAGAAATTGTGCCATCATCATTTTGCACATACAAAATGCTCTCGCCCATAACCGCGGCAAGATAAATCTCTTCTGGCATCGGGCCATCGCCGTATACCTTTCTCGCTTCAGCCAAAATAGACGCTGAACGAACGGCTGTTCTAAACTCTTCAGTGTTTGCTAGGGCTTGTGCCTCAGAGCTTGAAAACCCATTGGCAAGCATACGTCGATACATCTGGTTAGCAACATCCCCCTGAACACGCACCCGATCTGGTACATTCGCTGTTGCGGCGCGGATGAAGTTACCGGATTCCTCTAGGTTTTCGCGCAGTTTCTTCAGGTTAATCCCAGGGATCTTGATGTTCACGTAGACGTTCTTGGTTGTCTTATGAACCGTATTCACATTCGTGTTCAAAGACCGCAGATCGATATCTGGGTTAGACCGCACGCGAATTTCTCCGCCGCCCACAGTTGCGTAGGTCACCCCTTGTTTGTTGCGATATAGCGCGTTGAAGCTGCCGCTTGGCGCGTCCCACTGGCCATTGGATTGCCCCGCACTGATAGAACCACCCACGTTGATCTGACGATCATGGTCTCGGAAATCATCGAAAACGAACACGCCTGTATCAAGTTTCAGCTTGTTCGCTTTGGAGTTCATCACCGCACCCATAAGGTAAGTGGTGCGACCAACATAGATATCCAGAACCTGGTTCGCTTCGATCCAAGTTGGCGTATCGGTGTATTTGCGATCGCCTGTACCGTAATTGCCACCGACACTGAATCCGGTGACTGCGCCTCCGCTGAAGGTCACAGATGCGTTAAAGCCCCATGATGTGTTGGAGGACGTATTTTGGCGTGAGGCCACAACCAGGTCGCGGCCGATGTCCATATAGATGTTATTCGCCTTCACGACTGCGCCCAGCAATTTTGCGTCACGGCCTGTGGACAGGGTTAACGTTTGACCAGCTGTAAGCGTTGCATTGGTATAGATTGTCTGCTGAGACTTCGCGCCATTTGCATGACCACCAACTGTTACGCCGCTTTGGGAGAAGCCAATATTCAGCCCCCAGCCGCTGTTGGATGTGCGGGTGTTATCAGCCACAGCGGTCATCAAGAAATCACGGCCTGCAACTATTGTGGCATCCGACGCCGCGCTTGTGATTGTCCCGCCGACGAGTGCAATGTCACGCCCTGCGGTCAAGACCAAGTCATTGCCTGCACCAAGGCGTGACACGTGGCTCTCGGTCCATTCTTGACGGCTTTCCCACATTTCAAAGCGGAAGCCGATGCCCGCTGCTGCCGCACAAGAGCTTACGTCTTTGCAGTTTTTAAGGTCTTCAAAATCATTGAAGTCGCTAGGAACAAATTGTTGTGCCAAAGCATCAGACATACTGATGTCGCCGCCCAACTTCTTGAACAGACCATTTGCATTCGCAAGAGTTTGCGACCCATGCCAAATCAATGCCAGTGACCCATTCAGCGCGCCCCACCCGTCTTCGGCTGTAGCAAGTTCATGTACTGCAGCCAAAGCTGGGTTGTCGTTCATGTAGGCTTGCAGCAAATCTCCTGATCGGATCAGGCCTTGTGAGACCTGGAATTTTGAAGACGTCAGTCCAAAGCTCCAGCCTTTTTCAACCAGGTACTTTTCGTTCTGCTTGGCATCGTATGACATGTCGCGACCGGCAGACATAACCAGATCGTTCAACGCCATCACTGTTGCACCGATTCCCTTTACATCCTGACCGGCGGAAATATTAACATTCATGCCTTCAAGTTGGCTCAGAGCCGTTGCGAAGTTGTTCCAGTAGGTCTTGTTCGACGAATAGGTTAAAAAACCGGAGAAGCCGCGCTTTTTGAATAGGTTATGAACTTCAAAGCTCTGCGCTGTCAGGCTAACGTCACGACCAGCTTGCAGCGTCAAATCTCCTCCGGATGACAAGAAAGAGCCGTGGTTGCGAATGTCATACCGATCCGTGATCAAAGTAATATCGCCAAACTCGGTTTGAATGACACCACTCTCGATCACTGCGCGGTTCTCTTGCCGCACGGTTTTGGAATAGCAAACGATGAAGCACTTTTTCTTATAGATATCGACAATACGATATTGGCCCGAGCGTGTTGTGTTCACAATGTGATTACGCGCATGAATCATGATAGAGCCAGCGGCTGCAATTTGGCTGGCTTGGTTCACCAACTGGTTTCTGGTCGTTAAGATCATGCCTTGACCAGAAAGGATCTCTCCTGCTGCAAAACTCAACCCATTGCGGCCACAGGAGCTGCCTTCACAACCATGGGCTTTGGTGAGTTTGAAAGAGGTTTGCAACGCACGGTTTTCGATCGAACCACCGGCGTTGATGAAAAGATTGCCTTTTGAGGATAGTGTGCCGCCTGTAACGACTACCTTCCCTGTGGTGTTCAATGTTAGGTCACCACCAGACAAGATCGCAGATCGATACAAAGTACTGCCAGTCCAGCGTGATGTCACATTTACATCACCTGCGTTGATCAGCAGATCGCCTTCTGAGGAAACAGTCATGCCATTCGTAACAGAGAAGGTTTTTGTTGTGTTAATGCTCAGATCATCAAACGCGTGCAATATTCCTTGAGTGCGCTTGCTCACATCTGACGCTGACAAAAAGTTGTCAGATGCCGCGGCAAGGCGGCTTGCAAACACACTTTTTGCGGTAACTGCGTCACTACCATCCGAGGACTTCCATCCGCTGGCACTTATTGAGCCAAGGCTGGATGACAACCGCACTTCATCAGCAAGAACACCACGTGTCGATATGTTGCCACGCGCCTGTACTTCTACGCGATCACGACCAACAAGTGCCCCAGTCACGGACACGCCCCCCCAGCGAGAGCTCAGCTCAATTTGCCTTGCAACGATACCCTTGGTCTGAACGCCGCGCGCTCCGCTCAAGTATACAGTACGGCCCGCGTTGATACGCCCAGTGCTGATTACCTGATATGAGTCGCGCAGCAAGACCCTCTCCGACGTTGCCAAGACCACGTCACGGCTTGCAGACAGCGTGCCAAGATTGCGAATGTTACCATTCGCGGAAAACAGCTTAACATCCCGGTTGCCACTCAGCCCGCTTTCGATGGTCAAATTACGGGCCACCGCAAGGTTCAGATCCGACGATCCGTGAATTCTGTAAGCGCCACCAATACTCACATTCGGCGTGCTTCCAAAGGTAATATTACGGCCAGAGACATTGCCAAGCACACGCGCATTGTTACGTGCATTCACAGACACTAGATTGCTCGCGTTCAACTTGCGAACGTTTGTCAAATCGATCTTATCACGGGCGTTCAAGTTTACATTTTGGGCCGTCGCCCAAAGGCCATTACCACCGATTGACCCTGAATTTATCGTCAAAGTACGACCTGCCACTAAATCAGCATTCGCATAACGTGAGGTCCCACGTTTGTTTGAAATGTGATCGGTATAGGCATAGTGGCGTTTCTTCCAGAACCAGCGGCCAGTGGTCCAACTACGCCAGCGGCGGTCGAGGACCTGGGTGTTGTCGGAGTAATCCTTGCCATGCAAATTGACCCGGCCAGAAGCATTTACAGTCAGGTTGCCTTTCGAACGCAGGTCGGAGCCGGTTAGATTCACGTTTCCACGCCGGGAAGTTACCGTCACGGTTGCGTTGCTGTTTAAGCCTTCGATTACAGACTGCCGAAAGTGGCCGCGATATGATGTGGTCCAGATTTCGCGACTGCGATATTTACCTGAATACGTGGCGCTAAGCTTTTGACGTGTCTCGATACCGTTAATATTAACAGAGCCGGCCGTGCGGTTACCTGCAACGATGTTAATATTTCCATAAGACCAAAGTCGTGCTCCATTGAAGTTCACGTTGCGACCAGCCACTAGTGTGGCGGAGGACCCACCATACAAATTAGAATTGCGGCTCGCATAACCTTGATTATTGATATCGTTATAGGTTTGTATGTTCAGGTGCCGACGGCCATAGGCGACATATCTATTGGTAAAACTACCACGATCGGATGTCACTTTAAGATCGCGGCGCGCATCGGCGTGCAAAGAATTGATGTCGCCCGTGGCATGCATGGTTATATCATTGGCCCACATATAGCGATTATTCGCAATCGCCCCACCTCGCATGTAGATCGTGTTGCTTGACCGTAGTTTGGCGTTGTTAACAATTGTTCCACCAGAATAGGCCGAAAGACTTGTCGCAGCTGTTACATCCCGATTAATGCCAACCCCGTTCTTGCCATTCAGCGTTACACGACCTGCTGTGTTGACCACTTGATTGACTGAAACCGTTCCAGCCCAAGAACGCAGATTTAGATCACGGCCAAAGCCAATGCGCCCTGTCCAATTAACGTTGCCACCGCTGGCCAATGTTAGGTTATTCGCTGTACCCACATTAGAATTTGCATACTTAGACGCGCCAAACTTGCGACTGTAATCTCGATACGCCCAATAGGTTCGCGTCCGGAACCAGCGGCGTTTTTTGTATGAGTACCAAACGCGTTTTTTCTCAGTAAAGGAATCTGAGTAATTCTTATTGATGATGTTAACAGTTCCGCCAGCATATAGCGCCATGCTCTCGGCCGAATGTACAGAAGAACCTACTATATCAAGATTGCCGCGCTTGGCATTCAATGTCAAAGTAGAAGACTTGCCATATGCGTCAATGTCCGAACCACGCCATGCCCCGTAAGATCCGGACGTCCAAACCTCTGTACCATATTTACGGCCAGTATACTTACTATAGGGGGAACGTGTCTCGACACCAGAAATCTGAATCGATCCTGACGTCCGGTTCCCTGCCGTGATATTGATATTCCCATATGACCATAAGCGAGTTGCAATTAGACGTGCATTCGCACCGGCTGTGATATCAACGCCATTCCCACCGTAAAGGTTTGACGTACGAGAAGCGTACCCCTGATTGACGAAATCATTGTACGCAGAAATTTTCAAACGGTTCCGACCATAGGCAACATAGCGGTTGGTCACGCTACCGCGCGTGGAATTGATGTTTAGATCACGCCGAGCATCCGCATGCAGGCTATCGATGTTACCGGCTGCATTCAGATTAATATTATTACCCCAAATGTAACGGGTATTCACAATACCGCCTCGCGAAGAGGCCAAAGACACGTTTCCGCCAGCTGATAGGTTGTTAGTTGTTTTTACCCCTGCCGCGCCATGCAGCGTGATGTCGCCGCGAGTCGTTACCTTCTTGTTATTCGAGACTGTCCCGCCACGAGAAATCAGGCTCAACGTGCCCGGTAAATTGTAATCTCGCTGTACTGATAGTGAATTATTCGCGTTCATGTAAAGCGAATGGCTGGCCCCAAGCCCTGCACGCGACTGAACATAATTACGCCCTGCATGTAGATTGACCACCCCGCCTGACAGACTTGCACCACGATAGCTGGTCCGATAACTACCGTTGCTCAGGCGATCCCTTTCGACTTGGGCACGGTTGATAATATCTCGACGCGCAGAGGCTTTAAGAACCCCACCTGCTGCGCGGATCGTACTTTCGTTGACAATGTCGCCATAGGTAGCATTTAACGTTACATTTCGCCCTTGAAGCACAGCCTCAGGTCCAAGATTTTGCTGATCGGCGACGGTTTTGTAACTGCGGCTTAACAACGTCCGATAATAGCCAGACCAAGCATGACTGGGGTTGCGTTTCACAAACCAAGTCATCCAAGGCACATACCGGCTCATCCAAGCGTAAGCAGGGTCAGAAACCTTGGTATAAGTTTGATGTACGGAACGACGATTGATGATTTCGCCGGCAACAATTGTCAATTGTTCGGAAGAAATAACTTTACCAAGGTTGGTCGTTGCCCGATTGGTTTTAACATTGATGTTGCGCGCGTGAATTTCACCACCGACTGTCAAAGTTTCATTGGTACGAATGGCAACATTCCCACCTGCAATCATTCGAGCACCGGATGTCGTTACAAATCTACGACCAGAGGCATAGATGTTATGTTTAGCTTGAACCTTGCCATTTAACTGCGTGATGGTGCCGCTCGCAGTTAGGCTGATATTACGACCAGCGGAGGCATTGCGAACCGTGAGGTCCCCTTTCGAACGCGCAGAGATATCGCCTCGAGCTGACAAATTACTGTCGAGGCGCACACCTAATCCACTTTCGTTACCGATCACCCGAATTGTGCCAGATTGCAAACTACCAAAAGCAGTCGCGTCTACAGCATACGGTGCATTACGGGCTTTGTCAGACGGTGCAGCACGTGATGCACCTGTCGCAGGGTCAAACACCTGCGCGCCACCCGATACAATAATACTGTCACGTGCAACGGTTTTACCGTTAATAATAACATGGCGTCCTGCGAGGTTGAGAGTCTCCGCGCCTGATGCACCACCGCGCCCCACTTGAACAGCGCCTTGCTTAACATTCAGTTCCACTTTACTTCCGCGGACAGAAACGGAACCAGTGGAAAGTGTCGCGCGCCCTGTGTTTACGAATGAGCAGCCGTCACAAGTCAATCCGTTTTGGTTGGCAATGATAACATCGGCTTTGGGGCCGAATACTTCTAATGATCCCTTCAAAGAGCTAGCAGAACGCCCACGTACTTCATTCACGATAACTTTGGCAGAGCCAGAACTGCGCAGGTTAGGGTTGGCCCGCACAGTTCCGCCTGATTTAGACGTTCCCGTGGTACGGGAGTTGTTGAAAATAGCCCCAGAACTGGTGGAGAGGCTGTTATACCGATTGTGAGAAACACCTGCATTCGGAGCAACAATGTTAATCGTCGGCTTTCCTGTGGAGCTGTTTGTAACCGATGGGGTCAAGGACCTTGGGGCGCTTGGATCAATCCGAATTGATTGCGCATGCGCTAATTCAGCCGTTATTGGCTGAAGTACCACTGCGAGACACGAGATCGCCAGTGCTGATTTATTTAGAAAAGATTTCGCTTTGTAAGCAGAACGATCAATTATTTCAGAAACGCTAATACGCACTTCAAACCCCTTAAAACAATTAAGACAGGCATAACAGCTTGACTACACCAATCAACAAAAAATCTTTTAAGCTGCAAAAATTTAAACTAAATACTTATTTTTAATACATTAAAAAAAGCTTCCCTAAATATCAAAACGATCCCTTCTCCTTTAAGTTGCTACTTGGAAGCTCGTCCACTTTAGGGGTTGGTCTTAGAGATTCAGTCAACAATGGCCGCTTATGCTAATCCCCTCCTTGAATTCCGTTCCCGAAGCCCAACGACCACCAAACGCATCGGCAAAGGGAAACCATTTGAACCGACCTATGAATGCATGTTCACTCTGACTTACTAGAGCGAATTGAAGTTTCGCTTCTTTAGTAATGGGTGAAGCTCAGGCTTAGGCGTTCAACAGAACCACCTTCCCCGGGTTCAAGATATTCTCTGGATCAAGCGCGCGCTTCAATGTGCCCATCACTGCATGGGCTGCGCCGTGTTCAGCCTGCATATAGGCCAGCTTGCCCGTCCCTACCCCATGTTCGCCTGTGACGGTGCCGCCAAGTTCGAGCGCCAATTGGTTGACCGTATTGGCCACGTCTTTTGCGGCTTTGAGTTCTGCGTCATTGCCCGGCTCGATCAAGATTTGTAGGTGAAAGTTACCATCCCCAACGTGGCCCACCACAGGAGAGATCAGACCGGATGCCGCAATGGCTTGCTTGGCTCCAAAGATGCATTCGGAAAGTTTGGAAATTGGTACGCAGCAATCTGTGACCAAACCATCTGCCCCCGGACGCAGGCCTTTTGCGGCGTAGTATGCACTGTGGCGCGCCGCCCAGAGGCGGTTGCGGTCTTCGGTTTGGCTCGCCCATTGGAAATCGCTGGCACCGAAATCGTCGGTGATGGATTGGAACATCTCGACTTGTTCTTGCACACCAGCAGGCGAGCCGTGGAATTCTAGGAAGAGATGAGGTTTTTCGGGCATATCGAAGGCGTCGTTATAGGCGTTGATCGCTTTGATCTGCACATCGTCCACCAGTTCGATCCGCGCCATGGGCAGACCGATTTGAATGGCCATAATCACGCTATTGACCGCATCCTCGATGGTTTCAAAGGCGCAGGTGGCGGCTGAAATGGTTTCGGGTTGGCCAAACAGGCGCACGGTGAGTTCTGTGATGATGCCAAGCGTGCCTTCTGAGCCGATCATCAAGTGGGTGAGATCATAGCCTGCGGAAGATTTGCGGGCCTTACTGCCAGTCCGGATGATGGTGCCATCGGCCAGCACAACCTCGAGAGCCAAAACGTTTTCACGCATGGTGCCGTAACGCACTGTATTTGTGCCAGAGGCGCGGGTGGCTGCCATGCCGCCCATTGTGGCGTCTGCACCGGGGTCAACTGTGAACATCAGGCCTGTGGCCCGCAATTCCTCATTCAGCTGCGTGCGGGTGACGCCTGGTTGAACGACTGCGTTTAGATCTTCGGGCAGAATATCGAGCACTTTGTTCATGCGCGTCATGTTAAGGCTTATCCCCCCTCTTAAGGGGACCACATGCCCTTCTAAAGAGCTGCCGACACCAAAGGGCACAACAGGGCATTTATGCTGGTGACAAATGCGGAGGATATCGGAAACCTCTTGGGTGGTTTCCGGGTAAGCCACGGCATCTGGCAAAACCGGAGAGGCATAGCCCTCGCCTTTGCTGTGTAGATCGCGGACAGATTGGCCTGTGGACAGACGATCCCCCAAGATTGCCTTAAGGTCTTCTATCGTTGTCACGATATTCATTTGATCTGTCATACGTTCCTCCTGCCGAATGCTATGCATCTGGGCATGCAGAGGGAATTTAATCAAGATAGATCAATTTGCTAAGTTAAGAGATCCAACCGTGTTCCAAAGCGTATTCCACGACTTTGGAGCGATCCGCCAAACCCAGTTTTTGCACTGCGCGTGATTTGTAGGTTTCGACAGTTTTAGCGCTGATGCTTAGATCATAGGCAATTTGCTTTGGCGCAAGTCCGCGGGCGATGCGGATCAGCACCTCTTTCTCTCGGGCGCTTAGGCATTCTTCGGCAATGTCATCGCTGCTGTCGCGCAGTTTTTCTCCGAAGACACTGTCGAAATAAACCCCGCCCCCCAATACTGCAGCGATCGCAACTTCGAGTTGTTGAAGCGTGCAGTATTTGGACAGGCACCCGTGAAAACCCGCATCCATGGCTGCACGCATCATGGGGCTCGAAATATCGAAGCTATAGCAAAGCAAACGAATTTCTGGCGCGAGAGCCGCTAAAGAACGCCGGAAGTCGGTGATATCATGACTTTCCGACAAAGACAGGTGAATTGGATCCAACAAGACCAAATCCGGCGCTTCGTTCTTCACGGTCGCAACGATATCAACTGTACTAGAATAGCCTTTACAATTGATAGATTGAGGTAGCGACAACTGAGCAGCCAAGGCGTCTGCCAAGGACGGATTCTTGTCGAAGATTAATACGCTTTGCATGGTCATGTCCTAACCGGTCGCGAATTCCCCCGTCTTTCAGAGTAATCGATTCTCCGATTCCCCTAAAAGGCGAAATTGATTTATATCTTATCTGAGGCAGATTTAGGCCTAAAATGATTAATATTTATACAAAATCAACGAGTTAATACACTAAACCGATTAAATTGAGCTACACTTGGAAAGACAATTCGTCAAATTCAACCAAGGGATACCTAAAAACAAACAACCTAAAAGAGAAAAGCCTTACCTCGATGTAATAATCAAGTGGTAATCTGAACTAAGTTAATTTTTTATTGAGAAAAATTTTGGGGCAAGGTTCAGAAAACACTGCCACAAATCGCGCTGATTTACATCAAGACGCTTGTTTATCACTTAAAAGCCAATTGCTGACCAAATCAATCGCTGATCTCCACCAAGTTTAGAATTCGACAATGTCGAAAGACTTGTGACTATTTTTTCAACTTTTGGATCATCATAAAGCTGTAGATAAGCGACAGCCCAAGCCAATTCAAACGGCTTTAGCGTGCGCGTGCCATCAAAATAGCTTTGCGTTTTTCCGGAATAGCCTGCACTTGCCACGCCTCCTGCCTCAAGATCGTCGAGTGCAAAGTGTACAATGCGGCGCAATGCGTGCTCGCAGGCTCCCAAAATGGACAGGTTTTGCTTTTCCAAAAGCAAGGTCGTTACCACCAATGGCGTGATCGCATGCATTTGGTAATGAAGCGCATATTTACCACGTTTCATTTCTTGCGGGAGGCTACCGTCAGCCAAAGCTTGGCATTGCAGAAAGCTGGCGGACCAAGACGACCAGCGCAGGGCGACTTGATCTTGTGTCAGCTGACCGGCCAAGTTGACGCCGAGCGTAGCCCAAGCACGTAAGTTGCCACGCTTGGCGCCATAGGTGGCATCTTCCTCCCAAAAGAGCATTTGTTCACGCGCGCGGCGCAGGAACCAAGCTTCGATTTGAGCTTTGTCTTCAGTGCGCGTTGAGAGGGTTTGCACCTGCGCGTAGATCAAACCAAGCGCTGCGTAACGCGCCCCGACTGATAGGTTTGCTGTGAAAGAGCGCAGGTCAGACAAAGCATCGGCCCGCGCCCAGACGGCGAGTTGGTGCACCACACAATCAGCTGTGTGAGGCTCTGAGTGTTTAAGGGCAAGGTTTGCGTCTTTGGCCAAAGAGCGAATGAAGTTTTCAACGGGCGCAAGCGCTTTGTTAACCTCAGCATTGGACACTTTGTCGATGGATGACCGCGAATTGTCATTGTCTTGATAGCGGCTTCCATAATTCAACGAAACAACTGGTGTTGGCGCGGCGCTGCAGCCAAAGGGGGTTGCGGCTTGAGCGGGCTGTGTGGCCAAGAGGCCAAGCCCACCCAAGGCCAGAGCTGCCATCAATTTTTTCATACGTCACCTGGCTTGCTAAGGCGCACAAGGCTCATGATTTGCTTGGCATTTTTACTGCCGCGTTCTTCGGCTTGAGACAGCCATTTGATCGCGGACGGCAGGTCTGCCTCGGTGCCCCAGCCGAAGGCCAAGGCTTGGCCGTATTCTGCCATCGCCGTCACGTCACCCCCTTCGGCTGCTTTGCCCAGCCATTCGGTGGACAGAGCCAAGGTGGCCGCATCAGGAGCGCTGTCGCGCAGATGCATGCCGTAGTTGCGCATCGAATAAATATCGCCGCTCTCTGCCGCGATGCGGTAGATGTTAGGCATGTCCAGAATGGCCTGCACTTCGGTTTTCAACGGCTCTTCAGCGCGGCGATAGCGGCCCAAGAAAGCGGACAATAGTTTGATATTGTCAGACTGGCTGGCGGTTTCGATCATGCCAGCGGCACCGGATGGGTCAAATACATCAGATGCCACATCGATTTTCAGTTCAAACAGTTCGAGGTTCGCCAAGAAGTCGCCAGATGTCGCAGCAGCTGCGAAGAGCTGGGCGGCTTCGGTTTCTGCAGGCGCGCCGTAGAATTCCATCTTGGTTTGCCCAAGATCGACCTGAGCCCAAGCGTTTTCGCGGGTCAGTTCGGTGGCGATGTCCACCCATTGGTTGGATTTTTCCACGAGTCCAACTTTGCGGGCGACCTGCGCCAAAGCCATGGCATTTTGATAGTCACAACGCGCCAGACCCACCGCGCGGGTGAAATAGGGCAGTTTCATATCTTCGGCCACGTAAGGCAGAGCAAACACCAGCGCATCAAAGTCACCATTTGCGCTGATCACATCGACATATTGTTCAAACACCTGCTGCGCGGCATCCTCGGTGCCTTGCACAGAGGCGAGGATTTGCATCGCATCCCCTACTCCGTTTTCCGCAGCTTCTTGCATGATCGTCACGATCTCAGCCCGGTCATTGTCAGAGGCGATTTCGAGCAAGGCGCTCGCAAGGCTCACCGCTGAATTTGCACCGGATTTTTTGAATTCACGGCGCATCAAGTCAAAGGCAGCCACACGGTCTTCGGGGTCAATCGCGAGCTCGAGCTCCAGCTTGGCCAGCGCTTCGAGAACAAAGTTAAATTGTTCTGAGTAGCCCTCCCAGAAATCAGCCATGGGCTGCCCACCATGTTTGGAAAGCTCTAGGTATTTTAGCCATGTCGCCAAAGACGACGGACGTCCGTAAAGCGCTTGCGATTGAAGGGCCGCAAAGATTTTTGGATCGCGGGTGTGCATCAAGCTGCGCAGGCCACTGGCGCGCAAGTCTACGTTAGCGGTGTCTGTGGCGGCTTCGATTTCGCTCCAGTACATCGCTTCTTCAACACGCGGGCTATCTGCTGCTTGGCACATGAAGGCCGCGAACAATTGCTTGCTTGGGGTCACGCCGCCGTGGATCGACACCACTTGGCTAAGGAGGTTGATTGCGCGCTCGAAATCCCCTTGTTCACCGCGTGCCATAAGGCTGAGCGCAAGGCGGTTTTTGCCTTCCATATCGCCGAGGCTGTTGGAGATCTCGTAGTATTTGATCGAATCCGGCAAAGCCTCCCAGCGGCCTTTTTCGGCCTGTGCTTGCTGCGCCAGACGGTTAAAGACCCAGCTTGGGGCTTCTGGCAAAACGGCCAGTTGCGCAAAGGCTTCGCGCTTTTCCGCTTCGACATCTGGGAAATGATCGCCGTATTGCTCTAGGAACAAACCAAGCCGTGTGAGCCCTGGGCGCAAGCCCGTGGACGCAGCACCGCGGAATAGATCGAGCGCTTTGGTCAGATCTTTTTCAACAATTGATCCGCTTTCATAAAGGCGGCCTAATTCAATTTGGGCGAAAGGCAGCCCTGCATCAGAGGCCATGGTAAGGTATTTTAATAGGGTTGGATTGTCCTTATCCAACTCTTCAGCGCGCATGTGGTATTCCACCACTTTCCACGCTGCGTTTGGATCACCCAAATCAGCGGTAAAGCGGAACCAGTCGTGCGCCATTTGGCTGTCTTGGGCAACCACCTCGCCGTTGTGGTATTCGCGGGCGATGCGAGCAGTGCGGTCGCAAATGGTTTCGTTAAGCTCGCCCACCAGCGCCCCGAAGGCCATGGTGATCGCAAGATCAGAGGGCACATCCCAATTGGGCACAGGCGTTCCATCCAGATCGTATTTGCTGAGCGCCAACAGCGCGTCGGCGTTGCCGCCGTAGCCAGCGTTGATCAGCAATTCATTGGCGCGGTCAATATCGCGATCCACGCCGATGCCTTCGCGGTAAAATCGCGACAGGGCGTTTTGCATACGTGGAGAGGCTTCTTCGATGTCCTGCGCCAGATGGGGGACCAGTTGCAGATCGCGGATGCGTTCAAACTGGCCAGCGGCTTGCAGGGCTTCGATCCGGCTAAGCAAAGCGTTGCGCCCTGCATAGCTTGGATCGGCTTGGGACAGGGTTTCGATCAATTGCTCGATCGTTGGCAGCCAAGCGCGCGCATCAAGCTGCTGAAGCCGCTTGATGTCGCGCTTGACCTGAGCGGAGGACAATCCGCCCAGTGACGCGCCGTCCCAATCCTGCCAGCGCGCCACAATATCGGTGTCATTGCCGCGTGGTTTACACACGCTGCTTGGCACCCCTTCCGGAGGGCGGAATTCCAGTGCCAGCGGAGCCGCGTTCAAGGGCTGCAGCATCGTTGCAGACAGAACCCCGCCAAGCATCATGGCACGGGCAGAGAAGAGCCGTTTTGGAATCTGGAATACAGACATAGTCTTACCTCCGGTGCGTAAAGTTATTTGATGTAGCTGTTGGCAGTCGCGAAGGCGGCGAGCGCCCCGTCTTGTTCCATCAGCACAAAGGTGAGACCTGCTTTGCGTTGCAGCTCGATGGCGGGCAATTCAGCCAGAACATCGCCGCCTTTGCGAATTTCAAAGTCCAATGTCAGCGGGGCTTTTAAGGCGATGGTTTTGCCAGATACAGAGGTCACTTCCTTTACCACGGCGGCTTTCGCTCGTGGCACATAGAGCTCCACATCTGCTTCACCCGATACGTTGTACAGCGACACATCTGCTTTGGACGGGCTGGCGCTGATCTCGTCCGTCAGCACGACGGGGTCACCGTCAGCTGGAACCACAACCGTGTAGTGCAGGTTTGGTTCAACGGCGATGGTGGTAGAGCCAGAGTTTAGCGAGACTTCAACCTCGCCCGGCATCACATTCACATAGGACGAAATACTGCCTTCAATGTCATCAACCGAGGTTGTGCCAATGGCTGCGAAATTCTGATCCGGGGCGAGAACGCGGATGAAGCTGGTGTTTGGCGCAAAGACATCTTGGTACAGACCGTCATCCCCCGCCTGAGCAGAGGTAATGGTGCCACAAGCGACAACAGCCGCGATTTGGAAAACGTGTTTAAGTTTCATGATTTTGCCTTGTTGATTGGTGGACAAAGGAAAAGTTCAGGCGCGTTGCCTAGACGCTCTGAGAGGGAAACAGTGATGGCGTCAGCGCCATCGGGCCAAAGGCCGGTCATGGGCATGAAGAAACGCCCGGTCTGGCGCAGGCGTGTGCCGCGCTGCACAGATTTGGTTCGTTGTGCGCCGTCTGGTCCAGTGAAGATGAAATCAACGTTCAAGGCTGCGCTGCCGTCGGTGTCGATCATCAACGTGTACTCGCCATCTGTGGACATTTGCGCCAGGTCCGCGGAGAGGCTCATGCCATTTTCGGACACGCTGGTTTTCAGAGGCTGTACGCAAGTGCCAGAGGCTGCGGCCACCAGTTCTCGCATGGGCTGGTCGCCAAATTGCGCGAGGTTGTTGTAGATCGGGTTTTCCCACACGAGGAATGTGGGGCGGCTTTCGGCGAATTCTTCGGATGTCAGGTAAGATGTCATCGCACCGAATTGGTTACCGCCGGTGATCGCGTAGTTCACGACCTCAAGATCGCTGTGCTGCGCCAAGAAGCCTGGGAAGTTGTTGATCGGGCTATCTGAGAAAGATGTGCCGAGCAGCGCAATTTGGATGCTGTCTTCTTCTTCACCAAACAGATCAAGATCGCCGCCGAGGTCGAGGTCTTCGACCAGTTTGGTTTCATAGGTCATGGTCTCAGGGGCCGGCAAAGACTGCGTGCAGTGTTTTTGCAAAACGCGGCGCATCCCCGAGAAGGCGACCTCTGGTTCAAGTGGTGTGGTTTCAAACTTCACCGTTTCCAGATCGCCATAGGTTGGCAAAGACTTGAGCGTATCGCCAATCGCCTCGGCCGCCAGATTGGCGCCTGCGGCTGACCAGTGGAAGTCAGCGCGGAAGAAAGCTGGATCGTCTTCTTTGGCGTCGAGCATGGCGGTGCGCACGTCGACGGCTGTGACGCCTTCTGCCTCAAGGCGGTCCAAGATGTCAGTGTGCACCCAAGTGGCGGTTTCCAGATCAAACCCATAGAGCGTTGCCTCTGGCGGCAAATAGCTTGGCATGGTGACGCTTTTGGTGGGGATCGGCACGTAGATCAGCGTGGTGCCGTTGGCCGCCAAGGCGCGGGAGAGATCGCCCAGCGCGGACACCGTGGTTTCTGAGAATGGATGATACATGCGCAAATCCGCGTTGATGCGGAAGATCACGCCATCGCGCCCTTCGAGTGACGGCAGATCGCTGATTTCATGCAGACCGGTGCAACCAAACTGCGATGGCGCAGCGAGGGCTGTTGTTGCATGCAACGCAAAGGCTGCGGCGCTGGCCAATGTGATACGGGTCAAGCTCATTGGATCCCCTCCTGTACAGGCTGGTCAGAGGTCTGCGCGGCAAGGCGGGCCTCGACGATGGGCAATAGGTTTTGGGCTGTTAGGCTGATGCTGAAAGATTCAGACTTGCTGGCGGCCACCAGATAGGTTTTGGCCTGCGCGAGTTCTGCTTGGCTGGCCTCGGGCTGTTGCATCAAGGATGAGGCCAATTGCAGCGAAACAGGCCCCGCGCCGGTTGAGGCTTTGTCGAGGATCGTGTCAATCTCGCTGCTAAGATCGCCAAAGGGCGCCTTGGCGAAATGGTAGCGCAATACAGCCTCAACAGCCTCTGGATTGCCTGCGCTGGCGTAGGCCATCAACACGTTCTTCAGGCTTTTTAGACGCCCCTCTCTGGTGTCTTGTGGGTCGATCTGATCAATCGCCCCCACCATGCCACGGATGGAATAGCCGCGTCCTGTCGCTGCTGAAATAGAATAGTAATGGGCTGTGTCTGCCGCGAGTTTGGCGCGGCCTTTCTCTTCGAGCCGTTGCGCGTACAAATGCGCTGCATAGCCATCGCCGAGGTCAGCCAAAGCGCGCAGGCGTTTATTGGCCACACGGTCGCGTTTGGTAAGCGCTTTGCGGGCCTGAATAAGATCCGCGCTTGGCAGTTGTTTAGAAGATGTCAGCCCTGCCACCATCTTTACGTTTTTCTGTCCGTCAGACAGCTGTCGCAAACTGGCGCCGGAATTCACGCTGACGACCTCTGCCTGCGCTAGTGTCGCGGCAGCGGCAAAGGCTGCGCTGAGGGAGATCAGTTTACGAGGCATCGGCGACCTCCAACAGTTTGGGGTCGGTTAGGTAGCGTACCGGGAATTCCCAGATCACCACCTCTGGCACGTCATCATTGGCAAGGCCTGCCAAGTAATCGCGCATCGGGGCAACCGGACCGCGCCCTTCTTGGGCGTAGTTCAGCACGTCGTGGGATAGCTCTAGTTTCAGGGCTTCGACAAAGGACCAATTGTCATTTGCGGAATAGCTGGTCCCAACAAGCGCGTAAGGTACAGGCCCGTCGCTGCCAAACAGATCAAGCGCGCCATCATCTGCTGCGTCTTCGACCAAGTTCGCCATATAGGGGCTGACGGTTTCTGCGCCTAAGCCAATGAAAGGCGCGAGCGTGTCTGAGGTTACGAAGGACACGAGGTCGCCAAAGAAACGCTCTGGCTCTGCATAGCTAATTTCAAAGGTTTGATCCCCTGCTGGGACCAAGCCACTGCGCGCCACGCTTTGGGCTGTGGATTTTGCGCCCGCCAGCGTCCAGTGGGTATCTGTTCGGAAGAAGGCGTTGTTGGTTTCCGTCAGCGCCGGTTTGGTATCAACCGCAGCAATGCCTTGCTGCGCTAAGGATGCCATGAAATCTTGGTACAAGCTGGCCTGCACATCTGCGCGCGCTTGCGAGCGAGACATGTCATCTGAAATGTCCAACTTGCTTGGCAGCGGCACCATCACCAATGTCGCGCCTGCCTCGGCCAGTTGGACTTTGGCGTCGGTGATAAAGCTCATCGCCTCGGCAATGTCTTGGCCTTCGCTCGCCACTGGGCGGTATTCTTCATCAGAAAAGAGCCAGCCGTTTTTACCGTCGACCACGCCATCGCGGCCTTCACTTAGAAGAACGTAGCGGGCGGCGCCGATCCAACCGACCGCTGTGTCACGGTGTGGTAGGTTTCCGCGGTAGAGCGTATCGATGGATTTGCTGACGCCTCCGTTAAAGACGGAGCCCAGATCAGGCTTTTCCAGATCAGATTGAAACAGCGCCACATTGGCAAAGGCCGCATAGCCGAAGAAGGCGATTGGCAATGTCAGTTTTAGGGCTAGACGATAAGACACAATCAACCTCTTAGAATTGGAAATACAGGAAAGGAGAGAAGCTTTGCTCGGCCAGCTTCAGGATCGCGAGCGCCCCGAAGATACCCGCCGCAACGACGCCCAGCGCTTGCACAGTTGAGCCAGTGGCGACGGCGCTGCCATCGCTGCCCACGGATACGCCATCATCTTTGGAGAAGAAGGCAAAGAGGCGTGGCTCGATGAAGACAACAACTGCGGCGATCAAAGCGAAAGAGATGCTTTCACGGGTGATCTCGTAAAACAAAGCTGTATCGCCCCAGAGACCGTTAAATCCGAATAGCCCTGCATAGACCGCAAAACCTTCGCCCACATGGGTAGCGCGGAACATGACCCAACCGATCAGCACGAAGAACAGCGTCATCGGTAGCGCATACCAGTGATCTTTGGCGCGTTTGTCCCAGCCTGTGAAACGCTCTGCTGCCAGAAGACCGCCATGCCAGAAGCCCCAGAGCACGAAGGTCCAGTTCGCGCCGTGCCATAGACCGCCCAGCACCATCACCGCCATCAAGTTAAAATAGGTGCGTGTTGGCCCTTTGCGGTTGCCGCCGAGCGAGATGTAGAGGTAATCGCGCAGCCAGTTGGACAAAGAGATATGCCAACGGCGCCAGAACTCGGTGATCGAGCGGCTGATATAGGGGAAGCGGAAGTTTTCCAGAAAGCGGAAGCCCATCATCTTACCCAGACCAATCGCCATATCGCTATAGCCCGAGAAGTCAAAATAAAGCTGCAACATATAGGCCATGGCGCCGGCCCAAGCGATCATCATGCCAGGGCTGTCTGCGCCGAACACCACATCTGCCAGAGGCGCGACGGCGTCAGCCAGCAGAACTTTCTTGGCCAAACCAATCAGGAAACGTGCCAGACCGTCACAGAACAGCTCGACACTGTGCTGACGCTCGCGGAACTGATCTTCTAGGTCTTTGTAACGCAGGATTGGCCCCGCGATCAGCTGCGGGAAGAGCGCTATGAAGGCAGCAAAGTCGATGAAGCTGGCGTCTGCTGTGGCGTCGCCGCGGTTCACATCGATCAGATAGCTGAGCGCTTGGAACACGTAGAAGGAAATCCCAATCGGCAGGATTAGGTGCCAGTGAATACCCAGCCCAGCCGCGTCTGTGCCCACAAGCATAGCAAAGCTATCGATAAAGAAGTTCAGGTATTTGAAGATACCCAGCACGCCCAAACAGCCGATGATGCCGATGGTCAGATAAAGCTGCCCGCGCGGTGTGCCGCGGTGTTGCGAAACTTTCTGGCCAATCAAGTATGCAAAAGCCGTGGTCAAGAAGAGCAAGCCAAGGAAGTCAACGCGCCACCACGCATAGAACAGGTAGCTGCCAAACAAGATGGTGAAAGAGCGGAACCGAGACGGCGTCAGGTAATAGAGCGCCAGAAAGGCTGGTAAAAAGAGAAAGAGAAAAGATTCAGATGAAAAGACCATAATTAACTTTCTTCACCTTGAGGGGATGGACAGGACATGGGTTCAAGCCCCGCGAGCGATAGGCTTGTCGATGCCAGATGAATGGCCTCTGCCCCTTTGAGATCTTGCAAGAGCGGGCCTGCTTGGAAAGCAATGTCGCCTTCAAGCAAACGTGGGAATTGCAGAGTTAAATCGTTGCCTTGCAACGCCACATCCGCCGCGCCGATCAGCGACAGGCCAATACGGTTTTGCACGATCAGATTGTTGTGGATCTGTGTTTGGGCGCCTTCCGGCTGCTCTGACACTTGGATGGCGCTGCTGCGGCCTTTGAAAAGCTGATTTTGTGCAACTTGTGCGTTGCGGGATGTTTTTAAGGAGATCCCCTTTTTGCCGCTGCGCAAGATGCTGTTGTTCGTGATGGCGACGCAATCGGAGCGGTCGATCGAAATCCCTGCCCCGCCGTGCCCCCAAATCATATTGTCGCTGATCTTGGTCTGTACGCCAGCCCCGACCAGTTCGATGCCATTCCCTACGCCTTGTAGGAATGTATTTCGAGTTATGGTGCTGTTTTTGATACCTTCAGACAGCCGCAATGCAGATTTGCCTTCAGAGCTCAGAAAGAGATTGCCAGTGATCTGCGCGTCAGTGCCTTTGCGCAATGTCAAAGGTATATCCGTGGCAGACAGGAAAGCGTTGTTTTCAATAATTGGTGACTCTGCCCCTAGTACCGACAGGCTGCCGATGTTTTCAAAAACAGAGTTCATGACTTTGCTTGGCTCTGGGGCGCGGAACAAACCGCCACCAATCACAGAGACGCCACTAAAGGCGGCTGTTTTTCCAAAACCTAGATTGCTGAAATGCCCGTTAGCAATATCCGCCCAACCAGTGCCCAGCACAGCGACAAACGGACGGAAGGCTTCAACCTTTGGGTTTGCCGCCCCTACCCCTGCGATGCTTGCGCCGCTGATCTGCAGTTTGCCAAAGCTGGCCAAAAAGGCGCCAGAAGAGCGATTTAGATCAAGCTGAGCTGTGTCGGGTAAGACCAAAGTTGCATCAGACCACACGACGATCGGCGCATGAAAGCCGGTGTCGTCTAACAAACCCGCATCTGGATACTGAGTTTGCACGATCTGCTTCAAATCCTCCAGAAACAGTGTGCCGCTTTTGATTGTCAGGGCTTTGGGTTGCTCTGCGGCTTGGGCGCGCAGAACCAAAAGTTGGTTATTTGCCCCTGCTGAACGAGACATTTGCGCAAGGATGATGCGTAGATCCGTTAAAACCACCTCTGCTTTTGGGGCTGCTTTGAGGGCATCAATCGATTGTACAAAAGCCGGATCGACAGGTGGCCGCATCAGGGCAAAACTTGCCGTTGCATCAGATTGCGCCGCATCTGCCATTTGCGCGTCAAGCTCGGACAGTGCAGCCACGGCGTCTTGCGTGTTTGCCCCTGCTGGCGCGGCACAGATCAGAGCCACAAGGCCGGCCGCAACAGAGCGGCCGATGCCTGCAAGATATGGCGCAAGAGACGTCATTATTGCGCCGCCTCCATATGCACTTGGTTTTCAACGGAGCTGTTGAGCGTGACCAGCAAGGCTTCGACGAAATCTGTCTTGGTGTTGGTCAGGCTGGTGCGGCCTTGGGCGGGCAAAACAAAACGCTCACCCATCGGGATTTCTTGGCGACGTAAGCCATCAAAGACCTGAATGTCACCACCAACCGCAATCAACTGACGCCCTGGCATCGCATCGATCTTAATCGAGGCCCCTGGGTTGATCTTGATCACTGTCATGTCGAAATTGCCCGAGCGCATGACGCGAGTGGATTTGCCCCAAAGGAAGTCTTTGGACAAAGGAACTACAGCCTCGGGGCGCTGTTCTTCTTTGAGAACCTCAACCACCTTTTTCACGCTTTGGCATTTGCCGCGTTGGGTCACGAGGATCGCATCTGGGGTATCCACCACAATCACATCGGACACGCCCACAACCGCCACAAGGCGCTTGTCTGCGCGCACTAGGGCGTTTTCGGTTTCAACCGCCAGAACATCGCCTTGCAAGACATTGCCCTGCTGATCCCCGTTGCCAATGGCATGCATAGATGTCCAGCAGCCCACATCGTCCCACGCCACATCAAGTGGCGCCAGAGCAACCTTTTTGGAACGTTCAAAGATGATACGCTCGGTTGGTTCGTTTGTGGCACGGCGGAAACTATCCGGGTGCAGGCACAGCATGTCATTGCTGATTTCACCCTGATCGATCGAAGAGAAGACCGTGTTGTAGGTCGTCTCATCGTAGGTGCGCATCTCTTTGATGATCTCCGATGCGGTAAACATAGAGATACCAGAGGCCCAATAGGCTGTGCCGCGCTCCAACAGTTCTGCAGCTTCGCGCAAAGGAGGCTTTTCAACGAAACGCTCTACCTCGTGCAGGTTGCTAAAGGCTGGAATTGGCCCGCCATCGACGATGTAGCCATAACCGGTTTCAGGATAGGCTGGGGTGATACCAAAGATCACAATGCGCCCCGCTTCAGCAGACTCGCGCATTTGCATGATTTGTTGGTTCAACTCGCCAGTGATCACGTGATCGGATGGCAAGACCAGCAACAGACCTTCTGGATCTTTTTTGGCGATATGGATTGCCGCCGCCAACACCGCTGGACCTGTGTTACGCCCCATAGGTTCGCAAATGACATCAGCGTCACATTGCAGCTCATCCAGTTGGCGCATCACGGTTTGCGCGTGGGCCACACCGGTCACAACCGTTGGCTTGGCAAAGCCCGCAATGCGGTGGCGTTGGATGGTTGATTGGAAGAACGAGAGTGAGCCCGCACCAGCGATAGGCTGGAACTGTTTCGGGCTTTGTGCACGAGACACAGGCCATAGACGAGAGCCTGATCCTCCGCACAGAATAATTGGGTGAATTTCCTTCATAACCTTCTCCATTTTTTGTCACCCCTCCGGAAGGCAACAACGATAGGTATTTGATTTAATTAAAATTCTTTTCCGAACAGGCTGCCAATGGCGTTACCAACCGGCTTCAGCCAATCTTCGGCGAAACCGTTTCGAAAGCGCAGACGGCCAACGTCCCCAGACTGTGTTGCGCTTTCAAATTCTTCCGACACAACCACCTTGGCTGGCACACCTATGCCACCCAGAGCTGCTGTTTGTTTAAAGGTGAGGGATACCGGCACGATCTGGCCACTTGCCATTTCGAGCTCTGCCGTATCGCCCGCGATGATGCGTGCCATGCCTTCGTCTGAAACGGTCGCTTCGCCAACAAAGCCAGCGCCTTCATTAGCCAGTTGCAGCACCGGATCGCCCGCGAGAACTGTGGCACCGGTGGTCATGCCTTCTGTCAGAACGATCTGGCAATCGCATGGCATTTGGGTGCTCAGCAGATCACCCGATGTAGACAGGATGGAATAGGCCACATCGCCCTGCCCTGCCTCTGTGTTGATAAAAGTGATCTGGCCAGCCGATGTGGCACGCAAAGAAGGGCCCTCTACGGATAAGACCACCGGATTGGCCTCATACAGAAAGGCAACACGGTTATAGACAACTGTAGTGGCTGCATAAACCAAGGTCACACCGGCCACAAAGACCGCGCCAGCGCGCAAACCATTCATGATGCGGCGCGAGGTTGGTGTTTCAAGCGGCTTTGGTTGAGACTTCACAACCGTTGGGCCCGTAAAGCCCAAAAGCTGCCCCATATTCACGACATGGCCTGCGATAAAGCTGTTCAGAATGTAGCGCAGAGCGGCAAGGTGCTCGCCCGTCGGATCTGCGAAGCGTAGGGTTACACGAGGATCGTCGCTTTCGCCGGATTGCGTGACAAAAGCTTCGATAAACATGTTGATCGAAAAACCGTCAAAATCAAAGCGCAGGCTTACCAGTTCTTCCCGTTCCCCATCAAAAGGAGGCAGCAATCCTGAGACAATCGCCTTTGTGATGGAAAGGCTTTCACCTTCGAGTTTGCGGTCTCCAATGGCGGCAGTGAACGGCAATTTCAGTTGCGGATGCTCGTCTTCAAAGACAAACCCATCCGGAATGGACTGCGCGCCTTGGTCGGTGGATTGGGTGATTTCTGCGTTACTCATATCTGGTTCCAATTCAGAGACTTATGCGACACCGGTCAGGAAAAGCACGGCTAAGGACAGCCAACCGATCGCGATTGCGTGGAGATAAAAGGAGCTTGAAAAGCGGATGGATTGCCAAAACGGAAGCTTGGCTTTCTTCTGGCCAGCCGTGGCTTGGCGGGTCCATTTCTGGCGATCCAAGCGGAAGAACACGAAGCTTTTGACCGCGGCGCCGACCAATTGGCCGAAATACAGCAAGAACGGATAGGTGACCGGAAAGCTGGTGCCGCGGAACAGGCAGATGGCCAAGCAAAACATGTAGCGTGTGAACATTACCCAAGCGATGTAGGCGGGAATAACAATTGGGTCGAAGAAGATGGCCGCCGCAATGGCAGAGATCGGCCCTGCAAGTGTTGTCCAAATCGACAGGTTTTGATCGAAGATCGACCACCACGTGAACAGGCCGATTTTGGACTGTGGCAGTTTCAGCGCGCGTGCGTTTGTGCGCAGCATATTGCCAAACCAGCGTACCATCAGCGTGATCGCACTGTCGAAGAAACCTGGCTTTGGCTGCGTTTCCATCGAGACGGATTTCACATCTGGCAAGTACGCCAACTGCCAGCCATTTTTCAGCAGCCAGAACCACGTGGATTTGTCATCACCGGTCAGGAAGTTCACACGGCCGAGGCGCCAGTGGTCGATATAATCCGCCTTCACCAGGCGAATGAAATCAGGGTCTGTCGCAAGGTCGGCGCGGAAGACAGACATACGGCCCGTCAACGTCAGAACGCGGTTGGATAGGCCCATAGAGCACATCATCACCTGTCGTTGGTCAAAGCGCAGCTCGAACCAATCTTTGAACAGGCCTTCGTCAGGGATGTCGACCGCTTCGTCAGTGGTCAGCGCGCCAATTTTAGGATTGGTGAAGAAAGGCGCGGTAGTCGCAACGATGTCTTCGGGCACACAGCTATCGCCATCGACAAAGGTCACGATATCATCTTTTGTCGGGCACTCGCGGGCAATCAAAGCCAGCGCACGGGCCAAAGCATCGCGTTTGCCTGTGCCTGGGATGCGGTCCACCACCAGTTTTACACCGGACATGTCGACAGGCATCGAAGAGAAAATCTGGCGGATCAGCCGCTCATCTGCGCCATCCACAACGGATGACACAATGGTGGCCCCACCTTCAGATTGAGCCGCAGCGCGGAAGACGCTGGAATAGACGGGGATCGTCACGTCCGGCTCAATCTTATAGCTTGTGGTTAGGAAAAAGGCATGTGCCGGACGCGGGCGCATATCGTAAGTTTCAAAGGCCTTCGCCTTACGGCTTGGGTAAGCAAACCGTCTGAAATAGATGGCTCTGGTAAAGTTGATCAAAGCCCAGCTGTAGCGCCACGCGCCCAGGAACCCGATGACAATCAGGGCTTCCTCGGCCGCGCCCAACCTTTCGGCTGGGATCAGCGACACCAGAAGGACAATGACAGAGAAGTATACGATATGACCCAGCATCGGATTTACCAGCAAATGCCTTCGTATTCACCGGATGTTGTCAGATCACGGCGCAAGCGCGTGAGATCGAACATCGGTTTACTTTCAGAGACTTCGCCCAGCATTTCCACAGCTTCTTTGTAGATGTTGCCGACAACGATTGCGTCAGAGCTTTCGATCAAAGCGCCCAATTCTGGCACGATACGCGCCGCCAGATCAGGCACGACATCGTTGCCGCGACCGGCGGTGGAATTACCGTTCTCATAGGCTTCTTGCACAAACGGATCGAAAATCTCGACGTTCACGCCGCTTTTGATCAGACGCGCTGCCAATTCGGCCAATGGGCTTTCACGCAGATCATCAGTGCCCGGTTTGAAGCTGACGCCAACCATACCGATCTTTTTGACCTTAGACTCTGCGATCATCTGCTCGGCCTTTGCGATCTGCGCTTCGTTGGCGTGCAAAACGGCATCCATCAGCAAAGAGGGGGCACCTTTGCTTTGCGCCAGATGCCGCAATGCACGCACATCTTTCGGCAAGCAGGACCCGCCGAAAGCAAAGCCCGGACGCATGAAGTAAGGCGAAATGTTCACCTTGGTGTCTGAGCAAAGGATTTCCATGACAGTCTGACCATCCAGACCGCAGGCTTTGGCGATGTTTCCGATTTCATTGGCATAGGTCACTTTGACCGCGCGCCAGGTGTTGGATGTGTATTTCACCATCTCGGCTGTGCGCACGTCGACACAGTGAATTTCACAATTCAGCTGTTCGTTGATTTCCGTCAGGATTGCCGCTGTTTTATCTTCCAGCGCACCAAATACGATCAGACCCGGATCGTAGTAATCTTCGATCGCGGTGCTTTCCCTCAGGAATTCTGGGTAATAGCCTACGCCAAAGCCCTCGCCTGCTGTTTTGCCAGAGGCCTTTTCAAGGGTTGGGATACAGGTGGTCTCGGTGCTGCCCGGAACGATGGTCGAGCGAATGATGACAGAGTGGAAGTCTTCTTTCGCGGCCAGCGCCTTACCGATGTTCTCACATACGATCTCGACGTATTTCAAACCCACAGAGCCGTCTGGCGCACTTGGTGTGCCCACGCAGACGAAAGAAGCCGATGTGTTGTCGATGGCGTATTGCACGTCGTCTGTCGCTTCAAGGCGGCCAGAGTCGACGGTTTCTTTCACCAGCTCGTCCAAACCGTTTTCAACGATTGGAGACAGACCGTTATTGATTGCGTCGATCTTACCTTGGTCGACGTCCACTGCGATCACCTTGTGACCGTCTTTTGCCAAACATGCCGCGGCGACCACGCCGACATATCCAATTCCAAAGATACTAATTGATGCCATATCGTCCTCACACGGAAGCAAATGAATATTGAATTCAGGTTCACTTCGACGATGCTGCGACGCCGCAAAATTGGTAAGTCGGGAAAGTACCCTACACGTGTAGGCAAGCTGACTACAAAGACAGAAAAGCCCTGTAATAAGCTGTAAAGATTACATTATTTTTTAAAATCCGTCACAAAACTGACATGCGGAGCATCAATGCTGCGCCTGCAAAATAAGCAATCACTTTTGTGGTGATGGCGGAGAAGGTGGGATTCGAACCCACGGAGGGCGTTAACCCTCGTCGGTTTTCAAGACCGGTGCATTCGACCACTCTGCCACTTCTCCGACGCGACCTGATTTACTGGCAAAGATTTGATTCTTAAAGTCGAAAATGGGGATTTTTTGCCGATCCTGTCGCGCGGCCTTTTCACAAGGCGTTACAATGGCTAGAGTGTCGTTAACAAAAAGGGTCGCCAACCATAGGCAGATCCTAATGCGCCGATAACGGCGTGCGATTCAGGCAAAGGGCATGTCATGATGAAATTCGAAATGACGCAAAGCAAAACAGCGCGTGCTTTGCTTTTGGCGACAACCGTTTTGGGCTTGGCGGCCTGTGAACCTTTGGGGAGCTTCAATACGCAGCGCCTAAATGAAGACGGAACGCCAAGCAATGCAACCTCGGCAACCATCGTTGAACGCGATGTTGAAGCCCCTGAAATTTTTTCAGCTTCCGAAGCAGGCCTGTGGGATGGTCGCCCGAGCCTTGGCGGCGTTTGGGTCGCACATCCTGACGTCGGCGACCCTGAACGCGTGATTATTCGTAACAAGGCAAATGGTAAGTTTGTAATTGGCGCCTTGTTCCGCCGCGAGCGCGCCATTCCTGGCCCACGCCTGCAGGTGTCATCTGACGCTGCCGCGGCGCTGTCTATGCTGGCGGGTCAACCGGTCGAGCTTGAAGTGACGGCTTTGCGCCGAGAAGAACAGCAAGTCGCACCGGAAATTGAAGAAACGGTTCAAGAAGCCGCCCCTGTTGAAACAGAGGCGCTGGACCCTGTTCTGTCTGCGGCTGCAGCCATTGATGCCTCTGAAGCCGCAAGCCCAGTCGCTGCCCCTGCCCCGACACCGAAACCTGCAGCAACCAGCACGCTGGATAAAGCTTTCGTTCAGATTGGTATCTTTAGCGTAAAAGCCAATGCCGAAAATGCTGCCTCACAGATGCGCACTGCTGGCATGGTCCCAACGGTCAAAGAGCAAACCATCAAAGGCAAAACCTTCTGGCGCGTTGTCGTTGGGCCAGCGACGTCAAAATCTGAGCGCGCCGCACTGATCAAGAAAATTCACGGAACAGGCTTCACCGATGCCTATGCTGTAACCAACTAACGCAAAGGGAGCGTCAGAATGAACCGCATGAAAAAGCAACTGATTGCCACCCTTATGGCGACGGCTCTTTTAGCCGTGCCAGCCTCCGCTTTTGAAACGCGTGCGAAAGCTGCGTTTGTTCTGGACCAAGCCACAGGCACGGTTTTGCTGTCCAAGAATGCCGATGAATCCTTGCCACCGGCGTCTATGTCAAAATTGATGACACTCTACATGGCATTCGAGGCCATCCGCGACGGACGCCTATCGATGGAAGAACGCCTGCCGGTTTCGCAACATGCGATGGACTATGGTGGATCCACAATGTTTCTGGATACCACGGACCGTGTCAAAGTATCTGATCTGCTAAGAGGCATCATCGTTCTTTCTGGGAATGATGCCTGTGCGGTTATTGCCGAAACCTTAAGCCCAGATGGCACAGAGGCCGGCTTTGCCCGCCAGATGACTCTGAAGGCCCGTCAACTGGGTATGACAAACTCCACTTTTGACAATTCAAACGGTTGGCCATCGCCGGGGCAACGCATGTCCATGCGCGATCTCGTGTTGCTGGGGAACTTGTTGATCACAGAGTTCCCAGAGTTCTATGCGATGTTCTCTGAAACTGAATTCGCCTTTGACGGGCGTGCGCCGCAAAACACGCAAAACCGCAATCCACTTCTGAAGCTCGGAATTGGGGCGGATGGATTGAAAACTGGCCACACCAACGAGGCCGGATATGGTTTGGTTGGATCTGCCCGTCAGGGACAACGCCGCGTGATATTCGCGCTTTCTGGGTTGGAAAGCTCTAGAGCCCGCGCTGAAGTATCAGAACAAATCACCAATTGGGCATTCCGTCAGTTCAGCGAGCACAATCTTTTGAAAGAAGGCAAACGCGTCGCGACGGCCGAAGTCTGGATGGGCACCGCGCCCCGCGTTGGCTTGGTGGCTGAAAAAGACGTAAATGTCTTGCTGCCTGTTCTGGGGCAAGATGATGTAAAAGCCGAAGTTGTCTACAACGGCCCAATCGAAGCGCCGATTGCCAAAGGTCAAGTTTTGGCCGAACTCGTGCTGACCCCCAATGATCTGCCGGAAATCCGTGTCCCCCTTGTGGCAGAAGCCGATGTTGCTGCTGGCGGATTTGCTGTTAGGTTACGCACAGCCACCACCGTTTTGATGGGGCAGCTTGGATTAACCCCAGAAGGTGCAACGTGACCGCTCAGAACGGCGTATTCATTACATTTGAAGGTATCGACGGGTCTGGGAAATCAACTCAGACCCGATTGCTTGTGGACTACCTGACGTCCTTGGGACGCAATGTGATCTTAACGCGCGAACCCGGCGGTTCGGTTGGGGCGGAAGAGATCCGTAGCCTTGTGTTGGAAGGCGATCCAGATCGTTGGTCCGCTGAAACAGAGCTGTTGCTCTTTACTGCTGCGCGCCGCGATCATTTGGAGCGCACGATTGAACCGGCCCTCGCAGAGGGTAAAATCGTGATCTGCGATCGCTTCGTGGATAGCACACGTATGTACCAAGGACTGTCGCGTGGTGATTTGCGCGAAAAAGTCGATAAGCTGCACAACCTGATGATCCAGCGCGAGCCGGACCTGACCATTCTGATCGATATGGACCCACAAACCGGTCTCTCCCGCGCCAAAGGGCGTCAGACGGCGGAAGAGCGGTTTGAAGATTTCGGCCAAGAGCTGCAAGTCAAAATGCGCCATGGATTTCTGGACCTTGCCCAACAGTATAAAAACCGGTTTCGCATCATTGATGGCGGCCAAGCCATTGAAGATGTCGCGCATGACATTCAGCTGGCTGTGTCGGATTACCTCTCATGAGCGGTGAAGACGACCTGCCAGAACCAGACCGCATTGAAGGCGCTCCGCACCCGCGAGATACGCGGACAATCTACGGTCAAGACGCCGCACAAGCCGGGTTTCTAGAAGCTTTCAACGCTGATCGTTTGCACCACGGCTGGTTGCTGACTGGGCCAAAAGGCGTGGGCAAAGCCACTATGGCATGGCAAATCGCTCGGTTTCTATTGGCCACGCCAAAAGATGATGGCGGCATGTTTAGCGATGCGCCGATGGCGGCGCAGTCCTTGCACATTGATCCAGAACACCCAGTGGCGCGCCGCATTGCGGCTGGATCTGAGCCGGGGTTGTTTGCTGTACGTCGCCCCTATGATGAGAAAACCAAAAAGCTAAAGTCGCAGATCACTGTGGATGAGGTGCGCAGGCTGAAGAATTTCTTTGCGCTGTCCTCGGCCGATGGGGGCCGTCGGGTTGTCATCGTGGATAGCGCAGATGAAATGAACGTCAGCGCCGCGAATGCCTTGCTGAAGCTGCTTGAAGAGCCGCCTGCGGATACAATCATCCTACTCATTTCGCATCAACCCTCTCGCCTGTTGCCAACCATTCGATCGCGCTGCCGCGAGTTGCGCTTTGCGCCTTTGGGGCCAGACGACATGTCCAATGCGCTCGCGCAGGCCGAAGTAGAGGCGGATGCCTCTGCGGCGATGGCGGAATTGTCTGCTGGTTCTGTCGGCGAAGCGATCCGCTTGTCGCAACTGGGCGGCATGACGATCTATGCCGGCCTTGTGGATCTTTTCGCGGGCCTGCCGCAGATTGATCGCCCCAAGGCATTGAAACTGGCCGAGATCGCCGCCGCGCGTGGGGCTGCGGAACAATTTGAACTGCTGCTGAACCTAATCGATCTGTTCCTAATGCGTCTAGCGCGTACCGGCGCGACGGGTCAGCCACCTTTGATTGAAGCAGCACAAGGCGAAGGCGATCTGTTCCTGCGCCTTGCCCCCAACGCCTATAAAACGCGCAAATGGGCCGAGATCGCGGCTGAAATCACTTCGCGCAGCCGTCATGGTCAGTCGGTTAACCTTGACCCTGCCGCCTTGGTGCTGGATACGGTTTGGAAGATCCAAGAAACAGCTCAGCTAGGCCGCTAACCGTGACAGCACAGATTACCGACAGCCATTGCCACCTTGATTTCCCTGACTTCGAAGGAGAGCTGGATGATGTGATTGCCCGCGCCGCCGAAGCGGGTGTCACGCGCATGGTCACCATCTGCACCAAGCTGCGCCAAGAGCCGCAAGTCCGTGCAATCGCTGAGAAATACGCGCCTGTGTTTTATGCGGCTGGCACTCATCCGATGAGCGCGGCTGATGAGCCATTGGTCTCGGTTGAGGAATTGGTGAAACTGGCAGCGCATCCGAAATTTGTTGGCATTGGCGAAAGCGGCTTGGATTACCACTACACCGCCGACAGCGCCGAAATTCAGAAGCAATCACTTCTGGCGCATATCGAAGCCGCGCGCCAAACGGGCCTGCCTTTGATTATTCATGCCCGCGCCGCAGATGAAGATATGGCGCAAATCCTGTCGTCAGAATATGTCAACGGCGCTTATTCCTGCGTGATGCATTGCTATTGCTCTGGTCCAGAACTGGCCAAAGCCTGTGTAGACCTTGGATTCTACCTATCGATGTCCGGCATCGCGACCTTCAAGAAAAGCCAAGAGGTCCGCGATATCTTCGCTGCCACGCCAGTGGATCGCGTGCTTGTGGAAACAGATGCGCCTTACCTTGCACCAACGCCTTATCGCGGCAAACGCAACGAGCCAGCATATACGGCCCATACCGCACAAGTGGGCGCAGAGGTCTTTGGAATGGACTACGCAGATTTCGCAGCCCAGACCCAATCTAATTTCGAACGCCTGTTCACAAAAGCCGTTCTAAAGTCAGAGGCTGCATGAGCGATACTCTTACATTCACCATTCTGGGCTGTGGCAGCTCAGGCGGTGTCCCGCGGATTGGCGGGCATTGGGGGGAATGTGACCCAAGCAATCCAAAGAACCGCCGCACACGCTGTTCCATGCTGGTTGAACGCACATCCGCACAGGGCACAACCACCGTTTTGGTGGACACATCGCCTGATATGCGAGAGCAACTTTTGCGCGAAGAGATTGGCCGTTTGGACGGGGTGATCTTCACCCATGCCCATGCGGACCATGTGCACGGCATCGACGATCTGCGCATGATCGTCTTCAACATGCGCGAGCGTGTGCCCGTTTGGGCAGACGGTCCAACACAAGACGCGTTGCTGTCTCGTTTTGGCTATGCCTTCGTGCAACCAGACGGCTCGCCCTACCCGCCAATTCTGGAGCTGAATGCCATCAACGATGGCGCAACAGTTTCCGGCGCAGGCGGTGACATTCACTTCAGCCCATTGAAAGTGCCCCATGGCACAATCGATGCTTTGGGCTTTCGCGTGAATAACGTTCTATACATGCCAGATGTTTCGGACATACCGGAGGAGATTGTCCCGAAACTGAACGGCCTAGACTGCTGGATCATCGATGCTCTGCGACGCGCACCGCATCCGAGCCATTTGCATCTAGATAAAACCCTAGAATGGATCGAGCGCATTGCGCCGAAGCAGGCTGTACTAACCAACCTGCATATCGATCTGGACTATGAAACACTCACAAAGGAAACTCCTCCGCATATTCAACCCGCTTTTGATGGGTTGAAGCTGTCGTACGCGATATAAATATGGCTGACATTTTTAACATCGTACTGCCCGTCTTTATCATTGTCGGGTTGGGTTACCTTGCATGCTGGCGCGAGATCATCAACGACACCCATGTCGATGCCTTAATGAAATTCGCCTTGAACTTTGCTGTACCAGCACTGCTGTTTCGCGCCATTTCAACATTGGATTTGCACCAACACTTCTCGGTTGATCTGCTGATCACCTATTACGGGCCCGCGCTTGTCTGTTTCTGGATGGGTTTCATCGGCGCGCGCCTGTTCTTTAAACGGGATTGGCAAGACTGTGTTGTGATCGGTTTTTGTGCCTTCTTTTCCAACCAACTGTTCATTGGCGTCCCCATCACCGAACGCGCCTACGGGGCCGAAGCGCTTAACGCGAACTTCGCTATTATCTCTGTGCATTCGCTGCTCTGTTATGGGACCGGCATTTCAGTGATGGAGATGGTGCGCGCGCGCCAAGGTGGCCGCACGCTGAGCAAAGCGCTGCGCAATATCCTGAAAGGCATGTTCAGCAACCTATTGGTTTTGGCGATTTCCTTGGGGTTGTTTGTGAATTTGGCTGGCATTCCCGTTCCAAACGCACTTGGAGACAGCATGGACCTTTTGGCGCGCACCGCTTTGCCTGTTGCGCTTTTTGCCATCGGAGGCGTGCTGCGCCGCTACAAACCAGAGGGTGACACAAAAACCATTCTCTATGTATCTGTACTGTCTATCATTGTGCAGCCCGCGATGACCTATGTTGTGGCCCACTGGATCGGCCTTCCAGAGCTTTATATGCGCGCAGCCGTCTTAAGTGCCGCTGTTGCCCCAGGAATAAACACCTATATGTTCGCAACACTCTATGGGCGCGCAATGCGTGTTGCGGCGTCGTCGGTTTTGCTGGCCACAGGCCTGTCTGTTCTGTCGATTTCGGTCTGGCTGATCCTGCTGGGATAAGACCACAGGATCAGACCAATAGGTTTTTCTTTATTCGGTCGGGCGAAGATCAGACACCAACACGCCATCACGCGGCAATTCACCCTGCGCCACAACAGATATCTGCGCCTTGAGCTTCAACGTTTCTTGTACCAATGCGGAAAAGTCTTCCGCTTTTCCTGAAGCGCTTTCCAGCTTCACCAAGATCTGATCCGCCATGCCATCTGTCGACACTTCGACACGCGCACGGTTGATCCCATCATGGCGCTTTACCAAGTCGGACACCTGCTCTGGGCGAATAAACATGCCGCGCACTTTGGCGGCCTGATCCGCACGCCCGCGCCAACCAACGATCCGAGGCTGTGCATCTCCGTTAGACGGCACAATCGCACTCAAATCCCCGACCGAGAACCGTGCCATCGGATGGGCTCCACTGAGAACCGTCACCACAACCTCACCGATTTCACCAGCCGCCACAGGTTCGCCTGTGCCTGGAGACACGATCTCCAGCAAAATGTCGTCATCCACGAACATACCGTCGGTCATTTCAGCCGCTTCATAAGCGATCAAACCAACATCAGCCGTGCCATAGCACTGACGACACGAAATACCACGATCCGCATAGGCTTGACGCAGCTGCGGGAACAATGGCCCTGCGCTGACCGCCGCATGTTTCAGTGCGGACAGGTCAAACCCTTCTTCGTCCGCCTTTTGCAAAATGATCTGCAAGAAGTCCGGCGTACCCGCATAGACAGTCGTGCCAATCACCGAAGCCACCTGCGCCTGCTGTCTTGAGTTGCCAGGCCCTGCTGGGAAAACAACGGCCTTTGCAGCGCGTGCCGCACTTTCAAACATCGCGCCAGCGGGCGTGAAATGATAGGCAAACGTATTTTGCACCACATCATCCGCACCAACGCCAATGGCCGACAAGAAACGCCCAAATCGCCAAGGATCGTCGCTGTCAAACCCAGGCTCGTAAATTGGCCCCGGCGATTGGAAAATATGCGACATCCCTTTGGGTTTCAGCAATCCAAAGGGCGGATTATCCGCCTGCGATTGCAAAAGGGCATCCTTGCGGGTGACGGGCAGCTTGGTCACATCGGACAAGCTGCTGATCGGTACATCAGGGCCCGCAAGGGTTTGCAATTTTTCCAATTGCTGCGCCTCGCGTGCATCTGATGAGAGTTGGGAGTGATATACAACCGTCATTATGCCAGCCACCTCTTGCGGCGGCGGTAACTTCGCACGTCACGGAAAGACTTTCGGCCTTCCTCGGACATGCCAAGATAGAATTCTTTCACATCTGGGTTTTCGCGCAATTCAGCCGCAGGGCCTTCCATAACGATACGGCCAGATTCCAAAATATAGCCTTGGTGCGCATAGCGCAGGGCGACATTGGTGTTTTGTTCCGCCAACAAGAACGACACGCCTTCTTTTTCATTCAGGCTTTTGACGATCTCAAAAATCTCTTCCACCAGCTGTGGCGCAAGCCCCATAGAGGGTTCATCCAAAAGGATCATCTCAGGACGTGACATCAATGCGCGGCCAATGGCGCACATCTGCTGCTCTCCGCCCGAGGTATAGCCGGCCTGACTACTGCGACGGGTTTTGAGACGTGGGAAATAGTCATAGACCATCTCTAGGTCGCGCGCGACGGCCGCAGCGCCATCCGTACGTGTGTAGGCCCCTGTCATCAGGTTTTCTTCGACCGTGAGGTGTTCAAAGCAGTGACGGCCTTCCATCACCTGAATAACGCCCCTTTTCACCAGAGCTTCTGGGTCCAACTCCTGCACCTCTGTGCCACGATAAGAGATCGAGCCTTTGGTGACCTCGCCCCGTTCAGAGTGCAAAAGGTTGGAAATCGCCTTAAGGGTCGTGGTCTTCCCTGCCCCATTGCCGCCCAACAATGCGGTGATCCCGCCTTGTGGCACGCTAAGGGATACGCCCTTTAGCACGAGGATCACGTGATTATAGATCACCTCGATATTGTTCACCTCTAACAAGGTGTCTGTTTTGCTCTCCGCAGCATCAAGCATGTCTACGTGTCCTATCTAACGCTCTTCACGCTCTTTGGCGCGGTCAAAGCGATGTAAAATCTGAAAAGCTGGGCGGCCAAATCAGGCCGCCCAAACTGGTATTACAGGCAACCTGGCGTGATATTGTTTTCCGCCGCAAAGCCAGACGCATCCGCTTCAACCAAAGGCGCAATCACCTCTTGGTCTGATGAGATGAAATCGGTCAGAGCATTCCACGTCTGAGAGGACGCATCCCACTGCTGGACGATCGCTTGGCCAGCGCCACCGTGGTCTTGGCAAGACACAGAGAACTCTGGGGAAATACCGGCCATGCCGAGCTCTTCCAGACGCTCGTCCGTGATGGAAAGTGCTTCCATACCATCCCGCATCATCGCTGGAGTAATATCAGCAACACCATGAATTTCCTGTGCTTTTGCAATGGCTTCTGCCGCCAACATTGCTGCCAGAACACCACGGTTGTAGATCACGGAACCTACATTGCTGCCGTCGCCTGCCAATTCGACTTTGGCTTTGATCTCATCCAGTACTGGGTAAGCTTTGATTGGGCTAAAGTTCATAGACTTATAGCCGTTCGCGCCCGCACCCGCTGGAAGCACGTCGATCTCCGCACCGGACCACCAAACGCCCATGAAGTTTTCCATCGGATAGTTGATGTTTGCGGCTTCCTGAATGGCCACTTGGTTCATAACGCCCCAGCCCCACATCAGAACATGATCTGGACGTGTACGGCGGATTTGAAGCCATTGGGATTTCTGCTCTTGGCCAGGATGGTCTACAGCCAGCAGGTCCAACTGGAACCCATGCTGTTCAGCCAAAACTTCCAAAGTACGGATTGGCTCTTTGCCGTAGCCAGAGTTGTGATAGATCAGCGCGATCTTTTTACCTTCCAGAGAGCCTCCATTCTCATCCATCAGGTATTTGATCGCGATGCTCGCGCCATCCCAGTAGTTCACTGGATAGTTGAAGACCCAGTTGAAGACTTCACCAGATTCAGCAGACGTACGACCATACCCCATGGAGTGGATCGGGATGCCATCAGCGGTCGCTTTTGGGATCAGCTGATAGGTGATGCCAGTCGACAGAGGTTGGTACACCAAAGCACCTTCGGCCTTCGTGCTTTCATAGCATTCAACGCCCTTTTCTGTGTTAAAACCAGTCTCACACGAAACGATGCGGATTTCTTCGCCGCCAATGCCACCGTCACGGGCATTCAACAGGTTGAAATAGTCCTGATAACCGTCTGAAAAAGGTGTGCCGCCAGCCGCATATGGGCCTGTGCGATAGCTCAGATCTGGGATGACCAGATCGGCAGTTGCCATTCCAGCCGTCAGTGCGCCTGTTAGGGTCAGCGCAGCTAAGGTCTTCATCTTCATCGGTAAATCCTCCCTTGGTTGTCCGATGTCTCCTCCAACGGGGCAAGCCCCGGTCTTGTCGTGTCTCTTCAGCCGTTCAATAAGGGAACGGCCAAAGACGTAGCTTCTCCTTCGCGAGTTTCCACAACTGGGCGAGCCCGTGCGGTTCCTTGATCAAGAAGAACATGATCAGAAGGCCAATAATCACCAGCTGCAGATGCGCCACCATATCAGTGGGCCACCCGAGCCAATCACCGCCCACAACCTTCAGCGCCACAGGCAGCACCACCAAAAAGGCTGCGCCCGCAAAAGAGCCGAAGATCGATCCCAAACCGCCAATGATAACCATGAACAGCACGAGGAATGATTTATTGATGCCAAAGGCTTCGCCCACTTCGACCGCACCGAGGTACACCGCAAAGAACAGCGCGCCAGAGATGCCCACAAAGAAGGATGAAACAGCAAAGGCAGTCAGTTTGGCTTTCAACGGGTTCACCCCGATGATCTCAGCAGCAATATCCATGTCGCGGATTGCCATCCATGTGCGGCCAATCGTACCGCGCGTCAGGTTGCGGGCAATCAAGGCACTTGCTGTCACAAAGACCAAGCAGACCATGTATTGCGCCCATGCAGGGGCGTTTGGTCCAGTGACGGCAATGCCAATCACAGTGCGTTCAGGTGCGTTGATCTGACCAGAGGCTGAATAGTTGTAGAACCACGCCACCTTGTTAAACAACCAGACCAAAAAGAACTGTGCTGCAAGCGTGGCAACCGCCAAATAGAACCCTTTGATCCGAAGTGATGGCAAACCAAAGGCCGCGCCGACTAGGGCAGTGATGCCGCCGGCCAACAGCACATGGATCAGGATGCTCACATCTGGAAAGGCGGTCATCAACTTGTAGCAAGCATAGGCGCCCACTGCCATAAAACCACCGGTTCCAAGGCTCACCTGCCCACCGTATCCGGTCAAAATGTTCAGGCCGATCGCTGCAATCGAGTAGATCAAGAATGGCACCAGAATGGCGCTCGCCCAATAGTCGTTGATCATGAACGGGATCACCAGATAGGCAACGGCCAGAACAAACCAGTAGCGATAGCGATCAAAGGCGATCGGGAAAGTCTGGTTGTCAGCTTGGTATGAGGTCTTAAAGTCCCCAGCTTCACGGTAAAACATAGATCAGACCCTTTCGATGATCTTTTCGCCGAACAGGCCTTGCGGACGGAATACGAGGAACAAGAGCGCCAACACATAGGCAAACCAGTTCTCTGTCGCGCCGCCGACCATTGGTCCGATCAGGTATTCAAACAGTTTCTCGCCAACGCCGATGATCAAGCCACCGACAATCGCACCTGGGATCGAGGTAAAGCCACCCAGCATCAGAACAGGCAGAGCTTTCAGAGCAATCAAAGACAGTGAGAACTGCACCCCTGATTTCGCGCCCCACATCACACCCGCCACCAAGGCAACGATCCCAGCCAAAGACCACACAAGAACCCAAACGAAGTTCAAGGAAATCCCCACACTCAGCGCGGCTTGGTGATCGTCAGCGACAGCACGCATCGCGCGGCCATGTTTCGTGTATTGGCTAAAGATCACCAGCGACGCGACCAGAATGATCGCCACGATAGAAGCAACGATATCGAGTTTGTCGATAAAGAAGCCGTAGAAGTCGTCTCCGCCGAGCCCCGCTGTGGCATCTTCGATAAAGCGCGCGCCACCCTGTGGTAAGCCCAGTGCCAATGTGCGGATTTCAGAGCCCCACATCAGATCGCCAATGCCTTCTAGGAAATAGGCTAGGCCAATGGTGGCCATGAACAGAATGATCGGCTCTTGCCCCACCAAATGGCGGAACAGGAACTTTTGCACCGCCCAAGCGAAGGCAACCATCACCAGAACGGTTAGGAAAATCGCAAGCAAAGCAGGCACTTCCCAGCCAAAGTTATGGATATGGGTGCCAAAGATCGCATTGATCAGATGGGCAAAGGGCACCTGCCCCTCCATGATCCCAACCAACGTAAGGGCCGAGAACAAGGCCATCACACCCTGCGCAAAGTTAAAGATACCGGACGCCTTAAAAATAAGAACGAAACCGAGCGCCACGAGCGCGTACATCACGCCAGACATAAGCCCGTTGATGACGACTTCGACGCCGTAAAGGAAATCAGCAGACATCAGTGCGCCTCCTGTAAAAGATTGCATTGCATTGGGTAAACGAGGTCAGTCATTGCTCACCCCCAAGTAGGCGTCGATCACGTCTTGATTGCTGCGCACCTCATCCGGTGTGCCATCGCCAATCTTGCGGCCGTAATCCATAACGACCACGCGATCTGACAGATCCATAACCACGCCCATATCGTGTTCGATCAAAGCGATTGTGGTGCCAAACTCATCATTCACATCCAGAATAAAGCGGCTCATGTCCTCTTTTTCTTCGACGTTCATGCCAGCCATCGGTTCATCCAGCAGCAACAGGTTTGGCTCTGCCGCCAAAGCACGTGCCAGTTCGACGCGTTTTTTCAAACCGTAAGGCAAACGCCCAACCGGAGTTTTGCGGATCGATTGAATTTCCAGAAAATCAATCACATGCTCAACACGTTCACGATTTTCGATTTCTTCGCGTTCCGCCTTACCTTTCCAAATGGCCTGCGACAGCATGCCAGACTTCATGTGGTTCAAGCGACCCGTCATCACGTTGTCCAAAACAGACATGCCTTCAAACAAAGCGATGTTCTGAAACGTTCGCGCAATGCCTTGGCGCGCAACTTGATAGGGGCGCAATGGCGCGCGCGGTTTGCCATTAAACCAAACCTCACCCTCTTGTGGCGTATAGAAACCGCTGATCACGTTCAGCATCGAGGATTTACCAGCACCGTTCGGGCCGATAATCGCGCGGATCTCACCCTGACGGATGTTAAAGCTGATGTTCTTGATCGCCTCAACACCGCCAAAACGCAGCGTGATGTTCTTAAGGTCAAGAACAACATCGCCAATCGTGCGGCCATCCTCTGTTTGGTAGCTTTCCAATACCTGTGTCATTCTGCAGCAACCTTCTGAGCAATTGGGTTCACGGAAGCAGAGCGAATTTCGAGCTGCGCAGAAATCTTACCTTTGCGACCGTCCTCATAGGTGACTTCGGTCTCGGTATAGATGCTGTTTTCAGTTCCATAGAGCGCTGTGACCAAGTCATTGAACTTCTCAGCGATCACACCACGACGCACTTTTTTGGTGCGTGTCATCTCGCCGTCATCGGCATCCAGCTCTTTGTGCAACACAAGGAAGCGATGAATTTGGCAACTTGCCAACATCTCGTCCTCTGCAATAGACGCGTTCACTTCAGCGACATGTTGCTCCATCATATCAAGCACTTGCGGGTGCTGTGACAGTTCCTGGTAAGACGAATAGGCGATGTTATTGCGCTCAGCCCAGTTGCCTACGGCCGTCAGGTCGATGTTCAAAAACGCAGTACAGTTTTCTTCACCTGCCCCAAAGACCACGGCCTCTAGAACATCTGGATAAAACTTCAGCTTGTTTTCGACATACTTAGGCGCAAACAACGCACCATTGGCCATTTTGCCAACATCTTTCACGCGATCGATAATCCGCAGATGGCCCGATTTCTCTTCAATGAAACCCGCATCGCCTGTGGCGACCCAACCGTCTTTGTCTTTGGTATCTGCTGTGCTTTTGGGATTGTTGAAGTATTCCACAAACACACCAGGAGAGCGATAGAACACCTCACCGCTGTCATCGATACGCAGCTCAACGCCCGGCGACGGAACGCCCACAGTGTCACTGCGAACTTCACCATTAGGCTGTTGCGTGATGTAAACCGTTGCTTCGGTTTGCCCGTAAAGCTGCTTTAGATTGATCCCAAGCGAACGATAGAAATTGAACAGTTCAGGCCCAATCGCTTCACCCGCTGTATAACCCACACGAATGCGGCGCATACCCAGCGTATCTTTCAATGGTTCCACCACCAAAATCCGCGCCAAAGCGTAGTTTAGGCGTGCCAACGGCGAAACCTTTTCGCCATCTAGAACCTTCGGACCGACACGCTGCGCAACGCCCATGAAGTGATGGAACATCTTGCGCTTCAACTTGCCCGCATCTTCCATGCGGATCATCACCTGTGTCAGCTGACGTTCAAAAACCGCAGGTGGCGCAAAGAAGTAACTCGGCCCGATTTCCCGCAAGTCTGACTGCATGGTTTCAGCCGATTCAGGACAGTTCACGCAGAACCCATTCCACAAAGACTGTGCAATCGAGAAGATGAAGTCCCCGACCCAAGCCATTGGCAGGTAAGCCAAGATATCTTCGTTTTCCGTCAGATTATCAAAGGCGCTGGAGTTCTTGGCCGTCTCAATCACATTGCGATTAGACAGCACCACACCTTTCGGCTTGCTGGTTGTGCCAGAGGTATACAGCATCACGCAGGTACTATCTAAATCCAGCGCATCTTCGCGGCGTTTCAACTCTGCCGCATCGCCTTCCGCACGGCCTTTGGCCTGCAGATCAGCATAAGATGTCAGATCAGTGTGATCATATTTCCGCAAGCCACGACCATCGTGATAAACGATATGTTCGATATTCGACAGCTCATCACGTACGTCCATGATCTTGTCGACTTGCTCTTGATCCCCTGCAACCACAAAGCGCGCGCCACAGTGTTTCAGCGCATAGGCAACTTCGTCTGCCACCGCATCTTGATAAAGAGGCACCGGTACACAGCCCACTTTCTCAATTGCGACGATCGCCCAGTACAAAGCCGGACGGTTGCGACCAATAATGGCAATATAATCTCCGGGCGTTGCGCCAAGCGTCAGGAAACCAAGCGCAAGCGCTTCGATTTCTTCCGCAGCCTCAGCCCAAGTCCAAGATTGCCAAATTCCAAATTCTTTCTCGCGATAGGCGGTCTTATCCCGAAACTGCTTGGCATTACGCGCAAGCAATTGGGGCAGTGACACCACCTGCGTTGACTGTGATTTCGTCAACTGTAAATCCTCCCTTACCAATCAGGTTCGACTGGTTCCCTCAGCATAAACACTAAATGCCTTCCTGAGTTTTTCAAAATCCTAACGAATTCTAACAGTCAGTTTTTTCCTTTCACGCCAAGCCACTTAGAGTGCTATCAATGAAGCATGGACCACAACACACAGACATATTCGGGCATGATCCGGTCAGGTTTGAATCTGATCACGCAAGCAATTGCCATCTGTGACCATGACCTGAAGTTCGTACATTGCAATCAGCCGTTTCAGGATATGTTCCAAATCCCAGAGGCGCTTGTCACACCTGGTGCGGCATTTCGGGATGTTTTGGTCTACTTGTCTGAAAACGGCGAATACGGTCCCATTGAAGATCTCAAAAGCTTCGTTGACGAAAAAGTCGCCCTCGCCCGAAAATTCGAGCCCCATTATTTCGAACGGACACGTGCCAACGGCACCACCATCTCTGTCGAAGGCTGCCCACTGGATGGCGGCGGCTGGATTTCTGTCTATACGGATATCTCGGAAATCAAACGCCAAGACGCTTTGTTTCGATCCCACGCGGATGATCTATCGCGCGAATTGGTGCAGCAGTCCGAAGCCTTAACCCACACCAACCGCGAGCTCACAGCAACCGTACGTGCGCTGGAAACCACAAAACGTGAACTCACCGAAAGCCGCGAACGCCTCGACCTGCTGAACCGCATGACACCGGGCCACATCGCCCATGTAGATGCCAATGGGGTCTACACCCAATCCAATGGCCGCCTGTCCAGTGTCATTCCGGGCCGTACAAATGAAATCATAGGCAACACAGCCCGCGAGGTGTTAGGCGAAGATATCTTCAACCACTTCGATCAGCTTTTCCAAAATATCCTAGCAGGCCGCCCAACCGTTTCTGAATTTCGTGACGAAGAATCTGGCCGCTATGTACGTCTCGCCATGAGCCCCGACATGGATGAACAACAAGCGGTGCGCGGGGCATACTTGCTTTCAACGGATGTGACAGAAGAAGTTTCCGCCCGCCAAGCCCTTGCTCATGCGCGGCGCAAAGAACTCGCAGCGCAATTCACAAGCGTTATGACCCACGACTTTGCAAACCTTCTGACAATCATCATGGGGCAGCAAAACAGGTTGGAAACGCTTTGCCAAAACGACCCTGCCCTTAAGGACATCAGCGAAACCATCAAAACCGCTGCACGCCGAGGCCGCGATCTCGTCGGAAGCCTGACCAAGATCGACACGCAGCGAAATGTCGAAGCCATCGCTGTAAACATGTCCGCCTTCACCGCAGGTTTGGAAAAGCTGGTCAAAGCTGCTCTGCCCGATCAGATGACCCTGAAATTCAGCGCGAATATTCCAGACGATATGCTGCTGCTTGATCCTGGTTTTGCACAAGATGCGATCTTGAACCTTGTGATCAACGCGGCGGAAGCCTGTGACGGCAAAGGCCTGATCCATGTGGCCTTAGGGCGCTCTCAAAACGCCGAGCTAGAGTTCCACATACAAGACAACGGCCCAGGTTTCAGCGAAGATGCCCTATCTCGCGGTCTCAATCCGTTCTTTTCTACCAAGGGAGGGCAAGTCGGACGTGGGCTCGGCTTAACCTCTGCCTTTGACTTCGCCAAATCCAGCGGCGGCAGCCTTCGCATCCGAAATGCAGACACCGGCGGCGCGCAGGTGATCATTCGCATTCCCTATAAAACAGCTGAAGTCACCAAAAGCCGCCTTGTTCTTTTGGTGGATGACGATGACAGCGTACGCAAAACCGTGCGCGGCTATCTGCGTGCAGATGGCCATACCGTGATCGAGGCCACCTCTGTCACAGAAGCCCAACAACTTATGACCATCGACGGCCTTTCGCTGGTGGTCACTGATCTTGATCTTGGTCAGGCCGGTTCTGGCACAGATGTGATCTCTTTGGTGCCAAATGCGATTCCACATCTCATTATCACCGGCTTGCCCGCAACAGACCCCAAACGCCAACAGGCCCAAACAGTAAGTACCGTTTTGCAAAAACCCTTTGATCTTTCCGCGCTACAACAAGCCCTAAATACCGTGGTCTCTCAATGAGTGCGCGCATTTCTCTTGTCGAAGACACCGATGATCTGCGCAAAATGCTCAGTCAAACCCTGTCCGATGCCGGCTATAACGTGCGCCACTATCGCCGAGCGCAGGATTTTGAACGCGACCTTGATGAATGGAATCCAGATCTATCCATCGTAGATCTAGGATTGCCCGACAAAGACGGTATGGGGCTCCTCAGCGATATTTCTACTAAGAAAGACACTGCCATCCTCGTGATTTCTGGTCGATCTAGCATCACAGATAAAATCGCGGGGCTGGAACTTGGGGCCGATGATTACCTCACCAAACCCTTTGAGGTATCCGAATTATTGGCCCGTGTAAGAGCTCTCTTGCGACGTGCGGGCCCTAAAACAGACGAAAAGTCTGAAACCACCACGTATAAGTTCTGTGGATGGACGCTGGATCTCGATCAATTCATGCTGATCGATAAAGACGGCGAGCACACCCGCCTATCAGCCAGTGAAGCCGCTTTGATGCGGGTCTTTCTAAAACGCTCTAACCGGCTGATCACCCGTGATCAATTGCGCGAGGAACTGGGCGACCGCAGCGACGAGTTCTCTTTTGATCGCGCCATTGATGTGCGCGTGTCGCGATTGCGGGCCAAATTGCGTGATTCCACGAAGGAACCCAAGATCATCAAAACGATCTACGGCGCCGGATACATCCTAATTTCAGACGTCGAATAACAGATACGCGACGTCATTTCCCTGTTTGACCTGTTTTCATTGGACACATTCGCATCCCACGTGAAATGAATGAACAGTCATTCATTTTTGGGTAACCATGAGCCAAGAACACCAAACCAAACAGGCCATCCGCCAATCTGCCAAACGCCTTTTTGCGGCGCAGGGCTATCACGCTGTGTCGATGCGCGACATCGCGCAGGCCATCGGAAAGCAGCCGGGTGGGCTGTATAATCACTTCGCCTCCAAGCAAGCGATTTTGGTGGATTTGATGGTGGAAAACCTCAAACGGGCCCATGATTTCGTAATCGCGCCGCTTGATGCCGCGGCCACACCAGAAACCCAGCTTGATCGCTTTGTGCGCCAGCACGTGGCCTATCACATCCAAAACCCCGAAGACATTTTCATCGCCTATATGGAATTACGCAGCCTAGACAGCGACGGCGCCAAGCTGGTTCTTAAAGAACGCGACGCCTATGAAAACGCTTTGCGCATGATCTTACATACAGGCGCTCAGAACGGCCAATTCACTCTCGCCGACCCAGCCATCCATGCGCGTTCTATCCTCGCCATGCTGGGCGGGGTCACCGTTTGGTACCGCGAAAGCGGCAAACAATCTCTGCAAGAAATCACCGAAAGCTACGTGCAAGCCGCGCTGCAAAGCGTTGGCAGCACCTATCACGCGCAGGCGTAATCGAAAGGATCACCATGTTTTACAACTCGATGAATTTTGACCTCGGCGAAGACGTCAACGCCCTGCGCGATATGGTGCACCGCTGGGCACAAGACCGTGTGAAACCTCTTGCCGCCGAGCTAGACGCGAAAAACACCTTCCCTGAAGAGCTTTGGCAAGAGATGGGCGAACTTGGCCTTCTGGGCATCACCGTGCCAGAAGAAGACGGCGGCGCAGGTATGAGCTATCTCGCCCATGTGATCGCAGTTGAAGAAATCGCCCGCGCTTCGGCTTCGGTTTCCCTAAGCTACGGCGCGCATTCCAATCTTTGCGTGAACCAAATCAAACTCAACGCCACACCAGAGCAAAAAGCCAAATACCTGCCTGATCTTCTGTCCGGCAAAAGCGTTGGCGCATTGGCCATGTCCGAACCGGGCGCGGGCTCTGATGTGGTCAGCATGCAGTTGCGGGCGGAAAAGCGAAACGACCGTTTTGTCCTGAACGGCAACAAATACTGGATCACAAACGGCGGCGAGGCGAACACCTTGGTCGTCTACGCCAAAACCGACCCAGACGCAGGCCCCAAAGGCATCACGGCCTTCCTGATCGAAAAATCCATGCCGGGCTTTAGCCAATCCCAACATTTCGACAAACTCGGCATGCGCGGCTCCAACACGGTCGAACTGGTGTTTGAAGACGTCGAAGTGCCATTTGAAAACATCCTTGGTGAGGAAAACCGAGGTGTGAAGGTATTGATGTCTGGCCTAGATTACGAACGCGTTGTACTCGCAGGCATCGGCACCGGCATCATGGCCGCCTGTTTGGATGAGGTCATGCCCTACGTGGCAGAGCGCAAACAATTCGGCCAAGCCATCGGGAACTTCCAACTGATGCAGGGCAAGATCGCCGATATGTACACCAAGCTCAATTCAGCCCGTGCCTACATCTACGAAGCGGCCAAAGCCTGTGATCGCGGCGAAATCACCCGCCAAGATGCAGCGGGCTGCGTGCTTTACGCGTCTGAAGAAGCTATGAACGTGGCCCACCAAGCGGTACAGGCCATGGGCGGCACCGGTTTCATGAACGAAACCGCGGTCAGCCGGATGTTCCGTGATGCAAAGCTGATGGAAATCGGCGCGGGCACCTCTGAAATCCGCCGCATGTTGATCGGACGCGAGTTGATGGCAGGCATGCAATAATGGCTGTCCTCACCTCTTCCATATCCCCGCAGTCCGCGCAGTTTCAGGCCAACCAACAGGCCCATGAAGCTGCGATGCAGACCATCCAAGACGCGGCAGAGCATGCATTGAACGGCGGCGGCGCAAAAGCCAAAGAACGCCACCTGAGCCGCGGTAAGCTGCTGCCGCGTGACCGCATCGCAGCCCTACTCGATCCGGGTTCACCCTTCTTAGAAGTTGGCCTGTTTGGCGCGCATGGTATGTACGACAACGCCTGTCCCAGCGCAGGTGCCATCGCCGGTATCGGCCAAGTGCATGGGCAAGAGGTCATGGTGGTCTGCAATGACGCTACCGTCAAAGGCGGCACCTACTTTCCATTGACCGTCAAAAAACACCTGCGCGCGCAAGAGATTGCAGAGCAGAACCACCTGCCTTGTATCTATTTGGTCGATAGCGGCGGCGCCAACCTGCCCAACCAAGATGAGGTCTTCCCAGATCGCGATCACTTCGGGCGCATCTTCTTTAACCAAGCCAATATGTCCGCCAAAGGCATCGCCCAAATCGCAGTCGTGATGGGCTCTTGCACCGCAGGCGGCGCTTATGTGCCAGCTATGTCGGATGTGTCCATCATCGTTCGCGAGCAAGGCACGATCTTTCTGGCCGGTCCACCCTTGGTGCAAGCCGCCACCGGCGAAGTCGTCAGCGCCGAAGACCTTGGCGGCGGCGATGTCCACACGCGCCTGTCTGGTGTGGCGGATTATCTGGCCGAAGATGATGCCCATGCGCTGGCGCTGGCCCGCGAAGCCGTGCGCAATCTAAACCACACGCCGCAAAACCAGTTGAACCTGCAAACGCCAGAAGACCCGCTGTATGATCCTTCTGAGTTGCTGGGCGTCGTCCCCGCTGATTTGAAAACCCCTTATGACATTCGCGAAGTAATCGCGCGCCTTGTTGATGGCTCGCGCTTTGATGAATTCAAAGCCCGCTATGGCACATCACTGGTCTGTGGTTTCGCCCATGTCATGGGCATGCCGGTTGGGATCATCGCCAACAATGGCGTCTTGTTTTCAGAAAGCGCCGTCAAAGGCGCACATTTCGTCGAACTTTGCAGCCAACGCAAAATCCCACTGGTGTTCTTGCAAAACATCACCGGCTTTATGGTGGGCCGCGCCTATGAAACCGGTGGCATCGCCAAAGACGGCGCCAAACTGGTGACCGCCGTGGCCACCGCAGCCGTGCCCAAAATCACCATGATCGTTGGGGGCTCCTTTGGGGCTGGCAACTACGGCATGTGTGGACGCGCCTATTCCCCTCGGTTCCTCTGGAGCTGGCCCAACAGCCGCATCAGCGTCATGGGCGGCGAGCAAGCCGCAGGCGTTCTGGCCACCGTAAAACGGGGCGCAATCGAACGCAAAGGCGACACTTGGGCAACTGAAGATGAAACCGCCTTCAAGCAACCCATCATCGATCAATTCGAAGCGCAGGCGCACCCGCTTTATGCCGCTGCCCGCCTGTGGGACGACGGCATCGTCGATCCCCGTAAATCCCGCGACGTGCTCGCGCTGTCTCTACGCGCGGCGCTCAACGCTCCTATTCAAGACACACGCTTCGGCGTCTTCCGCATGTAAGGCTTTGCTATGTTTCAGAAAATCCTCATAGCCAACCGAGGCGAAATCGCCTGCCGCGTTATCCAAACTGCCCAGCGCATGGGCATCAAAACCGTGGCTGTTTATTCCGATGCAGACGCGGGCGCCAAACACGTAGCCCTTGCTGATGAAGCGGTTCATATCGGCGGCGCAAAGGCCAGCGAAAGCTACCTGCTGGGCGAGAAGATCATCGCAGCCTGCAAATCCACTGGCGCGCAAGCGATCCACCCAGGCTATGGCTTCCTGTCCGAAAACCCCGATTTTGTGGATGCCGTCACCGCAGCTGGCCTCAAATTCATTGGCCCCAGCGCCGACGCGATCCGCGCCATGGGCCTGAAAGATGCTGCCAAAGCCTTGATGGAACAAGCCAATGTGCCTGTTGTGCCAGGGTATCATGGCAGCAACCAAGACCCAGATTATCTCGCATCAGAAGCCGATAAAATCGGCTATCCAGTTCTCATCAAAGCCCGCGCAGGCGGCGGTGGGAAAGGCATGCGCTTGGTGGAAGACCCAAAGAATTTCACTGCCGAACTCGCCTCTGCCCAGCGCGAGGCACAGGCCAGCTTTGGCGATCCAGCCTGCCTGATCGAGAAATACATCACCCAACCACGCCACATCGAAATTCAGGTCTTCGGCGACAGCCACGGCAATGTCGTGCACTTCTTTGAGCGCGATTGTTCCTTGCAACGCCGCCACCAAAAGGTGATCGAAGAAGCCCCTGCCCCAGATATGCCTGCCGACGTACGCACCGCAATGGGCAAAGCTGCCGTCGATGCGGCCAAAGCCATCAACTATGCGGGCGCTGGCACCGTAGAATTTATCGTCGATGGGTCCAACGGTCTGCAAACAGACGGGTTTTGGTTCATGGAAATGAACACCCGCCTACAGGTAGAACACCCTGTCTCCGAAGCCATCACAGGCTATGATTTCGTAGAACTGCAACTGCGCATCGCCTCGGGCGAGGCGCTTCCGATGCAGCAAGAGGACATCACCCTCACCGGCTGGTCCTTCGAAGCGCGGCTCTATGCAGAAGACGTTCCCAAGGGCTTCTTACCCGCCACAGGCACGCTCTCACATCTGCAATTCCCAGAAGGCGGCACATTCGAAAACACCCCCGTGCGCATCGACAGCGGTGTGCGCCCGCAGGATGAGATCAGCCCATGGTATGATCCGATGATCGCCAAGGTGATCGTACACGGCCCAGACCGCAGCACCGCGCTCAATATGCTCGCGAAAGCATTGGAAGATTGCCATGTCGCTGGCTGCGTCACAAACCTGTCGTTCTTGCACGCCCTTACCCAACACGCGGGCTTTGCCAAAGGCGAGGTCGACACTGGCCTGATCGCCCGCGACCTTGATGCGCTGACAAGCCAGCAATCTATGTCAGCCCCTGTGCAATCTCTGGCGGCAATTGCAGCACTCGGCCTTTTGCCCAAGGCTCAGCCAACAGCATGGGATACACTCACCGGTTATCGCAGCTGGGACGTCGCGCAGCATCAAGTCACCTTGATGCATGACGACACACCAGTGTCAGCCCAAGTCGCGATCCAAGCAGCAGACCGCTTCACAGTCACCATAAACGGCGAGCAGCAGGATCTCACGATCACGACGGAGGATAGCACCCGTTTCACCTTACAAACAGATCAATCGCGCATCACGGCCAACATCGCCCAAACAGGCAGTGCTCTTTCAGTCTTCTACCAAGGCCAAAGCCACCACCTGACGATCCCTGATCCGCTGGCGACATCTTCAGAGGATGCCCATACCAGCGATGCCATCACCTCCCCTATGCCAGGTCAGGTGAAACAAGTCGACGTCACCCAAGGCCAGACGATCAAAAAAGACGATCCTCTACTGATCTTGGAAGCCATGAAGATGGAGCATCGCTTGGCCGCCCCGCGTGATGGTATCATCGCCGAAGTGCTTTGCAGCGAAGGCGATCAAGTCGCCCAATCGGCGCTTTTGATCAAGCTCGAACCGGAGACTGAAGATGACAGCTAAACCTATCCTGCATCACGTCCCCCATTCGCGCTCTTTCCGCGTCTTGCTGACCCTCTGCGAGATGGGCATCCCATGCGAGCGCGAAATATACCGCATCGGCGACAAAACCATGCGCACGCCAGATTATCTGGAACGCTCTCCTGCCGGCCGTGTGCCAGCACTGGAAATCGATGGTCAAAAGCTTTTCGAAAGCAGCGCCATCCTGCAATACCTTTGCGAAACACGCCCCCAACATGGGCTTGCGCCAGACATCACCCACCCAGATCGCGCGGCCTATCTGATGTGGCTCAGCTTTGCAGAAACCCAAGCAAGCCTGATCGAAAACCTGAACCTGCAATGGATCTTCCTACGCGATCCAGCCATGCGCTCTGACGTGGTGGTGAAATTGCTCGCCGCCCGCTTGGCCAAAACCCTTGATCCGCTCGAGGAAACCTTAGGCCGCCAAGATTACCTGCTGCCGTCTGGTTATTCCGCAGCAGACAGCATGTTCAGCTTCAACCTCTTCGCCGCACCCTTCTTTGTGCGCCTAGAGGGCTATCCGAACATCCGCGCCTACTGGCAACGCCTTTCAGGCCGCCCTGCCTTCCAAGAAGCTTTACAAATCGAAGGCCCGCAAACCTTCTACGCACAAGACTTCTACGAGGTACAAGATGACTGAGCATGTCACCCTCTTCGAAGTCGGCCCGCGCGATGGCTTGCAAAACGAAAGCCGCATGATCCCAACGGCAGATAAGATCAAACTGATCGACATGCTCTCAACAGTGGGCTTCAGCAAGATCGAAGCCACCAGCTTTGTCAGCCCCAAATGGGTGCCGCAAATGGGAGACGCTGCAGAAGTTATGCAGGGCATCTCCCGCAAGCCAAGCATCCATTATGCCGCCCTTACCCCCAACCTGCGCGGCTACCACGCTGCCCTAGACGCCAAAGCCGATGAAGTCGCTATCTTCGCCTCCGCCTCAGAAGGGTTCAGCCAAAAGAACATCAACTGCTCCTTCGCTGAAAGCCTCGAACGCTTCGCGCCTATCATGGCCGAAGCCAAAACCGCAGGCATTCCCGTGCGCGGCTACGTCTCATGCGTCACCGAATGCCCTTACGATGGCCCCATCACGCCAGAGCAAACCGCAAAAACAGCCAAAGCGCTTTTTGATATGGGCTGCTATGAAATCAGCCTCGGCGACACCATTGGCGCTGCCACACCCGCAACCACGGCCCCAATGATCGACGCCGTCGTAGACGCTATCCCTGTGCAAAACCTCGCAGGCCATTTCCACGACACCCACGGTCATGCGCTCGCCAATATTGAGCTGTGCCTCTCTAAAGGCATCCGCTGCTTTGACAGCTCTGTCGCCGGCCTTGGCGGCTGCCCCTACGCGCCAGGTGCAAAAGGCAATGTTGCCACCGAAGCCGCGGCACAACGCATCCATGATCTGGGCTTTGACACAGGGCTTGATCTGACCAAACTGGCCAAAGCCGCAACTTTCGCCCAAAGCCTAACGAGGCCCGCATGACTTACCAAACCCTAGACATCCACCAAGACGACCGCGGCGTGGCTTATGTGACGCTGAACCTTCCAGACACGCGCAACGCCCTGTCTGCCCAGATGATTGCCGATCTGACCGACATGGCCCAAACCCTTGGCCACCAAGACGACATCCGCGCAATCGTTTTGTCTGGCGCGGGCAAGGTCTTCTGCGCCGGCGGCGATCTGAATTGGATGAAGGTCCAAATCGAAGCCAACCGCGCGGACCGCATCACCGAAGCAACCAAGCTCGCCATGATGCTCAATGCGCTCAACATCATGCCAACTCCTCTGATCGGTAAAATCCACGGTGCCGCGATGGGCGGCGGCGTTGGCCTCGCTTGCGTCTGCGACATCGCTTTGGCGGCAGACACCAGCAAATTCGGCCTCACTGAAACGCGCCTCGGTCTTATCCCTGCGACCATCAGCCCCTATGTGCTCGCACGTATGGGCGAAGGCATGGCCCGCCGCGTGTTCATGTCCGCACGTGTATTCGAAGCGCCAATGGCAGAAACCCTAGGCATCATCGCCAAAGCTGTCCCCGCAGATCAATTGGATGCGCTTATCGAAGACGAGATCACCCCCTACCTAAACGCGGCCCCCAAAGCGGTTGGCGCAGCAAAAGCCCTGTCTCGCAGTCTTGGTCCAGAGATCACCAAAGCCACACTCGAGCGAAGCATCATTGCACTTGCAGATACATGGGAAGGTGAAGAAGCCAAACACGGGATCGAGTCATTCCTTAACAAGGTCCCGCCTCGCTGGGCTCAATAAGGCGCTGGGGGCTCTGCTTGGCCACTTAAAAGTGGCATTTTCTATCACAGAAAAGAAACCGCGCGCCATAGATCGCCACCTTGCGATCCCCTAACTTGCCCGAACGTTTCGAGTATAGAGCCCAAAAATGACAGAACTTACTATCACCACCGAGGGCCAAGCTGGCCGCATCACGCTTCAACGCCCTAAAGCCTTGAATGCTTTGACCTATGACATGATCCTTCAGATCGAAGCCGCGTTGATCAAATGGCAGACCGACCCAGATGTAACAGTCATCTTGATCGACGCCGAGGGCGATCGCGCCTTTTGCGCGGGCGGTGATATTTCCAAGCTCTATAAAACAGGACAAGAAGGCCAATACGATTTTGCCCGCGCGTTCTGGCGCGATGAATATCGCATGAACCTGCGCATTTCAGACTACCCAAAGCCAGTTGTCTCTTTTCTACAAGGCTTCACCATGGGCGGCGGCGTTGGGCTTGGCTGCCACGCAAGCCACCGTATCGTCTGTGAAAACAGCCGCATTGCCATGCCAGAGTGCGGCATCGGCCTGTTGCCGGATGTCGGCGGCACCTACCTTCTGGCCCAGGCGCCAGGTAAGATTGGCACCTACCTAGGTGTCACAGGTGCCCAAATGTCCGCGCAAGACGCACTCTTTGCAGGTTTCGCAGATCACTTTGTAGCAATCGACCAATGGGAACAGCTCAAAGCCAAGCTGATTGAAACAGGCGACGTCAGCGCAATCTCGGCGGCAGCGCAATCGCCTGCCCCAAGTGACTTGCAGAAACACCAAGCAGAAATAGACGCTGCCTTCAGCGCAGACTCTATCGCGGACATCCTGCAAGCCCTCGAGAACACCGAAATCCCTCTTCTGCAAAAAGCTCAAAAAGCCCTGCAAAAGAACGCGCCATTGGCAATGGCCTGCACTCTGGCCACTCTGAACGGCCCCACTTCGCCACAATCGGTGAAACAAGCGCTGGAACAGGAATTCCGCTTTGTCCATCGTGCCTTAGAACACAGCGACTTCCTCGAGGGCATTCGCGCCGCCATCATTGACCGAGACGGCGCCCCGAATTGGAAACACACTATCGCAACTCTACCCTCGCAAGACGTGACCTTTATGCTAGGCTCACTCGGCAACGAGGCACTTGATCTGACGGGAGACTGATCATGAACATCGGGTTTATCGGACTTGGAAATATGGGTGGGCCAATGGCCGCCAACCTCGCCAAAGCAGGGCACAATGTGCAAGGTTTTGACATGGCAGATGTGCAAATCGAAGGCGTTGTCATGGCGGCAACGGCCGCTGAAGCTGCACAGAACGCTGACATCGTTTTCACTATGCTGCCAAACGGGCAAATCCTGCGTAAAGTCGCAGCGGATATCTTGCCGCATATGTCACAAAGCGCAGTGCTTGCAGATTGCTCCACCGTAGATGTGGCCTCAGCCCGCGCGGTCTCAGAAATGGCAAATGATCACCAAGTGCTGGCCATAGACGCACCAGTATCCGGCGGCATCACCGGCGCCGCCCAAGGCACGCTGACCTTCATGGCAGGTGGCAGCCAAGCCGCCTTTGACCGCACGCTCCCTCTGCTCGAAATTATGGGCGCTAAGACCGTTCATTGCGGCGAATCCGGCGCAGGCCAAGCGGCCAAGATCTGCAACAACATGATCTTGGGCGTCAGCATGATCGCAACCTGTGAAGCCTTTGTTCTAGCTGACAAACTTGGCCTAGACCGTCAAAAAATGTTTGACGTGGTCAGCACATCATCTGGCCAAAGCTGGGCGATGAACAGCTATTGCCCAGTGCCTGATGTAGGCCCGCAATCCCCAGCGGATAACAACTACACCCCCGGCTTCGCATCCAGCCTGATGCTCAAGGATCTTAAGCTGAGCCAACAAGCCGCTGCCGAAGCTGGTGCAACGACCCCAATGGGGGCACATGCAGCCACAGCCTATCAGGAATTCGTAGAAGCGTCTGACACCGATCTGGATTTCTCCGCCATCATCCATGCCTTGGCGGCCGGAGAGGTTAAGTAAGCCCACCCCTACGCCGCATCGCGCCGGGCGTCATTGAAAACCACTTGCCAAACGCCCTATGAAAGGCGCTTGGCTCGGCATAGCCCACGCGATCGGCGACGACGGCGATTGGTAAATTCGTTGTCTTAAGCAACTGCACCGCCAAGGACCGCCGCCGCTCTTCTTTGATTTCGCGGATCGACTGCCCTGTATCGCGCAACCGCCGATGCAGGGTCGACGTCGACAAGCCCAATTGCTGGGCAATTTGGTCCGTCGTTGGCCATACCTTGAAATCCTCGCCCAGACACTCTGTCTGAATGCGCCCTTTCAAACCCAACTCAGGCCGATAGCCGCGTAAAAACGACTCCGGTGTCGTGCGCAAAAACCGCTTAAGTACCTCTTCGCTGCGCCCAACAGGGCGTCGCAAGTATTTGGCATCAAAGGAAATCAAGGCTGCCTCCGCCTCAAACACCACTGGCTTGCCAAAGAAGTCCCCATAGTCATTCACAGATACCGGCTCTGCACAGGGAAACCGAATATCCCGTAGGGGAATGCGTTCACGCACAAGCCAACAATTCAGCCCATGTAAAATCAGGAAAAAGGCGCGATAGGCAAATGCAGACCGCGCGGCCCCCGTTTCCACCAACCGCACGGTGCAAAGCCCATCTGCCACTTCAACCACGCCATAGGGCTCTTCCAGAACCACTTTCAAAAACCGAAGCGCGCGCCGCAGGGCAATGTCAAAGGTCTTCGCCCCGCGCACCGCATGGCCCATCAACGTCACACTACCCGGTGCCATAGGTCTTTTGGCCAAACCAAAAAGCTCATCGCCGATCCGGTGAGAAATCTCGAGCCAAAGCTTCGCAAAATCAACAGGTTGAAGCGCGCCCAAGTCACGCTCAGCCAATCCCAGATCATGCAGCAAAGCAGCAACATCAATCCCAGCGCGATGCCCGCTATCGAGCACCTCGTCCACAAAGACCCGCGCAATCGCTGGGAATTCTGAATTGGTGGCATTTTCTATCATCATTTTGGGAACTATTGGCACTGTATACCAGATTGGCAAGCCATAACTTGTCTGAACAGCAAATGAGACAGGACAAATGTCAGCATGACATCCGCTATCATCATCACCGGTGCAGCTTCCGGCCTTGGCCAAGCAACCCTACGGGCAATGGCATCAGCCGGACACAAAGTGGCCGCTGTCGATCTGGCCCCTGTCGCGCAAGACAGCTTACCAGAAGGCTCTGCGTCTTATGGCTGCGATGTCTCTGATACGGCGCAGGTGGATGCGCTGATCGCCCAAATCGCACAAGACTTCGGCGGCATTTTTGGGCTGGTCAACTGCGCTGGCATTGTGGCTGGTGGCAAACTCGCCTCCAGCAAAGGCCCCCATGATGCAGACACCTTCCGTAAAGTGCTGGATGTAAACGTGGTCGGTAGCTTCAACATGATGCGCGCCGCCGCCACACAAATGCTAACCAACGCTCCGGATGCCAACGGCCAACGCGGTGTCATCGTCAACACCGCCTCCATTGCCGCCTACGATGGGCAGATCGGCCAAATCGCCTATGCGGCGTCCAAAGGCGCCATCGCCGCGATGACCTTGCCAGCTGCCCGCGATCTATCGCGCGACGGCGTCCGCGTCATGGCCATCGCGCCGGGCATCTTTGATACGCCAATGCTCGCCAGCTTACCTGACGACGTGCGCAAAGCCCTCGAAGCCACGGTCCCCTTCCCCTCTAAACTCGCCGACCCGAATGACTACGGCGCCATGGTGCGCCACATCTTCGAGAACAAAACCCTCAACGGAGAAGTCATCCGCCTAGACGGCGCCCTGCGCATGGCCCCACGATAAGGAACCCGACATGAGCGACCCTATTGTCATTCTTTCCGCCAAACGCACCCCCATGGGCGGCCTCGGCGGAGAACTTAGTCCCCTCACCGCTGCCGAACTCGGCAGCGTCGCCGCCAAAGCCGCCATTGCACAAGCCGGTATCGATGCCCAAAGCATCGATCAAGTTGTCTTCGGCAATGTGCTCAGCGCGGGCCAAGGCCAAGCACCTGCCCGCCAAGTCGCTCTGGGCGCAGGCCTCGCACAAACATCCAGCGCCACGACAGTCAACAAAATGTGCGGCTCCGGCATGCAGGCCAGCATGATGGCCCATGATGCTTTGGTGGCCGGTTCGGCCTCTATGGCATTGGTCGGCGGCACCGAAAGCATGTCCAACGCGCCCTACCTGTTGCCAAAGGCGCGTTCAGGAATGCGCATGGGCCACGGCGATGTCAAAGACCACATGTTCCTCGACGGCCTCGAAGATGCCTATGAAAAAGGCACGCTTATGGGCGTTTTTGCGGAACGCTGCGCTTCTGATTATCAATTCACCCGCGAGGCCCAAGACGCCTACGCCATTCAATCACTCGATCGCGCCCTCGCCGCGCAAGCTGATGGCTATTTCACGGATGAAATCGCCCCCGTCACCGTGCAAACCCGCCGCGACAGCCAGACCATCAGCACCGACGAGCAACCGCGCAACGCCAAGCGTGACAAAATACCAAACCTGCGCCCAGCCTTCGCCAAAGACGGCACAGTGACGGCAGCCAATGCCTCGTCCATTTCAGACGGGGCTGCGGCGCTGATCCTCACCCGCGCTTCCGTAGCAGAGGCCCATGGCCTAACACCCCTCGCCCGCATCATCGGCCACGCCAGCAACGGCATGGCCCCTGACAAATTCCCAGTCGCTCCGATCGGGGCTGTCACCAATCTCTTGCAGAAAACTGGCACCGATCTAGGCGACTATGATCTCTTCGAAGTGAACGAAGCTTTCGCAGTTGTGGCCATGGCCGCAATCAAATCGCTTGGCCTCCCAGAAGAGCACACCAACATTCACGGCGGCGCTTGCGCTCTTGGCCATCCAATCGGTGCGTCTGGCGCACGGATCATGGTCACCTTGCTGAACGCAATGCGTCAAAAATCCGCAAAACGCGGCCTCGCCAGCATCTGTATCGGCGGCGGCGAAGCCACCGCCATTGCACTTGAACTAATGGAGTAACCCATGCTGTTAAACGACGTCCAAACAGCCATCCGCGACATGGCACGACAATTTGCCCAAGAACAACTTTGGCCTGGCGCCGAAGAACGTGACCGGGAAAACCGCTTCCCTCGCGCAGAGCTTACCCAAATGGGGGAATTGGGCTTTCTCGGCATGCTTGTGTCCGAAGACTACGGCGGGCTAGACAGCGATATCGTCAGCTATGCCACTGTGGTGGAAGAAATTGCCGCTGGCGATGGCGCTTGCTCAACAATTCTATCCGTACACTCCTCAGTCGGTTGCGTTCCAATCCAGCGCTACGGCACCGAGGCGCAGAAAGAAAAGTACCTGCCCAAGCTTGCATCGGGTGAATGGATCGGCGGCTTTGCCCTGACTGAACCACAAGCGGGTTCAGATGCCTCAAACCTGCGCACCACAGCCGTGCGCGATGGCGATCACTATGTGCTCAACGGGTCCAAACAATTCATCACCTCCGGCAAAAATGGCAACATGATCATTGTCTTTGCCGTCACCGATAAGGCTGCTGGCAAAAAAGGCATTTCCGCCTTTGTGGTGGAAACAGACACCCCCGGCTACGAGGTCGTGCGCGTCGAAGAAAAGCTTGGCATCCACTCGTCAGATACATGCCAGTTGTCGTTCACTGACATGCGCATTCCGGCCGAAAACCTGCTGGGCGCAGAAGGCGAAGGTTACAAGATCGCGCTCGCTAATCTGGAAGGTGGCCGCATTGGCATCGCCGCGCAAGCCGTTGGCATGGCGCGCAAAGCCTTTGAATTGGCCCGCGACTATGCCGCAGAACGCCAAGCCTTTGGCAGCCCGATTGCGGCCAACCAAGGCGTGTCTTTCAAACTGGCTGATATGGCGACACAAATCGAAGCCGCACGCCAGATGGTGTATCTGGCTGCCGCCAAAAAAGATGCAGGCGAGCCATGTTTGCGCGAGGCGTCCATGGCCAAGCTCTTCTCTTCTGAAATTGTCGAAAAAGTGTGTTCGGACGCGATTCAGATCATGGGCGGCTATGGCTATCTAAAAGACTACCCAGCAGAGCGCATCTACCGTGACGCCCGCATCTGTCAGATCTACGAAGGCACAAGCGAAATCCAACGTTTGGTCATCGCACGTGATCTGTTGAGCGAAGTTTAAAAATCAAATCGCTTAAAAACAAAAAACGCGGCCACATTGGGCCGCGTTTTCTATTTCTGACCCTGCGCGGTCACTCATCACGCAGACTCAGCGTGCTGTCTGTGTCAAACAGATGCACCTCTTCGATCTTTGGGCTGACCTGAATAGTGTCCCCCAAACCAACACTCGTCTGGCCAAGGCTATGGATCGTCACCGCCCCGCCATTAGCCAAACTGCCATAGATGTAAGATTCACCGCCCAGCAGCTCGACCGATTTCACAGACAAAGCAATCGGGCCCGTCTCATCCGGCTGAAGCTCCGTCGGGCGCACGCCCATCGTCACCTTTTGACCGGCGGCAATGGCAAAACCACTGCTTGGCAAAGCAATCTTCTCACCAGACGCCAATTCCAGCATCTTCAGATCAGCACTCACCTGCCCTTCGATGAAATTCATCTTCGGAGAGCCAATGAACCCCGCCACAAACATATTGCGCGGACGGTTAAACAGCTCCAGCGGCGCGCCAAACTGTTCCAACTGACCCAAACGCAAAACCGCGATCTTGTCCGCCAAGGTCATCGCCTCAACCTGATCGTGGGTCACATAGATCATCGTGTTGCCCAAACGGCGGTGCAACGATGCGATCTCGCCGCGCATATCCACCCGCAGCTCGGCATCAAGGTTAGACAGCGGTTCGTCAAACAGGAACACACGTGGCTCGCGCACAACCGCACGGCCAATCGCAACACGCTGACGCTGACCGCCAGACAAATCCTTTGGACGACGCGCCAGCAATTGATCAATTTGCAGCATCTTGGCGACATTCTCGATCTTCTGATCAATCTCTGCCTTTGGTGTGTTGATGTTCTCCAGACCAAACGACAGGTTCTGGCGCACGGTCATATGCGGGTAAAGCGCATAAGACTGGAATACCATCGCCAAACCGCGATCCGCCGCAGGGATGTCATTCACCACCTCGCCGCCAATCACAATGTCCCCATCTGTGATGCTCTCAAGGCCAGAGATCATCCGCAGCAACGTGGATTTCCCACAGCCAGACGGGCCAACAAACACGCAGAACTCACCATGTGCGATCTGCAGATCGATGCCCTCAATCACCTCGGCCGTGCCATAGGATTTACGGACTGATTTTAGTTCAATCGTAGCCATATCAGACTCTCTTTCTATTTACCGCCGGTCGAGGCGATGCCGGTGGCAATGTATTTTTGCAAGAACATGAACACGGCCGAAATCGGCAGCAACGTCAGAACCGTCATGGCCAGCAAAGACTGCCAATCGGTTTGCAGCTCCCCTTGGAAGGAGTTCAGCGCAAGTTGCAGTGTGAAGTTCTCAGATTGGGTCAGCACGATCAACGGCCATAGGAAGTCATTCCAACGCCACATGATCGCAAGGATCGCAAGCACCGCAATCGCAGGCGCAGACAGTGGCACAATGATCCGCCAGAAGATTTTCCATTCACTGGCTTTGTCCATACGGGCGGCGTCCAGAATTTCATCCGGAATGGTGATCATATATTGCCGCAGCAAGAACACCCCTGTGGGCGTCGCCGCCCCCGGAATAATCACCCCCCAAAGCGAGTTGAACATGCCAAGTTCTGTGACAATCAAGAACAAGGGCACCAACACAACCGTCTGCGGGATCATCAACGTCCCAATCACCATAAGCAACACGGTCATCCGCCCTCGGAACTCGTACTTAGACAGCGCAAAGGCCGCCATCGAGTTCACCAGCAACATGATCGCCGTCGCCGTCACCGTAATGAAGGTCGAGTTCCAGAAGAACCGCAGGAAGTTAAACCGCTCAAACAGCTCGGTGTAGTTTTCCGTGGCCAGATGCAGCTTCTCCACCGGTTCACGATTGGCGATATTCACGCGCAACCGCTCGTCTGGGTTGGCCGGATCAACCATCTGCGCTTGTGATCCAACACGGCGCAACTGCGCCAAGGTTTGACCTTCGTAATCACCGCCTGTCATCAGGAACAAAGGCAATGGATTGTCATAGCCATCCACCTGCACCGTTTCCTGCGCATAAGGCAGCAAGGTCGGCGGAAAGCGCTGCAAATCCGCTTCGGTTTTAAAGCTGGAAATCACCAGCCAAAGCACCGGACCAAACATCAGGAACACACCCAAAGTCAGGTAGCCATAAGACACCCAATCGGTCCAATGCAGCTTGCCGTTTTTACCGCGTGTCGCGGTCAGAAATGAAAGCACCTTACCCATCGACGTTACTCCGGTTGGCCCAAAGCTGCACAAGCGTCAGCAGAACAAGCACACCCGCCACCAACAGCGAGGCCGCAGCAGACAGACCAAACAAACGCGGCGCGCCAGCAAAGCCTTCTTCATAAATGTACTGAATAATAAATGTCGTCGCCGTACCCGGACCACCGCCCGTAAAGGCATAGACCTCATCAAAGGTTTGCACCCCTTTGATCATCGCCAGTACTAGCACCACCAACATGGTGGGCGACAGCAACGGCAAGGTAATGCGGCGGAACGTGCGCCAAGGGCTCGAACGATCCATCAAAGCCGCTTCATACACATCGCGCGGAATGGCCTGCAAACCCGCCAGCAAAATCAACGTGTAAAAGCCCATATGCGCCCAAACGGAAATAAACACCGACCAGCCAAAGGCCCAATCTGCGCTCACCAGCCAGTTGATCCCGCCAACGCCTGTCCAATCAAGGAAAGCATTCAACACGCCTTCGCGCTGCAAAATCCACTTCCACACCAGCGCCACAACCACCGGAGACAACAGCACCGGAAAGAAGAATACCGACCGAAAGAACCCGCGGGCGCGGATGTCTCGGTTCAGGATGATCGCTGTCAGCAAGGAAAAGCCGACCATAAAGCCAACCTGCAAAGTGACAAACCAAACCGTGTTCCAAACCGCGCGCCAGAATTTGTCTTCTCGGCAAGAATTGGGATCAAGGAAATTACTACAATCTGTCAACGTCCCAAAGTTGCGCGCGCCCACATAGGGACGATCCGCAAGCAGAACATTGTCGCCACCCGTGGTGGCATAAAAGATATTTAGGATCACAGGCAAAAAGGCGAACAGCCCAAACAAGATCAAGTTTGGCAGCAAGAACACCCATGCCAGTTTGTTGATGCCCAGCAGGCGCTGCAGCGCCAGCATGGGGATCTCAACGATCCGCATGATAGGTGAGATAATGGAAAGCAAGCGCTGACCTCCGCTTAAAAGGTCTCTTGCGCCCCACCCTAGCTGGGGCGCAAGAGGATTTCAGAACAACAAGCGATTACTTGGATTCAGCCATTGCTGCTTCCAGATCGGCAGCCGCACGGTCCATGGCATCCGCCACAGACAGCTCGCCTACGATCGCCTGACTGATACGCTCAACAGTGATACCGTACATTGCGCGGTTGCCAGCATAACCTTGGTACTGGAACGCAATCGGAGACACCGCTGGCAGCGCGCCAGCAAAGCCGTTCAGAGCATCTTGTGCTGCTGGGGACGCGTCTTGGAACTCAACGCCCTTCGCTGCAACACCCAGGTGCGCTGGCAGGTTCTTCGTGCGTGCTGTCACTTCAGCATACACATCTTCCTGTGCCAGATAGTCGATCACAGCAGCCACTTTTTCAGGCTGGGATGTTTGCTTAAAGCCAACGATACCCGCGCCGCCCGGCATACCGGAACATGCACCTGCTGGACCACAAGGAGAGCCAACAACTTTCCAGTCAAAGAAGTCGCCGACGTTCTCGTCCATACGGCCAACTTGCCAAGAACCAGAGTAGTAGAACACCAGCTCACCATTGATGAACTCTTGTGCCGCGTCTTGGTATGTAGAGCCACCTTGGCCCGCCCATACGTCTTTCGCGATGGTGCCGTCATTGTGCCAATCTACGAACTGCTGTGTGAAGGCTGTGAAACCATCATCCACCAGTTTGCCATTGCCATCTGCGTCAAACAGCTTGGCGCCATAAGAAATCGCTGGGCCCGCAACACGGTGACCGGAACGGTCAATCGCCATTGGGAAATCTGTACCTGTTGCTTTTGCAACATCACGGGACGCTGCCGCCCACTCTTCCCAAGTTGCGCCTGCCGCTGGCAGATCCACGCCCGCTTGCTCAAACAGCGTCGCGTTCACGAAAGCACCCGTGATGGTCAGCTGGCTGTGCATACCATAGATGCCATCGCCACCCGCGTTGCCACGGTACCAATCAAGTGTTTCGCCAAAGGAACCTTCCCAGTAAGCGCGATCCACATGTGGTGCCAGATCCAGATAATACTCGTTCAAACCACCCAAATCGGTGACTTTCGCGATATCAGGGCCTGTGCCCGCCGCCAGCTGAACTGGCAGGTTTTCCAGAATCGCTTGGTAAGGCACAACATCAACAGCCACACCGATACCAGTGTCCGCTGTGAAACGGCTCAGGACGTCTTCATAGACTTCACACTCATTGCCATCGGAATAGCACATGAAACGTACGTCGTCGGCATGTGCCGCCGCCGCTGCAAAGCCAAAGGCCGCTGCGAACGCGGTATTCAGATAAATCGTTTTCTTCTTCATCAGACTAAATCCTCCCTAAAGTCTTGATCAATTTTCGATTTTTGCTCTTCTGCCGCTAGGCTACTTCCTTTTTGACCAAAAGGTCCACTCCTGATGGAAGCGGCAGCGAAACAGAGCGGTCTTCACGAACTGACAAATACAAAGCAGTTGCCAATTCAATGGACTGTTGACCATCGGCCAAGGTCACCTCGGATCCCGCGCGCCCGTTCAGCGCGTCAGAGATAGAATTCAAATAGCCCGCAAATCCCTGCGGACGCTCCGGCACCAAAGCCAGAACCGCATCAATCTGCGCCTGTGTCACCGGCGCGCGGGCTGTAAAGGTCCAGCGATCCTGCGCTGGGGTGTAAGGCATGGTGCCGCTTTCGGCGGTAAAGCCCCCAAAGCAAAACTTCAGGCGGCTGGTGTCATCACCCGCGCCCAAAGTGATCGAGCTGGTCGCCAAAGCACCGTTCTCCATGCGGAAGGTAATCGCCGCACAGTCTTCGGTTTCAATGTCATTCACGCGCGTGTCTGTCATGGCAGACACCTGCGCCACTGGCCCAAACACATGGCACAGCAGATCATGGCTGTGGATCGCGTGAGACACCAAAGCCCCGCCCACTTCACCTTCCACTGTCCCACGCCACGGCACCGCGTAATACTCTGCATCGCGGTTCCAATGGGTTTCCAAGCTGGCCACGTAAGCCTTGCCCGCATAGCCAGAGGCCAACAAAGCCCGCAACTGATCCAAAGCAAGGCCATAGCGATACTGAAACACCGGAAAGACGCGCTTGCCCGAAGCCTCCATGGCCTCTTTCAACGTGGCCGCCTCTTCCATCGACCGAGCAATCGGCTTCTCGCAAATCACATGTTTGCCCGCCTGCAAGGCTTTCACAGACACCGGCACATGCAGATGCGGCGGCAAGCAAACATCGATCAAATCGATCGCGTCATCCGCCAAAACCGCGTCCAAATCATCGGTGATGCGAATATCCAGATCGCCACCCGTGGCAATCGCCGCCCGCTCGCGATCCAGATCGCAAATGGTGCTGACGCGGAAGGCATCCGGCAAAGACCGATAGCCTTGCAAATGCTCCGCCCCAATACCGGCGCCTATGATCGCAACACGGATCATGCGCGCCCCTTCTCAGCCAGTTCCTGCGCCTGCAACGCCAGCTCGCACACGGTAAACACATGCTCTTGCGGCATGGCCGTGGCGGTGCGGTTCTGCACATCCGCAATCAACTTGCCGAAATACGGCAGACCCGCATCCGAGGCATCGATCCGCTTACACTCCGTGCCATTCACAAGGATCAAATGATCCGTGCCCTCATGGCCGAAATCCACATATTTGCGCATCTCAATATAGCCTTCGGTGCCCAAAATCGTCAGACGACCATCGCCCCATGTCGGCAAGGCATCCGGCGTATACCAATCCACGCGGATATAGCCGTGGCCAGACTCGCTGCGCAAAGACAGCTCACCAAAGTCCTGCAAACCCGGATCCTCTGGGTTGGCATAATTGCCCACGCTGGCCATTGTCACTTCTGCAGTGTCAGAGCCCGTAAAGAACAGGAACTGATCAATCTGATGGCTGGCAATATCGGTGATGATCCCGCCATAGGCCTCACGATCAAAGAACCAGTCTTCGCGCAAATCACGGTTCAAACGATGCGGCCCCATGCCCATTGTCTGAACAACCTTGCCAATCGCGCCTTCAGCCACCAGCACCGCAGCTTTGGTCACCGCAGGCACCTCAAAACGTTCCGAGAAATTCACCGACCAAATGCGCCCCGTGCGCGCCACAGCCGCGCGCAACTCAGCCAACTGATCAAAATCCGTACAGCCCGGCTTGTCACTCATGACATCCTTGCCCGCGTCCATCGCCTTAACCGCCCAGCCTGCGCGGCCAGAAGGAATACCAGCCAGCACAATCATATCAATGCTGTCATCCTGCATCAGCGCCTCAGCGCTCTCAGCGCGCGGCACATCAGGGAAACGCTTCACCAAGCCCTCAACGGTCTGAGGTTCACCCTCAGTCCACCAGCCCGCAAATTCAGCCCCCGCATCCACAAGGTTGCCGGCCATGCCATAGATATGGCGGTGATCAATCCCAATGGCTGCAAAGCGCAGCCCTGTCTTTTTCGTCTCAGTCACGAATTTACCTCTATCGGAGTGTTCTGCGCCGCAGACTCCACAATCGCATCAATCAAATCATGCACAGCCAGCGCGTCGCGCCCTGTGATAGCAGGCGCGCGGCCCGCGTCTAGGCTCGCAGCGAAATCATCAATCACCGCTTGATGCCAATCATGCGTAAAGGCCATCGGATCCGCTCCGCCACCGGTGGCAGCCGCCGCGCCAATCACCTCATGACGCCCATCGCGCCAATGCACATCCAGCGCCCCGCCTTCCAGCGTCAGGCTGCTCTTTTCAAAATGCAAACGAATGCTTTCTGCGCCACCAGGGTAACTTGCCGTACTCGCCACGATAGAGCCAACCGCCCCACCTTTGAAACGCAAGCCCGCAGTCACAAAATCTTCCGCTTCCATCGCATGGAACCGCGTGGTCGAGGCCATCGCCTGAACCGTTTCCACCGGCCCCGCCAAAGACAGCGCCAAATCCAGCGTATGTATAGCCTGCGAGATCAACACCCCACCGCCATCACGCGCATAGGTGCCGCGGCCTGGTTCGTCATAATAGCTTTGATCGCGCCACCAAGGCACAGCGATTTCCACCACACCCAAAGCGCCCAGCTTACCGCTTTCAATCAAATCCCGAGCGGCCTGCGCGCTCTCGCGCATCCGGTGCTGCAAGACCACACCCAGCGACACGCCAGCCGCTTCGCAAATCTCAACAACCTCGCGCGCTTCCTGCGCATTGCGGCCCATCGGTTTTTCCAAAAGGATATGTTTGCCAGCCTCAGCCAGCGGGCGAATAATCTCAGCCCGCGCATCCGGCGGCGTCAGGACAATCGCGAAATCAATGGACGTATCCGCCACGGCATCCACCATGTGAACAACAGGCGCGCCCTTGGGATATTGCGCGGTCATCTCAGATAGCAACCCCATCGCCTTTTCAGGGCTTCGCGCCACCACACATGCCAAATTAGCGCATTGGCTATCTGCCAACGCGGCCAAGTGGGTTTTCGCCACCATGCCAGCTCCAATCAGAGCCGCCGTTTTACGCGGAAAACCTGCCATAAATGCGGTGTCCTTCCTCCCAGTGACGGGTATCAAGCCATAGGCGTATGTAACCGTCAATAAAGCAAACTCCGGCAGATTTACCGACAAACGCCCATTCGTCGCATTGATCCACCAAGCCCCCTCACGGCCCCGCCGAAAGCCTTGCTATTGCAAAAATTCATCTAGAATTGATACACCCATAAATTTTTCTGATTTTAGGCACCTTTTCGGGGTTTCTACGCATTTCCTTAAGAAAACCGCGATATGTCCACGCGGTCTGCCCACCTGAATCACCCCAGCTCTTCAAAGGCGCAGAGCCCCCCGTTGCGCCCGTCCTTCTACCGAAAAGGAGGTGACGTCAGCCCAGTCAAATGGGGATACAATGTATTCGAAAAGGCCGACGCCGGTGGACATTCTCGTCAACAACCGACGACAAGTGGTCCTGATGGGATACACTGCCAACAAAAAGTGCAGTGCATAGGCGGTCGAGCTGTTTTTGGGGGGCTCGGCTCCGCCTAACGCCAAGACTCTCGAAATTGCGCGCTCCGCACCACAGCATTTTCGCGAAGAACGCCAAAAACCGTGAGTAACGCTTCAAATTCCAAAAAATTCCCCCTTCCCATTCCAACCAACGCTCCGCAAAGTGTGAGCAACGTTATGTTAATCGCCACGAACGGTCTCTCCAAAAGAGATGCAACCGGTTTCCATGCACCATGCTGCGGCTCGGCATCAAGCAGATCGCCCTCTTAATGTTAGAAAGGTCCAAATAGGCTTAGGCCTCACAAAGCCCCCCTCACCCTCACCGAAATAAGTGTCAAAAAGAGACCGAAAATAACGCTATGATCAAACATGGCGTCCAAAATCGGCAAAGAATTCAAGAGTGCTCAAGATCAAAGCCCCTAAAATAATATCCCTCTCACGCGCAGAAGAGCGTGAACTGGTGAACGCCCTTCGCAAAATCACGATTACCTCTTTGTACAAAAGAGGGCTTGTCATCGTTCCCTTTGCAACCGCTTTTCTTCTGGCCCTCGTCCGACCAAGCAAATTGGCCCACTATGACTTTGGCACGTTGTTCTTCATGTTCCTCAGTCTGGCCTTTGCCTCGCTGATATTCTCAAAGATCTTCTCCATCCCCCTCTATGTCAAAGCTGCCCTACGCGGTTGCCCAACCTTCTATTTTTGGACAGCAAACGCCGCGATGCTGTCTCTGATAAGCGCAACATTTGTGGCCCTTTTGTCCTCACCGGAAACGGGCGCAGGTTCACTTGCAGCCTTTACTGCCAATTTGGTCAATAAATTGATCATCTTATCCGGCGCGACCTACATCATCCTAGAAGTGCAGCGCGACCAGATCCAATCCACATTCGCAAGCTTCGGCCTAAAGCTGGATACCAAGTCTTTGGCCTGGCAAACTCCTGCACCGCAACAAGCGCCACAAAACCAGATCAACGACAGCCTACGCAACATTCGCGCGATCCAAGTGGAAGACAAATACCTAAAGATCTACACAGATCGAGGCGTGCACCAACTGACCCAAAGCCTTTCAGCAGCAACTGAAAACCTCGACCAAAGCCTCGGCATGCGTGTCCATCGCTCGGTCTGGCTCAGTTGGCAGGAAATGGCGCAAATCACCTATGAAAACGGCAACCCCCGTATGATTGGCCAAAGCGGTCAAATCTGGCCAGTCAGCCGCAACAAAGTGCCCGAGATCAAAGACGGGATGGCAAAGTTCAAATCCCCTTACGCCGACGCCATCAAGCTCGCCGCACAATAGCCGCTTAACGCTTTAGCGAGCGCCTTTGCACCCACCTGTAAAAGGCGACTCGTCCTGATCTTGGTAAGGCAATTGCTCGAAACGACCGTCTGAATGTTTCTTTACGTAGACGCCATCTTCGTTTCGATAAATCAGCGCCATCCCGTTTTCGTGCAATTCGGATAAGTGTTTACGCATCGCATCCAGAAATGGAGGGTCTTTGTCTAACGTTTGCATTTGGTTTCCCTTTCAACGTCCGAGCATCAGTCGCTCAAGCGGAAAAGCCAATCAAAAACAGCCCAAAATGGGCCAAACAACATCGAATACTGAGTAACAAGTTTGGGTGATGGCGGAGACGAAGGGATTCGAACCCTCGATACGCGTTAACGTATACTCCCTTAGCAGGGGAGCGCCTTCGACCACTCGGCCACGTCTCCGCTGACCGGTAGTAAAGATATGCAAAACCCTGCACAAGGGCTTTTTCGCATTTTTTTGACAAAGCCTGCGCGCGAACGGGCAGACATGCGCCCTGCCCCTTCACCCAATCCAATGACGCTTAATCCAGCACCGTCAAACGCTGCAAAAACAAGTCCTTAACCGCTGCGGCCTCAACAGCTGTATACACAGATGTCACGCCGCGATCCGGCGCAGATTGCACCGTTGCGCCGATCTCTTCGCCCTCGCAAGTCACCTCGATGGCCACATCCTCTGCAGTGAACAAATGCGGATGGGTGCAGGCAATCACCGCCGCCGGATCATGCAGGCTACAGCCGTCCAGCTTGCCCACGGTGGCGTAGAACTTCAGGTAGAAATGGCTCATGTCCTGTAACATGCCGCCCAAACGGGGCGAGGCCTGCGCAATCGCCTCAAAATCATCCGGCTTACAGGTGATGCGATGGGTCACATCCAGCCCCACCATTTCAATGCGCGCACCAGAGGCAAAGACCACCTCGGCCGCATGGGGATCGTGGTAAATATTCGCTTCGGCATAAGGCGTGATATTGCCGCCTTCGCGGTAAGAGCCGCCCATAAGCACGATGCGTTTCACATTCTGCGCAAACTCCGGGTCTTGCTGGATCGCCATGGCCACATTGGTCAAAGGCCCAATCGGACAAAGCACCAATTCACCCTTATGTTCCCGCGCCATGCGGCACAGAAAATCCGCTGCGCTTTCGTCGATCGCCGCGCCCTTCGGGGTCTCAGCCGGAATATCGCCAAACCCCTCATCCCCATGCACATGGAACGAAGGTGTATAGGGCGGCAAAGCCATCGGCGTATTGGCCCCAGCCGCCACCGGAATATCCAGCCCAGCCGCCTCCACCAAGCGCAGAGCATTGCGCGTTGCCATCTCAACCGTGACATTGCCAAAGATCGAGGTCAGCCCCAGCAGCTCAATATCCGGCGCCGCCGCCGCATAGAAAATCGCCATGGCGTCATCCACGCCCGGATCTGTATCGATAATCAGTTTGGTTGTGTCAGACATACGCGACTCCGTTGGTTATCCACCATTTTTAGCGACAGGATTCTCCAAACAAAAGCGCTATCCACGCGTGATGCGACTGCGAAACTCATCAATCGTGAGCGACAGCCCATCGCGCAAAGACGTACGCGGTGCCCAGCCCAACCGCTCGGTCGCGCGCGTGATATCAGGACACCGTCGGCGCGGATCATCCACAGCCGCGGCCATCTGTACGGTCTCCAACGGCTGCCCCGTTAAGTCACTGATAATACGCGCGATCTCTAGCACGCTGCGCTCATCAGGATTGCCGAGGTTCATCACCTGCCCCTGCAACCCGCGCCCATAGGCAAGTTGCAACAAACCATCAACCGTATCCGCTACATAGCAGAAGGACCGCGTTTGATTGCCATCGCCAAAGACCGTCAATGCTTTGCCCTGCAGCGCCTGCACCACAAAATTGGATACAACCCGCCCATCGTTCAACGCCATTTCCGGCCCATATGTGTTGAACAAACGCGCAATACGCACATCCACATGGCGTTCGCGGAACATATCCAGCAAAAACGTTTCTGCGGCACGCTTGCCTTCATCATAACAGGCCCGAGGCCCTGTACAGCTGACGTTGCCCAAATAGGTTTCCGGCTGCGGATGCACCAACGGATCGCCATACACTTCACTGGTCGAACAATGCACCATGCGCGCATCCTGCGACGCCGCTAATTCCACCAAGTTCATCGTGCCCACCACAGAACTGCGCCATGTCTGCAAAGGATCCGCCTGATAATGTTCTGGCGAGGCAGGACACGCCAAATTCATCACCAAATCAAAGCTCAGATCGATTTTGTCACAGATATCATGCTCGATGACCTGCAACTCACTGCTCGAAACAGACGCAAACTTATCACACGGCCCCGTGTGGAAGTTATCCAACACCGTCACCCGCGCCCCCAGCGCCAACAATGACCGTACAAGATGGCCGCCAACAAAGCCTGCGCCACCCGCAACCACCACGTGTTGATTGTCAAAATTCAAAGGTAACGCTCCCAATTGGCATCGATCAAAGCCCCAGCGCGCTGCGCCTCGCTTTCAAAGGTCATGGCCCGCGCAAGCGCTTGCCCATTGGCGGCAATCTCGCTGGCCTGCGTGTCATTGTCTTTCACCCATGCGATCTTCTCTTCCAAATCGCTCAGGTCCGCTTTCACGGGCACAAAATGCTCCCACGGCTTGATGTCGTCGTAATACCACTGACGAAAGCCGAAATCGCTATCGACCTTCAGCACACAGCAGCCCATCAACATGCGGTGAAAGTAATTGTCCCAAGTGTTGGAATACCCATCAATATCAAGGGCATACTTCTTCCCCATCCAATCCGAAGCTTGCACACGATCGCCCAAAAACCCTGCCGCATTCAAGGCCCCGTAAAACAGATCCCGCTCTGATACCACAAACTTGAAATCAAGGTCAGTGTCTTTGGCCCGCCACGCCATGCGCAAGCGCTGACACGTCGCTGGGCTATCCGCCAGTTCCGGCAAAACATTTTTAAAGCAGTTCCCGTTCAAGCCGCCGCGCCAAACCAGATCGCTGCTCCGGCTGTCCCAAGGCTGCGCATCGGTTAACGCAGTACTGCGAACGTCTTCAAAGCCGCCCGTGATGTAGAAATAGTAGTCGGGCAACAAGGTACGATCCGCACGGTTGTTGGAAAAGTAAAACCCAGCATCCCCCCAATGATCCCCATCAGACAAATGCCCCACCATGCGTCGCACATCCGTTTGGGCGTGCATGCGCCAATACAACATGGCTGTAATACGGTGGCGGATCAGCTTGTAATAGCTTTTGCGATCAAACACCTTTTCCGCAAACATAACGACATCATAGCCATCGCCATTCGGCTCGATGGCGACATCGTACATAAACTTCAAATCATAAGAGAAACGCACCCGTACCTTTGGGACAGATGACACAAACGGTTTCATACGCTTTCGAATAGATGACAGCGTTTTTTGTTTTACAATCCAGCGCTTCATGCCTGCCCCTGTGGTGGCGCAGGCAAAGCTTATGAGACGAGTGCCTTGGGCTGCGCAGTATTATGTATTGAACAAGAAGTGCATGACATCGCCGTCTTGCACAATATAGCTTTTGCCTTCCGCCCGCATTTTACCGGCTTCTTTGGCGCCCTGTTCACCCTTGCAGGCAATATAGTCGTCATAGGCGATGGTCTCTGCACGGATAAAGCCACGTTCAAAATCACCGTGGATCACACCCGCCGCCGCCGGCGCAGCCGTGCCGGAACGGATCGTCCAAGCACGCGCTTCCTTGGGGCCAACTGTGAAATAGGTCTCAAGCTCCAGCAGCTCGTAACCGGCGCGGATCAAACGATCCAAGCCCGCTTCCTCCAAGCCCATCTCACCAAGGAACATCTCTGCCTCTTCGGCATCCAACTGGCTGATCTCTTCTTCGATCTGCGCAGAGATAATCACATGGCTGTTGCCCTGCGCCGCCGCCATTTCAGCCACAGCCGCCGAATGCGCATTGCCCTCAGCCGCTTCAGATTCGCCCACGTTACAAACGTACAAAACCGGTTTGGTCGACAACAGCTGCAACCCATCCCAGATCTTCTGATCTTCCGCGTCAATCTCAACCGTGCGCGCAGGCTTGTCGTTTTCAATCGCCTCTTGCGCCAAAGCCAACAAGCGATCCTGCTCTTTAGCTTCTTTATCGTTGCCCTTCAGCTTACGCACCAAACCCGCACGACGCTTTTCGATGCTTTCCAGATCGGCCAACATCAGCTCTGTTTCGATGGTCTCTGCATCGGCCACAGGATCAACGCGATCATCCACGTGAGTAACGTCATCATCATCAAAACAACGCAAAACATGCGCAATCGCATCGGTTTCACGAATGTTCGCCAAGAACTGGTTGCCCAGACCTTCGCCCTTAGACGCGCCCTTCACCAGACCCGCGATATCCACAAAGGTCATACGTGTTGGAATGATCTGCTTAGACTGCGCAATCTCGGCCAGTTGATCCAAACGCGCATCCGGCACGCCCACATCGCCCACGTTTGGCTCGATGGTGCAAAACGGAAAGTTCGCCGCCTGCGCCGCAGCGGTTTTGGTCAATGCGTTAAATGTGGTGGATTTACCCACGTTCGGCAGGCCGACAATTCCAACTTTAAAGCCCATTGCGGCCTCCTAAAGACAATTTGCGCTGCTTCTAAAGGCTTTCACGGGTCCCCTGCAATAGCTTCTTACGCGCAAAGGCGCCTAAGCCCCCCAAGAGGTCGCCGATTTGCATCAATGTTGGGGGATATGCCCAGCCCGGCCCCGTCCGGGCATCGCCCGACCTCCCCCAGGAGGGCGATTTGCAACCGCTCAGCGAAACGCACCGAGGTGGGCTTTGCACCGAAACCTCTCATATCCAAGCCTCAAACGCCCTCCAGCTCGGTCGATGCCCGAACGCGGCACCCAAACCGCGCCTGCTGCCATGAAACCCTCACAAAACACCCAACGTAGTATTGCTTTTCCCCCATACCTGCGGCACATCACAGACAACACGAGATAAGGAATACCCGATGACCCGCATCGACGCCAAATTTGCCGAACTCAAAGCGGCCAACAAAAAAGCTTTTGTCTCCTACGTTATGGCCGGTGATCCGAATTACGAAACCTCTTTGGAACTGGTCAAAGGCCTGCCAGCCGCGGGCGTCGATATCATCGAACTCGGCCTGCCCTTCACCGACCCAATGGCCGATGGCTCCACCATCCAACTGGCGGGCCAACGCGCGCTGGACGTGGGCATGAGCTTGCAAAAGACCCTCGATCTGGCTGCAGAATTCCGCAAAACCGATGACACAACGCCAATCGTTCTGATGGGCTACTACAACCCGATCTACAATCGCGGCGTAGAGACCTTCCTGAAAGACGCAAAAGAAGCCGGCATCGATGGTCTGATCGTCGTGGACCTGCCACCAGAAGAAGACGAAGAGCTCTGCATCCCAGCCCAAGCGGCGGGTCTGAACTTCATTCGTTTGGCAACCCCAACGACAGACGACAAACGCCTGCCAAAGGTTCTGCAAAACACATCCGGCTTTGTGTACTACGTCTCGATCAACGGCATCACCGGCGCGGCCGAAGCCCAAGCAGGCGACGTGGCCCCAGAAGTGGCCCGCATCAAAGCCGCCACAGACCTGCCGATCATCGTTGGCTTTGGCATCAAAACACCAGAGCGTGCCGAAACCATCGCGTCTATCTCAGATGGCGCGGTTGTTGGCTCTGCCATCGTCAGCGAAATCGGCGCAGGCAAACCTGTCGCCGAGGTTCTGGACTTCGTAAAATCCCTTGCTGACGGGGCGCACCGCGCCTAACCGCCAGCAAGGCATCAACCAAAACACTCGTTACACACTCAGCAGGCGCCGCTTACACAAGCAGCGCCTCTAGTTTTTGCGCGCAATCAATATCAACCGCCGTCACGCCGCCGGCTTCATGGGTGGTGTAAACCACCTCACAATAGCCCCAGCCAAAGCTGATATCCGCATGGTGCCCCATACGATCGGAATGCCAGGCCACCAGATTGGCCATCTGCACCGCCTTGGCAAAACCCTTAAACTCAAACCGCTTGAAAATCGTGTTCTCACGCGCCGCCCAACCGGGCAACCCGCCCAACCCTGCGGCCAGAACCTCACCATCCAAAAGCGGAGTATCTACTGAACAAACCATCTATCGTCTTCCTATTCCGCAACCTGATCTACAGGCGGGTACAATGGCGCAAACAGGCCAAGCACCTGCGCTTCCTTAATATCTGCCATCAAATCACGCTCTGCGGCGGCAAACAAATCATCCAGCCGCTCAATCGCGAAATACACCGGCTGATGAATATCAATCCGGTACGGCGTGCGCAGAATATCCACCACATCAAACCCCCGCACCTGCGGATCACCCGACACCACCGCATGCGGCAGCTCGGTTTTTGATGACGCCAAACCAGAGCCCAAAGCCTTCAAGACACCCGCCTCATACGTCAGGCCGAACTCAATCGTGAACCAATACAGGCGGATCAGCCAGGGATAATCGGCTTTCTCCGCCTGCAAACCCGCCTGACCAATCGCTTGGGAGAACTCGGCAAAACGGGCATCCGTCAATAACGGTGTATGACCAAAAACCTCGTGAAAAATATCCGGTTCTTCAATGTAATCAAAATCTTCGCGGCTACGAATAAATGACGCTGCTGGAAATTCTTTGGCCGCCAACATGCCAAAAAACCGCTCAAACCCAATCAAAGCAGGCACAGGCGTTACCTTCCAGCCGGTCTTGGCGGTCAGCACCTCTGAAATCTCAGGGCACTGCGGCACACGCGTCTTTGGCATATCCAAAGCAGCCAACCCCTCCAAATAGGGCTGCGCCATATATTGCTGCACCGGCGCCTCCTGCGCCTTGTACAGATCCGCCCAAACCGCATCTTCCTCGGCGGTATAAGCGATAAAGCCAGCCTCATTCGGCAACTTGGCTTTGTATTTCGTTGATTTCGGCAAAACGTTCCTCCTCGTTTAAGAAAAGCTTTGCGCAGCTTTGGCGAAAAATCTGCCCCTTTCGCTTGGCAAACGCCGTGTGTGTTGGCAAAATCAACCTCAAACCATGCCAAAGGAGGGAAAAATTTGCCAAACCTCGAAGAAAAAGACCGAGAAATCCTCCGTATCATACAGGTCGATGGCAAAATCGGCCTGCAAGCCCTCGCAGATCAAGTGAACCTGTCATCGTCCCCCTGCTGGCGCCGCGTCAAACGCCTCGAAGAGGCCGGCTTGATTGATCGCTACGCCGCCATCCTAAACCCGCGCATCCTTGGCCTGCGCGCCCAAGCCTACCTGCAACTCAGCCTGATCGATCACAGCGAAGAGACCATCGACGCCTTTGATCGCTTCGTGCAAAACGAGCCGCATATCGTCGAATGCGCCTCCATCACCGGCTCCAGAGATTTCCTGCTGAAAGTCATGGCCACCGATGCCGAAGAACTGGAAAGCTTTATCATGAAACGCCTGCACCGTTTGGGGATCATCCAATCCACGCACACCCAACTTGTGCTGCGGCAAACCAAATCCAGCACGGTTCTACCGGTGTAAGCCAAACAAATCCTATTGCGCGAAACTCGTCACATTGGTAATGAAAGTTAACCAATATCGAAAGTTGACCCTATGCCAGTGATCACCTGCGTCGAAGACCTCAAGAAAATCCACGAACGCCGCGTGCCGCGCATGTTCTACGATTACGCAGAGTCCGGCAGTTGGACGGAACAGACCTTCCGCGAAAACACATCCGACTTTCAGAAACTGCACCTGCGCCAGCGCGTCGCCGTCGACATGACAGGCCGCAGCACCGCCACGCAGATGATCGGTCAAGACGTGGCCATGCCCGTCGCCCTCGCGCCCGTGGGCCTCACCGGCATGCAATCCGCAGACGGTGAAATCAAAGCCGCCCGCGCCGCCGCGAACTTCGGCGTACCCTACACGCTGTCCACCATGTCCATTTGCAGCATCGAAGACGTGGCGGAAAACACCAACAAACCTTTCTGGATGCAGGTCTACACCCTCAAAGACGATGATTTCATGCAACGTCTGTTTGATCGCGCCAAAGACGCCAAGTGCTCCGCTGCAGTCATCACCGTTGATCTGCAACTCTTGGGCCAACGCCATAAAGACTTGAAAAACGGCCTCTCCGCCCCACCAAAGCTCACGCTGAAATCCATGGCAAACCTCGCCACCAAAGTCCCTTGGGGCCTTGAAATGCTGGGCACCAAGCGCCGCTTCTTCGGCAATATCGTGGGCCATGCGAAAGGCGTGAACGATCCAAGCTCCTTGTCCGAATGGACAGCCAAATCCTTTGACCAAGCCCTCGACTGGGACCGCATCCGCGAGTTCCGCAAAATGTGGGATGGCCCGTTGATCATCAAAGGCATCATCGATGCGCGCGACGCGCTTGAGGCCCTGAACGTCGGCGCAGACGCCATCATCGTCTCCAACCACGGGGGCCGTCAGCTTGATGGCGCTCTGTCCGCCATCCGTGCCCTGCCCGCCATCATGGACGCGGTCGGTGACAAGATCGAAGTCCATCTGGATAGCGGCATCCGCTCAGGTCAGGATGTTCTCAAAGCCATCGCCCTCGGCGCCAAAGGCACCTACATCGGCCGCGCCTATATCTATGGCCTTGGCGCAATGGGCGAAGCGGGCGTGACCAAAACGCTGGAGCTCATGAAAAACGAGCTGGACCTCTCCATGGCCCTCTGCGGCCACCAAGACATCAACACGGTGAACAAAGATATTCTGATGATCCCGAAAGGCTTTTCAGACGGCTGGGAAGCGTAACCCTAGGCGCGCTCTGTCAAAGCAGGATAGTCCTGCCCCCAAACACTGGGCGCATCCTTCGCAAGCAAATTGCGCTGGATGCGATCCAATTCCGCCATCGCCAAATCTACCCGCCCCGTGCGCTTAATCGCCTTGTCATAAGCCTTCAGCACCGATTGTGCCCGCCACGGCAGCGCAGCCGAGGCCACCCAATGCCGCAAATCCGCAGGCAACCGATCATAGGCCCCCATCGGATTATCGTTCTTTCGCTTACACTTAAGGCTCGTGCGCCCGCGATTATTGGCCATGTGGCCCTCATGCAGAATCCAATTACACGCGCAAAATATGTTACAACATAACTCCCCGCAAGCCCATTCCTTACCATAAAACTAAGTTAAGAAACCTTTACCCCACAAGGCTTGACGAAAGAGCTAACGCCCTCAATCATGAGTTGCATTATTAGTGTATCACCCAAGTATCGAGTTCCCCATGCAACAGCATCTCAATCATCGCGACCTCATGCAGCAATATGCACAAGGCAGCATCCGATCGACCCTCGTCGTAAATGGCGCCGCCGCGATTGTCGTTCTCAGCCAACTGTCCAGCCTCCCACAAGACATACCCCTTAACCTCGCGGGGCTTTCGGTCCTGCTCTTTGCGCTAAATATCGGCCTTGGCCTAACACTCTGGATCATCGCCTTCGAAGCCACCCGACGCAAAGCGCTGGCCCATCGCAACGTCGCCGCCCTCGCCAAAGCCCGCGCCTATCATCGCGCCGGTGCTGGCCTGATCCTTGTGATCATCGCAATCTTCCTCACCGCCTGCGCGCTTTTGGTGGGCCCGTTGCTCATCTAACAGCACATTCTTTTGACAGCACTCCCCGCCGTATCGCATAACGGAGCAAAGGGAATGCTGTGCAAATCTTTATCAAACAAAACCTCGCTTTCTTAGCCGTACCGAAAACAGGCTCCACCGCATACGAGCTTGCACTTCGAGGCGAGGCAGACATCGTCTTTGCACGCCGCCGCAAACACCTCACAGCAGGCCAATTCCAACGCAAACTCGTGCCGTTTCTGGCAGACTCCTTTGATCTTCACCCCGAACGCATGGCCATCATGCGCGACCCGATCGAGCAAATCCGCAGTTGGTACAGATACCGCACAGCCCCCAAAAGCCGCTTTGCCTCTGACACCTCCTCCAGCATGAGCTTTGATGACTTCGTGCGCGGCGTCCTACAAAACCCGCAACCCAGCTTTTGTGCAATTGGCAGCCAATACAATTTCCTCACCATGTCCGACGGGCATCTGCCCCTGGAACATGTGTTCGCCTACGAAGCGCAGGAAACCATCCGCAGCTTCCTCTCAGACCGGTTTGGCCAGCATATTGCCCCCGCCATCAAAAACCCCTCCCCCCAGCGCGAGGCCCCTTTGTCGTCAGAGGTTGAAGACCATTTGCGCCATGTGCGCGCAGCCGAATTCGCGCTCTACGACCGTATCCGCAAGGCCGGCGGGCATTTACAGCCCGAAACCGCAGAAAAACAGGCCTAAACTGGCCAAAACCACCTTTTCAAATCTCCGAATCTACGCTATGGGCAGCGCTTCACGCGGGGTTACAGCCTTGGAGGAACCCCGCCCTAAACATATTGGAGAATTCAAATGGCTGGACAGATCCCTGATCTAAACGCCGAGGTCCGTACGGGGACAGGCAAGGGCGCCGCTCGTCAAGCACGTCGCGATGGTTACGTTCCTGGTGTTGTTTACGGTGGTGACGCCGATCCACAAGCAATCCAGATCCCTTTCAACGTTCTGTTTAAGAAACTGAAAGACGGCCGCTTCCTTTCCACACTCTTCAACCTGAAGATCGAAGGTCAAGAAGACGTACGTGTGATCTGCCGCGGCGTTCAGCGCCACGTGGTAAAAGACCTGCCAACACACCTGGACCTGCTGCGCCTGAAGCGTACTTCTAAAATCAAACTCTACATCCCTGTTGAGTTCGTGAACGAAGAAGTAGCGCCTGGCATCAAAAAAGGCGGCGTTCTGACTGTTGTGCGTAACGAAGTTGAACTGGAAGTCACCGCAGGCGACATCCCAGAATCCATCGTTGTAGATCTGGCAGACAAAGACGTTGGTGACACATTCACCATCTCTCAAGTTACTCTGCCAGAAGGCGCAAAGCCAACAATCGACCGTGACTTCGTGATCGGCAACATCTCTGCACCATCTTCCCTGCGTTCGGCAGACGACGAAGACGATGCAGCAGAAGCAGAAGCACCAGAAGCGGAAACAGCAGAAGAGGCATAAGCCCTTTCCTGCACCTGCAGACAATTCAAACGCGGTTCTCAGTTTTGGGGGCCGCGTTTTTCTTTTGAGTAAAGCGTTTAGGAAAAAACGCTTACAGGAAATCGCTTAAAGGAAGGTGCTGGGGAGAATGCCCTTAAAGCCGCATCGCGGCTCATTCCCGAACGCCAGACCCGAAAGCCAAGCCCGAAAGCCAGCCCCCCACGCCAGACCTGAACGCCAGCCCCGAAAGCTATGAACCCGTATGCTATTAACCCAAGGGCCAAAAGCACGGCGCCATCAGCAAGGCATCTTTATCAACATCAAGGCATCTGCTCAAACCGCATTCAACCCACCGCCTCACAGCCCCTATCAGACGCCAAGCCACTGGATCAGACCTTAGCCAGTCCCAAATTCATAGATTCCCAAATAGCCGATCTACATTCCTATCCCAAAAACGCACACCAAGTTCCTTGCGCCACCGCGGCCTTCGAACCCTCTTCAATCCCCAAGTAGCGCCACAACCGCACCTCCATTCATCAATATCACCGTCAGAAACCCAGAACGCCCAAAGACAACCGCCCGCCTTTTTGGGGCCTCTTCACACACTCTAAAAACACCACCGTAAAATTTCCCTTAATGCATCGCGCACACCCCCACCCTTCCAGTCGCGAACCACTCCGAATTTTACGAAAACAAACTCGCTTCTTCTTGACCCAAATACCTCCGCCGGAGGCTCCCAACACGCGCCTCCTCACACCGCTCTAGACAGGCCCACTCTCTCGCCTCCTCCCCCACAACCCCAATTGTACATTTCAGCACCTGAAAGGCGCGAATTGCCACCTTTGCGAAAGATGAACGCAGCGCCCGTAGCCCTAGACACGCCCTTTCCAAATCCCCCTCGCTTTTCCGCCCCTGCCCGCGTAAAACTCAGATCAACCACAGCGACCAAATATACGGATAAGGCGCCATGAAACTCTTCGTCGGCCTCGGCAACCCCGGCCCAAAATACGCAGGCAACCGCCACAATATCGGCTTCATGGCTCTGGACCGCATTGCGGAAGATCATGGCTTTTCCCCTTGGCGCAAAAAGTTCCAAGGCCTTGTCTCCGAGGGGAAATTTGGCAGCACCAAAGTCATTCTTCTAAAACCAGAAACCTTCATGAACCTCTCTGGCCAAGCGGTTGGCGAGGCCATGCGCTTTCACAAGCTCGACAGCACAGATGTGGTTGTCTTCCACGACGAGCTCGACCTCGCCCCCGGAAAATGCCGCGTCAAATCCGGCGGCGGACACGCGGGCCACAACGGTTTGCGCTCCATCCACCAACATATCAGCCCCGCCTATGATCGCGTCCGCCTTGGCATCGGTCACCCCGGTCACAAAGATGCTGTAAGTGGTTATGTTTTAAGGGATTTTTCAAAATCAGACCATGACTGGCTGGACGATTTGCAACGCGGTATCAGCGACGGCGCAGCCCATTTGGCGCAAGATGACAGCGCGAAATTCATGAATGCAGTCGCCCTACGCGTCGCCCCACCCCGCTCTTCCACGGGCAAAGCCAAGCCAAAGCCAGCCGAAACGCCCAAGGAAGATGTCCCATCTGAAGACACACGGTCTTCGATGCAAAAGTTGATAGACAAATTCAAATAACCGCATCAGGCTATTCCCATGGAAAAAGATCCCGCAGTCAACGTTCTGGGTGGTGAGCTAACCCTTTGTTCTAACGAGCCAAAAACCGGTTTCTTCCGTGATGGCCATTGCAATATCTGCGATGCAGATCACGGCAGCCACACGGTCTGCGCGGTCATGACGGCAGAGTTTTTGGCCTACAGTAAATACGTCGGAAACGACCTATCTACCCCGCGACCAGAGTATAATTTTCAGGGTCTCAATCCGGGCGACAAATGGTGCCTCTGCGCAGCTCGTTTCTTGCAGGCTCATGATGAAGGCTGCGCTCCGAAGGTGGATCTTCAAGCCACACATGGCCGCGCCTTAGACATCGTGCCCTTGCGAGTTTTACAAGAACATTCAATCGCTTAGATCAGAACCCTCGTCCATCATATCTTCGATGAACAGGCTCAAGAGTTGCGCGCGACTGCTGACGCCCGCCTTGCGATAGATCGCATTGCTCTGCGCTTTTACGGTGCCTTCTGACGTCTCACGCAGCCCCGCGATCTCTGCAACGGAAAGCCCCTTCAACGTAAACAGCGCCACATCTGCCTCAGCGCTCGTCAGGCCCCAGTGTGTGAATTGCTCAAACACATGGTCCCGAAAAGCCGAACGCACCACACGCAGGCTCTCCTCGGCGACAGCACGCTGTCGCATGGCCGCCCGCAAAGCGATCAACCCCAAGGTGGTCCCCAGGATCAATCCCACCGCAGCGCCAATCTCTAGCAGCTCGCGGATATGCCAACTGATCGGCGTCGCGCGCGCGCCCAGAATGGTCAGGATAATCTCTAGAACAAAGAACAACGCACAACCGCCCTGCACGATGATCAATCCGACAAGCAGCCTCTGCCCTTTGGTCCCCCCCACAAACTTATTCATATTTGAACAACCCCCCGGGTGGTGGCCCATGAGGTCGCGGTGGTGGAGGCGCGTTTTCTTCTTTCGGTGGCGGGACGGCGTGATTTATATAAGGTTCTGAAAAATCTCGCAAAATCTCATAGCTACGGCGATTGAGAATGATCTCTCGCTCGTGCAAAACGCCATCCGCTTCAATACGGATACGGCCCAAAAGCGTGCGTTCTACTTCGATCTCGATATAGCCCTGCGCACGTAGCTGGTTCAGAATATCGTCGAGTTCATTTGCCTGAGACGCCCCCGCTGAAAACAGCGCCAGCGAGCAAATCAAAGCATAGGATCGTAAGTGCATTTCAGGCTCCAGAAGCTGGTTGGCGATTGTCGGGGAAAACACGCCAACCAGTATGAGAGTACTCAGGACGAGGATGGGGAATCAAGCGCCTCGCCCCATTTGATTTGAGTTAAACATCCTCCTCTCGTTCAAGGCCGATGCCTAAGCAATCTTCCCTCGCGCCCGGATCGGGGGGATACGCCGCAAAGAAGACCAACGTTTTGAAATCGCCATCGGCTAACATAAGGCGTGAACGAAGGGCCCGGTGATCTGTCGTCTGTCTTTGCACTGCGTCTTCTGCAGACAGCTGCGTGACGCTTAGGTCAGGTTGGCCTTGCCCCCATAGCCCCGTCAGAACGGCGCATGACGTCAAAAGCAAGCGGGTCATAGTTCAGTCCTTTCTCTTGCAAACACATTTGGTTTGCTTGCGGTCATCTCGCTTGATCAGAGAAGGGAAATCTATTGGTCAGAAGTTTAAAACCGCCCCTCTGGCGCTCAGGTTTATGGACCTAAACTTAAGTTTAAGCGCAAATATTGATGGGTTTTGGCTGAATTTATGCCCGCCCAAAGAAAAACGGCGCCTCCGAAGAAGCGCCGTTTTCTTTAATCTTTGCAATTACTTATTCAGCGCCAGTCATGTCAAAGCCAAGGTGACGCGCGACAGTGAAGATGTCTTTGTCACCGCGGCCACACATGTTCATGACCAAGATATGATCTTTCGGCAATGTCGGTGCCAGCTTCATCACATGGGCCAAAGCATGGCTCGGCTCTAGCGCTGGAATGATACCTTCGGTGCGGCAAGAGAACTGGAACGCCTCTAGCGCTTCTTTATCGGTGATCGACACATATTGCGCGCGGCCAATTTCATGCAGCCATGCGTGCTCTGGGCCAATACCCGGATAATCCAGACCCGCAGAGATCGAGAAACCCTCAAGGATTTGTCCATCATCATCTTGCAGCAGGTAGGTGCGGTTGCCATGCAGAACGCCCGGACGACCACCTGTCAAAGATGCGCAGTGTTCGTATTTCTGATCAACGCCTTTACCACCGGCTTCAACGCCGATGATATTCACGCTTTCATCATCCAAGAACGGGAAGAACAGGCCCATCGCGTTGGAACCACCACCGATCGCAGCGATCACAGTATCCGGCAAACGGCCTTCGCCCTCTTGCTCGGCCAGCTGTTCGCGCACTTCCTTGCCGATGATGGCTTGGAAATCACGGACCATCGCAGGATACGGGTGTGGGCCGGCCACTGTGCCGATGCAATAGAAGGTGTCTGCAACGTTGGTCACCCAGTCACGCAGCGCATCGTTCATCGCGTCTTTCAGCGTGCCACGACCAGAGGTCACCGGCACGACCTCTGCGCCCAGCAGGCGCATGCGGAAGACGTTCGGCGCTTGACGCTCTACGTCATGCGCACCCATGTAAACCACGCATTTCAAGCCGAACTTCGCACAGACCGTCGCCGTCGCCACACCGTGTTGGCCAGCGCCGGTTTCCGCGATGATACGCGTCTTGCCCATGCGTTTTGCCAGAATGATCTGACCCAACACGTTGTTGATCTTATGCGCGCCTGTGTGGTTCAGCTCGTCGCGTTTCAGATAGATTTTCGCGCCACCAAGTTCCTCGGTCATGCGCGGCGCAAAATACAGTGGGCTTGGACGACCCACGTAATGCGTCCACAGATCATCCATCTCTGCCCAGAACGTTGGGTCAGTCTTGGCCTTTTCGTATTCGGCTTCCAGATCAAGGATCAGCGGCATCAATGTCTCAGAGACAAAGCGCCCGCCAAAATCACCAAAACGACCTTTTTCATCAGGTCCGTTCATGAAGCTATTGAAAAGTTCGTTGGCCATGGATGTATCTTTCTTTGACGTCTTAGGCATGTCTTAGAGCGCGGACAGGCAAACGTCCAACGCAAAGTGTTATACCAGCTTTGGAGCAGGCTTTTCTTTCGCAGCTTGGATAAAACGGCGGATCAATTCAGCATCTTTCTGGCCCGGCGTGGTCTCTACCCCGCTCGACACATCCACCTGCCGCGCGCCCGTCATCTTGATCGCAAGCGCAACGTTTTCAGGGGTCAGCCCACCGGCCAGCATCCACGGACACGGCCAGTATTTGCGGTTCACGAGCTTCCAATCAAAGGCCAAGCCATTGCCCCCCGGCAAGGCCGCGCCTTTTGGGGCTTTGGCATCCACCAAAATTTGATCCGCGTCTGATCCAAATTGATCAATCTTCGCCACGTCAGAGGCATCCGCGATCCCAAGCGCCTTCATTACCGGCAAGCCATAGCGTTTGCGCACCTCGGCCACGCGCTGCGGGGTCTCAGAGCCGTGAAGCTGCAAGATATCGATCGGGACACGCCCAAGAATGTGATCCAGCGCCTGATCATCCGCATTCACCGTTAACGCAACTTTCGCCACGCCAACGGGCACATCCACGGCCAAGTCTCGCGCGAGTTCAGCCGCCACATTGCGCGGAGACTTTTCAAAGAACACAAAACCCAAATAGCTGGCCCCTGCCTCGCAGGCAGCGGCAACATGTTCTGGCTCTTTCAAACCGCAAATTTTTACGCGCGTTTTCATCCTAGTCTCCAAATGCAAAACGCCCCGGATTATCTCCGAGGCGCGCTGACAATCTCTAAGGTTTGATTTAGCTGGCTTCTTCCAAAAGTGCCAGAACCTCGTCTTTGCCTTCCTCTTGTTTGCCCTTTAGGCGGCGCACTTCGCGTTTGGTTTGAACCAACTCACGCTCTGTACGGCCAGCGGCAGCGCGGATTTTATATTCGCGCAGCCATTCCCAAAAGAACCCAATCAGCAAACCGGCAACGATCCCACCAAAGATCACCACAAACAGTGGCAGTTCTATGGAGTAGTTTAGGTTCAACAACTGAGCCAAAGGATCAGGCAGCAAGTTCAAAGTAACAATAGAGCGGTTGGCCAGAGCCACCGAAATCAAAATCACGCCGAGCGTGGCCAAAAAGGCATATCGAATGTAACGCATTAAGCTTTTCCGTTAAGACGATCCCGTAGGAGCTTTCCTGTCTTAAAGAACGGAACGTGCTTTTCTTCAACTGCGACAGATTCACCTGTGCGCGGATTTCGGCCCACACGTGCATCACGCTGCTTCACAGAAAACGCACCAAAGCCGCGCAGTTCAACGCGGTCACCGCGAGACATCGCATCGGTAATTTCTTCGAAAATAGAATTTACGATACGCTCGACATCGCGTTGGTAAAGATGCGGATTTTCGTCCGCAATTTTTTGAATAAGTTCAGAACGGATCATTGTCGTCCTCTCCCCGGGCCCAAATGTTTTTATCTTGGCATTGCACTCGACTATACGAATTCTCTCTCAATGCGGAAACAATTTGATCTGCCAAACCACTGATTTTTAGCAAAAATGTGGGTAACTACTGGTTTTTTGTATCGGAAAGCGGTCTCATTTTTCCCGATATTATGTTTTTACCCGATGCCGCATCGCAGAAAGGAACAATCGATTCGGGACTAGAGGGATCTCTGTCTTGCACGGCGGCATCGCGATACAATTGCTTTTCGCAACGTCCTTTGGCTGTCCCAGACAGGCGAGAAGCAGAGCCTTTATACGCGTTGCAATCTTCGTTGCCCCACTCAGAGAAAGCAACAAGACCGGCGCCACAGGTTCCTGTGGCTGGCAGGAACAGTACCGAGAAACGCTGCGTCACTTCTGACTGGCAGGCGCAAAAAAAACCGCGCAACTGAAACTGTTGCGCGGGTTCGTGCAGGGTCTTTACAGGCAAAGCTTAGTCTTTATTGCGACCGCGCTTTGGTGGCTGATTGCCAGCGCCTGCGGCACGCGCTGCTGCACGTGCTTTGTTCTTCTTGCTATTGGATTTGCCCTTTGGCGGAGGTGGACCTTTTGGCTTGTCACCTGGCTTGCCGAATTTGCCACCCGGCTTGCCACCCTTGTAGCCACCACCGTCTCCGCCAGAGCGTTTAGAAGCACCAGACCATTCCTCAGCAGATGGACGACGCGGCGCATCTCCATCACGCCCTTTACGGTGCGGTTTCGCTGGGCCACCTTTTGAAGGCGGCTTTGGCTTACGCTGACGCGGCTCGGAGCTGTCGTTCCAATCGCGTGGGCCATCATTGCGCGGCTTACGATCGCCACGGTCACCGCGCGCGCCGTAGTCGTCGCGCTGGCCGCGATCATCACGGCCACGACGATCGCCACGTGGTTTGCCTTTGTAACCGCCGCCCTTGCGATCAAAGCCACCAGACGGACGTTCGCGGCGTTCCAAAACAGGTGCGCTGTCTAGTTGCGTCAGAACAGCGCCATCTTCAACGGTCATGTCAGAACCAACGCGTTCTAGGAACTTAGGCACGCTGGCTTCCAGAATTTGCACAAAGGTCTCTTCAGACTGAACACGGATCGCACCGATATCGTCTTTGGTCAGACCGCCGATTTTACAAAGCATTGGCAGCATAAAGCGCGGCTCTGCGCCTGCTTTACGGCCACCTTCAACAGAGAACCAAACACTTGCGCCGAACTCTTCGCGTGGGCGCGGCTTGGCGTCAAATGCTGTAATATCTTCTGGCGCAGAGCGGTTTTCAGAACGCACACGTACAAATGCAGTTGCGACTTGTTCCGGTGTGAACTGCTCTAGCAGCTTCGCCACCAAGCCAGCTTCTTTTTCCGTTGTCTCTTGCTGCCAAGACTCGCTGGTCAGCAAACGTTCTTCTTCACGGCCCTGCACATCATCTGCACTTGGCGCGCTGCCCCATTCAGCCTGAAGCTTGGCCATGCCTAGAATGCGCTGCGCTTTTTTCATGTTGCGTTTGGTCACAACCAAAGCGCTGACACCTTTACGGCCCGCGCGGCCTGTTCGGCCAGAGCGGTGCAGCAGCGTTTCATGGCTGCCCGGCAATTCTGCATGTACAACCAGATCAAGGTTCGGCAGATCGATCCCGCGCGCAGCAACATCTGTGGCAACACAAACATTCGCACGACCATCGCGCATCGCTTGCAGGGCGTGGGTCCGCTCGCTTTGCGACAGCTCACCAGACAGGGCCACAACCTTGAAGCCACGGTTGGACAGACGTGTGGTTAAACGGTTAACCGTAGCGCGTGTGTTGCCAAAGACGATGGCGTTTGGTGCATCGTGAAACAGCAATGTGTTGATCACTGCGTTTTCGACATCACGGTCCACAACCTGCATCGCGCGATACTGAATATCGGCGTGCTGTTTGTTTTCTGATTTCACGACAACGCGTTGCGCGTCGGTTTGATAGTTCTTGGCCAGACCCAAAATCGTTTTTGGAACGGTTGCAGAGAAAAGCAATGTCTGGCGCTCTTCTGGGGCTTCACCCAGAATGAATTCCAGATCTTCACGGAAGCCCAGATCCAGCATCTCATCTGCTTCGTCCAGAACAACCGCGCGCAACTCGCTCAGGTCGATAGATCCGCGCATGATGTGGTCGCGCAGACGGCCCGGTGTGGCCACAACGATATGGGCACCACGACCCAAAGCGCGACGTTCATCGCGCATATCCATGCCGCCCACACAGGACGCCATCACAGCACCGGCTTTGGCATAAAGCCAGCCGAGCTCGCGTTTCACTTGCAAGGCCAGCTCGCGCGTTGGTGCAATCACCAAAGCCAGCGGCGCATTTGCACGGGCAAAACGATCCCCTTCAGCCAGAACAGTCGACGAGATCGCCAGACCAAAGCCCAATGTCTTACCCGATCCGGTTTGCGCCGAAACCAAGAGGTCGCGCCCTTCCAGCTCTGGCTCAAGCACAGCTTGTTGCACAGGGGTCAGGGTCTCATAGCCACGATCGTCTAACGCATCACGGAGGGATTGTTTCACGGTAAGTCTTTTCTTTTCAGGAGGGTATCACGCAACTTGCGCGAAATAAGAAAGGCCCCGCCGCGTGGGCGAGGCCAAATGTCATACGCTATCTAGCAGCGGGGATTATTCGTCACCCTTCAGAGCCGCGCCAAGGATATCACCCAAGGATGCGCCGGAGTCAGAGGAACCATACTGTTCAACTGCTTCCTTCTCTTCTGCGATTTCGCGTGCTTTCACGGACAGACCCAGACGGCGTGTTTTGCCATCTACGTTGGTCACGCGTACGTCGACTTTGTCGCCAACGTTGAAGCGCTCTGGACGTTGGTCCGCACGATCGCGTGCCAGGTCGGAACGACGGATGAAGGACTTCATGCCTTCGTATTCCACTTCGATACCGCCTTCTTCGATCGCTGTTACTTCAACAGTTACGATAGAACCGCGCTTTACGCCGCCAGTTGCTTCAGCAAACTTGTCGCCGCCGAGGCCTTTGATGGACAGAGAGATACGCTCTTTTTCAACGTCGACTTCAGATACAACCGCTTTGACCATGTCGCCTTTGCGGAAGTTCTGGATCGCGTCTTCGCCGCGCTCGTCCCAAGAAATGTCGGACAGGTGAACCATGCCGTCGATTTCGCCAGGCAGACCGATGAACAGGCCGAATTCGGTGATGTTCTTAACTTCACCTTCAACTTCAGTGTTCTCTGGGTGTGTTTCTGCAAACACTTCCCATGGGTTACGCTGAGTTTGCTTCAGACCCAAGGATACACGACGCTTCACGCCATCGATTTCCAGAACCATCACTTCTACTTCCTGAGATGTAGAAACGATCTTGCCTGGGTGTACGTTCTTCTTCGTCCAAGACATTTCAGAAACGTGTACCAGACCTTCAACACCTGGCTCCAGCTCAACAAACGCACCGTAATCGGTGATGTTTGTCACACGACCAGTGTGTGTGGATTCCAGTGGGTACTTGCCAGCAACCAGATCCCATGGATCTTCCATCAGCTGTTTCATGCCCAAGGAGATACGGTGTGTCTCTTTGTTGATCTTGATCACCTGAACCTTAACAGTCTCACCGATTGTCAGGATTTCAGATGGGTGGTTCACACGGCGCCACGCCATGTCTGTCACGTGCAGCAGGCCGTCTACGCCGCCCAGGTCAACGAACGCACCGTATTCAGTGATGTTCTTAACCACACCGTCAACAGAGTCGCCTTCAGCCAGCTTGCCGATAACTTCAGCACGCTGTTCTGCGCGGGACTCTTCGAGGATCGCACGACGGGATACAACGATGTTGCCACGACGACGGTCCATTTTCAGGATTTGGAATGGCTGCTTCAGACCCATCAGTGGGCCCGCGTCACGTACTGGACGTACGTCAACTTGGGAACCAGGCAAGAACGCAACTGCGCCGCCCAGATCAACTGTGAAGCCACCTTTAACGCGGCCGAAGATCGCGCCTTCAACGCGTGCATCGTCAGCGTATGCTTTTTCCAGACGATCCCAAGCTTCTTCGCGACGTGCCATCTCACGAGAGATAACCGCTTCGCCACGAGCGTTTTCAGCTGCGCGCAGGTAAACTTCTACCTCGTCGCCAACAGAAACTTCAGGAGCTTCGCCAGGGTTTGCGAATTCTTTCAGATCAACGCGGCCTTCCATTTTGTAGCCAACGTCGATGATCGCTTGACCTGCTTCAATAGCAATGATCGAGCCTTTTACAACGGAACCCTCTTGAGGGGTGTCCATTTCGAAGCTTTCATTAAGGAGGGCTTCGAAATCCTCCATAGATACGTTCTGAGCCATGTGGTCTCAAATTCCTTTACAAACGTTTATACGGGCCAAGCGGTTGTCTCCGCCGGTCTTGGTTTCATTGCGTCTTGGGCCGTTTTTCTTAGGATTGCCAAGGTGGTGATCACACAAACAAGAAGGGCCGGAGGCATTCCCCGGGCCCTGCTCACCACATCAGCGACTCTTAACGGTCGTCAGACTTGGGCGCGTATATGACGATTGCGCCTTGTTTGCAAGGGCTTTGGCTTGATTGTCTGAATCTTACACACCCCTTGCGGCGGCAGATGATCTTTGCCACGAAAGGCGCATGACCTATCCGATCCGCCAAGTCACCGTTCAGCAAACCTATGATCTGCGTCATTCCGTGATGCGGCCCGACAAACCCCGCGATTTTGTGGCCGTGAAGGGCGATGACCAAGCCACTCATTTCGCAGCTTTTGACGGGGATCGCATCATTGCGGTTATGTCGCTGTTTGATGTCGAAGGCGCCGTGCAATTGCGCAAACTGGCCACCGAACCCAGCTATCAAGGCCAAGGCATCGGGGCAGCCATGGTGCGCACCGGCATCGATCATGTGAAAAACAACGGCGGCAGGCGCATTATTCTAAACGGTCGGGTGTCTGCCCATGGGTTTTATGAAAAGCTGGGGTTTTCAACCTATGGAGCGCCTTATCTGGTTGAAAACGAACCCTGCCAGATGATGGAACTTAATCTTTCGCCGTAATCGCCGCAACGGCTTTCGCCACCGCATCTTCGATGCTCAGATCAGAGGTATCGATCAAAACCGCATCCTCTGCCGGCTTCAAAGGAGCTTCTGCGCGGTTCATATCTCGCTCATCGCGTGCTTTCACATCCGCAAGCACCTCTTCGCGCGTATCCGAATGACCTTTGCCAGACAGCTCCAAATACCGGCGCTCTGCGCGCACCTCTGCGCTGGCGGTCACAAACAGCTTCACCTCGGCGTTCGGGCAAATCACCGTGCCAATGTCGCGCCCATCCAAAACGGCACCACCGGCGCGACGCGCAAAGGCGCGTTGGAAATCCACCAGAGCTGCACGAACATCGGCAACCACGGCGGTCTTGGAGGCCGCTTGCGCAACTTCGGGCGTCCGCAGATTATCAGCCTCTAGATCTTCGGCAGTCAGCGCCTTGGCCGCTTCAACCGGATCAATACCTTGCAAAACCTTCGCCCCGACCGCGCGATACAAAAGCCCAGTGTCCAAATGCGCAAAACCGAAGTGCTGCGCCACTGCTTTGGAAATCGTACCTTTGCCTGCTGCTGCAGGCCCATCAATCGCGACTGTCTTGCGCATCTTTGCCTCGTCATACCTTTTGACGCTTTAAACTGCGTTCGGCTCAAAGGCGCAAGCACTTAGCCATCAGACCTGACGTTTGGCCCAGTTCGCGCCCCAAATCCGCGCGAAAAGTCCAAGGGCCAAGCAAACCAACAGAATGGCAATCAAGGAAAACTTCGCCATGGTCCAAAGGCTCGCCATATCTATCATCGCCGAATCCTGCCCATCCGGCATGCGCAACATGGCCGCGATGGTGCGGTTCTCTAGGAAATCTGATGACAGATACATCAACGCCAAAATCTGTATGCAGCGACTGCCCAACGCGCGAAACAACAAAGCCCCCGCCAACATCATGCTGGCCGTCAGAAACACCGGAAACACGAAATCCAACCGATGCTGTGTATTGAGGTAAAACGTCCGTCCGTCTTCAGATAAAGCAGCCAAAAACGCCTGCCCCTGCGCCGCAGAATACCCAAACAACCGCAGATCAAACGCCGCCAAGCCACCGGCTTCGCGGGCAATAAACGGAAAACTCCAAAGGCTCATCAACGCCAGCAACACCAGCGAGATCAACGCACAAAGCCAAAACCAAAGTCGCATGGGCAGCCTCCCCTCTCCCCAGACAGGCGGCACAAAAAGGCCGCACCGGGCGATTTTGCCCAATGCGGCCTAAAAATCAAGAAAAGCGTTTCGACGCTTTAGCCGTTGCCACGCACAAGCTGCGCGCCCAGTTCCGCCATTAGGCCTTCAAAGATCGGGAAAGATGTGGCGATCGGGCTGCCATCATCCACGCTGACAGGCTTTTGCGCCGCCATGCCCAAGATCATAAAGCTCATGGCGATACGGTGATCCAGCTCGGTCGCGCAAGTGCCGCCGCCCGGCACATTGCCATGGCCCAGGCCTTTGACAATCCACCAATCATCGCCTTCATCCACTTCAATACCGTTCAAGCGCAGGCCCTTTGCCATCGCGTCAATACGGTCAGATTCCTTCACGCGCAGCTCTTTCACGCCATTCATCACCGTGTCGCCTTCAGCATAGGCCGCCACAACGGACAGAACCGGATATTCATCAATCATCGACGCCGCGCGTGCCGGATCAACCTCAATGCCTTTCAGGTTCGGCGAGAATTTCGCACGCAGGTCTGCAACCGGCTCACCGCCTTCTTCGCGTTCGTTTTCATACGTCAGATCAGCGCCCATTTCGCGCAGCGTTGTGAACAAGCCCGCACGCGTTGGGTTCAGGCCGATATTTGGCACAAGCACATCAGACCCCGGCGTGACAATCGCCGCACACACAGGGAAAGCAGCGCTTGAAGGATCGCGCGGCACAACAATCGTTTGCGCCTTCAGCTCAGGCTGGCCAACCAAAGTGATCACACGGCCTTCGTCGGTATCCTCAACGGTCAGCTCTGCACCAAAGCCTTGCAACATACGCTCTGTGTGATCGCGGGTTGCTTCTTTCTCAATCACAACCGTCTTGCCCGGCGCATTCAAGCCCGCCAGCAAAACCGCAGATTTCACCTGCGCGGATGGCATCGGCACTTCATATCGCACCGGCACAGGATCAGCTGCGCCTACAATGGTCATCGGCAAGCGCCCACCAGAGCGGCCCACAGATTGCGCGCCAAACAAAGCAATCGGATCTGTCACACGCGCCATCGGGCGCTTGTTTAAAGAGGCATCGCCAGTGAAGGTCACCGAAATATCAGAGGTCGCCATGCAGCCCATAATCAGACGCACACCAGTGCCAGAGTTGCCGCAATCAATCACATTGTCTGGTTCAGCAAAGCCACCAACGCCAACGCCCTGAACAGTCCATTCACCGCCACCATGCTCGGTCACCTCGGCGCCAAAAGCGCGCATCGCTTTGGCTGTGTCCAGAACATCCTCGCCTTCCAGCAAGCCAGTGATATGTGTCTCTCCAACAGACAAAGCGCCCAAAATCAAAGAGCGGTGCGAAATCGACTTATCGCCCGGCACATTGGCCTCGCCCTTCAAAGGTCCGCAAGGACGAGAGGTCATAGGAATAGGGGTGCCGTGGCCTGACATAGTCGCAATTCTCCTGTGGTCTTGGCCAAGGCTGTTAGCGCAGAACAAGGCCAAGGTCCATGCCCTCAGCACGCAACACAGATACTTTCAGGCAAAATGCCCATACGGCTTTTGCTTGGCTCAAATACCTTGGGGTGAGCGCGGTACGCGCGAGGGGCAAAGCCCCTGCCCGCCCCTCAGCTTATCCCTTACGGCGGAATGTCAGGTAATGCGCTTTGCGCCCTTCGCGGAAGGCTTTCTGCTCATAGCGTGTGGAAATCCAATCTTCCCACGGCTGGCGCCAATCTTCTGGACCTTCTGCCAACCACTCAAACCCTGCGCGCGGCACCTCTTCCAAGGTCTGGCGCACATAGTCTTCGATGTCCGTTGCCACACGGAAAATCGCGCCCGGCTTCAGAACACGCGCCAGTGGCTCCAGATGCTCTGGCGTCACAAAACGACGACGGTGGTGGCGCTTTTTGGGCCATGGATCAGGATAGAGCAAGAATGCTTTGGAAATGGATGCTTCCGGCAATACATCAAACATGTCCCGCGCATCGCCTGGGTGGACGCGGATATTGTCGCCACCTGCCTTACGGATTTTGCCCAGCAACATAGCCACGCCGTTGATATACGGCTCGCAGCCGATAATCCCCACATCAGGGTTTTGCGCCGCTTGGTGGACCAAATGCTCGCCGCCGCCAAAGCCAACCTCAAGCCAGACATCGCGATCGCCAAACAGACCTTTCAGGTCAATATTCTCACGCTCTGGGTTTTCTTCCCATGTCACTTTGCCCGGGCTCAGCTCTGCCAAGTCCTTCTCCAGCCACTCTTCCTGCGTTTTCTTCAGGCTCTTGCCTTTGAAACGCCCATAGAAGTTGCGCCAAGGCGCGCCGTTTGGGTGCTGCTCGGGGGGAGTGTTTGGCTTTTTCTCAGGCATGGGGATCTCGTCTCACAATCAGCGCCCCCTTTGCCCAATGCGCCCGCCTAGGTCAAGCCTTGCGAAACCGACGGCGAATGACAATGACGCCGGGAATGGTCACCAGATACATCACCAGCCCATAAAGCGCGGAAGGAATACCATAGTCCGACACGCCAGACGCCGCCGCCACAAGACCTGCCACGGTGATACCCGAAGCCGCGTTTTGCACGCCAAGTTCAATCGAAATACAGATGCCATCTTTAGATTTCAGCCCAATCACCTGCGCCACAACAAAACCAGTCACCAGCAAGATCAGGTTGATGATAATCAACAAAGGCCCAAGCTTAGGGAAGTTCGCCTTCACCATGTCCATGTTGGTGCCAAGCGTCGCTGTCACCACCGCAAAGAACAGCAACAACGACAGGCCAAACACAAACTTTTCGGTTTCCTTGGCAAACTTCGGCGCCTTATGGCGCGCCAAAAGCCCGATCAGCACCGGCACAGCAGTCAGCGCAAACATCGTAAGGCCAATGCGCGTGATATTAATCGCAGGCGCTGCTTCGCCCAGAAAAGTCTGCGCGGCCCAGCCCACAAAAGCAGGCACTGTTAGAACCGAGACCAAGCTAACCACCGCCGTAAGGCTAATCGACAAGGCCACATTGCCCCGCGCGAACTTCGTGAGGATACTCGACGTCACGCCCCCTGGGCAAAACGACAGGATCATCGTGCCAAAGGCCATTTCGGGCGGCAAATCTGTAAACAGCAGCAGCGCATAAACCACCGCGGGCACCATGATGATTTGCAAAATCACGCCGGTCAAAACCGCCTTGGGCATCGCAATCACGCGCCCGAAATCAGCGAAGGTCAGCCCGTAGCCCAATGAAAACATGATAAAAGCCAGTGACAGCGGCAAGCCCACATCAACCAACATATCTGCGCGTCCCCCAATAGGATTTTTTTAGTTGCACGGACATTGGCATAATCGGCGCAAACTCCAAAGACTTACCTAACAGAAGGCGTAAATTTCAGGTTAACCCCTGCAAAAACTGACGCACCTCTGCGCGGGTCTTCAAATGCACGACTGTTTTGGTTTCAGCCAACTTCGCAAATTTCTCGCGCATTGCAGGCGCGCGTTTGGTTTCGAACTCCCACGTCCACTGCAAGAATTCTAGGTTCAAGCGCTCTGGGCAACCTTCGCCCAAATCTGCGCGCGTGCGCCCATGGTTCACGATCCGTCGCTTCAAAATCCGCCACATGCGCAAAAGATGCGGCACATCCACAAAGACAATAAGATCAACGCGTTCTAGTCGCAAAGCCTGCGTGCGCGTGTAATTGCCGTCGATGACCCAAGCTTCGCCCGCGGCGGCCTCTGTCGCCAAACGTTGAAAATCATCCTCATCGCGACTGTTCCAACCGGGCTGCCAAAACAGTGCATCCATATGCACAACCGGCAACCCTAGTTTGTCGCCAATCTGGCGCGCCAAGGTCGACTTACCTGCCCCCGGCCCTCCAACCAACATGATCCGTTTCATCTGACACCCACTTACAAACACAAACGCGGCGCTTCGATCCGAAGCGCCGCGTGCTAACAGTACCAATGCTAGAAAAGATTAAACAGAGGCTTTCAAAGCATCCGCCAAATCTGTGCGTTCCCAGCTAAAGCCGCCATCCGCGTCTGGCTTGCGGCCAAAGTGACCATAAGCAGCGGTGCGCTGGTAAATCGGTTTGTTTAACTGCAGGTGCTCGCGAATGCCGCGCGGTGTCAGATCCATCACAGAAGCCACCGCCGCTTCGATTTCAGCATCAGAGACTTGGCCAGTGCCATAGGTTTCCGCGTAGATCGACAAAGGCTTAGACACACCAATCGCGTAAGACAGCTGAATTGTGCAGCGTTCTGCCATGCCAGCCGCCACAACGTTCTTCGCCAAATAGCGCGCAGCATAGGCCGCAGAGCGGTCCACCTTGGTTGGGTCTTTGCCAGAAAACGCCCCGCCACCATGTGGCGCCGCACCGCCATATGTGTCGACGATGATCTTACGGCCCGTCAAACCAGCATCCCCATCAGGGCCGCCGATCACGAATTTCCCAGTTGGGTTCACGTGCCATTCGGTTTCCTCGGTCAGCCAGCCCTCTGGCAGAACTTCGGTGATGTATGGCGCAACGATCTGATGGATATCGGCGCTGGTCAGGCTTTCATCCATGTGCTGCGTGGACAGAACCAAAGAGCTCACGCCCACCGGCTTGCCATCTTCATAGCGCACGGACAGCTGCGTTTTCGCATCTGGGCCAAGCACGGCTTGCTCGCCAGATTTACGCACCTCAGCCAAACGACGCAGGATCGCATGGGCATATTGGATCGGAGCCGGCATCAGATCAGGGGTTTCTGTCGTGGCATAGCCAAACATGATCCCTTGGTCGCCAGCGCCCTCTTCCTTATCGGCAGAGGCATCGACACCCTGCGCAATATGCGCGGATTGGGCGTGTAGAAGGTTGGTGATCTCAACAGTCTCGTGGTGGAACTTGTCCTGCTCGTACCCGATGTCTTTGATACAATCGCGAGCGATCTCGTCGATCTTGCCCAAGTAATCCTTCAGCTTGTCTTGATCATACAGGCCAACCTCGCCGCCAATCACGACGCGGTCGGTTGTTGCAAAGGTCTCTGCTGCCACGCGCGCTTCTGGTTCTTCAGCCAAAAACGCATCCAACACTGCGTCCGAAATACGGTCGCATACTTTATCTGGATGACCCTCCGAAACGGATTCGGAAGTGAAAGTGTAGTTCTGTCTGGCCATGAAGCGCTCCATTAAGTTTCTCTGCCACGCCAGGAAGCCGTTGTGACAGAACAGTAGGCTGCACTTAATGCTGTGCGCCGGTATCGTCAACTCTAACAGGGCGCTTTCGGACACAAAGCGCAATAAGTCCTGCCAACAGGAACAAAAACACCAACCCGTCGCCGGTTTTGGAATAAAGCGTTTGCGGCAAAGGCGCAGGTAAGCCCACATCAAGATGCCCCGCTTCGTTCAAAGGCAGGGCATCCAGCACGCGCCCTCTTGGATCAATCATTGCAGAGACACCCGTGTTGGCCACGCGCACAAAAGGCAAACCCTGCTCGATCGCGCGCATCTGCGCTTGGGCCAAATGCTGGTACGGACCAGAGAACGTTCCAAACCACGCATCATTGGTGATTTGCATCAAAACATCAGGACGCGTGTCCCACCGATTTACATCCTGCGGGAAAACCGCCTCGTAGCAAATCAGCGGCAGAGCTTTGCCCAATGGTCCAAGGTCCATCAATTCTGCGCCCGGTCCGGGGAAGAACCCCATGCCTTGGCTTGCCGCGAGGCCATGAATACCCAGCTCTGCCAGCCACTCCCCAAAGGGCATGTATTCACCAAAGGGCACCAGATGATATTTATCGTAAGTCTGCTCGATCTCGCCAGCGGCCCCTACATACACCGCCGCGTTCATCAGTAACGGGCCCTCAAAGCGGTTCGCACCAATCACAAAGGGCGTATCGCCCGCAGCTTCCGAAATCTCATCAATGAAACGCTGACCACCCGGCAACGCGCCCGGCAAGCTGGTTTCAGGCCAAAGGATCAGGTCCACCTCGCCCTCAGCGCGGGTGGCCGCAAGAGCGCGATCATAAAACAGGCCCATGTAATCAGGGTCCCATTTCTGGTGCTGTGGCGCATTGGGCTGCACAAGACGCACAACAGGTGCATCTTCAGCAACAGGCAGCGGCGCAGGCCCTTCCAGCAATGCCAGAACGCCCAGCCCGCTGACAACGGCAGCGATGACACGTTTCCCGCCGCGCTGGGTCACCACCGCGCAAAACGCATAGGCCACCAATAAAAAGGCCATGTTCAGCCCATGCGATCCAACAAACGCGGCCCCTTGCCCAAACCAGCGATCCACCAGTCCATAAGCCGGCATGCCCCATGGGAAGCCTGTAAACACATATGCCCGTCCCAATTCAGCCAAAGGCACTGTGATGATCAAGCCCACAGCGCCAAAGCGGTAGGCGCCCGCAAAAGCCGCGCCCCAAAACAAGGCGAGGCCCCCAGCCATAAACACCACAGCAAAAGGTGCCATCCAGCCGTGTATCTCAGGCTCCACTAAGAAAGGAGAGACCAGCCACTGCATGGTCAGTGCGAAATACCCAAGCGCAAAGACCCAGCCCAGCTTGGCCGCCTGCTTGCCCGAGCTTACGCCAGAATAGAGCAGCATGATCGCCGCAAAGCTGAACAAGGATACAAGCGGAACGCCAAAGGGCGCCTGACCTAAACTGGCCAGAACGCCCAATGCGACTGTAAAGAAAAAGCGCAGCACAGGGCGCTGCGCATAAAATGCGTTAACCGCTTTATTCGGCCACATGTTGCTGCGCTTCGGTCAGCAAAACGCGCAAACGCTTGATCCGACGCGGGTCAGCATCCAGCACTTCAAATTCCGTGCCATCTGGATGCACCACAACCTCGCCGCGTGCAGGCACGCGGCCTGCCAGTTTGAAGACAAGCCCGCCCAAAGTATCGATCTCTTCCGGATCGATATCTTCGAAATGCACCAAAGAACGGCCAATTTCACTTTGGAATTCATCCAAAGGCGTCTTTGCCAAGGCCGAATAACAGCCCGGCGCATCTTGGATCCAAAGCGCTTCTTCGGCTTGGTCGTGTTCGTCTTCGATCTCACCCACAACCTGTTCGATCAGGTCTTCGATGGTCACCAAACCGTCCACACCGCCGTATTCATCGATCACCAAAGCCATATGCCGACGCTCTGTCTGCATCTTGGCCAGCAAGACACCAATCGGCATGGATGGCGGCACAAACAACAGCTTGCGCAGCATCTGGCGCAGCGCAAAGCGCCCGCCCCCGCCGTTGAACCCATATTTCAGAGCCACGTCTTTGAGGTGAACAAAACCAAGCGGTGTATCCAGCGTGCCGTCATAGACAGGCAGACGCGTCAAACCGCTTTCGCGAAAAACATCAATCACCTCAGCGCGGCTGGCCGTTGCTGGCAAGCCCACGATATCGACCTTCGGCACAGCAACATCCTCAACCCGCATTTTGCGCAGGTTGATCATGCCCACCGTAGGCGCGGGCGCCGCAGTCGCAGAGGAATTTTCAAGCACCACGCCTGCATCTGCAGGGCTGATTGCTTCGATCAAACGACGGAAGAACCCGCCCGTTTTCTTTTTCATTTGGGCTTCTACCCGCGCGCTTTGCGCCGCGTTAGAAGAGCCGTCAGTGCTGTCGCCCATTGTACCTTTCCAAATAGGGGTCTACCCCGTCTCCCTTATATATGGGTCAGCTATACCCATATCTGCAAGTATCTGTGTTTCCAAAGTTTCCATTAAAGTGGCATCTTGGTCACGGATATGATCGTAGCCCAACAGATGCAAAATGCCATGAACCAGCAAATGCATCACGTGATCGGGCATGTCTTTGCCTAAATCTGCGGCCTCACGCTCGCAGGTTTCAAAGGCAATCGCCACATCCCCAAGCTCTGGGTCTGGGCCTTCTGGCGCATCGGGCGCGCCTCCATCCACCTGTGCCCCGCGTTCTTCAGATGGCCAAGACAAAACATTCGTTGGGCTGGGCTTACCGCGAAAATCAGCATTCAAATCAGCGATACGCGTATCGTTGCAGGCCAGCAAGCTTACCTCCCATGCCCCATCAGACAGGCCGAGTTTGGTAAACACCGCCTCTGCAGCACGTATAGCAAGGCTTTCTAAGTCAACCTGTGCCCAACGGCGATCTTCGATTAATACATCAACAGACATTTTCTGCCCTTGTGAAATGGTGCCATCAGCAAATCATGGAACCATGACCAATTCGTTTACTGATATTTGGCTGCTGTAATGAACTCTCCGAAGGATTCACACCAGACCAAAACGGTGGAAAACTCAGAAACATCAACAGTTTCAGGGACATTCAGAAGAAAACCACCAAAAGTTTTCACATCCCCAACCAAAACAGCCTCGGGCTTGATGGCTTCAAAACTCGCCTCGTCTTCCACAAAATCCTTCACCAGATAGACCTTATAGTCCGGACCCGGCGCGAGCTTTCCTTCATGAACAATCATATCGGCGGAAACGCTCACCGTGCCTTCCCCCCAATGCAAAAAGTCGCTGCCAGCCAAGTCTCGGGTGAATTCAGCGGAATAAGCGGCGCCTGCCGCTTCGGCCTGCAGAGCCGCCGCATCTGGTGCAGGCGGCGCTGTCAGGATCGGTAAAAGATAAACACCTAAGGCAAAGCCAATGGCCAGAGCCCCCAAATGCGTTGCAGATAAAAATATGAACCGCAGCATCAGAGGCTCTCCGTTTGGTTAGGTTTTCACAGCCTTCTCGGCATCTGCGTCGTAGGCTTTAATGATCGCGGCCACAAGTGGGTGGCGCACAACATCATCTGCTGTGAAGTAATTGAAACTAATACCCTTTACGCCACCAAGCAGGCGTTCGGCATCGCGCAGGCCCGACTGCACACCGCGCGGCAAGTCCACCTGCGAGCGGTCGCCAGTGATGGCCATGCGGCTGCCCTCGCCCAAACGCGTCAGGAACATCTTCATCTGCATGGTGGTTGCGTTTTGCGCTTCATCCAACACGACAAAGGCATTCGCCAAGGTCCGACCTCGCATAAAGGCCAAAGGCGCAATCTCGATACGCTTTTCTTCGATCAGCTTCGCCAGTTGTTTGCTTGGCAAAAAGTCGTTCAGCGCATCATACAAAGGCTGCATATAAGGATCGACCTTGTCTTTCATGTCACCCGGCAGATAGCCCAGCTTTTCGCCCGCTTCGACTGCAGGGCGTGACAGGATAATGCGATCCACTTCGCCGCTGATGAACATCGACACGCCAACAGCGACAGCCAGATAGGTTTTACCTGTACCAGCAGGGCCAATGCCAAAGGCCAGTTCGTTCTTAAACAGGCTATGCACATAGGCCTTCTGTGCATCGGTGCGCGGTTCAACCAGTTTTTTGCGGGTTTTGATCTCGACTTTACCGCCTTTGAACAGCTCCATCTGATCGCCATCGCGCGTGCCGGTGTTCTTTTCAGAGCCCCCCATACGCACTTCGCGATCGATATCGCCATGTTCTACGGATTTGCCGCTTTCGAGCCGTTCATACAAAGACTGAAGCACTTCTTCAGCTTCTTGCTGCGCGGCTTCCTCGCCAAAGATAGACAATTGGTTCCCACGTCGAATGATTTGAACCCCGAGTTTCTTCTCTATATCCGCGAGGTTCCTGTCATATTCGCCGCACAGATCAATCAAAAGGCGGTTGTCAGGGAATTCCAGTTCATGTGGTTTTACATTTTCTGGGTTATGCGGTTGGGTCAATTCGCCGATGGCCAAAAACGTCTCCTATCTAGCGGTTTACTGAGTCTCAGGCTGCCATCTTTCGTAAGGAAGATGCAAGCTTGACACCCCCACTTTTCACGCAGCCGTTACAAAAAAAGACCGCATGCTGAAACATGCGGCCCTTTGAATTTTGATTGCGCGATGCGCTGTGCATTACGCTGGATCGTGGAACTTAGAGCCTTGTTTATATGGCCCTGTCGCTGTGGATGGTGGCGCGATGCCAGAGCAAATTGGCTTACCATAGCGATCCATACGAGCGCTCAGGTACCCTTCTTTACCGTCATCGATAATCCAGTGGTCACAGCCGTTTGGATCGACCCAGATACCGGCTTTCAGCTGGCTCAGGTGCTTTTCATCAAAACCGTGATCCACAGTTTTATCTGTGATCGGGCCACCGGATTCTTCACCGAAACAGGCAGAGAGTGTTGTAGCGGCCGCGAGGGCCAAGCAGACTTTTACAAGTTTCATGACCGTCCCCTTAACGAATGCACATGATTTCGACGCGACGGTTCTCGGCGCGACCAGCGGATGTTTTGTTTGTAGCGCGTGGCTGGCGTTCGCCGTAGCCGCGGACGTCAACGATGTTTGCACCAACGCTTGCTCCGATTTTCGCAACAGCTGTTGCGCGGCGGAAGCTGAGGTTCATGTTGTACTCATCGCTCGCGCGGCTGTCTGTATGGCCTGTCACCATATATGCCTGCGCACCAGCGGATTTGAAGAATTCTGCAAGGCGGGCACGGCCAGAAGCGTGGATTGACGCTTGATTTGTCTTAAAGAACTGATCGCTGTCCAGCATGCCGCAGAGGCTACCTGTGTGACAAACCGGAATACCTTGACGGTTCACGTGCGGGGTCATGTAGCCCTCGGCGCCGTCATCCATCACCCAGTGCTCACATCCATCTGGGTCAACCCAGATCGTTGGCACATAGGCCTCACCACGAATTTGTCTTGTTTCTTGGGCACTTACGGCGCCAGCAGCAGTCAGAGTCATGGCTGCGACGACAGCTCCCCCCAACATTTTGCGCGCAGTCGCAATCAATTTGTCCGCCACGATCTTATCCTCTGTGTTGCCTCGGTTGCTTGTGATGAGCAGTCACCACAAGAGGTTCGAAGTCCTTTAATGCAGTCACTCTAGCAAATTTCTGCGTCTTGTGAAGGAATAATACCATATATAGTGGCAGCCCCTAGGTGATTGAGGGCAAAAAGTGGTGTTTTGGGCACGTTTTTGGTCGATCAAAGCGCCAATTCAGCCCTGCTGGCCAAGGTGCCGTACGCTGCGTTCACTTCTAAGAAAGGTGACAATTCGCCCCTTTCAGCGGCTGAAATGTACAATTGAAAAACAGAGGGGGTCAGCACCTATTCGGGGCGCTCCATCCCATTGGCCTGCAAAATCATCTGACCCAATTCAACCACACGATCGTTCAAGTCGAGCACACCAAAATCTACCGGATTTCCTTGCTGACAAATGCGGCTAGCTACGCCTACCTTGTCTGCGTCCTTGTAAACGCCTTCAGCGCTCCCTTCTGTAGACTTTCGTTTAAAATGAAATGCGAGCTCATACTGCCCTTTCAGATGGGGAGCGCCGTAGACCCTTGTGTGTTGCTCTTTCAAAGCGGCATGGAGATCATCAAAAGGAACGTAATTTTCAACCTCTCGACCTTCCGTGATCCAAACGATACCGCCATCTTTAGAGATTTCTTCATCAAGGCGACTTGCAGCAGGCTTCAGTTGTGCGCTGGCGTTGTCTTTGTCGCTATCTATCAAAATCGCAATATTACGATTGAGGCTTCGCAATTTAATGAATTCATCTACCGAATTGTCATCCGCTGAAAGGTGGCTGATCAGTCCACCACCATAAAACATGATGGTATAGTGAACGCCTTCAACCAATCGGCTATCGAAAGCCTTTAACCAATGTTTCAGGTAAATTCGATCTGATGGTCCTTCGACCCAGACTACAGAATTGGCTTGCAAAATATCAGACGCGCGATAGCCCAAATCATCACAAATCTTTCGCTGCTGATCTTGGGTGATTGCAGCTTCTAAATATGTCTGTACGCCGTCATTTCTAACGTGAAAGACAGACGCCCCATCTGTATCAATTAAAGCAGCAGAATGGGTTGCGATGAAGTACTGATTTTCTGTGTTTTCTTGCAAATATCGAATGAGTTTGCGTTGCAAAACAGGGTGTAAATGGATTTCAGGTTCTTCGATGCACATGATCTTATGCTGATGGATCGTACAGAATGCGGCAATCAAAATAACTTCATGAATTCCCGTACCTAACGACGAAAGCGGCAGTACTTTCCCGTCCATATGCACAATCAAATGTTCACGATGGCTCGGAACTTCCAGAAGCGCCTCGGGCTTTCCGGTGACGTCTTGGATAAACGCATTAATCTGATCAAAAACGTTCTTTCGATCACGTTCATGGAAATCAGGATTTTGTATCTCAGCAAGGTGATGAATCAGCCCCTTACCAGAAAGATCATCAAATGCTTCATCGCCAGACAAAAGCTGCCGTTTTGCAGGTATGAGCATCCTTTGCGGGAAGCCTGTTTTTAGGAAACGCAAAATTTGACCCAAAACCTGCCTTGCTGCATGCGCAGTATGAGTTTGACGGGGCAGTCCAAACAAACTGGTCAAGTCTGTCCAACGCTCGATACTCAAGCCAAAGTCATAGCTGTTATCATAGACGGCAGAATTCAACTCCATATTACGAGATCTGCGTTCCTCTTTGATCCAAACCCCTCCCCGATAGAGAAGACAATCGGTAATTTCTCTCGTCAAACCTGCAATTTCCTCGGCATTTATAGGAGGCTTGCCAAAATTAATTTTCTGATAAGATTTGGCGCGCTTTTGCAGTTCATCAAATATCACAACGCTTATTGTCTTATCACTTAGAGCTAGAAGGCTTTCGAACTGACCCTCCTTCCCTCCACGATAAACTAGTGACCGATCTGCCAACATGTTGTTGCCGCTTTGCAAAAGATGATCTGTCAGCAAATTCAGGACAATAGACTTGCCAGCATTGTTCGCGCCGACAAAGAAATTCATTTCCGAAAAAGGAGCGATATACTGAGTTTCTTCGCCAATACCGCGGTAAAACCGAATTGCTATACCTTCAAGGTAGGTTGGCATAAAACCCTCACGCAAACTTAGAAAACACACAATCTCTGGCTGAAAGGCGCATTTTCGTCAACTGCAATGCGGGTAATTTCTCACAGGGCATTGGCGTATTCGATGGCCCTAAGGCTGCCAATACATCGTGCTGGGCCTGAAACACTACAAACGTCGCAAGGCTGCGAAAAACGCCTCTTAGATCAGCTCGCCTGTCAACGAATTGGTCATAGATTTCACGATCTTCGCGCGGGCCACATCACCGATTTTCAGTCCCTTGGCATCCAAATGTACAGAATGCAGATACTCGGATTTACCGACCATCTGACCTGCCTCGCGCCCTTCGCGCTCTAGCAGAACCGACACTTCGCGGCCCACCATACTGTCTTGGATTTCCGTCTGCTGATCGCGCAGCAGCGCTTGCAGGCGTTGCAAGCGGTCATCCGCTTCGGCGCTGTCGACCAAGGGGCGTTCTGCCGCTGGGGTGCCTGGGCGGGTGGAGTATTTAAACGAATAGGCTTGGCCGTATTTCACTTCGCGCACCAAATCCATGGTGGCTTGGAAATCTTCTTCGGTTTCTTCTGGGAAGCCAACGATGAAATCGCCAGAGAGCAACAGGTCTGGACGCGCTTCGCGGATACGCTCGATCAAGCGGATATAGCTTTCGGCGGTATGGCTGCGGTTCATGCGTTTTAGGATTTTGTCGCTGCCCGATTGCACAGGTAAGTGCAGGTAAGGCATCAGTTTTTTGCAGGTGCCATGGGCTTCGATCAGATCGTCCTGCATGTCATTTGGGTGGCTTGTGGTGAAGCGGATGCGCTCTAGCCCATCGACTTTATCCAGCTCCCAGATGAGCTGCGCAAGGGTCATGCTGCCGCCATTGAGACCTTCGCCGTGATAGGCGTTGACGTTCTGCCCCAAGAGGGTGATTTCGCGCACGCCGCGCTCGACCAGATCCTGCGCTTCGCGGATCACACGCTCGGCTGGACGGGAGACTTCGGCGCCGCGGGTGTAAGGCACCACGCAGAAGGCGCAGAATTTATCGCAGCCTTCTTGGACCGTCAGGAACGCCGCTGGGGCGCGTTTGGCTTTGGGGCGGGATTTGAGCTTTTCGAACTTGTCTTCTTCAGGGAAGTCCGTGTCGAGCGCCTTTTTGCCTTTGCGGGTCTTCTCTTCCATCTCTGGCAGGCGGTGATAGGCCTGCGGGCCAACCACCAGATCGACCATCGGCTGGCGTTTCATGATCTCTGCGCCCTCGGCCTGCGCAACGCAGCCGGCGACGCCGATCTTGAGGTCAGGCTTTTCGGTTTTCAGACCTTTGAAACGGCCCAATTCGGAATAGACCTTTTCAGCGGCCTTTTCGCGGATGTGGCAGGTGTTGAGCAGGATCATATCCGCATCATCCGGCGTATCCGTGGCTTCATAGCCTGCCCCGCCCATGGCTTCGACCATGCGCTCACTGTCATAAACATTCATCTGACAGCCATATGTTTTGATAAACAGTTTCTTGGGATCAGCCATGGTAAGCCCCTTACGGATTGGCACGGTTTCAAGAGGGTCTCTTACATCAGTTATCACCCCGCTTGCAATGCACGACAAATTCGCCGATTTTAGACAGCAAACAGGGGCAGGACCGAAGCAAACAATGCAGTATTCGTCGATAGATGCGTATTTAGACGCGGAAAAAGAAAAGATCGGAAAAGGCGCGATTGCGCTGATCTTTGTGGAAGACGAGGTGGAGATCGACTCGACCCTGCGCCATCACGTGGATTTGGGCTTTAAACAGGTGGTGGCGATCATGCCGCCGGCCTTTAAGATGGCCTATGATGTGTCCGAAGACGTGATCCGCGTGGATTTCGATCACCCCACCGGTGGCGCGATGATTGCGGCGGTGAACCAGGTGAATGACGCCCTGCCTGGCGCTTGGGTCTATTACTGTTTCAACGCGGAATACCTGCTCTACCCGTTCTGCGAATCGCGCAAGATTGGCGAGATGCTGGCGTTTCACACAGAAGAGCGTCGTGATGCGATGCTGACCTATGTGGTTGATCTATACGCCGATCAGTTTGGGCAATTCCCAAACGCGGTATCGCTGGAAAACGCGATGATCGACAAAACCGGATACTACGCGCTGGGGCGGCCAGACCCAGACAACCATGGGCATCCCAAAAGCCGCCAGTTGAACTTCTACGGAGGTTTGCGCTGGCGCTTTGAAGAACATATTCGCGAGGCCCGTCGCAAAATTGATCGCATCTCGATCTTTCGCGCAAAGGAAGATCTGCAACTGCGCGATGACTTCACCTTTAACGATGAAGAATACAACACCTACGCCTGTGAATGGCATAACAACCTGACGGCAACGGTCTGTTCTTTCCGCACCGCCAAAGCGCTGAAAACCAACGCTGGCAGCACCTATGACATCAAACATTTCAAATGGCATAACTCTGTGCCGTTTGAATGGCATAGCCGTCAGTTGCTGGATCTAGGGCTGATGGAACCGGGACAGTGGTTCTAAGGGGCTCTGCCCCCTGTGGCGCTATGCGCCACATTCCCCCGAGGTATTTTCATCAAGAAGAAGCAATATTTCTCTTTGGCCAAATACCTTGGGGTGAATTGGCGCAGCCAAGAGGGGCGAAGCCCCACTCAAAAGACAACGAATTTCTGAAACCGTAAAACTTGCGTTTACTTGCGGCGCAGGCGGATCACCACATCGACCTTGGCGATCTCGGCGCCCGCTGGCGCTTGAGGCAGGCCGATGATCTTCAGCTGGTCTGCGGGTGCGTCTTCCAATTCACCGCGGTCTTCCCAGAAGAAATGTGGGTGATCGTGGGTGTTGGTGTCAAAATAGCTTTTGGCGCCATCTACCAGAACCTCTTGCATGAGGCCCGCATCACAGAAGGCGCGCAAGGTGTTGTAAACAGTGGCCAAAGACACGCTTTCGCCCTGCGCTTGCGCATCAGCGAAAAGACTTTCGGCGGTCACGTGACGGTCTTGACCATCGCCCACCAGCAAAGACGCCAAAGCCACGCGCTGGCGCGTTGGGCGCACGCCCGCTTGGGTCAACCAGTTGGTACCATGTGTCAGAGCATCTGCTGTCATTCGGAGCCTGCCTTAAATCTTATCCACATTTAGGCGCTTTTCTTGGGCATTTCAAATCAAAACACCAAGTGCGCGATTTGCGCACAGAAAGCCTGTCATGTTGACGCTTGGGTATCTGATCTACTTGCACGCCCCTTTCGCACAATGATAGAGGGGGCTGAGTTATATAAAAGCGGGGGACAGGCCAGCATGTCAGAATATCCAAGCAGCTTCGATAAAGAAGGTCTATTGAAATGCGCCCGTGGCGAATTGTTCGGCCCGGGGAACGCGCAATTGCCGGCTCCTCCGATGCTGATGATGGACCGCATCACAGAGATCTCTGGTGATGGCGGCGCGCATGGCAAAGGCCACGTGCTTGCAGAATTCGACATCACACCTGACCTTTGGTTCTTTGAGTGCCATTTCCCTGGCAACCCAATCATGCCGGGCTGCTTGGGCTTGGATGGTCTGTGGCAGCTGACAGGGTTCAACCTGGGCTGGCGTGGCTGGAAAGGCCGCGGCTATGCGCTGGGTGTGGGCGAAGTGAAGCTGAAGGGCATGGTACGTCCGGACAGCAAATTGCTGACCTATGAGATTGATTTCACCAAAGCTGTACAAACCCGCCGCCTGACAATGGGCGTGGCAGATGGTATTGTGAAAATCGACGGCGAGCTGGCTTATGAAGTCAAAGACATGAAGGTCGCGCTGTCCGAAGCTTAAGCCCTTATCGGCATTTAAATCAGGAGTACGCTTATGCGTCGTGTCGTCGTCACTGGTCTGGGCATCGTAAGCTCGATCGGCAATAACGCAGAAGAAGTCACCGCGTCTTTGCGCGCAGGTAAATCTGGTATCGAAGCCAGCCCAGAGATGGTGGAACACGGGTTCCGCAGCCAGATCGCGGGCACGCTGAAGATCAACACAGCCGAGCACATCGATAAGCGCGCGCTGCGTTTCATGGGGGATGGCGCGGCTTATGCGCATATTGCCATGCAACAGGCGATTGCGGATTCTGGTCTGGGTGAAGATCAGGTTGTGAATGAGCGCACCGGTCTGGTGGCTGGCTCTGGTGGTCCGTCTACCTCTGCGATGCTGACCGCGCACCAAACGGTTGCGAAAACCGGCGCGACGAAACGCATTGGGCCATTTGCTGTGCCTAAGTGCATGAGCTCTACGATCTCTGCCAACCTTGCGACGGCGTTTAAGATCAAAGGCATCAACTATTCCATCACCTCGGCGTGCTCTACATCGCTGCACTGTATCGGCAATGCGGCAGAGCAGATCATGATGGGCAAGCAAGACGTGATGTTTGCGGGCGGCGGCGAAGAGCTGGACTGGACATTGTCTTGTCTGTTTGACGCGATGGGCGCGATGTCTTCCAAGAAGAACGACACGCCAGAGGCGGCGTCTCGTGCCTTTGACCAAGACCGTGATGGTTTTGTGATCACCGGTGGTGGCGGCATTGTGGTTCTGGAAGATCTGGAGCACGCCCTTGCGCGCGGCGCGAAGATTTACGCGGAAGTCACTGGTTTTGCTGCAACATCTGATGGCCATGACATGGTGGCTCCGTCTGGTGAAGGCGGTGAGCGCGCGATGCGTTTGGCGTTGCAAACCCTGCCAGAGGGCCGCGAAGTGAGCTATATCAACGCGCACGGCACATCTACGCCAGTGGGTGATGTGGGCGAAGTTGAAGCGGTGCGCCGTGTGTTTGGCGAAGGCAACACGCCTCCGATCAGCTCGACCAAGTCTATGACCGGTCACGGCCAAGGCGCGGCGGGCGCGATGGAAGCGATCTTCTGTCTGCTGATGCTGGACAATGACTTCATCACGCCATCCATCAACGTGGACACTTTGGCGGAAGGTATTCTGGAAGGCGAAATCGCCACAGATTACGTGGAAAACGCGGGTCTGGATTCTGTGATGACCAACAGCTTTGGCTTTGGCGGCACAAACGGATCGATGATCCTGTCCAAGTACAACGGCTAAAACCTAGCTGCTTTTGAAAATGAGAAACGCCGGAGCTGTTATGCAGCTCCGGCGTTTTCGTTTGTGGGATGGTTTAGGCTTTAACGGTTAGGCCAGTACAGGTTGGCGGCGGCGCAGGTGGCTGAGGGCGCCCAAGATCAGGCTTACGAGAACAGCCGCCATCGCCAAAGTGATCAGCGCGAATTTCACACTCGCGAAGCCGGAATACGGCAGAGCCAGCCAGTTTGCGAAAGTCTGCGGTTGGGCGAGCATCACGAAAGACACAAGGTTTTCCATTGCGTCCATTGTTGCGCCTGCGATGGCCAGACCTGCGGCGATGAAGCCAAAGCGGCGGCCCCATGTGCCTCGTTTTGTGCCCTGCCCCGCATAGCGCGCGACCAGCGTGCCGAACAAGGCGCCAAATAGCGCAAGGCAGGCCATAAACAGGAAATCAAACTGCTGCGTGAACACGTAAACATCCAAGGTGCCCTGCGCCTGCATATGGGCGTAGTAGCTTTTCACCAAAGCGCCATCGAACCCTGTCTGCCCCGTGGCGAAATCAACCGGGTGTTGGCTGGCGGCATAAAGAACATCGAGCTTATTCTTCACCTGCCCAAAGCCCACAAAGGCCCCTGCTGTAAGGCCAAGGTGCAGCCAAATCGGCATTTCAGTCATTTTCTCAAACATCTTTTTCAAAAACATGGTGCGAATCCCTATTTGCATTCCGTGGAATATAAATTACATTCCTTGGAATAAAGATCAAGAGTGAGTCTGAAAAAAGTGGTCGAGCCAAAAGACATCATGGATTTTGCCAATCGGTTTGGTTTGGCCTCGCAGCTGTTTCAGTCGCTTCTGGATCGGCGGTTGGCCCCTATGGGCTTAACCTCGGCGCAGCTGTCTGTGCTGTCGCATTTGGCCCGCAGGCGGTCGCCGCAAAGGGTCACGGATATTGCGAAAACTGTGCAAGTGGGCCAACCGGCTGTGACAAAAATGCTCGCCAAGTTTGAAACCGCAGGCTGGATCAAGATGATCGCCTCGGACACAGACAAGCGCAGCAAGGTCGCACAGATCACCCCAAAGGGCGGCGAACATCTTGTTTCTGTACAGAAATCTTTGCTACCAGAACTCGGCCCTTACCTGATGGGATGGGACGACGCGAAACTTAAACAATTTACTGAAAACCTATTTGAATTTGCAAGCTTTCTGGATGGCTTGGGCGACCTTGACGACCCAAACCGAAAAAGCCTATCCAACAAAAAAAACGAGGGATAGACCATGCAGTCTTTATCTGGAAAACGCGGCCTGATTATGGGTGTCGCAAACGAACGTTCCATCGCTTGGGGCATTGCCAAAGCCATGTCAGAAGCCGGCGCAGAGCTGGCCTTCTCTTATCAAGGCGAAGCCTTCGGCAAACGTTTGGCACCTTTGGCTGAAACCGTCGGTAGCGACTTCATGGTGGATGTGGACGTCACCGACGATGCATCCTTGGATGCCGCCTTTGACAAGCTAAAAGAGCGTTGGGACACGATTGATTTCGTGGTGCATGCGATTGCCTTTGCCGACAAAAACGAGCTGACAGGTCGTTTTAAAGATACATCCCGCGAGAACTTTAAGAACTCTTTGGATATCTCAGCCTATAGCTTCATCGAAGTGGCGCGCCGTGCGCATCCGATGATGAAAGACAACGGCGGCACAATGCTGACGCTGACCTACCAAGGTTCGAACCGTGTAACGCCATATTACAACGTGATGGGCGTGGCCAAAGCCGCATTGGAAGCCACAACACGCTATCTGGCCAACGATCTGGGCCCAGACGGCATTCGCGTGAATGCGATTTCTCCTGGCCCAATGAAAACACTGGCCGGCGCTGCGATTGGCGGGGCACGTAAGACATTCCGTCAGACAGAAGCGAACAGCCCAATGCGCAGCAACGCCACGCTGGAAGCCGTTGGCGGCACAGCAGTGTATCTGGCGTCTGAGGCGGGGGCTTACACCACTGGCGAAATCATCCGCGTGGATGGTGGGTATCACGTGCTGGGCATGCCGCAGCCTGAAAACCTGTAAGGTTTCCGCAAAGCTACAAACAAAAAAGCCGGCCTCAAGGGCCGGCTTTTCTAATTCTGGGTCAAAGACTTAGCAGCAACCGCAGCCGCCTTCTTCTTTGCCTTCATCCGCTGCCGCGCCGATGCTGACCAGTTCCAGAGCGAAGGTCAGGTCTTTGCCTGCCAGCTCGTGGTTGGCATCCAGCGTGACGGATTCATCAGTGATCTTAACCACTTTCACCGGCAGCACCTGACCACCTGGGCCTTGCATTTGCAGCATCAGACCAACTTCGAGTGGGATCTCTGCAGGGATCTGCTCGCGTGGGACATCTTGGATCATCGCTTCGTTGGCTGCGCCATAGGCGTATTCACATGGGATGTTGACGGTTTTCTTTTCGCCGACTTCCATGTCCATCACACCGTCATCAAAGCCTTTGATCACTTGGCCAGTGCCCAAAGTGAATTCCAGCGGATCGCGACCCGCAGAGCTGTCAAAGGTTGTGCCGTCATCCAACGTGCCGGTGTAGTGAATACGGACTGTGTCGCCCTTTTTTGCTGCTGCCATGATGTGTTCCTAACGTTACGTCGCGCCAGAGAATCCAAGCGCTTTAGCGGCGGACCCTACGCGGATGTGCTCTAAAGTGCAAACTGCGGAATTGACAAACGTTAGGGCACGGGCATTCTTGCGACCATAGGTCTGGGGAGGCCGAAACCGGAGACTCTGGGGAGGGTTTGAAATGGCAGTGACCACTTGCATTTTTGATGCATACGGAACCTTGTTTGATGTGGCCTCGGCCGCGCGGCAAGCGGCAGAAGAGCCCGACGATGCGATTTTGAAAGATCACTGGCAAAAGGTCGCAAATGATTGGCGACTAAAGCAGCTGCAATACACTTGGCTGCGCGCGATCACCCAAGAACATACGGATTTCTGGACCGTCACGCAGAACGGGCTGGATTGGGCTTTGGAAGCCTCGGGCCTGCATGGCGATCAGCGCCTGCGCACGCGGCTGTTGCAGCTATACTGGGAACTGTCTGCCTATCCCGAAGTGCCGGATATGTTGCACGAACTCAAAGCAGCCGGTTTGAAAACCGCGATTTTGTCGAATGGCGCGCCGGATATGCTGAAGGGCGCAGTGCAAAGCGCGGGCATTGGGCCCTTGCTGGATGATTGCCTGAGCGTAGAAGAGGTGGGCGTGTTTAAGCCAGATGCGCGCGTCTATCAGATGGTGCTGGATCGGTTTGACTGCGCCGCCGATGAGGTGTTGTTTGTGTCTTCTAATGGCTGGGATGCGGCGGGGGCCTCGGGCTTTGGCTTTGTCACCGCATGGGTTAATCGCGCCAACGAACCGGTTGACCACCTGCCCCATCGCCCGCATCATATTTTGCGAGACCTGACAAAGATTCCAACCTTTTGCGCGGCAGAACGGCCTGTGACCTGATCCGCCCAGCGCAGTTTCATAGGCAGATTTTATGGCGAATTTTCAAACGTCGGACGGGCTGACGCTGTATTATGAAGACAGCGGCAAAGGCTTGCCGGTGCTGTGCTTGTCAGGGCTGACGCGCAACAGCAGCGATTTCAGTTACATCAACGGCCACCTGCCCGGCGTGCGCCTGATCAAGATGGATTATCGCGGGCGGGGTCGCTCGGATTGGGCTGAGGATTTCACCACCTATAATGTGCCACGCGAAAGCATGGATGCCTTTGAATTGATGGACCATCTGGGCATCGCGCGTTTTGCTATTTTGGGCAGCTCTCGCGGGGGGCTGTGCGCCTTTACCATGGGGGCGATTAATATGGATCGTTTGCTGGGCGTGGCATTCAATGACATCGGGCCGGATATTGATGCCAAGGGCATTGATGTGATCATGAACTACATTGGCCGCCCGCCGATTTGGAAAACCCTTGGTGCCGCCGCCGAGGCGCGGGCTGCCTTGATGCAGGGCTTTGCCAATGTGCCGGAAGGACGCTGGCGCGAAGAATGTGAGAAGCTGTTTGTGCAAACCCCAAATGGTCTAAGCAACACATACGATCCCAAACTGCGCGACGCGATCTTGGGCGCGAGCCTGCAAGAGGTGCCGGACCTTTGGCCGTTTTACGCGGCCTTTGAAGGCAAGCCTGTGGCGGTGATCCGTGGCGCAAACTCTGATCTGTTGTCGCTTGAAACCTTTGAAAAGATGCAAACCACCCTACCTGATGCGATCATGGCCAATGTACCGGATCGTGCGCATATTCCGTTTTTGGACGAACCAGCCTCGCTGGATGCGCTGCATAAATGGGTGGCGGCTTTGAAGGCGGCGCAGTAAAACGAGCCAAAGACACACGCGACCTCACAAAGGTGCCCTATGACCGAATTCACCATCTCTTCGTTCAACGTCAAGAACCTGATCGGAGCGGACAAAGAATACTATACCTTCCAAAGCTATACGCCCGAGGAACACGCGTGGAAGGTCGATTGGATGGCCGACCAGATCCTGTCAATGAATGCGGATATCGTGGGCTTTCAGGAAATCTTTGAAGAAGAGGCTTTGGCGGAGGTTATCGCAGAAACCAACCGTCGCGGGGCGGCTTTGAATGAAGCCGTCGTGCCGGGCAAAGACAAGCGCTATCACCGCAAGGCGATTTTTAAGAAGCTTGGATTTACGCCATATGATGAAACCGCCCTCGCCTTTGCGCCCAATGTAAATGACACAGGCAAGCCCGGCCAGCGCCGCCCAGGTGTGGCGATCCTCAGCCGCTTTGGCTTTGCTGAAACGCCAGAGGTGATCCAAGAGCTGCCAGAGCCTGTGACCATTCCGTTGCAAGAGCTCGGCGGCGGCGATGCGGGGCATTTCACCATCAGCCGCCTGTCACGCCCTGTTTTGAAAGCACGCATTCCGGTGGGCGATCAGGTGATCACCGTGTTTAACTGCCATCTGAAATCCAAACTGGGCGAATTCATCCGTCCAGAGGGGGCCGATTTCGCGCCAGAATCCGACCTGACGCAATACGATGCCGTGGGCCGTGCGCTTGGCGCGATGCGCGCTGCATTGCGCCGTATGGCCGAGGCGTGGATTTTGCGCCGCGCCATTGTGGACGAGCTGAAACAAGGCCGCCCCGTCATGGTGACCGGCGACTTTAACGACAGCGAACATGCGGTGAGTTCCGAGATTATCTCGGGTGAGACGCCGTTTAAGAACTACGCGTGGATGCTGCGCCATGACGCGAAGACCCCGCGCGATCGGTATTCCGATGAGCAAGACGCTTATATTCGCGGCGAGATGGAAGCGCTGCAGTTGGTCTCTGCCGAGAACCTGTTTGTGCGCAAGAGCCTGCGCGACATGGTCTATACCACGGCCTTTGGCGGGGTGCATGAAAGCATTGATCAGATCTACCTGAGCCGTCACTTCCATCCAGACAACCCAGAGGCTTTGGGCGGCATGGAATATTTCAGCGTGTTTAACGACCACCTGACAGATGGCAGCCACCCTGAAGCGCCATATAACAAACTGGCCTCGGACCATGGGCAGATCATGGCCCATATGCGTCTTGGCGGTGATAAGAGCCGCGCGCGATGAGCCTGTTTGCCAAAGACCTAGAGGTGAACATGGAAGAGACAGGCCCAAAGGACGGGCCTGTTTTATTCTTGATCCATGATTTCGGGATGGACCTGACCGTGTGGGACAACCTGCTGCCCCACCTGCCCAAATCGCTGCGGGTGATCCGCTATGATCTGCGCGGTCATGGGGGCACGGAGGTGGTGAAGCCCCCCTATGCGATGGGGCGTCTTATTCGTGATGCCGAGGCGATTTTGACCGACAAAGGCATCTATGATGCAGCTGTGATGGGGATCGGCTTGGGCGGAATGATCGCGCAAGGTCTTGCAGTGAAACGTTTGGATCAAGTGCGCGCGTTGATCCTGTGTAATACCGCCGCCAAGATCGGCCACCCGCCCCATTGGCAGGCCATGATCGACGAGCTGTCAGACAAGAAAGAAAAAGGCCGCAGCGCCTTGGCCCAGCGCCTTATGCCTTTGTGGTTTCATCGCGCGGCGATCAATAGCAAGCTGCATCTGCAAACGCAGGATATCTTTGAACGCACAGACGTGGACGGGCTTTGCGGGGCTTTGGCTGCGCTGATGGGCACGGATTTCTACACGCAAACCGCTGGGCTGCGTCTGTCGACCTTGGGTCTGGGCGGCGCTGAGAACCGTATGGTGCCACCGGATATGGTGCGCGAGACCACGGGGCTGGTGCCTGCGTCTGAATTCAAACTGATCCGCAAATCCGGCCACGCCATGCCGGTGGATGCGCCAGAGGCTATGGGCGAGGCAGTGACGGCCTTCCTAACAGACATCGCGCATTGCGCATAAGCACCTGACGCAAAGACCCGCCAAAGATCGGCGGGTCTTTGCAAGTCATGCATTCCACACCTTAACACATATGGCGCTTGGCATATATTGGCCGAGCGCTCTTTGAGGGCGCATGATTCCCTTACCGCAGGCGGCTTGATGACATTCAGCACCTCTACCCTGTTCATTCTGTTCACCATGACGATTGACGCCATGGGGTTGGGCCTGATCATGCCGGTTCTGCCGGACCTGATCCAAGAGGTGCATGGCGGCGATCTGTCAAACGCTGCCATCTGGGGCGGCATTCTGGGCAGTGGCTTTGCGACCATGCTGTTTTTGTTCAGCCCATTGATCGGCGCGCTATCCGATCAATTCGGACGGCGGCCTGTGCTGTTGATCTCGCTTGGCTTCATGACGCTGGCTTATGGGCTGATGGCCATTGCGCCGACGATCTGGATTTTGCTGGCGGGGCGTTTGGCGGGCGGCATTGCGGCGGCCACGCAGGGCACGGCCTCGGCCTATATGGCCGACATCAGCCGCCCCGAAGACAAAGCTCGCAACTTTGGCCTGATCGGTGCGGGCTTTGGCGTGGGCTTGGTGCTTGGTCCAATGCTGGGCGGTTTGCTGGCGCAGTTTGGCACCCGCGCGCCGTTTTATGCGGCTGGGGCATTGGCAGCAGCGAACGGCGTTTTGGGCTTTGTGGTGCTTAAGGAAAGCGTGACCGACGAGATGCGCCGCCGGTTTGAGTGGCGCCGTTCTAATCCCTTTGGCGCATTTGCAGCCATCGCCCGTTTACCGGGGCTTGCGCCTTTGCTGCTGATTTTTCTGTTCTATCAATTGGCCACGTTGGTCTATCCGGTGATTTGGCCCTTCTTCACCGCTGAACGTTTTGGCTGGTCACCGCAAAGGATTGGCCTATCCTTGGCCCTGTTTGGGGCGGCCTATGCAGTGGTGCAAGGTGCGCTGGTGGGGCCGGTCACCAAGCGTTTGGGGCTTAAGCAAACTGTCTTCCTTGGGCAATCGCTCGAACTCGGCGCTTTGCTGTTCTATAGCTTTGTTGTGTCTGGGCTGCTTGGCATGATTTCTGTGCCTGTGGCGGCGTTGGCGGCGATTGGCTTGCCAGCCCTGCAAAGCATCATGTCACGCAATGTGCCGGACAATGCACAGGGTGAATTGCAAGGCGTTCTAGGCTCGATCGGATCGGTTGCGATGATCATTGCCCCGCTGATGATGACACAGACCTTTGCTTATTTCTCTGGCCCAGATGCGCCGATCTACTTCCCAGGAGCCTCGTTCTTGCTGGCAACACTGTTGATTGTCATCGCTCAGATTATCCTGATTTGGAACTGGAACCACACCAAGGTGCCTGTTTCTGAAGCACAGCCAAGCGCGGCAGAATAGCCCTGCGTCTTTCGCTCCAAGACACCTCGCTCTTTACAGGAAAGGGTGATATGGTAACGCAAACATTCTCTAACCTACTGTATTCAAAAACAGTCTCACACCTATGACACAGACGACAGCCCCCACGCAGGACATGGCGGAAAACGCCAAAGCCGCCGCCGCATATTTGAAAACGCTCGCCCATGATGGGCGCTTGATGATCCTGTGTTATCTGGCCAGTGGCGAACGGTCTGTCGGAGAGCTGGAAGAGCTGCTGAACCTGCGCCAAGCCACGGTCAGCCAGATGTTGGCCCGCCTGCGTGATGAAAATCTGGTGCAAACCCGCCGCGAGGGCAAAACCATCTATTACGCGCTGGCGGATGAAAAAACATCCGAGTTTATCGCGCTGATGTATCGCCACTTCTGCGCGGACTGATCCACGCAGATGACCAACGCCCCTTGCTTGCCAGCCACCTTTAACGATTGGTTTGCAAGCCGTGGCTGGTCTGTCCATCCCCACCAACAAGAGATGCTGGCCAAGGCGGATGTCCCGGCCCTGATGTTGATCGCGCCCACGGGCGGCGGGAAAACCTTGGCGGGGTTTCTTCCCACTTTGGTGGATTTGGCCCAAACCCCGCATGAGGGGATGCATACGCTTTATGTGTCGCCGCTGAAGGCACTGGCGACGGATATCAAACGCAACCTGCGCACGCCCGTGGATGAGATGGGGCTGGATATCCGCATCGAAGATCGCACGGGCGACACATCCAACTTTCACAAAAAACGCCAACGAGCTGACCCGCCGCATATCTTGCTGACCACCCCAGAAAGCCTTGCGCTGCTCACCAGCTACGAAGATGCGGCGCGCACCTTTAAGGGGCTGAAACGCATCGTGGTAGATGAAATCCACGCGCTGGCCGAAAGCAAACGGGGCGATCAGCTGATGCTGGCTTTGGCGCGGCTGCAATCGCTCTGCCCCGATCTAAAGCGCGTCGGCCTGTCGGCCACGGTGGATGATCCGCAAGCCATCGCGCAGCTTCTGGCCCGCCATCCAGACCCTTGCGAGATCTTGCAGGCCGATCCCGGCCCCAAGCCGGACATCAAAATGCTCACCACATCCGAGCCGCCCCCTTGGGCTGGCGGTGGTGCGGCCTATTCCATTCCCGCTGTGATCGAGCAGATCAAAGCCCATAAAACCACGCTGATCTTTCACAACACCCGCGCGCAGGCCGAGATTTTCTTTCACAACCTGTGGCTTGCCAATGAAGACAGCCTGCCCATCGGCATTCACCACGGCAGCCTAGACCGCGAGCAGCGCCAAAAGGTCGAAGCCGCTATGGTGGCAGGCCAATTGCGCGCCATTGTTTGCACCGGCAGCCTTGATCTGGGCATCGACTGGGGCGACGTGGATTTGGTGATCCAGATCGGAGCGCCTAAGAATGTAAAACGTTTGGTACAACGCATTGGCCGCGCCAATCACCGCTATAACGCGCCCTCAAAGGCGCTTTTGGTGCCCGCCAACCGGTTTGAAGTCGTGGAATGCCTTGCCGCCTTGGAAGCCGTGCAGGAAAATGATCTAGACGGAGAGCCGCGCGGCGCAGGTCCCTTGGATGTGCTGTGCCAACATATCCTGCTACGCGCCGCCAGCGGGCCATTCATGGCAGATGATCTGTTCGAAGAAATGCGCAGCGTCGGGGCCTATGCGGACATGACACGCACAGAGTTTGACGATTGCCTGAATTTCTGCGCCACCGGCGGCTATGCCCTGCGCGCTTATGATCAATGGCAACGGCTGATGCAGCGTCCCGATGGGCAATGGCAATTGCGCGACCCCCGCGCCGCCGCCAAGCTGCGTATGAACGCGGGCACGATCCAAGACAGCGACCTGCTGAAAGTGCGTATGAAGCGCAGCCGAGGGGGCAAACCCTTGGGGGAGATCGAAGAGGCCTTTGCGGCATCCCTTAGCGCTGGAGATACCTTCCTGATCGGCGGCAAGATCGTGCGCTATGAAGGATTGCGCGAGATGACGGTAGAAGTCAGCCGCGACAAAGGCCGCAAACCCAAGGTCGCCACGTTCTCTGGCACCAAATTCGCGACCTCCACCCAGCTGTCGCAGCGCATTCTGCGGCTTTTTCAGCAAGACACTTGGCCCGCCCTGCCCGATCACACGGCCGATTGGCTGGCGCTGCAACGTGATATGTCGCAATTGCCCGGGCCAGATCGATTGCTGATCGAAAGCTTTCCGCACAATGGGCGGCATCATCTGTGTGTGTACGGCTTTGCAGGGCGCAATGCGCAGCAAACCCTTGGGCTGCTGCTGACCAAACAGATGGAAGAGGCTGGGCTTGCGCCCATGGGCTTTGTCGCTACCGATTACGCTACGCTGATCTGGGGGCTGGATGCGGTCACGGACCCGACGCCCTTGTTTGATCGCGCGACGCTCACCGAGGGGCTGGACGGGTGGCTGGCTCAAAACGCCCTGATGAAACGCACGTTTCGCGGCGTGGCCACCATCGCGGGGCTGATCGAACGTAACCAACCGGGCCAGCGTAAATCTGGCCGCCAAGCGACGTTTTCCAGCGATATCCTGTATGACACTCTGCTGAAATACGATCCGGATCATTTGCTGATGCGTGTCACGCGCCAAGAGGCCATGCGCGGCCTTGTGGATTTCGCCCGTATCGACGCCATGCTGGACCGTATCCAAGACCGCATCGATCTGGTCACGCTGGATCGCGTCACGCCTTTGGCCGCGCCGCTGTTCCTTGAGGTGGGCAAGGTCACGGTCACAGGATCTGCGGATGAAAGATTGCTGGCCGAAGAAGAAGCCGCGCTGATGGATGCGGCAGGTTTATCAACCTAAGCCTGTTATTCGCTTGCCCCAACATGGGAATCGCCCCACCAATACCCCTATGAAGACTGTCGACTTTTCCCTCGCAGGGGCGCAACTCTCTGCGCTTGGCTCTGGCGCGCTGTGGTGGCGCGACAAAGACCTGCTGTGCGTGTCTGACCTGCACCTTGGTAAATCCGAGCGCGTGGCCCGCCGTAGCGGCACCACCCTGCCCCCGTATGACACGCAGGACACTTTGATCCGACTGGAACAAGACCTGCGCGCCACCAATGCACAGACGGTGGTGTGTTTGGGCGACAGTTTTGATGATCTGGACGCGCTCGAGGCGCTTCCTGAAGAGAACACCGCGTGGATCAACCGCCTACAGGCGGGGCGGCGCTGGGTTTGGATCGAAGGCAACCATGATCCCGGCCCGATTGAATTGCCCGGCAGCCATTTGGCTGAATTACCTGTGCCTCCGCTGACCTTCCGCCATATCGCTAAGGATGGCAAAAGCGGAGAAATCTCGGGGCATTACCATCCGAAGGTGCGCGTTCAAACGCGGCATCGCGGGATTTCGCGCCCTGCGTTTCTGTTTGATGTGGATCGGGTGATTATGCCGGCTTATGGCACCTTTACGGGTGGTCTGCGCAGCACGGATAAAGCCTTTGAAACCCTCATGCGGCCCGAAGCCAAAGCCATCGTTACGGGCCAGACGCCTCGGATTGTTCCGATGAACCGTTGATCAGCGTGGCAATCTTGCTGCCCTCTAGATCAGCGCGATAGCTGCGGCTCACGGGTACTTCATCGCCATTGCGCAGGCGCAAGATCAACTTACCTCGCTGTTTCTCGGCGCTTTCCACCGCATCAAATGCCACCCAATGCGAGCGGTGCACCAACCCACCCTGAACGCCTTCCATTTCCGCAATCGCATCGCGAAACCGCATCCGCAACGAGGTCGCGCCGGTTTCCGAGATCACTTCAACAAAATGGTTGTCGGCTGTCAGGCGCAAAATGTCACCGGAATGATCGCCATTCAAACGGCGCACCAACAAAGGCGCGATCAAAGACACAGGCGCCGTGTCCGCTTCAACAGAAACGTCGCTTTCTATGGCCTCCATACGCGCTTTGCGGATCACAAGGCGCAGAATGTGTCGGCTTGCGATCACAGCCAAGAACACCAAGGCCACATATCCCAACAACAGCCCGTAAGAGATCGGTTGAACGAACACGTAAAACACTTGGTTTCCAAAGGCCCAGATCGAGCCGGACACCAACAAAGAGCCAATCACAGCTTGGATCATATCCCGCTTCAAGCCTTCGGGGCCGCCGCAAATCATGCGGGCGCAGGCGGCGGCTGTGTAGCCAAGTACAATCGACACCGTGATCACCAATGGCCAATAGAGCAAACGCAGCTCAAAGCTCATCGTATTAAACGTGCCAAAGGGGCCCGTCGTCACAGCGCAAAAATTGCAGATAAGCCAGATCGCAATGGTTTGACGCGACAAAATTGAGGAAAAGGTTTCCCTTACAATTTGAAGCATTCTACCCCTTTATCCTCGCCAAGGGCACCTCAGGCTAGAAACCCTAGCGTGAAATACTTTCAACGATCACTTGCACTTACGATCTTCTTCTTCCCTAAAAAGATCGCATTTTCAGTGATTTGAAAAGAGAAATCTAAAATTTTCTTTCACTTATTACGAGAAAAGCCACCATACCCTTAGGTATAAGTGGCTTTCAGTAGATCATGTATCAAACTTACAACTCAAAAGAGAGTTTATGCTGTAAGCCCTTCTGGCTCTGCCAAACCATGCGCGCGGCAGCAGGCGGTGACCGTATTGGCCAAGAGGCACGCGATGGTCATCGGGCCAACGCCGCCTGGAACTGGGGTCACAGCGCCGGCACGTGCAGACACGCTGGCGAAGTCTACATCACCCACCAGCTTGCGCTTACCGTCCCGCTCGATGCGGTTGATGCCCACGTCGATTACCGTTGCGCCTTCCTTGATCCAGTCGCCTGGCACCATCTCTGGGCGGCCTACAGCGGCGATCACAATATCGGCGCGGCCCACAACCTCTTTCAGGTCTTTCGTGCGCGAATGCGCCATGGTTACAGTGCAGCTATCGCCGAGCAACAGTTGCGCCATCGGCTTGCCCACAAGGTTCGAGCGGCCAATCACAACCGCATCCAATCCAGACAGGCTGCCCAGTTTGTCGCGCAGCAGCATCAAGCAGCCCAAAGGCGTGCAGCTGATCAGGGCTTTCTGACCGCTGGCCAAACGCCCCGCATTCACAACGCTAAGACCATCAACATCTTTGGCAGGATCAATCCGCGCCACAATCGCGCGTTCATCCAGATGATCCGGCACGGGGAATTGGCATAGAATACCATGCACCGCCGGATCCGCATTCAGCTTATCCACCAGTGCAAACAGCTCTTCTTCAGAGACATCCGCAGGCAGCTTGTGCTCAAACGAGTTCATGCCAACCTCAAGCGTTTGCTTGCCTTTGTTGCGCACATACACTTCGCTGGCTGGGTCTTCGCCCACCAAGATCACGGCCAGACCAGCGGTGATGCCGTTCTCTTCCTTCAAACGGGCCACATGTTCAGCAACTTTTTCACGAACAGAGGCGGCAAAAGCCTTACCATCGATAATGTCTGCGGCCATGAGTGTCTCCTACTCTCTGTCTGAGGTCTTAGGGCTTAAGGTTCAGAGCGGTGCTGAGACAGCCCCACCTCTTCTTGTTCAATCGACCAGTCAATCAACTGGCGCCACAGCGTTTCCACCAGCTCTGGGTCAAGCCCTTGCTGGCGCGCTTCGGCTTTAGCATTGTTGACCACTTCTTCCACACGGTCCGGAATGCGGGCTGGCCAACCGTTGCTTTGCTTTAGCTCCATCGCGCGCTGAATGTAACCGGCGCGCGTCGACAATAAAGACACCAGATCTTTGTCCAATGCGTCGATACCGGCGCGGACTTCCGTCATGTCAGTGCAGTCTTTTGCAGGGCGGCGTGCGCTCATCTTAGGCTCCCAAAGCAATATTGGCCCCAAAAACCCTATTTTGCCGAGGAGAACAACCCCAGCCAATGTCGCAGCCTCGGCAAATCGCAATGAAAGCAAAAATATGCGCAACATTTCGATCCGATCGGCAACAGAGGGTTCAATCAAGAGACAGGGGCCGCCCCTAGGCCAAAGGGGGCGGCGGGTCTCAGCGGTGTTACTTCACGGTCCTGTCGCAGGTCTCAAAACTGCGATCAGATCCCACATGGGCCTCAACCGCTTCTTTGATGCGGCCAAGCGCTTCTGTGGCAGATGTCTTCAAGGTGTCATAGGCCTGAAAGTCATGTGGCATGTCAGGCCACACATCCAACATCACCTCTGCACCTTTCTCTTTCTGCGCCTGAGCGAAGGCGACGATCATGTCATGCAACACTTCGCGCCCACCCGCTTGCAGATACAGCGGCGCCAGATCTGAAAAATCCATCAAAACCGGCGACAGCATTTCGCGGCCATAGATATGATAGGGGTCCAACCATTCCCCAAACCGCTGCGCCATCCATCCCTGCACAAGGTCATAGCGATCATTCTCGCTCATGCTTGGGCTGCTGTTGTCAATATCAGTCCAAGGACACAAACCAATGCACAAAGCTGGTTGTGGCAGTTGCGCTTTTTGCAGAGATTTCAACAACATCAACGCCATGTGCCCACCGGCGCTATCGCCAATCACCACAACCTTCTCTGGCGCGACATCTTTGGTCACATAGTCCCAAGCAGACAAAGCATCTTCTTGCTGGGCAGGATGCGGGTGTTCTGGCGTCAAACGATACTTCGGCGCAAACAGAACCGCCCCCACGCGATGCGCCAACATGGCGGCAAACCGATCACTCACCGCGCCGCCAAAGGTATATCCGCCGCCATGCAAATACAGCAGCACAGCATCGCTTGCTTTGTGCTTTGGTACATACCAAGTGCCCTTTGGCGTATTCACCGCCTCAGTCGTCACCTCATACACATCATCTGTTTCCAGCTGCACGCTATCAAACAGCTTACGCCCGTCCGAGATATCCGCACCTGTCATGGCAGCGGTAAACTGGTGGCGGACAAACCGAATGCCAATCTCAAGGTTGGCATCCCAGTCCTGCGCCAAACGACGCCCAAACGCATGTCTGACGTAGGTTGCAATCGCGATTTGGTTCAACTTTGAAAAGCTACGAAGCCGCATAGAACGCGGTCCTGAGAATTTGATCTGAGACATGGTCTTTCCTTGGCTAGTCGTCCGCGTTTTCTTGCCAAAGCGCGCCGCGCCCATATAGAATGATTGCGACAAATCACGAGATTTCCGTGCAACCCATTTCAAAACTTCTGCGTCCCTCAACCAACCTGTCCGGCTGTGTCTTTGTTGGCATATTCCGCGACACCCGCGGCGCAGACCTGAGCGATCAAGACCGCGTCAACCACTTCCCAGCCTCGCCCTTGGTCTCTGTCACCCAAGTCCTCCATGGCGCGCTGCATTTATTGCCCTCAAAGGGCGACTGGCAAGACGCCCCTCTCAGCCCGCCCCTGCCGGAGCTTTACGTATCTGGACCAACCGATAGCCCAACCATCAGCTGGTCAAAGGGCCCCTGCACTGCAATCACTGTTGGCTTTTACCACGATGCCTGGATCACGCTGGGCGGCTCTGCTGATTATACCAGCCTGCCAGACAGTATGGCAGAGGCCTTCCAAACCTTTGCACACCCTCAAGCCCCCACAGACCAATGGAACAGCTTTTGCGAGGCTCTGCTGCCGCACTGGGCAGCCAACCGCTCTGTTCTGAATGGGGTGACAGATTGGGCCAAAGCCATCGCCGTGCGTGCAGCCCTGTCAAGCTCTGGCCAAAGCCTGCGGACCCTCGAACGCAAGATCAAGCGCCTGAGTGGACAGTCCCAACAGGAACTGGAATTCTACAGCAGCTTTGAAAACCTGCACCGCCTCTCACGGCAACAGAAAGATGCGTCTCTGGCAGAAATCGCCCAAGATGCAGGCTATTCAGATCAATCCCATATGGGGCGTTCTGTACGACGCGCCACTGGCTTTTCCCCTGCCCGCCTAAACCAAGCCATTGAAACCGAAGAGCCCTTTTGGTGCTATCGGTTGCTCGGGGAACGCTTTTAGCCGCGCGGATTATCGCGCCTGAAACACGTCATGCGCCTTGGCAAGCGGGTTGGATAAGCCAAACTTCGTACCCGCCCAAAGATTGGCCGCAATTCCATTGTTTGACAGCACCGCGCAGGCCTCTGAGGTTTCAGGGCAGATATAGATCGCGCTGGTCGATCCAGCCGTGCCCCCATCGTGATGCAACAGCGCTTGCTTCGTTTTGCCATGCACGTTGCGAAACCAGCCCAAACATTGCGCGGCAGGCTCCATGCCGCCCTTAACGCCCAAACCAAACACAGGCGCGGCTGATCGCACAAAGGCGCGATCCAACACTGTTTCTGGCGCCTCCAGCGCCTTTAATACCGCCCTCGCAAACCGCGCCAGATCCGCAGTCGAAGACCGCAAACACCCAGCCGCCGCCATAGATTGGAATGTCCAATCCGGCACAGGTTTTCCTTTGGGCGTCTTAGGCCGCGCAAAGCGATTGTACTGCTCTGTGGATAGGCTTTGCACCGTGTCTTGCATGCCAAGCGGCACCAAGACCTTATCAGCCAGCAGATCAAAATACGGCACCCCAGCTTGGATCGCCATCGCCTCGCCCAAAAGCCCCACCCCAAGGTTTGAATAGGAATGAGAGGGTTTGCCCTGCCGCGCCTTTTGCGACCACTCCTGCATCCATGCCAACAGATCATCCCGCGAGAACACAGCATAGGGATCTTTGGGCAAAGGCTTGATCAGGGCTTTCCAAATCGGCACATGAATGCGCGGCAAGCCACTGGTATGGCTGGCCAAACGCTCGGGCGTGATCCAGTCAGGCACCACTGCCAAGCCCGAGGACATATCACGCAAGGGCGCTTTCGGGTCCAACACGCCCTCTTCCGCCAAGACACACATCAGAATGGCGGTGAAAACCTTGGTGATCGATCCGATCTCAAACAGGGTGTCCGAAGGCGCGACATCTTCAAGCCCTTGCCCTGCGCCTAAAAAACCAACCTCGTCCTGTGATAGGAAAAAGGCAGTCACGCAATGATCGCGCCCCTCATAAGACGTCATAAGCCGTTTCAAACGATTAATCTGCGGATCACTGTTCATGCCACCCAATGTGGGCACCACAACGCATAAAACAAGCGGCTTCTGCACAAAGAAAAACCCCCGACGCGCGATCCGCATCGGGGGTTTCTAACTGTTTGACCAAGTCCCTTAAGAGGTTGGCTCTGGCTCCATCCCACCTTCCGGCTTATTGCGCGGCTTGGTTTTAGGGATCGCAGTGACAGAAGGTTTATCCTCGGCTGCTGCGTTTCCACCATCTTCGTCATCAGACGGCGTTGGTGCATCACCATTCATAACGCGTTTGATCTCGTCACCTGTCAGAGTTTCATACTCCAGCAAGCCCTGCGCCAGATTTTCCCACTCTTTGTTGTGGTCTGTCAGCAGTTGATACGCTTTGTCATAGCCGTTCTGGATAAAGCGTTTCACTTCGTCCTCGATCAGAACCTTCGTGTCCGCGGAAACAGAGAACCCACCGGTGTTGCCCTGATAGCCCTCATGAGCCTCAGCGTAGTCGATGTTCCCCACCTTGTCGGACATGCCCCAGCGCATCACCATGGCGCGCGCCAATTGGCTGGCTTGTTGGATGTCGCCCGCTGGGCCGTTGGACACGTGATCTTCACCGTATTTCAGAACCTCAGCCGCTTTACCCGCCATGGTCATGGCCAGCTTCTGCTCACATTCATCACGGTGCCAGTTCAGGCGATCCATTTCCGGCAAGGACACAACCATACCCAAAGCGCCGCCACGTGGAATGATGGTCGCCTTATAAACCGGATCACATTCCGGCAGCAGCAACCCAACCACAGCGTGGCCCGCTTCGTGATAGGCGGTCTTTTCTTTCTGATCCTGCGTCAAAACCATAGACCGACGCTCTGCGCCCATCATGACCTTGTCTTTCGCGTTCTCAAAATCTTCCATCGTCACAAAACGACGGCCCACACGGGCAGCCATCAGTGCTGATTCATTCACAAGGTTCGCCAGATCCGCACCAGAGAAGCCTGGCGTACCGCGCGCGATGATGCGCAGATCAACGTCAGGGCCCAGAGGTGTCTTGCGTGCGTGCACAGCAAGGATCTTCTCACGGCCTTTGATGTCTGGGTTGCCCACAGTCACGTTGCGGTCAAAACGGCCCGGACGCAGCAACGCAGGGTCCAGAACATCACGACGGTTGGTCGCCGCCAGAATGATCACGCCTTCATTGGCTTCAAAGCCGTCCATCTCAACCAGCAATTGGTTCAGCGTCTGCTCGCGTTCGTCGTTCCCGCCGCCATAGCCGGCGCCACGATGGCGACCCACGGCGTCGATTTCGTCGATAAATACGATACATGGCGCGTTCTTCTTAGCCTGCTCGAACATGTCGCGCACACGAGACGCACCCACACCCACGAACATTTCCACGAAGTCAGAACCGGAAATTGTAAAGAACGGTACACCCGCCTCGCCCGCAATCGCGCGCGCCAGCAGGGTTTTACCAGTGCCCGGAGGGCCCACCAGCAGCGCACCCTTAGGAATTTTACCGCCAAGACGGCTAAACTTCTGTGGGTTGCGCAGGAATTCTACGATCTCTTCCAGCTCTTCTTTGGCTTCGTCGATGCCAGCCACGTCGTCAAATGTGACGCGGCCATGCTTTTCAGTCAGCATCTTGGCTTTGGATTTGCCAAAGCCCATCGCGCCACCTTTGCCGCCGCCTTGCATGCGGTTCATGAAGTAGATCCAAACACCGATCAGCAATGCAAATGGCAGCAAGCTCAGCAAGAAGGCCTGCAGGCCAGATTGCTCTTGCGCCTCAGCTTGCACCGGCACGTCTTGCGCCAGCAAAAGCTCGGTCACACGTGCATCCTCTGGTGCGATCGTCACATAGTTGCTGCCATCGGCCCCAACATAAATGATCTGCTCACCATCCAGCGTCACGCTGGTCACGCCGCCGTCTTCAACAGCTGCGACAAAATCCGAATAGCCAATCTCTCGGCTCTGCAAAGTGCTGCTGTTGCCGCTGAACAAATTGAACAGAGCGAGGATCAGCAGAAAAAGCACCACCCAAAATGCGATATTACGTGCGTTGCCCAAGGCAATTCTCCTAAAAGTCGATTGGCGCTGTCCTAACACAGCTACCATCCCTGATAAATAGACATCAGAGCGCAGTGTTCAATGCGATAATGCCTTAACTGGCCCCTTCTGCCGGAAATTTAGGCCTTTGAAGGGTCAGGCCCCAGTCATCATGCGGCTCCGCAAGGGGCGCCGCGATCAATTCGTCATGATACCACACCGCAGGCGAAGCCATAAGCGTTTGGCGAGGAACCGCCGTTTCCCGCCAGTTTTTAAGGCCCGAAAGGCTCGGCTCACCCAAGGCGCGCAGCTGCATGCCCATCTGCCAAGGCCCGCTGATCACCCAGCGATCCCAACGCGGCGAATGTTCCACCCGCTCGCGCACAGCGCTATACTCGCGGCCAATGCGAAAGCTATCTTCTTTGACAAAGCTCAAACAGCCGTTCAAAGCAAAGGTGCGCTTTTCTTTGATGGCCAGATACAGCTCTTCCAAAGGCGCGCGGCGCATTGGATATTCACTCGGACTGACCCAATCCAAAGCCATGGTCAAAATCCGGCGACGCAGCTCTGCGCCCTCATTCAGGAAAGCGGCACGGTTGATCACCAGATCTCCATGTTCGATCTTAGCATATTTCACGCAAAACACATAAGCCGCCCGCCCCAAAGCCTCTTTGGCATCAGACAGGTTCTTGGCCACAGCCGCCAAAGCGCCCTGCGACAGCCCGGCCTCTTCTAACGCGCCAAGCAAGCGGCGCATCCGCACCCGTTCAAAAGCTTCGTTCTTGTTAGACGGATCTTCTTTCCAATCCACCCGAATGTCTTTCAGGAACCGGCGCAATTCCACACGGGAAAGCTCCATCATCGGGCGTTGAAACCATACATCATTGCGCAGAAACCGCTCGTCCATGCGCGCCAAACCGTCCACACCGCTTTCGCGCTTCAGGCGCATCAGCAAGGTTTCCGCTACATCATCCTGCGTATGGCCAAGACAGACCGTATCAAGCTGACGTCGCTCGGCCCATTCCGCAATCAAACGATACCGCGCCAAACGCGCCGCGCCTTGCAGATTGCCTGCGCCATTCCAGCCAGTCCATTCCGCAATCGCATGGGGCACGCCCAAACGCTCGCAGTTTTCATAAACAAACTTGGCCTCATCCGCCGCTTCGGGGCGCAGACCGTGATTGACCGTAATGGCCTCAACCACCAGATCACCCTGCTTTTGCAAAGCAGACAGCAAGCACAACAAAGCCATCGAGTCACTGCCCCCAGAGACAGCAACCCCAACACGTTTCACAGCATATTTCGAAAGTTCACCCGCAAGAGCGCGCACCAGGGTTTGGTGGTCTCCTGTCAGCTGCATCTTAGCTACACCCTAGGCCCAGAATGTCTTGCTGGGCATTGGACACAAAAGGGCTCGAGGGATGACGCACTTCAACCTCGCGCAATGTCACGCAGGCTTCGTTCACTTGCCCCAGCTTCCCAAGCGAGGACCCCAAACGATACAAGGCCTCGGCGGCAAAAGGGCTTTGCGGATAGCCAGAATAGCTTTCCAAAAAAGCGCGCGCCGCATCAGAGTTGATCCCAGCCCCTTCCAACGCCTCGCCACGACGCAAATGCGCCTCCGCTTCAAGCGGGCTACCTGGGTAGGTCTGGGTAAAGATCGCAAATTGCTGGGCCGCCTCGCCGAAATCCAAGTTTTCCAGCGCGGCAACAGCGCGATTAAAATCAGCCTCTTCGCCAACCGCAAGCTGGCTCCCTTGATCCGTCGGCGCAGGAACAGACACCGCAGGGCTCGTGATATCCCCGCCTAAGGTGCTGGTTTCACCCAATTGGCTGACGTCACCACCTTCAAGCTCAACCAAACGAAACTCCAGATCACCGATCCGGTTCGTGCCATCATTCACAACGCTTTGAATGCGGAACTCCAGCTCTTCGGTTTTGCCTGTAAGGCGCTGTAATTCCAACTCAATCGCATCCATACGCGCCAGAACCGATCCACCAGACACACCGCCCTGCGGCGCACCGGTTGTGGAAAGCTCCTGCTTCAGACGCTGCACTTCAACGTACAGAACAGACATCTGCTGACGAATATCCGCCAAAGTCTCTTCTTGTTGTGCCTGCACTGCCATTGGCGACACAGACCCCATCAAAAGAACAGCAAAAGCAAAAGCGCGCATGATCAAACCCTCTTAACGGTCAGTTAGGTGCTTAGCTGGTCAGGCCAGCAGAAATAATTGTCACCGCTCGGCGGTTCAGAGAATAACACGCCTCTGCTGAACAAATCTCAGCCGGACGTTCCTTACCATAGCTCAGTGTTTTCAAACGGTTGCCATCCACACCTTGTGAAACAAGATATTCACGAACCGCATTGGCACGACGCGCACCCAGCGCGAGGTTATATTCACGTGTGCCCTGCTCGTCCGCATGGCCTTCGATCACAGCCACATAATCCGTGTTGGTCTGCAACCAAGTTGCCTGTCCAGCCAACACCGCACGGCCTTCGTCCGTCAGCGTGGACTGATCCACAACAAACAAAACGCGGTCGCCAACAGTTTGCTGGAAATACGCTGGGCTTGTCGGATCATTCGCGCTGCCTGGCACGATCCCTGCATTCACGTCAGTGCCGGCACCAGAGCCCGCCCCGCCAAATCCGCCGCCAAGGCTATTAGGGTTCGTACATGCGCTTAGCGCCACCACGGCGCACAATGCGCCAACCTTTGAAAAAGTTCCGATCATAGTCTCAGCTCCTGACGATAACGCCTCTAAGATGTTCTTTTATTTTTCTATTACCACAGATTTGCGGATTTTCTTAATTACTGTTGCAAAGGCGACCAGCTTGGATCCGATCCGCCCCCTTGTGTCCGCACAGGCTTTAGGTTCCGGCCCGACACATCCACCGAATACAAAGACGACGACCCATTCGCGCCCTGCGTTTCGCGGGTGAACATGATCACACGCCCATTCGGCGCCCACGTTGGACCTTCATCCAAAAAGCTTGCGGTCAGCAAACGCTCTTCACTGCCATCCACACGCATCACGCCAATGTGGAAACGACCTTTGTTTTGCTTGGTAAAGGCAATCAAATCACCGCGCGGGCTCCAGACCGGCGTACCATAACGGCCTTGGCCAAAACTAATACGCGTTGCGTTGCCGCCAGAGGCGCTCATAACATAGAGCTGCTGCTGGCCAGACCGGTCGCTTTCAAACACGATCTTACTGCCATCCGGACTAAAGCTTGGCGCAGTCTCAATCGACGGCGCGCTGGTCAGGCGCGTGCGCTGACCGCTGGCGATATTCATACGATAGATGTCGGTATTGCCACCCTCTGTGAAACTAAACACAACATCCTGCCCATCTGGCGAGAAGCGTGGCGCAAAGCTCATACCACCCGCTTGCTGCTCCAGCACACGGCGCTGAACACTGCCCACATCCAGCACAAACACCTGCGGAAAACCGGTTTCATAAGACGTATACAACACCCGATCCCCATTCGGAGAGAAACGCGGCGCCAGTACAATGCTGCTGCTGTCTGTGAGGAATTTCAGGTTTGCCCCGTCATAATCCATGATCGCCAAACGCTTCTTACGATCATCCTTCGGACCCGTCTCAGACACATACACCACGCGGCTGTCAAAATAGCCGCTTTCGCCGGTGATCCGGCTATAAACCGCATCCGCCACCTTGTGGGCCATCCGGCGCCAGCCATCCTGCGTGCCGCTAAAGCGCAAACCATTGCCCAGCTCTGTGCCGGCAAACACGTCATACACTCGGAACTTCACAGATACGGTGCCATTGCTCTCCACGCTCACCGCGCCAGAAATCAAAGCCTGCGCATTGATCGCTTTCCAGTCAGCGAATTGCACAGGGGCAGAGAAATTTGTGATGTTGCTAATGAAAGCGTCGCTTGGAATTTCGCGGAACAAACCTGTGCCAGACAGATCTGCTGCCACAACCCGTGCAATATCCTGCGCCAATTGCCCAGCGCCAGAATTCTCAGCCACGAAATTCGGCACCGCATAGGGCAAGGGTTCAATCACACCATCGGTGATCTCAATCCGCAAAGGCCCACTTTGCGCATGAACCACCGGAGCGGTCGCCGTCAGGCCAACCAAACCAAGCATTAGCGTTGCGATTAACTTTTTCATCTGCGCCTCATGTTTTCTGGATTAAACGTCATTTCGACGTCACGCCAATGATCATATTTTTCAATCGGCAAATTATAGCCGCCCCGCTGACACCGCAGGATCGCACGGCGCGCCGCATCAAAGGCCGCCCGTGCTGCATTTTCATTGCCACCTTCGGCACTTAGCATCCGAAGAGAACCGCTCTGCACCTTGCCCTCACGATCCAGCGACATGCCAACCGTGACTGTAACATTTGCAGCTTGGCTGCCCACATCCACGACCCAGCATTCCTGAACCGAGATACGCAGCGCGTCTTTTTCGCCCTGCGTCAGCGGCGGTCCACTTGGCGCGGCGGGCGTATCGGCCAAAGCCTGCGCCAAAGCATCTTCCACGCTGCTGCTGTTGGTTTGCGCAGGCTCCGCAGGCGTTTCGGTCTGCGTCTGCGCGCTTTGCGCAGGGCGGCTTGGACGCGCCTTCGGACGCACAGAGGTCACAGGCGCTGCCGCCTGTTGCTGTGGCTCTGTTGGAATTTCCGTGGCCGCTTCTTCGCGCGCCGTGGCCTCTTGCGCTTCTTCCACCTGCTCAGCGGCATCGGCCTGCTCTGTGGGGGCTTGATTCACTTCCGCGATCTGCACATCCGGCTCTGGCGCAGCCACAGCTTCAGGCGCAACACGGTTCACAGGTCGCGCCACAGGGCGCGGCGACTGCACGGGGGCTGACACTTCAGGTTCTGGCGCAGGCGGCGTGATTTCTTCTGGCTCTGGCGCAACCACAGGCGCAGGGGGCTGCGGCTCTGGAATTACTTCTGGCACCGGATCAGCCACAGGCGCTTCGGTCGGCGCAGGCGGCTCCGGCGGTGTCACCGGTTCTGTGGGGGTAATTTGCGGCGGCTCTGGCGTAGGCTCGGGCGTAATCTCTGGCGCAACAGGCGTTTCAATGTCAGGCGTCGGCGAAGGCGCGGCCTGTGGGTTCAGCAAAGCGTCAAACTGTTCCGTCGTAATAATATCCACGCCGGTCACCTCGACCGGTTCTGGGCTAGAGCGGAACACGCCCCCAAACAGCACCCAGCTGATCAGCACCGCATGGGCGCCCCCAGAGATATATTGACCGATATGCACCTATCGCGCCTTAACCGTCTTGCCCGTCCAACGAGGGGCCACCAATATCCGTGACCAAGCCAATATCCGCAAAACCACCCGCATTCAGCGCGCCCATCACCTGCACCACGGTCTCATATGGGATAGACCCATCCGCCCGCAGATACACACGATCTGAATCGCGCTCTGTCGCAATGGCGCGCAGCTTTGGCACCAGTTCTTCAAATGTGGTTGGCGTGGTCTGGATCATCACCTGACCTTCGGCGGTCACAGTCACCGTCAACGGCTCTTCCTGCTCACCCGGCAAAGGGTTGGCCGCGGTCTTAGGCAATTCCACCGGAACACCCACCGTCAGCAATGGCGCAGCCACCATAAAGATGATCAAAAGCACCAACATCACGTCCACAAATGGCGTCACGTTGATCTCTGCCATCGGCGCACTGCGCGTCCGGCGACGGCGACGTCCGCCTCCGTCTTTCTTGGCTATAACACCCGCCCCCATCTTAGCTATCCAACTGACGGCTAAGGATGGTGCCGAATTCATCGGCGAAGGCTTCGTAGCCAGACAGGATGCGATCGCTATCCGAAGACAGTTTGTTGTAGAAAATAACCGCAGGGATCGCGGCCAGCAGGCCCAAACCGGTGGCCAACAAAGCCTCGGCGATACCAGGCGCAACAACCGCGAGGTTGGTGTTTTGCTGTTCTGCAATTTCGATAAAGGCATTCATGATGCCCCAGACGGTCCCGAACAGACCCACAAACGGCGTTGTAGACCCAATCGTCGCCAGCACAGGCAAGCCGCGCTGCAAATCTTCGGCCTCTTTGGCCACCGCCACATCCATAGACCGTTCAATTCGGCTGGTGGCATTGGCAATCAAACCGCCGTCTTGGCGATGACTGCGGCGCCACTCCATCATACCCGCGGCAAAAATCTTGGCAGAGCGCCCCTCGGGCTCTGGCCCCAACTCGTCGAACAAGCCATCCAAAGGCTCGCCGGACCAGAAGGACTGATCAAACTCCTCGGCCTCTTTGCGCGCTTTGCGGAAAAGAATGGTGCGTTGAATGATGATGGACCACGACCAAAACGAGGCGCCGATCAACATAATCATTACCAGTTTTACGGTCAGTGTTGCGCGCGCGAATAGCGCCCACATCGAGAAATCGACTGCTGCTTCCATTGTGCCTGCTCTTGTTTTACGGCCTTTTCCGGCCCCTTTTGCCAAGAAACTACAAAGTTTCCACGGGGAAAGCCATAAAATCCGTTGCATTCACGAGAATTTGCGCCGGTTTTCCGCCGTTCAATGCAACATTAAGCGAATATTTGCCGGAAGACGCGCAGGTTGGCCGTCTTCATTGATGCAAACGATGGTCACGATCGCCTGAAACAGCAAATCACTGCCCCGTTTCACGATCTGCTCCATCACCAAACGCGCGCCTGTCACCGTCACAGGGCGGGTTTCTACGATCAATTCATCATCAAACCGCGCGGGTGCCAGATAATCCGCCTCAACGCGGCGCACTGCAAACACCAAGCCTTCGGTGTCTTTCAGCTCTGCCTGATCAATACCTTTACCACGAACCCAATCGCTACGAGCGCGTTCAATGTATTTCAGGTAATTGGCGTAAAAGACGATCCCCGCCATATCGGTGTCTTCATAGTACACACGTACAGGAAAAGAATGCTGCATCGGGTCTGCCCTCATGTTCTGGCTCTAACGGCTCTTGGGGCAATGGCCTAAGGCAGGCTTGAACATTTTTCAACAAAAACGAACAAACCCGCGAAGCCGCGCCTTAACCTGCCTTAAGAAAGCGTTTCGCCTAGCAACCTAAGCCTGATTGCCCACAGGCCCCTGCAACCGTGCAAACAAGCGCAGCGCATGGCTGGCATCCTCTGCCGCCACTGGCATCATCCGATCATAGGCCGCCGCGATCACCCCAGCCACATCCGGCCTTAGGATTGTCGCGCCGGTTTCCGGCATCACAGCAAGCGGCGATTTATCAGCAAAGGCCCCTTCGCCCCACAGCACAATCACCTGCGCCGCTTGGGTCAACGCCAAGGTCTCAGCCGGCACATCCGCCATCGCGCCCTTCATGCGGATAAACACAAAGGCCGCCTGAATGGCCCCGTCATCATCAAAACGGAACGCGCGATACTGGCTGGCATCCGCCCCCGCCAAACGGCCCACCAAAGGTTGCAAATCTGGGATCAAGCGATCCAGATCTGGCACCGCCAGCAGCTCTTCCCATTCGCGGAAGAAAAAGAACATCAGGTTCGAGCCAAGCTCCGGATCAACCTCAGCCACCTTATGGCCCGCCAAAGTCACCACAGCCTCAACCGCGCCTTTCACCACAGCAATCGTCTCGTCCTGCACCCCAAACGCCACGGGCGCAATCGGGCGCCCCCAACGGGCAAACACATAAGAGCCATCCGCACGGGTGAACATCTTTTGAATCTCTTCCGGCGAGATCAGCGGCTGCGGCGCATCAGACATAGATCAGTTCCTATCCAAACTTTGTCGCTAAATGCCCGTTCGCCGCCAAAAGCGCAAGCGCCGCGCCTTAGTCGCGATGCTGCAACCGCGCATGTATCGCCTGAATGCGCGCACTGGCGGTTTTCTCAAACAGACAAGGAATAAACGCATGCACCAAAGCCATCCCCCCCGCCACAAACAACTGCCCCGCAAAGCCCATCGCAAAGCGCATGTGCTGGATGTAACTCTCATCCACACTGTGCGGATGTTCCACAAAAACACGTTTCAACAAAGCATTCATCTCAAGCCTCCTTGCATTTGCAGTAAAATTACACCAAAATATCAGCCAAATTATCCCAAAATACACCGCATCAGACGGCACAGTTAGGACGTGATCCCAATGACCCAGCATTTGATCGACGAAATAGACCGCGCCCTCCTAAAGCTTCTGCAAGAAGACGCCTCCCTCAGCGTTGATATGCTGTCAGACCGCGTGAACCTGTCGCGCAACGCCTGCTGGCGCCGCGTCAAACGGCTCGAGACCGAAGGGATCATTCAAAGCCGCGTTGCCCTGATCGACCCAGCCCGCGTGGGGCTTGGCCTGCAAGCGATTGTCTTCATCCGCACCAATGATCACAGCGCCAAATGGCTCAAGGCCTTTCACAGCGCGATCCGCCAAATGCCGGAAATCCTCACCGCGCAGCGCATGTCAGGGGATCTAGATTACGTGCTGCGCGTGCGCGTGGCGGACGTGGCCGCCTATGATGCCTTCTACCAACGTCTCATCGCCAAGATCGACATCGCAGATGTGTCAGCCAGCTTTGTGATGGAAGACATCAAAGACACAACAGTACTGCCAGTTTAACGTCTTAATTCAGCATGATAGAAGTCGCGCAACCGCATTACATTTGCTCAATAAAGCGACACAGCTTTCGATCACCTTCCCAAAACACAGCGCTAAGCACGCTTTGACCTTGTGGTAAGAAAACGAAGATCTCACTCTCATCTCCAGACGAAACTTATCTGAGAGAGGTCAAAATTTTGAAATCCTTGTCGCTATTCACCGCCGCCACGATCCTGACAGCCCAAATCGCCACGGCAGAAACAAGCATCGAACGTCTGAATTCCGGCACAGTACTTCCCGCAGGCAACTTGCCCTTCAGCGAAATTGTCGTGGCCGGAGACACCCTTTATCTGTCCGGAATGATCGGCATCAAACCCCTGACGCTCGAACTGGTCGAAGGCGGCATCGAAGCCGAAAGCCGCCAAACCATGGAAAACATTCAAACGATGCTCACCAGCAATGGCTATAGCATGGAGAACCTCGTGAAATGCACGGTCTTCATGCATGACATTTCCGAATGGGGTGCCTTCAATGGGGTCTATTCAGAGTTCTTTGAACCAGGGAAGTTCCCAGCGCGTGCCGCCCTTGGCGGAACAGATCTCGCTTTTGGCGCAAAGGTCGAAGTCGATTGCGTGGGCGCTAAATAAACCAGCTTGAGGGCCGCTTTGGCCCTCACTCCGCCGACAGACGGTCGGCATACTCAGACACTTCCACCAAATTCCCATCTGGATCACGGAAATACACCGACTGGATCGGCCCCGTCGCCCCCGTACGCGGGACAATCCCCTCTTCGATGCTCACACCACAAGCCTCAAGATGGGCCACCACATCCGCCAAAGGCACATCCGCGATCAAACAAAAATCGCCGCTGCCCGCTTGGGGCGTTTTGGCCTTCGGCTCAAACTCGCGCCCAACCTCATGCAGGTTGATCTTCTGCGCCCCAAAGCTCAGCGCCTTGCGCCCGCCCGCGAATTCCACAACCTCCATCCCCAACACTTTGGAATAGAAGGCGCATGTCACCTCAATCGAGGCCACCGTCAGTACAAAATGATACACGCGCGCGATTTTCACGATGCAATTCCTTTATCTGAACACCCCAATACATCCGATTTACCGCCCTCACCGCATCCACAGCAAGCACCCAATCTGTATTACCTTGAGACTTCACCCCTATAAAAAGCGATCATTTCGCCCAAACCTTAGGTTTTTCAGGCATATACGGGAAAGAACCTGTGTTTTCCCCTTCCCTTTAAAATGCACATCCCCCTACGGTACGCCCAACCGTTGACTTAGAGGAGTGAATAGGTGCGAAAACTGTTAGGTGGGACAGTACTTGTCGTCGGAACAGGACTATTGGGATGGTACGGCTCTTCCAATAATGCTGAGACGATGCAGTCTAGTGTGTCTGCCGGTGCTCTGGCCGCTGCAAGCGGAACCGTGCACCCGATCAGCACAAATGTTTTGGGACGCGACATCACAGTGTCAGGCGTTGCCAATGGGGAAGAAGAACGCGATCAAATCATCGCCGCAATGAACGACGTCCACGGACGCCGCGTGGTGCGCGATGACCTTACCGTGCTGGAAACCGCCAGCCCGTTTGTGTTGAACGCTGAAAAAGATGCAGATGGTATGCGCTATGCGGGCATGGTCCCAACAGAAGCAGACCGCCAAGCGCTGGCAACCCGTATTGGCGCAGATGCCAATGCGCTAGAGCTTAAAGCTGGCGCGCCAGACACCGGTTGGACCGATGTTGTCGGCCAAGGCCTAGACAGCCTGTCTGTTCTGGAAAGCGGCGCATTGGCCGTGTCAGATCGCACAATCACCCTGACAGGCAGAGCCTTCTCTCCAGCCGAAGCAGAGGCCGCGCAAGCCGCGCTGGCCAATCTGCCGGAAGGATACGAAGCAGCCTTCGAACTGGATCTTATGGACGACGGCACACCGCCGAACTTCGATGTGGTCTATAACGCAGGCTCCGGCGCAACCGTCACAGGGAAACTGCCCACAGATTTGGACAACGCAGCGATTGCCGCCGCTCTGAAACTGGATACGGTCTCTGGCGATGCAGCCCAAGGCTTGCTTGGCGAAAGCCCAAAGACAAAGCAGCAACTCAGCGCCATCAGCGCATGGTTGCCAGAAGTCGAAACCCTATCGCTCAACAGCAATGACGATGTGGTCACGGTCACAGCCGAAGCCGCACCGGGCGTCGATGCAGCCCTGCTTCAATCCGGACTGTCCAGCGCATTGGGCGACGGCGCGAATGTCTCTGTCTCTGACGCAGCGAGCCTGCCAGCAGACGGCACAGAGCGCACAAACCAAGCCACAGGCCGCCTTGAAGCCTTCAACAGCGGCTTCTGGCTTCCTGTCATGGATTTCACCTCTGATCTTGATACATGCGCCAGCTATTCAAACGAAGCGCTGCAAAAAGATCGTGTGAATTTCGTCACCGGCTCTGCCCAGCTTGATCCGCAATCCATCCGCACCGTCAACGCGGTGGCCGCGATCATCGGCCAATGTGTGGACGAGACAGACCTCACCGTCGAAATCGGCGGCCACACAGACAGCCAAGGCGGCGACGATCTGAACCAGCAACTGTCGCAATCCCGCGCAGAAGCGGTCCGCACAGCGCTCATCGCGCGCGGTGTGCCAGAGGCTGGCATCACAGCCGTTGGCTACGGGGAAACCCAGCCAATCGCAGACAACGAAACCGAAGAAGGCCGCGCCGCCAACCGCCGCACAGCCATCACATGGTTTGAGCCAGCCGCAGCCGAGCCCGTTACACCGGCTGCGACACAAGACACTGAAGTTAACACGAGCGCAGGAGAATAAAGATGTTTCGTGATTGGGGATTTTTGCTGACCGAAATCTGGGTCCTTCTGGCTCTGGCCGCACTCATTGGCCTTCTGGCTGGTTGGATCATCTGGGGCCGTCGCTCCGAAGTGAATATTGACACATCAGAGGCCGACACCCTGCGTGCCGACCTAGACGCCTGCCGCGCCAAACACGCGGAAAAAGACGCCAACCTCGCAGACCTACGCGCCCAACTGGCCGCAGCCTCTGCCGCAGCCGCAGCGCCTGCTGCAGTTGAAGCCGCAGAAGCAGTCGAAGACACCACAGTCACCGGCGTCGATTACGACGGTGACGGTGTTGTCGAGGGCAAGGACGAAGGTGTGAAACCTGAAACCCTGACAGGCCCACGTGGTGGCGCTGCAGACGATCTAAAGCGCATCAAAGGCATCGGCCCGAAAATGGAGAAGCTCTGCAACTCCTTGGGCTTCTGGCACTTTGATCAGATCGCCAAATGGACAGAATCCGAAGTGGCTTGGGTGGATGCCAACCTCGAAGGCTTCAACGGCCGCGTCACACGTGATGAATGGGTTGCGCAAGCAAAACTTCTGGCCGAAGGCGGCGAAACCGCTTTCTCCCAAAAGGTCGACAAGGGCGACGTTTACTAAAACGCCGCGAAGCACTCTGAAAAATCATGGCCCTCGAGACACCGTCTCGGGGGCCATTTCTTTTGGGCCTCGCGTGCAATGATCTACCGCCGCCCCAACACCCGCCGCTGCAAAATCATAGCGCCCCACAAAAGACCACTCAGCACAAGGCTAAGCACGCCACGCACCAAAACACTGGGCTGGCCCAAGAAGGTGAACACCGCAAATCCAATCGCAAGCCCCCCCAGCCCCAAAGCCCATCGCGACCCGACCCGTCCAGACATAAAACCAGACACCAACAGCGCCAAACCACCAATCATCGCCAAGCAAATACTCAGGTAATAAACGCCAATACCATAACTTACGCCACGCCAAGGCTTGCCCAACAAAAGGGTCGTCAGATCAACAAGACCGACAGCCACGACCCAAAATAAAGCAAAAGCCAAGAGGCTGACGCCCCAGACTGTCCCAACCGGTTTCACCACGTCCCTACCCTTGGCAATTGTTCGCTATCGTCGTCAGCAGAGGCGGAGACGCGGCGGATGTCAACAATGCGGACAAAACTGTCGTTCACACAAGGCCACTCAATGTCTGCTTTGCTCAGACCTGTCTTCGCCAAAGCCATCTTTCATGAGAGAGTCCAGCATCGGACAGGCCGCAGTTCCGTCGTCACAATTCGAAGACAGGCTCAGAAGTGCTTCGCGGAGGCATTTCAGGTTTTCGATCTTTGCGTTGATTTCATCTAAATGATTTTCCGCCAACGTCTTCACCTCGCCGCAACTTCGATCATCTTGTTCAGTCAGGGACAGGAAGGTCTGGATGATTGAGATCGGGAACCCCAAGTCTCGACATCGCCGAACGAACCTCAATTTCGCAATTTCATCGGGTGAATATATCCTGCGCCCTCCCGCCGACCGGCCCGGCCGAGGAACAATGCCTTCGCGCTCATAGTATCGTATCGTTTCGATGTTCACACCGCTTTGTTCTGATGCCTTGCCGATGGTAAACATTTTACTTGCTCCTGTAGCCACTACAGGAATTAAAACCGCAGTATGGACATGAACGCAAATCAACAAACAGCGACTGAATCTGGCATAGCTGCGCGGATGGTCATGCCAATCGCGGCACTTCTGGCATTGTTGTCAGCCTCATGCTGTGTGTTGCCAATCGGGCTGTCCATCATCGGCCTCGGAGGCGCTTGGCTTACAATGCTCGGACCTTTCATTGCGTATCGGGGTTTCATCCTAGTCGCAGTCGCCGTAGCGCTCATCTGGGCTTGGTATCGGTTGATATGGCCCAGAACATGCACAAGGCGTAAGCGATCCGCTGTCGTGTGGACATCCCTCGCCACCATTGCCTTCTTGGTTGCGCTGTCATCGCCATATTGGGAAGCCTCGGCACAACGGTTCATGTGGGATTTCTGGAGATCGACCCAATGAAAAACAAACTATTGGCACTTGGAGTGAGCGGAACGATCCTCGCAATCCTTTGCTGCTTCACGCCGCTGTTGCCGATTGTGCTCACAGCACTTGGTCTGACTGGCCTGCTTGGCGTTCTCTACAACGATGCTGTTTTGCTGCCGATCTTGGCAGGTTTTCTCATACTGACGGGGTACGCGCTATGGCGACAGAAGCAACAAAAGTAGTCTTGGATTCCACGCTGACCTGTCCATCTTGCGGGCATGTCGAAACGGAAACCATGCCCACTGACGCCTGCCAGTGGTTCTATGAATGCAAGTCCTGCCAAACAGTTTTGAAACCGCTTGAAGGCGACTGTTGCGTGTACTGTTCCTACGCAACAGTGCCGTGTCCACCTATCCAAGAAGGCAAGTCGTGCTGCAAATAGCGGACTTTTGACACATCGCAGCATCGGTCACGTAGGTCTCAGAGCCGACACTCGCTGCAAAAGCACCCGCCAACGGGATTCACCTCAGCAATTATGCAAAGCAAAAGCCCAAATATGGAATTGTACATTTCAGCGCCTGAAAAGCGCGAATTGCTACATTACCTAAATGTTAAGGCATCGTCCCAATAGCACACAGGTTTCGCCGCGAAACGCAGCGGTCTGGCCTATTCAAACAGATCATCCTGCGACTTCGGTTTCGGGGCGCTCAGGCCCAAATGCTGCCACGCTTTCTGCGCCAACATACGCCCGCGCGGCGTGCGTTGGATCAGGCCTTGCTGCAGCAAAAACGGCTCAATCACCTCTTCAATGGCGTCTCGACTCTCGCTCAAAGCCGCTGCAATGGTTTCTACACCCACAGGACCACCGGCATAATTCTCTGCAATAAAAGTAAGATAGCGCCGATCGGCCCCATCCAAACCCAGATTATCCACGCCCAAACGGGTCAAAGCGCCATCAGCCAATTCCGTCGTAATGCGCCCATCGCCTTCAACCAAAGCAAAGTCCACAACACGCCGCAACAAGCGCCCCGCAATCCGAGGCGTGCCGCGTGAACGCCGCGCAATCTCCCGCGCCCCGCCCTCTTCCGCCGGAACACCAAGTTTTCTTGCGTTTCGATCAACGATCTCGTTCAGCTCATCTTCGGTATAGAACTGCAAACGTGTCGGAATCCCAAAACGATCCCGCAAAGGCGTGGTCAACAAACCCAAGCGCGTTGTCGCCCCAACCAGCGTAAACGGTTGTAATTCAATGCGAACTGTCCGTGCAGCCGGCCCTTCGCCGATCACCAGATCCAGTTCAAAATCTTCCATCGCTGGATACAGAACTTCTTCCACAACCGGATTGAGGCGATGGATTTCATCGATAAACAAAACGTCCCGTGCTTCAAGGTTGGTCAAAATCGCCGCCAAATCCCCTGCTTTGGCCAACACAGGCCCAGAGGTCATGCGGAAGTTCACCCCCAACTCACGCGCCATGATCTGCGCAAGCGTCGTTTTCCCAAGTCCCGGAGGCCCATGAAACAAGGTGTGATCCATCGCTTCATGCCGTTGTTTGGCGGATTCAATAAAGACACGCAGGTTCGCACGCGCTTCGGCTTGGCCGATAAACTCGCCCAAGCCCTGTGGTCGCAAGGCGCGATCTGCATCTTCGGGCCGTTCTTCTGGACGCAAAGTCGGGTCTGGCTGTTCCATGACTTACCCCTTCGGCGCCAAAAGCTGTAACGCTGCGCGAATAAGCCCTGCTGTGTCCAAATCCGGATCATGTCCAGAGGCTTCCGCCACCGCCGCCGCCGCATCCCCCGGCCCATAGCCAAGGTTTGAAAGGGCTGAAAGCGCCTCAGCCTGCGCCGCCGCCCCTGCTGCCGGTGCCGCAGGCGCTTTGGTTGCAGGCGCCGGTTTCGCTGCGGGTTCAATCACATCGTCCACCGGCACCGGCGCTTCGCCCTGTGCCTCGCTCAGCGATCCACCCAGCGCCATGACAGCCGGTGCTTTGTCTTTCAATTCATGCACCACGCGCTGCGCAGTTTTGGGGCCGATGCCCTTCGCAGACTTGATCGCTGGGATATCCCCCAACGCGATCGCGCGCCCCACGCCATCGGGCCCTAGCGTGCCAAGAATGGCCAAAGAGGCTTTTGCCCCAATGCCTTGCACGGAAATCAACAGACGGTGCCATTCCTTTTCAAGAAGGCTCGTGAACCCAAAGAGCTGCATATTGTCTTCGCGCACCAGCATCTCGGTGTATAAGGCCACGGCTTCGCCATTGGCTGGCAATTCCATTAGTGTGCGCTCCGAGACATAAACGATATATCCCACCCCGCGCACATCGATCAGAACGTGATCTGCTGTACGGTATTCCAATCGACCTGAGATTTTACCGATCATGTCCCTGCTCTTTTCAATGCTTGTTCCAGCCCAACCGAGGCTTTTGCATAATGCGCGTGGCAAATCGCAATAGCCAGCGCATCTGACGCATCCGCGCCCGCCAATTTCACACCGGGCAATTGCAGTTTTACCATATGTTCGACCTGCTGCTTCTCCGCATGGCCCACACCCACAACTGTTTTTTTAACTTTGTTAGGAGCATATTCGCCAATGGTGAGCCCTGCTTGCGCCGGCACCAACAAGGCAACCCCGCGTGCTTGGCCAAGCTTTAGGGTACCCGCACCGTCTTTGTTCACAAAGGTTTGCTCAATCGCAGCATGGTCTGGTTGGTACTGATGCACCACATCCGTCAACTGTTCGTGTAACGACAAAAGACGTTGGGCAAGATCGTCACCCGTAGAATGACAAATCCCATTGGCCACATGTGTGATCCGGCTGCCCATCACATCGATGACGCCCCATCCCATGTTTCTTAATCCGGGATCGATACCCAATACACGCATATAGCTGCCCAGCCTTATTATTGGCGTTTTCACCCACCTAGCACAAAACGAGAACGTTCGCCAAGCCTGAAATCCTCCGACGCTCCCTTTCGACAAGGCAGAGACCATCGAAACACCGAATTAACTTAAGAAAAACAACAGCTTTAGTAAATGTCGAGCTATGCAATTAGCGCAAAGCGGGATTGTTCTTAAACTGATTGTTTTTTGTGCATGGGAGTCCTATTTCAAGCTCAAGCCAATCAGATGAAACACGAAAGGATGAAGGAAATGGCCGTTATGAAGACTTCCGCCGCTCAGGCACCGGTATTTGCACAGTTTGTGAATGTAGCGTCCCAGATCGCTCATTCTGTTGTGTCTTGGAACAGCAAGCGTAAAACACGCAAAGCGCTGAACCGTTTGACAGATCGCGAACTGCTGGACATCGGTCTGGTACGTGACGACATCCACAGCATTACTTGATACGGGCCCCCTCACCCGTATGTTTTTCGCTCCCTGAAAAACAAGAAACCGCGGCCCAAAAGGCCGCGGTTTCTTCGCTACTCCTCCCCAGAAAGTAGCGTCACAGCTTGTCGCGGATTTGATCTGCAACAAAGCTGGAAACCAGATCCGGTTTCATTGTCCAAACCCCGATAGACGCGACACCCGACTCGGCGTTTTCGAATTCTTGTAATTTGTCCAAATATCCTGCTGTGCCCATTTGCACCATCATCGCAGCCTTTAGGCCGATGAAGCCAGCAAACAACACCAGCAATCCTGTATAAGGGATACCACGGCGGCGCCCGTGACCACGAACGATCACATAGCCATCACGATCTACCATTATAGGTCCTGAAGATTTTGGAGCCTTGCGACGCTTCTTGTTCAGATTGCGTACGCGACGATCAAAGTCATTAGTCATATTTGACATAGCAGCAGTCTCATTTGGAGCCCCCACCAAACATGTTCTTAATCCCTCGAAAATGTGGCGAAACTAAGGCGCATGGGGCAGATTTTCTTTAAAACGCCCCATTTCAAGCGCTTTTCAGGCAGAATTCGAAGCAAAGGGGCGCCCAAAAGCGCCCCTCATTTAAATATCGCGGTGATACGAGAATTAGCTGCGCGTAAGCGTCAGCGTTGTCCATTCGCCGATTTCTTCACGGGTATGCACGGCGAAACCAGCGGCTGAGTAGGCCTCAACGACCTCATCGGCCTGTTCATTCAGGATGCCAGAAAGGATCGCATGACCGTTTTGACCGATATACTGCCCCATATCAGGTGCCAGCATCACAAGCGGCGCTTTCAGGATATTTGCAAAAACCAAATCAAACGGCGCTTTGGCTTTCAGATCATCGTGGTCAAAGCCAGGCGCTTCAACGCAAATAACGCGGTCCACCAGATCATTTGCTTTGACGTTGGCGACGGCGACATCCACTGCAACTTCGTCAATATCGCTGGCCATAACCGGATTTGGCCAAATGCGTGCAGCCGCCATGCCCAGCACAGCTGTACCACAACCAATGTCTGCCACGTTTTGGCCAACGAAGCCCTCACCCGCCACACGGTCCAGCGCTTTAAGGCAACCCAGTGTGGTGCCATGGTGGCCTGTGCCGAAGGCCATGGCGGCTTCGATCAACAAAGGCTCACAATCGTCAGGCACCTGATCTTCATCATGGCTGCCATAGACAAAGAAGCGACCCGCTTGCACAGGGGACAGCTCGCGCTTGACCTTGGCGACCCAGTCGACATCCGGCAATTCAGATACGGCGAAGGGTTTCGCGCCAAAGGCCACTTGCAGAATTGCCAGTTCAGCTTCGTCTGGTTCTTCGGTGAAATAGGCGCCCACTTCCCAAAGGCCAGAGTCGTCTTCGATTTCGAAGACACCCACGCCAGTTGGCGCTGGATCCATGTTTTCCATCGCTTCGCCGAGGCGATTGGCAGGGTCTTTGCCTTCAAGAGTGGTCAAAGCGGTGAAGGTTGGCATGGGTTTGCTCCGTATTGGACAGGCAGAAAAGTCAAAGAGCGGCCTAAATGGCCACCCTCGTAAGGTCAAGAGTGCGCAAAGCGCCCTTGCAGCTTGGTTTCGCGCCCTTTTTCAGGGTGGCGCGGGATCAAAAGCGCCAAGGCAAACGAGCCTGACGCCATGAGAGCTGCAAAGGCAAAGACTGCGCCAGGGGATTTCAACCACAAGAGCCCCAGCAAGATTGGCAGGAACACAGCAGCGATGTGGTTGATGGTAAAGGCAACGGCAGCGGTAGGCGCAATGTCTTCTGGATCAGCGATCTTTTGGAAATAGGTTTTCAGCGCCAGCGCCATAGAGAAGAGCAAATGGTCGATCACATAAAGCGCCATGGCCAGCATCACACCCCAGCCGAAGAAGTAGATGCCCCCGTAAGCCAAGAACACTGCCACAAGACCGAAGTATTCGATCAGCAAAGCGCGGCGCTCTCCGAACTTGGAGATCAAGCCCCCAATCAATGGCGCACAAACCATATTCGCCACAAGGTTAATGAGATAAAGGCCAGTGAGTTCGTGCACATCAAAGCCGAACCTTTCAACCATCATGAAGCCCGCAAAAACCACAAAGATCTGGCGGCGCGCACCTGCGAGGAATTGCAGCAAGTAATAGAGCCAATAGCGCTTTTTCAGAACGATCTTTTTCGTTTGCGCTGTAGGGCTTTCGAACTGCGGGAAATACAACAGTGCGAAGACAGCTATGATCGCTGTTATGCCGCCTGTGGCGAGAAACACTTGGTTGTAGCTAAGGCCCAATGTCTCCCATGTCATGATGATCAGCACATAAACAAGGATTGTGGCCGCAGACGCCGCTGCCATGATCCAACCCAGTGTCTTTGGTGCTTTTTTCTTGTCGATCCACTGCAATTGCAGGCTTTGGTTCACGGTTTCATAGTAGTGAAAGCCGATCGAGCTGAGCAGCGTGATCATCAGAATACCGCCAAGGGTCGGGTACCAAGCGGTGACGGCTGATGCGACGCCCAGCAGGAACAAAGATAAAAGCCCCAGCACTTGTTCACGGATCAACAGGATCAAGAAGATCACCGCAAAGGATAGAAACCCGGGAATTTCGCGCACTGTGTGCAGCAGGCCGATATCTCCGCCATCGAAATCCGCCACTTCAATCACAAAGTTATTCAGCAGCGCCAACCATGTGGAAAAGGCAATCGGCATCGCAAAGGCGATGACAAACAACAAGGCAATCGGACGCCGCCAAACAGGAAGCTGGGCGGAATCGGCGAGGGTGATTTTTTCAAACATGCTTCGTCTTTACGCCTGTTGCTGGTATCTGGCGAGCGGAAAGTCAAAGCCGCATCAGCAAACGGGGTTAGAGCTAGGTTTTGCTTTAATAAAAAGACTGCGGGTCGATATCGACAGATAGGCGGATGTCGCCTTTCAGTGGGAATTGCCCGATCCATTTCGAAATGGCGTTTTGCAAAGGCACTGTCTTTTCGGCCTTCACCAAAAGCCGCACCCTATGGCGACCACGCACGCGGGCAATGGGAGCTGGGGCTGGTCCGAACACCTGCGCGCCAATTTGGCGAAGGGCGCCATCATTGCGTGCCAATGCGTTGCCCAGATCAAACACTGACTGCACATCTGGCGACGACAGAATGATCCCAGCCATCCGGCCATAAGGCGGCACACCCGCCTGGCGGCGCTCGCCTGCTTCAGCTTGCCAAAAGCCTTCCTCGTCACCCGCGAGGATCGCGCGAATGACGGGGTGCTCCGGTTGGAAACTTTGCAGATACGCTGCCCCTTTGCGTTCAGAGCGCCCTGCCCGTCCCGCGACTTGGCGCATCAATTGGAAGGTGCGTTCAGCGGCACGTAGATCTGAGCCTTGCAAGCCTAGGTCTGCATCGATTACGCCCACCAAGGTCAACATCGGGAAGTTGTGCCCTTTGGCCACAAGCTGCGTGCCGATGATGATATCTGCGCCGCCATCAGCGATGGCGCGGATGCCTTCTTTCAAGGCGCGCGCTGATCCGAACAGGTCTGACGACAAAACCGCCAGACGCGCATCTGGAAAATGCGATTGTGCCTCTTCCGCGAGACGTTCCACCCCTGGGCCGACTGGTGCGAGTTTGCCTTCGACACCGCAGCTTGGGCAGGCCTCTGGCATGGGTTTGCTTTCACCGCATTGATGGCACAGCAACCGGTTCTGGAACCGGTGTTCGACCATACTTGCATCGCAATGATCACAGCCGATCTGTTCGCCACAGGCGCGGCAGACCGTAACTGGGGCATAGCCACGCCGGTTGATAAACAGCAGCGATTGCTCGCCCTTGGCCATGCGATCTTTGACGGCGGCTTGCAAGGTTGGCGAAATCCACGTGGAGGCCGGCAGCTTTTCGTTGCGCATGTCGATGACGCGCATGTCCGGCAGCACAGCGGGGCCAAAGCGTGAATTCAACTCAACCCGTTCATATTTGCCGGCATCGGCATTGGCCCAGCTTTCCAAAGATGGGGTTGCAGAGGCCAGAACCACGCGCGCGCCACAGAGGCTGGCGCGCAAAACCGCCATATCGCGGGCGTTGTACAGCACGCCATCGTCTTGTTTGTAAGAGGTATCGTGTTCTTCATCGACCACGATCAAGCCAAGATTTTGAAACGGCAGAAACAGCGCAGAGCGCGCGCCGATCACCACTTGCGCGCCGCCTTGGCCCACCATTTTCCAGATACGTCGGCGTTCGGTCATGGTGACGCCCGAATGCCATTCTGCCGGTTTGGCGCCAAAGCGCGCTTCGATACGGGTGAGAAATTCAGCTGTCAAAGCAATCTCAGGCAACAGCACCAAAGCTTGGCGGCCAATCTTAAGACAATCCGCAATGGCTTCCAGATAGACCTCGGTTTTGCCTGAACCAGTGACCCCGCGCAAAAGCGTTGTGCCGTAAGATTGGCTTTCGATGCCAACGCGCAGCTTTTCAGCCGCCTCATCTTGTTCGAGAGTTAGGTCTTTCGCGCCATAGTCCGGCTGCATCTTAGGAAACGGCGTGTCGCGCGGCGCGTTTTCTTCGGCTACGACACCCTGTTTCACCAGCCCTTTGACTACTGAAGAGGTGACGCTGGCCATCTCGGATAGCTCTTTGAGGGTAAACGACAAGCCGCCGTATTCTTTCAGCGTTTCCATCACCCGTGTGCGCGCCTCGGTAACGCGATCTGGCGTGCCTTCGCCCATGCGGTAGACTTTGCGCATTGAGGGCGGATCTGACAGGCCCGGCGCGCGGGTCGCAAGGCGCAGCATGGCGGGCAAAGACGTGAGTGTGTAATGCGCGGATTTTTCCACAAAAGCGCGCATCTCTTCGCGCATTGGCGCCACATCAAGCACACGCATCACAGAACGCACTTTGGAGATATCCCAATCGCCGCGCCCCTTACCCCAGACAACGCCAAGCACTTTGCGCGGGCCCAAAGGCACCTCGACAAAGGCGCCTTTCCAGCAGCCACCGGCAGGCGCTTTATAGTCCAACACCCTATCCAAGGGCTGCGTCGTCAAAACGCCGACCAATGCGCCTTCTTCAAAGAAATCAGTGTCGCTCAAGGGATCCTCGGGAGGGGCTTGTTTCAGGGTCTTCGTGCTGCAAGCTATGCGGTAATGCGCCGGATGTCTAAGGGCTAGCTGCGCTTGGCCGCCGATTTACCCAGCACTGGCGACTTTAGGGAAGATATCTGCGCAAAGTTCTGCTAAGATTACGTCAAATAATATTGGCACGAGCATGACCAACACAGCTAAATTTGATGAATCCTTAAGGGATCAAATCATTTCAACGCCAGAAATGATTCTTGATGATCAAGACCTTATGAATGCCCTGATCGCTGCGAATGAGCGCTCTATGGGTGGAAATATCGTGGATTTGCGGGGAATCGCAATGGAACGTCTAGAGGCCCGTTTGGACCGCCTTGAAGACACCCATCGCAGTGTGATTGCCGCCGCTTATGAAAATCTGGCGGGTACGAACCAAGTGCATCGCGCTATTTTGCGCATGATGGATCCGCTGGAGTTTGAAACCTTCCTGAAAGACCTTGATGGCGAAGTCGCTGAAATTCTGCGTGTCGACGCCGTGCGGCTGGTTCTAGAGACAGAACAAAACGAAGAAGACCCGTCTTTGCGCAAGCTGGGCAGCGTGCTCTCTGTGGCAGAGCCTGGCTTTGTCGAGGGCTATTTGACCCGTGGCCGCAGCGTCCCTGTGCGTCAGGTGACTTTGCGACAAATTGAAAGCGGCACCGATCAGATCTTTGGCGACAAAGCTGGTTTTGTGAAATCCGAAGCGTGCCTGAAGCTTGACCTAGGCGAAGGCCGTTTGCCGGGCATGTTGATCATGGGCGCAGAAGATCCGCATCATTTCACGCCGCAACAGGGGTCCGATTTGCTGACGTTCTTTGCCGGTGTGTTTGAGCGCGCAATGCGGCGCTGGTTGTCTTGATTTCGCCAGCGGCACAATCGGCACGAGACACATGGCTTGAGGCCGAAAAAGCGCTGAAAGGCGCGTCAGACAACACAATCACTGCTTATTTCGGCGATATTACCGAGTTTCTGGTGTTCATGACCCAACATAAGGGCGAACAGCAGGGACTTGGCGCTTTGGCGCGCGTGACTGTTTCGGATATGCGCTCTTGGATGGCGCGGATGCGTGGTGGCGATTTGGGCCCGCGGTCTTTGGCGCGTAAGCTTTCGGCTGTGAAAAGCTTTTATCGCTGGCTCTCTGAACGCGAAGGATTTGACCCGACCGCAGTGTTGTCGACGCGCGCGCCGAAGTTTCAAAAGAAACTGCCTCGGCCTTTGGCGCAAGATGCGGCGCAGGCGGTTTTAGAGACTGTAGAATTCCAATCCACCACCGACTGGATTGGCGCGCGGGATATGGCCGTTGTGACCATTTTATATGGCTGCGGCTTGCGAATTTCCGAGGCTTTGGCCTTGAACGGCTCTGATTACCCACTGCCTGAAGTCATGCGTATTCTCGGTAAGGGCAATAAAGAGCGGATTGTTCCCGTTATTCCAGCCGCACGCGAAGCCGTGGAACGCTATGTAAAAGCGGCGCCCTTCCCTGTTGAAAAGGATAGCCCCTTATTTCGCGGGGCGCGAGGTGGGCGTTTGAATGCGCGTCAAATTCAATCGGTTATGCAGAATGTTCGGGCGCAGCTTGGTTTGCCAGCCTCTGCTACACCACACGCGATGCGCCACAGCTTTGCCACCCATTTGCTCGAAGCTGGTGGCGATTTGCGCGCAATTCAGGAACTTCTAGGTCATGCCTCGTTGTCGACCACACAAGCCTATACCGCGGTGGACACAGCGCGGTTAATGGAGGTCTACAACAAGACCCACCCAAAGGCATAATTGCACCAACACCCCGATATTTGCCCAAAATTTAATCAAGTGCGTTAATTTCATCGAATTAACGCTCCGTCCTTGCCCCCTCCCCTCGTCAATCTGCGTCTGAACACTATTATGACGCTCTGACCGCTCGCTAGAAGAGACAAGCCGTGGCCGACACACTGACCATCGTAATCGTAGAACATGACAAGGATCGCGCCATCGCGATCGTGGATAGTCTTCGGGAAACCGGAGACCATGATATTCATGTGCTTGCAGAAGTCAGCGGGCTGGCACGCTCTGTGATGCGGCTTATGCCTGATATTGTCCTGATCGATGTGGCGAACCCCTCGCGCGACTCTATCGAACAGTTGGCATTGGCGTCCGGACCGCTTGAACGTCCGGTTGCTTTGTTTGTGGATCGCAGCGATGCACAGATGACAAAGACTGCGATTGAAGCAGGCGTTTCGGCTTATGTTGTCGACGGCTTGCAGAATGACCGGATTAAGCCGGTGATGGACGCGGCGATTGCACGTTTCCAAATGTTCCAGCGCATGCGCACGGAATTGGAAACCACAAAACGCGCCCTCGAAGATCGCAAGACAATTGAACGCGCCAAAGGTGTCCTGACCAAACACCGCGGCATTTCTGAAGATGAAGCCTATACGTTGCTTCGAAAGACGGCGATGGATCAAGGAAAACGCGTGGTAGATGTCGCGCGGGCGCTTGTGACCGCCTCGGAATTACTGCCATGAGTCATATTTCTATCTCCGCCGGTTTTATTCCTCTTGTTGACGCAGCGCCGCTGATCATCGCCAAGGAAATGGGATTTGCCGAGGAGGAAGGTTTGAAGCTGGAGCTGCGCAGCGCACCCAGTTGGTCAACCCTGCGCGACATGCTGGCCTTTGGCCAAATTCAAGCAGCGCAAATGCTGTCGCCCGTGCCGATCGCGGCCTCGATGGGCTTGATGAACGGAATCCCTCCGCTAAGCGCGGTTATGGTGATGTCGGTAAATGGCACGGTATTTGGTGTGTCCCCTAAAATGTCTGAGCTTTTGCATGAGCAAGGGTTCGGCTTTGACTTCAAAGATGCACAAGCGGCTGCCGCTGCCTTGGCGCAATTGCCACGCCCGTTGCGCATTGGTGTGCCTTTTGCACTTTCTATGCACTACGAATTGATCGCCTTTTGGCTGTCCAGCTGTGGGCTTGTGGAAGGCGAAGACTTTACGATTAGCGCAGTTCCTCCGCCATTGATGGCGCAAGCCGTGCGCAATGGCGATCTAGATGCCTATTGTGTTGGCGAGCCTTGGGGATCTGTCACTGTTGATACGGTTGGCGGCGCTTTGCTGTTGCCGGGTAGCGAAATTTGGTCGGCAGCACCCGAAAAGGTTTTGGCCCTGCGCCAGGATTGGGCGGAAGAAAATCCAGAGGCTGTCGCGCGCTTGATGCGTGCGGTTTGGCGTGCCTGTGATTGGCTGGGTGATGAAGGCCGCCGCATGATGGCCAGCGAGCTTTTGTCTGCAAAAGGCTACTTAGATGTGGGCCCTGACCTGATTGATCGATCCTTTACGGGGCGACTGACCATCAATGAATCCGGAGACACGCGCCAAATCGACAACTTTGTGCGCTTTCACGGCTCTGATAGCCCCTTTCCATGGAAATCACAGGCCGCTTGGATTGGTGAGCGCATTTCGCAACGATTGGGCCTTGATACCGATACTGCCATGTCCGCCGCGCAAGAGGCGTTTCGCAGTGACTGGTATCGCGAAAACCTGTCGGAAATGGGGATTTCCATGCCGCGCAGCTCTTCAAAACTCGAAGGCGCGACACCAGAACCGGTCGAGGCCTCTGGCACGGGCAGCAGCCTGATTCTGGAGCGAAACGTCTTTTTTGATGGCAAAAAATATGACCCAGCCGGAAAATCTGCCTAAATTTTAATCAATACCAAGTATCAAGCGCCGCATTGCAGCAAAACTGCCTGTTAATGAGTCGCCTCTCCGCCTCGAAAAGGTCATATTTTATTCATCGGCACCACAATGGCGTGGCACCTACGATATTAACCTCGGTTCTTCTACCGAGGCATGCTGAGCAAAGTCGCTCGACCAACGGCCCTTCCAATCCTCCCTGGGCCGGGAAGTCGGCGGCTTATTTTTTTGCCTAAATGGCACCAACAAGGACGGAAACAATGAAACGTATCGCCTCTATTCTTGCAGCAACAACGATGCTGGCTACACCAGCACTTGCACAACTAGAGCTCGAAAAAGACGAACTGACGTTCGGCTTTATTAAACTGACAGACATGGCACCTCTGGCCGTTGCTTATGAGCAAGGTTATTTCGATGACGAAGGTCTGTTTGTAACACTGGAAGCGCAAGCGAACTGGAAAGTTCTGCTGGACGGCGTGATCGACGGCCAACTGGACGGCGCACACATGCTGGCAGGTCAGCCTCTCGCGGCGACAATCGGTTTCGGTACAGAAGCACACATTATTACACCATTCTCTATGGACCTGAACGGCAACGGCATTACTGTGTCCAACCAGATTTGGTCCGAGATGAAGGAATACGTTCCTCATGATGACGCGGGTAAGCCAATTCACCCGATCTCTGCATCTTCCCTGAAGCCAGTTGTTGAAAAATACACTGCTGAAGGTAAGCCATTCAACATGGGTATGGTTTTCCCAGTATCCACACACAACTACGAACTGCGTTACTGGCTGGCGGCCGGTGGCCTGGAGCCAGGCTTCTACAGCCCTGAGAACATCTCCGGTCAGATCGGTGCAGACGTTCTGCTGTCCGTAACACCTCCACCACAGATGCCAGCGACAATGGAAGCCGGCACAATCTACGGTTACTGTGTGGGTGAGCCTTGGAACCAACAAGCTGTTTTCAAAGGCATCGGTGTTCCAGTTATCACTGACTACGAACTGTGGAAGAACAACCCAGAAAAAGTATTCGGCATCACAAACGAATTTGCTGAAGAAAACCCGAACACAACTCTGGCAGTTGTAAAAGCTCTGATCCGCGCAGCGATGTGGCTGGATGAGAACGACAACGCAAACCGCCCTGCTGCTGTGGAAATCCTGAGCCAGCCTGAATACGTTGGTGCAGACTACGACGTTATCGCGGCGTCCATGACAGGTACTTTCGAGTACGAAAAGGGCGACAAGCGTGAAGTTCCAGACTTTAACGTGTTCTTCCGCTACAACGCGACATACCCGTTCTACTCTGACGCTGTTTGGTATCTGACACAGATGCGTCGTTGGGGTCAGATCGCTGATGCGAAGCCTGACAGCTGGTATGACGAAGTTGCGAAATCCGTTTACAAGCCAGAAATCTACCTGGAAGCTGCAAAGCTGCTGGTTGAAGAAGGCCTGGCAAACGAAGCTGACTTCCCATGGGATAGCGACGGCTACAAAGCTGTAACACCTGCGGAAGACATCATCGACGGCATTCCTTACGACGGCCGTACACCAAACGCATACCTTGAAAGCCTGCCTATCGGCCTGAAAGGCGACCAAAAAGTCGTCGGCACCGAAGTACAGGGCTAAACCAAAAACCTGATCGGCGAGCGGATGTATCCGCTCGCCTTTCGCATTTCGAAATAGGACCAGACCATGACCGCAATCGACCCGCAAACCCTCGAAGAAGATCGTGAAGCGCGCCGCGCCCGCCTCTTCACACGCATCAACAAAGCCGACGCTTGGTTCCAAGTTATTGGTCTGGCGTGGATGACACCAATTCTTAAGGCTCTCGCAGGTGACAACCCACGCGCCCAAATGAAAGAAATCTGGCGCTTGCTGGGTGTTCCTTTGCTCGCGATTGCAGCCTTCCTTGTGATGTGGGGCACTTTGGCGCCACAAGTTCAAACATCTCTGGGTGCCGTACCTGGCCCTAAGCAAGTTTGGACAGAAGCTGTTGTTTTGCATCAAGATGCGAAGGCAAAAGCGGAAAAAGAAGCGAAGTTCATGGAACGTGTTGAAGCACGTAACGCGCGCTTCATTGAAAATGGTCAACCTGAAAAAGTTAAGCAGATCGCTTACACAGGCTCCCCAAGCTATTACGATCAGATTTGGACATCCATCAAGACTGTGTTCTTTGGCTTCCTGATCGCGACAGCCGTTGCCGTACCAGTTGGTATTCTGGCGGGTCTGAGCCCGATTGCGAACTCTGCAATTAACCCAATCATTCAAATCTTTAAGCCGGTTTCACCTCTGGCGTGGCTGCCAATCGTTACGATGGTTGTATCCGCGACTTACACTGTGGATGACGGCCTGTTCTCTAAATCCTTCCTGACCTCTGCGATCACAGTGACCCTGTGTTCCTTGTGGCCAACACTGATCAACACCGCACTGGGTGTTGCGTCAATCGACAAGGATCTGGTGTCTGTTTCCAAAGTTCTGAAAATGAACACATGGACCAAGATCACTAAGCTGGTTCTGCCATCTGCCCTGCCGCTGATCTTTACAGGTCTGCGTCTGTCTCTGGGTGTTGGCTGGATGGTTCTGATCGCGGCGGAAATGCTGGCGCAAAACCCTGGTCTGGGCAAGTTCGTATGGGACGAATTCCAGAACGGTTCTTCCAGCTCTCTGGCGAAGATCATGGTGGCGGTATTCACCATCGGTATCATCGGCTTCATGCTTGACCGTGTGATGTACGCGATCCAGTCCCTGTTCACCTTCACATCGAACCGGTGATCAACATGGGTATCATTAAGTTTGAAAACGTCAGCAAAAGCTTCGGTGAGGGTACATCCCGCACCGACGTGCTGAAGGACATCAACCTAGAGGTCAACGAAGGCGAGTTTCTTGTTCTTCTTGGTTTCTCTGGGACTGGTAAAACAACCTTGATCAACCTGATGGCTGGTCTGGACACACCAACAAAAGGCAGTGTGACTTTCAAAGACAAGCCGATCACGGGCCCTGGCCCAGAGCGCGGCGTGATCTTCCAAAGCTACTCTCTAATGCCGTGGTTGACCGTTAAGGGCAACGTGATGTTGGCGATGGACTCTGTCTTCCCAAAGATGCCGCGTGCAGAAAAGGAAGAGAAAGTAGAGCATTACATCAAGATGGTTGGCCTGAGCCACGCAACAACGCGTCGCCCTGCTGAACTGTCTGGTGGTATGCGTCAGCGTGTGAACGTTGCGCGTGCTCTGGCGATGAACCCAGAAGTTCTGCTGCTAGATGAACCACTGTCTGCGCTAGACGCGCTGACACGTGCAAATCTGGCGGATGAGATCGAAGAAATTTGGTCTGCAGACAAAAAGACATGTGTTCTGATCACCAACGACGTGGACGAAGCCATCATTCTGGCCGATCGCATCATCGCGTTGAACCCAGATGGGACATTGGGCGAAGAGTTCAAAGTGACCATCCCACGTACACGTGACCGTATGGAAATGAACGACAACGAAGAGTTCAAGAAACTGCGCGTTGACGTCACCAAGTACCTGATGGACGTTGGTATCGAAGGCAAAGTTGAAGGCTCTCGTATCCTGCCGGACGTGACACCGATCCACGGTGCACCAAAGGCGGTTGCGGATGCCCAAAAAGGCCTGATCGATAAGAACTTCCTCGATTTCTCTCAACTGCACAAAGTCTACCCGACCCCAAAAGGTCCGCTGACTGTTGTTGAAGACTTCAATCTGAAACTGAACCGCGGTGAATTCATCTCGCTGATCGGCCACTCTGGCTGTGGTAAATCCACAGTTCTGACAATGGCTGCCGGCCTGAACGAAATCTCCAAAGGCGCCATTCGTTTGGATGGTCGTCACGTTGAGGGCGCTGACCCTGAGCGCGCGGTTGTGTTCCAGTCCCCTAACCTGTTCCCATGGCTGACTGCGAAAGAGAACGTGGCGATTGGCGTAGACAAAGTTTACCCGAAAGCCAGCATGGCAGAGCGTCAGGATGTTGTTGAATACTATCTGGAACGTGTTGGCCTGGCCGACGCAATGGATCGCCCTGCGCATTCCATGTCCAACGGTATGAAGCAGCGTGTTGGTATCGCCCGCGCCTTCGCTCTGAGCCCGAAACTGCTGCTGCTGGATGAACCATTCGGCATGCTGGACAGTTTGACCCGCTGGGAACTGCAAGAAGTTCTGATGGAAGTTTGGGACCGCACCAAAGTGACCGCGATCTGTGTGACACACGACGTGGACGAAGCGATCCTTCTGGCAGACCGTGTTGTGATGATGACGAACGGCCCACAGGCGACAATCGGTAAGATTGTTGACGTGGACTTGCCGCGTCCACGCACACGTAAAGCGCTGCTAGAGCACCCAGACTACTACAAGTTCCGCCAAGATGTTTTGGACTTCCTTGAGGAGTACGAGCACGGGGCGAAACCGAAGAAAAAGGAAGAAAAGTCTAAAATCGCAGCGGAGTAAAAGCCATGAAGACGGAACAAATCGACCTAATTCAAGCCAGTTTCACTAAAGTCGCACCAATTGCAGATGTCGCAGCCGATATCTTCTACACGCGCCTTTTTGAGATCGCTCCAGAAGTTAAGCCAATGTTTAAAGGCGATATTTCTGAGCAGGGCAAAAAACTGATGACCACACTCGGGGTTGTCGTGAACGGCCTTAAAAATTTGGATGCGATTGTTCCGGTGGCTGAGCAGCTCGCCGTGAAGCACATCGACTACGGGGTGAAGGAAGAACACTATCAACCCGTAGGCGAAGCGCTGATCTTTACCTTGGAAAAAGGTCTTGGCGACGAATTCACTCCTGAACTGAAAGAAAGCTGGATTGCGGCATACACGACCCTGTCGGGCGCGATGATCGCAGCCGCTTATCCAAAGGAGACGCCTTCTGCAGCTGTTGCTGCTGAAACCATGGCGGCTCCTAAGAAACCTTGGTGGAAAATATGGTAAAAAAGCTAGTCGTAATTGGTGCGGGTATGGCCTCTGGCCGTGCCCTTGAGCACCTGATCGAGGCGAACAAAGACGCCTACGAAATTACACTTTTCAACGGCGAGCCACGCGGTAACTACAACCGTATTATGCTCTCTCCGGTTCTGTCCGGTGAGAAAGCCTTCGAAGAAATCGTGACACACGATGCTCAGTGGTATGAAGACAACGGCGTGATTTGCCGCTTTGGTGAGTACATCAAAGAGATCGACCGTGAGCGTAAAGTTGTTGTCGGCTCTAACGGCGAAGTAGCTTATGACAAGCTTCTCGTCGCGACGGGTTCCTCCCCTTTCATTATTCCTGTGCCGGGCAAAGATTTGCCGGGTGTGATCGCTTATCGCGATCTGGAAGATACAAACGCTATGATCGACGCGAGTGCCCGCGAGGGGGCAAAAGCGGTCGTCATCGGCGGCGGCTTGCTTGGTCTGGAAGCCGCCGCCGGCCTTAAAGCGCGTGGCATGGACGTGACTGTCCTGCACCTGATGGGCCACTTGATGGAACGTCAGTTGGATGAAGCAGCGGGTTACTTGCTGCGTCGTGCGCTGGAAGACAAAGGCATCGAAATCAAGTGTCAGGCCTCTACTGCAGAGATCCTTGGCACAGACAAAGTGGAAGGTGTCCGTCTGCAAGACGACACTGTTCTGGATGCGGACCTGGTTGTTATGGCCGTTGGTATTCGCCCAGAAACACGTGTTGCAAGTGCAGCAGGTCTAGATTGTGAGCGTGGTATCAAAGTTTCTGACAACATGTGCACCTCTGACCCAGACGTTCTGGCGGTTGGTGAATGTGTAGAGCACCGTGGCCAATTGTTTGGTCTGGTTGCGCCGCTTTATGACCAAGCGAAAGTTGTTGCGAAAACGCTTCTGGAAGAAGACGCCACGTTTGAGCCAAAAGAAGTTGCAACCAAGCTGAAGGTCACAGGCTGTGATCTGTTCAGCGCAGGTGACTTCGCAGAAGGCCCAGGCCGTGAAGACATCGTGTTCCGTGATCCGGCGCGCGGGGTTTACAAGCGTCTGGTTCTAGAAGGCAACGTGATCGTTGGCGCCGTAATGTATGGCGACACAGCGGACGGCAACTGGTTCTTTGGCCTGATCAAAGACAAGACCGACATCTCTGAGATGCGGGAAACACTGATCTTCGGCCCAGCCTATCAGGGGGGCGAATCCGCGGACCCCATGGCGGCCGTTGCAGCCTTACCGCTTGATGCGGAGATCTGCGGTTGTAACGGTGTATGCAAAGGGCAGATCGTCGATGCTATTAATGCAGGGGCAACAGACCTTGATGCTGTAAAGGCCACCACGAAGGCGTCTGCGTCTTGTGGGACCTGTACAGGTCTGGTTGAACAGGTTCTGGCAACAACTCTGGGTGATGACTTTGTCATGCCAGAAGCGAAATCCGTTTGTGGCTGTACAGACCTATCGCACGAAGATGTGCGCCGTTTGATCAAATCCAAAGAGCTAAAATCGCAAGCCGCGGTTTGGCAGGAATTGGGTTGGAACACACCAAACGGCTGTCACGTGTGTCGTCCAGCGGTGAACTATTATCTGCTGGCAGATTGGCCACTGGAATATCAAGACGATCCACAGTCTCGCTTCGTGAACGAACGTCGTCACGCGAACATTCAGAAAGACGGCACCTACTCTGTTGTCCCACGTATGTTCGGCGGCATGACAACCCCAGACGAGCTGCGCGCAATTGCTGATGCTGCAGATAAATACGATGTTCCAACTGTCCACGTGACAGGCGGTCAACGTATCGATTTGCTGGGTGTGAAGGGTGAAGACCTGCCAGCGATCTGGGCAGACCTGAATGCTGCAGGCATGGTCTCTGGCCACGCCTATGCGAAGGGCTTGCGCACAGTGAAAACTTGTGTCGGTAAAGATCACTGCCGCTTTGGTACGCAAGACTCCACAGGTCTGGGTATCAAGCTGGAAGAAAAGCTCTGGGGCTCTTGGTCTCCTCACAAGGTAAAGCTCGCCGTATCTGGTTGCCCACGCAACTGTGCGGAAGCAACTTGTAAGGATATCGGTGTCATCTGTGTAGACAGTGGCTATCAGATTGGTGTCGCTGGCGCGGCTGGTATGGACGTGAAGGAAACGGAACGTCTGACAGACAGCACAGATGAAGAAGAAACCATCGAGATCATCACTGCCTTCATGCAGCTATATCGCGAAAACGCCAAGTATTTGGACCGCCCATACAAGTGGGTTGCGAAAGTTGGATTGGATTGGGTGAAAGAACAGGTCGTTGAAGACATTGAGAACCGCAAAGCCTTGGTCGCGCGTTTCGAATTGTCCCAGACAATCTATCAAAAAGACCCATGGGCAGAACTGGCATCCCCAGAGAACGCCCCATCCTTTGGCCCAATGGCAAACCTGAACTTGGAGGCCGCAGAATGAACTGGCTCGATATCGGCTCAATCGAAGACATCCCTGTGCGTGGCGCACGTATTGTGAAAACCGCGGTAGGCTGCGTTGCAGTCTTCCGTACCGACGAGCAGGAGGTCTTTGCGACCTCCGATCGTTGCCCTCACAAAGACGGCCCACTGAGCGAAGGGATTGTGCACGGCAAAAGCGTGACATGCCCATTGCACAACTGGGTGTTCTCTCTGGAAACCGGTGAAGCGCAGGGGGCTGATGAAGGCTCTATCGCGACATTCGCAACGAAGGTTGAGAATGGCCGGATCATGCTGGACGCAGATGCATTGCAGGCGCGGAACGCAGCATGACGATCAAGACAACTTGCGCGTATTGCGGGACTGGGTGTGGCGTTCTCGCCACCCCAACCCCTGAAGGAGTAGAGATTGCGGGTGACACCAAGCACCCAGCAAACTTTGGTCGCTTGTGTTCAAAGGGCTCGGCGCTCGGCGAAACCCTCATTGCTGAGGGTCGTCTTCTCACGCCGCAGATCGGAGATCATAGCGCGAGTTGGGACGACGCTTTGGATCTGGTTGCACAGAAGTTCAGCCAGACCATTGCAGAACACGGTCCAAATTCGGTTGCCTTTTATGTGTCTGGGCAGCTGTTGACCGAAGACTATTACGTGGCCAACAAGCTGATCAAAGGCTACATGGGCACGGCAAATATCGACACGAATTCTCGTTTGTGCATGGCCTCTACTGTAGCTGGCCACAAGCGCGCCTTTGGCACCGATACCGTGCCGGGCACCTATGAAGATTTGGAAGAAGCAGACGCGATCTTCCTTGTGGGCAGTAACCTCGCGTGGTGCCACCCTGTTCTGTATCAACGTATCGCCGCCGCCAAAGCCGCGCGCCCGCATATGAAGATCGTGAACATCGACCCGCGCCGCACAGCCACCACGGATCTTGCTGATTTCCATGTTCAGCTTGCATCTGGTAGCGATGTTGCCCTGTTCAACCACTTGCTGGCCCAGATCGCCGAACGCGGCGCTGTAGATCAGTCTTTTGTAGATAGCCATGTGAACGGCTTTGTTGACGCGCTTGAAGCTGCCAAGCAAAGCGATCCGTCTGTCACAGGTCTTGATGCTGAAACGCTTGAGGCTTTTGTGGATCTTTGGATCAATACGGAAAAAACTGTCACCGTTTTCTCGCAGGGTGTGAACCAATCCACCAGCGGCGCAGACAAGGTGAACTCGATCCTGAACTGCCATTTGGCAACCGGCCGCATTGGTCGCCCTGGGATGGGTCCCTTCTCGGTAACCGGTCAGCCTAATGCGATGGGCGGCCGCGAGGTTGGCGGCTTGGCCAATATGCTGGCTGCGCACCTTGATGTGGAAAACCCAGATCACCGCGCGGGCGTGCAATCCTTCTGGAATGCGCCAACTATGCCAGAAGCGCCGGGCCTGAAAGCCATCGATATGTTTAACGCCGTGGAAAGCGGCGAGATCAAAGCGCTTTGGGTGATGTGTACGAACCCTGCGCAATCCCTGCCGGAAGCCGATCGCGTGCGCGCGGCCATCGAAGACTGCCCATTTGTGGTTGTCTCTGAAATGTTTGGCTCCACTGAAACAGCACAAGCGGCGGATGTTTTGCTGCCAGCCACAGGCTGGGGTGAGAAAACCGGTACCGTGACCAACAGTGATCGTATGATGAGCCGTCAACGCTCGATCATGGCGCCACTGGGCGAATCCAAACACGACTGGGAAATCATGTGCGAAGTGGCCAAGCGCATGGGTTGGGAAGATGCGTTTAACTTCGCCTCCCCTGCTGAGATTTTCCGCGAGCATGCTGCCCTGTCTGGTGTGGCTGCTGACTTTGGCAAAGACTTCGATATCACTGGTCTCGCAGAGATCAGCGACGCAGACTATGACGCACTGGAGCCAACGCGCTGGCCGGTGTCCGCCAAGAAAACAGGTGGTCGCTTCTTTGCAGATGGTGCGTTCTATACGCCAAATGGCAAAGCCAACATGCTGGCCCTGACACACCGCGCTCCTGCGCAAGAGACCAGTGACGAATACCCGCTGCGTATGAACTCTGGCCGCGTGCGCGATCATTGGCACACACAGACCCGTACTGGCATGTCTGCCCGTCTGACGCGCCACATGGGTGAACCTTATTTGGAAGTGCACCCAGAAGACGCGCTGAAGTACGGCTTGAAACCTGCTGGCATGGCGAAAGTGTCCAATCAGCACGGCAGTGCAATTCTGCGTGTTTTGATTTCAGACAAAACCCGCCCTGGCACTGTGTTTACACCTTTGCACTGGACGGCTGATACATCCTCGCACGGTCGCATCAATGCTTTGGTCACTGCCAATGTGGATGCGGTGTCTGGGCAGCCTGAAAGTAAAGCAGCGCCGGTGAGCGTGGCTGACTTTGGCGCGAAATGGTATGGGTTCGCGGTTTGCAAATCCAATTTGCGCCCGAATGCCGACTATTGGGCCAAGGCAAAGCTTCCGAAAGGCTATCAATACGAGCTGGCCGGTGCAGAGATCCCAAGCGATTGGGAAGCCTACGCCAAAGACATGTTCGGCCTTGAAAACGCTGACATCAGCATCGTGACAGGCGCAAATGCCGCGAGCTGCCGCGTTGCCTTTATGGTGGACGGCAAGATCGAGGCGGCTTTGTTCACCTCGCAATCTCCTGTCTCCATCGCACGCACCTTCGTGACCGATGCTTTGGATGATGATGTGCCTATCTTGGCAGGCCGCCCAAGCGCGGATCAGCCTGATCCGGGTGCAATCGTCTGTGCGTGCTTTAACGTAGGTGTGAACACAATTTTGAACGCAATCGATGAAAATCAGCTATTGTCAGTGGACGCCATTGGCGAAGCACTGGATGCGGGCACGAACTGTGGTTCTTGCCGACCAGAGCTTTCAGCGCTATTGGCACAGACCAACTTAAGCACCGCTGCGGAGTAATCATGCAAAGCTTCCCGATGTTCATCAAAACCACCGATCGCCATTTTGTGGTGGTCGGGGACGGCGAGCAGGCCGCTCAGAAGAGCCGTCTGTTGATGAAGTCGGACGTTCATATCAAACTTCTCAGCAATGATCCGGATGACGAGCTGCAAGCCTTCATCAAAAAGGGGCGCATGTCTCAGGTGGCTGGGCCGATCACGCCAGCCTCTTTTGAAGGGGCGACCTTGGGCTTTATCGCAACGGGCAGCCCTGCGGCGGATGTGTGCATCCATGATATCGCAAAACAGGCGGGCGTTTTGGTCAATGTGGTCGACCGCCCTGCCCTGTGTGACATCACCACGCCTTCTATTGTCGATCGTGACCCTGTTGTGGTTGCCATCGGGACAGAAGGTACTGCGCCTGTTTTGGCGCGTCGTATCAAAACACGGGTTGAGCAGATGCTTGATCCGAACCTAGGCCGCTTTGCGCAAGCCGCGGGTGATCTGCGCGATATGGTAGCGCGCTATGTGCCGCAAGATCAGCGTCGCGCTTTCTGGCGCGAGATTTTCACGGGCTCGATTTGGCAGAAGTTCAAATCTGGGTCTGAACGGCAAGCTTTGGCGGATTTCAAAACGGCGATCCGCGATGGCGCCAATATGACCTCGCAAGGTGCGATCACTGTGATCGATACAAGTGCTGGCGCGGCTGATCTGATTTCTTTGCGCGCAGTAGAACGCCTGCAAGAAGCCGATGAAATCTTCTTTGAAGATCAGACAGACGAAGACATTCTGGAACTGGCCCGCCGCGATGCAGAGCGTAGCTTGCTTGGTAGCGCGGGCAGCGCGCAGCCTTGGCCAGCGCATATGTGCATTTCTTTTGTGAAACGCGCGGCGCAAGGTGGCCGTAACGTGGTTTGGCTGAAAAACTGCATGGATTCAGATTTGGATGCCCTACAGGCGGACCTAACCGGCAGCGATGATCTGTCGGTTGAATGGCTGGTCCAAGGGCAAACCAAAGCAAAAGACGCGCTGAAATCAGCGCGTTCTTAATCAAGCTAACTTAGAATGGCACATCATTTGATGAGGTGACGAATTTCGCCACCACTTTCTTGGCGCCTGCCTTATCAAATTCCACCACCAGCTTGTCGCCTTCGATCTCCATGATCTCGCCATAGCCGAACTTCTGATGGAACACGCGCTCACCGACGGAATGCACGCTGACAGCTTCAAGGTCGATGATTGTGTTGCGGGTTTCCTTGGGCTGGCTGGTGCCACGCTGGCCAGATCGGTCCTGCATGCGTTTCCAACCAGGGGAATTATAGGTGTTGGCGGAATCCATTTTGGATTGGAAGGAACTCGCACCGAAATCCCCTGCTGTGCCGCTGTACCCGCCGCCATAGATGCCCGGCGCAGTCAGCACCTCCACATGTTCTTCTGGCAGTTCATCAATGAAACGGCTTGGCAATTGCGATTGCCATTGGCCAAACACACGGCGATTGCTGACAAAAGAGATCGTGCAGACTTCTTCGGCGCGGGTGATACCCACATAGGCCAAGCGGCGCTCTTCCTCGAGGCCCTTAAGGCCGCTTTCATCCATTGAGCGCTGCGAGGGGAACAATCCATCTTCCCAACCCGGCAGGAAGACCACGGGGAATTCCAAGCCCTTGGCGGCGTGAAGCGTCATGATCGAAATCTTCGCCTCTGCATCTTCCGAGTCATTGTCCATCACAAGGCTGACATGTTCGAGGAACCCTTGCAGGTTCTCAAAGTTATGCAGTTGCCCCACGAGTTCTTTGAGGTTTTCAAGCCGTCCCGGGGCTTCTGGTGTTTTGTCGTTCTGCCACATCGCCGTGTAGCCGGATTCATCCAGAATAACCTCGGCCAGCTCTGTGTGGGGCATTGTCGGGTTCAGCTCCTCGAAAACGCCTTCGTTGCTTGCCGATGCACCACTTTTCATCTCGTAATCTTCAAATAGCCCACGATTGTAGCCAATGTCTTCGAAGCCCCCTTCTTCTTGATCAATGACCTCGTCGTCAGTTTGTACGACTGGTGCTTCCATCTTTTCTTCTTCAGCCGAAGAGCGTTCCTTTACTTGCGGCTCAACAATGCTTTTAGGTCGCCCTGTTACTGCCTCACGCCAGCGATCAATCGAGGCGACCAATGTGGCCAATTCCTTAGCGCCTTTGCCGCCAATGCCTTTGTTGGCGAGCAAAATCCGCGCGCCTTCGACCAGCGACACGCCATTTTCACGCGCGCAGGCTTGGATCTTTTGTTGCGCCACGTTGCCCAAACCGCGTTTAGGCGTGTTCACAATACGCTCGAACGCCAGATCATCTTCGGGCGAGGTCACCACACGGAAATAGGCCATGGCATCGCGGATTTCCATCCGCTCGTAGAAGCGCGGGCCGCCGATCACGCGGTACGGCAGGCCAATCGTCAGGAAGCGATCTTCAAAGGCGCGCATCTGATGGGACGCGCGCACGAGGATCGCCATATCCTCCAGCCCATAGGGCCGAAGCCCGCGCGTTCCCTTTTGCATCGCTTCGACTTCTTCACCGATCCAACGCGCTTCTTCGTCGCCATCCCAATTGCCGATCAGGCGCACCTTTTCGCCCTCTTCGCGATCGGTCCACAGCGTTTTTCCAAGGCGGTTTTCATTGCCTGCAATCACTGCAGAGGCCGCCGCCAGAATATGCGGGGTGGATCGATAGTTCTGTTCCAGCCGCACCACATGAGCGCCGGGGAAGTCTTTTTCGAACTTCAGGATGTTGCCAACTTCAGCGCCACGCCAGCCATAGATCGACTGATCGTCATCGCCAACGCAGCAGATGTTCTTATGACCGCCCGCAATCAATCGCAGCCATAGATATTGGGCGACGTTGGTATCTTGGTATTCGTCCACCAAGACATAGCGGAACCAGCGTTGGTATTGCTCTAGAACATCAGGATGCTTTTGGAAGATCGTGACCACGTGCAGCAGCAAGTCACCAAAATCCACGGCGTTCAGCTCGCGCAGGCGAATTTGATACTGCGCATACATCTCACCGCCTCGGTGATTATAAGCGCCGGCATCCGCAGACGGCAGGTTCTCGGGCGTGTAGGCTTTGTTCTTCCAACCATCAATCAACGAGGCAAGCTGGCGCGCAGGCCAGCGTTTTTCGTCGATATTGGCGGCTGTGATCAGCTGTTTCAGCAAACGGATTTGATCATCCGTGTCCAAGATCGTGAAATTTGACTTCAGCCCAGCCAATTCCGCATGACGGCGCAGCAGTTTCACACAGATCGAGTGGAACGTGCCCAGCCAAGGCATGCCTTCTACGGTTTGGCCCAGCATACGCGCCACACGGTCTTTCATTTCGCGGGCGGCTTTGTTGGTGAAGGTCACCGACAGGATTTCATTCGGTTGCGCGCGGCGTGTGTTCAGCAAATGCACAATGCGCGAGGTCAGCGCCTTGGTTTTACCCGTACCCGCCCCCGCCAACATCAAGACAGGACCATCCAGCTTTTCGACAGCCTCACGCTGCGCTGGGTTCAACTCGTCCAGATAGGGTGACGGGCGCACAGCCATGGCGCGCGCGGAAAGAGAAGCGCCGTCGAAGGCGTCGTATTCATCAAAGCTGCTCATGGGGGCAAGTTAGCCTGTCTGAAGACCGAAGAAAAGAAGCGTTCGCTTAATGTTCCTCAGTTTTAGCGGACGCTATATCAGCAAAACCTCCAGCATAACGGCTAGTATGGCAGGGATGCTTACCCAAACTTTGCAATTGCAGAAAAAAACTATCGATATTTTTAAGTTTGACGCCAATTCCCTTAACTTTAGGGTGGAAAAAGGTCACAAAACCATCACAAATCCCTCAGCGATCCGTATTCCTTGGTATTGATTCCGAATATTCGGGACTTTACGCAAGGGCGATCCATAAAGACGGTTACTCAGAAAAGGGCCTCCACCCGATGACAGACTTCAAGAAAATTCTCATAGCCAACCGCGGTGAAATTGCGATCCGTGTGATGCGCGCAGCCAATGAGATGGGCAAGCAAACGGTTGCCGTTTATGCCGAAGAAGATAAACTTAGCTTACACCGCTTCAAAGCGGATGAAGCCTATCGCATTGGCGAGGGTCTAGGTCCGGTTGCGGCCTATCTGAGCATCGAAGAAATTATCCGCGTCGCGATTGAATCCGGCGCAGATGCGATTCACCCAGGCTATGGTCTGCTGTCTGAAAACCCAGACTTCGTAGACGCCTGTGCCGCGAATGGCATCACCTTCATTGGCCCAAAAGCCGAGACCATGCGCGCTCTGGGCGACAAAGCCTCTGCCCGCCGCGTTGCGGTTGAAGCTGGCGTGCCAGTGATCCCAGCGACCGAGGTTCTGGGCGATGACATGGACGCCATCAAAAAAGAAGCTGCAGAAGTGGGTTACCCGCTGATGCTGAAAGCCTCTTGGGGTGGCGGTGGTCGCGGTATGCGTCCAATCTTTGGCGAAGATGAAGTTGAAGAGAAAGTTCTGGAAGGTCGCCGCGAAGCGGAAGCGGCCTTTGGCAACGGCGAAGGTTATCTGGAAAAGATGATCACACGCGCCCGTCACGTTGAGGTTCAGATCCTTGGTGACAAGCATGGTGAGATGTATCACCTGTTCGAGCGCGACTGTTCTGTTCAGCGCCGCAACCAAAAAGTGGTTGAGCGCGCCCCTGCCCCTTACCTAACAGAAGAGCAGCGCACAGAGATCTGTGAGCTGGGCTATAAAATCTGTAAGCACGTGAACTACGAATGTGCGGGTACTGTCGAATTCCTGATGGATATGGAAACCGGCAAGTTCTACTTCATCGAAGTAAACCCACGTGTTCAGGTGGAACACACTGTGACGGAAGAAGTCACAGGCATCGACATCGTTCAGTCCCAAATTCTGATCGCAGAAGGCAAACCAATTGCCGAAGCGACAGGCAAAGCGTCTCAAGCAGACATCCGCCTGAACGGCCACGCGCTGCAAACACGTGTGACAACAGAAGATCCTGCGAACAACTTCATCCCTGACTACGGCCGCATCACAGCGTACCGTACAGCGACAGGTATGGGCATTCGTCTGGACGGCGGTACAGCCTATTCCGGCGGTGTGATTACACGTTACTATGACTCTCTGCTGACGAAGGTGACCGCATGGGCGCCAACACCAGAGAAAGCCATCAACCGTATGGACCGTGCTCTGCGCGAATTCCGTATCCGTGGCGTATCCACCAACATCTCTTTTGTTGAGAACCTGCTGAAGCACCCGACCTTCCTGGATTATTCTTATACCACGAAGTTCATCGACGAGACGCCAGAGCTGTTTAACTTCAAAAAGCGTCGCGACCGCGGCACGAAGGTTCTGACGTATATCGCCGATATCTCTGTGAACGGTCACCCAGAAACCGAAGGTCGCGCCGCACCAGCGGATGATCTGAAGACACCGGTTGCGCCAGCCAAGAAGGCAGAGCCTGCTTACGGCACGCGTAACCTTCTAGAGCAAAAAGGCCCGCAGGCCGTTGCTGACTGGATGAAGCAACAGAAACAACTGCTTCTAACAGACACAACCATGCGCGATGGCCACCAGTCTTTGCTGGCAACGCGTATGCGCTCGATTGACATGCTGAAGGTTGCGCCAAGCTATGCGGCGAACCTGCCACAGCTGTTCTCTATGGAATGCTGGGGCGGCGCGACATTCGACGTGGCGTATCGCTTCTTGCAAGAATGCCCTTGGCAGCGTCTGCGCGATCTGCGCGAGCGTGTGCCAAACGTGATGACCCAAATGTTGCTGCGCGCCAGCAACGGTGTGGGCTACACGAACTACCCTGACAATGTTGTTGAAGCCTTTGTGAAACAAGCTGCAACATCTGGCGTTGACGTGTTCCGCGTGTTTGACTCGCTGAACTGGGTGGAAAACATGCGCGTTGCGATGGATGCGGTTCAAGAAGCCGGCAAAGTGTGCGAAGGCACTGTTTGCTACACAGGCGACATTCTGGACCCTGCGCGTTCTAAGTACGACATCAAATACTACGTCGGCATGGCGAAAGAACTGGAAGCCGCTGGCGCCCATGTTCTGGGTCTGAAAGACATGGCAGGCCTGCTGAAACCAGCCTCTGCCCGTCTGTTGATCCGTGCCCTGAAAGAAGAGACCGGCTTGCCGATCCACTTCCACACGCACGACACATCCGGCATCGCTGGCGCGACCATTCTGGCGGCAGCAGACTCCGGTGTAGACGCTGTTGACGCAGCGATGGATGCCTTCTCTGGCGGTACATCCCAGCCTTGCTTGGGTTCCATCGTTGAAGCGCTGCGCAACACCGATCGCGACACGGGTCTGGACATCAAGTCTGTCCGTGAAATCAGCGACTATTGGGAAGGCGTACGCGCACAATATGCAGCCTTCGAAAGCGGCACAGCCGCGCCAGCTTCTGAGGTTTACCTGCACGAGATGCCAGGTGGCCAGTTCACCAACCTGAAAGCGCAAGCGCGTTCCTTGGGCTTGGAAGAGCGCTGGCATGAGGTTGCGCAAACCTATGCGGATGTGAACCAAATGTTCGGTGACATCGTGAAAGTGACCCCATCTTCCAAAGTTGTTGGCGACATGGCGCTTTTGATGGTGAGCCAAGGTCTGGACCGCGATGACGTGGAAAACCCAGACAAAGACGTGGCCTTCCCTGACTCTGTTGTCGATATGATGCGCGGCAACTTGGGTCAGCCTCCGGGTGGTTTCCCAGAGGCACTGGTTGCCAAGGTTCTGAAAGGCGATGCGCCAAACACAGCACGCCCCGGTGCGCACCTTGAGCCAATCGATCTGGAAGAAACCCGCAAAGAGCTGTCTGATCAGCTTGAGGGCTTCACAGTCGATGATGAGGATCTGAACGGTTACCTGATGTATCCAAAGGTCTTCTTGGACTACATGGGTCGCCACCGTCAGTACGGCCCTGTGCGCACCCTGCCGACCAAGACTTTCTTCTACGGTATGGAACCGGGTGAAGAGATCTCTGCAGAAATCGACCCAGGTAAAACGCTGGAAATTCGCCTGCAAGCCATCGGTGAAACCGATGAAAACGGCGACGTGAAAGTGTTCTTCGAACTGAACGGTCAGCCTCGTGTGATCCGCGTGCCAAACCGTATGGTTGCCTCTGCAACAGCAAGCCGTCCGAAGGCAGAGCTGGGCAATGCCAACCACATCGGCGCGCCGATGCCGGGTGTTGTGGCCTCTATCGGAGTCACAGCAGGCCAGAAGGTCTCTGAAGGCGATCTGCTGCTGACCATCGAAGCGATGAAGATGGAAACAGGCATCCACGCAGAGCGTGACGCGGTTGTGAAAGCCGTACACGTGACTGCAGGTGGCCAGATCGACGCGAAAGACCTGTTGGTCGAGTTCGAATAAGACCTAACGGCTAGACCTGAGAAAGGGCGCTGCGGATCATCCGCAGCGCCCTTTTGCTTTTGTGTCTCGCGGTTAATTAACCACGTTTGTTAAAGCTCGCGTCAATGTCGCCCATCAAACAGCGCGGGATCACGGGATAGGACTGCGTTAGGAAATAGGCGTAGGTGCCTTCTGGATACTCTTGCGTGGTCACAAAGGCCCCATTGCATTCATCCAGCGTCCCTGCCCCGTCGACATAGGTGTAATCCTGCACGAAGGCGCCGTCATAAGCACCATCCGGCTGATCACCCCCCGGGCGGCTGCCGGATTTCAGTCGATAAGAACTGGTCATTTCAGTGACCGCGCCATCCACTTCTGCTGTGATCGCATAGATCGGAAACCCATCCGCTGCATAACCAATGAGCGGAGAGGCTTCGCTAGAAGCCCATCCAAGCTCTTGCATCAGCCCCACAGGCATCCCGTGGTAGTGATAGGCGCCCGTCGGCTGCACATGGGCGTAATTCGTGTCTAACCCCAGTGCCACGGCCCCTCCTAGGGCCTCGTACTGCCAACCACTGCGTGGATTGCCCTGCCAAAACTCTGCCGCGCCCGGATCAAAGGGCACGCCATTCACCGCAACGCCCACCAAATAGCCGCGTGCAACGGTTGTAGCGCTGCCTTTCACCGGATCCGCATCCATGGAAAAGCGATAGGACTGCGCTGTGATTTCATGCGGGTTGCCACGGTTAGGGAAGCTGCCAACGTCGTGATCCGGCACGCCATTTGATGTCACTGTGCGCTGCCCGCCATTTTCGCTGATCTGCACCTGATTGCGGCTGATGGACTGGTTGGCCTTCACCAAACTCAACGCCTCAGCCTCTGTTGCTGTGTGTTGGCGCATGCGTGGGCGGTTCTGCGCGTCTACATCTACTGCTGCTGTCAAAGCCAAGGCCCCTGCCAGAAGCCCCAGTTTCAGATTATCATATTGAGCCATTCTGACCCCTCCTGCCTTACGGAATAACCAGAAGCGGCGCTTGTCCCGCTTCCCCAAAATCCAGAACAGCCGTGAAAATCCCTGGCACGGGCGTGGAAAACGCCAAATGCATCAGATATGTCGCTTGATCCCGTGCGCCAATTGCAAGCTGCTGGAATGAGGCCTGCGCCAAGTCATGCGCAAAAACATCTACCAAATCAGGCAGATGTCCCTCGAGCCCTTGCAATTTCACGGTCAGCGTCACCTGTGTGCCTGCAACTGATACGTCCTGCGCATCGGCGATCACGGATGACAAGGCATGGCCTTCATGGGCCAATACATGGCCTCCAGCCGAAAGGAGCAGGCCTGAAAAGATCAATGCGATGAGTATGTTTACTGTTCTCATATAGGCTCCAACGGATGAAATCCCTTATTCCGTCGCATCTTGCGTATTTTTTTGCAAACAAAGCGATTTTAGACTTGCGGCGCAGTGAGAGAGTTTATATTTCACGCCTCACTCAAGGAAGCGGGCGTAGCTCAGGGGTAGAGCATAACCTTGCCAAGGTTAGGGTCGGGCGTTCGAATCGCCTCGCCCGCTCCAAAGAGTGACATAGAACTGACGGTTTGCGGGCGTAGCTCAGGGGTAGAGCATAACCTTGCCAAGGTTAGGGTCGGGCGTTCGAATCGCCTCGCCCGCTCCATCGGTTCAGACATTTTGTAGCGCGGGCGTAGCTCAGGGGTAGAGCATAACCTTGCCAAGGTTAGGGTCGGGCGTTCGAATCGCCTCGCCCGCTCCAAAATGTTGATTTCCTTGGTAGAATAGACACGGTCTTGAATTCCCGCACGCGGGCATCTTGGCGTTGCGTGATCCCCCCGCTATAAGCGCGCTGTCGATTAAGAAGGAAACACACGCATGCGCACAGCCAGCGTCAGCCGTAAAACTGCAGAGACCGAGATTTCTGTAGAGATCAATCTGGATGGGACAGGTGAGTACGACAACCAAACCGGTGTCGGCTTTTTTGACCATATGCTGGATCAATTGTCGCGCCACTCTTTGATCGATTTCAAAATTCGCGCCAAAGGCGACTATCACATTGATGACCACCACACGGTCGAAGACACAGGCATCGCTCTGGGTCAGGCTTTGGTGCAAGCCCTTGGGGATAAACGCGGAATCAATCGTTACGGCGAATGCCACCTGCCGATGGATGACGCACAAGTCCGTGCCGCGCTGGACCTGTCCGCGCGCCCTTTCCTTGTGTGGAACGTTGATATTCCCACGCAGAAGATCGGCACGTTTGATACGGAATTGGTGCGTGAGTTCTTTACAGGCTTTGCGACACACGGCGGGATCACCCTGCACGTGGATCAGCTGCACGGCGTGAACAGCCACCACATTGTGGAAGCGGCTTTCAAAGCTGTGGCGCGTGCCTTGCGCACGGCTGTGGAAACCGATCCGCGCAAGGCGGAAGACATTCCATCGACCAAAGGCGCGCTGTAAGCCCTTTTGGAATAAAAAAACGTAAAGGCCTGCTTTTGCAGGCCTTTTTTATATGCGCTGATAGAGTCTTGAGCGGATCAGGTACTCTGCCAAGATCAGGTTCGGCACCCAGCAGAGCCACGCCACGATCAAATAGCCGGTTTCAAATCCAAACCCCATTACCAGAAACGGCAGGTAAATCCGCAAGGTGACGGCTGCAAAGGTCAGCGCGGCAGAGCGAATGATCCATTTCTGGTGATCCGCGATGTTCTTCTGCATTGCCAGATAGATGGCGTACACCGTGGTAAACAGCCAAATCACGCCAAGCAATCCAAAGCCCGCGCCTGCAATAGGGCCAGCGGGCGTGGTGCCTGCAAGAGACATGGCCGCCACCCCTGAAATCAAGATCGATACGCCGTACACCTGCCCTAACCTTCTGTGAAGGCTTGATTTTTCTAGACGCAGTTTTTTCCAAAACTGAAAAGGCAGCACAGCAAGCGCGATGGGGGCGAAGATCAGATGCCCATAAAAGGCCAATGGTCGCTGCTGAAAATGAGAGAGCATATGAGGCATCGTCATTTCCACGCCTGCCACAAATCGAAAAGACACCAAGGCCACCAAAATCGGCAAAAGCCATTGCACCATCACACGTGGCATTAGGGAAAAACGCATTCCGACATCCTTTCAAATGATCCAACTTGACAGTGTAAAGATCAGATTCGCTTGACACTGTCAAGTTGGGCGATAAAACTGCATTCATGAGCCAAAATACAAAGACAAAACACCACCATGGCGATCTGAAAAACGCTTTGATTTCAGCGGGTTTAGATATCCTTGAAGAAAATGGCCTCGATGGGTTGAGCCTGCGCAAATGCGCAGCGAAGGCTGGTGTGTCTCATGCGGCCCCTGCGCATCATTTTGGCAATTTGGACGGTTTGAAAGAAGCGATTTCTGCGCGGGCCTTTGGGTTGTTTCGAGAGGCCATGATCCAAGCGGCAGAGGCGGAAGGTTCGGATGATCGCGCGCGGCTCAAAGGGATTTGTCGGGGGTATTTGCGCTTTGGATTAAACCACAAGGGTTTGCTGGATGTGATGTTCGGATTGCCTGCCTCTGCGTTTTTAAAGGCCAGCAAAGTTCCTGATGAATCAGACAGTTACGCAGTTTTACGTGAGGCGTGTGCGCCTTTTGTGCCAGAGGGCAGCACCCCTGAAATCGTCGAGGTTCAGGTGTGGTCTTTGATCCATGGGTTCACGCAGCTTTATACCTCTGGCCGGTTTGGGGATCTTCCTGAAAAGGACGCGGATCAAGGGCTTTTTGATCAGGTGATCGCGCTTTTGGACAGCTTATCGGCTGCACCATCTTGACCCCGCGCGCGTTTGGCGGCAGTTGGTAGGCAAGCCAAAAAAGGAACGATTGTCATGCTCACCGCAATCATCGATTACGAAAGCGGAAACCTGCACAGCGCGGAAAAAGCGTTTCAACGCATGGCGTTAGAGGTTGATGCGGGTGACGTTGTGGTGACGTCGGACGCGGATGTGGTGGCCAAGGCGGATCGTTTGGTTTTGCCAGGGGACGGCGCTTTCCCAGCTTGTGCAGCAGAACTGCGCGGCCATAAGGGCATTTACGATGCAATGGTCGAAGCGGTGGAGCAAAAAGGCCGTCCGTTTCTGGGGATTTGCGTTGGGATGCAGCTGATGGCCACGACCGGCCATGAGTATGAAAAGACCGACGGCCTTGGTTGGGTTGCGGGCGATGTTGAGAAAATTACACCGTCAGATCAAAGCCTTAAGGTGCCGCACATGGGGTGGAACGATCTGGTGATCGATCAGCCGCACGCGCTTTTGGAAGGCGTTGAGAACGGGCAGCACGTGTATTTCGTGCACAGCTATCATTTCACCGTCGCCAACCCAGCAGAGCGGATTGCGCATGTGGATTATGCCGGTGATATCACTGCGATTGTGGGCAAAGACACGATGGTTGGGATGCAATTCCACCCTGAAAAGAGCCAGCATGTTGGGCTGAAAATGATCGGCAATTTCCTGAAGTGGGCGCCTTGATTTAGGCGTCCTGCACGCAGCCTTCATGTGTGGTTAACTGTACAATTCGCCCCTTTCAGGGTGTGAAATGTACAATTGGGCGAAAACGCCTCTCCCCTACTCTGCCGCCATGGCGGTTTTGCGCAGGGCGATGGGTGCGGTGCCGTAAGCTCTTTTAAACGCACGTGAGAATGCCTCGGCGGAGGAATAGGCGTAGCGATGGGCGACGCGATCCACGCGATCTCCGCGCATTAGGTCTTGTCGGGCCAAGATCAAACGCCAGCGGCGCAGATAACTCATTGGGGTTTCGCCAACGTGGCGTGCGAAGAGTTCATTAAATCTTGAGAGAGACAGGCCTGCTTCGATGGCCAGATCAGCGTTGGTCCAGAGTTTTCCTGGATGATCGTGCATCGCGACAATGGCGCGGCTTAGGCGGGCGTCGGACAATCCGGCGATCAGGCCCGGTTCGGTGGAGCCACGATCGATTTGATCACGCAACAGGCGCACCAGCAGAACATCCGCAATGCGATCTAGAACCAGATCCATGCCGCAACGTGTGGCGTGGACCTCTTGCAGGATGACGCCCACCAAGGCGCGGGTTTCTGGGTCTTGGGTCAGATCAAATTCCACCATCGCAGGCAGGGCTGTGCGCATTGGATTGTTGTCCCCTGCCCAGTCGACGCAGGCGGACCAAAGCTCTGCCCCTGTGGGGCGATGCTGGCCTTTGTTTTGCGGGTAGAACAGGATTTGAGACGGGGTGTGCGCATCAGCGCCCAGCACAAAGAAATTGGCCTGATCATTGGGGGCCGAGCGCACGCTACGGTGAAAACGGGTGAGAAGCGTTGTGATGCGATCCATTGGGAGACCTTGCTGATTTCGGGATTTTGATCAGGTTTGTCGGTATTTTCTAACATATAAATCTGCCATACGCTGTTCAAAGTCAATCTATTGGAGATACCCCGATGCTTACACCACGCCAAAAAACACCAGGTCTGACCCTTCCGCTTGTTGGCGGCGGCACATTTGATCTGTCTGCTGAAACAGGCGAGCGCGGCACAATTATTTGTTTCTATCGCGGCCTGCACTGCCCGATCTGCGCGAACTATCTGAAAGAGCTGGACGCGTTGAAAGCGGATTTCGCTGAGCGTGGCGTGAATGTGGTTGCTGTGAGCTCTGACATTGCCGAGCGCGCAGAAGCGATGCAGGAGAAGATCGAAAGCACCGATCTGCGTATTGCTTATGATCTGCCTTTGTCTGTTGCGAAGGACTGGGGTCTGTTTATCTCGACCTCTCGCGGTAAAACATCCATTGGCATTGAAGAGCCTGCGCTGTTCTCTGAGCCGGGCCTGTTCATGGTGACGCCAGAGCAGACGCTGTATTACGCCTCTGTTCAAACAATGCCGTTCTCTCGTCCGCATTTCAAAGAGCTGCTGGGCGCGTTGGATTTCGCAATTGCCAATGATTACCCAGCACGCGGCGAATACACAGGCGCTGTTTAAGCGCTGCGATGTTTGCTGCGCTGTGACCGATGCGTAACGTTCGCGTGCGTGTCGATCTGGGCGCATAGACACAGCCTGCAATGACAGGCATAGGGGGCGCAGTTTTCACAACTGGGCCCCTTTTCGTGCATATCCGCCTTGAAAAATTCAACCATACGCGCAAGCAGAAACGCTATTACGCGCTGCGTTTGACGCAGACGTTGTTTGGCGAATATTGCCTAGAGCGGGAATGGGGTGTGATTGGGGGAAGTGGTCAGCAGCAGACCGATTATCTGCCCGCTGCTGAGCTTGCCAAACAAGAGATGGAGCGCTTGAAAGCGCAGAAGCTGAAGAACGGCTATGCCGTGATTCCCGTTCAGCTTGGTATGTTTGGCTAGGGTTGCGGGATCAGTTCACGCGTTTCCATGTTTGACCACGGCAGATCGCACCGCCTGCTACGCAGCCTTTGACTTCGAGACTATTGCCGCTGAGGCTCATCTTGGAGGCGTAGGTTTTATTTTTATCTGCGGCCCAGATTTTCCCGCCGGAGTAGGCGCCACCGCCATCGGCGTTCATATCCCAGATCATTTTCTTGCCGAGATGTTCGTAATCGGCAGAGGACGCGCCATCTGCTGCGAAGGCTTTGGCGATTGTGCCGCACAGCGCTGCACCACAGGTGCTGATCTTGACGTGTAGATAGCCACCGGTGTCTCCGGCTTCGGTTTGCCATGTGCCTGCGGCAGGGTCGGCCATGGCTGTGGTTGCGGCAAGGCCCATCGCGGCTGCCAGAACTAGGTGTTTCATGCAAAATCCTCCCATTTTACGGGTGTAGGTTGGGCTTTGCCCCCTGTTTGGATCAAGATTGACTTGGGGTCACGTTGCTTTTTCCTTGGCGTCATGCGAAAGGGGCGGCAGCAACAGCCATGAAGGAAAAAACCATGATCCTCTACCCCGCGATTGACCTGAAAGATGGACAGGCCGTACGCCTTTTGCATGGGGACATGGATAAGACCACGGTCTTTAACGACAACCCTGCGGCGCAGGCGTTGGAATTCGTGAAAGCCGGCTGTGATTGGCTGCATTTGGTGGATTTGAACGGTGCCTTTGCCGGCGAGCCAGTGAATGCGGCGCCAGTGGAAGAGATTTTGAAGCAAACCAAAGTGCCAGCCCAATTGGGTGGCGGCATTCGTGACATGAAGACGATTGAACGTTGGATTGATCGCGGCTTGGCGCGTGTGATCTTGGGCACGGTTGCGGTGGAAAACCCGGATTTGGTGCGCGAAGCGGCGAAGGAATTTCCGGGCAAGGTTGCTGTTGGCATTGATGCGCGTAACGGCAAAGTGGCGACCAAAGGCTGGGCTGAGGAAACCGATGTGATGGTGACCGATCTGGCGAAGTCTTTTGAAGACGCTGGCGTTGCGGCGATCATCTACACAGACATTATGCGTGATGGCGCGATGAAAGGTCCGAATGTTCAGGCGACTGCGGATTTGGCGAAGGCTGTGTCTATCCCTGTGATTGCTTCAGGCGGCGTGTCTTCCTTGGAAGATCTACGGGCGCTCAAGTCTTGTGGCGCGGATCTGAACGGCGCGATTTCGGGCCGTGCGCTGTATGATGGCGCGATTGATCTGGCCGAGGCGCTGGCGGTTCTGAAAGACTAAGCTGCGACATGCGCCCGCAGGGGCTTGTTTGATACGGTATAAGGGCTGATCTTTGGATTGGCCCTTTTGTTTTGTGGCTTTGATTTTCAGATTGGTTTTCAGAAGGACGTTTTTGATATGACCCCAGAGGTGCGCAAGATCCCCCTGCCCGCGGACAGCCTGTTGCATGGGTACATGCAAAAGGGCGACTTTGTGGATTGCTTTGCAACGCAGGCTGACATGTCGCCGCGCGAAGCGGCTGAGATCATTGTGGATTTTCCGGGATGGGCGCAGCCTTTGTTGAAACTCCGTGGTCTCGTGACGGCTCCGTTTGGATTGTCGCAAGACGGGCCAGACGCGGCGGATAAGCTTGGTCCTTTTCCGGTCGAGCAAGAAACCGAGCATGAGATCATTGCCGGCTTTAACGACAAACACTTGAATTTTCGGGTGAGCGTGATGTGCAAGGACGGTCAGCTTTCGCTGGCGACATGGGTACATCGGAACAATATTGGTGGGCGGATCTACCTCGCAGCGATCCTGCCCTTTCACGTTTTGATCGCTCGAAACGGGGTGGCACGCGCGGCGATGGCACATCCGCCATTGGCGCGGGCTTAGGAAACAGGTAAGAGGGCGCCAAGAGGTGCCAATATGCTGAAAACCCGTTTGATCCCTTGCCTTGATGTGGCCGATGGCCGTGTTGTGAAAGGCGTGAATTTTGTGGGCCTGCGTGATGCGGGCGACCCTGTTGAAGCCGCGCGTGCCTATGATGCCGCTGGCGCGGATGAGATTTGTTTTCTGGATATCCATGCCACTCATGAAAACCGTGGCACCATGTTTGACATGGTGCGCCGCACGGCAGAACAATGCTTTGTGCCTTTGACTGTGGGCGGCGGTGTGCGCACCAAAGACGATGTGCGCGCTTTGCTACTGTCTGGGGCCGACAAAGTTTCGTTCAACTCTGCGGCTGTGGCCAACCCTGATGTCATCGCTGAAAGCGCTGATCAATTTGGCAGCCAGTGCATTGTATGCGCCATCGATGCCAAAACGGTGTCCGAGGGCAAATGGGAGATTTTCACCCATGGCGGGCGTAAAGAAACCGGCATTGATGCGGTGGAATTTGCCAAACTGGTGGCCAGCAAAGGCGCGGGTGAAATCCTACTGACCAGCATGGACCGTGACGGCACAAAATCCGGCTTTAACCTGCCCCTGACCAAAGCGATCTCGGATGCGGTGAACGTGCCGGTGATTGCCTCTGGCGGTGTGGGCAACTTGGATCATTTGGTGGAAGGCGTCACCAAAGGTGGGGCTTCGGCTGTTCTGGCCGCGTCTATTTTCCACTTTGGGGAATATACGGTACAAGAAGCCAAAGAACATATGATCGCCAATGGCATTCCAATGAGGCTGACATGAATACGCTAGAGCAACTGGCCCAAACCATCGCTGAACGCGCCAAGGCTGATCCTGACAGCAGTTGGACGGCCAAGCTGCTGGCCAAAGGCCCAGAGAAATGCGCGGAGAAATTCGGCGAAGAGGCTGTGGAAGCGATCATCGAAGCGATCAAAGATGATCGCGAAGGGCTGATTTCAGAATCGGCTGATGTGCTGTTTCACCTGCTAGTGATGCTGCAATCACGCGGCATCGCTTTGGATGAAGTTCTAGCTGAACTCGCCAAACGCCAAGGCACCAGCGGTATTGCTGAAAAAGCCGCGCGCAAGCCCAGCTAGGCTTCTTCTTGATCCAAATACCTTGGGGTGAGGCCGCAGGCCGAGGGGCAAAGCCCCTTCTCTTCTGGTGTTAACCCACCCGACCCGACATCAGCCGCGGATATTCAATCTTTGGGCAACGGTTCATGGCAACACGCAGCCCTGCGTCGCGCGCCTGTTGCGCGGCCTCTTCGTGGATCACGCCAAGCTGCATCCAGATGGTTTTGAGGTCTGGCAGATCCCGCAAAGCGGCTTCGACCACCTCTGGCACCGCGTCTGATCGGCGGAAGATATCGACCATATCCACAGGCTCGTCGATCTCTGCCAAGCTGGCGTAGACCTTGCTGCCCAAGATCTCTTTGCCTGCGTGCCCCGGATTCACTGGAAGGACGCGATAGCCCTTAGAGACCAGAAATTCCGAAACATAATGGCTGGCCCGCGCTGGGTTCATCGAAAAGCCTACAACGGCGATTGTACGTGTGTTTTCAAAGATCTCGACGAGATCGTTATCTGTTAAATGATCCATGGCTCACCCTAGCGCAGAATTCAGATGCAAAAAAGCGCCCAGCACGGAGCTGGGCGCAGTGCGGAACGAGGGACAGTGAACTGAAAACGAAAGTTCCGGTTTCGTCTTCCTGTAGATGAGATAAGCCTGAATCCTCATCTTTAAAGAGGATGTAAGAATAACGTGAACAAAGCGTTACGTGGGAAACCGTTAGGTTTAATCGAAGATATCCAGAACGTCTTCAAACAGATCGCCGACGTCATCAAAGCCGTCAAACAGCTTCTTGCCCCAGCTTTTGGATTTCTTTTTCTTCTGTTTCTTCCCAGATTTATCGACCTTCTTCGCATAGCGCGGGGTCTCGTAATGCTGCTTTTTCTCACGTTTGTCGCTTTGCATCGGCATCTGTTTCAGCTCGTGCAAAGGCGCGCCGCAGCTGGCGCAGGCCAACTCGTGTTGCACGGTGCCGCAGAGTTTCAGCGCCGCGCGGGTGCCGCAGTAACAACAGGTTGCGATTTTGGGTGCCATGTCTGCCTCGATACTTGTTGTTAAAAGATATTGCGCAGACAGGCTGAATTACAAGGGGTTAGCCGTTGCCGCGGGCCGCATAAAGCGCAACGGCTGCCGCGTTGGACACGTTGAGCGAGCCAAAGCCGCGGGCGAAGTCGATTTTCACGAGGTGATCCACGGTTTCTTTGGTTTTCTGACGCAGGCCCGGGCCTTCAGCGCCAAGCACCAAAGCGATTGGGCGGTCGCGTTTGCCGTCAATTGCGGCTTCGATGCTCATCTCGGCTTCGCCATCAAGGCCCAGAACGATGTAACCCATGCCTTGCAGCTCGATGATTGTGTCGGCCAAGTTGCGCATACGCAGGTAAGGCTGGCGTTCTAGCGCGCCAGAGGCGGTTTTTGCCAAAGCGCCGGTTTCAGGCGCAGAGTGGTGGCGGGTGCCGATCACAGCCTGCGCGCCAAACACCTCGGCAGAGCGTAGAATCGCGCCGACGTTATGCGGGTCTGTCACGCGGTCCAGCAGCACCAGACGGGGCGGCAGGTCAGCGTCGCCGCCAATCGCACGGTCTTGCAGGCTGCCCCAATTGAGCGGTTTTACCTCAAGCGCGGCGCCTTGGTGGACGGATTGCGGGTCTAGCACCTTCGGGAATTTGCGCGGATCCACCATTTCTGGTGTCATCCCAGAGGCTTCGATGGCCTCGGCCAGCTTATCTTGCGCATTGCGTGTGACGATCAGGCGGAGTTTTTCACGCGCTGGGTTTTGCAACGCATCGCGCACCGCATGCAGGCCGAACAGCCAGACGGTCTCTGCCGCTGCTGCTTTTTTGGACTGTTCTTTTTCCACGACCCACTTAGGTTTTTTCATCGTCATAAGCCTTATTTGAAGGTGAGGGCTACCAATGTAAGAAAGACGCGTGATCTTCAAGCGATTTTCTTGTTGACGCCCCCGTGAGACGTCTGTAATCAGCCCCTCACGTTCAGCAGCGATGCCGAACAAGTGGGCGACAGGCCGCAAGGTGTGGCAGGGGACTGTAACTCCCTCGAGGCGACTCACGCCTGGTTCGATTCCAGGGTCGCCCACCATTTTATCAAAGCACGTCAGGTGCTTAGGATAGCAAAAACCGGCGGTTCCCGATTGGGGCCGCCGGTTTTGTTTTGGGCAAACCGTTTTTGAACTTGGTCGCCTTTAGAACATCGTTATAGGTTCGATAAACTAAGTAATTTCTACGAAAAGCAATTATCGAAAACCTATGTCCCAAAGTATTTTCTCAACCTATAGCCAAGGCGAAAACCGTGTCACCGCCACGCTGATCGAAGTCCTACGAAACTTGCCGGTGAATGTCGTTGAACGTTTCCTATCGTTCTTTGATGAGAGTCAAAGCACGAACTTTTTTACATTCGAAAATCAGGTGACGTCCAAGACAAGTAGAACGGTTCCAGATGCAGTAATTTCCTCTAATTTCAACTTAATCTTTGAGACGAAGGTGGTTCGGGAAGCCATTAACGAGGCGCAACTTAAAGGCCACATTGAATTAGCTAAAATCAACAACGGAAAGTTGATTTATCTAACGCCTGATACAGAACGCCCTGCTCTCCTTAAGGAGGACAAACAGGATAATAAACAGGAAGATAAAATTGGTTGGAAGTCGTTCCATGACCTTAACACATTCATAGATGAACTCATGCGCTCCGAAGACCTGATTTTGTCCGAGAGAGATCAGTTTCTTTTGAAAAACCTGCAGATATTCTTTGCTGAAACAGGCCTTCTCCCTGTGAAAGACGAAGTTGTGATTGTTGCCGCGAAAATTGCCTGGCCCGCTTATGAGGCTCATGGTGTGTATGTGTGTCAGGCAGGGCGAAGCTTTAAAAAGGTCGACTATCTTGGGTTTTATGCGGATGGGGAGATCAAATCCAAGATCGCTAAAATCAAGTCGGCGGAAGATGTCTCCTTTCCCGAAAAACGAGAAGATTTACCGGAAGATACGCCAAATGCAGTGAAGAGCTGGCTAGACGCTCACCCCTGGGGCTATGGCAGGACTTTGAAAGTTTTCATTCTGTCAAAAAACACAGAGGCAGACACGCAGGACCTGCTCGGTTCGATAACAAATGATTTGAAGAACGACCAAGGTCGTTCATACGCTTATACCCAAGGTCAGAGATATACCTCTTTGGAAAAGCTGAAAAACGCCAAAAGCACAAACGATCTTTAGACCCGAGAACTCTTATGAAATTTTCCTAACATCGCGCCAAAGCCCTTGCGCCGATGCAGATTTGTCCGCAGGACAGTGGGGATTTTGAAAGGAATTCCCCATGTCTGCTTCCCTTACGCTGCCCCTGCCCCAAGAAATCAAAGATGGGCTGCTCGCGGCTGTGCGCGAAGCAGGCCGCACTGAGATCATGCCGCGCTTTCGCAATCTGGACCCAGATGCGATTGAAACCAAAACCAGCGCGGATGATTTGGTGACGATTGCGGATAAGCGCGCGGAGGTGGTGATTGCGGCGGCGGCGCGTCAGTTGATGCCGGACGCTTTGATTGTGGGTGAAGAGGCGGTTGAGGAAGCCCCTTCGATTTTGGCGCAGATGCCCGCGTCTGATTTAACGGTGATCATTGATCCTATCGATGGCACCGGCAATTACGCGGCAGGGGTTGCGAACTTTGGGGTGATTGTGGCCCTGATGATGAATGGCGAGACCGTGTTTGGCTTGCTGTATGATCCGGTTTTGGATGATTGGATTTGGGGCGAAAAGGGCCAAGGGGTTTGGTTTGAGAATGCGGCAGGCGATAAGCGCAAGCTGACCTCGGCCCCGGCCAAGGAAGATACCGCTGATATGTATGGGTTCTGCCCAAGCTATATGTTTGCGCCACAGGAACAGGCGCGAATTCTGCAGGGCTATCCAAAGTTTCGCCGTGTGACGGCGCTGCGCAGTTCTTGTCAGGAATATCGCCAGTTGGCGCTTGGGAAGGTGGATTTCGTACTGAACCATGCGGCCAAGCCTTGGGACCATGCGGCGGGCGCTTTGATTGCTTTGGAATGCGGCGGTGAGGTCGTGAGCCATGATGGCGCGCCGTATGATCCGGCCGCGCCTAAGGTGCCTTTGTGGACCTTTTCGCATCGCGACAAGGCTGTGCAGGCGAAGATCAAAGCTGCCTTTTACGATTGATCACGCAGGCTGTGGCTGCGCGGGCATGAGGCTGTCAAAGGGCGCCTCTGCCATTTCGCGGGCGTGGATGCCCAGCATCATGAGGCCTGGCCAAAGCAGGTAAGCCTCGATCTCGATGTTCTCGCCAAAGGACAGCAGGACGATCACCAAGAGGATGCCCAGCGGCAGACGGCCTCGGCTGGAGGCAATGGAATCCACCAGTGCCAGCAGCATCTGGAAGAGCAGCGGCAAGAGAAGCGCCGCGAAACCTGTGACGCCTTTCACGAACAGTAGGCCGTACCATGTGTGATGGCTGCCGATTGGCATGTATTCAACGATGTGCCCTCCAGGGGCTGGGCGGCCGTGGCCGAACCAGATGGCCTCTTCCCACCAGCGTTCCTCGGCGATGCGTTGCAGCGTGGCGCGCACGCGGGTGCTGTCGGCGCGGGCGTTTTTGAAAGTGGCGATGGCGCTGGTGGCGCCGTTGATCAGGCGGTCAGCGGTCATGGCGAGGCTGGCGGTGAGGCCGGCCAAGAGCATCCATGCCCAGCGGCGGCCCATCAGGCCCAGAAGGCGTGGGGGGATTGTGCAGACCACAAGGCCCACGAGCCCCATGCGGGACTTAGACGCCAGCACCATCAGCGTGCCTGCGGCGATTCCAAAGCTGCGCCATTTCAGTTCTTTTTCTTCCAGTGCAAAGAGCACCATCATCACGCCCAGAAGCGCGGCGAAGGGGGACCATGGGGCGAAGAACTGCCAGCGTGGGGTCCATGTGGCGGGATCATAGGTGAACAGAAAGACCGTGAAATATTCTGGGCCCGGTCCACCAAGCACTTTGAACGGTGAGGTAAAGATACGTTCTGGCAGGCCAATATACGGCGCGGCCAATAGAAAGGGCGCCACACAGAGCACGGTCAGGCCCAGCACACATTGACCGCGCACAAGAATGGCGCGGCGGATGGGCAGCACGGCCCCTGCGAGGGGGAACAGCCCCATCAGCGCCCAGCCTTTGGCCCAGCCGATGCTGGAGCGGATGGTGGTTGTCATGGGGAAAGCCCAATTGACGTGGCCGATCCAAAGGATGGGCAGCATCAGGCCCATGCCGATGATCCACGCCCATGTGGCAGGCGGAATCGGATGGGGGCGCAGGTCTGGGCGCATGGCGGGGCCGAGGTAGCCGGCAATGACCGCGAGCCCGCCTAACAGCCAGCCCAACACAGGGCCGCTGACATAGAGCGCGCCCAGCGCATAGAGCGGCCATGTGTAGACGATCGCCTTGTAGCAGAGTTTTTCTGCGGGGTTTTGAGGGGAACACTCGTTCATGGTTGCGCCTGCTTTAGTCTTCGTCTTTGCGTTGGCCGATCAGCCAGCGGATCAGGCCGCGGCGCACCCAGCCCAGCGTGAGCGCCATGAGGATCAGCATTGTGGCCCCTGCCCCTGCGACAATGGCAAGTTTTCGGCGAGGCGAGCTTGGTCCATCTGGCAAGCTTGGGTTTTCCAGCACTTGCACCAGCGGATAAGATGCGAAGACATCGGTTTTAGACGATTGCGCACGGGCGATAGCAGAGGCAAAGACGGCTTCAGCCACTTGGAAATCCCGTTGCAAATCTTCCAGTTGCGCCGCGGCGCGGCTGGCGCGTTCAAGGCGGGATTTCTCGGTCGCAACGCTTTGACTGAGCGTATTGTATTGCGCGGACAGACCAGAGCGGTCTGCTTCGGCGCGCAGCAGTTCGGCCAGCAATTGGGTGCGGTCGCCAAATTGCGAGACGTTTAGGCGCGCGGCGATGGCACGGGGCAGCGCAGTGATCGACATGGCCGCGCGCAATGTGGCCTCTTGCGATTGGATATAGGCCTGTTCGGCTTCGCGGCGGCGTGGGTGGTTGCTGCCGTAGCGGGCGCGGGCCTCTGCCAGACCTGCGGCTTTGTCGGCGACGTCGGCCACAAGCGCGAGGTATTCTTGATCTGAATAAAGGTCCAGCGCACGGGCAGCGTGTTCTGCGCTGAGGCCCAGTCGGGCTTCGAGCGAGGCCACGTAGGCGGTTTTTTCATCCAGTTTGGCTTTGAGGGTGAAACTGCTGGCTTGGCGTTCATCGTTCACGGCCACTTGGGCGGCGAATTGATCGCGTGACAGGAAGCCCGTTTCGTTTTGGAGCGTCGAAACCGCGTTGCGATTGGCCAGAACGGAGTTGCGGTATTCTTCGATGGCACGCACCGCCCCTTGTTCGCGCACGTTCAGATCATCGGTGCGCAAGGCTTCGACTTCGGAAAAGAAGGCGTCCAGAACAGCTTGGTTGCGATCGCGCGCCTCATCGGCACTGCCGCCGGTGATTTCCACATGGATCAGGCCGGTTTGATCCACCAGCGTGACTTTTGGGCGCGGCAGGGCTTTGGGGTCTGTTCCCAGAGTGGCAGCGGCGGCATCTAGGATGCGGTCTGCCCGGATCAGACGTTTGTAGGTTTGCGTTGGGCTCACAGAATTATTGGCAAAGGCAGAGCTGGCGTGGCTGCTGGCTTGGCCAATGCTGTCGATGTTGACCGATGACGAGGCACCAGAGCCCGGCAGGATCAGCGACATATGTGAGGTATAGCTTGGAGGTGTGGATGTTAGGTAGCCCGTGATCGGCACCCAGACACCTGCGCTCCAGAGTGAGAAGACCAGACCGTAGCGGATCCAGCGTTTGATCAGATAGCCCGGTTCATGTGGGCGGCCTTTTTTCAAAAGCTTATCGAGCCGTGTCAGATAGGCGGCATTGCTTTGATAAGGTGGTTGCGTTGGAAATGCGTCGCTTTGAAAGGCCATGGGTTTTCTACCTCAAGAAAATCTTGGTTAACGGTAGATGGGGGAGCGGGCCTTTCAGAGGACGCTATTAGACAGGACCCAAGGACATACGAGATGCCCTTGGTCCAAAAGGATAGGTTAGAATACCCCTTGGTCGCGTGCGATCAGGGCCGCTTGAGTGCGGTTAGCCACGCCCAGTTTGCGATACAGGGTCTTCACGTGCAGCTTTACCGTTGGTTCGGACAATTCCAGATCGCGTGCGATCTCTTTGTTGGATTTGCCTTCGGTCAAGCCGCGCAGCATTTGGGTTTCACGCTCTGTCAGGCCGGACAACAGGGGATGGTTGTTTGGCTCTGGCTCTGCTGTCATGAATTCCAGCGGTGCGTATTTTTCACCCATCGCCATAAATTTGATGGCGTTGACCAGAGATTTGGCCGGTAGGGTTTTCGGGACAAAACCAATGGCTCCCATATCGAGCGCTTGTTCCGCGATTTCGCGTGTGGCCTCTCCGGACATTAGGGCAACGCGATGCACCCCGTTTCGTTCCGAGGCGGTTTTCAGTCCTTCCAATCCATTCATGCCTGGCATGTTGTAATCCAACAAAACCAGATCGTAAGTGTAGTCCCCATCGAGCAGCGCGCAGGCTTCTGCCAAATCTTTCGCTGTGTGGGTCTCCATGTTTTCTTCGTTTTCCATGAAGGCTACTAGCGCGTCGCGCAGCAGTTCATGGTCATCCGCGATTAATACTCTCATTACAACGTCCTTACTTCGGTAAGTCATTCGCCCCTTAAATATGAATATAATTTATGACCAAAAGCGGATCCGAAAAGGGGAAACTTCTGGTTAATCCTCCACCCAAACGGATAGGTTTGCTTAGTCTCTTTTCGATATTTTCCTATCTTTCCGTACATTTGCGAAACAAACGCCCCTTCATTCCGCCTAAAGGATTAAAGAAAGGTTAAGCGAAATGCGGCACTCCTGAGGCAGCCAACAGGAGAAAGCCTATGACCTTCCAAGCGTTCCACCCTTCCCTTTTAACAGCCGAAACCAGTGCTGTTTTTCCCGAGATTACTGTTATGGGCCATCGCTTGACCCAAGGGTCGATGACGCAGGTTGCGCAGAACATTCTGAGCGCGGGGCGTCGTAACGTGTCTTTCTTGAATGCGCATTGCGCAAATATCGCTGCGAAGGACGTTCACTACAGAGCGGCTTTGGCACGGGCTGATATGGTGCTGCCGGATGGGATTGGCGTTGAGCTTGCTGCGAAGATGGATGGTAAAGAGATCACCGAAAACCTAAATGGAACGGATTTGGCGCCTGAACTTTTGAAGCTGGCTGCACGTAAAGGGATGAGTGTCTTTCTGTTTGGGGGCAAAGCCGGAACTGCGGCGCGGGCGGCCAAGATGATTTCAGAGCAAGAGCCGAATTTGCGCATTGCAGGTACCCGCGATGGGTACGAGGGGCAAAAGAACGCGGTTGAGGCGATCAATGCTTCTGGCGCAGATATTCTGCTGGTCGCCATGGGCGTGCCAATGCAGGAAATGTGGCTCGACCGTCATTTCAACGAGCTGACGCCGCGCATTTGCTTGTCAGTTGGCGGGCTGTTTGATTTCTGGGCGGGCAATGTGCGCCGCGCGCCAAAGCTGGTGCGCCGGATGAAATCAGAATGGGCTTGGCGTCTGTTGATGGAGCCCCGCCGCATGGCGCAGCGCTATTTGATTGGTAATTTCACCTTTATGGCGCGGGCTGCTGCCTATGCCATGCGTCAACGCCAACCCCATGCTCTGCCAAAGCGCATGATGGATATTGGCCTGAGCCTGGGCGCACTGACTGCTCTGTTCCTGCCCTTGATGATGGTCGCGCTTGCCATTCGTTTGGAAAGCAAAGGCTCGCCCCTGTTCACTCAGACTCGCGTTGGGAAGAATGGCAAACCGTTCACGATCTATAAGTTCCGCTCTATGGCGACGGATTCTGAGGCGCGACGGGCGGCTTTGCTGAAAACTTCTGACCGTGAAGGGGTTTGTTTTAAGGCCAAGAATGATCCGCGTGTGACGCGAGTGGGTCGTTTGCTGCGTCGCTATTCTTTGGATGAGCTGCCGCAAATCCTGAATGTTCTAAAGGGCGATATGTCGATTGTGGGCCCACGTCCGGCTTTGGCTGAAGAAGTGGCCGCCTATCCGAACCGCGCTTTAGGTCGCCTTGCTGTAAAACCGGGGCTGACGGGGTTGTGGCAAGTGTCTGGTCGGGCGGACATTGGGTTTGATCAGATGGTGGAGATGGATCTGGCCTATGCGCAATCAAAATCGGTGCTGTTGGACATGATCTTGATCTGGCTGACCTTCCGCGCGGTGCTGTCTGGGCGTGGCGCTTACTAATCCTACCCCAACGGATAGGGCGCTAGCCGCCTGCTATCACGCAACATGCCCCGCTTTGGGGCATGTTTCTTGTGAAAGGAGCGCACCATGTATGTTTTCAGTTTCCTACGTTATACGATTTTTGTCATGGGGCTACTTGCTTTGATGACGGGGTGGGTCAAAGCGCAAACCGATGCGGAGGCCCCTGCCGTTCTAAAAATTGTGCAATCGAGCCAAGAGCCGTTCATGTTGTCGATGGCGGCGCTGCAAGCGCTTGATCAAGAGAGTTTCGAAACGAGTACGATTTGGACAGATGGGGTGCATGAGTTTCGCGGCGTTTGCTTAAAAGAGCTGCTGAAGCACTTAAATGTAACGGCAGATGAGGTGATTGCGACGGCGATCAACGACTATGCGGTTCGCCTGCCTGTGCCCGCCGAAGATGAGGATGGGCCGATTTTGGCCCTTGAAATGGACGGCGCGCCGATGTCGCGGCGGGGCAAAGGGCCGGTTTGGCTTATGTATCCATATGACAGTCATGCAAAATTTCGCACACAGACCATTTACGCGCGCTCTGTTTGGCAGCTTAATACGATAGAGATTGTTCGTTAATTTTTTGCATCGGTAGGTGACCTTGGCCACGGACCAAACAGACTCAGGCGAAAGCCGTTTTAGTATTACATTTTCAAAGGCATGGATTGTTCCGAGCTTTGCGCTGCTGTGCATCGTACTGATCGGTATTTTGGCACGCAGTGTTTTAGAAGACCTGTCAGAGCTCCGCGCGGCGCGCACGGATTCAGTCCAATGGACCCTGTCGCAGGTGGAAAGCGAATTTTTGGGTTATCAGATGAGCCTGAACAAGGCGCAGTCTGGCTCGGCTGAGGATTTACGGACTCTGCGCAAAGACTTTGATGTGTTCTTTAGTCGCCATGACATCATCGCGCATGGGGCTGTTTTTTCCGGCGCGCGGGATCAAGACAGTTTTAGCGTGGCCGATCAGGCGATTGATGCCTATCTGACCGAAACCGCCCCTTTCATTGACGGCGCAGACGCTGATCTGGTTACGGCTTTACCCGCATTGATCGAACGCTCTGAAGCGTTAACGCCGATTGTGCGGGGGCTTTATGCGTCTGGCCTGTCCTATTTTGCTGAGGCCAATGATGGTCTTCGGGCGCGACTGTCAGAGACCTTGTTGCAGCTCACTGGCGCGACCCTGTTGTTGATGGGGCTTTTGATCGTGCTGGCGCTGTATTTGCGCAATGCGAACCGCCATAGCGAACTTCGCGGTCAGAAACTGACGCGTGCCAATGCGCATTTGGAAACGATTCTGTCGACCTCTTTGGACGGGGTGATCGTGTCGGATCGCCACGGCAATGTGTTGGATTTCAGTGCCGCCGCAGAGAAGATGTTTGGCTATAAGATGGCCGATATTATGGGCAAGAACATTGGCGAGCTGATCGTGCCCCCTGCCCTGCGTGAGGCTCATGCCGAAGGAATGCGGCGCATGTTGGCCACGGGGCAGAAAAAGCTGGTGGGCCATGGGCGCATTCGGATCGAAGCCTGCCGTGCTGATGGCAGCTTGTTTCCGGTGGAATTGGCCTTGGAAAGCGGCATGGGCGAGGATGGCGAGATCATCATTGCCTTCTTGCGGGATATCTCTGCACAGGTGGAAGCCGAGCAGGAATTGCGCGAGGCGCGGGATGCGGCTTTGGCGGGCGAAAAGGCTAAGGCAGAGTTTCTGGCCGTGATGAGCCATGAGATCCGCACGCCATTAAGTGGCTTGCTCGGGAACCTGCAACTGCTGGGCGGCACGCGGCTGTCGAAGGAACAGGCGCAGTTTACAGGCAATATGGATATTTCAGGCCGTCAGTTGATGGGCCATGTGAATGCGATCTTGGACATTGCCAAATTTGAAAGCGGCCGTGTGGCTGTGCGCGATGAGACCTTTCATTTGGCGCGGTTGGTGCAAGAGATTGTCGATGCCCAGAGTAGCCAAGCCGAGAACCGCAACACGGCCATGAGTTGGCAATGGATGGGACCCGCAATGGATTGGGTGCAGAGCGACCGCGATCACATCCAGCAAATCTTGATGAACCTTGTGGGCAATGCCATCAAGTTCACCGAAAATGGCCGGATCGATATTGAACTTGAGCAGATCGGTGATGAGACCGGTGTACCGCTCGTCGAATTTCGCATTATCGACACGGGCATTGGGATCGCCGAGGGCGATCTGGAACGCATTTTTGAAGATTTTGAAACCTCGGCCCGTCCGGGTGGAATGATCGACAGCACGGGCCTTGGGCTGGGGATTGCGAAACGGCTTGTTGGATTACTGGATGGCTCGATTGGTGTGGAAAGCACCTTGGGGGAAGGCAGTGTGTTTTGGGTGCGTTTGCCTTTGGTGAAAGGCGCGCGGCCTGTTTCGATTGATAGCGACATCGAGCGCGATGAAACACTGCGCCAGCTTGAAATTTTGCTGGTGGAAGACAACGACATGAATGCCTTTGTCGTCGAGAAGATGCTGAAGAACGAAGGGCACAATGTGACCTGGGCGCAGGATGGGCTTGAGGCCATCGATTGGGCGCATAAGGCGATGTTTGATGTGATCCTGATGGATATCAACATGCCGCGTTTGGGCGGGCTTGAGGCGACAAAACGCATTCGCGATGAGATCCCTCAGGCGCAAGATACTCCGATTTTTGCCTTCTCGGCCAATGTATTGCCGGAAGAGACCGAGAAATTCCGTCGAAACGGGATGGATGGGTTTATTGGCAAGCCTGTGCAGATTGACGAAATGCGCGCGGCGTTGGGCAGCGCGGTGTTTGGGCGCGATGTGGTTGTGGGCAAGGCTGCGCCGCAAAGTGAGGCGCAGTTGATGCTGGGCGATAACTACGAGCCGTTTCTAGAGCGTTTCCTGGGTGAAGCGGATGAGTTGTCTGAGTGGTTGTCTGTGGATGCGCCGCGCGATGAGGTTGTGGCGCGCTGTCATAAGATCAGCTCGACCGCGTCGATGTTTGGCGCCAAGGGCTATCACGCGGCTTTGGCGGCTTTGGAACGCGCTGGCAAAACCGAGGGCGACCCTGATTTGACCGATTTGATTGCCGAGGCAAAAGCCGCTTGGGACAAAGATCGCGCGGCTTTGGTGGGCTAAGCTGTACACTGAAGCGCGTTGATTGTTAGATGCCTTCAAAAGGGAGAGCATCATGACTTCACAACAGTTTGGCGCAGTGCAATGGGGGATCATTGGCTGCGGGGACGTGACCGAGGTGAAAAGCGGGCCGGCTTTGCAGAAGGCCGCGCGGTCTCGTCTGGTGTCGGTGATGCGACGCGATGGGGCGAAGGCGGCGGATTATGCGGCGCGGCACAATGTGCCTCGGTCCACGGATGATGCGGATGCTTTGATCCATGATCCTGAGGTGACAGCGGTTTATGTGGCGACTCCTCCTAATTCCCATGCAGACTATGCCGCGCGCGCGTTACGGGCTGGGAAGGATGTGTTGCTGGAGAAGCCGATTGCTTTGACAATGGCAGAATGCGACGCCATCGAAGCGGCTGTGCAAGAGACCGGTCGCAAGCTGAGTGTGGCCTATTATCGGCGCGCTTTGCCGAGGTTTGAGACGCTGCGCGAGATTGCGCAGGGTGATGTGATTGGGGATGTGAACCTAATCGAAGTCCGCCAGTTTAAGCGGGCGGATGATGTCTCTGGGCAAAGCTGGAAGATTGATCCGAGCGTGGGCGGTGGCGGTAGTTTTGTCGACATGCAGACCCATACGCTGGATTGGCTGAGTTATGTGTATGGGCGTCCGGCGCAGATCAAGGGGCTGAAGAAACAGGTTTTAGATTTGCACGCGGCAGAGGATTTCGTGAGCTATTTGGCGGATTTTGGCGGGGTGACGGTGTCGAGCCTGTGTCATTATTCGGCTGCGATTGAAGAAGAGTATGCCCTGCTGCATGGCACCAAGGGCACAGCCAAGATGGGGCTGTTTCGCCCGAGCGAGATTGAGCTGGTGGTGGATGGCGCGGCCGAAGCGATTAGTCTGCCCGACCCTGCCCATGTGCATCAGCCTTTTGTCGAGCGCGTTGTGGCGCATTTTCTGGATGATGCGCCAAACCCGTGCAGCGCCGCTGATGGGCGCGTTAGCACGGAGTTGGTGGAAGAGATTTTCGCAGGGCTATAAGCGCGCGCTGATTAGTTCAGCGCAGCGCCCACAGTGATCAGACCCAAGACACGGGCTGCTTCGGCGATATTGGTGACAGTGCTGTCGTAACAAGCCACGGCGTCGCCTGGCAGAAGGAATGGATCATAGTCGTCGCGGTCTGCGCGGCGCAGCATGTCTTCGATGTCACGCTCGATCACCACAGAGACTTTGGTTTCTGGGTTGCGAGACATCAGCAAGGCAGAGCGGTGCGCGCTGGTTGCCCGAGGACCACCGACGCAGTTGGCGTCGACCACGGCTTGCAGATACTTTGTGCCATAAGGCATTTCGCGCACTTCACGGCCAATGGCGGAGGGTGCGTTGCCGGTGGCCGGCTGTGTGAGGTTCGACAAGAACATGGTCACACCGGGCGGGCTGATCGGGCTTGGGCGCATCAGATCGTCTTGGAAACACTGGCGCGAGGGCACAAAGATGGTGTCGCCCGTCAGAAGCATCACATCCACCATATCGCGCCCTTCAAAGACACCGCGCAGATCAAGCTTATAGAGTTTGCCTTTGCGGCGCAGCTCAATGGCAGAGAGGTCAGCATCAGGACGTACGCCGCCTGCGGCGCGGATGGCGGCGGACAAATTACGCGCTTCGGTGGAAGCGCCCAGCGCTTGGGCGCGGTTGTTGTCGATGGCTTCGCCTTGCACGCCGCCGATCTCGATCTGATGGGGCTCAAAAACCGCGCCAGAGACACCGACGCTGACAGATGCGAAATCTGCCACGCGTACGGAAATCGACGGTGGGGTGTCGTAGAGGCCAGAATTGGTGAGCGCCCAGCGCAGGGATTGCTCGACTTCGGTTGAAGACCGACCCTGAGCAGGTACGGATTTCAGGAAAGGCAGTTTCAGCGTGCCATCGCGGGAGATGACGTATTTGCCGGTGAGATCTTCATCGTCGGCAATGCGTACATCGAGCAAGTCATTTCGTGAAAACCGCTCTCCCAGCAGGATCGGCGCACCGATGCCTTTGCCGCCAGCGCCGCCGCGTAGGGGCAAGCAGGACGAGGCGTTCATGGTGGCCGAGGTCAGGAATGTGTCTTCCTGACGGGTCACCACATCGCGGTACTGGGCCTGATAGCCTTGTCCTGTTTCGGTGGGTTCGATGTTGTTTGGATGTTGCACAGCGGCGCAGCCTGCCAGAACGGCAGCCGCAATAAGCGTGCTGAACGGGGTCGCCTTAAACCGAGTCACTTTTAAAACCTGCTTCTTTTTTCTAAGCATTAACACTATAGCGCGCGAAAATCATCACTATTGCAGCCCTGGGTGGATACTCTGACTATCCGTTTGGGTCATTTTTGCACCATTTTTTCTGCCAGCTGACCAAAGGCGCCGACGTGACACGGCGTGAAAACCGGCATTCTGATCTCAGATTTACGGAGATTGATATGCCATTGCACGCGACATCATCACAAAAACAGACGGGCGGCTTTATGCGCCATCTGATGGCCTATGGGGCGTCAGAGGTCGTCAGCAAGCTGTCTCGCCTGTTCGTTGTGGTGATGGTGGCGCGCACCTTAGGTGTGGAACAGATTGGTTTGGCCGCAGCGGCCTTGGCGGTATGTGACATTCTGAAAGGTCTGACTGAGAATGGTATTGGGCAGCGCATTATTGCTGCGAAAGACGATGAGCTGGAAAGCATCTGTCGTCGTGCCCATCATTTGTTTTGGAGTTTTACGGGCGCTTTGATCCTGCTGCAGCTGTTGCTGGCCTTGGGTTTGGCGTTTTGGTTTCATCCCGTGGTTGGCGGGTTGGTTGCGCTTGGTGCGCTCGAATACGTGTTTATGCCTGGCGGATTGGTTCAGGCAGCGTTGGCGATGCGGGAAGGTAAACTGAGCCAAACGGCTGGGATTGCCGGAGCGCAAATTCTCTCTGCCAACCTCTTGTCGGTGGCGCTGGTGCTGGTGGTTCCCTCTGCACTGGTGCTGGTGCTGCCGCGCATTTTGACAGCCCCATTGTGGCTTATTGCGATGCGGCGTTTGCGCCCTTGGGCGCCGGATCGCAGTGTCTCCCCGTCACCTGTTGTGCCTTTTGTGCGTTATGGCGTGCCGGTGATGGGGATCGAATTGGTGAAGGCGATGCGCCTGCATGCGGATAAGCTGCTGGTTGGGATTTTGCTGGGCGCTGATGGTCTGGGTGTTTACTTTATGGCCTTTAATGCAGGCCTGAGCCTTGCGACCAGCTTTGTGGCGGCCTTTGAGAAAGTGGTATTCCCACATCTGGCCACCCGCAACGGTAGTGCGCTGAGCATGGCATTGCGCGGCCTTGGATTGATTGCGCCGATCGTGATTTTGCAAGCGGTGTGCGCGCCCTTCTATGTGCCCCTGCTGCTGGGTGATGGCTGGGACGCGGCGGTGCCGGTGGTATCTATCCTGTGCCTGTGCGCCCTGCCCCTTACACTTTGGTCTGTCGCCGCAGCGGATCTGCGTCTGCAAGGGCGTCCGCAAGTGGAGTTTGGCGTGACCTTGGCTGTGACCTGCGCGCTGGCGGTGAGTGCTGTGCTGACCGCGCCGCATGGGCTGAGCGCTATGGCGACGGGCTACGCCCTGACGCTGACTTTGATCTTAAGCTGCGCGGCCATCGCGCAATTGTCCCCTACCCCGATTCTTCAAAAGCAAGAGGTGTAACGATGCCACGTTTTTCGATCATCCTGCCCTGCCACAATGCAGAAGCCACATTGGAGGCGACGCTGCATTCGGTGCGCGCTCAGAGTTATACAGATTGGGAGCTGATCTGCGTGGACGATGGTTCCACCGATTGGACCGGTGCCATTCTGAACAAGTGGGCTCAGAAAGACAGTCGTTTTGTGGTGATCACTTTGACCGGTGAAGGCCCGTCGCGCGCGCGCAATTTTGGGGCGCGCTGCGCGCAGGGAGAGATCTTGTGCTTTCTGGACGCCGACGACATGTGGGTGCCAGAAAAGCTCGGCCTTTTGGACCGCGCGTTTCAGGAAAAAGACGTAGATGGCGTGTTTGGCAAGGTGGCGTTTTTCAGCGCTGTTGGACAACCTTCGACGTTTTCGACGGTGCCAAAGCAGGCTTTGACTGTGCCGATGCTGATGGGGGAAAACCCAGTTTGCACGATGAGCAACATAAGTCTGCGCCGAGAGCTGTTCAATCGCAGCGAAGGTTTGGCCACGGACTTTGTGCATAACGAAGATCTGGAATGGTTGATCCGCTTGGTTGGGATGGGTGCGCATATCAAGGGAATGGATGCGTTTCATGTCTGGTATCGCACAACGCAAGGCGGGCTATCGTCTGATCTAAAGGCCATGGCGCAATCGCGACGCCGCGCTTTGCGCACAGCCGAGCGCTTTGGCTATAAGCCCAGCGCGACGACGGAAGCGATCTACCTACGCTATCTGGCGCGCCGTGCTTTGCGGTTGAACCAAACAGGACTGAGCGCGCTGCGCTATGCGCTGAGTGGTTTGGCCAAAAGCCCAACTGCCTTTCTGTTTCCTTTGCATCGCGGGGCTTTGACCGCGCTGGCAGCGCTTTGCGCGCCTGTGATGCCCAATGCCCTACGCCTTGCACTGTTTGCCAAATAGGAGAACCTGATATGCCTAAAGCGAGTATCGTTGTCCCTGCCTTTAATGTGGCCAAGACCATTGCGGAAACGCTGGAAAGCCTTGTGGCGCAGACCCTGCGCGATATGGAAATTGTTATCATTGATGATGGCTCTAGTGATGAGACGGCTCAGGTTGTGTCTCCCTTTCTGATCGATCCGCGGGTGCGATATATCAAACAGGCCAATCGCGGCCTTGCCGGAGCGCGCAATCGTGGGATCGCCGAAGCGCGCAGCGCCTACATTGGGTTTTGTGACGCGGATGATCTGTGGCACGCCGATAAACTGCGCCAACATGTGGCCCACCTTGAGACAAACCCGCGCTTGGGTCTGAGCTTTTCGGGGTCCGCTATGATTGATGGGGAGAGTCAGGCTTTGGGGCTGTCTCAGCGTCCGCGCCTGACGGGGATTGATGCGGCCCATGTGCTGAAACGTAATCCCGTGGGCAATGGCTCTGCCGCGGTGATGCGCCGTGCTGCTTTGGAAGACATTGGCTTCTTCCCTGATGGGCCAAGCCAGCGTCGGGCTTTCTTTGATGAGACCTTTCGACAGTCCGAAGACATTGAGTGCTGGTTGCGCCTCGCCCTCACCACGGATTGGGAGATCGAGGGGCTGCGGGGAGATTTGACCCTGTATCGCGTGGCTGGAGGGGGCTTGTCGGCTCATACCGGGCGGCAGTTGGCCTCTTGGGAGAATGTGATCAACAAGCTACGCCCGCTGAACCCTGCGTTTTTTGAGCAGCATGAACCTGCGGCGCGGGCTTACCAGTTGCGCTATTTGGCGCGCCGCTCTGTGAGTGGTGGGGATGGCGATGCGGCAATGGCCTATCTGAAAGAAGCCTTTGCGCAGTCTTTCGTGCCTTTGCGGGAAGAGCCGGTGAAGACGGCAATCACCTATGCGGCCGCGCTGTTTTGCAAGACCTTCAAAGCGAGCCCAATGGGTCTGCTTGGGCAACGCTAACCTTCTAACAAACATACGCTTTTTCAGAACGGAAAGGAATTTTACATGACACAGGCTAAAGTTATTCACCTGATTGATGACACAACACCGGGCGGCGTGATGCGCGTGGTGGATCATATTCTGAATGCCCCGATGCTGCGTGCACAAGCCCAGCATCAGGTGGTGCAGGTTGCGAAAACAGCCTTTGTGGCGCCGACGCTGAAGGCGGATATTATTGTCTCTCATACGACGGTCAGCTGGCGCAGCCTGCCGATGTTGATTTCACTGCGGGCTAAACACCCGACGGCACGGTTGATCCATGTTGAACATAGCTACACGCAAAGCTTCACAGCGGTGAATGTGCCAAAGCGCGATCGCTTCTTTACTTTGTTGCGCACGGCCTACGCGCTGTTTGACTCTGTGGTGGCGGTGAGCCGTGCCCAAGGCAGCTGGCTGGTGACACGCGGGTTGGTGACGCAAGAGAAAATGCGGGTGATCCGCTCGGCTGTGGATCTGACCGCATTTGAGGCGGTGCCTGCCCCGATTGAGACGCCCAAGGTGATTGGCGCTGTCGGGCGACTGCATACGCAGAAGGGGTTTGATGTGTTGATCAAGGCCTTTGCGAAGGTTGATGATCCAGATGTGTGCTTGAAGATCTTCGGTGAAGGACCAGAACGCGCGACGCTAGAAGTCTTGGCTGCGGAAGATCCGCGCGTGTCGCTGGAAGGGCATTGTGATGATCCGACCCAAGCGATGGCCGCCATTGACGTGCTGTGTGTGCCCTCGCGCTGGGAGGCCTTTGGGCTTGTGGCCCAAGAAGGGCTTGCCGCCTCGCGCCCTGTTTTGGTGGCCCCAGTGGATGGGTTGCTGGATCAGTTGCACCAAGGCGCAAGAGCGGTTGAAGGGAAGAGCATGAATGACTGGGTGAAAGCCCTGCGTCAGGTGATTGGAGGGCGTTTGCCCGCCACAGCGCCTTTGGCGGCCCCTGCCCATGACACGTTTCAAGAGGCTTGGGTTGGGTTGATCAACGAGATGCTGCCCCAAGAGATTGAAAAAGCCGCATAAGACGGCCTGTCCCCTGCTTGGTCCCCGCAGGGTATTCCTGGATCGCGCCCAGACCTGAAACATGGCTGGGCGCGTTTTTTGTTTAGGCCGCTGGGCTGTCGGATGTGTCCAACACACCGCGCGCGATTTGATCGGCTTCGATGCTTTCAAACAGCGCTTTGAAGTTGCCTTCGCCAAAGCCGTCGTCGCCTTTGCGTTGGATAAACTCAAAGAAGATCGGGCCAATCACCGTTTTAGAGAAGATTTGCAGCAGGATGCGGGTTTCACCGCCGCCCACAACACCTTCGCCATCGATCAGGATGCCGTGTTTCTTCATGCGGTCCAGTGGCTCTTCGTGGCCGACCACACGAGAGGTGCTGAGGGCGTAATAAGCCTCTGGCGGGGATGGCATGAATTTCAGGCCGCGATCTGCGATTTCATCGGTGGCGCGGTAGATGTCATAAGCGCCGACAGCGATGTGTTGAATGCCTTCGCCATTGTAACGCTTGAGGTATTCAACGATTTGGCCGGTTTCGCCGCGGTCTTCGTTGATCGGAATACGGATGCGGCCACATGGGGATGTGAGCGCGCGGCTTAGGAGGCCGGTGAATTTGCCTTCGATGTCAAAGAAGCGGATTTCTTTGAAGTTGAACAGCTCTCCGTAGAATTTGAACCATACGTCCATATTGCCTTTGTGGACGTTGTGAGTGAGGTGATCGAGGTAGTGGAACCCAACGCCCTTTGGGTGGGTTTTCGCGATCCAGTCAAATTCTTCGTTGTATGGGTTGGCTTCGTAATACTGATCTACGAAATAGATCAGCGAGCCGCCGATGCCTTCGATTGCAGGCACATCCATAGTTTTTCCATCGTCCGTGTAGGGCGTCGCGCCTTTGGCGACGGCATGATCAAAGGCATGTTGGGCATCTACGACGCGCCACGCCATGGACGGCGCGCAAGGGCCATGTTCGGTGACGAAGTTCAGCGCGTGGCTGCCTGGCTCGTTGTTTAGCACATAGGTGATATCGCCCTGTTGCCACAGCTCGATCTGTTTGGATTTGTGGTTGGCGGTATGGGTGTAGCCCATTTTGGTAAAGAGCGCGCGCAGCTGTTCTGGCTCTGGGTGTGCGAATTCAACGAATTCGAACCCATCGGTGCCTGCTGGGTTTTCTTCGGAAATCGTGGCCTTTGGGGCGTCATGTGGGAATGGTCCCATGGGGTGTCCTCCTGAAATATGTTGATGTCAGGATATGGCACAGAGGATGCATTGGGGGCGCAAATGCGTCGTATTTTCAACCCATGTTGCGCATTACTTGCACATTATTGAAATAATGCGCAGGATGTACGCATGGATACACTCACCTCTAAAGATCGTCAGCTTTTAGAGCTGTTGCAGAAGAACGGGATGGCCACCTCGCTGGAGCTGTCTGAACACCTTGGCATGTCTGCCTCGCAAGTGGGGCGGCGGCGGCAACGGTTGGAGGCGGAAGGGTATATTCGCGCAACCCCTGCGCGGCTGTCCCCAGCCAAGTTGGGCCTGTCGGTGCAGGCCTTTGTGCAGGTGCAGACGGCGGCACATTCGGATACGTCGCATTTGGCCGTTGAGGCCTTGTTGCAAAGCCAGCCAGAGATTGTGGGCGCGTGGACCCTGACGGGCGAGGCGGATTATATGTTTCGCGTCTATTGCGAAGATTTGCGGGCGCTGAACCGGTTGATCCAAGATGTGCTGTTGCCCCATCCGGCGATTGGACGGGTACAAAGCCAAGTGGTGATGGACGAAATCTTTGACGAAACCGCCCTGCCCTTGCCGCGTGCTTAGGTCGCTTGGGTCTTCAGGCGGTGCATTACTAACGAGCCAAAGCCTGAGACAATGATCAGAGAGAGCCCCACGATTGTCAGCCCATCTGGCCATTCGCTGAACACCAAGGTTCCGATCACTGTGGCCGAGATCAATTGGCCATAGACCAGTGGCGCGATTAGGCTGGCCTCGGCGGTTTTATTGGCGATCACCAGCATGTAGTTGCCAATGGCGGAGCTGAAGGCACTGAGGCAGATCAGGGCGACGACCGACAGATTGAGCTCTGGAATGCCGACTGTCAGACCAAGTGGGGTGAGCAGGATGGACCCCACCAAAAGCTGCGAAATCAGCAGGAATCGAGGCCGGTAGGAGCCCGCCGTGGCGCGGGTGACCGCGAGGTAGGATCCGTGGCAGGTGCCCGCGATCAAAGCGAGCAGCAGGCCCCATGAGGCGCCAAAGCCCGGTTTCACCACCAGCATAACGCCGAAGAACCCAAGGGCCAGCAAGGCCGTGCGTTGCCATGACGGTTTTTCGCCCAGAAACACGATGGCCAAGACGTAAGACACGATTGGGCCAATGAAAAAGGCACCGAAGACATTGGCCATAGGCTCGGTTTTCAGGGCGGTGAGGATGCAGAAAATCCCACCGGTGATGAAGGCCCCGCGGATCAAGACGCGCCAGTCTTTGAGGTATTTGAGTTCTGAGATTGAGAGCCCACTGAAGGGCAGCAAGACCGCTGCGGCCAATACGAAGCGCGACCATGCGACCAGTGTCGGGTCAACTCCCTGACGGGACAGGATAGTGCCCGCTGTGTCGCCAATCACGATGATTGTGACAGCGGTAAAGACGATGGCCGCAAGGCGACAGAGGGCTGCGATGGTCAAGGTGATTGTCCTAAAAGTCTAAACTTGGGACTTACTTAACAAATAGGCGCTGCGCGGGGAATGGCAGCTTGGATTTTCTTAAAAATGACGAAAAATGGCGATCCCTGAAGATTCAACCATATTTCAATATATTCAATGGCTTACGTCGAAAAGTTGGAAAAACGCCCCCCTATGAAATCAATAGCTTAGAGCCCGACTTCCAACTTTTCCGCAGCGGATTGAGGTGACTACAAGCAACCCTCCTTAGTTGGTCTCTTGCTTTTCATCTTTAGGCAGTGGTCGGTCTTTTCCAACACCGAAACGGTTCCCAATGGCGGCACCAACAACGGAACACAGCGCAGCAGCGGGAATTCCCACTCCCCCACCAAGCGCTACAACACCTACACCACCAATTGCCAACCCGACAGGTACACCACTAGCTCCGCCGATGACGGTCCACTTCACTTCCTTTGGTCGTTTGGCGGCGAAGTTCTTCGCACTTTGTATTAAATCAGATCTGAATTTAAACGACACCGCAGTTCTCCTATTATGGACCCAAATGCGAAAGTGTTTCGGTGATTTTCTGAACCCAGAAATTGAATTCATTGATATATCCACCCCTTTCTTGAGAGTAGAAATGCGACGGGCAAATCCGACTACCTAAATTGAAATATAGCGCCCCAAGTGCAAAGGTGATGGGAAAGAAAACCTCAATCAAAAGCAACAAACCATACTCAAGCCATCCTCGAACGTGATAAAACCTCACGATTTTCGCTTCCAGTCCCATCTGTAATTCGCCAAAAGAACGCTTTCGAACAGTTAACTTCGGAAAATCAGAAGATTCCACCTCGCTGCTCTTCGTCACCCCGGAAAACCGCCTATAGAACCAATTATCTTTTGATTTAGCCTCCTTAAGCCATTCGGCTGCAATCCTGTTGGTTCGCGCACGACGCTCCAAAACGTTGTCGTTAATATCGTGAAACAGAAACAAAATATCGGACCGAAAAATTCGCCAAAGAAACAAGGCTAAGTAAACGAAGACCAAAGTGTGCAACAGCCCAGAAAGCTCTGCGTGATTCAAATGCGTGTCGAATCCGAGAAGCGTAATCTGATCGAAATAGGGAGTACATTGAGACAGAAGCAGCGTCATGGACGATACAATTATCAGCGCCCGCCCCGCCTTTCTGTGATCTCCATGCTCTAGCAAGCTCAATTCTTTGCTCCTTTTATTGTCTCGGTTTTAATTCAGGTAGCTAAACAGGGTGGTCGCGATAATTGACAACGTGACCAACCCACCCGCTTCATGAACAAAGATGTACAATCGTCGTCGGTAGAGCATTTCCTTGATATTGTATCGAAACATGTCGTCAGAGTTTGTCATGGCTCTAGGGGTGGTCAAAATCCTGAGACACCGCAAACATACGATAGTAAGGAATAGCAAAAAAATGAACTCAACGAGAAGCGCCTGAGCGAGAAAACCCCCGCTATGTTCGGTCTGCTGAATAAATCCGGCTATTGCTGCGAAAATTGATAGATGCGTCAGCATACCTGATGCCTTGGCATCTATTGCATCCATATACTCGATCACTTCATCGGCAGCGCTTTGATCTCTTATTTCTTCGCGTGTCTTTAAATGAAGAATTTCAGCCTCTATCGCGGCTTCAGGCACGATGAGATCCCGAAACAACTTATCAATCAAGATTAGCATGGCTGCTCCCTAAATGGATTTTTTTGAAGAAAAATTTCTAACGTCGAAAGTCACTCGTCGCGCCTTATCTTCCTCCAAGGTAGTTGCCACTGTAAATCCGCATAGGACTAGCCCTATTTCTTTGTTTTCAATAACTTATGATCAGCATTTGTTTCCAACTTTTGCAAGTTGGAAAAAATTACTAAATTAGATCAAGGACTTAAGTGGGGGTGGCGATCCCTGAAGGACTCGAACCCTCAACCTGCTGATTAGAAGTCAGTACCATTGAGTTTCCTACGGTTTCCTTTAGATTCCCAAAAATGCCGACAAGCCTTTTATATTATATAAATCAGCTATATATTCGTTTGAAATTCATTCCTCACGTTTCCGGTGCTTTTGGGTTGCGTGGTGACAATCTGGTGACAAGCAACGAAAAGGTGCGTTTTGGGGCTAACGGTCAAACAGGTTCGGGACGCGAGGCCCAAGGATACGGTCTATAATCTGCGCGATGATGATCCAGCGGGCCTGTCCTTACGTGTGGGCACCTCTGGTCGCCGCACGTGGGTTTTGGACTATCGAAATGCATCGGGTAGAAAGCGCCGCTGGACAATTGGCACCGCTGAAGCCTTCACACTTCATCAAGCAAGGGACGCTGCGAGAGAGGCTCAGAGGGGGCTTTCGCGAGGAGTGGATCCGCTAGACGAAAAGGCGTCAAGACGCGCGCGGATCACAGTTTCCGAGATGCTGGACCGATATTTACACGAGTACATGCCAAAGCGCCTAGAGCTAGGCAAACTCAAGCCGAAAACCATATCAGGATACCAGCGACAGATTGAGGGGAACATTCGCCCTGCCCTTGGTGCTTTGCTGGTCGAAGACGTAACAAGCGCTCACGTTGAGAAAATGGTGCGCGACCTCGCCCCTGTAATGAGAAATCGTGTCTTAGCCCTAACATCCAAGTTATTTCGGCTCGGAGAGGATTGGAAGTTTCGACCTCAACATACTAACCCTGTTCGAGGTGTGGAACGCGCCACAGAACGCGCGAGACTGCGAACACTAAGTCCTGATGAAATCGGTGCCCTCGGCCGCGCATTATCGTCAATGAGTGATGCAAACCCTTGGGCTATACTTGCCATTCGTCTCGCCGCCCTAACAGGCCTTAGAATTGGCGAAGTGCAAAGCATCGAATGGGATAATCTTGATGTGAAGACCGGACGCCTTGAACTTCCAGACACAAAAACCGGCGCGAGGGTGCATACGTTGCCCGCCCCTGCCCTAGCACTGGTCGCTGACAGTCCCAGAACTGGAAAATTTGTCATCGCAGGAAAGACTGACAAGGCGCCCCTGGACTATCGGGCGATTGGCCGACTGTTCGCAGCCGCATGTGACGAAGCAGGCATTTCAGGCGCGAGACTTCACGACCTCCGACGAACGGCAATGTCAAACGCAGCAAGGCGGGGTGCGTCCGTCCCCCTGTTGCAAGACCTGCTAGGGCACAAAACCAGCGTCATGGCCATGCGATATGTTCAGATGGCCAGCGATGAAACGGATCAGCTGCGTGAAGCAATTGGCGCGGAAACGGCGGCGCTGATGGGGGGAGTTAAAAGTTCTGAGGTAAGCAAAGTTGGCTAAGAGAGGCCCCAAAGCATCTTCAAAGACGCAACGTTCAAGCAGATTTCAGAAAAGCCTACCCCAGCAAGTCAAGCGCGGTAGGCCTAGAGGAACTGTCGGATACAAACATCGCCCTGCTAGGTTTGCAACTTGCTGGGCATGGGCCTTGTACGGCTTAGGAGCAAGTAAACCAAAGGCCGGCGAGCTAAGTGAAAGATTTGCACCAACCGGGCGTCATGTTGATAAAAATCAACTCTGGAGATCCCGTCTGAGGAATGTTCAACGTGGGTTAACTAGAGAAGGTTTAAATGCAGAGTTTTGGAAGATTGCAAGCAGCTACTTACTTTGGGAACTATTAATATCGAAAAAAAAGAAAACTTCCGAAGCACAACTTAGAGCGCGGCTTTCCGCTGCTTCTTTAGTCGCTTTGGGCTGGGGCGACAAAAGGTCTGGGATTCAGGATTTCTTTACCGAGAAAGATTGGAAAGCAATCTGCAAAGTCGCCCGAGCGCTTGATCCGCAAAAAGTAGCAGATATGGCTCTAAATAACATCATTCAATTCTTTAAAGAGTCAAACTAATTTCTGCGTTTTAACCTTTAAAATCAAATCTTTACAATCTCCGTAGAGGTTGCATTTATTAAACACCCTAAAAATTCCGAAGCGTAACTGAGACTAACTATTTAGTATCAACAGATTTCGGAGAATTTCATGAGCTTTCCAGCGATTAACCCTGAGCAACACTACGCAAGTGATGCGCCTGAGCTCAACATTCTGGGCAGCAAGCAAACACGCGCACGACTTCGCCATGAAGGCAAGGGATGCAAATATCTGAAAATCGGCGGTCGCGTGGTCTATCGAGGCGCAGACATTCTTGCGTTTCTCGACCAATGCGAAGTGCAGACTGCCGCATAAATTAACCCCCACCCAATCGAAGACTGGGCAGGGGCAAAAAGTCCAAAAAACACAATTAGGACTTTAGAGCTTTTTGCCGATTTCTTCAACGGAAATGAGGCTTCGAGCAATGAACCGATATTCTGAAATTCACGAGGCTGGCGTTCGTCCGCCAGCAAACGCGCTTGATGCGCAAAGCTGGAAAGACCTAGTTCCTTCAAGCCCTGGATACACGGCGTTTTCCGTCACGAATGGCGACCAAAAACCGCGTGTTGTAATGTGTTCCAGCCACTTGACGCAAACCATGCGCACCCTGATTGAACGCCCTCTTTATGCGGCTTCGCGTTGCAGGTTGTCGCACTACGTCAGCGAGCTACGAAGCGCAGGCGTTCTAATCGACACTATTGGCTATCGGAACGATGATGAAACAGGGCGCCGCCTTTTCGGCGTTTGGTTCCTGCGATCCAAAGTTTCGGAGGTGCCGAAATGATTATTTTCTGCCCGCCGCCAAAACCCGAAAGCACCGAAATCCCAGCGATTATCGCGCGCCATTTTCCGGCACATGAGTTGGGGGTTTTCGATGAGTAGCCACTTGCGAGAATTTGGCATGATTTCTTCGAAAATCTGGACCTCTGAGAAATTCTTAAGTCTGGAAAACCTACGGGATCGCATGGCCTATATTTGGCTGCACTGCTCTCAAAAAACCTCGGCCGGAGTGCTCCGGCTGGGACCAGCACACATGGCGGATGAATTGGATTTTGTTGGCGACATCGCCAACGCCGAAGAGGTGTTCGAAGCGCTTGAGCGCGCTGGCTTGATTGTTCGACAAAAGCCGTTTGTTACCATCGTGAATTTTTTGCGCTTCAATCCGGTGAAGACATACCGGCACGCGATTTCAGCTTGGAAAGAGGTGCTACTGTTGCCCGATAGCGAAATCAAACGCCAAACCTACGCAGAGCTGCGTGGGGCAAAAGGCACCCTAGACCTAATCGCTTGGCGAAACAAAGACGGCCAGCCGCACGAGGTTATTTTCGAAATGGAGCGGCTAGCCTCGCAGATTGAAGGCTGGGAATCTGAGGCAATGCCGTCCGAACCGGATATCCATTCAGACGCCACGGCAAACCCATCAGATACCCCTAATGGACCCATCAGCATCCCATCAGATACCCATGCGAATGGGGTCGAGACGCCATCGGGTAAACCAATAATCAAAAAAGAGAAAAGAGAAATTAGACCGGAGGCCGCAACGGGCAGCGCTCCGACCGCTAGCACCTCAGCGCCCAGCGCAACTGATGAAAGGCATAGAAGAGGCGCAAGACCCACGGCCAGCGCGTTGAATTCAGCGCTAGCGATGGGGTGCGGCTCTCCAATGGACCGCCGCTAATGAACCCTACCGAGGAGGGAAACACCATGAAATCAATAACAGTCCACCATAGCCAAGATGTGGATCTTTCTTCTAACGCATTTGAGGGGCATAGATAATGGTCGGATTTATAGAGTGCTTAAACCGAGCCGTTGCTGGTGGAGAAATGGATGCAGAATTGGCCGAAGGTGCCAAAACCGCGTTTGACAATTACGTCAAGGACATGAGCCCAGAAGAAGCGCAAGCAAAAGTTGTTGCGGAAGCGGCAGAGATTGCTAGGCAGTCGCGCAAGCGGGTCGAGGCAAACGCAAAAGCCCAATCGCTGATTAAACGCAAGATTGATGCAGGGCTAACGCCTGCAAAGATTGTCGAAGACTTCGAACATAAAGGTTCATTGCGTTTCCGTCACGAAACGATCCGCGCCCAGCTCCGAGGAGAAATGAACGCCGTTTTAAAAACGTTCCGTTCCAACATTGTTGGCCAGCGCCGGAATAAGGCCACTTTGGAAAACATGGTGCGCGAACGATACGGGCAATCCACAGGTGACGGAGCGGCAAGTGAATTGTCTCAGTCATTCGGGGCAGCGCAAAGCTTGGCAAAGGAACTATACGAGAACGCCGGCGGCTTTGTTCGCACCAAGGCGAATTTCGGCGTCCCTCAGTCTCATTCACAGGTCAGAGTTGGCAAGGTTCCCGCGGAACAATGGGCTGACGAGGTGATGCAGCTTATTGACGTGAAGCGCCTCACAGATGATCTAGGCGGTGACATGACCGAGGAAGGGGCACGGGATGCCCTGATTGATATGCACGAGCATATTGCCTCTGGTGGTTGGGCCGCGCGCGAACGTTTCCGCGCGCGCAAGTTGGGCGAACGCAAAACGGACCCTGATTTTTTGCCGTTTAAAAACGGTGACGCTTGGCTTTCCTATGCTGAAATGTATGGCGAACAGACAGACCCTTGGCGTGCAATGGTTGGCTATATCGACAACATGGCGCACCAGATTGCAGAGGTAGAGGTTTTGGGCATCGATGCGGATGCTTCTTGGCAGTTCGCAACCGATTACTTTCTTGAGAAAAATCGAGGTTCGGATATTGCCCGAGAGCGGGTAAGATTTGCCAACGCAATGCGGGATACTTGGTCCGGTGTGGTCCAAGAACCTGAAAATCGCATGTTTGCGCGGGGAATGTCGAATGTGCGCCAATATCTAGCGTCTGTGCAATTAGGGTCGGCGTTTATTTCTTCGCTTTCGGATGTTGCCACTAGCCGCGCAGCATCGGCCTTTGTTGGGCTTTCGCGTAATGGGCACCTTAAAAACGTTCAGCGCCTTATTAGTTCGAAAGATTTCCGCGAGAACGCGCGAGAAATGGGCCTGATTTTAGAAAATGCCGTTGATATGGGGGCTGCCTCTCACCGGTACTCAATGGAAGATTTCACCACAGACACAGCCGCGCGCCTGTCCGACTTCACCATGCGTTCAAGCCTTCTTTCGGGGTGGACGCAGGTTTCACGCGATGCCGTAGGAATGTCCGCGCTTGGGGATTTGGCAAAGATGCGCAATCTTGCCTTCGATGAACTTGAAGAAAGGGTAAAGGGAACGTTTGAGGGCTTTGGAATAACTCCTGAAATGTGGGACGGTATTAGAGCCTCAGAGGTTCACACGGTTCAAGGTGTGGAGTTCTTGCGACCTAAAGAGATTGAAGCGGCTGCGGGCCGTGATGCTGCCTTGAGCGTCATGGAATTTGTGAATGCACTTCAGTCACGATCCATTTTGACTTCTTCAATTCGTGTGCAAGCTGCCACCAGAGGCACACAAAGCCCCGGTTCTTTATCAGGTGAAGCGTTACGCACCATCGCGCAGTACAAGACATTCCCGATTGAGTTTATGCTGCGCCCTCTGGCCCAGATTTATAGCGAGTTAGCGAATAAAAACTACGCTGGCGCAATCGATCAGGCGTCTATTATTTTCATTGGAACAACGCTTTTGGGCGCGGTCTCCTACCAGGCGAAAGAGATTACCAAGGGTCGCAACCCAAAAGACATGGACACAGTGGACTTTTGGACCGCTGCGGCTTTGCAGGGTGGCGGGCTTGGTATTTTTGGAGACTTTCTTTTCGCGGATCACAACCGGTACGGCAGAAGCGCAGCCGATACATTCTTAGGGCCAACAGCCAACCTATTGAGCGACAGCCTGAAAGTTACTGTCGGTAATGCGCAGCAGGTGGTTAGGGGGGAGGAAACAAATTTCGGACGTGAAGCCGTAAAGTTTGCGATCGATTATACGCCAGCGCAGTCTCTATGGTATGCGCGCTTGGCCTTTGAGCGTCTAGCCGAGGATAACCTAATGAGGCTCGTTGATCCTGACGCACAAGCTCGTTTCAATCGCAAAATCGTAAAATCCGAGCGAGAGGGACAAGGGTACTGGTTCCGGCCTGGGGAAATTCGACCAGAATAGAAAGGGTGCGGTTACAACAGTTCTCCAAGCCAAACGCCAAAATAAAGTAAAAGCACTGGGACGAATAAAATCAATGCCCATGTGCAAAACAGAAATGGTAAGCCTTCGTTTGGTTTTCGCAAGTAAGAGACCGCTATGACACAAAGAATAGCCATTGCATATACGGATGCTTCACCCAGCTGATAAGTGAGCTCATCAAGGCTCATTCGCCACCCCCATCGGCCATAGAGACGCCATTACCTGTTGCTATATGGCCAGCTTCGAGAAACTGAACGCCTTCAAGTTCCATCGCCTTTTGAATGCGATCCTGATTTTCAGCACTCAGCGTTTTTGTGCGCCCCGATTCAAAGGACTTAATTGTATCAAGCGGCACACCAGATGCAGCCGATAGCTTAGGGGCACTCCATTCGAGAAGGCCACGAGCAGCTTTTGTGATTTCTTTTGTTAGAAGCATTTGTTCCATGGGTGTCCTTTATTACACTAAAAGTGTTGACACAAGCACCAATAGTAATTACACCATTAGTGTAGCACGAATTAATTAGGAGCCGCAACAATGCCCCCGAAAACCATCACCGATGAGACTAAATTCGTAAGCGCTTCGCAGGCTATCAAATCACCGCGTTGGAAGTTCAGCAACACCACCTTTTACAAGATGGTCAACAGCGGTCAGATTAAGCGTCGTTATCCATACCCCAATGCCCGCCCCGTCTACTCTGTGGCTGAGATTGATGCTTTGTACTCTCCTGAAAAAGAGGAAATGCCTGTGGTTCGAGTCAAAAAGTTCGCGGAACTGATGGGGACAGATGCACCCTCGCAACTAACAAATAACCAGAACTCACCAACCCAAGAGCTGTTAGATTTCTGCGTTCAAACTGGGTGCTCACTTGATTGGGTTTTCACCGGTTCGCTGTAAAGCGATTGGATCCACCCCTCGCGCGCGCGCGCGTATTGGTCGCGTAAGCCTCAAATTTAGCCCCATAAGGAATAGCAAAATGATTAACCGCCGTTCATTTATCGCCGCCCTTTCAACGTCCGTTGCAGCCGCTGGGACAGCCGAAAGCGCTGAGAGCGAACACAGCGCACTGATTGCACTGTCAGACCGCCTGCCCAGCGCTCTGAACGCCTATCAGGAAGCCGCAAGCGATGTTGAATGGATCAACGCCGAGTGGGAGCCACAATGGCCAATGCCGGACCCTGAAATCTATCTATACGGCTTTGACACCAAACGGCACGAGGGCCTGCTAGGCCAAGGCATCGAAACGCCTTGGGGCAAAGGCGAAGAAACTCGCATTCAGAACATTGGAACGCCTGAGCGCTTCGAGGCTGAATATCAGGATCACATGGAAAGAGCGGATCGCAAGGCAGGGTACAAATCGCCAAAGGCAATGCAGAGGGAATTGCGCTGGGCTGAGCGTGCGAAAGCGCGAAAAGAAATTGCCCGATCCTATTGGGCCGAGGTCGACCGGGTAAAATCTGCGTCCGGCATTGAGGCGGCACAGAAGCGTAAGGCGCAAGCGCTGGAAGCGTTGAGCAACCTTATCGGCGAAATCATGGAGTTCGACGAAAAGACCCTTGCCGGACTAGCGGTAAAGGCACAGGCGCTTACAGCTTGGCAAGAGGTACCTAAGAGCTGGCAAATAATGAATCACGACGCGCCTAAGTGGCTGAGTGGTATGGCCTCAAGCATCAATCGACTGGTGACGTAAGAGGGCGAAAATTTTTCCTCTGCCCCCTTGCAAACAGCGCTTTGCCTCGCGCGCGCGTAATTCTCTGAAAATGTCCTTTAACAACCTCGTACGCACGCGTGCGTAATGATGTCAGATAAGTATCCATGCACCTCGTGTATGTTCGTCGGACAAAACTTGTTTCGATACAGAGTTCATGACAATTATAGCGCTTTGTATCCTCTTCGATTTTAGGTCTCGGATTAATATGAAAAACTTTATCAAAGCTGTGGTCCTTATTGCGGCCACATGTTCGGTTTCAACGCCTGCTAAAAGTGATGTTCTACTGGAAGGTTACGTTTCTGATATTGGATTTTCCCTAATGGTCGTGATGCTCAAATCAAAGGCAGCTATCTCGGTCAGGGGAGCGCGTTGTTTAGCCATTATAGAGGGACAATTTAGTCGCATCTCTCGAAACCGCTGGGTAATTTCAGCAGAAGATCCAGAAGCGCCTTGTGATATAATCCTGACCGAAGAAGGGAGGGGCGCTGTTACCACAAAACAAGGACCAAGCTGTTCACATTACCATGGAGCAGCTTGTGGTTTCTCAGGCTCATTCACAAAGCCGTCAAAGGCGAATTTTTCGTCTCTTTTCGATCCTTAGGCTTAACCCATCCGCGTAAACCTATTGCTAGAGTACAGTGTATGAATGCGTTTCTACATTTAAAACTTAAGCGCAAATAAGCGAAGGGTAGTTCTTAGCTTTGAGGCATACAGTCATCCCGATACGAAGACACAAAAATGGATATTTCATAGGTGGTTAGTAACAACGCGATCCAATTTTTAAAGCGAGTGCAAAGAGAACCTGCCTCCGACAACGGCCTGCACTCCATTGAGCCATTTAGCTTAGATGAACGCGATGCTTTTTTGGAGCTTGAGGGTTATGGCCTGATTTCTGGAAGCACCTATAAAGGTGGGGCATTTGTTCGATTAACAGCTCGTGGTCGTAAGTTTTTATCGGCTGAACGCCCTCACAAAAAAGCAATTTCATACCTAACGCCTAAGTTAATGAACGTTGGTACTCTCTTAGCTGGCCTCGGCGGAGTATTGGCCGGAGCTGCAGCAATGTTACAATTTGCGACTACTCCCAAAATAGAAATCGACGCTTTGCCGGACCTAAACCAAGCGCTATCAAATCTATCCCAATCTATCACGCTGAACGAAGAATTCGCATCGAGTGATGAACTCAAGGCCTTACAAAATTCATTTCAAGAGCTCGAAGCTAGCATTGGAAACGCTTATAGTTTTCAAGAAGATGTATCGCCTTTAGGGCTCCGGCCTCTAAATCAAGCCATCGGCAAGACAAATCATGCGGTTGAAAACTGCGCTAAAATAGCGGCTAACGCACTAGAAAGCTTCGGCGCTACTACATCGGTAAAATCGAACTTAAAGAACTGGTCGGCTAGCCCAAGCGGGTCAGTAACAGTAATTGGAAAGGTTAATTTCGACATTGCAAAAGTGGTTTGCCGGCCATTTGGCAGTGAGCTTGTTGTTTTTTCCTCTAATTCTTTTGAGGATGGCAACTTGCCTCTGCAAAAAATTTGGGATTCTTTTTACGCATATTGAAGCTAACCTAGGAAGCTGCACTGGACTGATGAATTGTCTCTTAAAAACCAAAAGGCGATAAAGCGTCGTTTCCCAAACGAAAGGCTCATTTGGACACGGCGACCGAAGTCGAAAACACTTTGGGTAATCTTTGGGTTTTGCCTGGGCTAGCGAGAAGTTGCTTTCCCAATCGCCTGCCCCTAAGCGACTGCGCCGGAGGCCTCAAAACCGTTGGGTAATGTTTGGGTTTTACTGCAATGAACCGAGAGGATTTTTATGCCTGCTGGTCGCCGCTTGCATCGGCTACACCGACAACGGCGTTCAATATCGATTGATGTTGCATGTTCGCCTAAAAGGCAAAGCCAATCCTCAACCGTTCGAGTGGTGCCGTGCTGACATGCCAAATAGTCACAATGCACATAGATAGCCATTTCACGCCCCGTGTATTGATCCAGCTTAAATAGCGCGAGACTAAGACGCGGAGTTGTTGGCGTGTTTTGAGCCGGCGAAAATAAGCGCTGGGCTGCGTAAATCTCTTTCCATGTCAGGTCTGGGCGCGTTGTTGGCATCGTGTCTTTACGGTGAATCGGTGAATTTTGTGTGCTATATGGCATTGTGAATTTCACCACTCATCCCTCAGCTGCCAAAGCAAAGGTTGTTTTTCCATGAAACCTGCAAACACAGCAGCTTTGTAAAGTCAGTTATCCTGCATTGAGGAAACAGAAGCCCAGCGCTGGGGGCTGTCATATCCGCGATTTTAGGCGCAGACGTATTAGGGAAACCTTAGGGTCAACCTTAGGGTCTTTGCGCTGGCGAATTGTAAAACCCCATGGGGAGACCGGGTTAACGGCAGTAACTTGCCCGCTTGATCCGCGATTGTGCTGCAGCGGTCTCAAACCTTTGGTATCGCCCGCCAGAATAGCGCCGACAGTCGAGCGCATGGCCTGCCTTAATCACAGCGGCGCCAATGTCTTCACCATCTGCATAACAAACGCCAACCCACCGGTCATGGGTGCGCTCACCGTTTAGGTCACATTCAATCGATTTGCCGCGAAGATAGTTCACCATCCAGCGCTTGGCGTCTCGCCCTGCCTTGGTGCCCAACTCTGGCGCGTCTACCCCGTTCAAGCGTACCGGTGTTCCTGACACTTCGATTGTATCGGCATCGCGCACGTGGAGGGGCTGAGCACCAATTGGCGAGACGAGAAAAGGTAGAAAACACAGAGCTTTCGCGGTTGGAGTACAAAGGCGTAAACCCAATATCAAATCTGCATCTGCCTTTCAGTCAAAATAACGACTGTTCGCTGTTGCAATTTCCAGTCCGGAATCCTTGAAATCAATGTCATCCGTAACCAGAATAAATTCGCGCTCTAAACAAAGGTTACGAATGCTAATGTCGTTGAAGTCTAGCTTTGTTGCACTACTCTCCTCAACGACAATGCCGAGCTGCCGAGCATCAACTTCGAGCTGAGCGAAACTGCATTCATCTAGAAGATTGAGGCAGGTATCCTTCAAAGAATCTTTATATATAAAAGTGTCTTGATGATCCCTGAATTTCTTGAAGGACAACCCTTGGATTGGGGCTTCATTCTTCCTGATATTATATTCAATTCTCATGCAAGCATTGTAGAACTCGCTAAGTACTACATCACAAATTACAATCGTGTTGTCTGACCTAAGCAACTCTGAATAAAAGGCACTATAATCCCTAGCACCTGGCCGCACATCAAAACCGTTGATGTTAATCCAAACATTAGTATCAAATAAAATACTTCTTCCGGCAATTTTCAATCCGGCTCGAACATCATGAATCGTCATCTCCACCCACTTCTGAAGAAATAATTCCTGAGACGCTATCAGGATCACTAAAAAACACTTTTGCCCGGTCAATCACTAGCTTTAGCCTATGCAACTGCCAATCTTCAGCATCTTCTGGAGGAACAAGGACGGACCTAACTTTATCGGCCGAAAACTCACCATACAATTGGCCAACGGCAGCATTAAGAAACGCTGTTGTCAGCCTAGTTGTATTCTCAAACGAAATTAAAACGCGATTACCCTTTGAAATTTCATTGGCAATTGCATTGTACACTAATTTGCCATCGCTTGCTGAAACACCGTATCCGCTTCCTATAACCTGTGAAATTTTGATAGTCACAGTTTTCATCATAATCTTACCAAATGTTGTCAGGCGTAGCTGCGTTGTTAATATCGTAGAGTTTTCTGTCGGAGCAATCAATCTCCATCACAATAGATGTGCCAGGAAAAGGCTTCTTCAATTCAGCTTTGTGAATATTTCTGCCTTGCTGGCACCAATAGCCACGTTTCGAAGCTACAATCAGCCGTCCACTGTTTTGAGAGATAAACTCTCGCAAAATTGCCAATCCAAGCCCTCCAGGAATATCACCATGGCGCGTGGTGCTTCCTTCCTGCATAGCCCAGTCAATAGCATCACATGCCATTATGCCCGAACCAAAGGTTTTTTCGTAGGAACCGATGATCCCATGACCGCCATCTGACATCGTTATTGCCAACATTTGTTTTGTTGGGAAAAATTGCCCACAGACGCAAATGGGGGTCGGCGACAAGGAGTGAAGCGAACTGTTGGCAAATAATTCATCAATTCCCTCAAAGAACTTCCTTTGAAGTGAATCAGACATCACTGGCATACTGGGGTGACTAAGATATCTGCGCGTATATTCAGCAAAAGCTACTCCATCCTCCAAGCTAAACACGTGCGAAGGCATTGTAGTTGAATACGTGTCCGTCAATTTCCCCTGAAAAAAACCGTTCTTTTTCAAAATTTTTGTAATTTCAGACCGCAAGCCAACAAACCTTAAATTTTGATTTCTGCCTTGAGAATGAGACACCAAAACTCTTAGAGCTGAAGCCAAATGAGCGTCTAGCCAAATTAGCCGTGAGCATTCTATATCAACCAAGCCTGCACCAAGGTTCGACAGACTTTCTTCCAAGTCAGCTATGGCGCCAAATCCGGTGTCTGTGGTTTCCAGCCTAGCCGTATTCAAAGCAATCACTAGTCTACCTCAATAAAAAAACAAATTCCAAATGCGCATCTTAACCTATGCGCCACGTCAACTAACTCATCAACAACAGTTTTTGAAACAATTGAATAAACTAACGTTAGTTCTTTAATTGAAAAAAATAGACAATGGCAAAACCGAAATCGGCATCTTAATTTTCGACAGCAAAAAACTATAGAATGAGCAGGTAATGCCTTCTATCAAATTCCTCATCTTTTTGGTGACTATGTGGTGACTTAGTAATCAAGCCTAAATCTACAAAACAAACATAAATTGTTGTTTTTATTGGCGATCCCTGAAGGACTCGAACCCTCAACCTGCTGATTAGAAGTCAGCTGCTCTATCCAGTTGAGCTAAGGGACCGCTGCGCCTTAGTTAAAACAGCAGAGCTGATTTGCCCAGAGGCATTTCCTGCGGAAAAGGAAAGAAACGCAGAAGATGCCTCTGGAACCGGTCAGGGACCAGGGGAGGTCGGTTAAGCAGACAAATCGAAGGTTTCGTCTGGGAAGTATTTGGCAAGGCGCACATCGGCGGAACGGGCGTGGCCTTCCATGCCTTCAAGGCGCGAGATGCGGGCGGTGGCTTGGCCGATGCGTTTGGAACCCTCGCGCGTGGCTTGCTGCCATGTCACGATTTTCATGTATTTATGGACACTTAGCCCACCCGTGTAGTTCGCCGCGCCGGAGGTTGGCAGAACGTGGTTGGTGCCTGCGGCCTTGTCGCCATAGGCCACGGTGGTTTCTTCACCCAAGAAAAGCGAGCCGTAGGACATGAGGTTGTCCAGCCACCAGCCCAGATCGTCCGCTTGCACGGTCAGGTGCTCTGGCGCGTATTCATCGGAGACGGCGCGCATGTGCTCGCGGTCTTCGCAGAGGATGACTTCGGCATAGTCACGCCATGCCAGTCGGGCGTTTTTGGCGTTCATTTCTGGCAGGTCTTCGATCAGCGCTGGCACGCGGGCCATGACGTCTTCGGCGAGCGCGCGATCGTCGGTGATGAGCCAGACCGGAGAGTTATAGCCGTGCTCTGCTTGCCCCACGAGGTCGGTCGCCACAATATGCGGGTCTGCGGTTTTATCCGCGATGATCAGGCTGTCGGTTGGGCCTGCGAACATATCGATGCCCACGCGGCCAAAGAGGATGCGTTTGGCTTCGGCCACAAATTGGTTGCCAGGGCCTGCAAGAATATTGGCTTGAGGCAGGCCAAACAGGCCAAATGTCATGGCTGCGATACCTTGCACGCCGCCCATGGCGAGGATTTTGTCAGCGCCTGCGATTTTCGCGGCGTAGACAATGGCGGGCGCGATGCCAACCTCTGGACGTGGTGGGGAACAGGCGGTGATATGGCCGCAGCCTGCCACTTTGGCCGTGGTGACTGTCATGATCGCGCTGGCGATGTGGCTGTAGCGGCCACCTGGGATGTAACAGCCGGCGCTTTCCACTGGGATGGTTTTCTGACCCGCCGTCAGACCCGGCACGACTTCGTATTCAAAATCGCGGATCGTGGCGCGCTGTTGTTCTGCGAAGCGTTTAACGTTGTCATGGGCGAAATCGATATCCGCTTTCAGCGCCGCGGGGACCAAAGCGCAGGCGGCTTCGATTTCTTCTTCGGTCAGCACAAGGTTGCCGTCGTATTTATCGAACTTGAGCGCGTAGTCGATGGCGGCTTGGTCACCGCCTTTTTCGATATTGGTGAGAATTTCTTCCACGATTTCATGCACATCATCTGCATCGGATTGCGCGGTGAAGTCCGCTTTTTTCAAATAGATCGGCGCTTTGGCGGCAGCGTGTTGTAACATCTCAACGACTTCCCTGAATGGCCCGTGCGATGCGCAGCAGGCGGTGTCTTTTCTTAAGATGTTATAGATCAGCGGGCGTTTAGGTAAGGGATACGCAAAACCTGTAAGTTGCTGATTTTAAATTGCAATACCTAGATTTCAAAACATGAAATCGGCGTTTAAGGATCATTTCATGTGGGCATTTTCGGCGGGTTTGAAAGGGATTAGACCCTTTAATTCTTGGATGTTGTCAGGCGGATATGGGTCTGGGTGTCTGCCACGTCGGGCAGGTTGCGCACTTCATCCATTACAGCGTCCAAACGCGCGAGAGTGGCGCAGTTGATTTCAATCACCAGATCGAAACTGCCATTGAGCGTAGAGACTTCAGTGATCTCTTCGATACGGCGCAGAGCGGCTTTGATCAGTTTACCATCGTTGGCGGTTTGCTGGATCAGGGCAAAGGCGCTGATCTGATGGTCGGTTTCGTTTTGCCCCATCTCGACCGTAAAGCGTTTGATCACGCCGGTATGGACCAGCTTATCGATACGGTTTTGAATTGTGCCGCGAGAGACCGACAATTGCTTCGCTAAATCCGTCGCAGACACACGCGCATCTTTACGCAAAAGCAACAAGAGCTTTTCATCGATTCGATCCATGACTTTCCCTTTCAGCACCAGAAGATGACCATTTAACATAAAATTGTCATTTTGATAAGTTTTTTCACATTTTGACTGACGCAGGGGCATGACACCGTACAGGTAATCTTTTGTATCGGACCAGAGAACCGTGTCCCAAATGGCTGCTTTCCGAATCCTGTTTCGGAGTTGGGGCATGTCCATATTAGCAAACACGGCTTGGTCAGATGCGCGGGAGTGACTACGCCCCGAGACCGTCCAATAAGGCGGCTCGGGGCCAATTGAAAAACTACTCAACGGGGTTCGTCCATGAAAAAAGTAATCGTTCTAGGCTTAGGTAAAGTCGGGAAACTCGCGTCAGAATTGCTGCACAATTCTGGGTTCGAAGTGACCGGCGTTGATATGAAAGAGCCTCGTGGCGAGGTGGCTTTTACCTATAAAAATCTGGATCTTAGCGATGCGTCTGCTGTCGCAAGTGAATTTGCACAACAAGATGCGGTTCTGTCTTGTTTGCCGTACCATTTGAACATCGAGTTGGCGCAAGCGGCGCATGATGCAGGTATTCACTACTTCGATCTCACCGAAGATGTTCCAACCACGCAGGCGATCATCGAGATGAGCAAGACCTCTAAAGGGTTGATGGCACCGCAGTGTGGTTTGGCGCCTGGTTTCATTGGGATCGTAGGTGCGGACCTGATCGAGCAATTTGATGATTGCCGTGTGTGTAAAATGCGTGTTGGCGCATTGCCACAAAACCCAACTGGCATGATGGGCTATGCATTCAACTGGTCCCCTGAGGGCGTGGTGAATGAATACCTGAATGACTGTGAAGTCATCGAAAGCGGTGAACGTAAGTGGGTGTCTGCCATGGAATGGCTGGAGGACATCTATATCGACGGTATGAAGCTTGAGGCTTTCACCACGTCTGGCGGTTTGGGCACCATGTGTGACACCTATCTGGGTAAGGTCGATAACATCGATTACAAATCCATGCGGTATCCGGGCCATGCGGCACAAATGAACTTCTTCTTCCATGAGCTGCTGATGCGCGACAATCGCAAAGAAGCAGGTGAGATTTTGGTGAAGGCCAAGCCACCGGTTCAGGACGATGTTGTGTATGTGCACGCTTCTGCTGAGGGCATGATTGATGGCCGCCTAGAGCGCCGTGAATTTGTACGTGGCTACCGCCCAATCGACGTTGCGGGCACACGCCGTACCGCCATTGCTTGGACAACAGCTGGTTCCGTTGTTGCGATCATCGAGATGGTGCGTGACGGCAAACTGCCAGCCCAAGGCTTTTTGAAACAAGAAGACATTTCTCTGCAAGACTTCCTGTCGATGCCGACAGGCTCTCTCTACGCGAAATAAAGATCAGCTGCCGTGTTGCAGGCAGCTGTCTTTGGGCCGTGGCAAGGGGTCCCCTATTCCGATTGCCACATCCCTAGGGCCCACTGGGCGAAGAGGCCGTCTCTTCGCCCAGACGGCCATTTCTACGGTTCAACTTGAATAGATTTATCACGCACGAAGGAGATGCCCCGACCAAATTTAAGCAGCGATGGCTGAGCGATCTCTCAGCTAACCCCTTCTAATTATAAAGATAACTTTTGCGAAAAAGCGAAGGAGGGAGGACAACATTATGGAGATGAACTATGAAAACGACTATTCCGGCTGGCGCTAGGGCGCCGCATTTTTGGGAAGCGCTGATCTCACTGGTCTCGCTGGTGATTGGCATCGGTCTATCGATCGTTGTGTACGGTCTGGACCCACATATTCCGATGCTTATGGGCGTGTTCGTGGCCTCGCTTGTGGCGATGCGCTGCGGCTTTAGCTGGCAGAACATTCAAAACGGCATGGTACGCGGTATCACCAATTCCTTGCCTGCCATCATCATTCTGATCCTTGTCGGGATTTTGATTGGTGTTTGGATCATTGCGGGCGTTGTGCCGACATTGATTTACTACGGCCTACAGGTACTTTCGCCGACGATCTTCTTGCCTGCCACGGTGATCATCTGCGCAATGACCTCTTTGGCGACCGGCACAAGCTGGGGCACAACAGGTACCGTTGGTGTGGCGCTGATGGGCGTGGGCGCGGGCCTTGGCCTGCCATTGCCATTGGTCGCCGGCGCGGTGCTGTCTGGTGCGTATTTCGGCGACAAGATGTCCCCATTGTCAGACACAACCAACATGGCCCCTGCCCTCGCTGGCACGGATCTGTTCACACACATTCGCCATATGTCTTACACGACAGGCGTTTCGATTGTGCTGACGTTGATCATCGAAACTGTGCTGGGCTTTCAGTATGGCGGCAATGAAGGCAACATCGAACGCATCCAAACTATTTTGGCCGTGTTGGATGAGAACTTTACGATCAATATCGTGATGGTTCTGCCGCCGCTGGTGGTTATGTTTGTGTCTTACAAAAAAGTGCCCGCGATCCCAGGGATTACACTGGGTGTATTGGCGGCTGCTTTGATCGCAATCGGCTTGCAAGGCGCAACTTACGAAGACCTGTTGAACGTGGCCTTTGGCGGTTTTGGTGCTGATACCGGCAACGAAGATGTGGATGCACTGCTGTCGCGTGGCGGTATGGATTCCATGATGTACACGATCAGCCTTGTGACTGTGGCGATGATGTTTGGCGGCGTGATGGAGCGCACCAACCAGCTGAAAGCCATTGCAGATAAGGTGCTGAGCTTGGCGAAATCCACTGGGTCTTTGATCGTTTCGACTGTGTTGACCTGTATTGGTGCGAACATGATCCTGTGCGATCAGTATATGTCCATCGTTATGGGCGCGCGTACTTACGCGCAAGCCTATCGTGATCGTGGTCTTGCGCCAGAGAACCTGTCGCGTGCGGTAGAGGATTCTGCAACCGTGACAGCGAACTTGGTACCGTGGAACTCTGGTGGTGCGTATCAAGCTGCGACGCTGGGTGTGGCAACGATTGCCTATGCACCGTTTGCTTTCTTCTGCTGGCTGTCCCCGCTGGTGACGATCCTGTTTGGCGTCATGGGTTGGACAATCAACCCACTGGATAAAGGCGAAGAAGAAACGCCCGTAGCAGCGCCGGCGCCTGCTGAATAAGATATCATGAAAACGAAACGGCCCGATCTGAATAGATCGGGCCGTTTTTTATGGGGCGTCAAATCCTGAAGATGAGACGCAAATTTCTACTGCACACAGGTCGCATCCGACATTCACCGCGAAACGCTGAGATCATCGTGACTATTGCAGCCGCCAAGAAGCACTTCTTAGATGCCAGTGGCACCGTAAAGAACATTCAACACTATGAGAAATGGTGCCCCCACACGGACTCGAACCGCGGACCTACTGATTACAAATCAGTTGCTCTACCAGCTGAGCTATAGGGGCCGTGGGCGGCCTTTTAGTATATTGAAAAGTAATCCGCAAACCCCTTTTTGAAATGTTTTTCACTTTCTGTGACCCACGCCATACCGGCTCTTTGAGATCGGTCGTTTCGTGAATGTGGGTCAGGGGCGCGCAAGATGCGGATACTCGGTTCTTCAGGAGCCAGTTTCAATTTCCGAACAGGAAAAAAGCTCTGGATCACACCGATGGGCTGTACTGGGCGTGCGTTACGCTTGCACCACAGTAACGCTCAAAGGGGCATCGTTGTCGATTATTGCCACGAGCAGATCAATATTTGGATGCGCACCCGGGCGGTTCTTTGCGTCTTCCGTATGTTCCGCAAATACAGCGAGGCCGTGTGCGGCGGCTTTGGCGTCGATGCGCCCGAATGATTGCTGAAGGTATTGATAGACGGCCAGAGACCCTTGTTTGCCCGGTTTATTCTCGATGGAGGCCACAACAGTGCCTTGCGCATCAGCAAGATCGATGCGTGATAGCTGGTCGATCGACGGCAAAAGTTGCAGGTTTTCTTTGAAAGACGCTGTTGGCTGGATCATTGCCACTTCCTCTAAAAGTCATTTTGCGGCTGTTTAACAGCTTCGTGCGACAGTGACCATCTGGTGAAGGGGGCAGCTGAGGTTTGCGGCGATCAACCAGATTGGGAAGCGCTGGAGTTCGCGTTCCCAATCTTCTTGCTTACGTCCAAACCCCAACACGTGTGGGGCATCGGAGATGATGGTGCCTCAGCACAAAAGGGGTGATCAGCTTGTCTTAGACGTTTCTGACCTATCCCCTTGGAGTGCATGTGCTTTTGACACTGTCCTTATGCTGGAAATGGCTTTGCAGGAAGGATTGCGCCAACACAGTCGCCAAAACCGACTTTGTAGCCGTCTCCATTGGCCGCGCCCGTTAGGGTTAGTGTGTCTCCATCCTCGATGAAAGCACGCGTTTCGCCTGTGTCCAAAGTCATCGGTTCTTTGCCACCCCACGTGAGTTCTAGCAGAGAGCCGCGCTCAGATTTATTGGGGCCAGAGATCGTACCGGAGCCAATCAAATCACCGACATTCATCGCGCAGCCAGATGTGGCGTGATGCGCCAATTGTTGCGCCGCAGAGTAATACATTTGATTGTAATTCGTGCGCGCGATTGTGGTTGCGGCTTTGCCCTTTGGGGCCATCGTCACTTCTAAATCGATATCGTAAAGCATCGGACCAGGTTCGACCAAATGCGGTAGCAGTTCCTTTTCGCGTTCAGGAGTGCTGGTGCGGAACGGTTCAAGCGCTTCTTTGGTCACGATCCAAGGGCTGATGGAGGTTGCGAATGCCTTGGCTTGGAAAGGACCAAGCGGTTGGTATTCCCATGCTTGGATATCGCGCGCGGACCAGTCGTTCAGAAGAACATAGCCAAAGATCATGTCATCGGCTTGTTGCACGGTGACCGGATCCCCCATGGCATTTGAGCCACCGATAATCGCGCCCATCTCAAGTTCGATATCCAGACGTTTACATGGACCAAAGGATGGCGCTTCGGCGTCGGGCGCTTTGGTTTGGCCATTGGGGCGTACGATATCTGTGCCAGACACCACAACAGTGGACGCCCGTCCATTATAGCCAATCGGGATATGCAACCAATTCGGTGGCAAAGCATTTTCCGGACCGCGGAACATCGTGCCGACGTTCATGGCGTGGTGTTTGCCTGCATAGAAGTCTGTGAACTCAACCACTTTAAATGGCATCACCATTGTCACATCAGCCTGCGCCACGAGATATTCTGGCAATGCCTCTGCGCCCTCTGCTAGCAGCTCGGTCAAGCGTGCGCGCAGGGAAGCCCAAGACGCGGCCCCGAGATCCATAACTTCGTTCCAGTAAGGAACATCAAAAACTGGAGCCCCCAGATCAACTAGGCCGTCGCTTTCGGCTTTGAACAGATCAAAGATCATATCGCCAATCGCAACCCCACAGCGCGGCATGGTTTCGGCATCCATAGCGAACACGCCATAAGGCAGGTTATTCAAAGGAAAAGGTGTTTCGGCGCTGTTCGCGCTCTCGACCCAAGATTTCAGCAATGTCATGTCGTTTCTTTCGCGTCGGGTTGGTTGTCAGGATGAGCGGCCAAGATGGCCGGAATGGCGAGGCAATTCGCTGTGATTTTGTTGAGCTTTGGGAAAGCGGCCAAGGGCACCTCCCAGCGCTCGGCGTTGTACATTTGAGATACGATGCATAGGTCTGCAAGGTTGGGTGCATCGCCAAAGGCAAAGGCGGATTCGCTTGAAATTTGGGTTTCGAGAGCCGTGAATCCCTGTGTCATCCAATGTTGCATCCACGCCTTTTTCTGCGCGGCAGTCGCCCCAAATTCAGCGCCAAGGGCTTGGATGACGCGTAAGTTATTCACCGGATGGATATCCAGCGCGACCCCATGTGCCACCGCCAACACGCGTGCGCGGTCCACTGGATCGGTAGGGATCAAGCGCGGGCTGGGCCATGTCGCATCGATGTAGTCGAGGATCGCCATGGACTGGGTCAAAACAGTGCCGTCATCCAGCACAAGCGTTGGCACCCCTGCCCCCGGATTGAGCGCCATATAGTCTGGCGCAGATTGCGCGCCGGCCACCAAATCAACAGGGACAGTCTCGTAAGGCACCTCCTTCAGATTCAAGGCGGCCCGCACGCGGTAAGAGGTTGTGGATCGCCAGTAGCTGTAAAGCTTCATTTGACCCCCGGCGTGCCGTCGAATTTCTTTTCGATGTCGGTCCAGCAATCGATGTAATCGTCCTGAAGCGGCGCTTCTTTGCCCGCAAATGTTGTCAGGTGTTGTGGGAAGCGGGTCTCGAACATGAAGGACATTGTATTGTCGAGCTTCTCTGGGCCAAGGTCGGCGTTTGAAGCGCCTTCGAAAGCGTTCTTGTCTGGGCCATGAGGCAGCATCATGTTGTGCAGGCTGATCCCACCAGGAATGAAGCCTTTGGGCTTTGCATCATACTGGCCGTAAATATTACCCATCAGCTCGGACATGATGTTCTTGTGATACCAAGGCGGGCGGAACGTATCTTCGGCCACCATCCAGCGTTCACGGAACAGAACGAAATCGATGTTCGCGGTGCCTTCCTGACCTGAGGGCGCAGTGAGAACCGTGAAAATCGACGGATCTGGGTGATCAAAGAGGATGGCTCCAACCGGGCAATATGTTTTCAGATCATATTTACAGGGCGCATAATTGCCGTGCCATGCCACAACATCCAAAGGCGAATGTCCGATCTTGGTTTCATGGAACTGGCCGCACCACTTGATGGTCACGGTTGAAGGTGTTTCGCGATCTTCGAAGGCCGCGACAGGTGTTTTGAAATCGCGCGGGTTGGCCATGCAGTTCGCGCCAATTGGGCCACGCCCCGGCAATTCGAATTTCTGACCATAGTTTTCACAGACAAAACCGCGACACGGCCCCTCGAGCACTTCAACGCGGTACACAAGACCACGCGGCAAGATTGCGATTTCTTGCGGTTCTAGATCGATGACACCCAGCTCTGTGCAGAACCGCAAACGGCCCTCTTGTGGGACGACCAACATTTCCGAGTCTGCGGAATAGAAATATGAATCCACCATGCTTTCGGTCACGAGATAGACATGGGTCGCCATTCCCACTTGCGTGTTCACATCGCCTGCGGTGGTCATCGTGCGCATGCCTGTGAGCCAAGTGAGCGGCTGGTCTGAATGCGGCACTGGATCCCAACGGTATTGACCAAGAGAGGTCACATCCTCGACCACATTGGGCGCGGATTCCCAATACGGCAGGTCGATCTTTTCATAGCGATGGGAATGTTTCACAGACGGGCGGATACGATAGCACCACGTGCGTTCGTTCTGATGGCTTGGCGCGGTGAATGCCGTTCCTGAAAGCTGTTCGCCATAGAGGCCGTATTCACATTTCTGCGGAGAGTTCATTCCCTGCGGCAAAGCGCCTGGAAGTGCTTCGGTCTCAAAATCGTTGCCAAACCCCGGCATATAGCCTGCGTGAGTGCCCACTGTCGTACTTGCTTGTTGTAACCCGTGCGGTGCGCCGATCTTATTCATTGCAAATTTCTCCTAAATCTCACCCATCGATATTTGTTGCATTTGTAACTATCAACGGATAATTTGGCGAATATGACAAAAAATAACACACTACAGCTTCAAGATTTTCTTCCTTACCTATTGAACCGAGCCGCTGAGGCCACGAGCCTCGACTTCCAAAAGACCTACAAAGACAGGTACGGGATGCTACGCACAGAATGGCGGGTTCTTTACCATCTTGGCCGCTATGGGGATTTGACCGCAAAACAAATTTGCACCATGGCTGACCTTCATAAAACCAAAGTGAGCCGTGCTGTATTAGCCCTAGAACGTCAAAGGTTTCTGGTTCGCACTGAGGTCCCGACAGATCGTCGCAATGAGTTGCTTTCGCTGACCAAACAAGGGGTATCTGCCTTCGACGATTTGCAAGAGGAAGCAACGCGCTATCATAACAGCCTCATGGCGACCTTCACAGCGGACGAACAGGCAATCTTGCAAAAATGCTTGAGGCAAATAGCGAAATTTTCCTAGCTTTCGCCGCCCAATACACTTGTTCGAAGGTCTCAAGCGCTGATTTGGGACGCTTCGTGTTGCATTGAATATGCTTCACGGACGTGTCGTAAAATGACCATTTGAGCTCTGCGAGTATAGGTGATCAAAGACTGCGCGGTGTAAAACGCTCTAAATGAAACGAGGCGCATAAAGCGCCTCGTTCAATCAATCTAAATACAGGAAAGCGATAGCTCTAAAGGGCGACACACGGTGTGATGTCGAACACGTCGTAACTTGGCCACTATCTGAAATGCCATCATTGATTTCATTAGATAAAATTCCCCCAATCGGCGGCCATAATGACCATTTACCCAGATCAAATGGCCATCGAAAGTTTAAAAAAAATGCCGCCCGCAGGCAGCATTTTGAAAGTTTGATGTGGCAGACAAGCTTGATAGCAGTCAGCCCATCCAAAACCGAATCTCATCCGAAACGTTGCCAGGCGGATCTTCGATACATTTCATAATCTCCTCCGGCGAAACCATCACTGCTTCAAACCCATGATGATCCTTTAACCGATACACATTCTTCAAATGCAGTCCGAACAAAAGCTCTAGGATTGCCAGCAATGTAACCCTGGTTTTCTCGGCTGCCTTCGCCAAATGCACATGTCCCACCGGTATGACATCCAGGGCCTTAAATCCCCCTTCGATGAACTTTAGAACCTCATCGATTGACCGCCCGTCGATCGACTTTCCAACCTTACTCTTGAGCTCATCGTGATCCTGTATTCTGCGAAGCTGGCCCAATTCAATTAAAGCAGCAACCAATGGCCGAGATGCAGACAACATGTCTGGGACCCGGGTGACTGGTGTTGCGTGCTTCGCGCGTTCAATGAGCGGTTTCGCCTTGGCGTATTCAGCAACAACATTGGGCGCGCCTTTCAAAGGTTCCGTTTCATCAATAACGCCAGCCAGCTCCAGAATTTTCGTCAACGTCTTTGAATGAAGGTGCTCAGACTTCGCAATCGAGGCAATACTGGCAAAACGCGGTGTCGTGATCTGCTTACCTAAAAGCATCTGCCCGGGCACCAATGGCACATTGTCGATGATGACGTCGCGCACAATGTCACGAATGGGACCTGGATCTTTTGACAATCTACTGGCGAACAGCCAGCCATGGAGCATGCCGAATGCGGTCCTCGGACTCGGGTGCCCGTTCTTTTTGATCGCACTCAGGAGCTGTGTGCTGATGATTTCACGGATTGCATCTTCTCCATCACGCACAACAGGCCAAGCAGTGCGACCCGCCTCATCCCACATATCTTCCGTCATTTCGGCCGCCTTTTGTGCGGAACCATATGCCATCAGGCCGCCAAGCATGTGCGCAGCGCGGCAGGCTTGATCAATTCTCTGCCCGTCTAGCCATGCAGGTCCCGCCTGTCCCTCAAGACGTCCTTCGGCGTACTCTTGCAGTGGTGATGGAACCCGCGAAGGAAGTTTCTCTGCCGAACCGCAACCAGCAGTCACAGCATCATTCATCGCTTGAACCTCATGAAGCACGTCGGTCCACTTGCCCATGCGTACATTGATCAAAGGAATATTGTGCTTTCGGCAAGTCCGCACAGGTGCAAGCCGCCAATGCAAACGATGCCGCATAGCTGCGTTTGGCCAAGCCTGCCCATCGCGATCTTCGGCGAGGCAAAGCGGGCAATACCGCGTCACAACACCATTGGTGAACTCAGCAGAAAACTCACATCCGCGAAGACGATAGCGGCGTTCGCCCAGAGCCATAATCGTGTTTGCCAAGACAGGTTCCGGGTCCTGACCGGTGATCTGGCACAATCGCTCAACAGCTTCAGGTTTGCCCGCTGCAAGATCTGCAGCCGGGATACTCATGGTATTTAGAAACGGCAGAACGCGGCCTCCCGTATGGAAGGCCGCTAGTCGTGCTGCCCATGACATGGGCGTTTCGTCAGGCTGAAACGGAAGATCTGGGAATAAAGCTGCCATAGCGTTCATCCTTTCCGTTTCCGGCGCGATCGCGGCATTGGCGTGTCATCACCTGCATCGGGATCCAAGACATGATAGTTGTCTGCATAGAAGGCATTTTCCGACGCCGGACAGGCCTCATTCATCGCATAGGCGGATGCGAAGTGATCGATGGTCAGATACTCATCATCCTGCTCAATCGCGAATTCCATAGCCAACAACAACAGTTCGATAGCCCGTCCAAAGCGATATCGCGCGCCATGGAAAATACGACCGATCAAGTCTGGCTCAACAGGTGGCTCCAACCCGACTCGGCAGCAATAGTTCGCTAAAACAGCACGATACATGTCGCCATGAACGGTTTCGACCATCTCCGGTAGACCCATCGCCGTAAAGCGACGCTTCACCTGCGCGTCAGACCGGATCACCTCAGCCAACGCCTCCGTGCCAGACAAAACCACAGCGACAGCATTGTCTCCTTGCATGAGAGACTTGAGCGCTCGCAGGATGAGCTTCCGGTCGGCGCAAAAGAGATCCTGCGCCTCATCAATCCAAACCAACGCGGTCTCCAACATGCCGATCCTGTGTCGGAACATCTGCCAAAGGGACCAAGCTTCCTGACGAGGGTTCGCACCCTCAAATCCCGACTCTTCCAGCAGGGCCAACACCATGCTCTTGAAAGTAGCAGGACTCGGAACTGGACAAGCAATCACCGGGCGCGTGTCGACAGAGCGCTCGAGCACCTCGCCCATCTTGCTCAATGTGCGATCCATGAGGTGGGATTTACCGCTTCCCGGCGCGCCGACCAACATCATTCCCCGGGTCTCTCCGGTCCTGGTCAAACGTCGGGCTTTGGGGAGGAGGTTACCCTCCTCATCCCTAGCCAGAAGACGCTTGATATGCATCGTTGCCTCGAGATCCAAATCAAGTCCAATGTGGAGGTCGCGTACGGCATCCAGCGCAGCTTCTTTCGATACGAAATCCTTCACGATTAGTCCTCCTCGATGGTAACCTTGGATGGTTTGGCTGGCATGTCATCGGGCTTGGCAGGATTGCCCTTCTTGGGCGCGTGATGGTCCATTGGAACCCCAGTCTGCTCCTCGACGGTTGGGATTTCGTGGCCCAAAACGTCCTTCTGCTGAATGGGCTCTTTGCGTTCAAAGAACTCGATGCCGGCCAGCAAGTTTTCTTCCGCATGTGCCATACGCTTCTCAGACCAATCCTGAAGATTCAGACTGGATGCCAACTTGGCCTGCTCATTTCGTGCAGCGATCGCCTTGATAGCCTCCCGTACAGCTACACTGTCCATACGCGTTGCCTTTGGGTTCGCTGCTTTTGTTTGACGGACCGCGGTCAGCCAGGTCTGTGCAGCAACTCCATCGAGCGAGCTGTCCAAGGCTGGAATCTCGAACCACGCCTTTCCGATCCGCACCGAGATTGCACCGATATCCTTTGGGTGCCAACGTACATCAACCTTATGGGGTTCTTTCCGGAGCATATGCTGGTGGAGCGCTTCTGAATGGTACCGCACGCCCAGGATTGTGATCCCAGTCTTGTCGAGAACGTACTGCCGTTCTTGACCGAAACACAGGCGCATCATTTCCATATCTGGTGATGACGGCACACCGTACTCTTGAGACAGCCGGCGCCACGCTTTTACTGGCGTCTCACCGTTCAACCCGCCGTGCGGCGTGTTGTGATAGATGTCGGTCACCCAGCGGATCAGTGCAAAGGTGAAATCATCCAAGGTTAGGGCAGCGCGCGCCTCGGAGTCAGCATCACCTTTTTCCACGATGCTATTGAAAGTATGACCCGACAGTCGTGGCGCAAAGTCAGTCGCAAACGTCCCGAACACACGCTCGATCGTACCGCGGTTTTCGGGAACACCATTCATGGCCATTTCCCACATGACCCCAAGATCATTCACGGCCATGCGAAACCGTTGCGATTTGAAGGCCGCGCCGCCGTCGAAGACAATCAGTTCTGGCGTGCCGTGCATATCCCAAGAAGTCAGCGCCCCGACTGCATCGCTCCATGCGCCCTTGTTGGTCGTGATCATCTCCAAAAGTTGAACCGCCGCCTCGCTCCCAGGATTGCGGCTCAAGACCATTCCTACAATACAACGCGTCGCGCAACAGATCGCAGCTGTCAGGGTCCAGCGGCCAAGCTTCTTTCGCTTCTTTTCGCCCTCAAGAAGCTCGTCACCTTTGCCATATAGCCCCAACGAACGCTTATCGTCCTCTGACATCAACGCGTACATTCCGGTACTTTCGAGGAATGTCATGACGTCCACGGTCCATTCGTCGATTTCGACACGCTGCAGAGGCCGGCTCACGGAGATGCCATTCAATACGGGTCGGAATTTCTTACGCGCTGCTGCTTCGCCGTTACGCGCCAACTCAACATGATAGGGATCAAGAGAGCGGATGGAGCGGCGCACGGTCTCGCGGCTAGGGATGGTCAGTGGGTCTAGGCCGTTTGCCTTCCGCTCATCATTGCGCTCACCAAAAGCCAACACGACATTTTCATGGACAAGTTTGATCGACGGCTTCTCGGGAGAAAGGTACTTCCGCACCTCTTTCATCATAAGACCCAATTCCTCAGGCCCTAGGTTGCTTGAACGATTTCCACGACTATCGATCCGATCAACCAATCCGCTACGGCCAAATTCATTCACCGAAGCGAGCCACCGGCGCAATGTGCGAGGAGCCGGTGGCTGGCTGAAATCTTCCGTTTTTGGCAGCTTAGCTTTCCCGCTCGGATTCAGGTTGTCGACCAATCCCATAGCGCGCCCCATAAGCATGTGAACATTCGCCTTGATAGAAACATCAGTGAAGCTCATCAGGCCTTCACTTCGCATTTCAAATGCGGCCTGAGTGTATGCCTCCCTCTTGCTTAAGCGCGTTTTTACGCCAGCAGTTAGGCCACCGTAGGCAGTACTGGCGTGCAGTTTACGCTTCGCCGCAAACTCAGGGTCAAAAACACCACGCTCCACACGAACCCGGTGTGCATTAGTCAAACGCTGCATATCCTCATGGCTGAACTGACGTGCCAGATGGGTTTCATCATCGCGGAGGAAGACGAAGCCAACTTCAGTTTCTTGATGAAGACGGTAACTAACACCTTCGATTGTGACACGGTCAAATTCACCGATGATCAAGCGAGCGTTGTGAGAATACTGAGTAGGGTTTGAGAGGTCCATGATTATTCCTTTCAATGGCATGGAGGTACCGTTCCGAGGCGCAACGGCCTCGGTCGGGAACTGGAAAAAAAGGGGAAAGAGATCGGCCGGAACTGTTTCAGCGTGTCAGGCCAACCTCATTGGTTTGGGCTCAGATGGTGAGGGTTCTAAATACCTCAGAGGTACGCTCGATGCGTTCATACCGAACCATCTGAAGGTGGCCGGATTTGATGAGGCGAACCGCAGCCCGAAAACCCATTCCGTCAAGGCCGGACTCGTCGACCAATGCGCCAATAGTCGTCACACCAACTGACGCGCCAGCGACATCCTGCATGACAGGATCTGCAAAGCAATCTGGCCGACGCACAGCATGAAACAACTCCGCATTGAACAATTCGACCGGACAGACATCCTGTTCAGTGAACAAGCGGAAGTCGTTCACGACACCCCCGCGAATGGCCTGCTGCTTGATGCGTGCCAGTTTCAATGTGTACTTGCGACCTGCACGCTGGCTCGGACGAACTGCGTAACCAACAACGCGGTCATCAGTCTGTTTGGCGACCAAGTCCATGTAGTGCGTGTGATACTCACCATGTTCGTCATACCATTCGAACGCAACTTGCTCGACGACATCCAGAGTGGACGGGCGTGCCGATAGAAGAAGCAGGGCCTTTTTCTCGAGATTGCTTTCAAGACCAAGGCGAACACCGTGACCGTCACCGATAACGGCACCACCTGTGAAATGTCGTTTTGACCCAACTTGAGTGTCACGATTGCCGCGACTGGCGTCAGGAAGGCGGATACCACCAGTTTGAAAATGGATGGACATGTTTCTGTCTTTCTATTGCGTGGGGACGTTCCCCGAGTTTGGAAATGATCCCCTCAGGCGATCTCAAACCGTTCGCAAAACACCCAACATGGACGGCGAAGAAAGTTCGAGACACACCTCCTCCGCTGCCATCAACGGATGACTTGGAGCGAGACCAGGATTGTTTGAAAAACCGATGTCCTTGAAATGAGCCCTCGGATGTGGTACTCAAAACTTGCTTTGAGGAAGGCTTCGGTCTTTCAGGAATTGTCGCGATCTGTTGGCGCAGGTCGCGTTTTTCTTTTTTAGTGTTCGGTCATGTCTGTTCCTTTCGTCGTTTTGGCTCACGCCAAGAAGTTGCGTTAACGATAGCGTGCTAATGACGCCCCGTGAACTATTTTTGCAATTAAAATCAGCATATTAGGAAGCACCTGCAGGTTCCTTTTTCGCCTACAAACTACCGCAACAGGTTGTGATGATGGACCTTAGATTTCTAAATCTATGGTCGCCACGGCAGCTTCAGTTCCGATTGCCACTTGCGAAAAACCCAAATCCAAAATCCCACGATAATTTTTCTCAAAGAAGCATTCTCGATTTCGCTCAAAATCCAGAACCAAACGGGTTCCGATTCGGCACTACCATCCGCAGTCGTTATGCGAAGTTTCGGCAGACTGACCACGTATTGATGGCCATCGATATGATGAGAATGAAAATACACGCGTATCGCTTTCGGACAGTTCTACGAAACTGGCGCACTGGAATATGCGTCGAAATTACCTGGTTAGGTTATTCGTATGAGCCGTGAAGCGATATGATGTGCTGTGTAAGTCATGAGGTGAGATTTGGAGGAATGATTGGCCGGCAACAAGGAAATCCGCGCATTCGTTTTACCATCTGTCACTCTACCGTGGCGTGTTCGACACAGGTTGGCACAAGATTTCGATTGGGAATTGCGGCCTATTGATCAGCTGATTAAACGCCTCCCTATCGGATTGGGAGAGCGTGCTCGACCAACGGTCTCACCGATAGGGAGAAGCACCCAAGTCATGTCAGAAGGGCGTTTCTGGTGATTTTTTTCGGAAAATTTATTTCCTAGAGCCCCTTGAAGCGTTCGCTGCCAGCCATCAACGGATTTGGGTTTCACCTTCCGTGTTTTTGCAAGCTACAGTCAAATGTAGACCTTAAATGATGCATTTATCAGCAAGCGCATTTGGGTGCCTTGGCTAAAAACTTGGGAACCAATCGTACAACCCCCATTGAAGGCACTACCCTCGAGCTTACAAGTTTGAAAGTCGTTCGTGTGAGCTGGTGTAGTTTCCAAGGTCAAAACACAAAAAAGCCTGAAAAATCAGCCAACAATCCACAACTATAGCGTTAAAATAGATTCCATCTTCAGATCTAAATACCTACATTGAAACTGAAATTAAGTTTAGCCTCATTTGTAGGAGACCTGTCTTGAGCCAGGACACCATCAATAACAACGCCTCGTTTATCTGGTCGATTGCAGAATTGCTGCGCGGTGACTTTAAGCAATCCGAATATGGGAAGATCGTTCTGCCCTTTACGATCCTGCGCCGTCTGGATTGCCTTCTGGATGAGACCAAGCAAGCCGTTCTCAATGAGGCGGAAAACCTGCCTGACGAAATGGACGAGCAAATGCGCATTGCCATTCTGTCGGGCGTCGCGAATGCGGGCGGCCAAATCTACAACCAAAGTCAGTTCACCTTCGAGAACTTGCGGCAGCAGGATGCGGGTCAACTCCGTTCAAACCTCATTGACTACCTGACGGGCTTCAGCCCGAACGTCCGCGATATTTTCATCGAGAAGTTCAAGTTCACCGAAATCCTCAAAGATCTGGATGAAAAAGGATCGCTCTGGATGGTCTTTGACCGCTTCTGCCAGCTTTCAATGCACCCAGATGAAGTTTCCAACCTTGAAATGGGTTACCTCTTCGAGGAACTGATCCGCCGCTTCTCAGAGATGTCCAACGAGACTGCAGGGGAACACTTCACCCCGCGCGAAGTGGTGCGGCTGTTGGTCGACCTGCTCCTAGCCAACGATGAAGAAGCCTTGTCCGGCAAGGGTATTATCCGCCGCGTATATGACCCAGCATGTGGCACGGGCGGCATGCTGTCTGTCGCCGAAGAATCCATGAAGGCCCTGAACAGCGGCCTTCACGTTGATCTCTTCGGGCAGGAGCTCAACGGCGAGTCCTTTGCGATCTGCAAATCGGACATGATGGTGAAAGGCCACGATGCCTCACGCATCGCCTATGGCAACACCCTGACCGAAGACGCGCACCGCGCTGAAACCTTCCACTACATGCTTTCCAACCCGCCCTACGGTGTGGACTGGAAGAAGTACGCAGCTCCGATCAAAGAAGAGGCGGAAGAGCTGGGGCATGATGGGCGTTTCGGTGCAGGTTTACCGAGCACGTCAGATGGCCAGCTTCTTTTCGTGCAGCACATGATTTCCAAGATGCGCGATGATGAAAAAGGGTCGCGTGTCGGGATCGTCATGAACGGCTCCCCGCTGTTTTCCGGCGGCGCCGCTTCAGGTTATTCCGAAATCCGACGCTGGCTCATGGAAACAGATATGGTCGAGGCGATCATCGCCCTGCCCACGGACATCTTCTACAACACAGGCATTCAGACCTACATCTGGATCCTGTCCAACCGCAAACCAGCTGAACGCCGTGGCAAGGTCCAGCTGATTGACGCCAGCGGCGAACAGTTCTGGCAGTCTATGCGCAAATCCCTTGGCTCAAAACGCCGCGAGATTGGCGATGCGGCACGCGCCGAGATCGTCCGCATTTATGGTGAATTCCTGAACGGCAACGCAGGTGTTGGCGATGTCTCTAAGATCTTTTACACGACCGACTTTGGCTACCGTGAAATTCGGGTGGAACGCCCCCTGCGCCTGCGGCTTGAGATCACCCATGATCTGCTGGGCGCGTTGAAAGCAGACGAAAAGGCCGTGGCCGCGCTTGAGAAAGCGGGCAAGAAGTTCGACAGCTTCACCGATACGCTTTTTGCAATGCTTGAGGAAAAGCTAGGCGAAGTCTGGATGGATCGCGCAGTGTTCATCGCTGAGGTGACGGACGCCATGGCAGAACGGGGCATCAAGCTGCCCGCAGCAGCAATCAAGACATTGGTGGCCCGCTTTGGTGCGCCGCATGAGGATGCCGAGATTTGCACCGATAAGAATGGCGAGCCGGAGCCTGACACAAAACTGCGCGACCACGAATTGGTGCCGTTGGGTGAAGATTGGCAGGCGTATTTTGCGCGCGAGGTTGAGCCCTTTGTGCCGGATGCTTGGGTGGACACAGGCCATGTTGATGCGACTGACGGTGAAGTGGGCCGCGTGGGGTATGAGATCAACTTTAACCGCTATTTCTATCAGTATGTGCCGCCGCGGCCATTGGCCGAGATTGATGCGGAGCTGAAGGCGCTTGAGGCCGAGATTTCTGGGCTGCTGAAAGAGGTGGTGGCGTGAAACGGCATCGCTTCAAACATTTTCTTCGCGAACGAAACCAGTTCTCAAAGACAGGGGAAGAAACTCTCTTGTCCGTCTCGGAATACTACGGCGTAAAACCGCGTGCAGAAGCATTTTCAGAGGACCAATTCGAAAGTAGGTCCGAAACGCTTGAGGGGTATAGGATAGTCAGACGTGGCGACTTGGTTATGAACTATATGTTGGCTTGGAAAGGCGCATATGGACTTTCGGAACATAACGGCATCACAAGTCCCGCCTATGCCGTATTCGATGTAGACGACACGAAAGTTGATCGCCGCTTTCTTCATCACCGCACGCGCTCGAAAGACATGCAGATTGAGTTCAGATCACGCTCACGCGGTATTATCGAGTCGCGGCTTCGACTTTACCCAGACTCGCTCCTGGCCATGGAGGTCAACCTACCCGACCTCCCCACCCAAAAACGGATCGCCGCCTTCCTCGACCGCGAAACCGCGCGCATTGATGCGCTGATCGCGAAGAAGGAACGGTTGGTGGAGGTGTTGCGTGACCGAAATGCGCTTTCGCGTCAAACTGATCTGATGAAATTGCGGGATGATCATGGCGAGTGGAAATTATCTCACATCTGTCAGATCGAACGGGGGCGTTTCAACTTCCGCCCGCGCAATTCCCCGCAACTCTATGATGGCGACCATCCTTTTCTCCAGACCGGGGATGTCGCGCAGGCGAGAAAATATATTACGACATATAAGCAGACCTTGACTGAGTTAGGTACCTCAGTAAGCAAACGCTTCACGGCAGGAACGGTCTTAATGGCAATCGCAGCCAACGTAGGTGACGTAGCTATTCTAAATTTTGACGCATATTGCCCTGACAGCGTCGTTGGGTTCACACCCCAAAAGATAATTGACCATGAATTTCTGTATTATACGCTTGGCGCGGCCAGCGCTGAAATTGCCCGTTCATCAACGAGCAACGCGCAAGACAATTCAAACATCGCACGGCTTGGCGCACTAAGGGTGCCGCTTCCGCCACGAGAGGTGCAGACGCGGATCGCAACTGCGTTCGCACACCAAGATGAATTAGAAATTGAAATTTCCGAGCATATAAAAAACTCTATCACCCGCCTGCGCGAATACCGCGCCGCCTTGATTACCGCCGCCGTCACAGGCCAAATCGACGTGGACAGCTACACCCGCTCCGGCGCGGCCTCTGCCAAGCTAGACCAGATCGAAGAGGAGATGCAGGGATGAGCCTACATGAAGACGAACACGGCCCTTGCCCCTTTACCTGGGGTGATCGAATTGATCACCCTAAGTTTGGATTTGGGAAAGTGGTTTCTGAACCTATTGAATGCTCTGGTCCGATTGCGGACCCTTCGCACCCCGGTGGCTTCCGTATCGGTGCGAAAGGTTGGTCTATGGATATTGAATGGGAAGATGAGGCTCGGGGCACAACTTCAATGGGAAGCAACTTCCTAACTGTCGTAGAGAGGCCGGATGCAAAGGGCGAGGCTTACTGGGCCAACGAGTACGAAAAGATCTTGAAAAAGGTTCAACTTGATCGTTCCAGAACTGCTGAGGCTTTGGCCAGGGCGTTTCGGGACAAGCGCGATGATCGACTGGATGCATCCGCAATTCGTGAACGCTTGCTTCAGGAAAAAGCGAACCTAGAAGCCTTGCTCAATTTTCTCGACGCTGACGAAGCCGGCGAACACCACTAATTTTTCTCGAAAGACATTAGCCATGCCTAGCCCCAACATTTCCCACAATAAACTGCATACTGAAGAAGCCGTGGAACTCCATCTCGTGGATCAGCTTGTCACCCGCCAAGGATGGGTTGAGCGTCAATACACAAATTACGACCGCAAGCTGGCTCTTGATGCTGAGATGACCGAGCAATTCGTTCGCAATACTCAGCCCGATGCGTGGAAGAAACTTTGTGATCAGTATCCAGGTAAAGAGCGCGAAACGCTGGCACGACAGCTGGACAGCCGCCTGAAAGCTGTTGGCACCTTGGAGGTCCTGCGACAGGGCATCACCATCGTTCCGGGCATCAAGATCACGCTCTGTGCATTCAAGCCGGCATCAAGCCTCAACCCCGCATCGCTGCGCGCTTACGAAGGCAATATTCTCACTGCCATGCGCCAAGTTCGTTATTCCCTGCGCAATGAAAATGCGATTGATGTGGTGTTGTTTGTGAACGGCATTCCCGTGGTGACACTGGAGCTCAAAAACACCCTAACCGGATCGACTTACCAAACAGCTGAGAAGCAGTATCGCAAAGACCGAGCTCCGAACGGTGAGCCGCTCCTGACCTTCAAGCGCGGCGCCTTGGTTCATTTCGCATTGGATCAGGACAACGTCTCGATGACGACCCACCTGAACAACGGCAAAACACGCTTCCTGCCGTTCAACCGCGGCCGTGATGGTGGTGCGGGCAACCCTGATGTCGAGGACGAGTTCCGCATTGCGTATCTCTACCGCGACATTGGCGCGCGAAAGGCTATTTTTTCCCGCGAGGTGCTTCTGGGAATTTTGCATCGCTTTGTTTTGGTCGACGAAGTTGAGCAACCAAATGGCCGCGTAAAGCGCACGACAATCTGGCCGCGTTTCCAGCAGCTAGATGCAGTTCGTATGCTTGTCCAGGATTCCAAGGAAAACGGCGCAGGTCAAAACTACCTGTTTCAACACTCTGCCGGTTCCGGAAAATCAAACACCATCGCCTGGGCGGCCCATCATCTTGCGACACTTCACAACGATGATGATCAACCGATCTTCGACACGATCATCATCGTGACCGACCGTGTTGTACTGGATCGTCAGCTCCAGCAAACCGTAAAGTCCTTCGCGCAAACCCAAGGGTATGTCGTGCCGATTGATGGCACCTCTCGCCAGCTCAAAAAGGCGATACAGGATGGCGCAAAGATCATCATCTCGACAATCCACAAGTTCTCCACAGAACAGCTATCGGTACTGAAAAACGAAGAAAGCCGACGCTTTGCGATCATCATCGATGAGGCGCATAGCTCTCAATCCGGAAAACATGCGGATAGCATGGCGCGTGTTCTGGCAGACGGCGAAGCGACAGAGGAAGAACAGGAGCTCGACGCAACAGAGCTGGCCCTATTGGAGCTGCAGCGGCTTCGTGGGCCGCAAGCAAACCTGTCTTATCTGGCTTTCACCGCGACACCAAAAAACGTGACAATGGAGCGGTTTGGCCGAATTTACGATCATGAAAAGGGCCCGGAACCCTTCCACCTTTACTCCATGCGTCAAGCTGTCGAGGAGGGCTTCATCCTTGATGTTTTGCGCAACTATCAAACCTACACATCATACGCGCAGCTTGAGAAAGCCATTGATGATGATCCCCGCCTTTTGGAGCGGAAATCTTCGCGCAAGGTTGCTCGTTTTATCGACTTCCACCCCACGGCGATGTCCCAGAAAGCAGAAGTGATTGTTGAACACTTCCGCAGACATGCCCTGCCTGAAATTGACGGGCAAGGTAAAGCCATGGTCGTCACGGCCAGCCGTGAACATGCAATCAAGACCCACCAGGCGATCTCCAAGTACATCGAAGATCAGGGTTATACCGACGTTCGAGCTCTTGTAGCCTTCTCTAGCGAAATTGAGGTCGACGGCCAGTCTTATACCGAGGTTGGCATCAATGGCTTTGCCGAAACCGAGCTACCAAGGCAATTTGACAGCGGGACATACAATGTTCTTGTCGTAGCGGAAAAGTATCAGACGGGCTTTGATCAACCCAAGTTGGTCGCGATGTATATCGACCGTCGTCTTTCGGGCTTGCAAGCGGTCCAGACGCTCGCTCGGCTCAACAGAATTTACCCGGGGAAAGATCGCACTTTCATTTTGGATTTCCGTAATACTGTGGAAGAGATCCAGGAAGCCTTTAAGCCCTATTACAATGTAACCACCCTCGAAGATGTCTCGGATCCGAACCAAGTCTACAATCTTCAGGCGCGCCTTCTTTCTTTTGGTGTCCTCGATGCCGAAGAGATCGACCGTTTCGTTGACCGTTTCATGAATGCGACACGCCGTGTGGATGAACGGCCCGTTCTGGAAGGCGTCGTACGACAAGCGATCGCTCGCTTTACGAACAACCTAGACGAAGAACAGCAGGAGGAGTTCCGCCAAGTCCTTGCTTCATTCCTGCGTTTCTATTCATTTATCGCGCAAGTTGTCCCTCTTGGGGATACGGACCTTGAAAAACTGCATGTTTATGGGTCGTGGCTGAAGCGTATGTTGCCAAGCCGGCAAGCACCGCAGGGGGAGGATGTCACGGACGACATGCTCGAACTCGACGCTTACAAGCTGGAAAAGCAAGGAGACCCGCAGGATGCGAGCCTCGGTGCTGATGACATCGCCTCATTGAGCCCGATTGACCGTTTTGGCGCAAATCCATTTACGGAAGAGGAAGCCAGGACCCTTTCCGAAATCATCGAAGCGTTCAACTCCCGGCATGGGACAGAGTTCAGCGAAGAGGATTATATCCGCTTCGAGGCCGTGAATCAGGACATCCTTGATGATGAAGCCTGGGCGGAAATGCTTCGGAACAACGATCCAAGGGATGTCCAGCCGCGATTTGAGGCCGAGTTTGTCCGACGCACGATCCAGGCGTTTCAGCGAGATGGGGCGATGCGGAATGCGTTCATGCAGGACCAAGAAGCACGCGACATGCTGATGCAGTTGATGTTCCGGCGCGCGGTGCGCGGCGCAGAGAGTGCCGCGTAGTTTTATGGGGATCAGTGTTTCAGCAAAAAAAATTGTAAGTATCAACGACTCTCATGAAGAAGGCGTTGATACTTCTACGCACGGAAATCCCACCAAGCGAGTATTTAAAGGCATTGACCTACATCATGTCTTTAGTCGAAGCGGTAAGACCGGCCGCCCCGATGACGGAAATCCCCTGATCCACGCGCTCAAAGAAAGGAATGGTTTTTCCATCACCCCTTTTTGGAAGGGGCGTATTATGTCTCGTGCAGAGCAAAACATTGATAAAATGGGCTTCGCATCAGATTGTTTCGACTATTGCCTTCCTATACCATCCTCATCGCCGTTCTGCCATGAGGTCGCGCAGATGGTCGCTGACAAATTAGGCAGTCCTCTGTTGGATCCTGATTTTTTCAGAAAGAAAACCACGTCTGAAATGTTACGGGGCCTGAGGGCTTCTCCCCCCAAAGTTCGTAAAGGCGCACGTTCAGCGTATACAACCCAACTTCATAGTTGGCAAACGCTGCCTGCGGACACTATCTGTGAAGCAAAACGTGTTGATACAACTATTCGTTTGTATTTTGATTTTTTTATTGCACAAGGAGTACAGCCAAACCTGCAGGATAAGAAGATCGTAATAGTCGATGATATTTTCTCGTCTGGATCCTCCGTCCTATCTGTGAGAAATATTGTTCAAAATCAACTAGGTGCAGAGGTATCGTACATCTCTTTCTTGAGCGGATTGCGGTAGATTGGCAGCAAATTCCTTGACATGGGACTTCTCCTGCGGTACCTAAATCGCACAACAAGACGAATCCACGACCTTGTATCAGCCTCAAGGTCGCTAAATATGAGGCAAGATGTCAAAATCTTGTAGGTCCGTGCAAGCACCGTATGCCGAGGTCATACCTGTAAGAGGGGAATATCGGCAAGCCACGAAGCGGGTGGCGAGATTTCAAGGGGAAGCCTAGGCTTCCCCTTTTTCTTTTACTGCAATCGTGGCCGGCCCTCCAACATCTCCGCCCGCTCCAGCATTCTGGACACTGTGCGAAGGCTTGGGGTGTGCTCAGCCCAAACTTCATGCTCAAACACTGCGTCTAATGCGGAAAGGCTCGGCTCAGGAAGACCTCGCCGTTCACCTTCAGTCAGAGCAAAGTCACGTAACTGCGTGCGCGTCAGATCAGGAAGGTCGAGAACCACGCAACGGCTTTGTAACGGCTCCGGCAAACCCTTCCGACTGTTAGCCGTCAGAACCCAGTTGGCCCATGACATATCAAAGCGGATCTGGAAAAAGGGGCACTCCCAGCCCTCTGCAGTCATACGCTCCAACAACGGAAGCAGAGCATCAGTTAGTGTATGACGCGACCCGTTGACTGCGTTGACGTCTCCAGTCTTTTCGACTTCGTCCACGATCACCAGAGGGCCGGCATGGCGTTCCCGCAGCACGGTCTGCATGAGTTTGCCTGGTGCGGCGCTGCCCCATCCGCGCTGAGCTCCAACCAGTGAAAACGTCGCCGGTTCACCGGTCGCTTCGATTTTGGTTGTCGGCACCGCAAGGTGATGCGCCAGACGGCGCGCCCAAAAGCTTTTGCCGATGCCGGGTGACCCAACCAAGACCAGCGGATTGAAACGTAAACCAGGTAGACCCTCACGTGCAGATCGCCTGAGACCATGCCAGACCTCTTCGGTCGCAGGCGCCATCCATGGCATTTCCTCATGCAAGGCCGCAGCGATCTCGTCCGCTTTGTGCTCGGTGTGGATGTTGGTCACTGAGATACCATCCCGCAAGGCATTCAATTGGGTTTTCGCCGCGTCTGGCAAATGGTTCATCCCGGACAGGCTTTGCATTCTTTCCAGAAACCGGATTGCGCGGCGCTTGGTCATTTTACGATCAGTGTCATTGATCAATTGATGCCAAAGAACCGGATCATTCCCATGATCAACGCTTCCCGCAGCCATCAACTTCCGGTTCCTTAACTCACGTAGAGTTTCTTTCAGGCGGTCATCCACCTCTCTCATGCGAGGCAGCTCATCGATAAATTTAAGCGAGCAGAATGGGATCGGTGTTTTCGTGAGGGTCATGGCGGCATCCTTTCAAGGCGCGAACCCACGCGGGCTGCACCAAAGGCCTGAACCGTTACGGTTCGGCGATTGAATATGGAAAGGCTCCGGAGCCGGTAGGAACACTTAGGGAACAAATTGAGCTAAGGATCAATAGGCTTAACCAATTGAGCTCGTTCGCAAACTTATGTGGAGGTCAACTCCCGCATGACGACCTAAGCTACTGACAAATAAAGAAAACCACCGACAAAGAAATTGCCGATGGTCATTTGATCTGTGCGGAGTGGTCAAAAAATACCCCATAGTGGCCAAGTTATGCGGTGTCTAACAGTGATAGCCTTCCTGAATTTAACTTAGCCGCATTTGCTGTAGCCACAGCTGCTGCAGGTCATGCAGCCTTCGACCATGTTCAGTGAGTATTCACCGCAAGATGGGCAGGCTTTGCCTTTTGGGGCTCCGCCGACAACCATGACCTCGGCTTGTGGGTCGGATTTCAAGCCCATGCCTTCGCCTTCGATGAAACCGATTGCGATCATGTGCTTTTCGATCACGCCGCCAATCGCTGCCAGAATGGATGGGATGTACTTGCCATCCATCCAAGAACCGCCACGTGGGTCGAAGACCGCTTTGAGCTCTTCCACAACGAAAGACACATCACCACCGCGGCGGAACACAGCAGAGATCATGCGTGTTAGGGCCAAGGTCCAAGCGTAATGCTCCATGTTTTTGGAGTTGATGAACACTTCGAACGGACGACGGTGGCCGTTTACGATCACATCATTCACGGTCAGGTAAATCGCGTGCTCGCTGTCATGCCATTTCAATTTGTATGTCGCGCCTTCCAGAGACTGCGGACGCTCCAGTGGTTCGGACATGTAGATCACTTCGCCCGTGTCTGCGACTTGATCTGCTGGGTTTTCGCCCGGTGCTTTCTCTTCGCTTTCAGAAACGGTGAGAACAGAGCCAGTGATGTCGTTTGGACGGTAGGTTGTGCAACCCTTACAGCCCGTATCCCAAGCCTGCATGTAAACGTCTTTGAAGGCGTCAAAGCTGATGTCTTCTGGGCAGTTGATGGTTTTGGAAATGGAGCTGTCGATCCATTTCTGAGCAGCGGCTTGCATGCGCACATGGGCTTCTGGTGCCAATGTTTGCGCGTTCACGAAGTAGCTTGGCAGGTCTTTGTCGCCGAACTTCTCACGCCACAGTTTCACCGCGTAATCCACAACTTCTTCTTCGGTGCGGGAGCCGTCTTTTTGCAGAACTTTACGTGTGTAAGCATAGGCAAACACAGGCTCGATGCCGGAGGACACGTTGCCCGCATAGAGGCTGATTGTGCCGGTCGGTGCAATGGATGTCAGCAGCGCATTGCGAATACCGTATTTTGCGATGTCAGCTTTCAGATCTTCGTCCAGCGTTTGGACCATGCCACCGTTGACGTATTTGTCTTTGTCAAACAGTGGGAAGGCGCCTTTTTCTTTCGCCAGATCGACGGATGCGCGATAGGACGCATGCGCGATGGCCTTCATCCACGCTTCGGTTTGTTCTGCCGCTTCTTCGGTGCCGTATTCCAGACCCAACATCAGCAGAGCATCCGCAAGACCTGTTACACCAAGGCCAATGCGGCGCTTGGCTTGTGCTTCCTGAGCTTGCTGCTCTAGCGGGAAGTTGGACGCATCAACAACGTTGTCCATCATACGCACAGCTGTGCGAACGAGATCAGTCAGGGCGTCTTCGTTCAGCTCTGCTGCTTTTTCGAACGGATCAGAAACCAGACGCGCCAAGTTGATAGAGCCCAACAGACATGCGCCATACGGCGGCAAAGGCTGCTCGCCACAAGGGTTTGTGGCTGCGATTTGCTCAACGTAGTTCAGGTTGTTGGATTTGTTGATACGGTCAATGAAGATCACGCCAGGCTCGGCCTGATCGTATGTGTTTTGCATGATCTTGTTCCAAAGATCGCGCGCGTTCACTGTTTTGTAGACTTTGCCGTCAAAGATCAGTTCCCAGCTGCCATCTGCCTTAACCGCTTCCATGAACGGATCAGTGACAAGCACGGACATGTTGAACATGCGCAGGCGGGCTGGGTCGGATTTGGCGGTGATAAACTGTTCTACATCAGGGTGGTCACAGCGCATGGTCGCCATCATCGCGCCACGGCGAGAGCCGGCGGACATGATCGTGCGGCACATCGCGTCCCAAACATCCATAAAGGACAGAGGGCCGGATGCGTCTGCTGCAACACCTTTTACATCAGAACCTTTTGGGCGGATGGTTGAAAAGTCATAGCCGATGCCGCCACCTTGCTGCATGGTGAGCGCGGCTTCTTTCAACATATCAAAGATGCCAGACATGCTGTCAGGGATGGTGCCCATAACGAAGCAGTTGAACAAAGTGACTTTGCGGGCAGTGCCTGCGCCAGCCGTGATGCGGCCCGCTGGCAGGTATTTGAAATCCTCCAGAGCGGCGTAGAACTTATCTTCCCACTCTTCCGGTTTCTTTTCCACTTTTGCCAAATCGCGGGCAATGCGGCGCCAGCTGTCTTCGACCGTTTGATCTATGGGGGTGCCGTCCGCTTCTTTGAAACGGTATTTCATATCCCAGATGGATTCGGCGATCGGCGCAGCAAAACGACTCATCATTTCCCTCAGCTATTGGTGTTAAGTGGTGTTTTTTTAGTTTGGCAGTTTTGAGTTCCGCTTGAAAGACCCAAGCAGGGCTATATTGTTAACCGAGTGGTTCGCATTCGGCAACGACAAACACTATACCTAGTAGGAAAAATTTGTGACGCACATAAATCTAGTGAAATTAAGCGTGGGCACAGAAAGTGTTGATGGGTTGGAAGCCTGGCAAGAAATGCGGCGAGAGCAGACCTCGAGCCCTTATTCTTTTCACATCACTCGGATGTGGCCTAAGCGCGAGAAAGAGATTCTTAACGGTGGCTCGATCTACTGGGTGATTAAGGGCAGCATCCAAGCGCGTCAACAGATCGTCGGTCTAGAAGAGGTGATTGGCGAAGATGGCGTGCGCCGTTGTGCCATTCTGTTGGACCCCAAATTGGTGCGCACGCAGGCAGCCATTCGTCGGCCCTTCCAAGGGTGGCGTTACTTGAAAGCCGAAGATACACCACCTGATTTGCCTGAAGGTCGCGAAGAAGAAGAGCCGCTGCCAACAGAATTGGCAACGGCTCTCGCAGAGATCGGTATTCTTTAAGCTTACTTGCTCAGGTGCCAATCTAGGTCGACCAAACGGTCTTGCCCCCAGAAGCCTTCGCCATTCACAACATAGAACGGCGCGCCAAAGACGTTTGCATTTACAGCGTCTTCTAGATTGCGCGCGTATGTCTCTGCCCCTGTCAAAAGGCCACTGTCTGCCAGAGACGGGTCAAAGCCTGTCTGGCTTAGACAGTCTTTGATAACGTCATCCTGCGCGATATCTTTCTCTTCAGACCAGCAAGCCTTGAGGAAGGCGCGACACAGTGCGCCGACATCCCCTGTCCCCGCATTTTGTGCCGCAATGATCGCATAAGAGGATGGCGCCATGTTTGTCGGCCAAAATGCCGGCTTCACATTGAACGGTAGCTCTAGACGTTCCGCACGGCGCACCAGATCTTGTGCGCGGTAAGCGATACGGTTTGGGTGGCGATCTTTCGGAGGAACGCCCCCCGTGCGCCCAAAGAGCGCGACAATGTCCAAAGGCTTATAAGTAATGGTTGCCTTATGCTTGTCGGCAATCTTTTCGAGCTCATCCGTAGCGAAGTAAGTGTAGGGCGAGATCGTAGCAAAATAGTAATCGATATGTGCCATCAGTAATTTCCATGCATTGCGTCACTATGCGGGACGTTAGCGACATGCTAAGGCGGGCGCAACGTCACGAATCTGTCATATGCGACACATGGGGAATAGCGCAGATGCCAAGCACCACCGAACCAAAACTGATCACCGGCAACGCCAACAAACCACTGGCGACGTCTATTGCGCGCCGGATGAACATCCATCGTAACCTTGGACTGGTCGATGCGCGTGTTGAGCGTTTTAACGACGGCGAGATCTTCGTCGAAGTCTTCGAAAACGTCCGCGGCGAGGATATGTTTATTATCCAGCCAACGTCCAATCCAGCGAACGACAATTTGATGGAACTGCTGATTATGGCAGATGCGCTCCGCCGTTCTTCTGCCAAGCGTATCACAGCAGTGATCCCTTACTTTGGCTATGCACGCCAAGATCGTCGCGCAAAAGCGCGTACGCCGATCTCTGCGAAACTGGTCGCGAACATGCTGGTGGAAGCCGGCGTTGAGCGCGTTTTGACTATGGATCTGCACGCCGCGCAGATTCAGGGTTTCTTTGATATCCCAGTGGACAACCTTTACGCCTCTCCGATCTTTGCTTTGGACATCAAAGAGCAATTCAAGGGCAAAATGGACGACCTCATGGTTGTGTCACCTGATGTGGGCGGTGTAGCCCGCGCGCGTGAGCTGGCAAAGCGTATCAACGCGCCTTTGTCTATCGTTGATAAACGTCGTGAGAAACCAGGCGAAGTGGCTGAGATGACCGTTATCGGCGATGTGTCTGGCAAGAAATGTCTGATCGTCGACGATATGTGCGATACGGCTGGCACACTATGTAAAGCGGCAGAGGTTCTGATGGACCACGGCGCAACTGAGGTCCACGCCTATATCTCTCACGGTGTGATGTCCGGCCCAGCGGTTGAGCGCGTGAGCAACTCTGTGATGAAGTCTCTGGTGATCACAGATACCATCCAGCCAACGGGCCCAGTGAGCAATGCACCTAACATTCGCATCTTGCCAACCGCGCCGATCTTTGCGCATGCCATCATGAACATTTGGAACGGTGCCTCTGTATCTTCTCTGTTTGAAACAGACACGCTGGAAGGCGCTTACGAGGGGTTGCTGGGCTAATCCCCTTCTCTCCTTACAGAAACATAAAACGCGCCTCACAGAGGCGCGTTTTATGTTTGTAGCCTTTAGGCTCGCATAGCGACTAAGGCACATCCCAATCATCTTCATCGTCAATTTCACCAAAGGCAATCCAAGAGAGCCTGACGCGAGCGACCTGACTGTCTTGCCAGGTGCGGAACACCATATCGAAACCGTCTTCTGTGATGTTATCTGCGAGGATCTCTGAGCGAAGATTAGACCCGTTGCTGACATCCCAAAGAGCGACAGCCACTTGCACCATAGGCTCGCGGATGAAGGGTTCATCGAAAAAGATGCGTTCGCGGCGCTCTCGCGGTCCTTTGCCGGTCCACATGTCGCCTCCGTTTTGAAAATCGGAAAACAGAATATGTTCCCCTTGGTCAATGCCCAAGGTTTTACCGCGCAACTTCTTCATCTTATCCCCATAAGCTTCACGAATGAATACAACTTATTTGGTAAGGCTGTAAACAAAATCAGGCCGTGCGAATGTCGCACGGCCTGTTTTTTAGACGATTGATGTCGACTTAGACGTTCAGCGTTGTACGCAGTGTCTCTAGGTCTGCCAAGTTTTTCGCAGCTACGTCTTTGTTATCCGCAGCAGCTGTTTCCACAGCTTCCTTTGCGATCGCAATCAGGCTGTCCATGTCTTCAGCAGTCAGATCAGCAACCGGAATTGCTTTTTCTGCCAACACAGATGTGCCTTGCGCGTTGATGTCTGCAAAGCCGCCGGTCACAGCGTAGCTTTCGCTACCTTTGTCACCTTGGACTGTCAGAACGCCAGGGCGCAGCGTTGTGATCGTTGGCGCGTGATCTGGCATCGCTGTCAGATCGCCATCGGCACCTGGGATTTGCACGGCAATCGCTTGCAAAGATGCAAGGGAACGTTCCGGGCTGACCAAGTCAAATTGCATGGTTTGTGCCATTGGGGCCTCCTTTCAGGGGACCCTGCCCCGCGATTGGGACAGGGACTATCCAGATTTAGGCGGCTTCCGCAGCCATTTTTTCGGCTTTTGCAATCACGTCGCCAATGCCGCCAACCATGTAGAAGGCGCCTTCTGGCAGGTGATCGTATTCGCCTGCGACAACAGCTTTGAAGGAAGAGATAGTATCTTCCAGCTGTACCTGAACACCGTCGGAGCCTGTGAAGACTTTCGCAACGTCGAACGGCTGAGACAAGAAACGCTGGATCTTACGCGCACGCGCAACAGTCAGCTTATCTTCTTCAGACAGTTCGTCCATGCCCAAGATGGCGATGATGTCTTGCAGAGACTTATAACGCTGCAGGATGTTCTGAACATCTGCCGCAACTTTATAGTGCTCTTCACCAACGATCTGTGGGTCCATCAGACGAGATGTGGAGTCCAGCGGGTCAACCGCAGGATAAATACCCAGCTCGGAGATAGAACGGTTCAGAACGGTTGTCGCATCCAAGTGAGCGAAGGTTGTTGCTGGCGCAGGGTCGGTCAAGTCATCCGCAGGAACGTATACGGCCTGAATGGACGTAATAGAGCCGTTCTTAGTGGATGTAATGCGTTCCTGCATCGCGCCCATGTCGGTTGCCAGTGTTGGCTGGTAGCCAACCGCAGATGGGATACGACCCAACAGCGCGGAAACCTCGGAGCCCGCTTGTGTAAAGCGGAAGATGTTGTCGACGAAGAACAGAACGTCAGCGCCGGATGCGTCACGGAATTGTTCCGCCAGGGTCAGACCTGTCAGAGCAACACGCATACGCGCACCTGGAGGCTCGTTCATCTGACCGTAAACCAGAGCAATCTTGGACTCTTCCAGATTGTCTGGGTTCAGAACGCCAGATTCGATCATTTCGTGGTAAAGGTCGTTACCTTCACGTGTACGCTCACCAACGCCCGCGAAAACGGACAGACCAGAGTGTACTTTCGCGATGTTGTTAATCAATTCCTGAATAAGAACTGTTTTACCAACACCCGCACCACCGAACAGACCAATTTTACCACCCTTCGCGTATGGCGCGAGAAGGTCGATAACTTTGATGCCTGTTACCAGAACTTCAGCTTCTGTCGCTTGATCTTCAAACGCAGGCGCTGGCTGGTGGATGGCACGTGTTTCTTTTGCTTCCACTGGACCTTTTTCGTCCACTGGGTCGCCAGTCACGTTCAGAATACGACCAAGTGTCGCTGTACCAACTGGAACGCTGATAGGCGCGCCCATGTCAGTCACTTCTTGACCGCGGACCAGACCTTCGGTCGCGTCCATCGCGATGGCACGTACAGAGTTTTCACCCAAGTGCTGAGCTACTTCGAGCACCAGCTTGTTGCCGTTGTTGTCTAGTTCAAGAGCGTTCAGGATGGCCGGCAGGTCGCCGTCAAACTGAACGTCGACAACGGCGCCAATCACTTCGGTGATTTTGCCTTTTTGTTGTGTCATGTTTCGTTTCTCCGGATCTCTTAGAGCGCCTCAGCGCCCGAAATAATTTCAATCAGTTCGCTCGTAATCACAGCTTGACGTGAACGGTTGTACTGAATTGTCAGCTTGTCGATCATGTCGCCTGCGTTGCGGGTTGCGTTGTCCATTGCGGACATACGCGCACCTTGTTCAGACGCGCCATTTTCCAACAGAGCAGCAAAAATCTGTGTTGCGACGCCGCGCGGCAGCAGGTCAGCCAAAATGGCCTCTTCGCTTGGCTCGTAGTCATACAGAGTGCTTGTGCCTTCTTCCTCGGAGCCTTCGAAAGACGCCGGGATGATTTGCTGGGCCGTTGGAACTTGCGTTACAACGTTGACGAACTTGGCAAAGAAGATCGTTGCAACGTCAAACTCGTCAGCGTCAAACCGCGCCAGAACATCGCGTGCGATATCCTGAGCGTTGTCATAGCCAACACGTTTCACCTCGGTCAGATCAACATGGCCGATAAAGTCATCACCAAGGTCACGCTTAATTGCATCACGGCCTTTTTTACCAACAGTCAGAACCTTTACGGTTTTGCCTGCGGCTTTCAGCTCTTCTGCTTTCAAACGCGCCAATTTGGCGATGTTAGAGTTAAAGCCGCCACACAGGCCACGTTCAGCTGTCATCACCACCAGAAGATGGGTTTGATCGCTGCCGGTGCCGGACAGAAGCTTTGGTGCAGAGTCGGAACCGCCAACAGACGCCGCCAGCCCACCCAGAACGGCGTTAAACCGTTCTGTGTATGGACGAGAGGCCTCTGCAGCATCCTGCGCGCGGCGAAGTTTCGCCGCGGCAACCATCTGCATGGCTTTCGTGATCTTCCGAGTGTTTTTCACACTCTCGATCCGGTTTTTGAGGTCCTTCAGACTAGGCATTGTCCGAACCCCTTATGCGAAGTCAGCTGCGAATTCGTCGAGCGCTGCTTTCACTTTGTCTGCGGCTTCACCTTTGATCTTTGGATCTTCGTCGGTGATCCACTGCAGAAGATCTGCGTGCTTGCCACGCAGGTGCGCCAGAAGCGCCTCTTCGTAACGTGCAACGTCTTTGACATCTACGTTGTCCAGGTAGCCGTTTGTACCTGCGAAGATGATGCAGACGATCTCAGAGTTCGTCAGTGGGGAGTACTGAGGCTGCTTCATCAGCTCGGTCAGACGTGCGCCACGTGCCAGCAGCTGCTGGGTTGCTGCGTCAAGGTCGGAACCGAACTGAGCGAAGGCCGCCATTTCACGGTACTGTGCCAGAGACAGTTTAACTGGACCCGCAACAGAGGACATCGCCTTTGTTTGAGCGGAGGAACCAACACGAGAAACAGACAGACCTGTGTTCACCGCTGGGCGGATACCTTGGTAGAACAGTTCTGTTTCCAAGAAGATCTGACCGTCGGTGATGGAAATCACGTTGGTTGGAATAAACGCAGAAACGTCACCACCTTGCGTTTCGATCACTGGCAGAGCTGTCAGGGAACCGGAACCGTTGTCTTCGTTCAGCTTCGCGGAACGCTCTAGCAGACGAGAGTGAAGGTAGAAAACGTCACCTGGGTACGCTTCACGGCCTGGTGGGCGACGCAGAAGCAGGGACATCTGACGGTAAGAAACCGCTTGCTTGGACAGATCATCATAAATGATCAGAGCGTGCTTGCCGCTGTCGCGGAAGTACTCAGCCATAGCAGTCGCGGCGTAAGGCGCCAAGAACTGCAGAGGAGCTGGGTCAGACGCTGTCGCTGCAACAACGATGGAATATTCAATCGCGCCGGACTCTTCCAGTTTCTTAACCAACTGAGCCACTGTGGAACGCTTTTGACCAACCGCTACGTAAACGCAGAACAGTTTCTTTGTGTCATCTTCGCCAGCTGCGTCGTTGTAAGACTTCTGGTTCAGGATGGTGTCCAGAGCGATCGCTGTTTTACCAGTCTGACGGTCACCAATGATCAGCTCACGCTGGCCACGGCCGATTGGGATCATCGCGTCAACAGACTTCAGACCCGTCGCCATTGGCTCGTGAACGGATTTACGTGGGATAATGCCAGGCGCTTTAACGTCAGCAACACCGCGCGCTGCAGATTTGATTGGGCCCTTGCCGTCCAGCGGGTTGCCCAGACCGTCGACAACGCGACCCAGCAGCTCTGGGCCAACTGGAACGTCAACGATGGAGTTGGTGCGCTTAACAGTGTCACCTTCTTTAATGTCACGGTCGGAACCGAAAATAACAACACCTACGTTGTCGTTTTCCAAGTTCAACGCCATCCCCATGATACCACCAGGGAATTCGACCATTTCACCGGCTTGAACGTTGTCCAGACCGTAGACGCGGGCAATACCGTCACCTACGGAGAGAACACGACCAACCTCGGCCACTTCGGCGTCCTGACCAAAATTCTTGATCTGGTCTTTCAGGATCGCCGAGATTTCGGCAGCTTGGATACCCATTATCCGACCTCTTTCATTGCATTCTGAAGGGAGTTGAGCTTGGAGCGGATCGACGTGTCGATCATCTTCGAGCCAACTTTTACAACAAGACCGCCAACCAGTGTTTGGTCAACGGTCGCATTAATAATAACGTCTTTGCCAACACGCGCTTTAAGCGTTTTGGCCAGTTTCTCGGTTTGCGTCTTTGTCAGCGCTTTGGCGGAAACGACTTCAGCAGTCACTTCGCCTTTGTCTTCAGCGATCAAAGCACGCAGGCTTTCGACCAACTGAGGCAATACGAACAGGCGACGGTTCTCGGCCATCAGGCTCAGAGTGTTCGCCAGAACTGGTGGGAGACCCATCTTTTTAGAGATCGCTGCGATCGCTTGACCCTGTTCAGCGCGGCTGACGACAGGGGAAGTAATCAGCGCGTTAAACTCTTCGCTGGATTCCAATGCTGTTTGGATTTCATCAAGGCCTTTCTCTAGCTTAGAGACGGCTTTGGACTCTTTCGCGATCTCAAAGACCGCGGTGGCATAGCGCGCAGCAATGCCTTGCGAGATCGAAGCTGGTTCGGACACGTCCACCCTTCCGATTTTTGGCCTCGGTTCACTGAAGGATCAGCTTCCAAGGACGTTTGTCGTTTTGACGCAAATCAAAACTGTAAAAATTCGGTTGGGGTTTAACAGAGGCTAGGTGACCTAGCAATAACGTTTAAGAAAAAGCCTTAGAGCCAAAAACGCCTTACTTTTAAGGCCTTGAGCTAGGGTGCGACGTATTTACCCGATATTCATTTTCTGCATTTGCGTAATTTTGGTCATTTTTGCCGATTCCTTTGGCGCAATTGCTACCAGATTCTGGGTAAATTCTGCGCCGCAGCAAAGTCGGTAACGCTAACAAAACTTGTAATAATTTGTAATTTTTTCATTACAAATAATACCAACCCGCTAGTCAGCTCACTCAGATCGGTGCCACTTCGGGTTTAGGTGCTAGGATTTCCAGCGGCTTGCGCACAGTCGCTTTCAGCCCCCCCGTCGGCGCATGAATGCGCTTACTGGCTTCAACCATCAAAACACCCCCAGAAACCACTGGTGACAAGACCTGCCCAGAACGTTCCAATATGCGCGCCGTTTTACGCCAAAACCGTTTTTGACTTGGCGGTTGATACAGGGTCGTTCGATGCCGCTCTGACATAAAGCCATGGTTGCGCAGCTGCGCCTCTAGCTGTGCGGCAGTATAAGGGCGCCCATAACCGAATGGTGTGACATCAGAACTCGCCCACATCCCCAGACGGTGCGGCACAATGAACAATGCTTTCCCACCAGGCCCGAGAGCGCGGTAAGCTTCATTTAGAAGGTCAGATGGGCGCTCGCAGTTTTCGAGCCCGTGCATCATAACAAGACGATCAACGCGCCCTGTTTCCAAAGGCCATAACGTTTCCTCGCACAGCGTAGAAACACTCGGCATACCTGCAGGCCAAGGCATCACACCTTGAGGCCCCGGCATCAGCCCGATCACACGGCGCGCTGTTGGCAAATATGGGCGCAGCAAAGGCACCGCAAATCCGAAACCGACAACAGTTTGCCCCGTGACGTCTGGCCAAATTTGAAGCATTTCATCACGCACTGCTTTTTGCGCAGCACGCCCAAGCATACTGCGATAGTAAAAGTTTCTGAGGTCTTTCACGTCAAGGTGCATTGCGTAAGCCCTTAAGATCGGCAAATCTAAGGGCAGCATAATGAGTTTCTGGATGGTTTGAACCGTAGATATACGCGCAAGCAAAAAAGCTGCGCTTTGTGTGGGAAAAGAACATGCCCGTGAAAATCGTAACTGTGCCCTGTTTAAGTGACAACTATGCGTATTTGATGCATGCCCCTCTAAGCGGTTTGACCGCTTTGATCGATGCCCCAGAGGCAGCGCCGATTGAGAATGCCCTTAAAGAACAGGGCTGGAACCTCGATTTCATTTTGATCACCCACCATCACGCCGACCATATTGATGCAGTTGATACCCTGCGCGCGAAATACGGCGCTTCGGTCATTGGGGCCCAAGCAGATGCACACCGCCTACCCGCCCTAGATCTACAAGTGGCCGATGGTATGGCCTTTTCACTTGGGCAAGTTGGGGTTCAAGTTTTGGATGTGTCCGGGCACACAAATGGCCATGTGGCTTATTATATGCCCTCTGCTAAAGCCTTGTTTTCGGCCGATAGCTTGATGGCACTCGGATGCGGTCGCCTTTTCGAGGGAACGCCTGCGCAGATGCATGACAGTCTTTCGCGCCTTGCAGCGCTGCCGAAAGACACAATGGTCTACTCTGGTCATGAATACACTGAAGCAAACGGACGTTTCGCGATCACAGTTGATCCAGACAATAACGATTTGCAGGATCGCATCGCAGCTGTGGCGCAGGCCCGCCGCGATGATGAGCCAACCGTGCCAAGCCGTCTTTCTGAGGAATTGGCGACCAATCCGTTCCTGCGTGCTGGCTCCCCCGCGATCCAAGCACAGCTTGATATGATCGGATTACCAGCAGATCAGGTATTTGCCGAGATCAGACGTCGTAAAGATAACTTCTAAATTTACCAGAATCTCTGAGGGATATTGCCATCTTAGCCTCCATCTGTCAGGCTGAGAGCAGAGGGTCTTTCGCGTCGCCACCATTTTGGCCGCCGCCGCAGAAAAGCTACGCCTAAAGAACAGGTGACTGACACAAAGGTCACAAGTTTGATGTCAAAAGTGAGTTAAAAACTCAAAAAACCCCTTGAAGCTGGCGCTAGATAGACCAAACTTTAAAGTATTCAGGCCTGGTAATTGGAATCTGCCGATTACCCCCGATCAGAAGGAGAACGAGCAGTGCCTTCATTTTCTACGACGCTTGAGCAAGCGATCCACACAGCCCTGGCGCAAGCCAATGCCCGTCGCCATGAGTTTGCGACACTGGAACACCTGCTGCTGGCGCTTCTAGACGAACCGGATGCCTTGCGCGTCCTGCAAGCCTGTAGCGTAGACATCGAAGAGCTTCGCCAAACTTTGGCAGAGTTTATCGAAGAAGAATTATCCAATCTTGTAACAGAGATCGAAGGATCCGAGGCCGTGCCAACCGCCGCCTTCCAGCGCGTTATCCAGCGTGCCGCGATCCATGTACAGTCTTCTGGCCGCACCGAGGTGACCGGCGCAAATGTTCTTGTCGCGATCTTTGCCGAGCGCGAGAGCAATGCTGCCTACTTCCTGCAAGAGCAAGAGATGACCCGCTATGATGCGGTCAACTATATCGCGCATGGTGTAGCAAAAGATCCAGCCTTCGGAGAAAGCCGCCCCATCACCGGTGCGGATGACGAAGAAGATGAAGAAGACATGTCCGCTCCGCGCGCTGCGCCTGCGGAAGAAAAGAAGGAAGGCGCGCTTGAGAAATACTGCGTCGATCTGAATGCGAAGGCCTCTAAAGGGGATGTTGACCCGCTGATTGGTCGCGACCACGAGGTGGAGCGCTGTATTCAAGTGCTATGCCGCCGCCGCAAGAACAACCCGCTGTTGGTGGGTGACCCCGGTGTTGGTAAAACCGCGATTGCTGAAGGTTTGGCCCACCGCATTGTGAATGGTCAAACACCTGAGGTGCTGTCCTCTACAACGATCTTCTCGCTCGACATGGGCGCTTTGCTCGCCGGTACGCGCTACCGCGGTGATTTTGAAGAACGTCTAAAAGCGGTTGTGACCGAATTGGAAGATCATCCAGATGGCGTATTGTTCATCGATGAAATCCACACTGTTATTGGTGCGGGCGCAACGTCTGGCGGCGCAATGGATGCGTCTAACCTGCTGAAACCTGCATTGCAGGGCGGTAAGCTGCGCACTATGGGCTCAACCACATATAAAGAGTTCCGCCAGCATTTCGAAAAAGACCGCGCGCTGTCGCGTCGCTTCCAGAAAATCGATGTGAGCGAACCGTCTGTTCCAGATACAGTGAAGATCTTGAAGGGTCTAAAAGAGTATTTTGAAGAGCATCACAGCGTGAAATACACCGCTGATGCGATCAAAACTGCTGTGGAGCTGTCTGCGCGTTACATCAATGACCGCAAGTTACCGGACAAGGCGATCGACGTGATCGACGAAGCCGGTGCCGCCCAGCATCTGGTCGCGGCCTCGAAGCGTCGCAAAACCATTGGCACCAAAGAGATCGAGGCAGTGGTCGCGAAAATCGCGCGCATCCCGCCTAAAAACGTCTCTAAAGATGATGCCGAAGTGCTGAAGGATCTGGAAAAGACTCTGAAACGCGTAGTGTTTGGTCAAGACAGCGCGATCGAGGCGCTTTCCAGTGCCATCAAGCTGGCACGAGCAGGTCTGCGCGAACCAGAAAAACCCATTGGGAACTACTTGTTCGCAGGCCCAACTGGTGTGGGTAAAACCGAAGTGGCCAAACAATTGGCAAGCACCCTTGGCGTTGAGCTACTGCGCTTTGATATGTCTGAGTACATGGAGAAACACGCGGTATCTCGTTTGATCGGTGCCCCTCCAGGCTATGTTGGCTTTGATCAAGGTGGGCAACTGACCGATGGTGTTGATCAGCATCCTCACTGTGTGTTGCTGCTTGATGAAATGGAAAAAGCACATCCGGACGTCTATAACATCCTGCTGCAGGTGATGGATCATGGCTCCTTGACCGATCACAACGGCCGAACCGTGGATTTCCGCAATGTGATCTTGATCATGACATCTAACGCGGGTGCGGCTGAACAAGCAAAAGCAGCGATTGGCTTTGGTCGTGATCGTCGTGAAGGTGAAGACACCGCCGCGATTGAACGCACCTTTACGCCGGAATTCCGCAACCGTCTGGATGCTGTGATCTCTTTCTCTCCACTGCCGAAGGACACCATCCTGCAAGTGGTCGAGAAGTTCGTCCTGCAGCTTGAAGCTCAACTGATGGACCGCAACGTTCACATCGAGCTGACCCGTCCTGCGGCAGAATGGCTTGCCGACAAAGGGTATGATGCAAACATGGGTGCGCGCCCACTGGGCCGCGTTATCCAGGAACACATCAAAAAGCCACTGGCCGAAGAACTGCTGTTTGGCAAGCTGGCCAAAGGTGGCGTAGTGAAAGTAACCGTGAAAGACGGCGAATTGCATTTGAAGCTAGATGGTCCAGACAAACCGCGTATCGCGGGGGAAAAACCTCCGCTGCTCACAGCGGATTGATCCAGCCCTAAAGACCAAAAAACCCCGCCAAGTTGGCGGGGTTTTTCTTTGGCCAATGAGAGCCATCTATTTCTCAGTAAACTTCAGCTCGATCCGGCGGTTCTTAGCGCGGGCCGCGCCTGTGTTCGCGGGATCAAGTGGCTGGTGCTCACCAAACCCATTTGCCGACAAACGCTGAGGCGGGAAACCCAATTGATCTGACATGAAGCGAACAACAGACAATGCGCGCGCTTGTGAAAGCTCCCAGTTATCACTGAAAACAGCGCCGTTGATAATGGGGACATTGTCAGTATGGCCATCAACCTGCAGAACCCAATTGATTTCTGACGGGATCTCCCCTGCCAAATCGCGCAGCAGAAGTGCAATATCTGCAATTTGCTGACGCCCAGCAAAACTGAGATCTGCCCCACCAGAGGGGAATAGAACCTCAGAACTGAACACAAACCGGTCACCAACAATCCGAACGCCATCGCGCCCAGCCAAAAGCTGGCTCATGCGGCCAAAAAATTCCGAACGGTATTTTTCCAAATCTTCTGCTTCCGCTTGAAGGCGCAGGCGCTCAGCCTCTTCTAGCTCGCGGCGACGACGTTCTTCAGCCGCGGCGCGGGCCAAGGCAGCGTTGAGATCAGAACCAAGGCTGGAAAGCTGTACCTGAGCGGCCGCATCGCGGTCCTTGCTGTCATCCAGAAGCGCTTGCAACACGCCCAATTGCTGGCGAAGAGCTGCGACCTGCTGGTTCAAAGCAGCTGTTTGTTTCTCGGCTTCGGTAGCCTCGGAACGTGTATCTTCAAGCGTTTGATTTGCAAGGGCCAACAAACGCGCGCGCTCTTCAGCTTCCGAAAGGGCATTCGCCGCATCCAACTCGGACTGCGCTTTTGCAGCCAAGGCCGCAGCAAGCTGCAATTCTAGGTCCTCTGTGCGGGCCAAGCTCTCGTTTTGAGCCGTTTGTGCCGCCAATCGCGCGGCCAGAGCAAGCTGCAATTGGTCACGTAGGCCGCTTTGATCACTGTCAACTGAAGCCAAGGCCGCCTCGGAAGCATCAAGCGCGGTTTGCAGATCTGCTGTGGCGGCAGCATTGGCCTCTGCTTCTTGCAAAGCCGCTGCAAGCTGCGCTTCAAGACTCGCCAATTGACCTTCTTGATCGGTTTTCGAGGCATTCGCGGCTTCAAGCGCCAACAACGCCGCCGACAACTCGGCCAGTGTACTTTGTTCTTTTCCTTCGCGCTGTTCGATCGATATCAACGCTTCAGCCAATTGACGTTGCAAATCTGCGCTGCTGGCCTCGGCTTCCGAAATTTGGCGGTTAAGTTCTTCCCGCGCAGCTTGAGCCGCCGCAAGCAACGTCAGCGTGTCTTCCGCCTCTTGGCGCTGCTGTTCGAGCGCAAGCGTCATTGCGGTGATTTCAGCTTGCGAATTCTCCAGCCGTTCACGCAACGCTTCCGCTGCTGCGGCCTCAGCCAGTCGTGCAATTTCCTCTTCGCTGAGCTTGGCCTGAAGATCATCCACCTGCGCAGCAAGCGCTGCATTTGCGTCTGCATCCTGTGCGGCTTGGTTTTGCAAATCCGCAATCAAGGCATCCAACGCTTCACGTTCAGCTGCAGCCAAACGCGCGGCTTCTGCCTGCGCATCAATTTCAGTTCGAGCCTGCACCAAAGCTAAGTTCAATGCCTCCTGCTCAGTCAGCAGCTGGTCACGTTCGCCTTCCAGTTTGGTGATCTGGCCAAGTGCATCGTCACGCTGCGACAAGAGGGCGGCGACCTGTGCTTCAAACGCTGTAATCTGAGTACGCGCCGTTTCCAAAGCTGCGGCCGTTTGATCACGCGCGTCGGTCAATGCTGCGATCAATGTACTTTGGCGCTCTGCCAAACCACGAGCATCGGTCAAAGTCGCTTGCAGGCCAACAACCTGGTTTTCCAAGGTGACGGTCTTTTGGCGTTCAAGCCCTAAGGCTTCAGCCAATGCAGCCACTTCGGCTGAGAGCTCGTTGAGCTCTGTGGCTTGACCAGAAATGGTTTCGCGCAGCACAAACTGCACGACCATAAAGATGGTTAAGACAAACATCAGCACGAGCAATAGGCCAGTCATCGCATCCACAAACCCCGGCCAAATGGAGGCCTGGAAGCGTTGCCCTGTGCGTCGCGAAAGAGCCATGACTTAGCTCTCCAGCTCGTTCGGAGATTTACGGCGCCGCTGCGCAGGCGCGCCATCAGCGATCTTAGTGATCGCGTGGGTCAAAGCCGACAAATCTGTGCGCAACTCTGCCATTGTGTCCTGCCGACCGGCAGAGATTTCTTCAAGAATACGCAGCATCTGCACATCAATCGACCGCAAACGCATACGACTTTCAGCATCCACGCCACCTTCGGCAGAGCCGCCTTGCTTGTTCAGCGCTTCGATCAAGCGTTCTTGCCCCTCAGCCAGACGGTCGGTGGCCTCTGGTGCATTTGATTGGTTGCTCAGCTGGTTGGTCAACGCCTGCACAGATTGAGTGAGAGCGCCCACTTGATCGTCTACCCGCGTGCGGCTTTCCTCAGCTTTGGTGAACATGGACTGCAATTGATCCATCTGCTCGGCCATGTGCTCTAAAATTTCGCCGAGGACGTTGGTTTCGACGCTGCCGTCGCCATCATGGCCAGAATAGCTGACCCGCGTGATTGAACTGAGCCATTCTTCCAGTTCGCGGTAGAAGCGGTTTTGCCCCTGCCCCGCAAAGAGTTCCAACAAGCCCACAATCAACGAGCCCGCAAGGCCAAGCAAAGAAGATGCAAACGCAACGCCCATGCCGCTCAACTGGCTTTCAAGCCCCGTCATCAAACGGTTGAAGACCTCAACACCACCTTCTCCTTCGGAAGGAGCAAGGCTGCGGATCGTATCAACAACAGCTGGGACGGTGGTCGCCAATCCGTAGAATGTGCCCAACAGACCCAAGAAGATGAGCATATTTACAATGTAGCGCGTGATATCCCGAGCTTCGTCGATGCGGGTTGCAACGGAATCCAAGATTGAACGCGTTGATGTCGCGCTAACCTGTCCGCGCACGCCGCGTTGGCGCAGCAAAGATGCCAAAGTCACCAGCAAGCGCGGTGGCTCGACGTCAGCGTCGCCAGAGGTCGCAAAGCCCTTGATCCAACGCGCAGAGGCGATCAGCGAAAAGACCTGCATGAAACAGGCCACGACACCGACAATAAAGACAAGAAAGATGAAACCGTTCAGATATGGGTTTGCCTCGAACACCGGCAAAACGCGCGGCAAAGCAAGCACAGTTATGGCCCCGGTGAACCCAAGGACAATTAACATCTGAATGATTTGTCGCACTGGGTGCGAGAAATGCGGCTCGGCCTCTCGGTCTGGCTGTTCCATATGGCCAGCTCCTGACACTGTTATGTTCTGCAATCACATTAAGGGGCAGCAGCCAATGTGCCAAGGTTTATTGCGGGGTATTGCCTATTCGCCGATCAATTCTTTAACACGTGCTGTCAGCCAATCGAGCTCTGCGTCTTTTAGACCAAGCCCATCCAGCAAAGCTGCCGTGTTAAACAGATATTCGGGGTTCGGACCGCGGCCACCAACCGCTTTTGCGATTACGTTGGCTTGCTCTTCCAACGGCAAGTGGACGTATTGGCAATGTTGTGGGTCAACCACATAGGTGATGGTAGATTGAATTCGACCATCGCTTAGGATCACGTTGATCTCTTTTTCTAAATAGGCCGCGGAAACCAGTTCTCGCTCTCGCAATTCGGCCAAAGCTTTGTCTTCGGTGCCAGATTTCACCCGCAAAGCCAAACCGTTGCACTTTGCCTCCGGCGCTTCATCCAAAGCCAAGACAAGCCCGGGGCGTTCTGGTGTGCCGCGATGATGAATAGAAGACATGCAAAAACTTCGACGCCATCCAGGCAAGGTTGCAACCACTTGTTCTGCAACTTCAAAGCCGGGATCCCAAAGCAAAGATCCGTAACCGAAAACCCAAAGAGACATGATCTTCCCATCGCTGGCGTTTCATTCTGTCAGCGTTTAAACACCAATGGGAAACGAAGGCAAAGGGGCCACATTGTGAAACGTCTATTGATCGCGGTTCTTGTGATCTCGCTTGGTTGGTTTGGCTATTGGTTTGTCGGCTCTCTTGGCTTGCAGCGCTCGTATGAAGCGTGGTTTGACCAACAGCGCGCGGCCGGCTGGCAGGCAGAGTATTCAGAGCTGCATCTGCGTGGCTTTCCAAACCGTTTCGACACGACCTTTGAAGACATAGCGCTCGCTGATCCGCACACGGGTTTGGCGTGGGAAGCGCCATTTTTCCAGCTCTTTGCGCTTAGCTATCGCCCCAATCACATCATAGCGATCTGGCCACAAGAGCAGTTTGTCAGCACGCCTGCTCAAAAGATCACAATTCACTCTGAGACGTTACAGGCCTCCGCTGTGTTTGCGCCTTCATCAGATGTCACCCTGCGTCGCAGCAACTTTGCAACGGATCAGATTGTCGTTCAGTCCGACCAAGATTGGCGTGTAGCCGCGGACCAAGCGCGCCTTGCGTTCATGCAGGATGAAAACTCGGAAACAACTTACACCTTCGCCTTGCAGGGTATCGGAGTTGCCCCCCCGGCTGCACTGCGCAATGAGCTATTGCCAGAAAAGATGAGCGCCTTAGATCTAAGCCTGCGTCTCAATTTTGATCGTCCGTGGGATTTGCGCGCGCTTGAGCAACGTCGCCCGCAACCAACGACTATCGATATAGATGTCGCCAAGGCGGCTTGGGGTCCCATGAAATTTGAAGCCGCTGGCGCAGTCGCCTTGCAAGATGGTTTTTTGCAATCCGGCGAATTGACCTTTCGCGCTGCGGAATGGGAAGCGATGTTAGATTTGCTTCGCACAACAGGCCAAATTGCTGATGTGGCTTTGGATACAGCCGCACAGGTTCTCAGCGTACTTGCATCAACGTCCGGCACACCCAAAGACATTGATGTGACGCTGACCTTTAAGGAGGGCGTGACCTATTTGGGTTTCATCCCGCTTGGGCCAGCCCCTCGGTTTTATCTGCAGTAAGGCCCACCGCGATGTTTCGCGATGTCAAAATGGAAATGGTCTTGATGGAAGCGATCGGACTCTGGCCCCAGAACCGTGCCAAATGGTCCGCAAGCAGAGCGGTGCATATTCTTTAGAATGCGACCATAGCTACCGTTGTTCCAGTGAGATAGAACAGAGATCTTGTCTCCGTTCTGCAAATGGAAGCCCGCAATATCAATGGCACGGCCTTTGCCATGCTCTGATATCTTAGCACCTGGCCTGCTGTTTCGTGTCCGGCACGCATAGCCTGCGGCGACCTGAAGTTTTGCAACCCCGCCGCCGGTTTTACCAACAGCTGGCGCCATTCCGTTCTCAACCCAAGACTTGATGGCGCTCGCTGTGTCGCATTCCATAACCACTGGTGAGGATAGCTTTACACCTGAAACCACATACAGTTTCACAGCATTCTGTACGCCGCAGCCGGGCAATTTCCCCGGCACGCGTCCAACCGGAAGGCCAAACAAGTCAGGATCTCGACAAATAGACACAAGTTGCGTGCCATCACTTGTGAAATGGGTCTGAGGATTTTTGCGTGCGGCCTTCGCCGCGCGGCGCTCTGCTCGGGTGCTTCGGGTTCTTGGACGCATGGAGCTGCGAGGCGCCAGCTTTGATAGATCCTCAGCCAGCGTATCAGCACGCGTCACAGGGCGCAAAGACACTGAGGGCGAGTTTGCCTCAGCAACAGTTGCCATCAAAAATAACCCAACCAATCCGGCCTTAAACATGATTAAAGCGCCTTTCCACGGCCGAAATCTGGCGCATCTGTATCCTGACCAGCCTCAACAATTCCGCGGCGGATCGCACGGGTGCGCGTGAAGTAATCATGCAAGTGATCGCCATCGCCTTGGCGAATAGCGCGCTGCAACGCAAAAAGCTCTTCTGTGAAGCGTCCCAAAATTTCCAGTGTCGCCTCTTTGTTGCTCAGGAAAACATCCCGCCACATGGTCGGATCACTCGCCGCAATTCGTGTAAAATCGCGAAAACCAGAGGCGGAGTATTTGATCACTTCGCTTTCAGATACACGGCGTAGATCATCGGCGACGCCGACCATCGTGTAGGCGATCAAGTGTGGCGTGTGGGAGGTGACTGCAAGAACCAAATCATGGTGGTCTGCTTCCATTTCCTCAACATTTGACCCCATACCGCGCCAAAGACGTGCCAAATCATCGGCTGCACTGCGATCGGCGGTCTGGTCGGTGATAAGAAGACACCAACGATTGTCAAACAGCTCCGCAAAGCCGGATTCTGGGCCAGAATGCTCGGTGCCAGCCAATGGGTGTCCCGGAACAAAGTGGACACTATTTGGCAGATGCGGAGCAACGGCTTCGATGACGTTCTTCTTAACTGAGCCCACATCCGTCACCGTCGCGCCCGCCTTCAAAGCTGGAGCGATTTGTTCAGCCACTGCGCCCATCACACCAACTGGAACGCAAAGCACAACCAAATCAGCGTCTTTTACCGCAGCCTGAATATCATCTTCTACGCGGTCACATAGCCCAATCCGACGCGCTGTATCGCGGGTTTCTTGGCTGCGTGCGTACCCCACAACCTCGCCAGCCAAGCCGCCACGTTTGATGGCCCAAAACATAGACGAGGCGATCAGTCCCAAGCCGATCAATGCAACGCGGTCGTAGACTTGGCTCATACGGACCGCTCCTTAAAGCTTTTCACCGTATGCGCGACGCGGCGGCAACCCGCTTCGTCGCCGACTGTGATGCGCAAGCAGTGCGGCAGACCATAGCCAGTGGTCTTGCGGACAATCACGCCTTGCTTCTTCAGGAAGGCATCACAGGCAGTCGCTTCTTCTTCAGAGGCAAAGCGCGCCAGTATGAAGTTCGCACAAGACGTATCCGATGGAACGCCCAATTCAGCCAAGGCTTCTGCAAGCCACGCTCGCAAACGCGCGTTTTCGACGCGGCACTTTTCGACGAAAGCTGTGTCGCGGATTGCAGCCTCTGCGACGTTCATTTGCACGTCAGATAGGTTGAAAGGCTGTCGCACGCGGTTCAACACATCAATAAGTTCTTTCGGGCCATAGCCCCAGCCGATACGCAAGCCGCCCAGACCGTGGATCTTTGAGAAGGTGCGCGTCATGATCACGTTGTCACGCGCCTCGACCAAAGCCGCGCCGCCATCAAAGCCTTCGACGTATTCGGTATAGGCACCGTCATGTACCAGAATCGCGCCTTCTGGCAGACCAGCCGCTAACCGAGCAACTTCGTTGCCACCGATCATAGTGCCAGTGGGGTTCGCTGGGTTAGCGATAAACACGATCTTTGTGTTTGGTGTGCAGGCCTTCAGGATCGCATCCACATCCACCACGCGTTCACGTTCTGGTACCTTTACAGGCGTCGCACCGCAGGCATGCGCCAAGATCGGGTACATAGAAAAACCGTGCTCGGTATAGATGATTTCATCCCCTGGCCCAGCAAAGCTTTGCGCGATGAATTGCAGCACTTCGTCAGAGCCAACGCCGCAGATGATCTTCTCCGCGTCGAGATTATGAACCTCAGCAATTGCAGCACGTAGGCTCTCGTGATCGGTGTTCGGATAACGATGCAGATTCAGACCAGACTTGCGAAAGACTTCTTTCGCCGCATCCCCTGCCCCATATGGGTTTTCGTTCGAGGACAGTTTTACAATGTCACTGACACCCTCCACGGAAGATTGCCCACCCTGATAGAGCGCAATTTCCATGATGCCGGGTTGTACCTGGATTTTCGTCATGATCCGATCCTTTAGTTCAGCACCGTTTTAATTCGGTTCAAATGCGGAAGGAACCGCAAAGAGGCTGGCTGTGACCTTCTGCCGAGTTTGTTGCCACAAAGCCAAAAGAAAAGGCCGTGCAAGTTTCCCTGCACGGCCCGAAATCTTGGAATGTCGGCGAAGATTAGTTCTTCGCGTAGAATTCAACAACCAGATTAGGCTCCATGACGACCGGGTATGGTACGTCGGACAGGCCTGGTGTGCGAACGAATGTCGCTGTCATTTTGGAATGGTCGGCATCTACGTAGTCAGGCACATCGCGCTCTGGCAGTTGAACTGCTTCCAGCAGAACAGCCAGTTGCTTGGAACGATCACGTACTTCGATCACGTCGCCTTCTTTTACGCGGTAGGAAGGAATGTTAACCTTCTTGCCGTTTACTTTCACGTGGCCGTGGTTCACGAACTGACGCGCTGCGAAAACAGTTGGAACGAATTTCGCGCGGTATACAACAGCGTCCAAGCGGCGCTCCAGCAGACCAATCAAGTTTTCACCTGTGTCGCCTTTTACACGCTCTGCTTCAGCGTAAATACGACGGAACTGCTTTTCCGTCATGTCGCCGTAGTAACCTTTAAGTTTTTGCTTTGCGCGCAGCTGCAGACCGAAGTCGGACATTTTGCCTTTGCGGCGCTGACCGTGCTGGCCTGGGCCATATTCGCGACGGTTTACTGGAGACTTAGGACGGCCCCAGATGTTTTCGCCCATGCGGCGATCGATTTTATACTTGGCAGACGTACGTTTAGTCACGGCTGATCTCCTTCGTTAAGGTTTCGAAGGGCGTTGTCCTCTTCCTGGGCAGAACATCAGAACTGATCCAGAATGACAGGAATCCCCTTGCGGGGGCCACCAACACCAATGAATGGCGGCTTATACGCGCCCAACCGGTGGAGTCAACGGGTGTTTGTTGGGAAAAACATGCTTTTGGCGCTTCAACGATAGAACTGGAAAAACAGACCGTCGTTGCGCGAAGGACTTTAAGCCGCTTCGTGCCGCAAAATAGCCGCTTCGGAGGCAGACAATTGGCGCCGCGCATGCTCCCCATAGATATAGGGGCGCGCTTCAAGCTCTGGGTTGAGGCCAAGCAATCGCGAGCGATCCCGCTCTACCATTGCAGACAAAGACGCATCTGCGGGATGGAAGCTTTCGGTTTCAACACCATCCGCAAACAATATCTCATGTCGAGGCATCAAAAGGTGCATATACGTCACCTCTCGCATCTGGGTATCCACCCGAATAGTACTGCCGTTCTCAAGCTGCCGCGCAGCCACCAAGACTTCGGGCGTATTGAACAAAGCGCGTGCCACACGGCCACGCACCAACATTTTGTGGTCAGGAGAAACGACCAAGTCTTTCTCTGGCCACCCCTTCCCCAAAGCACCAGCCTTAATGCGAACAGGCCGCAACTTTGGAAGCGCAAACAAACGTGCTCCGGTCATGCGACGAGAGCCGATCCATTGAACTTCTTGCGCACCATTGTCTTTGGTTTGCACCAAATCACCTTCGCGCAAAGCTTCAATCGCGCGCGGGCCGGAGGGCGTATCAATCAGCGTGCCTGGCGTAAAGCAAATCGTACCTGAAGAGGCTTCCCGATTTGGATCATCCAACATGAGATCAAGATTTTGATGCACGACCCAAAGGTCGGTGCCCTTTGGAGGAACTTCATCCAAGAACATCAACAAGGGCGCAGCGCCTTCGACGTGGACAACCGTAACCGTGTAACTGTTTTGACCATTTGACACGACAAAACAGCTGTCGCGCATAGGCTCTTCAGTTTCAACACTTTCCAGATCAGAAGAATTGGTCAACGCAGCCCCAACGAGCTTACGCACCATACGCGCCGCTCTACGGCGCAGCATCGCATCACCTTCGCCTCGCTCCAGACGCAAAACTGCATTAGACCCGTCGACGCGGACAAAATCGCCACGCCACGACCACACCGCGCCTTGTTGTACAGCGCTTAATGGTGCGGCCCCAAGACCGTCTAGTTCTGTTTGCGACCAGGAAATGACAAACGTGCCTTCTAAGCCCGTTTTCATAGTCCGTGTCCTGCCTCAGTTTTTTTATTAGAGACAGATTAACAAATGTGATTCGCTCTGGGAAGCCTAAATGATTCGGGTTTTCCGAAACCGAGGCTTAAAAGTTGATTTTGACGCGAATTGCCCCAACCACTTGCCCTTCTGATTGCGCCAAAACCTCACGACTCAACCACGTGACGCCATAGTACAGGCTGTGACGTTTTCCCTGCCAATTGATCCCTGCACGTACCCGATGACGCGCTTTCTCCAATGTCGCCCCGGAGCCGCTTGGAACAAAAACACTGCTATCAACATAGGCCGTATCAGCGCCAAGAATGAACGAAGTACCCTGTGGGCGATCAGCCATCGTACTAAAACGCTGACCTGTCACAGGGTCACGTACCAGCAGATCACCTTGCCCAAAGTTACCAATGGTTAGGTCAAACCCAGCGCGCACCAAAGTTTCATCCCCGATGCGGGCCTCTGCAAAAGGACGTACGACTGTACTGCCACCAAGCTCAAAGTTTCGGCCGGCCTCTGCCACGGCGGTGAAATAGACACTATTTCCAACCTGCGATGCCAGAACCGCATCGGACGGGCCAGGCAGGCTCAGCTGATCATGCAGCCAGTCCTGAAAATTTCCTAAGCCTGTTTGCGGGCCGACCAACGTAAGATCAGCACCAAGAGCGAACTCGAGCCCCTTTGGGGTTTCAAAATGGGTATGTGCCCCAATGGACAATGCACCTGCATAAGGACGGTCACCTGCCGCAGGCGACTGAAGATTTGCGGGGGTAAGCGTTTGACCCAAAATCCGCAACTCGACAACTTCACCAAGGGATTGTGGCAATTCGCCAGACCAGTGAGAACCGAAGATATGACTGCCGACGATTGAACCTGACCGCCATCGATCATGCCCATCACCTAAAAAATCATTCACCAACAAGCGACCATAACCGAGTTCCTCGGCGGCCAAAGGTGCTGCGCCAACCGCACCCAAAACACTCATTGCTACGGATGCAAACGCACCAAATACCTTGTTCATAATCTTCCCCGGATCACTTTACGGGCACTTTATTGGTCAGCGCATTCAGAAAGAAAACGAAATTCAACCGAGCCCTAACAATTCCTGGTAGTGCGCGACTATTTTAGAACAACCCCTGTTCTTTCGCCATCATAGCGGCATGCGTTCGGTTCTTTGCTTCCATCTTTTTACACAGCGAGCGCACATGCAATTTGATGGTGACCTCTTGCAGATCAAGCTCAAGCGCGACTTCCTTGTTTGAAAGCCCGCGACATAGGCCATTCAACACATCTTTTTCGCGCCCTGTGAGAAGCAGGCTCAGAGGATGCGCTTCCGCCTCCGCCGCGATTAAAGACACAGGGAAATAGGTCTCCCCTGCAACCATGAAACGTACCGCATTCAACAAACTATTGGCCGACATGGTCTTTGGTAAAAAGCCTATCGCACCGTTCTTTATTGCCTCTTGAGCAACAGACGATGGCGCTGACCCCGAGACAATGGCAACGCCGCCTGCCACCTTCGCATCCAATGCCTTTTGCAGCCCCGCCAAGCCAGACATGCCTGGCATATTGTAATCCAAAATCAAAAGATCGAATAAGGCCTCGCCCTTAGCGCACTGCAGAGCTTCGTCTAGCGTGCCAGCAGTGGCCACATAGGCCCCGCCCTTTTCCTGAAGAAACGCTGCCAACGTATCACGCAAAAGATCATGATCATCAGCCAAAAGAATGCGCATGAATTTATTCCAACAAAGAAATTTTGAGAAAAAACAAACTAAAACCCACTCAATCTAGCTAAACCTTGGATTGAGAGCTGGCAAGCTGCAGAGCGCACTAAACGCCATAAAAACTATCCAAAGGTATAGGTTGCCCAACCTTTGCCCCCTACACTTGCTGCTAAATGTTCCTAAAGTAAGAAAAATTCAATTTTCAGGTGATCCATGATCCGTAGATTTTTCCTCGCTCTCTCTTTGGCTGCCGCCAGCGTCCTACCAAGCCAAGCAGAAGAACTTACGACCCCGACGCAAGACATTTTACTGACCGTCAGCGGTGAAATCGGGAACACAAACACAGAAAACGCGGCAACCTTTGATCTTGCGATGTTGAAAGCGCTGCCAAGCCGCAGCTTTGAAACAACAACCGTTTGGACTGAAGGCCCTCAAACATTCGAGGGTGTGGCGCTGCACGACCTTCTGGCCGCGATTGATGCATCAGGTGCAACTTTGATCGCCAGCGCAATCAACGACTACAGTGTCGAAATTCCGGCTGAGGATGCGGTGGCAGATGGCCCGATTGTAGCCTATCACCTCAACGGTGAAACAATGTCAGTGCGCAACAAAGGTCCGCTCTGGATCGTGTACCCTTACGATCAAAAGAACGAATATCAAACAGAGACCATTTATGCACGTAGCATTTGGCAACTCGACCGCATTAAAGTCGCCAAATAAATCTCGACCTTTTCGGTCCGCCTCGTAAGAGGCCCCTTGACCCTCCAGTAACTGGAAGGCCTATATGGCAGTGGTTCATCATTGGATCACTGCCATGACATCTCAGAATTTCGAAATCACGTTGTCCCACTTAAACTGCGCGAGTTGTGTAACTCGAGCAGAAAAGGTTCTGTTGGCGCAATTTGCAGGTGAACCCGTCGCAGTGAACCTCGCCACAAAACGTGCGTCCATTCCGATTGGGAACCCAGAGACCCTGACCGCCGTGCAAGGCGATTTGCGCAAAGCTGGCTATCCAGTGTGCGTAGAGACCTATGAATTTCACATTCCAAACCTTCACTGTGCCAGCTGTCAAAGGCGGATCGAAAACGCGCTGAACGCTCATGCAGGTGTCGTCAAAGTACGCGTCAATCTTGCAGATAAAACGATCTGGGTAGAAACCATCAACGCGGAAGCAACCCAACAAACCTTCACATCAACGCTGAATGATATCGGGTTTCCGCCAACGGCCGAAAAACCTCTCGCACGACAACAGGACAAAAGACCTGCCTCCCGCTCAGAGCGCACTAAAGCACTTTTTGCAATCGCACTGGCCGCCCCTCTTCTCATACTGGAAATGGGCGGTCACATCGCGCCGGCCTTTCATGTGTGGCTGCATGACATTTTAGGCCACCGCCAAACTTGGGCCATTCAGGCCTTGCTGGCCACCGCAGTTTTGCTTGGTCCTGGACGTCAGATTATCGGGCAAGGCATTGCAAACCTTTGGCGCCGCCATCCAGACATGAATAGCCTTGTTACCCTTGGCACCCTATCGGCATGGGGGTATTCCATGTTGGTCTTGATCGCCCCGGCTTCTTTGCCAGTGTCTGCACGACATGTGTATTTCGAAGCGGCTGGCGTCATCATCGCTCTTATCCTTTTGGGGCGATGGCTCGAAGCACGCGCTAAATCCGAAGCCGCGAATGCCATTGTAACGCTCATGCAGCGCATTCCCGATGTTGCGTTGGTGGAAAAAGACGGCGACCCAAAACAGGTTCCCGTGTCCCAGATCGCAATAGGCGACATCGTGCATATTCATGCGGGCGAACGAATTCCCGTTGATGGCGTGGTGACGGCCGGAGCAACTGAAGTCGACGAAGCGATGATGACGGGCGAACCCCTGCCCGTCTCGAAAACAAGCGGTGATTTCGTGGTCGGCGGCACGGTCAATGGCACAGGCGTCTTTCGGTTTGAAGCCACAGCGGTCGGCTCCGACACTGCGCTGTCACGTATCGTTCAAACTGTGCGGCGCGCACAGGCGGCCAAGCTACCGATCCAAAACCTCGCAGACAAAATCACAGCTTGGTTCGTTCCTGCCGTGCTTAGTCTTGCAGTGTTTTCAGGCCTGATGTGGCTGACGTTCGGCCCTTCTGTGAGCCATGCATTGGTTGCGACGGTCTCGGTTCTCATTATTGCATGCCCATGTGCGATGGGTCTTGCCGCGCCAATGTCTGTCATGGTCAGCAGCGGCCGCGCGGCAAGGCTTGGGGTGTTATTTCGACAAGGCAGCGCACTTCAGCACCTAGGAGAAACGCATCTAGTCGCTTTCGACAAAACAGGCACACTAACCGAAGGCAAACCGCTTCTCGCGAAACACCATTGCACCGACCAGACAACACTTGCTCTTTCTCTTAACCTAGCTTGCGCGTTGGAGGCCAAATCAAGTCACCCAATTGCTTACGCCTTTCAAAAATCAAGCCTTGGCAAGCGCTTACCAGATGTCACATCCCTCACAGAACACCCAGGTGGAGGGTTGGAAGGCATCATTGACGGGGAAACAGTTTTTATCGGGTCGGCCCGTTTCTTAGAAAAACAAGGCATTGCCACCAATGCCCTAGCCGAAAAGGGCCTCGCGTTTTCAAACTCTGGGCACACACCTATTTTTCTAGCGGCCGAAGGCACCGCGATTGCCTGCTTTGGACTTAGAGATCAGCTAAAACCCAGTGCAAAGACCACGATTTCGTATTTACAAAAGCGAGGTATCGCTTGCGCTATGATCACGGGAGATCGCGCAGAAGTCGCGCTAACGATTGCCCAAGAACTCGGCATCACCAACATTCACTCCGAGGTATCGCCTGAAGGAAAGGCACAAGTCATCAAATCCTTGCAGTCAGAACATGGAACCGTGGCCTTTGTCGGGGACGGCATCAATGACGCCCCTGCGCTCGCCCAAGCCGAAACAGGCATTGCGCTTGGCCGCGGAATGGATGTCGCTTTAGAAACGGCTGATGTGATTTTGCGCAGCTCAAGCCTAGAGGCTGTATCCACCGCCATTCAGCTCTCCCAAGCCACTCTGCAAAACATCAAGCAAAACCTGTTCTGGGCCTTCGCCTACAATATCCTACTAATCCCAGTTGCCGCTGGATTGCTTTACCCCCTGTTGGGCATAACATTTTCGCCAATCTTAGCCGCGGGTGCCATGACGCTCAGTTCGCTTTTTGTGGTTTCGAACGCATTGCGGTTGCGCCGTTTTCGACCAAAGGAAACTTAAATGAACATTGGCCAAACATCCAAACGATCAGGTCTGCCAACAAAGACCATCCGATACTATGAAGATATCGGGTTAATTAGCCCTGCTCGAGGGGCGAATGGCTATCGAGATTTCTCTGATACAGATGTTCATAAACTGCAGTTCATTGCCCGAGGACGCGCCCTTGGCTTTAGCGTAGAAGAGTGCCGCCAGTTAATTTCTCTATACGAAGACCAAAATCGGGCGAGCGAAAGCGTTCGCCGCATCGCAAAAGACCACTTAGCAGACATAAAGGTCAAAATGGCAGAGCTGCAAGCTATGCACGATACACTGTCAGAGTTGGTCACAAAGTGCGCTGGCGATGACAGACCCGACTGCCCAATTTTGAAAGACTTGGCAGGCACAAACAAAACCTAAAAACGAATCCCCTGTGAAATGCGCTGGAAAACAGCGGTCCGCCAAAACCCGTTATCGCCAACGGTGTCGGCACCGTTATCGCAAACATGATGCAGTGCAGCACTGTTAACGTTAACACACTGAGTTAAAACACCTTTTTACTTCCCTCTTTCTCAATCCCTGATCTATATCCGCCCTAACAGATCATGACTTCAGAGAGAGGACATCTCATGACCGTCACCCTAGGGATCAATGGTTTTGGCCGCATTGGCCGCTGTACCTTGATGCAAATTGCAGAAGCCGCACGGGACGATGTGAAAGTTGTCAAAGTGAACGCAACCGGCCCACTGGAAACAGCAGCGCACCTGATCCGCTATGACTCTGTCCACGGTCGTTTCCCGAACGACGTAGTGGTGCAAAACGGCACGATGGATGTGGGCCAAGGCCCGATGCGCATGTTCTCGACCTACGACATGGACGAGCTGGATTGGACAGGCGTTGATGTGGTTCTGGAATGCACAGGTCAATTCAATGATGGCCTGAAAGCAGCCAAGCACCTAGAGCGTGGCGCAAAGAAAGTCCTGATCTCGGCACCAGCCAAGAACGTGCAGCGCACCGTGGTGTTCGGCGTGAACGATCACCTGCTGAGCGCGAACGACAACATGATCTCCAACGGCAGCTGCACCACCAACTGCCTCGCGCCTTTGGCCAAAGTGCTGAACGATGCCATCGGCATTGAAAACGGCCTGATGACAACAATTCACAGCTACACCGGCGATCAACCAACGCTAGATCGCCGTCACAGCGATCTATACCGCGCCCGCGCAGCGGCTATGGCAATGATCCCAACCTCCACAGGTGCAGCGAAAGCACTAGGGGAAGTTCTGCCCGAAATGAAAGGCAAGCTGGATGGCACAGCCATTCGTGTACCAACGCCAAATGTCTCTGCAGTCGACCTGACCTTTGTGGCCTCCAAAGACGTCACCGTTGAAGACGTGAACGAAATCGTTCGCGAAGCGGCGGCGACAACGATGAAGGGCGTACTGGGCTATGATGCAGAACCAAAGGTTTCTGTTGATTTCAACCACACAACCGAAAGCTCTATCTTTGCACCAGAGCAGACCAAAGTGATTGGTGGCCGTACCGTGCGCGTTCTGTCTTGGTACGACAACGAATGGGGCTTCTCGACTCGCATGGCAGATCTTGCTGCGAAAATGGGCCAACTCGGCTAACAGGTTTAAAACCTTAAGAATGTTGCGCCCTCAAGCCCTGTCAGGCATACCTAAGATCAAGGTAGCCAAATCGGGTTTGAGGACGCAGTCATGACCAATGCCATTGCAATATCCATCGCAGTCGCCCTAGGCGTCGCGCTTGCACTGGATTACCATTACATGGATGGCGCGGTCACATTGATTTTTGCACGTAAGTTCGTCGAGATGATCGAATGGCTCACCTTCTGGCGCTGATCATCACGTCATAGAAACGCGCAACGTCACCTCACCCTGCAAAGCTTCTTCCCAATTCAGGCGCAATTGATCGCCATCTGCCCCTTGCTGCAAGTCAACATAGGGCACAGCAAATCGCGTCTGATTGCTGCCATTGCGCAATGGCGAGGTTGCTACCACAGATTCAACGGTCCGTGCTTGCCCGCCAAACGGCAACTGCCCATCCGTATCAACGGTCCAGCTCGTCGCTGTAGAGTTTTGATCATGCGTCATCACAAGCGGATTGTAGACGGGCGTTTCGATCTGATGGAACGTGTTTCCGTCAAACCGAATATTCTTACCCTTAGAAGTATCAAGCGGTGCGAAGGTATCATCGACACGATCAACACGATCAATCGGCCCATTAATGCTGCGGAACTTATTCCCGGACACACTCAAACCACCAATGAAATGCCCGGTCCCATAAGGTTTAATCACCAAAAACGCAGACCAAGGCGCCACATCACCAGAGAGGAACACGTTGTCATCCACGCTGAGCGCTGAAAACGAAAACCCATTGGTGAAATTTGGCGTGGCGTCCGTTTCATTGGTCCACTCAATCGAACAATTGTCCACATAGTTGCCCGTCAACGTCGAGGCACAATGGCTATCGGTCAGCACAATGCCCGCCGTGCGCACACCAGCCGGCTCGGCATCGCCTTGGAAGAAATGGTTGCCAATCACCATATTGTTCGCCCCGCCCAAAACCGCGAAGTGTTTGAACTGTGTGGCTCGATTGTTGCGCAGCTTTACGTCATTGGCATTTGTATTCAAAACAATGGTCGAACGATCCTGCGCGCGACTGCTCGCCTCTCCGCTAAGGAAGTTACAGCGGTCAATCAGCATGCCCTGACAGCCTTCTCCATGGCTTGTAATACCCCGATCTGCAGGGCGGTTGATCCAACTGTCGCGCAATTGAAACACCACGCCTGCTGGAGCCAATAAGATACCGCTGGCAATGTTGTTGCACAGCAGCTCGACATCCGAAATCGACAAGCGCTGCAACTTGCTAAAGCCCGAGAAATCCAAAACATATTTGAAACGCGTAAAGGTGTAGGTCTGCGTGCCTTCAGCGTCATAAAGTGGTGCGCTCAGCGTGATCTCTTGTGTGGCGTCATTCTTGGCCCGCACATAGACCTCGCGCCCGACGCCATTACCCGTGATCAAAGACCCAACCTGAATGTTCGCAACATTCGCAACAGCCGTCAGCGTCAACGCATTGCCCGCATCATAGGTTGCAGCAGATGTCTCGACATCAGGTTCCCATTCCGTATCGCCTGATACAAAGAACTGCCCATTCGCAATGTGGCGACGCTGCGCATAGGAGTCACGGTTTGGCACAATCGCTTGCATATCAATCGGCGAGGTAATCGTGATCCGCCGCCCACCCATATCCAAAGACTCATGATCGGAGCTGTTCAGCAAAGATTGAAACGCCTTTTCAAACCCAAGCTGTTCATTCCCAAAGGCATCAATATAAGTCGGCAAATCAAAGCTTTTGGTCAGATCAAGGATCGCATCAGTTGGCATCGTCACAGTGCCTTCAAACCGCACCCGCTCTGTCAGGCGCACATCTGATGCCAAGTAATAGGTCCCCGCAGACACCAAAATCTCGCGTCCATCCGCTGCAGCATTCGCTGCCAGAAACGCCCCCGTATCATCACTGCTTCCATCGCCCACGGCACCAAAGTCACGCACATCCACCATGGCCATCATATTGCGATGAAACACCGAGGTCATATCCTCCACCACAATGTCATCAATACGAACAACGCCGCCCGTCGCACCGGTTAAATCCAAACCCACATGGGCGTAATTTGGCACGGTGCCCCAAGGCATATCCACGCCATCGCGCAGGCCAGAACCAACGATTGCCGAAACCTCAACAACCTCGCCGTAGGTTTCCAAAGCAACAGAAGGGCCAACCTGCACAACGCCAGACACATGCGCGCCGCTATCACCGGCCCAAGCGGCAATACGCACAGCAGGCAGCGCCCCGCTGACCACCTTCACCCGCGCAGTGATCCGCAAATAACAGCCCGGCACCATGGGCGTTTGCCCCATGTACCGTAAAGATTGCGTCGCTTCGGTTTTCTGAAGCTCCAAACACCCACCGAAATCCGCATCAGATGGCACAAAGGCCGCGTTCCCTGCCCCATCATAGGTGTCCGAGCCCGGCGTTCCGTCCCCGCTTGACCACACATCAAGCCCCTCGGAAAACGCGGGTGGCATCAAATCCAAACCGTCCGTAATTGCCTTGTTCATCCGTAACCCTTTCCATGGCGAATGCGCGGCACCAGAGGGCCGGCGCGTTAGGCAAAGGGTGTACGAAAGGTAAGGTTAACGCGGTTTTGGTGGACCGTACGCAGGCCCCTACGAGCAACAGCCATTTGAAGGTTCGCAACAAGCGCGTGCATCGGCATTGCCCTGGCAGCAATCTTCGAGCAAGAAGTTCGCCAACGATCCAAGCGCTTGGAAATCAATGAAATAACGAACCGAACGCGCCTGCCGTTCTGATGTCACCATGCCAGTCTCGGACAGGGCCGATAGATGAAACGACGCCCGAGATGGGCTCGCGCCGATTTGTTCGGCAATGTCGCCTGCGCTGCTACCTTCAGGGCCAGCAGCCACCAAAAGTTTGACCACACGCAACCGCGTTTCATTCGACAAAGCCCCAAAGGCTTTCATGGCGATTTCTTCATTCATATTTCAAAAATACTTGAAACAACAAATTGCGCAATCTATTTATATTTCAAGAATCATTGAAATGGAGTTCCCAATGACCCTGCTCGACCTACTGGAAAACGCCAAAGCACAGCCCGAAACCGCGCCTATCCACTTCACTGCAAACGGCCAAGGCATCAACGCGGGGTTTCACATCACGGAGCTTAAACATGCCAAGATCAGCAGCATCGACTGCGGTGGCAATGAAGATCAGTTTGACGAAGTGACCCTGCAATTGCTCGACGGGCATGGAGGCCGCGCGATGAGCGCTGGCAAACTGGCCAAAATCCTTGCCCATAGCCTGAAAGCAATCCCAGCACTCGGAAACACGGACCTACGCGTTGAATTCGCACCGGAAAACAACGGGTTGCATATCTACCATGTGCAAGATGTAGCCAGCGTAAACGAGCGCCTGACCATCGCCCTGACAAATGGCGCAGCCGTTTGCAAACCAGCCCAGCGCGCAAGCAGCAACTGCGATAGCCAGAAACAAACAGCCTGCTGCTAAGAAAAACGGCGGCCTCTCAGGCCGCCGTTTCAAATTTGTTTTAGCTCAATTCGCCGTTCAGGCCAGCGTTGATCAATGCGATGGTCTCTTCCACCCCATACAGAGCGATAAACCCACCAAAGCGCGGGCCTTGTGATGCGCCCAGCAGAACTTCGTAAATCGCTTTGAACCAATCACGCAGCGGCTCAAACCCGTGGTTCTTACCAATCGCGAAGACGATAGACTGCAAAAAATCCTCGCTTGTGAAATCCGCTTCTGGCAGAGGATCATCATTGCCCATCGCTGCGTTCTTGGTAGCAATCGCTTCCAAGGCAGCCTCTGCAGAACCCAATGCTTTTGCCAAATCGGCCAAAGCCGCACGCTCTTGATCTGTTGGCGCGCGATAGACCTTCTCTGGCTTCACGAAATCATTGAAGTAGCGCACGGCAAAACCAGCAGCCTGATCCATGCTTGGGTGCGTTTCCGGCGTCGCATCTGGCGCGTATTTGCCGATAAAGCCCCACATGGTTTCCTTGTCTTCCGCACTAGAGGCGCTCGCAAGGTTCAACAGCATCGAAAACGGCACAACCATATCAGAGGCCGGCACGTTGTGACCGTGGATGTGATAAACAGGGTTGTTCAAACGCCCCTTCTGGTCCTGCCCGGCATAGGCGCGCAGCTGTTGGTGGTACTCATCAACCGCTTTTGGGATCACGTCAAAATACAAGCGCTTCGCTGTTTTCGGCTTGAGGTACATAAAGTACTGAAGGCTTTCCGGCGCGGCGTAAGACAGCCACTCTTCCATAGACAAGCCATTGCCTTTGGATTTGGAAATCTTGCCACCCAGCTCATCGTTGAACAGCTCGTAAGACAGGCTTTCTGGCGCAGGCTTACCCAACGCACGGCAAATCTTGCTGGATTGCGTGACACTGTCGATCAGGTCTTTGCCAGACATTTCGTAATCAACGCCCAAAGCCGCCCAGCGCATCGCCCAATCCGGCTTCCACTGCATCTTGACGTTGCCGCCCGTGACGGGGATTTCGATCTTCTCTCCATCAGGCTCTTGATACACGATCGTGCCTTTAGACAGGTTACGCTCTAGCGTAGGCACCTGAAGCACGTGACCCGTTTTCGGAGACACGGGCAAGAAGCAAGAATAAGTCGCGCGACGCTCTTCGCCCAGCGTTGGCAACATGATCTCTTGAATCTTGTCAAAACGCTCAAGCGCGGTCAGCAAAGCCTCATCGAACTTGCCGCTTGTGTAGTAATCGGTGGCAGACGCGAATTCATATTCGAAGCCAAAGCTATCCAAGAAAGCACACAGGCGCGCGTTATTGTGCTGCGCAAAACCTTCATGCGTGCCAAACGGATCACGCACTTTGGTCAGTGGCAGGTTCAAATCTTCTGCCAACATCTCTTGGTTTGGCAAGTTCGTCGGTACCTTACGGAAACCATCCATATCGTCAGAGAAACAGATCAGCTTGGTTGGAATGTCGCTGATCTGCTCAAACGCGCGGCGCACCATGGTGGTGCGGGCCACTTCGCCAAAGGTGCCGATATGCGGCAGGCCAGACGGGCCATACCCCGTTTGAAACAGCACATATCCCTTCTCTGGCGGCTGCTTTGCAAAGCGTTTGACGAGGCGACGCGCCTCTTCAAAAGGCCAGGCTTTCGAGCTCATCGCAGTATCGCGCAGATCAGACATGTGTATCTCCAAAAAAACAGCCGCCGCGCCCTATGCGCAGGCGACCGCCGTTGCATAGTTTGCCAATGCAGCATGGTCAACATTTCTAAGCATATCAAACCCGAGCTTCCCACGGCTGCGACAAGAAAACATACGTTTCTTCAAGGTTTCATCCGCTTGTCGCTTGCCCTGCGCAGGATGGCTCCATATCTTTGAAACAGAACGCCAAAAAAGGGGCAGACTATGAGCCAAGACGTGACCCACCCGCTGACACCGCAAGATTGCCTTGTCGCTTTGATGGTGGCGATTTCCGCTTCGGATGAAAACATCCGCACGGAAGAGCTGATCGAGATTCAAACCTCGGTGAACAGCCTGCCGATTTTTGGGGAATATGACTTTGATCGCGTGACAGTCGTCAGCCAAACCGTGTTCGACTTGTTTGAACAAGAAGACGGGATTGCAGCCCTGTTTGGCTTGATCCGCGACAACCTACCTGAAGCCTTGTATGAAACGGCTTATGCTTTGGCCTGTGACGTCGCAGCCGCTGATGGCGCGATCTATGAAGGTGAGATCCGCCTTCTGGAAGAAATCCGCTATGAGCTGAACATCGACCGGCTGCACGCCGCAGCCATCGAACGGGGTGCACGCGCGCGCCATATCACGCTGTAACTGTGTGATCGAAACGGGGTAAGGGGCTTTGCCCCTCGGGGGACGTATCCCCCTCACCCCAAGGTATTTTTACCAAGCAAAAGCTCAGCCACGGCCGCGATAGGTTGGCACGCCCTGATCTGGAATAAAGACGCCTTCGAGTTCTGGCCCCGTTTGATAGAACACATCAATCGGAATGCCTCCACGCGGGAACCAGTAGCCGCCAACACGCAACCATTTTGGTTGCAGAAGATCAACAAGGCGTTTGCCAATCGACACAGTGCAATCTTCGTGGAAGGCGCCGTGGTTGCGGAAAGAGCCTAAGAATAGCTTGAGTGATTTGCTTTCCACCAAGAAGTCCCCTGGCACATAGTCGATCACGATATGCGCAAAATCTGGCTGACCTGTGAGTGGGCAAAGCGAAGTGAATTCCGGCGCTGTGAAACGCACGGCATAGTCTGTGCCAGCTTGTGGATTTGGCACTTTTTCCAGAACCGCGTCTTCTGGCGTATTTGGCAATTCGGTCTTGCCGCCCAATTGGGTCAAGCCAGAGTAAATGCTTTCATCTGACATAGGTCTCTCCTTATACGCCGCGTTTATTGCCCCAAACGAGCACATGAAGTTGCGGCAAAATACGGGGGGCAAACCATTTGTCCCCAAGTGTTTTTTCAATCAGCCAGCTGTAGCGATCCATGATGCCATCCATATCGATCACGGCATCTTCGGCGTCTGGCGGTGGTGGGGTGTGATTGCCCGGCTGCAGATACAGCGGCAATTCGGGATAGCGCGCGGCCACATCTTTGGCCCAAGCGTAATCCGCCTCGTCAAAGATTACGATCTTTAGGGCAATTTCCGCATCACCAGCAGCGGTCACACAGCGATCAAATTTTTCCCAATCTACTGTCTCGCCTGAGGAAGGCGGCTTAGGCGACAGGATCAATGGCGCAAGCTCAGAAAACCAATCGCGCGCAATAGAGCCTTGGGTTTCCAAAGCAAAACCATAGCCTTGCGCCTTGCCCAGTGCGATCAGCGGCCCGAAGTCTTGAATCGCAGGATTGCCGCCAGACAAAGACACCGTCAAAGGCTGCCCGCCGGACAAATCAACGATCTTTTCCCAAACCTCTTGCGTGCTCATCGCCGCCCAAGTGTGGCGGTATTCTTGATCAACCGCATGCAGACTATCGCACCACGAACAGCGGTAATCGCAGCCTCCGGCGCGCACAAAGACGGTCGGCGCGCCGATGACAGCGCCCTCGCCTTGAATGGTCGGGCCAAAGATTTCTGCGATCCGCAAGGTGCTCATGGACGGTATTCAGCCCATGTTTTCGGTGTTTCGGAAATACGCACTGCGGCGGTTTCCACCCAACGCGCTTTACACCAGTCATAGATCACTTTGCACAGCCATTCTGTGGTGATGCGATCATGATCGAACACATCGTTCAGGTGGCGGTGATCCAGCGTGTTGTCGATCCAATCTTTCAGCGCGTTGAGCTCTTTGTAATCTACAATGAACCCAATCTCATCCAGCGTTTCTGAGGCCAATTCTACCGTGACAAGGTAGTTGTGCCCGTGCAGACGCGCGCAAGGATGGCCCTCTGGCAGGCCTTTCAGCTCGTGAGAGGCAGAGAAATGGAAGTCTTTTGCGATACGATACATCAGTGATTTTCCACGACAGTTTTCCAGTAATCTGGGTCTTCATAGACGGTTGGGTCTTTTACCCCAGCAATTTCAAAGGCTTCGCGACGTTCCACACAGGTGCCGCAGCGCCCACAGTGAGCCTCGCCGCCTTTATAGCACGACCAGGTGTCAGCAAATGGCGTATTCACCTTGGCACCTTCCAAGACGATGTCGGACTTAGGGATATGCACAAACGGCGTGTAAAGTTTCACATCGGCATAGCCTTCAAGCGCCGCGTTTTGCATGGTTTGAAACGCATCAATGAAGCCAGGGCGGCAATCGGGATAGATGAAGTGATCGCCCCCGTGCACAGCGGTGGCCACTGCGTCCGCGTCTTTCGCAGCCGTAACACCAAAGGCCACAGCCAGCATAATCGCGTTGCGGTTCGGCACGACGGTGACCTTCATATTCTCTTCAGCATAGTGGCCATCCGGCACGTCCAGATCATCGGTCAAAGCAGAGCCTGACAGGAAAGCGCCAATATGGCTCATGTCGATTAGATCATGCGGCACGCCAAGGCGTTCGGCAGCAAGCGCTGCGTAGGCGACTTCTTTTTTGTGACGTTGCCCATAGTCAAACGAGATCAAACCGACGAGCTCTTGCTCGGCAGCGACCTTGTAAGCCAAGGATACAGAGTCCAATCCGCCTGAGCAGATTACGAGAGTTTTCATAAGTTCGTCCTTGTTTTAGCGAACCGGGTAGGCTGCGACCGGTTATTCAGAAAGCTCTGAACGAGGGGCGTTTACCAAAACAAAGCCCATATGCAAAGGATTTGTTGGCTTAGCTTTCGCGCGTATAAACCGCGCCCCAGCGTTCAATCAGCGCTTGTTGCAGACGTTTTGCGCGACTGTTCCAGCTTTTCGCGCCGCGCGGGCGCTCACGTTGTTCTTTGGTTAACCCATCGCGCGTTGCCAAATCTGCTGCAAAAATCGCGAAAGCCAGGTCATCCCCTTGCGGAGAGGTCATGTATCCCGCAAGGCCAGACACAAAGTTCAAGGTCCCAGTTTTTGCTTGCGCATCAATGGGATGGCCGTTGTTGGGCGCACCGTTTTCATGGCGCATCAGCACATCTTTCAACAAAGGTCGCAAGATATCGTGGCGCTGAGACGCCGACAATGCGAGCGCCAAACCAGAGGCGCTGAGACGAGACTGATCGCCCAACCCAGAGTGATCCACGAAACGCGCCGCTTGCATGCCGAGTGTCTTTGCAGACCAATCCGCCATGGCTTTTCCGGAGGAAGCCAGCGTTGAAATGTCAACACCTCGCGCGCGGCTGGCCCATAGGCCGACCATCTCTGCGGTGACGTTTGTTGAGAATTTCAGCATGTCTTTGAGCACATTTGTTAACGGGCCGCTCTGATGGGACACCAAAACGTCACCACCGGTGTAAGTATCTGTTTTCTTGACGGAAGGCAGGGCAATTCCTTCGGCCTTGCACAGCCATCTAAAGACTTCGCCAGCGTAGAGTTCGGGGGCCCGAACGGGGAGCCAGCGGCCGCCGGCGTTGTTTAGGGCGTGGCGTGACACGGTCCAATGATCCTGACCGTTCACCGACTGATAGGTAAACACAGGGCCTTTGCGATCAGACAGGCTCATTTTGGCAAAACTGACGGGCGGTTTCACCGTGTTGCTGCGCGCATCCATGGCGATTTGGAAGCCGTTTCCAGTTTTTTTCCAGTCAAAATAGACGCGGTTAAAATTCAAGCAAATCCCTGAAATCGCTGGAGAATACCCCACCTGAATCGGTTGCGCAGGGTCGATCTCTTTCTGATAGGGTAAAGATCCGCCAAACACATAGAACCCGCCGGTAACCTTTTGAATGCCCTTGGCCGCCAAATCTTTGGCCATTTGGTGCAGATGATCGGTCTGCAAAGTGGGGTCTCCGCCTCCGACCAGATACAGATCACCGTCTAGAACCCCTTGATTTACAACACCTTTTGCAACCAACTTGGTTTCAAACCGGTGGCCTGCACCTAGCGCGTCCAAGGCATATAATGCGGTGATCGCTTTGGAGACACTGGCAGGGGGTAAAAGGGGCTCGTTTGGGGTGGCTTCTAGCAGCAAACCAGAGGCGATATCGACCACAGCATAGGCCACATCGCCGCGTAAATTGGCCTCTGAAATGAGCTGCGAGGCCTCTTTAACCTGTTGTTTTCCAAGAGATTCTGGACGCAACTGTGGGCGCAAAGAGGTTGATGGCGGATTTGCAAAAACCGAGGAGGCAGAAAAACCTGCAAGGGCGGTCAGGGCCGCGCGTCTGGAAAAATTGGTTAACATGGGCAGAATCTGACCCAGCACCTTGGCAAAGACAAGGCAGGTTTGGGTCAATTCACTGAAATTTTAACAAAACCCATGGGCGGCGCGCGGTTCTGCGCCGATTAGGATTTTTTCTTTTTAATCCAAGCGCCTGAGGCACGGATGGCAGAAGAGCTGAGGTTCATCATTGGCACATTGGCAAAGCACCATGCGGGGGCTTCAGACTTTGCTAACAAATGGCTGTCGCGGGCTTTGATCTGGGCGAACTTATAGACATCGGCCGCTTTGGCGGTGCGGGCCGAAATACGGTCTCCCGGACGGGCCAAAACACCCAAAGGCATTGAATTTATTATACTTTCCCAGTCTTTCCAGAGGTGAAACTGGGTCAGATTATCCGCCCCCATTAACCAAACGAAGCGCACGCCCGGATAGGCTTGCATTAACTTTTCGATGGTCTCGGCGGTGTAGCGCGTGCCGGCGCGGGCTTCGAAATCGCTGATAGTGACGCGCGGATGCTGCATGATCTTGCGCGCTGCCTCCATACGGCGATTGATCGCGGCGGGACCTTCTTTTTTCAAAGGATTACCGGGGGTTACGAGCCACCAGACGCGATCCAGACCAAAGCGTTTCAGCGCCTCTCGAGTGATATGCACATGGCCCATATGCGGCGGGTCAAAAGAGCCCCCGAGCAGGCCAACGGTCATGCCGGGCCGCAGATATGTCACGCGTTTTCTCACCGTACGGAGGTTTAAGGGGGCGACGGGGAATGTCCAGAGCAATTGCGTTGTGACGACGGGGCGTTCTGTGGGTTCATGTTTAAGAAAGGTGGCAATTCGCCCCTTTCAGGTGCCGAAATGTACAATTCGTGGATTTTGGATGAATTGGGGGGGATTCGCGGTGTTTGGTGGGGTGAAACCCCACCCTACGGTGCATCGAAATGTGACGGGTTCCCAAAGGGCGGCGCCTGACCCTGGGTGGGTGCGAAGCGCCCTCCCGTGGGGAGGGTCGGGCGCTGCCCGGCGGTGCCGGGCTAAGAAAATGCTTGTTGCAATTCAGGCTCAGATTGCCATCCCCCACCCCTTCGGCTATCACAGCCTCCAACGTGAAATCCCCTAAGGCTCGAGGCCCATTATGGCAGCTTATCAGTATGTTTATCACATGCAGGGCGTCTCTAAGACGTATCCCGGCGGCAAGAAATGTTTTGAGAATATCCACCTGAGCTTTCTGCCCGGTGTGAAGATCGGTGTGGTTGGTGTGAACGGCGCCGGTAAATCCACGCTGATGAAGATCATGGCGGGTCTGGATAAAGACTTCACTGGCGAGGCTTGGGCGGCTGAGGGCGCTAAGGTGGGTTATCTGCCGCAGGAGCCGAAGCTGGATGAATCTCTGACGGTGCGTGAGAACGTGATGCTGGGTGTGGCTGAGAAAAAGGCTGTGCTGGATCGGTATAACGAGCTGGCGATGAACTACTCGGATGAGACCGCCGAGGAGATGGCCAAGCTGCAGGATGAGATCGACGCGGAGAACCTGTGGGATCTGGACAGTCAGGTGGATGTGTCCATGGAAGCGCTGCGCTGCCCGCCGGATGATGCGAAGATTGCGGATCTGTCTGGTGGTGAGGCGCGCCGTGTGGCGCTGTGTAAGCTGCTGCTGGAAGCGCCAGATATGCTGCTGCTCGATGAACCGACCAACCACTTGGACGCGGAAACGATTGCTTGGTTGCAACAGCACTTGATTGACTACAAGGGTACGATCTTGTGTGTGACCCACGACCGTTATTTCCTAGATGACATCACAAGCTGGATTCTGGAACTGGATCGTGGCAAGGGCATTCCTTACGAAGGCAACTATTCCAGCTGGCTGCAGCAAAAGGCGAAACGTCTGGAGCAGGAAGCGCGTGAGGATAAATCCAAGCAGAAGACGCTGGAGCGCGAGCTTGAGTGGATGCAGCAGGGTCAGAAAGCGCGTCAGGCGAAGTCTAAGGCGCGTATTGCGGCCTATAACGAGCTGGCGGGTCAGTCAGAGCGTGAAAAGGTGGGTCGTGCGCAGATCGTTATTCCGAACGGTCCACGTCTTGGGTCTAAGGTGATTGAAGTTGAAGGGCTGGGTAAGCACTTTGGCGACAAGCAGTTGATTGAGAACCTCGAGTTCTCGCTGCCACCGGGTGGTATTGTGGGCGTGATTGGTCCGAACGGCGCCGGTAAATCGACGCTGTTTAAGATGCTGACGGGTCAGGAACAGCCGGATAGTGGTTCTGTGAGCTATGGCGATACGGTGAAGCTGTCTTACGTGGATCAGTCCCGTGATGATCTGAACGATAAAGAAACCGTCTGGGAAGCGATTTCCGGTGGGGCCGAGGTTATTGAACTTGGTGATGCGCAGGTGAACTCCCGCGCCTACTGTTCGTCGTTTAACTTTAAAGGTGGCGATCAACAGAAGCCGCTGAACCTGCTGTCTGGTGGTGAGCGCAACCGTGTGCATATGGCGCGTTTGCTGAAAGAAGGCGGCAACGTGCTGCTGCTTGACGAACCGACCAACGATTTGGACGTTGAGACGCTGCGTGCTTTGGAAGATGCGCTTGTGGATTTCGCGGGCTGCGCGGTTGTGATCTCGCACGATCGTTTCTTCCTCGACCGGATTTGTACGCATATTCTAGCCTTTGAAGGCGAGGCGCATGTGGAGTGGTTTGAGGGGAACTTCGAAGACTACGAAGAAGACAAGAAGCGCCGGTTGGGGGCAGATGCCCTGGAGCCGAAGCGGTTGAAGCATAAGAAGTTTACGCGGTAAGCGAATTAGGCGGTCCCAGTTGGGGCCGCTTTTTTCTTGGTGAATAGACGGTGGGGTAGAACCCCACCCTACGTTGCGTGCGCATGCACCGTCGAAAATGGCCAATCTTCGGGGCGCTCGACAAATCCATGTTTCACGGGATTGATGTGGCAATAGTCGACATAGGCGTTAAATTCGGTTTCGTTACGGATGTGGTGTTCCCAGAAGCGGCGTTGCCAGAGGCCGGCGTCTCCTTTGTGCACTTTGCTCGGGGAACGCCGTAGGGTGGGGTTATACCCCACCTTTCCCGAACCATTGGTGGGGTGAAACCCCACCCTACGCAGGCTTCTGGTAAACCGCGATTTGATTGCGCCGATGCGGGTGGAATAATCGCTATCCCCATCGGGCAAGGTCCAGACCATATGCATGTGATTGGGCAAAACCACCCAAGCGTTGATCCGAAAGGGGCGCTCGATTTTGGTATGGCGTACGGCAGCTCGCAACAGATCGATGTGATCCACCAAGGCGGTGGAAGATCGATCTGCGAGGTTCACTGTAAAGAAGATCGATGCGCCGGGGATGCGTGGGCGGAGGTAGTTGGACATGCCGCCAGAATGGCGGCGGCATGGTTAATCAAATGTGGATGGCGGTGGGGAGATCCCCCACCCTACCCTTATTCCAAGACAAAGGTCACTTTCAGAGTGACGCGGTATTCGCTGACTTTGCCGCCATCGATCAGAACCTTCTGATCCTGCACCCAAGCGCTGGTGACATTCTTCAGCGTTTTGGTGGCGCGGGCGACGCCCACATCAACGGCGTCGTCAAAGCTTTTGGGGGAAGATGCAATGATTTCAGTTACGCGTGCGACAGACATGGTCTCTCTCCTGTTGGATATTATGTTAAACTAGGGCGAGACTATGCCGAGATGGGCCTTTGTTCAGGGGGAGCTTCTGCCTGCTCTTCCCCGCCTAAGGCGCAGATTGGGGCCGGAATGGGGCATAAACCACCCGTTCGGATAGGAGATCTCCCCGATGTGGCCCAAAGCTCGCCTTATTCGCGCCCAATTTGGTCTCTTTATTAGATCATAAGAAGAGACCATAGGCACTTGGCTGACAGAATGCAGCCGTCAACGCCCAATTATTGGAGCATCCCCCATGGCCGTCGTAACATTCTTATTCGCAAGCATTCTCGGCATCTTTGGTGCCATCCTTCAACTGTCCCTCGGAATGGGTGGCGTAACGGATGCTGTGACGACTTATGCGATGACGGCAATTGGTCTGCCTGTTGTAACCCTCATGGCCTTCTACTTCCGCACGAACCGAGACTCGTCCCTCTGATCCTCGGATAAATTTCAAAAAATTAACCTTGTCCCCAAGGCGCGAACGGGGGCTATTCGCAGCCTAATTGCGCCTATTTAGAACGCTCGGTCTCGGTATCCCCTCCATCGCAGACCGAGCGTTTTTAGTTTCACGTCTTCAACCTCTGTAGGGTAGACGTATGACGTTGCGGCAGATAGATTGCGCCCCTGACCTCTGGGGGACCAAAATGCCGGACGATTCAGCCACGCCAAAGAAGCAAAGTCGCATTCAGCAACGTAATCGCAAAGCGATTATGGAAGCGGCGCTTGAGGTGTTTTCACAAAATGGATTTCGTGGATCAACCTTGGATCAGATCGCCGTGGCGGCTGGTTTGTCCAAGCCCAATATCCTGTATTACTTCGGCGGCAAGGAAGACATTTATCTGACGCTGATGAACCAGCTTCTGGATGATTGGCTGGAGCCGCTGGATGGGATGAACCCGAGCGGGGATCCTTTGAGCGAGATCCAGTATTATATCGATCGCAAGATGGAGATGATGCGCAGCATGCCGCGGGAAAGCCGGTTGTTTGCCAATGAGATCATTCAAGGTGCGCCGCGGTTGGACGATCAGGTGCATTCGGTGATTAAGCCGCTGTTTGATCGCCAAGTTGCGCTGATTCAGACATGGGTGGATGCGGGCAAGCTGGCCAAGGTGGATCCGCGCCATTTGATCATTTCAATCTGGGCGACGACGCAGCATTACGCGGATTTTGATGCGCAGGTCGAAGTGCTGATGAATGGCGATGATCCGGAGCACAAAGGCGCCCATGCCTTCTTAACGCATATGTTTATGCGCACGCTGACGCCTTAGGCGGCTGCGCGGGCTTTGTAGGTGGCTTGGGCCAGTTCTGCGAAATCTTGATAGTTTGAGAAGCTTGGCACGTCTTCGAAGGCCGGGCCGTGGGGGCGGTGGTGCAGCACGGCCATGCCTGCGGCTTGCGCGGCTTGAATACCCACATCGCTGTCTTCGACCACAAGACATTCGTCTGGGGTGACGCCCATGTGCTGGGCTGCGTGCAGGAACAGCGCCGGATCGGGTTTCCATTTCTGGATGTCATAGGCGCTGAAGATGTTTTGGCCGAAGTGATGTGCAAGCCCTGTGAGGCCCAGCGCGATTTCGATTTTCGATTGCGGCGCGCTGGAGGCGATGCAGCGTTTGACGTTCAATGCTTCAAGGGTTTCGTTCACATGCGGGAAGGCCTGCAGTGACTTTTCGAAGTTGCGTTTCACCTGTGCGCGGTAGCTTTCGGTGAAATCCTCGGGCAATTTCCGGCCAATCAGGGCCTCCATCGCGGCGAGCGTCGTGTTGAGTTCTTTGCCGCGAAAGCGATCGACCAAATCTTGCTGGGTCAGTGGCAATTCTGGCAGAAGGTCGAGGAAGGCTTGGTTGCACAAGGGCTCGCTGTCCACCAGCGTGCCGTCCATATCGAAGATAATGCATTTAAACATGTCTTCGGTATAGGCGGCGTGCGGCCGGGTGCCTAGGGATTTATGCGATTTCCAGCTCGCCTTTCTGTGGAGAGGCGCTGCGGCCGAACTGCGCACATCCGTTTAAGGCTGCGAAGTCATCGGTGATTACGTAGAGCCCCGAAGGCTTTGTGCCACTGATGTGATAGGGTTTTTCGTAGATCGTCACGCAGGCTTGGGTGGCTGTTGTGGCAATGGCGCGCGCAACGCTGCCTGCAAGGAAGATGCCGCCGGTGGGCATATAGGCCAGGGTCAACTCGCGCAGGAGCTGGCCCAAAAGGCTGGCATAGGTATCAACGGCTTTTGCGAAGGTGCTGTCTTGCCCATAGCCTGCGATCACGTCTTTGCCGTTGATCTTCGGCTGGCCTGTCATCTGACGGCAGAACGCTTCAAAGCCGCGCCCTGAAAAGAGATGCTCGACTGTCGGGAAAGGCTGCGCTGTGCCGAGTACCCCTTGCACGTTTTGCGCGACAGCCATTGGCATGGCCACATGCCCCATCTCGGCTGAAAGACATTGGGTGCCTTGCGCGGTTTGCAGAACAGGGCTGACGTTGAAACCGGTGCCGATGCCGACCACCAAGCTTTGGCTGGAGTGTTGCGCGATGCTTTGCTGCGCCCACAGGACTTGCCGTTGAGAGGGTGTGAGCGACGGCACCGCATAGCCCAGCGCGGATAGATCATTGATGAGATAGGCTGCTTTGAAGCCGAACTGCGCGATCAGCTCTGGGCAGGTGATGGTCCAATCGCGGTTGGTCAGGCGGGCTGTGCCTCCTGCGACGGGGCCAGCAACAGCCAGAACGATATCGTCTGGCTGTGCTTGGTGTTTTTCAAGGTAGGACTGGATGATCGGATACAGATGCGTCCAATCCTGATTAGCAAAGCTCTGCACGCTGTGCGGGACAATCGCGCCCTGATCGGCCAAGGCCAATCGGGCGTTTGTCCCGCCGATGTCTGCAACCAAACGCATGGCTTAGTTCAGACGCAGACCGGTGTCCGGCTCAAAGTAGGAGACTTTGGCAAGATCAAAGGCCAGCTTTTGTGCTTCGCCCGCTGTTGCGTCGGTCTCTGCGTGCAAACGCGCGGTGACGTGTTTGCCGCCCAGTTGCATGACCGCGAATGTGTCTGCCCCTGCTGGTTCGACGATGTCGATCAGACATTCCGCTTCCTGCGTGTCCCCTACTCGGCCCAGCGCCGCATCTGCGATGTCTTCGGGGCGTACGCCGACGATGACATTTTCGGGCAGGTTTTGGTTACGCGTGTCTGTCAGCACAATCGGCGCGCCTTCTTTGCGGGCGATTTCGATCTGTGTGCCTGATCCGTTGGCTTTGGTTTTGGCCGGGATCAGGTTCATGGCTGGGCTGCCCATGAAGTCTGCCACAAACAGGTTCGCAGGACGCGTGTAGATTTCCGCCGGCGTGCCGATTTGCTGGATCACGCCGCCTTTCATCACGACGATCTTGGTGGCCAAGGTCATGGCTTCGATCTGATCGTGCGTCACATAGACCATAGAAGCGCCCAGACGCTGGTGCAGCGATTTGATTTCTGTGCGCATTTCAACGCGCAGTTTTGCGTCAAGGTTCGAGAGCGGCTCGTCAAACAAGAAGAGCTTTGGATCCCGCACCAAGGCGCGGCCCATGGCGACACGTTGGCGTTGACCACCTGACAGCTGACCCGGTTTGCGGTTCAGCAATGGCTCGATTTGCAATTGCTGCGCGACATAAGCGAGTTTTTCGTCTTGGACGGATTGCTCGACCCCGCGCACTTTCATGCCGAAGGTGATGTTCTTGGCGACTGTCATGGTCGGGTACAGCGCATAGGATTGGAACACCATGGCGATGTCGCGATCCTTTGGGCTGACGTTGGTCATGTCTTGACCTGCGATGGCCATGTTGCCGCCTGAGATCGGCTCGAGTCCTGCGATACAGTTCAAGAGCGTGGATTTCCCGCAACCGGATGGGCCGACGAGGACGAGGAAGTCGCCCTGCTCGATCGACACATTGATGTCTTTGAGAATTTCGACAGACCCGTAGTTTTTATAGAGGTTGTTGATTTCTAGGATGGGGGCCATGGGATTATCCTTTCACAGATCCGGCGGTCAAACCGCGGACGAAATATTTACCAGCGACGACATAGACAAACAGCGTGGGCAAAGCGGCGATGATCGCGGCGGCCATATCGACGTTGTAGGCTTTGATGCCGGTGGTGGAATTTACGATATTGTTCAGCGCGACGGTCACAGGCTGGGTGCCTGCCTGACTGAAGGAGACGCCGAAGAGGAAGTCGTTCCAGATTTGCGTGAACTGCCAGATGATCGTCACAACGATGATCGGCAAAGACAGCGGCAAGAAGATCGACCAGAAGATACGGAAGAAGCCCGCGCCGTCGACTTTGGCGGCTTTGGTCAGCTCGGCTGGGATCGACACGTAGTAATTGCGGAAGAACAAGGTGGTGAAGCCTAGACCGTAAATCACGTGTACAAAGATCAGCCCCGGGATGGTGCCTGCGAGGCCCATCAGGCCGAGCATGCGCGCCATTGGCAGCAGGACCACTTGGAATGGGATGAAGCAGCCAAACAGCATCAGAGCGAAGAAGAGGTTCGCCCCTTTAAAGCGCCATTGTGCCACGACATAGCCGTTCAGCGCGCCAATGAGGGTCGATAGCAGAACCGCAGGGATTGCGATCAGAACGGAGTTCCAGAAGTAAGGACGTACGCCTTCACATTGGATACCCGTACAGGCGCCGGACCATGCGGTTTGCCACGCATCAAAGGTGAATTCCCGTGGCAGGGAGATGAGATCGCCGGTGCGGATTTCCTCGAGGCTTTTGAAGGATGTGGTGACCATCACGAAAAGCGGCATCAGGTAGAACAAGGCGAAGAGGCCGAGCATGATGTAGAGCCCCCAGCGGAGGGCAATTTTGCCTGCGCTGCTGCCGGTTTGGGTTGGGGTGTAGGACATATCAGCCATCTTTGGACCTCAGTTCTGAGTAGAGGTAAGGAACGATAATTGCGAAGACGACGAGCATCATGATCATGGCAGAGCTGGCCGCTTGACCAATGTCACCACGTGAGAACGCCATGGCGTACATGTATGTGGCTGGCAGGTCGGTTGCGTAGCCTGGGCCGCCTCCGGTGAGGGCGATGACGAGGTCGAAGCTTTTGATTGCAAGGTGCGAGAGCACGATGAAAGCAGACAAGAAGATCGGCGCCATCGCTGGGATGATAATCGCAGTATAGACACGCCAAGTTGGGATGCCGTCCACCTGCGCGGCGCGGATGATTTCTGTGTCGACAGAGCGCAAGCCTGCCAGAAAGAGCGCCATCACAAAACCGGAGCTTTGCCAGATGGCCGCGATGACCACGGTGTAGATCGCCATATCGGGATTGACGAGCCAGTCGAAGGTGAAGTTCTCAAAACCCCAGCCGCGTACGGTGGCTTCTAGGCCGAGGCCCGGGTTGAGGATCCATTTCCACGCCGTACCGGTGACAATCATAGAAAGCGCCATTGGGTAGAGGTAAATCGTGCGGATCGCGCCTTCGGTGCGGATGTTTTGATCCAGCAAGATCGCGAGGATCAGACCAAGCACCATGGCAATCACGATGAACAGGAAGCCAAAGACAAACAGGTTGCTAAAGGCGGTGTCCCAGCGTGGAGAGCTGAACAGGCGGTCGTATTGGATAAATCCGTCGATTTCGTATTTCGGTAACAGGCGCGACCGTGTCAGCGAGACCCATGCTGTCCAGGCGATAAAGCCATAGACGAAGATCAGAACTGCGACGAAAGACGGGGCCAGTACCAATTTTGGCGTATTTTCTTCAAGCCATTTGGTCATTGGTTCTTTTCCTAGAAAGGGTCCCAGCCCCACGCATATTGGGGGGCTGGGGAGTGTGTATTACAGGCTGTTTGCGATTGCGTTTGCCAGCATTTCAACAGCTTCGTCAGAAGACATGTCAGAGTTGAAGTGTGCTGTTACAACGTCAGTGATCGCGCCGGACTGCGCGCCGCGCAGTGCCATGCCGTGTGCGTAGGATGGCAGCAAGGAGCCACCTTCGTTGCTGGCTGCCATATCTGCGGCAGACAGGTGCGCACAGCTGTCAAAGGCGTCCAGAGCAACGTCTGTACGGGCTGGGATGGAGCCTTTGTTCAGGTTGAAGACTTCTTGGAAGTTCTTACCAACCACCAGCTCTGCCAGAAGGGCTTGGCCTTCTTTTTTATCATCGCCGCCTACGTCGAACATGGCAAAGCTGTCCACGTTATAAAGGAAGCCTTCGCCCGGTGTAGAGATACACAGGAAGTCTTCGCCCGGCACTTGGCCTGCTGCCATGAATTCGCCTTTGGCCCAGTCACCCATGATTTGGAAGGCCGCTTCGCCGTTCATGACCATAGCTGTTGCCAAGTTCCAGTCACGACCAGAGAAGTTGCTGTCGACATAGCCGCGCATGGTGCGCATTTGGTCGAACACTGCTTTCATGCTGTCAGAGGTCAGCGTGTCTGTGTCTAGGTCTACAAAGGCTTTGTGGTAGCCCTCTGCGCCCAAGATACCGAGCGCAACCGCTTCGAACACTGTCGCGTCCTGCCATGCTTGGCCACCGTGTGCCAAAGGAATGATGCCCGCGTCTTGCAGCTTGGCTGCGGCAGCGTTGAATTCGTCCCATGTGGTTGGCATGTCGATGCCGTTGGCTGCCAGAACTTCGGCGTTTGCCCAGATCCAGTCTACGCGGTGTACGTTCACTGGCGCGGCGCACCATGTGCCTTCGCATTTCATGTGACCTGCGATGGACGCTGGCAGAACCTCTGCCCAGTTGTTGGCTTCGGCCACGGCAGAGATATCGGCCAGAACGCCTTCTTCGTACCATTCTTGGATCGCTGGGCCTTTGATCTGTGCCGCTGTTGGCGCGTTGCCAGACAGAACACGTGCGCGCAGCGCTGTGCCTGCTGCGTCGCCGCCGCCGCCAGCCACTGGCATGTCTGTCCATGTGCCGCCATTCGCAGCGAATTCTTCTTGCAGAACAGCTACGGATTTTGCTTCGCCGCCGGATGTCCAATAGTGCAGAACTTCAGCTGTTGGTTCTGCGACCGCTGCTGTGGATACCAACAACGCGAGACCGGACACTGCGCCCATTACATTCATTTTCATTTTCGATTTCCTCCCAGAAAATACCGCTCCTCGCGGTTCGAATGTTGGTATTCTGGCGGCCTCAAGGATGTCCTTGCAATTGCTACCTTGCTGTCAGAGTAGCCTTGAATGCGGATTTTTTCATCACTTGTTACACGCTGTTACGTTACACTCGATTTTGTTGCATTCTGTTACATAAGACTAGGGTGCCCGAGGGCGAAAAGACAGGCCAAGGCCCAAGTCGGAGGAGTTTGACCATGGCGATTCCACGTATTCTGGTGGTCGATGATGACCCTGAGATGCGGCAGATGATGACTCAGTTTCTAAGGCGGAACGGGTCGATTGCTTTGCCGGCGAGCAGCGAGATTGAGGTGCGCAGCCATCTGGATGGGGGGCGCGTGGATATGGTGTTGCTGGATGTGATGTTAGGAGACGAGAACGGGCTGGAAATCTGTCGTCGCCTGCGTGTTGAACAGGATGTGCCGATTATTATGGTCTCGGCCCTGTCGGCGGATCACCAACGCATGGAGGGTTATGCGGTTGGGGCGGATGACTATATCGCCAAGCCGTTTAATCCGGATCTGTTATTGGCCCGCGTGAAGGCGGTGTTGTCGCGCACGCGGCGCTCGGCCTCTTTGGTGCATCGGCGCAATACCAAGGCGTTTGAATTCAACGGTTGGAGCTATGACGCAAAATCTGGCGAGGTTTTGTCGCCTGCGAAGGTACAAGTGACCTTGTCGCGCCGCGAGACGGCTTTGTTGCAGGTTCTATTGGCCAACCCGCATATTCCCCTGACCCGCGAAGAGATCGCGGCCAATTTGGATGTGACCGGCGAAGCGCAGACGTCGGCAGAGGCCTCGGGACGTGCGATTGACGTTTTGGTGGGCCGGTTGCGCAACAAGATCGAGCATAACCCCAAAGATCCCCAGCTTTTGAAGACAGAGCGCGGTGTGGGCTATGTGTTTGCGGTGGATGTCGCAGAGGTTGAGGGGTGATGCGCAAGCTGAACGATCTGCGATCGATTGGGTCGATGATGGTGTTGGCCGCGCTTTTGGCGGGGGCGACCACGGTTTGGCTGTGGAGCACCTCTACATCCAATTGGCGCGCTCATGGATCGTTGGCCTATGATGCGGGTGTGACGCTTTACTATGCGATGCAAAATGGCACGGCCCCGCCCGAGGGCGTGCAGTTGCGTGTTTTAGACGAGGCGGATCTGGAGAAAGCCGATCGCGGGGCGTTTCGTCAGATCGAGGGCGCACCTTCTGCGCCGCGCATTACGATTGTGCCGATTTTGCCAGATGCGGCCAACCTGCCGATCAGCACCAATCTGACCATGGTGATCATGTCGCCGGATTTGAAATACAGTTTGGCGGACCTACCCCACCGCGATGGGCAGACCGCTGCGGAAACCTTGGGGGCTGTGACACGCAAGCTGGCGACGTTTTGCAGCGATCCCTTTGTGGTGGCCAAAATGGGCCAAGCGCCTTGGGTGGCAATCGACGGCGATGCGGTTTGGGGCTGTGATGCAAGCCCCGCAGATTATCGGATACTGGCGTCGTTGATTGCGGTGATTTCTACCGCGATTTTGATGACAACAGCGTTGAACCTGTCGTTGCCGTTTGCGTCTTTTGCCAAACAGCTGCGCAGCCGACGCCGCGTTGGGGGACCTGCGCGATATGAGCCGCATGGACCGGAAGAGCTGCAAGAGATCATCTCTTCGGTGAACACTTATCTGGAAATTGAGCGTGAACAGCTTGCTGAACGGGCGGCGGTTCTGTCTGGGGTGAGCCATGATTTGGGCACGCCTGCCGCGCGTTTGCGGTTGCGCGCGGCCTTGATTGAGAACCCTGAGCTGCGCACCAAGTTTGAGGCCGATATCGACAGTATGACGGGTATTATCGAGAGCGTGCTGTCTTATACCCATGCCGAGATCGGGGCGGAGGCGCCGCGGAAGTTGTCTTTGACGTCTTTGTTAGATGCGATTGTTGCCGACTATCAGGATGTCGGGCGTCCTGTGACCTTTGATAAGGCGGAAGATGTGATTGTGCAGGGTGGGCAATCGATATTCATGTCTCGTCAGGGCTATGGCGTGATGAGCAGCGATCGGGACACCGTTGTCTATGGGCGCCCTGTCACGTTGGAACGGGCGATCACCAACCTTATCGAGAACGCTCTGAAATATGGGCGACGCGCGCGGGTGAGCCTTGAAGCGGATGCACAGGTTGCCATGATCCTCGTCGAGGATGAAGGCTCTGACAGTTCGGCGGCGGATATTGAAGAGCTGCTGGCCCCGTTTCAGCGCGGCGAGAACACCAAGACCATTGATGGGCATGGTTTGGGGCTGACGATCGTTGCAACCATCGCCAAGCTGCATGGTGGAAATTTGACGTTTGAGGACACCTCTGGCGGGGTGCGGGCGCGGTTGACGTTGCAGCGCAGCTAGGGGCTGGTGAACATTTCGGCTGGGCCAATCGGAGATCGAAAAACCGAGGCGCGCTACAGCCCCCCCTGCTCTATCTTATGTTAGCTGTCGCTTACCGCTACGCGGAACCCGCCGTGTGAGGTGGAGCTGTCTGGATCGTTCTGGGTTCTTGAATGAACATGGTAGCGGTCGCAGTAACTGACGTGGCACAAAAACGAGCCGCCGCGTTGCACGCGTGCCATGCCTTGTGCAGGGCCTTGTGGATTTGACAGAGGTCCTGCTTTCGGGGGCGCGTTTTCAAAGAAGTCCTGCGCCCACTCCCACACATTGCCGGTTGTATTGTATAGGCCATAGCCGTTGGGCTCGAAGCTTTGTGCCGGAGCAGTGCCGAGGTGCCCATCGTCTTGCGAATTATGATGCGGGAATTCGCCTTGCCACGTGTTCATCATATGACGCCCATTTGGCGTCATTTGATTGCCCCACGGAAACTTTTGACGTGCTGCGCCGCCCCTCGCGGCATATTCCCATTCTGCTTCGGTGGGAAGGCGTAGCCCTGCCCATGTGCAATAGGCAATGGCATCAAACCAAGACATATGGACCACCGGATGATCCTGACGCGTTGCAATATCGCTTTCAGGACCTTCGGGCGCGGCCCAGTAGGCCCCATCGACACGTCGCCACCAGTTCAGCCCAGGCGGCGATTGCGGGTGGGCTTTTGGATCATCGAGCAGCAGGTGGAATACGAAAGACCAGCCCTCTTGCTCGGACACGGTTTTGTAGGCGGTGTCTTCCACAAAACGTGCGAACTGAGCGTTGGTGACCGTTGTGGATGCAATCTTGAACGGTGACAGTTTGACTTTGCGACGGGGCGAGTCGAAGTCTTGTGCAAAGCGAGACTTTCGGGTGCCCATCTCAAAGAAGCCCCCTTTCAAAGGGACCAATTCTGCACGCAGAGCCGCGCGTTGTTCTGCGCTGGCGGGCGCAACCTTGAGCGCTTGGCTGTGGTAAGAGGACATTGGGTCTTGCTGTTTTGCCTCTGCTTGAGGGCTACAGCAGGGTTTGACAGCATCCGATGTCATGAGATGTCCCCTTCCGTTCTATTGAGGTGGCCCTCAACGTTCCAAAACCGGAGATAAGGACAATCGGCTGGAAATGCGCCGGTGGTTGCAAGTTTGGGAATACCAATAAGCCTCGCGCGGGCGCGGCACAACCATGTGATCCAAGATCACTTGCGGCATTGGGAACAGATTCGCGGGCGACCTGTCGGTCATCCGGTGCGCGATTGGCCGGATTGGCTGCGATTGGCCGATGGGGGTTCACCACGGATCGCAGATCAACGACGCCCATTCTGCGCGGGTCTTTTTGGTTAGGGTCGGTTGTGGCAAGCGGCTTTCGGGATGGTGGCACCGGTGCTTGTGTATGCGCGCGCGCATAAGGTCTTTTGAGGGAGCCTATGAGAGAGGTGATCTTAGTCTTCTTGTGCTTTGTGTGACTTCTTGGGAAAGAGAAATACTTGGCCCTGCTAGATCACTGGGGCAATGGGGTTTTGTTAGATGCGCGACAGCCTTTCACTTAACATTCTGAAATAATGAGGTTTTGCGGTGCTTTTGAAAGTAGCCACCCAAACCTTTTTACGGATTTTGGAAATCCGCGGCACATCAGAAGCCGGCAGCGTGGCGTGATCCGATAAGCCACAGTGGGGGGCTTTCGAAAGACCCTCGCATTGGTGGAGATTTCCGATGACCTGAGCAGTTTGTGCAGGGTTTGCACGGGCGCCTGAATTGCTGATGAGCCCACAGGTTCGCCCAGCGCGACAGGCGTAAGGGGCAGACCCTTAGGCGCGCTGAATTGGCTGCGCAGAGGCACATTGCTTGACAGTAACAGGCAAATAATGGATCATCGAATCAAATTCCAAATATGGAATTCTCAATTCCAAATATGAAATACCATGAACCCAACAGAACGCACACTTCAGGTCTTAGAATATGTCATGGCGGCGGGGCCAGGGCCGATCAAGCAAACCGATATCGCTCGGCATTGCGGGTTGTCCCCTGCGACATTGAACCGGATCGTTAAGACACTTTCGGACATGGGTTACCTGTTTCGCACCAGTGAAAAATACTGCGTGCGGAACTTCCGACTGGAGCGCAACGTTCCCATGTCGCAAGCCTATTTGGCCAAGCTTGATGAAACGATGCGGAGCTTGTCCACCCAGCTTGGTGTGTCGACAGAAGTCATTGTTGTCGCGGGTCACGAATTGCTCTGGCATTCCAAAACCGACTACCCGGATCCGAATGTTGTCATTCGCGCCAATGTCGGCTTTCGCCGCTCGCTTTATGAGCTGGATGTTTTGTCACAACTCTATCTCAGTCGCTTGGACTGGGAAGACGTGCAGGCGCAGTTCTTCACGGAAGGTTTCTTTGGCACGCTTCGTGAAGCGGGGCGCGCGACGCCTTGGATGTCTGAGGCGAAAGTGCGTGAGGCATTGGATGAGATGCGCAATGAGGTGTTTGCCGCGGATCCCGAAGGGAACCACGTGGGCATTCGGCGCTGCGCAACGGTGGTCGAAGACCCTGATGGAAAATTCCTGCACCTGTTGGCTTTGGCAGAACCAGCAGATCAGCCTGAGGGGCGCATAGACGATTACAAGGAGGCCTTGCTGGCCGTCCGCGCCGAGCTTTCGACGCTGACGTACGAGGAAAACGCCGCAAACCGCCTTGTTCCAAAGCACCATACCGCACCGCTGCAGGGAGGCTAAGACGGCGCGACGATCGAAAAATCTGGGAGGATTTATGAGACATTTTAAAGCGCGGACCGCGCAGGATCAGAGCTGCGCATGACCTGGCGTACCATGAACAGCATCATGTCCATTGCTTTGATAATGGGCGCGATTGGCTATGCATTGAATTTGAACCATAGCGCGTCTCAAACGATCTTTTTCGCATCGTCTGGCGTGGGGCCAACCTATTTCCCCAATGTGCTGGCCGCATTGGTTGTGATTTTGAGCCTTGTAACGCTGGTGAAAAACCTGCGGGACAAAAGCAAGGAAAATTGCGCCGTCATCCTTACCCCGAACGCGGGTTACATCCTTGCGACCTTTGCATTGGTCGTTGCGTTTTTGCTGAGCTGGCAGTTTTTCGGGTTCTTTTACCTGAACGCCTTCGTCCTTTTGACGGTTTTGATGACGCTATATCGGATCGAGTTTGGTCTGAAAAATAGCTTGATCGTTGGGCTTATCACATCCGTGAGCACAACTGGTTTTCTATACGTACTGTTCGGGCAAGTTCTTGCCCTGTCGCTTTAAGGAGATCAGATATGGATTTATTCTTCAACGATCTCGCTAATCTGTTCAATCTTACCAATATTCTGTGCATCCTTTTGGGCACGGTTGTGGGCATGGTCTTTGGCGCTTTGCCGGGCCTTGGCACTGTCATTGCTGTGGCATTGCTGTTGCCTGTCACCTTCACGCTGCCCCCGCTTGCGGGCATCCTGATGCTTCTTGCGACCTATCAAGCGGGTGAATACGGCGGGTCTATTTCAGCGATTTTGCTGGGCGTGCCGGGCACGCCACAAGCGGCCGCCACTGTGATTGATGGTCACCCGATGGCGGTGAATGAATCGCCGGGGAAGGCTTTGAGCTTTTCGCTTTTGTCTTCCAGCATTGGCGGTATTTTTGGTGGGTTGGTTTTGATTTTCATTTCCATTCCCTTGGCCAAGTTCGCCTTGAACTTTGGCAGCCCCGAATATTTCCTGCTCGGCGTGATTGGCCTTATGGCTGTGGGGCTTCTGAGCGGCACGGATAAGGTGAAAAGCTCGATCTCGGTGCTTTTGGGGCTTATGGCGGGCACTGTTGGCGTGGACACGTTGACGGGTGTGAACCGCGCGACGTTTAATCAGCCTGAGCTGATGGATGGCATTAACCTTGTGGCCTTCCTTGTAGGGATGTTCGCGATTTCAGAGCTGTTCTTGATGATCAGCAAGGGGTTGAACACATCCTATTCGGGCGATGGTCGCAGCCTGAAAACGGGCCTCTCTGCGAAAGAAGTGAAAGGCATTGCCAAGCCAACGTTGATCGGCTCTCTCATTGGAGCGGGTACGGGTATTCTGCCGGGTATTGGCGGCGGAGCCTCTTGCTGGTTTGCCTACGCGGTTGTGAGCAAAACGTCTAAAACGCCTGAGGCTTTTGGCAAAGGCTGCGCAGAAGGTATTGCGGCGCCTGAATCGTCTAACAACGCCTCGGCTGGCGGTGCTTTGGTGCCTTTCTTGGCCCTTGGCATTCCTGGCTCGGCTGCGATTGCGATCATCATGGGCGCATTCATCATGCACGGCATTCAACCCGGCCCGAATGTTTTCACCGCGGAACGCGATTTGGTCTATGGCATTTTCTACGGCTTCATCTTGACCACGGTCGCGATGTATCTTGTGGGCCGCCTGCTGACACCCGCCTTTTCGCGCGTGCTTGTTGTTCCGAATTCTTTCTTGGTAGCGATTGTTTTCGTGCTTTGCCTGATCGGGATCTATGCCTCGAAAAGCGCCTTTTTCGACCTTTGGTTGGCGCTTGGCATTGGCGTGGTGTTCTACATCCTGAAGCGGCTCAATTATTCGGTTTCTTCAGTGATCATCGCCTATGTTCTGGCGCCGATTATTGAAGAAAACTTCCGCCGCTCTTTGACGCTGTCGAACGGGGACTACGGTGTGTTCTTTTCGAGCATCTATTCCATCGCGCTTGTGCTGATGATCGTTGCCGCGCTTGGCGGCAGCATCTTCGCCGACATCAAAAAGAGGAGAACGACAACGGGGTAAACGCCGTGTCGTCAGAAGGCGCGCTTTGTGACTTCGGGCGGCATACATCCCCACGGAATTTGGATGTTCTGGTGCAAGAGGAGACGCATATCGGGTCGGTGCAACATCGGCCCAACAGAGACATCCGATAAAGAAGCATGTGGAATTGCATGCTTATGACTTTGCTTAGAAGACTAGAAATTAAGGGAGACTTAATCCAATGTTTACGTTTTTGAAGAAGACCGCGACAACTTCGCTGGCGGTTGCTGCGATGGTTCTGGCCACTGCGCCATCTATGGGTGCCGCTGAAGGCTATCCAGAGAAGCCAATCACTTGGATCGTGCCAGATGGTGCGGGCGGTGGCTTGGATACGATTGTACGCACGATCTACCCATACGTTGAAAAGAACCTGCCAAATGACGCGACTTTCGTGTTGAAGAACTTGCCAGGTGCGACGCAAACGATTGCGGTGTCTGCTGTCTATAATGCCGAGCCTGATGGCTATACAATTGGCCAAGCTTCCGTTGCGCCGCTGACGATCATGCCGCACCTCGGGAAAACCAGCTATTCTGGTTATGAAGACTTTGAATTGATTTCCAACGTCTTTGACGCGGCGCATTACATCGTGCTGCCAGAAGGCTCCCCATTTGCGAACCTGGAAGAGCTTTTGGCACATGCCAAAGAGAACCCAGGCAAAGTGCGTGTGGGTGTTGATGGCGTGTTTAACGTACAGCACCTTCCCCTTCTGAATCTTGAGCTGTCTGCTGAGGTTGACCTGAACGAGATCACATACAAGAGCAGCGCCGAGACCAAAAAAGCGCTGTTGGGCGGTGAAATCGAAGCGGGCATCATGCCGTCTCACATCATCATCTCAGAGTATGAAGCAGGTACACTGAAGCCGATCGTAGATGTTATGGAGGTCAAGCCAGACTACTTTGCTGACATTCCGTCCTTGAAGGATCTGGGCTACACACCAAGCCAGCTTTTCGTCGGTGTGATTGCACCAAAAGGCACACCTTCTGACATCCAAGCCACATTGGCAGGCGCGATTAAGGCCGCTTTGGAAGAGCCAGAACTGATCGAAGCGCTCGCAAAGCGTAAGATCATGATCAACTACAATGACTCCGAGACATACCTTGGCCGTATGAAGGAACTGGATGTTGTCAACAAAGGCATCCTCGTTGACCTTGGCGTGCTGAAGTAAGCGACGAACACTGTTTTGGCCCAGATACCTTCCAGGTCTGGGCCAAGATAACTCACTGATTATCTGGCACCGTTGCGGGCCCACGCACAGCCAGACATTCGACCCTTTTTAAAGGCCAAAGATCCCTAGGGATCTGCGGATAGAACCAAGAATTTACGTCAAGGTAATGCACCTCATGAGCGACCTCAACAAACCCAATTTCCTGTGGATTTGCACCGATCAACAGCGTTTTGATACGCTGCGTAGCCTCGGCAATGCGCATATTCACACGCCCAACTTGGACCGGTTGCTTGGTGAAGGCGTTTCCTTTGAACGCACCTATTGCCAAAGTCCTGTATGTACCCCCAGCCGCGCCAGTTTTTTGACAGGCCGCTATCCGCGCACAACGGGCATTACTCGGAACGGCAATGATCAATGTCCTGATCATGAGGTGCTGGTCCCTCATACGCTATCTGAGAATGGGTATACCTGCGGGCTGATCGGGAAATTGCACCTCTCCGCCGCAGATGGCCGCACCGAAGTGCTGCCCAAACAGCATGGGTATGACATGGTGAAGTGGTGCCACGGGCCTCGCGATGGCTGGGGCGATGACAACGCTTATCAAGCTTGGCTGCGCGCGCAGGGCGTCTCGTGGGAAACCGATTACCACGGCAAAGACGGCGGCATTGATCCGCAGTTTCACCAAACGACTTGGTGCGCCAATGAAGCGATGCAGTTTATGGACGCCAATGCAGATGCGCCTTGGATGCTGAGCATTAACATCTTTGACCCGCACCATCCATTTGACCCTCCTGCGGCGTATAAAGCCAAATACCCCGCGGAAGACATGCCATTACCGAAATGGCGCGATGGCGAATTGGACAATAAGCCTCTGATTCAACGTGATGACTATGAAAATGGCGGGCAAAGTGGCCTTGGCCCAAGCTGCAAATCCATGAGTGACCGTGACATTCAGGAATACATTTCTGACTATTACGCGATGGTGGATTTGATCGATGTGCAAATGGGCCGCTTGATCGACCACTTAGAGGCCACCGGTCAGCGCGATAATACTATCATTATCTTCCACAGCGACCATGGCGAGATGCTTGGGGATCACGGGTTGATCCTGAAGGGTGGCCATTTCTACGAAGAATTGGTGCATGTGCCACTGATCATCTCTTGCCCTGCACAGCTGCAAGAAGGCCTGCGCAGCCAAGCTTTGGTTGAATTGGTTGATCTGGCCCCCACCATTCTAGAGCTGGCCGGCATTGACGTTCCGCTGCGGATACAAGGCAAAAGCCTCGTCGATATCTTGAAGGGCAAGGCTGATCCGCACGTTCATAAAGAGGCGGTTTATTGTGAATATTACAATGCGCTTCCAGCGGCTCACAAAGGGGTCTTTGCCACGATGTATTTCGACGGGCGCTACAAGCTGACCGTCTTCCACGGGCAAGAGATTGGTGAGCTTTACGACCATGAAACCGACCCCGATGAATTTGATAACAAATGGGATGATCCATCCTATCAAACTGTAAAAAACACATTGGTCCTAGCCAATTTTGCACAAAGCGTCGCAACCGTTGATCCCGTTCAGATCGTAGGCAATTTCTAAAACGACCTAGACTGACGTCGGCACAATTTAAGGCGCTACAGGAGAAGAAACCAGCATGAGCTCTCGCCCCAATATCCTTTTTGTCCTCACGGACCAGCAACGCTACGACACGATTGCAGCGCTTGGGTTTTCGCATGTGGACACACCGAACCTAGACCGGCTGGTCGCTGAAGGGACAAGCTTTGATCGCACCTATGTGACGTCTCCGTCTTGCAGCCCGTCGCGCGCTTCGTTGTTCACGGGCACCTACCCGCATACCAATGGTGTGTTTCGCAATGATGAGCCGTGGAATTACAGCTGGGTGAGCGATCTGAACCGCGCGGGGTATCGGTGCGTTAATGTGGGTAAAATGCACACTTGGCCGGTGGAAGGTGCCTTTGGGTATCACGAGCGCCATGTGACGGAAAACAAAGACCGCGCCCACCCGAACCTGCCTTTCTATTTGGACAATTGGGACAAAGCGATCTGGAGCCGTGGTTTCGAAAAGCCAAGCCGCCAGACCTATAAGCGCCGCGAGGACTATGACGCGCAGCTGGGCGCTTTCACGTGGGAACTGCCTGAAGATTTGCATCCGGATGTCTTCGTACCGCAAACCGCCTGCATGTGGCTTGATCGCTATACGGGCGATGAGCCTTTCTTCCTTCAGGTTGGCATTCCTGGCCCGCACCCTCCTTATGATCCGACACAGCGGCATTTGGACAAATATGAAGGTCGCGAAATGCCGGAGCCGATCCGCGATTATGACCTCGACAGTCAGCCAGAGCCTTTCAAAGCGCTACGGCGCAACCACCTTGAGGATGACCACGACGCGGTCGTTCATCTTAAGGATCCGACGGACGAACAGATGCAGCGGCAACGCAGGCATTACTATGCCAATGTCTCGATGATCGATGAACAGGTTGGGCTGATGATTGACGCGCTTGAGCGGCGCGGTGTGTTGGACAACACAATTATCATTTTCTCCTCTGATCATGGTGATAGCCTTAATGACCATGGCCATTCCCAGAAATGGAACATGTACGAGCAGTCCGTACATGTGCCCGCGATTTTCTGGGGGCCGGGCATTCCTGCCGGACGGCGCGTTTCTGATCTGGTGTCGTTGATGGACTTGGGGCCAACGATCTTGGAAAGCTGCGAGGTCACTCCGCCGGAGTGGATGGAAGCGCAATCCCTGTTGCCTTACTTTGGCGACACAACGCCCCCAAAGCGCGACTGCGTTTTCGCCGAACATGCGCGCGATGCCATCCTGACGGAGACAGAGTTTGTATCGATGGTGCTGCTCGATACGTGGAAGTTGGTTCATTTCGTCGACACTGAAGAAGGGCAATTGTTTGATCTGGCGAGCGATCCGGGTGAACGCCGTAATCGCTGGGATGATCCGGATTGCGCTGCGAAGAAAACCGAGCTGCTTGGCCGATTGCTGAACTGGCGCATTCGCAGCGATCTTAAGACACAAGCCTTTCAGAACACGCTCTCGAAGGCCCCTCCTCACCAGCATTAGGCAGAGGCTGATATCGACCCCAAGTTTCCCCCAGGGGTCGCTCTTCTCGCGGTATAAAAACCGTGGGGGGAGCGGCCTATGATGAGAGCCGCAATTTAAGCCAGCCGCCATGTATCGGCTTTGGGCAGCGGCAAACCCTCTCGTGCTCACACAGTTCTCAGGTTCCAATGATCATGCCAAATAGACGTCAAATGCTCGAAAACTTCAGCCTGCGGCGGCCGTGGTTTTCACATGTGACACGCGAGACAATCCCCGCGGATGCTATGGCAGGGCTGACCAATGCCGCGATCGTATTGCCGCAAGGGGTCGCCTTTGCGGTCATCGCGGGGTTGCCTCCTGAATACGGCCTTTACACGGCAATGATCACCCCTGTGATTGCAGCGATTTGGGGCACATCGATGATAATGGTGTCCGGTCCAACGACGGCCATCTCTGCGGTGATGTTTGCAGCGCTTGCAGAACTGGCTCCGCCCGGCACACCGCTTTATATCCAATTTGCATTGACCCTGACCATAATGGCAGGCCTGTTTCAGTTGCTCGCAGGGGTGTTTCGGCTGGGCGGCATGATTTCGTTCATCTCGCACTCTGTGATGGTTGGTTTTACAGCCGCCGCGGCCATCCTGATCGGCGCCTCTCAATTGGGCGGAGCCTTGGGCATTCATACCGAAAGTGGCGGCGGCGTGATTGAACGTGTGGCCAAGGTCGTCGAAAACTGGAGCGCCTTTCAGCCACTTGCGCTTTTACTGGCGGCCTCGTCCTTGGCGACGATTGTTGTCGTGCAGAAGCTTAGCCGTAAACTGCCGGCTTACCTGATGGCCTTGCTGGTTGGTGTGGCGATTGGAGAACTTGCTGGCGCTCGCGACGCGGGCATTGAGATGTTCGAGAAGATCCCTTCTTTGGTGCCGCAACTGGGCGCGCCATCGGTCTCTCTGGCTGACCTCCCTGCCCTGCTGCCCGGAGCCATATCTGTGGGTTTTGTTGGGTTGCTGGAGGCAGTGAGCATTGGCCGCGCCTTTGCGATGCGCCGGCAAGAGCGTTATGACGCCAATCAGGAGATTATTGGTCAGAGCCTGTCGAACATTGTCGCGGGTTTCTTCCAAGCCTATGCCGGATCGGGATCGTTTACGCGATCCGCTATGAATGCCGAGTCCGGTGCCAAGACGCCACTGTCGGCCATCTTTGCGGCCCTGTGGTTGCTGGGCTTGCTTTGCCTTGTCGCGCCGTTTGTGGATCATATCCCGAAGCCTGCGATGGCTGGGATCATCATTTTCGTTGCATGGCGTTTGATCAGTTTTTCCGAGATCAGGCACATCGTGCGCAGCAGCCGCAGCGAAACCACGATCCTGTTTTTGACCTTTATGGCCGGGATCACCACCGAGCTGGAAAATGCGATTTTGGTGGGGGTGGTGTCGTCCCTCGTGGCCTTTCTACACCGCAGTTCGCATCCCCATATCGCCGCGCTGTCCCCGATCGAGCGCAACGGCAAGCGGCAGTTGCGCGGGGCAAAGTTCCATAATCTGGAGCAATGCCCGCAGATGAGTATCCTTAGGCTCGATGGACCTTTGTTTTTTGGCTCTGTTGATCATGTCGAGGGAGAGTTCCGTCGCCTTGAAGCATTGAGTGATGGGCAAAACGTCAAAATTCTCGTTTTGAAAGGTTTGGGGAAAATTGATCTGTCTGGGGCCGGCCTTTTGATGGATGAATTGGACAAAGCCCGCAGAACAGGTGGTGATTACCACCTTGTTGTCCCCTTTAAGGAAACCGTGGATGCGCTTGAGGGCATGAATATTTTTGACACCTTCGATCGGCGCAACATCCATCCGGACAAAAGCCAAGCGATTAAGGCGGCGGTCAGTCAGGTTTCCAATGATGTTTGCCGAAATTGCACGATCCGCCTGTTTCGCGAATGTGATGGCAAGCCATCCCCAGAGGGCGTCTCGCCCAGCAAGCCTGCACCGCAGCGTTCTGGATCTTGGTGATAGGTCTTACGCCTCTAGAATGCTCCAAAGGGTTGGAGTTGGGTTGATCTGTCTGCCGCTAAGGAGAGAGCCTTTCTGAATCGCTATCCGTTCCCTGAGCTTTCCCAGATCAAAATTAGCAAAAATGCTGAGTGGGACAGCTGGATGGCAGCAGGCTTCCTTCAAGATCAAGAAACCAGTCGCGACGCTTTGCCGCAATGCAGAATGCCCAGCGCTTTCCGGTCTGTTAAATGCACCAAGTTGGGACAGATCATCGACACCTTCTCCCCTAGAAGACAACCCCTCGAAAACACACAGAAATATCTGAAATGTAAATTCGTTTACAGCGTCAATCCGTTGCAATTTATAAAAATTTACAAAGTTGTTAAAAAAACCATTCAACGATCTCCAATTATTAAGAAGTGATGCCTAGGATGAGCCCCGCAGCATTTGGAGGATGGCCTGTGGCCGTTTTCAGTTGCAGCATAAGGGAGGAAAACCAGTGACACTCGACGACAACCATCTTGCGACAGAACCGTCTGAAAATCGATCCAAGAAGCCTATTGTAACTGCTGAGGTGTATGCCTCGATGTATGCTCAATCCGTTTCAAATCCGGATGCATTCTGGAAGGAACACGGGCAGCGCATCGATTGGATCAAACCGTTCACCAAGGTGAAAAACACATCCTTTGAGCCTGCCAATATCGACATTCGTTGGTTTGAAGATGGTACATTGAATGCGTCTGCCAACTGCATTGATCGTCATCTTTCAACACGCGGTGATCAGACAGCGATTATCTGGGAACCCGACGATACCGCGAAGCAAGATCCGCTGCATATCAGCTATAACGAACTGCACCGGTCAGTCAGTAAAATGGCAAATATCCTCAAGGATCTCGGTGTCACCAAAGGCGACCGCGTGATCATCTACCTCCCGATGATCCCAGAAGCGGCCTATGCGATGCTTGCTTGCGCCCGTATTGGCGCCATTCACTCTATCGTTTTTGCTGGATTTTCACCTGACGCCTTGGGCGCGCGGATCAATGGTTGTGATGCAAAACTCGTCATCACCGCAGATTTTGCCCCGCGCGGTGGACGCGAAACGCCTTTGAAATCCAACACCGACACGGCGCTTCAACAGTGCAAAGACGACGTGCAGTGTCTTGTGGTCAAACGCACCGGCGGCCAAACCGCTTGGACAGAGCGTGATCACGATTACAACGCGCTGGCGGCAGATGCTTCAGAGGTTTGCCCACCTGAAGAAATGAACGCCGAAGATCCTCTTTTCATTCTCTACACCTCTGGATCCACGGGGCAGCCGAAAGGCGTTGTGCACACAACAGGTGGTTACATGGTCTACGCGTCCATGACCCATGAATATGTCTTTGATTACAACGATGGCGATGTCTTCTGGTGCACCGCAGACGTGGGCTGGGTCACGGGTCACAGCTACATTGTCTACGGGCCACTGGCCAACGGCGCGACGACCATCATGTTTGAAGGCGTGCCAACCTACCCAGACGCCGGTCGTTTCTGGGAGGTGTGTGAAAAGCACAAAGTCAATCAGTTCTACACAGCTCCGACAGCGATCCGCGCGCTGATGGGTGCGGGCAACGAATGGGTCGAAAAATACGACCTGTCTGATCTGCGTATTTTGGGATCTGTGGGTGAGCCGATCAACCCAGAAGCTTGGAATTGGTATAACGACGTTGTTGGCAATGGCCGTTGTCCGATCGTCGATACCTTCTGGCAAACCGAAACCGGCGGGCACATGTTGACGCCGCTCCCAGGGGCAACGGACCTCAAGCCAGGTTCTGCGCAGCAGCCATTCTTTGGCGTGCAGCCTGTCGTTCTGGAACCCACGAGCGGTGAGATCATCGAAGGGAACAGTGTAGACGGCGTGCTTTGCATGAAGGACAGCTGGCCTGGGCAGATGCGCACGGTCTGGGGCGATCATGAACGCTTTGAGAAGACTTATTTCAGCGATTACAAGGGCTACTACTTCTCTGGCGATGGCTGTCGCCGCGATGAGGATGGCGATTATTGGATCACGGGCCGCGTCGATGATGTGATCAACGTCTCTGGCCACCGCATGGGCACAGCTGAGGTTGAAAGCGCGCTTGTGGCGCATGCCAAAGTGGCTGAAAGCGCTGTGGTTGGGTATCCGCACGATGTGAAGGGACAAGGTATCTATGCCTATGTGACCTTGATGAATGGTGAAGAGCCTTCTGATGCCCTGCGCAAAGAGCTCGAAACCTGGGTGCGTACTGAAATCGGCCCAATTGCCAAACCGGATCTTATTCAATGGGCGCCGGGGCTTCCCAAGACCCGCTCTGGCAAGATCATGCGCCGTATCCTGCGCAAGATTGCTGAAGATGACTTCGGTGCTTTGGGCGACACATCTACGCTCGCCGATCCTTCCGTGGTCGACGATCTGATTGCCAACCGTATGAACCGAGCGGACGCATGATGGATGGCGCAACGACAACAACGGCAGCGACTGTTCTGATTTTGCTTGGCCCGCCAGGGGCAGGCAAAGGGACACAGGCGCGGATGCTGGAAGAGACCTTTGGGCTTGTTCAACTGTCTACGGGGGATCTGCTGCGCGAAGCTGTTGCCGCGAGAACCGATGCTGGTAAGGCAGCTAAAGCGGTGATGGAATCAGGCAAGCTTGTCAGCGACGACATCGTGATCGCTATTCTGCGGGACCGTCTGGAAGACCCCGATTGCGCCAAAGGTGTGATTTTGGATGGCTTCCCACGGACCACAGTGCAAGCAGACGCCTTAGCTGCGCTGCTGAAAGAGCGGGGCCAATCTGTAAATGCGGCCATCAGCATGGACGTTGATGATGCAGCGATGGTTGAGCGGATTTCTGGTCGGTTCACCTGCGGGCACTGCGGCGAAGGTTATCACGACACGTTTAAGCCCAGCGCAACATCCGGCATCTGTGACAAATGCGGGTCCAGCGACATGAAACGCCGTGCGGATGACAATGCAGAGACTGTGGTGCAGCGCCTTGAGGCGTATCACGCCCAGACCGCGCCGCTCATTACCTATTACGAACGCACCGGTGCGCTGTCGCGCATCGACGCTATGAAAGCGATTGAGGAGATCGCTTCAAACCTGAGTCAATTGGTGGCGAAAGTCACCGCTTGAGGGCTCACAATAACAGACCTCTTTAGGGGTCGGTTGGAAAAGGAAGGAGGGGCCATTCCATGTCCCAAAATGATGACAATAACGCTTATTGGTCAGCCAATATGCGTCTTATCAAGATCAGCCTCATAATATGGGCGCTGGTCTCGTTCGGGTTCGGGATCATCCTGCGCCCAATGCTGGCTGGTATCAAAATTGGCGGTACTGATCTTGGCTTTTGGTTCGCCCAACAAGGGTCGATCCTGTGCTTCCTTGCGCTGATTTTCTTCTACGCTTGGCGCATGAACACCTTGGATCGTGAACACGGCGTGGACGAGGAATAAGACGATGGATCAATTTACACTTAACCTGCTGTTTGTTGGCGCATCCTTTGCGCTTTACATCGGCATCGCGATCTGGGCCCGTGCGGGTTCCACATCTGAATTTTACGCTGCGGGTCGCGGCGTTCACCCAGTCACCAACGGTATGGCGACAGCGGCGGACTGGATGTCTGCGGCGTCCTTCATCTCGATGGCCGGCTTGATTGCTTTCACAGGCTATGACAACTCCTCCTTCCTGATGGGTTGGACCGGTGGTTACGTTCTGCTGGCTCTGCTGCTTGCGCCTTACCTGCGTAAGTTCGGCAAGTTCACTGTGTCTGAGTTCATCGGCGATCGCTTCTATTCTCCGACGGCGCGTCTGGTGGCTGTGATCTGTCTTCTGGTGGCCTCCATCACCTATGTGATTGGTCAGATGCAGGGTGTTGGTATCGCCTTTGGTCGCTTCCTTGAAATCGACGCCTTCTGGGGTCTGCTTCTTGGGTCGTGTGTGGTTTTCGCCTACGCCGTTTTCGGTGGTATGAAGGGTGTGACATACACACAGGTGGCGCAGTACTGCGTTTTGATCACAGCTTACACGATCCCTGCTGTCTTCATCTCTTTGCAGCTGACAGGCAACCCGATCCCGGCTTTGGGCCTGTTTGGTGAGCATACGGCTTCTGGAGAATCTCTGCTCGTGAAACTCGACCAAATCGTAACCGATCTGGGCTTTAAAGAGTACACAGCGGCGCATGGTTCTACCATCAACATGGTTCTGTTCACACTGTCCCTGATGATTGGTACAGCTGGTCTGCCACACGTGATCATGCGTTTCTTTACCGTTCCTAAGGTTTCTGACGCACGCTGGTCCGCAGGTTGGACACTGGTCTTCATCGCCCTTCTTTATCTGACAGCCCCTGCGGTTGGTGCGATGGCGCGTCTGAACATCTCTGATTTGATGTGGCCAAATGGCACGAATGGCGAAGCGGTCAGCGTAGAGCAGATCGAGAACGACCCTGAATATGCTTGGATGGCAACTTGGCAGAAAACTGGTCTTCTTGACTGGGAAGACAAGAACGGCGACGGCAAGATCCAGTATTACAACGACCAAAATGCTGATCTACAAGCCAAAGCGGAAGCAAACGGCTGGGAAGGCAACGAGCTGACAAAGTTCAACCGTGACATCTTGGTTCTTGCGAACCCTGAAATCGCGAACCTTCCAGGTTGGGTCATCGGTCTGGTTGCGGCGGGTGGTCTTGCGGCTGCTCTCTCCACTGCGGCTGGCCTCTTGCTTGCCATTTCCTCTGCTGTGTCTCACGATCTTCTAAAAGGTCAGCTGACACCGAATATGTCAGAGAAAAACGAGCTTCTGGCAGCGCGTCTGTCCATGGCGGCAGCGATTGTTGTGGCGGTTCTGTTGGGTCTGAACCCACCGGGCTTTGCGGCGCAAACCGTGGCCTTGGCCTTCGGTCTGGCGGCAGCCTCAATCTTCCCGGCGCTGATGATGGGTATCTTCTCGACCCGCATCAACAACTCGGGTGCGGTTGCAGGTATGTTGGCAGGTCTGGTTGTGACTTTGCTTTACATCTTCTTGCACAAAGGTTGGTTCTTTGTTCCAGGCACAAACAGCTTCACAGATGCTGACCCACTGCTTGGCCCAATCAAATCCACCTCCTTTGGCGCGATCGGTGCTTTGGTGAACTTCACAGTGGCCTACTTCGTATCCAAAGCGACGAAGGAAACACCGCAAGAGATCAAAGATCTCGTCGAGAGCGTGCGCATCCCGCGTGGTTCCGGCGCAGCCATCGAAGATCACTAAAAAGACAGAACACCGCCGTCTCTTGGATGGCGGTGTTCCCCCAAAACGCTTACTGAATGTGTGCCCGTTCAATCTGAATGGGCAGGATATGTGCCAGAAGGGCCAAGTGATGTCTCTTCCTATAAATTTGATCCAGTTCATCGCATCTGTGCATCCCTATGACAGCTTGCCTGAACTCGATTTGAAGGCACTTGCACAGGCCTGTCAGGCGCAAGAGTTCTCGGCCAATGATGTCGTGTATTCTGTCGGTGACACAGCCACCCACCTTTACATTATCGCTGCCGGCGAGGTTGAGATCACCGACGAGATCGGCGTTCAGCTCTCTTTACTTGGTCCACGCAACTCGTTTGGTGAACGGGCATTGCTGCGCGGCGAAACATCGACCCGTACGGCCGTTTCGGTATCCAAAGCGACCTTGATCGCTGTACCCAAAAACCAGTTTTACGCGTTGATCAAAGCCCACAGCGCAGTGGCCAAATTCTTTGATCGCAGACGTCCGCCGGCACCGGCGCAATCTGATCCGACAACAACGCCTGTAGAGCGCTGGATGACGGCGAATCCGGTGACTTGCGCGCCAGAAACCTCCATTCGAGAGGCCGCACGCATAATGCGAGATCGCCGTATTTCGACGATCTGCATCACAGATGGGGTGGACTTAAAAGGACTGGTGACCCTGCGCGACATGAACAGCCGCGTGATTGTCGACGGTAAAGAGACCACAGATGAGATTGCGAGCATCATGACATCGGAAGTGTTGACGCTTGGTCCATCTGAATTGATCACAGATGCTTTGCATTTGATGGTCGAACAAGGCGTTGGCAGCATTCCGATTTTGGAAGACGGCAAGCTTGTTGGCATCATCACCCAGACCGATTTAACGCGCGCCCTGACGGTGACTTCGGCTGATTTGGTTGGGCGCATCGCCAAGGCGACAACTGCCGAGCAGATGGCCCATGTTACCGGCGACATACCACAGCTTCTTGTTCAGCTGGTGGACGCCGGCAATCGGCATGAGGTTGTCACCCGACTGATCACCGACATCGCGGATACTGTGACGCGCCGCTTGCTTGCTTTGGCCGAAGACACGCTGGGCAAACCGCCCGTGCCATATGTTTGGCTCGCCTGCGGCAGTCAGGGACGGCAAGAACAGACTGGTGTGTCTGATCAAGACAATTGTCTGATCCTGTCCGACGCGGTCACGAAAAGTGACATGCCCTACTTTGAGGCCCTAGCCAAATTTGTCAGCGACGGTCTGGATACTTGCGGGTACTTCTATTGCCCTGGCAACATGATGGCGACCAACCCGCGATGGTGTCAGCCCTTGTCGATCTGGCAGGGGTATTTCCGCGACTGGATCGCGACGCCAGATCACGAAGCCCAAATGCTGGCCTCTGTCATGTTCGATTTGCGGGCCATTGGCGGCGACGAAAGCCTTTTTGAAGGTCTCCACATAGACACATTAAAGGCCGCTGCCGAAAATTCGATCTTCACGGCCCACATGGTGTCGAACTCTTTGAAACATCATCCGCCGCTTGGATTGCTGCGCGGTTTGGCGACGATCCGCTCTGGCGACCATCGCAATCAGCTGGACCTCAAACACAATGGCGTTGTGCCCGTCGTCGATCTTGGCCGCATCTATGCGTTGGAGGGGCAAGTGACACAGGTTTCCACACGGGCGCGTCTTGAGGCGGCAGTGAAGCGCGGATTACTTTCCAAATCCGGTGGCGATGATCTATTGGATGCCTACGACCTCATCGCGATGACGCGATTGGAACATCAGGCCACGCAGATAAAATTAGGCGAGACGCCTGATAACTACCTTGATCCCTCCGATCTCTCTGACTTTGAACGCAGCCATTTGCGCGATGCGTTTGTTGTTGTCAAAACCATGCAATCAGCTGCCGGATCTGGCAAAGGCGCGTTAGGATAGCCCATGTTTATTGAACTTATCGCAACCATTTTCGCTGGGATCGCCTGTGCAGGCGTGGCCATGTTGATCAACATTGCAATTGGACGGCGTTTGCCCAAGTGGATCATGCCCATTGCCGCGGGTGCCGGTATGATCGGCATGACAATTTCCAACGAATACACTTGGTTTGATCGCACGGCCGAGCGTTTGCCAGAAGGCGTTGAGATTGCTTCAACGGTTGAAGAGCAAAGCTGGATGCGCCCTTGGACGCAGGCTGTGCCCTATACTAAGCGCTTCGTTGCTGTTGACGTGGCAACGCTTCGCAAGAACGAAAACATCCCTGCTCAGAGAATTGCGGATCTTTATTTTTTCGGGCGTTGGTCGCCTGTCAATCAAGCGCCCATGCTCTTTGACTGCAAAGAGGCCCGATCAGCGATACTGATTGACGGGGCTGTTTTTGAGGATGATGGAACCATTTCGAATGCGGATTGGCAGAAGATGCCTATAGAAGATCCAATCCTCACTCTGGTTTGCACGGCCTGACGATGCTTGCGCGCCTGTCCCTTCGCCTTCGGATTTTCCTTTTCTTTGGCTTTATGGCAGCGGGCGCTGTCGCCCTTGCGGCAGTGGCATTGGTATTCGCTTGGGCGCGCGCGGATCAAACGCTTCCAACAGCGCCATTCACAACAGCTTTCCTTATTTTCGGCTTTCTGAACGTAGGGTTTTTGGCGGGCATCTGGTTTCTTTTTGATGAGCATGTCGCCCAACCCATTGATGAACTTTCGACCAGCTTGCTTTTGCGCGCAAAAGCCGGCGTCGATGCGGAAATCACGGATGACGCTGCGCGGTATCTCGGCGATCTAGCGCCAGCGGCACGTGCGGTTTCGCAAGCCATGGACGCCTCCTTGGAGACCATCCAGTCGAATGTCTCTCAGGAAACCGAGCAGCTGCGTGAAGAGCGCCGCCGCCTCACCGCACTCCTAAGTGAAATTCCCATCGCAACAATCCTCGTCAATGCGATCGGAGAGGTTGTTCTTTACGATGCGCAGGCCGCGGATATCCTTGCAAAGATCGCTCCACCGCGCCTTAAAGCCCCATTGTCAGACTATTTCGACCTTGCCGCTTTTGACGCCGCAAAATCAAAGCCACAGTGCAGCGCTGGCAAGGAAGCCTTCACGCTGATGGACATTCACCACCTGACGACATTCACGGCACATCTGAAGCCGCTGGGGGAGGATGGCGATATGATCTTCATTGATCTCGAGCGGCACGAGGTCGACGCTGATGATCATCGTTCTCTCGTATTCGATTTTGGTCTACTTGAAAGTCGCGCAGCGGCCGAGCTTTACGATACCAAGCTGGTAGATCTTCCGCTGGTGGTCTTTGATACAGAGACCACGGGATTGTCGGTCAAAGAAGATGAAATTGTACAGATTGCAGCGCTGCGGATCCTGAACGGGCGTCTCGTCGAAGGTGAACAAGTCGATGCTTTAGTCAATCCTGGCCGCCCTATTCCAGCCGCCTCTACGCGTATTCATGGGGTGACGGATGCGCATGTTAAAACAGCCCCCGACATCGCAAAAGTTGGGCTCGACTTCCATAAGTTTGCCCGTGGAGCGGTTTTGGTGGCGCACAATGCCCCTTTTGATCTCGGGCTCTTGCGCCGCCACGAGCAAACGATTGGCGTAACATGGGATCATCCTGTTCTCGACACAGTGCTTTTGTCTGCCGTGGTGTTTGGTACGACGGCAGATCACACGCTAGATGCGCTCTGCCAGCGGCTGGCCATCGAGTTGCCTTTTGAGCTCCGCCACACGGCACTTGGCGATGCGCAGGCGACAGCCGAAGCGGTATTGAAGCTGCTCCCTCTATTGCAGGGAAAGGGGATTACAACTTTCGGGGACCTAATGTCGGAAACGCGCAAGCATCGTCGGCTTTTGAGTGATCTCAACGATGAACGTGTGGCCCCATAGCTGAACCATAGGCAACCGCCAGTTTTGGCGGGTTTTTTGGCTTCACAACGCTAAAACGACGCTTCAGAAATCGCGACAATCTTGATTTGCGTTATCATACGCTTGGCCAAGCTTTGCGGAAGGGATTTGATATGCAGATGCCCGCTTAGCACAATCTGCGGAAGATCCGCACCTAAGACGGGATAGGTTTGAAGCCGATGCCAAACACCCTGCGGTGTTGTTGATTCGTTGGCGGAAACGGCAACTTCCCCTCCAAAGGATCGCAAAAACTCCAACTCTTCTAGTGGGCCAACTCTGCTTTTTTCGACGGTGTCAACTTGCAGGTCATGTAGAATAATACCGCGCCCCAGGCTCACGAACTTTGGATCCGCCTCCGTATCCATTTCACGTCGTAAATCACTTGGGATGATTGCTTGGACAAGCCGTTTTTCGAAATCAGAAACTTGGGCTAAAGGGGTTCCCGCTCCGAGTTGCATGTCGATCTGAATAAGGCTGGCTTGTTCTGAAACGGTTCCCGAAAAAGGGACCTTTATTTCAAGCTGCGCCTTAGCGGTTTGCGCCTCTTCTATACGCGCCTTCAGCAGATCTGCTTGTTCTGCAAGAATAGTCGATTGCGCCAAGACAAGATCCGAACCAGAACGCCTCGATAGTTGCCGCGAAATACGTTCATGTTCAGAAGTGGCGCGTTCGATTTGAAAGTTCAAATTCGGATCTTCCAGAGACCATAACGCTTTGCCTGCTGTTAATTCTATCGGCAACTCTGACGGCACGAAATGGAGCGCCCGAACGACGGCATCCCGCGGGGCAACCAACGTTACGGTTTCATGTGGCACAAGACGTGCAGGCACTTTGTGAGTTTTGGAATAAGGTACGAAAGCCGCCGCACAAAGTGCTGTACAGCAAAGGGCTGTGAACCAAGCTCGTAACGTCCGAACCATTTCTGTTGCTCTCCTCGCTAAGACCTTAACTTCTGTGACAATTGGGATTGCGACAAACAAGATAAGCGCCGTTACCGCAATTGGGGCGCCTAGAACCTTTGGTAAAAAAAGGTAAACCAAGGTTGCAATCCCAAGGTACAAAAACAACCGATAGACCCAGACACCATAAGCAAACCCAATTAAAAAAGTCGCCTCGTCCCGCGCCAAAGGCTCCGGCATATTATCCTTTAAGCCAAATAAAACACGGCGCATGTACCAGCGCCCCATTGCATTGCTGCGCGATTGAAGGTTCTTAAATCCAGTCAAATCCGACAGCATGTGATATCCATCAAAGCGCATGAGAGGATTGAGGTTTACCAGCAGGCTTAGCAATATCGACAGTGTCGCCATTGAAAAGACAAGCGTGCGCAGATCTCCATTTGGTAAGAAAGCAAATAGCAAGATCATCCAACAGGCCAAGCCCAACTCCGCGAGTATGCCACCTGCTGCAATACGCATCCGTTCGCCACGATTTGGCAATCGCCAAGCATCCGTGATTTCGGTGAATGGCAAGGGGATCGCCAACATGAACATCACGCCACAGCGAGACACGGGGATACCCAATCGCAACGCTTGAAACGCATGTCCTAATTCGTGAACCATCTTTCCAATGACTGCCGCCAAGACAAGAGAAAGCCCCCCTTGCAGCGACCCTAAAGAGACAAGGTGCTCCGTGATCACAGATGGTGCCGAGGCGATAATCCACCCGCCAACGCACAGAGCAACAAGGCTTAGAATTGTGAAAAACCGAAGATAAAAAAGTGCACCAAAAGGATAGGCCCACTCTAGAACGCGCGTTGGGTTTCCTAGATCAAAACGGAAAAACATCAGCTTGCCGAACCGCGCGCGAAAAGACGACGCCTGTTGTCGCTGTTTTTTTAGGAATTCAGTACTACTGCCCAAACGCACAAGGTTGTTTGCCGTCAAGAAGCGCTGGAAAACGTCCAAGTCCGTTTGGGTCAGGGACATCGCGCGATTGCTTTTCTGAACCTCAGACAACACGGCCTCGCCTTGGCCTAGGCGCCAAAAGCGCAGCATTTGCGTGCTCGCTGCCGTCAAATCATAATATCTATGTCGCAAAGGATCATAGAGTTGTGCAAACGTTTCACCGCCTTCTCTACGCAGCTGGATATCCAGATCCTCGCGCAGCGGCGGTAGCTTTTCGTAATCGAAATTCACCATACAGGCAGACGCGTTCGTACCCAGATGATCGGTCGGCGCAACAATGTGTAGATCAATGGCCTTTCGTCTCCGTAAATCTGAACTGATCCTTCCATGCCCAGCACAAGCCCCTCGTTATCAGTGGGCAGATCAAAACGAACTGGATAGCTGACACCACCACGTTCATCTTGGCGCGGTTGAGACGGGGTTCGGAGCTTACGTAGTTCGCGTGCGGTTAGAGGTGCATCACTCAGAAAGGCCTTTGCACTTGTCATTTGATAAACCAGTTCGCCATCTTGTACCGACACATCTGCTTCAACTTCAAAGGCCCCAGGCACCACGATCTGCGCTAAGGGCTCGCCAAGATCAACAGTTTCGCCTTTCAACGCGCTGAGGTCGCTTCCTAAAATTTCGCCATCTGAAAGCGCCGTGATGCTATGGCGTTCAAGCAAATGCTGCGCTTCTTGCACATCCACTTCGGCCACCTTTACCTCAGCCTCAGCAACTGCCAAATCTTCACGAGCCTTAGGGTCTGTCAGCGCGCGGCGTTGCAACACTGTTTGTTTGGCCAATGAAACTGCAAGATTTTGGCGTGCGCCAGCCAATTGATCGCGTGCAATTTGATCATCCATCCGAAACAGTGGATCGCCTTTCATAACAGGCGCACCAGACTGTGCGAGCACTTCTAAAACCCGGCCAGTAATCGTGGCGGTGACAGTCACTGTTTCCGACGCCACAACGCGTGCTGGAGCAACGACGCTGACCCTTGCTGGCACAAGAAACAACACTGTGACCGCCGCAAGCACCCCAAAGCGGATCCCCCATTTTGACAACGACCTGACGGACCATCGTCTGGGGCGCAATGCAGCACAAAACGCATGATCATAAACCTGCGCCAAATAGGTCGCAGCCTCTATTTCTGCAGGCTTCCAAGGGCTTGATTTAGAAATCAAAACAGCATGCGGACGATTGTCATTCCCCAACGACATCGGGATCAAAAGGCCAAAGGGCAGCGCACTTTGTGCATCTACGTCTTTGAGGGATAGTTGCTGGGTTGAGCGATTGTCGCCCCGCAGGGCTACTTTGATTTTACCCTGCAATTTTTGAATGTATGGGCTGTCATTGCTTACAGCCGCGACAGCACTGCCAGCTTTAACTGAAAACTGCCTTGGGAAAAGCTGCCCAAACACCGCTTGATCTGCGCCAAAAAACGGAGGCAGGCGATTGACCAAATGGTCCGCCAAATCCAAAAACGTTTTTTGTTCTCGGATGCCGATTTCCAACAATTGAATCGGCGTCAAAACGCCGGATTCTCGCTTGGAAGGAGTTTGTTCAGTTGACCGCGACACAGGCCCCTCGACAGAAAACAACATATGCAGAGCTTAGAACTTATCTGGGTCTACTGGACAAAAAACAAGCCTTCCGTCATTCTAAGCTTCAAACAGTTTGGCAGAATGGCGTCTATGAAACACCTATTGGTTGCAACTCTTGGGGCCGTATTTTTCGGCCTTCCCGTCGCATCACAAGACTTGGATCGGCACGTCTCCGGCACTGTTACGGCAACAAAACATGTGACACTTTCCTCCCAGCGCAGCGGGCAATTATCTGATTTTTTGCACCCGCAGGGTACGCAGATCGAGGCGGGTTCTGTGTTGGTGAATTTCGATTGTGCCTATGAAACAGCGCTGATCGAGGCGGCGGGTATTGAACTGCAACAAGCACAGACTGAATTGCGACTCACCCGCCAATTGGCGGCCCGTGGGGCGGCGGGACGAGCGGATGTGGTGTTGTCGACCCAGAGCGTGTCTTTGCAAGAAGCCCAGCTTAAGGTCGAACAGGCGCGCGCGCAAACGTGCAGCGTCACCGCCCCGTTTTCTGGTACAATCATCGCTTGGGCTGTAAAGCCTTTTTCCACGGTAAGCCAAGGGGAAGCGCTGGTTGAGATTGCAGATACAAAAGATCTTTATGTCGATATGAGGCCGCCCGCTGCTTGGGTGGATGAGTTGTCTGTCGGTCAAGAGTTTCAATTTACACCCGAAGGGCAAGACACTGGTATCACAGTGAAAGTTGACTTCATCTCGCCGGTGATCGATCCAATTAGCCAGACTGTGCAGGTGTCAGCTGTGATGCAAGCTGCACACAATTCCCCGCGCATTGGCACATCTGGGCATATAAAGCTGCCTTAGTGATTTTTTGGCTTTGAAACCCAATAAATATATGGTTTTTTACGCTAAATTAACGGGGTAGTTTGCTGTGCGATTTTCTGGAAAAGTGCTTTCTATTGGTTTTCTACCGCTCTTGGCGGCCTGTGACACATCCATTACCCCCATCACAAACGCCGAGCTGAGCACGATCGCTGCGGATCGCGAACTTCGTTTGATCGCAGACGACCAAGAGCCGATTGATGGCACTGTTGGCTTACACGAAGCGATGGCACGTGCGATTAAATACAATCTCGACCATCGCATTGAACAATCCAACATCGCGCTGGCGAAATCAACAAAGCAAGTGACTGCGCTTGACATGCTGCCAGGTCTGGTCGCAAGCAGCGAATTTTCGCGCCGCGACAGCGAACCGGGAAGTTTTAGCGTTAATTCAACGACTGGTTTGACCTCTGCCAATGCGTCTCGGTCTACCGAGCAAGACACAAGTGAAACCAACCTGACGTTGAGTTGGGATATTCTAGACTACGGCCTGTCCTATTACCGTTCACAGCAAAGCGGCAACGATGTTTTGATTGCGATGGAGCAACGCCGTTCTACCGTGAATCGCTTGGTAGAAAACGTGCGCACAGCCTATTGGCGCGCCGTCAGCCATGATCGTCTGTCTCATCGGATCTCTGCGTTGGAGCGCAAAGCATCGCGTGAACTCGCGAATTCGCGCAGTTTGACAAATGGTGGGTTTAGCTCGCCCAAAGAAGGTTTGATTTACCAACGCGATCTATTGCGCGTTATTGGTGAAATGAAAGCTCTGCAGCGCGATCTAAAGGTTTCCAAACACCAGCTTGCCGCATTGATTAACCTCGAGCCTGGGCAATCTTTCCGTGTGCGCATTCCCCCGCGCAAAACATTGCCATCTGTTCAAAAACCAACCTCTGAGCTGGTGCAGCTTGCCTATGTGAACCGTCCCGAATTGCGCGAAGTCACATACGAACAGCGGAACGCAGAGCTTGATCAAAAAGCAGCGGCGCTTGAACTCTTGCCGTCCATTCGGCCGTATATCACCGGCAATGTTTCCGGCAATGATTTGCTGGTCGATCAAAGTTGGCTGACGGCAGGCACTCGTGTCAGCTATGACTTGATCAATGTGTTCGCCCATCCACGCAAAGTTGCCCGTGTGCGCAACCAGCAAGCCTTGTTAGACGCGCGCGCCTTGGCTTTGACCCACGCAGTTGCAACGCAGGTTCATGTCGCCAAAGAACGCTATTCTAATCTTCGTTCTGAAACTCGCATCTCTGCGCAATATGCAGATGTTTCGCGCAAGATAACGCAGGCCATCGCGACTGAAAGCAGTGTTGGCGTGACCGGTACACAGGAAGAGATCTTTGAAGAGCTCGGCGCAATCTTGGCTGAGCTACGGTTTGACAGTCGTTACGCCGAACTTCAAACCGCATATGCCTCGCTTTTCGCTGCCGTTGGCATGAACAATTACCCGGCTGATTTGACAGGTCAGGAAAGTGTCGATGTGCTTGAAAAGGCCATTCATGACATCTGGGTGAAACGCGGCGAAGGCCTGCACTAACACCCCCTTAAATTCAGAGTATGACCTATCCTTTTGGGTCAAGGCATACTCGTTTTTGCAAATTCATATGGTTTTTTCCCATCAAGCTAACCTCCAGTTTTTTGTAGGGTAATTCCTGTAAGAAAAGGTGATAGAGTCTATGGGTATTTTCGGTAAAAAATCCAAAAACAACGATCTGGCACTTGAACCGCGGACAATGTTCGACGCGGCCTTCGCTATGGATTTGGTCGAAAATGTTGCGACGTTTGACGACACCTCACTGGTTACGAGCGACACCATTGAGGAAGGCGCTCCGCAAAACGAAACGGTAGACTCTCAACAGATTTACGTAATTGACCCACGTATTGAAGACGCAGATGCCATTGAGGCGGCGCTGGACCAAGACGCAGTTATCCTGCGTCTGGACACCGCATCGGATGGCATGGCGCAAATTGCTGAATTTGCGCTGCAATTCGACTCGGTTTCTGGCATCCATATTTTTGCCCATGGCGGCGAAGGGTTTATGCTTTTGGGTGATGGGATTGTAACCGCTCAATCCATGCTTGATATCCAACATGACAGTCTACGTGGTTTATCTCAGTCGTTAACCGAAGATGCGGACCTTTTGATTTACGGTTGTAATTTTGCGGCCGGTGACATGGGTGAGGCCGCTGTTAATGTTATGGCTGCTTTGACTGGCGCCGATATTGCGGCCTCCAGCGATACAACGGGGGCCCTCGCACTTGGTGGTGACTGGGATCTAGAATTTCAAACTGACGAAATTGAAACAGAGGCTGTAAGCACCCAAGCGCTTGCGGAAACCTTAGCAGTTGAATTCACCGATGGCGTTTTCACCATCAAGGACAGCACCGACGCTGGTGCTGGCAACATCATCGTAACCGATGACGGCGGCGCCGTGTCGACGACCAGCACCAATACACCAATTGGGGTACAATCCATGGTCGAACGCGTCTGGACCTATACTGAAACTGACGATGTTGGCCTCAGCACCCTGGTCTTTGACATAAACAGTTTTTCGGGCACTTTGGGCAGTCAAACATCGGATTTCGGGGTGATTATCTCCGATCAAGCTGACTTGGATTCTGCAAATACACTGGTGTTGTCAGCCAGCGGTTATGACGCTGCCAACGGCTTGGTCTATTTCCATCAGGTTGATTTGTCAGATGGTGACTTCGTTGGTATCGCAACCCAAACCGAAACCGACAACATTCAAATTGATCCCGTTGTGGTGGTTGATGAAGATCAAGTGATCAACCTGAACCTACAAGTGCAACCTGCCCTGACGGATGGCGGCTCTTTACCCGACACCTTCGCAACAGCGGCGGGTTACCGTGCCTCGGATGCAGACGATACCCCCACAGAATTTTTAATTCCGGCAGGCACCACCAACATCGCCATCACCGCTTATTCAAGCAATGACACCATCACGGGGGGCAACGCCGCCCGCGACGATGATTATATGACAATGAATGTCTCGATCGACTTGGCAACAGCCACTTCAGAAGGGTCATTGGCTTATATTGTCGATCAAGGTCCAAACCGAAACGATCAGTTTAGCTGGTCAGATGTGCCTTTGGGCACAGGTGTTTTGGACGGCGGGTCAACGCAGGGGAACTTAGGCAGCGACATTAACCCAGCCTTCACGATCGTGGATGGCACATTGCAGATTGTCGAAAATACAGAACTGCAAACCTCTTATTTCGTCGAATTCCTGACAACCGAAAATACAAGTTCAGAATTTTTGGGAACCGATGCGTCTTGGGCACCAAAAGGCAATACCGATGAAATCGTAATCGAGATCCCAGCGGATGCGGATTTCATCAAAATTACGCAAAACGATGCGGCTGCCGCTACGTCCAGTTCAGCCATCGAATACAAAGGGTTCTCGACGCACTTTCTAGATCTGGACAGCGGAAGCGCAACTGGCACAGTCATGGCGCAACGTGGGTCTGGTGTCGCCTCAACCGTGACCTACGGGTATGAAGATTACGATCTAAATGCCGGTACCCCTGTTTCTATTCAATCCAGCAACGCAGAGATCAGCGGGGACACCTTTGCGACCGCTTCTGCTAACAATGATCCTACCCTCTATATTAACAGTGACGGCGATCTGGTGATTTCGCGTGCGTCTTCGCATGCCAATAACTTCGATACGATGTTTACGGTCGCTTTCTACGACCGGATCGACTTCGGCTCCTCAGCTGACACAATGGGCACGAGCAGCGACAGTGCTGTGTTCGATGCCTCTCCATCATCAGACGAAGCCGTAATGACATTTACGGCGCCTGAAGGTGCAAAGATCGGCTTGCTGAATTTGTCCATGGGCGGCACACGGTCCAGCAATTTGAATGAAAACATGGGTGCGGGTTTCGCGATCATCGATCTCGAGAACCAAACGACATCAGGTAGCATGTTCAACGTTCGTGTTGCGGGCGTCGTGGATCTTTTGTCATGGGAATCCGTTCCTGATGGCACCAATATGTTTGACGTATTCACTGGGGATGCGACTGGTGGATCTGCTGAGTCGAACCATTCAAGCGTTAGCCAGTTTAAGGACCGTTTCATTGCAAATTCGGTTTTTGATTTCACCGACAATGCGGATGGGTCCACAACCCTCACGCTGACAACAAATTCAACCGCGGGCACACAAACCTTTCTTGATTACAATGCCTTTGCACAGATCCAGTGGCTTGGGTCCGAACCCATCAAGCTCAGTGGTTTTCCTGAGAACGGTACATTCAATGTCGGCCAGTTAAATGCAGATACGGGCGAATGGGAAATCGACATCGTCGACGCAGCTCAACAAGGGTTAAGCTTCACCAATCCCGAGCATTTTTCAGGAACTTCCACGCTGACGCTCGACATTTCGGTTGGGCCTGAAAGAGACGAAGCCTTGATCATTCAGCGGCCTGTTTTGGACAGCATCAGTTTTGACACTAGCGACGTTACTGGTGATGAGGATACAGAGATCGCGCTTGAAGCTGTTCTCACTCCCACCTTTATTGACACAGATGGTTCAGAAACGGTCACTGGCACGTTTTTATCCGGTGTCACCGTTGGTCATACGATCTCAGATGGCGTGAATTCTTTTACCGCAACAGCCGGCGCGCAATCCATTGATGTTTCGTCTTGGGATCATGCAAACCTAACATATTTTGCCGGTGACGATGTCTATGGCGATTTCCCCGTCACTGTCGTGGTCGACTATCAAGATACCGGTGCAGGCCAAACAGTGACTGGTAGCGCTACGCAGAACTTCACAGTTCATGTGTTGCCAATCAATGATGCGCCGATGGCCGTGAACGATCAGTATATTCTGATCGCAGGCCAAACGTTGAACGTCGCTGCGAGTGGTATCCTCAGCAATGATAGTGATGTTGAGAATGACGCACTGACCGTTGAGACCTCTGCCGTAAGTGGGCCATCGCACGGATCACTCACGCTCAATAGCGATGGTTCTTTTGAGTATATTCATGATGGCGGAGCAAGTACCTCTGATCAGTTCACTTACCGTGTACGGGATGCCAATGGCGCGGTGAGCACGGCAACCGTTGATCTCACCATTTCTCCGGCGCCTATCGCGCCACCTGATGCAATGGACGATGCCGTAAGTACAAACGAAGAGACCACTGTCACGATTGATGTGCTGTCCAATGACACGCCAAGCACGGGGCCTGTGCCGATTGTGCAATCTGTCACGCAGCCTACCAACGGTTCGGTTGTCATCAACTCTGATGGCACGATTGACTACACGCCAAACACGGATTTCTTTTCCGGTGCCACTGATACTTTCACCTATACATTGGTCGATGCGCTTGGCGCCACGGATACAGCGACAGTCACCGTGACTGTTAACAATGTCCAAGATGCCCCCACAGCTTTGCCAGATAGCGCAACAACGCAAGAAGATATCGCAGTTAACATTGCTGTTTTGGCGAATGATTCAGATGTCGATGGCGACACGCTGACGATCTCATCTGCGAACTCTGCGCAGGGCAGTGTAGCGATCGAAGCCGATGGCACTCTGACCTTCACGCCAAATGCCAACTATTCTGGCACAGCCTCTATTTCTTATACGATCCACGATAATAACGGAAATTCCGTGTCCTCGACGGTTTCTGTGAACGTTACGGCGCAACCCGATGCGCCAGAGTCCGCGGATCAAACCATCACCTTTGATGAGGACACCATCTACGCGATCCAAACAAGCGACATCGTGTTCACCGATGGCGATAGCGGCGATGAACTGCAAAGCATCTCCTTTGCACAACCAAGCACCGGAACGCTGATCGTCGCCGGGACTGTTGTGACGACTTTCCCAGCTGTCGTATCCGCTGCGCAGTTGGATGCGGGTGCCGTGGTGTATCAGCCAGATCAAGATGGTTTTGGCGCACCATATGCCACATTGGACTTTACGGTGAATGATGGCCAGCTGGATGATCTCACCCCAAACACCCTCACGTTTAATGTCACGAATGTAGAAGACCCAATCGCCCTGAGCGGCGTGGTTTTGCCAGATCAGCAACTGGTAGATGGCGATACTGGCGTGTCAATCACCACGGCACAGGCGTTTGGAGATCCGGACAGCGCAATTGCGTCTTTCGCAATGACTGGCGCGCCAATTGGTCTTGAAATCAACGCAACCACTGGGGAAATCACCTCGACCGTTGCTGGCATTGATCACCTTGCCTCAGACGGATCGCCCTATACGGTAGAAGTGACAGCGACCAGCGTAGATGGCTCGAGCGTCAGTAGTACTTTCTTGATTGAAGTGACCAACCCCGCGCCGGTCGTTGACATGCCCGGCGGCGATTATGTCTACGATGATGCTGATGTGATTGTCCCCATCCAAATCAGAGACCTGTTCTCTGATCCAGACGGCGACAGCTTAACTATCACCTTTGACAGCGGCACCTTGCCTGATGATTTGGTCTTTGACCAATCCACCGGCTTTCTGTCTGGCTCCATGGCCAATACCGCATCTGTCCTTGAGACCTACACCGCCACATTCCGCGCCACAGACGAGCAAGGACGTTCAACGGTCGCTTCGGTCTCGTTTACTGTGAACAACCCCGACCCTAGCGTCACAACCCTGATACCCACCCAAACGCATTTGGACGGGGAGACCATCTTGCCTGCAGATGGTGTCAATCTGAATGATTTCATTCAGGATGATGACACGCTTACATTCACTGTTTCTGGCCTTCCAAATGGTCTTGAGTACGACCCAACGACCCAAACAATCTCTGGCACGCTTGATAACTCTGCGTCGACAGGGGGCGTTGATGGTTCCTATGCCATTACCGTTGTCGCCACAGATACGCAGAACCGTGACACGGAAACCAACTTTACGTGGGTGGTCTCCAACCCCGCGCCAGAGATCAATGCAGCACAGGCAGATTTCGATACGCAAGATGGTGAAACGATTGTTATCCCATTGGATACGGCCTTTGTTGATCCAGACCTCGATGACCTCAGACTGTCCGTCTCTGCCGATAACCCAGCCATCGGCACGTTGAACATTATCGATGTGAATGGCACACCGAGCCTTGAGATCATCGTCGATTCCACGGCAAGCCAAACCAACGGCGGCGTCTATCAGGTTATGCTGACGGCGGATGATGACGAAGGCGGCGTGACCACAGATTTGTTCAAGATCACGGTTAGCAACCCGCCACCAGTGATTGACGTCATCATACCAGAACAGGTCAGTGAAGATGGCGATGTTATTTCGCTCGATATCTCCAACAACTTCGTTGATGTCGATGGCGATGACGTGAGCTTCACAGCCACGGGCCTCAGCGCCTTTGGATTGGCGATTGATGCAAATGGCCTGATCAGTGGAACCATTGATCCTAGCGCATCACAAATAAGCCCCTTCACAATTACGGTCACAGCCACCGACAGCGACGGTGGCAGCTCTAGCTATATGTTTGATTGGACCGTGACCAACCCTGCGCCAACCGCCGGTACGATCCCGGATCAGGCGGCTGTGGATGGGCAGAGCGTGTCATATGATGTGGCCACGGCTGCGGGCTTTGCCGATGAAGATGTGCTCAGCTACAGCATCACTGGTCTGCCTGCGGGCTTTGCAATTGATGCAAATGGCGTGATCAGCGGCAGCTTTACCAATAGCGCCTCGGCCAATGGGCCTTACATGGTCAGCGTCACCGCCACAGACAATGAAGGCGGCACCATTGTGCGCAGCTTTGTCTGGGAGGTCACCAACCCCGCTCCAGAAGCGCTGGGTTTGGATGATCAGAGCTTTAGCGATGGCGATGCGGTCAATATCGATCTAGCGGAGGGCTTTGCCGATGCAGCCCCTGACAGTGATGTGCTGGGCTTTTCCACCACATCCACCCTGCCTGCAGGCCTGAGCCTAAGCGCTACCGGT